>NZ_JAOWIF010000033.1 GCF_030332225.1 Citrobacter sp. Cu233
CCATGCCGAACTCAGAAGTGAAACGCCGTAGCGCCGATGGTAGTGTGGGGTCTCCCCATGCGAGAGTAGGGAACTGCCAGACATCAAATAAAACAAAAGGCTCAGTCGAAAGACTGGGCCTTTTGTTTTATCTGTGGTCTGTCGGTGAACGCTCTCCGGAGTAGGACAAATCCGCCGGGAGCGGATTTGAACGTTGCGAAGCAACGGCCCGAAGGGTGGCGGGCAGGACGACCGCCATAAACTGCCAGACATCAAATAAGTGAAAAGGCCATCCGAAAGGATGGCCTTTTTGCGTTCATGCGTATCAAAAAACGGCCGGATCTTTATCCGGCCAACGACTTTAATGTATTACCTGCGATAAAAACGCACGTGTGCGTTCAGATCGTGGATTGGCAAAAAACTCATCTGGAGGCGCCTGTTCGACAATCTCACCAAGATCCATAAAGATCACCCGATCCGCTACCGTGCGGGCAAACCCCATTTCATGTGTGACACACAGCATTGTCATTCCCGATTGCGCCAGGCCAATCATCGTATCCAGCACTTCCTTTACCATCTCGGGATCTAACGCTGACGTGGGCTCGTCAAACAGCATGATTTTGGGTTTCATGCACAGCGAACGCGCAATGGCGACACGCTGTTGTTGGCCACCGGAAATTTGCCCGGGATACTTATGGGCATGTTCAGCAATGCGTACTCGTTCAAGGTAGTGCATTGCCAGCACTTCAGCTTCTTTCTTCGGCATCTTTTGCACCCAAATAGGGGCCAGTGTGCAGTTTTGCAGAACCGTTAAATGAGGGAAGAGATTAAAGTGCTGGAAGACCATGCCAACTTCCTGTCTGACACGTTCAATATTGCGGATATCTTCGTTGAGTTCAATTCCATCCACGACAATACGCCCTTGCTGATGTTCTTCCAGATGGTTAATACAGCGGATAGTCGTCGATTTTCCGGAACCAGAAGGTCCGCACAATACGATACGCTCTCCCTGTTTTACCTGCAGGTTGATATTTTTCAGGACATGAAACTGCCCATACCATTTGTTGACGTTTTCCAGCGTAATCATCGCGTCAGTGGACGGCATTACTATTTTGCTCATAAATTCCTCAGTGCGGTGTCCGCCCGGTGTTAAAACGTTTTTCCAGATGCTGGCTATAGCGCGACATGCTGAAACAGAAAACCCAGTAAATCAGAGCAGCGAAAACATATCCCTCTGTCGACATCCCCAGCCAGGCCGGATCGACAGTTGCTTGCTGGACGCTGCTAAAAAGATCAAACAGGCCGATGATGATGACCAGGCTGGTATCCTTGAATAGCGCGATAATGGTATTGACCAAACCGGGAATGACCAGCTTCAGTGCCTGTGGAAGGATCACCAACCCCTGCGTTTTCCAGTACCCGAGTGCCAGTGATTCAGCTGCTTCATACTGACCTTTTGGTAAGGCCTGTAATCCTCCGCGTACCACTTCAGCAACATAGGCTGACTGGAAAAGAATGACGCCTACCAGTGCCCGAATAAGTTTGTCGATAGTTGTACCCTCCGACATAAATAGCGGGAGCATGACTGAGGACATAAACAGGACGGTTATAAGCGGTACACCACGCCAGAACTCAATGAAAATGACCGATAAAACACGTACGATCGGCATATGAGAACGGCGGCCTAACGCCAGCAAAATTCCCCATGGAAGTGCGCCCGCGATACCCACGGAGGCGATAATCAGCGTCAGTGTTAATCCTCCCCACTGCCGGGTTTCTACTCGCTCAATCCCGAGAACACCACCGTACATCAGCCACCAGACGGTAAGGGGATACACCACCGCCCAGATGGCGATATAGCGGCCACGATGGGGGATGGTTTTCAAGAACATCGGGATGATGGAAAGCAGACCAATAATCAGGGCCAGATTTACGCGCCAGCGTTGATCGTGTGGATACAGTCCATACATAAATTGCCCAAAGCGCTCATGGATGAACACCCAACAAGCCCCTGCTTTTGTACAATCGGCCCGGGTAGAACCGACCCAGTTGGCCTGCAGGAATGCCCAGTTCAATAGCGGGGGAAGGAACGACCAAATAAGCCATACACATAGCAATGTGAGCAGGCTGTTTGACCAACTAGAGAACAGGTTTTTACGTACCCAAAATAGAATGCGACTTGCCTGGTTACTGCTCGGGCGCGCGGGGCGAGACAGCAGTGCTTTTGTCATCATGGCTCCTTAGCGCTCAATCAGTGCGATACGGCGGTTATAAATATTCATCAACAGAGAGATACTCAGGCTGATGATCAAGTAAACCGACATGGTGATGGCGATAGTTTCGATGGCCTGTCCTGTTTGATTGAGCACAGTACCGGCAAACAATGACACCATATCCGGGTAGCCAATGGCGGCTGCGAGAGAGGAGTTCTTGACGATATTCAGATACTGACTCGTCAGTGGGGGAATAATGACACGCAACGCCTGTGGGATGATGACCTGCCGCAGAGTTACCCGGTTTGGTAAGCCCAGAGAACGTGCTGCTTCATGTTGACCATAAGGGACTGCCTGAATCCCCGCCCGGATAATTTCTGCAATAAATGCAGAGGTGTATACAGAAAGCGCCAGTGTCAGGGCAGCCAATTCTGGAATAAGCACCATACCGCCACGGAAGTTAAACCCGCGCAGTTCAGGGATATCCCAGTGCAGCGCCGCACCGAAAATCCAATGTGAAATCATCGGTAGAAACACGATCAGGGCCAGAGCCGTAGGCCATGTTCGGCGTAACTGGCCTGTTTTGGTCTGGTGCATTTTGTTGAAGCGAAATAACCCAATGGTGATGATGGCGGCAATCACGATTGCGGCACAGAAGGTAATCAGACCTTCTCCCATCTGTGGTGCCGGAATGTAGAGCCCACGATTGCTCAGAAAGACCAGATCCAGGGTACTGACAGCCTGCCGCGGTCCGGGCAAATTCCGTAATACGGCAAAATACCAAAAGAAGATCTGCAGCAATGGCGGGATATTGCGGAACGTTTCGATATAAATCGTCGAGAGCTTGCGCAGTAACCAGTTATCAGACAGCCGTGCCAGTCCGAGAAAAAAGCCGAGAAACGATGCGAAAACAATGCACAATGCGGAGACTAATAGCGTATTGAGCAGACCGACAAGAAAGACCCGACCGTATGTATCGCCCTGCTCGTAATCAATCAGATGCTGGACAATGCCAAATCCGGCACTGCGATCGAGAAAAGAAAATCCCGAGGTAATACCGCGACTGCTTAGGTTATTAATGGTGTTATGAATGAGATAGACAGCAATGCTAACGACTGCAATAACAGCGAGTATTTGAAATAACCAGGCGCGGACCGCAGGGTTAGAAAAGGATAACGATCCTTTTACGTTTGAGCGGCGATGGGGCATAAGAAAACCTCGGTAACTATGACTCTGGGCTGAGCGCCGCAGTTGCGGCGCTCGTTGCGTCACTGTGCATTAGCGCACGGGTGGTGCATACTGAATGCCACCGTTATTCCAGAGGTTGTTCTGTCCACGCTTGATCTTCAGCGGGCTTTCCGATCCAACGTTACGTTCAAAGATCTCCGAGTAGTTACCTACCTGCTTGATAATGTTGTAAGCCCATTTGTTATCAAGTTTCAGATCCTTGCCATAGTCGCCCTCTTTACCTAACAGGTGCGCCATATCCGGTGTTGCAGGATTGGCTGCTTTTTCGTCAACATTTTTCGAGTTAACACCCATCTCTTCGGCGTTCAGCATAGCGAACAATGTCCAGCGAACAATCGAGAACCACTCGTCGTCACCACGACGCACGACTGGTCCCAGTGGTTCTTTAGAAATCACTTCTGGCAGTACAATCCATTCTGCGGGGTTGCTCAGTTTGATCCGCAGGGCGTACAACTGAGACTGGTCGGAAGCCAGTGTATCGCAGCGCCCTGACTCCAGCGCTTTAGCGGACTCATCAGAACGGTCAAAGGTGACAGGGGTATACTTCATGTTATTGGCTTTAAAGTAGTCGGCCACATTCAGTTCAGTATCTGTTCCTGCCTGAATACAAACCGTAGCGCCATCCAGTTCTTTAGCGCTCTTCAGACCCGCTTTATTATGGGTGAGAAAACCAATGCCGTCGTAATAGGTTACACCGGTGAAAGACATGCCCATCCCCGCATCACGAGAGGAAGTCCATGTGGTATTACGGGAAAGCATATCGACCTCACCAGACTGTAACGCGGTGAAGCGTTCTTTGGCGGTGAGTGGGGTATATTTTACTTTGCTGTCATCACCAAATACGGCAGCGGCAACGCCACGACATACATCGACATCAATACCAGAGAATTTACCGCTTGCATCGGCGTAAGAAAAACCAGGCAGGCCATCACTGATACCACATTGCACAAAACCTTTTTTCTTTACGGCATCAAGAGTTGCGCCGGCATGTGCCTGATTTGCGACCGCAAGCAGCACGCCGGCCGCAGCCAGGCTGGCTATTATCATCTTTTTCATAGAGCATCCTGTGTGGTGGAATTATTGTTATGGAAACGTTCTACAAACGTCTTTTACCTGTCTGTGGCTTTGGCCATACTCTTCTAAGCAAAGGTAGTGCCAGGTTTTTGCGCACGATTATTCGACGCAATATGCAGAGTGTAGACAGGAAAAAATAAATGCAGCGCCCTGAAGTGGTGCAAAATTGAAACGTAAGCCACATTTCAGCGCAAAAAATTAATTTTCAGACAGGACGCAAGATAACAATTTCGGGCGTGAATACCTTTAGCGTGAGAATAATGAAAGGGATATGCGTTGTAACGAAGAATAGAGAAAATGCTAATTTTAGGTCGTGGATATGTGAAGAGAATCCATAATAATTTTATTTTATGAATGATGCCATGAATCAACGTTTTGTCTTATATAAAGATTTAATCATTATTGCTAAAAGCGCGGCAACGGCCGCGCTTTTATGATGATTTATTTCGTCAAGGCAACTATCCCAAGCGTCAAGCCGGCAACAGCGGCTGCACCACCGGCTATCGCTCCTGCCGTTTCCCAGTTATCCTGCGTGGTGCCTTTCATACAGGTATTGGTATGAACCAGACGCCCTTGATCGTCATAGACAGGCACGCAAGGGGAATCGTGTGCACAGCCAGCCAGTAATGCGGTAAGCAGTGCAACGGGTATTAATCTTTTCATGGTGTTACCTCAAAAATAAGCGTTTCGCTAATTGAGCAAAGGTAAACGCTCAGCCATCTGCGAACTCGACCGCTATTTTACCACTGCTTAAAAAAAGACTGACATGAGGAATAATCTCAATTCATGTGGATTGTAAAAATAATGGATAAAATGGGCGCACCTGAAAGTTCTTTCTGCAATGTTTCAGCAGAATTAAATGTCTATCTTATTAATAAATAAAGAACTCATCATCATGTAAAAAGGCGCCCATGGACGCCTTTATTTTACAAATTATTCGTGGTGCCGGCTAAAACGCCGTTTAACGACAACGAAGAAGACGGGAACGAAGAAGATCGCTAACAATGTTGCGGTGAGCATCCCCCCCATAACACCGGTACCAACAGCATTCTGCGCACCGCTACCTGCACCATGGCTGATAACCAGAGGCATAACCCCGAGAATAAACGCCAGGGATGTCATCAGGATAGGGCGAAGACGCATGCGGGAAGCCTCAAGAGTGGCTTCGATCAACCCTTTGCCTTCTTTGTCCATCAGGTCTTTGGCAAATTCGACGATCAGGATGGCGTTTTTGGCAGAGAGTCCGATGGTCGTTAACAGGCCCACCTGGAAGTACACGTCGTTATTCATCCCGCGAAGTGACGCTGCCAGCAATGCTCCAACAACACCGAGCGGTACAACAAGCATGACAGAGAATGGAATCGACCAGCTTTCATACAATGCCGCAAGGCAAAGGAAGACTACGATCAGCGAGATGGCATACAGCGCCGGAGCCTGGTTACCTGACAGTCGTTCCTGATAGGACATTCCCGTCCAGTCATGACCGATACCATTTGGTAGTTTTTCCGCAAGGCTTTCCATCAAGGCCATTGCCTCACCGGTACTCCTGCCTGGTGCAGCTTCTCCCAGCAACTCCATCGATGGCATACCATTGTAGCGTTCCAGTCGTGGCGAGCCGTAAATCCAATGTGCTGAACTGAATGTAGAAAAGGGCACCATTTCGCCATTGGTACTGCGGACATACAGATTATTGATGTCCTCCGGCAACATACGGAATTTAGCATCTGCCTGGACATACACTTTTTTCACGCGGCCACGGTCAATGAAGTCATTGACATAATAGCCACCCAATGCGGCAGAGATGGTTTCGTTGATATCAGATAACGAAACCCCCAGTGCTTGTGCTTTTTCCTGATCGACATCCAGCTTGAATTGCGCGGTATCCTCAAGACCGTTAGGGCGTACGCGTACCAGCAGGTCAGGGTGTTTTGCAACCATGCCCATCAGCTGGTTACGTGCTTGCGTTAGTGCGGCATGTCCCAGCCCGCCCTGGTCAATGAGTTCAAAGTCAAAACCGGTTGCCGTACCCAGTTCAACAATGGCAGGCATGTTGAAGGGGAAGACTAAACCATCGCGAATCTGACTAAATGCCCGGGTTGCGCGGGCAATAACGGATTCAACGTTATTTTCGCTACCGCTACGTTCTTCCCAGGGTTTGAGGCTGACGAACGCCATCCCTGAGTTTTGTCCCTGACCGCTGAAGCTAAAGCCGTTAACTGTAAAAACACTCTCGACGTTGGCTTTTTCATTGTTCAAATAGTAGTGAGTGACCTGATCCAGCACTTTCTGGGTACGCTCTTGAGTTGCACCTGCCGGGAGCTGAATCATTGTCAGGAATACGCCCTGATCTTCCTCTGGCAGGAAAGAGGTTGGAAGGCGCATGAATAGCACCGCCATCCCAATCACAATGACCAGATACACCACCAGGTAACGCCCCGTTTTGCGAATGATTCCGCTGACGCTATTGGTGTAATGGTTGACGCTGTGGTCAAATTTGGCGTTAAACCAACCAAAGAAGCCGCTTTTTTTCTCGTGATGATTTGCAGAGACTGGCTTCAGTAATGTTGCACACAGTGCCGGAGTCAGAATCAATGCGACCAGCACGGAAAGCGCCATTGCTGAAACAATAGTGATTGAGAACTGTCGGTAAATTGCCCCAGTGGAACCGCCAAAGAAGGCCATTGGGATAAATACCGCTGACAGCACCATGGCGATACCGACCAGGGCCCCCTGAATTTGTGACATGGATTTTTCTGTCGCCTCTTTCGGCGGTAGATTATCTTCCATCATCACTCGTTCTACGTTTTCCACCACGACTATCGCGTCATCAACCAACAAGCCGATGGCGAGCACCATCCCGAACATCGTTAGGGTATTTATCGAGTAGCCAAACGCGGCAAGGACGGCAAATGTTCCCAACAATACGACGGGGACGGCGATGGTCGGAATGAGCGTTGCCCGGATGTTTTGCAGGAACAAATACATAACCAGGAAGACCAGCACGATCGCTTCAAAAAGCGTTTTTACCACTTCGTGAATAGAGATCGTAACAAACGGCGTCGTGTCGTACGGATAGACGACCTTCATTCCCTGCGGGAAGAAGGGTTGCAGCTCAACCAGCTTGGCTTTGATGGCGTTAGCGGTATCCAGCGCGTTCGCCCCGGTTGCCAGTTTAATACCGAGACCGGATGCTGGCTTACCGTTAATGCGAGCAACAACATTATAGTTTTCACCGCCCAGCTCAATACGCGCGACATCTTTCAGATGTACAACAGATCCATCACTGTTCACACGTAAGGTAACTTTGCCGAACTCTTCTGGATCTTTCAGGCGTGTTTGCGCAATGATCGAGGCATTAAGCTGCTGATCAGGTAATGCCGGTGTACCGCCTAACTGACCTGCGGCTATCTGATCGTTCTGTACTTTTAACTGATTAATGACATCGACTGGTGTGAGTTTGTACTTGTTCAGCAAGTTTGCATCCAGCCAGATGCGCATGGCGTACTGAGCACCAAACAGCTGCACATCGCCAACGCCGTTCAGACGACTGATGGTGTCTTTAACGTTAGAGGCAACGTAATCGGAGATGTCATCCTGCGTAGTTTGCGGATTGTCAGAAACAAAACCCGCAACCATCAAAAAGCTGCTACTCGATTTCTCAACACTGATACCCTGCTGCTGGACTTCCTGCGGCAGAAGCGGTGTGGCGAGCTGCAATTTATTTTGCACCTGGACCTGCGCGATATCAGGGTCGGTCCCAGACTGGAACGTCAGTGTAATGGTCACGCTCCCGGCGGAATCGCTGGTGGAGGACATATACATCAGGTTATCGATACCGTTCATGTTCTGTTCGATAACCTGCGTTACTGTGTCCTGTACCGTCTGCGCATCCGCCCCCGGATAGGTTGCGGAAATTGCTACGGCAGGGGGCGCGATGGTAGGGTACTGCGCCACGGGCAGTTGCATGATCGCCAAAGCGCCTGCCATCATCAGAATGATGGCCAGCACCCAGGCAAAGATAGGTCGCCTAATAAAAAAGTTTGCCATGTCCGCTTACCTTATTGCGCCGCAGTTGCTGCCGGGGCATCGGTAGTGGCTTTAACCTGCACGCCAGGACGTGCTTTCTGTAAGCCGCTCACGATGACTTTATCGCCGGGTTTTAAACCGTCGCTAATCAGCCATTTGTCGCCAATGGCTTGTGCTGCGACAACGGCACGAGACTCAACCTGACTCTTGTCGTTAACGAGCATCACTGTGGCATCACCACGCGGAGTACGCGTTACACCTTGTTGTGGAACGAGAATGGCATTGGGCTGTACACCTTCATCGATACGCGCCCGAACAAACATGCCCGGTAACAGGGTGTGCTGCGGGTTAGGGAATACGGCTCTGAGGGTGATGGAACCGGTGCTTTCATCAACCGTCACGTCAGAAAATTGCAAAGAGCCTTTCAGTGGGTAGGACTGGCCATTTTCCATCACCAGTTCAACAGTGCTGCTGGTGCTGTCTTTATGCAGGCTACCTTGTTCAATGGATTGCTTGAGGCGCATGAAGTCGTTGCTGGACTGCGTGACATCGACATAAATAGGATCAAGTTGCTGAACGGTAGCTAACTCTGCTGCCTGGCCATTGGTGACCAGCGCCCCTTCAGTGACGTTGGATTTACCGATACGCCCGCTAATGGGTGATGTGACTTTGGTGTAGGCAAGATTAATGCGAGCGCTTTCAACGGCTGCTTTTGCTGCAGTAACAGAAGCATCTGCCTGACGTGCATCAGCAATGGCCTGATCGTACTCTTGTTGGCTGATGTACTTTGTGCCGACCAGCGGGATGTAGCGTTTCACGGTTAAATGCGCAATTGCAGCAGCCGCTTCACTCTTCGCCAGCTCACCTTTGGCGCTGTCATAGTCAGCCTGGTAGGTTGCGGGATCGATCTGATAGAGCGATTGACCTGCTTCAACATCACCCCCTTCGGTGAAATTCCGTTTAAGGACAATCCCACTGACCTGAGGGCGGACTTCAGCAATACGGAATGAGGTCGTTCGTCCCGGCAATTCAGTTGTCACAGCTAAAGGACCCGACTCAACGACATGGACAGTAACCTGTGGCTCGGCAGGATGAGCTTGTGTATCCCCCTGATCGTTACAACCGGCGAGTAATGCAGCGGAGATGATGATGAATGAGGGCAGGAGTGAGAACCTGGCATTTTTCGTCATTACTTTTCCTTAAAAAACCGAAAGCTCGTTATTTACCGGGTGAGGCAAGGGAGATAACGTGCATAGAAAATAATAGTTGGCTATCCTACAAATTATTAGCTTGCGATGTAAGCAATAATTATTTATGGGTGCGATACACGGCACGTAAAAACAAAAAAAGAGCAATCGGCTACCGACTTATTATGTCATTAATAGCAATACTGTGATGCGCATAAATACATATTGAAATTATTATCTGATTGGTGAATGTATTGGTGTCGTTTATTCGTTTTGATTATTTGTGTGTGATCAGCACAATAAAATAGTTTAGAACTCGTTTAAACAATCGCCAGGTGATATATTTATTCCGTATAGTAAATATTAAATAAGAAAGTTAATCATTCTCTACACTGTCTCAGGCATTCGGAACTATGGCCAGAAAAACGAAAGCTGATGCCCTCAAAACGCGCCAGCTCCTGATTGAAACCGCGATAGCGCAGTTTGCCGCACGCGGCGTAAGCAATACAACGCTAAACGACATTGCGGACGCCGCCAATGTGACACGGGGGGCACTTTACTGGCATTTTGAAAATAAGACCCAGCTGTTTAATGAGCTATGGTCACAACAGCCTCCTCTCCGCTACCTTATTCAGGAAAAGCTCATTGGTCGTTGGGGCGATAATCCTTTACAGCGGTTGCGTGAGAAATTAGTTGTAGGTTTGCAATATATTGCTGAGAACCCTCGTCAGCAGGCATTAATGCAAATTTTATATCATAAATGTGAATTTCATAACGATATGATATCAGAACAGACGATTCGCGATAAAATAGGAATTAGTCACCAAAGTATTCGTGAGTCTTTGCAGCAGTGTGCGGTTAACAATCTGATCGCTACCAGCCTTGATTTAGACGTTATAATAATTATTTTGCATGGTAGTTTTAGCGGAATAATAAAAAACTGGTTAATGAATCCAGCGAGTTATGATCTCTACCAACAAGCACCTGTATTAGTCGATAATGTATTAAAAATGTTAAGCCCTGATGGCTGTATGCTGCAATTGATTCAGGGGGAGGATCAGGTTGGCTAGTTTCTGCCGCCATGGACTGACGGCAGTGACAGAACGGTAAGCCACCGGGCGCACTATTCGAGGTCGACGCAATTGACCAGCTTGAGGGGATTCACTGAGTTCATATTCCGGCACTTGTCGTGCTCTGTTGTCATCAACTCTATCCATTGAATGAGTAGTGCATCAAAAAGAAAAACAAAGACAGCAAAAACAACCAGCCACCAATACTTGCGAATCATTACCAAATCCTGTGTATTCATGCCCAAGCGTGCAGGGAATATACACGAAATCTAAAAGCTGAAAAGCAGACTTACAATGCTTTTACTTTGCTGAAATTCCACCGCTCTTTTCCGGTAATCGACTCTTTTTAGACAAGTTTTTCGTCTTGCGCTTTTTCACCTTTGCAAGCTCATCCTCTGAAAAATGGGAGCTAATACGCAGTCTCCGCAGTCCCATTTTTACGTATTCATCATTGATTTCAATACCGACAAACTGACGCCCTAAATCCACTGCGGTTGCCCCGGTAGTGAAGCTACCCGCGAACGGATCTAACACCCAGTCGTTTGGATTCGAGGAGGCTAAAATGATGCGTTCCAGCAGAGCTTTAGGCTTTTGGGTTGGGTGGTTTTCGTATTCATCCATCAGGTAGCGAACGCGTGGAAACTCCCAGACATTACCAGGTACTTTTTTATGATTGTAAGGTTGAGGTGGGTTCTTTCTGTAATCGATCAGCGCGCGTTTCGCCCCAGTTTTCGCTTCAACCAAAATATCACCACGGTTAAATGTATAACTTTTTGGGTCTTTGACCATCATCAGGATCGGTTCATACATGGAGCCAAAGTACTTTTTGGCCTGTACTCCTGAGCTATCATAGGCCCATACAATACGGCTTTTGATGGTAAAGAGCTGTCGGCATTTGAGATCGATGTACGGCATGTTTTCCGTACTGTTCATGATGTACATGGTGCCTTGTGGCTTTAATATTCGATGGCATTCATCAATGCACTCGAACAGCCAGGTCAGAAAGCTCTCTTCGTCCCAGGATTCTACCAACCCGTCAAAATCTTTCCCGATGTTATAAGGCGGGTCGGCAAAGATCAGATCGATGCTTTCAGACGGCAGCTTTTTCAGTTCAGTTAGCGCATCACCCTGGATTATCTTTTTTGATTCATCACCAAAGTAGACAGGTTCACATCTTGCTTTCATCACCAAAGCCTCCGTGTGACGCGAATAAAAAAGGCGCTTCCCCATGCCGAGTAGCGCCTTTTAAAACAAACATTTCGCTGATTAGTATCAGTTCATGCCGTATTTTTTCAGTTTTTTACGCAGCGTACCACGGTTGATGCCCATCATCAGGGCAGCACGGGTCTGGTTACCGCGGGTGTATTGCATCACCATGTCCAACAGGGGCTGTTCTACTTCAGCCAGTACCAGCTCATAGAGATCGTTAACATCCTGACCATTCAATTGAGCAAAATAGTTCTTCAGTGCCTGTTTAACCGAGTCACGCAGGGGTTTTTGAGTTACCTGATCCTGAGAGTTAACGGTAGAAACGGTCAGTACGTCAGAATTTACGCGTTGTTCGAACATAGTTCTGTCAGCTCTTTATTTCTGTTTACGCAAAATTTTCGAAGTATGCCTCCAACGCCGCCAGCTGTTCGCTGGAATCTTCAATGGCGTTGAATGTGCGCCGAAACTGGTCATCTGGAGCGTGTTCCTGGAGATACCAGGATACGTGTTTACGCGCTATTCGGTACCCTTTTGCCTGACCATAAAAGTCGTGCAATTCCCGAACATGCGCACAAAGCAAGCGCTTCACCTCTGCCAGAGGCAGCGGGGGCAGCAGCTCCCCAGTGTCCAGATAATGCTGGATTTCCCGAAAGATCCAGGGTCTTCCCTGAGCTGCACGTCCTATCATCAGGGCATCCGCCCCCGTATAGTCGAGTACAGCTCTGGCTTTATGCGGGTCAGTAATGTCGCCATTCGCGATAATCGGAATGGAAACTTTCTGCTTAACTGCCCGAATACTGTCGTACTCAGCATCTCCATTGAACAAACAGGCGCGGGTGCGTCCATGAATGGTCAGAGCCTGAATGCCACAGTCTTCAGCCAGTTGGGCAATCTCTACGCAGTTACGGTGTTCCGGAGCCCAGCCGGTGCGAATCTTGAGTGTGACAGGAACGTCCACTGCATTGACGACCTCGGTTAGTATCGATTTCACTAAATCCGGGTACTGCAAGAGGGCTGAACCTGCGAGCTTGCGATTCACTTTTTTAGCCGGACACCCCATATTGATATCAATAATCTGGGCGCCGCTTTCCACGTTAATACGTGCGGCATCAGCCATCTCAACAGGGTCGCTACCGGCAATTTGCACCGTGCGAATACCTGGCTCATCAACGTGCACCATTCGTAAACGAGATTTGTCGCTTTCCCAAACCTGCGGGTTAGAAGACATCATCTCGGATACCGTCAATCCTGCTCCCATCTCATAGCACAGCGTCCTGAATGGTCTGTCAGTGATGCCAGCCATAGGTGCTGCGATCAGGCGATTTCTGAGCTGATATTGTCCGATGCGCATGAGTTAAGAAATGACCATACTGTGACTGCAAGGCGGCGTATATTACGCATTTTTTGCATGAGATGAAAGGCCAAACTTTGACCAATCCACTGAGGTGGATCAATGAATTGCCGTAAATCTGAGCGGGTGAAAATAATTAATCATATAAATCATTGTATTATAAAAATGTGTCGATTTTATATACGCATATAATTTTGCGTAACTTCTCATTTTTTCTTCGAGGCCAGGCGGCATGACAAGATAATCTGCTGAATTAATCAGCAGATTATTGTGACATAGTGTGACTATGCTCTCATTTCAGAACATGATCGTAGGGTTTTCTGAGGATTACTCGACAATCACGCGGCCATTGAGCGGTAGTGCCATCAATGGCCACAGTATCATCGGTCGAGGCCTTTAGACCCGCCGGGAGGGTATGACCATTGTTGATGAGCGTGACCGGCCCATCGGTATCGTGAACGCTAAGCGGCGAGAGGTACGCTGGAAGCGCTGTGTCGATGTTGATCGGGGATTGATTCCTCCCGGTCTGGCAAGTTTTGTTCTCTTCACTGAGTGCGCCCCGGTGTTCTGGAGAACCTTCTCCCCCGTAACCCCAGTGAGATGCAAAAACCGTTGCAGGCATGATGCTTAGCGCCAGCAGCACCGCCTACCTAATGTTGCTTTTATACAATTCGTCTAATGAATAATTAATGTAATTTTATATTTTAATTTCAATGAGTTAAGTGGGTTATTTTAGCGTTGTTGCGGCGGCGGGGGAGGTACAAAAAAAGGGAAAACGTGGCCTACAGAGAGGCCACGGGAAAGGACTATTTTTTCTTGCCGGTAATACGACACCACTCTTCTTTTTCGATGACGGGATCGAGCGTAAAGAGATCGGCATAGGCTTCGCAGACACTGTCAGCCTGGCTGGCCAGGATCCCGGAAAGCCCCAGCAAACCGCCTTCAACGGGCAGGACGCTGATTAACGGTGCCAGTTCACGTAATGGGCCCGCCAGGATGTTAGCGACCACCACATCGGCTTTCATGGCGTCTGGCTGGTCCTGCGGCAGGTAAAGTTCCAGACGTTCGGAGACGCCGTTACGCTGGGCGTTATCGCGGCTTGCCTGAATGGCCTGCGGATCGATATCGACACCAATCGCTTTTGCTGCTCCGAGTTTCAGTGCTGCAATTGCCAGGATGCCGGAGCCGCAGCCAAAGTCGATCACTGTTTTACCGTTAAGGTCGAGACCATCGAGCCACTGCAGGCACAGAGAGGTCGTTGGATGAGTGCCTGTGCCAAACGCCAGACCAGGGTCCAGCATCACATTGACGGCGTTCTCATCCGGGACATCACGCCAGCTCGGGCAAATCCACAGACGTTCACCAAAGCGCATGGGGTGGAAATTGTCCATCCATTCGCGTTCCCAGTCTTTATCTTCAAGCTGTTCGATTTTATGCACGAAGCCTTCGCCCAGCAGCGGGTGCTGTTCCAGAATAGCAACCACTTCTTTCATGTCGGTTTCGGCATCGAACAGACCAATGACATCGGTGTCGCCCCACAGGCGAGTTTCACCCGGCAGGGGCTCGAACACAGGCGTATCATGCGTATCCTGGAAAGTGATGGAAACAGCGCCTGCTTCCATCAGTGCATCGCTTAACTCTTCTGCGTTAGCACCCGTTGTGTTCAGTTTCAGTTGGATCCATGGCATGGCAAAACTCTTTATTTATCAGTAGTCAATATGGCAGCTTGCGGGGCGGTAGAACCGAAACGGTTTCCGACCAGGAAAGCCAGCAAACTTATCAGCAACGAGGGCACGATCGGATGGAAGCCCAGGTACTGAACGTTAAAGGTAGCGAGGACGGCATACAACACGCCGCCGACAATCATGGCGCTCAATGCGCCTGCGGCGTTCGCCCGCTCCCAGTACAGGCCCAGCACCAGTGGCCACAGGAAGACCGCTTCCAACCCGCCAAACGCCAGCAGGTTGAGCCAGATAATCATCTCTGGTGGTTTCCAGGCGGCCAGCAGCAGTAATGCACCCAGCAGTAAGGTGATCACAGCGGACATGCGCTTCAGACGCGTTTCATTTTTCAGTTGTTCCGGGCGAATGTTCAGATAAAGATCTTTAATGATCGTAGCGGAACTTTGCAGCAATTGGGCATTGATCGTCGACATGATCGCAGCCATCGGCGCGGCCAGGAAGATCCCGGCGGCAAACGGTGGTAAAACTTTTACCATCAGAGTCGGGATCACCAGATCTGGTACCGTCAGGTCAGGGAGAACCGCACGTCCCAACGCACCCGCCAGATGCATACCAAACATCAGGATTGCCACCACGATGGTGCCGATAATAATCCCACGGTGTACCGCTTTGCTGTCTTTATAGGAGATGCAGCGTACCGCCGTATGCGGCAGTCCAATCACGCCAAAGCACACCAGCACCCAGAACGATGTCATAAATGTGGGTGACAAAATGTCATCTGCGCCTTGTGGTGATACCAGTTTAGGGTCGATGGTTTGCAGGGTTTCAACCGCATGGCTAAGGCCACCGGCAGCATGGACGACGCCTACCAGCAGGACGATCGTACCGATCAGCATCACCATACCCTGCATCGTGTCATTCAGTACGCTGGCGCGGAATCCGCCAAACGCCGTGTAGAGCGCAATACTGACGCCAAAAATCAGCAGGCCAGTTTCGTACGGAATGCCCGCGGCAGTTTCCAGCAAACGTGCGCCGCCGATGAACTGTACCGTCATCGCCCCAACGAAGGCGACCAGCAGGCTAAGGCTCGCCAGCCAGACCAGTAACCGGCTTTGATAGCGGGCAAACAGCATATCGTTGAGGGTTACGGCATTATAGCGTCGTGCCAGAATAGCGAATTTCTTACCGAGAATACCCAGCGAAAGCCAGACGGCGGGTAACTGGATCATTGCCAGCAACACCCAGCCTAGTCCGTATTTGTATGCCGCACCGGGACCGCCAATAAAGGAGCTTGCGCTAATGTAGGTTGCGGTTAGCGTCATGGCCAATACGACCCCGCCCATCGAGCGGCTGCCGAGGAAATATTCATTCAGGAAAGTGCCGGTCGTGCGTTTTCTCATGGCGTAAACAGAGAGACCGAACACCACCAGAAGATAGGCAACCAGCGGCAAAATCACTTCAAGCTGCATCGTCATCCTCCAGCGGAATGTCGCGATAGATAAACTTCACCATCGCCCAGCACAGTACTATGAAAACCAGCGGCGTAAGCAGGCAGGCCATTTCGAACCAGTGCGGTAAGCCGGTAAAACCCAGCGTTGAATCTGGTAAGTAAGCGGCCACTAACCATGTGGCAAGATAGAAAAGGGTCAGCCACAGCGCCCAGCGCGCCTCTTTATGGGCCTGAACAAAACGAGCGTCCATTTTTTGTCCCTTGTGGATAAAGAAAGCGGGGATTGTACCTTATGGCACGTACGGGAGGGGAGAAAAACAAAAGGCCGGAATTTCCGGCCTTTTCGGTTAACGCGTGCTTACTTTTCCTGAAGTCCGAGTTTTTTCTCCAGGTAGTGGATGTTGGTTCCACCGTGCTGGAAGTGCTCGTCATTCATGATGCGGATCTGCAGATCAACGTTGGTTTTGATACCGTCGATGATCAGTTCCTGCAATGCGTTTTTCATACGGGCAATTGCCACGTCGCGGTTTTCACCGTAGCAAATCAGCTTACCGATCATTGAGTCATAGTACGGAGGTACAGTGTAGCCTGCGTAAATATGAGACTCCCAGCGTACACCAAAGCCACCCGGCGCGTGGAAACGCGTGATTTTGCCCGGGCTTGGCAGGAAGGTGTTCGGGTCTTCGGCGTTGATACGGCATTCTACCGCATGGCCTTTAACCACAACTTCGTCCTGCTTGATGGACAGCGGTTGGCCAGCAGCGATACGCAACTGTTCTTTGATCAGGTCAACGCCCGTGATCATCTCAGTGACCGGGTGTTCAACCTGAATACGGGTGTTCATTTCAATGAAGTAGAACTCACCGTTTTCGAACAGGAACTCGAAAGTACCTGCCCCGCGATAGCCGATATCAACACAGGCTTTGGCACAACGCTCGCCGATATAGCGACGCAGTTCCGGGGTGATACCCGGCGCAGGTGCTTCTTCGACGACTTTCTGGTGACGACGCTGCATGGAGCAGTCACGTTCAGCCAGATAAATCGCGTTACCCTGACCGTCAGCCAGCACCTGAATTTCGATGTGGCGTGGGTTTTCCAGGTATTTCTCCATGTAGACCATATCGTTGTTGAAAGCTGCTTTCGCTTCCGCTTTGGTCATGGAGATGGATTGCGCCAGTTCAGCATCACTGCGCACGACGCGCATACCGCGTCCGCCGCCGCCGCCGGAGGCTTTGATGATTACCGGATAGCCGATGCGTTTGGCATGAGCGCGGTTAGCGTCCATGTCGTCGCCCAACGGGCCGTCAGAACCTGGAACGGTCGGTACGCCAGCTTTCTTCATCGCAGTAATCGCGGACACTTTGTCACCCATCAGACGGATAGTGTCAGCTTTCGGGCCGATGAAGATAAAACCAGAACGTTCTACCTGTTCAGCGAAGTTGGCGTTCTCAGAGAGGAAGCCATAACCCGGGTGGATTGCCACTGCGCCGGTGATTTCAGCGGCGCTAATGATTGCCGGGATGTTCAGATAGCTTTTAACGGACGGCGCCGGGCCAATACAGACCGTCTCATCCGCCAGCAATACGTGTTTTAAATCGCGATCCGCGCTTGAGTGCACAGCGACAGTCTTGATGCCCAGTTCTTTACAGGCACGAAGAATACGCAAGGCAATCTCGCCGCGGTTAGCGATGACAATTTTATCCAACATGTTCGCCTCGTTATTCGATGACGACCAGCGGCTCGTCAAATTCTACCGGTTGACCACTTTCTACCAGAATCGCTTTCACTACGCCGGATTTGTCGGCTTCGATCTGGTTCATCATTTTCATGGCTTCAACGATGCACAGGGTATCGCCCGCATTGACTTTCTGGCCGATTTCGATGAACGCTTTCGCGTCTGGGCTCGGGGTGCGGTAGAACGTACCAACCATTGGGGAGCGTACGATGTGACCACTGATTTCCGCTGCTGCCGGCGCTTCCATACTTGGAGTGGCAGTCTGTGCAACAGCGTTAGACAGAGCCGGCTGCTGCATCACTGGTGCAGCATAAGCCTGTTGCATCATTGGAAAACTTGCAGCTGGCGCTGCACGGCTGATGCGTACAGACTCTTCGCCTTCAGAAATTTCCAGTTCGGAGATGCCTGATTCTTCAACCAGCTCGATCAGTTTTTTAATCTTACGAATATCCATGAGTGGGTTCCGTACTCTTTGTTTAGTGAGATTGTGACAGGCGTTTTACCGCCGTCTGTATAGCATTTTTATAACAGTGAGTGACAAGATGCCACGCATCTCTGGCGTTGCACTGCGTGCTGCGGCCATTATATGAGATTGCCAGACTTGTTAGTCATTGTGCGGCTATCTTCTGCCATTTTCGGGTAAAAGACAAAATATACCTTCAATATACGATTGTCACCCTTTCTGCGCTGTAAAAACGCTACCGGGGAGAGCAAAGGCGCACATTATAACTATTTCGTAGCAATTGGCAGCTAAATACTGGTCTTATCAGGGAAGATAATCAACCGCTGACATGTAAAGAACATGGGTTCGTCCGTGTTTTGCAACATACTGCACATAACGTGAAACTACCGCCACCACTGGCGAAACTTCTTGTAGCGGCAGGCTAACAGCACCGCTGCAAGTGCGGCATAAATAATCGGTTGCGGAGAGATAATTTTTACCGACCACAAATAATGTATGGGTGCCAGGATCGCCACAAGATAGACGAAGTTGTGCAGATACTGCCAATATTTGCCCAGTTTTCGCTGGGCTGCCTGTGTAGAGGTTAAGGCGAGGGCGAATAAAATGACCCAACTGATAATACCCAACATCAAATAAGGTCGGGTAGTCAGTTCCCGCCCCAGCAATGCCAGGTTATTAATGCCTAATTCCAGTAGCGCATAGCTGGTTAAATGTAACGTCGCCCAGGCGAAACACCATAGCCCTAACAGGCGGCGAGTGCGTATCAATAAAGGCTGTTTAGCGTAGCGCGCCAACGGCGCGACCAGCAAGGTAGCCAGTAGGAATTTCAGAGCTGTCCGACCGGTAAAGTGCTGAATGTCTTTGACCGGATCGGCGCTCAGTCCCCCATGATTTACCGCCCAAAATAGCCAGAGAAACGGTAAAAGTCCGGCAAGATGCAGGCAAACTTTCAGCCAGGTCATCTGTTTTGCAGTCAGGCGCACTTAAAAATTCTCCCGCAGATCGAGACCTCGATACAGGGAAGCAACATCCTTTGCATAGCCATTAAACAGCAGCGTGGGCTGGCGCTGTACATCCAGTATGCCGCCCGCGCCGATGAAGCGTTCAGTCGCTTGTGACCAGCGGGGATGATCGACATGAGGATTCACATTGGCATAAAAACCGTATTCATCGGACGCAGCCATATTCCAGGTGGTTGGCGGGCGTTCACGCGTCAGTTTAATACTGACGATCGACTTAATGCCTTTAAACCCGTATTTCCATGGCACCGTTAAGCGAATAGGGGCGCCATTTTGTGGAGGAAGTGCCTTGCCGTACACGCCCACGGTAAGCAACGTGAGCGGATGCATGGCCTCGTCCAGACGTAGCCCTTCAACATAAGGATATTTTAACCCACCGCCAATAAAGCGATCTTTTTGTCCCGGCATCTCTTCGGGGGCATAGCGAGTTTCGAACGCGACATATTTTGCATTGCTGGTGGGTTCAGCCAGCGCCAACAGTTTATGTAAAGGAAAACCAATCCACGGTACGACCATCGACCAGGCCTCAACACAGCGCATTCGATATATACGTTCTTCCAGTGGGAAGCGGGTGGTTAAGGCATCATGATCGAGCGTCAACGGTTTAGCGACTTCACCGCTGATTTTCAGCGTCCAGGGATCCGTTTTCAGACTGCCGGCATTGGCTGCAGGATCGGCTTTGTCGAGGCCGAACTCGTAGAAGTTGTTATAGCCAGAAACCTTATCTTCTGGTGTTAAAGGAAGCGTATTTTGCCAGGCTGCCGGCTTGGTGAAATCAAGGGGTTTACCGGCAGGCGCGGGCGGACGGTCATTGCCTTTAAACCAGCTCAGAAGATCGGCCTCGGCAGAAAAGGGCAAAGACAACGCGGCGGCGCTGATACCCAGCGCTTTCAACACCTGGCGGCGCTGCATAAAAAAAGCCGACTCGGCTGTTACATCGGCTTCAGTGAATGGACGTATTTTATTCATAACGGACTCCCGACATACGCGCAAAGGCTCATACTGGCGCGTAGTTACTATGGCAGGGAGTCCGTCAATGTGCAGAGAAATTTAGTTAATTAAATGTAAATTTGTATCTGCGAATTGTTTTATTTCACCTTCACCAGCGTACGGCCCTGCACCTGGTTATTGATGATGGCATCGGCGAACTTCGGTGCATCGGCAAGCGTGATTTCTGTCGCTGCCTGGGTATAGAACGACTCTGGCAGGTCGTTTACCAGACGTTGCCAGGCCTGCGCACGACGCGCCGCAGGCGTCATCACGGAGTCGACGCCCTGTAAGCGCACGTTGCGCAGAATAAACGGCATCACCGTGGTGGGTAGCGCAAAACCGCCCGCCAGACCACAGGCGGCAACACAACCGCCATAGTTCATCTGCGCCAGTACTTTTGCCAGCACTTTGTCGCCAACGGTATCAATAGCACCCGCCCACAGTTGCTTTTCCAGCGGACGAGATTCAGCAAACTCATCACGGCCCAGAATGCGGTTGGCTCCCAGGCTTTTCAGGTAGTCGTGGGTGCTTTCGCGGCCCGATACTGCCGCAACCTGGTAACCCAGTTTGTGCAGCAGCGCAACGGCAGTACTGCCTACGCCACCGCTGGCACCGGTGACGACGATTTCGCCGTCTTCCGGGCGGATACCGGCATCTTCAAGCGCCATGACGCACAGCATCGCGGTAAAACCGGCGGTGCCAATGATCATGGCTTTGCGACCGTCCAGCCCTTTTGGCAGCGCAACCAGCCAATCGCCTTTAACACGTGCGCGTTCGGCCAACCCACCCCAATGATTCTCACCCACGCCCCATCCGGTCAGTAAGACTTCCTGGCCTGCATGAAAACGAGGATCTTCACTTGTGCGTACGGTACCGGCGAAATCGATACCAGGAATCATCGGAAAATTGCGGATAATTTTACCCTTGCCGGTGATGGCGAGGGCATCTTTATAGTTCAGGCTCGACCAGTGAACATCCACCGTCACATCGCCTTCAGGTAGCTGATTTTCGTCGAGGGGGTGAACGGATGCGAGGGTTTTTCCGTCCTGCTGTTCTAAGATCAAAGCCTGCATAACCTGTCCTCAATTCATATAGTGGATTGGAAAATTATCTGTGAAGACTATACTCGCTAATTAAAACATGATGCCGATTCTGCGCAATAAATTGCCAGATATACCTGATTTGGTAGTATGCCCACATTGTTTGTGTAAATTGACGGATTTCGCGTTCAGTTTTGCATTTTCGTGTCGCTTTTTCACTTTCATACCTGATTCATTACTGTCGGAGTTAACACAAGGATGCGATTAACGACGAAATTTTCAGCCTTTGTCACGCTGCTTACCGGGTTAACGATTTTCGTGACGCTGATAGGTTGCTCGCTGAGTTTCTATAACGCTATTCAATATAAGTTCACCACCCGCGTCCATGCCGTCGCGACGGCGATCGATACCCATCTGGTCACCAGAGATGTCGTGTCCTTAACGCCGCAAATTGATGAATTGATGATTTCGGTTGATATCGTCCGTATTGAATTGCTTCAGGGTGGCAGCGTTGTTTATAGCCATTCCCGAACCAGTAGCTACCGCCCGGCGGGGACGAATAACCTTTATCGCGATCTCACCGTGCCATTGGTCAAGCATCCGGGGATGTCGCTGCGTATGGTTTACCAGGATCCGATGGGCAACTATTTCCATTCGTTGATGACCACGGCACCGCTCACGCTATCGATAGGCTTTATTATCCTGATGCTGTTTTTGTCGGTGCGCTGGCTCCAGCGTCAACTTTCCGGACAAGAACTACTGGAGATTCGTTCAACGCGGATCCTCAACGGTGAACGCGGGCCAAACGTGCGAGGAACGGTCTATGAGTGGCCAGCGCGTACCAGTAGTGCGCTCGACATGCTATTGACCGAAATTCAAAATGCTCGTGAGCAGCGCAGCAGGCTGGATACGCTTATTCGCTCCTATGTTGCTCAGGATACAAAAACGGGACTGAGCAACCGCTTGTTCTTTGATAACCAACTGGCGACGCTGCTGGAAGATCAGGAAAAGGTAGGCTCGCATGGTGTGGTGATGATGGTTCGTCTGCCGGACTTTACGCTGCTACGCGAGAGCTGGGGCATTACCCAGGCGGAAGAACAAATTTCAACGCTTATCAATTTGTTGTCTACCTTTATGATGCGCTATCCGGGCGCACTGTTAGCGCGTTACCACCGAAGCGATTTTGCCATCCTGCTGCCACACCGCACGTTAAAAGAAGCGGAAAGCATTGCCGGGCAACTCTTAAAGGCGGTGGATGCACTTCCGGCTAACAAAATGATCGATCGTGCCGATATGGTTCATATTGGCATTTGTGTCTGTCGCAGCGGTCAATCGACTGAACAAGTTATGGATCACGCCGAAGCGGCCACCCGGAATTCAGTATTACAAGGCGGGAACAGTTGGTCGGTGTATGACGACTCTCTGCCGGAAAAAGGCCGGGGCAATGTGCGCTGGCGAACGCTGATTGAGCAGATGCTCAGTCGGGGCGGACCGCGAATTTATCAAAAACCTGCCGTAACGCGTGAAGGGCGGGTGCACCATCGCGAGCTTATGTGCCGTATTTTCGATGGCAGCGAAGAGGTCATCTCGGCGGAATATATGCCGATGGTGCTGCAATTTGGTCTGGCAGAAGAGTATGACCGTCTGCAGATCAGCCGTCTCATCCTGCTTTTGGGTTACTGGCCGCAGGAAAATCTGGCGATGCAGACGACGGTTGAATCGCTAATCCGCCCACGTTTTCAGCGTTGGCTGCGAGATACGCTGATGCAGTGCGAAAAATCGTTACGTAAACGCATAATTATTGAACTTGCTGAGGCGGATGTTTGTCAACACATCAGCCGGTTACAACCGGTTATCCGATTGATGGATGCGCTTGGCGTACGTATCGCCGTTACGCAGGCAGGTTTAACGTTGGTGAGTACCAGCTGGATCAAAGAGCTCAATGTCGAATTATTGAAGCTTCATCCCAGCCTGGTGAGAAACATTGATAAGCGAACGGAAAATCAGTTGCTTGTTCAGAGCCTGGTAGAGACGTGTACCGGAACGCCAACACAGGTTTATGCCACGGGTGTTCGTTCGCGCAGCGAGTGGCATACCCTGACAGAACGTGGAGTCGCGGGTGGGCAGGGTGATTTTTTTGCCGCATCACAGCCACTTGACACAAACGTGAAAAAATATTCGCAAAGATACTCGGTTTAACCTGCCGTTTAATTTGTTTTCACGTAGAATAACGCGCGCTGTGCCTTCTGGGGGTGTGCTTGTCTGCTCGCCAGGTTGTAACAGCAAACATGCAGGTGAATGACCTTTGACAGGTTGCAAACAAAAGCGAGGACTGCTGCTGAGTTTTTCAGCTCTGATGGACTCAGGCCGGTTTTGTAACAAAGGAAACGAACTGCACTAATTTTCACCGTAGCAGATGATTTTTGCGCCTTGTCGCTGCTGCGTGTGGTTGGTAAAGTAAGCGGATTTTGTTTTCCGCCCCAGCTTTCAGGATTATCCCTTAGTATGTTGAAAAAATTTCGTGGCATGTTTTCCAATGACCTGTCCATTGACCTGGGTACCGCGAATACCCTTATTTATGTAAAAGGACAAGGCATCGTATTGAATGAGCCTTCCGTAGTGGCCATTCGTCAGGATCGTGCCGGTTCGCCGAAAAGCGTGGCTGCAGTAGGTCATGATGCGAAGCAGATGCTGGGTCGTACGCCGGGCAATATCGCTGCAATTCGCCCAATGAAAGACGGCGTTATCGCTGACTTCTTCGTGACTGAAAAAATGCTCCAGCACTTTATCAAACAAGTGCACAGCAACAGCTTCATGCGCCCAAGCCCGCGCGTACTGGTGTGTGTACCGGTTGGAGCAACTCAGGTTGAACGCCGTGCCATCCGTGAATCCGCTCAGGGTGCAGGTGCACGTGAAGTGTTCCTGATCGAAGAGCCGATGGCGGCAGCGATCGGTGCGGGCCTGCCAGTTTCTGAAGCAACCGGCTCAATGGTTGTCGATATCGGTGGTGGTACTACTGAAGTCGCCGTTATCTCTCTGAACGGCGTAGTTTACTCCTCCTCTGTGCGTATTGGTGGTGACCGCTTTGACGAAGCCATCATTAATTATGTTCGCCGTAACTACGGCTCTCTGATCGGTGAAGCTACCGCGGAACGTATTAAGCACGAAATCGGTTCGGCTTATCCTGGCGACGAAGTTCGCGAGATCGAAGTTCGCGGTCGTAACCTGGCAGAAGGTGTTCCACGTGGCTTTACCCTGAACTCTAACGAGATCCTGGAAGCGCTGCAGGAACCCCTGACCGGTATCGTAAGCGCGGTGATGGTTGCACTGGAACAGTGTCCGCCAGAACTGGCGTCTGACATCTCAGAACGCGGTATGGTCCTGACCGGCGGCGGTGCGTTGCTGCGTAACCTTGACCGCCTGTTAATGGAAGAGACCGGTATTCCAGTTGTTGTTGCCGAAGATCCGCTGACCTGTGTGGCTCGCGGTGGCGGTAAAGCACTGGAAATGATCGATATGCACGGCGGCGACCTGTTCAGCGAAGAGTAATCGGATGCAGGAAGGGTAGCCATGGGTTGCTCTTCCGCTCTGATGCGAGAATACGCATAGACTATGAAGCCAATTTTTAGCCGTGGCCCGTCGCTACAGATTCGCCTTATTCTGGCGGTGCTGGTGGCGCTCGGCGTTATTATTGCCGACAGCCGCCTGGGTACGTTTAGTCAAATCCGAACGTACATGGATACCGCCGTCAGTCCTTTCTACTTTATCTCTAATGGTCCCCGTGAATTACTCGACGGCGTGTCGCAAACGCTGGCTTCTCGTGACCAACTCGAACTTGAAAACCGGGCGCTGCGTCAGGAGTTGCTGCTGAAAAACAGTGAATTGCTGATGCTGGGGCAATATAAACAGGAGAACGCGCGTTTGCGTGAGCTGCTGGGATCACCGCTGCGCCAGGACGAACAAAAAATGGTGACGCAGGTCATCTCAACGGTTAACGATCCTTACAGCGATCAGGTTGTGATCGACAAAGGGAGTGTTAACGGCGTTTATGAAGGTCAGCCAGTTATCAGCGATAAAGGTGTAGTAGGCCAGGTCGTTGCGGTGGCAAAACTGACCAGCCGCGTACTGCTGATTTGTGACGCGACGCATGCACTGCCAATCCAGGTATTGCGTAACGATATCCGTGTGATTGCTGCCGGTAACGGCTGTACGGACGATCTTCAGCTCGAACACCTGCCTGCCAATACTGACATTCGCGTTGGTGACGTGCTGGTGACCTCCGGTCTGGGTGGGCGTTTCCCTGAAGGCTATCCAGTCGGTGTCGTTTCCTCTGTGAAGCTGGATACCCAGCGTGCATACACCGTGATTCAGGCGCGTCCGACTGCGGGTTTACAGCGTTTGCGTTATCTTCTGCTGCTGTGGGGAGCCGATCGCAATGGCGCTAACCCGATGACGCCAGAAGAAGTGCACCGTGTAGCTAATGAACGTCTGATGCAAATGATGCCGCAAGTTCTGCCTGCACCGGATGCCATGGGGCCTCCTGCGCCAGTGTCTGCTCCTGCAACAGGCGTAACGCCGGTTCCTGCAACAACCACGCCGTCACAACCTGCTCTGCGTAAGCCGGGAGGGCAGTAAGTGGCAAGCTATCGTAGTCAGGGACGTTGGGTTATTTGGCTCTCGTTCCTTATTGCACTTTTACTGCAAGTCATGCCCTGGCCGGACGACATTCTTGTTTACCGGCCAAACTGGGTGCTACTCATCCTGTTGTATTGGATCCTGGCGCTGCCGCATCGCGTAAATGTGGGCACAGGATTTGTCGTGGGTGCCATACTGGATCTCATTAGTGGCTCTACGCTTGGTGTGCGGGCATTGTCGATGAGTATCATTGCTTATCTGGTCGCACTGAAATTCCAGCTCTTCCGTAACCTCGCGCTCTGGCAGCAGGCGCTGGTGGTCATGTTGTTATCACTGGTCGTGGATATTATTGTTTTCTGGGCCGAGTTTTTAGTGATCAACGTTTCTTTCAGACCTGAAGTGTTCTGGAGTAGTGTAGTAAATGGTGTGCTTTGGCCATGGCTATTCTTACTGATGCGTAAAGTTCGCCAGCAGTTTGCGGTGCAATAAGGTTGATATGAATACTCTGTATCTTGCTTCAGGTTCCCCACGTCGTCAGGAACTGTTGGCTCAGCTTGGCGTAACATTCGCACGACTGGTTCCTGGAATTGAGGAACAGCGGCACCCGCAGGAAAGCGCCCAGCAGTATGTTATTCGCCTGGCGCGTGAAAAAGCGCAGGCGGGTGTAGCGCTGGCTGAGCGCGATTTACCTGTGCTGGGGGCGGATACCATTGTTATCCTTAATGGCGAAGTGCTGGAAAAACCACATGATGTCGGCCATGCAGCAGAGATGCTGCGCAAACTGTCAGGCAAAACGCATCAGGTCATGACGGCTGTCGCATTAGCCGATCGCCAGCACAGCCTGGACTGTCTGGTGGTGACGGAAGTGACATTCAGAGTACTAACAGATGAGGACATCGCCGGTTATGTTGCCAGCGGTGAGCCTATGGATAAAGCAGGTGCATACGGTATTCAAGGGTTGGGTGGCTGTTTTGTCAGGAAGATAAATGGCAGCTATCACGCCGTAGTCGGCTTACCGCTGGTAGAAACGTATGAGTTGCTGAGCAATTTTAACGCACTGCGTGAGAAAAGGGATAAACATGACGGCTGAATTGTTGGTAAACGTAACGCCATCGGAAACGCGGGTGGCGTACATTGATGGCGGTATTCTGCAGGAAATTCATATTGAACGTGAGGCGCGACGCGGAATCGTAGGCAATATCTACAAAGGTCGTGTAAGTCGTGTACTTCCGGGTATGCAGGCGGCTTTTGTAGATATTGGGCTGGATAAAGCCGCATTTCTCCACGCATCAGACATCATGCCGCATACCGAATGCGTAGCGGGTGAAGAACAAAAACAGTTCACTGTGCGCGATATCTCCGAACTGGTGCGTCAGGGGCAAGACCTGATGGTACAGGTGGTAAAAGATCCTCTGGGCACGAAAGGCGCGCGTCTGACGACGGATATCACGCTTCCTTCCCGTTATCTTGTCTTTATGCCTGGCGCCTCGCACGTGGGGGTTTCTCAGCGAATCGAGAGTGAAACCGAACGCGAACGCCTGAAAAAGGTGGTGGCGGATTACTGCGACGAGCAGGGCGGATTCATCATTCGCACGGCGGCTGAAGGTGTATGTGAAGAAGACCTTGCCTCTGATGCCGCTTACCTTAAGCGCGTCTGGACGAAGGTCATGGAGCGTAAGAAGCGCCCACAAACGCGCTACCAGATGTATGGTGAATTGGCGCTGGCACAGCGCGTTCTGCGTGATTTTGCCGATGCTCAGTTAGACCGAATTCGCGTCGACTCCCGTCTGACTTATGAAGCATTGTTGGAATTTACTGCGGAATATATCCCGGAGATGACCAGCAAGCTGGAACACTATAGTGGACGCCAACCGATTTTCGATCTCTTCGACGTTGAGAATGAAATCCAACGTGCGCTGGAGCGCAAGGTTGAGCTGAAATCCGGCGGTTATCTGATTATCGATCAAACTGAAGCCATGACCACCGTAGATATCAACACGGGTGCATTTGTTGGGCATCGTAATCTCGATGACACTATCTTTAATACTAATATTGAAGCAACGCAGGCTATTGCACGTCAGCTGCGTCTGCGTAATCTGGGCGGCATAATCATTATCGATTTTATCGACATGAATAATGAAGATCACCGTCGCCGGGTGCTGCACTCTCTGGAACAGGCCCTGAGCAAGGATCGCGTAAAAACCAGCATTAACGGTTTTTCACAGTTGGGCCTGGTAGAGATGACACGTAAGCGCACGCGTGAAAGCGTGGAGCATGTGCTGTGTAACGAGTGCCCAACCTGCCACGGACGTGGCACGGTGAAAACGGTCGAAACCGTATGTTATGAAATCATGCGTGAAATCGTCCGCGTGCACCATGCTTACGACTCCGATCGTTTCCTGGTGTACGCATCTCCGGCAGTGGCTGAAACCCTGAAAGGGGAAGAGTCGCATGCGCTGGCGGAAGTGGAAATCTTTGTTGGCAAACAGGTTAAAGTACAAGTCGAACCGCTCTATAACCAGGAGCAGTTTGACGTGGTAATGATGTAAATCGTGTAGTGGCACCCGCGCATGTAGGCCGGATAAGGCAAAACGCCGCTATCCGGCAATATTCACTCAAGGGGTGTGAGTCACTTTTTTGGCAGACAAGGAGAGGCGCGTGAGGCGATTGCCGGGGATTTTACTGCTCACTGGGGCCGCATTCGTTGTCATCGCAGCGCTGCTGGTCAGTGGGCTGCGCCTTGCTCTACCGCATCTCGATAGCTGGCGTCCGACCATTCTGGGTAAGATTGAATCTGCCACCGGTATGCCCGTTTCTGCCAGCCAGCTTTCTGCTAACTGGCAAAATTTTGGCCCTACGCTCGAAGCGCGCGATATTCATGCACCGCTGAAAGACGGTGGCGAATTCTCGGTAAAGCGTGTCACGCTGGCGCTGGATGTCTGGCAAAGTTTGCTGCACATGCGCTGGCAGTTTCGCGATCTCACCTTCTGGCAACTGCAGTTGCGCACCAATACACCGATCCAACGCGGTGATAGCGGCGATGGAATTGAAACCAGCCACATCAGCGATCTGTTCCTGCGCCAGTTTGATCATTTTGATCTTCGCGACAGCCAGGTCAGTTTTTTGACCCTGTCAGGCCAGCGTGCAGAACTGGCGATCCCTCAGCTAACCTGGTTGAACGGTAAAAACAGGCATCGTGCTGAAGGCCAGGTTAGCCTCTCCAGCCTGACCGGCCAGCACGGTGTTATGCAGGTGCGTATGGATCTGCGTGATGATGACGGCCTGCTGAATAATGGTCGCGTCTGGCTGCAGGCTGACGACATCGACGTTAAGCCGTGGTTGGGAAAATGGATGCAGGACAATGTTGCGCTGCAAACCGCACGCTTTAGCCTGGAAGGCTGGATGACGCTCAGCAAAGGCGAAATTTCTGGCGGCGATGTCTGGTTGAAAAAGGGCGGCGCAAGCTGGAAGGGAGAGAACAACATCCACACGCTGTCTGTCGACAACCTGACTGCGCATATCAGCCGTGAGCACTCTGGTTGGTTGTTCGCTATCCCGGACACGCGCATCACGATGGATGACAAACCCTGGCCGAGCGGCGCATTAACGCTGGCCTGGTTCCCTGAGCAGGAAGTGGGGGGCGCTAATAACAAGCGCAGCGACGAATTACGTATTCGCGCCAGTAACCTGGAGTTAGCCGGGTTAGAGGGGCTACGCCCGATGGCCGCTAAGTTATCTCCGGCATTGGGTGATATCTGGCGGGCCACGCAACCGAGCGGCAAAATAAATGTGCTGGCGTTGGATATCCCGTTACAGGCGACCGAAAAAACCCGTTTCCAGTCCTCGTGGACCGATCTGGCCTGGAAACAGTGGAAGCTGCTGCCGGGGGCCGAACATTTCTCCGGTACATTGTCTGGCAGCGTGGAAAATGGCGCATTAACGGCCTCCATGAAGCAGGCAAAAATGCCGTATGAAACCGTCTTTCGTGCCCCGCTGGAGATAGAAGATGGCGTGGCAATGCTCAGTTGGCTGAAGAATGAAAATGGTTTTCAGCTAGACGGGCGCAATATTGACGTTAAAGCGAAAGCGGTACATGCGCGTGGGGGTTTTCGTTACCTGCAACCAACAGGTGATGAGCCGTGGCTGGGGATTCTGGCGGGGATTAGCACTCACGATGGTTCCCAGGCCTGGCGCTATTTCCCGGAAAACCTGATGGGGAAAGAGTTGGTTGATTACCTCAGTGGGGCAATTCAGGGCGGTGAGGCTGATAACGCAACACTGGTTTATGGCGGTAACCCACATCTGTTCCCGTATTTGCATAACGAAGGTCAGTTCCAGGTGCTGGTGCCGCTGCGTAATGCAAAATTTGCCTTCCAGCCGGACTGGCCCGCACTGACTGACCTCAATATTGAACTGAACTTCATTAACGATGGCCTGTGGATGAAGACGGATAGCGTCAATCTGGGGGGGGTAAAAGCCACAAACCTGACGGCAAATATCCCTGACTACGCAAAAGAAAAACTGCTGATTGATGCCGACATCAACGGGCCGGGCAAAGCGGTTGGGCCTTATTTCGACGAAACGCCGCTGAAAGAGTCGCTTGGTGCCACACTGGAACAGCTTCAAATTGATGGTGATGTGAGTGCTCGCTTACATCTTGATATCCCGTTAGATGGTTCGCTGGTTACGGCCAAAGGCGATGTGAACCTGCGAAATAACAGTCTGTTTATCAAGCCACTCGACGGCACGCTGAAGAATTTGAACGGTAAATTCAGTTTTATCAACGGCGATCTCAAGAGTGAGCCGATGACGGCGAACTGGTTTAATCAGCCTCTGAATGTCGACTTTTCCACTACCGAGGGTGCAAAAGCTTACCAGGTTGCTGTGAATCTGAACGGCGACTGGCAGCCAACTCGCATGGGGATACTCCCCGCGCAGGTGAATGATGCCTTAAGCGGCAGTATGGCGTGGAATGGTAAAGTTGGCATTGACCTGCCATATCATGCCGGAGCGACTTACAACATTGAGCTGAAAGGTGACCTGAAAAATGTAAGCAGTCACTTACCTGCTCCGTTAAACAAAGTAGTCGGCGAGTCGCTGCCAGTTAATGTTAAGGCAGAGGGTAACCTGCACAGCTTTGATCTGACCGGTAACGCCGGAAGCAAGAATCACTTTAACAGCCGCTGGTTGCTGAATCAGAAACTGACGCTTGATCGCGCTATCTGGACTTCGGAAAGCCGTACCGTGCCAGCGCTTCCTGACCAGCAGGGCATCGAACTTAATCTTCCGCCCATGGATGGTGCGCAATGGCTGGCATTGTTCCAGAAAGGCGCGGCGGATAATGTCGGAAGTAATGCGAACTTCCCGCAGCGTATTGCGGTGCGCACGCCTTCTTTATCATTGGGCGACCAGCAGTGGAATAACCTGAGCATTGTATCTGAACCTGGGCTTAATGGTACCAGCGTACGGGCGCAGGGGCGCGAGATAAACGCCACATTGGCTATGCGCAATAATGCTCCGTGGCTTGCCAATATCAAGTACCTGTATTACAACCCGAGCGCTGCAAAGTCATCGCCAAATACAACGCCAGCCTCGCCGTTCTCTGCCATCAATCACGTCAGTTTTCGTGGCTGGCCGGATGCGCAGATACGCTGCGAAGAGTGCTGGATGTGGGGGCAAAAATATGGGCGCATTGATGCCGATGTAGCGATAAAAGGTGACACATTAACGTTGAGCAACGGTCTACTGGATACCGGGTTTGCCCGACTGACCGCCGATGGCGAATGGGTCAATGTGCCGGGCAAGGAGCGTACGTCACTGAAAGGAAAGCTGAATGGCAACAAGATTGATTCAGCCGCTGGTTTCTTTGGCGTATCTACCCCGATTCGTAACTCTTCCTTTAACGTCGAGTACGATCTGCACTGGCGTAATCCGCCCTGGGACCCGGATGAAGCTTCACTGAATGGTATTTTGCGCACCCGTTTAGGCAAAGGTGAGTTGACTGAACTTAGCACCGGACATGCGGGACAACTGTTACGTCTGCTGAGCTTTGATGCGCTATTGCGAAAACTGCGTTTTGATTTTAGTGATACGTTCAGCGAAGGTTTTTACTTTGACTCTATCCGCAGTACGGCGTGGATCAAAGACGGTGTGATGCACACTGATGATACGCTGGTGGATGGCCTGGAAGCTGATATCGCCATGAAAGGTTCGGTGAATCTGGTGCGCCGCGAACTGGATATGGAAGCCGTTGTCGCACCTGAAATTTCTGCCACCGTCGGGGTGGCCGCGGCGTTTGCCGTCAACCCGATAGTTGGCGCGGCGGTATTTGCCGCCAGTAAAGTTCTGGGGCCGCTGTGGAGCAAGGTTTCGATTCTGCGCTATCGCATCACCGGCCCGGTCGATAAGCCACAGATCAACGAAGTTCTGCGCCAGCCGCGCAAAGAAAGCCAGCAATGATTTGACGGGGGCGAGTAATTGCCCCAATCTCACTACATAGATCTTCTACCGCAGTAACTAATGAGTAGCAAAACGATGAGTCTGAACCTGGTAAGTGAACAATTGCTAGCGGCGAATGGCCTGAAACATCAGGATCTGTTCGCCATCCTGGGCCAACTGGCCGAACGCCGTCTTGATTACGGCGATCTGTATTTTCAGTCGAGCTACCACGAATCCTGGGTTTTAGAAGACCGCATCATTAAAGATGGTTCTTACAATATTGATCAGGGCGTTGGTGTGCGTGCCATCAGCGGCGAAAAAACGGGGTTTGCCTACGCAGACCAGATAAGCCTGCTGGCGCTGGAGCAAAGTGCTCATGCCGCGCGTACTATCGTGCGTGACAGCGGTGATGGCAAAGTAAAAACGCTGGGTGCGGTAGAGCATCAGGCACTCTACACCTCGGTTGATCCATTACAGAGCATGAGCCGGGAAGAGAAACTGGATATTCTGCGTCGTGTTGACAGCGTTGCGCGTGCCGCTGATAAGCGAGTGCAGGAAGTGACGGCGAGCCTGACCGGCGTGTATGAGCTGATTCTGGTTGCGGCGACGGATGGAACACTGGCGGCAGATGTTCGTCCCCTGGTACGACTGTCCGTCAGCGTGCAGGTAGAAGAAGACGGTAAACGCGAGCGTGGTGCCAGTGGCGGCGGCGGTCGCTTCGGTTATGACTACTTCCTTGCCTCCCTTGATGGCGAAGTCCGTGCTGACGCATGGGCGAAAGAAGCCGTACGTATGGCGCTGGTCAATCTCTCTGCGGTGGCGGCTCCAGCGGGCACGTTGCCAGTGGTGCTTGGTGCTGGCTGGCCAGGGGTTCTGTTGCATGAAGCTGTTGGCCATGGTCTGGAAGGTGACTTTAACCGCCGTGGAACCTCGGTATTCAGCGGCCATATGGGTGAGCTGGTGGCGTCAGAACTGTGCACCGTCGTTGATGATGGCACGATGGCGGATCGCCGTGGTTCAGTAGCCATTGATGACGAAGGCACGCCGGGTCAGTACAACGTGCTGATTGAAAAAGGTATTCTGAAAGGCTACATGCAGGACAAACTGAATGCACGTTTGATGGGGGTGGCACCAACGGGTAACGGTCGCCGTGAATCTTACGCGCATCTGCCGATGCCACGTATGACTAACACCTATATGCTGCCGGGTAAATCCACGCCGCAGGAAATTATCGAGTCTGTCGAATATGGTATTTATGCGCCAAACTTTGGTGGCGGGCAGGTGGATATCACCTCCGGTAAATTCGTGTTCTCTACCTCCGAAGCGTATCTGATCGAAAATGGCAAAGTGACTAAACCAGTGAAAGGTGCGACGCTGATTGGCTCCGGTATTGAAGCGATGCAGCAGATTTCGATGGTGGGTAACGACCTGAAACTCGATAACGGAGTGGGTGTTTGCGGTAAAGAAGGACAGAGTCTGCCGGTTGGCGTGGGTCAGCCGACACTGAAGGTGGATAACCTGACCGTAGGTGGTACTGCATAATTGCACAGGCCGGATGGTAACGCTTTGCGTTTTATCCGACCGCCAAATAGTGCGACCCAGGGCCCGGTAAGCGAAGCGCTACCGGGCATTTTTACTTCTCTTTTCCCCGACCGTACATCCCCTGAAACAGTTGTGCCACATCGACAAAATAATCGGTCAGATAGTTAATCACCACCTGCACTTTAAGCGGCAGCTTATCCTTTTCGGTATACAACGCATACACCGGACGTGGATCTGACTGGTAGCGGGGGAGCAGGATCTCCACTTCGCCGCGGTTGATCTCGTTGATCACCCACATCAGCGGTACATAAGCAATGCCCGCGCCCGCCGCCAGCCAGCGCACCAGCGTCATCGGATCGTTGGTCACAAAACGTCCCTCAGGGATCAGACGGGTAGAAATCCCCTCTGGGGCAATTAATTCGAACTCATTATCCGGACGAACGCTGTATTCCAACCACGAATGATTGCTGAGATCGGCAGGTTTCTCCGGAACACCAAACTGGGCGAGATAACTTTTTGCTGCGCAGACCACCATCGGCATAGCCCCCAGACGACGCGAAAAAAGGCTGGAGTCCTGCAGGGCACCCACGCGGATAACCACGTCCAGACCGTCGGCGATCAGGTCGGGGGCCGGTATTCCTGTCACCAGATTTACCGTCAGCCCAGGATACTCTTTGAGCATTTTTGCGGTAAGTCCGGCGAGGACATTTTGTGCCATGGTTGAAGAACAACCAATGCGTAGCGTACCGATGGGCGTGTTGTTAAAAGCATACAGTTGCTCGTGAACATCCTGCGCTTCGTGCAGCATTCGGCGGCAACCCTGATAATAAATTTTACCCGCCTCGGTAAGCCCAATGCTGCGCGTGCTGCGGTTTAGCAGCTTAACCTGCAACTCATCTTCCAGTTTTGATACCGTCTGGCTTATCGATGAAACGCTCATTTGCAACTGTCTTGCGGCGGCGGTGAAGGAGCCCAGTTCGACAACTTTGGCGAACACCGACATACGTTTTAATCGTTCCATTGTTCACTCTGGCTTAAAAGTGATTTAGATCACATAATATAGATAACAGCATAACAGTTACGCTAATATATTATTATTCAAATAACCGCTATGTCGCTCTCGCCTGGCTCATCCTTGCCCTTCTCTGCGGTGACATACGCTAAATAATCGATCACCTGCACTCTCTTAAGTTACCAAGGTCAACATGAGTCTGTTTCCCGTTATCGTGGTGTTTGGTCTGTCCTTCCCACCGATTTTTTTCGAATTGCTTTTGTCACTGGCGATTTTCTGGCTGGTGCGCCGGGTGTTAGTTCCGACTGGCATCTATGATTTTGTCTGGCATCCGGCTCTGTTTAACACCGCGCTGTATTGCTGCCTGTTCTATTTAATATCGCGCCTGTTCGTTTGAGGTTGAAGTGAAAACACTAACAAAAAAACTCTCCCGTACGGCTATAACTCTCGTACTGGTCATTCTGGCCTTTATCGCTATTTTCCGCGCATGGGTCTATTACACCGAGTCACCGTGGACGCGTGATGCACGTTTTAGCGCTGATGTCGTCGCCATTGCACCGGATGTCGCGGGTCTTATCACCAATGTTAACGTCCATGATAACCAACTGGTGAAAAAGGATCAGGTCCTGTTCACTATCGACCAGCCACGCTATAAAAAAGCACTCGAACAGGCTGAAGCGGACGTCGCTTATTATCAGGTACTGGCACAAGAAAAACGCCAGGAAGCCGGTCGTCGTAACCGCCTGGGCGTGCAGGCCATGTCCCGCGAAGAGATTGACCAGTCGAATAACGTGCTGCAAACCGTATTACATCAGCTTGCGAAGGCGCAGGCGACCCGCGATCTGGCAAAACTCGATCTCGAACGTACCGTCATCCGTGCACCAGCCGATGGTTGGGTGACTAACCTTAACGTCTATTCTGGTGAATTTATTACTCGCGGATCTACGGCGGTAGCGCTGGTTAAGCATCACTCTTTTTACGTACTGGCCTATATGGAAGAGACCAAGCTGGAAGGTGTGCGTCCGGGCTATCGTGCTGAGATTACGCCGCTTGGTAGTAATAAGGTATTGAAAGGCACCGTCGATAGCGTGGCGGCAGGCGTGACAAATGCCAGCAGCACACGGGATGCGAAAGGTATGGCAACCATCGATTCCAATCTTGAATGGGTACGTCTGGCGCAGCGTGTGCCGGTGCGCATCCGTCTTGATGACCAGCAGGGAACCCTGTGGCCGGCCGGTACTACGGCCACCGTCGTTATTACCGGTAAGCAGGATCGCGATGCCAGCCAGGAGTCGTTTTTCCGTAAAATGGCGCACCGTCTGCGCGAGTTTGGTTAATTGTGATGGGCATTTTCTCCATTGCCAATCAGCATATCCGCTTTGCGGTAAAGCTGGCATGCGCCATTGTACTGGCGTTATTTGTTGGCTTTCATTTTCAGCTTGAGACCCCTCGCTGGGCAGTACTGACCGCTGCGATTGTGGCGGCAGGCCCAGCCTTTGCCGCCGGTGGAGAACCTTATTCTGGCGCTATCCGCTACCGCGGTATGCTGCGTATTGTTGGGACATTTATTGGCTGTATTGCCGCGCTGATCATTATTATCAGTATGATCCGTGCGCCGCTATTGATGATCCTGGTGTGCTGTATCTGGGCCGGTTTTTGTACCTGGATCTCTTCACTGGTTAAGATCGAAAACTCCTATGCCTGGGGGCTTTCGGGTTACACGGCGTTGATTATCGTCATTACCATTCAGGCGGAACCTCTGCTGACGCCACAATTTGCGCTCGAACGCTGCAGCGAGATTGTGATGGGGATTGTCTGCGCTATCATCGCCGACCTGCTCTTTTCGCCCCGTTCAGTGAAACAGGAGATAGATGTCGAGTTGGACAGCCTTCTGGTGGCGCAATATCAGCTTATGCAACTGTGTATAAAGCATGGTGATAGCGAAGAAGTAGACAAGGCCTGGGGCACTTTAGTTCGTCGTACGGCAGCGCTTGAGGGGATGCGCAGCAACCTGAACATGGAATCCTCACGCTGGGTGCGCGCCAATCGTAGGCTCAAAGCGTTGAACACGCTGTCACTGACGCTTATTACTCAGTCCTGTGAAACCTATCTTATCCAGAATACACGACCAGAACTGATTACAGATACTTTCCGCGAGTTGTTTGATACACCGGTTGAAACGGTGCAGGACGTACATAAACAACTGAAGCGGATGCGCCGTGTGATAGCCTGGACCGGTGAGCGTGATACGCCGGTGACAATCTATAGCTGGGCCGGCGCGGCGACGCGCTACCTGCTGTTGAAACGCGGTGTAGTCAGCAATACCAAAATCAGTGCAATAGAAGAAGAGATCCTGCAGGGCGAGCCGGTGGTGAAAGTGGAATCCGCTGAACGTCACCATGCGATGGTCAACTTCTGGCGTACTACGCTGTCCTGTGTGCTGGGAACCTTATTCTGGTTGTGGACCGGCTGGACGTCAGGTAGCGGCGCGATGGTCATGATAGCGGTCGTCACCTCGCTGGCTATGCGTTTGCCTAACCCCCGCATGGTGGCCATCGACTTTATATATGGCACGCTGGCAGCATTACCGTTGGGGGCGCTCTATTTTCTGGTGATTATCCCCAATACTCAGCAAAGTATGTTGTTGCTGTGTCTGAGTCTGGCGGTGCTGGGATTCTTTCTGGGTATCGAGGTGCAGAAGCGGCGTCTGGGCTCAATGGGGGCGTTGGCGAGCACTATTAACATCATCGTGCTTGATAACCCGATGACGTTTCACTTTAGTCAGTTCCTCGACAGTGCACTGGGGCAGATTGTCGGCTGCGTATTGGCATTTATCGTGATTCTGCTGGTGCGGGATAACTCGCGTGACAGAACGGGTCGCGTGTTGCTTAACCAGTTTGTGTCGGCAGCGGTCTCTGCAATGACCACCAATGTTGTGCGCCGTAAAGAAAACCACCTTCCGGCGTTGTATCAGCAGCTGTTTTTACTGATGAACAAATTTCCTGGCGATCTGGCAAAGTTCCGTCTGGCACTGACGATGATTATTGCTCACCAGCGTTTACGTGATGCGCCTGTACCAGTAAACGATGATTTATCGGCGTTTCATCGGCAACTTCGCCGTACTGCCGATCATGTTATTTCTGCAGTAAATGATGACAAACGCCGACGCTACTTTAGTCAGTTGCTGGAGGAGCTTGATATCTACCAGGAAAAATTAACGCTCTGGGAAGCCCCGCCTCAGGTAACGGAGCCAGTGAAACGACTCACGGGAATGTTGCACAAATACCAGCATGCGCTGACCAGCAATTAAGCGCTAAAAACCGACGCCAGAAGCGTCGGTTTTTTTATGGCTATACTTACCTGACGTGTGGGAATTCCCAGCATACAGGTAGTCTGTAGGGTGACTGGCGTCGGGATGGTGGCTATAGATGAATATCTATACGTTTGATTTTGACGAGATTGAAGATCAGGGTGATTTCTACCGCGAGTTTACGCGGATATTCGGCCTGGCCCGGGAAAAGGTGAGCGATCTCGATTCGCTGTGGGAAGTGGTGATGGGGGACGTCCTGCCTCTGCCGCTGGAGATTGAGTTTGTCCATTTACCGGACAAACAGCGTCGACGCTACGGTGCCCTGATATTGCTGTTTGATGAAGCAGAAGAGGAACTGGAAGGGCAATTGCGCTTTAACGTTCGCCACTCAAAATAGGCATAAAAAAAGCCCCCGACAGGCGGGGGCAAGTCGTCTCGGACCAGACGACGAGGGTTTATTTGTACAATTCTGCGGTTGCATGCCAGTGAGCACCTTCACGGAGTTCAGTGACACGATAGCTGCTGGCGCCCGCTTTTTCTGCTTTAGCGGCGATTGCCTGACGCATATCCATTGGTGAGCTACCGATCTGAGATACAGAGATGGTACCCATGGATTGCAGATTCTGTGCTTCTTGAGCGTTCACCTGATTAACCGCGGCGCTTGCACCGAAAGAGAGAACGGAGAGAAGGCTTAAAGTTGCAACAGTGGTTTTGATTTTCATGATATTTACCTCGTCGAATTCTTTTATTAGGGGTCTTTGTTTCGTGACCCTCATCACAAAATCAAGTATACACTAATCACGCGATAAATTAATACCACGCTAATTGTTTCTATGGTAATCAGGTGTTAAGAAAAGTGTTTTTTTATAACTATATGGAATTAAAAATACAAATCAGAACTGATATTTAAAAATAAAATCAATAAATTCATGTAGATACTAGATTTTGCAAATTGTGCGTTTTTGATGAGTATCATTCACTATGTGAATGCGTTTTGGCGGTGAAACGCACTATTTGTTAAATTCCCGGTAGTGGAAAGCTGAGGAGAGGAGCAGAAAAGAGAGATTTTTCCCCCGCCACAGGGCGTGACGGGGAAGGGAATTACAGTTCTTGTTCAAACAGTTCCAGAATGGCTTCGTACAGGTCTTTTACCGTAAAACCTTTGGCCGGTGTGGTGAAGATGGTATCGTCACCAGCAATCGTTCCAAGAATACCTTCTGCTTTACCCAGTGAATCCAGCAGGCGAGCAATCAGCTGCGCAGCGCCTGGGCTGGTATGAATAACGACAACGGCATCGTTGTAGTCGATATCCAGCACCAGATTTTTCAACGGGCTTGACGTTGTCGGGACTCCCAGCTCTGCAGGCAGACAGTACACCATTTCCATTTTCGCATTGCGGGTACGCACGGCACCAAACTTGGTCAGCATGCGTGAAACCTTGGACTGGTTGATATTATCAAAGCCCTGATCCTGCAACGCGAGGACGATTTCGCCCTGAGAGCTGAATTTTTCTTCTTTAAGTAGCGCTTTAAACGCCTTAACTAATTCTTCTTGTTTAGCCGAGCTTCGCATAAGTCACCCGTAATATGGCGGTAGAAACAACATTATTGTGCATACAGATGAATTTTTATGCAAACGGTCTGCCTCGTTCAAGGCTGAAATAATGTTATGAAAGAGCGGGATTTTATCAAATTTCGTTATCAAGAAACATGCCTGTGTCACGGCTCGCAAATAAGATTAAAAGTAAATTAAATGTTATCAAATTGATGTTGTTTTGAGATGGCTGTAGGGTATATTGTCAGCACCTGTTGGAAAGTTGCTCTACTGTGCGAGTGGTTTTGAATTACGTAACTTAGGTTTTATTTTACGTAAGTTAAATGCATAAAAGCCAAATTTGCGTGACTACGCATTCTTGAAGCGTGGTTATTGAATTCGTTGGATTTGTGAATTAAGGTCGCCGCCGCGGAGCAATAGACATTTTGCTTATCAATATAATAAGGAGTTTAGGATGAAAGTTGCAGTCCTCGGCGCTGCTGGTGGTATCGGTCAGGCGCTAGCATTACTGTTAAAAACCCAACTGCCTTCAGGTTCAGAACTCTCCCTGTACGACATCGCTCCAGTAACTCCTGGTGTGGCCGTTGATTTGAGCCATATCCCTACTGCTGTGAAAATCAAAGGCTTCAGCGGTGAAGATGCGACCCCTGCACTGGAAGGTGCTGACGTGGTGCTGATTTCTGCGGGTGTTGCGCGTAAACCAGGTATGGACCGTTCTGACCTGTTTAACGTGAATGCTGGCATCGTGAAGAATCTGGTGCAGCAGGTTGCTACCACCTGTCCGAAAGCATGTATCGGTATCATCACTAACCCAGTGAACACGACCGTTGCTATCGCTGCTGAAGTGCTGAAAAAAGCAGGCGTATACGATAAGAACAAACTGTTTGGCGTCACTACGCTGGACATCATCCGCTCCAACACCTTTGTTGCGGAACTGAAAGGCAAGCAGCCTGGCGATGTTGAAGTCCCGGTTATTGGTGGACACTCAGGTGTGACCATTCTGCCGCTGCTGTCACAAATTCCTGGCGTAAGCTTCACAGAACAAGAAGCTGCTGACCTGACCAAACGTATCCAGAACGCGGGTACTGAAGTTGTGGAAGCAAAAGCCGGTGGCGGGTCTGCAACCCTGTCTATGGGTCAGGCTGCAGCACGTTTTGGTCTGTCACTGGTTCGTGCGCTGAGCGGTGAAAAAGGTGTCGTGGAATGCGCTTACGTTGAAGGCGATGGTCAGTACGCTCGCTTCTTCTCTCAGCCGCTGCTGCTGGGCAAAAATGGCGTAGAAGAACGTCAGTCCATCGGTAAACTGAGCGCGTTCGAACAAAGCTCGCTGGAAGGCATGCTGGACACGCTGAAGAAAGATATCACGCTGGGCGAAGAGTTCGTTAAGTAACACGCTCGTGTAGGCCTGATGTAAAAAAACCGGAGAATGAATTCTCCGGTTTTTTTGTGCGTCAAATTCACGACATTAGTTCGTCGCCGGGTATTCCTGAATGGTGACCTGCAACGTTAACTGTTTATCATCGCGCATTACGACCACGGAGATAACTGAACCTGGGCGAATTTCAGCGACCTGATCCATGGTTTCCAGCGCAGAGACAGCCGGTTTATTATTGACCGAGATAATCAGGTCATTGACCTGAATGCCTGCCTGGGCCGCCGGACCATCCGGAGCCACTTCGTTTACGACAATCCCCTGAATTTGCTCCATGCCGCTACCTTGTGCGTGCAGCGGTGCAATTTCACGCCCGCTGATGCCGATGTAGCCACGAATAACTCGCCCGTCGCGAATCAGCTTATCCATGATTTTCGTCGCCAGTTGAAACGGAATTGCAAAGCCAATCCCTTCCGGCGTTTCACCATCATTGCTCTTATCAAACGACAGTGTGTTAATCCCCATCAACTCACCCAGGGAGTTAACCAGCGCACCGCCGGAGTTACCGTGGTTAATGGAGGCATCCGTCTGCAGGAAGTTTTGCCGGCCTGTTGGGTTCAGGCCAATACGCCCCGTGGCGCTGATGATCCCCTGAGTGATTGTTTGCCCAAGGTTGTACGGGTTACCGATGGCAAGCACGACATCGCCAATATGCGGTACACGTTTGTTATTAATTGGGATCGTCGGTAGTCCGCCTGCTGCGTTGATTTTCAACACTGCAAGGTCGGTTAAGGTATCGGAGCCAACAAGCAGCGCTTCAAAGACACGTCCATCCTGCAACGCGACGATGATTTGGTCGGCGTCATTAATGACATGCTTGTTGGTGATGATATAGCCGCGCTGATCCATGATAACGCCTGAACCGAGCGTGCGGATCTCCAGCTGGTTATGCGTCGTGCTGTTCATACTGCGGTTGTACACGTTGACCACGGCAGGCGCAGCACGGCGAACTGCCGGGTTATAACTGGCAGGTGTTTCATCAGTGCTGTCGAACTGTGGTGCGGTAAGCGTATTAATTTTTCGCAGAGAGGGCATCGCGGCCAGCAGAATGGCGCCGACGATTAAACCAATCGCGACCGAACGTAAAAGCTTCACAAACATGATGGCGGCGTCATTAAAAAAGGGAACGGCAGCAGCATATCACGAGTTTACCGGACATCACACGGGGGGCTGATGTCCGGTTGTCCTGGTTAACGCAAAAGCAGGTAAATACTCTCGTTACCACGAACGACCTGCAAAGCAATGATTGACGGTTTCGTTTCCAGCACTTTGCGCATTTCGGCAATCGAGTTCACCCGATCGCGGTTAACGGCGATGATGACGTCATCTTTATGCAGGCCGGCCTGTGCGGCTGGGCTGCTTTTCTCAACGTTATCAATTCGAATGCCTTTGGCACCGTCTTTTAGCTGCCCGTCGCTGAGCGTGGCCCCTTGCAATGCCGGTGCAATCATTTCAGCGCTGGCGGAGGATGATGTACTGGTATCCAGCGTCACTTCAACTTCCAGCGGTTTACCATTACGCAGCAGGCCCAGTTTGACTTTGGTCCCCGGTTCAGTTGTCGCAATACGCGAACGCAGTTCGGCGAAACTACTGAGCGGTTTGCCGTTAAGACTGGTAATAACGTCACCGGATTTCACGCCCGCTTTGGCGGAACCAGAGTTAGGCAGAACTTCGCTGACAAACGCGCCACGTTGTACATCCAGTTTGAATGCTTTAGCGATGTCAGCAGTCATTTCCGTACCTTTAATACCTAACAGACCGCGTTTGATTTCGCCAAACTGCATTAATTGCTGCGCCAGCGTACGCGCCATGTTACTGGGGATAGCAAAACCGATCCCAATGCTGCCGCCGCCAGGCGCGAGAATGGCGGTATTTATGCCAATCAGCTCACCATTCAGGTTGAGCAACGCACCGCCGGAGTTGCCGCGGTTAATAGACGCATCGGTCTGAATAAAGTTTTCCAGCCCTTCCAGGTTCAGACCGCTGCGACCCAATGCGGAGACGATCCCTGAGGTTGCCGTTTGTCCCAGTCCGAACGGGTTGCCGACGGCGACAGCAAAGTCACCCACGCGCAGTTTGTCGGAGTCGGCGATAGCGATTTGTGTCAGGTTGCTGGGATGCTGTATTTGCAGCAGGGCGATATCGCTCTGATCGTCGCTACCGATGAGTTTGGCATCGAACTCGCGCCCATCGTTCAGTTGAACGCTAATTTTCTGCGCCTGATTAATAACGTGGTTGTTGGTCAGAACATAGCCCTTGGCAGCGTCAATGATGACGCCTGAACCCAGTCCTTCGAATGGCTGCGAGGGCTGATCGGGCAGCTCATCACCAAAAAACTTTTTGAATTCTTCCGGGACTTTTTGCCCTTGAACGGCGGTGCCCTCGACTCTCACGCTAACGACGGCAGGTAACACTTTTTCCAGCATGGGGGCGAGGCTGGGGATCGCTGCCTGACCGGGGACCTGGCCGGGAATCGACGCAATGGCCTGGAATGGCGCCGAGAGAGTTAACCCGACACTTAACGCTAATGCACTCAACAGCTGGGTTTGTTTTTTCATGGATCCTGCTCTCGTACCTTGAGTAAACGGAAGATGATTCAAAACAGTTTGATGTTATTGAATTTTCGGTTTGGTCACAATGAGGCTAACGACTAAATAATAGCTGGGACGGGAAGAGAAGCGGAGGGCGCAATTGCTGCGCCCCATAAATTTCTTAACGATGTGCAGTTAGTCGCGCTTTGCGCCACTACGCAGCAGGCCGGAAGCCCCTTCGGAATAGTCACGCGGCATCTGAACCGGCGCCTGATCGTTACCCGCTTCAGACTCAGCCAGACGATTGCGGAATGGGTTGTTTTCCGCTGACATGCCCGGCAGCAGGCTGCTGGAGCTTTTCGCCATATGCTGATAAATCTGACGATAATCGTCAGCCATGTTATCCAGTAGCTCAGCGCTGCGGGCAAAATGACTCACCAGCTCTTCGCGGTACTCTTCCAGCTCAGCTTTGTTCTTTTCCAGTTCGTACTGTAATGCCTGCTGTTGGCGTAATTTACGATTACCAAAACGCATGGCTACAGCACCAATAATGATACCGACGACTAACCCAATTAGCGCATATTCCCAGGTCATGAACATCTCCCGTTGTCTTTTGTTTCCGTAGGGTGTTGGCTTTAGGCTCCATGCCTGCGCCTGATTATGCCACTATAACCGCTAATCCCGTAGAAGTGGAATCCCGTGTTTATATCACGTAATGTAGAACGGCCTTTTTTTCGTCAACCGTGAGCGACGGCACATCGATTCTCAAGGAATAACAATAACATCATGCAAAGCCTTTCCCCGACATCGCGATATCTGCAGGCCCTTAACGACGGCAGCCATCAACCCGACAACGTACAAAAAGAAGCGGTGAATCGACTGGAAACGATTTACCAGGCGCTCACGACGATTGCACCTCCAGCCGCGCAGGAGAGTGGACTGATGGCCCGCTTTGGTAAATTGCTGGGTAAACGTGAGCCGAAGGAAAACACGCCGGTGCGTGGTCTGTATATGTGGGGGGGCGTAGGGCGCGGAAAAACCTGGCTGATGGATCTGTTCTACCATAGCCTGCCTGGCACACGTAAACAGCGTTTGCACTTTCACCGCTTCATGCTGCGCGTGCATGAAGAATTGACGGCTCTGCAAGGCCAGAGCGACCCGTTGGAAGTGATTGCTGACCGCTTCAAAGCCGAAACTGATGTGCTGTGCTTTGATGAATTTTTTGTCTCGGATATTACTGACGCCATGCTGCTCGGTGGCTTAATGAAGGCGCTATTTGCTCGCGGCATTACGCTGGTGGCAACGTCCAATATTCCGCCTGATGAACTGTATCGTAACGGTTTGCAACGTGCGCGCTTCCTTCCCGCTATCGAAGCTATTAAACAGTATTGCGACATCATGAATGTGGATGCCGGCGTTGACTACCGGTTACGTACGTTAACCCAGGCGCACTTATGGCTGTCTCCGCTTAATGATGAAACACAGCGGCAGATGGATAAGCTGTGGCTGGCGTTAGCGGGCGCGAAAAACGAACATGCGCCGACGCTGGAGATTAACCATCGCCCGATGCAGACGCTGGCCGTCGAAAACCAGACGCTGGCGGTATCGTTCACTACACTGTGCATCGATGCCCGCAGCCAGCACGATTACATCGCATTGTCGCGCCTGTTCCACACGGTGCTGCTGTTTGATGTACCGGTAATGACGACGCTGATGGAAAGTGAAGCACGACGCTTTATCGCGCTGGTTGATGAGTTCTACGAACGCCACGTTAAGCTGGTGGTCAGCGGCGCAGCGCCTTTATATGAAATCTACCAGGGCGAGCGCCTGAAGTTTGAATTCCAGCGCTGTTTGTCGCGTTTGCAGGAGATGCAAAGCGAGGAGTATCTGAAGCGGGAACATTTAGCCGGTTAAACCTGCCGCAAATCACATAAAGGGGTCGATCTTTGACCCTGACTTCTCTATAATCTTGCGACCCCACGTTACGAGAGAGTTTTTTTCCCAAAACTTTCTATGCGCCGGCATAGGCTATTCGAAGGGGTAGGTTTGCTGGACAATGTCGTGTGAACCTCAACTGACAAAACGTTTGGGTGTTCACCAACGTGTAACTTATTTATTTGGGTAAGCTTTTAATGAAAACTTTTACAGCTAAACCAGAAACCGTAAAACGCGACTGGTATGTTGTTGACGCGACCGGTAAAACTCTGGGCCGTCTGGCTTCCGAACTGGCTCTGCGCCTGCGCGGTAAGCACAAAGCGGAATACACTCCGCACGTAGATACTGGTGATTACATCATCGTTCTGAACGCTGACAAAGTTGCTGTAACCGGCAACAAGCGTACTGACAAAGTGTACTATCACCACACCGGCCACATCGGTGGTATCAAACAAGCGACCTTTGAAGAGATGATTGCTCGCCGTCCTGAGCGTGTGCTTGAAATCGCGGTTAAAGGCATGCTGCCAAAAGGCCCGCTGGGTCGTGCTATGTTCCGTAAACTGAAAGTTTACGCTGGCAACGAGCACAACCACGCGGCACAGCAACCGCAAGTTCTTGACATCTAATCGGGATTATAGGCAATGGCTGAAAATCAATACTACGGCACTGGTCGCCGCAAAAGTTCCGCAGCTCGCGTTTTCATCAAACCGGGCAACGGTAAAATCGTAATCAACCAACGTTCTCTGGAACAGTACTTCGGTCGTGAAACTGCCCGCATGGTAGTTCGTCAGCCGCTGGAACTGGTCGACATGGTTGAGAAACTGGATCTGTACATCACCGTTAAAGGTGGTGGTATCTCTGGTCAGGCTGGTGCGATCCGTCACGGTATCACCCGCGCTCTGATGGAGTACGACGAGTCCCTGCGTTCTGAACTGCGTAAAGCTGGCTTCGTTACTCGTGACGCTCGTCAGGTTGAACGTAAGAAAGTCGGTCTGCGTAAAGCACGTCGTCGTCCGCAGTTCTCCAAACGTTAATTGCTTCTGCTTCGGCAGATTACAATTTGCGAAAAACCCGCTCCGGCGGGTTTTTTTATGCTTTTCATCCTCAAGAAATCACGGTAATACGCTGATTGCCACCTCTTTTTCCCCATTTCCAGAATCGACTCACCACAAAGGTCACAAAATCTGGTAAACTATCATCCAATTTTCTGCCCAAATATCCGGTATTGTTCATTTTTTGTTTGTATTTTGAACAGTAATGACTTTCCCGAATCTGGGTGACATCACTTCTGGCTGGCCACAAAGTGGCTGGTAGCAGTAAAAATTCTGAATATACCTGGAGGTTTTCATGGCTGTCGCTGCCAACAAACGTTCGGTAATGACGCTGTTTTCTGGTCCTACTGACATCTATAGCCATCAGGTCCGCATCGTGCTGGCTGAAAAAGGTGTTAGTTTCGAGATTGAGCACGTGGAAAAGGACAATCCACCGCAGGATCTGATCGACCTCAACCCGAATCAGAGCGTCCCGACACTGGTGGATCGTGAGCTGACCCTGTGGGAATCTCGCATCATTATGGAATACCTGGATGAGCGTTTCCCGCATCCTCCGCTGATGCCGGTTTACCCGGTTGCGCGTGGTGAGAGCCGCCTGTACATGCAGCGTATTGAAAAAGACTGGTACACGTTGATGAACGTCATCGTGAACGGTTCCGCATCTGAAGCCGATGTTGCACGTAAGCGTCTGCGTGAAGAGCTGCTGGCAATTGCCCCAGTCTTTGGTCAAAAGCCTTATTTCCTGAGCGATGAGTTCAGCCTGGTAGATTGCTACCTGGCACCACTGCTGTGGCGTTTACCGCAGCTGGGTATTGAATTCAACGGCGCAGGTTCGAAAGAACTGAAAGGGTATATGACTCGCGTCTTTGAACGTGACTCTTTCCTGGCTTCTCTGACTGAGCCTGAACGTGAAATGCGTCTGGGCCGGGGTTAACCTGTATGGATTTGCCACAGCTAACGCCACGCCGTCCGTATCTGCTGCGCGCGTTCTATGAGTGGTTGCTGGACAACCAGCTCACGCCGCACCTGGTGGTGGATGTGACGCTCCAGGACGTGCAGGTTCCGATGGAATATGCACGTGATGGGCAAATTGTTCTGAATATCGCCCCGCGTGCAGTGGGGAACCTGGAACTGGCTAACGATGAAGTACGTTTCAATGCGCGCTTCGGTGGTGTGCCGCGTCAGGTTTCTGTGCCGCTGGCTGCGGTTCTGGCTATTTATGCGCGCGAAAATGGCGCGGGTACGATGTTCGAACCGGAAGCTGCTTACGACGAAGATGTCGCCAGCTTGAACGATGACGATAACGACGCGTCGGGTTTTGAGAACGAAACGGTCATGTCCGTCATTGATGGCGATAAGCCAGACAATGCCGACGACAACGACCCGGATGACACGCCGCCGCCGCCTCGCGGTGGGCGTCCGGCGCTACGCGTAGTAAAATAATCAAACAGGCCCTTGCGGGCCTGTTTTGCATTCTGCGTCAGATATCAATAAAACAGCGCGATGGTGGCAATCATATTGACCACAAATCCTATCGCCATTGGGATGGCTGTCCGTTTTACTACCTCAAAAGGCGACACGCCAGCAATACCGGATGTCACGACAATCACTGCCGTAATCGGTGAAACCGCACGTGCCAGCGTGGTGGCGAAGTGCATCGGCATAATCATCACAACTGCAGGAATATGCAGTCCCGCAGCAATATCCGGGATCAGGCTGGCGAATGACATAAACGGTGCATTCCCGGATCCCATTACAATTGCGCAGGCGGCGATAACCACGGCCATAATGATCATCACACCGATACCGCCAAGCCCGGAGTGTTCCGCACCTTTAATCACTGCATCGACGGTGCCGATAGTGGTTAAACCCTTGGCAAAGATCTCACCGGCCACCACCAGTGTGACGACGTTGGCAAACTGTGTTCCCATGCCGTCAAAAAACGCCTGCACATCATCCATCGTCTCACGCAGATTGTGTTTATGAAGAAACTCCACAAACATGGTCAGCGTCAAGCTCATTAACATCACCACAACCAGATTCAACTCTGCCTGCATTAATCCCATATGTGCCAGCAACAGCGAACCCAACATCAGGAGCAGAGGCATCACCGGTAAAATGGCGTAATAGAGCGGCGGCACATCTTCCAGCGTCTTTTGTTCATTGAAGCCTGTGCTGTCTGGTTGTGTTTTTTTATCAAACCGGCGTTGGACGAAAAAGTGTGCGATGGCGACGGCGATGATGACGCAGGATGCGACAGGAAGTTGGTAGTGGAAGAAATAAGTGGCTATTTTCATCCCCGCAACCTGTGCGGCGAAAATGGAGTTGGTTTCCAAAATGCCCCATTCAATCGACATCGAGGTGGCAATGACCGCTACCGCGGATAAACGGCTCACGCCCAGGCTGACCAGCGTTGGAAAGAGCGTAACCATCAGCAGCATGCCCAATCCGGAAGCACTGGTGATGAACTGTGCCATGATTTGACCAATTACATACGTCGCGGCAAGTACAATATAGGGTGAGCGGATGTGTTTGAGTGGGCGGCTCAACAGGCTGACCATTGCCCGGCTGGCTCCCATTCTATCCATATAACGGGCATAACCACCTACTGCCATGATGGACAGCCCAAGACCTGCCGCCCGGTTTGAAAGCATGCGCAGAATTTCATTATAAATATCGACCAGCAGATAACCGCTGCTTTTGTCGCTGGCGACCAGTGCGCCGTACCCCAACCAGACGCCGCAGATCATCAGGAAGATCCCGGCTGCTGCCAGTACTACCTGCGGTTTGTAGTTTTTGAGGATCAGGTAACCCATCGTTAATAAAACGATGACAGAGATAATAATGCCGAACATTTTTTCACTCCATGCCAGAGAAGAAGATAAATCCGGTAATAACGCTGTTTTAAATGCGGATGTTATATTTTTTCTGGCATGTGTTTTGGAGTGGATATCGTGTTTTTATAATCGAGAGCTGGTTATTTTTCGTTTTAAAATAGTAGGTTATGATTAATTTTAAAGATCATGTTCGCAGATTTCATAAAGTTAGTTTTATCCCATGGTAATAAAAAACTATCTGCTCAATCATTCATGTTGAAATATATGCATTTTATATATCATTTGTATGAGCATATCCCCCGCTGAGCACCATTTCACCCTGCTTTCGATCCTGTGTTACGATGAACTCGCTGTTATTTGTCACCACGACTTAGCTGAATGGACCCTATGAACGCATTTGATTCGCAAGCTGAAGACTCTCCATCCACCATTGGCCGTAGCTTACGCAGCCGCCCGCTGGCGCGTAAAAAACTGTCTGAAATGGTTGAGGAAGAACTTGAACAGATGATTCGCCGTCGGGAATTTGGCGAAGGGGAACAGTTGCCGTCAGAGCGGGAACTGATGGCCTTCTTTAATGTCGGTCGTCCTTCTGTACGAGAAGCGCTTGCTGCGTTAAAACGTAAAGGTCTGGTACAGATCAACAACGGCGAGCGCGCGCGCGTTTCGCGTCCGTCTGCGGATACCATCATCGGTGAACTGTCGGGGATGGCAAAAGATTTTCTCTCGCATCCCGGCGGTATCTCCCACTTCGAGCAATTGCGATTGTTCTTTGAATCGAGTCTGGTGCGTTATGCCGCCGAGCATGCCACTGAAGAGCAAATTGACAGGCTGGCCAGGGCGCTGGAGATCAACAGTCAGTCGCTGGATGACAACACGCTGTTCATTCGTTCGGATGTCGATTTTCACCGAGTGCTGGCGGAGATCCCCGGCAATCCCATCTTTATGGCAATCCACGTTGCGTTGTTGGACTGGCTGATTGCCGCACGCCCGACTGTCGCCGATCAAGAATTGCATGAACACAATAGTGTGAGTTATCAGCAGCATATTGCCATTGTCGAGGCGATTCGTCAGCACAATCCTGACGAGGCAGACCGCGCCCTACAAGAACATCTCAACAGCGTTTCTGCCACCTGGCACGCCTTCGTTAAAAATAAAAAAATGCGTAAGTGATCTCGATCCTGACGATCGTTTAGTGAAGCAGATCGCACTATAAGCGTTCTGTATTGTATTGCTGCTTATTTGATCTGGTATAACAGGTATAAAGGTATGCAGTCAGTCAACACTAATCATTGACAGAGGTCGTTATGGCAAGAGATTTAAAAGGCGTAATGCCGGCATTGTTAACCCCATTCGATAACCAACAGCGACTGGACATCGAGAGCCTGCGTCGTCTGGTGCGCTTCAACATTGGGCAAGGCGTTGATGGGCTCTATGTCGGTGGCTCAACGGGTGAAGCTTTTGTGCAGAACCGTGCTGAAAGAGAGCAGGTGCTGGAAATTGTTGCTGAAGAAGCGAAAGGTAAAGTGACCTTAATTGCCCATGTTGGCACAGTGAGCACTGAAGAGAGCCAGCAGCTGGCGAGCGCCGCACACCGTTATGGTTTTGACGCAGTTTCTGCTGTTACCCCGTTTTACTATCCGTTCAGCTTTGAAGAGCATTGCGATCACTACCGCGCAATTATTGATTCCGCTGAGGGTTTGCCGATGGTGGTCTATAACATCCCGGCGCTGAGCGGCGTAAAACTGACGTTGGGGCAGATTAATACGCTAGTGACGCTGCCAGGCGTTGGTGCACTGAAACAAACCTCAGGCGATCTCTATCAAATGGAACAGATCCGCCGCGCCCATCCGGATCTGGTGCTTTACAACGGTTATGACGAGATCTTTGCTTCTGGGTTGCTGGCCGGTGCGGATGGTGGGATCGGCAGTACTTACAATATTATGGGATGGCGTTATCAGGGAATTGTGAAAGCGCTCAAAGAAGGCGATATCCGGGCTGCACAAAAGCTGCAAACCGAGTGCAATAAGGTTATCGATCTGCTCATCAAGGTTGGCGTATTCCGCGGTCTGAAAACGGTACTGCACTATATGGATGTGGTTTCTGTACCGCTGTGCCGTAAACCGTTCGCTCCCGTAGATGAACAATATCTGCCAGAACTGAAAGCCCTGGCGAACCAACTGTTGGCGGAAAAAGCGTAACCGCGGGTAGCCGGGGAGCGCTTTGCTTGCCCGGCCTGGATTTTTCGACCGTAGTCCGGAAAAGGTGAAGCCGCCATCCGGCACAACAACAAAAATCGTCGGGAGAGTAAAATGAGTACTTCTACCCAGAGCATCCCGTGGTATCGCTATCTCAATCGGGCACAATGGCGGGCATTTTCTGCCGCCTGGTTGGGGTATCTGCTTGATGGTTTTGATTTTGTGTTAATCGCCCTTGTGCTGACAGAAGTACAAGGTGAATTCGGTTTGACGACGGTGCAGGCGGCCAGCCTGATTTCAGCCGCCTTCATCTCTCGCTGGTTTGGCGGGTTAATGCTGGGTGCGATGGGGGACCGCTATGGACGTCGCCTGGCAATGGTCACCAGCATCATTCTATTCTCTGTGGGGACGCTGGCCTGTGGCTTCGCACCGGGCTATACCACCATGTTTATCGCCCGCCTGGTTATCGGTATGGGAATGGCAGGTGAGTATGGTTCCAGCGCCACCTATGTTATTGAAAGTTGGCCTAAACACCTGCGTAACAAAGCCAGTGGTTTCCTGATTTCTGGTTTCTCGGTCGGCGCTGTGATTGCTGCCCAGGTTTATAGCCTGGTGGTTCCGGTCTGGGGATGGCGTGCGCTGTTCTTCATCGGCATTCTGCCGATTATCTTTGCCCTCTGGCTGCGTAAAAATATTCCGGAGGCAGAGGACTGGAAAGAAAAACACGAAGGTAAAGCGCCGGTACGTACGATGGTGGATATTCTCTATCGGGGCGAACATCGGGTAATCAATATCTTGATGACCATCGTAGCTGCGACTGCGCTGTGGTTCTGTTTTGCGGGCAACCTGCAAAATGCGGCCATCGTGGCGATCCTCGGGCTGATGTGTGCCTTCATCTTCATTAGCTTTATGGTGCAAAGCAGCGGTAAACGTTGGCCGACGGGTGTGATGTTGATGGTTGTCGTGCTGTTTGCATTTCTCTACTCGTGGCCGATTCAGGCGCTGCTGCCAACGTATTTGAAAACTGAACTGATGTATGACCCTTCAACGGTTGCCAGGGTCCTGTTCTTTAGCGGCTTTGGCGCGGCGGTTGGCTGCTGCGTCGGTGGTTTCCTTGGTGACTGGCTGGGTACCCGCAAGGCTTATGTGTGCAGTCTGCTGGCCTCGCAGTTGCTGATTATCCCTGTGTTTGCGATTGGCGGAGCCAACGTCTGGGTCCTGGGGTTGCTACTGTTTTTCCAACAAATGCTTGGGCAGGGGATCTCCGGGATCTTACCAAAACTCATTGGTGGTTATTTCGATACCGACCAACGTGCTGCGGGCCTGGGGTTCACCTACAACGTAGGGGCACTGGGTGGGGCACTGGCACCGATCATTGGGGCGCTGATTGCACAACGTCTGGATCTGGGCACTGCGCTGGGATCGCTCTCTTTCGGCCTGACATTTGTGGTGATCCTGTTGATTGGTCTTGATATGCCGTCTCGTGTACAGCGTTGGCTGCGGCCTGAAGCACTACGTACACATGATGCCATTGATGGTAAACCGTTTAGTGGAGCCGTGCCGTTTGGCGGCGATAAAAGCACCATGGTGAAATCAAAAAGTTAATCCGCTTGCCCGGCGTTGAGCCGGGCAAGAATCGAAAGGGAAGATGTATGTCGTTACTTGAGCTACTGGATAAAAAAATTGCCGCTGATGGCGGACTGATTGTCTCCTGCCAGCCCGTTCCTGACAGCCCGCTGGATAAACCTGAAATTGTCGCCGCCATGGCGCTGGCAGCCGAGCAGGCTGGCGCGGTGGCGCTGCGTATTGAAGGCGTGGAGAACCTGCGGTCGACCCGGGCGGTCGTTTCGCTGCCAATTATAGGTATTCTGAAACGCGATCTTGCTGACTCCCCGGTACGCATCACTGCATTTTTAGATGATGTCGATGCGTTGGCGCAGGCGGGAGCTGACATTATTGCGATTGATGGAACAGACCGCGTGCGTCCTGTTCCCATCGCCGCACTGTTGGCACGAATTCATCAACATCACTGCCTGGCCATGGCTGACTGTTCATCGCTGGAAGACGGCCTGGCCTGTCAGCAACTCGGCGCGGAGATTATTGGTACGACGCTGTCGGGTTATACGACACCAGAAACACCAGAGGAGCCGGATCTGGCGCTGGTGAAAGCGTTATGTCATGCCGGGTGTCGGGTGATTGCCGAAGGACGCTATAACACGCCAGCACAAGCAGCTGAAGCCATGCGCCACGGGGCCTGGGCGGTGACAGTAGGTTCTGCTATTACCCGACTGGAACACATTTGCCAGTGGTACACCACGGCGATGAAAAAGGCGGTGCTATGACGACGCTGGCGATTGATATCGGCGGTACCAAACTGGCTGTCGCGCTGGTGGATGAGGATTTACGGATCCGCGATCGTCGCGAACAGCCCACACCCGCCAGCAAAACGCCGGATGCACTGCGGGCCGCATTACAGGTGTTAATTGAGCCACTGCAGAGGCAGGCAACGCGCGTGGCCATTGCTTCCACTGGTATTATCCGCGCGGGAGAATTACGGGCGATTAATCCACTAAATCTTGGCGGGCTGATGCATTTTCCTCTGGTGCAAACGCTAACCGATCTCACCGGTCTACCGACGTTGGCGGTGAATGACGCACAGGCCGCTGCGTGGGCTGAATATCATGCACTTGGCGGGAAATACCACGATATGGCGTTCATTACTGTATCGACCGGTGTTGGTGGCGGTGTGGTTAGCAACGGAAAGTTGTTAACCGGAGCCGGGGGGCTGGCGGGGCATGTCGGTCATACACTGGCAGACCCGTATGGTCCGCAATGTGGTTGTGGACGTGTGGGGTGCGTGGAGGCTATCGCTTCCGGTCGTGGGATTGCAGCGGCAGCCGAAGGCTCACTTGCTGGATGTGATGCAAAAACTATTTTTATCCGGGCCGAACAGGGGGATGAACAGGCGTGTCAATTGATCCAGCGATCGGCATGCACGTTGGCGCGTCTGATTGCCGATGTGAAGGCGACAACCGACTGCCAGTACGTTGTTATTGGTGGAAGCGTCGGGTTGGCTGAAGGTTATCTGGCGCAGGTAAAAGCCTGGCTGGCGCAGGAACCCGCGACTTATCACGTGAAATTACTGGCGGCACATTACCGTCATGATGCTGGACTACTGGGGGCCGCGCTGTTGGCCCAGGGAGAATGATGATGATGTCAGGGGATTTACAGTCTCTGCTTTCTGCTGGATTGCATCCGGTATTGCAGCAGGCATTAACGCAGGCTGTTGCGGCAAAACCACAGGATAAAGCACCAGGGCGCTATGAGCTGCAAGGCGAGAATATCTTTATGAACGTCATGCAGTTTGTTACGCAGCAATCGGAGCAAAAGAAAGCGGAGTTGCATGAGCAATACGTTGATATTCAGGTACTGCTGGCTGGTGAAGAACGTATTCTGTTTGGTATGACGGGGTCTGCCCGGCAGTGTGAAGAAATGCATATTGCAGAGGATTATCAGCTGTGCGGTGAGATTCATGATGAACAGACCATTACGCTCATCCCAGGTACGTTCGCAATTTTTATGCCGGGTGAACCACATAAACCGGGCTGTGCGGTGGGGACTCCAGCGGAAATCAAAAAAGTTGTTGTGAAGGTGCGCGCCAGTTTGTTAGCTGCCTGAAAGAAAATATGTCGCCATAAGTTTTTGCCGCAGACTGTGAGTCTGCGGCCATGTCCGAAAAGAAAATCTAGCGCTTAAACGTTACCGCTTCTGGCTGCGCCAGATGGAGCGTTGTCTGGCTTGGCACCGTCTCGGCAATAACCCGCCCATGGCGGATTGAATAGCGTGCAGGTGTCTGGCGACGAACCGCATCAAACCCATTTTCTGCAGGTAAAATCACCAGGTTAGCGGAGTTCCCAATACTCAAACCGTAGTCCTGTAAGTGCAGGGTTTTCGCGCTGTGGGTGGTGATGAGATTTAGCCCATCATTGATTTGTCCGTACCCCATCAACTGACACACGTGTAATCCCATATGCAGAACTTGCAGCATATTCGCGGTTCCCAACGGGTACCACGGGTCAAAAACGTCATCATGCCCAAAGCAAACATTGATGTCCGCTTCCAGCATCTCTTTGACGCGGGTGATACCACGGCGCTTAGGATAGGTATCAAATCGTCCCTGCAGGTGAATATTCACCAGCGGATTCGCAACGAAGTTAATACCTGACATTTTCAACAGACGGAAAAGGCGGGAAGCATATGCGCCGTTATAGGAATGCATCGCCGTGGTGTGGCTGGCTGTCACGCGCGATCCCATGCCATCGCGATGCGCCAGTGCCGCGACGGTTTCAACAAAGCGCGATTGCTCATCATCAATCTCGTCACAGTGGACATCGATAAGTCGGTCATACTTCTGCGCCAGGGCGAAAGTTTTGTGCAGCGACTCAACGCCATATTCACGCGTGAATTCAAAGTGAGGAATTGCGCCAATGACGTCGGCGCCCAAACGCACCGCTTCTTCTAATAGCGCTTCACCGTTGGGATAAGAAAGAATACCTTCCTGTGGGAACGCCACAATCTGCAGCTCCACCCACGGTGCCACTTCTTGCTTCACTTCCAGCATGGCTTTCAGTGCCGTGAGCGTAGGGTCGGAAACGTCTACGTGAGTTCGGACATACTGGATACCATTGGCCATCTGCCACTTGAGGGTCTGCATGGTGCGGGTCTTCACGTCTTCGTGGGTGAGCGTTGCCTTGCGTTCGGCCCAGCGCTCAATACCTTCAAACAACGTACCCGATTGGTTCCAACTGGGCTCCCCTGCAGTTTGCGTTGTGTCCAGGTGGATGTGTGGTTCAACGAAAGGGGGAATGGCCAGCCCACCTTCAGCATCAAGCACCTCGCCCTGTGGCGCAGATGCTGTATCCTGGGGATCAATACGGCTAAAACGCCCGTTTTCAATCGTGATTTGCCACAATCCTTCACACCCCTGCAGACGGGTTTGAGTGAGGGTGATGGTGTTATTCTGCATGACTGACCTCCGGGGATTTTGCAAGGCTACGATTGAAAAGTGGGTTTAGCAGGATATAGCTGAATACGCCGCCAAGTACGGCGTTGACCGGCACAATACCAGGGATGTAGTGTCCGGCGGCGATTCCCAGCGCGACGGACAGAATAGCTATCCAGTTGACGGGAATAAACTGTGCTGTGTTGAAGTTGGTGTACCGGCGGTGGTTTAACAGATAATCGGCAATAATCACTCCGCCAATAGGAGGGATCGCCGCCGACAGGAATGTCAGCCAGCCGACAAAGTTATTATAAAGCCACAATGCGCACAGTGTTCCAATAATGCCGTTGGCCACGGACAATGTGCGGCTGGAAAGGCCGGTAATGTTAGCAAAGCCCAGACCCGAGGCGTACAGCGCGTTGTCGTTGGTTGTCCAGATATTCAGGCCGAGTACGACAATGGCGGGCAGCAGCAGCCCCTGCGCGATCATCACATCTGAGATATCCGCCTGTCCTACCGCGGCGGCTCCAGCGGCACCGAAGATAAACATCAACGAGTTGCCAAGGAAAAAAGCCACCATGGCAATCAACACTGCGCCTTTGGCATTTCGCCCAAAGCGGACGAAGTCGGCGGTTAAGGTACCTGCGCTGACAAACGATCCGACGACCAACGCCAGTGCCGTGGAAAAATTCAGCGGCGTCTGCGGCACAATTGCTTTTAAATGATCTAATCCCCCCACATCGCTCACTGCCAGCCAGACAGAGTAACTGCCAAGAATGACGATAGCGGGAACGGCGATGATGGACAAAATGGTGAGTGCCGAGATACCAAAGAAGATGGTCATGGTCATCAGCAGACCGGAAACTGCAATCAGGACATTGACGTCAATACCCGTTGCTTTACCCACCGGGATGGCAAACATTGCCACGCCGACGCCAAACCAGCCCACCTGTGTGCCACCTAATAGCATTGAGGGAAGCCATGAACCTTTTATGCCAAATGAGTAACGTGCGAGGAGGTGGGTAGAGAGACCTGTTTTTGCGCCAATATAACCGAGAAATGCAGTGTAAATACCGAGGAGGAGATTACCGAAGAGAACTGCCAGGAAAAAATCATTATAGGAAAGACCGGTACCGAGTGTGCCTCCGGTCCACATACTGGCTGAAAAGAATGTTAACCCCAACATCACAAACGTCAGTGGTATCACGCCTTTCCGCGCTGCCAGAGGGACGGGGCCCTGGCTATAATTGTTGTCCTGCGACACAACGCCTCCTTGAATTTTGCCCAAAAAATCCGCCGCATCATATACACTTCTCAGAATAAAGCAAACGTTTCCGTCTGTTTTTTCTTTGTTGTTATTCATGGCGTTGATGTGTTGGAGGGGGGCCTGCTGACTTTTCTCGCTGATGATGATGTGGGCTGTTCTCCTCCTCCAGTAATTCAACGCTTGTGCGTCAATTCCCGAACAAGTTTAGGTGATGACATTGAGCTGCCAGCGGTTTTCAAAAAACGGGTCAGGAACTACTTAGCAGGGAAATATCGGCTCCCCATCCATCAGCGTGAAGCTGTAGCAGGGGAGCCAGAAGGCCTTATTACACTTCCAGGTAATTCAGGATCCCGTCAGCCGCTTTACGGCCTTCGGCAATGGCTGTCACAACCAGATCTGAACCGCGCACGATGTCGCCACCGGCAAAAATTTTCGGGTTGCTGGTCTGGAAGGCGTTGTCGCTGCGTTCCGGTGCAATAATACGCCCCTGCGAATCAAGCTCAACGCTGTGCTTTGCCAGCCATTCCATGCTGTGCGGGCGGAAGCCAAACGCCAGTACGACGGCATCAGCCGGTACAATATGCTCGGAACCGGCGACGATCTCCGCGCGACGGCGACCTTTCGCATCCGGCTCGCCCATCTCAGTGCGCGCCATTTTCACGCCACACACTTTGCCGTTAGCATTCACCTCAACACCTAAAGGCTGGACGTTGAACTGGAATTCGACGCCTTCTTCACGCGCGTTTTTAACTTCGCGTTTCGAACCCGGCATATTCTCTTCATCGCGACGGTAGGCACAGATAACGTGTGACGCCCCCTGACGAACGGAGGTCCGCACACAGTCCATCGCGGTGTCACCACCGCCCAGTACGACAACGCGTTTACCTTCCATGCTGATGTATGGCTCGTCGCTGCTTTCGCCAAAGCCCATCAACTGTTTGGTATTGGCGATCAGGAACGGCAGAGCATCGAATACGCCATCGGCATCTTCGTTCTCCAGCCCACCGCGCATCGACTGATAGGTCCCAACACCGAGGAACACGGCGTCGTAATCCTTCAGCAGATCGTCGAGCTGCACGTCGCGGCCCACTTCAACGTTGAGTTTGAACTCAATACCCATGCCGGTGAAAATTTCACGACGGCGGGTCATCACCTCTTTTTCCAGCTTGAAAGCCGGGATGCCGAAGGTCAGCAGACCACCGATTTCCGGGTGACGATCAAACACAACGGCCTTCACGCCGTTACGGGTTAGCACATCCGCACAGGCCAGACCCGCCGGACCAGCACCGATAATAGCGACACGCTTGTCTGTCTGACGAACGCCGGTCATATCCGGGCGCCAGCCCATTTCGAAGGCTTTATCGTTGATATAGCGCTCGATATTGCCGATGGTCACTGCGCCGAATTCGTCATTCAGCGTACATGAACCTTCGCACAGCCTGTCCTGCGGACAGACACGGCCGCAAACTTCCGGCAGCGTGTTGGTCTGGTGAGACAGCTCTGCCGCTTCAAAAATACGCCCTTCGTTAGCCAGCTTCAGCCAGTTTGGGATGTAGTTATGTACCGGGCATTTCCACTCGCAGTACGGGTTACCGCAGGACAGGCAGCGATCTGCCTGTGCCTTAGCCTGACCTTCAGAAAATGGCTCGTAAATTTCGATAAACTCGATCTTACGGATCTTCAGCGGTTTCTTTGGCGGATCAACGCGCTGCAGGTCGATAAATTGGTATACGTTCTGACTCATTGCTGCTACCCCTTACTGCGCCTGCACACGCAGCTCAGCTGCGCTACGACTACGGTGACCCAACAGTGCTTTCACATCACTGGACTTTGGTTTTACCAGCGCGAATTTCGCTGAGAACGCTGGCCAGTTCGCCAGGATCTCTTCGCCGTGCGAAGAGCCGGTATGCTGTACGTGTTCGGTAATTAAACCGCGCAGATGCTCTTCGTGGATAGCCAAAGAGTCCACGTTCAATACTTCAACCAGTTCAGGGTTCACGCGTTTGCGGAATTCGCCATCTTCGTCCAGTACGTAGGCAAAGCCACCTGTCATACCTGCACCGAAGTTAACGCCAGTTTTCCCAAGAATACAGACGATGCCGCCAGTCATATATTCACAGCCGTTATCGCCAATACCTTCAACCACGGTGATAGCCCCGGAGTTACGTACCGCAAAGCGCTCACCCGCACGACCCGCGGCGAACAGACGGCCACCGGTGGCACCATACAGGCAGGTGTTGCCGATGATGCTCGCTTCGTGGCTACGGAATGCGGAACCCACCGGAGGACGCACCGCCAGCAAACCACCCGCCATGCCTTTACCGACATAGTCGTTGGCATCGCCAGTGAGGTACAGTTCTACGCCGCCCGCATTCCATACGCCGAAGCTCTGGCCTGCGGTACCGCTGAAGTGCGCTTTGATCGGGTCAGACGCCAGCCCCTGATCGCCGTGAGTCTGGGCAATATAACCTGATAACGACGCGCCAACTGAACGGTCGGTATTACGAATATCAAACCAGAAGGTTTTGCTCTGGCGCTCATCGACAAACGGTTTTGCCTGTTGCAGTAATTGCGCATTCAGCACACCGTTATCAAATGGCGGGTTGTTCTCGGTGCAGAACAGCGCTTTGCCGGGATGCGGCTCGGCGGTTTCCAGCAAGTGAGACAGTTCCAGCTTCTGCTGTTTGGCGGTAAATCCTTCCAGCTCTTTCAGCAGATCGGTGCGGCCAATCAGATCCACCAGACGCTTCACGCCCAGCTGTGCCATCAGCTCTCGAACTTCACGGGCAATAAATTCAAAGTAGTTGGTCACTTTAAACGGCAGGCCGTGATAGTGATTCTTACGCAGTTTGTCGTCCTGCGTTGCCACACCGGTTGCGCAGTTGTTCAGGTGGCAAATACGCAGGTATTTACAACCGAGCGCGACCATTGGGCCGGTACCGAAGCCAAAACTTTCTGCACCGAGGATTGCCGCTTTGATGATGTCGACACCGGTTTTCAGACCGCCATCGACCTGTAAACGGATCTTATGACGCAGGCCATTAGCGACCAGTGCCTGTTGAGTTTCCACCAGGCCCAGCTCCCACGGACAACCCGCGTATTTCACCGATGACAGCGGGCTTGCGCCGGTGCCGCCATCGTAACCCGCGATGGTGATCAGATCCGCATAGGCTTTCGCCACACCAGTGGCAATGGTGCCGACGCCGGGTTCGGAAACCAGTTTGACGGAAATCATGGCTTTTGGGTTGACCTGTTTCAGGTCGAAAATCAGCTGCGCTAAGTCCTCGATAGAGTAAATATCGTGGTGCGGCGGCGGGGAGATCAACGTCACGCCCGGCACCGAATAGCGCAGTTTGGCGATATACGGAGTGACTTTATCACCCGGTAACTGACCGCCTTCGCCAGGCTTCGCGCCCTGAGCGACTTTAATCTGGATAACATCGGCGTTGACCAGGTATGCCGGGGTCACACCGAAGCGACCAGATGCGACCTGCTTAATGCGTGACACTTTATTCGTGCCATAGCGCGCCGGATCTTCACCACCTTCGCCGGAGTTGGAGTTACCGCCGATGCTGTTCATTGCTTCAGCCAGCGCTTCGTGTGCTTCCGGGCTTAATGCGCCGATAGACATGGCTGCGGTATCAAAGCGTTTAAACAGCTCGGTTGCGGGTTCTACCTCGTCAATGCTTACGGCTTCATCACCAGGCGTGATCGCCAGCAGATCGCGCAGCGTGGCTGCCGGGCGCTCATTCACCAGCTTTGCATATTCCTGATAGTCGCTGTACTCGCCACTCTGTACCGCCTGTTGCAGTGTGCGCACAACGTCAGGGTTGTAGGCGTGATACTCACCGCCATGAACGTACTTCAGCAACCCGCCCTGGCTAATGGGTTTGCGTGCCAGCCAGGCATGTTTGGAGAGGTTTAGCAGATCCTGCTGGAAGTCAGTAAAACCTGCGCCACTGATGCGGCTAACCACGCCCTGGAAACACAGCGCAACGACATCGTCGTGGAGGCCAACGGCTTCGAACAGCTTGGAGCAGCGGTAAGAGGCGATGGTCGAAATGCCCATTTTGGACATGATTTTGTACAGACCTTTATTGATGCCGTTACGGTAGTTCTGCATCACGGTCCGGTAATCTTTGGCGATCGCCTGGGTATCGATCAGACGTCCCAGCGTTTCATAGGCGAGATACGGATAAATGGCCGTCGCGCCAAAGCCCAGCAGCACAGCAAAATGGTGGGGATCGCGGGCGCTTGCGGTTTCGACGATGATGTTGGCATCGCAACGCAGGTTTTGTTCTACCAGACGGGTTTGTACCGCCCCGACAGCCATGGGGGCAGGAACCGGTAAGCGGTTCTTCGCGATGTTACGGTCGGAGAGCACCAGCAGTACCGTGCCGTTACGCACCATCTGTTCAGCTTTATCGCACAGGGCTTTGACCGTTTCTTCCAGCGTGGTTTCAGTCACGTCGAAGGTGATATCCAGCCGGTCGGCGCGATAGTGCTCTTCTTTCATGGTGGTGAGCTGGGTGAAATCGGAGTACAGCAGAATCGGCGATTTGAAGCTCAAGCGGTGTGCCTGGCCTTCTGCCTCGCAAAAGACGTTCATCTCACGACCAATGCTGGTGGCCAGTGACATGACGTGTGCCTCACGCAACGGATCGATAGGCGGGTTTGTGACCTGTGCGAACTGTTGACGGAAGTAGTCATAAATAATGCGCGGCTGGCTGGAGAGCACGGCAAACGGGGTGTCATCACCCATTGATCCAACGGCTTCCTGGCCGTTCTCTCCCAGTACCCGAATGACGGAGTCCAGCTCTTCAGCGCTGTAGTTAAACTGTTTCTGGTAGCTGGCGAGGGTATCATCGTCCAGTTCGCGGCTGCCGACTTGATCGTCTGGCAGATCTTCAAACGGCACCAAACGGCGGACGTTCTTCTCCATCCACTCTTTATACGGGTGGCGGCTTTTCAGATCGTCATCAGTTTCGGCGGAATGCAGAATGCGCCCGCTGCGGGTATCAATAACCATCAGTTCGCCCGGGCCGACGCGACCTTTCTCGACCACTTCATCCGGCTGATAATCCCAGATCCCAACTTCAGAAGCGCAGGTGATGAGCTTGTCTTTGGTGATGACATAGCGCGCCGGGCGCAGGCCGTTACGATCAAGGTTACAGGCGGCAAAACGACCGTCTGACATGACAATACCTGCCGGGCCGTCCCATGGCTCCATGTGCATGGAGTTAAAATCAAAGAACGCGCGCAGTTCCGGGTCCATGTCCGGGTTGTTCTGCCAGGCTGGCGGTACCAGCAGGCGCATAGCACGGATAATGTCCATGCCCCCCGCCAGCAGCAGTTCCAGCATGTTATCCATGGAACTGGAGTCGGAACCGGTTTCGTTGACGAACGGCGCGGCATCGTGCAGATCCGGGATCAGCGGCGTCTGGAATTTATAGGTACGCGCACGCGCCCACTGGCGGTTACCGGTGATGGTGTTGATTTCACCGTTGTGTGCCAGGTAGCGGAACGGTTGTGCCAGCGGCCAGCGCGGCACGGTGTTGGTGGAGAAGCGTTGGTGGAACAGGCAGATGGCCGACTCCAGGCGCAGGTCCGCGAGGTCCAGGTAAAAGCGCGGCAAATCTGCCGGCATACACAGACCTTTATAGATATTAACCAGATTAGACAAGCTACAGACGTAGAAGTCTTTATCGTCCTGGAGGCGTTTTTCGATACGACGGCGCGCGATGAACAGGCGGCGCTCCATATCGCGTGGACGCCAGCCAGCAGGGGCGTTGACAAAAATTTGCTCAATACGAGGCAGGGAGGAAAGGGCGATTTCACCGAGAACACCTTCGTTGGTTGGCACGTCGCGCCAGCCTACGATCGACAGAGTCTCCTGCTGTAATTCTTCTTCAACAATGCGACGAGATGCCGCTGCCAGTTCAGGGTCTTTATTTAAAAAGATCATGCCAACGGCGTAGTTTTTAGCTAAACGCCAGCCGCGCTCTTGCGCAACAATGCGGAAAAAGCGGTCAGGTTTTTGTAACAACAAGCCGCAACCATCGCCGGTTTTGCCATCGGCAAGAATTGCGCCACGGTGCTGCATACGGGCCAGCGCGTGTATGGCGGTACGCACTACCTTGTGGCTAGGTTCGCCTTCTATGTGGGCGATCAGGCCGAAACCACAGTTATCCTTCTCAAGGGATTTATCGTACAACATATCAGTGAACCTCCCCAGGCTCTGCGGGACACCTCTCCGATACCGTTTGCGCGCGGGCACACCAAGAGCATGGCGACGGGGTTTGCGTTTCATACGCTCACCTCGCATTCGCCCTCTTTATCCTTTTCGCATAGGTCAAACAAGTTTGAGGACTTGCTTCAGAGGGAATCTCAATTACTGCATAAATATGATGAGCAGACTGCTCATCCAGAAAGCTTCCAGCGGATTTCCAAGTTATCGGGAATCCACACACAGGTCAAATGGCAATCTTATTTATGCAAAAATGTGCTATAGGGCGATTAACTTTATGAATATATTGAAAATAAAGGTGTTTTTACATTGATTTAACCAGAGTGTGAACGCTGGTGAAGTGTGATCTGTCTCACTGTCAGGAAGGCCGGTTATCTCCCGTCCTCCCTTTGTTTATCTCAATGTTTGGTATTTTATGCTGGGTTGTAGACTTTTGGCGTCTTAAAGATACTGTTTTTACATGAGGGCCATCAGAAGATAAAAAAAATAGCGAGATATAAGGAAAAGTAATTACTTTTTGATTGAATGAAATTTCGATTATTTTGAATGGTTATTCAATAAATAAAGGCTCGCCAGGGCGATTGATCCAGGTCATCGCCGACTGAGGCTAAAAATGGCAGGCTTTGGCCTCTTTTCAAGGCGCGGTCTATCAGATTATGCAGTTACAGAAATTAGTCAATATGTTTGGTGGGGATCTTTCTCGCCGTTATGGGCAAAAGGTTCATAAACTCACGCTGCATGGGGGTTTTAGCTGCCCAAATCGCGATGGCACCATCGGACGTGGCGGATGTACCTTCTGTAATGTTGCTTCCTTTGCTGATGAGGCGCAACAGCATCATTCCATTGCCGAGCAGCTCGAACATCAGGCGCAGCTGGTGAATCGCGCCAAACGCTATCTGGCCTATTTTCAGGCCTACACCAGCACTTTTGCCGAAGTACAGGTGCTGCGTTCGATGTACCAGCAGGCGGTCAGTCAGGCCAATATCGTTGGGCTGTGCGTCGGCACGCGCCCCGATTGCGTGCCGGAGGCGGTGCTCGATCTACTTTGCGAATATAAGGATCAGGGATACGAGGTGTGGCTGGAGCTGGGGCTACAAACTGCACATGATAAAACGCTGCACCGCATCAATCGCGGACATGATTTTGCCTGCTATCAGCGCACCACCCAGTTGGCGCGTGAACGCGGGTTAAAAGTGTGCTCGCACCTGATCGTTGGCTTACCGGGAGAAGGGCAGACGGAGTGTCTGCAAACGCTGGAGCGCGTGGTGGATACTGGCGTTGACGGTATTAAGCTGCATCCGCTGCATATCGTGAAGGGCAGTACGATGGCGAAAGCCTGGGAGGCAGGGCGTCTGAGCGGCATTGACCTTGCTGATTACACGGTAACAGCAGGCGAGATGATTCGCCATACACCGCCGGAAGTCATCTACCATCGGATTTCTGCCAGCGCCCGTCGCCCGACGTTACTGGCGCCGCTATGGTGTGAAAATCGCTGGACCGGGATGGTCGAACTGGACAGGTATCTCAATGAACATGGCGTCCAGGGATCCGCTCTGGGGACCCCCTGGAGCCTGCCAGACGCGTAGCGCGATGAGGGAAACTACGCATTTCTTGCACAATCTTAAACGTCACGCTGAGAATTGAGTATTATTGTGCCAAGTTGTCGTGAAGGAACCCTCTATGAAGCAAATTCGTATGCTGGCGCAATACTATGTCGACCTGATGATGAAGTTAGGTCTGGTGCGCTTTTCGCTGCTGTTGGCGCTGGCTTTGGTTGTGTTGGCAATTGTGGTGCAGATGGCTGTCACTATGGTGCTGCATGGCCAGGTAGAAAGCATTGATGTCATCCGTTCTATCTTTTTTGGCCTGTTAATTACCCCCTGGGCTGTCTACTTCCTGTCTGTGGTGGTTGAACAACTGGAGGAGTCCCGGCAACGCCTTTCACGACTGGTACAGAAGCTGGAAGAGATGCGCGAGCGCGACCTCAAGCTCAACGTGCAGTTGAAGGATAATATCGCCCAACTCAATCAGGAGATTGTCGAACGTGAAAAGGCGGAAGCTGAGCGGCAGGAGACGTTTGAACAACTGAAGGTCGAAATCAAAGAGCGTGAAGAAGCGCAGATCCAGCTTGAGCAGCAATCTTCATTTTTACGTTCTTTCCTTGATGCTTCACCGGACCTGGTTTTTTATCGCAATGAAGATAAAGAGTTTTCCGGCTGTAACCGTGCTATGGAGCTGCTGACAGGTAAGAGCGAAAAGCAACTGGTGAATCTAAAGCCGGCTGATGTGTATTCGCCAGAGGCGGCTGAAAAAGTTATTGAAACCGACGAGAAGGTATTCCGCCATAACGTTTCGCTGACCTATGAGCAATGGCTCGACTATCCGGACGGGCGCAAAGCCTGCTTTGAGATCCGTAAAGTGCCTTACTACGACCGCGTAGGGAAACGACACGGTCTGATGGGCTTTGGTCGTGATATTACCGAGCGTAAGCGCTATCAGGACGCCCTTGAGCGCGCCAGCCGTGACAAGACCACCTTTATCTCTACGATCAGCCACGAGCTGCGTACGCCGCTTAATGGTATCGTCGGTTTAAGTCGGATCCTGTTAGATACAGATTTAACCGCTGAGCAGGAAAAATATCTCAAAACTATCCATGTTTCCGCCGTGACGCTGGGGAACATTTTCAACGATATTATCGATATGGATAAGATGGAGCGGCGCAAAGTCCAGCTCGATAACCAGCCAATCGATTTCACCAGCTTTATGGCGGATCTGGAAAACCTCTCCGGCTTGCAGGCGCAACAAAAAGGGCTGCGCTTTGTGCTTGAGCCGACGCTACCGCTGCCTCATAAGGTCATTACAGACGGAACGCGTCTGCGTCAAATTCTGTGGAATCTGATCAGTAATGCCGTGAAATTCACCCAGCAAGGGCAGGTGACGGTGCGGGCTCGCTATGACGAGGGAGACATACTGCATTTTGAGGTGGAGGATTCCGGGATCGGTATTCCACAGGATGAGCAGGATAAAATCTTCGCCATGTACTATCAGGTGAAGGACAGCCATGGTGGTAAACCCGCAACGGGAACCGGGATTGGTCTCGCGGTATCTCGCCGTCTGGCGAAAAATATGGGCGGTGATATTACGGTTTCCAGCCAGGCCGGAAAAGGCTCCATCTTTACGCTAACCGTGCATGCTCCTGCTGTGGCAGAAGAGATTGAAGATGCTTTTGAAGACGATGAAATGCCGTTACCAGCCCTGAATGTGCTGCTGGTGGAAGACATTGAACTGAACGTCATTGTCGCGCGTTCGGTGCTGGAAAAACTGGGTAATAGCGTGGATGTCGCGATGACCGGGCAAGCCGCGCTGGATATGTTCAAACCGGGTGAATATGACCTGGTGCTGCTGGATATTCAGCTACCGGATATGACAGGGCTCGATATCTCCCGCGAGCTGACCCAAAAATATGCGCGCGAGGACCTGCCGCCGCTGGTGGCTCTCACCGCCAACGTACTGAAAGATAAAAAAGAATATCTGGATGCGGGAATGGACGACGTGCTGAGTAAGCCGCTGTCAGTTCCGGCGTTAACCGCCATGATCAAAAAATACTGGGATACCCGAAACGAAGAGGAGAGCACTGTGACGTCTGAAGAAAGCAGTAAATCGCAAGCGCTGTTAGATATTCCTATGTTGGAACAATACCTCGAACTGGTCGGGCCGAAGTTGATCACCGACGGTCTGGCGGTGTTTGAGAAAATGATGCCGGGATATTTGAGCGTGCTGGAGTCTAATCTGACTGCCCGTGATAAAAAAGGCGTGGTTGAGGAAGGCCATAAAATTAAAGGTGCAGCCGGATCTGTCGGTCTGCGCCACCTGCAACAGTTGGGTCAGCAAATTCAATCACCCGACCTTCCTGCCTGGGAAGATAACGTAGCTGAATGGATTGAAGAGATGAAGCAGGAGTGGCAGCACGACGTAGCGGTCTTAAGAGCCTGGGTTGCAAGCGTGGAAAAAAAATGACCCCGGCTTGACCGGGGTGCGCGAATACTGCGCCAACACCAGGGAAATCGTGGCTGCGCCGTAAATTATTATCATTGTTTACAAGGGCGCAGCCCTAATTTTCAGGCCGCACGCAGTTAAGATAGCAAATCTTAAATAATTTGTTACATGAATCAGTTAAATGTGTGAAGCGTGGCATTCTAATCAGAATTATTAATATGCTTCAGTCAGTTGCGAAAGGAGTATCACGATGAAAAAAGTTGGCGTAGTGCTCAGCGGATGTGGCGTGTATGACGGTGCAGAAATTCACGAAGCCGTACTCACGCTGCTGGCTATTGCCCGCAATGGCGCTCAGGCTATCTGCTTTGCGCCAGATAAACAGCAGGCGGATGTGATTAATCATCTGACGGGCGAGCCGATGCCGGAAACCCGCAATGTCCTGATTGAAGCTGCGCGTATTGCGCGTGGTGATATTCGCCCCCTGGCCCAGGCGGCTGCAACGGAGCTGGATGCGCTAATCGTGCCTGGCGGGTTTGGCGCAGCAAAAAATCTGAGCAATTTTGCCAGCCAGGGCACTGAATGTCGGGTTGATAGCGACTTAGCCGCACTGGCGAAGGCGCTGCATCAGGCCGGTAAACCCCTGGGATTCATGTGTATTGCTCCTGCTATGTTACCTAAGATTTTTGACTTCCCGCTGCGTCTGACAATTGGCACTGACATCGATACAGCGGAAGTGCTGGAGGAGATGGGCGCTGAACATGTGCCTTGCCCGGTCGATGACATTGTGGTTGATGAAGATAATAAAGTTGTCACCACGCCTGCTTACATGCTGGCGCAGGATATCGCCCAGGCGGCGAGTGGGATCGACAAACTGGTCTCGCGTGTGCTGGTGCTGGCTGAATGAGAAAAGAGGCTACCGCCTTTCTGCGACGTCTATTTCTGCGGGCAATTATTGTCCTCGCCGTGTTTTGGGGCGGGGGGATAGCACTCTTCAGCGTGATGCCCGTTCCTTTCTCGGCGGTCATGATTGAGCGGCAGCTTGGTGCCTGGATACAGGGTAATTTCGGTTATGTGGCGCATTCTGACTGGGTCAGTATGGATGAGATATCACCGTGGATGGGACTGGCTGTCATTGCTGCTGAGGACCAGAAATTTCCCGACCACTGGGGATTTGATGTCTCTGCGATAGAGAAAGCGTTGGCGCATAACGAACGTAATGAAAACCGTATTCGGGGTGCCTCGACGTTATCGCAACAAACGGCAAAAAACCTCTTTTTGTGGGATGGGCGTAGCTGGGTGCGCAAAGGGCTTGAGGCCGAGTTAACGCTGGGGATAGAAACAGTCTGGAGTAAGAAACGAATCCTGACGGTTTATTTGAATATTGCGGAGTTTGGCGATGGGGTATTCGGTGTAGAGGCTGCATCACAGCGCTATTTCCATAAACCCGCCAGCCGTCTTAGCCCGTCTGAAGCGGCATTGCTGGCGGCGGTTCTGCCCAATCCGTTACGTTTTATGGCGAGTGCGCCTTCCGGCTATGTGCGCAGTCGTCAGGCGTGGATCATGCGCCAAATGCGCCAGTTGGGCGGTGAGTCGTTTATGCGTGAAAATAAGCTGTATTAACGGGGTTATTGCCGGATGGCGGCGTAAACGCCTTATCCGGCCTACGGATGCCTGCAGCGGTTGATTTGTAGGCCCGATAAGCGCAGCGCATCAGGCACTCAACTAATCCTCATCAAATCCCGAATTAAACAGCGCAATCACGGCTGCCAGGGCCTCAACTTCTTGCGGACCCGTGGCTTCGACTTCTATCTGGCGTCCTTTGGCGGAATCCAGCATCAACAGAGCGATAACGCTGTTTGCCTCGGCTTCCGTTCCTTCATCATTACGCAGCAGAACTTCTGCTTCAAAACCCTGCATTAGCTCAAACAGTTTCATTGCCGGCCGGGCATGCATGCCCAGCTTATTCGTGATTTCAACAGTTTGCTTCACGGTCATGATTTGCGTTTTTCCAGCGTACGATGGCGTGATTGCACGTTTTTACCGCGTGAGCGGAAGTAGTCTGCCAGTTGCTCTGCAATATACACCGAACGGTGTTTCCCGCCGGTACAGCCGATGGCTACAGTGAGGTAGCTGCGGTTGTTTGTCTCCAGCATGGGTAACCATAGCTCAAGGTAGCTGCGAGTCTGGTAGATAAAATTGTGTACTTCTGTGTGTCTGTCCAGAAAGGCTGCGACGGGCCTGTCCAGACCGGTCATCGGACGTAGCTTCGGATCCCAGTGCGGGTTAGGCAGGAAGCGGACATCAAAGACGTAATCCGCATCGATAGGGATTCCGTGTTTAAAGCCAAAGGATTCAAATACCATCGTCAGTTCACGTTCACGTTTGCCCAGCAGTCGGGTACGTAACATTTCCGCCAGCTCGTGCACAGACATTTCAGAGGTGTCTACGATCAGGTCAGCGCGCGAACGCAACGGCTCCAGTAAATCGCTTTCTTTATCGATAGCGCTTTCCAGAGATAAATTCTTGCTGGACAGTGGGTGTAAACGGCGTGTATCGCTGTAGCGGCGAATCAGCGTGTTACGGTCGGCATCAAGGAACAGCAGTTGCGGTGAGAAGCCTTCAGGCAGGTTACTCATTGCCTGCTCAAAAATCTCCGGGGACTCGGGCATATTGCGCACATCAATGCTGACCGCCGCAGATATCTGGCGATCGGCGAGGGTTCGAGCCAGTTCGGGCAACAACACGACGGGAAGGTTATCCACGCAGTAAAAACCCATATCTTCCAGAGCGCGCAGGGCGACAGACTTACCTGACCCTGAACGACCGCTGACGATCATCAGTACCATGTACTGTTTCTCCTCACAACGACAGAAAAAGATGCCATTGGGTTGTTATGCTTCATCCTGTCCACCTTCAGTGTCAGTGATGATTTGATACAACTCCTGGTCACTCTGCGCGGCGCGCAGGCGACGACAGATGGTTTTATCTGCCAGACGTTTTGCGACCAGTGACAACGTATGCAAATGTGTTTTGGTTTGGTCCGCCGGGACCAGCAGGGCGAAAAGCAGATCGACTGGCTGATTATCAATGGCATCGAACGCGATTGGCGTTTCAAGTTGAACAAATACACCAACCGCACGCAGGGTGTCTTCTTCCAGCTTTCCATGCGGAATGGCAATACCATTGCCAATACCGGTGCTGCCCATTTTTTCACGCGTCAGAATGGCTTCAAATACCACCTGAGGAGGCAAACTAAGTTGTTTTGCCGCCAGTTCACTGATGATTTCCAGTGCGCGTTTCTTGCTTTGGCAGTGAACGGCCGCGCGTGTACATTCCTGGTTAAGAACATTGCTCAGTTGTAGAGTCGTATCGTTATTTGTCATAATTTCACCTAAGCGCTAACTGTACAAATGGCCCGTTGTGTTTCACAACAGGCCGTCCTGCACCCGCTAACTGCCCGGACAAGTTAGTGCTGTTTCAGTTTATCTTTATGTTTTGTTAACTGCCGAGCCAGTTTATCAATTAAACCGTCAATGGCGGCGTACATATCCTGACCTTCCGCGCTGGCATGAATTTCGCCACCGTTTACATGCAGTGTTGCATCCGAGATGTGTGTCACCTTCTCCACTTTCAACACAATATAGACCTGATTAATCCGGTCGAAATATTGTTCAAGCTTGGCGAACTTTGTGGTGACAAAGTCGCGCAGGGCCTCAGTGATTTCGACATTGTTTCCAGTGATGTTGAGCTGCATAGTGTCTTCCTTATCGGTTGGGTCAAACCAGCTGTTTGCGCTGGTTAGACGGCGGAATGGATAAAGACTCTCGGTACTTCGCAACGGTGCGGCGCGCCACCATGATACCTTGTTCTGACAGCATAGAGGTTAACTTGCTGTCACTCAGCGGTTTCGCAGGGTTCTCCGCAGCAATTAATTTCTTCACCAGTGCGCGGATTGCTGTGGAAGAGGCTTCGCCTCCACCTTCAGTGTTGACGTGACTGGAGAAAAAATACTTCAATTCAAAAATGCCGCGCGGACTGTGCAGATACTTTTGCGTGGTCACTCGGGAAATGGTCGATTCATGCATCTCGACGGCCTGGGCGATATCTGCCAGAACCATCGGTTTCATATACTCTTCGCCTTGCTCAAAGAAGGCTTGCTGTTGCTCAACGATACAGCGGCTTACGCGCAATAGCGTGTCATTACGGCTTTCCAGACTTTTAATCAGCCATTTCGCATCCTGCAGGTTGCTACGAATAAACTGGCTGTCAGCATCATTGCGTGCGTTATTGCACAGGGCGGCGTAGTGTTGGTTGATCTGTAAACGCGGAATGCTGTCACTGTTGAGTTCTACTACCCAGCGATCGTTATGCTTACGCACCAGCACATCCGGGATCACGTACTCTGGTTCACCGGTCTGGATAGACTGTCCGGGTCTTGGGTCAAGCGACTGGATAAGATTGACGGCTTCTTTCAGCACATCTTCTTTCAGTCGGGTTACGCGCATCAGCGTACGGAAGTCGTGGTTGGCGAGCAGATCAAGGTGATCGCTGATGATCAGACGTGCTTCTTCCAGCCATGGTGTGACTTTGTCAAACTGCGAAAGCTGGATCAGTAAGCAATCGCGGAGATCTTTTGCCGCCACGCCAACGGGATCAAACCGCTGAACGCGTTTAAGCACGGCTTCGATTTCATCGATACCGACGTCGTCATCGCCCATGCTGTCGAGAATGTCGTCCAGCGTGACGGTGAGATAGCCTGTTTCGTCGACTGCATCCACAATTGACGTGGCAATAGCACGATCGGTGTCTGAGAATGGAGTCAGTTCCACCTGCCACATCAGGTAATCTTGCAGCGATTGCGTGGTTTCACCCTGATACACAGGCAGCTCGTCATCGATGTAATCCCCGCTGGTGCCAGACGGCGTACCTGCGGTGTAAATCTCATCCCAACTTGCATCCAGCGGTAGCTCTTCCGGCATCTCTTTTTGTTCGAGTGCGTCAGCCGTATCGAGGGATTCGCTATCCTGCTTTTCCTGGGTATCAATTTCGTCGTGAAGATCGGTTTGCTCGAGCAGTGGGTTACTTTCCAGCGCTTGCTGAAGTTCTTGCTGAAGTTCCAGCGTGGACAACTGCAACAGACGGATAGCCTGTTGTAGCTGAGGCGTCATCGCCAGTTGTTGGCTAAGCCTGAGTTGCAAACCTTGCTTCATGTTCAGAGTTGTTGTCTCCTGCGGTGACGTGAAGTCTACTACCCTATCAGAGTCTGAAGTCTTCCCCAAGGTATACGCGTTTTACGTGCTCGTCCTGCAGGATTTCTGTCGGCGTACCGTGTGCGATCAGATGTCCCTGGCTCACAATGTAGGCACGCTCACAAACAGCCAGCGTTTCGCGCACGTTATGGTCGGTAATCAGCACGCCAAGCCCGCTGTCGCGCAGGTGTTCAATAATACGTTTGATATCAATAACGGAAATGGGGTCAACACCGGCAAAGGGTTCATCCAACAGGATAAATTTTGGATTAGCGGCCAGTGCGCGAGCGATCTCCACACGGCGGCGTTCCCCACCGGAGAGTGCCTGTCCAAGGCTGTCACGCAGATGTTCGATATGGAATTCTTCCATCAGCTCATTGGCGCGATCTTCACGCTGCTCGCTGGAAAGATCGTCACGAATTTGCAGAACCGCCATCAGGTTATCAAATACACTCAGGCGACGAAAAATAGAGGCTTCCTGCGGTAAGTACCCGATACCGCGACGGGCACGCGCATGCAGGGGTAACAGACTGATATCTTCGTCATCAATGATAATGTTGCCAGCATCGCGCGGCACAATGCCGACTACCATGTAAAAGGTTGTTGTTTTGCCCGCACCGTTAGGACCGAGCAGACCGACGATCTCCCCGGAGTTGACGGTCAGGCTGACATCTTCCACCACACGACGGCCTTTGTAGGCTTTTGCAAGATTCTTTGCAGTTAATGTTGCCATAACGAATCAGTTACCTTTTTTCTCTGCCGGAGTCTTGGTCTTGTTTTTGTCCTGCAATTGCGACGGAACCAGAACGGTGGTGACGCGTTTGCCTTTCTCACTGAAGGCCTGCATTTTCTGTTCTTTTACCAGATAGGTGATCTTATCGCCCGTGATGTTGCTATCGAGCTGTTCCAGATAAGCCTTACCGGTAAGGACGACAAAATCTTTTGCCAGCTCATAGTGCATCTGTGAGGCGCGGCCTTTAACCGGTTTACCATTGTCCTGCATCTGGTAAAAGGTCGCCGGATTGCCATAACCATCAATCACTTCTTTACCGTCTTCACCGCCCGGACGAGTGACGACGACCTTATCGGCATTAATTTTGATCGTGCCCTGCGTCACGATAACATTACCGGTAAACGTCACCACGTTGCCCTGCATATCCAGAGACTGCTGGTCCGATTCAATGTGAATCGGTTGCTCGGTATCGCCAGTGACGGCAAATGCCGGAATGCTGGCGGCCAGAAGTGAGCTGGCAAGCACAAGATTAAGGCTGAGTTTGTTTGTTTTGGATTTCATATGAGGTTCTAACCTTTTCAATCAGCTCGGCGTTCTTGCTGCGTAAGTTGCCGCGCATCTTCAGTCCGCTGGAGTTAAATGTTGTTCCATACAACGTGACCAGATCATCGGAAGTGACATCTTGCGTCACAAGGTTGATCTGCGCGTTATCGGTAGTAATTCTGCGTAGTTGAGAGTCAGGCACCAGCGCGTTAACCTCAACATGGCCATACAGGTACAGCATCCGATCGTTGGTCAATTTGGCCTTATCGGCCTTGATAGACCAGGTCGGTACTTTGTCCTTATCAAATGTGGTTAACACCGGTTGGGTGAACCACGAAACTGCTTGATCTGAATAATATTCAACGTGTTGCGCGATCAAATGGTAGCTCAGCGCGCCCTCAGGGCTGTACACGACGGTGTCGGTATGCTCGCTCTTATAGGTTGGCTCGTTGTTATTTACGACAACCTGAGCAGTGTCGTCTTTGTCTGCCAGGTTAATACCAATCATCACAAGGACAGCCAGCGACAGTAGAATGATAACCCAACGTCTGGTTTTGCTCATATCGATTGTCCTTTGGCCTCATCCAGTTTGCCCTGCGCCAGGAGTAATAAGTCGCAGACTTCGCGCACTGCACCGCGCCCCCCGTCGATACGGGTGACGTAATCGGCCCGCGGGATCAGCAACGGATGAGCATCCGCTACCGCTATGCTTAATCCCACTTTTGCCATCACCGGCCAGTCGATCAGGTCATCGCCAACATACGCCACATTCTCAGGCGCGATCGCCAGTTTGCTAAGCAGATCGCCAAAGGCAACCAGTTTGTCCGACTGCCCCTGATACAGATGTGTGATCCCTAATGTGGCACAGCGATCTTCTACAAGTTTAGCCTTTCGTCCGGTAATAATGGCAACCTCAATACCGGAAGTGAGCGCACAACGAATGCCGTAGCCATCGCGGACGTTAAACGCCTTCAGCTCTTCACCGTTGTTGCCCATATAAATCAGACCATCAGACAGTACGCCATCCACATCAAGGATCAGCAGACGGATGTTTTCTGCCCTGGTGATGACGTCAGTGCTGACGGGTCCATAACAGGTCGCAAGCGACGCACCTGCTTTACTCATTTTCTTTATCCTTGAGTTTCTTACACTACACCTGCACGCAGCAGATCATGCATATGTAACACACCCAGTAACTGGTCGCCATCAGCAACCATTACTGAGGTGATATGGCGGGACTGCATTAAGTTCAGGGCATCAACGGCAAGAATCCCTGGACGCACGCGAATGCCCCCAGGGGTCATCACATCGGCAATGCCTAACTGGCGTACATCAACGCCCATATCGAAGACACGACGTAAATCGCCATCCGTAAAGATACCGTCAATCTTCATCGCATCATCGCAAATGACGGTCATGCCGAGATTTTTCCGTGTGATCTCCAGTAAGGCGTCACGCAGACTGGCGCTTTTAGTCACATGCGGGATTTCGTCTCCCGTATGCATAATATCGTTAACGCGCAACAAAAGCTTACGCCCCAGTGCGCCACCAGGATGAGATAACGCAAAATCTTCTGCAGTGAAGCCGCGTGCTTTTAGTAACGCAACGGCAAGCGCATCGCCCATGACCAGCGTTGCGGTCGTGCTGCTGGTCGGTGCCAGACCTAATGGGCAGGCTTCTTTGGGCACTTTAACACACAGATGTACATCTGCTGCACGCGCCATACTGCTTTCCGGACGGCCGGTCATGCAGATAAGGGGGACGTGAAGGCGTTTGAGCACCGGGATTAATGCGGCAATCTCATTGGATTCGCCGGAGTTAGAAATGGCGATCACCACGTCCTGCGGAGACACCATACCCAGATCGCCGTGTGCGGCTTCGCCAGGATGCACAAAAAATGAGGGCGTGCCGGTACTGGCAAACGTGGCGGCCATTTTGCGCCCGATATGCCCTGATTTTCCCATTCCCATCACCACGACTTTGCCCGGGCAACTGAAAATCTTTTCACAGGCGAGGGTAAAGTTCTGGTTGATGTACTGATCAAGCTCCGCCAGGCCTTCACGTTCAATTGTCAGGACTTCCTTGCCTGCTTGCTGAAAGTCAAAACCCGGTTGCAACTCTAAGTGCGACATAATGCGTTTCCAGTTATCCAACGAGAAGTGGCGATAACCAATACAGCATCGCCAGCCATATGATAAAACCGCTGGTCAGAAGCGCACCCGCGCCACGACCAATCTGGCGCGGGCGTCGCCAGCAGAGTAATGCAAAAATAACGCTCACCAGCAGCATGACGCTATAGTCACGGATGAAGGCCATCGGGTTGACCTCGCCCGGTGTAATCAGTGCAGGTAACCCAAGAACAATAACAATATTAAAAATGTTCGCGCCGATGATGTTACCGACGGCAATATCGTTTTCACCTTTACGCAAACCTGCAATGGCGGTTGCCAGTTCTGGCAGACTGGTACCAATGGCCACGACCGTCAAACCGATAGTCAGCTCGCTCATGGCAAAGTAATTTGCCAGTACAGTGGCGTTATCAACCACCATACGCGTTGCCATTGGCATAATGATCAGTGCTATCCCCAGCCATAAAAATGCGACAGGCAATCCGCCTTCGCGAGGCAGTTCCGCAACTTGCTCCCGGGTCAGGCTGTCATTGCCCTGACGTTCTGCCAGACGGGCGATTTTAACAATGAATAGCAGCCATAGCACGGCCAGAAGCAGAAGAAAGAGGCCATCACTGCGGCTTAACTGCCCGTCATACAGTACGGACGCGGCCAAAATGCTTACCAGCAACATTAACGGTAATTCACGACGCAGAACATCAGAATGCACGGTAAAAGGATGAATGAGTGCTGACAGGCCTAAAATAAGAAGAATATTGGTGATGTTGGAGCCGATGGCGGTACCGACGGCTAAATCGAGCTGCCCATTCATTGATGCCGCAACAGAGACAATAATCTCAGGTAGGGACGTGCCGATGCTGACGACCGTCATTCCTATAATGATGGGGGGGATACCAAAGGTGCGGCATAAAATGGATGCAGCAAATACCAGACGGTCGGCACCGTAGACCACCAGAAGTAAACCAATTATTAACAGTGCCGTTGCTAAAAGCATCTAAAGTCCTTTCTTCAGGTATACTCGCCGGTCCACTTGAAGGATCTTCTGGAAGCCGTAACGAATTCTTAATTTTGACTTTATGCGGCTAAAAAGTAAAACAAATGCCAGCTTTCGCTAACCAGGACAGCCAATAATCTGTAAATATGTCGAGTTCAGGGCTAAATTGAGCGCCAACTCTTCGATCAACGAGGCAATAGTAAAGGATGAATCAATGGGTCAGTCTGTGGCGAATCTAGTCGATATGCGCGATGTCAGCTTTTCCCGAGGTGACCGCTGCATCTTTGATAATATTTCCCTGACGGTGCCGCGCGGTAAGGTGACGGCGATCATGGGGCCATCTGGCATCGGCAAAACGACGCTGTTACGTCTGATTGGCGGGCAGATCCCGCCAGATAAGGGCGAAATCCTGTTTGACGGCGAAAACGTCCCAGCCATGTCTCGTTCACGTTTGTACACCGTGCGTAAGCGCATGAGTATGCTGTTTCAGTCCGGTGCGCTGTTTACCGACATGAACGTGTTTGACAACGTTGCTTATCCACTGCGTGAGCATACGACGCTGCCCAAGGCGTTGCTCAAGAGCACGGTGATGATGAAACTGGAAGCTGTCGGCCTGCGTGGTGCGGCAAAACTCATGCCTTCTGAATTATCCGGTGGGATGGCGCGACGTGCGGCATTAGCGCGCGCCATTGCGCTGGAGCCTGATCTCATTATGTTTGATGAACCGTTCGTCGGTCAGGATCCTATCACCATGGGTGTGCTGGTGAAGTTGATTTCAGAGCTGAACAACGCGCTGGGCGTCACCTGCGTGGTGGTCTCTCACGATGTGCCAGAGGTACTGAGTATTGCAGATTACGCCTATATTATGGCTGACAAAAAAATAGTGGCCTACGGTAGTGCTCAGGCACTACAAGAAAATGCCGATCCGCGCGTGCGTCAGTTCCTCGATGGTATCGCCGATGGGCCGGTTCCGTTCCGCTACCCGGCGGGCGATTACCACACCGATTTACTCAAAACAGGGAGTTAAGCCACCCATGTTGTTAAATGCGCTGGCATCACTCGGACATCGAGGGATAAAAACCCTCAGGACGTTCGGGCGAGCCGGATTAATGTTGTTCAATGCGGTAGTCGGCAAGCCGGAGTTTCGCAAACATGCGCCGCTGCTGATCCGCCAGCTCTATAATGTCGGTGTCCTGTCGATGCTGATCATTATCGTTTCTGGCGTGTTCATCGGGATGGTGCTGGGATTGCAGGGATACCTGGTCCTGACAACCTACAGTGCAGAAACCAGTCTCGGTATGCTGGTGGCGCTGTCCTTGCTGCGAGAACTGGGGCCAGTTGTTGCGGCGCTGCTGTTCGCCGGGCGGGCCGGATCGGCGTTAACCGCGGAAATTGGCCTGATGCGGGCAACCGAGCAACTTTCCAGCCTGGAAATGATGGCGGTTGATCCTCTGCGTCGAGTGGTCTCTCCGCGTTTTTGGGCGGGTGTCATTTCATTGCCGCTGCTGACGATTATTTTTGTCGCGGTTGGGATCTGGGGTGGTTCGCTGGTAGGCGTTAGCTGGAAGGGGATTGATGCAGGCTTTTTCTGGTCGGCGATGCAAAATGCCGTCGACTGGCGTCTGGATCTGGTCAACTGTTTGATTAAGAGCGTGGTGTTCGCCATTACGGTCACATGGATTGCATTGTTCAATGGTTATGATGCGATTCCGACCTCCGCCGGAATTAGCCGGGCTACGACACGCACCGTTGTGCACGCATCTCTTGCCGTTCTGGGGCTGGATTTTGTGCTGACCGCACTGATGTTTGGGAATTGAGTTCATGCAAACGAAAAAAAATGAAATTTGGGTCGGGGTATTCCTGCTGGTTGCGCTGCTGGCGGCGTTATTTGTCTGCCTGAAAGCGGCTAATGTGACCTCCATGCGTACTGAACCAACCTACACGGTTTATGCGACCTTTGATAATATCGGCGGCCTGAGAGAGCGCTCTCCAGTCCGGATAGGTGGGGTTGTTGTGGGGCGAGTTTCGGATATCTCGTTAGATCCCAAAACATACCTGCCACGCGTAACGCTGGACATCGAATCGCGCTTTAACCATATCCCGGACACCAGCTCGCTGAGCATCCGCACCTCTGGTCTGCTGGGTGAGCAGTACCTGGCATTAAACGTGGGTTTTGAAGATCCTGAGCTGGGAACGTCTATCCTCAAAGATGGCAGTACGATTCAGGACACTAAATCCGCGATGGTGCTGGAAGATATGATTGGTCAATTCCTCTACAACAGTAACAGTAAAGGTGATGACAATAAGAATTCTGGCGATGCGCCAGCCGCAACTGAAGGCAATAATGAAGCCACTACGCCTGCGGGCGCAACGAAATAATCTCAGGAGAATCGACGTATGTTTAAACGATTGATGATGGTGGCTATGCTGGTCATTGCTCCACTTAGCGTGGCAACCGCAGCGGACCAGACAAACCCGTATAAACTGATGAATGAGGCGGCGCAGAAAACTTTCGATCGTCTGAAAAACGAACAACCGAAGATCCGTTCTAACCCGGATTATCTGCGTGATGTTGTCGACCAGGAACTGCTGCCGTATGTGCAAGTGAAATATGCGGGGGCGCTGGTTTTAGGGCGCTACTACAAAGAAGCTACGCCTGCGCAGCGTGACGCTTATTTCGCCGCGTTTCGTGAATACCTGAAGCAAGCCTACGGTCAGGCGCTGGCGATGTACCACGGTCAGACCTATCAGATCGCACCGGAACAACCGCTGGGTGATGCGACCATCGTGCCTATCCGCGTGACGATTATCGATCCAAACGGTCGTCCTCCGGTGCGCCTGGATTTCCAGTGGCGTAAAAACTCCCAAACCGGTCACTGGCAAGCGTATGACATGATCGCCGAAGGCGTCAGTATGATCACGACTAAACAGAATGAGTGGAGCGACCTGCTGCGCACGAAAGGTATTGATGGCCTGACTGCACAGCTGAAATCTATCTCTCAGCAGAAAATCACTCTGGAAGAGAAGAAATAATGACGCAGTCACTCACCTGGACGCGTGAAGGTGACAAGCTGACGCTCGCGGGAGAGCTGGATCAGGACGTGTTAAATCCGCTATGGGATGCACGTGTTGAGGCGATGAAAGGGGTAACCTGCATCGATCTGAGCCAGGTCTCCCGGGTTGATACCGGTGGTCTGGCATTGCTGTTGCATCTGGTTGACCAGGGCAAGCAACAGGGAAATCGCGTTTCGCTTACCGGTGTTAACGATAAGGTTTATACCCTGGCACAGCTTTACAATTTGCCTGACGACGTCCTTCCGCGTTAATTTTTCCAGGCTGGATAAGGCCTTGTGCCTTCATTCAGCACCTCCATCACAGGGGATCTGTCGCCAAAGCCTTGTCTGATTTATCAGCGAGGCTTTTTGCTTATTTATGACAGCGCCACTTTGCTCTAAGATGTTGGGCTGTTTTCACTATCTGACGAATGAAGAGCCCATGGAAAATAATGAAATTCAGAGCGTGCTGATGAACGCACTCTCCCTCCAGGAAGTCCACGTTTCTGGTGACGGCAGTCACTTTCAGGTTATTGCCGTGGGTGAGATGTTTGACGGCATGAGCCGGGTCAAGAAGCAGCAATCGGTCTATGGCCCATTGATGGAGTATATTGCGGATAACCGCATTCATGCTGTGTCGATTAAAGCGTTTACCCCAGCGGAATGGGCGCGCGATCGCAAACTTAACGGTTTTTGAGCTACGGGTGAGATGCCGGTAGCGAAGATGAATTCTTAACAGAGAACAGAATAATGGATAAATTCCGTGTTCAGGGGCCAACCAAGCTCCAGGGCGAAGTCACTATTTCAGGCGCTAAAAACGCCGCACTGCCGATCCTTTTTGCGGCGCTGCTGGCTGAAGAACCTGTAGAAATTCAAAACGTCCCGAAACTGAAGGACGTTGATACCTCCATGAAGTTGCTGAGCCAGTTGGGGGCGAAAGTAGAGCGTAATGGGTCTGTGCACATTGATGCGCGTGACGTTAACGTCTTCTGTGCACCGTACGATCTGGTGAAAACCATGCGTGCGTCTATCTGGGCATTGGGGCCACTGGTTGCTCGTTTTGGTCAGGGTCAGGTTTCTCTGCCGGGCGGCTGTACTATCGGCGCGCGCCCGGTTGACCTGCATATTACAGGTCTGGAGCAGTTAGGTGCCACCATCAAGCTGGAAGAAGGCTATGTGAAGGCGTCCGTTGAGGGGCGCCTGAAAGGCGCACACATTGTCATGGACAAAGTGAGTGTCGGTGCAACGGTAACCATTATGTGCGCGGCAACGCTTGCAGAAGGCACCACCATCATCGAAAACGCCGCCCGCGAACCGGAAATTGTGGATACCGCTAATTTCCTGATTGCGCTGGGTGCGAAGATCACTGGGCAAGGTACCGATCGTATCACCATTGAAGGCGTTGAACGTCTCGGTGGCGGTGTGTATCGCGTTCTGCCAGACCGTATTGAAACCGGGACGTTCCTGGTGGCGGCGGCGATTTCTCGCGGCAAAATCATCTGCCGTAATGCACAACCAGACACACTGGATGCTGTTCTGGCGAAGCTGCGTGATGCCGGTGCGGATATCGAAGTCGGTGAAGACTGGATTAGCCTCGACATGCACGGCAAACGTCCTAAAGCGGTTAATGTGCGCACTGCGCCACATCCGGCGTTCCCGACTGACATGCAGGCCCAGTTCACACTGTTGAACCTGGTGGCCGAAGGTACTGGCTTCATTACGGAAACCGTGTTTGAAAATCGCTTTATGCACGTGCCTGAACTGAGCCGTATGGGGGCTCACGCGGAAATCGAAAGCAATACTGTGATTTGTCACGGCGTTGAAACGCTCTCCGGTGCACAGGTAATGGCGACCGATCTGCGTGCGTCCGCAAGTTTGGTATTAGCGGGATGTATCGCTGAAGGCACAACGGTCGTTGACCGTATTTATCACATCGATCGCGGCTATGAGCGCATCGAGGATAAATTGCGTGCACTTGGTGCCAATATTGAGCGCGTGAAAGGCGAATAATCGTCTGTGGCTTTTGTTCCCCCATGGGTCTTCGACATGGGGGACTGTCAAAACATCATTTGGTATTCTGCTTCTCTTTACAGGCCCTCATCAGACGCGTTCTGTCGATAAATTCATGCGTCTGTGCGTCGTGATAACGCGATGGCCAAATCACCCAGGGATCTGCCCCCAGTGCTCTGGCGATAATCAATTCACCCTTTGGCCACGGCCGCGTTAACGTATTTGCCAGCGTTGATGAACTTAATCCATTTTTACGCGACTCGGCAGCCATCGAGGTTCCTTTCTTGCGTAATCCTGCGATGATGTCAGCTGGATGCCAGTCAATAAACTTGTTTTCCATAATTCCATCACTCCTTAGTTTAACCACCTACGGTTTCACAATCAGCCAGTGAGGACACTATAACGTCCGGAGAACGAATGCTCTAATATGTTCCTGTAAAATGTTGGTATATTCAGAATATGCCAATATTCACCCGAGGTTAATTAAGTGTTATTAGCGTGAGGAGTAGGGGGGTAAAGGAATTTATAAGAACATCCCGCGCAGTGCACGGGATGATAATCTTAGCGGGCGCGGGGATTATTAACGATCACGCTGTACTGCGATATGCGCCAGGCCAATCAGGGCTTCTTTCCACTGAGAGTCTGGGAGTACCTGAAGTGCGGCAATCGCCTTATCAGCCTCTTCCTCAGCGCGTTGACGGGTCCATTCCAGTGACCCGCAAGCGTTCATCGCTTCCAGAACCGGCTCCAGAAGGTGGCGACCATTACCTTGCTCAATCGCCTGGCGAATCATTTGCGCCTGCTCAGGGGTGCCGTGGCGCATCGCATGCAGCAATGGTAGCGTAGGTTTACCTTCGTTGAGGTCATCACCCACGTTTTTACCCAACTGTTCGCCATCTGCGCTGTAATCCAGTAAATCGTCGATAAGCTGGAAAGCCGTTCCGAGGTAGCGACCATAATCCTGTAAGCCTTTCTCTTGCTCATCGCTACAACCTGCAAGGATACCTGAGCATTGGGCCGCAGCTTCAAACAGACGCGCCGTCTTGCTGTAGATAACACGCATATAGTTTTCTTCGGTGATATCCGGGTCGTTGACGTTCATTAACTGCAGGACTTCGCCTTCAGCAATGACGTTGACCGCTTTAGACATCACTTCCAGCACTTTCAGGGAGCCGAGGCTGGTCATCATCTGAAAGGCGCGGGTATAGATAAAATCGCCGACCAGAACGCTGGCAGCATTGCCAAACGCTGCGTTTGCCGTGGCTTTCCCACGGCGCATATCGGATTCATCCACAACATCGTCATGAAGCAGGGTTGCGGTGTGGATAAACTCGATTAAGGCAGCGATCGTGACGTGGGCATTTTCCTGATAACCAACGGCACGCGCCGCGAGTACGGCGATCATTGGACGAATGCGTTTTCCGCCGCCGCTCACGATGTAGTACCCCAATTGATTGATCAACTGGACGTCGGAATTGAGCTGTTCAAGGATTGTCGCATTGACCCCCGCCATATCTTGCGCGGTTAACTCATTGATTTTTTCTAAATTCATCGCAAAAGCCGGGCTTCTCGCCCCGATTACCTCACTATTTGAGAAGGTAACGTCGGGTTTAGGGTTAGAAATATATGCTGATTGTACTGAAAAAACGCCGCAGATAAACGTTACGGTACACGTTGTGTTTTTTTTCTTCATGTATTGACGGTAGCACTTGTCAAAGGCTCGCGTTTTGCGTAATATTCGCGCCCTATTGTGAATATTTATAGCGCACTCTGAATCATCAAAAAGGTGTGCGCGGAAGCGGAGTTTTTTATGTACGCGGTTTTCCAAAGTGGTGGTAAACAACACCGAGTAAGCGAAGGTCAGACCGTTCGCCTGGAAAAGCTGGACATCGCAACTGGCGAATCTGTTGAGTTCGCTGAAGTTCTGATGATCGCAAACGGTGAAGAAGTCAAAATCGGCGTTCCTTTCGTTGATGGCGGCGTTATCAAAGCTGAAGTCGTTGCTCACGGTCGTGGCGAGAAAGTTAAAATTGTTAAGTTTCGTCGTCGTAAACACTACCGTAAGCAGCAGGGCCATCGTCAGTGGTTCACTGATGTGAAAATCACTGGCATCAGCGCTTAAGTTAAGGGGAGCAGATTAAATGGCACATAAAAAGGCTGGCGGCTCGACTCGTAACGGTCGCGATTCAGAAGCTAAACGTCTGGGCGTAAAACGCTTCGGCGGTGAAACAGTTCTGGCTGGTAGCATCATCGTTCGTCAACGTGGTACTAAATTCCACGCTGGCTCCAACGTTGGTTGCGGCAAAGACCACACTCTGTTTGCTAAAGCAGACGGTAAAGTGAAATTTGAAGTGAAAGGCCCGAAAAACCGTAAATTCATCAGCATTGTTGCTGAATAAGTTTTTCGCGTCCCGGTAACGGATAAAAGCCCCGCAACACGTTGCGGGGCTTTTTACATTCGACGACCGGTAAATACGCTCGTCGCGCCGTGATAACCCGGAAACGAGCCCTTGCAGGGAATACGGCATGAAGCAGCAGGCAGGTATTGGTATTCTTTTAGCACTCACGACAGCTGTCTGTTGGGGGGCTTTACCAATAGCGATGAAGCAAGTGCTGGAGGTGATGGAACCTCCTACCGTAGTGTTCTACCGTTTTTTAATGGCAAGCATTGGCCTTGGCGCTATTCTTGCGGTTAAAAAAAAGCTCCCTCCATTGCGTATTTTTCGCAAAGCGCGTTGGCTGGTGCTGTTGGCTATTGCCACTGGTGGACTGTTCGGTAACTTCATTCTGTTTAGTTCGTCTTTACAATATTTGAGCCCAACGGCTTCGCAGGTTATCGGTCAACTGTCACCTGTTGGCATGATGATCGCCAGTGTCTTTATCCTGAAGGAGAAGATGCGCGGCACGCAGATTATTGGCGCTATTATGCTTCTGAGCGGGTTGGTGTTGTTTTTTAATACCAGTCTGATCGAAATTTTTACCCGGCTGACCGATTACACCTGGGGCGTGATCTTTGGTGTTGGTGCCGCGACGGTTTGGGTGTGTTATGGGGTCGCGCAAAAGGTGTTATTGCGCCGCCTGGCATCACCGCAGATCCTGTTTTTACTGTACACTTTATGTACGATAGCGTTGTTGCCGCTGGCTAAACCCGGCGTAATAGCGCAACTCAGCGACTGGCAGCTTGCCTGCCTCGTGTTCTGCGGCCTGAATACACTGGTAGGATACGGTGCCCTTGCGGAAGCAATGGCTCGCTGGCAGGCGGCACAGGTGAGCGCCATAATTACGCTCACACCGCTGTTTACGTTGTTATTTTCAGATTTATTATCACTGGCCTGGCCCGATTTCTTCGCCAGACCGATGCTAAACCTTTTAGGTTATCTCGGTGCGTTTATCGTGGTTGCGGGCGCGATGTATTCCGCCATTGGTCATCGAATTTGGGGCGGTTTACGTAAGCATGAAACGGTGGTTTCGCAACCCCGCTCAGGCGAATGATTTACGGAGAGTAAAATGAAGTTTGTTGATGAAGCATCGATTCTGGTCGTTGCAGGCGATGGCGGTAACGGTTGTGTCAGCTTCCGCCGCGAAAAATACATCCCAAAAGGCGGTCCGGACGGTGGTGACGGTGGTGATGGCGGTGACGTCTGGCTGGAAGCCGACGAAAACCTGAACACGCTGATTGATTACCGTTTTGAAAAATCATTCCGTGCGGAACGTGGTCAGAATGGCGCAAGCCGTGATTGCACCGGCAAGCGTGGTAAAGACGTTACCATCAAAGTGCCAGTAGGGACACGCGTTATCGACCAGGGTACGGGCGAAACGATGGGCGACATGACCAAACACGGTCAGCGTCTGATGGTCGCTAAAGGTGGCTGGCACGGCCTGGGTAACACCCGTTTTAAATCGTCGGTCAACCGTACCCCGCGCCAGAAAACGATGGGTACACCTGGCGATAAACGTGACCTGATGCTGGAGCTGATGCTGTTAGCCGATGTCGGTATGCTGGGTATGCCAAACGCCGGTAAATCGACGTTTATCCGCGCGGTATCTGCGGCGAAACCGAAAGTGGCGGATTATCCGTTCACCACGCTGGTACCGAGCCTCGGCGTTGTGCGTATGGACAACGAAAAGAGCTTCGTGGTTGCTGATATCCCGGGTCTGATTGAAGGTGCTGCTGAAGGCGCTGGTCTTGGTATTCGCTTCCTGAAGCACCTGGAACGTTGCCGCGTGCTGCTGCACCTCATTGATATCGATCCGATTGACGGTTCCGATCCGGTAGAAAACGCCCGTATCATTATTGGCGAACTGGAAAAATACAGTCAGGATCTGGCATCTAAACCTCGCTGGTTAGTGTTCAACAAAATTGATTTGATGGACAAAGCTGAAGCGGAAGAAAAAGCGAAAGCGATCGCGCAAGCGCTGGGCTGGGAAGGTAAATATTACCTGATCTCTGCCGCCAGCCAGCTGGGTGTGAAGGATCTTTGCTGGGATGTGATGACCTTTATCATTGAGAACCCAATTGTTCAGGCTGAAGAAGCGAAACAGCCGGAGAAAGTTGAGTTCATGTGGGATGATTATCACCGTCAGCAGCTCGCTGAAGTCGAAGACGAAGCGGAAGATGACTGGGATGATGATTGGGACGAAGACGACGAAGAAGGCGTTGAGTTCATTTACAAGCGTTAATCCCAATAAAAACCCCGGCCATGTTGCCGGGGTTTTTGTTTCCAGGGTGCGCTGTAGTCCGGATAAGGCGCGTTTGTGTCGCTATCCGCCAAACATACTCAGTTATTCTGGTATATATCTTTGTACAACCGACTCTCGAAGCGTACCAGTGGAATACGGCGGTTACGCTGGTCTGCAGGCTCTACCGCATAGCCAGACAGGTACTGCACGAAGGCCATGCGTTGCCCGCTGGCGGTGGTGATGAACCCCGCGAGGTTGTACACCCCTTGCAGTGAGCCTGTTTTCGCGGAAACCTTGCCATCAACACCAGCCTGATGCAGGCCTGCACGGTATTGCAGGGAGCCATCATGGCCAGCCAGTGGCAGCATCGTGATAAAGTTCAGCTCATTGTCATGCTGCGCGATGTATTGCAGTACCTGCATCATGGTGGCGGGGGCAATCAGGTTATGGCGGGAGAGGCCAGAGCCATCGGCAATAATCGTGTTGCCGATATCGACGCCCGCCTGCTGGCGCAGGATCTGACGTACGGCATCTGAACCTGCTCGCCAGGTGCCCGGTACGTTAAATCGCGCATGGCCAATCATGCGAAAAACGGTGTCGGCAATCATGTTGTCTGATTTTTTCAGCATAATCTTAAGCAGATCATGCAACGGTGCTGATTGTTTGCTGGCGACTACGGTACCCGGTTCGTTGACCTGAGTCTGACGCAGCAGCGTGCCGCTGTAGGTAATACCCGCTTGTTTTAGCTCATCTTTAAGAATGGCTCCGGCATAGCTGGCACCGTCCTGAATAGCAAACGCCAGTGGCAGAGGTTCGGCGCGCTGCGGCAGACACCCGGTCAGTGTGAAGCGGTTTAAATCGCCGGGAACCACGTCCAGTTCACAATATTGCGCTTCCGCAGAACCACGCGCGAGGGTACGAACCTGGCTGAACATGGTCACCGGGTAGTATGATGCTACGCGGATATACGCCAAATCGTTGGCTTTTTGTGCGCTGTAGAGCGATACAGAGAAGCAATTTCGGTCGACAATCGCCGCTGCTGGCGGAGCGCTAAAACATTGCGTCATGTCGTTCCAGGGCCAGCCGGGTGCTTTATCATGGCTGGCAAAAATGGAGGTGTCGATCAGGACATTTCCGGCAATTTGCGTCACCCCTGATTTTTTCAGAGTTGCTACCATATTGCGAATATCCTGACGTTTTAACGTCGGATCGGCACCAAATCTTGCAACTAAGTCACCTTTCAATATCCCATTTTCCACGTTGCCTTTTGTCTCAAGCGTCGTGGTGAAACGGAAATCAGGTCCGAGTTGAATCAATGCCGCCAGAGCGGTGATCACTTTCTGGGTACTGGCCGGGAGTGCCATCTGCTGGCTATGGTAATCAATCGCGGGCGCAGGCGCGCCAACCTTCTGTACCATAAGGGCGAGGTTGGCCCCGGCAGGAAGCTGGTTGATGTACTCGTCGACATTCGCAGCCTGAACGCTGAACGCTATACTGGCAGTTAATCCAATGGCAAATCTGGGAAATCGCATAATCTCGCGCTAACAACCTGGAATCAGGCCGTCATACTACGGCGCAACGCCCTAAAAAGTAAACGATGACCCATAGGGAACTCCAGGGTAAAATGAACATCAAATAGAGAATTGTAGCTGACCTGGGACCTCGTGCCCCGGGTCGGTATTTTTTTGCTTCTGACTCTGGCATGGCGTATGCCAGGGTGGGCTTAGCAGCCGGGGTGAGGACAATCACCCCCTACAGGAATGTTCAAGAGGTATAACAAATGCAAGCTATCCCGATGACCTTACGTGGTGCTGAAAAACTGCGCGAAGAGCTGGATTTTCTCAAATCTGTGCGCCGCCCTGAAATTATTGCCGCGATCGCGGAAGCGCGTGAACACGGTGACCTGAAAGAGAACGCGGAGTATCACGCGGCTCGTGAACAGCAGGGATTCTGCGAAGGTCGCATTAAAGATATCGAAGCCAAACTGTCTAACGCGCAGGTTATTGACGTCACTAAAATGCCAAATAACGGCCGCGTTGTGTTCGGTGCGACGGTTACCGTTCTGAATCTTGATAACGATGAAGAGCAGACCTGGCGCATTGTTGGCGATGATGAGGCTGATTTTAAACAAAACCTGATTTCGGTGAACTCACCTATTGCTCGTGGCCTGATTGGTAAAGAGCAGGATGATGTGGTGGTTATCAAAACGCCGGGCGGTGAAGTTGAGTATGAAGTGACGAAGGTCGAATACCTGTAAGAATTTCCCAATACACACATCATACTTCACGCGGCATGTGCGTTGGCTGTGCTCGAATTATTTAGTGTATCTGTAAGATGTTGATGTATTGTAAAGAAAGGAAAAAGGCCGCATAGCGGCCTTTTATCAACGAAGAGAGCGTGGCATTTTGCTCTCCTGCTAGCGGAAATTCCCGCGTTTTACACAAACTTCGTGTTCAACTTTGGGATATTCTTAGCGTGGCAGCGAGATTTTACGTTCTTTCGTCGGGCGATACAGTACCAGCGTTTTGCCGATGACCTGTACATTGCAGGCGCCGGTTTCGCGTACGATAGCTTCCACGATCAAGGTTTTAGTATCGCGATCTTCCGAGGCGATTTTCACCTTGATAAGCTCATGGTGCTCTAACGCTTGTTCAATCTCGGCCAGTACCCCTTCGGTCAAACCATTATTGCCAAGCATAACTACAGGCTTGAGCGGATGTGCCAGACCTTTCAGGTGCTGTTTTTGTTTAGTACTCAGATTCATCGTATATTTTTGCTTACGTTGGGATTGAAAACGGGTCATTCTACCGCCATCTCCCATATATCGCCAAATAGCTGTGTAGATATTTACACCATTGGTTACGATGAACTGCCCGATGGGAAAGTGAAATGACAGGTAAAAAGCGTTCTGCCAGCTCGAGTCGCTGGCTTCAGGAACACTTTAGCGATAAATATGTTCAACAGGCACAGAAAAAGGGGTTACGTTCCCGTGCCTGGTTTAAACTTGATGAAATACAGCAAAGTGACAAAATTTTTAAACCGGGGATGACGATTGTTGACCTCGGCGCTGCACCCGGTGGCTGGTCGCAATATGCGGTTACGCAGATCGGAAACAGCGGCCGCATTATCGCTTGCGATCTTTTACCTATGGATCCAATCGTTGGTGTGGACTTCCTTCAGGGCGACTTTCGTGATGAATTAGTCCTGAAAGCGTTACTTGAGCGTGTAGGTGACAGTAAAGTACAAGTTGTCATGTCTGATATGGCGCCAAATATGTGTGGAACACCGGCGGTGGATATTCCCCGGGCCATGTATCTGGTTGAACTGGCACTTGGAATGGCTCGTGATGTATTAGCACCAGGTGGTAGTTTTGTAGTGAAGGTGTTCCAGGGCGAAGGCTTCGATGAGTATCTAAGAGACATTCGCTCCCTGTTTACGAAGGTCAAAGTTCGTAAGCCGGACTCTTCTCGCGCCCGTTCGCGTGAAGTGTACATTGTAGCGACCGGGCGTAAACCATAACCGGTAGATTTCAAACGTAAGTTTGAAAGACACTGGATATAGAGTATCCTGACGCTGTTTTTAACACAGTTGTAATATGAGGTTAATCCCTTGAGTGACATGGCGAAAAACCTAATACTCTGGCTGGTCATTGCCGTTGTGCTGATGTCAGTATTCCAGAGCTTTGGGCCCAGCGAGTCTAATGGCCGTAAGGTTGATTACTCTACCTTCCTGCAAGAGGTCAATCAGGACCAGGTTCGTGAAGCGCGTATCAACGGACGTGAGATTAACGTTACCAAGAAAGATAGTAACCGTTACACGACCTACATTCCGGTTAACGATCCGAAGCTGCTTGATAACCTGCTGACTAAAAACGTCAAGGTTGTTGGCGAGCCGCCTGAAGAGCCGAGCCTGCTGGCTTCTATCTTCATTTCCTGGTTCCCAATGCTGCTGCTGATTGGTGTCTGGATCTTCTTCATGCGTCAGATGCAGGGCGGTGGTGGCAAAGGTGCCATGTCGTTCGGTAAGAGCAAAGCGCGCATGTTGACCGAGGATCAGATCAAAACCACTTTTGCTGATGTCGCTGGTTGTGACGAAGCGAAAGAGGAGGTCGCTGAACTGGTTGAATACCTGCGCGAACCGAGCCGTTTCCAGAAGCTGGGCGGTAAGATCCCGAAAGGCGTCCTGATGGTCGGTCCTCCGGGGACAGGTAAAACCCTGCTGGCAAAAGCCATCGCGGGTGAAGCGAAGGTTCCATTCTTCACAATTTCCGGTTCTGATTTCGTGGAAATGTTCGTCGGTGTGGGCGCATCTCGTGTGCGTGACATGTTCGAACAAGCCAAGAAAGCGGCACCGTGCATCATCTTCATCGATGAAATCGACGCCGTAGGTCGCCAGCGTGGCGCGGGTCTGGGTGGCGGTCACGATGAACGTGAACAGACGCTGAACCAGATGCTGGTTGAGATGGATGGCTTCGAAGGTAACGAAGGTATTATCGTTATCGCGGCAACTAACCGTCCGGACGTTCTTGACCCTGCGCTGCTGCGCCCTGGCCGTTTTGACCGTCAGGTTGTGGTGGGGCTGCCAGACGTTCGCGGTCGTGAACAGATTCTGAAAGTGCATATGCGTCGCGTACCGCTGTCTCCGGATATCGATGCGGCAATTATTGCTCGTGGTACGCCTGGTTTCTCCGGTGCGGACCTGGCGAACCTGGTGAACGAAGCGGCACTGTTTGCAGCGCGTGGTAACAAGCGTGTTGTATCGATGGTTGAGTTCGAGAAAGCGAAAGACAAAATCATGATGGGTGCGGAACGTCGCTCCATGGTGATGACGGAAGCGCAGAAAGAATCTACCGCGTACCATGAAGCTGGCCATGCAATCATCGGCCGTCTGGTACCTGAACACGATCCGGTGCATAAAGTGACGATTATCCCGCGCGGTCGTGCGCTGGGTGTCACCTTCTTCCTGCCTGAAGGCGACGCAATTAGCGCCAGCCGTCAGAAACTGGAAAGTCAGATCTCCACGCTGTACGGTGGTCGTCTGGCGGAAGAGATCATCTACGGTGCTGAACATGTTTCTACAGGTGCGTCGAACGACATTAAAGTCGCGACGAACCTGGCGCGTAACATGGTCACTCAGTGGGGCTTCTCTGACAAACTGGGGCCGTTGCTGTACGCGGAAGAAGAAGGCGAAGTGTTCCTGGGACGTTCTGTTGCTAAAGCAAAACATATGTCCGATGAAACCGCGCGTATTATCGATCAGGAAGTGAAATCACTGATTGAGCGCAACTATGACCGTGCTCGCCGTCTGCTGAACGATAACATGGACATCCTGCACTCAATGAAAGATGCGCTCATGAAATATGAGACCATCGATGCACCGCAGATTGATGATCTGATGGCTCGTCGCGAAGTGCGCCCGCCAGCGGGTTGGGAAGAGTCTGGTTCATCTAACAACTCTGGCAACAATGGCACCCCGAGTGCGCCGCGTCCGGCTGAAGAGCCGCGTACGCCGAACCCGGGCAACATGTCAGAGCAGTTAGGCGACAAATAAGTTATCGTCATCTGATGACCATGTTTTAATTGAAAACCCTGGGGCTTGCTCCGGGGTTTTTCTTATCTGTTCATTAAAGATTTTACCAGGGATAACACTATGAAACTCTTTGCTCAGGGATCTTCGCTGGATCTCAGCCATCCCCACGTCATGGGGATTTTAAACGTCACACCAGACTCTTTTTCTGATGGTGGAGCGCACAACTCCCTGGTTGAGGCGGTAAAACACGCAAATCTGATGATTAACGCAGGGGCGACTATCATTGATGTGGGTGGTGAGTCTACGCGACCGGGAGCGGCGGATGTTAGCGTGGAAGAAGAACTGCAGCGTGTGATCCCGGTTGTTGAGGCAATCGCTCAACGTTTTGAAGTGTGGATTTCGGTAGATACTTCAAAACCAGAGGTCATTCGTGAGTGCGCCAGAGTGGGGGCGCATATCATTAACGATATACGTTCGCTCTCTGAGCCGGGCGCGCTGGAAGCTGCGGCAGAAACTGGGTTGCCGGTTTGCCTGATGCATATGCAGGGACAGCCGAAAACTATGCAGGAAGCGCCGAAGTATGAGGATGTATTTGCTGAGGTAAATCGTTACTTTGTTGAGCAAATAGCACGTTGTGAACGGGCCGGAATCACAAAAGATAAATTGCTACTCGACCCAGGATTCGGATTCGGTAAAAATCTTACTCACAACTACACATTGCTGGCACGTCTGGCGGAGTTTCATCATTTTAATCTGCCGCTGCTGGTAGGGATGTCACGAAAATCAATGGTTGGCCAATTGCTCAATGTGGGTCCATCTGAGCGTTTGAGCGGCAGCCTTGCATGTGCGGTCATTGCTGCAATGCAGGGAGCGCAGATTATTCGTGTCCATGACGTCAAAGAAACCGTAGAAGCGATGCGTGTGGTGGAAGCCACATTGTCTGCAAAGGAAAACAAACGCTATGAGTAATCGTAAATATTTTGGCACCGATGGGATTCGTGGCCGTGTAGGCGACGCTCCAATCACCCCTGACTTTGTGCTCAAGCTGGGTTGGGCGGCAGGAAAAGTGCTGGCACGTCATGGTTCACGCAAAATCATTATCGGCAAAGATACGCGTATTTCTGGTTATATGCTGGAATCTGCGCTGGAAGCGGGTCTGGCCGCCGCGGGTCTGTCTGCCTCTTTCACCGGACCAATGCCAACACCTGCTGTTGCGTATCTGACACGAGCATTCCGTGCTGAAGCCGGGATTGTTATCTCCGCTTCGCACAACCCATTTTATGACAACGGGATTAAATTCTTCTCCATCGACGGAACCAAACTGCCGGATGCAGTTGAAGAAGCGATTGAAGCGGAGATGGAAAAAGCAATCACCTGCGTGGATTCGGCCGAGCTGGGTAAAGCCAGCCGTATTGTCGATGCTGCCGGTCGCTATATTGAGTTTTGCAAAGGAACATTTCCGAATGAGCTGAGCCTGAACGAGCTTAAAATTGTGGTGGACTGCGCTAACGGCGCAACGTACCACATTGCGCCAAATGTACTGCGCGAACTGGGTGCTAACGTCATTGCCATTGGCTGTGAACCGAATGGTGTAAACATCAATGAAGAAGTTGGCGCGACCGATGTTCGTGCGCTGCAGGCGCGCGTAATCGCGGAAAAAGCCGATCTGGGTATTGCGCTGGACGGTGACGGCGACCGCGTTATTATGGTTGACCACGAAGGTAATAAAGTCGACGGTGACCAGATCATGTACATCATCGCGCGTGAAGCGCTGCGCCAGGGGCAACTGCGCGGTGGTGCGGTGGGTACACTGATGAGCAACATGGGGCTGGAGCTGGCGCTAAAACAACTGGGTATTCCGTTTGCCCGTGCGAAAGTGGGCGACCGCTACGTACTGGAAAAAATGCAGGAAAAAGGCTGGCGTATCGGTGCGGAAAACTCAGGTCATGTGATTCTGCTGGATAAAACGACTACGGGTGACGGTATTGTGGCGGGTCTGCAGGTACTGGCTGCGATGGTGCGTAACCATATGAGTCTGCACGATCTGTGCAGCGGCATGAAAATGTTCCCGCAATTGCTGGTTAACGTACGTTACACCGCCGGTAGCGGCGATCCGCTGGAGCATGAAAGCGTGAAAGCGGTGATGGCAGAGGTTGAAGCGGCACTGGGTAACCGTGGACGCGTACTGCTGCGTAAGTCGGGCACTGAGCCATTAATCCGTGTGATGGTTGAAGGTGAAGACGAAGCACAGGTTACGGAGTTTGCGCACCGCATTGCGGATGCAGTGAAAGCCGTTTAACCCTATCCATAAGTGTAAAAGCCGGAGTCTCTCAGACTCCGGCTTTTTTTTACTGTACTGCAAGCGGCTGTTTACGCCGACGCTGCCAGAAGTAGCCACCGATCATCAATAGGACGAGGACGGCCAGCCACGGGAGAACCGCCAACAAGTGCCCTGATCGGGCGAATGTCAGTGTAATCATCAGCAACCATCCTCCCAGCATCGGAATTGCGGTGCGTTTAACGATATCCACCGGTGATACACCTGCGATCCCGGCGATGGCGATAATCACGCCGGCAATAGGTGACAACGTCCGCCCAATACCCGCTGAGATCTGAATCGGCAGCATCATAACCGCCACGTCGCTGCCGATATGGCGGCTGATATCCGGCACCATCGGGGCGAAGGAGAAAAAGGCTGCATTCCCGGAGCCCATCAACGCTGAAATCGCAAAGGTGATTAACGTCATCAGTAAGATTATGGACGCTGCGCTGAGGCCAAATTCTCCTGAGAGTGACAGCAGCGCATCAACCGCGCCAATTGCTTTCAGACCGGCGGAGAAAACTTCACCGGCGATAATCAGCGTGACTACCGTGGCAAACACACTGCCCATACTGTCGAAAACTTTTTGTACGCCAGCCATCACTTCGCGAGCTTTACGATGGCGGCAATATTCGCAAATCAAAGTAATGGACAGGCTTATCAGTACGGCGGTATCCAGCGTAATTTTGAGTGAGCTGAACAGCAAATCACTGCACGCCAGCATTAAAACCAGCGGTAACATTGGCAGGAACAGCCAGGCTACCGGCGCTTCGGTTTCTTCGGTTGAGGTTAATGTCTGCATTTGCTGCGCTGTATTGTCACCGCTCTCCCGGCGATCGAAAAAGCGTTGTACAACGATATGAAGCAGAGCGATGAAAAGAATAACCGGAACGACAATCGGTAACTGATCCTGAACAAAATAGTTAACTACCTCGATACCTGCCGTTTTGGCGGCGAGAACCGAGTTCCCGGAGCCTGGGCCAAACTCAACCGCGCAGGTACTGGCGATAACGGCGGCAACGGCGGCACGGCTACAGCCAAGACGGGTCAGCAGCGGGTACAGTGTTGCCATCAACAGCAGACCCAGCCCGGTGGCGCTACTGATAAACAGCGACAGGAATTGACCCAGCAACAGCGCCAGCCCTAGCAGTAGATAAGGGGAGTTCAGACGTTGCAAGGGGCGGGATGTGACGCGCACCAGCACCTGACTTGCGCCAATAGCCGACATATAGGTGGCAAAGCCACCTATCAGCATGATTTGTAGCCCGAGACCGCCGAGACGCACGCTCAGGGTATCGCGAATAAACTCAAAGGCGTCAAATGGGCCAAATCCGGTGCTTTTTTTTACCAGGCTACTGAGAGTGGCCATCCCGCTAAAATGCGCGATAAGCAGTAGTACGATCCCGGTTAACAGCAACACCGACTGAGGGTGATACTTTTTCAGGATCAGACGCCCGGCAAAAATAATGGCGACCAGCGCCAGTAATAATGACATTCTCAACTCCTCACTCAAAGTTGCCGGTGACCAGACACTCACCATCACGCAGTAACGGCTTGCCGGCGGCAAACAAGTGGGCCAGTGAGAGGTCATCATTGAGCACGCAAATATCAGCACGTTCTCCTGCGCAAAGTACGCCGCCAGAAATACCCAGTGAGCGGGCGACGTTCGCCGTCAACATCGCGATCGCCTGAGACACTGGAATACCGACATCAATCAGGCGAGGTAACAGGTTGAGGTTGCCACCTACCGGTGCGGCGCTTAGTCCTTCTACGATGCCTTGCGCATTAAAGCGCGGCACGCTGCCATTACCGTCAGAGCTAATGGTGATGCGATCTGCAGGAACCTGTGATTCCAGCGCGTGGAGAATCGCTTGTTCCTGGGGCATAAATCGGCTGCCGCCAGATGTCACGTCGATATGGCCACCGCGATGTGCGAAAGCGATAGCCTGTTCGAACAATGCTTCTGTCCTCGCAACATGCGTCGGCGAAATGTGGTGAATGGGAATACCGGCATCACACAATTCCATAAGCTGTGACATCCCTTCCGGCAGATTGCCCAGGTGCACATGCAGCAGCCCTTTTTTTCCGGCCAGCAGTGAGGATACGCGGATGTCACTGATTATTCTTAATAACTCCTGGAAAGAGGGATAGGAGCCACGGTGGTCGGCGAGGGCGATTTTGACACCCAGGATTGCCGGGATAAAGGCCATATCATCGCGAATGGACCGCGTAATTGTCGGGCTGGGTACCGCGTAGGCTCCGGTATGCATATACGCACGCAGACCCTCCAGATTGAGAGACTGCATTTTGGCGTAAAGATCTTTTGGTGAGCGGGATATCGCATCAGTGCCCAGCACGCCGACGACCGTCGTAATACCGGCCTGAATCAAATCGCGCAGTTTGACGGCTGGTGTCCGGCTGGCAAAGCCGGCTTCACCGCCGCCGCCGGTAAGATGGACATGCTGATCGATAATTCCGGGAATTACCCACTTACCGCGGCAATCGATGACTTCTTTGACGCCATCAAAGAGTGCAATATCTTTTTCAACAGCCACAATGCGATCGGCATGTATAAGCAGGGAACAGAGGCCTAAATCCTCTGGGGAAAATACGCGGGCATTGGTCAGTAAAGTAAACATATCGGTCCTGTCAAACGTCAAGGGTGAGAGTCGGCAGGTGAAACGGAATATTGTTGTTATGATGTCCACATTAAAGCCATTACTATAACTGTGACTATTGCCGATTTGTTATCGGTGGATACGGTTACGGCATGATGGGGAATGAGACGTGGATTCGAAGTGGTTAGAAGATTTTCTGGCGTTGAGTCAGTATGGGAATTACTCCCAGGCAGCAATACAGCGGCATATCACCCAACCCGCGCTAAGCCGACGTATAAAGGCACTGGAGGAAATGTTGGGGGTCCCGCTGTTTGACCGCACCACGACGCCCGTTACGCTAACCTGTTATGGCGAACGTTTTGAACCTTATGCCCGGCAAGTCCTCAGTACACTCACGGAGGCGCGCCATGACCTGTGTGCGATGATGCCAGCGACGGACAATACGTTGGTGATGGTGAGTCTGCATACGCTGTCAGTCAATATCCTGCCTGATATGATCAACTATCTGCGCCAGAGTGAACCGCAATTAAACTTCACGGTAAATGCCAGCATTCAGGGGATTGATAATCACTTTAATGCCCTGATAAACCGGCAAATTGATATGCTGGTGACTTACGATTTGCCCTCGTCACAACCGGGGCTGGAGATTGCCGGAGGGCTGAAACGTTCTTTATGGCGATATGAGCGTTTTATCCCAGTGATTTCTGCGCAACTCGCGGACAGACTGGATGATCCGCATACCCCGATCCCCTGGCTATGCTACAGCGACTATACCTTTGTCAGACGTATTATTGATCCGGCAGAACAACGAGTGCGCCCACGGTTGAAAAAAGTGTTTGAGACTGGGCTAAGCGAAACAATACGAGAAATGGTACTGCGCCATATGGGAATGGCGTGGTTACCCGAATCCATGGTGGCTGAGGAGTTGGTGAATCAGGAAATAATTCACTGTTGGCCAGAAAATTCGGATCTGGTTTGTGAAATCCCTATTGTTGTTTGGGCAAACCTTGACGATCAGCGGTCAGTAATGCAGAGATGCTGGGATAAGTTGCTGCGTTTTTGATTGATGTGGCGATTTTTTCCGCACTTGATACAATGCTAACAAATTGCCCTTGCGAAGGTTATTCGCTTTGGTTAGTATTCACACCCGCTTCAGTGGGAAACAGTTGAAATTCCCGCTTTATTGGTCGAAGCATTGGTACGCGGCAACTCCGCAAGGAACAGGTTGATTATGCACGAAGCTCTTTTGGTAGTTTTCCTTATTGTAGCAATTGGCCTTGTTGGCTTGATCATGCTGCAGCAAGGTAAAGGCGCTGATATGGGAGCCTCTTTTGGCGCAGGCGCTTCTGGTACACTGTTTGGTTCAAGTGGTTCTGGTAACTTCATGACCCGTATGACAGCTGTGTTAGGGACTCTGTTCTTCATTATCAGTCTGGTGCTGGGTAACATGAACAGCAATAAGACCAATAAAGGAAGTGAGTGGGAAAATCTGAGTGCACCGGCGAAAACCGAGCAAACTCAGCCAGCTGCTCCGGCTCAGCCGACCAGCGATATCCCGCATTAATAGTTGTATCTGTGCTGAGGTGGTGGAATTGGTAGACACGCTACCTTGAGGTGGTAGTGCCCTAACGGGCTTGTGGGTTCGAGTCCCATCCTCAGTACCAATATTCCAAAGAAAAGACGCTGCAAAGCGTCTTTTTTTTTGTCTGTAATTTGTGGTGACTCCGTAGGCCTGGTAAGCGTAGCGTCATCAGGCGATGTAATAATGTCGGGTGGTGGTGTAAACACCTTATCCGACCTACAGGCAACAGAGTATCCCTATATTCTGCGCATAAAAAAGGCCGCTTTCGCGGCCTTAAGATGGTGAATATTTACTTCGCTTTGTTTTCCAGATTCTCAACCTGTGGCAGACCGGTTGCGGAAGAGGCGGTCAACAGACCAGACTGCGCATAGCCGAACAGCTTCTCACGAGTGTCGGTAATATCCAGGTTACGCATGGTCAACTGACCGATACGATCGTCTGGTGAGAATACGGAATCACCTTTCTCCATGGTCAAACGTTCTGGTTTGTAGGTCAGGTTGTCAGACACGGTGTTAAGGATTGAATAGTCGTTACCGCGGCGCAGTTCCAGCGTAACTTCACCGGTAATCTGGCTGGCTACCCAACGTTGCAGGCCATCACGCAGCATCAGCGCCTGTGAGTCAAACCAGCGCCCCTGATACAGCAGACGACCGAGCTGGCGACCGTGAGCGTGATATTGCTCAATGGTGTCTTCGTTATGAATACCGGTCAGCAGACGTTCGTAGGCGATATGCAGCAGTGCCATCCCCGGGGCTTCATAGATACCGCGGCTTTTTGCTTCAATGATACGGTTTTCAATCTGGTCGCTCATACCCAGACCATGACGACCGCCGATACGGTTGGCTTCCAGCATCATCTCAACATCGTCACTGAAGGTCTTACCGTTCAGCGCAACCGGATGACCCTGTTCAAAACGCACGGTCACTTCTTCAGCCGGGATCTTCACGCTCTCATCCCAGAACTTCACGCCCATAATCGGGTTAACGATTTTGACGCTGGAGTTCAGGAATTCCAGATCTTTTGCTTCGTGAGTCGCGCCGAGCATATTGGAGTCGGTGGAATACGCTTTTTCGACAGACATCTTGTAGTCGAAGCCGCAGGCGATCATAAATTCGGACATCTCATGGCGACCACCGAGTTCGTCGATAAAATCGGTATCCAGCCAGGGTTTATAAATCTGTAGTTCGGCGTTGGTCAGCAGACCATAACGATAGAAACGTTCAATATCGTTGCCTTTATAGGTACTACCGTCACCCCAGATATTTACGCCATCTTCTTTCATGGCGGCAACCAGCATGGTGCCTGTCACTGCGCGTCCCAGCGGGGTGGTATTGAAATAGGTCAGTCCGCCGGTGGTGTTATGGAACGCACCGCACTGAATGGCAGCGATCCCTTCGGCAACCAACTGCTTGCGGCAATCAACCAGGCGAGCATTCTCAGCACCATATTCCATTGCACGGCGAGGAATGGCGTCATAGTCATCCTCATCCGGCTGGCCCAAATTCGCAGTATATGCATATGGGACAGCCCCTTTTTGTCGCATCCACAGCAGTGCTGCACTGGTGTCCAGGCCGCCGGAAAAAGCGATACCAATACGTTGACCTACCGGGAGATGCTTGAGAATCGTCGTCATAAAATAAAACCCTGCTTGATAGACTGGTGAAGAGGTCGGTTTTTTATGTTAAGTGCATTTTTATGCAAAATAAATGAGTTTTCATTTAATCATCTTTTAAGGGTGACAGGAAGAGTTTAGTGATAATTTCGTTAAATAACGGCGTGGGCGGCATATTTATCTTGCTGGGCTAGCGCTGGGCAGCATTCATTCATTTGCATACTAGTAACAAGGTTGACATAACGTATAGAGGATCAATATACTGTGCGCAGATTTTACGTCCCGTCCTCGGTACCAAATCCCAGCAGTATTTGCATTTTTTACCCAAAACGAGTAAAATTTGCCACGTTTCAGGCGCGGGGTGGAGCAGCCTGGTAGCTCGTCGGGCTCATAACCCGAAGGTCGTCGGTTCAAATCCGGCCCCCGCAACCACTTTCCCTTAGAGTTCTTTTTCAAATATACTGTGAAGACTTAGGCCTTCGTAGCTGGATTTGAAAAAAATTCTTTCGGAAGGTTCTCCGAACCGCAGGTGCGGTTATAGGGTTCAGTTATCTAAAGCCCCGATTTATCGGGGTTTTTTGTTATCTGACTACAGAATAACTGGGCTTTAGGCCCTTTTTTTATGTCTTGGGGGTGGGCTTGTCCACATTAGAGCAAAAATTAACAGAGATGATTACAGCGCCAGTTGAAGCCTTGGGGTACGAGCTGGTCGGCATCGAATTTATTCGCGGTCGCACATCCACACTGCGCATCTATATTGATAGTGAAGATGGCATCAATGTTGATGATTGTGCTGATGTGAGCCATCAGGTAAGCGCGGTGATGGATGTCGAAGACCCAATCACTGTTGCCTACAACCTGGAAGTCTCCTCTCCGGGTCTCGACCGTCCTCTGTTCACGGCTGAACACTACGTGCGTTTCCTGGGTGAAGAAGTCACGCTGGTTCTTCGTATGGCGGTACAAAACCGTCGTAAATGGCAGGGCGTTATCAAAGCGGTGGACGGTGAGATGATCACGGTCACAGTCGAAGGTAAAGATGAAGTGTTCGCGCTGAGTAATATCCAGAAGGCGAACCTGGTTCCCCACTTTTAACAGTCTGGATTGAGGTGAAAAGCCCGCGATGAACAAAGAAATTTTGGCTGTTGTTGAAGCCGTATCCAACGAGAAAGCGCTGCCACGCGAGAAAATTTTTGAAGCGCTGGAAAGTGCGCTGGCTACAGCAACAAAGAAAAAATATGAACAAGAGATCGATGTCCGCGTAGAGATCGATCGTAAAAGCGGTGATTTCGATACCTTCCGTCGTTGGGTTATCGTAGAAGAAGTCACGCAGCCAACGAAAGAAATTACGCTGGAAGCGGCGCGCTTTGAAGACGAAAGTCTGAACGTGGGCGAATACGTTGAAGATCAGATCGAATCTGTCACCTTTGACCGTATCACTACTCAGACCGCGAAACAGGTTATCGTACAGAAAGTACGTGAAGCTGAACGTGCGATGGTTGTCGATCAATTCCGTGAACACGAAGGCGAAATCGTCACTGGTGTGGTGAAGAAAGTCAACCGTGACAACATTTCCCTGGATCTGGGCAGTAATGCTGAAGCTGTGATCCTGCGTGAAGACATGCTGCCGCGTGAAAACTTCCGTCCTGGCGACCGTATTCGTGGTGTTCTGTACTCTGTGCGCCCGGAAGCGCGTGGTGCGCAGCTGTTTGTGACGCGTTCCAAGCCGGAAATGCTGATCGAACTGTTCCGCATTGAAGTGCCAGAAATTGGCGAAGAAGTGATTGAAATTAAAGCGGCGGCTCGCGATCCGGGTTCTCGTGCGAAAATCGCAGTTAAGACCAACGATAAGCGTATCGATCCGGTCGGTGCCTGTGTTGGTATGCGCGGTGCGCGTGTTCAGGCAGTTTCTACCGAACTGGGCGGCGAGCGTATTGATATTGTCCTGTGGGATGATAATCCGGCGCAGTTCGTGATCAACGCAATGGCGCCAGCAGACGTCGCTTCTATCGTGGTGGATGAAGACAAACACACCATGGATATTGCGGTTGAAGCCGGTAACCTGGCTCAGGCGATTGGACGTAATGGTCAGAACGTCCGCCTGGCTTCACAACTGAGTGGTTGGGAACTCAACGTCATGACCGTTGATGATCTGCAGGCTAAGCATCAGGCTGAAGCACATGCGGCCATCGATACCTTCACTAAATATCTCGATATCGATGAAGATTTCGCGACTGTTTTGGTTGAAGAAGGTTTTGCGACGCTGGAAGAACTGGCCTACGTGCCAATGAAAGAACTGCTGGAAATTGACGGCCTTGATGAACAGACCGTTGAAGCGCTGCGCGAGCGTGCTAAAAACGCACTGACCACTCTGGCACTGGCCCAGGAAGAAAGCCTCGGTGATAACAAACCGGCTGACGATCTGCTGAATCTGGAAGGATTGGATCGTGATATGGCTTTCAAACTGGCTGCCCGTGGTGTTTGTACGCTGGAAGATCTCGCTGAACAGGGCATTGATGATCTGGCTGATATCGAAGGGTTGACCGACGAGAAAGCCGGTGAGCTGATTATGGCTGCCCGTAATATTTGCTGGTTCGGCGACGAAGCGTAATAAACTGTAGCAGGAAGGAACAGTATGACAGATGTAACCGTAAAAACGCTGGCTGCAGAGATACAGACCTCCGTGGATCGCCTGGTACAGCAATTTGCTGATGCAGGTATCCCTAAGTCTGCTGATGACTCTGTGTCCGCACAAGAGAAACAAACCTTGCTGGCGCACCTGAACCGTGAAAATGGCTCAGCGCCGGATAAGTTGACATTGCAGCGTAAAACGCGCAGTACTCTCAATATTCCAGGTACCGGTGGAAAAAGTAAATCGGTACAAATCGAAGTCCGCAAGACACGCACCTTTGTGAAACGCGATCCGCAAGAGGCTGAACGCCTTGCCGCGGAAGAGCAGGCGCAGCGTGAAGCGGAAGAGCAAGCCCGTCGTGAGGCAGAAGAAGCTGCCAAACGCGAGGCGCAACAAAAAGCCGAACGTGAGGCCGCAGAACAAGCTAAACGTGAAGCCGCTGATAAAGCGAAACGTGAAGCTGCGGAAAAAGACAAAGTGAGCAATCAACAGACCGACGATATGACAAAAACCGCCCAGGCCGAAAAAGCCCGCCGTGAAAACGAAGCCGCAGAACTGAAGCGTAAAGCGGAAGAAGAAGCACGTCGTAAGCTTGAAGAAGAAGCGCGCCGTGTGGCTGAAGAAGCCCGTCGTATGGCAGAAGAAAACGAGAAGAATGGTGTGAATAACGCTGAACCTGTTGAAGATACCAGCGATTATCACGTTACCACTTCTCAGCACGCTCGCCAGGCAGAAGACGAAAACGATCGTGAAGTTGAAGGCGGTCGTGGTCGTACTCGCAGTGCGAAAGCTGCGCGTCCGGCGAAGAAAGGCAATAAACACGCCGAATCTAAAGCTGACCGTGAAGAAGCGCGTGCAGCGGTTCGTGGCGGCAAAGGCGGTAAACAGCGTAAAGGTTCCGCGCTGCAGCAGGGCTTCCAGAAGCCGGCTCAGGCCGTTAACCGTGACGTTGTGATCGGCGAAACCATCACCGTTGGCGATCTGGCGAACAAGATGGCAGTTAAAGGCTCTCAGGTCATCAAAGCGATGATGAAACTGGGTGCAATGGCAACCATCAACCAGGTTATCGACCAGGAAACCGCACAGCTGGTTGCCGAAGAGATGGGTCACAAAGTTATCCTGCGTCGTGAAAACGAACTGGAAGAAGCGGTAATGAGCGACCGTGACACTGGTGCGGCGGCTGAACCGCGTGCACCTGTTGTGACCATCATGGGCCACGTTGACCATGGTAAAACGTCTTTGCTGGATTACATTCGTTCTACGAAAGTGGCTTCAGGCGAAGCGGGTGGCATTACCCAGCACATCGGTGCGTATCATGTTGAAACCGGTAACGGTATGATCACCTTCCTGGATACCCCGGGGCACGCCGCATTTACCTCCATGCGTGCTCGTGGTGCTCAGGCAACGGATATCGTGGTTCTGGTTGTTGCTGCAGACGACGGCGTGATGCCGCAGACCATCGAAGCTATCCAGCACGCGAAAGCGGCAGGTGTGCCAGTAGTGGTTGCAGTGAACAAAATCGATAAACCAGAAGCAGACCCAGATCGCGTTAAAAATGAACTGTCCCAGTATGGCATCATGCCGGAAGAGTGGGGCGGCGAGAGCCAGTTCGTTCATGTTTCTGCAAAAGCCGGTACCGGTATTGACGAGCTGCTGGATGCTATCCTGCTGCAGGCCGAGGTTCTGGAGCTGAAAGCAGTACGTAAAGGTATGGCGAGCGGTGCGGTTATCGAATCCTTCCTGGATAAAGGACGTGGCCCGGTTGCTACCGTCTTGGTTCGCGAGGGTACCCTGAACAAAGGCGATATCGTACTGTGTGGCTTCGAATACGGTCGCGTTCGTGCGATGCGTAACGAACTGGGTCAGGAAGTGCTGGAAGCAGGTCCGTCCATTCCGGTGGAAATCCTCGGTCTGTCCGGTGTTCCGGCTGCAGGTGATGAAGTGACCGTCGTTCGTGACGAGAAGAAAGCACGTGAAGTTGCGCTGTATCGTCAGGGCAAATTCCGTGAAGTTAAACTGGCTCGTCAGCAGAAATCTAAACTCGAGAACATGTTTGCTAACATGACCGAAGGCGAAGTTCACGAAGTGAACATCGTACTGAAGGCTGACGTTCAGGGTTCTGTAGAAGCGATCTCCGACTCTTTACTGAAACTGTCTACCGACGAAGTCAAAGTGAAGATCATCGGTTCTGGCGTGGGTGGTATCACTGAAACCGACGCTACGCTGGCTGCGGCATCCAACGCGATTCTGGTTGGCTTCAACGTCCGTGCTGATGCTTCTGCACGTAAAGTGATTGAATCCGAAAGCCTGGATCTGCGTTACTACTCCGTCATCTACCATCTGATCGACGAAGTGAAAGCAGCGATGAGCGGCATGCTGTCTCCGGAACTGAAACAGCAGATCATCGGTCTGGCTGAAGTCCGTGATGTGTTCAAATCACCGAAATTCGGCGCCATCGCAGGTTGTATGGTTACCGAGGGTACGATTAAACGTCACAACCCAATCCGCGTTCTGCGCGACAACGTGGTTATCTATGAAGGCGAGCTGGAATCCCTGCGCCGCTTCAAAGATGACGTTAACGAAGTCCGTAACGGTATGGAATGTGGTATCGGCGTTAAGAACTACAACGACGTTCGCGTTGGCGATATGATCGAAGTATTCGAGATTATTGAGATCAAACGTACCATCGCATAATCTTCGTCGTCTTTTGGGCCGCAACGGCGTTGGCTGCGCTCGCTCACCCCGGTCACATAGTTATCTATGCTCCCGGGGATTTACGAGCTTGCCACCTTGTTGCTACCCCAAATCCTTAGAAGATGATTAGGCGTAGGCCGGGTAAGCGAAGCGCCACCCGGCAAGAAATTTAAAAAGGGGCTTATGGCCCCTTTTTTGTCTTTATTCTGGAGAATTTATTATGGCGAAAGAATTTGGTCGCCCACAGCGTGTAGCGCAAGAGATGCAGAAAGAGATCGCGCTCATCCTGCAACGCGAAATCAAAGATCCTCGAGTCGGTATGATGACTACCGTGTCCGGCGTTGAGATGTCTCGTGACCTGGCATATGCCAAAGTGTTCGTGACGTTCCTGAACGACCAGGACGAAGCGGCCGTGAAAAATGGTATTAAGGCACTACAGGAAGCTTCTGGCTTCATCCGCTCTCTGCTGGGGAAAGCGATGCGCCTGCGTATCGTGCCTGAGCTGACCTTCTTCTACGACAACTCGCTGGTCGAAGGGATGCGTATGTCCAACCTGGTGACCAGCGTGGTGAAGCATGACGATGAGCGTCGTGTGAACCCTGCGGACGACAGCAAGGAGGACTGATGAGTCGTCCTCGTCGTCGTGGTCGCGACATTCATGGTGTTTTGCTGCTGGATAAACCTCAGGGCATGTCCAGCAATGACGTACTGCAAAAAGTAAAGCGCATCTACAATGCCAACCGTGCCGGTCATACTGGCGCGTTGGATCCGCTGGCGACAGGCATGCTGCCTGTCTGCCTCGGTGAAGCAACGAAATTTTCACAGTATCTGCTGGACTCTGACAAACGTTATCGTGTGATTGCCCGCCTGGGCCAGCGTACGGATACCTCTGATGCTGATGGGCAAATCGTGCAGGAACGTCCGGTGACCTTTACTGAGGAACAGCTTGCGAGTGCGCTAGAGACTTTCCGCGGCGATATTGAGCAAATTCCATCGATGTACTCGGCGCTGAAATATCAGGGCAAGAAGCTGTACGAATATGCTCGTCAGGGCATCGAGGTACCGCGTGAAGCGCGCCCAATTACCGTTTATGAACTGCTGTTTATTCGCCACGAAGGGAATGAACTGGAGCTGGAAGTTCACTGCTCCAAAGGTACCTATATTCGTACTATTATTGACGATCTGGGTGAGAAGCTGGGATGCGGTGCACATGTAACGTATCTGCGCCGTCTGACGGTCAGCAAATACCCGGTTGACCGTATGGTCACGCTGGAACATTTGCGTGAGCTGGTAGAACAAGCTGAACAACAGAACATTCCGTCAGCGCAGTTGCTTGATCCTTTGCTGATGCCAATGGACAGTCCGGCATCGGATTATCCGGTGGTTAATCTGCCTTTAACATCGTCGGTTTACTTTAAAAATGGTAATCCTGTTCGTACGACAGGCGCTCCACTGGAAGGGCTGGTGCGTGTGACAGAAGGCGATGACGGTAAATTTATCGGCATGGGGGAAATGGATGACGAAGGTCGGGTTGCCCCCCGTCGACTGGTGGTTGAGTATCCTGCATAGCGCTCTCTGTCTTGCGATAAGAAGGCGCTGCGAGTAGAATACTGCCGCTTAACGTCGCGTTAATTATTTAACAGTTCGCGCGGCGTATACACAAAATCATTCGGGCTGCATCAAGGCGGCAAGTCTGAGAATCCTCAGGAGCTTACTTAGGTAAGTGACTGAGGTGAGCGGACGCAGCCAACGCAGAGTCAGTTTGAAGGATAAAGTGTATACACTGGGATAGCTGAATTAGAGATCGGCATCCTTTCATTCTTAATACTTTGGAGTTTTAAAATGTCTCTAAGTACTGAAGCTACAGCTAAAATCGTTTCTGAGTTCGGTCGTGATGCAAACGACACCGGTTCTACCGATGTTCAGGTTGCTCTGTTGACTGCACAGATTAACCACCTGCAGGGCCACTTTGCAGAGCACAAAAAAGATCACCACAGCCGTCGTGGTCTGCTGCGCATGGTTTCTCAGCGTCGTAAACTGCTCGACTACCTGAAACGTAAAGATGTTGCACGCTACACCGCGCTGATCGAGCGTCTGGGTCTGCGTCGCTAATTCTTTCGAGTTTCAGAAAGAGGGGGCCTTCATGGCCCCTTTTTTCCAGCAGATGGCAGCAATTCGCTGGAAACTAATGTATTGTTGCTATGAATGATCTTCCGTTGCAGAGGTTCGCGCGGCTAATGAGAGGCTTTACCCAATACGCATGGGTTAGGGTTGTCATTAGTCGCGAGGATGCGCAGAAGGTCGGGTATTAACGATGGCGCATAAATGTGCCGTCAAAAAAATAGAGAAAGGATATTATTTTGCTTAATCCGATCGTTCGTAAATTCCAGTACGGTCAGCATACCGTTACGCTGGAAACCGGCATGATGGCGCGTCAGGCGACTGCCGCTGTTATGGTTAGCATGGATGACACTGCGGTATTCGTTACCGTTGTTGGCCAGAAAAAAGCGAAACCAGGCCAGGACTTTTTCCCGCTGACCGTTAACTATCAGGAGCGTACCTACGCTGCTGGTCGTATCCCTGGTAGCTTCTTCCGTCGTGAAGGCCGTCCAAGCGAAGGCGAAACCCTGATTGCGCGTCTGATTGACCGCCCGGTTCGTCCGCTGTTCCCGGAAGGCTTCGTTAACGAAGTTCAGGTTATCGCAACCGTCGTTTCCGTTAACCCACAGGTTAACCCGGATATCGTGGCGATGATTGGTGCATCCGCTGCGCTGTCTCTGTCTGGTATTCCGTTCAACGGCCCGATTGGTGCTGCGCGTGTTGGTTATATCAATGACCAGTATGTACTGAACCCGACTCAGGACGAGCTGAAAGAAAGTAAACTGGATCTGGTTGTTGCCGGTACCGAAGCTGCCGTATTGATGGTTGAATCTGAAGCTGAACTGCTGAGCGAAGACCAGATGCTGGGTGCTGTGGTATTCGGTCACGAACAGCAGCAGGTTGTTATCCAGGCGATCAACGAGCTGGCTAAAGAAGCGGGCAAACCACGTTGGGACTGGCAGCCAGAAGCGGTTAACGAAGCGCTGAACGCGCGTGTTGCTGCACTGGCAGAAGCGCGCCTGAGCGATGCTTACCGTATCACTGACAAACAAGAGCGTTATGCTCAGGTTGACGTGATCAAATCTGAAACCATCGCGCAGCTTACTGCAGAAGATGAAACCCTGGACGCTAACGAGCTGGGTGAAATCCTGCACGCTATCGAGAAAAACGTTGTTCGTAGCCGCGTACTGGCCGGTGAGCCGCGTATTGATGGCCGCGAAAAAGACATGATCCGTGGTCTGGACGTGCGTACTGGCGTTCTGCCGCGTACTCACGGTTCCGCACTGTTCACCCGTGGTGAAACTCAGGCGCTGGTTACCGCAACGCTGGGTACTACCCGTGATGCACAGAACCTCGACGAACTGATGGGCGAGCGTACCGACAACTTCCTGTTCCACTACAACTTCCCTCCGTACTGTGTAGGTGAAACCGGTATGGTCGGTTCTCCGAAGCGTCGTGAAATTGGTCACGGCCGTCTGGCGAAGCGTGGCGTACTGGCAGTGATGCCGGAACTGGATAAATTCCCGTACACCGTTCGTGTTGTTTCTGAAATTACTGAATCTAACGGTTCTTCTTCCATGGCTTCCGTATGTGGTGCTTCCCTGGCACTGATGGACGCAGGCGTGCCGATCAAAGCGGCTGTTGCGGGTATTGCGATGGGTCTGGTGAAGGAAGGGGACAACTTTGTTGTTCTGTCTGACATCCTGGGCGACGAAGACCACCTCGGCGATATGGACTTCAAAGTGGCGGGTTCCCGCGACGGTATCTCTGCACTGCAGATGGATATCAAAATTGAAGGTATCACCAAAGAGATCATGCAGGTTGCTTTGAACCAGGCTAAAGGTGCACGTCTGCACATCCTGGGTGTGATGGAACAGGCGATCAACGCGCCGCGCGGCGATATCTCTGAATTTGCTCCGCGTATCCATACCATCAAGATCAGCCCGGACAAGATCAAAGACGTTATCGGTAAAGGCGGTTCTGTTATCCGTGCCCTGACCGAAGAAACCGGCACCACCATTGAAATCGAAGATGATGGTACTGTGAAGATTGCTGCGACTGACGGCGAGAAAGCGAAATATGCTATTCGTCGCATCGAAGAAATCACCGCTGAAATCGAAGTAGGTCGTATCTACAACGGTAAAGTGACCCGTATCGTTGACTTTGGCGCATTCGTTGCCATCGGTGGCGGTAAAGAAGGTCTGGTGCACATCTCTCAGATCGCTGACAAGCGCGTTGAGAAAGTGACCGATTACCTGCAGATGGGCCAGGAAGTTCCGGTCAAAGTTCTGGAAGTTGATCGCCAGGGCCGTGTACGTTTAAGCATTAAAGAAGCAACTGAGCAGTCTCAGCCTGCAGGCGAACCGGAAGCTCCGGTAAGCCAACAAGGCGAGTAAGGTTGCCATTGCCCTCCGTGAAAGCGGAGGGCTTTTAACCCGGCAGGACGCCTTGTTAGCAACCGGGGAACCTGGACGTTCATTCAATCGTTGTCTTCGGGAGTGGGAAATGAAGCCTTTTTTGCGCTGGTGTTTCGTTGCGACAGCACTCACGCTGGCTGGATGCAGTAATTCCGCCTGGCGTAAGAGTGAAGTCCTCGCAGTACCACTGCAACCGACTTTGCAGCAGGAAGTGATTCTGGCACGTATGGAACAAATTCTTGCCAGTCGGGCTTTAACCGATGACGAACGCGCACAGCTTTTATATGAGCGCGGAGTGTTGTATGATAGTCTCGGTCTGAGGGCACTGGCGCGAAATGATTTTTCACAAGCGCTGGCTATCCGACCAGATATGCCTGAAGTATTCAATTACTTAGGTATATATTTAACGCAGGCAGGCAATTTTGATGCTGCCTATGAAGCGTTTGATTCTGTACTTGAGCTTGATCCAACTTACAACTACGCGCACTTGAATCGCGGTATCGCATTGTATTACGGCGGTCGTGACAAGTTAGCGCAAGATGATCTGCTGGCGTTTTATCAAGACGATCCCAATGATCCTTTCCGCAGTCTGTGGCTTTATCTCGCCGAGCAGAAGCTCGATGAGAAGCAGGCTAAAGAAGCGTTAAAGCAACGTTTCGAAAAATCGGATAAAGAGCAATGGGGATGGAACATTGTCGAGTTCTACCTGGGCAACATTAGCGAAGCAACGCTGATGGAACGCCTGAAGGCGGACGCAACGGATAACACCTCGCTCGCTGAGCATCTCAGTGAAACCAACTTCTATTTAGGTAAGTACTACCTAAGTCTGGGGGATTTGGACAACGCTACGGCATTGTTCAAACTGGCGGTGGCTAACAACGTTCATAACTTTGTTGAGCACCGATACGCATTGTTGGAATTATCGCTCCTGGGCCAGGACCAAGATGACCTGGCAGAATCGGACCAGCAATAGCTGACGTACACATCAGCCCGTAATCTTTTTGATTGCCATCACCTTCACGGGTGAGGGCGTTGTTGTTCGTTAATACACCTACTTTGAGCCGGTTCACACTTTTCAATGAAAATTGCAGATCAATTTCATGATGAGTTATGTAGACTGGCCGCCATTAATTTTGAGGCACACGTACTACATGGCTGAATTCGAAACCACTTTTGCAGATCTGGGCCTGAAGGCTCCTATCCTTGAAGCCCTTAACGATCTGGGTTACGAAAAACCATCTCCAATCCAGGCAGAGTGCATTCCGCATCTGCTGGGCGGTCGCGATGTTCTGGGTATGGCCCAGACAGGTAGCGGCAAAACTGCAGCGTTTTCCTTACCGCTGCTCAACAATCTTGATCCTGAGCTGAAGGCACCTCAGATTCTGGTGCTGGCACCGACCCGCGAACTGGCGGTTCAGGTTGCAGAAGCCATGACGGAATTTTCTAAACATATGCGCGGCGTGAACGTGGTTGCCCTGTACGGCGGACAGCGTTATGACGTGCAATTACGTGCCCTGCGTCAGGGACCACAGATCGTCGTCGGTACGCCGGGCCGTCTGCTGGATCACCTGAAGCGCGGTACTCTGGACCTCTCCAAACTGAGCGGTCTGGTGCTGGACGAAGCTGATGAAATGCTGCGTATGGGCTTCATCGAAGACGTCGAAACGATTATGGCGCAGATCCCGGAAGGTCATCAGACTGCTCTGTTCTCTGCTACCATGCCGGAAGCGATTCGTCGTATTACCCGCCGCTTTATGAAAGAGCCGCAGGAAGTCCGTATTCAGTCCAGCGTTACCACGCGTCCTGACATCAGCCAGAGCTACTGGACTGTCTGGGGCATGCGCAAAAATGAAGCGCTGGTGCGTTTCCTGGAAGCAGAAGATTTTGATGCGGCGATTATCTTCGTTCGTACCAAAAACGCGACCCTGGAAGTGGCAGAAGCGTTGGAACGTAGCGGCTATAGCAGCGCTGCACTGAACGGCGACATGAACCAGTCCCTGCGTGAGCAGACTCTGGAGCGTCTGAAAGATGGCCGTCTGGATATTCTGATCGCAACCGACGTTGCGGCCCGTGGCCTGGACGTTGAACGTATCAGCCTGGTTGTTAACTACGACATCCCGATGGACTCTGAGTCTTACGTTCACCGTATCGGTCGTACCGGTCGTGCGGGTCGTGCTGGCCGTGCGCTGCTGTTCGTTGAGAACCGCGAGCGCCGTCTGCTGCGTAACATCGAACGCACCATGAAGCTGACCATTCCGGAAGTCGAACTGCCGAATGCAGACCTGCTGGGCAAACGCCGTCTGGAAAAATTCGCCGCGAAAGTACAGCAGCAGCTGGAAAGCAGCGATCTGGATCAGTACCGCGCTCTGCTGGCGAAAATGCAGCCGGAAGAAGAGCTGGATATCGAAACACTGGCTGCAGCACTGCTGAAAATGGCTCAGGGCGAACGTCCGTTGATCCTGCCGCCAGATGCGCCGATGCGTCCGAAACGCGAATTCCGCGACCGTGATGACCGTGGTCCGCGTGACCGCAACGATCGTGGCCCGCGTGACCGCAATGACCGTGGTGGTGAAGACCGTCCGCGTCGTGAACGTCGTGACGTTGGCGATATGCAGCTGTATCGTATTGAAGTGGGTCGTGATGACGGTGTTGAAGTACGTCATATCGTTGGCGCGATTGCTAACGAAGGTGATATCAGCAGCCGTTATATCGGTAACATCAAGCTGTTTGCTTCCCACTCCACCATCGAACTGCCGAAAGGTATGCCGGGTGACGTGCTGCAACACTTTACTCGTACCCGCATCCTGAACAAGCCGATGAACATGCAGCTGGTTGGCGATGCAGTACCGCACACCGGTGGTGAGCGTCGTGGCGGTGGCCGTTTCAGCGGTGAGCGTCGTGAAGGCGGTCGTGGTGAAGGTCGTGGCTTTAGCGGCGAACGTCGTGAAGGCGGTCGTGGCGATGGTCGTCGTTTCAGCGGCGAACGTCGTGAAGGCAACCGTGGTCCACGTCGTGACGATTCTTCTGCTCCGCGTCGTGATGACTCCGCGGGTCGTCGTCGTTTCGGTGGTGATGCGTAATTCTCGCTAATCTTCGGTTTCATACCGTAAAGTAAAATATACAGCCCCGATCGAAATGATTGGGGCTTTTTTTATTTCTTTTGTACTCGTGTACTGGTACAGTGCGGCACATTGATATGTCGTCACAATATAAATGACTGGAGAGATGGCTGAATGGCAACACTAACCACCACCAAAACGTCACCTTCGCTGCTCGGCGGCGTGGTGATCATCGGCGGCACGATTATTGGCGCGGGAATGTTTTCCCTGCCGGTGGTGATGGCAGGTAGCTGGTTCTTCTGGTCAATGGCTGCACTGATCTTTACCTGGTTCTGCATGTTGCATTCAGGGCTGATGATCCTTGAAGCTAACCTTAACTACCGGATTGGCTCCAGCTTCGATACCATCACCAAAGATCTGCTGGGTAAAGGCTGGAACGTCGTTAACGGCATTTCCATTGCTTTCGTACTCTATATCCTGACTTATGCCTACATTTCGGCGAGTGGTTCGATTCTGCACCACACTTTCTCGGAGATGTCGCTGAACGTTCCGGCGCGTGCGGCAGGTTTTGGCTTTGCTCTGCTGGTGGCGTTTGTCGTGTGGCTAAGTACCAAAGCGGTCAGTCGCATGACGGCGATTGTGCTGGGTGCGAAGGTGATTACCTTTTTCCTGACTTTCGGTAGCCTGTTAGGGCACGTCACGCCGACCACATTATTTAACGTAGCGGAAAGCAACGCATCGTACACCCCGTATCTGTTGATGACGCTGCCGTTTTGTCTGGCATCGTTTGGCTACCACGGTAACGTCCCGAGCCTGATGAAGTACTACGGTAAAGATCCGAAGACCATCGTTAAGTGCCTGGTCTACGGTACGTTGCTGGCTCTGGGACTGTATACCGTATGGTTGTTGGGGACGATGGGCAATATCCCACGCCCGGAGTTTATCGGTATTGCACAGCAGGGAGGTAATATTGATGTGCTGGTCCAGGCGTTGAGCGGTGTACTGAACAGCCGCAGTTTGGATTTGCTGCTGGTGGTGTTCTCCAACTTTGCAGTGGCGAGTTCGTTCCTCGGTGTGACGCTGGGGCTGTTTGATTACCTCGCGGATCTGTTTGGCTTTGACGACTCTGGTATGGGACGTTTTAAAACGGCATTACTGACGTTTGTACCGCCTATTGTGGGGGGCCTGCTGTGGCCGAACGGCTTCCTGTACGCCATTGGTTATGCAGGACTCGCAGCAACCATCTGGGCCGCAATTGTCCCGGCGTTGCTGGCACGTAAATCTCGTGAGCGTTTCGGTAGCCCGAAATTCCGCGTCTGGGGTGGCAAGCCGATGATTGCGCTGATTCTGGTATTCGGTATTGGCAACGCAGTTATCCATATTCTGTCGAGCGTGAATCTGTTGCCGGTCTACCAGTAATCTCTTTTTTGCCCTCTCCCTATCGGGAGTGGGCGACAACTTACCCCACTAACTCTTCTTTCACCTGCATCGCAAGCTCAAACGAATGCAGGCGTGCCTGATGATCGAAAATCTGGCCGTTAACCATAATTTCATCGGCCTGGGTTTCGCGCAAAATAGCGTCGAGGCCGTGACGTATTTTCGCTTTATCACCGACCAGCGACATACTCAGCGCCTGCTGAACGCCGTACTGTTCAGAAGCAGACCACAGCTGATGCATATTCTCTACCGGCGGCGGTAACTGGCCGGTTTCGCCCCGGCGCAGTTTCACAAATGCCTGCTGCATCGAGGTGAAAAGAAACTCTGCATCGCGGTTACTGTCAGCGGCAATGATATTGATACACACCATCGCATACGGTTTTTCCAGACGTGCTGAAGGCCTGAACTGTGTCCGGTACAAGTGCAGCGCCTGATGCAGCATATCTGGTGCGAAATGCGAGGCGAAGGCAAATGGCAGGCCAAGCTGTGCTGCCAGCTGTGCGCTGTACAGGCTGGAGCCTAATAGCCAAACCGGGATTTGCTCGCCGTAGCCAGGAACCGGGCGTACCTGCGGATTAGGGTCGCGGGCGTCAAACCAGTCCACCAGTTCTGCTACATCACGCGGGAAGTTATCAATATCCCCACTCATATGGCGACGCAGTGCGCGCATGGTGGGTTGATCGCTGCCTGGCGCACGACCCAGCCCGAGGTCAATCCGCCCCGGATACAGCGTATTCAGCGTGCCGAACTGCTCCGCAATCACCAGCGGCGAATGGTTTGGGAGCATGACGCCACCGGATCCCAGATGCAGGGTGGTGGTATGGGCTGCCAGATAGCCAATCAGTACTGACGTTGCGGCGCTGGCGATACCGGCCATGTTGTGATGTTCTGCCAGCCAGTAGCGGTGGTAGCCGCGTTTTTCAGCGAGCTGTGCGAGTTCGAGCGAATGGGAGAAGGCTTCTCGCGCGGAGGAACCCTGAGGGATCGGCGCGAGATCCAGCACCGAGAACGGAATGGTTTTGTCAGTCATAACGGCTCACTTTGTTACCGGTTAATCTTTTAATATTGCATTAAAGATTAGCGAGTGTTGTTAACAAAGTGAGCTATTAATCACATCTGCAGCTCCAGCCCGGCCAGACGCTTCCAGTAGCCGTTGCAGTCACTGTGGGAGGCAAGTGGTAACGGGGCACTGCCATTCTCGTTGGCACGGAAGGCATCCAGCATGGCGAAAGTCTCGGTTCCCAGTGGGGAAAGGCGCACAATATCAACCAGCCCCTGCATGGACGTTAGCTCGTTACCGAGGTTGTAGACGTAGCCGCTCATGGTCTGAATACCGTTGAGGACAAAGACCTGCTGATTTTCCTGCGACAGAACATCACGCCCGTTAGGGTATTTGATGCAGCAGGTTTCGCACTCGTCTTTAGGCTTATCTTCGGAGCGTGCGGTAAAGCAGCGGGCAGAGTAGGCCAGCGGCAGATGCCCGTAGCTCAGAACTTCGGTTTCAAACTGATTGCGAATACCCAGTTCGTCACACTGGTTGAGCAGGTTCACCAACCAGTCGCGCGACAACTCAACCGGCATACACCAGCGCACCATGCCTTGCTTGAGCAGAATACGCAGCGTCACGGCGTTGTAGCAGTTGAGCGCGTGCCCGGCGACGAATGGCAGCTTACGCTCGGCGCACATGTTCACCACGCCGAGGTCGCTGGCTTCCAGCAGGAAGTCACCGTTTTCCACATAGCGCTTCAGTTCTCCCAGTTCTGAGGAGGCCTGCACCAGCGCCAGCGTAGAGAGCACCACCTGTTTGCCGCTGCCGGCGAGAGATTTCGCCATATCGAGCCAGTCACCTACTTTGGTCGCACGGCGCTTGCTGCACACCGCTTCGCCCAGATAGATAACGTCGGCCTGGCTGGTCGCGGCCTGCTGATAAAAGTCTTCCAGCGTCTCTTTCGACCAGTAGTAGAGCACCGGCCCTAATGAATATTTCATTGCTTTTCTCACTGCCATTTACGGTGATACGCACCAAGCGTGGTCTGCGTGCCTTCGGACATGGAGCCCAACGTTTCCATCCATTCAGGCTGTGGAACGAAGTTCTGCGGGGAGGCTTTGCAGCGGTCGATCGCCTGACGCCAGACTTTCGCTACCTGGCTGACATAGGCCGGGCTACGCTGGCGACCTTCGATTTTCACCGAGGCAATATTGGCGGCCAGCAGTTCTGGCAGCAGTTCGAGCGTATTCAGGCTGGTGGGTTCTTCCAGCGCGTGGTAGCGCTCGCCATCTACCAGATAACGCCCTTTACACAGCGTTGGATACCCAGCGTTTTCGCCATCCTGATAGCGATCGATCAGCACCTCGTTCAGGCGAGATTCCAGACCCTGCGCGGTCTGCTGCCAGCGCACAAAGCGGGCGGGAGAGCAGGCACCGACGGTGTTGGGAGATTCACCTGTCAGGTAAGACGAAAGATAGCAGCGGCCTTCCGCCATAATGCACAGGCTGCCGAAGGCAAACACTTCTAACGGAACCGGCGTCACACGCGCGAGTTGTTTCACCTGATGAATGGACAGCACGCGCGGCAGTACCACGCGCGCGACGTCAAAATTGCGGTGATAAAAATTTACCGCCTCTTCATTGGTTGCCGATGCCTGAACAGAGACATGGCGCTCAATATGCGGATAGCGCTCTGCGGCATACTCAAGCATGGCGAGATCGGCGAGGATCAGCGCATCCGCACCCAGTTGTGCCGCCATATCCACAGCACGCTGCCAGCGAGCGTAACCATCCGGGTGGGCAAAAGTGTTAATGGCGATGTGCAGTTTACGGCGATGCTGATGGACGAAACTCACCGCTTCCTGCAATTTTTTCTCGGTAAAATTAAGGCCGGCGAAATGACGGGCGTTGGTATCATCTTTTAGCCCGATGTACACAGCATCAGCGCCGTTCTCGATGGCCGCCTTAAGCGCCGGGAGATTTCCGGCAGGGCAGAGCAGCTCCATAATTTATCCTGAAAGTTACGCCGCCTGGGCGCAAAAATGTTAACGAAGAGGGATTTTAGTTAACCTTGCTGAGACAATTTTTGATTTGAGGCAGTTAAAGTTGTATTGGTATCACCAATAAAGAGGTAACAATTTCGTATTGAATTGTTGATTTATGCCGCTATGTCGTTTATTTGATATGGCAAAATAGCAGGACTATTGAAACAGGGAGTAAAGCTCGTGTTGGATAAACTGCGTTCACGCTTAGTACATTTAGGTCCTTCTCTGATGAGTGTACCGGTTAAACTGACGCCCTTTGCGCTGAAGCGCCAGGTTCTGGAGCAGGTCCTGAGCTGGCAGTTTAGTCAGGCGCTGGCCGATGGGGAGCTGGAGTTTCTCGACGGTCGCTGGCTGAGCATTCATGTGCGCGATATTGGCCTCAGATGGTATACCTCAGTAGAGAACGGCAAGCTTATCGTCAGTGAGAGCGCAGATGCTGATGTGAGTTTTAGCGCCGATGCCAGCGATCTTCTGATGATCGCGGCACGTAAGCAGGATCCAGATACGCTTTTCTTCCAGCGTCGCCTGGTGATCGAAGGTGATACAGAATTAGGGCTGTATGTTAAAAATCTGATGGACGCCATCGAACTGGAGCAGATGCCGAAAGCATTACGTGTCATGCTGCTGCAGTTGGCGGATTTTGTTGAGGCGGGTATGAAAACGTCGCCAGAAACCAAACAGACCTCGGTAGGTGAAGCATGCTGATTCGAGTTGAAATTCCCATTGATGCCCCAGGTATTGATGCGCTGCTGCGTCGTTCATTTGAAAGCGATGCGGAAGCGAAGTTAGTGCACGACCTGCGCGAAGACGGTTTCTTAACGCTGGGTCTGGTTGCTACCGATGATGAAGGTCAGGTAGTGGGCTACGTCGCATTCAGCCCTGTTGATGTGCAGGGTGAAGATCTGCAGTGGGTCGGTATGGCACCGTTAGCGGTAGATGAAAATTACCGTGGGCAAGGCCTGGCGCGTCAGCTGGTTTATGAAGGGCTGGATTCTCTTAACGAGTTTGGCTACGCCGCGGTGGTCACCCTGGGCGATCCGGCATTGTACAGTCGCCTGGGCTTCGAACTGGCGGCTCATCACGACCTGCGTTGCCGCTGGCCGGGTACAGAAAGTGCCTTCCAGGTGCATCGCCTGGCGGAAGATGCGCTGGAGGGCGTATCTGGCCTGGTGGAATATCACGACCATTTCAACCGCTTTTAAGTGTCGGGGGTTTGCAGGCTCCTCAGTAGAGTCTCAAACCCTTCACCTTCCACAAGGCGCTCTTTCTGGCGTTTTGTAAGCTGCTTGACCCGATACTCTATGCGCAGGGCCAGCGAGCGATCGCCGACTTGTGCCGCAAATGCCAGAGTGAGCTCTCCCTTCCCGCGTAGCGCTTTCGCACCTTTTCCGCTCTGATGCTGCTGATAGCGGCGTTGTACATCGGTGGTTATTCCGGTGTACAGGGCATTGTCTGCGGTACGGATCAGATACAGATACCAGGGTGTCATTGTTACCATCGACATGATAATTTTCAGTCCTACAGTATAAAAGAGAACAGAAATGGAAACACTGACTGCGGTGACGCGTTGGCTGGCAAAGCAGCACGTCGTGACCTGGTGTGTACACCATGACGGTGAATTGTGGTGCGCCAATGCGTTTTATCTGTTTGATGCGCAAAAGGTTGCGTTCTATGTGCTCACCGAAGAGAAGACCCGCCATGCACAGATGTCTGGCCCGCGTGCGTCCGTTGCCGGAACGGTAAACGGTCAGCCTAAAACGGTCGCGCTGATTCGCGGCGTTCAGTTCAAAGGGGAAATCCGCCGCCTGGAGGGAGAAGAGAGCGACGCTGCGCGTAAAGCGTATAACCATCGTTTCCCTGTCGCCAGGATGCTGTCAGCGCCCGTGTGGGAGATTCGGCTGGATGAAATCAAGTTCACTGACAATACGCTGGGTTTTGGCAAGAAAATGCTCTGGCTGCGTGATCTATAGTTAGAAGATCGATTGAGGATGCGGGGGGACGGAAAAGTAATGAGCCAGGTGTTAATAACAGGTGCCACTGGGCTGGTGGGCGGAAATTTGCTGCGGATGTTGCTGAATGAACCCCGAATCCATGCTATCACCGCACCGACACGACGACCATTGGCAGATACGGTCGGGGTCTATAATCCTCACGATCCACAGTTAAGCGATGCGCTGGCGCAAGTTACTGACCCGGTCGATATTGTTTTTTGCTGCCTGGGCACGACCCGACGTGAAGCGGGTAGCAAAGAGGCGTTTATTCATGCGGATTATACGCTGGTGGTGGACACCGCTCTGACGGGCCGCCGGCTTGGTGCCCAGCATATGCTGGTGGTGAGTTCGATGGGCGCCAATGCACATTCGCCGTTTTTTTATAATCGGGTGAAAGGGGAAATGGAGCAGGCGCTGATCGCTCAGAAATGGCCCCGGTTAACGATTGTCCGGCCTTCGATGTTGCTGGGTGACAGGGAACAACAGCGAACAAACGAAAGGCTTTTTGCGCCGTTATTCAAGCTACTACCGGGAAACTGGAAGTCCATTGAGGCGCGTGATGTCGCGCGGGCAATGCTGGCGGAAGCGATGTCGCCGGATCATGAAGGCGTTTCAATCCTCACGTCCTCAGCGCTTCGGGAGAGGGCGAAATAGCCCGGCTAATCAACCGGGCTATTAATAAGCTACTTGATGAACGTAAAGGCGGTAGTGACGCGTTTCACGCCGCTTACCCGGCTGGCGATATCCGCTGCCGCCTTCGCTTCGCGTTCAGTCACCAGACCCAGCAGGAAGACTTCTCCATTCTCGGTGGTGACTTTAACGTTTGACGATTTAACCTGATCGCTGGTCAGCAACTGGGAGCGCACTTTGGTGGTGATCCAGGTATCGTTGGATGCATCGCCCAGGCCGATAGGTTGGCCCTGACGGATCTCATTAAAGACTTCCGTTGTGCCCTCCACACCCATTGCAATTTGTTTTGCTCGTGCAGAGAGTTCGCTATTCGGCGACTGGCCGACCAGCAGGACTTTACCCTGATATGCACTCACGTTGATGCGCGCTTCTTTCTTGATCTGGGCATCTTTCGACAACGCCGTATTGACGCGTAATTCCAGGGTCCCATCATCTACCTGGGTGCCGACACTGCGAGGATCCGTTGCTGCTTTCGTCCCGACAGCTGCTGTTCCGACAACGGCGGCAGCTACACAGCCTTGCAACAGCAACGCTGAGAGAACGACGGCGAGCGGCGAAAATGCCTTCATGTGTACTCCTTAATCATCCTGGTGAGGGAAAAGCGTGTTATCAATGAGATCGCAAAGGCAATTGACCGTCAGCATATGCATTTCCTGAACGCGGGCGCTGTGGTGTGAAGGGATGCGGATTTCAACGTCCTGTGGCCCCAACAATCCGGCCAGTTCCCCTCCGTCATAACCGGTCAACGCAACGATCGTCATGTCGCGCGTAACGGCTGCTTCAACGGCTTTTACGATATCGCGGCTATTACCACGCGTAGAAATTGCCAACAGAACATCACCTGCATGTCCCAGCGCACGGACTTGTTTTGCATAAACTTCGTCGTGCAGGCGATCGTTGGCAATCGCAGTTAAGACCACATTATCAGTATTTAGTGCAATCGCAGGTAAACTGGGTCGCTCTGTTTCAAAACGGTTGATCATGCTGGCAGCAAAATGCTGTGCGTTGGCAGCGGATGTCCCATTACCACAACAGAGAATTTTGTTGCCATTGAGCAGGGACTGAACCAGCGTCATGGCTGCACGGGAGATCGCATCCGGGAGTGCTTCAGCCGCAGCTATCTGAGTTTGAATGCTTTCTGTAAAGCAGACTTTGATTCTGTCTAACACGCTAATCCTTAAGTACCAGGCACGTCAGGTTATTTTATTTGCCTGATGGGCAGGTTCTGATTCAACTATATGAGCGGTCGTTGAACGCGTTCTTAAACCACTCAACATCATTTCCGGTGAAGGCTAACACATCGAACCGGCAATCCACAGTATCAAAACTCCCATTGTGGCGCGCAAGCCACAAGCGGGCGGTCTGTAATAATTTGTGTTGTTTGCTGCGGGTCACACTCGCCGCCGCGCCGCCAAATTGGGCGGACCGCCGGTAGCGGACCTCGACAAAGACGGTGGTCCTGCCTTCATGCATTATCAGGTCGATTTCGCCGCCACGTTCACGTACGTTGGCGGCGAGAAAACGCAGTCCTTTGCTTTCCAGCCAGTGACGCGCAGTTGTTTCCCACGAATCACCGGTCTGTTTGCTCGTTAACTGGCGGGGACGACCTGTCCTTGCTGGTATTTGAGCCATGATAACTTCCTGTTAATCACGCAATCCTGAGTTGCTGTCAATGCGCCGGTGTTGCCGTTAATTTCGAAGCCCTGCACCTGACGCATTTGCGAGAAATGATTCGCGAGTGACCAGGCATCAACACCCATTGCATACATGCGCGCAAGCGAGTAGTCATTGCGTACTGCACTAAGCGCTTGCTGCATGAGCGGCTCGTTGCCGCCAGCCAGCATTGGAATTTCGCTGTACTGCAGGCCTTCCATCTCCAGACGGAAATCAGGACCAGCGGTACCCTGCGCGCTGCGGGAGCTGGCGTACAGCGTCGCACCGCTCTGGCTGCCGTTACGCATGGCGATCATCGGTTTAATAAACGCAATTTCTTCCGGCGTCGCCAGAATATACACAGCATCAACACGACCGCTGCCGCCAGTGATTTGGGCATCGGTAGGCGCTGCCGGTATCGTCAGACCGCCAATCGTCACGCCAGGTTGCGCAGGCACAGAGGACGCCACCGGGCTACCCGTCAGAGAAATCCCCGAACCACCGTTGACGCCCATTTTAAGCTCAGCGGTCGACCCGAACTTCTGCTGCAGCACCGTGCCGCCACCCAGTTTTTGCCATTCCTGAGCAAAGGCATTGGCGACACGATCGCCCAGACTGCTGCGTGGGATCAGCAGCAGCGGAGCCTGTTTGCCCTGGGCGTGAATATGACGTGCGGCATCGCGCGCTTCATCTTCTGGTGATAGTGCGAAGTAGCACACATTCGCCAGATTCTTCACCGACTCTGGCTGGTTTAGCGCCAGTACGTTGAGCGGTGTATTGCTTTTCATCAGCTCTTCGACATTGTTCTTCAACAGCGGGCCGACAACAATGCTGGCGCCATCCTGCTGCACCTGAGCCAGGATCTGATTCAGCGGCTGTGATGACGTGTCGTAAATTTTCAGCTCTGCGGACGGATTCGCCGGCGCGCTGGCTGTCGTTGCCGGTTGAACTGGCGCAGTCTGAGGCACTGCGGCCGCTGGCTGTACTGGCGTATCGTTGGTCAGATCGCTGACAGAAGCCTGAGCGGGACTGGCGACGCCGTCAGTCGTCTGTGGTTGTGCCGTTGTTACACCTGCATCAGTGTTAGCTGCAGGTACGGCGGCAACAGGTGCAGCGACCGGTTGAGTACCCATATTTTTTGCCGCTTCAAAGCCCTGCTGAATGGTTCGCCCAAAAACAGCGGCCTGGCCATTCAGAGGCAATAGCAGTGCTATCTTGCTGGTGGAGGCGGGCTTAAAGCTCTGAACGTTGACGAGCTGCGTAGGCAACAGTTTCGCCCCAGGATTTTGTGGGTAACGTTTTTGCCAGTCGGCAATACCCGCTTTCATCATGTTTGGATCGTTACGGTTATCGAACCAGACGCGCTGGAGATCCAGCCAGCCTTGTAGAACGTTTTCATCAGCGTTGATGACCAGCGTCTGCGCTTGTTCTGGCGTCATTGACGACAGGGCCTGCCAGGTGGCATCGATATTCTTCTGCTTGTCTTTTGCGGCGAGCAGAGGTTCCTGGGCAATTAACGCACGTAGCAGAGAGAGGGAAGGCCGTCCCTGGCTGGCATCAATTTGCGCCTGCCAGTAACGTGCTTGCTGGTTTTGCGAGAAATCGGCTGGTTTTAACTGACCCAGTAGCGCCTGTGCGCCAGCGATATCTTTCTGCGCAAGTTTGATTTCGACGGCCAGTAGTGACTGTTCAGGACGCTGGGTATCGTTCAGTTGCTGCGGCAACTGGTTGAACAACTCGACCGCCTGCTGGCTCTTGCCTTCTTTCAGCAGTGCACGAATGGCGAGTAATTGCCAGTTGGTCTTGCTATCATCTGAGCTTTGCTGCATTTGCTGCAGATAAAAGCCGGAATCAGCCTGTGCTGTGCCCTGCATATGGGCAGCACTCTGGTCTGGCGCCTGGGTGCCACAGCCTGCGAAAATCAATGCTGCCAGAATGACAGGCAGCGCGCGTGCAGCTTTCAAACGAGAAAATGTTGAGGGTACCATACTGTATCCAGTGATATTTTTTACGCAATGCTCAATATTAAATCGGCAATACGGACGACACAATGAAACAACACGAATCGGCGGATAATTCTCAAGGCCAACTCTTTATTGTACCTACTCCTATCGGAAATTTGGCTGATATTACCCAACGAGCGCTCGAAGTTTTACAAGCCGTTGATTTGATTGCCGCTGAAGATACTCGTCATACAGGGCTATTGTTACAACACTTCGCGATTAACGCGCGATTGTTCGCCCTGCATGACCACAACGAGCAGCAAAAGGCCGAAACGCTGGTGGCAAAGCTCAAAGAAGGGCAAAACATTGCGCTGGTTTCCGATGCCGGAACACCGTTGATTAACGATCCCGGCTACCATCTGGTGCGCACCTGTCGCGAAGCGGGGATCCGCGTGGTACCTCTGCCTGGCCCTTGTGCGGCGATTGCCGCGTTGAGTGCTGCAGGTCTGCCATCAGATCGTTTCTGCTATGAGGGGTTCCTGCCAGCCAAATCTAAAGGGCGTCGTGATGCGATGAAAGCCATTGAGGCTGAACCACGTACGCTTATTTTTTATGAATCCACTCACCGCTTGCTGGACAGCCTGGAAGATATGGTAGCGGTCTGGGGCGAATCCCGTTATGTCGTGCTGGCGCGTGAACTGACCAAAACCTGGGAAACCATTCATGGTGCGCCGGTGGGTGAGTTGCTGGCGTGGGTCAAAGAAGACGAAAATCGCCGTAAAGGTGAAATGGTGCTGATTGTCGAAGGGCATAAAGCGCAAGAAGACGACCTTCCGGCTGATGCGCTGCGTACGCTAGCCTTATTGCAGGCAGAATTGCCGCTGAAAAAGGCCGCCGCGCTGGCCGCAGAAATCCACGGCGTGAAGAAGAATGCGCTGTATAAGTATGCGCTGGACCAGCAGGGAGAGTAAGCCAGATTGTTGATGGCCAAACCGACAAGGGTATGGCCATTAGCTAACACAGTGCTTAAGACTGAGCGGCAGTTTCACTGACTAATAAGCGGTTTGCTGACCCGCATACAGTGATTTTGCTACGCACCACTTCTTTCATCGCATCCATACCGACCCGCATGTAATAGCGAGGATCGTTGCCCTGCGGATTCTCCGCAAACCACGCTTTGACCGCATCGGCAAAAGCGATTTTCAGTTCGGTCGCGACGTTAACTTTGCAAACGCCAAGCTCGATCGTGCGGCGGACGTATTCGTCAGGGACATCACTTGCGCCATGCAGCACCAGCGGAACGTCGACTACCTCACGAATTTCACCCAGCCGCTGGAAATCGATTTTGGGTGTCTTGGTGTACAAACCGTGTGCTGTGCCGATGGCAACAGCAAGGCTATCTACGCCAGTAAGCTCAACAAACCGTTTAGCTTCTTGTGGATCGGTGAGGAAGGCGCTTTCTGCATCCACACTCATATCATCTTCTACGCCACCGAGGCGACCCAGCTCAGCTTCCACGCTGCAATCTTTGGCATGGCAAAAATTCACAACGGATTTCACCAGCTTCACGTTTTCTTCAAACGGAAAGTGGCTGCCGTCAATCATTGCGCTGCGCACTCCTGCATTCACTTTACGACGAATGTCGTCCAGCGACTCATGGTGATCGAGGTGCAGCGCCAGCGGTATACCGTAGCTGGTGGAATAAGCGCTGCACAGCGCGTAGATCTCTTCCAGTGCGATATGCTTAAAGGTACCCGGCGTTCCAGCCAGGATCACCGGCGATTGCATTTCATAGCACACTTCAAGGATCGCCTGGATCGTCTCGGCGTTATGAATGTTAAAGGCGGGTACGGCATAGCCCTTTTTTTGGGCATCCAGCAGGAGGTATTTCGTGGAAATAATGCTCATAAAACGATCCTTTTAGGCGTTCCAGGGATGAATAACAACGCCCTGTACAACGCGGTTCACAGTGCCGCTGGCTGAAGGCGTATCCGGTGTATTGCCGATATTGATGGATTGCGTCAAAGCAAAAACCTGGGCGTAGATTAGGAAGCAGAACGCCAATTCCATATCGATGAAAGAGCGTGCTGGTGGCAGCAGAATATGTGGGCCTGCTTCAATCACCTCATGAGTTTGTGCGGCAATCGCGACAACCCGCAATGCCTGCCGATCGCGGCGTAACTCTGCCAGCAGATCGAGATCGTATTGACGTGTATACGGATGGCTGGAAACAAAGACCACTACCAGCGTTTCGTTATCAACCAGCGACTTTGGACCGTGACGAAAGCCTGTCGGGGAGTCATAGAATGCGGCCAGTTTGCCTGCAGTCAGCTCCAGGACTTTCAGTGCTGATTCCCGCGCTGCTCCCTGTAATCCACCGCTACCGAGGTAAACGATCCGTTTCCAGGGTTCATTGCCAAATACACCGTCGCTGAAATCGCCCAGCGAAGTCAGAATCGCCTGGCACCGTTCGGCCACGTCACGGAAGGTCTGGCTGTTGATTTTCTCCGGGGCAAATACTGCCAGGCAGCTGGCCATCATGGTGGTAATGCTGCTGGTCATGGCGAAGCCACGGTCATGTGTCTCTGCGGGCATTAACAGAGCAAAGGCATTGTCGCTTGCAACTGCGTTTTGATAGAGGCTACCTGCTTCGTTGCAGGTGATCGGCAGGTGATAACACTCAGGCACAAACTGATTAGCCAGTTCCACTGCTGCAACGCTTTCAGGGCTGTTACCTGAGCGAGCGAAAGAAATGAGCAGCAGCGGATGTGCGGGATTCAGGTAATCCATCGGATTGGTGACCAGATCGGTGGTCGGCACAGCGCTGATGTTTTTACCGGTATAGCTTGCCAGCCAAGGGGCGATGATGTCGCCAATGAATGCTGATGTTCCAGCCCCGGTCAGTATGATCCGCAGATCGTTTTTGCGCAGTAATGGTGCGAGAAAGCTGTCAATGGCAGATCGAATGTTGTCGATATTCGTAAGGGAACGGATCCAACTGGCAGGTTGTTGACGGATCTCTTCTTCGGTCCAGGTGCCCGTTACCGCGGTAACAGGGGTATAGGTTTCTGGCATAACTTAAGTCCTTAGTCTTGTAAATTCCACATAAGACGCTGGCGAGAATGTCGCTATCTTTCGTTTCGTTTCACTTGTTCATCTTGTCGATTGATTAAAATCTATAGGAAAGAAATCGAAAGAGCAATGTCCCAAAGTGAAATAAAACGAAATTTGTGATCGTGAGAACGAAAGGTGTGACTATCTTATTGATCTATAAGAAGTAGGCTTGTTGTAGGATGGTTAGGTATTTACTCAAGCGAAAGGAAAAGAAAGGCCTTGCGATCGAAGACCGCAGGCCAACACGAGACAAAATGAAAGGTCAAAGGGGGAGAGCCTGACCCTGAATCCAGATCTGTTGTAAATGTAGCCCGCTATTGAGCGCGATCGCGTCTGCACGTTTTCCCACTGCTAACGATCCCAGTTGGCGATCGATACCCAACAGACGAGCGGGGTGGAGAGAGGCCATATGAATTGCCTCTTCTGCCGTTATCCCGGTGAGCTCGACCATATTACGTACGGCTGCGTCAACCGAGAGCGTGCTACCAGCCAGGCCACCGGAGGCGGTACGCACAATACCACTGTGCATTTCCACCTCCTCACCGCAGAGCGTATAGCGTCCGTCTGGCATTCCTGCAGCCTGCATGGCATCGGTGATCAGCACCAGTCTGTCTTTGGCGCAACAGCAGCAGAGCTTCATGGCCGCCGGGTGGACATGGTGTCCGTCAGCGATAAGTTCCAGCCAGGCGCAAGGGTCGGTTAACCCTGCGCCAACCATTCCTGGCTCCCGATGATGTAAGCCGGTCATACCGTTATAGCAGTGAACCAGTCCGTCAGCGCCGGCGTCAAAGGCCGTGCGGGTTTGTTCCCAGGTAGCTGTGCTGTGGCCCAGCATCACCCGTACGTTGCGCTGCTTCAGATGTTCGATGGCCTGCAATGCACCGGTTTTTTCTGGTGCCAGCGCAACGACGCGCAATGTTTGCTGGGAAATCGCAATCAGTTCATCCAGTTCACTGAGTTCCAGTTCCCTGAAAAGCTCAGGCGGGTGCGCCCCTTTGTTCTGCGGCGTAAAGTACGGGCCTTCAAGATAACTGCCCAGCACCTGTGCGCCGGGCCCTCCGGAGTGGTAGCGATGGGCGATACGCTCAAGCGCCTTGTGAATATCCGGTAGTGGAGCGGTGACGGTAGTGGGTAGCCAGTTGGCTACCCCTTCACGCGCTTTGTGCATCGCCAGTTTGTCGAGCGTATCCGGTGCTTCATCCATCACATCGGCACCCGCGCCCCCGTGTACGTGGGTATCAATGTATGCCGGACAGAGCAGTTCAGCATCGCGGACCATAACGCCGGAAGGAATTGGCTCTATTGCCGCAATGATACCGTCTTCAATATGCAATTGATGATCGTCCAGCCAGCCCTGTTCGGTCAGTAGACGTCTGGCGCGCAGTAGCAGTGTCATATCCCTTCCTCAACGGGCTTTTCCTCACGGCAGCGTCCCAGCTCGTCCACCAGGCTGGTTAAACCCCGGTGCCCGCACTCCAGCGCCTGCAAACGAAACGCTTCGCTGCTCAGGTCGTCGCGCTCCAGCACCATCTCCAGTAGCAGTTGTAGATTGGTACCGGTGATCACTTCAGTACCTTGCCTTTGCATGGCTAGTGTGGAAGCGACGCGAAATGGTGTCCCGCCCAACAAATCAGTCAGAAACACGATGTCTTGCTGCGCATCCAGTTCATCCACCGCCTGTTCAAGTTGTGAGGTGAGCAAGGCAGTGGTTGAGGTTTCCGGAAAGTCGATGGCAATGAACTGAGTCTGCTCACCCAGAATCTGTTTCATCGCTTTTTCCATTCCGCTGGCAAACCCGCCATGACCCGTCAAAATAATACCTAACATCTACAACCCCTTATATTTACAGGAAATGACAGAACTTACCTACGACGCCGAGCACCACGGTAATGGCGATAAGGCGCAGAGGACTCCAGCCACGGCGGACCAGCCAGAACATGGTTAATGTGTAGACCAGCGGTAAAAAAGCAGGCATCAGCTTGTCTATCACATCTGTTTGCAGTTTCACTACCGCATCGCCAGCAGTGATTTCCAGCGTAGTGCTCAGGCGAACATAGGTCGCTACCAGCGCACCGATCACCGTCATCCCAACGATGGATGCCGCATGTCCAACCTTTTTGGTGTTAGCTTTAATCAGCGGAATGGCAGCAACGCCCATTCGATAAGCATAGTGTGCCAGCCCAAAGCGCAGACCAAGATGAACCACGTTGAACATAACAATAAAGACAACTGCGCCAAGAATAGAGCCTTGCAGCGCCAGACTGGCCCCGATACCGCCGCAAATAGGCAGTAACGTTAACCAGAACATGGCATCGCCGATGCCGCCAAGCGGCGCACCCACGGCAATCTTGGTGCTTTGAATACTGTTCACATCCTGCTTGGAACGTTCCATCGCCAGGATAATCCCGATAACAAACGTGACCAGGAACGGGTGTGTGTTGAAGAAGCCCATATGGCCTTTCATCGAACGCGCCAAATCGCGCTTATTGGTATGGATCTTTTTCAGAGCAGGTAACAGGCCGTACAGCCATCCTGATGCCTGCATACGTTCGTAGTTAAAAGAGGCCTGCAACAGCATTGAACGCCAGGCAACACGGTTGATATCTTTTTTCGTCAGCTCGGCACCGATATTCTGGTCTTCGTAGACGTTTTCATTGGTGCCGGACAGCAGCGTTTCTTCGGTTTCGGAAACGTTCGGCAGAGCCGTTTGATTAGATGCCATCTTCGAATTCCTCTTTTTGTGCTGCGGGAGCTGTAGGTTCAGGTGATTTACGCAGAAAATCGATCAGCGCCATTGCCAGTGCTGCGGCGGCGATCGCCAGCACAGGGAGTTTGAGCCAGGCTGCGGCTACAAAACCCAGGATGAAGTAGGGGATATAGACGTTTTTCATCATGATTTTCAGCAGTACGGCGAAGCCGATAGCTGGCATGATGCCGCCTGCCACACCCAGTCCGTCAATCAGACGCGTTGGCAGAACATCTATCGCGGTTTTGGCATGTTCCGCGCCAAAGTAAATCGGCAGGAACGCGCATAAAAAGTAGAAGGTCCCCAACGCGAGCAACGCCAGATAGTTGACCCGCTCAATCCCGGCGGTATCGGCATTCGCTGCCATGCGATCGCAGCGAGCCATCACCCCGGACATCACAGAGAACAGGAAAGTAATCCCCATCTGTACTGCTACGGCGAACGGTACCGCCACACCTACGGCAACTTCAGGTTTCACTCCGGTCGTTATGGCAAACGTGGTTCCCACGATAGTGCCGATAATCACGTTTGGCGGTTGAGCTCCCGCTAGTGGGGCAAGACCCATCCACACCAGTTCCAGAGTACCACCTGTTAAAATACCGGTATGCAGATCGCCCAGAATCAGGCCGACCAGCGGCCCGAGAACAACCGGGCGGTGCATGTGCGTTAACCCGTTGAACATATCCAGGCCTGCAATAAAGGCGAGAATACCCAACGCAAAAGCCTGCAACAGACTGATTTCCATTGTGAATCCCTCAGAGAAGTTTATAGAGGTCCTGGGTGGGTTCTGTTGGAACGCCCTGAACGAAGCATTCCACTCCAGCGGCTTTGAGCCCGTTGAACGCCGTAATATCAGCAGCGTCTACAGAAACCGTTTTGGCGATTTGTTGCTTGCCGTTGGCGTAGTGCATATTGCCAACGTTGATACGGTTAACAGGAACACCGCCTTCGACCAGACGGAAAAAATCCGCAGGCGATTTGCAGACCAGCAGAATTTTCTGGCGATCAGCGGCACGGTGAATATTGTCGATCACTTTTTGTAGTGACCAGAAGCGTACGGCGATCCCTTCTGCCAGTACCATTTCCATCAGGTTTTGCTGCACTGGATCTTCAGCCACCTCATCATTAGCGACCAGCACCAGGTTTGCCCCCGCAAACCCGACCCATTGCACACCAACCTGACCGTGGATCAGACGTTCATCAATGCGACTTAATACAATGTTTGGCATGGTATTTTTCTCTTTTTTGTTATGCGTTACGATCTGGAGCACCCAGGCAGGCGCAGTGATATTGCTGCAGTATGTCCTGAATATGGTTAATGATGAGTTCTCGCGGCGTGGCGCAGAGATCTCCCTCGCGCACTTTTACGTACTGCAAGGGTAAATACTGGCTAATCAGCGGTAGTGGAATGGGGTCGTCCGCCAGGTTACGTACCAGACGTTCAAATGCTTCATCAATCTGGCTGTCCGGCCAGTAGTAACGAACCCGATCAGAGTAGCTGTATCCACGGGCCAGACGGCGTGCGTTGCCATCACCGTGATAATGGCTCTGCCAGTACTCTGGTCTATCAAGCATTACGCTTTCCAGCACATGTCGCAGGCCCGAGCTGGCTTTTGCAGGCAGCAATTCTTCTTCAATGGCAGCTAACGAAAACAGCGCTTCGCGCAGGGCGAAGGTAAGCGCGGGTCCTACTTTCAGAATAGCGAAGTGGTCTATTACCAGTTGGCGCAAGGACTGTGGCGTTTGGTAATCCGTAGAATGCGCTTCAAAAACCAGTGTGTCGTAGTCTTCCACCATTTTACTGAGTGCCACGGCTTTCTGCGGTTGATAATCAATGATGTGCGTGTGGTCGAATTCAACGCCAGGTTGCACGACCAGGGCGATAATACGTGCCCATATACCTTCCAGCCCGCGCTTTTCAAAGGCGTGATAGTGGGCCTGCAGCGTTGCACGTGCGGCATCTGGCGTTGTTACCGCCAGTTCGGTTAACGCTTCGTGTGCGCCACCAGGAACCGGAACTTCTGTGCCAATCACATAGACCAGGTCAGACTCGCCAAAATGTGCCATACAGGTTTCTTCGGCGACTTTGGCCAGGCGTGCGGCGCGCTCAGCGACGATTTCATCCGTCAGTGGAACCGGGTCGTTGGCACAAGACATGCTGCAATCGAGGTGGATTTTTTTAAATCCTGCGGCGACATAGCTCTTGATCAGATCGTCAGCATTGGCCATTGCCTGTTCCGCAGGCAGATTTTGCCAACGGTTTGGCCCGAGATGGTCTCCGCCGAGAATCAGCATATCCTGAGAAAAATCAAGCGAGTCGGCTAATCGGCAGACAAAACTGCGAAAATCGGCTGGCGTCATACCTGTATAGCCGCCAAACTGATCAACCTGATTAGAGGTTGCTTCGATCAACAGCGGTGTATGGTTTGCATGGGCGTAGCGTATTGCGGCTTCCAGTACGATTGGATGCGCGGAACAAACGGCATAAATCCCGTTTGCCTTCCCCCGTTTATGCTGCTCGACCATTTTAGTTAGATGTTTCACTTTCCTCTCCAGGTCAGATTACTGCGACATCAATCTTTCGTTTTGTTTCATTTAATACTGCATCATGGTGTTATAAAAATAAAACGAAAGATAATGGTTTTCCGATCTGTTTCACAAAAGAAACACAATGAAAGGTTTCAGCGTAAGTTCGTCCGGCTCTTCCCTGCTTGCGGGGCTTGCATTCGCGTAAAAGAAAGGCGTTAATAGATAAAACGAAATAAAACGAAAGGTTCAACTAAAGGATTTCTTATGAGTAACACCGAGTCCTCTGCAGACAAGCGCGTTATTGGCACCAGCGAAAGACGTGAGCAGATCATCCAGCGGTTACGGCAGCAGGGAAGCGTTCAGGTTAACGATCTCTCCTTATTTTTTGGCGTCTCCACGGTCACTATTCGCAACGACCTCGCTTTTCTGGAAAAGCAGGGGATTGCGGTACGTGCCTATGGCGGAGCGCTGATTTGCGAAAGCAATGCGCCTGTTGTGGAGCCTTCTGTTGAAGATAAGAGTTCACTTAATACGGCAGTAAAACGCAGTATTGCCAGAGCCGCCGCAGAGCTGATTCAACCGGGACACCGCGTGATCCTTGACTCCGGTACCACGACCTATGAAATTGCCCGCCTGATGCGCCAGCATACTAATGTCATTGCTATGACCAACGGTATGAATGTCGCCAATGCGCTACTGGAAGCCGAAGGGGTTGAGCTGCTGATGACCGGCGGTCATTTGCGTCGTCAGTCACAATCGTTTTATGGCGATCAGGCTGAGCAGTCGCTACAAAATTATCACTTCGACATGCTGTTTCTTGGCGTTGATGCTATTGATTTAGAGCGTGGTGTTAGCACGCACAACGAAGATGAGGCGCGTCTCAACCGTCGGATGTGTGAAGTGGCTGAACGTATTATTGTTGTTACCGACTCGACGAAGTTTAACCGCTCCAGCCTGCATAAGATCATTGATACCCAGAGGATCCATACCATCATTGTTGATGAAGGTATCCCAGAGGAGAGCTTGCAGGAACTACGCCGCAGCGGTGTTGAAGTGATCATTGTTGAGTAGTCCCGCTCTAAAATTCAAAAATGTGATCCCATTCAATTAAACAAAAACAAACCATAAGCGAGCTTTTTTAGTTGCTCGCTTTCGTTTTTTTGCATGCTTCCCGTCTCTTTCTCGCATCTTACCCGTTTTGAGTCTTTTCATTTTTTCGGTTTTCTTCGTTTCGGTTTGCTAAAGCGAAAGAAAATAGTCAGTTTTGGTTAAATTAAACGCTGAGTCTGTGCGCACAAATTCACCTTATTGCTTCTGATGTAATATATTCAAAAGAAAACGAAAGTGCTAAAGCGCTAAAACAAAACAACATGAATATTTGATGGAGCAATAGAAATGCTGGATAACTTAAGACGTCGCGAGCAAATAATTGATCTGCTGTGCGATCAGGGTAGCGTTCGTGTCGAGCCACTGAGCGTCCATTTTGGTGTGTCATCGGTCACGATCCGCAACGACTTACGTTATCTGGAGCAGAAAGGATGCGTCATGCGCTCCTACGGCGGGGCGGTTCTCAATCAGCACTTCGCCCTTGACCGGCCTTTGCAGGATAAGGACCGGCTGAATCGCGATGTGAAAACGCGTATTGCCGAAAAAGCAGCCAGCTTTGTGAAAGATGGTGACACGTTAATCCTCGATTCCGGTTCGACCACCACGCTCATTCCTCCAATGTTAAAGAATCGCCGCGATCTGGTGGTGATGACCAATGCGCTCAACATTGCGTGGGAGCTGGCGAATTTTGAGCGCGTAGACGTCATGATCCTGGGAGGGAACGTCAGGCAAAGCGTCTATTCATTGTATGGCCCTTCAGCAGAACACCAGCTTAGACAATACCGGTTTGATAAGCTTTTTTTGGGCGTTGATGGATTCTGCCTGGAAGCGGGGATTACCACGCCACATCCGGGAGAAGCACATCTGAATCAGGTAATGTGTGAGGTTGCGCAGGAGGTCACGGTAGTCGCTGACTCCAGCAAGTTTGGCCGCAAAAGTTTCTGTATGATTAGCGAAATCAGCGGGATTGACCGGGTGATTACCGACAGCGGTATCCCAGATAATTATCACCGGACGTTAATCCAGCTTGGGGTGGATGTGGTGATTGCGGATGAATAACTGAAACTGCTGGCGAGGTTACCTCGCCAGCAGTATTTTAGTGGGTCAGCGTACCCTGTTCAACCAGCAGCAATGCGGCACCGCGAACCCCGCTGGATGCACCATGGATGGCCGGAAATACGCGGGCAGGCTCTAATCCCGGGAACAAATAACGTGACATGGCCTGCGGCAGCAACGTATAAATTTCCTCGATGTTGGAAACTCCACCGCCGAGAACAAAAGCATCGACATCCAGAATCAACTGCAATTGCGCCAGCGTACAACCCAACATATCAATCCATGCTTCTATGGTAGTAACGGCGCTGGCATTGCCATGACGATAATGCTCCAGCAGGGTCTCCATTTTGAGTTGTTCTCCACTGAAGTGTTTGTGGAGCCACAGTAAACCAGGGCCGGATTGATAGCGTTCCAGACACCCTTGTAAGCCACAGCCGCACTTCAGCTCCGGCAAGTGATAACGACGCATAAACGTTGCCGGAAGCGGTAAATGGCCGAACTCACTGGCCATTCGGTTGCGACCCCGATACAACTGACCGTCAATGACTAACCCTCCACCCATGCCGGTGCCAATAATGGCACCAAAAATTCGGGAGAACTGGCGAGCCTGCTGGGTATGGGCTTCCGAGAGTGCAAAACAGCAGCAGTCATTGTCCAGTTCAACCGAACGATTGAGGCGGTGGGCCAGATCGTTCATCACCTGGCGTCCTGTGAGGCAAGGCACGTTAGATGACAGTAATTTTCCGGTATGTCTGTCCATAAGACCGGGCATGCCGATGCCAATTTTTCCTTGCGTTCCAGTCGCCCAGTCGGCGGTATCAATAAGTGAAGTAAAGGTCGAAAGAAAGAGTTCATAATCCTGCACTGGCGTGGCGACGCGCTTACGCCAGCAAACCTGCATTTCCTTATCAAAAGCGACAATTTCAGTTTTGGTTCCACCAATATCAACACCGTAAAACATGCCTCATCTCCTCCGGCTTCACAGCGTAACCAGACAGTTTTCCTTGCGAGCGCGCTCTGCGGCAAAGACCATTAAGTGACTTTCCAGTGATTCATCCGGGCCAGAAAGGATCATATTTTGATCGTTGGCCATCACTGCGTGGATAAAGCGATCCATCAGGTAGTAATCGCCACCACCATGCCCCCCCATCTGGGTTTGTGTGCCAGCGGCGATCTCCTCGATCTGATGCACTGTTTCTTTGTCTGTCAGGAAATCAAACACCCGGATTTGCTCGCCATCACCTTCCAGATAACCTCTGGTGCCAAACAGGCGCGTTTTTCGATCTTCCATTTTGGTAAACGCGGTCATGGTAAAGGTCACTGTCTGTTGGTGGGCAAAACGTAAGTTAACAACCTGATGATCCACCACATCATTATCACAACGATAAACGCAACGACCATAAGGCCCATCGCGCAGCGCCTGGCGAACATTCTCTTCGCTAGGATCTGCAGTCAGCACCCGACGGAAGTGTGGAGTGCACTTGTGGTTTTCACCCAGATAAATTTTGCAGGCAGACCAGGGACAGGTTGATTCAACCTGACAATCAAGGCAGCGGTCGGCGGCACCAGCAGGCTGATTCTCTTTCACAAAGTGACTCAGGCTACCAAATGATCCTACGTCCTGGCAGTTGTCGCTCATGATGTAGCGGATCCAGTCCAAATCATGACAGGATTTCTGTAACAACATAAATGACGATTCTGCTTCATTGCGCCAGTTACCACGTACAAACGAGTGCGCCTGATGCCAGTAACCTACGGGTTCGAGATGCTGCATGCTGACAATATCGCCAATTACGCCATCATCAAGCAGTGATTTCAGTTTTTGCGTATAGCGGGTGTAACGCAGGACGTGCGCGACGGCCAGTAATACGTTGTTGCGTTTGACCGCATCAATAATGATCCGGCAATCTTCTGGCGTAGGGGCGAGCGGTTTTTCCAGCAGAATGTGATAGCCGAGATTGGCAAACGCCACGGCAGGATCTTTGTGCATATTATCCTGCGTGCAAATAAGTACCACATCGGCCATTTTGGGTTGGGCCGCAGCTTCTTGCCAGTCGCAAAATACGTTATTTGGGTCAATCTTATGCTGTGCGACAAACTGCTGACGGTATGCCTCTCTGGGCTCGGCAACGCCTACCACCTGCATTCTGTCTGGATGTTCAAGCGCATAGCGAGAATATATTTCTCCGCGCGCACCAGCCCCTACCACTAATACGGTCACTTTATTCGCACACATATAAACCTCTCATTTTTTACTTAGCCTGAATAACGGTCAGGCCAAATTTTCTTCATGTTTTTTATCAAACAAAAAGGCGGCTTCCAGATTAAATTTCACTTTGATAGATTCACCGGGAAGTGGGGTCCAGTCGGGTGAGGAGTTAATACGTAAGATCATATGTTGCTCACCAATATCAAAATGCAGAAGGTCTTCGTTGCCCATCCTTTCTACGTTGGTAATGTGCGCATCGAACGCAGAGGCATCATGCCGCGAGGCTAGCTGAATGGCCTCTGAGCGGATGCCAAACCAGACGCTGGAGTGCGGATATTGCTCCAGTAGGTTACTCAAGCGCGTATTTAATGGCAGGATTAAATTATCAGCCAGGCGCAGGCCACGAGTGCTGGGGGCAATATCAAGCAGCATAATATTCATTGCCGGATTACCAATAAAACCAGCAACAAATTTATTCCTGGGGTGATGGTAAATATTCCCTGGGGTATCCACCTGCATAATACGACCGCCATTTAGAACGCAAATCCTGTCTCCCATCGTCATTGCTTCAATCTGATCGTGCGTGACGTACACCATGGTTGCGCTCACGCCTTCGTGACGTAGTTGTCGATGCAGTTCTGTCAGCCGCACGCGCATTGAAACACGCAGTTTTGCATCCAGGTTGGACAGCGGCTCATCAAACAAAAAAACGTCTGGCTTACGCACGATGGCCCTGCCAACGGCTACGCGCTGGCATTGACCGCCTGAAAGCTGACCGGGCTTTTTGTCGAGCAATGTTTCGATTTCCAGCTTGTGTGCAGCTTCCCGGACGCGGATATCAATCTCTTCTTTGCTCATTTTCCCTAACAGACTGAATGCCATATTTTTATAAATCGTCATGTGGGGATAGAGGGCATAATTCTGGAAGACCATGGCAACGCCTCGCTCCTTTGGTAGCAGGTCGTTGACGCACTTCTCTCCGATTGCGATATGGCCATGAGTGATATCTTCCAGACCTGCAATCATGCGTAACAGCGTTGATTTGGCGCAGCCTGATGGCCCGACAAACACCATGAATTCGCCGTCGTGGATTTCAAGATCAACGCCATGGATCGCCTGAAAGCCATTGGGATAGACTTTGCTTACTGCCTGTAATTGAATACCTGACATAACACTGCCCCTTATCCTTTAATTCCGGCACCAGCGATGCCGCGAATAAAATAGCGCTGGAAGAAGATATAAAGTAACAACATCGGGATAATCGCCAGCAATGCGCCCGCCATTAACATCGGATATTCCACGCCTGAGCGGCCAGAAAGTGAGGCTAATCCTACTGGTAATGTCATTTTATCCATGGAGGTGTTGACGATCAGCGGCCACATTAAATTATTCCAGCTCCACAGTCCGTTAATAATGACGCAGGCAATCAGTCCCGGTTTAATTAATGGCAGCATAATTTTGAAGAAAATAGTCAAATGGTTATACCCATCCATAATGGCTGCCTCTTCCAGTTCTTTAGGTACTGACAGAAAAAACTGACGTAATAAAAAGGCGCTATATATGCTGAATAAGCCCGGTAGCACCAGTCCAGGAATTGAGTTCAGCAAACCGATTTTTTCAACGGTTAAAAACTGTGGGATTAAAAAGATCTGACCGGGCACCATCAGAATTGAAATACACAGCATAAACAGGACATCTCGTCCTTTGAAACGCAGTCGGGAGAAACCGTACGCTGCCATTGCCGCAATCAGCGTCTGCAAAATGACGATGACCAGCGTGGAGACGATCGAGTTAAAGTAAAAGCTGCCAAAAGGCATTTCATGCAAGATTTTACCGTAAGCCTGAAACCCTGGGCTGGCGGGTAGCAGGATCGGCGGAAAGGCGATGCTTTCTGCCTGGGTTTTAAAAGAGGTGATGATCATCCAGATAAACGGAACCACCGTTACCAGCGTCGCGAGGATCATCAGGCCGTAAATTAGCCATTTTTCACGTTTTGTCATGAACATCGTGGTGCCTCACTGTGCTTTAAGTCGTTTACCAATCCATATTTGCAGCAGCGTCAGGACCATCGTGATAACGAAAATCACCACGGCGATTGCTGAGGCATACCCTTTTTCATGGTAGATAAAGGCGTATTTATAGAAGAGATAGGCGATGGTCATCGTCTGATCGTCCACCATGGATGAACTGCCAAACAGCAGATAAACCACATCGAAAATTTGCAGCGTTTCGATAAAAGAGATCACCAGTACGAAAAACAGCGTTGGGATCATTAGCGGTAAGGTAATAGACCAGAATCCACGCAATTTGCTGATGCCATCCAGCGACATCGCTTCATAAATTTGTTTGGGGATCCCCTGCAATCCAGCGAGCAGAATGATCATCTTCAGCGCAATAGCCGACCAGATGATAACCAACGAGGCGCTCAGGCGGACGACATCGGGATCGGATAACCAACCGATGGCCGGAAGATCGAAAAAAGCCAGGATCTGATTAATTAAGCCGAAGTTTCGATTCATCAACCACTGCCAGACCATAGCAATGGCCGCAGGCATAGTGACAGCGGGTAGAAATAACAGTGTGCGAAACAACCACTGACCGCGAATCGCCTGATTCAGGCCAATTGCGAGCAGTAATGACAAAACGGTGATTATCGGTACGCAAATAAAAACATAGGCCAGGGTGTTATATATTGCTGAACGAAACTCATCATCGCTGAATAAATTAATATAGTTATCTAAGCTGATCGTCGTCCAGATCTGAAACTCGCCCAGATCGGTGAAACTATAAAAAACGTTCTGGAAGAATGGAGTAAAGTAAAAAACAATTAACCCCGCCAGTAACGGCATAATCATTATCCATCCCCAGAAGCGTTCTTCTTTTTCCAGCTTGGTCAGGGGTTTTTTGTGCACTTCCCTGGCTGGTAATTGTGGGGATGCAGCTTCATCTGAATAGCTCATACAGACTCCGGGATGCTCACTGTGCAACCAAAATATATTGCGTGGGCGAAAGCGAGAGGGAGCATGGCTCCCTCAGGATTATTTCTGCATCTCTCGTTCAACGCGTTTTGCAACACCAGGCATGACTTTTTCTGGGTCAGTACCCGTCCAGACTTTTTTCAAGCCATCATTCAGGATGCTATTCCACTTGGCGGTATTGGAGCCTGCGGTTGGATATTTATGTGAGAAAGCCAATGAATCGATATAGGCTGATACATCAATACCCTTAAAGCCTTCAGCCCACTCTTTGGCTACTTTTTGGTTAGCGGGGATCACGACTTTTCCCGTAGCCAGCGTCTGCTGCGCATGCTCAGAACTCATGAACTCAATGAACTTCCACGCCGCATCTTTATGCTGACTTTTTGCTGACATGGCAAATGCCAGGCTATGGGATACACCTGCCTGCTCTGCCATTTTAGGCATTGGTACCACGCCGATGTGATCCTTAATCAGCTCATTTTGAGAGAAGGGTAATGCCCACCATGAGCCTGCATAGACCATGGCCACTCGGTTGGACTGGAAGACATCCGAGGCTTCCATCTCGCCTGGCGGTTGGATTAGTCCCGCGTTCAGCATGCCTTGAACATCTCGATAGACGGCGATGGCTTTGTCATTGGCAACATCCGTTTTGCCCTCAGGCAGGACAATCTTATCGCCAGCCTGTAATAGCAGATTAAAGTAACTGTCCTGCCCGCTGCTGAATTCCATTGCCAGTGGATAAGACTGTTTATCCAACCCTTTACGCAACTGCACTGATTTTTGTTTTAAATCGTCCCATGTCCAGTTTTTATCGGGATAGCTCACGCCAGCCTGATCGAACATTTTTTTGTTGTACCAGACGGCAATTGCATCAATATCCCTTGGGATGGCATATTGCTGCGACTGGTATTGATAGGCATCGACTGAGCTTTTAACAAAATCATCCAGTTTCGGCGCTGATTTCTCTTTCAGATAATTGCTCAGTGGTTCCAGCATGCCATTTTTAACATATTGCTGGAAATTAGGCATATTCATCCAGAATACATCCGGTGCTACATTTCCACCGACTGCTGAACTTAGCTTGATAAAATATTGGTCATAAGGTGTTAATTCAATTTCGACTTTGATGCCAGGGTTGTTTTTTTCGAATTCATTAACGAGCTGTTGTTCGCCAGGGAGTTGATTACGGTCCCATAACGTGTAACGTAATTTAACAGGCTTTGCGTCCGATTGGCCTTCAGCACTCGCGACGACAGGAGTTGCCAGTAAACAGGAAATAAGACAGGCCAATGCGACATTATTTTTATTCAGGGTATACATAACTTCCCTCTTTATTCAGGTCAGAATGCTTATGAGGTAAATTACAGGAGCCTATGAATAATCTGTTTTACATCGGAGAAAGTCAAAGCGGTAAAAAATAGGGGATTATCGCATTAAAACAGGGTCGTCTTTCGGTAGGTTTCTCTTTTATCAAAACGAAAATATAACATAAAACAATGGCGACATTATTTCGTTTAATTTCATGTTGTTAGTTTCATTTTGTGGGTTTGAATCGAAAAAAACAGATGTTTAAAAAAACCTCTTAAAATGCGAACGTTATCACTTTATTTGTTGTTACATAGACATAAAAAACGGGGATAAATCCCCGTTTTTTCGTTGGCTTTCGTTTCGATAATCAGGTCACTGGTGCCGGGTTAAATACCGCCAGCTGGTTATGTAATCCCCATTGATCCGAGAAGGTTTTCTTACGCCCGCTGGCCACGTCGAGAATAAACTCGAATAGCTTCAAACCTACCTCTTCGATGGTTTCTTCTCCGGTCGCGATGGTGCCTGCGTTGATGTCCATCAGATCAAACCAACGATTAGCCAGTTCAGTGCGTGTTGCCATTTTTATCACCGGAACGGCCATCAGACCGTACGGCGTGCCGCGACCGGTGGTAAATACCTGCACGGTGATCCCGGAAGCAACCTGCTGAGTTCCACAGACAAAATCGCTGGCGGGGGTAGCCGCGTATATCAGACCGCGTTTGGTTGGGCGCTGGCCCGGCGACAGCACCTCGACAATGGCGCTTTTTCCTGATTTAGCAATGGAGCCCAGCGCTTTTTCTACGACGTTTGCCAGGCCGCCTTTTTTGTTACCGGGAGAGGGGTTAGCGCTGCGGTCAGTTTTCCCCATATCGAGATAGTTGTCGTACCAGGCCATCTCTTCGAGCAGGCGCTTGCCCACCTCTTCGTTAATTGCGCGAGGGGTCAGAAGGTGGATGGCATCGCGCACTTCGGTCACTTCAGAGAACATCACGGTCGCGCCGCAGCGTACTAACAGGTCGGAGGCATAACCCACCGCCGGGTTGGCCGTTACGCCAGAAAATGCATCGCTGCCGCCGCATTGCATGCCGACCACCAGCTCAGAAGCCGGACAGGTTTCGCGCTGGCGCTGATTGAGCTTTGCCAGATGGCGCTCGGCTACCTGCAAAATATCTTCTACCATGGATTTAAAACCAACGTGTTTTTCATCCTGCAGGCTGACGATGCTGGCGCTGTCTACCGGAATACTTTTTACATCGTGAGTACCTTCCAGCAGGCGCTCAGGCTGGAGTTTTTCACAGCCAAGGCCGATGACCATTACTTCACCGCCGAAGTTCGGGTTCAGTGCAATATTGTGGATTGTACGAATCGGCACGATGGCTGCTGGCGCGTTGATCGCCACGCCACAGCCATACAGATGATTGAGTCCCACCACGCCGTCGACGTTTGGGTATTTTGGCAGCAGGTCACGTTCTATGATTTTCACTACATAATCCACCACGCCTGCCACACAGTGCACACTGGTGGAGATACCAAGCAGGTTCTTGGTGCCGACGCTGCCGTCAGCATTGCGGTACCCTTCGAAGGTATAACCTTCCAGCGGTGGCAGTGGTTCCGGGACTTTGGTTGCCAGCGGTAATGTTTCCAGCGGCGGGGCTTTTGGCAGTTCAACCATAGATTCATCGATCCAGCTGCCGCGTGGGATATCGCGAACGGCGAAACCTATTACTTCACCATAGCGGACGATTTCGCCATGAGCAGGAATATCTGTTAGTGCCACTTTATGGCCCTGGGGGATATGCTCTATCAGCGCCAGTCCATCCGGAAAACGTGTCCCGGCTTTCAGACCATTGTCATTGACAATAATCGCCACATTATCTGTGTCATGTACTTTAATATAAAACGCCGTTGGCGATTCTTGTCTAATTTCGATGTCGGCCATTGTCCAGTATTCTCCAGCCAGGTGGTGATAATAATTGTACGGGTGTTGTTATATTGAAGCTAATTAAAAGCAATAAAGACTTGGTATTGTGAAATAAGAATGTCAGGAGATTAAATCTGAGAATGTGACCGTGATCACTTAAATTCAGGTACACCACGCCGCCAGAGGTGGCAATGCGTAAATGTGTGCATTAGCGCCCATGCTTATGTGCATATGCCTAAGAAAATATTCTAACGACCTTTCTTTAATGAGCGTTTGCACAATGATTAACCTTGTCACGCTGATTATACTAAATCACGGTTTCATAGCGCCTGATAAATTATTGCGTATTTTTATTGGCGGTAATTAATTATTAAAAATGCCTGCCAACTAATAAAAGATATGTGCCAGAGGTAACCCGAGGTAAATAGTATGATACTGGATACGGTTGTAGAGAAAAAGAAAGGCACGCACACTCGTTATTTAATATTGCTGGTAATCTTTATTGTTACAGCCGTTAACTATGCTGACCGTGCGACGTTGTCTATTGCCGGCACAGAAGTAGCGAAAGAGCTACAGCTTAGCGCCATATCAATGGGTTACATTTTTTCGGCTTTTGGCTGGGCTTATTTGCTAATGCAAATTCCCGGCGGATGGCTGCTCGACAAGTTTGGCTCGAAGAAAGTCTACACATACAGCCTGTTTTTCTGGTCGCTGTTTACCTTTCTGCAGGGTTTTGTAGATATGTTCCCGCTGGCCTGGGCGGGTATTTCAATGTTCATCATGCGTTTCATGCTGGGCTTCTCTGAAGCGCCGTCTTTCCCGGCTAACGCACGTATTGTGGCCGCCTGGTTCCCCACAAAAGAGCGCGGCACGGCATCGGCAATTTTTAACTCCGCGCAGTACTTCTCCCTGGCATTATTTTCCCCACTGTTGGGGTGGTTAACTTTTGCCTGGGGCTGGGAACATGTCTTTACCGTGATGGGGGTAATCGGCTTTGTACTGACCGGGCTGTGGGTGAAACTGATCCATAACCCGACCGAGCATCCGCGTATGTCGCAAGAAGAACTGAAGTTTATCTCTGACAACGGCGCGGTTGTGGATATGGATCACAAGAAGCCGGGCGATGCGGCATCTGGTGGCCCTAAGCTGCATTATATCAAGCAGTTGCTGACTAATCGCATGATGCTGGGTGTGTTCTTCGGACAGTATTTTATCAATACCATCACCTGGTTCTTTCTGACCTGGTTCCCGATCTACCTAGTGCAAGAAAAAGGCATGTCGATCCTGAAGGTAGGTCTGGTGGCTTCTATTCCTGCGCTGTGTGGATTTGTCGGTGGCGTGTTGGGCGGGGTGTTCTCCGATTATCTGATTAAACGCGGCTCCAGTATTACTCTGGCGCGTAAGCTGCCAATTGTGCTTGGGATGCTGCTCGCGTCGACCATCATTCTGTGTAACTACACCGATAACACCACTCTGGTGGTGGCGTTGATGGCACTGGCGTTCTTCGGAAAAGGCTTCGGCGCGCTGGGCTGGCCGGTGATTTCAGATACTGCACCGAAAGAAATAGTCGGTCTGTGTGGTGGTGTCTTTAACGTATTTGGCAACGTCGCTTCCATCGTAACCCCGCTGGTGATTGGTTATCTGGTGAGCGAACTGCACTCATTTAATGCTGCGCTGATGTTTGTAGGATGCTCGGCGCTGATGGCGATGGTTTGCTACCTGTTTATTGTCGGTGACATTAAACGTATGGAATTGCAGAAATAAATAAAGGTATAGGCGATGAATAACACGATATTCCCGAACAAATTTAAAGCGGCCCTCGCGGCACATCAGGTGCAGATTGGCTGCTGGTCTGCACTGGCCAATCCAATCAGTACCGAGGTATTAGGTTTGGCAGGTTTTGACTGGCTGGTGCTGGATGGTGAGCATGCACCGAACGATATCTCGACGTTTATCCCACAGTTGATGGCACTGAAAGGTAGCATCAGTGCACCGGTCGTGCGTGTGCCGACCAATGAGCCGGTGATCATCAAGCGTCTGCTGGATATCGGGTTTTATAACTTCCTGATCCCGTTTGTTGAAACCGAAAAAGAGGCGGTGAACGCCGTGGCGTCTACACGTTATCCGCCGGAAGGTATTCGCGGCGTGTCCGTTTCCCACCGTGCCAATATGTTTGGCACCGTGCCGGACTACTTCGCGCAGTCCAACAAAAACATCACCATCATCGTGCAAATCGAAAGCCAGCAGGGCGTTGATAACGTGGATGCGATTGCTGCAACCGAAGGTGTTGACGGTATCTTCGTCGGCCCAAGCGATTTGGCCGCAGCGTTAGGTCACCTGGGGAATGCTTCTCACCCTGAGGTGCAAAAGGCGATTCAACACATCTTTGCCCGCGCGAAAGCACATGGTAAGCCAAGCGGTATTCTGGCTCCGGTCGAGGCAGATGCCCGTCGCTATCTGGAGTGGGGCGCGACGTTTGTTGCCGTTGGCAGCGACCTTGGCGTGTTCCGTTCAGCCACGCAGAAACTGGCTGATTCTTTTAAGAAATAACCACCATCGACAGTAGAGAGAGATAGATATATGACAATGAAAGTTGGTTTTATTGGCCTCGGTATTATGGGTAAACCAATGAGTAAAAACCTCCTCAAGGCAGGTTACTCGCTGGTGGTTGCTGACCGTAATCCGGAAGCGATTGCGGAAGTGATAGCCGCAGGCGCAGAAACGGCGACTACGGCGAAAGCCATTGCCGAGCAGTGTGACGTGATCATCACTATGCTGCCGAACTCTCCGCACGTGAAAGAAGTGGCGCTGGGGGAAGGCGGCATTATTGAAGGGGCGAAGCCAGGGACTGTGCTGATCGACATGAGCTCCATCGCGCCGTTAGCCAGCCGTGAAATCAGCGACGCGCTGAAGGCGAAAGGTGTGGATATGCTGGATGCGCCGGTAAGCGGCGGCGAGCCAAAAGCGATTGATGGCACGCTGTCGGTAATGGTTGGCGGTGATAAAGCGATTTTCGACAAGTACTACGATCTGCTGAAGGCGATGGCGGGCTCTGTGGTGCATACCGGCGAAATCGGCGCGGGTAACGTCACCAAGCTGGCGAACCAGGTCATTGTGGCGCTGAACATTGCCGCGATGTCTGAAGCACTGACGCTGGCGACCAAAGCCGGAGTGAACCCGGATCTGGTATATCAGGCGATCCGGGGTGGGCTGGCGGGAAGCACCGTACTGGATGCGAAAGCGCCGATGGTGATGGACCGTAACTTTAAGCCGGGTTTCCGTATTGATCTGCATATTAAGGATCTGGCGAACGCACTGGACACTTCTCATGGCGTAGGTGCACAGCTACCGCTGACTGCTGCGGTTATGGAGATGATGCAAGCGCTGCGCGCAGATGGACTGGGAACCGCTGATCACAGTGCTCTTGCGTGCTACTACGAAAAACTGGCGAAAGTGGAAGTCACTCGCTAACAAGAAGGGCGCGGATGCGCGCCCTGTATTTCTTGCCTTGCGCGGCACAGTCAGGCTACATAACTATGAAAATCGTAATTGCCCCAGACTCTTATAAAGAAAGCCTTTCTGCCACCGAGGTAGCTCAGGCAATAGAAAAAGGATTTCGGGAAGTTTTTCCTGATGCGCAATATGTTTCTGTTCCGGTTGCCGATGGTGGTGAAGGGACCGTGAAAGCGATGATAGCCGCGACGCAGGGGACTGAACGTTCAGCCCTGGTGACGGGACCGCTGGATGAAAAAGTGAATGCCTGCTGGGGCATGTCCGGTGATGGTAAAACCGCGTTTATTGAAATGGCTGCAGCCAGTGGTCTGGCGTTGGTTCCTCCAGAAAAGCGCAACCCGTTAGTCACCACGTCGCGTGGCACCGGGGAGCTGATATTGCAGGCGCTGGATAGCGGTGCGCATAGCATCATTATCGGCATTGGCGGCAGTGCGACCAATGACGGTGGTGCGGGTATGGTGCAGGCTCTGGGGGCAAAACTCTGTGATGCCAACGGTACTGAAATCGGTTACGGCGGCGGCAGTCTGACTTGTCTCAGTACCATCGATGTTTCGGGGCTGGATCCGCGCTTAAAAACCTGTTCAATCCGTGTCGCCTGCGATGTGACGAATCCTCTGACGGGCGATACTGGCGCATCCCGCATCTTTGGGCCCCAGAAAGGGGCGACTGAGGAACACATTGTTGAGCTGGACCGTAATCTCTCCCACTATGCCGATATCATTAAAAAATCGCTCAGGGTGGATGTGAAAGACGTGCCAGGCGCAGGAGCGGCTGGTGGTATGGGGGCCGCATTAATGGCTTTTTTAGGCGCGGAGCTGCGCAGCGGTATCGAGATTGTGACTCAGGCGCTCAATCTGGAAGAACATATTCACGATTGTACGCTGGTGGTCACCGGTGAGGGACGCATCGACAGCCAGAGTGTGCATGGCAAAGTGCCGATTGGTGTGGCAAATGTGGCGAAGAAGTACCATAAACCAGTAATTGGTATTGCCGGTAGCCTGACACGCGATGTGGACGTGGTACATCAATATGGCATTGATGCCGTGTTTAGCGTATTAACCCGTATCGGCACGCTGGAGGACGCTTTTCGCGGGGCATCGGATAATATTTACCGCGCTTCAAGGAATATTGCTGCCACGCTGGCAATCGGAATGCGTAGTGCGGGGTGACAAAGGCGCACGAACCCTCTATACTGCGCGCCGAAGCTGACCAGACAGTCGCCGCTTCGTCGTCGTCCTCTTCGGGGGAGACGGGCGGAGGGGAGGAAAGTCCGGGCTCCATAGGGCAGGGTGCCAGGTAACGCCTGGGGGGGAAACCCACGACCAGTGCAACAGAGAGCAAACCGCCGATGGCCCACGCAAGTGGGATCAGGTAAGGGTGAAAGGGTGCGGTAAGAGCGCACCGCGCGGCTGGTAACAGTCCGTGGCACGGTAAACTCCACCCGGAGCAAGGCCAAATAGGGGTTCACAAGGTACGGCCCGTACTGAACCCGGGTAGGCTGCTTGAGCCAGTGAGCGATTGCTGGCCTAGATGAATGACTGTCCACGACAGAACCCGGCTTATCGGTCAGCTTCACTCTTTATAAAACCCCGCTTCGGCGGGGTTTTTGCTTTATGAGGTGTAACCCACAGAACGTAATCGTTTTATCCGTTGTAACATAAATTACGTTCCCTCTTTTGAATCACACTCTTCTACTTTATCCCTATCAGAATGCCCGTTTTTGGCGTCATAAACAGGGCTCTTTTAAATTACTCATGATTATTAACATTAAAACAACACAATCGAAAAAAAAGTACATCATTAATGAATGTTCGCCGGGATTTTTTCCCCTGATTATTTTAGTGCCGGCTTTACTTTATTTAGGTCGAATAAAAGGGGACAGAGTCAATTACTAATGAAATGGTTAAATAGTGAGCAAAAGCACCGCTCAAAAAAAATTGATTCATTATTATTTTTGATTGTTGTCACAATAATGGACATTTCTATTCATAACAATGGCCCACGAATTCAGTACGAATTTCCACTTATTGCAAAATTTTAAATTAATAGGAAACCATTATGGGAACAGTAAGCTCAGGCTCTGCTCATAAAATGGGAGTCATTGCCCTAACGTTAGTGACCGCATCAAATATGATGGGGTCTGGCGTATTTATGTTGCCAACTAATCTCGCAGGAATAGGCTCCATCTCAATATGGGGATGGGTATTTACCATCATCGGTGTTATTGCACTTGCGTTAGTTTTCGCTAAAACCAGTCTAATTACACCTCGTACCGGCGGTATCGTTGCTTATGCCAGTGATGCCTTTGGCCCATTCATTGGGTTTCAGACAACAATGTGCTATTGGATCAGCGCATGGGTAGGAAACGTTGCATTATTGGTCGCAGGTGTCGGCTATCTCAGTTTCTTTTTCCCAGAACTTAAAAATCCAACTTACGGTTGTATTGCCGCAATTATTATTCTGTGGGCATTTGTTTTCCTTGCTAGTTTTGGTGCCAAAGTTGCGGGGCGGGCACAATCCTTTACCGCAACCTGCGGGTTAATTGTAATTTTAGGCGTAGGATTTATTGGGTGGTTCTGGTTTAACCCGTCGCTCTATACTGAAGTTTATAATGGAACGGGTCATAGTGATTCCTCAGCAATAATTTCTGCTGCGTCGATTGCGCTATGGGGCTTCCTTGGCATTGAATCTGCAGTCGTTTCTACCGGTCAGGTCGAAGATCCTGAACGTACGGTTCCTCGGGCTACCGTTATGGGGTTATTAATCGCTTCCGTATGTTATGTCGGCAGCTGCACCGTTATTATGGGGTTGGTACCACATAACGTTCTGGTAGATTCAGCAGCACCTTTTGCTGATGCCGCACGTTATATGTTCGGTAATACGGCAGGGAACATTGCTTCTGCATTGAGCATCATCGCCTGCTTTGGTTCAATTTCCGGTTGGCTGATACTTCAGTCAGAAGGCCCGCGCGCAGGTGCTCAACAAGGACTTTTCCCGAAATTCTTTGAAGAAACCAACAAGCAAGATGTCCCGATGAAAAGCCTCATTTTTACCGGTGTATTAATGAGTATTGTCTTGCTGTTGACGGCATCTCCGAATCTGGCGAAACAATTCCAGGCCGTAATCTTAATGTCGGTGTTTGCTTCACTTCTGCCATATATGTATGCCCTGATTTCGCTTCCAATTATCCTTGTTTCAAAGAAAGCCAATCGTGGAAGATCGTTTATGTTTTACTGCACGTTGGTTGTTATTGGCATGATTTACTGCATTTTTGCTTTGCTTGGTTCTGGCAGCGACTCCATATTCTGGGGAATCTTGATGATGATGGTAACCATTCCATTATTCTCTTTTGTTGCCGCCGGACGTAGTAAGAAAGGTCAGGATATTCTTTATTTAGATAAGCGTATCTAAACGTATCCAACTGTATTGGTTTTATTCACGGGAGTTTAAAATGACATTATCTATTGTCGATCAGAATAAGCTCGATGCTTTTTGGTCATATTGCGTAAAAAATCAGTATTTTAATATAGGTTATCCGGAGTCAGCCGACTTCGATTACACGATACTGGAACGGTTTATGCGTTTCTCCATAAATAATTGTGGTGACTGGGGGGAGTATTGTAATTATTTGCTGAACTCGTTTGATTTTGAAAAAGAAGTAATGGAGTATTTTGCCAGAATTTTCAAAATCCCATTTGAAGAAAGCTGGGGGTACGTTACCAATGGGGGAACTGAAGGTAATATGTTTGGCTGCTATCTGGGGCGTGAACTGTTTCCAGAAGGTACGCTTTATTACTCGAAAGATACTCATTATTCCGTTGCAAAAATTGTTAAGTTGTTGCGCATTAAATCAAGTCTGGTGGAATCACAGCCGAATGGTGAGATGGACTACGATGATTTGATTCGTAAAATTCAACGCGATAACGAAGAACATCCGATTATTTTTGCAAATATCGGCACAACCGTTCGTGGCGCTATTGATAATATTGCTGAGATCCAACAACGGATTGATCAGCTGGGTATCAAACGTGACGATTATTATTTACACGCTGATGCTGCGTTGAGCGGTATGATTTTGCCGTTTGTGAACGATCCGCAACCTTTTAACTTCGCTGATGGTATTGATTCTATTGGTGTTTCCGGCCACAAAATGATTGGTTCGCCTATTCCCTGCGGCATTGTGGTAGCGAAAAGGAAAAATGTTGACCGGATTTCTGTCGAAATTGATTACATCTCTGCACACGATAAAACCATTTCTGGTTCTCGTAACGGCCATACACCGCTAATGATGTGGGAAGCTATTCGCAGCCATTCCTGGAGTGACTGGCAACGCCGCATTGAACATAGCCTGAATATGGCGCAGTACGCAGTCGATCGCTTACAGGCTGCTGGTATTGATGCCTGGCGCAATAAAAACTCTATTACCGTGGTTTTCCCTTGCCCGTCAGAAGCTGTCTGGAAGAAGCACTGTCTGGCCACATCCGGTGAAATCGCACACCTGATTACCACTGCACACCACCTTGACTCCAGCAAGATTGATGAGCTGATTGACGATGTGATCGCCGACCTGAACCAGCAGGCCGCATGAAGAAAGGGCAGTGATAATCATCACTGCCCTCAGGGGGGCGCAACCGATGCCGAGACCAATCATTATCGGTTGCGTCTATCAGACTCTGAACTTACAGAGCCTTCAACGAGATTACCGCTTTACCGATGGGTTGTAACGACAAACTTTGGCCCAGGACATGCGCGGGAGAAGTCCCGCTCATCTCACCATGATCTATTAAATGAGGACTGGCATGGATAAATGTTGCGCGAAAACAAACCAAATGGGCCTGCTTGCGCTGACCATGATGACAGCATCAAATATGATGGGTAGCGGTGTGTTTATGCTGCCTGCCACGCTCGCGAGAATTGGTTCAATCTCTGTCTGGGGATGGGGGCTCGCGTTTTTAGCGATTGCTGCCCTGGCACTCATTTTTTGTAAAATGAGTGAGTTATTTCCGCGCAATGGCGGCATCATAGCCAGTATTACTGCCAGCTTTGGCCCCTTTATCGGCCTACAAATGACATTGTTCTATTGGTTGTCAACGTGGATTGGCAACTGCGCGCTGCTGTTAGCCGGCGTGGGATATCTCTCTTTCTTCTTCCCGGTATTACACAACCCACTTTATGGCACGACGGCATGCATTGTGCTGCTTTGGTGTTCTGTTCTTTGGGGATTACGTGGGGCGAAGCGGGTTGGTTATATGCAAATGTTTACGGGCAGTTGCATGGTGCTGGTGATCTTAAGCATTGGTGTCATGGGCTGGGGACATTTTGACGTTGCTCGTTATCAGGCAGCCTGGAATCTTAGTGGCGTCAGCGATCATCAGGCAATCATTAACGCGGCAACCCTCTCATTATGGGGTTTTCTGGGGATTGAATCTGCATCTGTCTCGTTTAGCCAGGTAAAAAACCCTCGTCGCACAATACCGCTGGCTACCTTGTTAGGGTTGGGGCTCGCTGGGTTATGTTATGCCAGTTCAACCAATGTCATGATGGGTCTACTCCCCCATGATGTACTGATGAACTCCTCTTCTCCTTTTGCCGATAGCGCGAAAGCAATGTGGGGCAGCACGGCTGGGGCGATTATTTCAGCCATGGTCGTTATCGCTTGCCTCGGTGCGATGCCTGGTTGGCAAATCCTGCAAACGGAAGTGCCCAGGGCTGCGGCAGAAGATAATTTGCTCCCTGCTTTTTTTGCCCGTACTAACCGCCATGGTGTTCCCTGGCTTGGGTTGGTTTTTACTGCAGCGCTGATGACTGCACTCCTGCTATTCACATTGTCGCCAAATCTGCAGAACCAGTTCCAGAGCGTGATTACATTGGCCATCTCTGCCAGCTTACTCCCCTATGCATTTGCTGCAGTATCACTGCCGGTCATGATGGTTGTTAATCGCCGGGGAGGAGATGCCAGTTTCTGGACTTATTGCTGCCTCAGTCTGGTTGCGCTGAGCTTTATTGCACTGGCGCTAATGACAGAGAGTGCCTCTACCGTGGTATGGGGAATTATTTTACAGATGATCACCATCCCTCTTTACCTTCTTTATGTTGCCCGGCGTCATCGCCTGAACAAGGGTGCCCCGCAGCACAATTTGACTGAACAATCTTTTTCTTTATTAAGTAAGGAGTTGTCATGAGCAAAATTCAGGCCATACGAGGTATGCGCGATGTGCTGCCTGACGAAACACCAATGTGGCAGTGGCTGGAGCGCAAGTTTCATCAAATGGCGTTTCGTTATGGATACCAGGAAATGCGCCTGCCGCTCCTGGAGCCCGTTGCGCTTTTTGAACGTGCTGTGGGTGAAGCGACTGATATCGTCTCAAAAGAAATGTACGACTTTACCGATAAAAGCGGTGAGCATATTACCTTGCGCCCGGAAGGGACCAGCGGATGTATGCGCGCGGTTTTGGAAAATAACATGTGTTACAACAAGTCGCAGCGTTTGTGGTATCAGGGACCGATGTTTCGTTACGAGCGTCCGCAAAAAGGGCGGTTACGCCAGTTCACGCAGTTTGGCGTCGAAGCCTTCGGAATGTCCGGTGCTGATGTCGATGCTGAACTGATCTTTATGGTGCGCGATCTATTTGAAGATTTAGGCATATCACAGAACGTGCGGCTGGAAATAAACTCACTAGGGACGCCAGAAGAACGGCGGGCACATCGCAGGGAACTGGTGAGTTGGTTTACTCAACATAGAGACTTGTTGGACGAAGATAGCATCAAGCGCCTGGACGTGAACCCTCTGCGTATCCTCGATAGTAAAAACCCTGAAATGCAAGAAATGATAGAGAACGCACCTCGTTTACTGGATTTTCTGGAAGATGATTCACAGCGGCATTTTAATACGCTGCGGACTCTGCTCGACAATGCCGGTATAACCTATCACATTAACCCACGACTGGTGCGCGGGTTGGATTACTATTCACGCACTGTATTTGAATGGATTACCGATGATTTAGGTTCTCAGGGGACAGTCTGCGGTGGTGGTCGTTATGATGGTCTGGCTGAGTTGTTTAATGGTAAAAAATTGCCCGCCTGTGGGTTTGCTATAGGTATCGAACGATTGTTGCTTCTGCTGCAGACTGTTTATGACGGCCTGAATCCTCAGTGGCAATTCCATCCTGATGTTGTGATTACCAGCGAGCTAGAGGACGGGGGCATACAGGTGCAAGTGCTGGCTTGTGCGCTCCGTCGAGACTTGCCTGGTTTACGTGTCCTCACTGATTGTAGCGGTACCAAACTTAAACGACAGCATCAAAATGCTCTTAAGAGTGGTTGTCGTTTTATTCTGACCATTAATGCTGATCAACAAATTCGTCTTTGGGATTTACAAAATAACCAGCAAAATTTACTAGCGATTCAAGATATTGCATTACGACTTGATGAGCTTAACCAGAAATAAGCGAAATGGGCTATCAAAAGGGCTTCTTGTTGTCTTTTGATAGCTCCTGTAAGATTCTTTAGAAATCCTTATATATTAACAGCCGTGGCTTATGCACTAATAAAAAACACTATTTAGCCAACTTAAATATTATTTACACATTATTCCTATGCCACGAAAAAACCGATTATTTATCGATGGAATTCCTCACCTCGTGCAATTGTGCGGGCATAATGATGAAACTATTTTTAAAGGTGAAGAAGATTACCAGTATTTTTATCAATGCGTCGATACTGCAATGAGTATTTATGCAATAAAATTGCATGCGTATTCTCTTTCATCAAAAAAAATATTTTTGTTTTTGTCCGCTCCTGATAAAGAATGCCTCGGGCGTTTTATGCAATATATTGCCAAAGGTTACACCCACTACTTCAACCACCGTCACCAGCGCCATGGTACGCTTTGGGATAGTCGATACAATTGCTGCCCCGTCGAACCCAACGCCTATTTCTTACTGACAAAAAAATACGTTGAATGCCATTGCGTGGATGAAACACCTCATCATAGTTTTGCGGATTCCCCCGAAGTGCGGATTACTCCCCATGAGGAGTACCTGCGCCTCGGAGAAAATGCAGCGCAGCGTTCAGGTGCCTATCAGCGCTTTTGCCTGGGGATGATTGCTCCAGCAGTCATTACGCGTATTGAGTCATCTCTGGTGCAAAACTGCCTACTGGCAACGACGCCTTACTCTCAGTCACTGGAAGAAAAATACCAGCGAAATCTGCGGCCACGGAAAAGTGGGCGCCCACGTAAGCATTACCAGAACCCCGCCGCGGACTGGGAGTGGCTGGAAAAAAAAGCGGAGTACTTATTGCAGCAGTATTGCTACAAGGAGATCCGTATGCCACTTCTTGAAAGGTTGGAAGAAAACGCTACGAGGTCTTTTTCCGGTGAAAGTAATGAGCTAATGCTTAATCATCAGGCGTTGTTCCGTGGTGATGGAACGATGGGATGCCTACGGCTTTTATCGCAATATCAGAATTTACAAATTGGCACACGATTATGGTATCTGGGGGCAATGTTCCGTCGTCAGAACCAGCAGAACATCAGCCAATTTCATCAATTGGGCGTGGAAGCGTTTGGCTATCCAGATATTGGCATTGAGATTGAACTCATTTCCTTACAATATGATTTTTTCAAATCGCTACAACTGTTGCCGTTTGTCGAACTCAAAATCAATACATTAGGAAATGTAGAGGAGTTCACTCAATTTCGCCGTCATTTGCAGCAATACTATCAGCCGATGGCATCACTGCTTAATGCCAGGCAGCTAGCTTGCCTGGAGCAACATCCTGAGCGTTTATTGAGTGATAAAGATAATTTGATGCTGCGGTTGGCAGAAAAAGCGCCGCAACTTGAAGCATGCCTGTCATTACAATCCCGCCAGAGTTTTACGCATCTTTGCAACTCACTGACTGCATTGAATATCCCTTTTACCCACGATAAGAATCTCTTCCCCGTAAATGACTATAACGACCAGCTTTTCGAATGGTATGCGGATTCGTTGCATCATAATAAATTGCTGTGTCGGGGCGGGCGTTACGACAATAGCGCCAGTAGGTTAATTGGGCATCCTGTCTCGGCATGTGGTTTCGCTTTCATGCTGGAACCGATTATGCAGTTGCTCACCACTACGAAAAAAGGCAGCGATTACGGTAAGCATGTCGATGTTGTCATCATACCCAGCCAGGAACGGGCACGGGATCAGGCAATACTGCTTGGTCGCCGACTCAGGCGTAATTTCCCGCATTTGAGCATTGTCAATGATTGCTCCACGCTACGCTTATCAACCCGGCAGAAGAACGCGCAACGTCAGGGAGCACGTTTTATTTTGCTTATCGACGGTAGCGACAATGAGGTCACTTTTTGCGATGAAGAAAACCATTGCTGGGTGCAAATCCCTCTTCATGAAGTGACTGCACATTTGAGTATGGCGTTAATGATGTAACCCGGTAGCTCGCAATGAGAAGTGGCCTTCCCTTTACTGAAGGGCATAACTTTCTTTATCTGGTAAAAGGTACTGGTGGATATTTCCTGTTTTGTGATGTGTAGCACAAATCGCTGTGCGATACGTTTTTATCGAGAATAAATGAACGTAATCGATCGCCATCACAAAATTACTCGCTGATAAATCGTACAAAATCAGTGTTAATGAAATGTTGTGAATGATAATTTTATGTATTGTTTGGTTTAAACATTGATAGATGTAATGTTTCTTTACAAACAAATAAGGCAAAAAAATGTGATGCATGGCGTTATTTATTCACGGTTACAATTAAAATATAATTAAATTTGATAAGTTGCTTATTAAATTTAAGCGTCATTTCGCCTGATAATTACTCTGTAATTGATTGAAATATAGCCTTTCATGTTTTTTGGAAATAACGAAAAAAGCAGGTGTGTTATTGCCATAAAATTCCGTTATCCCCCCATCTTTTTTTGATTAATGTCAGGTTAAAGTGAGATCGTTTTTTTGTAACTAATTGATTGCAAAGTTTTTTATTATTTTATAATAATCCTACAAAATGTAAGGGAAGGGGATTTGTGAGTGGTCGCACATATCCTCGATTGCTTAATTTGGTACACTTCCTGCCGTCAACAAAGTAATTAGCACAGGTCGATATGAATACTATTACTCTCCCTAAAACACAGCATTTAGTGGTCTTTCAGGAAGTCATTAGAAGTGGTTCTATCGGCTCGGCTGCAAAAGAATTAGGTTTAACTCAACCCGCTGTCAGCAAAATCATTAACGATGTTGAGGCTTATTTTGGCATTGAGTTAGTCGTGCGTAAAAATACCGGTGTGACGCTGACCCAGGCAGGTCAGGTGATGCTCTCATGGTCTGAATCCATTACCCGCGAAATGAAAAACATGGTTGATGAGATGAATAGCATGACCAGCAATGCGGTCGTTGATGTGTCGTTTGGCTTCCCTTCACTGATCGCCTTTACCATCATGTCCGGCATGATTAAAAAATTCAAAGAGGTATTCCCGAAAGCGCAGGTTTCCATGTATGAGGCTCAGCTCTCTTCTTTCTTACCTGCGGTACGCGATGGTCGTCTGGATTTCGCCATTGGTACGCTAAGTGATGAGATGAAACTGCACGACCTCCATGTGGAGCCGCTGTTCGAATCAGAGTTTATTCTGGTGGCCAGTAAGTCCCGAACATGCACCGGCATCACCACACTGAGCGCGTTGAAAAACGAACAGTGGGTGTTGCCACAAACGAATATGGGTTACTACAGCGAACTTCTCACCACGTTACAAAATAATGGCATCAGCAGTGAAAACATCGTTAAAACAGACTCCGTCGTCACGATTTATAATCTTGTTCTCAATGCTGATTTCTTAACAGTAATTCCCTGTGATATGACCGCTCCATTTGGTTCAGACCAGTTTATTACTATCCCGGTAGAAGAAGCCTTACCGGTTGCACGTTATGCCGCCGTTTGGTCTAAAAATTATCGAATAAAAAAAGCAGCATCTATTTTGGTTGAATTAGCCAAAGAATATTCGTCATATAATTGTTGTAGGCGAAAGCAATTAATTAAGATTGATTAAAGATTGAACTTGTTTTAATGAAAATTAACACCATCGGTCTATATCAGACGTTGGTCACGGCTATCTATTTACTTTAATACCCAGGTAAGAGGTTCTAATGCACATTACATACGATCTCCCAGTTGCAATTGAAGATATCCTCGAAGCGAAAAAAAGACTGGCGGGGAAAATTTATAAAACGGGAATGCCTCGCTCTAACTATTTTAGTGAACGTTGCAAAGGGGAAATTTTCCTCAAATTCGAAAATATGCAACGTACGGGCTCATTTAAAATCCGTGGTGCTTTTAATAAGCTCAGTTCATTAACTGAAGCTGAAAGACGTAAAGGTGTGGTGGCGTGTTCTGCGGGTAACCATGCGCAGGGCGTTTCTCTCTCTTGCGCTATGCTCGGTATCGACGGCAAAGTGGTGATGCCAAAAGGCGCGCCGAAATCTAAAGTGGCGGCAACCTGCGATTACTCCGCAGAAGTTGTGCTGCACGGTGACAACTTCAACGACACTATCGCTAAGGTCAGCGAAATTGTCGAAACTGAAGGCCGTATCTTTATTCCTCCTTATGATGATCCAAAAGTGATTGCCGGCCAGGGAACGATTGGCCTGGAAATTTTAGAAGATTTATACGATGTCGATAACGTGATTGTACCCATTGGCGGTGGCGGACTGATTGCGGGTATTGCCGTAGCAATTAAATCTATCAACCCAACAATTAGAATTATTGGCGTGCAGTCTGAAAACGTTCACGGCATGGCGGCATCTTTCCACGCTGGAGAAATAACCACGCACCGAACGACCGGCACCCTGGCGGATGGTTGTGACGTTTCCCGCCCGGGTACTTTAACGTATGAAATCGTTCGTGAGTTGGTAGATGACATTGTCCTGGTCAGCGAAGATGAAATTCGCAACAGCATGGTGGCATTAATTCAGCGAAATAAAGTTGTGACTGAAGGTGCCGGTGCGCTGGCCTGCGCAGCATTATTAAGCGGGAAATTAGATAGCTATATCCAGAACAGAAAAACAGTCAGCATTATTTCTGGCGGTAATATCGATCTTTCTCGTGTATCCCAAATTACTGGTTTAGTTGACGCTTAATATACTTCGTTGAGGATAGGATATGAGTACTACTGATAGCATTGTATCCAGCCAGACAAAACAATCGTCCTGGCGTAAATCAGACACCACCTGGACACTGGGTTTATTTGGTACAGCCATCGGCGCCGGGGTGTTGTTCTTCCCTATCCGCGCAGGTTTTGGCGGCTTGATCCCCATTCTGTTGATGCTGGTGTTAGCATACCCCATCGCTTTCTATTGCCACCGTGCCCTGGCACGCCTGTGTCTTTCCGGTTCTAATCCTTCCGGCAACATCACAGAAACGGTTGAAGAGCACTTTGGTAAAACGGGCGGCGTGGTTATCACGTTCCTCTACTTCTTTGCGATTTGTCCGCTGCTGTGGATTTACGGCGTCACCATTACCAACACCTTTATGACCTTCTGGGAAAACCAGTTGCAGATGCCTGCGCTGAACCGTGGCTTTGTCGCCCTGTTCCTGCTGCTGCTGATGGCATTCGTCATCTGGTTTGGTAAGGACCTGATGGTTAAAGTGATGAGCTACCTGGTATGGCCGTTTATTGCCAGCCTGGTGCTTATCTCCCTGTCCCTGATTCCTTACTGGAACTCTGCGGTTATCCAGCAGGTTGATCTCAGCAACATCGCGCTGACTGGTCATGACGGTATTCTGGTCACTGTGTGGCTGGGTATTTCCATCATGGTGTTCTCTTTCAACTTCTCGCCGATTGTTTCTTCCTTCGTCGTCTCTAAACGTGAAGAGTATGAGAAAGATTTTGGCCGCGAATTTACCGAGCAGAAGTGCTCTAAAATCATCTCTCGCGCCAGCATGTTGATGGTTGCTGTGGTGATGTTCTTCGCCTTTAGCTGCCTGTTCACACTCTCTCCGGCAAACATGGCTGACGCGAAAGCGCAAAATATTCCGGTGCTGTCTTACCTGGCGAACCACTTTGCATCACTGTCTGGCACGAAATCGACCTTCGCGACAGTTCTGGAATACGGTGCGTCTATCATCGCACTGGTCGCTATCTTCAAATCTTTCTTCGGCCACTATCTGGGCACGCTGGAAGGTCTGAACGGTCTGGTGCTGAAGTTTGGTTATAAAGGTGATAAGACCAAGGTTTCCGCGGGTAAACTCAACACCATCAGCATGATCTTCATCATGGGTTCCACCTGGGTTGTGGCTTACGCCAACCCGAACATCCTGGACCTGATTGAAGCGATGGGTGCGCCAATTATCGCCTCACTGCTCTGCTTGCTGCCGATGTATGCCATCCGTAAAGCGCCATCACTGGCGAAATACCGTGGCCGTCTGGATAACGTGTTTGTTACCGTGATTGGTTTGCTGACCATCCTGAACATCGTTTACAAACTGTTTTAATCCATAAGCTCAGGATGAGCGGAGTAGTGAAATGAATGAGTTTCCGGTAGTACTGGTTATTAACTGCGGTTCATCTTCCATTAAATTCTCAGTGCTGGATGCAGCAAACTGTGAAGTTTTAATGGCGGGAATTGCAGACGGTATTAACTCTGAAAATGCGTTCATAGCAATTAATGGAGGTGAGCCAGCTAAGCTGGCTCACCACAGCTACGAAGATGCATTAAAGGCTATTGCCGTTGAACTGGAGAACCGTAATTTAATGGACAGCGTGGCCTTAATTGGCCACCGTATTGCCCACGGCGGAAGTATCTTTACTGAATCGGCAATTATTACTGATGAAGTTATCGAGAATATTCGCCGGGTCTCTCCTTTAGCACCGTTACATAATTATGCGAACCTGAGTGGGATTGAATCTGCACAGCATCTTTTCCCAGGTGTGCAGCAGGTTGCGGTATTTGATACCAGCTTCCACCAGACAATGGCGCCTGAAGCTTATATGTACGGTTTACCGTGGAAATATTTTGAGGAGCTGGGTGTTCGTCGTTATGGCTTCCATGGCACGTCGCACCGCTATGTTTCTCAACGTGCGCATGAACTGCTTGAGCTACCGCATGATGATTCTGGACTGGTTGTGGCTCACCTCGGGAACGGGGCGTCTATCTGTGCGGTTCGTAATGGGCGGAGCGTGGATACCTCGATGGGGATGACGCCGCTGGAAGGCTTGATGATGGGGACTCGCAGCGGTGATGTGGACTTCGGTGCGATGGCGTGGATCGCCAGTGAAACTAACCAGACGCTAAGCGACCTTGAACGCGTAGTGAATAAGGAATCTGGTCTGTTGGGTATTTCCGGTTTGTCGTCCGACTTACGTACGCTGGAAAAAGCCTGGCACGAAGGACACGAACGCGCACAACTGGCGATTAAAACGTTTGTGCATCGTATTGCACGTCATATTGCCGGACATGCTGCATCGTTGCATCGTCTTGATGGGATTATTTTTACCGGTGGAATTGGTGAGAATTCAGTATTAATTCGTCGTCTGGTGATTGAGCATCTTGCCGTTTTAGGTGTGAATATCGACAGCGATATGAATAGTCTGCCAAATTCTCACGGCGAAAGAATTATCTCCAATAAGGACGCTCGTGTCGTCTGTGCGGTTATTCCCACGAATGAAGAGAAAATGATTGCTCGTGATGCCATTCATTTAGGCAAAATTAATACACCAGTAGAATTTGCATAATTAATTTTCTGTAGAGAGATTATTTTTCATGAAGGTAAATATCGATACCAGCGATATGCTGTATGCCGAAGCCTGGAACGGCTTTAAAGGTACGGACTGGAAAGAAGAAATTAATGTCCGTGATTTTATTCAGCACAACTACACGCCTTATGAAGGGGATGAATCTTTCCTCGCCGAAGCAACACCAGCAACCACTGCGCTGTGGGAAAAGGTGATGGCGGGTATTCGTATTGAAAACTCAACGCATGCGCCGGTTGATTTCGATACCAATATTGCAACGACAATTACCGCACACGATGCGGGTTATATTGAACAAGAACTGGAAAAGATTGTCGGTCTGCAAACGGACAAGCCGCTCAAGCGCGCTCTGCATCCGTTTGGCGGTATCAACATGATCAAAAGCTCTTTTGATGCTTATGGTCGTGAGATGGACGCTGATTTTGAATATCAGTTTACAGAACTGCGTAAAACCCATAACCAGGGTGTGTTCGATGCCTACTCTCCGGATATGTTGCGTTGCCGTAAATCCGGTGTACTGACTGGTCTGCCGGATGGCTATGGTCGTGGCCGCATTATCGGCGACTACCGCCGCGTGGCGCTGTACGGTATCCGCTACCTGGTACGTGAACGTGAACTGCAATTTGCCGATCTTCAGTCGAACCTGGAGTGGGGACAGAATCTTGAAGCCACGATTCGTCTGCGTGAAGAGTTGTCTGAGCACCGTCGCGCCCTGCTGCAAATGCAGGAAATGGCGGCGAAGTACGGCTGCGATATCTCCCGTCCGGCGCGTAATGCGCAGGAAGCGGTACAGTGGGTGTACTTTGCTTACCTGGCTGCGGTGAAATCTCAGAATGGCGGCGCGATGTCGCTGGGCCGTACTGCCTCCTTCCTCGATATCTACATTGAGCGTGACTTCAAAGCAGGCACCTTAACCGAGCAGCAGGCGCAGGAGCTGATCGACCACTTCATCATGAAGATCCGCATGGTGCGCTTCCTGCGTACGCCGGAATTCGACACCCTGTTCTCCGGTGACCCTATTTGGGCGACCGAAGTTATCGGCGGTATGGGGCTGGATGGCCGCACGCTGGTGACGAAAAACTCGTTCCGCTACCTGCATACGCTGCACACTATGGGACCGGCACCTGAGCCGAACCTGACGGTGCTGTGGTCTGAGCAGCTACCGATTGCCTTCAAAAAATATGCCGCCCAGGTGTCTATCGTCACATCGTCTTTGCAGTACGAAAACGACGATCTGATGCGGGCAGACTTTGATAGCGATGACTATGCCATTGCCTGTTGCGTTAGCCCGATGGTGATCGGCAAACAAATGCAGTTCTTTGGCGCGCGAGCCAACCTCGCCAAAACGTTGTTGTACGCAATCAACGGCGGTGTGGATGAGAAACTGAAAATCCAGGTTGGACCGAAAACCACGCCACTGATGGATGATGTGTTGGATTACGACACGGTGATGGAGAGCCTGGACCACTTTATGGACTGGCTGGCCGTGCAGTACATCAGCGCACTGAACATCATCCACTACATGCACGACAAGTACAGCTACGAAGCTTCGCTGATGGCGCTGCACGATCGTGACGTTTATCGCACGATGGCGTGCGGTATGGCGGGCCTCTCCGTAGCGGCGGATTCTCTGTCAGCGATTAAGTACGCACGAGTGAAACCGATTCGTGATGAAAACGGTCTGGCTGTCGATTTCGAAATTGAAGGCGACTATCCGCAATACGGTAACAACGATGAGCGCGTAGACAGCATCGCCTGCGACCTGGTTGAACGCTTTATGAAGAAAATTAAAGTGTTGCCAACCTATCGTAACGCGGTGCCGACGCAGTCCATTCTGACCATCACCTCTAACGTGGTGTATGGCCAGAAAACCGGTAACACGCCGGATGGACGTCGCGCAGGTACACCGTTTGCACCTGGGGCGAACCCGATGCACGGCCGCGATCGCAAAGGTGCTGTTGCCTCGTTGACCTCGGTGGCCAAACTGCCATTTACCTATGCCAAAGATGGTATCTCGTACACCTTCTCCATTGTGCCGGCTGCGCTGGGCAAAGAGGACAGCGTACGTAAAACCAACCTGGTCGGTCTGCTGGACGGTTACTTCCATCATGAAGCACATGTCGAAGGTGGGCAGCACCTGAACGTTAACGTCATGAACCGCGAAATGTTGATGGATGCCATAGAGCACCCGGAAAACTATCCGAACCTGACGATCCGCGTGTCTGGTTATGCGGTGCGCTTTAACGCGCTGACTCGCGAACAGCAGCAGGACGTTATTTCACGTACTTTCACCCAGGCGCTATAACGCCGGAGGAGTTATGAGAAAAGTTATTGCAACGGAATGTGCGCCAGGGGCCATTGGTCCTTACGTACAGGGTGTGGATCTGGGCAGCATGGTGTTCACATCGGGCCAAATACCGGTGTGCCCACAGACCGGTGAAGTGGCTGAAAACGTGGTCGATCAGGCGCGTCAGAGTCTGGAAAACGTGAAAGCGATAGTCGAGTCCGCAGGTTTGAAAGTGAGCGACATCGTGAAAACCACCGTTTTCGTTGCCGACCTGAATGACTTCGCCACGATTAACCAGGTGTACCAGCAGTTCTTTGATGAGCATAAGGCTATCTACCCCACGCGCAGTTGCGTTCAGGTCGCCCGCTTACCGAAAGATGTGAAGCTGGAGATTGAAGCCATCGCCGTACGTGGTGACACGGTGTAATCCCCTGCGGGGCGATCGTGCAGATCGCCCCGATCCTTTAATGAGTGTGAAACCTGGTCTTCACTGAACGGCAATCCGAGGGTGTGGATATGATTAGCGCATTCGATATTTTTAAGATTGGCATTGGACCTTCCAGCTCCCATACCGTGGGGCCAATGAACGCCGGTAAAAGCTTTATCGACCAACTGGTCAGTAGCGGAGAATTGCACCAGACCACGCGCATTGTGGTCGACCTCTATGGATCGCTCTCCCTGACCGGAAAAGGTCACGCGACCGATATCGCCATCATGATGGGGCTGGCCGGTAACAGTCCGCAAAACGTCAATATTGATTCAATTGCTGGTTTTACTCAGGAAGTGACACGTACCGGACGTTTACCGGTTGCCGAGGGCACACATGTTGTCGATTTCCCACCTGCTGAAAGCATCCTTTTCCATAGCGAAACACTTCCGCGCCATGAGAATGGCATGCGCATCGTCGCGTGGAATGGTCAGGAGATGCTGTTAAGTAAAACCTATTACTCCGTCGGCGGTGGTTTTATCGTTGAAGAGGAGCAATTTGGTCAGGCACATGATGTTGAAACACATGTGCCCTACAACTTTCATTCCGCCAGCGAACTGCTGAAACTCTGCGAGCGAAACGGACTTTCCGTTTCCGGTCTGATGATGCAAAACGAGCTGGCGATGCGCAGCAAAGAAGAGATTGATGCTGGCTTTGCCGCGATCTGGGAAGTCATGCACGCGGGTATTGAACGCGGCATGAACACCGAAGGTGTTCTGCCTGGTCCACTCAACGTTCCGCGTCGCGCCGTGGCACTGCGTCGGTTGCTGGTCTCCAGCGATAACTTGTCCAGCGATCCGATGAACGTTATTGACTGGATCAACATGTTCGCTCTGGCCGTGAGCGAAGAAAACGCCGCCGGGTGTCGGGTTGTTACCGCACCGACCAATGGCGCATGCGGGATTATCCCTGCCGTCCTGGCTTATTACGACAAGTTCCGCCGTCCGGTGAATGCCAACTCCATCGCCCGTTATTTACTGGCTGCCGGGGCGATAGGCGCACTGTATAAGATGAACGCCTCGATCTCTGGCGCCGAAGTCGGCTGTCAGGGCGAAATTGGTGTGGCCTGCTCAATGGCCGCGGCCGGGCTGACGGAATTGCTTGGTGGCAGCCCTGCGCAGGTCTGCATTGCGGCTGAGATCGCGATGGAGCATAACCTTGGCCTTACCTGCGATCCGGTGGCCGGACAGGTGCAGATTCCGTGCATTGAACGTAATGCGATCAACGCAGTGAAAGCCGTCAACGCCGCGCGAATGGCGTTACGACGGACGTCCGAGCCACGCGTCTCGCTCGATAAAGTGATCGAAACTATGTACGAGACGGGTAAAGACATGAACGACAAATACCGTGAAACCTCTCGTGGAGGCCTGGCAATTAAAGTGGTTTGTACCTGAGGTTAATGGCCGTGATTAGGGGTTGCACGCTTTTTTCGGTCGGATAAGGCGCAAGCGCCGCCATCCGGCAAAGAGTGACTCAATCTGACAGGAAAAAAAGGCGTACTTTAGTACGCCTTTTTTGTTGTGATCTGCTTCAAAAATAGAAATTAATAACATCTTGTATTGGTTAAAGAGAAAATATTTCTTAACTATCAGCAATTACAGGGGTTTGTTTGTGAAGTTTTTCTCTAACCCTGCGCGTATGATTTCTCCATTCTAATAGCTTGCCTGCATCTCATGTACTGCGTATCGCCTTGAAGCAGTGCGATAAAATAAAAAAACCTCTACCTACACATTAAGCGGGAAATTATGGAAACGGCAACGAATAGTAGCGTAATACTCGACGCATCAGCGCCTGCGCGTCGGGCGGGAATGACCGAAAGTGAATGGCAGGAAGCCATTAAGTTCGACAGCACGGACACGGGCTGGGTCATTATGAGTATTGGGATGGCGATTGGTGCGGGGATTGTTTTCCTTCCCGTCCAGGTGGGGCTGATGGGGCTGTGGGTTTTCTTGCTCTCCTCGATTATCGGCTATCCTGCGATGTATTTGTTCCAGCGCCTGTTTATCAACACGCTGGCGGAATCCCCGGAATGCAAAGACTACCCGAGCGTAATCAGCGGCTATTTGGGTAAAAACTGGGGCATCCTGTTAGGCGCGTTATATTTTGTGATGCTGGTTATCTGGATGTTCGTTTACTCCACGGCTATCACTAACGATAGCGCCTCTTATCTGCACACTTTTGGCGTCACTGACGGGTTGTTGTCTGACAGCCCATTCTACGGCCTGGTGCTGATTTGTATCCTGGTTGCCATCTCGTCACGTGGCGAAAAAATGTTGTTTAAGATCTCCACGGGCATGGTGTTGACCAAGCTGTTGGTGGTTGCCGCGCTTGGTGTATCAATGGTGGGGATGTGGCATTTGTATAATGCGGGCTCACTGCCGCCGATGGCGCTCCTGATCAAAAACGCAATTATCACGCTGCCGTTTACCCTGACTTCAATTCTGTTTATTCAGACGCTAAGCCCGATGGTTATTTCGTACCGCTCTCGTGAGAAATCGATTGAGGTGGCACGCCATAAGGCCCTGCGTGCTATGAACATCGCCTTCGGTATTCTGTTTGTCACCGTCTTTTTCTACGCCGTTTCCTTCACGCTGGCGATGGGCCACGATGAAGCGGTTAAAGCCTATGAGCAGAACATTTCCGCTCTGGCGATTGCCGCACAGTTTATCAGTGGTGATGGTGCCGGTTGGGTAAAAATCGTCAGCGTTATCCTGAACATTTTCGCCGTGATGACCGCCTTCTTCGGTGTTTACCTGGGCTTTCGTGAAGCCACTCAGGGGATCGTGATGAATGTGCTGCGTCGCAAAATGCCAGCCGAGAAGATCAACGAAACTCTGGTTCAACGCGGCATTATGGTCTTCGCTATCTTACTGGCCTGGAGTGCAATTGTGCTCAATGCGCCGGTACTGAGCTTCACCTCTATTTGTAGCCCAATCTTCGGCATGGTGGGTTGTTTGATCCCGGCCTGGCTGGTCTACAAAGTTCCTGCATTGCACAAATACAAAGGCGCCTCCCTGTACCTGATTATCGTCACCGGCCTGTTGTTGTGCGTTTCTCCGTTCCTGGCATTTTCCTGAGTTATCTGAGCAAGGGTTGTTGTTATGTTTGAGACTACATTGAATCCATTATGGGATAGTTTTATTCGCGCTGTGCAGGAAGAAGTGAAACCTGCGCTGGGTTGTACGGAACCTATCTCTCTGGCTCTGGCAGCGGCTGCCGCTTCTGCTGAGCTGGACGGCGCGGTGGAACGCATTGATGCGTGGGTCTCACCAAACCTGATGAAGAACGGCATGGGTGTTACCGTGCCGGGTACCGGGATGGTCGGTCTTCCCGTAGCGGCTGCGCTGGGGGCTTTGGGGGGAAATGCCCAGGCAGGGTTAGAAGTACTGAAAGATGCGTCGGCGCACGCCATTGCAGATGCCAAAGCGATGCTGACCGCCGGGAAGGTGGCGGTGATGCTGCAGGAGCCTTGCGAGGACATTCTCTTCTCTCGCGCGAAGGTTTACAGTCAGGAAGGTTGGGCGTGTGTGACGATTGTCGGCGGGCATACCAACATTGTGCATATCGAGACCCACAAAGGCGTGGTGTTTACTCAGCCTGAGCAGGTTCAGGCTGATGAGCAGGAATCCCCGCTGGCAGTGCTATCCCACACGTCGCTGGAAGAGATTGTGGCATTTGTGAATGCTGTGCCGTTTGACGCTATTCGCTTTATTCTTGATGCGGCAAAACTGAACGGCGCGTTGTCTCAGGAAGGACTAAGCGGTAGCTGGGGCTTGCATATCGGCACCACACTTGAGAAACAGTGCGCACGTGGTTTGCTGGCTAACGATCTCTCAACCGCCATTCTTATTCGTACCAGTGCGGCATCGGATGCACGAATGGGTGGGGCGACGTTGCCAGCAATGAGCAACTCCGGTTCCGGCAATCAGGGTATTACTGCCACCGTTCCGGTGATGGTGGTGGCTGAACACTTTGGTGCCGATGAAGAGAAACTGGCACGTGCGCTGATGTTATCTCACCTGAGTGCGATCTACATCCATCATCAGCTTCCGCGTTTGTCTGCACTGTGCGCGGCAACGACCGCGGCAATGGGCGCGGCGGCAGGTATGGCGTGGGTTGTGGATGGTCGCTATAACACTATCGCTATGGCTATTAGCAGCATGATTGGCGATGTGAGTGGGATGATTTGCGATGGCGCATCAAACAGCTGCGCAATGAAAGTCTCTACCAGCGCGTCGGCGGCGTGGAAGGCGGTACTCATGGCGCTGGACGATACTGCCGTGACGGGGAATGAAGGCATTGTGGCGCATAACGTGGAGCAATCTATCTCTAACTTGTGTGCGCTGGCGTGTCGTTCAATGCAGGAAACCGACAAGCAGATCATTGAGATTATGGCCAGCAAGGCACATTAATCTGGCGACTGACTGCCTGATGGCGCGCAGCTTTCCGGCCTACGGGTGTGCATCGTTACAAAACCGTAGGCCGGATAAGACGTATTAGCGTCGCCATCCGACAGGCCGCTGTCTGAACGACGATTACCCGTCAGAGAGCGGCTTCTTCTTCTTCCAGCCGTAGCCCGGCATCAGCAACGATTGCTTCCAGTTCCGTTAGCAGGTCCTCGTAGCCAAAGACGACGGTTTCCTGTTTTTTGGCCTCAACTCGCGGCTGGCGTTTTTTTGATGACTTCTTGCTCAATAGTCGTACTCCCTTGATTCTAATGACTATACGGGCAAATCTATCAGCAAAGCGCGCAATGGGGTATCGGCAACTAACGTTATGTTAGTTTCATCACGAATAAATGCGCCATCACCGCAGGTAAGCGCTTCTTTTTCGGCACCTGAAGTGACCGCATGGAACGTGCCATGGATCGACTGCAAATACGCGCGAGGCCCATGCAATTGAAAACTCAGTGATTCACCTTTTTGCAGCTCAACATGATGTACCCAGACCTGCTGGCGAAGATGCAGGCTGCCCTGTTCACCGTCAGGTGAAGCAAGCAGTTGATGCTTGTCAGCATTCAGCGCCGCTTTTTGCACGCAGGTATTTTCCCGCTGTGGGCAGGCGTCCAGCCATAGCTGCATTCTGGTCAGGGGCTTATCTTTGCTGATATTGTGCTCGCTGTAGCTGATCCCCGGTTGCGTAGCGAGCAGTAACACCTCTCCGGCTTTGGCCTGAATATGGTTACCTTCGCTGTCGCGATACTCGGCTTCCCCTTCGAGGATCAGATTGACGATATCAACCTTTGGATAGGTACGTGGCTGGAAAGAGGCCCCCGGTGCCAGAACTTCCTGGTTCAGAACACGCAGCGAGGCATAACCCAGCAGTTTAGGATCAAAATAGTGTCCAAAGGAGAAGGTATAACGGGCCTGCAGCCAGCCGTAGTCTGCTTGCCCGCATTGTTTGGCTGTACGGGTAGTAATCATAGTTCTTGACCTCTCTTTACTTCCTTTTATGTTAAATGGCTAGACGCTGCATTGTTAGCCAGATATTCTGCCCGGTATGTTCAAATTTCCTGAATGAGAACGAAATGGCCAAAGAACGGGCTTTAACGCTTGAAGCGTTACGCGTCATGGACGCAATAGACAGGCGCGGCAGCTTTGCCGCCGCGGCAGATGAACTGGGACGCGTACCTTCCGCCCTCAGCTACACCATGCAGAAACTGGAAGAAGAGCTGGATGTTGTGCTGTTTGACCGCTCAGGTCACCGCACAAAATTTACCAACGTCGGGCGTATGCTGCTTGAACGTGGGCGCGTGTTGCTGGAGGCTGCGGATAAGCTGACGACCGATGCTGAAGCGCTGGCCCGAGGTTGGGAAACGCATCTGACGATTGTCACCGAAGCGTTGGTGCCAACGGCGGCATTCTTCCCGCTTATCGACCGCCTTGCCGGAAAGGCGAACACGCAGCTTTCCGTCATCACTGAAGTGTTGGCCGGGGCGTGGGAGCGTCTGGAGCAGGGCAGAGCGGACATCGTGATCGCGCCGGATATGCATTTCCGCTCATCATCAGAAATTAACTCGCGCAAGCTATACTCGCTGATGAACGTCTATGTGGCGGCACCGGATCACCCGATCCACCAGGAGCCGGAACCGTTGTCTGAAGTCACCCGTGTGAAATACCGGGGAATAGCGGTGGCGGACACTGCCCGTGAGCGCCCGGTGTTGACAGTTCAGCTTCTGGATAAACAACCGCGTCTGACGGTCAGTACTATTGAAGATAAGCGTCAAGCGCTGTTAGCCGGGCTGGGTGTAGCGACCATGCCGTATCCGTTAGTCGAAGAGGATATTGCCGCTGGCCGGCTGCGTGTGGTTAGCCCGGAATCGACAAATGAAATAGATATCATCATGGCCTGGCGTCGGGACAGTATGGGCGAAGCGAAGTCCTGGTGTTTGCGGGAAATCCCGAAACTGTTTGCCGGGAAATAAAAAGATGATGAAGCCGGATGGCGGTGCAATTGCACCTTATCCGGCCTACATGACGGAGTATGTTGTAGGCCTGATAAGCGCAGCGCCACCAGGCATCTGTGTGTGCGACGTCAGGACAGCTGTTTAGGGTCAGCGCCGAAGCGGTTGCTACCCGGCGTGCCGTTTTGACAGTTGAAAAGAATGATTATCAACCAGCCAATGATGGGGATCAGCAATACTAACAGCCACCATGCTGAACGGTCGGTGTCATGCAAACGCCGAAACTGAACAGCCCACCACGGTATAAAAACCAGAATGGCATAAATCGTTGTTAATACGCCTTCTCCCCCGGCGCGTTGCCAGCCAAACATCCTGTCTAACACGCTCAGCACGAACGTAAAGATGATGTTAACTAAAATAAACATCCAGTACTCTTTGCGCCGTGCACGACCACCAAAACCAAAGTAGTTCTTTAATACGTTTAAATACCAATCCATTTTCGCCTCGTTCTGCGTTCAATTACTTGTTTTTAAAGCAATCAAAATAAGAATAGCTGCGAATATAATGCTGGTAAATATTTATGGTGTGAATAATTAGGCCCCCAAAAGGGGGCCTGTGTAAATTAGGCGAAACGGCTGTCACGCCCGTGAGGCTCGTTGAGATCCTGCCACGGACCGATAGAAATAATACCGGTCGGGTTAATGGTCTTGTGGCTGCGGAAATAGTGATTGCGGATGTGATCGAAATTGACGGTGTCCGCAATGCCTGGCATCTGGTAGATATCACGCAGAAAACCGTACAGATTCAGATAGTCACTGATCCGATGTTTGTCGCATTTGAAGTGGGTGACATACACCGGATCAAAACGTACCAGCGTAGTCCACAGGCGAATGTCAGCCTCTGTTAGCTGGTCGCCAGTCAGATAGCGATGCTGACCGAGAATCTGCTCCAGTCGCGCCAGTGATTCAAAGACTTTTTCTACTGCGCTGTCATACGCTTCCTGGCTGGTAGCAAAACCAGCTTTATAAACGCCATTATTGACGTTGTCATAAATCCAACTGTTCAGATCGTCAATTTTGCTTTGCAGGGCTGGTGGATAGTAATCCCCGGCTTTTGCGCCCAGCGCATCAAACGCGGTGTTAAACATGCGGATGATTTCTGCCGATTCGTTGCTGACGATGGTGTGATTTTTTTTATCCCACAGCACGGGAACCGTTACCCGGCCGCTGTAGTGCGGATCGGCGTGTAAATACAGTTGATAGAGAAACTCGTGCTGGTAAAGCGTATCGCCTGTTGCTGCCGGAAAGTTGTTATCAAACGTCCAGCCGTTTTCCAGCATCAGCGGATTCACTACGGAAACGGAAATGAAGGGCTCCAGACCTTTGAGTTTACGCATAATTAGCGTGCGATGCGCCCACGGGCAGGCCAGAGAAACGTACAGATGATAGCGGTCTTTTTCGGCGGCGAAGCCACCCTCGCCAGTGGGTCCTGATGCGCCATCTGCGGTGAGCCAGTTACGGAAAGCCGATGCAGAACGTTGGAATTTACCTCCGGTCGATTTGGTGTCGTACCAGGTGTCATGCCATACGCCGTCAATGAGTTGTCCCATTTTATCACCTCTTTAGATAGCAAAAGCGAGGAGATGTCTCCTCGCTTTTTGATGCGTTTAGTATAGCTTGCTTACCACTTTTTATTCAGTACGCGGTCGATACTGAACGCACCCGGACCAGTGATAGCCAGCAGCAGGAAACCGCCTGCGATGGTCAGGTTTTTCATGAACATCAGAGAGTTCATCCCTTCCGCAAAGTTGCTGTGGAAGAGGAACGCGGTCAGCAGGGTGAAGCCTGCGGTGAACAGCGCGGTAGTACGGGTCAGAAAACCAAACAGGATGGCCAGACCGCCGCCGAACTCAAGCAGAATAACCAGCGGCAACATAAAACCAGGGACGCCCATGGCTTCCATATACTGTTGGGTACCCGCATATCCGGTGATTTTTCCCCAACCTGCAGTAATAAACAGGATTGGCATCAGAATGCGCGCTACCAGTACACCAACATCTTCTAATTTTTTCATCGTACTCTCCAGGAAACCACTCAGGCGGATTGTTTTGTCTTTTGTGCATCAACGCTGCAGAGCGCGTCGTTGCTGTCGATGGAGAGAATCATAGACGTGCTGGATGACAATTGTTAGCAAGGAAAACTGTCAGTAATTTTCAAAAAATTTGAGGAACCCGCAAAATAAGGGATACGGCAGGGGTTAACCGCGCAATTGTTGCTGTCTGATTGTCGATTTAATCAGACGCCATACGCTCCAGACGCTAAAACCGCGTTTAGCCCAGCGAACCAGCAGATTAGGATTACGAATGGTGCGTACAGCCATAATACTGCTGCCGACCAGCACCCAGGCGCGCAGGTTCAGCAGCGTTTTCCAGCCACGATCGTATACGTCAGTCACCTCCAGCCAGTCGCGGCGGGTGGCAGACAGATCCAGCCGTTGCTGCTGGATCTGACCAAGCAGTTGTGCCTTACGTTTTTGGCGCTCGACTTTACTGCTCATTAGACATCATCCTCCAGGGCCTGCCTGTCATTAGCAAGTTCGTGGCGTGTATGGCGTAATAGTGTTGATTTACGGGCTTTACGTAGCGTCCATATCCCGCCAACGAGCGCTAAAAGCAACAGCACAACGGTGGTGGCAATCATCGCGTTCAGGCGGTACTGAGGGTCAATGGCCCAGATGATAAGCACCATCAGGCTCATCAGCCCAAATGCCGCAAAGAGCATAGTCAGTCCCAGCATCAGCACGATCTGGACAAGGTTAGCTTTTTCCTCTTCCAGTTCAACGACGGCCAGCCGTAATCGGGTCTCTACGATCTCAACGAGAATCGTGAGGATCCGTTGTCCAATCCCCAGGACGCTTTTGCCCGGACCTTGTGCGTGTTGAGAGTCAGCCATTATTAGCGGCGCGACAACAGTACACCAAGCACCACACCGACCGCAGCGCCAATACCAACGCCTGTCCATGGGTTTTCGCGCACATAGTTATCGGCTTTGGCCGCAGCTTCACGGGTTTGCTTAGCAATCACATCGCTGGTCTCGCTCAGGCGATGGCGGCTCTCGCGCAGCGCATGTTCGGCTTTGCTGCGAATTTTACTCATCTCTTCCTTCGACTTATCGCCAGAGGAGCTCAGTACTTCTTCGAGCGTATCCGCAAGGGATTTCAGCTCGGCGCGCAGATTTTCCGTAGCGTTATCTTTCGACATAGTTTTCTCCAGGTGAGTGGGTAGTTACCGTACTTAGTAATCGCGGGTCTCAAGTTTCTTCAGCTCTTTCTGAGCCTCTTCAAGCTTACGTTCGCGTTTTGCGATTTTATCCGCATCGCCTTTTTGCTTCGCTTCGGCTAAATCACGCTGACGTTCGGCTATCTCATTTTTCTGTTCTGCGATTTTTTTCTGGTGATTCGCGCGCAGTTTGCTGTCAGTACAGTTTGCCCGAACTTCACTCAGCGCTTTGTTCAGGCCATTGATGCGGCTCTGATTGTTGTGCTTTTCGGCATAACTAATCTCCCGTTGAATATCTTGTTCTTTTTCCTGACAGAGGGAGTTAGCGTAGCTGCCGGCACTGAGAGCGAAAAGACTAATTGCCAAAGCGATGCGGTATTTCATTCTTGAACCTTCCATTGTGATTCGACCCGGTGCTTTGTGGTCGATGCTCCAGAATAATAAAGCTGTAGGTCATAACTTCAGTTTATTAATCATAGGCACTAAACGGTGAAATCACCAAAGTGAGTGATCTAATTCAGATTCCTGGAGATTAACCAAAGCGGTGCGGTGTATCCCGTAAACGAGATAACCACTGCACTGCCTGATTGTCATCATCCTGTTGAGCAATAACGAAGCCATGCGGTAATGTTCTGTCCAGAACGACCTTCGCGGCTGCGCTTTGCGCGCTGGAATCAAAGGTGATCAGCAGCGCGTCATTTTGCGGGGTAATACTTTTAAAACGAATGCCGTTGGCATCCAGATGATGCCAGATAGAGAAGCCGTCTGGCATGCTGGTGCCCTGATTCACAGCACGAATGGCCAGCGTCGATTCCTGCTGGCGAATGGCTGACCAGGTCAGGATAAGCGCGCCTAAAAACAGGATAAAAGTGGTAGTCCAGGCCAGTCGTCGGAGCGTTATGCGTGATTTCAGCATAATTTACCCTCGGTTCCCGTATTTCTTTTTCCATAATACAACCAGTGAACCTGCGAGGCCAAATACCAGCAAAACAACGGGAAGCAGCATCAGGCATGACATCAGCTGATCTTCATACTTGAGGAATACCGGCGTTTTGCCCAGCAGATAACCCAGTGATGTCAGGATAAGCACCCATAATAATCCGCTCATCCAGTTGAAAAACTGAAAGCGGGCATTGTTCAGGCCGGACAGCCCGGCAATGGTCGGCAGTAATGTTCTGACGAACGCAATGAATCGGCCCACCAGCAGCGCAGACAGACCATGCTTGTGGAAAAGATGATGCGCGCGTTGGTGATAATGAGCCGGAAGATGAGAAAGCCAGTTCTGCACGGTGCGGGTATTACCCAACCATCGGCCCTGAATATAGCTGAGCCAACAACCGAGGCTGGCTGCGGTGGTGAGTAGCAGTACTGTTTGCGGAAAACCCATTGCGCCTTTGGCAATAAGTACGCCGACCAGTACCAGCAAACTGTCACCAGGTAAAAAGGCCGCTGGTAGCAACCCATTTTCCAGGAACAAAATTGTAAACAGTACAAAATACAGCATACCAATCATGGAAGGATTGGCCAGAGTTTCAAAATCCTGAGCCCATAAAGCATTCAGTAATTGAGTCAGTAGTTCCATTCAGTATTCCTGGAGAATCGGTTATGGTCACGCCGTTGTTCTTGAGTTTGTAATGCCGCGATTTTATTGGTGTTTTTTGCATGGATCGCGGTCTGCACAAATTCACGGCCTGAACTGTTCCCTGTTAAGTTGTGAAGTAAGCAAGCACTAACACATAAAAAATTCAAAACGCTTTTAATTGTAACAAAGGTCAACGTAGTCCGTTATAGAAATTACGGCGGTTGAACTCTGATTTTGCTGATCGCAATGGAGTGAGGCGAGAGGATTTACACAGGCTGACACTTTATACCTAATGCTTACCGAGTGCCAGAAACAGGCGCTATTACCGCGCCTGTGAAAGTCAGAAGGTTTATTTTGTGCTGTTTGCAGCGGTATCCAGATGAACTACCGGATTTTCCGTGAAAAGGTAACGATCCGCGTTGAACTCGAAATCATCGCTGGTTTCGTTAAACAGCATCTGTTTTGTGTTCTCGAGGTGCTGCCACATCGCCAGTTTGGCTGCATGCGGATCTTTGCGAATTAATGCCCGCAGGATCTGGTCATGGTCATCACACCAGTTGTCTACCGTGCGCAGATCAATGTGATCGTGCAATTTCTTCCAGTAGGGGTTGTGAACGCGCTGGGTCCACATTTTTTCAACAATGGCGGCCAGAGCTGAGTTTTGCGTCGCTAGCGCGACCTGAACATGGAACTGCAGGTCCCATTCGGAGTCACGAAAGCTTTTTTCGTTGCGCGACTTCTCCTGGATTTCCATCAGTTTCATGATGTCCTGCTTGGTCACCTGGGTGGCGGCAAACTCGGCGATGTTGCTCTCAATAAGCTGACGCGCTTGCAGCAATTCAAAAGGACCGTAGCTGGCGAATTCCAGACCTTCGTCGGGAGCAACATAATGTTTGGGTTGGTTAGAGATGACGTGGATACCAGATCCTTTACGCACCTCAACGTAGCCTTCAACCTCGAGCATAATAATCGCTTCACGAACCACAGTACGGCTGACATTCTTTTCATCGGCAATAAAGCGCTCAGCGGGAAGTTTATCGCCCACCAGATAGACGCCTTGCTCGATGCGTTCTTTTAGATCGGCAGCAAGTTGTTGGTACAAACGTCGTGGTTCAGTGATTTCCATATGCACTCCAGGCATGATACGGCAGACTATATTTGTTATACCACTTTTGCGATGACGGCTCTACTCGCACCGACAAAAAAGCCGCCAGTCAACTGGCGGCTCTGCATTATATACCGATGACGACCAGCGTCAGGTTAATTTTGCGTAGCGGGAGTGCCGGTTTGCGGACCTGAATCAATCTCGCTTGCCGATTTGTTCTGCAGTACCGTCCAGATGACTAACGCACCGAGCAGATCGAATACTGCCAGTACGGCGAACAGTGGGCTAAAGCCGATGGTATCAGCCAGGGCGCCAACGACCAGGGCAAACAGGGTACTCGCCAGCCAGGCTGACATACCCGTCAGGCCGTTAGCGGTCGCGACTTCATTACGGCCAAATACGTCAGAAGAGAGCGTAATCAGCGCGCCAGACAGCGCCTGGTGAGCAAAACCACCGACGCACAGCAGGGCGATAGCAATATACGGGCTGGTGAACAGACCAATCATCCCTGGGCCAATCATCAGCAGTGCACCCATGGTGACGACCATTTTACGAGACACGATCAGGTTTACGCCAAACCAGCGCTGGAACAGCGGCGGTAAGTAACCCCCGATGATACAGCCCAGGTCAGCGAACAGCATTGGCATCCACGCGAACATCGCAATCTCTTTCAGGTTAAAGCCGTAGACTTTAAACATGAACAGCGGGATCCAGGCGTTGAATGTACCCCAGGCCGGTTCTGCCAGAAAACGTGGCAGCGCGATACCCCAGAACTGGCGGTTACGCAGGATCTGGCCAAGCGACATTTTCTTCGCTGTGCTGTTTTTGTGCTGTGATTCCTGACCGTTAAGGATGTAATCACGCTCTTCGTCAGACAGTTTTTTCTGGTCGCGCGGGTGCTTATAGAAGACAAGCCAGGACATCGCCCAGATGAAGCTCAGGGCACCAGAAATAATGAACGCCATCTGCCAGCTGTGCATGACGATAGCCCACACGACCAGCGGCGGAGCGATCATCGCGCCAATAGAAGAGCCGACGTTAAAGTAACCTACGGCAATAGAACGTTCTTTTGCCGGGAACCATTCAGAACTGGCTTTCAGACCTGCAGGGATCATCGCGGCTTCTGCGGCACCGACTGCGCCTCGTGCCAGTGCCAGTCCACCCCAGCTACCAGCCAGCGCCGTGGCACCACAGAAGACGGCCCACAGAACGGCGAACATCGCGTAGCCTATTTTGGTGCCGAGCACATCCAGCACGTAACCAGCAACGGGTTGCATTACGGTGTAAGCAGCAGAATACGCTGCGATGATATAGGAATACTGTTGAGTGGAGATGTGTAACTCTTCCATCAGAGTTGGCGCAGCTGCCGCCACAGTGTTACGTGTCAGGTAACCCAGCACGGTGCCAAGCGTCACCAGTGCGATCATGTACCAACGTAACCCTTTAATTTTACGCATGTAAAACCTCATCGTTTTGTTATGTCCGCTAACGAGCGGTCATCTTCCAGTCCAGGGCGGAGGATGTTCTTTTACGAAGGGCGTGACCGAAAAAACTGGCACTGCCCCGAACTTTGCCATGTCAATGATTGTGCTAATTCGGTTTCCGTACCGGTCAATCCGATGGTGGACCATCGGTAATTTGCATTCCGTCGGCTTATGTATCGCGACGGCAAAAAGATAACTTGTCATACAGCTTTAAAAGGTGAGTGCCATCACAAAAGTGTGAATCTTCGTGTGGTCATTAATTCGATTCAGCAAAGCCAGTGCTGGCGCGGCCTGCCGTGAGTTTTACCTCTTTGAGAGTAATTTTTTTGTCATCATTTGTTGATCTAACTCACGAAAATATCTTCAGTGTATGGAAATTGGTGTGATAACTTTGACAGCATCAAAACATAAGCAATCTGACGCACTCGCTGAGAGGAAGACGATAATGACCCCGTTTATGACAGAAGATTTCCTGCTGGATACCGAATTTGCCCGCCGTCTGTATCATGATTACGCCAAAGACCAGCCAATCTTCGACTACCACTGCCATTTGCCGCCGCAACAAATCGCTGATAACTACCGTTTTAACAACCTGTATGACATCTGGCTGAAGGGTGATCACTACAAGTGGCGCGCCATGCGCACTAACGGTGTCGCTGAACGCTTGTGTACCGGTGATGCGTCCGATCGCGAGAAGTTTGAAGCATGGGCCGCGACGGTCCCACACACCATCGGTAACCCGCTCTACCACTGGACACATCTTGAACTGCGTCGCCCATTTGGTATTACAGGTAAGCTGTTGTCTCCAGCAACTGCCGATGAAATCTGGAATCAGTGCAACGAATTGCTGGCGCAGGATCAGTTTTCCGCGCGTGGAATCATGCAGCAGATGAATGTAAAAATGGTCGGCACCACCGATGATCCGATCGACTCTCTGGAGCATCACGCTGCGGTCGCGAAAGACAGCACCTTTACTATCAAAGTGCTGCCAAGCTGGCGTCCGGATAAAGCCTTCAACATTGAACTGGCGACCTTTAACGATTACATGGCGAAGCTGGGTGAAGTGTCTGACACTGAGATCCGCCGCTTTACCGACCTGCAAACCGCGCTAACTAAACGTCTTGATCACTTTGCTGCACACGGCTGTAAAGTCTCCGACCATGCGCTGGATGTGGTGTTGTTTGCCGAGTCTAACGAAGCGGAACTGGATAACATCCTGGCGCGTCGTCTGGCGGGTGAAACCCTGAGCGAGCACGAAGTTGCCCAGTTCAAAACTGCCGTACTGGTGTTCCTTGGCGCTGAATACGCACGTCGTGAATGGGTGCAGCAGTACCACATTGGTGCATTGCGTAATAACAACCTGCGTCAATTCAAACTGCTGGGCGCGGATGTCGGTTTCGACTCCATTAACGACCGTCCGATGGCTGAAGAACTGTCCAAACTGCTAAGCAAGCAGAATGAACAGAACCTGCTGCCGAAAACCATCCTGTACTGCCTGAACCCGCGCGATAACGAAGTGCTGGGCACCATGATTGGTAACTTCCAGGGTGAAGGCATGCCGGGCAAAATGCAGTTCGGTTCCGGCTGGTGGTTTAACGACCAGAAAGATGGGATGGAACGTCAGATGACACAATTGGCACAGCTCGGTCTGCTGAGCCGTTTTGTGGGTATGCTGACTGATAGCCGCAGCTTCCTGTCGTACACGCGCCATGAATACTTCCGTCGCATCCTGTGCCAGATGATTGGCCGTTGGGTTGCCGCTGGTGAAGCACCTGCAGATATTCAACTGCTGGGTGAAATGGTCAGAAATATTTGCTTCAACAATGCACGCGATTACTTCGCCATTGAACTGAACTAAGGCCCGGGGTTGGTATGCAATACATCAAGATCCACACGCTGGATAACGTCGCGGTTGCGCTCGCGGATTTGGCCGAAGGGACCGAAGTCACCGTTGATGGACAGGCTATTACCCTGCGCCAGGCGGTAACACGTGGCCATAAATTTGCTTTACGCGATATTGCGCAAGGCGAAAACGTTGTTAAATATGGTTTGCCAATTGGCCATACGCTGGTTGATGTCGCTGCGGGTGAGCACATTCATGCTCACAACACGCGTACGAATCTGAGCGATCTGGACACGTATAGCTACCAACCGGATTTTCAGGCGGAAGTTGCTCAGGCAGCCGATCGCGACGTGCAGATTTATCGCCGCGCGAACGGTGATGTTGGGGTACGCAACGAGCTGTGGATCCTGCCGACCGTCGGCTGTGTCAATGCGATGGCGCGTCAGATGCAAACCCGTTTCCTGAAAGAGACCCACGACGCCGAAGGTATCGACGGCGTTCATCTTTTCAGCCACACCTACGGCTGCTCGCAACTGGGTGACGACCATATCAACACTCGCACCATGCTGCAAAACATGGTGCGTCACCCGAATGCGGGGGCGGTGCTGGTGGTTGGCCTCGGTTGTGAAAACAACCAGGTTGATGCTTTTCGCGAAACGTTAGGTGAGTATGATCCTGAACGCGTTCACTTTATGGTCTGCCAGCACCAGGAAGACGAAGTGGAAGCGGGGATCGAACATCTCCATCAGCTGTACAGCGTGATGCGTAACGATAAGCGTGAGCCGGGTAAACTCGGCGAGCTGAAGTTTGGTCTGGAATGTGGCGGATCTGATGGCTTGTCTGGTATCACCGCTAACCCGATGCTGGGGCGTTTCTCTGACTACGTGATCGCGAACGGCGGGACTACCGTGCTGACTGAAGTCCCGGAGATGTTCGGTGCTGAGCAGCTATTAATGGACCACTGCCGCGACGAAGAAACCTTCGGTAAGCTGGTGACCATGGTCAATGACTTCAAGCAATACTTCATTGCTCACGACCAGCCGATCTATGAGAACCCATCGCCGGGGAACAAAGCGGGTGGCATCACCACGCTGGAAGATAAATCGCTGGGATGTACACAGAAAGCGGGTTCCAGCAAAGTTGTCGATGTACTGCGCTACGGCGAACGCCTGAAAACGCCAGGTCTGAATCTGTTAAGTGCTCCGGGTAATGACGCCGTTGCGACCAGTGCGCTGGCGGGGGCTGGCTGTCATATGGTGTTGTTCAGTACCGGGCGCGGTACACCGTACGGTGGTTTTGTTCCGACGGTGAAAATCGCTACCAACAGCGAGCTGGCCGCGAAGAAAAAGCATTGGATCGATTTTGATGCCGGGCAGCTAATCCACGGTAAAGCGATGCCGCAACTGCTGAATGAGTTTGTCGATACCATCGTTGAGTTTGCCAACGGCAAACAGACCTGCAACGAACGCAATGATTTCCGTGAACTGGCTATCTTTAAAAGTGGCGTAACGCTGTAATGACCCTTAATTTTTCGCGCGACAGCCGCGCTGGCTGCGTTCATTCACCCCGGTCACTTACTCCAGTAAGATCCCGGGAGTGCCTGAACTTGCCGCCTTGCTGTAGCACGAAATCTATTGGGTAATCGAAATCGAGTGGATTTAAAAAAACGGCGTTTCATAATATGGAGCGCCGTTTGCTTTTGTATTTTCTGACAAGGATCTTCCATGACCGCGTATTGGCTGGCCCAGGGCGTAGGTGTCATCGCCTTTCTGATCGGTATTACCACTTTTTTTAATCGTGACGAGCGCCGGTTCCGGCTACAGCTCGCCGTCTATAGCGCCACCATTGGCGTACACTTCTTTCTGATGGGGGCCTGGCCCGCGGGAATGAGCGCTGAGCTTAATACTGTACGTACCCTGGTCTCAATGCATACCCGCAAGCTGTGGGTCATGACGGTTTTTATTGTCCTTACACTGGTTCTTGGGCTGGCAAAATTGCAGCATGCTATGGAGCTACTGCCTATTATCGGCACGCTTGCCAGTACCTGGGCACTGTTTCGTTGCAAAGGGTTAACCGTGCGCTGTGTGATGTGGTGTGCAACGGGCTGTTGGGTTATTCACAATTTCTGGCTGGGATCGATTGGCGGGACGATGATTGAAGGAAGCTTTCTGGTGATGAACGGCCTGAACATTGTCCGCTTCAGGCGCATGCAAAAACGCGGTATTGATCCCTTTAAAATTGAAAACAGTGCACAGCAAGAAAAGCCCTCCGCCCGATGACGGAGGGGCTGTGATTAGCCGCGCAGGGCGTTGTTTGCCAGACGCTCGTCTTCCGCCTGACAGGCTGCGGCAGTAAACAGTACGTCTGTTGATGAATTCAGCGCTGTTTCACAGGAGTCCTGCAATACGCCAATGATGAACCCGACGGCGACCACTTGCATGGCGATGTCATTCGGGATACCAAACATATTGCACGCCAGTGGAATCAACAGCAGAGATCCCCCGGCCACGCCTGACGCACCGCAAGCACACAGCGATGCCACCACGCTCAGCAACAGAGCCGTCGGTAAATCAACCGGGACCCCCAGCGTATTCACGGCCGCCAGCGTCAGAACCGTGATGGTAATCGCCGCGCCCGCCATATTGATGGTGGCCCCCAGCGGGATAGAAACAGAGTAGGTGTCACGGTCCAGATTCAGTTTCTCGCACAGTGCCATATTCACCGGAATATTGGCTGCAGAGCTACGGGTAAAGAAGGCGTACACGCCGCTTTCGCGCAGGCACGTCAATACCAGCGGGTATGGGTTACGACGAATCTTCCAGAACACCAGCAGCGGGTTGACCACCAGCGCAACCAGCAGCATACAGCCTACCAGCACCGCCAGCAGTTGCGCGTAGCCCCACAGCGTGGCAAAGCCCGTCGTCGCCAGTGTGGAAGAGACCAGACCGAAGATACCTATCGGTGCAAAGCGGATAACCAGTCTCACCATAAACGTGACGGCATCGGACATATCATTGACCAGATTCCTGGTTGTCTCATTGCCATGGCGTAGCGCAAAGCCAAGGCCGACAGCCCATACCAGAATACCGATATAGTTAGCATTCAGCAGAGCATCAATAGGGTTAGCTACCATACTCATCAGCAGGCTGCGCATGACCTCAATAATGCCGGATGGCGGCACGATATCGCCAGCGCTGCTGGAAAGATGCAGCGTCGAGGGGAAGGCAAAGCTGAATACTACGGCGGCTAATGCTGCTGAAAATGTTCCCAGCAGGTAAAGGAACAGAATGGGGCGGATATTGGTTTTTTGCCCGTGCTGGTGGTTTGCGATAGATGCCATTACCAGCATCAGTACGAGGATTGGGGCGACGGCTTTTAATGCGCCGACGAACAGTGTCCCCAGTAGGCCGACGGCTTCTGCCGCAGGTTTTGAAACCAGTGCCAGCAGAATCCCCAGTACCAAACCTACCAAAATTTGTTTAACCAGGCTCCCCTGCGCCAAACGCGAGAGCAGCCCCGATGAACGTAGCGTAGTCATGTAGTCATCCTTTGATTGTGTTGTTGTTCACCCGTTGTGCGTTCTCATGACGCATCTTTCTGGATGTAACAAAGTGTTTGCATGGCTGAGTATAAGGAAAAATGCCGGTTCGGGAAGATCAATATCCTGGTTTCCGCGCTCATGTCATGTTTTATAACCTTAAATTAACATTATTTTGACATGTTCAGCAAAAAGCCCGACGCACGCAATGTGCGGTCGGGCTTTATCAACTAGCTAAGTGAAAGTTACTGTATTTGCTGCTTTTTATCGTGCTGGTGGTTGACCCACGCATTCACAACCAGCGTCACAAACAGAATACCGAAGACCACACCTAACGAGATAGCGATCGGGATATGGTAGAAATCGACGATCAGCATCTTGATACCGATAAACACCAGGATGACCGACAAACCATATTTCAGCATCGAGAAACGCTCCGCCACACCTGCCAACAGGAAGTACATCGCACGCAGACCCAGGATAGCGAACAGATTAGAGGTCAGTACGATGAACGGGTCGGTGGTGACGGCAAAGATTGCCGGAATACTGTCGACGGCAAAAATCACATCGCTCAGTTCAACCAGGATCAATACCAGCATCAGCGGCGTTGCAAACAGCAGACCGTTTTTACGCACGAAGAATTTTTCGTCTTCAATGGTATCGGTCATACGTAAATGGCCGCGCAGCCAACGCACTAAGGGTTTGTCGCCAATACCGGAAGCGTCTTCTTTCGCCAGCGCCATCTTCACGCCGGTAAACAGCAGGAATGCGCCGAACACGTATAGCAGCCATTCGAACTGGGCGATAAGCCAACTGCCTGTGAAGATCATGATCGTACGTAATACAATCGCGCCCAGTACACCATACACCAGTACCCGACGTTGCAGTGCCGCAGGTACGGAGAAGTAACTGAATAGCATCAACCAGACAAAGACGTTATCTACCGCCAACGATTTCTCGATCAGATAGCCGGTAAGGAACGCCAGCGCCTGCGGGTCGGCAACGGCACGGCCCTGAGTCTCAGCCAGGTACCACCAGAATGCCGCGTTAAACAGCAACGACAACGTTACCCAGACGATTGACCAGGCCGCTGCCTGCTTCATCGACATCGTATGTGCGCCACGACGCCCCTGTAGCAGCAGATCGATGGCCAGCATAATGACCACCACAACAGCGAAGCCACCCCATAACAACGGTGTGCCGACAGTATTCATTTTATTTCCCCATGCATAAAAAAACGGCCAACGCCGAATGACGTTAGCCGCTGCTTTTTATGCATAGACCTTGCCATTCGGCAAGGTCTCACTTACAACAACAAAGGAATACGCTGTCGTATTCCTTTGTTATCGCCCGGTGACCGGATGTGGTTTTTCACACATCGTAATGACGATCAACCGACAACGAAGTTACTCCCCTTTGCGGGTTACAAAATATTACAGGCCATGCTTTCAGTCAATGGCCTGCAACATTCGTTTTACATACTTTTACGCAGTCAGCGGTATCTGAGCATCATCTGCGGGGAAAATAACGCCGGTCTGGCGGCGAATCTCTGTCTGCAGTTTGGCGGTAATACGACTGACGTTCAGTGCCGGATGATCCACTTCGCCGGAATCAACCAGATGAGCAAAAGCCTCTGCCTCATAAAGCATAGTATTGATATGCTGAGGCACCGTCAGATCCTGCGTTTTGCCGCCGCGCGGAATAAAGCACACTTTCTGACATTCGGAAATCTTCTCGACAACCAGCAACCCTGATTCGCCCTGAATTTCACTGGCCAGCACGGAATCACTGACTTTCGAGTGCTGCAACGTGACGCTAAAATCGCCGTAATTGAGTACGACCACGCCGTGGGCATCGACGCCGCTTTCCAGCAGGCTGGCACTTGCCTGAACGCTTAGTGGTTCCCCCCAGAGCGCAACCGCAGCGGCCAGGCAGTAAAAGCCGATATCCATAATCGAACCGTTAGAAAACACCGGATTAAACGTATTGGGATTTTCACCGTCCAGATAACGCTGATAACGTGAAGAATACTGGCAGTAATTGATCAGCGCTTTCCTGACTCGCCCAATTTTTGGTAGTGATTGCTGTAATAGCAGGAAATTAGGCAGGCTGGCGGTCTTAAATGCTTCAAACAGCACGACCTGATTTTCGCGCGCGCAGGCGATAGCGGCTTCGGCTTGTGCCAGGTTAGAGGCCAGCGGTTTCTCGCAAATGACATGCTTTTTGTGTTGTAGAAACAGCGTTGTCTGCGGGAAGTGCAGAGAGTTCGGGCTGGCAATGTAAACGGCATCAATGGCGTCACTTTGCGCCATTGCCTCCAGCGAGGTAAACAGATGCTCGACGGGATAATCATTGGCGAAGGTCTGTGCCTGTTCAAGGCTACGGGAATACACTGCGGTTAACTTATATTTGCCGGTTTCATGGGCGGCATCCACAAACTGGCGGGTGATCCAGTTTGTGCCAATCACTGCGAAACGTATCATAAATGCCTTCAGGCTGCGAAAAGGGATCCTTGCGTCAATTTAGCATGCTCTGAAGACAAAGCCAGTGCGTGACTACGCAGTTTGCTTCAGCGATTGTTGCGTGAGCCACAGGCGGGTATCAAACTCCAACTGGTGGTACTGCGGTTCCATATGACAGCACAACTGATAAAACGCTTTGTCGTGCTCTTTTTCTTTCAGATGTGCCAGTTCATGCACGACGATCATGCGTAAAAAAGGTTCAGGTGCAGAACGGAAGACGGTAGCGACGCGGATCTCCGCTTTGGCTTTGAGCTTGCCACCCTGCACGCGGGAGACGGCAGTATGCAGACCCAGCGCATTTTTCAGCACGTGTATCTTACTGTCATACATGACTTTATTCAGCGGCGGGGCGTTTCGCAGGAACTGATTTTTCAGATCCTGGGTATATTGCCAGAGCGCTTTGTCAGTCGCGAAGTCATGTGTACCGGGATAACGCTTTTCCAGCACCGCCCCCAGACGCTGTTCAGCAATCAGCGTACGAACCTGGGAAAGTAAATTCTCCGGGTAGCCTTGCAGATAGGTCAACTGACTCATTAGTGCCCCATATAAAGTATAAAAAGTGTATACTCACGCACCCTTTTCAGGGATACGCCGAAATTTTACCATTCAGGAGGGCCGATGAGCCACATAGACAACGGTTTCCGTTCGCTGTCACTTAAACGTTTCCCGGAAACGGATGACGTTAACCCGCTGCTGGCGTGGGAAGCTGCAGATGAATATCTGTTGCAACAGCTGGACGATACCGAGATTAGCGGCCCGGTGCTGCTCCTGAATGATACTTTCGGCGCGCTGGGCTGTGCACTGTCGGAACATACGCCATACAGCATTGGCGACTCTTATTTAAGCGAACTGGGGACGCGTGAAAACCTGCGCCATAACGATATCGCGGAATCCAGCGTCAAGTTTCTCGACAGCACCGCTGAATACCCGCAGGCGCCGGGCATTGTGCTGATTAAAATTCCCAAAACGATGGCGCTGCTGGAACAACAGCTCCGTGCGCTGCGTCAGGTTGTTACGCCGCAAACGCGCATCATTGCAGGGGCGAAGGCGCGTGATATTCATACCTCAACGCTTGAGCTGTTTGAAAAGGTGCTGGGCCCAACCACTACCACGCTGGCGTGGAAAAAAGCCCGTCTGATTAACTGCACCTTCAGCAATCCAGAACTGGCTGATGCCTCGCAGACGCTGAGCTGGAAACTGGAAGGCACCGACTGGACTATCCATAACCATGCCAACGTCTTCTCCCGTACCGGGCTGGATATTGGCGCGCGTTTCTTTATTGAGCACCTGCCGGAAAATCTGGAAGGGGAGATTGTCGATCTTGGTTGTGGCAACGGTGTGATTGGCCTGACTTTGCTGGAGAAGAACCCGCAAGCGAGCGTGGTGTTTGTGGATGAATCACCGATGGCGGTGGCATCAAGCCGCCTGAACGTCGAAAGCAACATGCCTGAAGCGTTGGATCGCTGTGAATTTATGATCAACAACGCGCTGTCTGGCGTGGAGCCTTTCCGCTTTAACGCCGTGCTGTGTAACCCGCCGTTCCATCAGAAACATGCGCTGACCGATAACATCGCCTGGGAGATGTTCCACCATGCCCGCCGCTGCCTGAAGATCAACGGCGAACTGTATATTGTGGCTAACCGTCACCTCGACTACTTCCACAAGCTGAAGAAGATTTTCGGCAACTGCGAGACCCTCGCCACCAACAATAAGTTTGTGGTGCTGAAAGCGGTCAAAACGGGTCGTCGCCGCTAATCGCGTGTGCCGGATGGCGGCTAACGCCTTATCCGGCCTACAACGCGCTACCCCGTAGGCCTGATAAGCATAGCGCCATCAGGCCTACGAGGTACATTTTGTTAAATCTCAAGCGCTAAGCGGGTCCCTTGTGCAATAGCACGTCGGGCATCCAGCTCCATCGCCACATCACACCCCCCGATCAGATGCACTGTTTTACCCGCCGCATGCAGCGGATCAAGCAGCTCCCGGCGTGGCTCCTGGCCGGCGCAAATCACCACGTGATCCACATTCAGGGTCTGTAGCTCACCGTTGATCATCACATGTAACCCGTCATCATCGATCTTCTGATAGCTCACCGCCGGGATCATTTTTACGCCACGTGAAAGCAGGGTAGCGCGGTGGATCCACCCCGTTGTTTTACCTAAACCTTGCCCAGGTTTACTGGCTTTACGCTGCAACATCACTATCTGGCGTGGGCTGCGGGGTAGATGTGGGCCTTCCGGACGTAAACCGCCGGGCTGTTGCAGGCTGGTGTCGATTCCCCATTCTACGCAGAACTCGACAATATTCTGGCTGGTGGGATCGCCGGGCTGGCTCAGATACATGGCGGTATCAAAACCGATCCCTCCGCAGCCAATGATCGCCACGCGTTTCCCTACCGGCGTTTTATCACGTAATACATCGAGATAGGTTAGTACCTTAGGATGATCGATACCATCGATCGGTGGCGTACGTGGTTCGATCCCGCTGGCGAGGATCACTTCATCAAAGGCTTGCAGTTCGTGGGCGCTAACAAACTGATTGAGTTTCAGTGTGACACCCGTTACGTCGATCATCCGGCGGTAGTAGCGCAGTGTTTCATAGAATTCTTCTTTGCCGGGGATCTGCTTGGCGATATTAAACTGCCCGCCAATCTCACCATGCGCGTCAAACAGCGTCACGTGGTGACCACGTGCGGCGGCATTAATAGCAAAAGCGAGGCCCGCAGGACCCGCACCCACAACGGCCAGATTCTTCAGGTGAGTCGCTGCAACAATGGGCATTTTGGTTTCATGACAGGCGCGTGGATTCACCAGACAGGAGGTAACTTTTCCCACGAAAATCTGATCCAGACAAGCCTGGTTGCAGCCGATACAGGTGTTGATCTCATCGGATCGTCCGGTTTGCGCTTTTGACAGCAGCTCAGCATCAGCAAGGAATGGTCGGGCCATCGATACCATATCGGCATCGCCGCGTGCCAGTATGTCATCCGCAACGGTCGGATCGTTAATACGGTTAGTGGTGACCAGTGGGATTGTCACATGACCTTTCAGCTTGCGCGTTACCCAGCTAAACGCACCCCGGGGTACCGGTGTGGCGATGGTGGGGATACGCGCTTCATGCCAGCCAATGCCGGTGTTAATCATTGTGGCACCTGCGGCTTCTATAGCCTGTGCTAGCTGGACGGTTTCGTCAAAGGTTCCGCCTTGCTCCACCAGGTCGAGCATCGACAGGCGGAAGATAATAATAAAGTCACTGCCGGCACGCTGGCGTACCGCCCGCACGACTTCCACGGCAAAACGCATACGGTTGGCATAGTCACCGCCCCATTCATCATTACGCTGGTTGGTGCGCAGGGTCAGGAATTCGTTGATCAGATAGCCTTCCGAGCCCATCACTTCCACTCCATCGTAGCCTGCCTCCCGCGCCAGCTGTGCACAATGGGCGAAATCTTCAATCAGTTGCAGCACTTCATCGTGCGTCAATTCATGCGGCGTAAAGCGGTTAATAGGGGCCTGAATGGCTGAAGGCGCAACCAGATGCGGTTGATAGCTGTAGCGACCGGTGTGCAGGATTTGCAGGGCGATTTTCCCGCCTTCGTCGTGAACCGCATCGGTAATGATACGGTGGTGCGCCAGCTGGCTGGTGTCGTTCAGCATCGCGCCGCCTTCCATACCCACGCCCGATAGCGCGGGCGCAATTCCTCCGGTCACAATCAGGGCTACGCCGTGGCGAGCGCGTTCGGCATAGAACGCAGCCAGCCGTTCTGCACCATCGGGATACTCTTCCAGCCCGGTATGCATTGAACCCATCAACACGCGGTTTTTAAGCCGGGTGAAGCCTAAATCGAGCGGGGCGAACAGCGACGGATAGCTCATAAAGGTGTCCAGTATGTAAAATTATTGTTATGTGGTCGGATGAGTTACTAATTTAGCCGTCGCCGTGTAAAAGGGAAAAGGGGAATGCCGTGATTGTGATGGGATTCAAAAAAGGAGCGGGGCCAGAGAACGAATTTGCCGGATGGCGATACTAACGTATCGCCATCCGGCAGTGGTTACACCTGCTCCACGCTCACCCGTAATGCGGCCAGGGCTTTGCGGGTTGATCGCAATACCAGTTCGCATTGCTCGATCGTTAATGTTAACGGCGGTTCGATACGGATCGTCTTCGCGTTATTCAGTGTTCCGGCGACCAGCACTCGCTGACGGAACATTTCACTGGCAAAGCTGTAACCAATCTCGTTATCGACAAACTCAATCGCCATCAGCATGCCTTTACCGCGAACGTCGTGCACCAGATCCGGATATTCACGCGCCAGATGACGGAAACCATCCAGCAACATATCGCCTTTCTGCTCTGCCTGAGCGGGTAAATTTTGCTCCAGCAGGACGTTAATGGTCGCCAGCGCCGCCGCGCATGAGAGCGGGTTGCCACCGAAGGTGGTGGTATGCAGGAAAGGGTTGTCGAACAGGACGGAGAACACTTCTTCGGTGGCAATGGTCGCGCCAATTGGCATCACGCCCCCCCCCAGCGCCTTGGCCAGACACAGAATGTCAGGCTGCACGTTTTCATGTTCACAGGCGAACATCTTGCCGGTGCGTCCCATGCCGGTTTGCACTTCGTCGAGGATCATCAGCGCGCCAAACTCATCGCAAAGTTTACGTACCGCGGTTAAATACCCTTGCGGCGGTAGGATCACGCCTCCTTCTCCCTGGATTGGCTCCAGAATCACGGCGGCAACATCGTCGCCGGTCTTTTTGCATTCGCTCAGGACGGTGCGCATGGCATCAATATCGCCAAAAGGAACATGGCGGAAGCCCGGCAGCAGCGGCATAAACGGTTTGCGGAAGGTTGATTTAGCGGTGGCGGATAGCGACCCCAGCGATTTACCGTGGAAAGCACCGCTGGTGGCAATAAATGTAAATTTACCGCGCGGCGATTGATACGCTTTCGCCAGTTTTAGTGCCGCTTCAACCGACTCGGTCCCGCTGTTACTGAAGAAACTGTATTTCAGCTTTCCGGGAGCCAGTGCAGCAAGTGTTTTTGCCAGCATGGCCCGTAATGGGTCAAGTAATTCCTGGCTGTGCAGAGGTTGTTTCGCGAGTTGATTCTGTACGGCGGAGACCACTACTGGATTACGGTGCCCCACGTTGAAAATTCCAAAACCTCCCAGGCAATCGACAAACTCCTGTCCCTGGGTGTCGACAAGCGTATTCAGGCTTCCCGCTTGCCACTCTACGGCTCCGTAATCCCCGCCGGCAGTTACAGATTTTCTATACTCTAAGAACCCCGGATTGACATGCTCTTTGAAGTAATCAATCACCTCTCGGTTTAGTGCTTTCATTTCCTCATGATCAAGCGTTCGCTTCTCGATGAGATTCAGTGCGTGTGCGCTGCAGGCCAGAGCCGATGCGCTGGAAGGTAACCTGTTCAAAATATGCTCCCGGAGCTCGCGTATCACATGATACTGAATTAAGTATTGCAGGGATTGCGCCATCCCGACGCGCTTAACGAAAATCGGGATAAACACCAGGGAAGATCTTGCTTGCGCAACATTTAATCTCAAGCATTAACATTTGCTGGCATTTTGCCCAGGTTTAGGCGCGTAAAACCGACGGGAAAAACGCGTTATTGCGCTAAAAGTGGGCAATAATTGCACTGTTGCGGTGCGCAGAGTGAAGGTGTGTTGAATAGTTACGTAATGAAAGTATTTTAAATCAATGAATTAGAAAACATACAAATTTTGAGGTTTAATCGCAAATTGCGATCTAAATCAAATTTAACAACTAAAGTTAAAAAGATTAGCGCCGAAATAACATAAGCCGAAAGAGTTAACAACCAGATAACCTGCACAGGACGCAACCATGTCTTCTCATCCCTACGTTAGTCAGCAAAATACACCGCTGGATGATGATATCACCCTCATGTCGACTACCGATTTACAAAGCTATATCACCCATGCGAACGATACCTTTGTCCAGGTCAGCGGCTATCAGCTGAATGAATTGCTTGCTCAGCCGCACAACCTGGTTCGTCACCCGGACATGCCGAAAGCGGCGTTTGCGGATATGTGGTACACCCTGAAACAGGGGGAACCGTGGAGCGGTATTGTGAAAAACCGGCGGAAGAATGGCGATCACTACTGGGTGAGGGCCAATGCGGTGCCGATGGTGCGGGAAGGGCGCGTAACCGGGTATATGTCGATCCGTACCCGGGCGACGGAAGCGGAAATTGCGGCGGTCGAACCTTTATATAAAGCACTCAATGAAGGCCGTTGTAATCGGCGCGTCCATAAGGGGCTGGTGGTACGTAAAGGCTGGTTGGGTAAACTCCCGTCGCTTCCGGTTCGCTGGCGGGTACGCAGTGTCATGGCTTTCATGTTTGTTATCCTGGCAACTGCGCTACAGCAGATGGGGGCTGAATGGCCGCAACTGTTAGTGAGCGCACTGGTGATGATGCTGGCGACGGTTATTTTCGAATGGCAGATTGTGCGCCCAATCGAGAATGTGGCCCAGCAGGCACTGAAAGTAGCGACTGGCGAGCGCAACAGTGTGACCCATCTTAACCGTAGCGATGAACTGGGTCTGATGCTACGGGCGGTGGGGCAGTTAGGGTTAATGTGCCGCTGGCTTATTCATGACGTGTCGAGTCAGGTCAGCTGTGTGCGCAATGACAGTGAAACGCTGGCGAAAGGCAGTGATGATTTAAACAAGCATACACAGCAGACGGTAGAGAATGTGCAGGAAACGGTCACCACCATGAATCAGATGGCGGCATCAGTGAAGCAAAACTCTGCGACAGCAGCAGCAGCTGACAAGCTGTCTATTGCCGCCAGCAGCGCGGCGACACAGGGCGGTGAGGCGATGGATACGGTCATTAAAACAATGGACGATATTGCCAACAGCACCCAACGGATCGGCACTATCACGACCCTGATTAACGATATCGCCTTCCAGACAAATATTCTGGCGCTGAATGCGGCGGTTGAAGCGGCCAGGGCTGGGGAACAAGGAAAAGGATTTGCGGTGGTGGCCGGAGAAGTACGCCATCTTGCCAGTCGTAGTGCAAGCGCAGCAAATGACATCCGTAAACTGATTGATGCCAGCGCCGACAAGGTGCAGTCCGGCTCCGATCAGGTTCATGCCGCAGGGCGGACAATGGATGATATTGTGGCGCAGGTCCAGAATGTGACACAGTTGATTGCTCAAATTAGCCATTCAACGCTGGAGCAGTCAGATGGACTTTCCAGCCTGACCCGTGCCGTTAATGAGTTGAGCAGCATTACGCAGAAAAATGCCGAACTGGTCGAAGAGAGCGCACAGATTTCAGCAATGGTAAAACATCGTGCCGGTCGCCTGGAAGATGCGGTGACTGTGCTGCATTAATTCTCTCCCCATCCTATTTTCCCGCCAAACGCTTATCGTCCCCGGTAGGCGTTTTTTTGTAATAACTTTGTTAATTATATATTAAATGATACCACTTTGGTATTACGGTACTATTTTCCTTATTCCGCTCTGACAGCAAGTGTTTCGTTTTTAAATATTTTGAAATATCGCTTATATAACGATCGGTCTAGCTTGATTCATCGTCAAAAACTATTTAGTAACATTGGTGTAAATTAAAAAACGATCAATATCATAAAGTTAGGTGAATGCTGACCGATAAGGATATCTGTCTGAAGAAAACTGTCTCCAGGGAGAAAATATGTTCTTGCATAACGTAAAGATTCGCTCGAAATTATTTATCGCGTTTGGTTTGTTTATTGTACTGATGATGGTGAGTTCGGGCCTTTCGCTGTTGAGTCTGGATCGTAGTAACAGTGGGATGCAGAACATCATTACCAATGACTATCCGATTACGGTAAAAGCCAATCTGCTCATTGATAATTTTCAGGAGTTTGTCAGTACTCAACAATTGATGTTATTGGATGAGGAAGGTAAATGGACCCAGGCGTCCCAGAAAAAGCTCGATACCATCAGCCAGCAAATTTCTGCTCTGCTGGATGCGCTGAGTGCTGCGCCTCTCAATGATGCTTCTAAAAAAATTATTGCGGATATCCGCGATGTGCGTGAGCAGTATCTGGCTTCCCGATTCCGCATTCTGCAGGCGTTGCAGAATCACGATCGCTCTGGTGCGATGCACGAGATGATGACCCGCACGGTGAATGTGCAGCAGGCTTATAAAGCAAAAGTGCAGGAATTGATCGCTATTGAAGATGCCCAGATGCAGAAGGCGGGTGCTCAGGTGGAATACGATTTCCATACCAATCGCGCACTGTTGATTACTCTGGCGCTGATAAGCATTGCTGCCGGTTGTGTGATGGGTTGGTATATTGTGCGGTCAATTACCCGACCTCTTAATGAAGCAGTGCAGTTTGCTGAGGCGATTGCGCAGGGCGATCTCACTCGCAACATCAGTATGGAACAGAAGGATGAGATCGGTGTGCTGCTGCAAGCGCTGATGGCAATGAAAAACCGACTGCTAGAGATTGTCGAGGAAATGCAAAACGGCTCCGAGAATATCTCTGCCGCGGCGGCACAGATTGTAGCGGGTAACCAGGATTTGGCTGCGCGTACCGAAGAACAGGCAAGCTCGGTAGAACAGACCGCAGCGTCGATGGAACAAATTACCGCGACGGTCAAAACGACGGCAGACCATACCCATGAAGCGACGAAGCTGTCTACGGGAGCGGCGACGGTCGTGAAAAACAACGGTGAGATGATGAATCAGGTGACGCAGAAAATACGCGTGATTAATGAAACCTCTAACCGTATGTCAGAAATTATCAACCTGATAGATTCGATTGCGTTTCAAACCAATATTTTGGCGCTAAATGCGGCTGTCGAAGCGGCACGCGCCGGTGAGCATGGGCGTGGTTTTGCGGTAGTTGCTGGAGAAGTGCGTCAACTGGCGCAAAAAAGCGCATCGTCCGCCAGCGAGATCCGCAATCTGATTGAAGACTCCACCAGTCAAACCCGGGAAGGACTGGCGCTGGTTGAAAAAGCCAATGCGTTGATCAATGGAATGGTCACTAACGTTGAAGAAATGGATGTGATATTACGGGAAATCGGTCAGGCCAGCCGTGAGCAGACGGACGGTATTTCGCAGATTAACAGTGCGATTGGCCTGATCGACACCACCACGCAACAGAACTCCTGTCTGGTAGAAGAGTCCGTTGCGGCAGCGGCGTCATTAAACGAACAGGCATTACACTTAAAAGAGATGATTAAAGTGTTCCGCGTGCGCAAAGAGGATGCGCAGCCTGCTTAATCAAGCTGGGTGATGTCCAGCGATGCGCGATCGATAATACCGATGATCTTCTTGATTTGCGCTTCGCTGGTGTCACCGTGATTGACCCGCAGATCCAGCACGGCTTTAAAATTCTCCAGCGCTCTTTTCATCTGTGGATTCTTGCGTAATTCAAAGCCGACACTGCGTGCTTTAATACGTTCGTGGATATGTTCCAGATGTTCCCGGTTCTCCTCCAGCCATTGCAGGCCTTGCTCTGTGATTGTTATTTGCTTACGTCCACCTTCCTCGTCACGGATGGCGATAAGCGACTGATCCTGTAAGAAATCCAGTGTCGGGTAAATAACGCCCGGGCTTGGGGTGTAATTACCCTGAGTCAATGTTTCAATCGCTTTGATTAGCTCATAACCGTGGCTGGCATCGCGGGTCAAAATATCCAGAATCACCAGACGTAATTCGCCGTGGCCGAAGAAGCGCTGACGTCGACCGCCACCACCGCCGCCACCGTGGCGATGTCCGCAGCCATGTTCATGGCGGTGTTCTTTGTTACAGCCTTCGTGACGACGTTCTTCACCTTTGCAGCAACCTTCGTGGTGTTCGCTGTGGTGACCTTCGTGGCGATGCCCTTCGCCTTTACAGCAGCCTTCGTGCTGGTGTTCTGCATGTTTGCAGCAACCTTCATGATGATCTTGCATCATTCATCTCCTGATGTTGTTTCGATATATCTAATTTATATCTAAACTTTTTGCATTTGCAAGTCTACTCGCAAATAATAATGCAACTTACTGATTTGTATGTTTTTATTTTTACATCTGACGTTAGGAATGGTCCGTCATGACTCTATCAAAAAAGTTCTTGCAATATTCTTAATTAGCAATCATTATCATTTGAAATTTGTTTAGATATATCTAATCTCTGTCACGAAGGCGAAAAAATGACAAATAACACTTCACGCTATCCACAGCGCGTTCGCAATGAGCTGCGCTTCCGTGAACTGACCGTCCTGCGCGTTGAACGTATCAGCACAGGTTTTCAGCGCATTGTACTGGGCGGTGACGCTCTGGATGGTTTCAGCTCACAGGGTTTTGACGACCATACCAAGGTCTTTTTTCCTGAACCTGGCAGTCACTTTGTGCCACCCGTAGTGACGGATGAGGGGATTGTCTGGCCAGAGGGTGTGCGTCCGGTATCCCGTGATTACACGCCGTTGTATGACCAGGCACGCCATGAACTGGCGCTGGATTTTTATATCCACGACGGCGGTGTGGCGAGTACGTGGGCGATGAATGCTCATGAAGGTGACAAATTGACGATTGGCGGACCACGTGGCTCGCTGGTGGTACCAGAAGACTATGCGTACCAGGTTTACGTTTGTGATGAATCTGGAATGCCAGCGCTACGTCGTCGGCTGGAGGCGATCGGCCGTTTAGCGGTACGTCCAGACGTGACGGCGCTGGTCAGCGTACGCGATGCAGCGTATCAGGACTATTTTGCTCATCTCGACGGTTTTACCATTCAGTGGTTTGTCGGCCATGACGAACAGGCAGTGAATGAGCAGCTTTCACAGCTGACCGTGCCTGCACAGGATTATTTCATTTGGATAACTGGCGAAGGAAAAGTGGTGAAAAACCTGAGCGCCCGCTTTGCTACTGAGGCTTTCGATCAGCAGTTGGTGCGTGCAGCAGCTTACTGGCATCAACGCCGGAACGTTAATTAATAATGTGACGGTGAAACGCCAAATGCCTGGCGGAAGGCATAACTAAACGCTGCGGTGCTCGAATACCCCACATCGAGCGCCACGGCGGTTACGCTTTTATTTTTCTTCAGCATAAGTACGGACTCCAGAATTCGCATTTTTTGCTTCCAGACGCTGAAGGGTAATCCGGTTTCTTTTTTGAAATGACGCGAAAAGGTACGGGCAGACATACCTAAATGTTGTGCCCAATACTCAACGGAATGTTCCAGCGCCGGAGACGCTTGTATTGTTCGGCACACTTTGGTTAATTCGCGATCCTGCGGCCACGGTAATACAAAGGCGACTTCTGGTAATTGCAAAATAATGTCCACCAGTACACTGACCAGTTTGCCTTCTTTTGACTGATTATCATAATGGCCTGAAATTAAGGTGGTCGCGTAATGAATAAACTCTCTGGCGAAATCACTGATCGCCACAACTTTACACTCATCGATTCTTTCCTCGAGAAAGCCTGGCTTAATATCCAGATTCTCTAAATGCACATCATCCAGCGCCCAAACTGCATGCTCAGTATTATTGGGGATCCAGATGCCGTAATGCGCGGGGATTATCCAGCACTTGCCGGCGACATCAATGCGCATACTGCCTTTGCGGGCAAAATGAAACTGCATAAAAGCATGTGAGTGCTGCGGAACATGGTGGTTGGCTTCAAGGACATAAGAGCGAAAGTAAACGTCCTGCGGCAGCTCGGCCATGGAGTCGTCGGGGAAGGCGTTCCACTGTTTTGGGGGGAAAGTATCCATATTCAAAGAAGTGATTCTCCCGGTCAGGTGGCCGCTGCTCGATAGATCTTGTCCGCAAATCATAATACATACACTCTTTTTTCCATAATAATCTTGCGTAATAATTATTGGCCCACTTTTGGTAAATACCATGAACACGCTTTGTTCAGATGCTGTCATCGTCAATGAAACAAATGATAACTGGACCCGAATGGGAAAAGAGCTGCTCCAGCAAGCAGATATTCAGATCAATGGTTCCCGCCCCTGGGATATTCAACTTCATCATGCCGGTTTCTTTAAACGGGTGCTGCAACAAGGCTCCTTAGGGCTTGGCGAAAGCTATATGGAAGGCTGGTGGGACTGCGAACGGCTTGATGTTCTGTTCTGCAAAATCCTGAAAGCAAAACTCGACCAGCAAATGCCGGGAAATCTGAAGGATATATTGCGCATTGCCAGCGCCCGTCTGTTTAATTTGCAGTCTCGCAGTCGAGCGTGGATTGTCGGTAAAGAACACTACGATATTGGCAACGATCTCTTTGCGCTCATGCTGGATCCCCACATGCAATATTCCTGTGGCTACTGGAAAGAGGCAACCACCTTAGACGACGCGCAAAATGCCAAATTAAAAATGATTTGCGAAAAGCTGCAACTGAAACCGGGCATGCGTTTACTGGATATTGGTTGTGGTTGGGGCGGACTGGCCGAATATGCGGCGCGTCATTATGGCGTAGCGGTAGAAGGCGTCACTATCTCGAAAGAGCAGCAAAAAATGGCGCAGCAGCGCTGTGAAGGCCTGGATGTGACCATTCTGCTTCAGGATTATCGTGACCTCGACAAGCACTACGATCGTATTGTCTCCGTAGGGATGTTCGAGCATGTGGGGCCAAAAAATTACGATACCTATTTCAGTATTGCTGACCGCTGTTTGAAACCGGACGGATTATTCCTGCTGCATACCATTGGCAGCAATAAAAAAGGGATGAGCGTTGATCCGTGGATCAATAAATATATTTTCCCGAATGGCTGCTTACCGGCGATTTCTCATATTGCTGAAGCGAGCGAATCGCGATTCGTGATGGAAGACTGGCATAACTTTGGCAGTGACTATGATAAAACGCTGATGGCCTGGCATGCGCGGTTTAATCAGGCGTGGCCAGAGCTGTCATCGCGTTATTCCGCGACCTTCAGAAGGATGTTCAATTATTACCTGTGCGCTTGTGCCGGAGCGTTCCGCGCCAGAGACATTGAGCTGTGGCAAGTATTGTTTAGCCGGGGCGTAGAAGGCGGTATTCGCGTCTATCGCTAATATGCAGCCGGATGGTGGCGCAAGCGCTTTATCCGGCCTACAACAGTGTGCAAACGGTAGGCCTGGAAGCAGCGCGCCACCAGGCTGTTATGATTTAACCCAACTCACTCTCAGTCAGTGCTTTAAATACCATAGCGACAGCGTGTGCGCCGGGGTCCATATTGCCCAGCAGGCTATCGCCGCTGAGATACGATGCGCGACCCGCGTTGGCTTTGCTCGACAGACAGGTACGCTCTGCGCCTGCTTGTGCCGCGTCAAAAGCAGCTTGCAGGTTTTGCGGTTGTGCCAGCAGAGACGTCAGCGCGGGTTGCAGCGCATCAATCATCGTACGGTCACCTTCGTCTGCACCGCCGTAGAACTTCATCTGCGCCAGCCCTGTATTCAGTGCTTCGGCAACATCAGCCCCTTGCCCCAGCTTCTGCCCGGCGGCGGTAAAGAAGATTGACATCAGTACGCCGCTGGACCCGCCCATCACCACGGTCAGGCGTTCGCCGATCAGTGCGAACAGCGTGGCGAGGTTATCCAGTGGAAGCTGCTGACGATGCAGCAGGTCAGCGATTTCACGTGCACCAGCGGCAAAAGTTGAACCTGTATCCCCATCACCTACTTTGGCATCCAGCGCGTTGAGGTGTGCTTCCAGATCGGAAAGCGTTCCGGTGACATGCTCAATAATCCTGGCGACCAGCGTATTGGCTGAAGGCTGGAATTCTACACACGCGCTGCGCTGCGATGATGGCACACAGTTGATTTCGCGTGGTGGGACAGGTGTCGGCCAACTGCTGGTTTCTACTTCGGTTAACAGCGCTTTTTCGATGCTTTCTTCCAGTACGATGGCGGTCAGCGAGAAACCTTTCATATCCAGGGCGGTGACCAGCGAGGCCGGGCCAATCAGCCAGTCGATACGCGGATGCAGTGGGCTGTTTGCCAGTTCCCGAGTGATGATAGCCATTTCAGCAACGGACACGCCGCCCAGATTATTAATCATCACTGCCAGACGGCCGGTTTCAGGCAGTGCCGCCATCAGTTTATCGACCATCAGAGTCACCACCTGCGCACTGTTTTGGGTCGCGATAACCGAGGCGCCAGGTTCGCCGTGAATGCCCATGCCCAGTTCGGCATGGCCCGCATGATGGCGTGGTGCAGCGTCGGTTTCCTGCGGCAGATGGCAACTGGAAATGGCGACGCCCAGGCTGAAGGTGTTACTTGCTGCATACTGTGCTTCACGCAGGACGGTAGCGAGGTTGTAGCCGCGTTCAGCGAAATAGCCTGCCACTTTATGTACCAGGATAGTGCCCGCAATCCCGCGAGGATGCTTGTTATCCGGCAGGGAGATATCGTCGCCGACAATCAGCATTTCGACGTTATAGCCAAGGCGGCGTGCTTTTTCGGCGGCGAGGCCGAAGTTAAGACGATCACCCGTGTAATTTTTAACGATCAACAGACAGCCAGCATCGCCAGTTACCGCCTGGATTGCGGTAAGCACTGCATCTACGCTCGGGGACGCAAACACGTCACCACAGACTGCCGCGGTCAACATCCCTTTGCCGATAAAGCCAACGTGGGCGGGTTCGTGTCCTGAGCCGCCACCGGAGATCACCGCCACGTTATCTTTGTTGAGATCGCGACGAACCACGATGCGAATAGCCGGATCGCTTTCCAGACGCGCCAGATTGTTCCACGGACTGGTGATAATCGTACCGTCGATGACGTCGTTAACGAGTTGGGTACGCTGATTAAAAAAGAATTGAGACATAACGGCTCCTCGAGGTTGAGTGTAAGACAAACCCCCGAATGCATTGTCATGGTGCGGAGGCGATGGGGAGATTCTGGCGGAGTCTGCGTGGAAAAAAACAGCGGCAAAATGAGTTTCATTACGGAACGTAATTGTTATTTTTTGTTCCGTAATGAAACGTATTTGTGAGGGGAACGATCACAATGCGAGCCCGCTCGACTTTTTTATCGCTTTTTCAGTGCTGGCCACACCGCATAGTAAACGTTTTGTTACTGCTTTTAATGGGGGCAGAGAGAGGCAAAGGGAATTCGATTTTCGCGTTCTGCAAGGATTTGCCGGTAAATGAACGGATCGGGATCGCAAACCTTAGTTTTTTTATGGTTAATTGTTTCAATATGGAACGCATATCATTTTTATCTGTTTCATATCAGAACAAAAAGACGAATGATTTTTTTGTTCCCGCCTCGCCATACAGTTATTGCATCGCTCCGGTACCTCCCGTTTTCGCCGTTCGCAACAGGCTAAACAGGTTAACGCCAGGGCTCACCATGTAAAAACATGTACTTATTTGAGGATGAAAGGAATGCTAAAAGTTATTCAATCTCCAGCCAAATATCTCCAGGGTCCTGACGCTTCTACCTTATTTGGTCAATACGCTAAAAATCTGGCAGACAGCTTTTTCGTGATTGCAGATGACTTCGTCATGAAACTGGCGGGAGACAAAGTACTCAATGGTCTGCACAGCCACGGTATTAGCTGCCACGCGGAACGCTTCAATGGCGAATGCAGCCATGTTGAAATTAATCGCCTGATTGCCATTCTGAAGCAGCACGGTTGCCGTGGTGTGGTTGGGATTGGCGGTGGGAAAACGCTGGATACCGCCAAAGCGATTGGCTACTACCAGAAACTGCCGGTGGTGGTGATTCCAACTATCGCCTCAACTGATGCGCCAACCAGTGCACTGTCTGTTATCTATACCGAAGCCGGTGAGTTTGAAGAATATCTGATCTACCCGAAAAACCCGGATATGGTTGTCATGGATACGGCAATTATCGCCAAAGCGCCGGTACGCCTGCTGGTGGCCGGGATGGGCGATGCGCTCTCGACCTGGTTTGAAGCAAAAGCGTGTTATGACGCCAGAGCGACCAGCATGGCGGGGGGGCAGTCCACAGCGGCAGCCCTGAGCCTGGCGCGCTTGTGCTATGATACGCTTCTGGCAGAAGGTGAAAAGGCGCGTCTGGCGGCGCAAGCTGGCGTGGTGACCGATGCTTTGGAACGTATTGTGGAAGCGAATACCTATCTCAGCGGTATTGGCTTTGAAAGCAGTGGCCTCGCGGGGGCACACGCCATCCATAACGGCTTCACCATTCTGGAAGAGTGTCACCATTTGTACCACGGTGAAAAAGTGGCGTTTGGTACGCTGGCGCAACTGGTACTGCAGAACAGCCCGATGGAAGAGATCGAAACGGTGCTGAATTTCTGCCAGAAAGTGGATCTGCCGGTAACGCTGGCGCAAATGGGCGTGAAAGATGGCATCGACGCTAAGATTATGGCCGTTGCGAAAGCCACCTGCGCGGAAGGTGAAACCATTCACAATATGCCGTTCCCGGTGACGCCTGAAAGCGTCCATGCCGCTATTCTGACGGCAGACCTGTTGGGACAGCAGTGGCTGGCGCGTTAATCAGACGTCGGTAAGCCTTCTATTCGGCATTTTCTCCCCCTCTGACAGTCTCTGCCGGAGGGGTTGTCTATGGTCAAACAGCGGAAATGGATATGACGGCGCACACTCATGGCATCGGGAAGGAAGTTTCTTCGGTCATTGCTCAGTCATGGCATCGTTGCAGCAAGTTTATGCAGCGGGAAACCTGGCAGGCACCGCATCAGGCGCAGGGACTGACTTTTGAGTCGATTTGTCGCCGTAAGACGGCACTGCTGACGATTGGACAGGCCGCGCTGGAAGATGCCTGGGAGTTTATGGATGGACGTCCCTGTGCGCTGCTGATTCTGGATGAATCGGCTTGTATTCTCAGCCGGTGCGGCGATCCGCAGACGGTGGAACAGCTGGCGGAACTTGGCTTTCGTGACGGTAGTTACTGTGCGGAAAGCATTATCGGCAGTTGTGCGCTATCGCTGGCAACGATGCCAGGGCAGCCGACAAAAACCTCTGGCGATCAGCATTTTAAGCAGGCACTGCATCCGTGGTCGTTCTGCTCTACCCCGGTCTTTGATAACCATGGGCGGCTGTTTGGCTCTATTTCTCTGTGCTGCCTGGTGGAGCATGAATCCGTTGCCGATCTCTCCCTGACGCTGGCAATTGCCAGAGAAGTCGGTAACTCTTTGCTGACCGACAGCCTGTTGGCCGAATCTAACCGCCATCTTAATCAGATGTATGGGCTGTTAGAGAGCATGGATGATGGCGTAATGGCATGGAACGAGCAGGGCGTTCTGCAGTTTCTTAATGCCCGTGCCGCTTTGCTTTTACATCTGGATGCACAGGCCAGCCAGGGAAAAAACATTAATGACCTGGTTAATCTGCCCACCTTGCTGCGCCGGGCGATCAAACATGCTCGCGGCCTGAATCACGTCGAAGTGACTTTCGAAAGTCAGCACCAGTTTGTTGATGCTGTTATTACTCTGAAACCCATCGTTGAAGAGCAGGGCAACAGCTTTATTCTGCTGCTTCATCCCGTTGAACAAATGCGTCAGTTGATGACCAGCCAGCTCGGGAAAGTCAGCCACACCTTTGAACAGATGTCGACGGATGACCCGGAAACCCGTCGGCTGATCCATTTTGGTCGCCAGGCGGCGAGAGGGAGTTTCCCTATTCTGTTGTGTGGTGAAGAGGGGGTGGGTAAAGAGCTACTGAGCCAGGCTATTCACAATGAAAGTGAACGTGCCAGCGGGCCTTATATCGCCGTTAACTGCCAACTGTATGCCAACAGCGTGCTGGGGCAGGATTTTATGGGCAGTGCGCCAACCGATGATGAAAACGGTCGGCTGAGCCGCCTTGAGCTGGCGAACGGCGGTACGCTGTTTCTGGAAAAAATTGAGTATCTGGCACCCGAGTTGCAATCCGCGTTGTTGCAGGTAATCAAGCAGGGTGTATTGACCCGCCTTGATGCCCGCCGCCTGATCCCGGTAGATGTGAAAGTGATTGCCACTACCACGGTTGATCTCGCCAACCTGGTGGAGCAAAACCGCTTTAGCCGCCAACTGTATTACGCATTACACTCCTTTGAAATTGTTATTCCGCCGCTGCGGGCACGGCGTAACAGCATTCCGGCGCTGATTCATACACGCTTAAATAGCCTGAAAAAACGCTTTTCATCCAGTCTGAAGCTGGACGATGACGCGCTGGCACAACTGGTTGCCTACTCGTGGCCGGGCAATGATTTTGAGCTCAACAGCATTATCGAAAATATTGCCATCAGTAGCGACAACGGCCATATTCGCCTGAGTAATCTGCCAGATTATCTGTTTGCCGAACGTCCGGGTCTGGAGACGGCGTCTTCACTGCTGCCAGCCAGCCTGACGTTTACCGCCATCGAAAAAGAGGCGATTATCCATGCCGCCCGCGTCACCAGCGGACGTGTGCAGGAAATGTCGCAACTGTTGAATATTGGCCGCACAACCTTGTGGCGCAAGATGAAACAGTACGACATCGATGCCAGCCAGTTTAAGCGCAAACATCTGGAGTAGTTTCTTCGATCCTCGCCATCGAGAAGAGGGCATCTGACAGACGATTGATGTAACGCTTAAGTTCATCACGCAGCGTCAACGTTCTGTCCATGGCGATGAGAAGTCGCTCCAGCCGACGCGCCAGCGTGCGCGCAACATGCAACTGTGCCGATGCGAGGTTTTTCCCCGGAACAACAAACTCTTTTAGCGGGCCACTTTGCGTCATATTGCGATCAATAAGCTGCTCCAACGCCTGAATATCCTCGGGGCTAATCGTCTGCGTTAAGCGAGCAAGGCCCTTCTCATCACTGGCAAGTTCTGCGCCGAGCACAAACAGCGTCTTCTGGAGGGTATGTAAATCCTGGCGAAGCGCTGTCAGGCGCGTGCTGGCGTAGCAGACGCCAAGCTGGGAAATCAGTTCGTCCACGGTGCCATAGGCATTCACGCGGATATCGTCTTTGTCGATACGGCTGCCGCCAAACAGCGCGGTCTTGCCCTTATCACCAGTGCGGGTATAGATACGGTACATTTATTTTATCTCGCTGAAAGGAAGCACTTTGACCAGTTGACCGGCATTGGCGCCAAGCGTGCGGATCTGCGCAATTCCGGCAGTGATATGACCACGGACCAGCGCCCGATCCTCGGGCAACTGGGCGTGGGTTAAAGCAATATCACCCGTGGCGTTGAGACCAAGACCGACACGCAGCATTGAGCTTTTGGCCGCAAGTTTGCTCAAGGCCAGCGCACAGTCATTCTCGTCGCAACAGACAGTCCGGCATGGGACGCCTTGCTCTTCCAGTCCCCAGCACAGTTCATCAAGCGCGCGGGTATCCTGCCAGCGTGAGTGATAAAACAGATGTACGCTCGGTGATGAAAGTGACATTGCGCCCCCTTTGGATTAGAAAGCCTGACGGAAGATCTCAGCGATCTCTTTCTCGTTCCCTTTACGCGGGTTCGAGAACGCGTTGCCGTCTTTTAGCGCCATTTCCGCCATGTAAGGGAAATCGGCCTCTTTGACGCCCAGCTCCTGTAAATGCTGTGGAATACCAATATCGGCGGAAAGACGGGCGATGGCGTGAATGGCCAGCTCAGCGGCATCCATGGTTGACAGCCCGTCGGTGTTCTCGCCCATAAACTCAGCGATATCGGCAAATTTCTCCGGGTTGGCGATGAGGTTATAACGGGCTACGTGTGGCAGCAGTACCGCATTTGCCACGCCGTGCGGCATGTCGTACAGGCCACCGAGCTGGTGTGCCATCGCATGAACATAACCGAGGTTGGCGTTGTTGAAAGCCATACCGGCCAGCAGAGAGGCGTAGGCCATATTTTCACGGGCTTTCAGGTTGCTGCCCAGCGCGACGGCCTGGCGCAGGTTACGGGCGATCAGACGGATCGCCTGGATAGCGGCGGCATCGGTGACCGGATTAGCATCTTTGGAAATGTAAGCTTCCACGGCGTGGGTCAGGGCGTCCATCCCGGTTGCGGCGGTAAGTGGTGCTGGTTTACCGAGCATTAGCAGCGGGTCATTAATGGAAACCGACGGCAGGTTACGCCAGCTGACAATCACAAACTTCACTTTGGTTTTGGTATTGGTCAGCACGCAGTGGCGGGTGACTTCGCTGGCCGTACCCGCGGTGGTATTGACCGCAACAATTGGCGGCAGCGGATTGGTCAGCGTTTCAATCCCGGCGTAACTGTAGAGATCGCCTTCGTGCGTGGCCGCGATGCCGATACCTTTACCGCAGTCATGCGGGCTACCGCCGCCGACGGTAACGATGATATCGCACTGCTCTTTACGAAATACCTCCAGACCGTCGCGCACGTTAGTGTCTTTAGGGTTCGGCTCTACACCGTCAAATACGACCACCTCAATCCCGGCTTCACGCAGATGTGCCAGCGTTTTATCTACCGCACCGTCTTTTATCGCCCGCAGACCTTTATCGGTGACCAGCAGTGCTTTTTTACCGCCTAACAGTTTGCAACGTTCGCCGACAACGGAAATAGCATTTGGGCCAAAAAAGTTAACATTTGGCACAAGGTAATCAAACATACGATAGCTCATAATATACCTTCTTAGATTTAAATTATAATTCGGAAAAACAATTCAGTGCGGTCTCAGCCAATAATCTATCTTGTTCCACGGTACCGCCACTAACGCCGACAGCACCGATTAATTGTCCGTCTAATATAACAGGTAAACCGCCACCAAAAATAACGATTCGTTGTTGATTGGTGAGCTGTAAACCATATAGAGAAGCACCTGGTTGTACTGCATCAGTAATTTCATGGGTGCCCTGTCGCAGACAGCAGGCGGTCCAGGCTTTATTGAGAGAAATATCACAACTGGTGACAAACGCCTCGTCCATGCGCTGCATCAGTAGCGTGTTTCCGCCGCGGTCAACCACGGAAAAGACCACCGGAACGTTGATTTCAAGCGCTTTTGCCTCGACGGCAGTCGCCATTTTCTTTGCTGCCGCCAACGTAATGGTGGCGATTTGTTGGCTCTTATTCACAGTATCTCCTGACAAGGTTGTAGGGCTGAGGTCGCAAAAAATATCGCGCTACAGCTATTTTTTTTCTCATTGGGTTTTCTGTATTTTCTCGCGACGCGTTATTAAGTCAATAGCGTGGTTTTTTCTAAAGTATTAATTTTATTTCCTGCGTTCGGCATTTATTGATAATGATCATTTAAGCGTGTCACAATTCTTTGTGGATATTCCTGTTGACCGTTTCAATATGAAACGCTGACATTTAAATATGTATCAAATTGGAACGTAATTAATTTTATTTTTTTATCGGCCTGCTCATTTAAAGTTCGGCTATTGCTGATAAAGGCGATTGCTGGGGTGGTAGAGCACCAGCGATACAGCCTGGCGTCCCTATTCTTTATCTTTTGAGTCCATAAACTATGAGAAGATCAAAACGATTCGAAGTCCTTGCGAAGCGTCCTGTAAATCAGGATGGGCTTATTGGCGAATGGCCGGAAGAAGGTCTGATAGCCATGGAAAGTCCCTACGATCCGGCCTCTTCTGTGAGGGTGGAAAAGGGTCGTATTGTGGAACTGGACGGCAAGAGCCGCGCACAGTTCGACATGATTGACCGCTTTATTGCCGACTACGCGATAAACGTGGCTGAAACCGAGCGCGCCATGCAGCTCGACGCTTTGGAGATCGCCAGAATGCTGGTGGATATCCACGTCAGTCGCGAAGAGATCATTGCCATTACCACCGCTATTACCCCGGCGAAAGCGGTGGAGGTGATGGCAAAAATGAACGTGGTAGAGATGATGATGGCGCTGCAGAAAATGCGCGCCCGACGCACGCCCTCCAACCAGTGTCACGTGACTAACCTGAAAGATAATCCGGTGCAGATTGCCGCCGATGCCGCTGAGGCGGGGATTCGTGGTTTTTCCGAGCAGGAAACGACGGTCGGGATTGCCCGCTATGCGCCGTTTAACGCCCTGGCGCTGTTGGTCGGTTCTCAGTGTGGTCGCCCTGGCGTACTGACACAATGTTCCGTTGAAGAGGCTACTGAGCTGGAACTGGGAATGCGCGGGTTAACCAGCTACGCCGAAACGGTATCGGTCTACGGTACGGAGTCGGTGTTTACCGATGGCGATGATACGCCGTGGTCAAAAGCGTTTCTCGCCTCGGCCTATGCATCTCGTGGCCTGAAGATGCGCTATACCTCCGGCACCGGTTCGGAAGCCTTGATGGGCTATTCCGAGAGTAAATCGATGTTGTACCTGGAATCCCGCTGCATTTTCATTACCAAGGGTGCGGGTGTGCAGGGGCTGCAAAACGGTGCGGTCAGTTGTATCGGGATGACGGGCGCAGTGCCGTCGGGTATTCGCGCAGTGCTGGCGGAAAACCTGATTGCGTCGATGCTCGACCTTGAAGTGGCCTCGGCCAATGACCAGACCTTCTCACACTCCGATATTCGTCGTACCGCCCGCACCCTGATGCAGATGCTGCCTGGCACCGACTTTATCTTCTCTGGCTATAGCGCCGTCCCTAACTACGACAACATGTTTGCTGGCTCTAACTTCGATGCTGAAGACTTCGATGATTACAACATACTGCAACGTGACCTGATGGTTGACGGCGGTCTGCGCCCGGTAACTGAAGAAGAAACCATCGCCATCCGTAACAAGGCGGCACGGGCTATTCAGGCGGTATTCCGCGAACTGAGCCTGCCGACAATCAGTGATGAGGAAGTGGAGGCTGCCACCTATGCTCACGGCAGCAAAGACATGCCTGCGCGCAATGTGGTGGAAGATCTGGCGGCGGTGGAAGAGATGATGAAGCGTAACATTACCGGGCTGGATATCGTCGGGGCGCTAAGCGGTAGCGGATTTGAAGATATCGCCAGCAATATTCTCAATATGTTGAGACAGCGCGTGACCGGCGATTACCTGCAAACATCGGCCATTCTGGATCGTCAGTTCGACGTGGTCAGCGCCGTGAACGACATCAATGATTATCAGGGACCCGGCACCGGCTATCGCATCAGTGCCGAACGCTGGGCGGAAATTAAAAATATTGCGGGTGTGGTTCAGCCCAGTTCGATTGAATAAGGCGGTACATCGTGGAATGCACAACTGAACGTAAGCCCGTTTTTACCTTGCAGGTCAGTGAAGGTGAGGCGGCAAAAGCAGACGATCGCGCCGACGAAGTGGTGATTGGCGTCGGGCCGGCCTTTGGCAAGCACCAGCATAAAACCCTGATTGATATGCCGCACAACGCGATTCTGAAAGAGCTGGTGGCAGGGATTGAAGAAGAGGGACTGCATGCGCGAGTGGTGAGAATTCTGCGCACTTCGGATGTCTCTTTTATGGCGTGGGATGCGGCGAACCTCAGCGGCTCCGGCATCGGGATTGGTATTCAGTCAAAGGGAACGACAGTTATTCATCAGCGTGATTTGCTGCCTCTGAGTAACCTTGAACTCTTCTCTCAGGCCCCGCTGCTGACGCTGGAAACGTATCGCCAGATTGGAAAGAACGCTGCGCGCTATGCACGCAAAGAGTCGCCCTCGCCGGTTCCGGTGGTCAATGACCAGATGGTGCGCCCCAAATTTATGGCCAAAGCCGCGTTGTTTCACATTAAAGAAACCAAGCATGTGGTGCAGGATGCTGCGCCTGTCACGCTGCATATTGCATTAGTAAGGGAATGACAATGAACGACAACATCATGACCGCGCAGGATTATCCTTTAGCTACCCGCTGCCCGGAGAAAATCCTGACCCCCACCGGGAAACCGTTAACCGATATCACTCTTGAGAATGTGCTGGCGGGACATGTGGGGCCGCAGGATGTGCGTATTTCCCAGCAAACGCTGGAGTATCAGGCGCAGATTGCCGAGCAGATGCAACGTCACGCCGTGGCGCGCAACTTCCGTCGGGCGGCGGAACTGATTGCCATCCCGGATACCCGCATTCTGGAAATCTACAATGCACTACGTCCGTTTCGCTCTTCATTCGCGGAGCTACAGGCGATCGCTGATGAGCTGGAACATACCTGGCATGCGACAGTGAACGCCGGATTTGTGCGTGAGTCGGCAGAGGTGTATCAGCAGAGAAACAAGCTGCGTAAAGATAGCCAGTGACGGAGGGAATATGCCGTTAATTGCAGGGATTGATATCGGCAACGCCACCACGGAAGTGGCGTTGGCGCAGCATGGCCGGTTTATCGCCAGCGGGATTGTCGCGACCACGGGCATGAAAGGAACGCGGGACAATATTGCCGGGGTGGTCGCTTCCCTGCAGCAGGCGCTGGAAAAAACGCCATGGTCGCTTAAAGATGTGGCGAAAATCTGTATCAATGAGGCCGCACCAGTAATTGGTGATGTGGCGATGGAAACGATCACGGAAACCATCATTACTGAATCGACGATGATTGGTCATAACCCGCAAACCCCTGGCGGGGTCGGCGTGGGGATGGGGACCACGATCGCCGTGGAGCGCCTGGCATCGTTGAACGAGCCTCAGTTTGCCGAGGGTTGGATCCCATTGGTGGGTGAGGAAATGGATTTCCTCGAAGCCGTTTGGCTTATCAATGAGGCGCTGGATCGTGGCGTCAACGTGGTGGCGGCGATCCTGAAAAAAGATGATGGCGTACTGGTCAATAATCGCCTGCGTAGAACGATGCCGGTGGTTGATGAAGTCACGCTGCTGGAAAAAGTGCCGGAGGGGGTATTGGCGGCGGTCGAAGTCGCGGCCGCGGGCCAGGTTGTTCGTGCGCTGTCTAACCCCTACGGCATCGCCACGTTCTTTGCCCTGACGCCGGAGGAAACGCAAACCATCGTCCCTATTGCCAGGGCGCTGATTGGTAACCGCTCCGCCGTGGTGCTGAAAACGCCGCAGGGCGATGTGCGCTCAAGGGTGATCCCGGCGGGTAAGATCTTTATCCGCGGAGAAAGGCGCGGCGGCGAGGCTGACGTGGCGCAAGGGGCGCAGGCTATCATGCAGGCGATGAGCGCCTGTGCGCCTGTGTGTGACATTCGCGGTGAAGCGGGAACGCACGCAGGCGGTATGCTGGAACGCGTGCGTAAGGTGATGGCATCGCTGTCCGGGCATGACATGAACGCGGTGCATATTCAGGATTTACTGGCAGTTGATACGTTTATTCCTCGTAAGGTTCAGGGCGGCATCGCCGGGGAGTGTTCGATGGAAAATGCTGTCGGCATTGCGGCGATGGTGAAATCCGATCGTTTACAAATGCAGGCTATTGCCAGCGAGTTGAGCGCGCGGTTAAACACCTCTGTTGAAGTGGGGGGGGTAGAGGCCAATATGGCCGTGACTGGCGCGTTAACGACGCCTGGATGTGCTGCGCCGCTGGCGATCCTCGATTTAGGCGCAGGTTCCACTGATGCTGCCATCATCAATAGCGAAGGTGCAGTAAAGGCGGTACATCTGGCCGGGGCAGGGAACATGGTCAGCCTGTTGATTCAGACGGAGCTGGGGCTGAGCGATCCGTTTCTGGCCGAGGAAATAAAAAAATACCCGCTGGCGAAAGTAGAGAGCCTGTTCAGTATTCGTCATGAGAACGGTGCGGTGGAGTTTTTCCGCGAACCACTCAGCCCGTCGGTTTTTGCCAAAGTGGTGTATCTGAAAGACGGCGAGCTGATCCCCGTGGATAACCAGACTTCGCTGGAAAAAATTCGTCTGGTGCGACGTCAGGCTAAGGAGAAGGTCTTTGTGACGAACTGCCTGCGTGCATTACGGCAGGTGTCACCCGGCGGTTCCATTCGTGATATCACTTTTGTGGTGCTGGTGGGTGGCTCGTCGTTGGATTTTGAAATTCCGCAGATGATCACCGACGCGTTGGCGCATTACGGTGTCGTCGCAGGACAGGGCAATATCCGAGGGACCGAAGGGCCGCGTAATGCGGTGGCAACCGGCCTGGTTTTAGCCGGGGAAGCAAAAAAATAGCGCAGAAAACAGTCGCCGCAAGCGTTTAGCTGCGGGGTAAATCAAATAAAGGCAACGTTCTCTTTGATATCCCGGCTGAGTTGGGTACATAGTATAAATGTGTCTCTCACGTGGTTAATTTTAAGGATAAGAGCATGCCAACAGCAATTGAGAAAGCATTGGATTTTATTGGTGGTATGAACACCTCGGTGTCAGTACCCCATTCAATGGACGAAAGTACCGCTAAGGGAATCTTAAAGTATTTGCATGACTTAGGTGTGCCAGCGAGTCCGGAAGTTGTGATGGCACGGGGTGAGCAGGAGGGATGGAATCCTGAGTTCACGAAAAAAGTGGCCGGATGGGCAGAAAAAGTGGCCTCCGGCAACCGTATCCTTATCAAGAATCCAGAGTATTTTTCGACCTATATGCAGGAGCAGCTCAAAGAACTTGTGTGAGCTGACTATCGCATAAAACGCTAACGGACGTTTCCATCTCTGGATGGCAGCGTCCAAAAGCGTTGCCATAATTCTGATTAATCTCGATTGCCATCCTGGTGCGTTTAAAACGCGTGGCTAACTCTATATCTTAAAAATAACCACGTTTTTATTATCTGGTTAACCTCTGACGATCTCCATTTCATAAAATACGCCATTTCGTTTTGTCCCTCTGGGCAAAATACAAATATGAATCTAATCAGGTCAGCGGTACCTGCGGAATCGTTGTGATCGCAGCGCAACCTACTCTGAGCGGCGTCTGCTCACCAACACGAAGTGTGTTTTTATACTTTCCCGCCTGGAATCATCGTTTTTTCATGAATGTGTCACTATAGCCAAAAGCCTCATTGACGAATATCTCATTACTCAGCCATTCGTTACCCCAGGAATATATCTATGTCTGCTAAAACGTTGTATGAAAAATTAGTTGAATCGCATACCGTTCGGGAACTTGATAACGAAGGGCATGTTTTACTTTATATCGATCGTTCGATACTCAATGAATATACCAGTCCACAAGCATTTAGCGGGTTAAGGGAACGGGGGCGGCCGGTGCGGCATCCGGAAGCCTTTCTGCTGAATGTTGATCATGTTAATCCCACCCGAACACAGCGCGATATGCTGATGACGGATCCCGGCGGTCAGTTGCAGGTTGATTATTTTCGGGAAAATGCCGCTGATTTTGGTATCACGTTATTTGATGTGCTGGACCCACGACAAGGGATAGAACATGTCGTTGCCCACGAGCAGGGGCTGGTCATGCCCGGAATGGTGATTGCGGCTGGCGACAGCCATACCACCACGTACGGTGCGTTCGGCGCTCTGGGATTTGGTATCGGTACGTCGGAAATCGAACACCTGCTGGCTACTCAGACGCTGGTCTATCGTAAGCTGAAAACCCTGCGTGTCAGCGTTAAGGGTGAATTACCTTTTGGTTGTTCTGCAAAGGATATCGTTCTTGAATTACTCGAACGTACTGGCGCAGATGGCGCGACAGGATATGCCATCGAATTCGACGGTGAAACAATCAGTGCCCTGAGTGTTGAGGGGAGAATGACGCTTTGCAATATGGCCGTGGAGGCAGGGGCTCGCGGTGCGATTATTGCGCCGGATGCAAAGGTTTTTGACTATATCTACGGGAAGCCGCAAATGCCCACAGGTGAACTCTGGCAACAGGCATTGCAGGAATGGTCGCAGTTGAGTAGTGATGCCGATGCGGTTTTTGATAAGACCGTGACGATCGACTGTCTCGATCTTGAGCCTAAAGTGACCTGGGGGATCAGCCCGGATCAAACCTGTGCGATCACCGGCTATGTCCCATCCCCGGAACACGAAACGCATCCACTTAAATGCCTCGCGCTTGAGAAAGCTCTCCAGTATATGGATCTGCGGCCCGGTACGCCGATGAGTGACATTCGTATTTCGCACGCTTTTATTGGCTCATGCACGAATGGTCGCATTGAGGATCTGCGGGCCGTCGCGAAAGTCGTGGCAGGACGCAAAATTGCCAGCCATGTGCGCGGGATTATTGTGCCCGGTTCAACGCAGGTGAGGTGCCAGGCGGAAGACGAGGGGCTGGCGAAAATCTTCATTGACGCTGGTTTTGAATGGCGTCAGTCAGGTTGCTCAATGTGCCTTGCGATGAATGAGGACGTGCTGGCAGCAGGCGATCGCTGCGCATCGGGTACGAACCGTAATTTCCCAGGGCGGCAGGGTGCAGGGGCAAGAACGCATCTAATGAGCCCGGCGATGGTCGCGGCAGCAGCGGTAGCAGGGCATCTGGTCGATGTTAGGACATTACTTCAGGCGGGGGAATGAGATGGATACGTTTAAGCAAATTAGCGGGCGAATTGCGCCAATGCTGGAACCGAATATCGACACCGATGTGATTATGCCGAAACAGTTCCTGAAAGGGATCGATCGTCAGGGATTGAATAAAGGGGTGTTTTTCGATCGCCGTTTCCTGGGCAATGGTCAGCCTAATCCCGATTTTATTCTCAATATGCCGGGCTGGCAGGACGCGACGTTTTTGCTGGTCGGCCCCAATTTTGGCTGCGGATCGAGCCGTGAACATGCCGTTTGGGGATTAAAACAGTTGGGCATCCGGGCGCTGTTAGGTTCCACTTTCGCCGGGATTTTTGATGACAACTGCCAGCGCAACGGGATCCTGACAATCTCTTTGGATGACGCGTCTCTGGCTCGTCTGGCACTGTTAGCAGCGAAGGCTGACAGCAATTTGATCACGGTTTCTCTTGAACGCTGCGAGATTGTGACAGCAGACGAAACACTTCCTTTTGTCATTAGTGAACTCAAACGAGAGATGTTGGCCGCTGGCGAAGATGCGATTGCCTGGACACTGCAATATCTGCCAGAGATCGAAAATTTCGAGGCGCAGCATTACGCACGTCGCCCATGGTTAAAGCGTCCGGTATCCACAGGTGGCTAAGAAAAGAGATGGCGATGAAACGGGTGCAATGTCGGGCAAGCAATGAAGACAGGAGACAGTGATGAGTACAGTTATTGAATGCGGCGCTTCTCCATTTATTCCAGGGTTTGCATTAAAGGATGTACGGCTGCCAAATGGTTTAACAATCCGGGTTGCCACCGGAGGAAACGGTTCGCCGTTGGTGCTCTTACATGGCCATCCGCAGAACCACATCACATGGCGCAAAGTCGCACCGGAATTGGCGAAAAGCCATACGGTGATTTTGCCGGATTTACGGGGCTATGGAGACAGCGACAAGCCGGCGAGTGACCCGGCACATCGTACCTATTCAAAGCGTATGATGGCGCAGGATATTGTCATGCTGATGGCGATTTTGGGTTATCCGCGGTTCGCTTTTGTCGGGCATGACCGTGGAGGACGAGTGGGACATCGGCTGGCCCTGGATTATCCTGACAGTGTGACGTGTTGCACGTTCATCGACATAGCCCCGACAGCCACAATGTACGCGTTAACCAATAAGGCGTTTGCCACGCGCTATTTTTGGTGGTTTTTCCTGATCCAACCTTTTCCATTACCGGAAACAATGATCGCGCTCGATCCGGCATTTTTTCTGCGTAAGCATATTGCAGGCCAGTTGAAAACTGCGGGGGCGACATCAGAAGATGCGTTCAATGAATACCTGCGCTGTTACCAGAATCCAGAGATGATCCATGCGGTCTGCGAAGATTATCGTGCTGCGGCATCGATTGACCTTGAAGACGATGCTGCGGATGCGTCTGCACGTATTGAGTGTCCGTTACTGCTGCTGTGGGGAGCTCAGGGCACGGTCGGGCAGTTGTATGATGTGGTGGATACCTGGAGAGAAAAAGCGACGCACGTGCAGGGTGAAGCATTGCCTTGCGGGCATTCTCTGCAAGAGGAGATCCCAGAGATCTTCATGCAGAAACTGCAGTCATTTTTGCGATCGGTGTTATAACATTGTCATTTTCCGTCATCTCGCTGCGATGTTATGAAAACGACGCCTGTAGGTAAAAAGCATCGCCAGCCTCTTGAGGGCTGGCCTTCTGTTGAAGATCTTTTCGTTTTTGTCACCGTTGCCCGCAACGGTGGATTTGCCCGGGCAGCGCTGGAGCTGGGGCTATCCCCCTCCTATATCAGCAAACGTATCGCTATTCTTGAAAAATGCCTCAACATCCGGCTTTTTTTCCGTAATAACAGAGTGATGCGTCTCACTCCGGAAGGTGAAAATGCGCTGGATGGGGCGATGCAGGTCGTCAGTGAAATGGATGGCTTTGTCAGTCGTCTGGATAATCAACGTGGCGTGTTGGCGGGTCATATCACCATCAACTGCTCATTTGGTTTTGGGCATAAATATGTCGCAGAGGCGCTGTCGTCATTTATGATCGCCTACCCTGATATCACGGTAAAACTCATGCTAACAGATCGTGAAGTGGATCTTGTGGAGGAGGGAGTCGATATTGAGATTCGTGTTGGGGATGACATCAATGAATTGTATATCGCAAGGCAATTGGCCACTAATCGCCGGATCCTTTGTGCTTCCCCTGAGTATCTCGAACGCCACGGTAAACCAGAGTCTGTTAGTGCGCTTGTGCAACATGATTGCCTGATGATTCAGGAAAAAAACTCGGCATTTGGCAACTGGATATTAACGGATGGCAGGCAGCAGACACATTGCCGACTAAACGGTTTTCATTCTTCCAACAGCGGTAGCGTGGTGCTCATTTGGGCACTGAAAGGTCATGGCATTACATTGCGATCGGAATGGGATGTTGCGCAGTATATTGCACGCGGTGAACTGGTTCACGTATTGTCCCAGTGGTATCAGGAAGCGAATATCTGGGCCGTATATACCCGGCGTTCATCAAGCTCTGATCGTATCAAAACCTGCATAGATTTCCTCACTGAATATTTCGCGCAATGCTTGCCGGGCGGCAAAGCACTCGACAGATTGTAAGCAGTAGGCTGGCGCCGGATGCTCTTACTTACGTTTACTGTTGGGTGTTCTTTTTGCCAGCACCCAGTGGCTTTTAGGACTTTGCGTTGGTGGCGCGGTTTTGTTGTCCGCGATAGTGGCAAAGTTATCTTTTACCCCACCACGTGGCCCGACCTCCACATAGATACCTCCGTTGTTACCGGAGTTCTCACCTGGTTTTAGCGTCATATTTTACCTCCTGATTTTTGGGTGACGATTATCGGAGGTTGAGGGGAAGATTAATATCGACCAGATGGCGTTGGCTGAAAGGCATAAACACTGGGGGTAACTTATGAGAGGAATAATCGGTACTAAAAAGGGCCTGCAATTTCTCGCAAGCCCTTGAAATTTGGTGGCCCCTGCTGGACTTGAACCAGCGACCAAGCGATTATGAGTCGCCTGCTCTAACCACTGAGCTAAGGGGCCGTGGCGGTGGATTATAAAGTAACTCCGCGTTGCAATCCAGATATAAGCGTACGGATGCTGTTTTTATAAACAATGTATTTTCAGTCCGTTATACTTGTCCCTTGATGTATTGTTCGGAGTAATTATGGTTAAGGACATACTGGCGCCGGGGCTGCGGGTGGTATTTTGCGGCATCAATCCGGGGCTGTCTTCTGCGGGGACCGGCTTCCCATTCGCGCATCCGGCTAACCGCTTCTGGAAGGTTATCCATCAGGCGGGATTTACCGAACGCCAGCTAAAGCCGGAAGAGGCGCAACACCTACTGGACTTCCGCTGCGGTGTCACCAAATTCGTCGACAGACCAACGGTACAGGCCAATGAGGTTAAGCTACAGGAGATGCGTAGCGGTGGCCGTAAGCTCATCGGGAAGATAGAAGAGTACCAGCCAGATGCGCTCGCAATCCTCGGGAAGCAGGCATTTGAGCAGGGGTTCAGTCAACGTGGCGCGCAGTGGGGAAAACAGACACTGACGATTGGTGCAACGCAGATTTGGGTATTGCCGAACCCCAGTGGGTTAAGCCGTATGACGCTGGATACGTTAGTGGGAGCGTATCGGGAGTTGAATGACGCGCTAATTATGCGCGGGCTGTAAATAAAAACGCCACCTTGCGGTGGCGTTTATGCTTATACGGCTGTAACGAGATTAATCGTCGAGGAAGCTGCGCAGTACTTCAGAACGGCTCGGGTGACGCAGTTTGCGTAACGCCTTCGCTTCGATCTGACGGATACGTTCGCGGGTAACGTCGAACTGTTTACCGACTTCTTCCAGCGTATGGTCAGTGTTCATATCGATACCGAAACGCATACGCAGAACTTTCGCTTCACGTGCGGTAAGCCCAGCCAGAACGTCGTGCGTTGCAGCACGCAGGCTCTCAGTGGTGGCAGAATCCAGCGGCAGTTCGAGGGTGGTATCCTCGATGAAATCTCCCAGATGCGAATCTTCATCGTCGCCGATCGGCGTTTCCATGGAGATAGGCTCTTTAGCGATCTTCAGCACTTTACGGATCTTGTCTTCCGGCATCAGCATACGTTCAGCCAGTTCTTCCGGCGTCGGTTCGCGACCCATCTCTTGCAGCATCTGGCGGGAGATACGGTTGAGCTTGTTGATGGTCTCAATCATATGTACCGGGATACGGATGGTACGCGCCTGATCCGCGATCGAACGGGTGATCGCCTGACGGATCCACCAGGTTGCATAGGTGGAGAACTTGTAACCACGACGGTATTCAAACTTATCAACCGCTTTCATCAGACCGATGTTACCTTCCTGAATCAGATCCAGGAACTGCAGACCACGGTTGGTGTATTTCTTAGCGATGGAGATAACCAGACGTAAGTTTGCTTCAACCATCTCTTTTTTCGCACGGCGGGCTTTCGCTTCACCGATGGACATACGACGGTTGATGTCTTTAACCTGCTCGATGGTCAGGCCGGTTTCTTCTTCAATTTGCTGCAGTTTCTGCAGGCCGCGGTGAACATCATCTGCCACATCGTGCAGTTTTTCAGACCACGGTTTGTTCATCGCGATTGCCGCGTTGAACCAGGTTTCGCTGGTTTCGTTGCCGGTGAACAGAGTGATGAAGTTCTTCTTCGGCATTTTGCACTGCTCAACGCAGAGCTTCATGATCAGACGTTCCTGAGTACGCACGCGGTCCATCATGACGCGCATGCTGTTTACCAGGTAGTCGAACTGTTTTGGCACCAGGCGGAACTGTTTGAATACTTCAGACAGCTTCTGAATTTCTTCCTGCGCGGCTGCATGGCTGCGGCCTTTCGCTTTGATCGTGTCGCGGGTGATTTCGTACTGGGTACGCAGTTCACCGAATTTCTCGCGCGCTAATTCAGGGTCGATGCTGTTGTCGTCGTCGCTGCTGTCGTCGTCGCCGTCTTCTTCATCTTCGTCTTCGTCGTCATCCATCTCTTCCTGAGAGAGTTCAGAGCCGACGTGGGTCGCGGTTGGCGCCATGTCTTCTTCTGCGTTCGGATCGACAAAGCCGGTGATCAGATCGGAAAGACGAGCTTCTTCAGCTTCTACGCGATCGTATTGCTCAAGCAGATAGGTGATGGCTTCCGGGTATTCGGCAACGGAGCATTGAACCTGGTTAATCCCGTCTTCGATGCGCTTAGCGATGTCGATTTCGCCTTCACGGGTTAACAGTTCAACGGTACCCATTTCGCGCATGTACATGCGGACCGGGTCAGTTGTACGACCGATTTCGGATTCAACGCTGGACAGGACCTGGGCAGCCGCTTCTTCCGCGTCTTCATCGGTACTGTTGGAGGTTTCGGCAAGCAGCAGATCATCGGCATCCGGTGCTTCTTCCATCACCTGAATACCCATGTCATTGATCATTTGGATGATGTCTTCGATTTGATCTGAATCGACGATATCTTCCGGCAGATGGTCATTGACCTCGGCATAGGTCAGATAGCCTTGCTCCTTACCACGTTGGACAAGAAGCTTCAGCTGTGACTGCGGGTTTTGCTCCATAAGACGGTATCCACACTTAATTCGTTTGATTGGTGTTGGGCGGTAAAACCGCCAACGGCAAAACGAGGGCATACTTATATTTTGCCGCTGCCTCTCCGTGCGGCTGTCGGGGGCTTCCCGATCGATATTCGGCAGTTAAGCCGTTAAATACTGTTGTCTTTCAGTTTATTTCTTGGCCAGTTCCTGGTTCAGCGTCCAGAGTTCCCGGCGTTCTTCGCTGCTTAAACCGTGTGTGCGCTCACGAGCTATCAACTCTTCCTGGCGCAGTTCAAGCATCGAATCAAACATATGGTTGAGTGAGTCGGTGAAGGTTTTTTCTGCGATATCTTTATCTGCTATATCGTCCCACATCGACAGTTTTTCAAGGGTCGCAGCATCATTTGTACCGCGATAGTGCTCTAAAAGTTGTCCGGTGGTCAGACCTGGCTGAGACAGACAAGTGTTGACCAGTTCTCTGAATAAGCCAAGTCCAGGCAGCCTATTTTGATCCAGTGCGCCTAACGGCGGAACCAGCGGGGCCAAATCCGGGTTTTGCACCAGTAACCCTATAAGTATACGCATGGTCGTACGTTTTAGCTGTGGAACAGGGCGGGAAGCCCCATTTTCTGCCAGTTTTGGCATTAAACGTTCAAGCTGGCTGTCATCCAGGATGCCGAGCTTGTTCCCTAACTCCTGTCGCAGATAAATGCGCAACGTTTCGCCTGGAACCTGAGTGATCAGCGGTAGCGCCAGCGTACTGAGCTGTGCGCGCCCGTCCGGGGTACTCAAATCGACCTGCGGCAACAGGCTGTTGAACAAAAATGCGGAGAGCGGTAAAGCCTGCTCCATTCGGGCTTCGAAAGCCTCTTTCCCTTCTTTACGCACCAGCGTATCGGGGTCTTCGCCGTCAGGTAAAAACATAAAACGTAGCTGGCGGCCGTCTGTCATATAAGGCAGTGCGGTTTCCAGCGCGCGCCATGCTGCGTCGCGCCCGGCGCGGTCACCGTCGTAGCAGCAGATGACGTTGTTCGTCGCACGGAACAACAGCTGAATGTGATCGGCGGTGGTTGACGTCCCCAGGGATGCCACGGCGTAGTTAATGCCGTATTGCGCCAGGGCGACCACATCCATATAGCCTTCGACCACTAACAGACGCTGCGGATCGGCGTTATCCTGTTGGGCTTCATAAAGGCCATACAACTGGCGACCTTTATGGAAAATATCGGTTTCCGGGGAGTTCAGGTACTTCGGCAGGGCATCGCCCAGCACACGTCCACCAAAACCAATGACCCGGCCACGTTTATCACGAATGGGGAACATCACCCGTTCGCGGAAGCGATCGTAACTGCGTCCTTGATCGTTGGTGACCAACATTCCCGCGTCGATCAGCGATTTGCGATTCTCGGGATTGCCGCCAAACCGTTTCAGGACGTTGTCCCAACCGGGGGGCGCAAAACCAATGGCAAAACGGGTGATAACGTCGCTACTTAATCCTCGCTTTTCCAGGTACTGGCGCGCAGGGGTAGCGGCGGGTTGCATCAAAGACTGTTGATAAAAAGTGTTCAGGCCGTCCATCAATTGATAAAGACTTTGCCGTTGATGGCGCTCTATCTGACTGGGGCCACTGCCTGCTTCATAGGGCACTTCTAAGTTGTGCATTGCGGCCAGTTCTTCGACGGTTTCCACGAACTCGAGCTTGTCGTAGTTCATGAGAAAGTCGACGGCGTTGCCGTGTGCACCACACCCAAAGCAGTGATAAAACTGTTTTTCACCGTTTACGGTGAAAGAGGGGGTTTTTTCGTTATGGAACGGACAGCACGCGTGATAATTTTTGCCCTGCTTTTTCAGCTTTACCCGCGCGTCGATGAGATCGACAATGTCGGTTCTTGCCAGCAGGTCATTAATGAATACGCGAGGAATTCGTCCAGCCATATGCCCCTGTTTTTTTGATGACTCATATACACAAAATCATTCAGGATGCATCAAGGCGGCAAGGGAGCGAATCCTCAGGAGCGTACATTAGTACGTGACTGGGGTGAGCGACTGCAGCCAACACAGAGGCAGCTTGAATGATGACGTGTATAAACGAAAATAAGCCGCGCATTCCTTCCGGAAGCACGGCCTTACAACTACAACTCAGTCTGAATTGAGAGCGTTGGCTCTCAATGGATTAGTACAGACGAGTACGGCGTGCGTTTTCGCGAGCCAGTTTCTTCGCGTGACGTTTCACAGCAGAAGCTTTAGCGCGCTTACGTTCGGTAGTCGGTTTTTCATAGAACTCACGACGACGAACTTCCGCCAGAACACCTGCTTTTTCGCATGAACGCTTGAAGCGACGCAGTGCTACGTCGAACGGCTCGTTTTCACGTACTTTAATTACCGGCATGTAACTCTCACCTTTAATAAATTCGGTTTGCCGCTGGCATCAACGCCAGCTTATTTCAAAATGGTGCGGAATTTTACTGCAATTGCTGCTGCTTTGTAAAGCACCGACGCGATTTTGAAAGGGACTTTTATAAGGACAAGGAGTATACACGAGCGGAACTCCTGGGGCGAACAAAGTTTTACATCAACCCGCATTGGTCCTACACTGCGCGGTAATAGAGCGAGGTAAAACAAGTCATGCGTGTATTGGGCATTGAAACATCCTGCGATGAAACCGGCATCGCCATTTACGACGATGAAAAAGGTCTTTTAGCCAACCAATTGTATAGTCAGGTGAAATTACATGCTGACTACGGCGGCGTGGTGCCAGAACTGGCTTCGCGCGATCATGTGCGTAAAACCGTACCGCTGATCCAGGCCGCGCTGAAAGAGGCGGGACTGACAGCCAAAGAGATTGACGCGGTAGCTTATACCGCAGGTCCTGGCCTGGTTGGTGCGCTGTTGGTCGGCGCAACCGTGGGGCGTTCGCTGGCATTTGCCTGGGGCGTTCCGGCAATTCCTGTACACCACATGGAAGGCCATCTGTTAGCCCCAATGCTGGAAGAAAATCCGCCTGCATTCCCGTTTGTCGCGCTACTGGTTTCCGGCGGTCATACTCAGCTGATTAGCGTCACCGGAATTGGCCAGTATGAACTGCTGGGCGAATCGATTGATGATGCGGCAGGTGAAGCATTCGATAAAACTGCCAAGCTGCTGGGGCTGGATTATCCTGGTGGTCCAATGCTGTCAAAACTGGCATCACAGGGCGTCGAAAAGCGTTTTGTCTTCCCGCGTCCAATGACTGACCGCCCGGGGCTGGATTTCAGCTTCTCTGGTCTGAAAACGTTTGCTGCGAATACCATTCGCAATAACGAAAATGACGATCAGACTCGCGCAGATATCGCCCGAGCCTTTGAAGATGCGGTAGTCGATACGCTGATGATCAAGTGCAAGCGCGCACTGGATCAAACCGGTTTTAAACGTCTGGTGATGGCGGGGGGCGTCAGTGCGAACCGTACGCTGCGTGCAAAGCTGGCCGAGATGATGCAAAAACGCCGTGGTGAAGTGTTCTATGCGCGTCCGGAATTTTGCACTGACAACGGGGCAATGATCGCCTATGCCGGCATGGTGCGTTTTAAAGCTGGCGCGACGGCCGACCTTGGCGTGACGGTACGTCCACGCTGGCCGCTGGCGGAATTACCGGCGGCATAAGCTCACAATATCGTAGGCCCGGGAAGCGCAGTGCCACCGGGCAATACGCTACATCCGCAGCATCCCCTTCTCTTCCAGAAACGCGATAATGGTTTCCAGACCCTCTCCGGATTTTAAGTTGCTGAATGTCCATGGCCGCTCGCCGCGCATGCGCAGGGTATCGCGTTCCATGACCTCCAGCGAGGCACCTACGTAGGGTGCCAGATCGGTTTTGTTGATCACCAGAAAATCAGATTTTGTGATCCCAGGGCCACCTTTGCGCGGGATCTTTTCGCCCTCGGCAACGTCGATCACGTAGATCGTCAGGTCGGCCAGTTCCGGACTAAAGGTGGCACTCAGGTTATCGCCGCCACTTTCCACGAAGATCAGATCCAGATTACCAAATTTGTCGCTCAGCGCTTCAACTGCCGCCAGGTTCATTGACGCATCTTCACGGATTGCGGTATGTGGGCAGCCGCCGGTTTCCACGCCGACAATCCGTTCAGGCTCCAGTGCGCCAGCCTCGGTGAGAATGCGCTGATCTTCTTTGGTGTAGATATCGTTGGTCACGACGGCAAGTTGCCAGGTGTTGCGCATGGCTTTGCATAATGCCTCCAGTAGCGCGGTTTTTCCGGAACCCACCGGGCCGCCTACGCCCACGCGCAGGGGGTGTTTGTGTGCACTCATGTTTTCTCCTCAGGAGCGGAATAGTCGGGAATATTGCGTTTCATGCCGGGCAGAGGCGATGGCGGCCAGTGGCGTAGAGGAGCCGAGACAAATGTCAGGGCAAGCCAGTGCCTGTGCCAGACCCTGCGCATAGCGATCGCAAAGCGAGATAATCAAGCGCTGCGCCGCCTGCTGACCAAAGGGGACCAGTTTGACGCCGGCCATCACCGCACTTTCAATCCAGCTGTAGCCGAAGCTTAACGCCAGCTCTGTCAGTGGGATTTTCCAGCGCACGCCCAGCCAGGCCATGCCGCAAAGCTGGCTTTCACTAAAGAGCGCGCGCCATTGCGGGGAACAACCGGGCTCCCAGTCGGTGACCAGGCGCGTAAAGGCTATGCCCCGGCTGCGTTCTTCATCCCGCAGTTCGCGGGTTTCCCGACAGGCCAGCAGGTAAGCAGTCCAGCGGCGCGCGGCGGCGAGATCGTCCTGCTCACAGGCGCGATACAATCTCGCCAGCAGCGGCATGTCGACGGTAAAAAAATTGTGCTCCATCTGCTGGATTTGCCAGTCAGAGAAGTCATCGACGCCTGTCACCCAGCCGATCTCGACCGCCCACTCCAGCCCCTGGGACCAGGTAAACGCTCCCACCGGTAAACTGCTGCTGGCAAGCTGCATCAGGCGCAGCTGTTGGGTGCTATGCATCAGTGCGCATGACCGTGATGATGGCCGTGTGACTCGCTGGCATAAGCGCCAGCTTCCGGTTCAAACGGCAACTGGGCGAACGTGACCTCAAGGTTGAACTGGCGCAGCATATCGTCCAGCACATGATCGTGGTGGTAGCGCAATTCAGCGGGCAGGATTTGCAGAGGAACGTGGCGGTTGCCGAGGTGATAACAGGCTTTAGCGAGCAGGAAAGGATCGGCGCAGCGCACGACAGAAACCGACTCCGGCGCGGCGATGACTTCGATGACTTCGCTGCCTTCGTCGTTGGTCAGCAGATCGCCGCCGCGCAACAGTAAGCCTCTCGGTAGCATCAGCCCGGCTTCGCGGCCGTCGTTCAACGCGACTCTGGCGCGACTTTTTACCCGAACATCAATGGGTAGCGTGACGCTTGCAGTGACAGGATGGGCGTGGTTAAGGCGTTGGGTCAGATAGATCATCATCACTCCTTAAAACAGGAAATAGCGTTGCGCCATCGGCAACACATCTGCCGGTTCGCTGGTGATAAGTTCGCCATCAATACGCACCTCGTAGGTTTGGGCATCGACGGTGATATTGGGCTGTAGGCTGTTGTGGATCATGTCGGCTTTTTTCACCGTCCGGCAGCCCTTAACGACAGCGATGGCACTTTGCAGATTGAGCTGTAGCGGGAGGTTTAGCGCATCAGCAGCCTGAGAGATAAATGTCAGACGACTGTGATGCCGCGCCGCGCCGAGCGCGCCAAACATCATGCGGTAATGCACCGGCTGCGGAGTCGGGATCGAGGCATTGATATCGCCCATCGGCGCACAGGCAATCATCCCGCCCTTAACGATCGTTGCCGGTTTTACACCAAAGAATGCCGGTGACCACAGCACCAGGTCAGCCAGTTTACCAACCTCAATGGAACCGACTTCGTGGGCGATACCGTGGGTCAGCGCCGGGTTGATGGTGTATTTGGCGATATAGCGTTTAACGCGTTGGTTATCGTTATCGCCGGTTTCTTCCGCCAGCGGACCGCGCTGTACCTTCATGCGGTGCGCCACTTGCCAGGTACGCAGGATCACTTCTCCCACGCGTCCCATGGCCTGAGAATCCGATGAGGTCAGGGAAAATGCGCCAATATCGTGCAGCACATCTTCGGCGGCGATCGTTTCCCGACGAATACGCGATTCGGCAAAAGCTACGTCCTCGGCGATATCCGGGTCGAGGTGGTGACAGACCATTAACATATCGAGGTGCTCGTCGATGGTGTTGACGGTGTAAGGCAGCGTTGGGTTGGTAGAAGAGGGCAGTATATTCGCGTGTGCGCAGGCGGTGATGATGTCCGGCGCATGGCCACCACCTGCCCCTTCGGTGTGGAAGGTATGAATAGTGCGATTGCCAATTGCCGCCAGCGTATCTTCGACGAAGCCAGACTCATTCAGCGTGTCGCTGTGCAGCGCGACCTGAATGTCCATTTCATCAGCGACGGTCAGTGCGCAGTCGATAGCCGCCGGGGTGGCACCCCAGTCTTCGTGGATCTTAAGGCCAATCGCCCCTGCAGCGACTTGTTCGCGTAACGTGTCGGGATTCGAACCATTGCCCTTGCCCAACAGACCGATATTGACCGGCAGCGCGTCAGCCGCCTGGAGCATACGGGCGATATACCATGGGCCTGGCGTACAGGTGGTGGCATGGGTTCCTGCTGCCGGTCCCGTGCCACCGCCGATCATTGTCGTCACGCCAGAGACCAGAGCCTCTTGCGCCTGCTGCGGGCAGATCCAGTGAATATGGGTGTCCACACCGCCAGCGGTGACGATCTTACCTTCTCCGGCGATCGCTTCTGTGCCAACGCCGACAGGGATCGTGACGTCAGGTTGAATATCCGGGTTACCTGCCTTGCCAATGGCGAAGATCCTGCCGTTTTTGATGCCAATATCCGCTTTAACGATCCCCCAGTGATCGACGATCAGCGCGTTGGTTATCACCAGATCCACACACGCTTGCGTGCGCATTTGACCCTGCCCCATACCGTCGCGGATCACTTTTCCGCCGCCGAATTTGACCTCTTCTCCGTAGGTGGTGAAGTCTTTTTCTACTTCGATCCACAATTCCGTATCTGCCAGCCGTACTTTATCGCCGGTTGTCGGGCCAAACATGTCAACGTAAGCCTGCCGGGACAGTTCATTCATTGTCTGCCTCCAGTGCACCCATGACTTCACCGCGAAAACCCACGATCCGCTGTGCACCGGCCACACGCACCAGTTCGACTTCCCGCTTTTGTCCGGGTTCGAAACGTACTGCGGTACCCGCAGCAATATTCAGGCGAAAACCACGTGCGGACTGACGGTTAAAATGTAGCGCCGGATTGACTTCGTAAAAGTGATAGTGCGATCCCACCTGGATGGGGCGGTCGCCATGATTTTCCACTACGATCGTGCGGGTTGTCCGGCCCGAATTGATCGCGATAGTTCCCGTTGAGATCTGATATTCACCAGGGATCATTGCTGCTCCTTAAACGATCGGGGTATGGACGGTGACCAGCTTAGAACCGTCCGGAAACGTGGCTTCTACCTGAATATCCGGGATCATCTCCGGAACGCCTTCCATCACTTGATCGCGGGTGAGAACGTGGCGACCGTCTTCCATCAGTGAGGCAACAGTTTTGCCATCGCGCGCACCTTCCATAATAAAAGCGCTAATCAACGCCACTGATTCCGGGTAGTTCAGCTTTAGCCCGCGGGCCAGGCGCCGCTCCGCCACCAACGCAGCGGTAAACAACAACAGCTTGTCTTTTTCTCGGGGGGTCAGTTCCATAATGGCTCTCTTAGGTTTGCCAGATTCGCGGGAGTACGGGAGATTTCTGCATAAGCAGTGGGCGTAGGAATTGCCAGATATCGCGCATCACGCGCTGAACGACCAGGTTGTCATCTGCCAGAAAACGTAGCGTAAGCAACGCGTCGTTAAGCGTGGCTCCGGCGTAATTTCCCAGTGGTGTAAGCCGTTCGCGTACACCTTCCAGCATATTTTCGTTCGCCGGGTAGCACAGCAGTGTGCCGACCCAGGGATGCCGGGCAATGCTGCTCAAGTCTCCACCTTGCAACTTTAGGCGTTCTACCAGGAGCGGTTGTCCGTCCCGCCATACTTCCAGACGGTTCTGCAGCGTGCCGTGACTGAACGTTTCCTGCAGTACCGGTCGTCCGAGACACAAGAGATCCCAGGCAAACAGATGACTTTCATGTGTCAGGTGAAAGACTGACTGGAGAGTGGCATTGGCGCCGGGAAAGAGGATCGTGTCCTGCGGTAGCCACTCCAGTGTGGCGTGTGGGGCGAGGGTAAAATGCTGGCGTAGCTGCGCCTGCGGTCCACGGCTACGATAGAACTTGCCCGCACCGGGCATTGTTATTAAGGCATGGCTGTGTTCGTTGAGTGAAACGGAAATATGCAACTCGTCACCGCCGACAATGCCGCCGGGAGGATGAAGTAAATAGAGATGACAGACGTCGTTTTCCGGGTAAAACGGGCGCTGGACTGTTAACGGACCGTGATGACGCGACGAGGCAAGCACCGTTTTGTGTGTGGTGCGGGTAAACTGCAAATCCAGTTCGGCCTGCCAGCCCCGTGTATGTGTCTCGTGCGCAACGGTATCCAGAGCGTTTCCCTTATCGGCATGAGGGTATTTGTGTACAAAAAAGTATGCCTCAGCACAGTGGGAAAAGGGTCATATGAGAAGCTTATGGAAAAAGGGGCGGCAATACGCCGCCCCAGTGGGGTTTACAGTAAAACGAGGGGCATCCAGACCAGGCCGGTTATCACCAGCAGCACGAGGAAGATCAGGCCAAAAATGGCACCTAATCGCCAGTAATCTACCGTTGGCAAATAGCCGCTACCGTAGTAGATAGGGCTTGGGCCGGTTGCATAGGGGGTCAGAATGCTGCCCAGACCAATCGCCGCCCCCACCATCAGGCAGAAGACTGGCAGTGGGATAGCGGGCATCGCCAGAGCGGCGGCAATCATCATCGGCGCCAGTGCCGAGGTGTATGCCGTGGCGCTGGCAAAGAAGTAGCGCAGCAGATAAAACACCACGATCAGTGCCACCATCACCATCATTGGCGAGTAACCGCTTAGCCCGTTTGCCAGCAGCTTGCCAAACCAGGTGATAAAGCCGGTGTTATTGAGTCCAGTGGCGAGCGTTATCAGTGAGGCCAGCCAGAAAAAGACGTTCCACGCGGCTTTATTACTGACGATGTCATCCCAACTGATGATGCGCAGCACCAGCATTAGTGCCACCACGCTGTAACCGACCATCGCGGCATCGATATAGTCACCGCCGAAGATCCACAGCACCAGCGCGCCAACCATCAGCACCAGCATCTTTTTCTCACGCGCGCACAGCGGTCCCATTGCTTTTAGCTCGGTGTCTGCCCAGCGCGGTACCTGGTCGCCGGATTTCAGTACCGGCGGGTACAACACGTATGCCAGCCAGGGCACGATCAACACCAGCAAAATACTCAGCGGCAGCATCCCTAAGAACCAGTCTCCCCAGCTTAGCGCCGTGTGAGATGCACCTTTCATCAGACCGATTAGCAGCAGGTTTGGTGCCATCGCCGTTAAGAAAATAGCGCTGGTAACGCAATCAGCGACAATCCCCATCCACATAATGTAAGAGCCGATGGAGCGGGCGCTGGGATCATTGGGCTGTGAGTTATACAGCGGCGGCAGGTTGCGGATGATCGGGTAGATAATCCCGGCGCCACGCGCAGAGTTGGAGGGCGTGACAGGAGCAAGGATCAGTTCAGAGAACATCACCGCGTAGCCGAGAAACAACGTACGGTGCCCCATCTTTTTCACCAACATCAGCGCGATACGTCGACCAAGTCCGGTTTTCTCATAGCCGGTGCCAAACATAAAAGCAGCGAAGATCAGCCAGATAACCGAGTTAGAAAAACCCGATACCGCCCATGACAGCGATTTGGCGGTATATTTAAAACCGTCCTGCGCGAGTTGTTCAGGGCTAAACAGGATCCACGGCGACAGTACAGCGATAATCGAAATACCTATCATCGCGACGACCGCCCCCGGAACAGGTTCCAGAATGAGCCCCACAATCACGCCGGTAAAGACGGCAAAATAGAGCCAGGTGTGGCTCTCAAGACCGGTGGGAACGGGCAGAACAGCAATAATGGCGATAACCACCAGCGGAGCCAGGTATCGCCACCAACCAGCTAAAGGTGCCATTGTTGTATCCCTGCGAAAGGGGGAGGAGCACAGCGCCCCTCCGGGTGGGTTATTTGATGTAGTGCACGTGCTCGCAGATTTCTTCCACGATCGGATCCCGGCGTTCAGCGAACAACTTTTTGTTTTCAGCGATCAGGTTATTGCCGTGGGTGTCGATGGAGACAATCAGCGGGCCGAACTCTTTTACCCGGCATACCCACAGAGATTCCGGCATGCCCAACTCCGTCCAGTGCACTTCTTCGATCTCTTCAACCTGGGTTGCCGCAACGACTGCACAGCCTGCCGGGAAGATCACGTGCAGCGCTTTGAACTGTTTGCAGCCTTCTTCCGTCAACGGCCCCATACCGCCTTTACCTACCACCAGTTTCACACCTGTTTGCTCAATGAACTCTTTCTCAAAGGCTTCCATACGCATGCTGGTGGTTGGGCCAACGGAAACCATCTCCCATTTTTCACCGTTCTTACGTACGATTGGACCTGCATGGAAAATGGCTTTGCCGCTCAGGTCATACGGTATCGGGCGCTTAAGTTCGATCAGGCGGCGGTGGCACACGTCGCGACAAGTCACCAGCGTACCGGTCAGGTAAATCACATCGCCAACGCGGATGTCTTCCAGATCTTCGGCTTTGATCGGGGTTGTCAGGATCTTTTTCATAACGCGCTCCGGGTGTGAGACAGATTTTCGAAGGAGAGGTCAGCATGAACCAGCAGCGTGCCGCGACGGTGCGCCCAGCAGCCTGTAGAGACGGCGACGCCGATAGTGGAGGGATGGCGTGCGGCAGATTCGATATGTACGCCCATTACGGAGCTATTCCCGGTCAACCCTTGCGGGCCAATGCCCAGACGGTTAAGCCCCTCTTCCAGGCGCAGTTCCAGTTCAGCCGCTTTCGGGTTCGGGTGACGTGACCCGATAGGACGCAGTACCGCTTTTCGTGACAGCACGGCCGCGGTTTCTACCGAGGTAGCAATACCGACACCGACCAGTACCGGCGGGCAGGCGTTGACCGCCAGCGTTGAGATATTTTCGAAGACAAATTTCACTACGCCTTCGTAGCCTTCAGAAGGCATTAACACTTTGGAACGTCCCGGTAGCGTACAGCCACCGCCCGCCATGTAGACTTCGATTTCTGCATCGTCGCCGTCAGGGATGATATCCCAGGTGACCCATGGCACACCGGTGCCGGTATTTTTACCGGTATTCACTTCGTCAAAAATCTCGACCGCGTTATGACGTAGCGGCGCTTTGACGGTCGCGTCCTCAACGGCTTGTTTCAAAATGCTTTGCAGTTCGCCCAGCAGCGGAAAGCGGGAGCCGACCTTGACAAAGAACATGATTTCGCCGGTGTCCTGACAGGCCGGGCGGTTCAGGTCGATAGCCTTCTGCATGTTGTCAAACATGGTGTGGTAAATGATTTTACCCATTGGTGACGTTTCACCTTCGCGTAGCTGTTTTAATTTATCTACGACGTCGTCGGGCATGCGGGTAGAAATCATGGCGGTAAAATTCGCGACAATGCTAGTCAGCGTGTTTATCGCATTTTGGTTATTTTGCTTGCTCATTATGCTAACTCCAGTTCTTTTATTTATCTGGAAATAAATTCTCCGGCACAAACTACCACTAAAAATGTGGCTTTATATTATTTGCCACTGTGAATATCCAATTAACAGTTCGTGAATGATGTCCAGATAAGGCAATAAAAATTGCGCAAGGGCAGGGTTTAATTCGTATCAGAGAATTACACTGCGGTTAACAACATCACGGATATACTGAACATGCTGAACACTTATCCCCTGGCGAAAGACCTGCAGGTGCTGGTTGAGATTGTTCATAGTGGCAGCTTTAGCGCAGCCGCCGCGACGCTTGGACAAACGCCTGCGTTTGTGACAAAACGCATTCAGATCCTCGAATCTACGCTGAGCACGACACTGCTTAGCCGCTCTGCACGCGGCGTGGTATTAACGGAAAGCGGGCAACGCTGTTATGAACATGCGCTGGAGATCCTTGCCCGTTATCAGCATCTGGTGGATGATGTCACACAAATCAAAACGCGTCCGGAAGGGATGATTCGTATCGGCTGTAGCTTTGGATTTGGGCGTAGTTATATTGCTCCTGCTATTACCGAATTGATGCACAGCTATCCTGAATTACAGGTGCATTTTGAGCTTTACGATCGGCAAATTGATTTAGCTCAGGATAATATCGATCTGGATATTCGGATTAATGATGATATTCCTGATTATTATATTGCGCATTTGTTAACGAAAAACAAAAGAATATTGTGTGCCGCACCGATATATTTACAAAAATATGGCCTGCCGATGACGTTACAGGAATTAAGCCATCACGATTGCCTGGTAACGAAAGAGCGCGATATGACCCACGGGGTATGGGAGCTCGACAATGGTCAGGAGAAAAAAACGGTTAAGGTAGCAGGGCACCTCTCGTCCAACAGCGGTGAGATAGTGCTGCAGTGGGCGCTGCAAGGAAAGGGGATTATGTTACGCTCCGAATGGGATGTGCAGCCGTTTCTGCGCAGCGGCGAGCTGGTTCGCGTACTGCCAGACTACGCGCAGAGCGCCAACATTTGGGCGGTTTATAAGGAGCCGCTGTATCGCAGCGTTAAGTTACGCGTGTGCGTGGAGTTTCTGGCAACGTGGTGTCAGCACAGATTGGGGAAGCCTGTTGAGGGGTATCAGATTCCACAAGCCGGATAAGACGCGCTAGCGTCGCCATCCGGCAAGAAAATCACTCAGGGTCTTTTTCGCGCTTTTTCTTTAGCTTGGTCCAGATTTTTGTCTCCTGACGACGCCACAGACGCTGGATGTTGTCATGGTGACGCAGCAGAATTAAGCATGACAGCATGGAGACCGGGAAGGTGAACTGAGGGTTGAACCACCAGACGTAGAACGGCGCAATCAGCGCGCTGACGATAGCGCCTAATGATGAATAGCCGCTCAGCAGGACGGTTAGCAGCCAGGTACCGGCCATTACGCCAGTAAGATCCCAGCCAATCGGCGCAATCGCGCCAAAGGCGGTGGCTACGCCTTTTCCACCTTTAAAACCGAAAAATATCGGCCAAATATGCCCCAGGCAGGCTGCGATAGCGATCAATCCCAACCAGAAGGGGCTGACGCCTAGCGCGTATGCCCCCCAGACGGGTAACATACCTTTCAGGACGTCGAAAATCAGCACGGCGACGGCGGCCCCTTTGCCTCCAATTCGCAGCACGTTTGTCGCGCCCGGATTCCCAGAGCCGCTTGCACGCGGGTCCGGCAATCCAGCGAGGCGGCATACCAGAATGGCACTGGAAATTGAGCCGCAGAGGTACGCGAAGATGATCATTCCAGGCGCGATTGCACTCATAAGCTGTTCCGTTTTGAAAATGTCGTGTAAAACGCTACTTCTGTGGATAATACGCATATTTCGCCGGAAGTGGTATCCGGGTTAGCCAAAAAGCAGGCAGGTCGTGATGGATATTGTATTTATAGAGCAACTTTCAGTAATCACCACTATCGGTGTTTATGACTGGGAACAAACTATCGAACAAAAACTGGTGTTCGATATCGAAATGGCATGGGATAACCGTAAATCTGCCAAAAGTGATGATGTCGCTGATTGCCTGAGCTATGCTGATATTGCTCAAACAGTTGTTAATCATGTGGAAGGTGGGCGTTTTGCGCTGGTTGAACGTGTGGCGGAAGAGGTGGCGGATCTCCTGCTTAGCCGCTTTAATTCCCCGTGGGTACGCATCAAGCTCAGCAAGCCTGGGGCGGTAGCCAGGGCGGCAAACGTCGGCGTTATCATCGAGCGTGGCAATAATCTGAAAGAAAATAATTAACTTAATAATATTTAAACCAAACAGGTATAAAAGAGTCCTGACGTCGGCTCTTTTTTGCCGTGCTTTTTCTCTTTCGTTAGGGGTTTATTGATGAGTGATATGCACTCGCTGCTGGTAGCGGCAATTTTGGGTGTGGTCGAAGGGCTGACGGAGTTCCTACCCGTTTCCAGTACCGGCCATATGATAATTGTTGGCCACCTGTTAGGTTTTGAGGGCGATACCGCAAAAACGTTTGAAGTCGTGATCCAACTGGGTTCCATTCTGGCGGTCGTGGTGATGTTCTGGCGACGTCTGTTTGGTTTAATTGGCATTCACTTTGGTAAGACCCCGCATGAAGGCTCTGGTAAAGGGCGACTGACCCTCGGGCATATCCTGTTAGGGATGATCCCGGCGGTGGTACTGGGATTGATTTTTCACGATACTATCAAGTCACTGTTTAACCCGGTCAACGTGATGTATGCGCTGGTGGTGGGGGGCGTGCTGCTGATTGCCGCAGAATGCCTGAAACCAAAAGAGCCGCGTGCGCCGGGGCTGGATGATATGACTTACCGCCAGGCGTTTATGATTGGTTGCTTCCAGTGTCTGGCGTTGTGGCCGGGTTTTTCACGCTCCGGGGCGACCATTTCCGGCGGTATGCTGATGGGGGTGAGCCGCTATGCGGCATCTGAATTCTCATTCCTGCTGGCGGTACCGATGATGATGGGCGCGACGGCGCTGGATCTCTACAAGAGCTGGTCGTTTCTCAGCGCATCAGATATCCCGATGTTTGCCGTCGGTTTCGTGACGGCGTTTATCGTGGCGCTGGTAGCGATCAAAACCTTCCTGCAATTGATTAAACGGATCTCGTTTATTCCCTTTGCGATTTACCGCTTTATTGTTGCTGCCGCGGTTTACGTCGTGTTCTTCTGATTACTTACTGTGGTGCCGGATGGCGGCGTTCCGCCTTATCCGGCAACGCATTGTCTATGCTTTCGGGCAACGCTGCTCCTTCCAACTGGCCACTGCTGCAATGCGACGTCGGGTCAGTTCCTCGCGAATTGCCGGTCCTTTAAAACCAGCCTCGACAACCTCTTTTGTGGGTACCGCTTGTGCAACCTGCCAGGCTTCGCGCAGCAATCTGCCCTGCGGATAATCTGCTGCTTCAAAACCCGTTCGACCACGTACGTCGGCCTCGCTGGTCAGGGCGATTTGTTCCACACGTTGTGGTTTACGCCAGGCATCAATGGAATCAAACAGCTTCACGATGGTTTTGGGCTGCAGGAGCGGGAAGGTGTGAATCAGATCGTGAAATTCGGCTACCAGTTTGGCTAAGTCGCGGATGTCATTAGGCACGCGCATGCGTTGGCACAGTTGTTCTACCAGCTTAACGCCTGCCGGGCCGTGACCATGGTGGCGCGGCCAGAGTGCTTTGGGTGTCAATGCTTTACCGAGATCGTGACACAGCGTGGCGAAACGCACGTCGATCTCCGGGCTTAACATGGCCGCCATCGACAGCGTCATCAGCGTGTGAATGCCGGTGTCGATTTCCGGATGCCATTGTGCGGGGGCTGGAACGCCAAACAGAGCATCTACTTCCGGGAACAGCACGCACAGGGCATCGCAATCGCGCAGGACCTGGAAAAATACCTGCGGATTACGGGTGGTTAAGGCGCTTTCTGTCTCTTTCCACACGCGTTCTGGTGTCAGGTGTTCCAGCTCTCCAGTGGCGGCCATGTTGCGCATCAGCATCATGGTTTCATCAGCAACACGAAAGCCAAGGTGTGCATAGCGGGCAGCAAAACGCGCCACGCGCAGGACGCGCAGCGGATCTTCACTAAAAGCAGGGGATACATGACGCAACAAACGATTTTCCAGATCGCCACGACCGTTATACGGATCGATAATCTCTCCGTCGTCGTCACGGGCCAACGCGTTGATCGTCAGATCCCGGCGCTGTAGATCGGCTTCCAGCGAAACGTCCGGCGCGGCATAACAGGTGAATCCAGTGTAACCTGAGCCCGATTTTCGTTCGGTGCGCGCCAGCGCATACTCTTCCCGGGTGCGTGGGTGGAGAAACACGGGGAAATCGCGACCGACCTGCTGATAGCCCGCGTCAAGCATCTCCTGCGGCGTGGCGCCGACAACGACCCAATCTTTATCTTTAATCGGTAGCCCTAATAACGCATCCCGAACAGCACCACCGACCAGATAAATCTTCACGCCACTTTCCTTTTGAAAAACAGTATTCCTTAATCATATGTCAGTGTGACAGAGAAGGCGATTCAGTTCATCCAGCGATCTTTGCGCTTCCGGCTCGGGATCATGTGTGGCAGAACCAGACCGAGAAGCAGGCCGAGTCCGAGCACGCCGCCGCCATACATGAACCATTGCATGATGATAGTACGTTGCTTGTCATCAAGCTGCAGGTTAGCGGCGCTGACTTTCTTTTGCGCCACAATAAGCTCGTTCTTCAGCTTCTGGTTTTCTTCCTTCAACCCGTCGATCACGCTGTCGCTTTGCGATACTTTTTGCTGCATATCGGCGGTGCGTTGATTCCAGGTGGTATCGATATTATTGAGCTTATCGGTCAGTGTCTTAACCTGGTTTTCCAGGTCGGGTACACGGGTACGCAGGCTTGGCGTACTGTTCAGCTCTTTAAGTGGGATCCACGCGGTACGTCCAGTGCTGTCTTTCACCTGGGCGTAGTTGGTGTTGGCGTCAGTCTGTAAAAGCGTTACTTCCTCGCCGGCGTTAACCGTGCCCACGAGGCGATAATTATCTCCCGGACCGCTGCGGACCCAGGTGTTCAGTTCATCAGAGACATAGCGCTTCTCTTCGGCATGAGAGACTGCAGTGGCGCTAAGTGCGAGTAAAGTTAATCCAATCAGGCGTAATTTTGGCATCAGGCTGTCGTTATTGTCATAGAAAGTGGAACGATAGTAGTGGCATCAGTGTCTCTACGCAAAGCATTCGACATCAATCGGAATCATCTGTGTCCTTTTTGCCACCACTCGAAACTTTTACGCCCGTCAAATTGCTCGTTGCATGGCAATTTGGCGCAAAATACTATCTACTGACAATCAAGAATGCACTTAGTTCGCAGTCTGTTTACTCAACTGTGACATAACCCATAAGTACAAGAACATGGCCCAGGAAATCGAATTAAAGTTTATCGTCAATAGTGATGCTGTAGATGCGCTACGTGAACGTCTGAATACATTGGGGGGAGAGCATCACGCCCCCAGCCAGTTGCTGAATATTTACTACGAAACCCCGGATGCCTGGTTGCGAGGCCATGATATGGGGCTGCGTATTCGCGGTGAGAACGGTCGTTATGAAATGACCATGAAAATTGCCGGACGGGTAACGGGCGGTCTGCATCAACGACCAGAATATAATGTCGCCTTGAGCGCGCCGGAACTGGATCTCACCCAGTTTCCTGCTGAGGTTTGGCCCAATGGTGAACGGCCAGCCGATCTTGCCTCTCAGGTGCAACCGTTGTTCAGCACCGATTTTTACCGCGAGAAATGGGTGGTTGATGTCGACGGCAGCCGGATTGAAATCGCTCTCGATCTGGGGGAAGTGAAGGCCAGCGAGTGTGCAGAACCCATCTGCGAGCTTGAACTTGAGTTGTTGAGCGGCGATACCCGTGCGGTACTGAAGCTGGCAAGTCAGCTGGTGTCACAAACCGGTTTACGCCAGGGCAGTCTGAGCAAGGCGGCTCGTGGTTATCATCTGGCACAGGGGAACGCGCCGCGTGAAATCAAACAGACGGGCATTCTGAAAGTCCCTGCGAAAGCGAGCATTGAGCAAGGACTGGAAGCGGCGCTGGAACTGGCATTATCGCAATGGCAATACCATGAAGAGTTGTGGGTACGTGGTGTTAAAGGGGCGAAAGCCGAGGTGCTGGCGGCAATGGGGTTGGTTCGTCATATTCTGATGCTGTTTGGCGGTAATGTCCCGCGTAAAGCGAGCGCTCACTTACGTGATTTGCTGACGCAGTCGGAAGCCACCATTGCCTCAGAGGTTTCTGCTGTCTCGGCGGTTTACAACACGCAAACGGCGATGGCAAAACTGGCGCTTACTGAATGGCTGGTGACCAAAGCGTGGCAACCGTTCCTGGATGCGAAGGCGCAGGGAAAAATTGCCGACTCTTTTAAACGCTTTTCCGATACCCATCTCTCACGCCATGCTGCTGAACTGAGAACGACGTTTGGTCAACCGTTAGGCGATCAGTATGCTGACCAGATCCCACGCCTGAATCGCAATATCGATAGCATTCTGATGCTGGCTGGTTACTACGATGAGAATGTCGCATCGGAATGGATTGCCAACTGGCAGGGGCTGCGTCATGCCATCGAAACCCGCCAACATATTGAAATTGAACACTTCCGTAACGAAGCTATCTCTCAGGAACCGTTCTGGCTGCATAGCGGAAAACGATAATCAGGCCTCTGGGGACAGAACAGTGTGTAAGCCGGATAAGGCGATGCGCCGCCATCCAGCACCATTCAAAGGATAACCCGTAGATGAAGCAGCTCTCTTCACCATTACAGCAGTACTGGCCGACCGTTGTTGAGCGGCTGCCAGCAGCAATATCTGAGTCTTCACTTAGTGTGCAAGCGAAGTCAGTGCTTACATTCAGTGATTTTGTTCGCGACAGTGTGATTGCCCATCCTGAGTGGCTGGTGGAGCTGGAAAGCGCCGCGCCACAGGCTGATGAATGGCAACACTATGTCACCTGGTTACAGCAAGCGTTGAACGACGTCAGTGATGAAGCGATGTTGATGCGTGAACTTCGCCTGTTCCGCCGTCGCATTATGGTGCGCATTGCCTGGGCGCAGACACTGTCGCTGGTGGCTGAAGAGAGTATTTTGCAACAGCTAAGTCACCTGGCGGAGACGCTGATCATTGCCGCACGTGATTGGCTGTATGACGCCTGTTGCCGTGAGTGGGGAACGCCCTGTAATCAGGATGGCACCCCACAACCGCTGCTGATTTTAGGGATGGGAAAACTCGGCGGCGGCGAGCTGAATTTTTCTTCCGATATCGATCTGATTTTCGCCTGGCCGGAACATGGCTCTACACAGGGTGGACGGCGTGAACTGGATAACGCGCAGTTCTTTACCCGTATGGGGCAGCGGCTCATCAAGGTGTTGGATCAGCCAACAATGGATGGGTTTGTTTATCGGGTAGACATGCGCTTACGTCCGTTTGGCGACAGCGGTCCGTTGGTGCTGAGCTTCTCCGCGCTGGAGGATTATTACCAGGAGCAAGGGCGCGACTGGGAACGCTATGCAATGGTAAAAGCACGTATTATGGGCGATGTCGACGGTACTTATGTCAGCGAGCTTCGCGCCATGCTACGACCGTTTGTCTTCCGTCGCTACATCGATTTCAGTGTGATCCAGTCCCTGCGTAACATGAAAGGAATGATTGCCCGTGAAGTTCGCCGTCGCGGTCTGAAGGACAACATTAAGCTGGGTGCGGGCGGTATTCGTGAAATTGAATTTATCGTTCAGGTATTCCAACTGATCCGCGGCGGGCGTGAGCCTTCTCTGCAATCCCGTTCGCTTTTACCGACACTAAGCGCCATCAATGCGCTGCATTTGCTGTCTGATACCGATACGGAACAATTGCGGACGGCCTATCTCTATTTACGCCGCCTGGAAAATCTGCTGCAGAGTATCAATGACGAACAGACCCAAACGCTGCCGGGCGATGAGCTGAACCGGGCAAGACTGGCGTGGGGGATGCGTGTCAATGACTGGCAGCAACTGACCGATGTGCTGGCGGCACACATGAGTAATGTGCGTCGGGTGTTTAATGAGTTGATTGGCGATGACGACAGCGAAACCCAGGAAGAGTCGCTGTCGGAACAGTGGCGCGAGCTGTGGCAGGATGCGTTGCAGGAAGATGATACTACGCCAGTGCTGATGCATCTGGCGGATGACGATCGCCGCCGTGTGCTGACGCTGATCGCCGATTTCCGCAAAGAGCTGGATAAGCGCACGATAGGCCCGCGGGGGCGTCAGGTGCTGGATCATTTGATGCCGCATCTGCTGAGCGATGTCTGTTCCCGCGATGATGCTTCCGTGCCGCTGTCGCGTATTACTCCGCTGCTGGTGGGTATTGTCACTCGCACGACTTATCTGGAACTGCTGAGCGAATTCCCAGGGGCGCTTAAACACCTGATTTCGCTGTGCGCTGCTTCACCCATGGTGGCCAGCCAACTGGCACGCTATCCGCTGTTGCTCGATGAACTGCTGGATCCTAACACGTTGTACCAACCCACGGCGACTGACGCCTATCGCGATGAGCTACGTCAGTATTTGCTGCGGGTACCGGAAGATGATGAAGAGCAGCAACTGGAAGCGCTGCGTCAGTTTAAGCAAACGCAGTTGCTGCGTATTGCGGCGGCTGATATCGCCGGGACGCTGCCCGTCATGAAGGTGAGCGATCACCTGACCTGGCTGGCGGAAGCCATTATTGATGCCGTAGTTCAGCAGGCATGGACGCAAATGGTCGCCCGCTACGGGCAACCAACGCATCTTGGCGATCGTGAAGGCCGCGGTTTTGCCGTTGTTGGCTACGGCAAACTGGGCGGTTGGGAGCTGGGTTATAGCTCCGATCTCGACTTGATCTTCCTGCATGATTGCCCGATGGATGTGATGACTGACGGCGAACGTGAGATTGACGGGCGGCAGTTCTATCTGCGCCTGTCGCAGCGCATTATGCATCTTTTCAGTACCCGCACCTCATCTGGCATTTTGTATGAAGTGGATGCACGGCTGCGTCCGTCCGGTGCGGCGGGAATGCTGGTGACCTCAACAGAAGCTTTTGCTGACTACCAACGTAACGAAGCCTGGACGTGGGAGCATCAGGCGCTGGTGCGGGCTCGTGTGGTGTACGGCGACCCGCAACTAACCTCTCAGTTTGATAGGGTGCGGCGCGATATCATGACGCTCGCCCGTGATGGAAAAACGTTGCAGACAGACGTGCGTGAAATGCGTGAGAAAATGCGCAGCCATTTAGGCAATAAACATCGCGATCGTTTTGATATCAAAGCAGATGAAGGTGGTATCACCGACATTGAGTTTATTACGCAATACCTGGTGCTGCGCTATGCCCACGAAAAACCCAGGCTGACGCGCTGGTCGGATAACGTGCGCATTCTGGAATTACTGGCGCAAAACGACATTATGGACGAACAGGAAGCGCTGGCGCTTACCCGCGCTTACACAACGCTGCGCGATGAACTTCACCATCTTGCCCTGCAGGAACTTCCGGGCCATGTCGCGCCGGAGAGCTTCAGTGCTGAACGTACGCTGGTGCGTGACAGCTGGCAGAAGTGGCTGGTTGCCGAGTGAAGTATGCTATTATCGCGCGCAAATTTTAAGACCCTCAGAGAATCTCTCAGGAGACAGGAATGAAAGTAACGCTGCCAGAGTTTGAACGTGCAGGAGTCATGGTTGTCGGTGATGTGATGCTGGATCGCTACTGGTACGGCCCTACCAGCCGTATCTCCCCAGAAGCGCCGGTCCCGGTGGTAAAAGTGGATACCATTGAAGAACGTCCCGGTGGCGCAGCAAACGTGGCGATGAACATTGCCTCCCTGGGAGCGAATTCGCGTCTGGTGGGGCTGACTGGCATTGACGATGCGGCGCGTGCACTCAGTAAAACGCTGGCGGATGTAAACGTAAAATGTGACTTCGTTTCCGTGCCGACGCATCCGACGATAACCAAGCTGCGCGTGCTTTCCCGTAACCAGCAGTTGATTCGCCTGGACTTCGAGGAAGGCTTTGAAGGTGTGGATCCGCAGCCACTGCATGAGCGTATCAATCAGGCACTGGGCTCTATCGGTGCGCTGGTGCTGTCGGACTACGCCAAAGGTGCGCTGGCAAGCGTTCAGCAAATGATTGCACTGGCACGTAAAGCTGGGGTTCCGGTACTTATCGATCCGAAAGGGACCGATTTTGAACGTTACCGCGGCGCGACACTGTTGACGCCGAATTTGTCCGAATTCGAAGCGGTCGCGGGTAAGTGCAAGAGCGAAGATGAACTGGTTGAACGCGGCATGAAGGTGATTGCTGATTTCGGGCTTTCTGCATTGTTAATCACGCGCTCCGAACAGGGAATGACGCTGCTGCAACCGGGCAAAGCGCCATTGCACATGCCGACGCAAGCGCAGGAAGTGTATGACGTGACCGGTGCGGGCGATACGGTTATCGGCGTGCTGGCAGCGACGCTTGCCGCGGGTAATTCGCTGGAAGAGGCGTGCTATTTTGCTAACGCGGCTGCGGGTGTCGTGGTCGGTAAGCTGGGGACGTCCACCGTTTCGCCTATTGAGCTGGAAAACGCCGTGCGCGGTCGGGCTGATACCGGCTTCGGCGTGATGAGTGAAGATGAGCTGAAGCAGGCTGTCGCCAGCGCCCGTAAACGTGGTGAGAAAGTGGTGATGACCAACGGTGTCTTTGACATCCTGCATGCGGGCCATGTCTCTTATCTGGCAAATGCGCGCAAGCTGGGTGACCGTCTGATCGTCGCGGTTAACAGCGATGCGTCCACCAAACGTCTGAAAGGCGAAACTCGCCCGGTCAATCCGCTTGAACAGCGCATGATCGTGCTGGGTGCGCTGGAGTCCGTCGACTGGGTCGTCTCTTTTGAAGAGGATACTCCGCAGCGTCTGATTGCCGGTGTTCTGCCGGATCTGCTGGTAAAAGGCGGTGACTATAAGCCGGAGCAGATTGCGGGCAGCGAAGAGGTATGGGCGAACGGCGGTGAAGTGCTGGTGCTGAACTTCGAAGACGGTTGCTCAACGACCAATATCATCAAAAAGATCCAGAAAGACAGCGATAAATCGTGAATGCTGGAGAGGCATCGAACATTTCGTTTCGGTGCGCATCTCGATGTTGACGCTGCTGTTTTTTCGACCTAAAGTAAAAGAATAAGGGTGAGAGGGGATTTATCCCCCCTCTGATTGACTGTTAGTAAGTGGGGAAACTTATCAGTAACAGCACAACCAGTATGATGACGAGCTTCATCATAACCCTTTCCTTATTAAAGCCCCTTCTTCGAGAGGGGCTTTCTCGTTGCAGTCCTTGCTGACAAGGCGATTGTTGGTGAGTGTCCATGCAGGCACAAGGGCTTTCTCATCTCGATTTTCTATTGCTGGATCGGCTACGCAAAAAGAGCTTTTCCTGGAAGGCTGAACGTAGAACTGTCCGTGAACGTAATCCAGTCGTTGAACTTCATTATTGGTTTAACGCTTATTCCCTCAAATTTCGTGGAAAAGTGTGAAGCAGGGCCCTTATTTTGCGCACATAATGTACAGAACAGCTTCGCGTATAGAGAAATACTGAAATCAGAAAAAGCATATGGCCTTAACAGATATTCAATAACTGGAGGGTATGCTCATGAACAGCAATATGTATTCACTGAACAATTTCGATTTCCTGGCCCGGAGTTTTGCCAGAATGCAGGCTGAGGGCCGACCCGTTGATATTCAGGCTGTAACTGGAAATATGGATGAGGAACATCGCAGCTGGTTTTGCAAACGCTATGTACTTTACTGCCAGCAGGCAACAGAGGCGAAAAAATTAGAACTGGAACACTAACACATTAACGGGCCTTACGGCCCGTTGTCGTCTTTATACTTGTGGATCAACTGGCGGGATTGCGGGCGCAGGCTTAACTTCAGCCGTTTTCTCACGCGCTTCAAGCTCAGTCAGACGTTGCTCAAGCAGCGCCAGTTTTTCACGGGTACGCAGTAAAACCTGGGTTTGTACGTCAAACTCTTCGCGGCTTACCAGATCCAGACGTGTCAGCTGCGACTGCAGCGTTTGGCGAATTTTTTTCTCGACGTCTTCGCCAAACTCCCGGATCCCTTTCGGCATCGACTCGTGAACCTGACGAGCAATCTGCTCAATTTTTTTCGGGTCAATCATTATGGTTTCCCTGAACTGGTACGTGTTGCTGCCTATTGTAGTGCGAACTGCCCCAGGCATAAACCAGAATTGTGTGAAGCTAAGTCGAGTAAAGGCGTTGATGAAGGTAATCAATAGCGTTATAGTTAACCCGCTTATTCTCAGGGCGGGGCGAAATTCCCCACCGGCGGTAAATCAACGAATGTTGAAAGCCCGCGAGCGCTTTTTGCTACGGTAAAAAGGTCAGCAGATCCGGTGTAATTCCGGGGCCGACGGTTAGAGTCCGGATGGGAGAGAGTAACGATCCAGTCGGGCATGGACCCGCTCACGTTATTTTTTTGCCGCTTTGACGGCACTCCTAAGACTGCCCTGATTCTGGTAACCATAATTTTAGTGAGGTTTTTTTACCATGAATCAGACGCTACTTTCCTCTTTTGGTACGCCTTTCGAACGTGTTGAACATGCGCTTGCTGCGCTGCGTGAAGGACGCGGTGTGATGGTGCTTGACGATGAAGACCGTGAAAACGAAGGTGATATGATTTTCCCGGCAGAAACCATGACTGTTGAACAGATGGCGCTGACCATCCGTCACGGTAGTGGTATTGTTTGCCTGTGCATCACTGAAGACCGACGCAAACAGCTCGATCTGCCTATGATGGTGGAAAATAACACCAGCGCTTACGGTACGGGTTTTACCGTGACCATTGAGGCTGCAGAAGGTGTGACTACCGGTGTTTCCGCAGCAGACCGTGTCACTACAGTTCGCGCGGCGATTAAAGATGGCGCTAAACCTTCCGATCTGAACCGTCCGGGTCACGTTTTCCCGCTGCGCGCTCAGGCTGGTGGTGTGTTAACTCGCGGTGGCCACACCGAAGCAACCATCGATCTGGTGACGCTGGCTGGTTTTAAACCGGCTGGTGTACTGTGCGAATTGACTAATGATGATGGCACCATGGCGCGTGCGCCGGAGTGCATCGAATTTGCCGGTAAGCATAATATGGCGGTGGTTACTATTGAAGACCTGGTGGCTTACCGTCAGGCGCATGAGCGCAAAGCCAGCTAATTGCTGACTACCGCGATAACCGTGGTAGGGATAAAAAAACCGAAGTCAGTTTTCTGGCTTCGGTTTTTTGTTATTGCGGCCAGGCTATTTTGATCTGGCCAGTTTTGAAGCCCAGGCACCGCTCATCACCAGCAGCAGCATTAAACACAAACCAAAGGCGAGCAAGCAGGCTTGTGCCATATTCATGAACTGCCACGGTGGCAGCAGATACCAGCCTTCAGACTGTTGATACAGATCGACAAACCACTTCTGCATGCTGCTCAGCACCACGCCATCAGGAACAATCGGGGCGTCATACCCGCAGTCTCCGGTAGGCTTAAACCATTCCGGAGCCCAGTCTGCCAGCGGCAAATTGAACGGGAAGGTTGGGTCAGTTGAACATCCCTGCACGCCAAAGAGTGAATCCGGGTCTGGGTTGTGTACCGCATGATGAATGTCATTAAGTTTTATCGAGAACTTAATACCCGAGAGGCTGCCGTAAAACGCCATGACGCAGCCAGTCAACTTCAACACCACGTTTTTAGGGTTTACTGCTGCAATAAGCCCGCCAAAAACCATCACGAACATGGCAAAGCGAATGTAGACACATTGCTCGCAGGGGGCCATGTAGAGATAGATCTGAAAGAACGAGTGCGCCAGGATAATCAATCCCCCCATTGCACAAGCCATCAGCAACCACAGAAAGCGTCGTTCCTGCCATCTCACCAGAGTATCAACTGGCGTAGTACGTAAGTCTCGCCACAATCTTTTTATGAAAGCCATAGCCGGGTCCCTGTTTATTTTGCTGCCAGCTCTCTGATAAGCTCAGCCATGGAATCAATGGATTTGATACTTTTGGTGTAGATCAGGTATTTACCATTGACGACATAGGCCGGGACGCCCTGAATTTTGGCGACATCATACGCCGCTTTCCATTTCTCCAGCGTTTGCTGAACGGCGGGATCTTGCAGCGCGGCGTCAAAATCCGCCTGACTCATTCCTGCTGCATCCAGACCCGTTTTGATGAATGCGGCAGGATCTTTACCGTCTGACCAACGCTCCTTCTTGTCGTGATAGGCTGCGTAATAAGCGAACTTGGCTTTTTTGAACTGTGATTTGGCATCAAACAATGAAATACCTGCCGTCTGGTCCCTGGCAATCATTACGGCAAAGATTTCACTGGCCTGTTTGCCATACTCCCCTTTTGTTTCCAGATGAAATGGTGTGAAAGTGACGACATCGGCGACTTTGTCTGAAACGAGTTCTGTTACCGCTTTGTCGTATTTGTAGCAGAACGGGCAGGCGTAGCTGAATACTTTAATCAACGTTTTATCCGCGTTGGGAATCGGTTTTTCCAGCACCATATAGTCAGTACCTTCGGTAAACGCCGATGCAGCAAATGATGAGGCAAGTGCAACGGTTAATACCATGCATTTAAATAATGAAGTGATCCATTTAGATGACATAATTAATCCTTAATCTGACGTGATTATTTAAACATGTGCTGTGGGTGAACCAGCAATGCACGGTAGTGAGTTTGGTTTGGCTTATCGGACAGGACATTAATTTCAACTTTGACTTCTTTTGTTTTGTAGTCAATTTCGTTGATTTTGCCGATGGTTGGCTGTCCAACGTCGAATAAATTAATTGAACCACCAAATCCAAACATGGTATCGCGATCTTTTTGATATTCGATTACTGAAGTGATGGGACTGTAAAAATCGTAGCCGCGTTCTTTGCCGTATTCCCAGATTTGCTGGACGGTGCCTTTTTTCTCGTCAATTTTATATTCGACGAAACGGGAGTATTTCATCGTTGGCAATGCTGGTTGTTCGAGTCCACGACCATCTCCATTGTCAAAGACAGTTAATGTCCCCTTGCTGGAAAGCCAGGCGGTGTGTTGGGTGTAGGTAAAATCGAAATCGGTATTCTCGCACTTACCGTTTTCGTTACATTTTAACGCGTTGCCTTTGCCATCAACCGGTTTTAACAGCTTACTTGCCAGCGCCTTATTCCAGCCTTTAGACGGCGCCAGAATCCACTTCACTTGCTTATCACGACCGATTTTAACGACGCCCTGATGGCGGGAAGAGAGAATAATGGAGTCGTCTTTGGCATCATAGGCGATAGAGTTGACGTGTGCCCAGTTACGGCCAGCGCCCACGCCGAGGGCGTCGCCGTATGGTGTATCGGGCTCCAGTTTCGCCTGCTGTCCTGCATGCGCGAGGTCGACATTAACGCACACTGCACCGGCGTCTAATGCACCCAACAGGGCATCCCGCAGCGGGTCGAGAATTTTTGTCAGGTCCCAGACGTCAACAACCCGACCCGATTTATCGACTTCGAGGATTTGGTCACGAATGGTATGTACATGCATGCCATCTTCTTTACGGTAATTACGCTTACCTACACGCAGTAATACCGTGCCTTTAACTGTTTCGATAGACTCATGCGTAGCATCAAGGAATCCGCGTGGCAGTTTATGATTTTCCAGTACCTGTCCCAGCATATCGAATTCATACCAGTGTTGCCCCTGTACCGCGGTAAACGTTCCGCGTGGCGTTTCGCGAATCCCCATCAGGTAACCACGTTTATTGATATCAACATCATGACCGTCATAGAACGTCTCTTGATCCAACCACCAGCGGTACTCGCCTTCCGTGTCGACAACGAAAGTAAACGGAGCGATGTCAAAGGGGAGAGCGCCTCCGGCCGGACCAGCATCAAGAATGCCGGCATTTTTGTCTTTTTCACCGTGCCAGTGAAGATCTGAGCCCTGAGAAGTAAAGGTGTGGGTATTTACCATATACAGGCGGTCTTCAAAGCCAGGCGCGACCTTAACAACGTTTGTTTGCTGTAAATCGGAAATAGAACGGTTATCCATATAGTGATTAACGATGGCGGATGTCTGCACCACGTAATCTTCTTTTATGGCTTTGCCATTTTCGTTATATTCAACAGTGACTTTATTAGCGAATTTTTGATAAAGACCAAAAATAGGTACACCGTCATAGGTTGCTAACGATTCTTTGCCAACGGTATAAGTTACAGGAACCCCTTTCTCACCTTTACCGTGGACGGTGACTTTAACATCTGAAATAACGTGGCTGTCTAATTCAATCAGGGCGGTAAGTGGCGCATTTCCATAAGGGTCAACAATTATTGCTCCTAACTTTCCTGCGGGTTTGGCAGGTTGAAAACCCGCTGCAAAAGAATTTACGGCGGTTAACCCGCATGTCAGGGCGATAGCGCCAACGAGGAGTGTTTTACGGTATTGTTTAAGCATGGATATATCTCCTTATATTACTTATAAATATAATTTATGTGAATGAAATATATTTCCGGAAGCAATAATTAAATGATATCTTTCGAGTGCTTGTTATAAATAAATGTATTTATTGGTTTGGAATATATAAGTTATCAATGATTAGTGTTTTTATTTCTTTTTGATAGTAGGTTGGAGGTATTTCCAGAACAATAATTATTATTCTGTAGTGTGATCCTTGCGACATTGTTTTATTTCTAATACACGTTTTGCAATTGGCTTTAGCTATTGATTTATATGATCGAAATCATATGTTTGTTTCTGAATTGTGCCACTATAGTGGTAGGTTGAAATAAGATTATGTGAAATTTTAACGTTAAATGTTTAATGATGTTAAATTTTAAGGGTGAAAGAATGTTTATTGCCTGGTATTGGATGGTATTAATTGCACTGGTTGCTGTGGGTTATTATTGCCATATGAAGCGTTATTGTCGGGCATTCCGGCAAGACAGAGATGCCTTACTTGAGGCGCGAAATAAACTATTTCGTCGCTCTGGCGAAGATAGCAGCGCGATTAAGGAACAGAAATAGTCTTTCACTTTCTGCTATGGATGAGCGGATGCTGTTAATTAGCAGGGGGCATCCGCCCTTTGAATTAACCAATTCCCATGGACTGGAGGATGACGAGGCTTAACCCCATCACCGACATGCCACAAAGTACCCCATAGCTGGGATTATTATTCGGGTCGATCTCTTTTGCCAGCGGCATTAGCTCGTCGACGGACAGCGCCACCATAATACCCGCGACAGCCGCCATTATTGCCGCCATCACGATCGGCGAGATGAGACTTCCCAGAATTAACCACGCCAATACACCACCCAGAATTTCTGCCATGCCCGAGATCCCGGCCCAGAATATCGCCGTACGTTTGGACCCCGTTGCCGCATAGACCGGTCCCGCAACGGCTAGTCCTTCAGGAATATTGTGTAATGCGACGGCAAGGGCAATACCAAAGCCCAGTTCGAGGTTGCTGCTGGCGGTAACAAACGTCGCAATCCCTTCCGGGAAGTTGTGCAGGCTGATGCCGAGCGTTAATAAAATTGCGGTACGTTTAATGGAGCCGGGAAGCGGCTGCTTTGTTTTCTGTACCAGATCCTGAGGGTGCGCGTGCGGCAATAGACGATCCAGACCAAAATAGCCCAGCAAGCCAACGATAAACATTCCGTAGCCCAGCACTGGCGACATGCCTTCAGCAGCCAGCGCGGCGGGGAGCATCTCCATCAGGGAGATCAGTAACATAATTCCGGCGGCGAAGCCTAAAGAAAAGGCGAGAACGCGGTTGGAGGGCTTTTGCCCTAACACGCCGAGAAATGCGCCGATAAATGTGGCGGCGCCTGCCAGTAAAGTCAGAAGTAAAGGTACTGACATCGACAAATAAAACTCCTTATCAATCTACTTCTCGGACCAGATCTTCAAAATAACTGATGATCTTCATCATGGTTATCTGAGTTCTTCATCAGCCAAATAAGCGTATTGTGGTGATATCAAAATGACTCCCTCAGTAAGGATATCATCATGTCTTCAACTCGTATGCCAGCATTGTTTTTGGGCCACGGTAGCCCGATGAATGTTCTGGAAGATAACGTTTATACCCGTGCCTGGCAGCAACTGGGGGAAACGTTGCCTCGCCCGAAAGCCATTGTGGTGGTCTCGGCACACTGGTTCACTCGTGGGACAGGTGTGACGGCGATGGAAGCGCCTAAAACGATCCACGATTTTGGCGGTTTTCCGCAGGCGCTGTATGACACCCATTACCCGGCTCCAGGCTCACCTGAACTGGCGCAGCATCTGGTTGACCTGTTGGCTCCGGTGCCTGTTACCTTAGACAAAGAGGCGTGGGGTTTTGACCATGGTTCATGGGGCGTGCTGATCAAGATGTACCCGAACGCGGATATCCCGATGGTGCAGTTGAGTGTCGACAGCACTAAACCTGCGGCCTGGCATTTTGAAATAGGCCGCAAGCTGGCAGCGTTGCGCGATGAAGGCATTATGCTGGTGGCCAGTGGCAACGTGGTGCATAACCTGCGTACAGTACGCTGGCACGGTGAGAATACACCCTACCCGTGGGCGACCTCGTTCAATGATTATGTGAAAGCCAACCTGACCTGGCAGGGACCGGTTGAACAGCATCCGCTGGTGAATTATCTCGAGCATGAATGCGGATCGTTGTCGAACCCGACGCCGGATCACTTCCTGCCGCTGCTGTATGTTTTAGGCGCATGGGATGGTAAAGAACCTGTAACAATCCCGGTCGATGGCATTGAAATGGGTAGCCTGAGTATGTTGTCAGTTCAGGTGGGATAAATACGTAGGCCCGGTAAGCGTGAGCGCCACCGGGCACAACAGATTTATTCGACAAAAATATGCGGATAGAAGCGTGAGAGATCCTGGGTGATCAACGCTCTGTCTTCACGAATGCCGATCCCGGCGGGTTGATCGTTAATCAGCCAGCTGCCGATCAGCATGTAGCTGTCGCCAAACTTCGGCAACTGATGGAACTGCTGCACGATCATGCCTTCTTCACCGTATGGCCCTTCCACTGCTTCGATCGTTTTACCGTTCTCAATGATGGAAACGTTAGCCCCTTCACGCGAGAAGATCGGCTTCACGACAAACTTATCCATCTGCGGATAGTCGTCTTCGGCGAAATATGCTGGTAGCAGATTCGGATGATCCGGGAACATTTCCCACAGTAGCGGCAACAGTGCTTTGTTGGAGATAATGCTCTTCCAGGCCGGTTCCAGCCAGCGAACGCCAGCGTCTTCCAGCTTGGTGGAGAACATTTCACGCAGCATAAACTCCCACGGATAGAGCTTGAACAGGTTGGCAATGACCTGATCCTGCAGATCCGTGAACTGACCTTTTTCACCGAGCCCGATATCTTCGACATAGAGAAATTCAGTGGCAATTTCAGCCTCAGCCGCGCAATCCTGCAAATACTGGATCGTTCCGCGATCTTCGACCGTATCGCGACAGCAGGTCAGGTGCAGCAGCTGAAAACCGTACTGCTCGCGCAGCTCAGTGAAACGTTCGATCAGCTTTTCCTGCAGGCTGTTGAACTGATCGCTACCTTCCGGCAGGTTACCCGCATTGAGCTGATCTTCCAGCCAGATCCACTGGAAAAAGGCAGCTTCATACAATGAGGTTGGCGTATCGGCGTTGTTTTCTAACAGCTTAGGCTCGCCCGTGCCGTCCCACGCCAGATCGAGACGGGAATAAAGCGACGGCTGCTGTGTCTGCCAGGACTGGCGGACAAAACCCCAGGTATGCTTCGGAATACGAAACTTAGTCATTAGCTCGTCGCTGGCGATGACCCGCTCCACCACTTTGAGGCACATCTGATGCAGCTCAGCGGTGACGTCTTCCAGCTTTTCGACCTGAGCAAGCGTGAGCTTATAGTACGCATCTTCACACCAGTACGGCTCGCCGTACATGGTGTGAAAGTTGAAACCGTATTCGGTGGCTTTGTCGCGCCAGTCCGGGCGCTCAACAATACTGACTCTTTCCATAGGGATCAGCCACCCATCGAACGTGTCGTGGTGCCGCTGGCGCTACGTTGCATGGTGCTCTGTTTAGCCACCGACTCACCAAATCCGCCGCGCGTAACGGTAGACGTTGTGGCGGGTTTTGGCGCCATCGCGGTTTTCGGAACGGTCATGGTGCGGCCCGGTGTGGCGGCACCGTAGTTTTTACCGCCGGCATCAGTGTATTTGCCATATGCCGGGCTTGCCGGATTTTTCGAGCTGAACAGCGGTTGTTGTGCGCCCATGCCGCCGCCCATCATCCGGCCCATCATGTAACCCGCCATCAGCGGCATCCAGAAGCTGCCACTGCTTTGATTCTGCGCCTGAGCCTGGCCTTCGCCCGTAGGTGCCATTCCTGCCTGGGCAGGTGCCTGCTGGCACTGACCTTCACCGAACTCGGCAATACAGTCTTCGCGCGTGGCGTATTTTGGCGCCGTGCGTTCAGCTTCTTTCAGTGCGTTGTTGAATGCGGTAGTACATTCAGCGCTTTTACCCGGATTCGCCGCAGAGCAGTCGTCCGCATTTTGATAAAGCGAAACTGTTTCGTCACTCTTTTCACAGCCTGCCAGCATAAAAACAGCAGTCACAGCCAGTGCGACAGGAGTCAGATGGCGTGCGCTCCAGCTTTTGCGGAACGACGCGTGATGTATAGATTTTGTCCGTTTCATTTATGTCTTCCAGGACCAGTGGTAAATACTGCTCAGAATAGAGGATGGCTGGTCGAAATTGAAGCGGGAAGAGGCGAGAATGCGGGAGAAGGGGCGGATCTTTACGTTGCCTTACGTTCAGACGGGGCCGAAGCCCCGTCATCAACATCAATTACGGAACGGGTTGTTGCCGTTACTGCTGCTGGTTGTACGTGCTGCTGCCGGTTTGACCGCCGGTGCCGCACTGTTCGCGGTATATCCGTCCGCAGCGGCGTCTTGCTGGGTGTTTTCCGGCGCAACGGCGTCAGGTGCGGTGGAAATAGGTTTGCCCAGCGTATTGTTCAGTGCCACCAGATCCTGCTCGTTCAGCGTACCGAGTGCAGACTTGATGTTTAACTGGTTGATCAGATAGGTATAACGCGCATTTGCCAACTGCTGCTTAGCGTTGTACAGCGTGGTGGTGGCATCCAACACGTCCACGATGGTACGTGTACCGACAGAATAACCCGCTTCCATCGCGTCAAGGGAGCTTTGCGCAGAGACGACGGCCTGTTTGTACGCATTGATGCTACTGATAGACGCATTAATGTTGTTGAATGACGAACGAACGGTCTGCACTACGCTGCGGTGCGCGCTTTCCAGTTGCTCGCTGGCACCCACAAAGTTGTACTGCGCTTGTTTCACCTGCGAGTTAACCATCCCGCCCTGGTACAGCGGCAGCGAGAAGTTCAGACCAATTTTATTCTGGCCCTGGTTGCTGTCGTCATACTGAGAGGTGTTAGTTTTAGAACCACTGTAAGAGGTATCAGATACCCCGGTAGAGGCGGTTAGGCCCAGCGTCGGCAGATGGCCGTCCTGTGCCAGACGAATTTGCTCACGCGCCAGATCCTGACTTAAACGTGCCTGCAATAACGTCAGGTTACGGTTTTCTGCTTCTTTCAGCAGCGAATTCACCGCCTGCGGTTTGTTGGTTTTAAAACCATCAACATTCAGCGAGGCCAGTTCCGGGTAGTAATTGCCGGTGACCTGACGCAGCTGTTCAACGGCGTTGTCCAGGTTGTTACGCGCGGTAACTTCGTTCGCCAACACGGTATCGTATTGTGAACGGGCGTTCTGTACGTCAGTGATGGCAACCAGGCCAACGTTAAAACGCTGGGTTGTCTGATCTAACTGACGATAGACGGCGTCTTTTTGTGCCTGGGTATAAGAGAGCACGTCAATTGCGTTCAATACGTTAAAATATGCCGTGGCGGTATTCAGGATCAGCGTTTGCTGATCGGTCTGATAGGTCACGTCCTGGATGCCAGCTGATTTTTCTTGCAGCGTCAGGGCACGCCATTTTGACATATCGAACAGAGTCTGAGTCAGGCTTAACGAAGCAGAGGTGGCGTTGGAATTCACGCCGTTTGAATCACGGTAGCCATTGCTGTAGGTGTAATCGGCACCTAAACCCAGTTGCGGCAGTAAAGGGCTACGCGCTTCGTTAATTTTTTCGAATGCAGCATCGCGATCGGCGGCGGATTTACGTAATTCCGGGTTGCTCAGGCGTGCTTGCTGATAAACCTGCATCAGGTTTTCTGCCTGGCTCAGAGTGCTGAACCCCGACAGGCTCAGGCCGATAAGGATGGGGAGCAATTTCTTCATTTGCATTCCTTGTTGTGAAGCAGTATTTAGCGCTGATCAAATTGTAAAAATAATTGCTGATTCTAGCAGAATCCGCCACTTCAAAAAGTTGGCGTTACGTGCCATACGGCGTTAATTTGCATCAATTTAACACAAGGGCGCTCAAACAGCAGTCAAACGACCTTGAAATTCACACTTTAATCACTATTGGTACCAGGACAGTACAATGCGTAAACCAGACAACTTACCAATGACATTCACTAAAAATGATGTAGAAATTATTGCACGAGAAACACTATACCGCGGTTTTTTTTCACTGGATCTTTATCGCTTCCGTCATCGCCTGTTTAACGGTGGTATGAGCGGTGAAGTAAAGCGTGAAATTTTTGAGCGCGGACACGCGGCAGTCTTGCTACCCTTTGACCCTGAGCGGGATGAAGTTGTGCTGGTTGAACAGATCCGTATCGCGGCCTATGACACCAGCGAAACGCCGTATCTGCTGGAAATGGTAGCCGGAATGATCGAAGAAGGCGAAACCGTTGAAGATGTAGCCCGCCGTGAAGCAATGGAAGAAGCCGGACTGGATGTGAAGCGGACTAAGCCCGTGCTGAGCTATCTGGCAAGCCCGGGCGGCACCAGTGAGCGCCTGTCCATTTTGGTAGGTGAAGTGGACGCTTCGACCGCAAATGGTATCCACGGTCTGGCGGATGAAAACGAAGATATTCGTGTTCATGTGGTGAGTCGGGAACAGGCTTATCAATGGGTAGAAGAGGGGATAATCGACAACGCGGCTTCTGTCATCGCCTTGCAATGGTTACAGCTGCACTATCAAGAGTTAAAAACTGAGTGGAAAAAATGAAGCGTTACACACCTGACTTCCCTGAAATGATGCGCCTGTGCGAAACCAATTTTTCGCAGTTGCGCCGCCTGTTGCCACGCAATGATGCAGCCGGTGAAACAGTGAGCTATCAGGTTGCAAACGCACAATATCGATTAACGATTGTTGAATCGACCCGATACACTACGCTTGTCGCGATCGAACAGACGGCACCAGCGGTTACCTACTGGAGCCTGCCGTCGCTGACTGTGCGCCTGTATCATGATGCGAGGGTGGCTGAAGTGTGTTCAAGTCAGCAGATCTTTCGCTTCAAAGCGCGGTATGATTATCCAAATAAAAAGTTGCATCAACGCGACGAAAAGCATCAAATTAATCAGTTTTTGGCCGACTGGTTACGGTACTGTTTAGCACATGGAGCGATGGCGATTCCGGTTTATTAGCGTCGTGAAACCTAAGGACACCATTTGGAAAGCCTGTTAACCCTTCCTTTGGCTGGTGAGGCCAGAGTCAGGATCTTACAAATTACAGACACTCACCTGTTTGCCGAAAAGCATGAAACCTTGCTGGGTGTGAACACCTGGGATAGCTACCAGTGCGTACTGGATGCAATACATGCAGAGTCGCCAGAGTACGATCTCATCGTTGCGACTGGGGATTTGGCACAGGATCAATCCGCTGCGGCTTATCAGCATTTTGCTGAGGGCATCGCAAGTTTTCGTGCGCCCTGCGTTTGGTTACCCGGTAATCACGATTTTCAGCCAGCGATGTACAGCGCGCTTCAGGATGCGGGTATTTCCCCCGCCAAACGTATCTTCATCGGTGAACAGTGGCAAATTTTGTTGCTGGACAGTCAGGTTTTTGGCGTTCCTCACGGTGAGTTAAGCGAATTTCAGCTTGAGTGGCTGGAGCGTAAACTTGCCGATGCGCCTGAGCGTAATACTTTGCTGCTTCTGCATCATCATCCTTTGCCTGCGGGCTGCAGTTGGCTCGATCAACACAGCCTGCGTAATGCGGCGGAGCTCGACAACGTGCTGGTGAACTATCCGCGCGTGAAGTATCTGCTCTGTGGGCATATTCACCAGGAGCTGGATCTCGACTGGAACGGCCGCCGACTGCTGGCGACGCCATCAACGTGCGTGCAATTTAAGCCGCATTGCGCCAACTTCACGTTAGATACGATAAGCCCCGGCTGGCGTACGCTGGAACTCTTTGCAGACGGTACGTTGCAGACCCAGGTGTGTCGTCTACAGGGAAATCGGTTCCACCCTGATACCGCTTCAGAAGGCTACTGATGTCTACGCTTCTCTATCTTCATGGATTCAATAGTTCTCCTCGTTCGGCGAAGGCGTGTCTGCTAAAAAACTGGCTGGCGGAGCACCATCCGCACGTTGAGATGATTGTACCGCAGTTACCTCCGTATCCAGCTCAGGCGGCAGAGATGCTGGAGTCAATTATCCTTGAGCATGGCGGCGAGTCGCTGGGAATTGTCGGCTCCTCATTAGGAGGCTATTACGCCACCTGGCTGTCGCAATGTTTTATGCTGCCAGCAGTGGTCGTTAACCCTGCCGTGCGGCCTTACGAACTGCTGGTCGACTATCTCGGTCAAAACGAGAACCCCTACACGGGACAGCAATATGTGCTAGAGTCACGCCATATTTACGATCTTAAAGTCATGCAGATTGACCCGCTGGAAGCGCCGGATTTGATTTGGCTGCTTCAACAAACGGGCGATGAAGTGTTGGACTACCGCCAGGCGGTGGCGTATTACGCCTCCTGCCGTCAGACAGTTATTGAGGGCGGAAACCACGCATTCACGGGCTTCGAAGATTATTTCAACCCGATTGTCGATTTCCTTGGACTGCACAGTTTCTGACGATCAATTCGAATTGCTAATTTAAACCATGACGCAAACTTATAACGCTGATGCCATTGAGGTACTCACTGGGCTTGAGCCGGTACGCCGTCGCCCTGGGATGTACACTGACACGACCCGTCCTAACCATCTTGGACAGGAAGTGATTGATAACAGTGTGGATGAAGCACTGGCTGGCCACGCGAAACGCGTGGATGTGATCTTACATGCCGATCAATCGCTGGAAGTCATTGACGACGGACGCGGCATGCCGGTGGATATTCACCCAGAAGAAGGCGTTCCGGCGGTCGAGCTGATCCTCTGTCGCCTGCATGCAGGCGGTAAGTTTTCTAATAAGAACTACCAGTTTTCCGGTGGTCTGCACGGGGTCGGTATCTCCGTGGTCAACGCGCTTTCAAAACGTGTAGAAGTGAACGTGCGTCGCGATGGTCAGGTGTACAACATCGCGTTTGAAAACGGTGACAAAGTGCAGGATCTGCAGGTGGTCGGTACTTGCGGTAAACGCAATACCGGAACCAGCGTGCACTTCTGGCCGGATGAAACCTTCTTTGACAGCCCACGTTTCTCTGTTTCTCGCTTAACGCACGTACTGAAAGCGAAAGCGGTACTGTGCCCGGGCGTAGAAATCACCTTTAAAGATGAAGTTAACAATAGCGAGCAGCGCTGGTGCTACCAGGACGGTCTGAATGACTACCTGAGCGAAGCCGTAAACGGCCTGCCAACGCTGCCGGAAAAACCGTTTATCGGTAACTTCAGTGGTGAGACTGAGACTGTAGACTGGGCGTTACTGTGGCTGCCGGAAGGCGGTGAATTACTGACCGAAAGTTATGTCAACCTGATCCCTACTATGCAGGGCGGTACGCATGTTAACGGCCTGCGTCAGGGACTGCTGGACGCGATGCGCGAGTTCTGCGAGTACCGTAATATTCTGCCGCGTGGTGTGAAGCTGTCAGCAGAAGATATCTGGGATCGTTGCGCCTATGTGCTGTCGGTAAAAATGCAGGATCCACAGTTTGCCGGACAGACCAAAGAGCGTCTTTCTTCACGTCAGTGTGCGGCATTCGTTTCTGGCGTAGTGAAAGATGCCTTTAGCCTGTGGCTGAACCAGAACGTGCAGTCCGCCGAGCAGCTGGCGGAAATGGCTATTTCCAGCGCCCAGCGCCGTCTGCGTGCGGCGAAAAAAGTGGTACGCAAAAAGCTGACCAGCGGTCCGGCGCTACCGGGGAAACTGGCGGACTGTACCGCACAGGATCTCAATCGCACCGAATTGTTCCTCGTCGAAGGTGACTCGGCGGGCGGATCGGCCAAGCAGGCGCGCGATCGTGAATTCCAGGCGATCATGCCGCTGAAAGGGAAGATCCTCAATACCTGGGAAGTCTCTTCTGATGAAGTGCTGGCTTCGCAGGAGGTTCACGATATTTCGGTGGCGATCGGTATCGATCCGGACAGCGATGATCTGAGCCAACTGCGCTATGGCAAGATCTGTATTCTGGCGGATGCGGACTCCGATGGTCTGCACATCGCGACGCTGCTGTGCGCGCTGTTTGTGAAACACTTCCGTACGCTGGTGAAACACGGTCACGTCTATGTGGCGCTGCCTCCGTTGTACCGTATCGATCTCGGCAAAGAAGTGTATTACGCACTGACAGAAGAAGAAAAAGCGGGCGTGCTGGAGCAGTTAAAGCGCAAGAAAGGGAAACCGAACGTACAACGCTTTAAAGGTCTGGGTGAAATGAACCCGATGCAACTACGTGAAACGACGCTGGATCCTAATACGCGTCGTCTGGTGCAGCTCATCATTGATGATGAGGACGATCAGCGTACGAATGCGGTGATGGATATGCTGCTGGCCAAGAAACGTTCAGAGGATCGTCGTAACTGGTTGCAGGAGAAAGGTGACCTGGCGGATCTCGAAGGCTAAGGATTATGAGTATGTAGGCCGGATAAGGCGGTTAATACCGCCATCCGGCAAGGTCATCATGCCCGATGGCGCTGCGCTTATCTGGCCCGGCGGCCATGACGATAGCTTAAATACCCGACTCCAGAATACGAATATTCATGTCCAGCACGTCACCTTTAACGGCTTCGCTGTAGGCTTTCATATGCGGGGTCTGCAAATGCGCTTCAAGATGCGCGATGCTTTCCCACTGTTCAACCATCACGATTGAGTCTGGTGCTGTGGTCTGAAAACTTACACCCGCAGCATGATCCACCATCGGCGCATAGCCGTGGCAGCCTTCTTCCTTCAGTACGGTCGGAACGATTTTAGCAAACTGATCCAGCACCGCCTGGCGGTGATGTTGACCTGGACGTGTACGGATTTCTGCAATAACAGTAAGCATGATTAACTCCTTCTAATTCCAGGTGACTAGTTAACCAAAAATCTCGGTCAGATGCTTGCGATATTCTGCGATATAACGCGGAACATCTGGCATTTTAATCACGTCATTGGTGATAAACGTCGGCAGCGCTTCCATTCCCAGGAACTGATTTGCTTTATGGAACGGCAGATACACGCCATCAACTCCAACACCATGGAAGAATTGGTCTTTTTCAGTGAAGGCTTCCATTGGCGCGTTCCAGGTCAGGGACAGCATGTATTTTTTGCCCTGAATCAGCCCGCCGGAACCGTATTTTTTAGAGGCATCTGAACGTGTACGACCATCGCTGGCATACAGCGTACCGTGACCTTCGGTAAACACATCATCGATGTATTTTTTCACCGTCCACGGTGCACCCATCCACCAGCCCGGCATTTGCCAGATAACCACATCAGCCCAGACGAAGTTCTGCACTTCAGTTTTAATGTCGTAATCGCCATCTGCACGCACGATTTTAACATCATGCCCGAGGTCGCGCAGGAGGCCATCCGCGACCTCGGTCAGGGTGTCGTTTAACTGACCGTTAGAGTGAGCGAATTTTTTCGCACCATTGATAATCAGAATGTTGCTCATTTTGTGTCCTCAAGGAAATGCGTTTGAGGACGATTTTACCCCCACGGGCGGTGCGGTGAAATTAGCAAAATGTGCAAAGTCTTTTGCATTATTAGCAATAATGCGGTCTTTACCAGCTGATTTTGGCCTCAAACCCACCTTCCGGGGCATTACCAAACGAGGCAGACATCCCGTGTAAGGTCGCTATACGACGAACGATCGACAGGCCCAGACCACTGCCGGTAACGCTTTGTCCCGGCGGACGATAAAAGCGTTCACCAATGTGCGTCAGGACTTCCGGTGCAACGCCCGGACCGTTATCGTTGACGCTAAAATAGCGGGAGTTAAGCGTCACCTCTACAATGCTACCCTGCGGGCTATAGCGAATCGCATTATCGAGCAGATTCCGCACCATCAGGCTGAGTAACAATGGTTGTCCCATGCGCGTGATATCGTGGGCGTTAATCTGTAAACGAACATCAATATGTGCCTGTTGCGCCGGGTGATAGATATCCATTACTGCGGATTGCAGTAGTTCTTCCAGCGAGATATCAGCCACGTCCTGAAGGTTGTCGAGGGAGTCGAGTCGTGACAGCGTCAGCAACTGATCCACCAGCCGCGTAGCGCGTTCGATCCCCGCGTGTAGCTGCACCAGCGCTTTTTCCCGTGTTTGCGGATCATCATCTGATAGCTGAACCACTTCTGTTTGCACTCGCAGCGCAGTTAATGGGCTGCGTAGCTCATGGGCAGCGTCAGAAGTAAAGCGCCGTTCGCGTACCATCATGGAATGTGTACGGATAAAAAGCTGATTGAGCGATTCGACCAGTGGACGCACTTCGCTTGGTACGCCTTTGGGGTCGAGGGGGTCTTCTGATTCGGGTGAGCGCCAGCGCAGGGCCTGGGCCAGTTTTTTCAACGGCCTGAGTTCACGACTGAGCATAACCACCAGGATCAGCAGCATCAGCGGGAGAGCAACCAGCCACGGGGTGAGTTGGGCGCTTACTATCGCCAACGCCATGTCTTCCCGATATTCCCACTCCTGACCAACGACTATACGGTATTTGCCATCCGCAGAATTCAGCCACAGAAACCGCCACGAGTCATTGTCACCGTTAAGTTGGCCGTTACTAAAGCCTTCCCGGCTGTAGCTGTAGGGAATGTCCCGACCGTTGTCGCCATCGTGCAGCACCATTTTCCCATCGGTGGAATAGATAGCAAACGCCAGCGCATCGTCGTCAATATGGCCGTGCTTCAGCTTCTTTGGCGTACCGGCCATATTGTGTGAAGCAGTAACGTCGCTGATATCCAGTGTGCTTAGCCGTTTGGCGAACAGCATTAACTGAGTATCAAACAGTTCATCCACATTGTCAGTTGTCTGCTTCCAGGCCACGAAACTGGAGATAGCCCAGGTTATAGAGGCCAGAAAAAGAAAAATAAGCGTTAGTCTGACGCGCAGGCTGAGGCGTTGTGTGAGTTTCATGCGTCACCCAGGGTGTAGCCAATACCATGTACCGTGCGGATAAAGTCGCTGCCGAGCTTACGGCGTAAGTGGTGGACGTGCACTTCAACGGCGTTGCTGGAGACGTTTTCGTCCCAGTTATACAGTTTTTCTTCGATCAGTTTGCGGGGCAGCACGCGGCCTTTATTACGCATCAGTAGTTCCAGTAGGGCGAACTCTTTGGGTTTGAGTGACAAAGGTTCACCTGCGACTGTCGCGACCAGTGCACCGGGATCAAGCGAGACCTGACCATGGCTCAGAATGTTACTGGCCTGGCCGCTGGCGCGGCGTACCAATGCTTCCAGTCTGGCGGCAACCTCGATGAGTGCAAAGGGTTTGCACAGATAGTCATCCGCGCCCAGGCGCAGGCCTTCAACGCGTTCTGTCAGCGCATCCCGAGCCGTCAGAATCAGCACAGGCTCTTGCTTACCTTTTGCCCGCCATTCGCGCAGGATATCGCGCCCGTCGATACCCGGCAGGGTCAGGTCAAGGATTACCGCATCATAAGGGGCGCTGTACAGCGCTTCTTTTCCCTGACGACCTTCGGTAAACCAGTCGATGCTGAAACCCATTTTACTCAGACCTGTTTTAAGGCCATCGCCAATCAACGTGTCATCTTCGATCAGTAAAATACGCATATGTTCTTCCCTGCGATAACGCTCTTTGCCGACAGTAAACCTTGCGACAACAGTCTCTGTACAGCAAAAAAAGTATCTTTTTTTGTCTTAAGAACTTGTTAAGGATTAACTTATTAAATAGTCGTAAACCAACATGAAAGGGAGACATGACGATGAAAAAATTAGCTGCAATGGTTGCCGTAATGGCACTGTGTTCCGCACCTGTTTTTGCCGCACAGCAGGGCGGCTTCTCTGGACCTACGACGACGACGCAAAGTCAAAATGGCGGGTTTACTGGCCCGAACGGTAGCAGCACGACGGTAGAAAGCGCCAAATCACTGCGTGATGACACCTGGGTCACGTTACGCGGGAATATCGTTGAACGTATTTCTGACGATCTGTACCTGTTTAAGGATGCCACTGGCACGGTTAATGTGGATATCGATCATAAACGCTGGAACGGCGTAACCGTCGGCCCGCAGGATACGGTTGAAATTCAGGGTGAAGTGGATAAAGACTGGAACTCCGTTGAAATCGACGTGAAACAGATTACCAAAGTTGCTAAGTAATCCCCATCAGGGCCGCATTCGCGGCCCTTTTCTTTGTGACTCAACACGCCAGATAGGGTAGTATCTGCGGCAATATTGCCCTTCAATAGACGGGTATAAGTTGAGGAACCACGATTAATGAGCGATATGGCAGAGCGCCTTGCGCTGCATGAATTCACGGAAAACGCCTATCTGAACTACTCCATGTACGTCATCATGGACAGGGCGTTGCCGTTTATTGGTGATGGTCTGAAACCTGTTCAGCGTCGCATCGTTTACGCGATGTCCGAACTGGGGCTGAACGCCAGCGCCAAGTTTAAAAAATCAGCCCGTACTGTCGGTGACGTGCTGGGTAAATACCATCCGCACGGCGACAGCGCCTGCTATGAGGCGATGGTGCTGATGGCCCAGCCCTTCTCTTACCGTTATCCGCTGGTTGACGGGCAGGGGAACTGGGGGGCACCGGACGATCCGAAATCCTTTGCCGCGATGCGTTACACGGAATCCCGTCTGTCGAAATATGCGGAAGTCCTGCTGGGTGAACTTGGTCAGGGAACGTCGGATTGGGTGCCAAACTTCGACGGCACCATGCAGGAGCCGAAAATGCTGCCTGCGCGTCTGCCGAATATTCTGCTGAACGGTACGACCGGTATTGCTGTGGGAATGGCGACGGATATTCCACCGCATAACCTGCGTGAAGTGGCCAAAGCGGCAATTACGCTGATTGAACAGCCGAAAACGACGTTGGATCAGCTGCTGGATATCGTACAGGGGCCGGATTACCCGACCGAAGCAGAGATCATTACTTCGCGTGCGGAGATTCGTAAGATATACGAAAACGGACGCGGTTCCGTACGCATGCGTGCGGTATGGACGAAAGAAGACGGCGCGGTGGTGATTTCCGCGCTGCCGCACCAGGTCTCCGGCGCAAAGGTGCTGGAGCAGATTGCGGCTCAAATGCGCAATAAAAAGCTGCCAATGGTAGACGATCTGCGCGATGAATCGGATCACGAAAACCCGACTCGTCTGGTGATTGTCCCGCGGTCGAATCGCGTGGATATGGAACAGGTGATGAACCATCTGTTTGCCACTACCGATCTGGAAAAAAGCTATCGCATTAACCTGAACATGATTGGCCTCGACGGTCGTCCGGCAGTTAAAAACCTACTGGAGATCCTCACCGAGTGGCTGACGTTCCGTCGTGATACCGTGCGCCGTCGCCTGAACTATCGCCTGGAGAAAGTCCTCAAGCGCCTGCACATTCTTGAAGGTTTACTGATAGCGTTCCTCAATATTGACGAAGTCATTGAAATTATTCGTCATGAAGATGAGCCTAAACCCGAGCTGATGTCGCGGTTTGGTATTTCAGAAACCCAGGCGGAAGCCATTCTTGAGCTGAAATTACGTCACCTTGCCAAACTGGAAGAGATGAAAATCCGCGGTGAGCAGGACGAACTGGCTAAAGAGCGCGATCAACTGCAGGGCATTCTGGCCTCTGAACGCAAAATGAGTAACCTGCTGAAGAAAGAACTGCAGGCTGATGCGGATGCCTATGGCGACGATCGCCGTTCTCCATTGCAGGAGCGTGAAGAAGCGAAGGCGATGAGCGAGCACGACATGTTGCCGTCTGAGCCAGTGACCATTGTGCTGTCCCAGAGTGGCTGGGTGCGAAGTGCGAAAGGCCACGATATAGACGCTCCGGGCTTAAGCTATAAAGCGGGTGATAGCTTTAAATCGGCGGTGAAAGGAAAGAGTAACCAGCCGGTCGTCTTCGTTGACTCAACCGGGCGTAGCTATGCTATCGACCCGATTACGCTGCCGTCGGCACGGGGTCAGGGGGAGCCGTTGACCGGTAAGCTCACGCTGCCACCGGGCGCGACCGTTGAGCATATGCTGATGGAAGGCGACGATCAGAAACTGCTTATGGCCTCTGATGCCGGTTACGGTTTTGTCTGCACCTTCAATGACCTCGTCGCGCGTAATCGTGCGGGCAAGGCATTGATTACGCTGCCTGAAAACGCGCATGTTATGCCGCCGGTGGTGATTGAAGATGAAACCGATATGCTGCTGGCTATTACCCATGCGGGCCGCATGTTGATGTTCCCGGTGAGCGATTTGCCGCAGTTGTCGAAAGGCAAAGGGAACAAGATCATCAACATTCCTTCTGCGGAAGCGGCGAAAGGCGAAGATGGTCTGGCACAACTCTACGTGCTGCCGCCGCAAAGCACGCTGACCATCCACGTCGGGAAACGCAAAATTAAACTGCGTCCTGAAGAGCTGCAGAAGGTAACCGGCGAGCGTGGTCGTCGCGGTACGCTCATGCGCGGTCTGCAACGCATCGACCGTGTTGAGATTGACTCGCCCCGACGTTCCAGTCACGGCGACAGCGAAGAATAACGCCAGCGTCTGGCTCTCCCTGTTTTCACACGGGGAGAGCTTGTTTTAAAAAATCCCGTGAAACCGTTGTTTATTCGTGCGTTGCGATTAACAATACGCTTTTCCAGAGAGCCGCTCTTAACAATGCCCTAACCTGATGCAGTGTTCGGAATCAGGTGACGTAGAATGCCAGGCTCTTAGGCCTTTAGAGGTTGTTATGCTATATATTTTTCGTTTAATTATTACTGTTATTTACTGCATTTTGGTCTGTATTTTCGGTTGCATATACTGTCTGTTCAGCCCAAGAAATCCAAAACACGTTGCGACGTTCGGCCATATGTTTGGTCGCCTGGCTCCCCTGTATGGCCTGAAGGTCGAGTGTCGCATGCCGCCTGACGCGAAGAACTATGGTAATGCTATCTATATTTGTAACCACCAGAATAACTATGACATGGTTACCGCGGCGAATATCGTTCAGCCGCCGACGGTTACAGTAGGTAAAAAAAGCCTGTTATGGATCCCTTTCTTCGGACAGCTGTACTGGCTCACCGGTAATCTGTTGATCGACAGAAATAACCGCGCCAAAGCGCACAGCACCATTGCGGCGGTTGTGAATCACTTTAAAAAGCGTCGTATCTCTATCTGGATGTTCCCTGAAGGAACGCGTAGCCGTGGCCGTGGTCTGCTACCGTTTAAAACAGGTGCGTTCCATGCGGCAATTGCTGCGGGTGTCCCGGTTATCCCTGTTTGCGTTTCAACGACTTCTAATAAGATCAAATTGAACCGGCTGAATAATGGGCTGGCGATTGTAGAGATGCTGCCGCCCGTGGATATCAGTCATTTTGGTAAAGATCAGGTTCGTGAACTGGCAGCGCATTGCCGCACGCTGATGGAACAAAAAATCGCAGAACTCGATAAAGAAGTTGCTGAGCGGGAAGCTGCCGGTAAGGTTTAATTCGCTCATTTCGGGTTTGTTACAGGAAATGATTTCCTGCGTGTTAATCGCCAGTTTTTCATGGAGCTTATATGTCATTCAGTCGGCGTCAGTTCATTCAGGCATCGGGGATCGCGCTGTGTGCAGGTGCTGTTCCACTGAAGGCTAATGCTGCCGGTCAGCAACAACCGCTACCTGTTCCCCCCCTGCTGGAGTCCCGTCGGGGACAGCCGCTATTTATGACGCTGCAACGTGCGCACTGGTCGTTTACGCCTGGCACACGCGCACCCGTCTGGGGTGTTAACGGGCGCTACCTGGGGCCGACAATCCGCGTCTGGAAAGGCGATGATGTCAAGCTTATCTACAGCAACCGTCTGGCAGAAAATGTCTCAATGACCGTTGCCGGATTACAGGTTCCAGGTCCTCTTATGGGCGGGCCGGCGCGTATGATGTCGCCTAATGCGGACTGGGCGCCCGTGCTGCCGATCCGCCAAAGCGCTGCGACCTTGTGGTATCACGCCAATACGCCAAATCGCACTGCCCAGCAGGTCTATAACGGCCTTGCCGGGATGTGGCTGGTTGAAGATGAAGTGAGTAAATCACTGCCGATCCCTAACCACTATGGCGTGGATGATTTTCCAGTCATTATTCAGGATAAGCGCCTGGATAACTTCGGTACGCCAGAATATAGCGAGCCGGGCAGCGGTGGTTTTGTCGGGGATACTCTTTTGGTCAACGGGGCGCAAAGTCCGTATGTCGAAGTGTCCCGTGGCTGGGTGCGTTTGCGTTTGCTGAATGCCTCAAACTCGCGTCGTTATCTGCTGAAAATGAGCGATGGCCGTGCGCTGCATGTTATCTCAGGCGATCAGGGGTTTTTACCCGCGCCGGTTTCGGTGAAGCAGCTATCGCTGGCCCCAGGTGAGCGTCGTGAGATTCTGGTCGATATGACCAACGGTGATGAAGTTTCGATTACCTGCGGCGAGGCGGCCAGTATTGTTGACAGGATCCGTGGTTTCTTTGAACCTTCCAGTATCCTGATCTCCACGCTGGTACTGACTCTGCGACCAACCGGCCTTCTGCCGCTGGTAACGGATAGCCTGCCAATGCGTCTGTTACCCACCGAAATTTTGAGCGGCTCGCCGATTCGCAGCCGTGATATTAGCCTTGATGACGATCCTGGAATCAATGGCCAACTGTGGGATGTCAATCGCATGGATATCACGGCGCAGCAGGGCTCCTGGGAGCGCTGGACGGTGCGCGCAGATATGCCGCAGTCGTTCCATATTGAAGGCGTCTCTTTCCTGATCCGTAATGTGAATGGCGCGATGCCGTTCCCGGAAGACCGTGGCTGGAAAGATACCGTCTGGGTTGATGGGCAAGTGGAGTTGCTGGTCTATTATGGACAGCCTTCCTGGGCGCATTTCCCGTTCTACTTCAACAGCCAGACGCTGGAAATGGCAGACCGTGGTTCTATTGGACAGATGCTGGTGAACCCGGCGCCGTAATGCGCCGGGGGTCCCGTTACGCCCGCCAGAACATGCGCGAGAACAGGATCAGAATGGGGTAAATCTCCAGACGCCCCATGATCATGGCCGCGCACATCAGTAGCTTTGCTTCCTCATTTAAGGTGCCAAATGTCGTGGCGGTGACGCCAAATCCCAGCCCCATATTGTTGATGCAGGCGGCGACGGTGGCAAAAGAGGAGAAGAGATCGTAGCCCATCAAATTGAGCGCCCAGATAAAAAAGCTGGTGAACAAAACGTAGAGAAAGAAAAAGCTCCATACCGAACGCACCACCCGGTCGCTTACCACACTATTGCCCACTTTGATATTCAGCAGGGCGCGGGGATGCGCGAGCTGGTGTAACTCCTGACGGCACTGCTTGAACATAATTAAAAAGCGCAGCACCTTAATCCCCCCGCAAGTCGAACCCACACAACCGCCGAAGAAACTGGCGCTGAGCAGCATAAAGATCGTGTGCGAAGGCCACTGCGCGTAATCTGCCGTCGACAGGCCATTATCTGTCAGCATCGAACTGGCCAGAAAAAAAGCATGCACCAGGCTGTCCGTTAATCCGTACATGCCTGCCCGCCAAACTTGCCAGGTGGCGATCAGAGTGACGACCAGAGCAATAAGCAAAAAGAAACGCAGTTCGGCATTGCGACGAAAGGGCTTGAAGGTCCGCTTCACGATAGCAACGTACCAGAGGGTGAAGTTAAACGCAGACAGCAGTGAAAACAGTCCGGCAACTAGCTCAATAGCGTGGCTGTTATAAAAGCCGATGCTCTCGCTGCGAGTGGAAAATCCGCCGAGAGCGACCGTCGACAGCCCGTGGCATAAGGAATCGAAGAACGACATCCCGGCAGCCCAGTAGGCCAGAGTACAAATAAGTCCCAAAACGACATAGGTCAGCCACAGCGTGCGTGCGGTATCAGCAAGTCTGGGCGTAAGGCGTTCTTCTTTAAAGGGGCCCGGCATTTCAGACTGATATAGCTTCATGCCGCCAATACCCAGCAGCGGTAATACCGCTACGGCGAGGACAATAACCCCCAGGCCACCAATAAAATTGAGCTGAGCCCGGTAGTACAGATACGATTTCGGCATGGCGCTGACGTCGCCAATTACGGTTGCGCCCGTGGTGGTAATCCCGGAAACCCCTTCAAACAGGGCATCCGCAAAAGAGAGGTTTAAGCCATCGTCCATCCACATCGGCATCGCGCTGATAAACGAAAACAACAGCCAGAACAGAACGATAATGACGAAACCATCCCGTGTTCGCAGTTGAATACCCGCATGTTTGGTTGCCAGCCACGCCCCGCCGCCGAGGGTGAAGAAAGTCATAAACGTGCTGAAAAAAGCGAACAAGCTCCGCTCTTTATTTAACAAAGCGATGGTCATCGGTGGCAGCATAGAAAAGCTGTAGAGAAGAACCAGAAACCCACACAGGTGAACAACAACCCGTAACTGGGAAATATGCAGTGAATCGTTGAGTCGCAATGAAAAATCCCCCGCCGAAAAAGAGTTATCTCAGTTGGCCGGCATGGTGTTAATTATGATTGATAAAAATGAGCGTCGTAAAATTTAACAATTTATATAACTTTCTACTGCTCTGGTTCAGACTCCACTTCATTTCTTGCCGACATACAGCGTATAATCCCCGGCCTTTGATTATTTTTTTACCATTTTTTTGGAAGCATTATGAGCGCAATATCCCTGATCCAACCGGACAGAGACCTTTTCTCCTGGCCGCAGTATTGGGCCGCCTGTTTTGGGCCGGCACCATTTTTGCCGATGTCACGCGACGAAATGGATCAACTTGGCTGGGATAGCTGCGACATCATTCTGGTTACCGGCGATGCGTACGTCGATCACCCGAGCTTCGGTATGGCTATTTGCGGCCGTATGCTGGAAGCACAGGGCTTTCGCGTGGGGATCATCGCCCAACCGGAGTGGAATAGCAAAGATGACTTTATGCGTCTGGGCAAACCGAACCTGTTCTTCGGCGTAACTGCCGGCAACATGGACTCGATGATCAACCGTTATACCGCCGATCGCCGACTGCGCCATGACGATGCCTATACGCCGGACAACGTGGCGGGTAAACGCCCGGATCGCGCGACGCTGGTTTATACCCAGCGCTGTAAAGAAGCCTGGAAAGATGTGCCGGTTATTCTCGGCGGTATTGAAGCCAGCCTGCGCCGTACTGCGCATTACGATTACTGGTCAGATACCGTGCGTCGTTCCGTGTTGGTGGATTCAAAAGCCGACATGCTGATGTTTGGCAACGGCGAACGTCCATTGGTGGAAGTCGCACACCGTCTGGCAATGGGCGAAACCATTGATCAGATCCGCGACGTGCGTAATACCGCGATTATGGTCAAAGAAGCGCTGCCGGGCTGGAGTGGGGTGGATTCCACGCGTCTGGATATGCCAGGAAAAATTGACCCAATCCCCCATCCGTATGGCGAAGACTTGCCGTGTGCTGACAACAAACCGGTGGCGCCGAAAAAACAAGAAGCGAAAGCGGTAACCGTACAGCCGCCGCGTCCGAAGCCGTGGGAAAAAACCTACGTACTGTTGCCGTCGTTCGAGAAAGTGAAGAGCGACAAAGTACTGTACGCCCATGCGTCGCGTATTCTGCACCATGAAACGAACCCAGGATGCGCGCGTGCACTGATGCAAAAGCATGGCGATCGCTATATTTGGGTTAACCCACCGGCGATCCCGTTGTCGACCGAAGAAATGGACAGCGTCTTTGCACTGCCGTACAAGCGCGTACCACATCCGGCATACGGTAACAGCCGAATTCCCGCCTATGAGATGATCCGTTTCTCGATCAATATCATGCGTGGCTGTTTTGGTGGTTGCTCGTTCTGTTCGATCACCGAGCACGAAGGGCGCATTATCCAGAGCCGTTCGGAAGATTCGATCATCAATGAGATCGAAGCCATTCGTGATACCGTTCCGGGCTTTACCGGCGTGATTTCCGATCTCGGTGGCCCAACGGCCAACATGTATATGCTGCGCTGTAAGTCACCGCGTGCGGAACAGACCTGCCGTCGTCTGTCATGCGTGTATCCGGACATCTGCCCGCATATGGATACCAACCACGAACCGACGATTAATCTTTACCGCCGCGCGCGTGATCTAAAAGGCATTAAAAAGATCCTTATCGCATCCGGGGTGCGTTATGACATCGCCGTTGAGGACCCGCGCTATATTAAAGAGTTAGCAACTCACCATGTGGGTGGCTACCTGAAGATTGCGCCGGAGCATACCGAAGAAGGCCCATTGTCGAAGATGATGAAACCGGGTATGGGCAGCTACGACCGCTTTAAAGAGTTGTTCGATACCTATTCTAAACAGGCCGGTAAAGAGCAGTACCTGATCCCATATTTTATCTCTGCGCACCCGGGGACGCGTGATGAGGATATGGTGAATCTGGCTCTGTGGCTGAAACAGCGCCGTTTCCGTTTGGATCAAGTGCAGAACTTCTACCCATCACCGCTGGCAAACTCTACAACCATGTATTACACCGGGAAAAACCCGTTGGGTAAAATTGGTTATAAGAGTGAAGATGTGGTGGTGCCAAGAGGTGATAAACAGCGCCGTCTGCATAAAGCACTGCTGCGTTACCATGATCCTGCTAACTGGCCGTTAATCCGTCAGGCGCTGGAAGATATGGGGAAAAAGCATCTGATTGGCGGTCGTCGCGAGTGTTTGGTTCCGGCCCCGACGCTGGAAGAGATGCGCGAAGCACGTCGTCAGAACCGCCACACCCGCCCGGCACTGACCAAGCATACGCCAGTCGCGCACCAGCGTCAGACGCCTGCGGCGAATAAAAAACGCGGGAAAGTTGCGGGGCGCTAATGCCAGACCGTAGACCGGATAAGGTGTGTCACCTTATCCGGTAATGACATTGACGCGTTAAGCTTCACGAATTCTGGCCGCTAATGCGGCCAGTTTTTCATCGTCTGCCCGCTCGTGGTCGTGTGACGACAAATACCCTTCATACTGTTCGAAAAATTTATTCTGCCGTGACTCGATCGGTTTCCAGTGCGTCAAATCACCTGTGCCATGCATAGGGCTGAGCTTACTGTGCACATGATCCACGCCAAACCCTTCGAAAAACATCCCTGTACGGCTGACGTCCGGGAAAGCGTTATCCAGTTTTTTCGCCACCTTTTGGGTCGCCAGCATCAGGTCTGCCAGTGCCTGCGGCGGCATATCAAATGCATAGCTGGGATAGTGCTTTTTCGGGATCACCACGGTAAAACCTTCGGTGTTCGGGAAAATCGACAGAAAGGCCAGGTGATGCTCATCCTCCCAGACTTTATGGCAGGGCGCTTTACCTTCAACAATTTGACAGAAAATACAGGTCATTCCTTTTCTCCGTAGGTAAGACGTTTTGTCAGGACGCAGTGAGTTTAGTACAGACCCAACATCTTCCACCACATCAGCCCTACGGTGATAAAGACGGCTTGATTAAACAGGCTGATGATGAATCCTGTTCGCCACCAGACCCCTGTCGGGACGTACCCGGCACCAAACAGAATCGGGCCGCGGGCGTGAGTGTACTGAGTGAGGGAACAGTACAGACTGCTGGTGAAGGCCAACATCAACGCCGTAGGCGCTGCAGGAATATTCAAATGCAAGCCGACGCCAAGGAAAACGGCGTACAGCGCCGCAATCTGCGCATTACCGCTGGCAAAAAAGTAGTGGGTATAAAAGTACGCGGCGTTGAGCAGCAGCAGGACAACCACCCAACTGGTTCCATGCATGGTACTGCTCAGGCTATCGCCAATCAGGTTGCCAAACCAGGTGGTAAAGCCCAGATTTTTCAACTGATTCGCCATCATTAATAGTGCGGCAAACCAGATCAGCGTATCCCATGCGCCTTTCTCACTTTTGACGTCTTCCCAGCTCAGAACGCCGCTGAGCAGCAAGATGGATAAGCCAACAAATGAGGCGGTTGTGGCGTCGACACCCAGCGTATCACCAAAAATCCACAGCACCAGCAGGACGCCGACAGTCGCCAGCATCAGCCATTCACCGCGTGACATTCGGCCCATTTCTGCCAGTTCTTTGCGCGCCAGATTAGGGGCATCCGGCGTGTGTTTGATTTCCGGACGTACCAGCCAGTAAACCAGGAGTGGAACCAGCAGCAACGAGACCAGACAAGGCAGCAGCGCCGCCATAAACCAACTGCCCCAGGTCAGTGTGACCCCCGCGTTGGCCGCCAGTTTTACTGCCAACAGATTGCCGGTATAGCCGGTCATAAAGAGCGCGGCGGTGACATCATTGACATTGCCAATACAGGTGATGAGAAAGGTGCCGATTTTATTGCGGGATTCATCTTCCGGGTTTGAATGGAAACTGCGTGCCAGAGAGTCAGCTATCGGGTAGATGACGCCGCCACAGCGTGCCGTATTGCTTGGCATTGCTGGGGAAAGTATCAGGTCCGCAAACGCCAGTCCGTAGGCGAGTCCCAGGGTACGTTTTCCGAGCAGACGGATCATCTGCAGCGCGATACGTCGGCCGAGGCCGGTTTTGATAAACCCGCGGGCAATCATAAAGGCGACGACAATCAGCCAGATCAGCGAACTGTTCAGTTCGCTCAGTGCGGTGGTAATAGCACCGCTGGCGGTTTTATCCCCGGCAGCATAAGCGAGGGCAAAAACGGTAATACCGATGATGCCGACTGCGCCAATAGGCAGAACTTTTGCCACGATAGCAGCAATGGTAGCAACGAAGATAATGGCTGAATGCCAGGCTGGCGCACTTAACCCACTGGGTGGGGTAAGCTGCCAGAGCCCGGCAGAAATCAATAATATAAGAATTAATGGGAGCCATTTGACGCCATGCTGTGTTTTTTCCGCCATGGTCACGCACCTATAGATATTTGTGATGTATTAATGAAATTAATATTATTAATTAATAATTAGTAAGTTATGTCGCGTAATGCTGCACGTGGATGTGCCATAAATACATCTATACTTGCGCGTTTATTGTTTCTTAATATTTCGACAGGAGAAAAGCCCGACGGGAAGGCCGGGCTGGAGAGGAGAGATTAACCGCCGAACTGATCCGGGTCAGGGCCCAGGCGTTTACCCTGATCGAGTTTTGCAATTTCACCGAGTTCGTCTTTGTCCAGGCGGAAATCCCAGACGTTGAAGTTCTCGGCGATACGGGCAGGGGTAACGGATTTCGGGATGACAACCAGACCGTTATCCAGATGCCAGCGAATGACGACCTGCGCCGGTGATTTGCCATATTTTTCAGCGAGCTCGCGAATGATCTTTTGATCAAATACATCTTTACCGCCCTGCGCCAGCGGGCTCCAGGACTCAGTCTGGATCTTATGTGTTGCGTTCCAGGCGTGAAGCTGGCGTTGCTGCATCAGTGGATGCAGTTCTATCTGGTTAATCACCGGGGGGACACCTGTTTCATCCATCAGGCGCTGGAGATGATTGATCTGAAAGTTGCACACACCGATGCTCTTGATCAGCCCCTCTTTTTGCAGGTCGATCATGTTTTCCCACGCTTCAACGTAGTGATCGATCGCCGGGACAGGCCAGTGCATCAGGTAGAGATCGAGGTAATCGAGCTGGAGTTTCTCCATGCTTTCGAGCAATGCTTCCCGTGGGCGCTTCTGGTCATCATTCCACAGCTTGGTGGTAATGAATAACTCTTCGCGTGGCACGCCCGCATTGCGTAATGCTTTGCCGACACCTTCTTCGTTTTTGTACGCCGCAGCGGTATCGATAGAGCGATAACCGACTTCCAGCGCTTTATGAATGGCGGAGATGACTTCTTCATTGCTTGCCTTCCAGACCCCCAGGCCCAGTTGCGGCATGACGTTACCATCCTGTAGCTTGATAATGGTTGGACCGGTCATAATTCCCCCCCCTTAATTGAGTTCACCGGGGCAAGCCCCGGTAAGTTAGGTGTGATTTAAGTCTGGCCTATACTCGTCATACTTCAAGCTGTATATGCGTTGGCTGCACTTGTTCACCCCTGTCACTTACTTCTGTCAGCTCCAGGGGATTCTCTCTTTTGCCGGCTTTATGCAACTCGAATTGTTGAGAGTATAAATAGCCAAAAACGAAAGTCAGAGGTCAAAAAACCTTAGCGGGCAGCTTCGTAAATCCGGCGGCTGACGTCCAGCGTGATGTCCTGATGTTCACCCAGTTTCGTGCCGCCATGCGCTTCCAGTTTTTCCAGTAGTGCCGGGATGGAGCTGCCATCCAGACTGTAGTCAGACAGGTGAGTCGGTACACCCATTTGTTCGAAGAACTGACGGGTGGCGGCAATCGCGGCATCAATGCGCTGGTCTTCGGAGCCTTCAGTGATATTCCAGATGCGCTCTGCGTATTGCAGCAGTTTGGCTCGCTTGGTATCGCGTTTTTCATTCCACAATGCAGGCAGGACGATTGCCAGCGTCTGAGCGTGGTCGAGTCCGTGCATTGCCGTCAGTTCGTGACCCAGCATATGGGTTGCCCAGTCCTGCGGTACGCCTGCACCGATCAGCCCGTTCAGTGCCTGAGTGGCTGCCCACATGACGTTAGCACGCACATTGTAGTTTTCCGGCTCCTGTAACGCTTTCGGACCGTCTTCTATCAGCGTCAGCAGAATACCTTCGGCAAAGCGATCCTGAATTTTCCCGTCTACAGGATAAGTCACATATTGCTCTACAGTATGAACAAAAGCATCGACTACACCGTTGGCAACCTGACGCGGCGGCAGGGTATAGGTGTAAACCGGATCGAGCACAGCAAATACGGGCTGGACAAACGGGGTCATGAAGGCCAGTTTGTCGCCAGTCGTTTTGCGCGAAATTACCGCACCAGAGTTAGATTCAGATCCGGTTGCTGGTAGGGTCAGTACCGAGCCCATTGGGACGGCGCTTTGTACGTCGTTACCGCGTGTTTCCAGAATGCGCCACGGGTCAACACTGTCAGCATAATGTGCCGCTGCGGCGATGAATTTTGTGCCATCCAGAACAGAACCGCCGCCTACCGCCAGCAGGAATGTCACCTTCTCATCACGGACAATTTTTACCGCGTTCATCAGCGTTTCATAGGATGGGTTCGGCTCAATACCGCCAAACTCGAGCATATCCAGACCTTTCAGTGTGTCCTGAACTTGTGCCAGAACGCCTGTTTTTTTCACGCTACCACCGCCGTAGGTAATCAGTACGCGAGCATCCTGGGGGATTTGGTCGCGCAGTTCTGCAATCGCGCCTTTACCAAACAGAATGCGGGTTGGGGTATGGAGATTAAAGTTGTTCATTGCTCGTTACCTTGTGTGGGTAAAAAAGAGGGCAGGCGAGTGTCTGCCTGATGGTGAACATTGTGGTCGTCAGAAGCGTTCCTCTCAATGCTCATTTCTGCCGATGTCTTGCCCATTTCTACAGACTACTGGAGAAAAGAGATAAAAGTGCGCACTATATCAAGGTTACAAATCAATGATGAAATGGTGCCCTATGAACCGTGATGAGATCTGTCTCCTGCTGACAGAAAAAATTAAGCAGCTGAAAAATAATGAGAATAAATTAAATGATCTGCTGCCTGATATTCGCTTACTGTATGGCTCTGAACCCGGGGTGCGCACACCAGTGATGTATCAGCCTGGCATCATATTTCTCTTTTCAGGACATAAAATTGGTTATATCAACGAACGTGTCTTTCGCTATGACGCCAACGAATATTTACTGCTAACAGTTCCTTTACCCTTTGAATGTGAAACTTATGCGACACCGGACGTTCCGTTGGCGGGTATCCGCCTGAACGTCGATATCCTGCAATTGCAGGAATTGCTGATGGATATTGGGGAGGATGAGCTGTTCCAGCCCGCAATGGCGGCAAGCGGGATCAATTCGGCGACGCTATCCGATGAAATTCTCTGTGCAGCGGAACGCCTGCTGGATGTGATGGAGCGGCCATTGGATGCACGTATTCTGGGAAAACAGATTATTCGTGAGATCCTCTACCACGTGCTGACCGGGCCACGTGGAGGAGCCTTACTGGCGCTGGTCAGTCGCCAGACACATTTCAGTTTGATAAGCCGTGTGCTGAAGCGAATTGAAACCAAGTACACCGAAAATCTCAATGTTGAGCAATTGGCGGCAGAGGCCAATATGAGCGTGTCGGCGTTCCATCATAATTTTAAATCGGTGACCAGTACTTCACCGTTGCAGTATCTGAAGAGCTATCGATTGCATAAAGCGCGGATGATGATGATTCATGATGGGATGAAAGCCAGTGCGGCGGCAATGCGCGTGGGTTATGAGAGTGCATCGCAGTTTAGTCGGGAGTTCAAACGTTACTTTGGCGTCACGCCAGGGGAAGATGCAGCCAGAATTAGGATGATGCAGGGGAGTTGATCTCTTGTCGGTCAGACAGGTTTACTGTAGGCCTTAAAGCTGTGCGCCATAAGGCGAAATGCCGGGGGGTACCCGGCCTACGGACGCAGCTCAGGCGCTACAGTATTTTTTTTTAATCACCACGAACAGCGTTCCCAGCAGACCTGCAGTTAGCAGGGCGATTGGCAGGATCATTAAAAAGGTCATTACCTGATCTTCGTGGCGTTTAACAAACGGGATCATGCTGAGCGCATAGCCGAAACTGGTGACCACGGTGACCCACAGCAGGCCGCTCAGCCAGTTAAAAAACTGGAAACGACGGTTAGGCAGCCCTGAAATCCCCGCCATGGTCGGCAGCAAGGTGCGTACAAACGCCAGGAAACGTCCGGCGAGTAGTGCCATTAACCCGTGTTGGTCAAACATACAGGTAGCACGCTGATGATATTTTTCAGGTAATTGTGCCAGCCAGCCTTTCACTGTTCGTGTATTGCCCAGCCAGCGCCCCTGAATGTAGCTCAGCCAGCAACCGAGGCTGGCAGCGGCAGTCAGAATCGCTATGGTAGGTAAAAAGCTCATCACGTCCTGAGCAATCAGCGCTCCTGCCAGTAATAGCAGGCTGTCACCGGGCAAAAAGGAGGCGGGCAGCAGGCCATTTTCTAAAAACAGCGTGGCGAACATCACAAAGTACACCACGCTCACGACGTGTGGGTCCGCCAGCGCGGCAAAATCATGTTGCCAGAGCGCGGAGATAATATCTTGAATGACTACCATGGACTTTCCTGTGGAACAGCGTTTATAGGTGGATTGTACTCCTGAATTGTCCGGGATGCCTTGATCCCGGACGCAACAATTGCAGACTTTTCCACCAGAAGTGTCTGCATATATGTCCATCTGCGGCAATGTTACTCGATTCGGGTAAATCCTGCGGCTAAATCGGCAATCAGATCGTCAACATTTTCTAAACCGATGTGTAAACGGATGAGCGTTCCGCTGAAGTCCACTTTGCCTTCCGGACGAATTGCCGCGATGTGTTCCGGTTGGTTAGCCAGAATCAGCGATTCAAAACCGCCCCAGGAATAGGCCATGCTGAACAGGCTGAAGTGATCCAGGTACGCAGACAGTTCTTCATTATTTAGCTTCTTATGCAGAACAAATGAGAACAGACCGCTGCTACCGGTAAAGTCGCGTTTCCAGAATTCGTGTCCCTTGCTGCCGGGAAGTGCCGGGTGATTCACGCGGGCAACCTGCGGATGGTCAGCCAGCCACTCGGCGACTTTTAAACTGCTTTCATGGTGTTGGCGAAGGCGAACGCTTAACGTCCGCAATCCGCGGCTGGTCATATAGGCGGTATCGGCATCCAGCATTTGTCCCATCAGATAGGCATTTTCACGCAGTTGATCCCAGCAACGGGCATTGGATACCGCTGTCCCAACCATGCCGTCAGAATGACCAATCAGATATTTCGTCCCGGCCTGAATTGAGATATCGATACCGAAATCCAGCGCGTTGAACAACACGCCCGCAGCCCAGGTGTTATCAATCATGATGATAGCGTCCGGCACAACGCTTCTGACTGCGGCAACAATAGCTGGAACATCATGAACTTCCATGGTGACAGAACCTGGAGACTCAAGAAAAACAACTTTAGTGTTCGGCTGTATATGCTTCACAATATCCGCACCGACCAGCGGATCGAACCAGCCGGTTGTCACGCCAAGCTTGCCCAGTACCTTAGTGCAGAAATCCTGGCTGGGTTCATAGGCGGTATTTGTCATCAGCACATGATCGCCTTGTTCAACAAAGGCAAGGATGGTGTTGGCAACGGCTGCTGCACCGCAAGGGAACAGAGCGCAGCCCGCTCCGCCTTCCAGTTCACACATCGCTTCCTGCAGTGAGAAATGCGTCAGCGTGCCGCGACGTCCATAGAAAAGGGCACCGTTTGCGCGGTTATGCGTCGCCTGTTTTTTCGCCGCAACGGTGTCGAATACCAGTGAAGACGCGCGCTGGATCACGCTATTTACCGAACCCAGCGTGTATTTTTTACTACGCCCGGCGTGAACGAGTTTGGTCTCAAGCTGCTTATCTGCCATGTTGTATTACCTATTTTTATACGTCTGGATGTCTAAACTAGCATGAATCTCATCTGCCGCGTCCTGCAGAATAGCCATAAAGTACAAAATATTCTCAAATCGATTTCTGGTGACTTTTTTACTGCGTGAGCGCAAGGAAAAGAAACCAAAGGTGCGGCACTATGTAAATAGTAATGAGAACGACTATCAATTCGACGTCGTTTTGATATGATTACGCTCAGATTTTGTGATTTGCGTCCTGGAGATACAGAGTGGGTAATAATTTGATGCAGACGGACCTTTCCGTCTGGGGTATGTATCAGCACGCCGATATCGTGGTTAAGTGCGTGATGATTGGGCTGATTTTGGCGTCAGTGGTCACCTGGGCTATCTTCTTTAGTAAGAGCCTTGAGTTCTTTACGCAGAAGCGCCGTCTTAAGCGTGAACAGCAGATGCTGGCAGATGCCCGCTCTTTAGATCAGGCAAGTGAGATTGCCGCTGGATTCGATGCCAAAAGCCTGGGTTCTCTGCTGATTAATGAAGCGCAGAATGAACTGGAACTGTCAGAAGGCAGTGATGACAACGAAGGGATCAAAGAGCGTACCGGTTTCCGTCTGGAACGTCGCGTTGCCGCAGTTGGTCGTCAGATGGGGCGGGGTAATGGATACCTGGCAACCATCGGGGCTATCTCTCCATTTGTCGGGTTGTTTGGTACAGTATGGGGCATCATGAATAGCTTCATCGGTATCGCACAAACCCAAACCACCAACCTGGCTGTTGTTGCTCCAGGTATTGCAGAAGCACTGTTAGCGACCGCGATCGGTCTGGTTGCGGCAATTCCTGCTGTTGTTATCTACAACATTTTTGCTCGTCAGATTGGCAGCTATAAAGCGATGCTGGGCGATGTCGCGGCGCAGGTGCTGTTGCTGCAAAGTCGTGACCTGGACCTGAGTGCAAGCGCGTCTGCACACCCGGTACGTGCTGCGCAGAAATTACGTGTAGGGTAATGTTCCATGGCAATGAGCTTTAATGAAAACCTGGATGATAACGGTGAAATGCATGACATCAACGTGACGCCGTTTATCGACGTCATGTTGGTATTGTTGATCATCTTTATGGTGGCAGCGCCACTGGCAACCGTGGATGTGAAGGTGAATCTCCCTGCATCTACCAGTACGCCGCAACCGCGTCCGGAGAAACCGGTTTACCTGTCAGTAAAAGCCGATAACACCATGTTTATTGGTAACGATCAGGTAACCGATGAGACGATGATTAACGAGCTAAACGCGCTAACTGAAGGCAAGAAAGACACCACTATCTTCTTCCGGGCAGATAAAACCGTTGACTACGAAACCATGATGAAGGTTATGGATACGTTGCATCAGGCGGGCTACCTGAAGATTGGTTTGGTCGGTGAAGAGACCGTGAAAGCCAAATAACTCTTGTTGCCGGGTACAGGTTTGACCTTACCCGGCAAGCTTCTCCTGCTATCACTCCCCTGCACGTCTTTTGCCTTATCTGTTCTCGTCCAACGCAACCGTAGTGATTTTTGTGGGCTCATAGTTCCCTTCGGATAGCTTACGGGTCAGGCGCAATGTGGCTGTTTCACGCGCAAGCAGATGCTGGTATGTGCTTTCCAGACGGGCCATGATTTTGTCCCGCAATTCTGGCTGCTGAGCGATGATAGCCTCGATAGTGGCACCGTAAATCTCTTCTTTGGCTTGCAGTGCGTAGATTTCATGACGATTTTGCCATTTCATCCGCACCAGCGCGGCGGGTATAGAAACCATCTCTTGAGCAAGGCTTTCCAGCGTCGCGTTTTTATTGGCTATCAACACAGACAGATTTTGTTTTAAGACAAACTCATCACTTTTGTGGTTATCTAAAGCCAAATAAACATTATTATCTTCAACATCTTTCATTTTATTTCTCTTCCAGAGAATAAAAAATAGGATTGTTGGTTTCGCGAGTAATTAAATTAAGCCAAATTTTGTTGCCTTGTTCATTTATCATGGCTGTTTTTTTGGCCAGAATTTTACTTAATTCCTGGGCGTTAATGTCGCCTTCCGCCTGTAATGAATTGAGCAGACGAGTAAATGACTCAATTTTTGCAGCGCGGAAAAGACGCTCTTTTAAATGGCGATCGCACTCTTCAAATAACATATTCCGGGACTGACCGGTAGTTGCGGAGCTAATCAAAATTTCTGATTCGTAATCACTTAGCGTTATCTTTCCCTGAGTCAAATTTTCACTATTTTCTGTGGTATTTGTATTGTTCGGGGTTGCGGATAAATGAAAACGAGAGGGAACAAGATGCTCGGGAAGCATGTTGAAATATCCTTTGCTGCCAATAATATGATGTTTTTAATAAGGTAGGCCGCGTTGACAATAGCATGGGGTAATTTTAAAATCAAAAAAAATGGAGCCTGCTATGAACAGTATATTTTATTCTGTTATTACCCTGCTATTGCTTACCTGCGGGGTACTTTTGCTAATGCGTAGTGCAAATAAAAACCGTTATGCAGAAGATGTTAACGCACAGCACCAGCCGGAAATGCTAAGTAAAGAAGAGGGAGAAGATCATTTTTCTGCCCTGATGAATTCGATTACTCCGGTATGGTATTGGCGAGTCAATCACGAATATATCGATTTTATCCACTCCACAGTCAAGCGGATGACTATGGTGGAGCTGAATGAAACGCCCGGGCTCTTTGACGCACAGCGGCGTTGTAGCGATCTTAACTCTGCGGTTTATAAGTATTACGACAATATCAAAAAGCGCTGCCTCAGTGGGGAGAAAGTCCCGCACGCCGATCTGGATGTGCTTAACTTGCGGCAGTGCTTCAGGGAGTTTAGCCTGGAAGCCTATCCTGCACTTGTCTCGCTAGTGTGGCCGGAATACCAGCGTCCATTGATCAAAGAGGACGAGGTGTGAGGCGAGATTTACTTGCCCACTCTCATCAGCAGGCCATTATGCCGGGTAGGGCTACACCCGGCGTAATGGTCAGATCGTTACTTGTCTGATGAGGCTTGCCACAGATTGAGCTTGCCGTCAGCGACATGTTTATCGATCTGTGCCAGTTCTTCGGCACTAAATGTCAGGTTTGCCAGTGCCTGAACGTTCTCTTCTAACTGCTCAGGTCGGCTGGCGCCAATTAATACCGATGTGACCCGGTTATCTTTTAGTAGCCAGCTTAACGCCATTTGCGCCATCGACTGCCCACGTTGTTGAGCCATCTCATTGAGCAAACGCAGACTGCTGAGGTTTGCTTCCGTCAGCATATTTTCCGTCAGTCCACGGACTTTTTTCCCTTCACGCTGCATGCGGGAACCATCAGGAATACCGTTGAGGTATTTCCCTGTCAGCAGCCCCTGGGCCAACGGGGTGAAGGCAATACACCCCATCCCGTTGGATTCCAGCATATCCAGCAAGCCGCTGCTGTCTACCCAGCGGTTAAGCAGGTTGTAGGATGGCTGGTGGATAAGCAGCGGAATTTTCCATTCCCGCAGCAGTTCGGCCATCTTCTGCGTGCGCTCTGGAGAATAAGATGAGATGCCGACATACAGCGCTTTGCCACTTTGCACGGCATGGGCCAGCGCGGAAGCGGTCTCTTCCATTGGTGTGTTTTCATCAACGCGGTGCGAATAGAAGATATCGACGTAGTCGAGACCCATACGCTTGAGGCTCTGGTCGAGGCTGGCCAGCAGATACTTGCGTGAACCGCCAGAGCCGTACGGCCCCGGCCACATGTCGTAACCAGCTTTGGTCGAGATAATCAATTCATCACGATATTGTGCAAAATCCTCGCGCAGTAATCGACCAAAATTCTCTTCAGCACTGCCCGGAGGCGGCCCGTAGTTATTGGCTAAATCAAAATGTGTGATCCCTAAATCAAATGCTTTTCGTAGCAGTGCTCGTTGTGAATCCAGAGCTTGAACGTGCCCAAAACTGTGCCATAAACCCAGCGACAGCGCGGGTAAGCGCAAGCCGCTGCGACCACAGTAGCGATAGAGCATTTGCTCATAACGTTCAGGATTGGCAAACCAGGCCATGAGATCTCCTTAGTGCAGGTGAATTTCAAAACAACGTTTCTATTTTAGCGGGTTCGTGGTGAATATCCCGTTCACCAGGTCACATTGGGATGAAAAACTGGGCAAAAACAGATCACTGTGCTTTGCTTAAAAAAACATCACTCAGGAGTGCGACCATGCCACGTTTGACTGCTAAAGACTTTCCGCAGGAGTTACTCGATTACTATGATTATTATGCCCATGGCAAAATATCTAAACGAGAGTTTCTGAATCTGGCGGCGAAATATGCGGTAGGTGGCATGACGGCACTGGCGTTATTCAATTTGCTGAGACCAAATTATGCCCTGGCAACGCAGGTAGAATTTACCGATCCCGATATTCTGGCAGAATACATTACCTATCCATCGCCTGATGGGCATGGTGATGTGCGAGGTTATCTGGTGAAACCCGCGAAGGTGACGGGGAACGTTCCGGCAGTGGTTGTGGTACATGAGAATCGCGGTTTGAATCCGTATATTGAAGATGTTGCACGGCGGGTGGCGAAGGCGGGTTATATTGCGCTGGCACCCGATGGATTAAGTTCACTGGGAGGGTATCCCGGCAATGACGATAAAGGTCGGGAATTACAGCAGCAGGTTGATCCCGTTAAGCTGATGAATGATTTTTTTGCCGCTATTGAATTTATGCAGCGTTATTCGATGACGACGGGAAAGGTGGGGATCACTGGATTTTGCTACGGTGGTGGTGTGGCGAATGCAGCGGCTGTTGCTTTCCCTGAACTGGCCTGTGCGGTGCCCTTTTATGGGCGTCAGGTTCCTGCTTCCGATGTCCCTAAAATTAATGCGCCTTTATTATTACACTATGCAGAACTAGACACACGAATTAATGAGGGCTGGCCCGCTTATGAAGCCGCACTCAAAGCGAATAAGAAAATCTATCAAGCATATATCTATCCCGGTGTTAATCATGGTTTTCATAACAATTCGACACCCCGTTATGATAAAGCAGCTGCTGATTTAGCCTGGGAACGCACTCTTGCCTGGTTTGATAAATATTTGTTATGAAAAACAACGTATTATTTACAGCTCCAGGTTAATTATCTGAATAATAATGCTACCTAATTTCATTAACATTCATATTGATATGACCCGCAGGGATAATAGATAGACTTAAAAAAGTAAAAAAATAAAGAACGTATTATATCTTCTTCATTGCCTGCCGATAACAAGGGGAAGTATCGCCTGATGGCGAATTCCTCATCAATGGCAAGGAAATTATTATGTATTTGCTGAAAAACTTCACTATTCGTATTGTCATGCTGGCAATACTTGGACTTTTTTGCCTGCTCTGGTCGGGCGTGGGTTTATTCAGTCTTCATGCGTTATCAAAAATATCAGAAGGGAATGATATTGATCGCCATCTCGTCAAACAGATGACGGTGCTGAGTCAGGGTAACGATCAGTACTTCCGCTTTGTGACACGCCTGAGCCGTGCAGTGGATGTCAAAATTGGTGGTGGAACGCCTGATTTTACACCTGCCCAGCAATCGCTGGATAATCTGAGCCAGAAGCTCCAGGAGATGAAAACATTATCTCCCGGGCCGATGGACCCGGAAATTTCAGCAGCAGTGCTGGCTAAGTGGCAAGCTTTGCTGGATAAAGGCGTGATACCGCAAATGCAGCTGGCGCAGCAGGGCTCGCTTACGGCGTTTTCGGAACATGCCAGCACGATTACGCCCGCACTGAGCCGTGAATTTGGTGCCAGCGCTGAACGGTTTAATACCACAGCTGGAAAGAGACTTGATGCGACGCGTATTATGGTAGACGGTAAAACGTCGATCATTCGGACACTGATTATTACTGCCGTTATCCTCGGAATTGCCCTCCTTTTCTTCACCGATCGTTACCTTGTTACCATGATGGTGAAACCTCTCGGTCGTATTCGCCAGCAGTTCCGCCAGATTGCCCAGGGCGATCTCAGCCATCCGATTGAAGAATTCGGCCGGAACTGTGTAGGCCAACTGGTCCCTTTATTGTGCGCGATGCAGGACAGCCTGCGTGAAGCCGTCAGTACGATTCGTTCAGGCAGTGACAACATCTGGCGAGGTGCTACGGAAATTTCTACCGGCAATAACGATCTCTCTTCCCGTACTGAAGAGCAGGCGGCAGCGCTGGAAGAAACGGCTGCCAGCATGGAAGAGCTAACCGCAACGGTAAAACTTAACGCCGAAAATGCGCGTGAGGCCAGCCAGCTTGCCGATACCGCAACAGAAACGGCAGGCAAAGGAAGCAAGTTGGTTTCTGAAGTGGTCGACACCATGGACGGTATTGCTGCCAGTTCTAAACAGATAGCAGAAATTACCTCCGTCATTAATAGCATTGCTTTCCAGACCAACATTCTGGCGCTCAACGCCGCCGTTGAAGCGGCCAGAGCTGGTGAACAGGGACGTGGCTTTGCTGTGGTGGCGGGGGAGGTCCGTAATCTCGCCAGTCGTAGCGCCGGAGCGGCAAAAGAGATTGAGACATTAATCGGTGAATCTTCGCGTCGTGTCGATCAGGGGGCTCGACTGGTCAAAGAGACCGGATTAACGATGGAAGCGATTCTACGCGGCGCGACCGAAGTGACCGTTATCATGAAACAAATAGCCTCTGCTTCTGAAGAACAGAATAAAGGTATCTCGCAGGTCAGCGTTGCGATCACTCAGATGGACAGCGTGACGCAGCAGAATGCCGCGTTGGTAGAACAAGTCTCCGCAGCGGCAGTGGCGCTGGAACGGCAAACGGAAGAGCTGCAACGCTCTGTACAGCAATTCCGGCTTTCAGCCAACGATGTGCAATATGCATCGACAAATACCGCTTCCCCCTCCGCAGAAAGCAGAACCTCTGCAGCGCCTAAAACGGACGAGTGGGTGTCCTTTTAATCTGGCACAAAAAAGTGCGTGATACCTCTGGCCTTTGTTTAAAAAATCGCTATATAATTTGTTATATAGCGATTGGAGGTTATGCATGGACAACCATTTTGGTAAGGGCCTGATGGCCGGATTGAACGCCTCAAGTGCGGACAGTGCTCGTTCAGTGGCGAATTTTTGTTCAGATTATAAACGCGGTTTTGTTCTGGGTTTTTCACATCGAATGTTTGAAAAAACGGGCGACCGACAGCTCAGCGCATGGGAAGCGGGGATCCTGACGCGTCGTTACGGGCTGGATAAAGAGATGGTGATGGATTTCTTCAAAGAGAACCAGTCGAGTACAACAATTCGGTTTTTCATGGCTGGCTATCGGCTCGAAGCTTGATCCAAAAGGGGTATTATCTTGCTTTAATTAATTACACTATTGACCTACGCCTTCGTTTTGTTGCTCCGCCGAAGTATTATAATGCACATAACCATATAAAAAGTGTGGTAATGGCGCGCCGATCGCAATAAGCAACATGCGAATGGTGCAAAATAAAAGCCAGGTCTTCGCAACGGAATAACAATAAAATGACTGGAGATAATTCTCTCATCAATTCGAACGGCATCAATCGCCGTGATTTCATGAAGCTTTGTGCAGCACTGGCCGCTACCATGGGGCTCAGTAGCAAAGCCGCCGCAGAAATGGCCGAATCAGTTTCTCGTCCTCAGCGCCCACCGGTTATCTGGATTGGTGCTCAGGAGTGTACGGGTTGTACTGAATCGCTGCTTCGCGCGACACACCCTACAGTGGAAAACCTCGTTCTGGAGACCATCTCTCTGGAATACCATGAGGTACTCTCTGCCGCCTTTGGCCACCAGGTCGAAGAGAACAAACATAACGCTCTGGAGAAGTACAAAGGGCAATATGTTCTGGTGGTAGATGGTTCTATACCACTAAAAGATAATGGTATTTACTGCATGGTTGCCGGTGAGCCAATTGTGGATCATATCCGCAGAGCGGCCGAAGGTGCAGCAGCTATCATCGCTATCGGCTCTTGTGCCGCATGGGGGGGTGTAGCTGCCGCTGGCGTGAACCCAACGGGTGCAGTCGGCTTGCAAGAAGTTCTGCCAGGCAAAACCATCATCAACATCCCAGGCTGTCCGCCTAACCCGCATAACTTCCTCGCCACGGTCGCGCATATCATCACTTACGGTAAGCCGCCGAAGCTGGATACCAAAAACCGTCCGACATTTGCCTACGGTCGTTTGATTCACGAACACTGCGAACGTCGCCCGCATTTTGATGCCGGTCGTTTTGCTAAAGAGTTCGGTGATGAAGGCCACCGCGAAGGTTGGTGCCTCTATCATCTGGGCTGTAAAGGGCCAGAAACGTACGGCAACTGCTCAACATTGCAATTCTGCGATGTTGGCGGCGTGTGGCCGGTGGCTATCGGTCACCCTTGCTACGGCTGTAATGAAGAAGGCGTCGGTTTCCATAAAGGCATTCACCAACTCGCCCATGTGGAAAACCAAACCCCGCGTTCAGAGAAGCCTGATGTCAACATGAAAGAAGGCGGCAACATTTCAGCTGGGGCTATTGGGCTGCTTGGCGGCGTAGTAGGACTGGTTGCCGGCGTCAGCGTGATGGCGGTACGTGAACTGGGGCGTCAGCAGAAGAAAGATAACGCTGACTCACGGGGAGAATAACCGTGAACAGACGTAACTTTATTAAAGCAGCCTCCAGCGGGGCATTGCTGTTGGGCGCAGCGCCGTCCATCAGTCATGCGGCTGCAGAAAACCGTCCGCCGATCCCGGGTTCACTTGGGATGCTCTATGATTCGACGCTGTGCGTAGGCTGCCAGGCCTGCGTCACTAAGTGTCAGGATATCAACTTCCCGGCGCGTAACCCGGAAGGTGAGCAAACCTGGTCGAACAACGACAAACTGTCACCGTATACCAACAACATCATCCAGGTGTGGCGTAGCGGAACAGGTGTTAACAAAGACCAGACCGAAAACGGCTACGCGTACATTAAGAAACAGTGCATGCACTGTGTTGATCCGAACTGCGTCTCCGTTTGCCCGGTTTCCGCGCTGAAGAAAGACCCGAAAACCGGCATCGTCCACTATGACAAAGATGTCTGTACTGGCTGCCGCTATTGCATGGTTGCCTGCCCGTACAACGTCCCTAAATACGACTACAACAACCCGTTTGGTGCGCTTCATAAATGTGAACTGTGTAACCAGAAAGGGGTTGAACGTCTGGACAAAGGGGGGTTACCGGGGTGTGTTGAAGTGTGCCCTGCCGGTGCAGTGATTTTTGGTACGCGTGAAGAGCTGATGGCTGAGGCGAAAAAACGTCTGGCACTGAAGCCTGGCAGCGAATACCACTATCCGCGTCAGACAGTGAACGCTGGTGATACCTATTTGCATACGGTACCGAAGTACTATCCGCACCTGTACGGTGAAAAGGAAGGCGGTGGTACGCAGGTTATGGTGCTGACGGGTGTTCCTTACGAGGATTTGGATCTGCCAAAACTGGATGACCTTTCAACTGGTGCGCGTTCCGAACATGTTCAACATTCCCTGTATAAGGGCATGATTTTACCCCTGGCAGCGCTGGCGGGCTTAACCGTGCTGGTTCGTCGTAATACGAAAAACGACCATCACGATGGAGGAGACGATCATGAGTCATGATCCTAAACCGCTGGGCGGAAGAATAATCAGCAAGCCGGTCATTATTTTTGGGCCGTTAATCGTCCTGTGTATGCTCCTGATCGTAAAACGTCTGGTCTTCGGATTGGGGTCAGTTTCCGATCTGAACGGCGGTTTCCCGTGGGGTGTATGGATCGCGTTTGACCTGTTGATCGGTACCGGTTTCGCGTGCGGTGGTTGGGCGCTGGCGTGGGCGGTGTATGTTTTCAACAGAGGGCAATACCATCCGCTGGTTCGTCCGGCGCTGCTGGCGAGCCTGTTCGGTTACTCGCTGGGTGGTTTGTCGATCACCATTGACGTCGGTCGTTACTGGAACCTGCCGTATTTCTACATTCCGGGCCACTTTAACGTGAACTCGGTACTGTTTGAAACGGCGGTCTGTATGACCATCTATATCGGTATCATGGCGCTGGAATTTGCTCCGGCCTTGTTTGAACGTCTGGGCTGGAAAGTCTCCCTCAAGCGTTTGAATAAAGTGATGTTCTTTATTATCGCTCTCGGCGCGCTGCTGCCGACCATGCACCAGTCTTCAATGGGGTCATTGATGATTTCTGCGGGCTATAAAGTACATCCGCTATGGCAAGCTTATGAAATGCTCCCACTTTTCTCGGTATTAACCGCCTTTATAATGGGCTTCTCGATCGTCATTTTTGAAGGCTCGTTGGTACAAGCGGGTCTGAAAGGTAACGGTCCGGACGAGAAAAGTTTGTTCATCAAGCTGACGAATACGATTAGCGTTCTGCTGGCGATATTCGTCGTCCTGCGCTTTGGCGAGTTGATCTACCGCGACAAGCTGTCGTATGCGTTTGCAGGCGATCTTTACTCCGTGATGTTCTGGATTGAAGTCGTGCTGATGGTCTTCCCGCTGGTGGTGCTGCGTGTCACGAAGCTGCGCAATGACTCGCGTATGCTGTATCTGTCCGCGTTGAGCGCATTGCTGGGTTGTGCAACATGGCGTCTGTCCTATTCGCTGGTGGCATTCAATCCTGGTGGTGGCTACCACTACTTCCCGACCTGGGAAGAACTGTTGATTTCTATTGGTTTTGTGGCTATTGAGATTTGTGCATACATCGTACTCATTCGTCTACTGCCGATACTTCCTCCTTTAAAACAAAACGATCAAAATCGTCATGAGGCGAGCAAAGCATGAGCCAGAGAATTACTATTGATCCGGTAACCCGTATTGAGGGTCATTTACGCATCGACTGCGAAATCGAAAATGGCGTGGTATCTAAAGCATGGGCTTCCGGTACCATGTGGCGCGGTATGGAAGAGATCGTGAAGAATCGCGATCCGCGCGATGCCTGGATGATTGTTCAGCGTATTTGTGGTGTTTGCACCACAACTCACGCTATCTCTTCTGTTCGTGCAGCTGAAAGCGCGCTGAATATTGATGTTCCGGTGAACGCACAGTACATCCGTAACATCATTCTGGCCGCGCATACCACGCATGACCATATCGTGCACTTCTACCAGCTCTCTGCGCTGGACTGGGTGGATATTACTTCCGCATTGAAAGCCGATCCGGCGAAAGCCTCGGCGATGCTGAACGGCGTGTCGTCATGGCATCTGAACAGCGCTGAAGAGTTCACCAGGGTACAGAACAAGATCAAAGACCTTGTTGCCAGCGGTCAGTTAGGTATTTTTGCCAACGGTTGTTGGGGTCACCCGGCAATGCAGTTGCCGCCGGAAGTGAACCTGATTGCGGTCGCACACTATCTGCAGGCGCTGGAATGCCAGCGTGATGCCAACCGCGTCGTGGCGCTGTTGGGGGGTAAAACGCCGCACATTCAGAACCTGGCCGTTGGTGGGGTTGCGAACCCCATTAACCTTGACGGCCTTGGCGTACTGAACCTTGAACGTCTGATGTACATCAAGTCCTTCATCGATAAGCTGAGCGACTTCGTTGAGCAGGTTTACAAGGTGGATACTGCGGTCATTGCAGCGTTCTATCCTGAGTGGCTGGAACGTGGTCAGGGTGCGGTTAACTACCTGAGCGCACCGGAATTCCCGACTGACGGTAAAAACGGTAGCTTCCTGTTCCCGGGTGGTTATATCACCGATACTGATCTGTCTACTTATCGTCCGATCACCTCTCACTCAGATGAGTACCTGATTAAAGGGATTCAGGAGAGTGCGAAACACGCGTGGTACAAAGATGAAGCGCCGCAGGCACCGTGGGAAGGCACAACGGTCCCTGATTACACCGGCTGGTCAGACGATGGCAAATACTCCTGGGTTAAAGCGCCGACCTTCTATGGTAAAACTGTCGAAGTGGGTCCCCTGGCCAACATGCTGTGTAAACTTGCAGCCAAACGCGAGTCAACTCATGCCAAGCTGAATGAAATCATTGCGATTTACACCAAGCTGACGGGTAAAACCATCGAAGTCTCGCAGTTGCACTCTACGCTGGGCCGTATCATTGGTCGTACCGTTCACTGCTGTGAACTGCAGAATGTTCTGCAGGATCAGTACAACGCGCTGATCGTGAATATCGGTAAAGGCGACCACACCACCTTCGTGAAACCGGATATCCCGGCAACGGGCGAATTTAAAGGTGTGGGTTTCCTTGAAGCGCCGCGCGGTATGCTTTCTCACTGGATGGTGATTAAAGACGGCATTATCAGCAACTACCAGGCGGTTGTTCCGTCAACCTGGAACTCCGGCCCACGTAACTTTAATGATGAAGTGGGGCCGTACGAGCGTTCGCTGGTCGGTACGCCAATTGCCGATCCAAATAAACCGCTGGAAGTGGTTCGTACCATTCACTCCTTCGACCCTTGTATGTCATGTGCGGTGCATGTGGTGGACGTTGACGGGAACGAAGTGGTCTCAGTTAAGGTTCTGTAATGCGGATATTAGTCTTAGGGGTCGGCAATATTTTGCTGACCGATGAAGCCATCGGGGTACGTATCGTTGAGGCATTAGAACAACGATACATCCTGCCAGACTATGTTGATGTTCTGGACGGTGGTACGGCTGGGATGGAGCTTCTCGGCGATATGGCGAACAGAGATCATCTGATTATCGCTGACGCCATTGTGTCGAGAAAAAACACGCCGGGAACGATGATGGTCCTGCGGGACGAAGAGATTCCGGCGTTGTTTACCAACAAAATCTCACCGCACCAGCTTGGCCTGGCCGACGTTTTGTCGGCCCTGCGTTTTACCGGCGAGTTTCCGAAAAAACTGACCCTGGTGGGTATCATTCCGGAATCGCTGGAACCGCATATCGGGCTGACGCCGACAGTTGAAGCGATGATTGAACCTGCGCTTGAGCAGGTTCTTGCTGCGCTACGCGAGTCTGGCGTTGAAGCTATTCCACGGGAGAAGGCACATGTCTGAGGAGTTCTTAGGCTTTCAGACAGCCCCGAAGCAGCAAATTCAGGCAGCGTTTGAAGAGGTTTCCCGACGTTCGATGCACGATCTTTCTTTCCTGCATCCGAATATGCCGGTGTATATCTCTGATTTTACGCTGTTTGAAGGGCAGTGGACGGGATGTGTTATCACGCCCTGGATGCTCAGTGCACTGATTTTCCCCGGGCCGGATCAGATCTGGCCCGTGCGTAAAGTCAGTGAAAAAATCGGGCTGCGTTTACCGTATGGTGAGATGACATTTACTGTTGGTGAACTGGATGGTGTATCGCAATACCTCTCCTGCTCGCTGATGTCGCCGCTTTCGCACAGTCTGTCGGCACAGGAAGGTGTTCGCCTGGCTGACGATTGTGCGCGGATGGTGTTATCGCTACCGGTAAGTGACCCGAATGCGCCGCAGATGGGGCGTCGTGCGCTGCTGTTGGGCCGACGGAACTGCGAAAATGCATGAGCTGTCTCTTTGTCAGAGCGCGGTTGAAATTATTCAGCAGCAGGCAGAGCAGCACGATGTAAAACGTGTTACCGGCGTTTGGCTGGAAATTGGGGCGCTCTCGTGTGTTGAAGAGAGTGCCGTCCGTTTCAGTTTTGACATCGTATGTCAGGGAACACTGGCGCAGGGATGTGAACTGCATATTGATTACAAACCCGCCCAGGCCTGGTGTTGGGATTGCAGTCAGGTTGTAGAGATCACCCAGCATGATGCACAGTGTCCTCTCTGTCAGGGCGATCGTCTGCGGGTAGATGCTGGCGATTCACTGAAAGTGAAAAGTATTGAAGTCGAATAGCCCATAGGTTGCTATGGGGCGGAGTCAGATATGTGTATTGGAGTCCCTGGTCAGGTTCTGGCCGTTGGTGAAGATATTCACCAGCTTGCGCAGGTTGAAGTGTGCGGCATCAAGCGTGATGTTAATATTGCCCTGATTTGTGAAGGCGAGCCTGCCGAACTGGTTGGGCAATGGGTGCTGGTGCACGTAGGGTTCGCCATGAGCATCATTGATGAAGATGAAGCTAAATTCACGTTGGATGCACTTCGCCGCATGGAGTATGACGTTACCAGTGCGTGATAACTGGTTTGTGCCTGATGGCGCTGCGCTTACCAGACCCACGTCTTGTATGTCGGCCGGATGAGGCATTTTGCCGCCATCCGGCATTTTATATTAACCCTGACGTTTATCTTCGGTATGGGTATCGAAGTCGCTGGCATCATGGCGTTCATGAAGCTGCTCATTCAGCGGTCCGTTAGTGCGGTTTACAATGCGGCCACGCTTAACTGCCGGACGTGCTGCAATCTCTTTTGCCCAACGCTGAACGTGCTTGTAGCTACCCGCATCAAGGAATTCTGCCGCATCATAGACATTCCCCAATACCACATTGCCAAACCACGGCCAGACCGCCATATCGGCAATGGTGTACTCATCTCCCGCCACAAACTGATGATGTGCAAGTTGCTTATCCAGCACGTCGAGTAAACGCTTGGCTTCCATGGTGAAGCGATTGATTGCGTACTCAATTTTAACCGGCGCGTAGTTGTAGAAGTGGCCGAAACCACCACCGAGGAAGGGGGCAGCACCCTGTAACCAGAATAACCAGTTCAGCGTTTCGGTGCGTTTTGCCAAATCCTGCGGCAGGAAATAACCATATTTTTCTGCCAAATAGAGCAGGATCGAACCAGATTCAAAGACACGTACTGGCGGGTTTTGTGAATGGTCGCGCAGCGCCGGGATCTTAGAGTTTGGATTCACTTCAACAAAGCCGCTGGAGAACTGATCGCCATCGCCAATACGAATGATCCAGGCATCGTATTCCGCACCCTTTACACCCTGCGCCAGCAACTCTTCCAGCATAATCGTCACTTTCTGACCGTTTGGCGTACCCAGCGAGTACAGCTGCAATGGATGTTTGCCGACCGGTAGCGTTTTCTCGTGCGTTGCACCGGAAACCGGGCGGTTGATATTGGCGAATGCACCGCCGTTTGATTTTTCCCACGTCCAGACTTTCGCGGGCTGATAAGTGTTGTCTGACATGTTGACCTGCCTTCTGAGTGGTTGTGTTGAAGCAGTGTAGCAGCTAGGTAGAACTCAATTTAACAGATTGGGACTTTATGTCGCTTTGTGCTGAAAGGGGAAGATAAAACTAACCCGTTCATTGTACCCAGGCTGTACTCCATGAAGAGGAAATCAATATTGGATGGAAATTGCTACCGTACTCACCATCAATAATTGGCGGTCAGTAAGCAGTAATAATGAAAAATGGTGTTCCAGGCGTTAGCGATTATCGGGGCCCGGCAGGTGGGTGGGGCGCGGTAAAAGCCGTCGCTGCGTCGGTGTTTTCGCAAAAGGCTGTTGTACGCGACATTATCGCGATGTTCAAAATGAATCAGGTGAAAGGGTTCGATTGTCCGGGATGTGCGTGGCCGGATCCGGGTCATCGTGCGCCAATGGAGCTTTGTGAAAACGGCGTAAAGGCCGTCTCCTGGGAAACAACCCGCAAGAAAGCTTCTCCGGTGTTCTTCAGCCATCACCCGGTGTCGACATTATGGCAATACAGTGATTATGAACTGGAGAATATTGGGCGTCTGACGCACCCGATGAAGTACGATGCAGGCTCGGATACCTGGCAGGCCGTGGAATGGGCCACTGCGTTTCAGGAAATCGGCGAGCGCCTGCGCAGCTATGATTCCGCTGAGCAGGTCGAGTTTTATACCTCAGGCAGAACGTCCAACGAGGCTGCGTTCCTGTACCAACTTTTTGCCCGCGAATACGGCAGTAGCAACTTTCCGGATTGCTCAAACATGTGCCACGGTCCAACCAGCGCCGGACTGACACCGGCAATAGGATTAGGAAAAGGCACCGTTGATCTCGATGATTTTGACCATTGCGATCTGGTGATTTGCATCGGACATAACCCTGGCACGAACCATCCGCGCATGCTCACCACGCTTCGCGATGTTGCCAGACGCGGGGCTAAAATTATCTCCATCAATCCGCTGACCGAAAGAGGGCTTGAGCGCTTTAGCTTCCCGCAGAGTCCGAAAGAGATGTTCACCGGCCAGGCAACGGAACTCAGCAGCGACTACTACCAGGTCAAAATGGGCGGTGATGCCTCGCTGCTTAAAGGCATCATGAAGGCGCTGATCGAGATGGATGAAGCGCGGATTTTGTTGAACAGACAACCTTGTCTCGATCATGCCTTTATCGATGAGCATACCGAAGGCTATTCGGCGCTGTATGACGATTTACGCCAGTGTAGCTGGGCGGCGCTGGAATTGGACTCCGGCCTGACGCGCAGCCAGATGGAAGACCTGGCGCACAGTTACAGCAAGTCCCGCGCTACTATCATCTGCTACGGCCTGGGGATCACCCAGCATAAAAACGGTACTGAGAACGTTCAGCAATTGATCAATCTGCTGTTGCTGAAAGGCAATATGGGCAAACAGGGCGCAGGGATTTGCCCGCTGCGCGGCCACTCGAACGTGCAGGGTGACCGTTCCGTGGGGATTAACGAGGCAGCATCAGAAGACTTCCTGCAACGCCTTGAGACGCATTTTTCTATCCGTGTTTCGCGCAAACACGGTCGATCCAGCGTGGAGAGTATTCGGGCAATTGAGCGGGGAGAGGCGAAAGCGCTTATCTGTATGGGCGGAAATCTGGCGGTGGCGATGCCGCAGCCACAGCGTACCTTCGCCGCGATGAAAAAGCTGGATATGCAGGTCCATATCGCAACCAGGCTCAATCGATCGCATTTGCTGTTGGCTAAACATAACTATCTGCTACCCGCATTGGGCAGAACGGAACGCGATCTGCAAGCGACAAGCATTCAGTCGGTGACCGTCGAGGATTCAATGTCGATGGTGCACGCCTCCTGTGGTGGGCTGAAACCCGCTTCGCAATGGTTAAAGTCTGAACCGGCAATTGTGGCGGCAATGGCCCGCGCCACGCTGCCTCACTCGCCGGTGAACTGGGAGACGTTAGCCGGGAACTACGCGCTGATCCGCGATGCCATTGAAGCTGTGATTCCGGCGTTCCACGATTACAATGCGCGTATTGCTGTACCTGGCGGATTTCGTATGGATACACCAGCCTCACGCCGTGAATGGCATACGGAGAATGGTAAAGCCAACTTTTTCGTCAGCCGCCAACGGGCCGTGGTGCGGGAAAACCAACCTGCTGACGCGCTGGTTCTGGCTACGTTGCGCAGCCACGATCAATACAACACCACTATCTATGGCATGAACGATCGCTATCGAGGTATTACCGGTCGGCGCGATGTCGTGTTTTTGAGTGCCCCTGAAGCAGCGGCTCGCGGGCTGAGTCAGGGGGATGTTGTCAACGTTCAGGCGCTGGACGATAACGGGCTGCCCTGTGCCGATCGCGTGATGTACAGGTTAACGGTGGTGATTTACAACATGGCAGTGGGCTCTATTGGTGCTTATCTGCCGGAAGCGAATGTGTTGTTGTCTCTGGATGCGGTAGACACTGAGAGCTTAACTCCGGCGTATAAAAGCGTACCGGTGACGTTAAGGAAAGCGTAGTTCCTGCTGTGAATTTTTCGCCTCTGAGCGCCAGCCGCTGCGTTGAGGTGTATGATAGGTCGACCTCTGTCCGGTTAGTGTCGCAGAGCAGGCAATCAGAGCGAAAAATTCACGCCAACCTGCTCAGGCTGTATTGTTTTGAGGTAAGGTGCATGAGCAAAGGAACGACCACTCAGGATGCCCCATTCGGGACATTATTGGGCTACGCCCCAGGCGGCGTAGCAATCTACTCTTCAGATTACAGCTCCCTCGACCCACGGGACTACGACGATGATGCTGCTTTTCGTAGCTATATCGACGACGAATATATGGGCCACAAATGGCAGTGTGTAGAATTTGCACGCCGTTTTCTCTTCCTCAACTATGGCGTAGTTTTCACGGATGTGGGCATGGCCTGGGAGATCTTCTCCTTGCGCTTCCTGCGTGAAGTCGTGAATGACAATATCCTGCCATTGCAAGCGTTTCCGAATGGTTCTCCCCGCGCACCAGAAGCCGGTGCATTGTTAATCTGGCAAAAGGGCGGTGAGTTCAACGATACCGGCCATGTGGCGATCATCACTCAATTGCTGGAAAACAAAATCCGTATTGCCGAGCAGAACGTGATCCATACGCCGCTGCCGCCAGGGCAGCAGTGGACACGCGAGCTGGAAATGGTGGTGGAAAATGGCTGCTACACGCTGCGTGACACCTTTGATGACACCACCATCCTTGGCTGGATGATCCAGACTGACGACACTCGTCACAGCCTGCCGCAGCCGGAGATCGCCAATGATTCCCTGAAAATTGGCAGCGCACGTCTGGAAGATAACGGGCAGTTTGACGGTAAGTGGCTCGATGAGCAGGATCCGCTGCAAAAAGCTTACGTGCTGGCGAACGGTCATGTGATCAATCAGGATCCGCATCAGTACTTCACGATTACCGAAAGTGCAGAGCAGGAGCTGATTAAGGCGACCAACGAACTGCATCTGATGTATCTGCACGCCACCGATAAAGTGCTGAAAGACGATAATCTGCTGGCTCTGTTTGATATCCCGAAAATACTCTGGCCGCGTCTGCGCCTTTCCTGGCAGCGGCGTCGTCATCATATGATTACGGGTCGTATGGATTTCTGTATGGATGAACGCGGGCTGAAGGTGTACGAGTACAACGCCGATTCCGCATCGTGCCATACCGAAGCTGGCCTGATCCTTGAAAGATGGGCTGAGCGGGGTTATACCGGGCAGGGACATAACCCGGCTGAAGGACTGATTAATGAACTGGCGGGGGCATGGAAGCACAGCCGCGCGCGTCCTTTCGTTCATATCATGCAGGATAAGGATATTGAGGAGAACTACCACGCGCAGTTTATGCAGCAGGCTCTGCACCAGGCGGGTTTCGAAAGTAAGATCCTGCGTGGTCTGGACGAACTGCGGTGGGATGATGCGGGCCAGTTGATTGATGGTGACGGTCGCCTGGTGAACTGTGTCTGGAAAACCTGGGCGTGGGAAACCGCGATTGAACAGGTGCGTGAGGTAAGTGAAACTGAATATGCCGCGGTGCCAATTCGTACCGGGCATACGAACCAGGAAGTGCGATTGATAGACGTGTTGCTGCGCCCGGAAGTACTGGTATTTGAACCACTTTGGACAGTGATTCCAGGGAACAAGGCGATTCTGCCGATTCTGTGGCAGCTCTTCCCTCATCATCGCTATTTGCTTGATACGGATTTCACGGTGAATGATGAGCTGGCGAAAACGGGTTATGCGGTGAAACCAATAGCTGGGCGCTGCGGTAACAACATCGATTTGGTTAGCCACCAGGAAGAGTTGCTGGATAAAACCAGTGGTAAGTTTGCCGAGCAGAAAAATATTTATCAGCAGCTTTGGTGTCTGCCGAAGGTTGCCGGTAAATATATTCAGGTCTGTACGTTCACCGTCGGCGGTAACTACGGCGGTACCTGCCTGCGCGGCGACGAATCGTTGGTAATTAAAAAAGAGAGCGATATCGAACCGCTGATTGTGGTGAAGGCGTAATCTCGCGACCCCGTAGTGGTGATATTGCCATTGCGGGGTTGTATGTGTGAGAGCGGTTCTTGCACATCCAGAAAGCAAAAAACCAGCCCTAAGGCTGGTTTTTCTAAATAGTGGTGCCGGACTCGGAATCGATGTTTTATTTTTATGATTTATAGGTAAAATTGTTTATTCTTTGCCATAAAGCATCATGATTGTCAGACTTTCCTTTGTGATAACACCCATTCCATTTCACGATAAGGAATTACTGTTACAGCACGTGTGAAAAATTATACGCAATACCATATCTTCATGGTTGAAAACCTGAGTCGGTATTCTGCATAAAAAATTAACCTCTCCCGTAATCTCATGACCAATAACTGTTATGGGATATTTATCATGGAATACGTAATCAACTCAAACCACAAACCAGACTGTTCTCTTTAGTCAGTTTTATTTAACCATCAGGATCGGTTATTTGACTGTTATTAGAAATTACTTATGCTTCGGGTGGATTTCGCATACAGGAAAAACTCTGATTCATACGCGTATGGTGATATTCATCAACTGGCGGCTGAGATGACATGGCTGACTGAACAATGCGCAGAGATATCTGGTCTGGAGGGATATTCCTGGGTAAACAGTCGCAGCGTACAGAGCGGCGGATTTACAGAGTCAGCGCAGTCCCTGTTCCGGCAGTCAGTGGCAGGCGGCGTAAGCGGAACTGACTCTATCCGGTAAAAAATCACGCCAATGCGTCATCGTTTGAAGAAGTCTGCACCATTCGAATATCTGACTTCTTCTCCCTTACCATCAACGGAGAACAAACGATGACCACACCAACTAGCCTGCTTACCGGATCACGGATCAAGGTAATATCCAGCAACCCTGACTGACAATTGCCTTCAGCACATCTGACGCCTGTCTGTTGATGCATTACTTTTTTGCCATTTCAGCGGGACGAAAAAACATATTAGCCTTGGTTACCATATGCACAAAATTAATAATGTTATTTACAAAATCTTACTAATCCCTTATTTTCTCGTTCAGTTTTCATACAAACCTTCCTTAAGGATAAGCAATGGGCAGGAAGCCAGTACGCGGATTTTCCGTCGTCACGCGCCTCTTCTGTATCTCCATTCTGGCGGTAGCGTGCGTGCGTGCCACAGCGGCACCGCTCTCTCCGGCTGACCGCGATACCATTCAACAGCAGCAACAACAGTTGCTTGAGCAGAACCAGCGTCAGCGCGATGAACTGGAGCGCAGCACACCGCTACCCCGCTCATCTGCGCCTGTCGTGCCGCCGACCACAGAAGGCCCGTGCTTTACCATCTCCCGTATTGAAGTGCGCGGTGCCACCCTGCTCTCTCCACGCGACGCCGACACAATTACCGCACCCTGGCTGAATCAGTGCCTGGATATGACCCGGCTGACGCAGGTCACTAACGCCGTCTCCGACTGGTATATCAGCCAGGGATACATCACCAGTCGCGCTTTCCTGACCGAACAGGACCTCTCCTCCGGCGTGCTGACCCTCACGGTGCTGGAAGGCCGGTTACAGCAAATCCGTCTGGAAGGTGTACCGCAGCGGACGCTCGCCATGACGTTTCCCGGGCTGGAAGGAAAAATCCTTAACCTGCGCGACATTGAACAGGGTATGGAGCAATTAAACCGCGTGCGGCAGGCTCCGGTGGAAATTGAAATTCAGCCTGGAGACAATCAGGGCTGGTCAATTGTCAATCTCACCGCCGCCCCGGAATTTCCGCTTATCGGTTCGGTAAGTTTCGACAACAGCGGGCAGAAAAGCACAGGGACCGGCCAGTTCAGCGGTGCACTGACCGGCAATAACCTGCTTGGGCTGGCGGATAAATGGTTCGTCAGCGGCGGGCGCAGCAGCGATTTTTCGGCTTCGCATGATGCGCAGAATTTTGCCGCGGGTGTCAGTGTGCCGTATGGCTACGGTCTGCTTGATTACAGCTACAGCTGGAGCAATTACCTCAACACCATTGATAACTATGGCTGGCCGTGGCGCTCAACCGGCGACAGCGAAACGCACCGGCTTACCGGCTCATGGATGATGTTTCGCAACGGCGATATCAAAACCGGTCTTACAACCGGGATCACCCACCGCATCAGTCGTAATTATCTGGATGACGTGCTGCTGGATTCCAGCAGTCGCAAGCTCTCCAGTGTGATGTTCGGTATAAATCACACGCAAAAAATGTTCGGCGGTGTGGCGACCCTCAACCCGTCTTTTACCCACGGCGTGCCGTGGCTGGGCGCGGAAGACGATCACGATAAACATGGCGATGTGCCGAAAGCGGAGTTCCGCAAATGGAGCCTCAACGGCAGCTTCCAGCGCCCCGTCGCGGCCGATCTCTGGTGGCTCAGCGGCGTCTATTTTCAGTGGTCACCGGACCGGCTATTCGGAGCCGAACAGCTCACTCTTGGTGGAGAAAGCTCTGTCCGCGGTTTTAAAGAACAGTATCTCTCCGGCAACAATGGCGGTTATCTGCGTAATGAGCTGAATTACTCGCTGTTTACCCTGCCGTGGATGGGGCAAATCAGCGTGATGGCGGCGCTGGATGGCGGCTGGCTGAAACACGACGACCAGGAGTACGCCAGCGGCACGCTGTGGGGCGCGGCAGTCGGGCTGACCAGCGCCAATCACTGGTTTTCAACACAGTTTACCGTGGGAACCCCCGTGAAATACCCGGACTGGCTGGCACCGGATCATCTCATTATTTATTACCGCGTGGCGGTGGCGTTTTAAGGGACAAAAACGATGGATAACAATCAGACTCGTTTTTCTCAGCGTGTACTGAGCTGGCTGCTGAGTACCCTGCTGGCAACGCAACCGCTGCTGCCCGCGGTGGCTGAGACCATTACCCCCACCGGTAACACGACGATGGACAAGGTCGGAAACGGTGTACCGGTGGTGAATATTGCCACGCCCAACGGAGCGGGGATATCCCATAACAAATACGGTGAGTATAACGTCGGCAAAGAGGGGTTAATCCTTAACAACGCCACCGGTAAGCTGAACCAGACGCAACTGGGTGGGCTCATTCAGAGTAACCCGAACCTGAAAGCCGGGCAGGAAGCGAAAGGCATTATCAACGAAGTCACCGGCGCTAACCGTTCACAGCTTCAGGGTTATACCGAAGTGGCGGGCAAAGCGGCGAACGTGATGGTTGCCAACCCTTACGGCATTACCTGCAATGGCTGCGGTTTTATCAACACGCCTCAGGCGACACTCACCACGGGTAAACCGGTGATGAATGCCGACGGCAGTCTGCAGGCGCTGGAGGTCACGAAAGGCAGCATTACCATCAATGGCGCTGGTCTGGACGGCAGCCACTCAGATGCCGTATCCATTATTGCCCGTGCAACGGAAGTGAACGCCGCGCTGCACGCGAAAGACCTGACGGTCATCAGCGGGGCTAACCGCGTCACAGCAGACGGCCGCGTCAGCGCCCTGAACGGTGAAGGGGATGTGCCGAAAGTCGCCATTGATACCGGCGCACTTGGCGGGATGTACGCCAACCGTATCCGCCTGACCTCCACCGAAAGTGGTGTCGGGGTGAACCTCGGCAACCTCAATGCCCGCAGCGGTGATATTACGCTGAACAGCGCCGGTAAGCTGGTCCTGAAAGACAGCCTTGCCAGCGGCAACACAGCGGTCAGCGGGACGGAGGTCACACTGTCCGGGGATAACAAAGCCGGTGGCAATCTTAACGTTACCGGGACAACCGCGCTGACGCTGAATCAGTCCCGCCTGGTGGCGGATAAAAATCTGGCGTTGTCCTCGTCCGGGCAGATTATCCAGAATGGCGGGGAACTGACCGCCGGACAGAATGCCACGCTCAGCGCACAGCGCCTGAACCAGACCGCAGGGGCAGTGAATGTCGCCGGAAATGTCACCCTCACCAGCACGGATGACGCCACGCTGAAAGGCCGTACCGTTGCCGGGAAAACGCTTACCGTCAGCTCCGGCAGCCTGAACAACAGCGGCACACTGGCCGCCGGGACGGACTCCACAGTTAACACCGGGACATTCAACAATACCGGCACCATCCAGGGTAACAGTCTGAAGGTCACAGCCGCCGACCTGACCAGCACCGGCAATCTCAAAAGTGCCTCAGCGCTGAATATCAACGCCCGTGACATTGTGCTGTCCGGCGAGACCGTTGCGGATGGTACTGTGACCGTGAAAGGCAACGGTCTGACAACCACCTCCACCGCGCAGACTCAGGGCAACAGCATCAGCGTGGATGTACAGAACGCACAGCTTGACGGGATACAGGCCGCGAGAGATGGCTTCACGCTGAAGGCCAGTGACGGTCTGATTCACGGCGGAAAATCGTCCGCCTCCGTGCTTAACACGGAAAGCGGCAGCCTCAGCAACAGCGGCACGCTGACCGCTTCCGCGCTTGCGCTCAACAGCACCACGGTTATCAACAGCGGCCTGCTCCACGGTGAACGGACGCTCACGTTGTTCTCCCGTCTGCTGGATAACCGGGAGAACGGCGTGGCGTACAGCCCGGCCGCGCTCTCCCTTTCAATACCTGAACTGAAAAACGCCGGGATTATCACCAGTGATGCGGCACTTTCGCTGTCAGGCTCTCAACTGACCAACAGTGGAGAAGTAAGCGGTGCTTCACTCGATGTAGATTACGGCACGCTGAACAACGGTGCAGGCGGTCTGCTGCTGGCACAGGGTACAAACCGTATCACAGCGCAGTCACTATCGAATGCAGGCAGCATCGCAGGTAACACGCTGATGCTGAATGCAGACCGTCTCACCAGTTCTGGCCTGTTACAGGGTGATACCACCCTGTCGCTGGCTGGCGGAATACTGGATTTACTGGCAAGCTCCCGCACACTCACGGGCGGAGATCTCACACTTTCAGGCACCACGCTGATCACCGCAGGGCAGACACAGGGGCAGAACGTCAGCGTTAATGTCCGTGACTGGCAGAACAGTGGCAGCGGGCTTGCAACCAGCAACCTTACCGCTTTGGCAGCCGGGATGCTCAGCAATACCGGCGATCTGATGAGTCAGGGCGACGTCACGCTGAATGCCGCCACAACAGACAACCGGGGCAGTTTGCTTTCGGCTGGCGACCTTTCCCTTTCAGGTCATTCTCTGGATAACAGCGGCACTCTCCAGGGGCGCCACGTCACGGTTCGTCAGGACAGTATCACCAACAGCGGAACGCTCACCGGGGTCGCCGCACTCACGCTGGCCTCACGCCTGGAGATGGCGGCACCGTTGCTGACGCTGACAAACAGCAGGGGTGGAAAGTTACTCACGACCGGTGAGCTGAACATTACCGCAGGCAGCATCAGTAACGCAGAGCAATGGCAGGGGAAACGGGTACTTATCCATGCGCAGACACTATCGAACAGCGGCGCGCTCCAGGCGGCAGAATTACTGGATGCGCAAATCAGCAACAGCCTCACCGGCACAGCCGGCAGTAAAATCACCTCAAACGGCGGGCTGGCGTTATCGGCACTGACGCTGAGTAACAGTGGACAGTGGATAGCGAAAAACCTGACGCTGAATGCGGATTCGCTGACCAACAGCGGTGAGATAACCGGCGTGGATACGCTGGCGGTCACCCTGAACCAGACGCTGCACAACCAGGCCAGCGGTAAACTGCTGAGTGCCGGTCATCTGATGCTCAACGCGAGCGATATCACGAACGGCGGGCAGCTCCAGGGCCAGACGACCTCTGTCACCACGGGGCAACTGACCAACAGCGGACGGCTTCAGGGGGAAGCGTTGACGCTGGCGGTCTCCGGAGAACTGAACAACAGTTCTGGTGGTGTGTTACTGAGCCAGAATGCACTGAATGTCACCGCAGCGACGCTGAACAACCAGGGCACAATACAGGGCGGTGGCGAGTCTTCCGCGAAGGCCACCACCCGCCTGCAGAACGACGGCAAAATCCTCTCCGGCAGTAAACTTACGCTGACGGCACCGGAACTGGCGAACAACAGCAGCGGACTGGTACAGACCGTCACGCTGTTGCTGGATGTGGTGAACGCCATCAATGGTGGCCGCGTACTTGCGACCAGCAGTGCTGAACTGAAAGGCACATCGCTTAATAACAGCGGCACGCTTCAGGGCGCGGACCTGCTGATGAATTACAGGAGCACGACCAACAGCGGAACGATTCTGGGTACAACCGCTTTCACCGTTAAAGGTGATGCGCTGGCGCAGACCGGTGCCGGTCGTCTGTACAGCGCGGGCAATCTGTTGCTCGATGTGCGTGACTTCAGCGGTCGTGGCCAGGTGGTGGGGCTCGGTGATACGACGCTGAAACTGATTACTACACTCACCAACACCGGCACGCTGGCAGCAGGGAAAACCCTTTCCGTCACGTCGCAGAACGCCGTCACCAACAGTGGTGTGATGCAAGGCAATGCCATTGTCCTCAGTGCGGGCGGCGCGTTTACCAACAACAAAACGCTCACCACAGGTAACGGTAGCAGTAGCTTCAGCGCACAGAGTCTGTTGCTGAATGCGTCCGGCTCGCTCCAGGCGGGCGGCGATGTCAGTCTGACCAGCCGGGGCAATATCACTGTAAATGGCTTTACCGGGACGGCTGGCAGTCTGACGATGGCTGCCGCAGGCACCCTGATTAATACCGCGCTGATTTACGCGGGGAATAACCTGAAGCTGTTTGCCGACAGAATTCACAATATTTACGGTGATATCCTGGCTGGAAACAGCCTATGGATACAAAAAGACAGCAACGGGACGGCAAACACGGAAGTCATCAACCGTTCCGGCAGCGTTGAAACCACCCGTGGTGATATCACCATCAGCACGGCACACTTGCTGAATGAGCGTGACGGACTGACGGTGACGGAAACCAGTACAGACAACAGTTCGCTGATCCCGGGTATGGGTGATGGCTTCCTTTATGTCGATATCAGTCAGCTTGAAGGCGGCAGTTACGGACTGAATAAATACCGGGATTATCATGAACGATGTACCGGAGGTGCCAATGGCAATGACCATTGTGTGATAACTGAATGGGACCAGTACTATTACACCATGGTGGAGTCGGCGGCTGAACAACGCTTTATTCAGACGCAGCATCGTATTGATGTGGCAAGCCGGGGGGGCGCTTCACGTATTACAGCCGGACGGGACCTGTCAGTCAGCGCATCCAGTCTGGATAATCTCGCCAGTCTGCTGATGGCCGGACGTAATGTGACGCTTTCCGGTAATAAGCTGAATAACCAGTCCTGGCAGGCAGGGACCGATACCGTATACTGGTTGTACCAGTATATTCCGTATTCTGACTGGACAGTAAAAAGTCCGGGTTATGCCAATCCGCTACTGGAATTGTCCGCCCCCTGGCCATGGGATGGCGTCGGGAGATCAGTGCGATCCCCTCTGTCCTCCACTATCAGATTTGTTTATCAGGGAAGAGAAACCGAAACGGCTGCCGGAGAGATTTTTCGCTCTGCCATCAGCGCAGGTGGTAATGTTTCTGCAAACCTCACAAATGACATCAGCAATACCACAATCACCGCAAACGCAGGGGGAGTCAGTAACACCATTACTGCGCCGGTGCTGAACACGCTCACACCGGCGACGGTCGGCGGTGGCCTGAACAGTGAATCACTGACCGGTGCCGGCAACGTGAATGTCAGCGCACCCGGCTGGCTGGACAGTATCACGGACGGACTGAAAGAAATTGCCAGTGGTTCGTCACTTTCCGGTCAGAACGGTAATAGTGGGAACTATCGCCTGCCCTTTGGTAACAATGGCTACTTCGTCCCCTCCACTGACCCCGATAGCCCGTATCTGATTACGGTGAACCCGAAGCTCGATGGCCTCGGGAATGTGGACAACAGCCTGTTTGACGGGTTGTATGGACTTCTCGGGATGAAACCCGGTCAGGCACCGCATGCGGATGCGCGCTGGAGCGATGAAAAACAGTTCCTCGGCTCATCGTATTTCCTTGATCGCCTGGGCCTGAAACCGGAGAAAGACTACCGCTTCCTCGGGGATGCAGCCTTTGATACCCGGTACGTGTCAGATGCGACGCTGAACCTGACCGGTTCACGTTATATCAACGGCCTCGGCTCTGACCTCGAACAAATGCAGTACCTGATGGACAGTGCCGCCAGCCAGCAGAAAAATCTCGGACTACAGTTCGGCGTGGCGCTGACCGCTGAGCAGGTGGCACAACTCACGGGCAGTATTCTGTGGTGGGAATCCGCGACCATCAATGGTCAGACCGTGATGGTGCCAAAGCTGTACCTTTCCCCGAAAGATATCACCCTTCATAACGGCAGCGTTATCAGCGGGAACAACGTGCAGCTTGCGGGCGGCAATATCACCAACAGCGCAGGCAGCATCACTGCACAGAACGGTCTATCGCTCGACAGTGCCAGCAGTATCGACAACCTGAATGCGGGGCTGATAAGTGCGGGCGGCAGCCTGGATCTGAGCGCCATCGGGGATATCAACAACACTGGCTCGGCCATCAGTGGTAAAACCGTTTCACTGGAAAGCGTGGCTGGCAGTATCAATAATGTGACCCGCTCACAACAGTGGAATGTGAATGCCGGACGAACCCACCTCAGTGGTACTGATACCGGCCCTGTAGCGACGATTACCGCGTCAGACTCGCTGTCACTGGATGCCAGAAAGGATATCAGCATTGCCGGAGCGGAAATCACCGCCGGTGGTTCACTCGGTATGTCTGCGGGTAATGATATTAATATTGCCGCAAACCCGTTAAGCGAAAGCGACAGCCGCCACGGGGGGCGGTATGAAGTCAGCAACAGCCGCACCACACTGCAGGGCAGTTCGGTCAGTGCGGGCGGAAACCTGCTGATGGTGGCAGACAATAACCTGAATGTAACCGCTTCTTCGGTCTCTGCAGCTGAAAGCGCTCTGCTCTCTGCGGGTAACAACCTTAACCTGAACGCGGCACGTGAAGGTGAGTCCCATCGTAACGGTGGCACTGAAAACCACGAAAGCCATGCAGTGGTCGCCACCGTCACAGCCGGAGATAACCTCACCCTTGCCGCCGGTCGGGATATCACAAGCCAGGCCGCCGGTATTGCAGCCGAAAACAACGTTGCCATCCAGGCCGGACGTGACGTGAACCTGATGGCGGAGTCGGTCAGTGCCGGCGACAGCTATACGTCGAAGAAAAAGAAAGAGATTAACGAATCCGTTCGCCAGCAGGGAACGGAAATTACGTCCGGCGGAAACACCACCATCGTGGCCGGACGCGACGTGACCGCGCAGGCGGCTGACGTGTATGCCTCCGGAAACACGGCCGTGGTGGCCGGACGGGATATCACCCTCACCACCGCCACTGAAAGCGACTATGAGTACCGGGAGAAGAAGAAAACCTCCGGTGGCATGTTCAGTAAAAAGACCACCCACACCATCCATGAGGAAAACCACACCCGTGAGAACGGCACACAGCTTTCAGGGGAAAACGTGGTACTCAGGGCGGGCAATGACCTGACGATACAGGGTTCATCCGTTGCCGCTGAACGCGACGTGGCACTGAAGGCCGGGAATAACGTGACGGTGGAAGCTGCCACCAACACCGATACGTATTACGACATGAAGAAGACGAAGAAATCCGGCATCTTCTCCAGTGGTTCGGGTCTCGGTGTGACCATCGGTTCACAATCGTCAAAAACCACCCGACAGGGGGCGGAGACCACCCAGAGTGATGCGCGCAGCATGGTGGGCACCTCCGGCGGTAACGTCATTATCAGTGCAGGAAATCAGGTGACACTGAGCGCCGCCGACGTGATTGCCGGACGGGCGAAGGACGACACGTCCCGTGCCACCGGGCATATCGATATCACCGGCAGTGACATTGCCATTATCCCCGGACGGGACACGGTCACCGAATTGGTGAAACAGGAGACAAAATCCTCCGGCGTCACCGTCAGCGTGAAAGCGCCGTTTGAGGACACGGTACGCAATGTGCGCGATACCGTGCGCGGGAAAGACAGCAGCGGTAACAGCACCGTTGATAAGGTGAAGTCACTGGGTGCGGAAGGTGCCGCCCTTGCCCTTGATGGTCCGGGGCAGATGGTCGCTGTCTCCGCTGGCAGCAGTAAATCGTCCTCTGAATCACACTACCAGGGTGAATTTAACAGCGGAAGCCAGCTTGCAGCAGCAGGCAATATCCAGATGACCGCCACCGGCAAACAGGGCGGTAACAGCGGCAATATACTGATTGCAGGCAGTCAGGTGAATGCCGGTGAAGCGGTGATACTGGATGCGAAGCGTGATGTGAACATCACCACTTCCACGGATACCGAAACATACAGCAACAGCAGTAAATCCAGTGGCTGGAACATCAGTTCAGAAATGCCGACCGCAGGCAGTGCCACCCGGGCCACCACCGGGGGCGGCAAACACGGCAGCCAACTTCTGCCGGGCGGGATGAGCCAGTCAGCAAATCACAGCAGCGGCACGCGCACCACGGAAAACGCATCCGTCATTCAGGGTTCGGATATTTACGTCAACAGCCGGGAAGGCAGCGTGAACATCAGCGGTAGTCATCTGACGGCCACAGAAGACCTGATGCTGTCAGCGGTAAAAGGCGACATTAACGTGACCGCCGGACGTGACACGTCTCACAATGAAAACAGCGGCAGCAGTAAAACCATCGGCACGCTGGGGGGAGACGGTTACAGCGCCACGGCAGGTTACAGCCGTGAGAAACACAGCAGCCGTGATGACGCGTCCACTGAAAGCGGGCAGCGCAGCCAGTTAACGAGCACAAACGGCAACATTATTGCCCAGGCCGGAGGCGACCTGTCCCTTTCCGGTACGGATGTCAGAGCCGGTAAATCGGTTTCACTCAGCGGTGAAAACGTGCTGTTTGACGTGAGCCGCGACACCCGTGACGGGGAAGCCCACAGCAGCAGTTCACAGTACGGGGTGACCGCCTCTGCCGGTGGCTGGGCCGTTGATGCGGCGAAGGCGGCTGAAACGGCTGCCCGCAGCGCGGAAAACGGCGACGATGCCCGACTCACTGCTATTAAGGCAGGTCAGGCGGGCACCACCGCCGCACAGGGCATGATGACGGACTCGGCTGTTGTGAAGGGCAAGGTTTCTGTTACGGCGGGCTCGTCCTCGCAGGACAGTTCATACCATGCCACGAATACGCAGGGCACCACAGTCAGCGCCGGTGAGAACGTCATCATTAACGCCCGCAACGATATCATCGGTCAGGGCGTACAGATTGGCGGGAAACAGGTGGTACTGGATGCGGGGCGGGATATTCTGCTGACCGCCTCACAGAACACGCACAACAGCCAGAGTAAAAACAGTGGCAGCCAGGTCAGCGCCGGCGTGGGCGTCAGCCTCATCGGTTCACAGAACGGTATCAGTATTGAGCTGGGGGCCTCACAGCAGAAAGGTAAGGAAAACAGCCAGTCACAGAGCAACAGTAACAGCGTTATCCGTGCGCAGGAGCAGCTGACCGTAAACAGCGGACGCGACACCACGCTGAAAGGGACAGCGCTGGCAGGCAACCATGTGGTGGTCAACACCGGGCGCGACCTGACCATCAGCAGCGTGCAGGATACGGCCTCTTACGACAGCAAGCAGTCCTCCTCCGGTGCGGGTCTGAGCCTGTGCATTCCTCCGCTGTGCTATGGCGCGTCTTCCGGCAATGTCAGCACCTCGGGTGAAAACGTCACTCAGAGTGGTAAGAGCGTCACTGACCAGAGCGGTATTTTCGCCGGAAAAGGCGGCTTTGATATCACGGTCGGAAACCACACCCAGCTTGATGGCGCGGTGATTGCCTCCACGGCAGACAGCGGCAAAAACAAACTGGATACGGGAACGCTTGGCTGGAGCGATATTCACAACGAGAGCAAAACCACCGGTGACAGCCACACCGTCGCAATTTCGGGCAGTATGGGCGGCAGCGGAAACGGTGAAAACCGCAACGTGGCTCCGGCCATCGGTACCGGTCATGCGGAAGAAAGCAGCAGCGGCACCACGTCATCGGCCATCAGTAACGGCAGCATCATCATCCGTGACCAGGCAAACCAGAAACAGGATATTGCTGACCTGAGCCGGGACACGGAGAACGCCCACCATGGCGTGGATGTAAACGGTGATGTGCAGAAGGTGAAGGATAACCTGGCGGTACAGAGTGAAGGTGCGGCGCTGGCGACCTCTGCACTGGACGTATATGGTAAGTATGCAGAGCAGAAGGCGAAGGAATCCAATGCCGCGCTGGAAGCGAAACTGACTGCGGAAGGTAAACTGAACGGCAGCATGACCGCCGGAGAGCGGGAAGCCACGCTGAAGGCGCACCCGGATTATCAGGGGACTGACTACGGCCCGGGAAGTGAGTTCTGGACGAAGGGCAGCGCGGCAGCGGGACTGCTGGCCGGTGCGCTTGGCGGCAATCTGAAGGCAGGCGCGGCAGCCGGAGCGGCACCGCTGCTGGCCTCACTGGTTAAGGATGTGAAGAACGACGCGGCCCGAGCGGCGCTGCATGGTATTGTGGCAGCAGCACTGACGCAACTGAGCGGTGGCAGCGGCTCAGATGGGCTTAAGGCGGGCGCGGCAGGGGCGATCACGGCCTCGCTGACAGGTGAGCGTCTGGTGAAGGCGCTGTACGGCAAGGACAACGTCGGCGAACTGACGGCGGACGAAAAACGTCTGGTGAGCAGTCTGGTGACGATTGCGGGTGGTCTGACCGGGGCTGCGGTGACGGACGGCGATCTGTCAATGGCCGCTCTCGCATCAAACACGGCGAAAGTGGAAGTTGAGAATAACTCGCTGGCAATCCCCATTACGCCACCACCCGTCGCAGGCAATAACACCGGCGATGCGGTGAATGATGCCAACCAGACGATAGCATCAGCCCTGGACAAGAACCTGAAGGAAATGAAGGAGGCGCTGGATAAAGCGACTCAGTGTTCCTTCGGGCGTGTCTGTTCTGCTGATGATACAGAGCAAACAGAGGGGCCGAATGCGGGCAAGAACCTGACGGATGCGGAAAAGGTTGAAATGGGTGGTTCGGGAACTGGATCACCAGGCGGATGGGGGCCGGAAGATGAAGAGAATGCACGGAACAGTCAAAAGCTGAATATTACTGTTGAGGATTTAACCTCGACATCATCGAAAGGGAATGAGACTACAGGGCGTTCAAAACTTTTCGAAAGAACAGGTGGTAGTAATGCTGCTAATAAAGAATTCGATGCCTTATCTCCCACAGAAGTTAAAGACATACCAAGTGGAAGGGTCGGTAAACTACCCGATGGGCGAACGGTTATCGTACGTGAGCGTAGTACTGATGGTCGCCCAACATTGGAGATCCAATCAGGGAAAAATAGGATCAAGTTTAGGTATGACGAGTAATCTTATATGTCTGAAAAATTGATTAAAATCCCCCTTGCTGAGGGTTCTCTTCGTAATAGTCAACTAGAGGATTTTCGATATTCCTCAGGTTCCCTTGAGTTGATTTTGTCTTCAGGGGATAACCCTGAAGGCAGCAAAGTTAAGGTACTGTTCGATTGGATTTATTCCTTCCGAGTGACTGATGAAGGTGACCTATTGAAAATGCAGGAAGAGCAGAAAGGGATGATGCTTACAGGGCTTTATCGCGTTGAAAATTCTAAATATCTAGAATGGTTTAATGAGCAAAATGGTAAGGTACATGATGGAGTCGTTCATTATATGTTCTCAACTACGGACGATGTTATAGATATTTTAGCCTCTATTAGCCCTTCAATATCAATCAGTCGTTAACAATAATCCCGGCCACTGTGCCGGGATCCTTTTACCCATCACCCCTTAACCGGCTCGATCACCAGTCTTCCCGGCTCCACGCTGACCGTGACCGGCGTATCGGTGCTGAATCCCGCCTCTTCCAGCCAGTTGCCGTTCAGGCGCAGGCTGGGGCTGCGGGAATACCAGGTGGCGGTGTAGTTGTGGTGGTAAAAATGCCGAATACTGACATAACCGATCTTCATCCGCCGCTGTGCTTTGGAAATGGTTCTCTGTGACGTAGAATCGCGCTTAGCCATAATAACTACTCCTAACTAGTTGGTTGTGGTCAGCGGTGGCGGTGAGGTGCGAACTCACGGCTGCCGCGTCCTGTTAACGTCTCTGGTTAAATCCTATCGCCTGCTCCACCATTGCCTTCTTAACAAAGCTGTTCAGTATGGTGATCAACGCCTGTTGATCGGAATCCGGTAACAGCTCCGCCTTCTGCCACAGAGTGTGAAGGGTGTGGTTGTGGATCCTTACGTCATCCGAAACCGGCTGGCGTCCGACCAGTTCATCCAGCGTGACCTGTAATACATCAGCGATGCGGATCACAGTATCAAGATGGGGAGCGGTGGCTCCCTTCTCCCAGCGGTTATAGGCTCTCTGATCCTATCCAGCAATAGTGGACACGCGACTAAGTGAGTAAACTCTCAAGTAAGAGGTAGCTCACATGACAAAACCAGCATCAACCATAAAAAAGATCCGCAAGCAGCACTCACCTGAATTTCGTCAGGAAGCCCTGAAACTGGCTGAGCGCATTGGTGTTGCCGCAGCAGCCCGCGAACTCAGTCTGTATGAATCGCAGCTCTATAACTGGCGCAGTAAACAGCAGCAACAGCTCTCATCCTCTGACCGCGAAAATGAACTCGCCGCTGAAAATGCCCGCCTCAAACGCCAGTTGGCGGAACAGGCTGAAGAGCTGGCTATCCTCCAAAAGGCCGCGACATACTTTGCGAAGCGCCTGAAATGAAGTATGTCTTTATTGAAAAACATCAGGCTGAGTTCAGCATCAAAGCCATGTGTCGCGTCCTTCGGGTGGCCCGCAGCGGCTGGTATGTGTGGGAGCGGCGACGCGTGAGGATAAACTCACGCCAGCAGTTCCGTCTGAGTTGTGACAGCGTTGTGCACGAGGCTTTTCACCGGGCAAAACAGCGTTACGGAGCCCCGCGCCTGACCGATGAACTGCATGCTCAGGGTTACCGGTTCAACGTGAAAACCGTGGCAGCCAGCCTGCGTCGTCAGGTGCTGCAAGCGAAAGCGTCACGGAAGTTCAGTCCTGTCAGTTACCGCGAACATGGCCTGCCGGTGTCAGAGAATCTTCTGAAACAGGATTTTTACGCCAGCGGCCCGAACCAGAAGTGGTCAGGAGACATCACCTACTTACGTACGGATGAAGGCTGGCTGTACCTTGCCGTGGTTATCGACCTGTGGTCACGGGCAATTATCGGATGGTCGATGTCCTCCCGGATGACGGCTCAACTGGCCTGCGATGCACTTCAGATGGCGCTGTGGCGGCGTAAACGACCGCAAAATGTCATCGTTCACACCGACCGTGGCGGCCAGTACTGTTCAGCGGATTACCAGACGTTACTGAAACGCCATAATCTGCGGGGGAGCATGAGCGCAAAAGGTTGCTGTTATGACAATGCCTGTGTGGAAAGCTTCTTTCACTCGCTGAAAGTGGAATGTATCCACGGAGAACGCTTTGCCAGTCGGGAAATAATGCGGAGGACGGAGTTTAATTATATCGAGTGTGATTACAATCGCTGGCGTAGCCACAGTGCGTGCGGCGGTCTCAGCCCTGAACAATTTGAAAACCAGAATCTCGCTTAGGACTGTGTCCACTTTACGTGGGTAAGATCAAAGCTCATAATCAATTTTACCTAAAGCACTTTCTAACTCATTCCACTCGTCCCCAGCAGGCATGTATTCTTCTATCGCGTCATATAGTTCTTGGTCATTTTTTGCTACATACGACTTAAAGTGCTTGTATCCTGTTGGTAAGCCATGTCGAATGTCAAATCCATTTCCTATTATGTAAAGCCTCATCGTTTTTCCCTTAGTCGAATTGTATAAAGATACTAACCTGACCTGCTCCCCGTTGACTACCATCCCCTCCTTTGAGTAATGCTTTCATCAGATGTAACAACATCTGCGAACTTCCGCAGTTCGCTCACAGCGGACACTCAGGTTTAACAGTCCAGTACGTTTAGCTTACGGATAAATCATTTTATGATGGCGTGGAGAATGGGGGATTCTGAAAACGGTAAGAAGTGAAGGGGCAAGAAGAGCTTGTTGCGGGTGGACGGACTGGTGAAGATCCCCATGTGAATGGTGGAGGGGGGATGCTGCCAGGTTTACCCGCTTGCTATTAGGGATTTCCCCACCTTATTCCGCGCGACAAAATCACGTTAAGACCAGTGGATTAAGGCGAAATGATATTTCCCCCGTTTCCTCCGTATTTTCTACTTCATTATGAATGATCTGAGAGAAAGGAACCGTAGAGAGACCGTAGCTGTGAGGTTAGGAAAAGGTACATCAGAGGATGTTGAGGTGTCTAAAAGTAACGGACATCTGCGAAAATGGCGAGAAATCCAGCAAACAAATAACGTGTTGCAACGACCAGATATCTACCGGAACCCCAGAAAGCAAAAAACCAGCCCGTAGGCTGGTTTTTCTGAATAGTGGTGCCCGGACTCGGAATCGAACCAAGGACACGGGGATTTTCAATCCCCTGCTCTACCGACTGAGCTATCCGGGCAACGAGGCGCATTAAACCCGATTCACCTCGTTTCGTCAACGAAATTTCTTCAAATCAATGCAGACTGCACAATCTATCACCACATTGCTGGTATTGCACGCATTCTCAGGCAAAAAATGCCGTCCATGCTGCGGAAAGCGGCATTGCCAGTAGCAGCGCGGGGAGCATATTCACCACCGCAAACATTTTGATTCCACAAATACGTAGACCTGTCGCCAGCAACAGCAGTCCGCCTACCGCACTGAAATCGGCCATCATGGCTGGGGTTGTCAGCGGTAAAATCAGAGCCGCGCAGGTGGCGAGCGTCAACTGGATTGCCAGCATCGGTATGAAAATGGCAGATACGGCGATTCCTAGCGAGCAGGCAAAGATAATAGCGGTGAAGAAATCGAGAAATGACTTCGCGATTAAAATATTAGGATCGCCGGTCATCCCTTCATGTATCGCCCCGAAGATCCCGGTTCCGCTGGCGCAAAACAGTACGATGATAGCCACGTAGCTTTGGATGAAAGATTCGTGTGTTGCATTGACATCCGATTTGGCGAAAAGCTGCTGCGCTTTGGCGACCGCGGTATTAATGCCTTTTTCCAGATGACAGAACTCGCCGATTAGCGCGCCGACCAGCGTTGCCAGCACCATCACTGGCAAATTGACGCACTTGATGACCAGTAAGATACCGATGCCTAACGAGGCCAGCCCGAAAATAGAGGTCATAGAGACCCGAATTCGTTCTGGTAAATGCTTACTGAGCAGCGCACCAAGAACGCCACCGAGTAAAATGGCGCTGGCATTTATAAAGGGTCCGATTACCACATTCGCTCCTGCATACCCATTATCATCTTGATATTAAATGAAATGAGCTGGGTATAATTATGTTTTCAGAATGCATTATTATGACGCTAATATTCGATAGAATGCTTGTTTATCTGTGAGGTCTATGCACTGGATTTTATCTTGCGCCTGATAGTGAAAGCTGCCATGATTGCGCGAATTTTCTCCTGTCTGAATGGGGTTGCCTGGGATGTTATTATTACCCTTACATCACCTTTCTGCGCGACGTTTGCCCCTTCCTGCGACATATCTTTATTCTCTCACCATGCGGTGACGGCAGCGCACGCTCACTGCAGGATAACAGTAAAATCAGAGGCTATCTGCTTTTACTGATGTCTGGCGGTCGGGGCTGGTAACCAGTTTGACCTGTCATTTCGTGGGGCAAAGCCGTGTGGCTTTGTCCGGGGTTTTTGACTTTCCCGAAACGGGTTTTGCGCTTATGAAATCAATGAAAATTGCCGCCAGTGGTGAACTGGTCCCTCGTCTGTCCACCCATCGTCAGGTGGTATCACTGGACAGTACCGATTTTACTGATGTTGCGGCAGTCGTCATTACCGTTGCAGACAGCCGCAGCGGGATCCTGGCTTTGCTTAAACGCACAGGCTTTCATTTACCGGTGTTTATCTTCTCCGACGAAAGTATGGAAGCGCCTGCTGGTGTTGAAGCGGTCATGAACGGTCATGCACAGGACTGGCTGGAGCTGGAATCCGCCGCCTGTCGCTATGAGGACGATCTGCTGCCGCCGTTCTATGACACGCTGACGCAGTATGTTGAAATGGGGAACCGCACCTTTGCCTGTCCGGGCCATCAGCACGGTGAGTTTTTTAAGAAGCACCCTGCGGGTCGTCATTTCTATGAATTCTTTGGCGAGAACCTGTTTCGGGCTGACATGTGCAATGCTGACGTTAAGCTCGGCGATCTGCTGATCCATGAAGGGTCGGCAAAGCATGCGCAGAAGTTTGCGGCAAAAGTATTTAATGCAGATAAAACCTACTTTGTTCTGAACGGTACATCTGCAGCAAATAAAGTGGTGACCAATGCGCTGCTGACGCGTGGCGATCTGGTACTGTTTGACCGCAACAACCATAAGTCGAATCACCATGGCGCATTGATTCAGGCGGGAGCGACACCGATCTACCTGGAGGCTGCGCGAAATCCGTTTGGCTTTATTGGCGGCATTGATGAACACTGCTTTGATGAGGCGTATCTGCGCCAGCAAATCCGCGATGTTGCACCGCATAAGGCTGACCAGCCGCGGCCGTTCCGCCTGGCGATTATCCAGCTCGGTACGTATGACGGCACTATCTACAACGCCCGACAGGTGATCGATAAGATTGGCAGCTTGTGCGACTACATTCTGTTTGACTCCGCCTGGGTTGGGTATGAGCAATTTATCCCGATGATGGCAGATGGATCGCCGCTGCTGCTGGAGCTGAATGCTAACGATCCGGGGATCTTTGTCACCCAGTCGGTGCATAAACAGCAAGCCGGATTTTCGCAAACCTCGCAGATCCACAAAAAAGATAACCATATTCGTGGTCAGGCGCGTTTCTGCCCGCATAAGCGCCTGAACAATGCGTTTATGCTGCATGCTTCCACCAGCCCGTTTTATCCGCTGTTTGCTGCGTTAGATGTGAATGCCAAAATTCATGAAGGCGAAAGCGGACGTCGGTTATGGGCGGAATGTGTCACGTTGGGGATCGAGGCGCGGAAAGCCATTATTGCCCGCTGTAAAATGATCCAACCATTCGTTCCACCTGTGGTCGATGGCAAAGCGTGGGAAACCTATCCGACGGAGACCATCGCCAGCGAGCGTCGCTTCTTTAGCTTTGAACCAGGCGCTAAATGGCATGGTTTTGACGGCTACGCATGCGACCAGTATTTTGTCGATCCGTGCAAATTGTTACTGACCACACCGGGCATTGATGCACAAACCGGGAAATACACGGCGTTCGGCATCCCGGCAACGATTCTGGCGCATTACCTGCGTGAGAACGGTATTGTGCCGGAGAAATGTGACCTTAATTCGATTTTGTTCCTGCTGACGCCGGCAGAAAGCGCAGAGAAAATGGCGCAGTTGGTGGCTATGTTGGCGCAGTTTGAACAGCATATTGAAGATGACACGCCGCTGGCTGACGTGTTGCCGACAATCTTCAATAAGTATCCGGTACGCTATCGGGACTACACGTTGCGTGAACTTTGTCAGGAGATGCATTCACTCTACGTCAGCTTTGATGTGAAGGATCTGCAAAAGGCCATGTTCCGTCAGGCGAGCCTGCCGGTCGTGGCGATGAACCCGCAGGATGCTAACAGCGCCTTCATTCGCGGTGATGTTGAACTGGTTCGCATTTGCGATGCGGAAGGCCGTATAGCCGCTGAGGGAGCGTTGCCTTATCCTCCTGGTGTGCTGTGCGTGGTGCCAGGTGAAGTATGGGGTGGGGCGGTACAGCGTTATTTTCTGGCGCTGGAAGAGGGCGTGAACCTGCTGCCGGGCTTTTCGCCGGAGTTGCAGGGCGTTTACAGTGAGACTGATGCGGACGGTATTAAGCGTCTGTATGGCTATGTCGTGAAATAAATAAAAGCCGGATGGCTCTAAACGCTTATCCGGCCTGACAACTGAAAACACGTAGGCCGGATAAGACGCCCAGGCGTCGCTATCCGGCCTAAAGATTAATGTGCGATAGTCTGCGTGCCAGTCGGAACGCGTACGTGTTTATATTTAAACAGTGCCACGAAAGCGAAGGCCAGAACCAGTGAATAGCCAGCGAAGATCAGCCACACCGTCTGCCAGTCAGTGATACCGTTCAGCGTGTAGTACTCAACCACTTTACCGCTCACCAGACCACCCAGAATACAACCGAAACCGTTGGTCATCATCAGGAACATACCCTGTGCGCTGGCGCGGATTTCAGGACGTACTTCTTTCTCTACAAACACGGAACCCGAGATGTTGAAGAAGTCGAAGGCACAACCGTAAACAATCATCGACAGAACCAGCAGTACGGTGCCGAACGGAGTCGGATCGCCGTAGGCAAACAGACCGAAGCGCAGCATCCACGCCACAATACTGATAAGCATAACGTTCTTGATACCGTAACGGCTTAAGAAGAACGGAATGGTCAGGATAAACAGGGTTTCAGAGATCTGGGAAATCGACATCATCACCGACGCGTGTTCAACGATAAAGCTACCAGAGAACAGCGGGTTGTTATCGAAGCTGTGCAGGAAGGTATTACCGAACATATTGGTAATCTGCAATTCTGCGCCCAGCATCATTGAGAAGATGAAGAAAATGGCCATACGCTTGTTTTTAAACAGCGCGAAAGCATCCAGGCCAAGCATTGATGTCCAGCTCTGGTTTTTCTGCTGATTGGCAACCGGAATATGTGGCAGCGTCAGGGTGAACAGGACCAATACGACGGATAATGTTGCGCCGATATAAAGCTGCATATGGCTCAGTTCAAAGCCAGAGAAGCTTACTGCCCACATGGCCAGAATAAAGCCGATGGTGCCCCAGATACGGATTGGTGGGAAGTCGGTAACAATGTCCATCCCGGCAGACTGCAAGCGATAGTAAGAGATGGTGTTGATTAACCCCAGTGTTGGCATATAGGCCAGCGAGTTAAGCAAAATCACAAAGAACATTGCCCCAGGCGTGGTCACCTCGGCAGCGGCGAACAGCGTTCCTGCACCGACCAGGTGACAAAGCGCATAAACCCATTTTGCACTGATCCATTTGTCAGCCACGATCCCTAACAGGGTCGGCATAAACACGGCGGCAATCCCCAACGAGCTATACACTGCGCCGATGGATGCACCGTCGAATTTAAGGGTGACAAACATATAGGAGCCGAGGGTTGTCAGCCAACTCCCCCACAGGCAGAACTGCAGAAACGAGAGAACTTTCAGCTGCAGCTTAAGATTCATGTTAATTTCCTCACACCGTAATGCGGATGGATGTTTTAAAAGGCACATTTGCCGTTGCAATATGATGTGATTCTATCAATGAGAGACACTCTTTTTTTGTTAGCTGTGACAAATATTTGCAAACAATTTCTAATTGCAAAGCGAAATAGTGACGGAGTTAACACTTTTACCTCCTCTGCCGCGGGAACGACCGGCAGAGGAGGAGGGGATTATCGACGTCGATAGGTTTTCTGTGCGGAATTGACCTTGTAAAGATAGCGACGTGATTCTGCAGAGGGATGTCGCGTGGTCAGAGTTTGGTAAACATCACCAGGTGACATGCTATTGATAATATTCGCGGCCTGAATTTTATCGTTAGAGAAAACGCGCAGCACGCTTCCCGCGCCGCCGTTATAGGCGGTGATGACCGCATAGCGACGCGAGGTTGGATTATCAATACCGCCCAGATAGACGTTGTTGAGCATCGCCAGATAGGCCGTACCCGTATCAATGTTGCTGGCTGGGTCGAACAGGAAACTACGGCTTGGCGTACCAGAGCGGCCCTGTGAGCGGAAAACATCTTTGCCGGCACTGTGCTGCACCACCTGCATCAGACCCAGTGCATCAGCATGGCTGACCGCATACGGGTTAAAGGAGGATTCGGTCTGCATGATGGCCAGAATCAGCGACTCATCAACACCATACTTCCGTGATGCCTGACGCACCAGACCAACGTACTTATGTGCACGCTTATCAAGGTGGTTTGGTACCAAATTGATGGTCACGCTATAGATGATACGCAGCCCGTTGCTGCGGCTCTTCAGTCGTGTTTGTAGCAGGTAGTTGGCAAAGTTTGTGGCACGTCCCTCCCAGCGAATCGGTTGGCCGGTATTATCAACCACCTGTCCGTAGAGGAACGGTTCTTTGGAAATTTTGATGTCATCAACATCGGAATAGAGATCGATAGATCCCGGATCATCGCCCATCAGCAATGTCTTGATGATCGCCCGACGCAGGTGTCCGGCGGGATCTGTCCCGGCAATGGTCTCGACGGTGATGGTACCGTCATCGAAGTTGATATGGCTGCGGGTTTGATACTGATCGGTATACTTTACGTAGTCCTTCGGACCCGCAATCAGCACTTCCTTAAATCCCCACAGATTCTCAATGTTATGGGCAAATTGCCCCATCAGAATATCAAAACCGTTGGTATCCTTGACCCAGGCTTCATTATAGGAATCGCCTTTTTTGGTCGAACTGGAACAGGAGATGAGCAACGGCGCAATAACGGCAAGCGCGAGAAATTTTTTCATCATTCCGGGAGAGCGTGTTGTGTTTGTTGTGTCGTTTTGCCGGATGTCGGTGTGTACACCGTATCCGGCCTACGAGATTGTCCGCAATCGGTGCTTATTTTTTTTCTTCCGGCGTATAGCCTTCAATATGCACATCTTTGCCTTCAAACAGGAAGTTGATCATTTCCTGCTCCAGCAGTTTGCGGTGCTCGACGTTCATCATATTGAGTTTTTTCTCGTTAATCAGCATGGTTTGTTTATGCTGCCACTGCGCCCACGCTTCTTTAGAAATCTCGTTATAAATGCGTTTTCCCAGTTCGCCCGGGTACAGCTGAAAATCCTGACCTTCTGCTTCGCGTTGCAGGAAAGTGCAAAAAATTGTTCTGCTCATTAAAAAATCCTCTTTATCAACCGATACGTTAAATCTGCGTACCGGTGCGTAATTGCTGTAACAAACGCTCCACGGGAGCCGCCAGGCCGACTGACGGCGGTTGCGCTAAGTTATACCAGAGCGCGTTGCCTTCATCCATGCATGCGGTGAATGAGGACACGCGAAGCCACATAGGCACAATATCTAAATGGAAATGGCTAAAGGTATGGCGAAACGCATTAAGTTGGGTCAGATTATCTGCGTTAATTTGTCGTTGCGCCAGCCACTGACGAAGCCCATCTTCATCTTCAAACTGAGGGAAACAGTATAATCCCCCCCATAAGCCGCTTGGTGGGCGCTGTGCAAGTAACACGTCATCGCCTTGCTGCATCAGCAAAAAATAGCCGGTACGTTCTGGTAACGTCTGCCTGGGCTTTTTACCTGGGTACTGTGCCCAGCTTGCATTGGCGGTAGCCACACAGCCATTTTCTAACGGGCACAGGGAGCACTTAGGCTTTGATCGCGTGCAGACCATTGCCCCTAAATCCATCATTGCCTGATTAAAACGCTCAACGCCGCGGGCGGGTGTGACTTGCTCGCTCAGTTCCCACAGTTTCTTCTCGACCTCTTTCTTGCCTGGCCAGCCGCTGACAGCATAACAGCGAGCCAGCACGCGTTTGACGTTGCCGTCGAGAATCGGAAAATGCTGACCCAGAGAAAGCGAAAGGATCGCGCCCGCAGTTGAACGTCCAACGCCTGGCAACGCAGCCACTTCATCAAAGGTCTGTGGAAATATTCCACCATGCAGAGTGACCACCTGCTGCGCGGCTTTATGCAGATTTCGGGCACGGGCGTAATAGCCAAGGCCAGTCCATAAATGCAAGACTTCATCCAGCGGCGCATGGGCTAAATCCGTAACCGTTGGGAAGCGCACCATAAAACGCTCATAATAAGGGATAACGGTCGCAACCTGGGTTTGTTGCAGCATGACTTCTGAGAGCCATACTTTGTAAGGCGTCTTGTCAATTTGCCAGGGCAACGTTTTCCGCCCGTATTTGTCGTACCAGCTCAACACCTGAGCTGAAAATTGAGACGCTAGCATGATTACCGTTTCATTATTGCCGGGGGCAAGATTGCAGCACAGAGGCAACGGGGTGTAAACCGGAACTTTCCGCGGCAGACTTTCTTCCTTTACTTGCATCCGGCAACTAACTTTGGATAATGCCCGTTTTCGGAACTCAAACACAGCAGACTAAACTTTTATGAAGAACGACGTCATTTCACCGGAATTTGATGAAAACGGCCGCCCTTTGCGCCGGATTCGTAGTTTTGTTCGTCGCCAGGGGCGACTGACGAAAGGGCAGGAACACGCGCTGGAAAACTACTGGCCGGTGATGGGCGTTGAGTTCAGCGAAGAGCCTGTGGATTTCACAACGCTGTTTGGTCGCGATGCGCCAGTGACGCTTGAAATTGGTTTTGGTATGGGAGCTTCGCTGGTGGCGATGGCGAAAGCGCGTCCGGAACAAAATTTTCTGGGCATTGAAGTCCATTCTCCGGGGGTCGGCGCGTGTCTGGCATCAGCCCATGAAGAGGGCGTCGAGAACCTGCGCGTAATGTGCCATGATGCCGTTGAAGTCCTGCATAAAATGATTCCTGACAATTCTTTATCTATGGTTCAGCTGTTTTTCCCTGACCCATGGCATAAAGCACGTCATAATAAACGCCGTATCGTTCAGGTACCTTTTGCTGAGCTGGTAAAAAGCAAGCTGAAGCTGGGCGGTGTGTTCCACATGGCAACTGACTGGGAAGCCTACGCGGAGCACATGCTTGAAGTGATGTCCTCCATTGACGGATATAAAAATCAGTCAGAGAGTAACGATTATGTACCGCGCCCACAATCGCGCCCGGTAACCAAATTTGAACAACGTGGTCATCGTCTTGGCCACGGCGTATGGGACTTAATGTTCGAGAGGGTGAAATAATGGCAAAGAACCGTAGCCGTCGTCTGCGTAAAAAAATGCACATCGACGAATTCCAGGAAGTCGGATTTTCGGTTGCATGGCGTTTCCCGGAAGGTACATCGGGCGAGCAGGTCGATAAAATCGTTGATGACTTTATTGATGAAGTGATTGAGCCGAACAAGCTGGCTTTTGACGGCAGCGGCTATCTGGCCTGGGAAGGTCTGATCTGCCTGCAGGAAATCGGCAAATGCACTGAAGAGCATCAGGCGATTGTCCGTAAGTGGCTGGAAGAGCACAAACTTGAAGAAGTGCGCACCAGCGAACTTTTCGATGTTTGGTGGGACTAAGTAGCACAGGGTCGGCAAATGCCGGCCCGATTTGTATTGAGGGATAGATATGATGCGCAAAACGCTGCTGGCGGCGGTCCTGACGTTCACGGCGATGGCCGCACATGCAGATTATCAGTGCAGCGTCACCCCACGTGACGATGTGATTTTGAGCCCGCAAACGGTGCAGGTGAAAGGCGAAAACGGCGATCTGGTTATCACGCCGGCGGGTAACGTCACCTTCAACGGCAAACAGTACACCCTGACTGCTGCACAGCGTGAGCAGGCAAAAGATTATCAGGCGGCATTGCGAAGCAGTCTGCCATGGATTGATGAGGGAGCCAGAGCGCGCGTGGAAAAAGGACGCGTTGCGCTGGATAAAATCATCGCCAAAGAAGTGGGTGAAAGCAGCAACATGCGCGGCCGCTTAACCAAGCTTGATGCGCAATTAAAAGAGCAGATGAATCGTATCATCGAGCACCGTACAGACGGTCTGACCTTCCATTATAAGGCAATCGATCAGGTGCGAGCTGATGGCCAACAGCTGGTCAATCAGGCGATGGGCGGTATTTTGCAGGATAGCATTAACGAAATGGGCGCTAAAGCTGTACTCAAAGGCGGTGGTAATCCACTGCAGGGCGTGCTCGGTAGTCTGGGCGGTTTGCAAACGTCAATTCAGAATGAGTGGAAGAATCAGGAACAAGACTTCCAGCAGTTTGGCAAAGATGTTTGCGCACGCGTCGTGATGCTGGAGGATAACCGTAAATCCCTGGTTAGCACTCTGAAATAATATTCACCTCTTTTTAACGGCATAGAAACATTTCTGTGCCGTTTTATTTTGTGTTTATCTTCGTTTTTGATATCCATCTCTAAGAATAACAATTTCATGGAAATATAAATCTGGTTAATTGGATTGCGTCACATTATTCATCTGTGGGATGGACATAATGCGGCAAATTCAAGTAACTGGAGAAATAACATGGAGTTTTTCAGAAAAACGGCACTGGCAGCACTGGTTATGGGGTTCAGCGGTGCTGCGCTGGCATTACCCAATATCACCATTTTAGCGACTGGCGGGACGATTGCTGGTGGCGGTGATTCCGCGACAAAATCTAACTACACGGCGGGTAAAGTTGGTGTAGAAAACCTGGTAGATGCAGTGCCCCAGCTGAAAGACATTGCGGTAGTGAAAGGTGAGCAGGTAGTGAATATCGGCTCTCAGGATATGAATGACGACGTCTGGTTAACACTGGCGAAGAAGATCAACACTGAGTGCGATAAGACTGACGGATTTGTGGTCACTCATGGTACGGATACCATGGAAGAAACCGCTTATTTCCTCGATCTGACCGTGAAGTGCAACAAGCCAGTTGTGCTGGTGGGGGCAATGCGTCCATCAACCTCAATGAGCGCCGATGGCCCGTTCAACCTGTATAACGCAGTGGTAACAGCAGCGGATAAAGCCTCTGCCAACCGTGGCGTACTGGTGGTGATGAATGACACCGTCCTGGATGGTCGTGATGTGACCAAAACCAATACCACTGATGTAGCGACCTTCAAATCCGTTAACTACGGTCCATTGGGTTACATCCATAACGGTAAAATCGACTACCAGCGTACGCCTGCGCGTAAGCACACCACATCGACTCCGTTTGATGTTTCTAAGCTGACCGAGCTGCCGAAAGTGGGGATTGTTTACAACTACGCGAATGCTTCCGATCTGCCGGCAAAAGCGCTGGTTGATGCCGGTTACGCCGGGATCGTCAGTGCGGGTGTAGGTAACGGTAATCTGTATAAAACCATTTTTGATACGTTGGCAACTGCCGCGCATAAAGGTACGGTAGTCGTACGTTCATCCCGTGTACCGACTGGTGCTACTACCCAGGATGCAGAAGTGGATGATGCGAAATACGGATTTGTGGCTTCAGGCTCGCTGAACCCGCAAAAAGCGCGTGTTCTGCTGCAGTTGGCGCTGACCGAAACCAAAGATCCTAAGCAGATTCAGGAAATGTTTAATCAGTATTAATAGCTGAAGGTGGCTGCGTCCTGGTCTTTCGTAGACCGGATAACGCGCAGCCGCCATCCAACAAATTGCCTGATGACGCTACGTTTATCAGGCCTACGTTCACCAGCTATCACTCCGCCAGAAACAGCTCCAGCAGCGAATTCAAAAACAGCTTACCGTGCTGGGTAATCTGCCAGTACTCATCGCACTCGCTCAAATATCCCTGCTCGATAGCCTCTTCAATCTGTTGACGAATAACATCTTCGCGAAGCCCGGTATATTGTGTGAATTCAGCGCGTGGTGCGGCTTCCAGTAACCGGAAACGGTTCATAAAGAACTCGAACGGCTTATCGGCCTCAGCGACATCACGCTGGCTTTCTAAGTAGCGTCCTTGCATATAGCCGCGTGGATGCCGCGTTTTGGTGGTGCGCAGGATCCGCCCGTCCGGGAAGGTGACTTTACCGTGTGCGCCGCAGCCAATGCCAAGATAGTCACCAAAGCGCCAGTAGTTCAGGTTGTGCTGACACTGATAGCCCGGCTTAGCATAGGCTGAGGTTTCGTACTGTTGATACCCGGCGGCGGTCAGCAACCGGTGGCCTTGCTCAAAAATATCCCACAGCGCGTCATCGTCTGGTAATACGGGAGGACGAGATCCGAACAGTGTGTTGGGTTCAATAGTCAGTTGATACCAGGAGAGATGCGGCGGATTCAGCGCGATAGCTTGTTGCAAATCGCCCAGCGCCTCCTCCAGCGTTTGGTCCGGCAGACCGTGCATCAGATCGAGGTTAAAGCTACGTAGCCCCAGACCATTCGCCAGGTGCGCGGCACGTCTGGCTTCTTCTGGTCCGTGGATACGTCCCAGACGTTCGAGCTTGGCGGAGCTAAAGCTCTGTACACCAATAGATATCCGGTTGACCCCGGCGCGTTGATAATCGACGAAACGATCGGCTTCGACGGTTCCGGGGTTCGCTTCCATCGTGATTTCTGCATCTGCCGCCAGATTCAGGCGCGCACGCACGCCGTCCAGCAGCGTTTGCATCGCCGGGCCAGAGAGCAGGCTCGGCGTGCCGCCACCAATAAAGATCGTCTTTATTTCACGTCCCTGAGCGTGCGTCACCTCGGTATCCAGATCGCTCAGCAGATGTTGCACGTAGTCGTCATGTGGAACTTCGCCCTTCAACGCATGCGAGTTGAAATCACAGTAGGGGCATTTCTGCACGCACCACGGGATGTGAATATACAGACTTAGCGGTGGCAGCTTAACCATTACGCAGGGCGTCCAACAGCAGCTTCAGCGCCTGTCCGCGGTGGGAGATCGCACTTTTCTCCTCACGGGTCAGTTCTGCCGCGGTTTTCCCTTCAGACGGCACAAAGAAGATAGGATCGTAGCCAAAACCACCGGTACCGGCAGGTTCGCGGGTGATTACGCCCGGCCAGCTTCCGTGGCAAACAATAGGGGTCGGATCATCTGCGTGGCGCATATAAACCAGTACGCAGTGGAATTGCGCCAGGCGCTTCTCGTCGGGCACATCCTGCAAAGTATGCAGCAACTTTTCCAGGTTTTGTCTGTCAGTCGCATCTTCACCGGAATAGCGTGCTGAATAGATACCTGGCGCGCCGCCCAGCACGTCTACCGCCAGACCAGAATCATCGGCAATAGCAGGAAGCCCGGTGATTTGCGCGGCATGGCGTGCTTTCAGAATGGCATTTTCAATAAACGTCAGGCCGGTTTCTTCAGCGGAATCAACGCCAAGATCCGTTTGGGCAACGACATCAAGGCCGAAATCGCTCAGAAGAGAGGCGAGTTCACGCACTTTACCGGCATTGCCGGTCGCGAGGACAACTTTTTGCATGGGATACCTAATCAGTTAGCGCCGCTATTTCTGGCGGGATCTGTTGCGGATGAATGATTTTAACCTGTTTATGACGGCCAAGCTCGCCCTTCTCAATGACGATCTGGCTTTTCGCTACGCGGAACTGTTTGCCGAGAAACTTCACCAGATGGCTGTTCGCTTGCCCGTCGACTGGCGGGGCAGTAATGGCGACTTTTATTTCGTCGCCATGTAAACCTACAATACTGTCACGGCTGGCTTTTGGCTGAATGTAGAGCCGTAAAACCAGACCGTCATCGCAGGGTGTCACGGCACTCATAGCGCCATCCACAGCCCCGGCAGCAACATATTGCCCGTCGCCTGTAAAACTTCCGCGATCCCCATGTTAATGACATAGAGCAGCAGAACCAGGATCATCGGAGAGAAATCGATCCCACCCATTCCCGGAAGGATACGACGGATAGGACGCAACAACGGGTCCGCCAGTTGAATCAGTACGTACTCCACAGGGCTGCGGCCCTGGCTGACCCAGCTCATGATTGCCATCACTAATAGTACCCAGAAAATCAGCAGTCCGATTGTTTTCAGGACGATCAACACCGCGGCGATCCAGATTATTGGCTGGAACGTCACCACTTTGAACAGCACGATGGCCTTGATAAAGCTGAGAATTAATGCCACCACTAACGATGCGCTGTCAATCGGCCCCATCGGTGGAATAATGCGGCGTAACGGCCCAATAATGGGCTGGGTGATTTTCACAATAAACTGTGAGAACGGGTTATAAAAATCGCAGCGAGACCACTGCATCCACACGCGCAATAGCAGCGCCATGGTATACAGCTCAATTACCGTTGAGAGCAGGAAGGTCAACGTATTCATGGTGTTCCTTAGTTTTCCTTAATTTTTTGTGTAATCACGAGCACCAAAAATGGCAGTGCCAATGCGCACCATTGTGCTACCCGCCGCAATGGCGGCATCCATATCATCAGACATCCCCAGTGAGAGGGTGTCGATATCTGGGTAGCGCGTTTTCAACCCGGCAAATGCTACAGCCATTTGCTGTGCAACTTCAAACTGCCTTACATAATCTGACTCTGGCGCCGGGATCGCCATCAGCCCACGTAGGGTTATACGTGGTAGTGCGGCGACATCGGCGGCCAGCGCATCAAGCTCAGCAAGCGGAATCCCTGACTTGCTGTTTTCATCGCTGATATTTATCTGAATCAGTACATTTAGCGGCGGCAGATCGGCCGGGCGTTGTTCGCTCAGGCGAGTCGCGATACGCAGACGGTCGATTGTATGACACCAGTCAAAATGTTCAGCCACCAAACGGCTTTTGTTGGACTGCAGTGGACCGATAAAGTGCCACTGCAGACCTTCAATACCGCTTTCTTTGAAGTAGCGGATCTTATCCACGCCTTCCTGAACATAGTTTTCGCCAAAGGCGCGTTGCCCCGCGACGATGGCTTCTTCGATGGCGCTCGCAGGTTTGGTTTTACTGACTGCAAGCAATGTAACTTCTTCTGAAGACCGCCCGCAACGCGTCGCGGCGGCTGAGATTTTGTCCCGGACATGTGCCAGGTTATGCGCGATATCGTTCATTTTCCGAGGATGTTCATATGAATATGGAAGAAATAGTGGCCCTTAGTGTAAAGCATAACGTGTCGGATCTACACCTGTGCAATGCATGGCCTGCGCGTTGGCGCATACGGGGAAAGGTCGAAATCGCGCCATTTACTACGCCGGACGTAGAGACGCTGCTGATGTACTGGCTCAATGACCAACAGCAGGTACAGTGGCGTGAGCAGGGGCAAATTGATTTTGCAATGACACTGGAGAATTCCCGGCGTTTACGCGCCAGCGCATTTGCCCACCTGCAAGGGGTTTCGCTGGCACTGAGGCTGCTGCCACTTGCCTGCCCTCAGTTAGACGAACTCCAGACGCCCGCGCTCATTCCTGACCTGCTGCACAGTGAAAATGGGTTAATTCTGGTTACGGGCGCTACGGGTAGCGGAAAATCGACCACGTTGGCTGCGATGGTGGAGCACCTTAATCAACATGTTGGGGGGCACATACTTACGTTGGAAGATCCCATTGAGTTCCGCTATACCAGCCAGCGCAGTCTGATCCAGCAGCGAGAAGTCGGCGTACACTGCGTTTCTTTTGCCACCGGGCTACGTGCGGCCTTGCGGGAAGATCCGGATATCATTTTATTAGGTGAATTACGCGATATTGAAACCATCCGGCTGGCATTAACGGCGGCGGAAACGGGACATCTGGTGCTGGCAACGCTACACACGCGTGGGGCTGCACAAGCCATTGCGCGGCTCGTAGATACCTTTGCGGCATCAGAGAAAGATCCCGTGCGTAGTCAACTGGCGGATAGCCTGCGGGCAGTGCTTTCACAGAAACTGGAAGAAGATAAGCAGGGCGGACGGGTGGCTCTATTTGAACTTCTCGTCAACACACCCGCCGTTGGCAACCTGATCCGCGAAGGAAAGAACCATCAGCTACCCGGTGTGATACAAACCGGGCAACAGGCAGGTATGCAGACCTTTGCTCAAAGTTATCAACAGCGACAGGCGCAGGGGCGGCTTTAGTAGCCCTGCTCGAAATAGCTTTCGAGGATGACCACGGCAGAAGCGGAGTCGACTTTGCCTTTATTCAGCGCGCGGTATCCACCCTGCTCAAACAGGCCAGAGCGGGCTTCGACGGTGCTCAAGCGTTCATCGTGCAGCGTTACGGTAACGCCAAAGCGACCGTGAATGCGGTTAGCAAACTTACGTGCGCGCGCGGTCAGGGGTTGTTCAGTACCATCCATATTGAGCGGCAGACCGACGATGATTTCATCTGGTTGCCACTCTGTTAGCAGGCGTTCAATCAAATTCCAGTCCGGCGTACCATCCTGAGCTTTGATAGCTGGTAGGGGTCTGGCTGTGCCGGTAATACGTTGACCAACCGCCACGCCAATGCTTTTGGTACCAAAATCAAACGAGAGTAACGTTTCGCTCATTATGCATGTCCCGCCACGCCAGGCATGGTCAAAATATCTATGCCGATAAGTTTTGCAGCGTCGCGCCAGCGATCGGCGATCGGTGTTTTAAACAAAATGTTGAGATCGGCGGGGGCGGTGAGCCAGGCGTTATCCAACAGTTCTTGTTCAAGCTGGCCCTTTTCCCAGGATGAATATCCTAATGCGACCAGCACTTCGGACGGTTGTTCCTGGGTGCCTAAGGTTTCTAAAACATCGCGGGATGTCGTGATGATGGTGTTATCAGAAATTCGGATACTGGATGCAAAACGGGCGGGCGGGGTATGCAGAATAAATCCGCGGTCTTCCGCCAACGGGCCGCCGAGCATCACTGCTTTATCCAGACGGATGGAAGGATCGCGTCCTTCAGGCGCGATCTTCAGCTTTTCCAGAATCCCTTCAATCTGTAAGTTTTCCAGGGGCTTATTGACGATAATCCCCATCGCACCGTTCTCATTATGTTCACAGATGTACACCACAGCACGGCGGAAAATAGGATCCTGGAGAGCAGGCATGGCAATAAGAAAGTGATGCTGTAAATTCATTGTCAGAGGTTCTGTTTCCTGGTTCAAAAAAGCAACAGCGCCCAGTATGTGGGCAAAGCGAGAAGATGTCACCCTCTGAAAATAGCGTTGCCGGATGAAGGGGGTGCCTTATCCGGCCTGCGGGGTGCAATTCCAGACCGGATAAGGCGCGAAGGCGTTGCCATCCGGTAACGTATTTACTTCTGTAGACGAGCCTCAATGGCATCCATCAGCATTCCGGTAATAGAGACCGGGAATTCCGCTTCGATTTCACGAATACAGGTTGGGCTGGTGACGTTAATTTCCGTCAGGCGATCGCCAATGATATCCAGTCCGACAAAGATCAGACCTTTGGCTTTCAGCGTTGGTCCAATGCGACGGGCAATTTCCCAGTCACTGTCGGTTAATGGGCGCGGTTCGCCACGACCACCGGCAGCCAGGTTACCTCGGGTTTCCCCACCCTGCGGAATGCGCGCCAGGCAATACGGTACAGGTTCGCCATCGACTACCAGGACACGCTTGTCGCCGTCTTTAATTGCTGGCAGATAGTTCTGCGCCATGCAGTAGCGGGTACCGTGCTCGGTCAGCGTTTCGGCAATGACGCCGAGGTTTGGATCGCCTTCCTTCACACGAAAGATGGATGCGCCGCCCATGCCGTCCAGCGGTTTGAGAATAATATCGTTGTGCTTTTGCCAGAAGGCTTTCAGCTGCGCTTTGTTACGCGTGACCAGCGTTTCTGGTGTCAGGTCGGCGAACCAGGCGGTGAACAGCTTTTCGTTGCAATCACGCAGGCTTTGCGGCTTGTTAACGATCAGCGTCCCTTGCTCTTCTGCACGTTCCAGAATGTAGGTTGCGTAGATGAACTCAGTATCAAACGGAGGGTCCTTACGCATCAGGATGACGTCCAGATCTGCCAGCGGAAGATCCTGTTCGTTGTTGAACTCATACCATTTGTCGTAGTTCTGCTCGACGCTCAGAGTACGCGTACGGGCGCGGGCTTCCCCATTGATCAGATAAAGATCGGCCATCTCCATATAGTGAAGTTCATAACCACGACGTTGTGCTTCCAGCAGCATAGCGAAGCTGGAATCTTTCTTGATGTTGATGCTTGTGATGGGATCCATCACGATGCCGAGCTTGATCATGTTCTTCTCCATTTAGGCTTTAGCCCAGATCACCAAAACGCACCTGTAGCGCGGTAATGGCGGTGAGCGCAGTTGTCTCTGTACGCAGAACGCGAGGTCCTAACAGGATATCAGTAAATTGATAACGTGCGGTCATGGCAATTTCATCTGCCGACAGCCCACCTTCCGGGCCAATCAGCAAGCGGATACGCTCTACGGGTAGCGGCAGTGTGTTAATGCTGGCGCTGGCACGTGGGTGCAGGTTCAACTTCAACCCTTCGTCCTGTTCGGCGCACCATGCTTCCAGATCCATTGCCGGGCGAATTTCAGGTACCCGGTTACGACCGCACTGTTCGCAGGCGGCAATGGCAATTTTCTGCCACTGCTGGAGTTTCTTGTTCAGGCGTTCACTGTCCAGTTTAACGCCGCAGCGCTCAGAAAAAAGTGGCGTAATGAGGCTTACACCCAGTTCGATCGATTTCTGGATAGTGAATTCCATTTTTTCGCCACGTGACATGACTTGTCCAAGATGGATATGCAACGGTGATTCACGGTCGTCGAGTTCAGCGTTAATGACCTTCACGTCCACGCTTTTCTTACTGGCATGGGTGATTTCGGCGTCAAAAACCTGATTACTGCCGTCAAACAGTTGTAGCGCCTGGCCTGGCCCCATACGCAGCACGCGGCCGATATGGTTGGCGGCATCTTCACACAGTGAAATTTGGCTGCCGGAGGAGAGTGGTTCAGGGTGATAAATGCGGGGAATGCGCATAGTTAACCATCCGCGTCATGGCCCTGGCCGACAAAACGGCAGGGCATGGGTTAAAAATATTGACGCTAGTGTAGGTTAGCTCTTTTGCGCCTGGCAAGCGCGTTGCACGTATGGGTTATGGTTCCCCTGTACCTTCGCAATACGTTCATCACGTTCACACTCCCAGTCGGTCACCGGATATTGCTTATTCCAGGCATTAAAAAGCTGGGTTTGTTGGCGGGAAAGCGTCAGGTTGTACTGGTCGCGCATGTAAAAATAGGTGCGTGCAATGGCGCCACGGGCACGGGCTGGCGGCTCGGCAACTTTCTCTTTGAAATCGACCTTCATGGTGCATTGTCCATATTGGCCTTCGCCGCCGTTCCACTGGCTGTACATGAAGTTAGCGCGATCGCCATTGACTTCACCCACCGCCGGCTGCAGGTTGTGCATATCACTTTCCATCTTGCGATAGACCGGATCTTTGGCGCAGTTTTTACGTCCGCCGTCCTGCCAGCACTGGCGTTGATGACCAAATTGCCAGGCGGGTACTACGTGTTCCCATTCAATTCGGCTGGCTCGGTTTTCATTTTTTCGCACTTTGTAGCCGCAGGATTCGAGGTCCACGACCCCTTTTTTGCCTTGCCAGTTAATTTTACAACCACAGTAGAAATCGCCTGGCGCATCGGCGTTAACTTTGACGCCCGCTGCTTTTGCCTGAGAAAAACTGTTGATGCCTTCGGCGAAAACCGGGCCTGAAAACGCAGCGGCTAAGATGGCCACTGCAAAAGAAAGATTACGGTACATCACGAACTCCGTGTCAAAACGAGCCCGCAACGTAGCGAAAGTTATTCCTGTATGCAATCAGTTAGAGCAGAAAAGTTCCTGATTATTCTGCAACCAGCGGCTCACCGCAGTGGACGCAGCGGTAGGTGGCTTCACCGCGTACAACGCGGTTATGGCGGCGGACCGTCAGTTGGTGTTCCTGGCACTTACAGCGGTAGGTAAAGGTCTTACGCTGTACGGATTGCAGTTCAAACTGATGCGTGCGTCGGGCCGGAACGCCCAGCACGCTCTCCATCATCCATTTCCACTCTTTGCCGTGTGGCGGTACGCGGCCAAAGTGCTTCCACACCAGCAAATGCGCCAGTTCATGTGGAACGACTTCATTCACGAACGCGTCGACATTTTCCATCAGCAGTACCGGATTGAGGCGGATTTCGTAGGTTTGTAACCACGCGGTGCCTGCAGCGGTGCCGCGCTGTTGGTACACCAGCTTAGGTTCCGGGTAATTACGCTCGAGCTTAAGATTGGCCTGTGCGAGTTTTTCCCGCAGGCTGCGCATAACGGCTTGCTGGATAGCGATGGGAAGACGGGAGGTTTTCATAACGCCAGAGGATAGTGCGACAGGGAAGGGACTGCAAGAGGAAGGCTTCCTCCCGGCGGGAGGAAGCAATGAGGTGATTAATCGTGTGCGCCAATTTCGCGCAGTTTACGACCTTTCATCAGATTACGTTCGATGTGTTCCAAAGAGACGTTTTTGGTTTCCGGAATCAGCCACAGGGTCAGGAAGATGAACAATACGTTCAGACCACCATAGACCCAGAAGGTGTTGGCACTGCCCAGCGAGTTCAGCATCGTCAGGAAGGTTGCGCCGACAATCATGTTGGCTATCCAGTTGGTTGCGGTAGAGCAGGTGATACCGAAATCGCGGCCTTTCAGCGGCTGAATTTCAGAGCACAGTACCCAAATCAGCGGACCGGCACTCATGGCGAAGCCAACAATAAACATCAGCAGCATCAGCACCGCGAAGTATTGGGCGGTGGCAGAGTGAATGCCCACGTGCATCATCGTGCCCAGTACGCCCATACCGACAGCCATGACGATAAAGCCGAGGATCAGAGTAGGTTTACGGCCCCAACGGTCAACCAGACCAATGGCGATAAAGGTGGCCAGCACGTTAGTCAGACCAACGATGACGGTCCCCCACATCTGTTCAGTGGTATTGGTATAACCCGCCAGTTCAAAGATTTTTGGCGCGTAGTACATGATGACGTTCATCCCGGTGAACTGCTGCATCACCTGTAACAGTACGCCCAGGAATACCGCGCGACGGAAGTTGCTATTTTCTTTAAACAGCGCCCAGCCACTCTGTTTTACCTGCAGGCTTTCACGAATCTCATCCAGCTCGCGCTTAGCTTCTGCACTGGTATCACGCAGGCGCAACAGGACGCGCTCGGCATCGACAAAGCGACGTTTAGCCGCGAACCAGCGCGGACTGTCTGGCAGGAAGATAACGCCCACCAGCAGTAACAAAGCCGGGATGATGATCACGCCCAGCATCCAGCGCCATGCGCCACTGTAGCTAAACGCGGTATCGGACAGGTAGGCACCAAGGATCCCGATGGTAATCATCAACTGATACATGGAGATCATGCTGCCACGAATTTTTTCCGGCGCGATTTCGGACAGATAAAGCGGCGCGGTGTAAGACGCAACGCCGACAGCCAGACCCAACAGTACGCGAGAAACCAACAGTACTTCCACGTTAGGCGCCGCTGCGGAGAACAGTGAACCGGCAACAAACAGGATGGCGCCGATCATCAGGCTTTTTTTACGACCCAGTTTGAAAGAGAGCCAGCCGCTACCGACAGCACCGACTGCTGCACCAAACATCATGGAGCTCACCACCCATTCCTGAGTGTGTGCAGTAATTTGGAACTCATCGGTGATGAAAGGTAAAGCACCAGCAATAACACCGATATCCAGGCCAAAAAGTAATCCTGCCAGGGCTGCAAGGAAGCAGACAAAGAATGTCATGGCTTTGTTGGAACGCCCCGCTTTTTTATAGTCAGGCATGATGCCCTCCGGTTGGGTAACTAGTTTTGTTGATGTTAAGGGTAGGTGAGTACGGGGTAAAAAAATGCGAATCACATCACATTAGTGTAATCGGTTACACTAACATTCATCATGATTATTAATTAACTATTTGAAAATTAACATTTTACAGTGCGATTAAATATGGCTGATTGCCTGAAATTAAGGCAATCCTGAAAAGTAATGTAACAGTGATGCAGGCGCGGCGGAAAAGAGATGTTAACTCGTTGTGGATAGAAAATCGGTGGTATGTAATCGCTTTCATTATTTTTGAAAGAGAGGGTTCACTGTATTGTTCAGGTGACGAGGTATTGGGGGTAAATTGGGGAATAAAAAAAGACCAGCACGAGGCTGGTCTTAATAAGCGGACAGTCTTCAGTAAATTACTTCAGACCGGCAGCGTCACGCAGCAGTTGCGCTTTGTCGGTTTTTTCCCATGGGAAATGTTCACGACCAAAGTGACCGTATGCTGCGGTTTCTTTGTAGATCGGGTGCAGCAGATCCAGCATCTGAATCAGGCCGTATGGACGCAGATCGAAGAACTCGCGCACCAGCAGGGTTAGCTGTTCTGAAGGTACTTTTTCGGTACCAAAGGTTTCAACCATGATAGAGGTTGGTTCAGCTACACCGATAGCGTAGGAAACCTGAATCTCACAACGGTCTGCCAGACCTGCAGCGACGATATTTTTTGCCACATAACGTGCAGCGTATGCCGCAGAACGGTCAACTTTAGACGGATCTTTACCGGAGAATGCACCGCCACCGTGACGGGCCATGCCGCCGTAGGTATCAACGATGATTTTACGACCGGTCAGACCGCAGTCGCCCATTGGGCCGCCGATCACAAAACGACCCGTCGGGTTGATGAAGAATTTGGTCGCAGCGGTCAGCCATTCGGTCGGCAGTACCGGCTTGATGATCTCTTCCATGACAGCTTCTTGCAGAGATTTCTGGTCGATATCTTCAGCATGCTGAGTCGACAGAACCACGGCATCAATACCGACAATTTTACCGTCGTCATACTGGAAAGTGACCTGGCTTTTTGCATCCGGGCGCAGCCACGGCAGAGTACCGTTTTTGCGTACTTCAGCCTGACGTTGTACCAGACGATGCGCGTAGGTGATTGGCGCAGGCATCAGCACGTCGGTTTCATTGGTTGCATAACCAAACATCAGGCCCTGGTCGCCAGCGCCTTGTTCCAGCGGATCCGCGCGGTCAACACCCTGGTTGATATCCGGGGACTGCTTACCGATAGCGCTCAGAACTGCGCAAGAGTTAGCGTCAAAGCCCATGTCGGAATGCACATAACCGATTTCGCGAACCGTATTACGCGTGATCTCTTCGATATCGACCCATGCGCTGGTGGTGATTTCACCGCCAACTAAAACCATACCGGTTTTGACATAGGTTTCGCAGGCGACGCGCGCTTTCGGATCCTGCTCGAGGATTGCATCCAGCACGGCATCAGAGATTTGGTCAGCGATTTTGTCAGGATGCCCTTCTGATACGGACTCGGACGTAAAAAGGTGTTTTGCCATATTTAATTTCACCTAAGGAATATTTTGTTAGCTCAAACTGTCGAGTGGAATAGCCATGTGTAGAAGATTCTACCATGAGTCTGCAGATGACGGACACTGGCAGTCTGAGTGTTAATCGGTATAGATGGATTAACATCTGGATGGCTATTTTAGGATACTTCATCGCCTGATTTCCAGCTTTTTTTGATTAAGGTCGCATTGTACTGAAAATGTAACTGGAAATTTTTCCTGACGGTGCTGGCAATGTGTGCATTTATCTTTTGCTTTTTGATCTTCTTATCGGTATAAAACGCGGCGCGCGGCTCATATCCGTCATACTTCAAGTTGCATGTGCGTTGGCTTCCTCGCTCGCCCCAGTCACTTACTCATGTAAGCTCCCGGGGACTCTCTGCGTTGCCGCCTTCCCACAACTTGAATTATATAGGATAGACAAAAGCACACGACGTTTTCATCGTGTTGCCACTTCCAGCCGGGTTAACACTTTAGCTTTAGCTTTGGCTTGTGGGTTCGTTCCGTGTGGAGCGACCGTGGAGGTGATACGAGATAATGAACCGTTGTATTCTGCTGAATCTGTCACACCGTTCTGGTGTACATATGTCCCCCGCAATCTGCATCTTGCATACCTGCCGATGTTATACCCATCTCGGCGCTTCTCAGGACTCCAGGGCCGGTAACGGCAACTAAGAACTGAACAAGGGCGCTCTTGGTAAACAAGAGTTTTCTCGTGGTTTCGCCGAACCGTCAGCATTAAGTTCGGTTACGTGTTTACAATGATATGAAAAAGAAACCGGTCGCACAGTCGGAGCGTCAGCACTATCTGCTGGAAAATCTGCCTGTTTATGGGTTGTTATCGCCTCTTCGGATTGCGATAGTAGTCAACTGTTTTACACTTGTTAATAAAATCTGAGGTTCGCTATGTCTGACGACATTTCCATGGGTTCGCCTTCGTCAGCGGGCGGACAGGGTGTACTACGCTCCATGCAGGAGGTTGCAATGAGTTCCCAGGAAGCCAGCAAGATGCTGCGTACATACAATATTGCCTGGTGGGGTAATAACTACTACGACGTCAACGAACTCGGCCACATCAGTGTGTGTCCGGACCCTGACGTCCCGGAAGCACGCGTTGATCTTGCCGAGCTGGTAAAAGCCCGTGAAGCGCAGGGGCAACGTTTGCCTGCGCTGTTCTGCTTCCCGCAGATCCTGCAGCACCGTCTGCGTTCGATTAACGCCGCGTTCAAGCGCGCCCGTGAATCTTACGGCTATAAGGGTGATTATTTCCTCGTTTACCCGATCAAGGTCAACCAACATCGTCGCGTGATTGAATCGTTGATCCACTCCGGCGAACCGCTGGGACTGGAAGCGGGTTCGAAAGCGGAACTGATGGCAGTGCTGGCGCACGCGGGTATGACCCGTAGCGTGATTGTCTGTAACGGCTATAAAGACCGCGAATACATTCGCCTGGCGCTGATTGGCGAGAAGATGGGCCATAAAGTCTATCTGGTCATCGAGAAGATGTCTGAAATCGCTATTGTACTGGATGAAGCTGAACGTCTGAATGTGGTTCCGCGTCTGGGCGTACGTGCGCGTCTGGCATCGCAAGGTTCCGGTAAATGGCAGTCCTCCGGCGGTGAAAAATCCAAGTTTGGCCTGGCAGCAAACCAGGTACTGCAACTGGTAGAAATTCTGCGTGAGCGCGGCCGTCTGGACAGCATCCAACTGTTGCACTTCCACCTCGGTTCGCAGATGGCGAACATTCGCGATATCGCCACCGGCGTGCGTGAATCTGCGCGTTTTTACGTTGAACTGCATAAGTTAGGTGTGAACATCCAGTGCTTCGACGTGGGCGGTGGACTGGGCGTGGACTACGAAGGGACACGTTCGCAGTCTGACTGTTCGGTCAACTACGGTCTGAATGAATACGCCAACAATATTATCTGGGCGATTGGCGATGCCTGTGAAGAACATGGCCTGCCGCACCCGACGGTGATCACCGAATCCGGTCGTGCCGTTACCGCGCATCATACCGTACTGGTGTCGAACATTATCGGCGTTGAGCGTAGCGAACACACCGAGGCAACGCCTCCGGCTGACGATGCGCCGCGCGCCCTGCAAAGTATGTGGGAAACGTGGCAGGAGATGCACGAGCCGGGTACCCGTCGCTCGTTACGTGAATGGTTGCACGATAGCCAGATGGACTTGCATGATATTCACGTCGGCTACTCTTCTGGCACTTTTAGCCTGCAGGAACGCGCATGGGCTGAACAGCTCTATCTGAATATGTGTCACGAGGTGCAGAAACAACTCGACCCGAGCAACCGCGCGCATCGTCCGATTATCGACGAGCTGCAGGAACGTATGGCGGATAAGATTTACGTCAACTTCTCGCTGTTCCAGTCGATGCCGGATGCGTGGGGTATCGATCAGTTGTTCCCGGTGATGCCGCTGGAAGGGTTGAATCAGGTACCTGAGCGCCGCGCGGTGCTGCTGGACATTACCTGTGACTCCGACGGTGCTATCGATCATTATGTTGATGGCGACGGAATTGCCACCACCATGCCGATGCCGGAATACGATCCGGAGAACCCGCCGATGCTGGGCTTCTTTATGGTAGGGGCTTATCAGGAGATCCTCGGTAACATGCACAACCTGTTCGGTGATACCGAAGCGGTTGACGTGTTCGTCTTCCCTGACGGTAGTGTCGAAGTTGAGTTGTCTGACGAGGGCGATACTGTGGCAGACATGCTGCAGTACGTGCAGTTGGATCCGAATACCCTGCTGACGCAGTTCCGTGACCAGGTGAAAAAAACAGATCTGGATACCGAGTTGCAGCAGCAGTTCCTCGAAGAGTTTGAAGCAGGACTGTACGGTTATACTTATCTCGAAGACGAGTAAGGTTGTGCGGGTCGCTTGAACCCGGACAAATTAACGGCGATAATTCGCCCATACAAGTAGTCACGTAAATCAATCCCTTCCTCGTCGGGCTTAACGACGCGGAGGGGATTTTTTTTCACCGATTTTATAAGAGGTCAGTACATGAGCACCTTAGGTCATCAATACGACAACTCCCTGGTTTCTAACGCCTTTGGTTTTTTGCGTCTGCCGATGAACTTCATGCCATACGACAGCGATGCCGACTGGGTCATCACCGGTGTACCGTTTGATATGGCAACGTCTGGCCGTGCGGGCGGGCGTCATGGTCCGGCAGCGATCCGTCAGGTGTCTACTAACCTGGCCTGGGAACACAACCGTTTCCCGTGGAATTTCGATATGCGCGAGCGTTTGAACGTTGTGGATTGTGGCGATCTGGTTTACGCGTTTGGTGATGCCCGTGAAATGAGCGAAAAGCTGCAGGCGCATGCTGAGAAGCTGCTTTCTGCTGGTAAGCGTATGCTCTCTTTCGGTGGTGACCACTTCGTCACGCTACCGCTGCTGCGCGCCCACGCGAAGCACTTTGGCAAAATGGCGCTGGTGCATTTTGATGCTCATACCGACACCTACGCCAACGGCTGTGAATTTGACCATGGCACGATGTTCTACACTGCGCCGAACGAAGGGCTGATCGATCCGAATCACTCTGTGCAGATTGGTATTCGTACCGAGTTCGACAAAGACAACGGTTTTACCGTGCTGGATGCCTGCCAGGTGAACGATCGCAGTGTGGATGACATCATTGCGCAGGTTAAGCAGATTGTCGGTGATATGCCGGTGTACCTGACTTTTGATATCGACTGTCTGGATCCGGCGTTTGCCCCAGGTACCGGTACGCCAGTGATCGGCGGCCTGACTTCCGATCGTGCCATCAAACTGGTACGTGGTATGAAAGATCTGAACATCGTTGGCATGGACGTTGTAGAAGTCGCGCCTGCTTACGATCAGTCAGAGATCACCGCGCTGGCTGCGGCTACGTTAGCGCTGGAAATGCTGTATATCCAGGCGGCGAAAAAAGGCGAATAACGGGATCGTGCTATTTTACTCGCCATTTTGAACCCGGGCAGTGCTCACCATCCTCACGTACGACGTGTACGCTCCGGTGGTTGTGCGCTGTCCGGTCCTAAACTGGCTTCGTCAATAACGCCCGATCACTGGACTAAATTTGTAGTTCTGTAGGCCGGATAAGGTGTTCACACCGCCATCCGGCACAGTTCGAAGATTATTTGATCCCGTCTGCGCTCATGCGATCGCGAATATGTTGCGCACGTTCTGCGGATGCTGGGTGATCGTCAAACATTGAGCTTTGACGTCCTGCCTCCAGTTTTGCCAGTTTCTCAAAACTGGTGGCTAAACCCGCCGGGTTGATGCCGCGCTTGCGCAACAAATCATACGAGTAATCATCCGCTTCGGATTCCTGACGCTGGGAGAACTGCGAGTTCACCAGTTTCTCGCCAAGATCGCCCAGCTGTGACTGCGACAGGCTGCCGACAATGCCGCCTGCTGAGGCCGCTGCAGCCCGCACGGCGTTGGTGCCCAGCGCAACCTGCATGCCTTTTTTCACGTGACCTAGCGCGACGTGGCCCATTTCGTGGCCGATCACCGCTTCGACTTCGTTGTCGGTCATCATATCCATCAGGCCGCTGTATACGCGGATACAGCCGTTTGCCATGGCAAAGGCATTCACATCTTTCGCCATATACACTTTGTAGTTCACGGGCTGACCGTTAATGTTGTCGCCAAGCGCAGTGGCGATTTTGCCAAGACGCGTCGCATATTCGCTGCCAGCCGGGGCGATGGTAGCTTTGCTGTCCATATCTTTACAGGCCTGATCGCTGAGCGCTTTCACCTGAGCATCGCTCAGGCTGTAGGCCTGAAAAGCCTCTGCGCCCGAAGAAAGCAGTCCATTGGAGTCCATATTCTGGCAACCGGTCAATGCCGTCGCCATGCTCATTGCAAGCAGTAAAGCGCGAATTTTCATGTTTTCTCTTCCGCACAAAGTCAGGATTATTCTAAAAATTGCGTCGTTTGCAGGTAAACCGACGCTCTGTCTAAGTATAAAGAAAAGAACAATAAGCGGGCGAGTAGATTGCGCAACTTGCGCGCATGATCCAGAGATTTCTGAAGCGGTAAAAGGATGCTCCATGTACATGACACGCGGCTTGGGTTACATTGTTGGCACTTTTTTCCGGCGTAGCCCAAAACGCGCTGTCGTCAAGTCGTTAAGGGCACGGCCTTCATTATCCGATCTGGAGTCAAAATGTCCTCACGTAAAGAGCTTGCCAATGCTATTCGTGCGCTGAGCATGGACGCAGTACAGAAAGCCAAATCCGGTCACCCGGGTGCCCCGATGGGTATGGCTGACATTGCCGAAGTCCTGTGGCGTGATTTCCTGAACCACAACCCGACTAACCCGTCCTGGGCTGACCGTGACCGCTTCGTGTTGTCCAACGGCCACGGCTCCATGCTGATTTATAGTCTGCTGCACCTCACCGGCTACGATCTGCCGATGTCCGAGCTGCAGAACTTCCGTCAGCTGCACTCCAAAACGCCGGGTCACCCGGAAGTGGGTTACACCGCTGGTGTGGAAACCACGACGGGTCCTTTGGGTCAGGGTATTGCGAATGCCGTGGGTATGGCTATTGCTGAAAAAACACTGGCGGCGCAGTTTAACCGTCCGGGCCACGACATTGTTAACCACTTCACTTATGCCTTCATGGGCGACGGCTGCATGATGGAAGGTATCTCTCACGAGGTATGTTCCCTGGCCGGTACGCTGAAGCTGGGCAAACTGGTGGCGTTCTACGATGACAACGGTATCTCCATCGATGGTCACGTTGAAGGCTGGTTCACCGATGACACCGCTAAGCGTTTTGAAGCTTACGGCTGGCATGTGGTTCGTGGCGTAGATGGTCACGATGCTGACGCGATTAAGCGCGCCGTTGAAGAAGCACGTGCAGTGACCGACAAACCGTCCCTGCTGATGTGCAAAACCATCATCGGTTTCGGTTCCCCGAACAAAGCCGGTACCCACGACTCTCACGGTGCACCGCTGGGCGATGCAGAAATTGCACTGACCCGCGAACAGCTGGGCTGGAAATACGCGCCGTTCGAAATCCCGTCTGAAATCTACGCGCAGTGGGATGCAAAAGAAGCAGGCCAGGCAAAAGAAGCTGCATGGAACGAGAAGTTTGCTGCTTATGCGAAAGCTTTCCCGCAGGAAGCCGCTGAATTCACCCGTCGTATGAAAGGTGAAATGCCGTCTGACTTCGACGCAAAAGCGAACGAATTCATTGCTAAGCTGCAGGCTAACCCGGCGAAAATCGCCAGCCGTAAAGCGTCTCAGAACGCGATTGAAGCGTTTGGTCCGTTGCTGCCTGAATTCCTCGGCGGCTCTGCAGATCTCGCGCCATCTAACCTGACGCTGTGGTCTGGTTCTAAAGCTATCAACGAAGATACTGCCGGTAACTACATCCATTACGGTGTACGTGAATTTGGTATGACCGCTATCGCCAACGGCATCTCTCTGCACGGTGGTTTCTTGCCGTACACTTCCACCTTCCTGATGTTCGTGGAATATGCCCGTAACGCGGTGCGTATGGCTGCGCTGATGAAACAGCGTCAGGTAATGGTTTACACCCACGACTCCATCGGTCTGGGCGAAGATGGCCCGACTCACCAGCCGGTAGAGCAGGTCGCTTCTCTGCGTGTGACTCCGAACATGAGCACATGGCGTCCGTGTGACCAGGTTGAATCTGCGGTAGCGTGGAAATACGGTGTTGAGCGTCAGGACGGCCCGACCGCACTGATCCTCTCCCGTCAGAACCTGGCGCAGCAGGAACGTACTGCAGAACAGCTGGCAAACATCGCTCGCGGTGGTTACGTGCTTAAAGACTGTGCCGGTCAACCGGAACTGATCTTTATTGCTACCGGCTCTGAAGTTGAGCTGGCGGTGGCTGCATGGGACAAACTGACTGCGGAAGGCGTTAAAGCGCGCGTGGTTTCCATGCCGTCTACCGACGCGTTCGACAAACAGGATGCGGCTTACCGCGAATCCGTTCTGCCGAAAGCGGTCTCCGCGCGTGTTGCTATCGAAGCGGGCATCGCGGACTACTGGTTCAAATACGTGGGCCTGAACGGCGCAATTGTCGGGATGACGACTTTTGGTGAGTCTGCACCGGCAGAACTGCTGTTTGAAGAGTTCGGCTTCACCGTAGACAACGTGGTCGCGAAAGCAAAAGAACTGCTGTAATTTCGCTTACAGGTGAAAACGGGTCGCTCAGGTGGCCCGTTTTTTTAATCAAAGTAAATTTTATTTACCCTACGCAACCCGATATTGTGGATCTACATCACAAATATGACATTCAGTGTTATTTGATATTTGCAATGAGTGTCACATAATTAGTGTTGCTTTTTATTTTTGACTTCTCAATTTATTGTTTTTAAAGACATCATGTAAAAATATCTTGCACCGTCTGTATTTTTCTCCTCGATTGATTTCATTTTGCCGCACGCGTATTTTATTTTTAACGTTAACTCGTACCCTAAAAATAAAATAAGGAAAATGTATGCGGCTGATTGATTACTTTCCCGAATCATCTATCTCAATAAAAAATTCAGCACAGAACTGGCAGGAGGCAATTGACTTTTCAATGTCATCTTTACTCGCCAACCATTATGTCAACTCAGATTATATTCAGGCTATAAAAGATTCAACGATTAACAATGGCCCTTATTATATTTTAGCGCCTGGCGTCGCCATGCCACACGCTCGTCCAGAATGTGGTGCGTTAAAAACCGGGATGTCATTAACGCTTCTTAAACAGGAGGTGAGATTTTCCGAAGATGATGAAGGTATCAGATTATTAATCGGGTTATCGGCGGCAAATGCTGACTCACATATTGGCGCTATTCAGGCCTTGAGCGAATTATTATGTGAAGAGCAGACATTAACTGCTTTGTTAGCGGCTAAATCAGAAAAACAACTGGCGGATATTATCGCCCACGCATAATTCACAGTTTCCTTTCAGGACATTATTATGGAAAACAAGTCTGCTCGTGCCAAAGTCCAGGCTTTTGGTGGGTTTTTGACAGCAATGGTCATTCCCAACATCGGCGCGTTTATTGCCTGGGGTTTTATAACCGCATTGTTTATTCCAACCGGTTGGATGCCGAATGAACATTTCGCCAAAATTGTCGGTCCGATGATTACCTATTTACTGCCCGTCATGATTGGCTCCACAGGGGGACACCTGGTTGGCGGGAAACGTGGTGCAGTCATGGGAGGCATTGGTTCTATTGGCGTGATTGTGGGCGCGGATATCCCGATGTTCCTTGGCGCGATGGTGATGGGACCGCTTGGCGGTTGGGTGATTAAGCATATTGACCGCCTGCTGGAAAAACGCATTCCTGCAGGCTTCGAGATGGTTATCAATAACTTCTCCCTTGGTATTGCGGGAATGTTCTTATGCTTGCTGGGGTTTGAAGTCATTGGCCCGGCGGTTCTCATTGCGAATAATTTTGTGAAGGAGTGTATTGAAGCGTTGGTTCATGCAGGCTATCTGCCGTTGCTATCCGTAATCAATGAACCGGCGAAAATTCTCTTTCTGAATAATGCTATCGATCAAGGCGTGTATTATCCCCTGGGAATGCAGCAAGCTTCAGAAACGGGAAAATCGATTTTCTTTATGGTGGCATCCAACCCTGGGCCGGGGTTAGGTCTGTTGCTCGGCTTTGCTATTTTTGGCAAAGGGATGAGTAAAAAATCCGCGCCGGGTGCCATGATCATCCACTTCCTCGGTGGTATTCATGAACTGTATTTCCCGTATGTGCTGATGAAGCCTCTGACCCTGATTGCGATGATTGCCGGGGGAATGACCGGGACGTGGGTATTCCATCTGCTTGACGGTGGGTTAGTTGCGGGTCCGAGTCCTGGATCAATATTCGCCTACCTGGCATTAACACCAAAAGGATCGTTCCTCGCGACCATTGCAGGAGTCACCGCGGGTACAATAGTTACGTTTGTTATTACCTCTGTCATCCTGAAAATGGAAAAGAACGTCGAAACAGAAAGTGAAGATGACTTTGCTGAATCAGCCAGAGCCGTCAAAGCGATGAAGCAGGAAGGTAAATTCTCTTATAAAAATATTAAACGCGTCGCTTTTGTCTGTGATGCGGGAATGGGGTCCAGCGCGATGGGGGCAACCACGTTTCGTAAGCGTCTGGAGAAAGCGGGATTGAATATTAATGTGACGCATTATGCCATCGAAAACGTTCCGCAAGATGCTGATATTATTGTCACCCATGCCAGTCTTGAAGGTCGTGTTAAACGTGTGAGTGAAAAGCCATTAGTACTGATTAAGAACTACATTGGTGACCCACTGTTGGATGATTTATTTAAACGCATTACTGCGAACTAACCTTCTTATATTTTTGGAGTGAATATGAAAACGAAAGTGGCTGCCATATATGGCAAGCAGGATATTCGTATCCGCGAATTTGAACTGCCTGCAATTACAGATAACGAATTATTAGTAAGCGTAATATCCGATAGCGTTTGTTTATCCACCTGGAAAGCGGCGGCATTGGGGAGCGATCATAAACGCGTACCGGACGATCTGGAAAATCATCCGGTGATTACCGGACATGAATGTGCAGGTATCATTGTTGAAGTGGGAAAAAACCTGACGGATAAATATAAAAAAGGCCAGCGTTTTGTTTTGCAACCCGCGATGGGGTTGCCAAGCGGATATTCAGCGGGATACAGCTACGAATATTTTGGTGGCAATGCGACATATATGATTATCCCGGAGGTAGCGATTAATCTGGGTTGTGTTTTACCGTATCACGGTTCTTATTTTGCTGCCGCCTCATTGGCAGAACCGATGTGCTGCATTATTGGCGCATATAACGCGAACTTTCACACCACGCCTTACGTTTATGAACATCGTATGGGGATTAAGCCGGGGGGGAGCATTGCGCTTCTGGCCTGTGCCGGGCCTATGGGTATTGGTGCAATAGATTATGCCATTAACGGCAGTATTCAACCGTCACGCGTGGTGGTGGTCGACATTGACGAAGCACGACTGGCGCAGGCTAAAAAATTATTGCCGGTTGAGTTGGCGGCAGAAAAGGGTATTGAGCTTATCTATGTGAATACGACCGGCATGGATTCTCCGACCGCGATGCTGCGCTCGCTAACCCATGACGCAGGTTTTGATGATGTCTTCGTGTATGCGGCAGTGCCAGCAGTCATTGAAATGGCTGATGATTTACTTGCGGAAGATGGTTGCCTGAATTTCTTTGCCGGCCCTACGGACAGTAACTTCAAAGTGCCGTTTAATTTTTATAACGTGCACTACAACAGTACTCACGTTGTCGGGACATCTGGTGGTTCAACGGATGATATGAAAGAGGCCATTGCGCTCAGTGCAACCGGCCAGCTACAACCGTCGTTTATGGTAACGCACATTGGCGGTCTTGATGCGGTTCCAGAAACCGTATTGAATTTACCGGCGATCCCCGGCGGTAAAAAGCTGATATATAACGGCGTTACCATGCCACTAACCGCCATTGCTGATTTCGCGGAGAAAGGGAAAACAGATCCATTATTCAAAGAACTGGCGCTGCTGATGGAGGAGACGCACGGTATCTGGAATGAAAAGGCAGAAAAATACCTGTTGGCACACTTCGGCGTTGATATCGGGGAGGCGGCGATATGATGTCGCTGACATGGCCGTTATTTCGTATCACGGAACAGGCTGCGCTGGCAGCCTGGCCGCAAACCGGGTGCGGCGATAAAAACAAGATTGACGGTCTGGCCGTGACGGCAATGCGTGAAGCATTGAACAATATTGCTCTCCGTGGGCGAATCGTCATTGGCGAAGGGGAGATTGATCGCGCCCCGATGCTGTGGATTGGTGAGGAAGTGGGAAACGGCGCCGGACCAGAGGTAGATATCGCCGTCGATCCCATTGAAGGAACCCGAATGGTGGCGATGGGGCAAAGCAATGCGTTGGCCGTCATGGCGTTTGCCCCCCGCGGTAGTTTGCTACATGCTCCTGATATGTACATGAAAAAACTGGTTGTTAATCGGTTTGCAAAAGGGGCCATTAATCTGGCGCTGCCGCTGGCAGACAATCTGCGTAATGTGGCAGCGGCGCTGGGTAAACCGCTGGAGCGACTGCGGATGGTGACGCTGGATAAACCGCGCCTTCAACCGGCGATTGCCGAGGCGACACGACTGGGCGTTAAAGTCTTTGCTCTGCCCGATGGCGACGTGGCCGCCAGCGTACTGGCCTGTATGCAGGAAAATCCCTATGACCTGATGTATACCATTGGCGGGGCACCTGAAGGGGTTATTTCAGCCTGTGCAGTTAAAGCGCTGGGGGGCGACATGCAGGCTGAACTGATTGATTTTTGCGAGGCGAAAGGTGATAGCGCAGATAATCGTCTGATTGCGGCACAGGAACGTCAGCGCTGCATGGAAATGGGCGTTGAAATCAACCGTATCTATGCGCTCGACGAACTGGTAGGGGGAAATAAGATCCTCTTCAGCGCGACGGGGGTTACGGGCGGCGATCTTGTGAAAGGGATCCAACAGGTTGCGAATGGTGTGCGCACGCAAACTTTACTGATCGGCGGCGCGGATCGAACGTGTAATATAATAGACTCTCTGCATTCATGGTGATTTATCGGATAACTAATGACGACGCTGACAGAAGATGATGTGCTTGAGCAACTGGATGCTCAAAATAATTTACTTTCGTTTATGACGACGGCACATAATATTTTGCTCCAGGGCATTAAGCGCTTTCTGCCGTCGTTGTTCGTCAATAACGATGAAGAGATCGTGGAATATGCAGTGAAGCCGTTGCTCGCCCAGAGTGGACCGCTTGACGATATCGACGTTGCGTTACGTCTGATTTATGCGCTGGGAAAAATGGATAAGTGGCTTTATGCCGATATCACCCATTTTTCTCAGTTTTATCAGTACCTGAATCAGCAGGATATTATCCCCGGTTTTGCCGATGACATTACCTGGGATTTTGTCAGCAACGTGAACTGTATTACCCGTAACGCAACGCTCTACGGCGCGCTGGAGTCGATGAAATTTGCCGACTTTGCTGCGTGGTCCGAGGTACGTTTTAGCGCAATGGTCAAGACGGCAATGACGCTGGCGGTGACGGCGATTTTAAAGGAATTAACGCCGTGAAAATCGAGCTAACGGTGAATGGGCTACAGGTTGAAGCACATTACCATGATGATGAGATAGAAAACGTCCACAAACCGTTATTACAGCAGTTGGCAAAAATACACGCCATAAATTCGCAGCGACGCACGATCGTTTTTCTCTGTGCTCCGCCGGGAACGGGTAAATCGACGCTGACCACCTTCTGGGAATATCTCTCCCGTCAGGATCCTGGCCTGCCGGAGATCCAGACACTGCCGATGGATGGCTTCCATCACTACAACAGCTGGCTGGATGCCCATAATCTGCGGGCATACAAAGGCGCGCCGGAAACCTTTGATGTGGATAAGCTTGCGCAGAATCTACGTCAGATAAGGGAAGGGGAAGGGTCCTGGCCGCAATATGACCGGCAAAAGCACGATCCGGTCGAAGAGGCCATAACAGTGACAGCGCCGATGGTGATTGTGGAGGGAAACTGGCTATTGCTTGATGATGAAAGATGGCGAGCGTTAGCTGAGTTTTGTGATTACTCGTTGTTTGTTTGCGCTCCAGCCAATGCGCTGCGTACGCGACTGGTAGGCCGTAAACTGGCTGGCGGAGTATCACAAACTGACGCTGAGGCGTTTTATGAGCGTACCGACGGACCGAATGTTCGTCGGGTGCTGGAACACAGCCTGCCAGCAGACCTTATGCTGGAGATGACGTTTGAGGGGGCATATCGGACGGTGTGAGATTTTTGTTGTGTAGCCGTACCACGCGTGAAAAATGGCGCTGCGTAAATGCAGCGTCATGACTGATCGCCACAATACTGGTACTGCGCGCACGACACACTGCCAGCCAGTTTTCGAAGACGCCAAGCCAGTGCGCATCAAAATCCCGACTGGGCTCATCCAGCAATAGAATAGCGGGCTCGAGGGCTTCCAGACTGGCGACGGCAACCATGCGTCGCTGCGCTGTATGCAGATCGAGTGGGTGCGCGTCGGCGACGTCCTCTAGCTGACATAATTGCAGCGCCGCCATCGTGCGTTGCGCAACTTCAGTTGCGGGAAGCTTCTGTAGCCGTAATCCGAAGGCCACTTCCTCTGCTACCTTGCTGTGAAAAATTTGATTTTCCGCCTCCTGAAACAGCACGCCGAGTACCCTGGCGCGCTCCCTATTTTTCAGTTGCGCAATCGCGCGGTTCTGAACGGTTATTGTGCCGGATGAAGGCGTCAGTAGTCCGGCCATGATGCGCAGAAGCGTGGATTTTCCCGCGCCATTATCGCCCGTTAATGCCAGCCATTCACCCTCCTGGAGTTCCAGCGAAATATTGCGTAAACAGTCATCGGCGGCGTTCGGCCAGCGATAGCTGACCTGATTTAGCGTTAACATAGCGGTGACAAAGCTCCGTCGCGCAACTGCCATGCCCGCTGGCAGTGGCTGAGAAAAGGGGAATGATTGCGTTCAAAAAGCACAATCAAAGCATGCTGTTCCTGCGCCCAGTGTTGCAGTCGCGCCAGCAGCATTGTCGTGGCCTGCGCCGTCAGGCGACTGAACGCTTCATCCAGAATCAATATTTTCGGCTGCATGGCGAGTGCGCTGGCAATCACTACCCGCTGGGTTTCCCCGCCGGAAAGGGTGCCGGGATGACGATGGCGCAGAGGCTGACATTCCGTCAGCGCCAGGGCGGCGTCTATGCGCTGCATAATTTCAGCCTCGGTAAGGCAAAGGTTTTCCGGGCCAAACGCAACTTCTTCCTCCACGCTGAAAGTACAACCTGAAAGCTGCAGGTAAGGTGACTGCTGCACAAGCTGGATGGTACTCGACTGCTCGACCAGTGACAGTTGCCCGATGGGATTACCCAGTAGCATGCCTGTACCCTCAATTTCTCCCGGAAGGAAATCGGGATACCAACCAGCCATCAGCTGCGCCAGCGTGCTTTTCCCGCTGCCGTTATCGCCAAAAATAGCCACCATACCAGGGCTGGCATAATGGAAATCGTAACAGGCAGGTGGCCGCATAGCGTTCGTCGGGAGATAGCGAAACTGCTCTAACGTAACCATATCCAGACTCCTGTCTCAACCACCATCAGAACCACCATCCCGTAGCGGGCCAGACGTTGTGTGGTGCTGTCTGATGGTGCCCACAGCGTGGTGCGTGTGCGATGTAGTCGAAATCCGCGCATATCGAGCGCTGCACCGCGAACGGCTAAGTCATTGAGCGCGTTATGGGTGAGCGGCACAACCAAAGCAGGCATGGCGCGTAAACGTTGATACCAGCTCTCATCCAGCGGTACGCCGCGTGCGCGCTGGGCCTCGTGAATAATCGCCAACTGGTGTTTGAGCTGTTCAACCACCAGCAACGGGCCTGCAAACAGGTAGGCAACGCCTGGCGGCAGGCGAGACGCGAACAGGGCGCGCATAAAGCGCGAAACCGGTACGTATTGCATCCACATCTGCGATGTCGACACAATGGCCAGGATCCTTAGCCAGAGCGTAACGGCATCGGCCCAACGTTCCGGCGTGCGCGGCTGCCCGCTAATCCACTCGGTAAGCCATCCGCCGTGTACCAGCCATAGTCCCAGTCCTAAGGGGATCATCAGCCAGAGTACGTATTTCGCCCGCGACCGCGTAGCCTTCATACATAGCAAACCGACGAACGTCGCGGCGCTGTACACGCCGAGCGGCACTCCGGCTGGCAGCAGGAGCGTGGAGCAGGCGCCAAGCGCCCACAGAGTTAACGACGTAAACGGGTGCATTTAGCGCACAGCAGACATCGTTGGGAAATGGCGCGTGGTGCGCAGCGGAAGTTGGCGTAACAGTATCCAGACGATGATGGCCGTGAGGATTTTATCGACCAGATTCGCGCCGATAACGGTGATGGCAACGGACTCCACCAGGTTCTGACCGACCGAGTGCATCCAGGCGACAAAAAGATCGGCGCCGCTGCCGGTGACGCCGCCGAACAGGGTCGTGCGAATCGGCACGGCAACGAGGGTCACGGCAAGCGTGATGATCACGCCGCTGGCCACGACTTTGGGTAAGGTGCGAAACCAGCCCGCCCGTGCCAGCCAACCGGCAACCAGGCCGATAACCATCGCCACGGGAGCAAAGGCGGCTGCAATTGGATCGGTCAGCAGTCCCCACAGCAGATTAGTGAGCAAGCCGGTCAACATCCCCACAACCGGGCCTAACAGTACCGCGCTAATTAAGGTGCCAATGGAGTCGAGAAAAATAGGCAATTTCAACATACTGATAAGCTGCCCCCCGACCATGTTGATAGCGATAGCAATGACAATCAGTACCAGAGACTGGCTGGAAAATTGGCGACGCGCCATAGAAGACCTCTTTTAAGTGAAGCGTTAGCGGGATGAAATAACCAGTTCGTCATAACCGGAAACGGTGCAGGGTTGGCGACTAAATGCCAGACCTGTTAGCTCGCCAATGACCAGTTCCAGTGTGGTTCGCACAGTACAGCCTGTCATCATGTGGCCCCCCAGCATGGTGCCTTGTGGATCGGACACCGCAAGATGGAGGTGTTCGCCAGTCAGTTCCAGCGTGCCGTTCAGGGAGATGACTTCCCAGGTACCGGTAAGTAATGTGGTTTCTTCACGCCCAGCGTAGCGTAAAGCGACGTTGGTCAGGCTTCCGGTACAACCTGCTATCCATGCCGCCTGCAACTGGTGTTGCTGGACAAAAGCATGTAGCTGAGAAAAGACTTCCTGACCGGGGAACAAACGCAGCGCATGAAAGCGAGCTTCAGATGATTGAGGAGTGAATGTAGCCATGATTGAGGGACTCCGAGACTCGGACGTAGCGCTGATAATATAGACGCAGGTTAGGGAGCTTTCTGATATAAATCAGGATTTGTGACACAGCAACGAAATAATCTTGCTACGCTTATTCGCAATTCTGGAATATGGAATAAATTTAGCAGTGAAGGGTTTCAAAATGTGACGCAAGTCAGATAACTGTGTTCTGTTGCTGGACAATCATTCCTTTTATTCCTTGTTTCGCTTATTCTAGCTGAAGCGTTTCAGTCGATTAAATGTTCGACAATTAATCAATTAGTCGCAGTTTGCGACAGGTAAGGTTTCCCTGAACGGTTTGCTGCATTACTCTGTCAGCCACATCGTTTCTGAGAAATCCTTGCAGGAGACCTATGACCGTACGCGTAGCGATTAATGGTTTCGGTCGCATCGGACGTAACGTGGTTCGTGCTTTGTATGAATCCGGGCGTCGGGCGGAAATCACCGTGGTGGCTATCAACGAACTGGCGGATGCCGCAGGCATGGCGCATTTGTTGAAATATGACACCAGCCATGGGCGTTTTGCCTGGGATGTTCGTCAGGAACGTGACCAGCTCATCGTTGGCGATGACGCGATTCGCATTCTGCATGAGCGAACCCTTGATGCGCTTCCGTGGCGTGAATTGGGCGTCGACGTTGTGCTGGACTGCACAGGTGTTTTCGGCAATCGCGAACACGGCGAGGCGCATATTGCCGCTGGTGCTAAAAAAGTGCTCTTTTCACATCCTGGCAGTCACGACATCGACGCAACCGTTGTGTTTGGCGTTAACCAGGAGCAACTGCGCGCTGAGCACCGAATCGTCTCCAACGCCTCCTGCACCACGAATTGTATAATTCCCGTCATTAAATTGCTGGATGATGCTTACGGCATTGAGTCTGGTACCGTCACGACGATCCACTCCGCGATGCACGATCAGCAGGTTATTGATGCTTATCATCCTGACCTGCGCCGCACGAGAGCGGCTAGCCAGTCGATCATCCCGGTTGATACCAAACTGGCGGCAGGTATCACACGAATTTTTCCGCAATTTAACGATCGTTTTGAAGCGATTGCGGTACGTGTACCGACCATTAATGTGACGGCGATCGACTTAAGCGTGACGGTGAAAAAACCGGTAAAAGCCAGTGAAGTCAACCAGTTGCTGCAAAAAGCAGCACAAGGTGCATTTCATGGTATAGTTGACTATACGGAATTACCGTTGGTCTCTGTAGATTTTAACCACGACCCGCACAGCGCCATCGTTGATGGTACACAAACGCGTGTGAGTGGGGCTCACCTGATCAAGACCCTGGTCTGGTGCGATAATGAATGGGGCTTTGCTAACCGCATGCTCGACACAACGTTAGCGATGGCTGCTATTGGTTTCAGGTAAGGCGCGTGAGCGCTTGCAAAACTTTAAGAATCAACGAGAGGATTCACCATGTCTGTAATTAAGATGACCGATCTGGATCTTGCTGGTAAACGTGTTTTTATCCGTGCGGATCTGAACGTACCAGTTAAAGAAGGGAAAGTAACCAGCGATGCGCGTATCCGTGCCTCTCTGCCAACCATCGAGCTGGCCCTGAAGCAGGGTGCAAAAGTGATGGTAACTTCCCACTTGGGTCGTCCTACCGAAGGCGAGTACAACGAAGAATTCTCTCTGCTGCCGGTTGTTAACTACCTGAAAGACAAACTGTCTGCTCCGGTTCGCCTGGTAAAAGATTACCTGGACGGCGTTGAAGTTGCGGCCGGTGAACTGGTTGTTCTGGAAAACGTTCGCTTCAACAAAGGCGAGAAGAAAGACGACGAAGCGCTGTCCAAAAAATATGCCGCACTGTGCGACGTATTCGTCATGGATGCTTTCGGCACGGCTCACCGTGCACAGGCTTCCACTCATGGTATCGGTAAATTCGCTGATGTAGCGTGTGCGGGTCCGCTGCTGGCTGCTGAGCTGGATGCACTGGGTAAAGCACTGAAAGAACCTGCTCGTCCGATGGTTGCTATTGTTGGTGGTTCTAAAGTTTCTACCAAACTGACTGTTCTGGACTCCCTGTCTAAAATCGCCGATCAGCTGATCGTAGGCGGTGGTATTGCGAACACCTTCGTTGCCGCTCAAGGCCACAACGTGGGTAAATCCCTGTACGAAGCTGACCTGGTTGATGAAGCTAAGCGTCTGCTGACCACTTGTGACATCCCGGTTCCAACTGACGTTCGCGTAGCGACTGAATTCTCTGAAACTGCACCGGCTACTCTGAAATCCGTTAGCGATGTGAAAGAAGACGAGCAGATTCTGGATATCGGCGACGCTTCTGCACAGCAGCTGGCTGACATCCTGAAGAATGCGAAAACCATTCTGTGGAACGGCCCGGTTGGTGTGTTTGAATTCCCGAACTTCCGTAAAGGTACTGAAATCGTTGCTAATGCGATCGCAGACAGCGAAGCGTTCTCCATCGCAGGCGGCGGCGATACTCTGGCAGCAATCGACCTGTTCGGCATCGCTGACAAAATCTCCTACATCTCGACTGGTGGTGGCGCATTCCTCGAATTCGTGGAAGGCAAAGTACTGCCAGCAGTAGCCATGCTCGAAGAGCGTGCTAAAAAGTAAGACTTTAATGGGCAGGGAAACCTGCCCTTATTTCAGCGCGCTCCAGAGCACGCTTCAATTCTTTACACAAAATCATTCGAGTTGCATCAAGGCGGCAACTGAGTGAGTTCCCCGGGAGCTTACTTACGTAAGTGACTGGGGCGAGCGAAGGCAGCCAACGCTGAGGCGGCTTGAAGGATGATGTGTACAACGGCCGAAGATACAGGACTCGTAAAATGTCTAAAATTTTTGATTTCGTAAAACCAGGCGTAATCACTGGTGATGACGTACAGAAAGTTTTCCAGGTAGCAAAAGAAAACAACTTTGCTCTGCCAGCTGTTAACTGCGTAGGTACCGACTCCATCAACGCCGTTCTGGAAACCGCTGCAAAAGTTAAAGCGCCGGTAATCGTACAGTTCTCCAACGGTGGTGCTTCTTTCATCGCGGGTAAAGGCGTGAAGTCCGACGTTCCTCAGGGCGCTGCAATCCTGGGTGCTATCTCTGGCGCGCATCACGTTCACCAGATGGCTGAACACTACGGTGTTCCGGTTATCCTGCACACTGACCACTGCGCGAAGAAACTGCTGCCGTGGATCGACGGTCTGCTGGACGCGGGTGAAAAACACTTTGCAGCAACGGGCAAACCGCTGTTCTCTTCTCACATGATCGACCTGTCTGAAGAGTCTCTGGAAGAGAACATCGAAATCTGCTCCAAATACCTGGCGCGTATGTCCAAAATGGGCATGACTCTGGAAATCGAACTGGGTTGCACCGGTGGTGAAGAAGACGGCGTGGACAACAGCCACATGGACGCTTCTGCCCTGTACACCCAGCCGGAAGACGTTGATTATGCTTACACTGAGCTGAGCAAAATCAGCCCGCGTTTCACCATCGCTGCTTCCTTCGGCAACGTACACGGCGTGTACAAGCCGGGCAACGTGGTTCTGACTCCGACCATCCTGCGCGATTCTCAGGACTATGTTTCTAAGAAACATAACCTGCCGCACAACAGCCTGAACTTCGTGTTCCACGGCGGTTCCGGTTCTACTGCTCAGGAAATCAAAGACTCCGTAAGCTACGGCGTAGTGAAAATGAACATCGATACCGATACCCAATGGGCTACCTGGGAAGGCGTTCTGAACTACTACAAAGCCAACGAAGCTTACCTGCAGGGTCAGCTGGGCAACCCGAAAGGCGAAGATCAGCCGAACAAGAAATACTACGATCCGCGCGTATGGCTGCGTGCTGGTCAGGCAACCATGATCACCCGTCTGGAACAGGCTTTCAAAGAACTGAACGCGGTTGACGTTCTGTAATTTACGCCGTTCTACGTGACATGAGGCCCGCAAATGCGGGCCTTTTTTATTATGATTTCAATATGCTGACGACAGAAATTTTGTGATCAATTTGGCAACATTGGTTTTTTTTGTTTAACCTAGTCAGGTTGCCCACCCCGGTGGGGGGGCTTTATTTCTCCCGTTTGGGTAAGCAAAAAAGGAATATTGAATGGAAGATTTGAATGTTGTCGACAGCATAAACGGTGCGGGCACCTGGCTGGTCCGCAACCAGGAACTGCTGCTGAGCTATGCCGTCAATATCGTTGCGGCCATCGCCATTGTTATTATCGGTATGATTGTGGCGCGTATCGTTTCGAACACGGTTAACCGCTTGATGGTGGCGCGTAAGATTGATGCGACCGTAGCCGACTTCCTCTCTGCGCTGGTGCGCTACGGGATCATTGCGTTCACGCTGATTGCTGCCCTCGGACGCGTTGGGGTGCAGACGGCTTCGGTGATTGCCGTTCTTGGTGCGGCAGGTTTAGCCGTTGGTCTGGCATTACAAGGTTCGTTGTCTAACCTCGCTGCGGGCGTACTGCTGGTGATGTTCCGCCCGTTCCGTGCTGGTGAGTACGTAGACCTTGGTGGCGTAGCCGGAACCGTGCTTAACGTGCAGATTTTCTCCACGACCATGCGTACCGTGGATGGCAAGATTGTTGTGATCCCAAACGGCAAAATCATCGCCGGGAATATCATCAACTTCTCTCGTGAACCGGTTCGCCGTAACGAATTTATTATCGGTGTAGCCTACGATTCCGATATCGATCAGGTGAAGAAAATCCTTACCGATATCATCCAGTCTGATGATCGTATCCTGAAAGATCGAGAAATGACGGTGCGTCTGAACGAGCTGGGGGCTTCCTCCATTAACTTTGTGGTACGTGTCTGGAGCCACAGTGGCGACCTGCAAAGTGTCTACTGGGACGTGCTGGAGCGTATTAAACGTGAGTTCGATGCCAACGGTATCAGCTTCCCATATCCGCAGATGGATGTGAATTTCAAGCGCGTGAAAGAGCACACGGCCGAGTAATCGCGTGCCCGGTGGTGCTATCGCTTACCGGGCCTACAAAATCTCCAGGCCGGATAAGACGTCAGCCGCCATCCGGTATTTCCTCTCCAGGTATTAATTCCTCTTATCCCTGATTAATATTATCAATTTCCGCTAATGATTTTCCCGCGCTATAGTCTGCGCTTAAGAGAAATAGCTCGGGATAAATAACGTGATATCTTATTATTTTCAAGGTCTTGCGCTTGGTGCAGCCATGATCCTTCCACTTGGCCCGCAGAACGCTTTTGTGATGAATCAGGGTATTCGTCGCCAGTATCACATCATGATTGCCTTACTTTGCGCCATCAGCGACTTAGTGCTGATCTGTGCCGGTATCTTTGGTGGTAGTGCCTTGTTGATGCAGTCGCCGTGGTTGATGGCGCTGGTGACCTGGGGCGGGGTGGCGTTTTTACTCTGGTATGGCTTTGGTGCGTTAAAAACGGCGATGAGCAGTAACCTGGAGCTGGCCAGCGCCGAGGTGATGAAGCAGGGCCGCTGGAAAATCATCGCCACCATGCTGGCGGTAACCTGGCTAAACCCCCATGTCTATTTGGATACTTTTGTCGTGCTGGGCAGCCTCGGCGGTCAACTGGATGTGGAACCTAAGCGCTGGTTTGCACTGGGAACCGTCAGCGCATCGTTCCTGTGGTTCTTTGGTCTGGCACTGCTGGCGGCCTGGCTGGCCCCGCGTCTGCGCACGGCTAAAGCCCAGCGCATTATCAACACGCTGGTGGGATTAGTGATGTGGTTTATCGCTTTTCAGCTGGCAAAAGAAGGTGTTGCGCACGTTGATGCGCTGTTCAACTAAGAGTCAGGCCCATTAGGCTATTTTATTGGCCATTTTGGCCCTGGGCAGTGCTCAACATCCTCACGTACTACGTGTACGCTCTGGTTTTTCCGCGCTGTCCGTGTTCAAACTGGCTGCAACAATGACGCCTGATGGGCCTGACTCTAAGTGTTGTCTGATGGACAACACGGCGAGATCGGCTAAGCTTGCCTGCATGCGCCCTGAGTTTAGGGGTATATGTAACATGGAGGAACGACAGTGAAGTTCAAAGTCATCGCCCTGGCGGCATTAGTCGGATTCAGCGCACTCTCGGTACAGGCAAACGAATTGCCCAATGGACCACACATCGTGACTTCCGGAACGGCAAGCGTCGATGCGACACCTGATATTGCCACTCTGGCAATTGAAGTGAATGTAGCGGCGAAGGATGCAGCATCTGCGAAAAAGCAAGCCGACGATCGTGTGGCGCAGTATCTTTCCTTCCTTGAGCAAAACCAGATAGCGAAGAAGGATATTAGCTCCGCCAATCTGCGTACACAGCCGGACTACGATTACCAGAATGGTAAAAGCGTACTGAAAGGCTACCGCGCGGTACGTACTGTTGAGGTTACGCTGCGTCAGCTGGATAAACTTAACGCATTGCTGGATGGCGCGCTGAAAGCGGGTCTGAACGAGATTCGTTCGGTGTCACTGGGCGTGGCTCAGCCAGATGCTTACAAAGACAAGGCGCGTAAAGCGGCCATTGATGATGCGATTCATCAGGCTGAACAGCTGGCGGCGGGCTTTAACAGCAAACTTGGTCCGGTGTACAGCGTGCGCTACCACGTTTCGAATTATCAGCCGAGCCCGATGGTACGGATGATGAAAGCCGACGCGGCTCCTGCGCCATCTGCTCAGGAGACCTACGAACAGCCGGTCATTCAGTTTGACGATCAGGTCGATGTGGTTTTCCAGATAGAACCCGCGACAGCACCTGCCAAAACGCAGTAATCTTTTCAGACCCGGCTTATCCGCCGGGTTTTTTCTGTGAACAACTGTAAAAATGCGACCGCGTCGCGAGTCTTTTTTTTGTCTTGATGAGGATATGCCGTAGTGATTTTATGAGGTGACTATGGATATTTTTATCTCGAAAAAGATGCGTAATTTTATTCTGCTGGCGCAAACGAATAACATTGCCAGAGCCGCAGAAAAAATACACATGACCGCATCGCCGTTTGGCAAAAGCATTGCTGCACTGGAAGATCAAATCGGCTATACGCTGTTTACCCGTAAAGATAACAACATCAGTCTGAATAAAGCCGGTCAGGAGCTGTATCAGAAATTATTTCCCGTCTATCAGCGGCTATCTGCTATTGATAACGAAATTCATAATGCCTCTCGTCGTTCGCGGGAAATCGTCATCGGCATCGACAACACCTACCCAACCATTATTTTTGACCAGCTGATTAGCCTTGGCGATAAGTACGATGGTATCAGCGCCCAGGCCGTCGAGTTCAGTGAAAATGGGGTGATTGATAATCTGTTCGACCGACAGCTTGATTTTATTATCTCACCGCAGCATGTGTCTCCCCGGGTGCAAGAGCTGGATAATCTGGCAGTAAGTGAATTACCGCCGTTACGCCTGGGGTTTCTGGTATCCCGGCGTTACGAAGAAAAACAACCACAGGATTTGCTGCGTGAGCTACCCTGGTTGCAGATGCGCTTCCAGAATCGCGCCAACTTTGAGGCGATGCTGGATGCTTACATGCGTCCCTGTGGGATCAATCCGACAATTATCTATCGCCCGTACAGCTTTATGGCCAAGATCAGCGCCGTGGAGCGGGGGCAGTTTCTGACGGTCATCCCACATTTTGCATGGCGACTAGTGAATCCGGCCAAGTTGAAATATTTCGATGCTCCCGGCAGCCCAATGTACATGCAGGAGTTTCTGTATTCGCTGAAAAACCATCGCTACACCGCCACAATGCTGCAGCATATTGCTGAGGATCGTGACGGTACGGCAACTTAGCCCAGCATGGAGCCTGTCTCGATCAAATTGCGATGCAGATCAAAGGCATGACTGAGATCGTGATGAATATGGCCACCAGGTGCTTTTTCCAGATAGTGGTGCAGGTAGTCCCGGTACAGGGGATGAGCACAGTTGTTGATGATGGTATGTGCCCGTTGCAGAGGAGATAACCCGCGTAGATCGGCAATGCCCTGTTCAGTGACGATCACTTTCACACTATGCTCGCTGTGATCGACATGGCTGCACATCGGCACAATAGTGGATATTTTCCCGCCTTTGGCGATCGACGGGGCCATAAAGATCGACAGATAGGCGTTACGTTCGAAATCGCCGCTGCCGCCAATACCGTTCATCAGATTGACCCCCGCGACATGCGTGGAGTTAGCATGACCATAAATATCAAACTCCAGGCCGACATTAAGCGCAATAACCCCCAGACGACGGATGATCTCCGGATTGTTGGAGATCTCCTGTGGGCGCAACACGATCCGGCTGGTGAAGAAATCCATGTTGTCGTAGATCTTCTGCAGCGATGGGGCGGAAATCGTCAGGCTTGAGGCGCTGGCACCGGTTATCTTCCCTGTTTCCAGCAGATACACCACCGATTCCTGCAACACCTCTGAATACATCATAAAGGGCGGGATATCCGGGTTCTCACCCAGTCGCGCCATCACTGCGTTATTAATATTGCCAACGCCACTCTGAAGGGGCAAAAACTCAGGTGGAATTCGCTTGTGCGCCATTTCTGCTAGCAGAAAGGTGACCACGTTATCGGCTATTTGCTGGCTGACCGGGTTCGTTTTATCTGACGCATTACCGGCATCTGGCAGCTCGGTATCCACTATCGCAACGACCTTTTTCGGGTCTACCTGCACGCACTGTGTCCCTACACGATCCATGGTATGAAAGATTGGCACGCTGTTCCGGCGTGGTGGCGCGCCTGGAATAACAATGTCGGCAAGCTCTGCTACGCGCGGGTTATGGTAGTGGTTCAGTTCAATGATCACTTTTTTTGCCCGCAGCAGCCAGGTTGGCGCGTTGCCGATCCCGCTGGTAAGCCAAATCCGTCCATCTGGCGCGATGGCTGACGCTTCAATAACGGCAATATCGATCTCGCCAAAAAAGCCGTAATTGACCATCTGCGCAACCTCACTCAGATGGAGATCGACAAATCTCACCTGGCCCTGGTTAATTTTCTCGCGCAGGCCGGAGGCGGTTTGATAAGGCGCACGCCAGGAAACGGCATCTGCCTCTGATAATGCATCGTCAGCGGCAGCGCCAATTGACGCCCCAGTCAGTAACCGAATCTGAAAGGGCTGCCCGGCCTGATGCTGTTCGCAGGCGCGTCGGGCAAGCGCTGTCGGCAATGCTTTTGGTGAGCCTGCTGGTGTGAATCCGCTAAATGCCACCATATCATCGTGTTGGATAATTTCTGCCGCTTCTTCAGCGCTCATCCGTTTCATGGCGATCTCCTTTCTCTGACCGCAATTAGTGGCCGACAAAATTCGGTTTACGTTTTTCCATAAACGCATTCATCCCTTCCTGATAGTCCTCGCTGTCGTACACCGCACGACGCATACCCTGGATACGCTCGAATTCGTCGGAATTCATGGTGTGTGCTTCACCCAGCACGCGCAGTTCTTCTTTGATAACGGCGATCGCCAGCGGCGCTTTTTCTGAGATGTGGTGCGCCATTTGCAAGGTGAAATCTTCCAGTTCGTCGACAGGGACGACATGGTTAAGGATCCCGACGGCCATGGCGCGTTGTGCTGTAATGGGCGAGGCGGTAAAAATCAGCTCTTTCACGATGTGAAAGCCTGCATCACGGGTCAGGTTGTGGATGCCCACCAGGTTATAGGGCACACCAAGGTTGACTGGCGTCATCGAAAAGGTGGACGTTTCAGCGGAGATAATCAGATCGGAACTCATGATCATCTCAAATGCACCACCCCAGACGCTGCCTTCAACCATGGAGATCACGGGTTTCGGATATTTTTGGATCATGCGGGTTATCTGACGCAGCGGATCGTCATAGGAGAGGGGATCGCGACGTCCGGTTGGGAGTTCATGAATGTCATGCCCGGCAGAGAACACTTTTGCCCCGCCTGGTGCGCGCAGAATAATGCAGCGAATTTCCGGACGATTGAGATCGCTCAGCGCCTGTATCAGATCGTCGATAAATACTTTACTCAGGGCATTGAGCTTGCGGGCATAGTTGAATTCAATGACCGCGACTTTCTGGATGATGACAACGTTGACGTATTGATAAGACATAATGTTCTCTTTATTCAAAGTAATGATGCTGGATAAATTCGCTAATGTGCCGCAGCCCGGTGCGCGGCGAAAGATCATTGTTTTTCACGGACTGTAGCGTTTGCTGGAAATAGCGGTCGAAATCCGCACAGGCAAACAGCAGATGCAGCGCTTCTTCTTCAGCTTGTTTCTGTATCCACTCAACTGCCTGTTGTTGACGCACTTTTTCCAGCCGACCGCTGGTGGTAAGACGCGCTTTGAAGTCGGTTATCGTCTGCCAGATTTCCTCGATGCCACGCTTTTCGAGCGCACTACAGGTCAGAACCTGTGGCTGCCACTCGTCATACTTGCGGCGCAGAATGTGTAGGGCGGATTGATACATGTGGCGGGTAATGGCAACGCTGCTGCGGTTATCACCGTCATCTTTGTTGATTACGATCAGGTCAGCCATCTCCATTATCCCTTTCTTGATGCCCTGTAAATCGTCACCGCCACCGGCTATCTGCAACGAGATAAAGCAATCTACCATCCGGGCCACTTCGGTTTCGGACTGCCCGACGCCGACGGTTTCCACAATCACCACGTCAAAGCCCGCGGCTTCGCACAGCAGCATTAACTCGCGCGCACGCTGGCTGGCGCCGCCTAAATGCCCGCCTGAAGGCACCGGGCGAATAAACGCGGATTCTGCGCGTGCCAGCTCGGTCATCCTGGTTTTATCGCCAAGAATACTGCCGCCGCTAACCGGGCTACTGGGATCGACTGCAATAACTGCCACCCTCAATCCCTTGCGGATCAACAGCATACCGAATGCTTCCAGAAAGGTACTTTTGCCCGCGCCCGGCGTACCGGTAATACCCAGACGCAGGGCATGACCGGTGAATGGCATAATGGCGTCCAGTAATTGCGTACTCAGGGACTGATGGCGCGGGTGGCTACTTTCGACCAGCGTCATCGCCTGCGCGAGCGTGGCGCGCTCACCCAGGCGCAGGCACCGGACGGCATCCTCAAGCGTGGCGGCGTTAATCATGATGTTGGCTAATGCGGGTTAACACATCGCGGACGCTATCGAGCATCGGCGTACCTGGGCCATAAATGGCAGCGACGCCACGTTCATGCAGGAAGGCGTAATCCTGCGGCGGGATAACCCCTCCCGCGACCACGCAAATATCTTCGCGCCCCCAGTTTTCGAGCGCGGTTACCAGTTCCGGGATGAGTGTTTTATGACCTGCCGCCAGTGATGATGCGCCAATCACATGCACATCGTTTTCTACTGCCAGGCGGGCAATCTCTTCCGGTGTGGAGAACATCGGACTGAGATCAACATCGAATCCGAGGTCGGAGTAGGCGCTGGCGATCACTTTTGCGCCGCGATCGTGACCATCCTGACCCATCTTGGCGATCAGAATACGGGGACGACGGCCATGCTCAGCCAGGAACCGCGCAGTTTGCGCAACAATGGCGTCAAATTCGTCAGCTGATTTATCGGACTGATGGTAGCTTTGCGCAATCACGCCGGTAACGCACTGGCTGGGAACCAGATAGCGGTCAAAGGCAACCTCCAGCGCGTCGGAAATTTCACCCAGCGTGGCGCGCACACGGGCGGCGTTAATTGCAGCGGCCAACAGGTTTTCATTGTGCTGTGCGGCGTGGGTCAGCGTTGACAGCGCAGTTTTGACGGCATCATTGTCACGCGTTGCGCGGATATGCTGCAACGAAGCAATCTGCTCGTTGCGCACCTTCACGTTGTCGATCTCCAGTACCGATGTCTCGTCTTCTTTATCCAGCTTGTACTTGTTCACGCCAACGATGACGCGCTTGCCCTGGTCGATCAGCGATTGCTCACGTGCCGAGGCTTCTTCGATCATCCGTTTCGGCAACCCGGCTTCGATCGCTTTCGCCATGCCTCCAACTTCATCGATCTGTTTGATTATCGTGCGCGCCTGCTTAACGATGTGATCGGTGAGTGACTCGACGTAATACGATCCGGCCAGCGGATCGACGGTGCGACAGATCTCCGATTCTTCCTGAATGATGATCTGCGTATTGCGCGCAATACGCGCGGAGAAATCTGTGGGCAGACCGAGCGCTTCATCAAAGGCGTTGGTATGCAAAGACTGCGTACCGCCGAGTGTGGCGCCGAGTGCTTCGATGGTGGTGCGAATGACGTTGTTGTAGGGGTCCTGCTCGGTCAGGCTCCAGCCGGATGTCTGACAGTGGGTGCGCAGGGCTAAGGATTTCGGGTTGGTGGCACCAAAACTACTGACCGCTTCACTCCACAAATAACGAGCTGCGCGCAACATGGCGACATTCATGAACAGATCCATGCCGATACCGAAGAAGAATGACAGGCGCGGGGCAAAGTCATCAATTTTCAATCCAGCAGAGAGTGCAGCTTTAATGTACTCAATACCGTCAGCCAGCGTAAATGCCACCTGTTGCACGCAGTTCGCGCCGGCTTCGCCCATGTGGTAGCCGCTGATGCTGATGGTGTTAAAGCGTGGCATGTTGCCAGAACACCAGGCGATGATGTCGGCGATAATGCGCATTGAGGGTTTCGGCGGGTAAATGTAGGTGTTACGACACAGATATTCTTTCAGTATGTCGTTCTGAATCGTACCGGTGAGTTGTTCCGGCGTCACGCCTTGCTCTTCTGCCGCCACAATATAAAACGCCAACACGGGCAGGACTGCACCATTCATGGTCATTGAGACGGACATTTTATCCAGCGGGATCTGGTCGAAGAGTATCTTCATATCTTCGACGGTATCGATAGCCACGCCCGCTTTGCCGACGTCACCCGCCACGCGAGGATTATCAGAGTCATAGCCACGGTGGGTGGCAAGATCAAAAGCGACGGAGAGCCCTTTTTGTCCGGCAGCGAGGTTGCGGCGATAAAACGCATTCGATTCTTTAGCGGTTGAGAAACCTGCATACTGGCGAATGGTCCACGGCTGCGCGGTATACATGGTGGCACGCGGACCGCGCACATACGGCGGCAGGCCGGGGAGAGTACCGATCACTTCCAGATTGTCGAGATCAGCCTCGGTATACAGCGGCTTGATGGCAATCCCTTCCGCCGTCTGTTTTTCGAGAGATTCGACGGTTTTTTCCCGGCGACTGAGTTCTTTATTAGCGAGTGTTTGCCACTCCTGTACGTTTGCCATTTTTTGCTCCGTATTACGCAATAAGTTGAATCTTTACGAATACGGTGAGCTTTTTCAGTCAGCTTGTCGCCAGCAAAAAATAGCCAACAGGGCGTCGTTTTTTGCCGCATGGTGTGTTCGATTTTGTGATGTCTTTCAAAGACGTGGAATGAATAACATGAAAAAGCGGTAACAGCGGGGTTGGCCGGATAAGGCGTTACTCCGCTATCCGGCACTCAGAGGTTATAAACAGTTTAATCCTGGCGCAGTACTTTGTGACCGTAAGCCAGCAGAGCGTCGGTGACGTTGCGCATCATGCGGCTTTCCGGTGCAAAGCGATGCCAGTAGAGCATACGGCGCTGGAACAGTCCCGGCGTTAAGTCGATAAGCTCACCACTTTCCAGCTCTTTTTCAATTTGCAGGTGAGGGATCATACAACAGGTCGTGCCCTGACGCGCCAGCTGAACGAAGGCTTCGGATGAGTTAACGATGTGGCATGGCACGCTGCCCGGAGGCAAATCGAAGTTCTGCTGCAGGAAGGCCTGGTGCATATCGTCGAGGTGGTCAAAAGCCACCGCTGGTGCTTTCAGCAGGGCGGAGCGGGTAACACCATTAGGGAAATAGCGTTCGGCAAAAGGCTTTGAGCCGACAAACAGGTAGTCCAGCGCGCCAAGTTTATCCACCAGGCAGCTTGGCAGCGCCTGATGCTGGATACTCACCGCCCCCACGACTTCACCACGGCGCAGACGTTCCTGGGTCCGGGTTTCATCTTCAACCTGCAGGTTCAGACGAATCGGTGAATTGGCCAGTACCGGCGCCAGTGCCGGAAGCAACCAGGTTGCCAGGCTGTCGGCGTTCACTGCCAGAGAGAGCAGCAGCGGCGTGGATCCGGTTTGTTCATCACCCAGCCACTCATCTTCCAGCAGTTCAACCTGGCGCAACAGGGCCAGAAGCTTTTGCCCTTGTTCGGTCGGGCGCGGGGGGACGGTACGCACCAGCAACGGTTGTCCGAACATATTCTCAAGCTGTTTTATGCGTTGTGAAACCGCGGATTGCGTGATGCACAGCTTTTGCGCTGCGCGCTCAAATCCTCGTTCACGAATAACCGCATCCAGTGCTTGTAGTGTTCTGTAGTCCGGACGTTTCATTGCTCTGACGCACTCCTGAAATTTTTGTTTGTTCTGCACTATGACACAATTTTAGGTTGGGTAAAGACGAAATCCGCCACCGGCTTGCGGGTGTGGGAACATTTTTCTGCACAATGTTCTATAATGCGCGTGAATTTTCCCACCATATTCACACCACAGGCGAAACGATCATGACGCAGGATGAACTGAAAAAAGCAGTAGGATGGGCGGCACTTCAGTATGTACAGCCCGGCACCATTGTGGGCGTAGGTACCGGTTCAACAGCCGCACACTTTATTGATGCGCTGGGCACAATGAAAGGTCAGATTGAAGGCGCAGTGTCCAGTTCGGACGCATCGACTGAAAAACTGAAAAGCCTTGGTATCCACGTATTCGATCTTAACGAAGTGGACAGCCTTGGCGTATACGTTGATGGGGCGGATGAAATCAACGGACATATGCAGATGATCAAAGGCGGCGGCGCAGCGCTGACTCGTGAAAAAATCATTGCTTCCGTGGCGAAGAAATTTATCTGCATCGCGGACGCGTCCAAAGAAGTCGATATTCTTGGCAACTTCCCGCTGCCGGTGGAAGTGATCCCAATGGCGCGTAGCGCAGTCGCGCGTCAACTGGTGAAGTTGGGTGGTCGTCCTGAATATCGTCAGGGTGTGGTCACTGACAATGGTAACGTGATCCTTGATGTGCACGGCCTGGAGATCCTTGATGCCGTGGCCATGGAAAACGCCATCAATGCGATTCCGGGCGTAGTAACGGTAGGTCTGTTCGCCAACCGTGGTGCGGATGTGGCGCTGATTGGCACACCGGACGGCGTGAAAACTATCGTAAAATGATCTGACGGGAGAGCCTTCTCCCGTTAAAAAAATTTTGGCAGGGCAAATTTGGTGACTTGTGTCACGTTTATAATATTGTCCTGCCGATCCCTCCAAAGAAAAAGTTATCGCCAGTATTTTCCTCTGACAATTCCCGCTGAATGACATTTCCTCAGCATGACGACGCAAACGTTCATATTGCCGCAATATTATTTTTTGATATGTTGAAGAGGAGGATGAAAATCCCACACACAACACATCAGTTTGAACAAAAAAAGACAGGGTCGGGAAATGGCAAAGGTATCACTGGAGAAAGATAAGATTAAATTTCTGCTGGTTGAAGGTGTGCACCAAAAAGCACTCGAAAGCCTTCGTGCAGCAGGTTATACCAACATCGAGTTTCATAAAGGCGCTCTGGACACTGAACAGCTGAAAGAGTCCATCCGTGATGCCCACTTCATTGGCCTGCGATCCCGAACCCATCTGACTGAAGATGTGATTGACGCCGCAGAGAAACTGGTCGCGATTGGCTGCTTCTGCATTGGCACCAATCAGGTTGATCTGAGCGCGGCGGCAAAACGCGGGATCCCCGTGTTTAACGCGCCATTCTCTAACACGCGTTCCGTTGCCGAACTGGTGATTGGCGAACTTCTGCTGCTGCTACGTGGCGTGCCGGAAGCGAACGCCAAAGCGCACCGCGGCGTGTGGAATAAACTGGCTACCGGTTCTTTTGAAGCGCGTGGCAAAAAACTGGGGATTATCGGCTACGGCCACATTGGTACTCAGTTGGGCATTCTGGCGGAATCGCTGGGGATGCATGTCTACTTCTATGATATTGAAAATAAACTTCCGCTGGGCAACGCCACACAGGTACAGCATCTTTCCGACCTGCTGAATATGAGCGATGTGGTCAGCCTCCACGTGCCGGAAAACGCCTCCACCAAAAATCTGATGGGCGCGCATGAGATTGCGCTGATGAAACCAGGCGCACTGCTGATCAACGCCGCACGCGGTACGGTTGTCGATATCCCTGCGCTGTGTGATGCGCTGGCAACGAAACATCTGGCGGGAGCGGCCATCGACGTCTTCCCAACGGAGCCTGCATCTAACAGCGATCCGTTCACCTCGCCGCTGTGTGATTTTGATAACGTGATCCTGACGCCGCATATCGGTGGTTCTACGCTGGAAGCGCAGGAAAACATCGGCCTGGAAGTTGCGGGTAAACTGACGAAGTATTCCGACAATGGCTCTACGCTGTCTGCCGTGAACTTCCCGGAAGTTTCGCTACCGCTGCACGGCGGTCGTCGTCTGATGCACATTCACGAAAACCGTCCAGGCGTACTGACCGCGCTGAACCAGATTTTTGCCGAGCAGGGCGTCAACATTGCCGCGCAGTATCTGCAGACTTCCGCCCAGGTTGGTTATGTGGTTATTGATATTGAAGCGGATGAAGATGTGGCGGAGAAAGCGTTGCTGGCAATGAAAGCGTTGCCGGGTACTATTCGCGCCCGTCTGCTGTACTAATTTCCTCTGGATGGGCAGGCGGTTGACCTGCCCATCTTTCCTCTGCTTTCCCTGCCTCAACCTCTCCTCCTGTAACGCCTACATTCTGTTTTCGAGCCTTGCCGCAATTGGCAACTAAAGGCAGCGTTGCATGTTGTACAGCAATAAAAGGAATTTACGATAGGGGCTCAGCAGAGTGCTGAAAACGGGAAAGCCCCTACCAAAGCAGGGGCTATGAAAAGGAAAGGGACGATGATGAGAGCCGTCATCATGCTGCTGATCCTGTTAATCATCGCTTGCCCAGCATATTAACAGCGAGTACGCAGGAGGGAGGTTCGCCTCCCTCACCCTTCACCGAGGAATTTAGGTCAAAAAAGCGACGCTGTCAATTGGCAAAAAACGGTTACCATTCCCACACTTTTGACGGCGTCACCACCGCAGGCAGGGGAATATCCCACTCTTCGACAGGCAGTTTTTCCACTAACTGACAGTCATGCGCGTAGCCAACGGGTTGGATCCGATGCTGCTGCCAGTTCTGTAACGTGCGGTCATAAAAACCGCCGCCCATGCCCAGTCTTTGCCCCTCCTCATCAAATGCTACTAACGGCGTAATCAGCACATCCAGTTTTGCCAGCGGCAATACGTCGCGTACATCAAGTCGTGGTTCCTGGATTTTTAAGCGATTAGTGACCAGCCCGCTCTGAGGATGATAGTGCAGGAACAATAAGTTACCGGGGCTGAAGGGATGAAGAACCGGGAGATAGACGCGCTTGCCAGCCCGCCAGAGCTGTTCGATTAACGGTTGGGTATCGAGTTCGCCATCAAAAGAAAGAAACACCGCCACAGTATGAGCGAGTACCACTGGGGGAAAACTCAGCATTCTGGTCGCGGCTTGCTGGCCGAAATGTCTTTGTTGATCAGGCGTTAATGCACGGCGGCGTTGCCGAATGAGTTGACGTATTTCTTGCCGGGATATAGAAAGTTCAGAAAGTAGTGTCATGGCTGTTGCCAGGTAGAAGGGAATCTCCGAGATGCCGCCGCAGGCTGTAACCCTTGAACCCTTGGTTCAAGGTGAATGCGTCGTCACAGTTTTAAGGCTTCTCGGACGGGCCGAGCATGCTCACCAACCGTGGAGCGCCACATTCTTGTGGTATGAAATATCGGCTCAGGGGACTGGCCCGCTTGCAAACATCTCAGAGAAATTTTGTCTTCACGGTCACTCTACCACAGTAAACCGAAAAGTGTTATTCAAAGTTTTGGCCCGTTTTTTCGGTTATGCGACCCTGATCAAGCAACGCTTGTTCGATGGTCTGTTGTAGCATCCGAATACGTTGTTCCATGCTCGCCGCGTAATCACGCGTCTTCGCTTTTTCCTGAGTTAATTCATAGCTGATATTCAACGCGGCGATGAAAACCAGCTGCTCAGTATTTGTGACTCTAGTGCGAACTTTCAGATCTTGCAATCGCTGATTCAGATCGTCCGCAGCCTGATTCAACGCATCCCTTTGTTCAGGCGGGCAATTCACTCGCAGTGAACGGCCAAATATTTGGATATCGACGGGTTGTGCAGACATGCCACCTTCCTGCTGATTGACTGCGCTGCCTTCGTCTCCAGACCGTGGGTCCGCGAAGGGGCGACACTATAGCTACCCTGGTATCAAGATACAAGCCCTTTTCTGGTCCACCAGGGTCCAAAGTGGTAGCATATCATGAATATCCTCCCTTTGATGACGAATGCTTATGTCTATACAGAACGAAATGCCTGGTTACAACGAAGTTAGCCAGTTTTTGAACCAACAAGGGGCCGGATTGACCCCCGCCGAAATGCACGGTTTGATCAGCGGGATGATTTGCGGTGGCAACAACGACAGCTCATGGCAGCCGCTGTTGCACGACCTGACGAACGAAGGTTTGGCTTTTGGTCACGAGCTGGCTCAGGCTCTGCTGAAAATGCACTCTGCCACCAGCGATGCACTGGAAGATGATGGCTTCCTTTTTCAGCTTTATCTGCCTGAAGGCGATGACGTTAGCGTGTTCGATCGCGCCGATGCGTTGGCAGGCTGGGTAAACCACTTTTTGCTGGGCCTTGGGGTTACACAGCCCAAGCTCGACAAAGTGACAGGTGAAACCGGCGAAGCGATCGATGATCTGCGTAATATCGCCCAGTTGGGCTATGACGAAGACGAAGATCAGGAAGAGCTGGAAATGTCGCTCGAAGAGATCATCGAATACGTGCGTGTTGCCGCATTGCTGTGCCATGACACATTCACGCGTCAGCAACCGACCGCACCGGAAGTCCGTAAACCGACTCTGCACTAAGAACAACAACGCCAGGGAGAGTGTCATGACTCAGCAAGAATACTTACGCCGCCGCCAGGCTTTGTTGGCGCAAATGCAGCCCGGCAGTGCTGCGTTAATTTTCGCTGCACCGGAAGCGACACGCAGCGCGGACAGTGAATATCCGTACCGCCAGAGCAGCGATTTCTGGTACTTCACCGGTTTTAACGAACCAGAAGCTGTGCTGGTGCTGATTAAAAGTGATGACACACACAACCATAGCGTTTTGTTCAATCGGGTTCGCGACCTGACCGCAGAGATCTGGTTTGGCCGTCGTCTGGGGCAGGATGCCGCACCGGAAAAACTGGGCGTTGACCGGGCGCTAGCCTTCAGTGAAATCAACCAACAATTGCACCTGCTGCTGAATGGCCTTGACGCGGTGTATCACGCTCAGGGTGAGTATACGTGGGCAGACGAGATTGTCAGTACGGCGCTGGATAAGCTGCGTAAAGGTTCCCGGCAGAATCTGACAGCGCCTGCAGCAATTATCGACTGGCGTCCGATGGTGCATGAGATGCGTCTGTTTAAATCGCCAGAAGAGATTGCTGTTATGCGCCGGGCTGGGGAAATTACCGCACTGGCACACACCCGGGCAATGGAAAAATGCCGCCCGGGGATGTTTGAGTACCAGTTGGAAGGGGAAATCCATCACGAATTCACCCGTCATGGTGCGCGTTACCCATCCTATAACACCATCGTTGGCAGCGGTGCAAACGGCTGTATCCTGCATTACACCGAAAACGAAAGTGAAATGCGTGATGGCGACCTGGTGCTGATTGACGCCGGATGCGAATACAAAGGCTACGCGGGCGATATCACGCGCACCTTCCCGGTTAACGGTAAATTTACACCTGCGCAGCGTGAGGTCTACGACATCGTGCTAGAGTCGTTAGAAACCAGCCTGCGTCTGTATCGTCCGGGGACTTCCATTCAGGAGGTGACTGGCGAAGTGGTGCGCATCATGATTACCGGCCTGGTAAAGCTTGGTATCCTGCATGGTGAAGTCGAACAGTTGATCACCGAGAATGCGCACCGACCTTTCTTTATGCATGGTCTCAGCCACTGGCTGGGTCTGGATGTCCATGACGTCGGTGTTTATGGTCAGGATCGTTCGCGTATTCTGGAGCCGGGAATGGTGCTCACGGTTGAGCCTGGGTTGTATATCGCTCCGGATGCCGATGTACCTCCTGCTTACCGCGGTATTGGCATTCGTATTGAAGATGACATCCTTATTACCGAAGACGGTAATGAAAATCTGACCGCTGGAGTGGTCAAGAAGGCGGATGACATTGAAGCCCTGATGGCAGCGGCGCGACTGCAATGAGCGTGATTATCGTCGGTGGTGGCATGGTCGGCGCGACGCTGGCGCTGGCCATTTCAGCGCTAAGCCATGGGACGCTGCCTGTTCATCTGATAGAAGCGAGTGAACCTGAAACCGATCGCCACCCGGGATTTGACGCCCGGGCAATTGCGCTGGCGGCAGGAACCTGCCAACAACTGGCGCGAATTGGCGTGTGGCAGGCGATTGCCGATTGCGCAACGGCAATCAAAACGGTACACGTCAGTGATCGTGGACATGCCGGATTCGTAACGCTGGATGCGCAGGAATACCAAATTTCAGCGCTCGGTCAGGTGGTAGAACTGCACGATGTGGGGCTACGTCTGTTTGCGCTGCTGCGTAAAGCGCCGGGTGTCACATTGCACTGTCCCGCTCGTGTCGCCAGCGTGTCGCGCACGCAAGAACGTGTTGATGTTACACTGGAAAATGGCGAAACGATTACGGGGCATCTGCTGGTGGCTGCCGACGGTACGCGTTCTGCGTTGGCGACGGCCTGTGGGGTTGACTGGCAGCAACAGCCGTATGAACAACTGGCCGTCATTGCTAACGTCACGACTTCCGTTCCTCACGAGGGGCGCGCCTATGAGCGTTTCACGCCGCATGGTCCGCTGGCCATGTTGCCAATGGCGGAGGGGCGATGCTCGCTGGTGTGGTGTCATCCGCTGGAGAAGCGTGAAGAGATCATGTCCTGGTCAGATGAACAGTTTTGCTGCGAACTGCAACGCGCATTTGGCTGGCGACTGGGCCGCATTACACAAGCGGGCAAACGCAGCGCTTACCCGCTGTCTTTAACAACCGCGCTGAAAGCGATTACCCATCGTACGGTGCTGGTGGGTAATGCGGCGCAGACGCTGCATCCTATTGCCGGACAAGGTTTTAACCTTGGGCTTCGTGATGCCATGAGTCTTGCCGAAACGTTGACTCAGGCCCAGGATGACGCAGAAGATGTGGGCGATTATGCGGTGCTGTCGCGTTATCAACAGCGTCGTCAGAGCGATCGCGAGGTGACGATTGGTGTCACCAACAGTCTGGTGTATCTGTTTGCCAATCGCTGGGCTCCGTTGGTCGTTGGGCGTAATGCCGGACTGATGGCGATGGAATTATTCACACCCGCGCGCGATGCGTTGGCGGAGCGGACCCTCGGTTGGGTTGCGCGATAAATATGACCTGTAGGTTGGATAAGGCAAAGCCGCCATCCGGCAAGGGTCCCCGCAAAAATGCCTGATGGCGCTGCGTTTATCAGGCTTACGGATTACAGGTTTCGAGGTATAAACAGTGCAAAGTGTTGATGTAGCAATTGTTGGTGGCGGCATGGTGGGACTGGCGGTTGCCTGCGGCCTGCAGGGCAGCGGATTACGCGTTGCTGTGTTAGAACAACATGTTCCGCAGCCTTTGGCGGCGGATGCACCCCCTCAGCTTCGCGTGTCGGCAATTAACGCGGCCAGTGAAAAACTGCTGACACGCCTTGGCGTATGGTCGGATATTGTTGCCCGTCGCGCTTGCTGTTACCACGGCATGGAAGTCTGGGATAAAGACAGCTTTGGACGCATTGAATTTGATGACCAGAGTATGGGTTACAGCCATTTGGGGCATATCGTCGAAAACTCGGTGATTCACTACGCACTGTGGCAAAAAGCGCAGCGTTCAGCGGATATCTCGCTGATGGCACCGGCTGAGTTACAGCAGGTGGCCTGGGGAGAAAACGAGGCGTTCCTGACGCTGAAAGATGGCTCCATGCTGACCGCCCGTCTGGTGATTGGCGCAGACGGTGCAAACTCGTGGCTGCGCAACAAAGCGGATATTCCGCTGACGTTCTGGGATTACCGTCATCATGCGCTGGTGGCAACGATCCGCACGCAAGAAGCCCACGGCGCGGTAGCGCGTCAGGTGTTTCATGGCGAAGGTATCCTGGCGTTCCTGCCGCTTAGCGATCCACATTTATGCTCTATTGTCTGGTCTCTCTCGCCGCAGGACGCTGAACGTATGCAGCAGGCAAGTGCAGATGATTTCAATCAGGCTCTGAATATCGCTTTCGATAATCGTCTGGGGTTATGCCAGCTTGAAAGCGAACGCCAGACGTTTCCGCTGACTGGACGCTATGCCCGTCAGTTTGCCGCCCATCGTATGGCCCTGGTGGGTGATGCGGCGCATACCATCCATCCGCTGGCAGGACAGGGCGTGAACCTCGGTTTTATGGATGCAGCGGAGTTGATTGATGAACTTAAGCGCCTGCAACGCCAGGGAAAAGACATCGGTCAGTACCTCTATCTGCGCCGTTATGAGCGTAGCCGTAAGCACAGTGCGGCGCTGATGCTGGCTGGAATGCAGGGGTTCCGTGAACTGTTTGCCGGTGAGAATCCGGCGAAGAAATTACTGCGTGATATTGGTCTGAAACTGGCCGATACCCTCCCGGGCGTAAAACCACAACTCATCCGCCAGGCGATGGGGCTGAACGATCTTCCTGAATGGCTACGCTAGTGTCCGAAAGGACAACCTTAAGAGTTTGAAACCCGTCACACTTTCCTCTCCCGGCCTGCGCGCCGGGATGGCTCTCTCATTTGAAATAATCTAATTCCACGCCTTTTTTCGCATTAGTTTTTTTAATATTACGTTTTTTTCATAACGCCATTTTTGACATTTTTTCCACATTAAATATGGATTGATGCGGCTTAACTCTGCTTATGTGCGTCTGTTGTTCTGAAGTGGTGGCGTTTTAATGGTTTTTTATGCTGTCGGCGATCTGGTCATTTTTAGTCATAAGCTAATGTGATGGTTAATTTTGCCTTATGGTTTAGCGTCTGTTTCGGTGGTAAGTTCAGGACAAAGAGAACGTTTGCGTCGCAGCCCCTGGAGCGGCTGTGGTGCTGGGTTTCGTGGCGAAGATTTCACCACGAAAGAGTTGATAGCCCCGCTTATTCAACGAGGAAAAGATGGCTCAACAGACTCCTTTGTACGAACAACACACGCTATGTGGCGCGCGCATGGTTGACTTCCATGGCTGGATGATGCCACTGCATTACGGTTCTCAGCTCGATGAGCACCATGCTGTCCGCACCGATGCCGGTATGTTTGATGTGTCGCACATGACCATCGTCGACCTGCGCGGCAGCCGCACCCGGGAGTTCTTGCGCTATCTGCTGGCAAACGACGTCGCGAAGCTAACGAAGACAGGTAAAGCCCTTTACTCCGGTATGCTCAATGCTTCGGGCGGCGTGATAGATGACCTGATTGTCTACTACTTCACTGAAGATTTCTTCCGCCTCGTTGTAAACTCCGCCACCCGCGAAAAAGACCTCTCCTGGATTACCCAACACGCTGAACCTTACGCCATCGACATCACCGTTCGTGATGACCTGTCACTGATCGCGGTGCAAGGACCAAACGCGCAGGCAAAAGCTGCCACGCTGTTTACTGACGAACAACGCCATGCTGTTGAAGGTATGAAACCGTTCTTCGGCGTTCAGGCGGGTGATTTGTTTATCGCGACCACGGGTTATACCGGCGAAGCGGGATATGAAATTGCAATGCCGAATGAAAAGGCCGCGGATTTCTGGCGCGCGCTGGTTGAAGCCGGTGTTCAGCCTTGCGGTCTGGGCGCGCGTGATACGCTGCGTTTAGAAGCCGGTATGAACCTGTATGGTCAGGAGATGGATGAAGGTATCTCCCCGCTGGCGGCCAATATGGGCTGGACTATCGCGTGGGAACCGACCGATCGCGACTTTATTGGTCGTGAAGCGCTGGAAATGCAGCGCGAAAAAGGCCATGAGCAACTGGTCGGCCTGGTGATGACCGAGAAAGGCGTGCTGCGTAATGAACTGCCAGTGCGTTTTACTGACGCGTCGGGCAACCAGCATGAAGGCATCATCACCAGCGGAACCTTCTCCCCAACGTTGGGCTACAGCATCGCGCTGGCACGCGTTCCGGCGGGTATCGGCGAAACGGCGATTGTGCAAATTCGTAACCGCGAAATGCCGGTAAAAGTGACTAAACCTGTTTTTGTGCGTAACGGCAAAGCCGTCGCGTAATTCATCCTTTTTTGGAGATTGATTGATGAGCAACGTACCTGCAGAACTGAAATACAGCAAAGAACACGAATGGCTGCGCAAAGAAGCTGACGGTTCTTATACCGTTGGTATCACCGAACACGCTCAGGAGCTGCTGGGCGACATGGTTTTCGTTGATCTGCCCGACGTTGGCACGACCGTTAGTGCGGGTGATGACTGCGCGGTTGCGGAATCCGTAAAAGCGGCATCTGATATTTATGCGCCGGTCGGCGGTGAGATTGTTGCGGTTAATGATGCACTCAGCGACTCTCCGGAACTGGTTAACAGCGAGCCGTATGCCGGTGGCTGGATCTTCAAAATCAAAGCCAGCGATGAAAGTGAGATTGAATCACTGCTGGATGCGACTGCATACGAAGCTTTGTTAGAAGACGAATAAATACGCGTCATTCTTCACGTTGCAGGTGTGTTGGTTTCCTCGCACACCTGCAACGTGAATCATTTTGCGTATTCAGGTAAGTAGAGACACCTACGATTCACTGCACGTTTCAGGAACCATCGCCCATGACACAGACGTTAAGCCAGCTTGAAAACAGCGGCGCTTTCATTGAACGCCACATCGGACCGGATGCCGCGCAGCAGCAAGAGATGCTGAATGCCGTTGGCGCCGAGTCGTTAAACGCGCTGATCGGCCAGATTGTGCCGAAAGACATTCAGCTCGCAACCCCGCCACAGGTGGGCGAGGCGGCGACCGAATACGCCGCGCTGGCTGAATTAAAAGCCATCGCCGGGCGTAACAAGCGCTTCACGTCCTACATTGGCATGGGCTACACCGCTGTACAGTTGCCGCCGGTTATTTTGCGCAACATGCTGGAAAACCCGGGCTGGTACACCGCGTATACGCCGTATCAGCCAGAAGTCTCTCAGGGGCGCCTGGAAGCGCTGCTGAATTTCCAACAAGTCACGCTGGACCTGACTGGTCTGGACATGGCTTCCGCGTCTCTGCTGGATGAAGCCACCGCTGCCGCTGAAGCTATGGCGATGGCAAAACGCGTCAGCAAGCTGAAAAACGCCAACCGTTTCTTCGTCGCGGCTGATGTTCATCCGCAAACCCTGGATGTTGTGCGTACCCGTGCGGAAACCTTCGGTTTTGACGTTATCGTCGATGATGCGGAAAAAGCACTGGATCACCAGGATGTGTTCGGCGTGCTGTTACAGCAGGTTGGCACTACCGGTGAAGTGCACGATTACAGCAAACTGATTGCTGAACTGAAATCCCGTAAAGTCGTGGTCAGCGTTGCTGCCGATTTTATGGCGCTGGTTCTGCTGACCGCTCCAGGTAAACAGGGCGCAGACATTGTGTTCGGCTCTGCGCAGCGTTTCGGCGTACCGATGGGATACGGCGGTCCACACGCAGCGTTCTTTGCTGCTAAAGATGAATTCAAGCGCTCTATGCCTGGCCGTATTATCGGCGTATCCAAAGATGCGGCGGGCAATACCGCACTGCGTATGGCGATGCAGACTCGCGAGCAGCATATCCGTCGCGAGAAAGCGAACTCCAACATTTGTACCTCGCAGGTACTGCTGGCCAACATCGCCAGTTTGTATGCCGTTTATCATGGTCCGGTAGGCCTGAAACGCATCGCCAACCGCATCCACCGTCTGGCCGATATTCTGGCGGCGGGTCTGCAACAGAAAGGACTGAAGCTGCGGCATGCGCATTACTTCGATACCCTGTGTGTAGAAGTGGCCGATAAAGCGGCTGTACTGGCGCGTGCTGAAGCGGCTGAAATCAACCTGCGCAGCGATATTCATAACGCAGTAGGTATCACCCTCGATGAAACCACCACTCGCGAAAATGTGGTGCAATTGTTCAACGTCCTGCTGGGCGACAGCCACGGCCTGAACATCGATACGCTGGATAAAGACGTGGCGCTCGACAGCCGTTCTATTCAGGACAGCATGCTGCGTGATGACGCAATCCTCAGCCATCCGGTATTTAATCGCTACCATAGCGAAACCGAAATGATGCGCTACATGCACTCGCTGGAGCGTAAAGATTTGGCGCTGAACCAGGCGATGATCCCGCTGGGCTCCTGCACCATGAAGCTGAATGCGGCAGCTGAGATGATTCCAATCACCTGGCCGGAATTTGCCGAACTGCACCCGTTCTGCCCACCAGAGCAGGCGGAAGGTTATCACCAGATGATAGGTCAACTGTCTGACTGGCTGGTTAAACTGACCGGTTATGACGCCGTTTGCATGCAGCCGAACTCCGGCGCACAGGGTGAATATGCTGGCCTGCTGGCAATTCGTCATTATCACGAAAGCCGTAACGAAGGTCATCGTGATATCTGCCTGATCCCGGCTTCTGCTCATGGTACCAACCCGGCTTCCGCTCAGATGGCGGGTATGCAGGTGGTGGTTGTCGCCTGTGATAAGAACGGCAACATCGACCTGGACGATCTGCGTGCAAAAGCAGAACAACACGCCGAAAATCTCTCCTGCATCATGGTCACCTATCCGTCTACGCACGGCGTATATGAAGAAACCATCCGTGATGTATGCGAAATCGTGCATCAGTTTGGCGGTCAGGTTTACCTTGATGGTGCGAACATGAACGCCCAGGTTGGTATTACTTCGCCAGGCTTTATCGGCGCAGATGTATCGCACCTCAACCTGCATAAAACGTTCTGCATTCCGCACGGCGGCGGCGGCCCCGGTATGGGACCGATCGGCGTTAAATCGCATCTGGCACCGTTCGTGCCGGGCCACAGTGTGGTACAGATTGAAGGGATGCTCACCCGTCAGGGCGCTGTTTCTGCCGCTCCGTTCGGTAGTGCGTCTATTCTGCCAATCAGTTGGATGTATATCCGCATGATGGGGGCAGAAGGCCTGAAGCAGGCAAGCCAGGTGGCAATTCTGAATGCTAACTACATTGCCAGCCGTCTGAAAGATGCCTATCCGGTGCTGTATACCGGTCGTGACGGCCGTGTGGCACATGAATGTATTCTCGACATTCGCCCACTGAAAGAAGAGACCGGTATCAGCGAACTGGATATTGCCAAGCGTCTGATCGATTACGGTTTCCATGCGCCGACCATGTCATTCCCGGTTGCGGGTACGCTGATGGTCGAACCAACGGAATCCGAAAGCAAAGTAGAATTGGATCGCTTTATCAATGCGATGCTGGCTATCCGCGCTGAGATCGATCGCGTGAAAGCCGGTGAATGGCCGCTGGACGATAACCCGCTGGTTAACTCTCCACATACCCAGAATGAACTGGTGTCTGAGTGGACTCACGGTTATAGCCGCGAAATTGCTGTCTTCCCGGTGGGTGTGGCGAACAAATACTGGCCGACCGTGAAGCGTCTCGATGACGTTTACGGTGACCGTAACCTGTTCTGCTCTTGCGTACCGATGAGCGAATATCAGTAACTTTTCCGCGCAGTAAAGCCGTTTCCAGGCCGGGTAAGGCGAAGCCGCCTCCCGGCTTTTTCATATCTGGAGGAATGTATGGGAATCGCACTGGTTACTGGCGGCAGTCGTGGTATTGGACGGGCAACTGCATTGCAGCTGGCAGAAGAGGGATACACGGTTGCGGTTAACTTTCATCATAATATTCGCGCCGCAACGGAGGTGGTAAATCGCATCATAGCCGCTGGAGGGAACGCGTTTATTCTGCGTGCCGATATCAGTGATGAGAGTCAGGTGGTGGCGATGTTTGACGCTATTGACCGCGAAGGCGAACCATTGGCTGCACTGGTCAATAATGCCGGGATTTTGTTTGAGCAGAGCACGGTGGAGAACCTCACGGCTGAGCGAATCAACCGTGTCCTGGCAACCAATGTGACCGGCTATTTTCTGTGTTGTCGGGAAGCGGTAAAACGGATGTCGTTAAAACACGGTGGTCAGGGTGGGGCGATTGTGAATGTTTCTTCAGCAGCATCAAGACTTGGCGCGCCTTTCGAATATGTTGATTATGCCGCATCGAAAGGGGCTGTGGATTCGCTAACGACCGGACTGGCGCTGGAAGTGGCGGCTCAGGGGATCCGTGTAAACTGCGTACGACCAGGCCTTATCTATACCGAAATGCATGCCAGTGGAGGAGAGCCGGACAGGGTGGACCGCGTGAAATCCATATTGCCTATGCAGCGAGGCGGACAGCCGGAAGAAGTCGCGCAGGCGATAGTTTGGCTGCTGAGCGAAAAGGCCTCTTACGTGACGGGCAGTTTTCTTGAATTAGCGGGGGGGAAGTAAGTGCGTTGATAGCGTACTGCGCTTACCGGGCCATAAGTGTGCAACCCGAAGCGTATATTTATGTCGCGGACTACCGTTTTCCCGGTAATCCGCATCTGTAATAATGTTATCCTCTGGTAGGCCCGGAGAAAAGATCCCTAATCCGGCGACAGAGATATGGGCGTCGTTAAACGCCATTGTAGTAAGGTATATAATCTCTTAAAACGGAATTTGTATCTCAATTTATTCTCATCATTTCCAGTAAATTAACGTTGTTTTAAATCCCCTTTATTTATGAAAAATTAAATACCATAAATAACTCAAATATATTTTCTGTGAAATAATCTGCGGTATTTTCATTTCGGGAGGAAATGATGAATAAGTTAAGCTTGCTGCCGTTAATTATATATTTTATATCTATAAATGCAATGAGTGCGGATGCAAAAGGTAATACATCATCCCCGAGTAAAATATTAGGTGCTCCTGTTAACACAGCAATTTCAGGTGGTTCGCTACTTCCGCAGGGAATGTTACTGACAGCAGTAAACAGTTCCTTTCGTGATAAGGATAATCAAATAAAGGGAAGCGGAAGTCCGGATATTTACTCTCAAATATGGCTGCTCAAAATCCGTTACGGAATGACTGACCGACTCGAAGGTGTGACAGTTGGGTCTTATATTAATAATCGACGCGACAATATGTCTCCCGAACATATAGAAGGGGTGGGCGACCAGTCAGTTGGCCTGAGCTATGCGTTGTTGAGTCAGCGAGCGGGGGCGCCATTTTGGCTGACAGTTGGCGGAGCGGTGCTGTTACCGACGGGGCAGGATGGAGATAACCATTTACCCGGTAATGGGGCGTGGGGTGGCCGGGCATCCGTGTCATTAACGAAGTTTTTTACCCCGAATATTAAAGGTGATATGGATTTTATCTTCCAGGGGCCGTTTGAACGCGGAAATCAGGATGTTAAACGTGGGAATGAGTTTCAATGGAATACCCAATTCCGTTATATGTTTAGCGAAATACCGTGGGATATTGGCGTGGAAAGTGCGTATAGCCATAATGATTCTGGCACCCGGGAGCTATCAACGGGCCGTGTGATAAATAATCAGTCAGGTACTACCGAATGGGTTATTGGTCCTTCTTTCAATGTTGCGATTGATTCAATAAATGTTTGGCTTGGTTTCGGCTCATTCTTTCCTGTAATGCAAGAGGTTAAATCGGCGACCAAAATGGAAAATGTACGTTGGGAGTTTAAAGTCGGTAAAACCTGGTGATCTCTTTGTTTGCGTACTTACCTGGCATCACACAGGTAAGTACGTATTATCTCGTGTAGTTAACGTTTCTCGCCGTTGCTGGCAATTACCTCTTTGTACCAGTTAAAACTTTTCTTGCGCGAACGCGACATATCGCCGGTGCCATCGTCGTGTTTATTCACATAGATAAAACCATACCGTTTACTGTACTGGCCGGTGGTGAATGATACGCAGTCGATGCAACCCCACGGCGTGTAGCCTATCAGCTCCACGCCATCATACGTTACCGCTTCCATCATCTCTTCGACATGAGCACGCAGATAGTCGATACGATAGTCATCGATGATGCTACCGTCTTGCTCCACTTTATCGTAGGCGCCAAACCCGTTTTCGACGATAAACAGCGGTTTCTGATAACGCTCGTAAAGTTCGCATAACGCATAGCGCAGCCCAACAGGATCTACCTGCCAGCCCCAGTCGGAGGCCTTTACGTGCGGGTTTGGCACACTGCCTTCAAAACCCGAGATTGCATCGCCGCTACCACCTTCTGCTTTTACTGCGTTAGTCATGTAATAGCTGAAGCCGAGATAGTCGCAGGTCCCTTCACGCAGGATTTGTTTATCACCCTCTTCCATCCTGATGTTGAATTCGCGGCGCTCCCATTCATTCAGCACATAAGACGGGTAGTAACCGCGCAGTTGAACGTCGGTGAAAACATAGCGCTCACGCATAGATTCCTGCGCGAACATTACATCTTCAGGCTTACAGGAGAACGGATACAGCGGTACCATCGCCAGCATGCAACCGACCTTCATTTCAGGGTTGATGCGACGTGCCGCCTTTACCGCCAACGCACTGGCAATAAACTGGTGATGTAGCACCTGATACATGGTTTCTTCTGGATTTTCATGTTCGGTATACACAACGCCGGAACAGCAGTAACCAAAAAGTGGTGCGCGCCAGTTACGCTGGTTGTTGATTTCATTGAAGGTCATCCAGTATTTGACCTTGTGCTTGTAGCGCTCAAAGACAACTTCGGCAAAACGAACAAAGAAATCGACGACTTTGCGATTGGTCCAGCTACCGTACTGTTGAACCAGATGCAGCGGCATTTCGAAGTGGGAAAGCGTGATAACCGGCTCGATGTTGTATTTGAGTAATTCATCGAACATATCATCGTAGAACTTCAGACCTTCTTCGTTCGGTTGTGATTCGTCACCTTGCGGGAAGATACGGGTCCATGCGATAGAGGTACGGAAGCACTTGAAACCCATTTCGGCAAACAGCTTGATGTCTTCTTTGTAATGACTGTAAAAATCGACAGCTTCATGGTTGGGATAGTACTTGCCGGGCACAATGTCTTGAGTGATCTCACGGGGAACACCATGTGCGCCACCGGTCAGTACGTCGCAAATGCTGGGACCTTTGCCACCTTTGTTCCAGCCGCCTTCAACCTGATGCGCCGCTACTGCGCCGCCCCATAAAAAATCTTTTGGTAAGGTAAGTTTTTTCATCTGCGCTCAGTCTCAAATTAATACAATCTGATTTTGAGTCTAACAAAGGAAAGATAAATGTCACGATATAACAAAATAGCGGAAATGTGATTTGTTACATCAAAAAAACATATTGTTTTTTTACGCTAATCTTTTCGCCAGCTTGCGGCCAAGTGATTCCAGAATATAAATAACAGGAATTTGCGTGGTAATATCATAGACCCCCGCTATGCGGGTTTGCGGTACGTGCCACGAGAGGTTAAAGTCGGCGAGTTTCGCCAGTCGCGAATGCTCATGGCAGGTAATCGACAGGACTTTACAGTTATGCAGGCTGAACTGGCTGGCGAAACGCAGGATTTCCTCTGTTTCGCCAGAGACGGACAGGACAATCGCCAGCGCGTTTCTGGCCATATCATTGGTTACCGGAAAATAAGGGTCGTCGATATGGTTACTGAATTTACCCACATTGGAGAAAAAACGTGCGCCATATTTTGCTAAGGCTCCTGATGTTCCCGCACCGACGAATATGATACGCTCAGAAGATAATATAATATCAACAGCTTGATCGAGCAGTTTATCAAACTCGTCATTGTTCACGCCTTTAAAAAAGCTGATTATCTCGCTGGCGCCAAAATTAGCCTGTTGCGGTTCATTCTGCTCTAAATATAATTTAAAGCGTACGCGAAATTCTGAGTAACCCTCACACTTAAGCTTGCGGCAAAAGCGCAACACGGTAGTTGTGGATACGCCCACGGCATCGGCCAGTTCGCGAATGGTCATGTACATGACTTTGTCACGGTTTTTGATGACATAGTTATAGACCAGCATCTCAAGATTGTTGAGACTGGCGATGGCAGCGTGGGAGAACATACTCACAATGGCAAAACTCACTCATCAGACTTCATCTACAGGGAATAATAACATGCAGCCAAATGACATCACTTTTTTTCAACGCTTCCAGGATGACATTCTGGCAGGACGTAAGACCATCACCATTCGTGATGAGTCTGAATCACACTTCAAAGCCGGCGATATTCTGCGCGTTGGGCGCTTCGAGGATGATGGCTACTTCTGCACGATTGAAGTTGTCGGCACTTCAACAGTTACACTGGATACGCTAACGGAACAACATGCCCGACAGGAAAACATGACGCTTGATAAGCTTAAACAGGTGATTGCTGAGATCTATCCACAACAAACGCAATTTTATGTGATTGATTTTAAATGTCTTTAATTTTTAAGGTACAGATGTTAGCTGAAATATAAAATATAACAATATGATTTTTATTGATTTTTTATTTTTTGAGAAATATTTGGGCTAACAGGTGTTCACTGGAACCATTCTCAGTTACGCTAGAGGCGCAATCACGAAAGTGTTCGTTTTACCGGAGTAACTTATGGTTCAGAAGCCATTAATCGCGCAGGGATATTCGCTGGCTGAGGAAATAGCCAATAGCATCAGTCACGGTATTGGACTGGTGTTTGGGATTGTCGGACTGGTGCTGTTGCTGGTTCAGGCAGTGGATGCCAATGCCAGTGCTATGGCGATTACCAGCTATAGCCTGTATGGCGGCAGCATGATCCTGCTGTTCCTTGCTTCAACCTTGTATCACGCAATCCCCCATCAGAAAGCGAAAATCTGGCTGAAAAAATTCGACCATTGCGCTATTTATCTGCTGATTGCCGGGACTTACACGCCGTTTCTGCTGGTGGGCCTGGATTCGCCGCTGGCGCGTGGATTGATGATCGTTATCTGGAGTCTGGCGCTGCTTGGTATTTTATTCAAACTGACTATTGCACACCGCTTTAAGGTTTTGTCGCTGGTGACCTATCTGACGATGGGGTGGTTATCATTGATTGTGGTGTATCAACTGGCGGTTAAGCTGGCGGCGGGTGGTGTGACGTTGTTGGCTGTGGGGGGCGTGGTATATTCGCTGGGCGTGATTTTCTACGTCTGCAAACGTATTCCTTACAACCATGCTATCTGGCATGGGTTTGTGCTGGGTGGCAGTGTTTGTCACTTTCTGGCGATTTATTTGTACGTGGGGCAAAACGCATAGATTCAGTGCAACCCCGAGGGCGGCGTAAACGCTCGCCCGGGATATGTTTTTAGGCCGGATAAGGCAACGCCGCCATCCGGCGGCCTGCACTGAATTGCCTGATGGCGCTGCGCTTATCAGGGCGACTAATTACTCTTCGTCTAACGAATACGGCAGCGGCACAATATGCAGCGTTTTCGCATCATCACGCACGCGGAACACGCTGTCTGCTTCCATATCGTTATTCATCACAACCTGTACTAACACCTGACCATCGGCCAGTTGCACGGCTGCAAGAACAGTACCGGTACGACGCCAGTTCTCACCCATTTTTAGTTCCAGATCTTCACCTGCTTCTGGTACCCGGCTGGCAGTACCCGCCAGGGTCCACATTGCACGTTTATTGGCGCCGCGGAATTTTGCGCGGGCAACCATTTCCTGACCGGTGTAACAACCTTTTTTGAAGCTAATACCACCCAGAGCCTGAAGGTTAGTGGCCTGCGGAATAAACTGACCGCTGTTAGCGGTGTCGATCACCGGGATACCCGCTTCGATATCCAGCGCCAGCCATTGCTGGCTGTTATTCAATTCTGCTTCGCCACGCAGTTTCTCTGCAATCATCTCAGCTGTTGCGACATCAACGATCAGCAGGAAGCGTTCAGACGGATGCCCGAACCACAGCAAGGTGGAAGCGCCGTGGGTAACGACCTGATTATCGCTGGTTGGCAGTTCGCTAAAGAGATTGGCTAGCGCCGCACGCGCCTGGAAGCCTGCTACGCCCAGCAGGACGCGCTCATCATCCGGGGCAATCACGACCTTCGAGAAGACGGCGTATTTTTTCAGTTCGGTTAATTGGGCATCACGCAGGCTACGGCGTTCAAGCCAGGCAAAACCATCAGCCTGACGGAAGAGACGCAGGTTGCTCCACATTTTACCTTTGGCATCGCAGTGAGCGGCCAGCAGGTGTTGCTGTTCGGTCATCTGGCTGACATCAGCGGTGACCTGGCCCTGGATGTACTTTTCACTGTCGACACCAGTAATGGTGGCGAGAGCCCAGTCGTCGAGCGTCATTAGCGTCAGAGGCAAACGTGCCGACGCAAACGGCTGGCGAGGAGGAAACGATGTAAAAGCCATAATAATGTCCTGATTTGCTTAACGCGGTAATAATGACTAATGGTAAAAGAGCTATGGGCTATTGCAAGCGGTTTAAACATCCTGTTTGTGCCATATATTAAGCTTTGCGAGGAGACATCCAAAAAAGTGAACCCTTTGACTTAATGTGGTTTTATTTAGCGATCGCGCTTCCGTTTACTGATATTCCCGTAAAAGAGCGTGAAAAACACGTTACAATAGCCGGATACTTCGTTTTCGCGAGACAGGGAAAAGAACATGGATATTAACAACAAAGCACGTATTCATTGGGCATGCCGCCGCGGTATGCGTGAACTGGACATCTCTATCATGCCGTTTTTCGAACATGAGTATGACAACTTAAGTGACGAAGAAAAACGCATCTTTATCCGTCTGCTGGAATGCGATGATCCAGACTTATTTAACTGGTTGATGAATCATGGGAAACCGGCTGATGAGCAGTTGGAGCAGATGGTGCGACTCATCCAGACACGGAATCGGGAACGTGGTCCAGTGGCAATCTGATTTACGCGTTTCATGGCGCGCACAGTGGCTCTCTCTGCTCATTCATGGGCTGGTTGCGGTATTCATTTTATTGATGCCCTGGCCGTTGAGCTACACCCCATTATGGTTGGTTCTGCTCTCTCTGGTGGTGTTTGATAGCGTACGCAGTCAGCGTCGCATTAACGCTTGTCAGGGAGAGATTAGACTGTTAATGGACGGTCGTCTGCGCTGGCAGGGGCAGGAGTGGTCTATCGTTTGTGCACCCTGGATGATTAAAACGGGCATGATGCTGCGTTTGCGTTCAGATGCGGGAAAACGTCAGCATTTGTGGCTGGCAGCGGACAGCATGGATGACGCAGAGTGGCGGGATTTGCGACGGTTAATGCTGCAACAGGCGAAGCAGGGTTAACGCTGGCGAATGACTGATGGCGAGCAGTTATGGTTTAGTGCGCTATGTAGGCCGGAGAAGGCATTCACGCCATCATCCGGCAACACGGTTATCAGGACCAGTGTTCGGCCATTTCACCGAGAATTTGCTCACACCAGGCCTGGATACGTTCATCGCTGAGGTCGTACTGGTTAGTTTCATCCAGAGCTAAACCGACAAACAGCTGTCCATCGGCAATCACGGGTTTATCGCTGGTGAATTCATAGCCTTCAGTTGGCCAGTAACCGACAAACTTAACACCTTTGGTGACCAGTTTATCATGCAGCATACCCAGTGCATCAAGGAACCACTCACCGTACCCCAGTTGATCGCCCATGCCGTAAAGCGCGACAATCTTGCCTTCCAGGTTGAGGTTGTCCAGTTGATCCCAGACCGCTTCCCAGTCTTCCTGAATTTCACCGAAATCCCAGGTTGGAATACCCAAAATGAGCACGTCATACTGCTCCATTAAGGCTGGGGAATCATCCTTGAGGTTGTGCAGTGTCACCAGTTCGGGACCAAGGATATCGCGGATTTTTTCTGCTGCCATTTCGGTGTAGCACGTGCTGGAACCGTAAAAAAGACCCATGTTCATGACGTAAACATCTCAATTCTGCTGTAGCGTTGCGGCTAGTGTAACAGAATCGCCGCAATCTCGGCACAATGAGGCATAATGCATCAAAAATGAGAGTGAATTAAGGGGCGCGAGTGGAACAAGATCTGGCACGCATCGAGCAATTTCTTGATGCCCTGTGGCTGGAGCGAAATCTGGCGGAGAACACGTTAAGTGCGTATCGTCGCGATCTGACAATGCTTGTTGAATGGCTGCACCATCGTGGCATTTCACTGGCGACGGCGCAGAGCGATGATTTGCAGGCACTGCTGGCTGAGCGAATGGATGGCGGGTATAAAGCCACCAGTTCAGCACGTTTGCTCAGTGCCATGCGGCGTTTTTTTCAGCATCTTTACGGCGCAAAATTTCGCGAAGACGATCCAAGCGCCTCGCTTGCTTCACCTAAACTTCCGCAGCGTTTGCCAAAAGATCTTAGCGAAGCGCAGGTAGAACGGCTGCTGCAGGCCCCGCTTATTGACCAACCGCTTGAGCTACGCGACAAAGCTATGCTGGAGGTTTTGTACGCCACGGGGTTGCGCGTATCAGAGTTGGTGGGGCTGACGATGAGCGATATTAGTCTGCGCCAGGGTGTTGTACGGGTGATTGGTAAAGGCAACAAAGAGCGACTTGTGCCGTTGGGCGAAGAAGCCGTGTACTGGCTGGAAACATACCTGGAACACGGTCGTCCGTGGTTGCTCAACGGCGTATCGATTGACGTACTGTTTCCCAGCCAGCGTGCGCAGCAGATGACCCGTCAGACTTTCTGGCATCGTATTAAACACTATGCTGTGTTAGCAGGGATCGACAGCGAGAAACTGTCTCCGCACGTATTGCGGCATGCTTTTGCCACGCATCTGCTCAATCACGGCGCTGACCTGCGCGTGGTGCAGATGCTGCTGGGGCATAGCGATCTCTCGACTACACAGATTTATACACATGTCGCAACGGAGCGCTTGCGTCAACTACATCAACAGCATCACCCACGAGCGTGAGTGCTGACAGTAAAGGATAGGTTATGAAGAAACGTTTTATGATGCTCACCCTGCTGGCTACTGCGTTTTCAGGCATGGTACATGCAGACGATGCGGCTATTCGCCAGTCATTAGCGAAGCTGGGCGTGCAGAGCACCGAAATTCAACCTGCTCCGGTTGCGGGCATGAAAACCGTACTGACCAATAGCGGTGTGCTGTACGTTACTGAAGATGGCAAGCATATTATTCAGGGGCCGATGTATGACGTAAGTGGCGCAAGCCCGGTGAATGTCACTAACCAACTGCTGATGAAGCATCTGAATGCGCTGGAAAAAGAGATGATCGTCTACAAAGCGCCGCAAGAAAAACACGTCATCACCGTTTTCACCGACATCACTTGTGGCTACTGCCACAAGTTGCATGAAGAAATGAAAGACTACAACGCGCTGGGCATCACCGTCCGTTATCTGGCCTTCCCTCGACAGGGGCTGGAAAGCCAGGCTGAGCAGGACATGAAGTCAATCTGGTGTGCAAAAGACAAAAACAAAGCCTTTGACGATGCGATGGCGGGTAAGGGCGTGAAAGCGGCGACCTGTGATGTGGATATCGCGAATCATTACGCACTGGGCGTGCAGTTTGGCGTCAGTGGCACACCGGCGATTGTTCTGAGCAACGGCTATGTTGTCCCGGGCTATCAGGGGCCGAAAGAGATGAAAGAATTCCTCGACGCACACGAAAAACAGACCAGCGGTAAATAATTCGCGTGAAACAACAGATACAACTCCGTCGGCGTGAGGCCGACGAGACTGCCGAACTGCCTGCGGATTTGCCTCCCTTGTTGCGTCGTTTGTACGCCAGTCGTGGCGTGCGTAGTGCGCAGGAGCTTGAACGTAGCGTGAAAGGGATGTTGCCGTGGCAGCATTTGAACGGCGTCGAAAAAGCGGTTGAGATCCTCTATAACGCCTTTCGCGAAGGAACCCGCATCATTGTGGTGGGGGATTTCGATGCCGATGGTGCGACCAGCACGGCACTGAGCATCCTGGCGATGCGTGCGTTGGGCTGTAGTAATGTTGACTACCTGGTGCCCAACCGTTTTGAAGACGGATATGGCTTAAGCCCGGAAGTCGTGGAGCAGGCGCATGCCCGGGGCGCTCAGCTGATCGTCACTGTGGACAACGGCATATCTTCTCACGCGGGTGTTGAGCATGCCAGAGCGCTGAAGATTCCGGTGGTGGTGACCGATCACCACCTACCAGGTGATACGCTGCCGGGCGCGGAAGCAATCATCAATCCTAACCTGCACGACTGTGAATTTCCGTCGAAATCGCTGGCAGGCGTGGGGGTAGCCTTCTACCTGATGTTGGCGCTGCGCACCTTCCTGCGTGACAAAGGCTGGTTTGATGAACGTGGTATTGCGCCGCCAAATCTGGCCGATTTGCTTGATCTGGTTGCTTTGGGCACAGTAGCAGACGTGGTGCCGCTGGATGCCAATAACCGTATCCTGACGTGGCAAGGTTTAAGCCGAATTCGTGCTGGAAAGTGCCGCCCTGGCATTAAGGCGCTACTGGAGATTGCCAATCGCGACCCGCTTAAACTGGCCGCCAGTGATTTAGGTTTTGCGCTTGGCCCTCGGCTGAACGCAGCAGGTCGTCTGGATGATATGTCCGTCGGCGTTGCACTGTTGCTGTGCGATAACATTGGTGAGGCGCGTATGCTGGCCAATGAACTGGATGCACTCAACCAGACGCGAAAAGAGATTGAACAGGGGATGCAGACTGAAGCCCTGACCCTGTGCGAAAAACTGGAGCGCAGTAGTGACACACTACCGGGTGGGCTGGCGATGTATCATCCCGAATGGCACCAGGGGGTAGTCGGCATTCTGGCATCGCGTATTAAAGAGCGTTTCCATCGTCCGGTAATCGCCTTTGCTCCTGCGGGGGATGGCACCTTAAAAGGTTCCGGACGTTCGATCCAGGGACTGCATATGCGTGATGTGCTGGAGCGTCTGGATACGCTTTATCCCGGCATGATCATTAAGTTTGGTGGACATGCGATGGCAGCAGGCCTGTCGCTGGAAGAAGCGCAGTTCGAGCATTTCCAGCAGCGTTTTGGCGAGCTGGTAACAGAATGGCTTGATCCCGCTTTATTACAGGGTGAGGTCGTCTCTGATGGTCCGCTGAGTGCGGCAGAGATGACCATGGAAGTCGCGCAAATGCTGCGCGATGCCGGTCCGTGGGGGCAAATGTTCCCGGAGCCGCTGTTTGATGGACATTTTCGCCTGCTCCAGCAACGTCTTGTTGGTGAGCGTCACCTGAAAGTGATGGTGGAGCCGGTTGGCGGCGGGCCGTTGCTGGACGGTATTGCGTTTAACGTCGACACCCGTTGCTGGCCGGATAACGGCGTGCGTGAGGTTCAATTGGCCTATAAGCTGGATATTAACGAATTTCGCGGCAACCGCTCGCTGCAAATTATTATCGATAATATCTGGCCACTATAGCGTCACGATACACATAATCATTCAGGCTACATCGAAGCGGCGAGTGAATGCGTCCCCGGGAGCGTACAAAGAGTACGTGATCGGAGTGAAATTCACGCAGCCAGTAAAGAGGCAGCTTGATGGATGACGTGTTTATTTTCTATAAAAAAGGGTGTGGATTGGTTACAATCCCGCTCTTATAACCGCATTTTGACTCGTTCAATAAAAGAAATCAGACCATGTTTGAAATTAATCCGGTAAATAACCGCATTCAGGACCTCACGGAACGCTCTGACGTTCTTAGGGGGTATCTTTGACTATGATGCTAAGAAAGAGCGTCTGGAAGAAGTAAACGCCGAGCTGGAACAGCCTGACGTCTGGAACGAACCCGAACGCGCACAGGCGCTGGGTAAAGAACGTTCTTCCCTTGAGGCCATTGTCGACACGCTCGACCAGATGAGCCAGGGCCTGGAAGATGTCTCCGGCCTGCTGGAACTGGCTGTAGAAGCCGACGACGAAGAAACCTTTAACGAAGCCGTAGCAGAACTTGATACGCTGGAAGATAAACTGGCACAGCTGGAATTCCGTCGCATGTTCTCCGGTGAATATGACAGTGCAGATTGCTATCTTGATATTCAGGCTGGCTCCGGCGGTACCGAAGCGCAGGATTGGGCCAGCATGCTGATGCGTATGTATCTGCGTTGGGCTGAAGCTCGCGGCTTTAAGACGGAAATTATTGAAGAGTCTGAAGGTGAAGTGGCGGGTATTAAATCCGTGACCATCAGAATCGCTGGAGAATATGCTTACGGTTGGCTGCGCACGGAAACCGGTGTACATCGTCTGGTTCGTAAGAGTCCGTTCGATTCCGGTGGCCGTCGCCATACGTCGTTTAGTTCTGCGTTTGTTTATCCGGAAGTTGACGATGATATTGATATCGATATCAACCCGGCAGACCTGCGTATCGACGTTTACCGCGCCTCGGGTGCGGGCGGTCAGCACGTTAACCGTACGGAATCTGCGGTGCGTATCACTCACATCCCGACCGGGATTGTAACGCAGTGCCAGAACGACCGTTCCCAGCACAAGAACAAAGACCAGGCCATGAAGCAGATGAAAGCGAAGCTTTATGAGCTGGAAATGCAGAAGAAGAATGCCGAGAAACAGGCGATGGAAGACACCAAGTCTGACATCGGCTGGGGTAGCCAGATTCGTTCTTATGTCCTTGATGACTCCCGCATTAAAGATCTGCGTACCGGGGTTGAAACCCGCAACACGCAGGCAGTGCTGGATGGCAGCCTGGATCAATTTATCGAAGCAAGTTTGAAAGCAGGGTTATGAGGAACCAACATGTCTGAACAACACGCACAGGGCGCTGACGCGGTAGCCGACCTTAACAATGAACTGAAAACGCGTCGTGAGAAGCTGGCTAGCCTGCGCGAGCAGGGGATCCCGTTCCCGAACGATTTCCGTCGCGATCATACCTCAGACCAACTGCACGCTGACTTCGACGCGAAAGAAAACGAAGAGCTGGAAGCGCTGAACATTGAGGTATCCGTTGCTGGCCGTATGATGACCCGTCGTATTATGGGTAAAGCATCATTCGTTACGCTGCAGGATGTTGGTGGACGCATTCAGTTGTACGTTGCGCGCGACGATCTGCCGGAAGGCGTCTACAACGAGCAGTTCAAAAAATGGGATCTGGGCGATATCCTCGGCGCGAAAGGTAAGTTGTTTAAGACCAAAACCGGCGAACTGTCTATCCATTGCACCGAGCTGCGTCTGTTGACCAAAGCCCTGCGCCCACTGCCGGATAAATTCCATGGTCTGCAGGATCAGGAAGCGCGCTACCGCCAGCGTTACCTGGATCTCATCTCTAACGATGAATCCCGCAACACCTTTAAAGTGCGTTCACAGATCATGGCGGGTATCCGTCAGTTCATGGTGGGCCGCGGCTTTATGGAAGTTGAAACCCCGATGATGCAGGTGATCCCCGGCGGTGCGGCAGCACGTCCGTTTATCACCCACCATAACGCGCTGGATCTGGACATGTACCTGCGTATTGCGCCGGAACTGTACCTCAAGCGTCTGGTGGTTGGCGGTTTCGAACGCGTATTCGAAATTAACCGCAACTTCCGTAATGAAGGCATCTCTGTTCGCCATAACCCTGAGTTCACCATGATGGAACTCTACATGGCGTATGCGGACTACAAAGATCTGATCGAACTGACCGAATCGTTGTTCCGTACCCTGGCACAGAATGTTCTTGGGACGACCGAAGTGCCCTACGGTGAAGAAGTCTTCGACTTTGGCAAACCGTTCGAAAAACTGACCATGCGCGAAGCGATTCAGAAATACCGTCCGGAAACCAATATGGCGGATCTGGACAACTTCGACTCAGCGAAAGCGATTGCTGAATCTATCGGCATCAAGGTTGAGAAGAGCTGGGGTCTGGGCCGTATCGTGACGGAGATCTTTGAAGAAGTGGCGGAAGCGCACCTGATTCAGCCGACCTTCATCACCGAATATCCAGCAGAGGTTTCTCCGCTGGCGCGTCGTAATGATGAAAACCCGGAAATCACCGATCGCTTTGAATTCTTCATTGGCGGCCGCGAAATCGGTAACGGTTTCAGCGAGCTGAACGATGCAGAAGATCAGGCGCAGCGTTTCCAGGATCAGGTTAATGCTAAAGATGCAGGCGATGACGAAGCGATGTTCTACGACGAAGACTACGTCACCGCTCTGGAACATGGTCTGCCGCCGACTGCTGGTCTGGGTATTGGTATCGACCGTATGGTTATGCTGTTCACTAACAGCCACACCATCCGCGACGTGATTCTGTTCCCGGCAATGCGTCCGGTTAAGTAAGATGTGAACTGCCGGATGGTGGCTGATGCCTTATCCGGCCTACGGGGAGACGATTCGTAGGCCGGATAAAACGCTTTTGCGTTGTCATCCGGCAATTAATGACTGTTGGAAAATGCGCGCAACAATTTTCGCGCCTTATCGTCTGAAACCTGCATTACCATCCACGGGCTGAAGGCCCACGGTGTCGCGTCAATCCCGCATAACACATCCTCAAGATTGCTCCATCGATAATCCATCACTTCCTCCGCATTCGGCTGTAGCGTGCTGATTAGCTGTGCGGCATATACCGGGCAAACTTCATTTTCCACAATTCCACTGGGATCTGCGGCGCAATAGCGAAAATCAGCGTAGACGGACGTGAGTGCGCGAATGCCAGCGCCTAACTCGAAGCGGGCGCGACGGATAATGGCGTCTTCAGTTGTTTCCCCTGATTGTGGATGACCGCACACCGAATTTGTCCAGACACCTGGCCAGGCTTTTTTGTGCAGTGAACGACGGGTAACTAACAGTTGGCCCAGGTCGTTAAAAATCCAACAGGAAAACGCGAGATGTAGAGGGGTATTGTGAGTGTGGGCGGCATACTTCTCGAGTATACCTGAAGGTATATCTTGCTCATCCAGCAAAACGACATGTTCCCCGGCCATGACAACTCCTGAAAAGAAAAAATAACCCGGCACTAACCCGCCGGGTCATGTACTCAGGCCACTAGGGTAGCCCATAAATGGGACAAAGGCATTACCAAAACAAGCCCTGGCAGCATGTTGGCGACCGGAAATAGTTTAATAGTGCAGATGCGCAATCCGGTCGCGGTCATTAGCAATCCGCCAGCGCTGGTGAAATTACCTTCCATGCCTTATTTACCCGTGCTGATGGATATTATTGCGCAGGGATATCCGTTTAATACATCAGGTTGAGCCGAAGCGATTGGGGATCGTCCGGCTGGCTGGTATGATAATTGCCTCTGGTTTGGAGGTGAACGTTCGTGTTTAGTGCAGAATGTCTGATGAGTAAACGCTTTTATATCTTGATAATGTTGGTGGGCAGCCTGATCGTTGCAGGATGTTCCAGTTCATCTGATTCCGGCTCTACGTATACCGTGAAGCGTGGCGATACGCTGTACGCGATTTCACGCTCTACCGGTACCAGCGTCAGGGATCTCGCCCGTCTCAACAACATATCTCCTCCCTATACCATCGAAGTAGGGCAAAAGCTGAAGCTTAGCGGTAGCACGAAAACCAGGCCGACTTCCGGCAAGACCACCACAAAATCTTCCACAAAAACAGCGGCAGTCAGACCGTCGTCCTCCGTACCGCAGTCATCCTGGCCGCCAGTGGGACAACGCTGTTGGCTGTGGCCTGCCAGTGGAAAAGTGATCCTGCCTTATTCAACGGCGGATGGCGGCAACAAGGGTATTGATATCTCAGCTGCGCGCGGCACACCGGTTTATGCGGCGGGAGCAGGGAAGGTAGTTTATGTCGGCAACCAGTTGCGGGGCTATGGCAACCTCATCATGATTAAGCACAGTGAGGATTACATTACCGCTTATGCGCATAATGATACGCTACTGGTGAACAACGGGCAGAGCGTGAAGGCCGGGCAGAAAATTGCCACCATGGGTAGCACTGATGCGGCATCTGTACGCCTGCATTTCCAGATTCGCTATCGCGCAACGGCGATTGATCCGCTGCGTTATTTACCGCCGCAGGGGAGTAAACCTAAGTGCTAAAAGGCTATTTTATCAGCAGTTAGCATCGTTTGGGCTTGTCAGAGGGTGCGTAAAGTCTATAATGGCCCACGCACCTCTTCGCGGGCGTAGTTCAATGGTAGAACGAGAGCTTCCCAAGCTCTATACGAGGGTTCGATTCCCTTCGCCCGCTCCAGCCTCCTGACAAATCAACAAATTATGATTTATCAGTCAGCTACGTTGCCCCCACTTTAGCAGGTACAACTTACACTCCCCATTGTTCTACGCCCGCATCTGTCGCGTGATTGGTTTGTGGTACAAGGGAACATATCATCACGCTGGCGGTGGAAATCACCGAACGTGAACAACTGGCACTGACCCCGGAAACAGAAAAACGATTAGCCTGGCTGCGACGTGCCGGTGCCGCTGTTGCACTGGATGATTTCGGCACCGGGTATTCCAATCTGGCCTGGGTTAGCTCGCTAAAGCCTGACTACCTCAAGATAGATAAACTGTTTGTCAGTCACATGCAGACCGGGCATACAGAGCTGCTGGACTGTGTGACTGGGTTGGCCGCTAAGCTGGGTATCAACACCATTGCTGAAGGCGTCGAAACACCAGAGCAGATCGCTTACCATGTCCCATGAGTGGCTGTACCTAAACATCACATCGACTAGCGCTCGCTAGTCGTTCTCTTTCTTATGTTCATTCTTATAGGGCATTAAGATTTACTCCGCGACAACTTGATTTAGCCATTCCTGCTTTTAGTAAAGCATTTCATCAAAATCATCTTTAAATCAATACAATACTTTGAAATACAACACAAAAAACAACTTGAATTCGAATTTTTAATAGGATGAAAATAGGATAAATCTTGATAATTAAGGCTATTTATACTGCTAATTTGTATGATATATTACATCGTATTATCAATGTGGCGAAGGGTTGTTTATAAATAATTATTTTACTTATACGGGATGTAAGCATATTTCGAAAGAAAAATACCTTATTAATTTGTGTTGGAAAACATACTAGTGCATTTATTCTGCATGTTTCCCATTAATATAAATCACTTCCTTTTAAATTATTGCTTCCGCTTAATGAAATGGCTTTCATATATATCAACACAAAAGAGCAACTAATGAAAACAAAAAAGAAAATATTATATCTCGCTATTCTGTCCATTATTTTTACTGTAACACCTTCATTGGCTATGGCTGAAACATTCTGTGGTGACAGAGGCGATGTCGTTTACGGCGGAGGCAATACACTGACCGGAGAACTCACCGCAGACCAGTGTTATGAAGTTGGTGCATCGGTTATCGGTGCTCCCACCGACTATATCGGCATTGCCAAAAATATGACACTGCTGAGCGGCAGTAAACTCAATGTACTCGGCCTGTTTGAAGATTCCCAGGTTCAGGGCGGTGCTGAGGTCTGGATTGGTAAAACAACGCATATTTCTTCGAACGGATATAACGCCAGTAACCCGGCCACCGGCAGTCGCATTGATATTCAGAGCGGCGGATTAATCCGTGTTCTGGATGGTGGTATATTAAAAGATTCTGTACTCAATGGCGGAACCGTCTATGTCAGTAATACCGGTGAAGCAGATGACCCAGGTCAGTCTGAAAATAATATCGTCAACAGCGGCGGGAAATTATTTATTTACCTGGGCGGGGAATCGACCGGTACACAAGTCAATGACGGTGGCTATGAATATGTTCAGCAGGACGGGAAATCCCTGAATACGGTCGTGAATAACGGCGGATTACAACAATTAGACGACAAAGGTTTTGCGGATAACACTCTCGTGAATGCTGGAGCACGGCAATATGTGGTTGATGATTCCAAAGCCACCAATACAATCGTTGACGGTGGCCAGCAATACATTTTCAGTCAGGATGCAGCAGCCACTGCAGGTATTGCGGAATTCAACCAGATAAAAAATGGCGGCGCCCAGATAATCAGTGGCGGCGGACAAGCCATTAATAACGAATTGTATGACACCTCAATGCAAAGTATTTACAGCGGCTCCTCCGCCACTGACACCACACTGAATGATAGTGCCAAAAGTCGGCTGGCGGCAGGGGCTCAGCTCCTCGGCGTAACCACGGTTAATCAGCAGTCTCAGGTGCAACTCACCGCCGGTTCGGAAGATAGACTGGCTGCAGATGCCGGAGCTTACGCTGAAAATGTTATCTTATCCGGCCCGGACAGCTCCCTGCAGGTGATCACCGGTGATGCCGGGAATGCTGTATTTGCCGGCTCGCTCAGCGGCCAGGGGCAGGTGTGGTTTGTCGCACCGGTCAACGCCGGATACAGCCATCTGACCATTGATAATCTCTCCGGCAGCCAGACATTCCATATGAATACGGCGATTGCGGAACAACAGGGTGATTACCTTACCATCCATAACGGCAGTGGTGACCATGCACTAAATATACAGGATTCCGGGGCTGAAATTACCCGTCCGGATGAATCACGCCTTGACCTGATCACAGACGAGAGCAGCAATGCACAGTTTCACCTGAATGCTCTCGACGGCACCAATATCAATGCAGTAGACGGCGGGACCTATATGTACTCGCTCTATCAGCGTGATGAGCAGGACGGTAAAATCTGGTATCTGGCCGCTCAGAAAGATGAACCGACCGTACCTGACGATAAAACCACACCATCCACCGATGCGGTGTTATCTATGGCGGCCGCGCCGCAGCTGATTTTTAATCAAGAACTCGACAACCTCCGGTTCCGCCGCGGTGAATTACGGGATAATCAGGGCGATGAGGGTGTCTGGATACGTCTGACCGGTGACAGAACCCGTGCAGGTACCGGACACACACACTTTCAACTGAACCAGGCCGGTTTTGAGCTGGGTGCGGATAAATCCGTTCCGCTGGAAAACGGAAAATTGTGGCTCGGCGTCTTTACCGGCTATAACGACGTCAAACTGGATCATCAGCGCGGCGGCGAAAGCAGCATCGACAGTGTTACTGCCGGTGGTTACGCCACCTGGCTTTCGGACAACGGCTGGTATCTCGATGGTGTGCTGAAATATAACCATTTCAACAATGAGTTACGTGCAGTTTCCACTAACAGCAGCAGCATCCGCGGCGATTATTCACAGAATGCTTACGGGGGATCCGCTGAAGCCGGTTACTCGTTTGACCTGCCGAAAGCCTTCTGGACAGAACCGTATGCCCGCCTAAGCTATATGCGTGCCGACGGTAAATCTGTTCACCTGAATAATAATATGCAGGCAAAACTGGATGTACAGCAATCCCTGCAATCAGAGCTCGGCCTGCATGTGGGAAAAGATTTCGCTCTGAACAATCAGGTGAGCATCACCCCTTATGCGACACTGGCCTGGCAGCATGAATTTATCAGCAATAATGATGTGACGATTAACCAGCGCAATACCTTTGATACGGATTTCTCCGGCGACAGCCTGAAAGCTGGTGGTGGGTTAACCGTCCGTTTCACGCAGCAGATTCAGGCGTATGCGGAAATCGATTACCGCAAAGGCGACAAAACAGAATCACCGCTGCACGGCAATATCGGTGTGCGCTATAACTTTTAATTCCTCGTTATAATTCAGTTACGGCGGCCGAAAGGCCGCTTTTTTACAGGCATAAAATCGTAAGGAGCTGCAAAAAAAACAGGGATGGTATCGATGGCAAGGAAAAACTTCTTGGGTACAACTTGGGGTTTGTTTGGATTTCGGAAAATGTGTACGTCACCCATCGATGAAATTGCGTCACGTTGTGGATCTCTTTCTGGCTCAATATTTATCGCCAGATTCCGGCAATATTATGGCTGTGTGTCGAAGAATGTTCGTTAACTGATTGAATAGAATGGGGTTAATAATTCAGGCCCAATTGGCTAAAAAAATGGTGGCCAGTCTTTCTGACTGGCTTTTAAGGAAGCACACAGATCCTCTTTCGGGCTTGTCGATACAAATCTGTCGTTCTCTTTTCAATAAGGAAACATCATGTTTACAGGTATGAGTGCCTTTCCGCTGACCCCCCTCATCAACGGGAAAATCGATACGACCGGATTCATCTCTTTGATTCAGAATCTGGCTGAGGCCGGAGTGGACTCCATCGGTGCTCTGGGCTCTACCGGCAGCTATGCCTATCTGACGCGGGAACAACGATACTGCGCGACAAAACTGGCAGTCAGTGCGGCAGCCGGTATACCGGTGATAACCAGTATTGGTGCTGTTCGGACAGACGAGGTACTGAAACTGGCGGAAGATGCGCAGAAGGCTGGAGTCAGTGGTGTGTTACTGGCCCCCGTTTCCTACCAGCCGCTCACGGCACAGGAGGTCTACCAGTTATATGAACGGGTCACGGCAGAGTTATCCGTGCCACTTTGCATTTATGACAATGCAGCCACCACGAAATTCGAATTCAGCGATGAACTACTGGTCTCGTTGTCTCACTTGCCTAACATCGGCTCAATCAAACTCGGGGAATTCCCGGCCGAACAGGATATGGCAAAACGGCGGGTTGAAACGCTGAAAAATCAGATACCGCAGGAGGTATCGCTGGGGATCAGTGGCGATGCTCAGGCGGCCGCAGGTCTGCTGGCGGGTTGTGAGATCTGGTATTCGGTGCTGGGGGGGTTATTCCCTCAGTATGCACTGAATCTGACCCAGGTGGCATTGTCCGGGGATGTCACTAAAACCAGGCAACTGAACAGTGCCGTTGAGCCATTATGGGTGTTTTATCGACGTCACGGGAGCCTGCGGGTTATTGCAAGCGTCGCAGAGATCCAGGGAACGGTTCAGTCCCCCTGCCTGCCGTTCCCGCTTCAGACTCTCAACGGAAGCGAAATGCGGGCACTGGAAGCGACACTAAAACAACTCTCTTTCCTCGAGTGACCTTAAAGCCTGTTTGGTACAGGAAGACCGGGTACCAAACAGGAGTAGAAAACAGCCCTGCAGGATGCACAGAATGCGGAGCAAGCCCAGCTAAAACCATGTGCGAAGAGCTGCAGAAACGACTGGATCTGGCTTCTGCTGAGGTTAATGTACGTACAGAAGAACTGAAGTCAGAACGCGATATAAAGCAGGCAAATGGCTGAAATAAGTATTAAGGGGGTCTGCCCCCTCCGTTTCCCCTCAGAGTATATCGCCAGCATCGGGCGGCAGTGTGCTGTTACCTTCACCCAGATGACGTTGCAGCAATACGGTATCGAGCCAGCGACCATGCTTGAAGCCAATATTCTTTAGCGTGCCGACCTCCGTAAACCCGACCTGCTGGTGGACTTTCAGCGATCCCTGATTATTGCTGTCGCCGACGATGGCAATCATCTGTCGGTAGCCGTGTGTTTCTGCCCATGTAATGACATGGTGTAGTAGCGCTTTGCCCACGCCCTGACGTTGTGCTGTTGGATCAATATAAATCGAATCTTCGAGCGTATAACGGTAGGCATAGCGTTCACGGTAGCGGGTGAGATAACAGTAACCGATGACTTTTTCGTCCTGCAGGGCCACAACCCACGGCAACCCCAGCTCGCGGATCTTAGTCAGGCGAACACGCATCTCTCGGGTATCTGGCGGGTCGGTCTCAAAGCTGGCAGTTCCGTGAAGAACATGATGTGCGTAGATAGTATGGATAGCGGGGATGTGCTTTTCTTCTGCGTTAACGATTTTCATTGACCAGTTCCCGTTGGCGTCTTTTGCGAGATTACCTGAAAGAATGCGGAAAGGGTAAGCGCAAAAGCTTATGGCTCAATGGACATCATTCAATAGCATTAGACTTGTATTTTGTAAGGGTAAAAATTGATTGTCGTTGATATCGTCAATAATTTAACAAATAGATAAGTACAGTTTTGCGGAATGATAAATACACCTGGGCGTAGTGGAATTAACAATTACCTGAGATGATTTATTGGGGTATTCCACAATGCCATTTTTGGTAGGTGATTAACTTGCCGTTCATAAAACCCTTTAATTTCATCTTGTTATATTTTTATCTAATTCTTTTTTCCTGGATTTATGTCGCCCATTTAACCCTGAAACTTAGCCGTTTAAAATTAACTGATGTTATTTATAGTGTTATCAGTTACTGTTAATTATCAGGTTTTCCCTGCCAATTCTCAAAATGCTTATCAGGCAAACAGTTACCTGGCGTTTCTATATTTGCTGATAATAGTTATCATCGTTACGTGGTTTCGTCACGGAAATTTAATCTAAATCCAGTATTCGATCCCAAGAGTATTAGGATAATTTGGTTTAAAATACTTTTTTTGCCTAAGAGTTTTCTTATAACATAGCAAGACCCCACACTGAGTGATAAAATTCCTGAGCTTTCGCCAGCCTCTCAACGACGAGTGGAAGAGTCATAGGGAGTCAATAAGACGAAAGAATTAAATGATTTTTAGCCATATTACGAAATAAGCGGCAGTGCACTTTACATGGTCGGCAACCGTCAGGGAATGACTATAACTTATTGAAAACGCTTATTTTTACTATGATGTAAGATATAAGGGCAGATATGTTCAGTATGCGTCGACATGCCAACTTTATTAAACGCTTTAAGTCAGTAACCTGTTTATTTACGGCAAGCGTTCTTTTCCCATTGCAAGCCTCTGCAGCAGTATCAGATTATGATGCGTTGGTTATTGAAGCGCGAGGTGGTAATAGCACACCGTTATTGCGCTACCTTGAGGAGCAGGGAAAGAAAAGTGCGTTAACGCCCAATCAGGTGGCTGACTGGCTGCAAGTATCCAGTTGGGTTGATAACAACGATAAAGCAACCATTGATATCTGGCAGAGGTATCGTGGGCAGATGGATGTGCCTGCACGTGGTAAAGTGGCCGCTGCGCGTGCGTATCGCAATCAGAAGAGCTGGAATGAATCATTAGCGCTCTGGGAGAGCGTTGTACAGGAAGAGCCTGAGAACGCCGATGTACGTACTGGCTGGATCATGACGCTGGCGGATGCACGTTACAATCAACAGGCCCTGACTGAAGCGAACAAATGGGCACGTGCGCATCCAGGGGCTGACTCTGATGCACTGCTTGCCTATGTGTATCATTCACAGGGGAAAAACTGGGATGCGTTATTTGTCGCCAGCCAGGCGGGCGAGGTCGATCCGGGTAACAGAAATGCACAATCCACGCTGTTGTCAGCGCTGTCAGCCAACCGTGTAGCTGAACCGGCGTTGGGACTGACGGAAGTGGTTCCGACATCTGACCCCGTTAAGCGGCGTCTGGAGCTTGATGCTGCAGCCGAAAAGGTGCGCGCTTCTTATACCTCTGCACGAAATGAAGATGAGCGTTTTATCGTGGCGGATAAAGCGCTTGCCCGCTATGACCAGTTGCTGGCAGCCTGGAAAGATGATCCCGCAGCCCAGGGGGATGTGCGCCGGGCGAGAATTGACCGCATGGGCGCCCTGCTGGTGCGTAAGCGTACTGCCGATGTGATTCAGGAATACGAATCTCTCTCCGCGGACGGTGAAGTGCCCAACTATGCCAAACGTTGGGTGGCTTCGGCGTGGCTCAGCGAACGTCAGCCGGAAAAGACGGAAGCAATGCTGACGAGCATCTATTACCCGAATGGACCTATCCCTGTGACGCCGCTCAGTCCTGAAGATCAACAGGATCTGTTCTATGCGCATATTGATAATGAAAACTTTGATGCCGCTAAAAAACAAGTCGATGACGTGATCAAAGAGAGCCCGTATCTGCGTCGGATCTATGGCTCGCCAACGCCACAGCCTAACGATAACTGGCTGCTCGGGCAGACGCTGCTGACGCAATATCATCTTGCTGCCAATGAACTGCCAGAGGCAGAAAAACTCTCAGAACATCTGGCACGAACGGGTTCAGGTAACCAGGGGCTGCGCATAACCTATGCCTCCGTTTTGGAAGCCCGTGGATTGCCACATGCGGCGGAAAAGGAGCTAAAGCTTGCGGAAGTGATCGAGCCCAGCAACCTTGAGCTGGAGCGTCAGCAGGCCTATGTGGCGCTGGATCTTCAGGAGTGGAAACAGGCCGACGAGCTGACCGATGATGTCATCGCCCGTAGCCCGGATGACGAAGCGACGCTGCGCCTGGCGCGGATCCGTGATGTGCACAAAATGTCGGAAGTGCGTATCAGCGGTACGCAGGGGATTTCCTCCGATAGTCCGGTCAGCGGTAAGAATGACTTCAACATCAATACTGCGATTTACAGTCCGCCGATTAATGACAATTGGCGGCTGTTTACCGGTTTCAACTTTGCCACCGGCGAGTTTGAAGAAGGAAAAGGCATTAGCCGCGATCTGGCGGCTGGTGCTGAATGGACTTCACGTGATTACTGGGCCGAAATGGAACTGTCTGGCCGTAATTATGGCGACGGGCAGAAAATGGGGGGCCGTCTTTCAGCCTGGCATGACTTCAATGATAACTGGCGTGTCGGTGGGTCAGCAGAGCGTCTTTCCCGCAATACACCACTGCGTGCGCTGCGTAGCGGCGTATATGCAAACGGCGGCGATATGTATGTTCGCTGGTACCAAAACGAACGGCGAGAGTATCAATTATCGTTTGCAGCCTCACATTTCTCGGATGGTAACGATCGTATCGAATACGGGCTTAGCGGAAAAGAGCGTATGTGGACAACACCGCGTTTCACGCTGGACTTTACCCCGGGTATCGGCGGTAGCACCAACACCAAAGAGAATGTGCCGTATTACAACCCCAAAAGTGATTTCTCCGTGGTACCCGGCTTGACCGCGGAGCAGGTTCTTTACCGACACTATGACACCGTGTGGACACAGCAGGGAGTGGCTGGCGTGGGCGGCTACTGGCAACAAGGTGAAGACGTGGGGGCCATCGTCCAGTTGGGTTACGGTCAACGGCTTAAATGGAACAACGTCGTAGATGGCGGGGTGATGCTGGTGTGGGATAAACGCCCCTACGACGGTAAACGTGAGCGGAATATCTCCCTCGCTTTCGATTTGAATGTCAGGTTTTAAGGATTGTTCATGCTGAAAAGATGCCTATGGCTTAGCGCACTCATCGCAGGCTGGTTGATGATTACCGCGTGCAGCAGTGCGCACAATACGACGCCTCGGTATGTTCCTCCTGATGAGAGAACGCCGCTGACGGCCGATCACCCGTGGCCGAAAAATAGTTTTCTGGTTCTGGGTTATCACGATGTAGAGGATGGCGCAGCCGATCAGCGCTACCTCTCTGTGCGTACCAGCGCGCTGAGCGATCAAATAGCCTGGCTCCGTGATAATGGCTATAACCCGATTAGCGTTCAGCAAATTCTGGATGCTCATGACGGTAAAATCGTGTTGCCGGAAAAAGCGGTTCTGCTCACCTTTGATGATGGGTATAGCAGTTTCTATACCCGCGTCTGGCCGCTGCTGAAAGCCTACAACTGGCCAGCCCTTTGGGCACCTGTTGGAAGCTGGGTGGATGCCCCTGCGGATAAAAAAGTCGATTTTGGTGGCCTGATGACGGCGCGCGACAAATTCGCCACCTGGAAGATGGTCGAGGAAATGGGCAAATCGCCGTTGGTGGAAATCGGCGCGCATACCTGGAATTCGCACTTCGGTGCAGAGGCGAACCCGCAGGGAAGTAAAGAACCTGTTGTGGCAAACCGTCTTTACGATAAGAAAACAGGTACTTACGAAACGGACGAGCAATACTATCGCCGTATTAATACCGATATCTCTTTGATCACCAATAAAATTAAAGCGGTAACGGGGAAATCACCGCGCGCATGGGTCTGGCCATACGGCGCCGCGAATGGCACGACCTTAAACCTGGCCAAAGAGCAGGGTTATAAGATGGCGTTTACGCTCAATGAAGGGCTGGCGAATGCGGCATTCCTGGATGATATCCCGCGTGTGCTGATCTCTGATAACCCCTCTCTTAAGCGTTTTGCCAGCCAGGTTGCTCAGGTGCGTGAACCGCAGACGATGCGCGTGATGCATGTCGACCTGGATTACGTCTATGACAAAGATCCCGCCCAGCAGAAGAGAAACATCGATAAGCTGATCCAGCGTGTTTATGACATGCGTATCTCTCATGTCTTCCTGCAGGCATATGCCGATCCGCAGGGCGACGGGAATATTCGTGAGGTCTATTTCCCTAACCGCTGGCTGCCGATGCGCGCCGATCTGTTTAACTATATTTCCTGGCAGTTACAAACCCGGGCAGGGGTTACTGTGTACGCCTGGATGCCGGTGCTGGCTTTCGATCTGGATACCTCAATTCCGCGTGTAACGGCATGGGATCCGAAAACCGGACGTACGGCTATCGATCGTGAACAGTATGTGCGTCTTTCTCCGTGGAGCAGCGAAGCGCGTAAACGCATTACCGAGATCTATGAAGACCTGGCGAAGCACGCCAGCTTCAAAGGCATCTTGTTCCATGATGATGCCTTCCTGACGGATTTTGAAGATGCGTCGCCGGAGGCGTTAGCCGCCTACCGTGCCGCAGGACTTCCGGGAAGCATCGAGCAAATCCGTAATAACCCTCAGGCGTTTGAGCGCTGGACTCGCCTGAAAAGTAAGATGCTGATCGACTTCACTAAGCAGTTGACGCAATCGGTACGCAATATTCGCGGTCCGCAGGTGCAAACCGCCCGTAATATCTATGCTATGCCGGTACTGGAACCTGAAAGTGAAGCCTGGTTTGCGCAAAACCTGAATGACTTCCTGAATACCTATGACTGGACAGCGCCCATGGCGATGCCATTCATGGAAAAAATTCCGGCTAATGATGCTAACGCCTGGCTCGACCGACTGGTGAATGCTGTTGCACAGACTCCCGGTGCGCTGGATAAAACCGTGTTTGAACTGCAGGCACGCGACTGGCGTAAATCCGGGGAACAGGCCGAAATCAGTGGTAAACAACTCGCCGAATGGATGCGTCAGCTTAAGTTAAGCGGCGCAGGCAACTACGGCTATTACCCGGATGATTTCATCAGCGATAAACCTGAGATGTCAGAGATTCGTTCGACGTTCTCCTCATACTGGTACCCGCAAAAATGACCGATCGCATAATTGCTTTCCTGATACTTTGCCTGATGTTCAGCCTGCCGTTTGGCGTGGCTGTCGTCTTCACGGGTGAAGTGATGTTGAACTTTGTCTTCTTCTGGCCCTTGTTCATGTCTGCATTGTGGATAAGCGGCGGGGTCTATTTCTGGTTTTACCGTGAGCGTCACTGGAAATGGGGAGATGAAACGCCGCCGCCTACTTTGGAGGGAAATCCGCTGGTCTCGATTTTGATCCCGTGTTTTAACGAAGGGATCAACGCACGCGAGACGATCGAGGCCGCACTCGCTCAGCGATATAAGAATATTGAAGTTATTGCCATCAATGATGGTTCGACAGATGACACGCACGATGTTCTGGAACAGCTGGCAACAGAGTACCCAGGCCTGCGAGTGATCCACTTAGCGGAAAACCAGGGGAAAGCCCTGGCTCTTAAGACCGGTGCAGCGGCAGCGCGCAGTGATTACCTGGTCTGCATCGATGGTGATGCGTTACTGGATCGTGATGCTGTCGCCTATATTGTGGCCCCGTTGATCCAATTCCCGCGCGTTGGTGCGGTGACCGGTAACCCGCGTATTCGTACCCGCTCGACGTTAATTGGCCGCGTACAGGTCGGCGAGTTCTCGTCGATTATCGGCTTAATTAAGCGTACCCAGCGAGTTTTCGGACAGATATTTACTGTTTCAGGTGTCGTTGCCGCGTTTCGTCGCCGGGCGTTGGCTGAAGTGGGTTACTGGAGCCCGGACATGATCACCGAAGATATCGACATCAGTTGGAAGCTGCAATTGCGCCACTGGTCGGTATTCTTTGAGCCGCGCGCGCTGTGCTGGATCCTGATGCCTGAAACATTGAAAGGTCTGTGGAAGCAGCGCCTGCGCTGGGCACAAGGTGGGGCGGAGGTGTTTATCGTTAACATGCGCCGCCTGTGGTCGTGGGAATTCCGCCGTATGTGGCCACTGTTCCTTGAGTTCTGTTTCTCTACCGCCTGGGCATTTGCTTATGCGGTTAGTATCGTGCTGTTCCTGTTAGGGCTGCTATTCCCGATGCCAGACACGCTGTATGTCCAGCATCTGTTCCCGCCAGCCTTCACTGGACTTATTCTCGGCGTGGTCTGCCTGCTGCAGTTCGCGGTGAGCCTGATGATTGAACGGCGCTATGAAAAAGGGATTGGGGCCTCATTGTTCTGGATTATCTGGTTCCCGGTGGTGTACTGGATGCTGAGTCTGTTCACCACGCTGGTGGCGTTCCCCAAAGTGATGCTCAAACGCAAACGCGGCAGGGCGCGCTGGGTCAGTCCCGACCGTGGTATCGGGAGGATTGAATCATGAACCAGCCGCTGATTTTTACCGAACGACGGCTGCTGCCGCGGTTGATCGACGTCGTGTTGACGCTTATTGCCTGGATTGGGTTCTTATACCTGATTTATAAAGGGTTGATCGTCGCACTGGCGCATTCGCCGTATATGGGGGTTCGCCCGTTTTTCACGACTCTGGATACGGTGACGTTTTACATCCTTATCGCCCTGGTCAATGGTCTGGTGCTCATTGGATGGGCTAAGTACAACCAGTTTCGTTTCCGGGTGGAGCGACGCAGCCGCAGGCCGGGTCTGGAAGAGCATGAGCTGGCCGAAAGTTTACGCATTACCCGCGAGTTGGTTACAGAACTGAACAAAGCGAGGGTGCTGACGGTTCACCATCATGAGAATGGCGAGATCAGCCATATCGATGTGGACAGAGATATTGCCGATAATCGCCTGCCGCCGCCAACACCGGCGATGCTGGAGTATTTGCCGATGGAGCCGCAGCCGTCGTTGCACAAAAGGGCCGAGTGATATTTCTGCTTTCAGCCGCTTCTTTCAGCCTCGCATGGGTCTATGATTAGACCCAGACAATAAAAAAATGCGAGGCAATGTCATGGATAAGGAACTACTGGATGCAGGTTACCGGGCCTATACCGGCGAGAAGATCGATGTCTATTTCAACACGGGGATGTGCCGACATTCGGGCAATTGCGTTCGGGGAAGCGCAAAACTTTTCAACCTGAAGCGTAAACCGTGGATCATCCCGGATGAAGTCGATGTTGCGACGGTTATCAGGGTTATTGATACCTGTCCGAGTGGTGCACTGAAATATCGCCAGAAATAAGTGAGGGAACCATGGAAATTCTTGCAGGCCATAACAAGTTTTATGTTAACGATGCTGAAGGCAAGCAGGTCGCCGAGATCGTTTTTGTGCCGACGGGCGAGCATCTGAGCATCATTGAGCATACCGATGTTGACCCCAGTCTGAAAGGTCAGGGCGTGGGTAAGCTGCTGGTGGCGAAGGTGGTGGAGAAAATGCGCGCCGAAAACCGCAAAGTGATCCCGCTGTGTCCGTTTGCCAAACATGAGTTTGATAAAACGCGCGAGTACGACGATATTCGCGCCTGAAGACGGATTTCCGCCGGATAGTCTTATCCGGCACATCACTGCCGATGCAGCAGATCCTGATAAATCCCCGTCAGTACCCCTTGTGGGCCAAACTCTTTTTTTATCCACTGCGTTACGCGACCGGTTGCCGCGTGCTGGGTTGCCAACAGCATGCGTGAATCCTGACGAGGGTTATGGATCTGTCGCGTGACCAGCAGCGACTTTTCCATCGCTTCGCGTACCATATAGTCTGGTAAAAAACCGATGCCTTCACCCAGAATCTGGCACTGACACTTGGTATTAAAATCAGGAACCAGAATCGACTCCTGCCCGTGCAGCAACCAGCCGACCTTCTTGTTGATGGTGTGCGCGGTGTCTTCCACCATGATATTCGGGTACAGCCGCAGCTGACTCTCTGAGATCGGCTCGGGCATAAAGGCCAGCGGGTGATCCGGGGCGATAGCGAACGACCAGCGGATCGCACCGATTTCGGTGTAATCAATCCCGCCGCCGTCCAGCAGGGTATCGGGCGCGCCAATAGCGATATTGGCCAGGTTATTGATGATGGAGTCCCAGACGCCGTTATAGACCTCGGTGGTCACGGTTATCTGGCAGGTCGGAAACTGCTTTTTGAGCACCTGTAACAGCCGTGCAGTGTGCTGTGGGGTATACAACAGCTGGTTAATGCAAATGCGGACCCTGGCTTCAATACCCTGGGCGATGGTATCGATGCTGCGCTTGATGGCGTGGAAGTCATTCAACAGGTCGGTTGCTTTGCGAAAGAAGTAGCGACCGGACTCGGTGAGCTCAATACTGCGGGTACTGCGGGTAAACAGCACCACATCAAGTCCCATCTCCATGCGTTTGATGGTGTAGCTAATGGCCGACGTTGTTAAGCCAAGCTCCTCAGCGGCCTTGCTGAAACTGCTATAGCGCGCTGCCATCGTAAAGGCCAGCAGGTTTTCCTCGGTAAAAATTGAATTCATCCGTTCTCCCCTCAGGCCATGCTGCGATGTTCACGATACGATGATTGTTGAATGTATTTGTAATCCTTATCGAGAGCAATCAGTTTTGAACAGAATTTAACACTAGAGTTACATTTGATTTGAAGGCAATCACACTTCTGTATTTTAGTTGCGGCCCGCTATCCGTGCTGCATACCGCCTGATTTCCTCAGACTCTGATTCACCGCTAAAACGGCTTCAGTCATAAGGGAAAGATTGCACTACAGCACGTTTTACTCTCATTGTTAAATTTGATTCAACAATCGACACACTTACGATGAATGAAATTTAAGCGGATGTTATTCTCTAAACTCTGTTGCTATTCTCAGGTTATCGGAAATATGAAGAGTCTAAAAAACTGCAGGAGAGTGATTATGTCAGAGAAAGAACTTATTACTGAATTTCTGCTGGCGGCAGAACAGGGTAACGCCGAAGGTTTAAAATCCTGTCTGGAAAAAAATGTGGATATTAATGCCACCAACCGTCAGGGCCGTACTGCCATTATTATTGCCAGCCTGAATAAACATTATGACTGCGTTTCTTTATTGATTGCTGCCGGTGCTGATATTAATAAACAAGATCAAACCTGCTTTAATCCATTCCTGATTAGCTGTCTGACCAATGATTTAACGCTGCTGCGTTTGGTATTACCGGCTAACCCCGATCTTGAGCGCCTGAGCCGTTTTGGCGGGGTCGGCATTACGCCTGCCAGTGAGAAAGGTCATGTTGAGATCGTGCGTGAGCTGCTACTGCGTACCGAAATCAACGTCAACCACACCAATTTCGTTGGCTGGACGCCGCTGCTGGAAGCTATCGTACTTAATGACGGTGGCGCGAAGCAGCAGGAGATTGTCACGCTGCTGCTCGACCATGGCGCGAACCCGCACATGACGGATAAATACGGTAAAACCCCGTTAGAGCTGGCGAGGGAAAAGGGGTATCACGAAATTGCCGAGCTGCTGATTGCCGCCGGAGCCTGACGGAGGAGCGCCGCTATCGCTACGCCATCACGGCGATGCGTTCGGGCGCTAACCGCAGACGGCGCGTTTCTTTCATTCCGGGGAACCGGGCGAGTAGAACAGGTTTTTTCCCGCGCGGTGAATCTGTTCATACCCGAGCAGCAGCGATTATTGACGTTACTGAGTGAAGGCTGTGATAACGCGCCAAATAGCTGTCGGCTGGCGCTGACGCATTGTGAAGACCTGTTTCATCCCGGTGAGCCGGTCAGTTTTACCGAATCAGGGATTGTCGTTGGTAAGGATAAGTGGATAGAGACTTCCGGGTGCCTGCCGTGGCGAATGCCACAGTGGACGCCAGATGCAACAGCGTTCTCCGCTATTCGGTGGCATCGCTGGGAAGAGGATATCCGCCAGCAGCTTAAAAACGACGACACATTATTTCTGTACCAGGGTGACAACCCGTTTTATCAGGAAATCACCCGCGAATTACTAAAGCGTCGCCAGACATTAATGACGGCGCTGAACACAGGAGAAAATATCTCTGCTGCCGTCAGCCGTTTAATTGGTCTGGGTATTGGGTTGACGCCATCATCCGATGATTATTTAGTTGGTCTAAGTACCATTTTATTTATTCCAGGACACCCGCTGGGAAAATATCGGGGAGAGTTTTTAGCCGCTTTGCAGCGTGACGGAAATAATACGACATTACTCAGTAAAATTACGCTGGAGGAGGCTTTTCACCAGCGCTATCGGGAAAGTGTCGCGCGACTGCTGAACCATATTATTAATGAGCAACAACACGTTTCTACGCAATATATAACTGATATTAAAAATATCGGCTCAAGTTCTGGCTGCGACATGCTGTACGGCATGGCGGATGCCTGCGCCCTGAGCCACAGGTCCGGAGGGAATTATGTCGATCAGGATAGTTGTTAAAAAGAATACGTATTTTGATTCTGTTTCACTGATGTCTATTTCAACACGCGCAAATAAGCTCGATGGTGTGGAGCAGGCGTTCGTGGCAATGGCAACAGAAATGAACAAGGGCGTGCTGAAGAATCTTGGCTTGCTCACGCCTGAGCTGGAAGAAGCGAAGAGTGGCGATCTGATGATTGTCATTAAAGGCGCGAGTGAAGCGGCGAACGAGCAGACGCTGGTGGCAATTGAGGATCTGTTCACGCATAAAGAGCAGGGCGGCCAGCATGAAGCGCGCTACGCCACGCTTGCCAGCGCTAAAAAGCACGTACCTGACAGCAACCTGGCGGTTATCTCGGTTAACGGTCTGTTTGCCGCACGTGAGGCACGTCAGGCACTGCAAAATAACCTCAACGTGATGCTGTTTTCGGACAACGTTTCTCTTGAGGACGAACTGGCGCTTAAGCAACTGGCACACGAAAAAGGGCTGCTGCTGATGGGGCCAGACTGCGGGACCGCCATTATTAACGGCGCGGCGCTGTGTTTTGGTAATGCGGTACGTCGCGGCAACATTGGTATTGTGGGGGCATCCGGTACCGGTAGCCAGGAACTGAGCGTGCGTATTCATGAGTTTGGCGGCGGTATTTCCCAACTGATCGGCACGGGTGGACGCGATCTGAGCGAGAAAATTGGTGGTCTGATGATGCTTGATGCGATTGGCATGTTGGAAGCCGATCCGCAAACCGAAATCATTGCACTGATCTCCAAACCGCCTGCACCAGCGGTGGCCCACAAGGTACTGGAACGCGCACGTGCCTGCCGCAAACCGGTCGTGGTCTGTTTCCTCGGACGTGATGCCGCGCCTGCGGATGAAGCGGGACTGCAGTTCGCACGTGGCACAAAAGAAGCCGCGCTGAAAGCGGTACTGCTTACGGGGGTGAAAAAAGAGACTCTGGACCTGCATCCGCTGAACTGGCCGCTGATTGAAGAGGTCCGCGCCCGTCTGACGCCACAGCAAAAGTACATTCGTGGGCTGTTCTGTGGTGGCACGCTGTGCGATGAAGCGATGTTTGCCGCCATGGAAAAACATGCTGAAGTGTACAGCAACATTCATCCGGACCCGGCATTCCGTCTACAGGATCTCAACCGCAGTATTGCACATACCTTCCTCGATTTCGGTGATGATGATTTCACCAACGGTAAACCGCACCCGATGATCGATCCGACCAATCGTATTAGTCGCCTGTTGCAGGAAGCGCGCGATCCTGACGTTGGCGTGATCGTGATGGATTTCGTCCTCGGCTTTGGATCGCATGAAGATCCGGTTGGCGTGATGCTTGAGGCGATCGTTGAAGCCAAAGCGATCGCCGCTGCAGAGGGGCGTCCGCTTGAGATTCTCGGCTATGTGCTGGGAACCGATCAGGATACGCCGTCACTGGAAAAACAGTGCCAGATGCTGACCGATGCCGGGGTTATCTGGGCGAGCAGTAGCACCAACACCGGATTGCTGGCGCGTGAATTTATCTGTAAAGGGGAGGAAGCCTGATGAGCCAGACACTGTTTAACCAGCCGCTGAATGTGATTAACGTTGGCATCGCGATGTTCAGCGATGACCTGAAAAAACAGAACGTACCTGTGACCCAACTCGACTGGACGCCGCCAGGACAGGGCAACATGCAGGTGGTAGCGGCGCTGGATCAGATTGCCGATTCTCCGCTGGCAGACAAAATTGCTGCTGCTAATCAGTTGGCGCTGGAACGCATTATCCAGTCACATCCGGTGCTGGTGGGGTATGACCAGGCCATTAACGTGGTGCCGGGTATGACCCGTAACACCATCCTGCACGCCGGGCCGCCAATCCGTTGGGAAAAAATGTGCGGTGCGATGAAAGGGGCGGTCACCGGGGCGCTGGTATTTGAAGGACTGGCAAAAGATCTGGATGAAGCCGCAGAACTGGCGGCTTCTGGCGAAATCATCTTCTCCCCATGCCACGAACATGACTGTGTGGGATCGATGGCGGGCGTCACCTCTGCCTCAATGTTCATGCACATCGTTGAGAACAAAACCTACGGCAACCGCGCATATACCAATATGAGCGAGCAGATGGCGAAGATCCTGCGTATGGGGGCGAACGATCAGAGCGTTATCGATCGTCTGAACTGGATGCGCGATGTGATGGGACCGATGCTGCGTGACGCGATGAAGCTGGCAGGTGAAATTGATCTGCGTCTGATGTTGGCGCAGGCGCTGCACATGGGGGATGAATGCCATAACCGCAACAATGCCGGTACCGCACTGCTGATTCAGGCGCTGACGCCGTGGATCATTCAGGCCGGTTATCCGGTTGAGCAACAGCGTGAAGTGTTCGAGTTTGTCCTCAGCAGCGATTATTTCTCCGGCCCGACATGGATGGCGATGTGTAAAGCGGCGATGGACGCCGCACACGGTATCGAATACAGCACCGTGGTGACGACGATGGCGCGTAACGGTGTTGAGTTCGGTCTGCGCATCAGTGGTTTACCGGGTCAATGGTTTACCGGTCCGGCGCAGCAGGTGATTGGCCCGATGTTTGCGGGCTATAAGCCAGAAGACTCAGGACGCGATATCGGCGATAGCGCGATTACCGAAACCTACGGTATTGGCGGTTTCGCGATGGCGACGGCACCGGCCATCGTGGCGCTGGTGGGGGGGACGGTTGAAGAAGCCGTCGACTTCTCTCGCCAGATGCGTGAAATCACGCTGGGTGAAAACCCGAACGTCACCATTCCGTTGCTCGGTTTTATGGGTGTACCAACGGCTATCGATATTACGCGCGTGGGTAGTACCGGCATTCTGCCGGTGATCAATACCGCGATTGCGCATAAAGATGCAGGGATCGGCATGATCGGCGCCGGAATTGTACACCCGCCGTTCGCCTGTTTTGAAAAGGCGATCCTCAACTGGCGTGACCGCTACTGCTGATAACAATAACCGGGGCTAACACCGTTAGCCCCACGGTAGCGAAGCGAAAAACGTTGCTTACCTGCAGGGCTGGACGATCTCCGCGATCGCAAACGATGCTTAACCTGTAAAGGATATTCCATGAACAGCATAAAACTAGAATGGAAACGGGGTGACTGGGCGGCTTACTTTGGGCTGATGACCAACAACCTGACTAACCTGCTGACAATGATGGGGCTGCTCATTTTTGTTGTCGGCATCCCGACTGAAATAGTTTACGGCCGCATTGCGCCTGCCTTTGGTCTGGCGGTGCTGGTGGCCAGTATCTGCTACGCCTGGTTTGGTTTGCAGATGGCAAAACACACCGGCCGTAATGATGTGACGGCGTTGCCGTCCGGTCCCAGCGCACCGTCAATCTTTACCGTGACGTTCCTGGTGCTGATGCCGGTTTATCAGCAAACCAAAGATGCTAACTTCGCCATCCAGATAGCGCTGGTGTGGTGTTTTGTCGAAGCGTTGATCCTGGTGGGCGGCTCCTTCCTGGGCGAGACCATCCGCAAGATGATCCCGCGCACGGTACTGCTCTCCTGTTTATCCGGTCTGGGTCTGCTGCTGCTGGCGATGAACCCGATGCTGCAGGCGTTTGAAGCGCCGACCGTTTCTTTCATCGTCCTGTTGCTGATTTTCATCAACTGGTTCGGTAAGAAACCGATTTTTGCCCGCATTCCGACCGGTTTGCTGTTGCTGATTGCCGGTACAGCCCTGGCATGGATTTCCGGTTTGCAAAGCCCGGAAGCGATCAAAGCATCGATGTCCTCTTTTGGCTTTAACCCGCCAGAAATCCATGTCGACAGCTTCCTGCAAGGATTACCGCATGCGCTGCCGTACCTGGCTTCTGCGGTTCCGCTGGGTCTGGCGAACTATATTTTTGACCTTGAGAACATTGAAAGTGCGCACGCCGCGGGTGATGAGTACAACACGCGTAAGGTTATGATGGCGAACGGTTTTGCCTCCATGCTTGGCTGCATGTTGGGCAACCCGTTCCCGGTCACCGTGTATGTCGGGCATGCGGGCTGGAAAGCCATGGGCGCCAGCATCGGTTATACCCTGGCATCTGGTATCACCATGTTTCTGGTACCGCTGTTTGGGCTGGGCGCGTTTATGCTCGCCATTATTCCGATGACCGCGATAGTGCCGATTCTGGTATTTATCGGCGTGGTGACTGCCAACCAGGTGGTGCGAGAAACACCCAAAGTCGAGGTTCCCGTCATCTTCATCTGTCTGTTCCCGTGGATTGCCAACTGGGCGTTGACCATCGTTAACAGCGTGATGGGGGCCGCCGGAACCTCTGCGGGGAAACTGGGCAGTGATCTGCTGCACAGTAAAGGCGTGTACTACGACGGGCTGGTGCATCTGGGAAGCGGTGCGCCGCTGGCCAGTATGCTGTGGGGCTGTGTCGCTATCTTCGCCATCATGAACAAGCCGTTACGTGGGGCGATTGCCGCCGCCTTCGGTGCACTGCTGTCGCTGTTTGGGGTGATTCACTCCCCGGCAGTGGGTTTTGCAGAAGGCAGCTCGATGATGTTTGTTGTGGCCTACCTGATGATGAGCGGCATGTTTGTCGTCAAACATATTCTCGACAGTCGTGAAGCGGCTACTGCGCCTGAGCAGGAACCGACGAAAACGACCTGAATCGCCTGCAAGCGGAAGAAAACACTATGAAAGAACTTGTGGTCGTTGCCATTGGCGGCAACAGCATTATCAAAGATAACGCCAGCCAGTCTATTGAGCACCAGGCTGAAGCGGTAAAAGCGGTGGCGGACACGGTGCTGGAGATGTTGGCATCGGACTACAACATTGTGCTGACACACGGTAACGGGCCGCAGGTGGGGCTGGATCTACGGCGTGCTGAAATCGCGCACGAACGCGAAGGTTTGCCGCTCACTCCGCTGGCAAACTGTGTCGCTGATACTCAGGGCGGTATTGGCTACCTGATCCAACAGGCGCTGAATAACCGTCTGGCGCGACGCGGTGAGCAGAAAGCAGTGACGGTGGTTACGCAGGTAGAAGTCGATAAGAACGATCCAGGGTTTGCGAATCCAACCAAGCCTATCGGCGCATTCTTCAGTGACGCTCAGCGTGACGAGCTGCTGCGGGTTAATCCTGGCTGGCGGTTTGTTGAGGATTCCGGGCGCGGCTACCGGCGGGTTGTTGCCTCCCCTGAGCCAAAACGTATTGTTGAAGCAGAGGCCATCAAAACGCTGACTCAGCAAGGTTTTGTGGTGATTGGTGCAGGCGGCGGCGGGATCCCGGTGGTGCGTAGCGATCAGGGAGATTACCAGAGCGTGGACGCGGTGATTGATAAAGATCTCTCTACTGCGCTGCTGGCGCAGGAGATCCGCGCTGACATCCTGGTGATCACCACTGGCGTAGAGAAAGTGTGTATTCACTTCGGTAAGCCCAACCAGCAGGCGCTGGATACAGTGGATATGGCGACAATGGCCCGCTACATGCAGGAAGGGCACTTCCCGCCAGGCAGTATGTTACCCAAAATTATCGCCAGCCTGACGTTCCTGGCACGTGGCGGTAAGCGGGTGATCATCACCACGCCGGAATGCCTGCCTGCCGCACTGCGCGGTGAAACGGGTACCCACATTGTCCATTCCTGAGAGGAGATGCGAATGAAGGAAAGTAACAGCCGCCGCGAATTTTTAAGTCAGAGCGGAAAAATGGTCACTGCTGCTGCGCTGTTTGGCGCAGTGGCGCCAGTCGCGTATGCTGCTAATCCTGTCGGGACAACCCGTAGCGCGAAAAGCACGATGACGATTAACGATAAACACTACTACCTCGATAACGTTCTGCTGGAAGCGGGATTTGATTACGAAAATGCCGTGGTGGTACATACCCGTACTGCACTGCAAACCGTCGAAATTCAGGACGGGAAGATTGTTGCGCTGCACGAGAATAAGCAGCATCCGGATGCGACGCTGCCGCACTACGATGCGGGCGGAAAGCTGATGCTGCCTGCCATGCGCGACATGCACATCCATCTGGATAAAACGTTTTATGGCGGCCCGTGGCGTTCACTGAATCGTCCGGCGGGTACCACCATTCAGGATATGATCCGCCTGGAGCAAAAGCTGCTGCCTGAACTGCAGCCGTATACGCAAGAGCGTGCGGAAAAGCTTATCGACCTGCTGCAATCAAAAGGGACCTCGATTGCCCGCAGCCACTGCAATATTGAGCCAGTTTCCGGGTTGAAAAATCTGGAGAATCTGCAGGCGGTACTGGCGCGTCGTCAACCGGGGTTTGCCTGTGAAATCGTGGCGTTTCCCCAGCATGGATTGTTGTTATCGAAATCCGAGCCGTTGATGCGTGAAGCAATGCAGGCTGGCGCACATTATGTGGGGGGGCTGGATCCGACCAGCGTCGATGGGGCGATGGAGAAATCCCTCGACACCATGTTCCAGATTGCGCTGGATTACAACAAAGGCGTGGATATCCATCTGCATGAGACCAGCCCGGCAGGTGTTGCGGCGGTAAATTACATGGTGGAGACGGTGGAGAAAACGCCACAGCTGAAAGGCAAACTGACCATCAGCCATGCTTTCGCATTGGCAACGCTGAACGAACAGCAGGTTGATGCGTTGGCAACCCGTATGGCGGCGCAGCAGATTACCATTGCCTCGACGGTACCGATCGGCACCTTGCACATGCCACTGAAACAGCTGCGTGACAAAGGCGTGGAGGTGATTACCGGCACCGACAGCGTGATTGACCACTGGTCGCCGTATGGGCTGGGGGACATGCTGGAGAAAGCCAATCTGTATGCTCAGCTGTATATTCGCCCGAACGAACTCAACCTGTCGCGGGCGTTGTTCCTCGCCACAGGCAATGTACTGCCGCTGAACGATAAAGGCGAACGTGTGTGGCCGAAAGCACAGGATGATGCAAGTTTTGTGCTGGTGGATGCGTCCTGCTCTGCGGAAGCGGTCGCGAGGATTTCCCCTCGCACTGCGACCTTCCACAAAGGGCAATTAGTGTGGGGAAGCGTCGCAAGCTAGTCTTGTTACACGCGCAGCGACAAACGTCGCTGCGCACTGTCTTTACCCTACGATCCCCATATAGCCGTGAATCCCCATATATACGCCGACCATGCCGATGAGTACGCTGGAAAAATAGGGGGCTTTGCGCGCCAGTGTGTTAAATCCGCTCCAGCGTTTGGCCGCCTGCTGCACGCTGATTGCTGCACCCACGCCCACCGTTACCAGCGTCAGTGCCAGCCCGAGGCTGAAACACAGCACCATGGTGGCGCCCAGCGTGAAGGCTTTAAGCTGGATGCAGATCAGCAATACCGTAATGGCGGCCGGGCACGGGATCAGTCCGCCGGTCAGGCCAAACAGTAAAATTTGCCCATTGGTCACCTCTTTACCCTGAAAACGGCGCTGGATATCGTTGGCATGTGCGCGTTCATGCGCGTCCTGATACTCTTTCGAACCTTCGCTCAGCCCTGCCAGCGCGGCATGGTTATGATCATGGTCGTGGTCGTGGTCGTGATGATGGTGGTGATCGTGGTCGTGGTCGTGGTCGTGGTCATGGTCGTGATCATGATGATGGTCGTGATGTGTCTGGGTCAGCCAGTTCTGCTCGCCTTGCCATGTCCGCCAGAACATCCAGAATGCAGTGCCCAAAATAATGATCGCAGAGACAAACTGTAGCCAGGGTTCGACGGCCTGGGCTGTGAACGCTTTGCTGATATACATTCCGCCGAGTGCAATCAACCATACTATGGCCGTATGCGACAGGGTCGCCGCCAGCCCCAGCATCACCGCCTGCTTGATAGTCCCCTTTATGGCGATAATAAACGCCGCCATCATTGTCTTTGAATGTCCCGGTTCCAGGCCGTGTAACACGCCCAATAAAATTGCACTGGGAATGAAGAACCAGGCGTTGCCTTGCTGAAGAAGCGTAGAAAATTCACCCATGAGAATGATTCTTAGTTGTTTAATTTCGCCTGATTCTACTCCCCCCCAGTATCAAATACTACCCCCCAGTAGAATGTCGATGGTATTGTCGCTACGGATTTACGTTAATTAAGGTAATGCTATGTCACATACGATCCGCGACAAACAAAAGCTCAAAGCCCGTGCCAGTAAGATTCAGGGCCAGGTAGTAGCGTTGAAAACCATGCTTGATGAACCGCATGAATGCGCAGCTGTGTTGCAGCAAATTGCGGCGATCCGCGGTGCGGTAAACGGATTAATGCGTGAGGTGATTAAAGGCCATCTGACCGAGCATATTGTGCATCAGGGGGATGAAATAAAGCGTGAAGAGGATTTGGACGTTGTCCTGAAGGTATTGGACTCTTACATCAAGTAAGGCAGAGTGCGGCTCATCCACGCACTGATGAATGAGCCCTTGATAACGTCATTTAGCCAAAAAACATCACGGATACGCACAACAGACCGACAATCAGGGTGATCACATTACCCACTGAACGGTACGGCTTCAGCGCAGGAAGCAAATAAGTAGACAGCGTCGGCATGATGAAAAGAATCATGGCGATGAGCGGACCACTGATCGCGTAAATCATTGAAATTGCATTAGGGTTAATGCAGCAAATGATAAACGTGATAGCCGAGACCAACATGATGGACAGGGCGCGGTTAAAGGCCCGGCTTTTCTTCACGCCGACCTGATGCAGCGACGTTTTTACGACTTCTGTCGCCCCTTCAATTACGCCAAAGTAGGTGCCGAGGAACGATTTTGACATCGCCACCACGGCAACGATAATCCCGGAAATCGACAACCACGCCGGTGCGTTGGGCATCATCGACAGCGCCGAAAGGATGGTTACGCCCTCATGTTTGGCATCTTCAATGTAGTTCGCCGGAATAGAAAGCAGACAGCTAAAGACGAAAAACAGTACGCTCAGGCAGATGATAACGTAGGCGACCTTCATGATTTTTTTGCATTTACCCATGGCCTGCTCGCCGTATTTCTCGCGTCTGTCGATGGCAAACGTGGAGATAATGGGCGTATGGCTAAAAGCGAAAACCATCACGGGGATAGAGATCCATACCTGATGCAGCGTGTGCTGATCGAAAGACATCTGGCCGGTGAGTAGCGTCGGCTGCCAGCTTCCGGTCAGGTAGAGCGACAAGAACAAAAAGTACGCGATCAGCGGGAACACCAGAAAGCCCATCACCCGGATGGTGGCCTGGCGACCCATCAGGAAAATTAAATTCAGTACCAGCACCACGCCGAGGCTTACCAGCATGCGAATGCGTAGATCAATCGTGATATGTTTTGCCAGCTGTTCGGTGAGTGAATTGGTGATCGCCACAGCGTAGATCAGCACCACCACAAAGAAGGCAATAAAATAAAGCGTCGTGATCAGGCTGCCTATCTTCTTGCCATAGTAGTGAGTGACTGCACCGGTGATTCCTTCACCTGCAGAAGTTTTTGATGACAGGATAAACTGGCACAGCGCCTTGTGCGGCCAGTAGGTTAAAGGCCAGGCGACGAGTGCAGTGATAAAAAGTACGACTGCACCCGCAGAACCCAGCTGGATGGGGAGGAAAAGGGTTCCTGCGCCGACGGCAGTCCCATATAGTGCGAAGCTCCAGAGAGTCTCTTCTTTTGACCAAAATTTCGACATTATTTGAACGTATCAACTATAAAATAAACAAAAAGAAGCGCAATTTACCACAAATGAGAGGGGCTGGGGGAGGTGTGAACAAGTGGGCTGGTGAATGGATGAATAGCCGGAATTGAGAAAATTCCGACTATTCTTTGAATTATCAGGCAGTAACGCGCTGCTGACGACGCTTCATTACGCGCTCGCGCAATGTGTCATAAGCCCAGTTATAGAACATGGTGTATGGCAGGAAGAACAGGAAGAAACCTATTTCCAGCGTGAATGCCTGAAGCAAGCTAACGTTCAGTACATACGCCACGATGCTTACCCCGATGACGATAAAACCACTCTCGAAACCTAAGGCGTGAAATGCGCGGACTTTAGCCGTACGTTTGACCTGATGCGACGGCCAAAAGCGGTCAAACAGGGCGTTATAAATGATATTCCAGATCATTGCTGTCGTTGCCAGCAGAATGGTCAGCCCGCCCATTTCCAGTACCGAGCGCTGCATCAACCATGCGGTGGTTGGTGCGAGAATAGCAGTCGCAATGCCCTCAAAACAGACAGCATGAAAAATGCGCTCCACTAACGAGCGGCGCTGGATTGTATCGTGTTGCATAACGTAAAACCTTCTTTGATGCCCGGATAACGGAATGGTGGCAATTTTATCGTTTTATGTGATATCTAAAAGATAGAATCCATCGATAAAGTAGATACTTTATGCGCTACTCTCCTGAGGCATTAATGGCATTTGTTGAGACCGTGTCCTGCGGCTCTTTTTCTGCGGCGGCGCGGCGGTTACGCAAAAGTCAGTCCACCATCAGTACGGCGATAGCCAACCTGGAAGCCGATCTCGGTTTTGCACTGTTTGACCGCACTTCACGTCAGCCAACGCTCACTGAACAAGGTAAGCGGGTGCTCGGTTATGTGCAGGCGATTCTGTCGGCGAGCGATCGGCTGGACGAAGCGGCGATTTCGCTGTCGGGTGAAACGGAAGCGCGTCTGACCTTTGTGCTTTCAGACACCCTACACCCGGATGTGCTGGAAGAATTGATGGTGCAGTTTGACCGATTGTTCCCACATACCGAATTTGAATGTCTGATAGGCGAAGATGAGGATGTGATCGATCTGCTGCAAAAGGGGCGCGCGCAGGTTGGTTTGATTGAAGCACGAGAGGATTACCCCACGGACATGGGGGTAACGCGCCTGCCGATGCAAACCTGGATGGGATTGTACGTTGCGGCTTCGCATCCGCTGGCGGCGCAGGAAAAAATGCAGTGGGAGCAACTGCACACCTGGCGTGAACTGCGTCTGAATACTTATCTGGAAAGCGGCACCAACGTGGCGCGCGGTCCCGTATGGTCTGCTCCCAACTATTTACTATTGCTGAGTATGGCGGTGCAGGGATTTGGCTGGTGTGCGCTGCCTTGCGCGCTGGTGGAAGAATTTGCCGCGGAAAAACCGCTGGTGCAACTGAAGGTCCCCGGCTGGCCAAAGGCTATCTCGATCGACCTGCTGTGGAATAAGAAATCACCGCCAGGGGTGGCGGGAAGCTGGCTACGCGATCATTTACAGCAGGGTGGCATCACGATGGCAGATAAATGATACCCATTTCCTTTGTGATAAAAATCACCATTTTTTAAACAACTCAGATAACTATTCTTAACAATCATCTACTATGACGCTGTTATTTTGCGCTGAGGTGGTGATGAAAGAGGTTGTGATAGTGGGGGCGTTGAGGACACCGATTGGCTGCTTCCAGGGAACGCTGGCGCGCCACTCTGCCGTTGAACTCGGCAGTATGGTGGTCAGGGCATTACTGGAACGCACTGGCGTGGATGTTCACGCGGTTGATGAAGTGATCCTTGGTCAGGTCCTCACTGCGGGGGCCGGACAGAACCCGGCGCGCCAGTCTGCTATCAATGGCGGATTACCCAATACCGTTTCCGCTATTACCATTAATGATGTGTGTGGCTCGGGCCTGAAAGCGCTGCATCTGGCGACGCAGGCTATCCAGTGTGGTGAAGCTGATATCGTGATAGCAGGCGGGCAAGAGAATATGAGCCGCGCGCCGCATGTCCTGACTGACAGCCGTACCGGGGCGCAACTGGGAAATAGCCAGCTGGTGGACAGTCTGGTGCATGACGGGTTGTGGGATGCCTTCAACGATTACCATATGGGCGTCACCGCAGAAAACCTGGCGCGGGAATACGGTATCAGCCGTGAATTACAGGATGCCTACGCGCTTCACTCGCAGCATAAAGCACGGATGGCAATCGATGCCGGGCGCTTTAAAGATGAGATCGTGCCGGTGGTGACGCAGCGTAACGGGCAATCGTTCGTGGTGGATACCGATGAGCAGCCGCGTACCGATGCCAGCGCCGAAGGGCTGGCGCGTCTGGATCCTACCTTTGACAGGTTTGGTTCCGTAACGGCGGGTAATGCATCATCGATCAACGATGGCGCCGCCGCCGTGATGATGATGAGTGAAGCCAAGGCGCAGGCGCTGAATTTACCCGTGCTGGCCCGTATTCGCGCTTTTGCCAGCGTCGGCGTTGACCCCGCACTAATGGGCATTGCGCCGGTTTACGCGACGCGTCGCTGCCTTGAACGCGTTGGCTGGCAGCTGGCGGATGTTGATCTTATCGAAGCTAACGAAGCCTTCGCCGCGCAGGCGTTATCCGTTGGGAAAATGCTGGAATGGGACGAACGGCGGGTGAATGTGAACGGTGGAGCCATTGCGCTCGGCCACCCAATTGGGGCGTCCGGCTGTCGTATTCTGGTTTCGCTGGTTCACGAAATGGTTAAACGTCGGGCGCACAAAGGCCTGGCAACGCTGTGCATCGGTGGTGGCCAGGGCGTCGCACTTGCCATCGAACGTGATTAACTCTTTAAAATCCCCCATCAGATACACCACAACCGCGCAGTCCCTGTTCATGTAAAAAAGCCCTCCACAAGGAGGGCAAGGCCAGTTACAGAAACATCCACTCTAAAACGATGCTAACTTATCAAAACGTCGTTTCATTTCGTGTGATTGACAACGCACTTTGTAAGAAAAGGTGTGTGAATTCCTCTTCAGCAGGACTGTTTTTTCACAGCGCTACGTTTACCTTTTATCAGCTACGCGCTACTGGTTTTTTATAACAATCTGTTTTATTTGAATTTTATTTATTTTCTTTGATGCGAATTTGCCAGATTATCCAGGCTAGCGTGATCGCAATTACACTTTTGATAATAAGATGCGGAAAAAGTGAAACATCGTTTTAGTTATAATTGAAAACCCGTTCCGGGAGGGATATCATGAACGCATTAGGTAAAACGGAACGGCGTTTTGCTATCGCTCAAGAATTCACGGTCAATTTATCACTGGAGGTAAATGTGGACGTAAGACAAAGCATCCATAGTGCGCATGCCAAAACCCTGGATACCCAGGCGCTGCGTAATGAGTTTTTGGTAGAAGACGTGTTTGTTGCTGACGAATACACCATGGTCTACAGCCACATCGACCGCATCATTGTTGGCGGTATTATGCCAGTGGCCAAAACCGTCTCTGTGGGTGGCGAAGTGGGTAAGCAACTGGGCGTAACCTACTTCCTGGAGCGTCGTGAGCTAGGCGTGATCAACATCGGTGGACCGGGCACTATTACTGTTGATGGGCAGTGCTATGAAATTGGTCATCGCGATGCGCTGTATGTTGGTAAAGGGGCAAAAGAAGTTGTTTTTGCAAGCATTGACCCGGCAAAACCAGCTAAGTTCTATTATAACTGCGCGCCGGCACACATGACTTATCCAACCAAAAAAGTGACCCCTGCCGACGTTGCGCCAGTGACGTTGGGTGATGATCTCACGAGTAACCGCCGTACCATCAACAAGTATTTTGTGCCGGATGTACTGGAAACCTGCCAACTGAGCATGGGCCTGACCGAACTGGCACCAGGCAACTTGTGGAACACCATGCCGTGCCATACCCATGAACGCCGTATGGAAGTCTATTTCTACTTCAATATGGAAGAAGACACCTGTGTCTTCCACATGATGGGGCAGCCTCAGGAAACGCGTCATATCGTGATGCACAATGAGCAGGCGGTAATTTCCCCTAGCTGGTCTATCCACTCTGGCGTTGGTACGAAAGCCTATACCTTCATTTGGGGTATGGTTGGCGAAAATCAGGTCTTTGATGATATGGACCACGTTGCAGTCAAAGATCTGCGCTAGTCGCGGGCGGCTACTCAGCCTGTCTGTGACGGGCATTATAAAAAATAAGGATTTACAATGATTTTGAATGCATTCTCTCTTGAAGGTAAAGTCGCCGTTGTGACGGGGTGTGACACCGGTTTGGGTCAGGGGATGGCGCTGGGTCTGGCGGAAGCAGGTTGTGATATCGTGGGTATCAACATTGTTGAGCCGACTGAAACCATCGAACGTGTTACCGCACTGGGCCGCCGTTTTTTAAGCCTGACCGCCGACCTGCGTCAGATTGACGGCATCCCGGCACTGCTGGAGCGTGCGGTTGCAGAATTCGGTCATATCGACATTCTGGTGAACAACGCCGGTCTTATCCGTCGTGAAGATGCTATCGACTTCAGCGAAAAAGACTGGGACGACGTGATGAACCTGAACATTAAGAGCGTGTTCTTCATGTCTCAGGCGGCGGCGAAGCACTTCATTGCCCAGGGTAACGGCGGTAAAATTATTAATATTGCCTCTATGCTCTCCTTCCAGGGCGGCATCCGTGTTCCGTCTTACACCGCGTCAAAAAGCGGCGTAATGGGCGTGACGCGTCTGATGGCCAACGAGTGGGCGAAACATAACATCAACGTGAATGCGATCGCGCCGGGTTACATGGCAACTAATAACACGCAGCAGCTGCGTGCTGATGAGCAGCGTAGCGCCGAAATTCTCGATCGTATTCCGGCGGGCCGTTGGGGGCTGCCAGGCGATCTGATGGGGCCTGTTGTGTTCCTGGCGTCCAGCGCATCTGACTACATTAACGGTTATACCGTTGCGGTCGACGGTGGTTGGCTGGCGCGTTAATTTACCGTCCAGCATCAACAAACCCTGCCCATGGCAGGGTTTTTTTTGGTTTTAAATTATTTTAATCCATATTCTGTTCATAAATTAATCCATACATAATTTTATATGTATGGATTAATAATAATTAATACTCTTTAATATCAGTGCATTAAATTTAATTGAGTAATTAGCGGTAAATTTTAAAATTGGAATATCCATCACATAACGATGTGGTGCAGCAATTTCATCCATGTTTTTGCCGTTTCCCGCCTGACGCTTCCTGCAAGGGATCCCTTACTTTCATCGACATGGCTTACTCTGTATCTGGCAGGAAAAAATGGTCTCAATTAATCATGAAGCTGCTTTAACACCGCGTACGCAGCGCGATACGCGACGTATGAATTTGTTTGTCTCTATTTCTGCGGCTGTCGCAGGGTTGTTATTTGGCCTCGATATCGGCGTAATTGCCGGTGCGTTACCTTTTATCACCGATCACTTTGTATTGACCAGCCGTCTGCAGGAGTGGGTGGTGAGCAGTATGATGCTGGGGGCGGCAATTGGTGCGCTGTTTAACGGCTGGTTGTCATTCCGACTGGGGCGCAAATACAGCCTGATGGCCGGGGCGATCCTGTTTGTCGTCGGTTCTCTGGGATCAGCATTTGCTTCCAGCGTGGAAATGCTCATTTTTGCCCGCGTGGTACTGGGCGTTGCCGTAGGTATCGCCTCCTACACTGCGCCACTCTATTTGTCCGAAATGGCCAGTGAGAATGTGCGTGGCAAGATGATCAGTATGTATCAACTGATGGTAACGTTGGGCATTGTGCTGGCCTTTTTATCCGATACCGCGTTTAGCTACAGCGGTAACTGGCGCGCTATGCTGGGTGTATTGGCGCTCCCGGCGGTGTTGCTGATTGTTCTGGTCGTTTTCCTGCCTAACAGCCCGCGCTGGCTGGCAGAGAAAGGCCGCCATATTGAAGCAGAAGAAGTATTACGCATGTTGCGTGATACGTCAGAAAAGGCCCGTGATGAGCTGAACGAAATTCGTGAAAGTCTGAAGCTGAAGCAGGGCGGTTGGGCGCTGTTTAAAATTAACCGTAACGTACGGCGCGCGGTTTTCCTCGGAATGTTGTTGCAGGCAATGCAGCAGTTCACCGGGATGAACATCATTATGTACTACGCTCCACGTATTTTTAAAATGGCCGGTTTTACCACGACTGAACAGCAGATGATTGCGACGTTAGTCGTTGGCTTAACCTTTATGTTCGCGACTTTTATTGCTGTTTTTACAGTAGATAAAGCCGGACGCAAACCGGCACTGAAGATTGGTTTCAGCGTGATGGCCATTGGGACCCTGGTCCTCGGCTATTGCCTGATGCAGTTTGATAACGGCACTGCATCCAGTGGACTTTCCTGGCTGTCAGTTGGCATGACCATGATGTGTATCGCCGGTTATGCAATGAGCGCCGCACCGGTGGTGTGGATCCTGTGTTCTGAGATTCAGCCGCTGAAATGTCGCGATTTTGGCATCACCTGTTCCACCACCACTAACTGGGTGTCGAACATGATTATCGGCGCAACCTTCCTGACATTGCTCGACAGTATTGGCGCTGCGGGTACGTTCTGGCTTTATACCGCACTGAACGTCGTATTTATTGGTATTACATTCTGGCTTATTCCTGAAACCAAAAACGTTACGCTTGAGCATATCGAACGTAAACTGATGGCTGGCGAGAAGTTAAGAGATATTGGGGTGTAAATATTGAGACGCAGTGTCGGATGACGTCTCGTGCAGGCCGGGTAAGCGTAAGCGATACCCGGCGTTTTTGTATAACAAGGTTTGAGAATAGAGAGATTACGCCTGCAGGAAGTCTTCGCGCACCGGGGTGAAGGTATCAAGTAATGTCCCTGGCTTTAAACAGACGCAGCCGTGCATGATATTGGGTTGCTTGTACAGGGTGTCTCCTGCACTGACGATATGTTTTTCTTCCCCAATCGTAAATTCAAACTCACCCGATAAAACGTACGTGAGTTGTTCATGCGGGTGGTTGTGCATCGGGCCTACTGCGCCCTGCTCGAAATTAACTTCCACGGCCATCATTTTGCCATCATGAGCCAGAATACGCCGGGTAACGCCGTTACCCAGATCTTCAAGCGTGGTTTCTTTATGAAAAATAAACATTCGGTATTCTCGTAATATAATGAAACATTATTTCATTAAATTTATATCAGAAAATAAAAAAAGGAAATGTGCGCCGACAGATGTGGAAAGTTGATCACATCTTTGATTCACTGGGAGGACAACCACGAATAAGGACAAATGATGAAAACGATCGGTCTGTTAGGCGGAATGAGCTGGGAATCCACTATTCCCTATTATCGTCTGATTAATGAAGGGGTTAAGCAGAGTCTGGGCGGTCTGCATTCTGCGAAAATTCTGCTGCACAGCGTCGATTTCCATGAGATTGAAGCTTGTCAGTCGAACGGTGACTGGCTGCGGGCAGGGGAGATCCTGGCGCAGGCTGCGGTGGGGTTACAGCAAGCAGGTGCTGAGGGGATTGTGCTGTGTACCAACACCATGCATAAAGTGGCCGAGGCCATTGAAACGGCCTGCGATGTCCCGTTTTTGCACATTGCTGATGCAACAGGGCGGGCCATACAACAGCAGAAGATGAGTAACGTCGCGCTGTTGGGCACGCGTTACACCATGGAACAGGATTTCTATCGTGGGCGTTTACAGACCAAATTTGGCATTAGCACGCTAATCCCTGACGCTAACGACCGACAGAAAATAAACCAGATTATTTTCGAGGAACTGTGTCTTGGTGAATTTAGCGAAACTTCCCGCGAGTATTACCTGAACGTGATTGAGCGACTGGCTCGTCAGGGGGCACAAGGGGTGATCTTCGGCTGCACCGAAATTGGCCTGCTGGTTCCCACTGAAATGAGCCCGTTGCCGGTGTTCGATACCGCGGCGATCCATGCGCAGGATGCCGTGACGTTTATGCTTTCACCTGAGACTGCAAAATAGCATTCAGCGGATCGGTAAGCCGGTGGAGATGGGCCTGTAGATGTGCCGTAAAAGCATCAACCAGCGCGGATGCCGGGCGATGCAATGGATGAATGAGGCTGACGGTAAAAGGCACCGAAACACTAAAACGGCGGATTGCAATCCCGCTGCCTGCGTAATCCAGGGCGGTCAGCGGGTTCACTACTGAGATCCCCACGCCGGCACGTACCATCGCACAAATTGATGCGGCACTGTGCGTTTCTATTACCATTCGGCGCTTGACCTGATGATCATTAAACAGGGTATCCAGCAACTGGCGATAGCTGTCGGTGCGCGACAGGCTGATATAGTTTTCCCCCTGAAAATCTTGCGGTGTTAATACGGCTTTCCCGGTTAGCGGATGTTCCTGCGGCAGTACGCAAACTTCATCCAGCGACAGTAATTCAGTGCGTTTAGTCCCGGCGGGGGTATGCAGGGTCTCTGTTAACCCGAGATCGTGACGTTGTGCTGATAGCCACTCCTCCAGCAACGGTGACTCCTGCGGCACAATCTGAATGTTAACCTGTGGGTAGCGGGTGAGGAAGGGTTGCAGCAACGGGGGTAAAAAGGACTGTGAGAACACTGGCAGGCAGACAATCGACAACTCACCCTGACGAAATTCACGCAGGCTTTCGGCGGCGCTGACGATCCGGTCCAGGCCATACCAGGATCGCTGTACCTCTTCAAACAGGCGTAGACCTTGCACTGTAGGATGCAGCCGGCCTCGCGTACGTTCGAACAGTGTTAACCCCAGAACTTTTTCAAATCTTGCCAGTTCGCGACTGACGGTAGGCTGCGACGTATGCAGCATCCGTGCGGCTTCCGTCAGATTGCCTGCTGTCATAATGGCGTGAAAAATTTCAATGTGGCGTAAGTTAACGGCGGGCATTGGCGATCCTCAAATAAACATCCCATATCATTTTTGCATAGATTCGCGATAAAACGATATTTTTTATTCTCTTCGTGCTGTGGCGTAATCATAAAAAAGCCAATACCGGAGCACACCATGCCACGTCCACTCAACAGCACTGATACTGACCTGACCGCGGAGAACCTGCTGCGTCTGCCCGCCGAATTCGGCTGTCCGGTATGGGTTTACGATGCGCAGATTATCCGCGCGCAGATAGCCAAACTGAGTCAGTTTGATGTGGTGCGTTTTGCCCAAAAGGCCTGCTCGAATATTCATATTTTGCGTCTGATGCGTGAGCAGGGCGTGAAGGTGGATTCAGTCTCGCTTGGTGAGATTGAACGTGCGCTGGTGGCAGGTTTCGAGCCGGGGAATGATGAGATCGTCTTTACCGCCGATATGATTGACCAGGCGACACTGGCCCGGGTGCATGAGCTACGTATTCCAGTAAATGCCGGGTCGGTTGATATGCTGGAACAGCTGGGTCAGGTTTCGCCAGGGCATCGTGTATGGCTGCGCGTCAACCCAGGTTTTGGTCACGGGCACAGTCAGAAAACCAATACCGGCGGCGAGAACAGCAAGCACGGTATCTGGTACACCTCACTTCCGGCGGCGCTGGAGGTTATTCAGCGTTATCAGCTGAAACTGGTGGGCATTCACATGCATATAGGTTCCGGTGTGGACTACGGCCATCTGGAGCAAGTGTGTGGCGCGATGGTGCGTCAGGTTGTTGAATTAGGTCAGGATCTGGACGCTATATCTGCGGGCGGAGGTTTGTCGATCCCGTATCGCGAAGGAGAAGAGGCGATCAACACCGATCACTACTTTGGTTTGTGGAGCGCGGCACGCGATCAAATAGCCAAACATTTGGGGCATCCGGTGAAGCTTGAGATCGAGCCAGGACGCTTTCTGGTAGCGGAAGCGGGTGTACTGGTGGCGCAAGTGCGCAGTGTGAAAGAGATGGGCAGTCGTCACTTCGCGTTGATCGACGCTGGCTTTAACGATCTGATGCGGCCAGCAATGTACGGCAGCTATCACCATATCTCTGCACTGGCCGGGGATGGCCGCTCGCTGGAAAATGCGGCGCAGATTGAGACGGTGGTTGCCGGTCCGCTCTGCGAATCGGGCGATGTTTTTACCCAACGGGAAGGTGGCAAAGTCGAAACCCGTCTATTACCTGCGGTAGTGCCGGGAGATTATCTGGTATTGCATGATACCGGTGCGTATGGCGCGTCGATGTCATCGAACTACAATAGTCGCCCGCTGCTACCGGAAGTGCTGTTTGATAACGGCGTGGCGCGACTGATTCGTCGTCGTCAGACCATTGAAGAGCTGTTAGCGCTGGAGCTTATCTGATTGCAGGCCTGATGGCGCTGCACGTATTGGGCCTGTGGAGTCAGTAGGCCGGATAAGACGCTTGCGCCGCCATCCGGCATCTGATTACGAATTACTTATAATACGGCCCTGTCGTCACCGATTCCCGCAACACCAGCGTGCCCGTAAACGGTGGAATGGGGTCTACATTTTCGTCATTAGCCAGACGAATAGCCTGATCGATTGCCGTGGTTATCATGGTATCAATCGGCAGATAGACAGTAGAGAGTCCTGGCTCCAGCCATTTCGCGCTGGGCGCATCATCAAAACCAAACAACGAAACGTCCTCGGGGACCTTGAGTCCAGCCTGATGTAATGCTTTTGATGCACCTAACGCCATGTCATCGTTACAGGCGAACAGCGCACTGAATATCACCCCTTCATCCAACAGTTCACGACAGGCTTCATAGCCCCTGGTCATCGTTGAATCGCCGTATTTGACCCTGGTGGGTTCCCAGGGAATACCGTTTTTTTCCAGCGCCTTACGATATCCCATCAACCGAGATTTACCGGTTGGCGTATGGCCGGGTACAGTGATGCAGGCAATATCACGATGTCCTTGCGAGATGAGGTAATCGACTGCCTGAAACGCCGCGTCTTCCTGTTCAAAGAAAATCGCGCGGTCGCGGGCCTGGCTGACGTCGCGGTTAATGACCAGTAATGGCATATCAATGCGGGTCATCAGCGACATAATCGCTTTTTCGCTCATGTAGCGGGTGTAGAGAATAATGGCGTCGCACTGTCGGTCGGCCAACATTTGAACGGCTTCCTGCTCACGCTCTGGTGTGTCATGGCCGTCGGTGACAATCAGCTGTTTGCCGTGAGACTCCGTCTGGCGCGATGCCTGTTGCAGCAAACGACCAAAGTAGAATCCATCAAATGTAGACACCACTAAACCAATGCTGTTGCTGGTGCGGTTTGCCAGTGAGCGCGCTAAAAAATTAGGCCGATAATCTAATGCCTGCATGGCTTTGAAGACTTTCTGGCGCGTGCTTTCTTTAACCTGCCCCGTACCATTAAGTACGCGTGAAACGGTCGCTTTCGATACGCCAGCATGTCGTGAAACGTCTAACATCGTTGTCATGACGTAATCCTGATTAATCGTTTGACGAAGATTTTCCCGGCTCTGTCAGCGCCGAAACGGAATGCCGACGTACCAGCGTTGGGTTAAAGACGTGAGTGATATCCGGGATCGGGCGTTTTTCGGCCAGCGCCAGCGCCAGCTCGGCGGCCTGGGTTGCCATCGTCACGATCGGGTAGCGTACCGTCGTCAGCCGTGGACGCACGTAGCGTGAAACCAGTACATCATCGAAACCAATTAGCGAGATTTCGCCCGGTACATCAATGCTATTATCATTTAACACACCCATCGCGCCCGCCGCCATTGAGTCGTTATAACAGGCGATAGCCGTGAAGTTTTTGCCGCGGCCAAGCAGCTCAGTCATTGCCTGCTCGCCGCCGCTTTCATCGGGCTCGCCAAACGTGACCAGTCGATCGTTGACCGGAATATTGCTTTCCGCCAGCGCGTCGTAATAGCCTTGTAAACGGTCTTCCGCATCTGAAATGCTGTGGTTGGAACACAGATAACCGATGCGCGTATGGCCCTGCTGAATAAGATGACGGGTTGCCAGCCAGGCACCGTAACGATCGTCCAGCGCAACGCAGCGTTGTTCGAATCCCGGTAAGATTCGGTTAATCAGTACCATACCGGGGATTTGTTTCATCAATGATGCCAGCTCAGCATCCGGGATAATTTTAGCGTGGACCACGAGGGCCGCGCAGCGGTGGCGAATAAGCTGCTCAATCGCCTGACGTTCCTTTTGCTCGTTGTGGTAGCCGTTGCCAATCAGTAAAAAATTACCGGTGTTATAGGCCACCTGCTCGACAGCTTTAACCATTGCCCCAAAGAATGGATCGGACACATCACCTACGACCAGACCGACGGTTTCAGTAGATTGTTGTGCCAGCGCACGCGCGTTGGCATTGGGGTGGTAGCTGAGTGATTCCATTGCACTCGTTACGGCCAGACGCGATGCTTCGCTGGCTTTGGGGGAGTCATTGATCACTCGAGAAACGGTGGCGACTGATACACCAGCTAGTCGGGCTACATCCTTTATGGTCGCCATGATAGTACCTGTTGTGGGTAAACGCTTACATCCCGCCAGTGTTACGGAAAACGGCTGTCTGTTCAAGCAGATTGCCCGTCAGGAGGTCGCAAATGTGAGCGGACACGAGCGAAGTAAGACAGAAAAGTGAAAATGAAAACCTTTGCTTACACTTTGCGATGTGCTGTTGCGATTGTTTGCTGGTGAGGGGAGAGAGCGGATTGATAGAGTTGAGATCCCAGAGGTATTGATAGGTGAAATCAACTTTCGGGTTGATCACATGATTTACACCAGCCTGCGCAGATGCGCAGGTTTTTTTTTGCGTTCAGCGTATCTGTAACAGTAACCGATAATTTACACAACTCGTTGCACTTGGGTTCATTCCTTTGCGTTTTCCAACTGGCGGAACGGCGCGGTGACGACCACAATCAAGATCCCAGAGGTATTGATTGGTGAGATTATTCGGTACGCACTTCGTACCTGTCTCTTGCACCGACCTGCGCGGATGCGCAGGTTTTTTTTCGGAGTTTACTCACCACTTACCTGTCGCGCCCACCCCCCAACTCGTATAATCTGCCACCATTCATCTTTAGATAATCGATGGTACAGGGAGTTGAGATGCTATTCGGGTTTTTTCGTAATTTGTTTCGCGTGCTTTTCCGCGTTCGCCTTACGGGTGATGTCAGTGCGCTACGGGGAGAACGCGTCTTAATCACTCCCAATCATGTCTCTTTTATCGATGGTATGCTGCTGGCGCTGTTCTTACCTATTCGCCCGGTTTTTGCGGTTTACACCTCGATCAGCCAGCAATGGTACATGCGCTGGCTCACTCCGCTGATTGATTTCGTACCGTTAGACCCAACCAAACCAATGTCAATTAAACATCTGGTACGTCTGGTTGAGCAGGGCCGTCCGGTGGTTATCTTCCCGGAAGGGCGTATTTCGACCACCGGTTCGTTGATGAAAATCTATGACGGTGCCGGATTTGTCGCTGCGAAATCGGGCGCGACGGTGGTGCCTGTACGCATTGAGGGTGCGGAACTGAGCTATTTCAGCCGCCTGAAAGGTCTGGTTAAACGGCGCTTCTTCCCGCGCATTCAGTTGCACATCCTGCCTCCCACCAGGCTACCGATGCCGGAAGCGCCGCGTGCACGCGATCGTCGTAAGATCGCCGGTGAAATGCTGCACCAGATTATGATGGAAGCGCGCATGGCTGTGCGACCGCGTGAAACGTTATATGAATCTTTGCTGGCGGCAAAATACCGTTTTGGCGCTGGCAAAAACTGCATTGAAGACGTTAATTTTATCCCGGACAGCTACCGTAAGCTGCTGACCAAAACGCTGTTTGTCGCACGTATTTTGGAAAAGTACAGCGTAGAAGGCGAGAAGATTGGCCTGATGCTGCCGAACGCGGGGATCAGCGCCGCCGTGATTTTTGGTGCCATTGCCCGTCGACGTATTCCGGCGATGATGAACTACACGGCGGGCGTGAAAGGATTAACCAGCGCCATTACCGCCTCCGAAATCAAAACTATTTTTACCTCCCGCCAGTTTCTCGACAAAGGTAAGCTCTGGCATCTGCCGGAACAACTCACCCAGGTGCGCTGGGTGTACCTGGAAGACCTGAAGGCAGATGTGACCTTTGGCGATAAGCTGTGGATTTTTTCACATCTGCTGGCTCCGCACCTGGCACAGGTGAAACAGCAGCCTGAAGAAGCGGCGGTGATCCTCTTTACCTCGGGATCAGAAGGCCATCCGAAAGGTGTAGTGCACAGCCACAAAAGTATTCTGGCGAACGTCGAACAAATTAAAACGATTGCCGACTTTACTGCTGACGATCGCTTTATGTCGGCGCTGCCGCTGTTCCACTCTTTTGGCCTGACGGTGGGGCTATTCACGCCGTTGCTGACCGGTGCTGAAGTGTTTTTGTACCCCAGTCCGCTGCATTACCGCATCGTTCCTGAGCTGGTATATGACCGGAACTGTACCGTGTTGTTTGGTACCTCAACGTTCCTCGGCAATTATGCGCGGTTTGCTCATCCCTATGATTTCCACCGTCTGCGCTATGTCGTTGCCGGAGCCGAAAAGCTGCAAGACAGCACGAAGCAGTTGTGGCAGGAAAAATTCGGTCTCCGCGTTCTTGAAGGCTATGGGGTGACGGAGTGCGCACCTGTGGTGTCGATTAATGTACCAATGGCGGCGAAATCGGGAACGGTAGGGCGCATTCTGCCTGGTATGGATGCCCGACTGTTAGCGGTTCCTGGTATTGAAGATGGTGGGCGTTTACAGCTGAAAGGCCCTAATATTATGAGCGGCTATCTGCGTGTCGAAAAGCCGGGTGTACTGGAAGTCCCAACTGCAGAAAATGCGCAGGGTCAGATAGAACACGGCTGGTACGACACCGGTGATGTTGTGCGCTTTGATGAAAATGGCTTTGTACAGATTCAGGGACGTGCCAAGCGCTTTGCCAAAATCGCCGGTGAGATGGTGTCACTGGAAATGGTTGAACAGCTGGCGCTGGCGGTATCTGCTGACAAAATGCATGCCACAGCTATCAAGAGCGATGCCAATAAAGGGGAAGCGCTGGTGCTGTTTACTACCGACAGCGAGCTGACCCGTGAAAAATTACTCCAGTATGCGCGCATCCACGGCATTCCAGAGCTTGCCGTACCGCGTGATATCCGCCACCTGAAACAACTCCCTCTGCTCGGCAGCGGTAAGCCAGATTTTGTCACACTGAAAAGCTGGGTCGATGAACCGGAAAAACAACATGCGTGAGTCAGTACACACTAGCACTTCAATCTGGTCAAAAGGGATGATGTCCGTTATCGCCGCGCAGTTTTTGTCAGCGTTTGGCGATAACGCGTTGTTGTTTGCTACCCTGGCTTTGCTCAAGGCGCAATTCTACCCGGACTGGAGCCAGCCAATCCTGCAAATGGTGTTTGTAGGTGCTTACATTCTGTTTGCTCCTTTTGTCGGGCAGGTCGCGGATAGCTTTGCGAAAGGCAGAGTGATGATGTTCGCCAACGGCCTCAAGCTACTGGGGGCGGCGAGTATCTGTTTCGGCTTGAACCCGTTTCTGGGGTATACGCTGGTGGGTATTGGCGCAGCAGCTTATTCTCCGGCCAAGTATGGCATCCTGGGGGAGCTGACGACCGGCGACAAACTGGTGAAAGCGAATGGCCTGATGGAGGCGTCAACCATTGCCGCTATTTTGCTGGGTTCTGTTGCAGGCGGTGTGCTGGCCGACTGGCATGTCATTGCTGCGCTCTCCGCTTGCGCACTGGCCTATGCGGGCGCCGTGGTGGCTAACCTGTTTATTCCTAAACTGGCCGCGGCTCGCCCCGGTCAGTCGTGGCATCTGGGGAAAATGACACGGCGCTTTTTCTGCGCAGCGTCTTCGCTGTGGCGCAACGGCGAAACACGTTTCTCATTGGTAGGAACCAGCCTGTTTTGGGGCGCGGGCGTCACACTGCGTTTTCTTCTGGTGTTGTGGGTGCCGGTTGCGCTGGGCATTACCGATAACGCCACACCTACCTATCTTAACGCTATGGTGGCTATCGGGATTGTTGTGGGGGCCGGTGCGGCAGCAAAACTGGTGACGCTGGAAACGGTGTCGCGCTGTATGCCTGCGGGGATACTGATCGGCGTGGTAGTCCTGATCTTCTCGCTCCAGCATGCGCTGTTACCGGCCTATGCCTTACTGATGCTTATCGGCGTGTTGGGCGGTTTTTTTGTCGTACCATTGAATGCGTTGTTACAGGAGCGAGGCAAAAAAAGCGTGGGGGCTGGCAACGCTATTGCGGTGCAAAACCTGGGTGAAAACAGCGCGATGTTGCTGATGCTCGGTATCTACTCACTGGCGGTGTTGGTGGGTATTCCAGCGGTAGCCATTGGCGCTGGATTTGGCGCTCTGTTTGCCCTGGCGATTACGGCGCTGTGGATCTGGCAGCGCCGCCGGTAACATTGCCGGATGACGACGCAAGCGTCTTATCAGGCCTACAGGAAGAACAATTTGTAGACCTGATAAGCGCAGCGCCATCAGGTACTAAAAATTACGGTGCAGGATAGGTATACACCTGATGCACCGCTTCAATCTCCGCCAGTACTTCTTCACTCAACTCCAGATACAGACTTTCAACGTTGGTTTTTAGCTGCTCCATCGTCGTTGCGCCCAGCAGTGTGCTGGCGACAAACGGCTGACGACGAACAAAGGCCAGCGCCATCTGCGCAGGATCGAGGTTATGGCGTTTGGCGATATCCACATAGGCCGCTACCGCTTTTTGCGTTTGCTCGCTGCTGTAGCGCGTAAAACGGCTAAACAGCGTATTGCGCGCGCCGGCAGGTTTCGCACCGTTCAGATATTTACCGGTTAAGGTGCCAAAACCAAGGCACGAGTAGGCCAGTAGCTCAACGCCTTCATACTGGCTCACTTCGGCCAGTCCAACTTCAAAGCTGCGGTTTAGCAGGCTGTACGGGTTCTGGATAGTGGCGATACGCGGCAGGTCATGCTTGTCTGCCAGGTGCAGGTAACGCATTACGCCAAATGCCGTTTCGTTGGAAACACCGATGTAACGAATCTTACCTGCACGCTGAAACTCTGCCAGCGCATCCAGCGTATCCAGCAGGGAAACGACCGGGGCAGAGTCCGTCCAGCTATATCCCAGCTTACCAAAGCAGTTTGTCGGACGCTGCGGCCAGTGGACCTGATAGAGATCGAGATAATCGGTCTGCAGTCTTTTCAGACTGTCGTGCAGTGCTTCGCGGATGTTTTTACGATCCAGCGCCTGATTCGGTCGAATACCGCTGTCATTGTTACGTGCCGGGCCGCTGACTTTAGAGGCAACGATCAGTTTTTCGCGGCTGCCGTGTTTGGCGAGCCAGTTGCCCACGTAAGTTTCGGTGAGTCCCTGGGTTTCTGGGCGAGGCGGTACCGGATACATCTCGGCAACGTCGATTAAATTTATGCCTTGTGCAACGGCATAGTCGAGCTGTGCATGTGCGTCGGCTTCGCTGTTTTGTTCACCAAACGTCATTGTGCCCAGCCCCAGTGTACTGACTTCCAGCGAGCTGTGGGGTATACGGTGATATTGCATAGCCGTTTCCTTTTTATAATCACGACATAAGGATTATAAAAATGGCTGAGGGAAGGGAAAAAGGGAAGCAAAATTGTTAAGGCCAGCAGCGTGGCTGACCTTAACCATCAACGCTCAATAATTTGAGAGACTTCGTCGCGGTTAATTTGCATCGCATTGCCTTGCTGATCGTGATAACTCACCAGACCGGTATCATCGTCAATTTCTGGTTTACCATCGGTCAGGATCATTCGACCATCTTTTGTTGCCATCACATAATCACTGCTGCATCCGGAAACGGCAAAAGCCAGCCCGACGGCGGAAATTAAAACTGCCCATTTTTTCATCTGCTTATCCTCACATGACCTGCGTCTGACACTAGTTTAGTAATAACGCGAAGTTGTGCAGGGTGAAAGCAGTAAAATCTTAATCTGTGAGAGAAGGAAGGTGCCGGGGAGTATTCGCTCCCCATGCGGGGAGCGATAGCGTCTGTCAGAGCGGATTTTTTTTATTGCGCCACAGGTTCAGGGTCTCTACAGCGATAGAGAAGAACATAGCGAAGTAAATGTATCCTTTCGGCACATGGACATCGAAGCTTTCCAGAATTAGCGTGAAGCCAACCAGTATCAGGAAAGAGAGTGCCAGCATTTTTACCGAAGGGTGACGATCAACAAACTCACCGATTGGGCGGGCTGCAAACATCATTACACCCACGGCAATCACGACGGCTGCCATCATAATAAACAGATGATCGGACAAGCCTACTGCGGTGATTACTGAGTCCAGACTGAAGATAATATCCAACAGCATGATCTGCACAATCGCGCCGAGAAAAGAGGAGACCCGGGTTTTCAGCCCTTCCTCTTCGCCCTCAATGGATTCGTGGATCTCTTTACTCGCTTTCCAGATCAGGAACAATCCGCCGAGCAGAAGGATCAGATCGCGCGCCGAAATTGCCTCGCCAAACAGTTCGAATAACGGGTTAGTGAGCCGCGTTACCCATGCGATGGATGCCAGCAGCGCCAGACGCATCACCATCGCCGCTGCCAGCCCGATTCGTCGGGCATGATTGCGTTGTGCTGTTGGGAGTTTTGCTACAACCAGAGAAAGGAAAATAATATTGTCGATCCCGAGAACGATCTCCAGCAGCGTCAGCGTACCGAGCGCCAGCCAGGCGTTAGGATCGGTTATCCATGCAAATAACATCGAACAAAGTCCTGCCAAAAAAAAGAAGCGGTAATTATAGGCGCGTAACGCGACGGGCGAAAGGTCAGGGTGTGTTATTGAGCCTGGATTAGAAAATGCCGTTCCAGCAGTGCGCGCGTGAAGTTCTTTTTCAGGTAAAACCCGCGTGGCAGAGTCAGGATCGGCTCACCATGGGCACCGATAGCCTCGGTAAGCGCCCGGGCGTTGGCGGCTTTTGGGCGTAGTTGTAAAACTTCACCATGACGGGCGGTGATACGTTCGACGTGCCCTAACACAATCATGTCCATTAACTCTTCCCAGTCCAGACGCAACTGTCGATCTTCCTCTTCATTCGGACTCCACAACAGCGGGGAGCCAACGCGACGTTCAGCCACAGGGATGCTGCGTTCACCTTCTACAGGCACCCACAACACGCGTTTAAGCTTGTGTCGAACATGGCTGGTTTCCCAGGTCACGCCGGTATTGCCGGTTAATGGTGCCACGCAGACAAAAGTCGTTTCCAACGGTCTGCCAAGGCTATCCACTGGGATCGTCTTTAACTCCACTCCCAGCGCGGCAAAATCCTGCTCCGGTTTACTGCCCGCACTGGCCCCAAGCCAAATTTCCAGCAGCACGCCAATCCAGCCTTTGTCCCGCTTCAGATCCTTTGGCGCGACGAGTCCTGCCATCGTCGCCAGTTCTCCCAGCGTGTAGCCCGAAAGTTGCCGTGCCTGGTGCAGCAACTGGGCTTCGGATTCAGGAGGAGAAAGCAATGGATGGAGTTCTGGCATCAGGTTTACCCTTGGGTTAAAAAATGAGCAATGATTTTATACCGTGTGGACAGAGTTTATCTTTTTCCACATGCTTTATCCAATTGCATGATTTATATTGGTTTTTATATTTTGATGTAGAAAGTTGCGCAACTGAAAACCGGGTTTTCCAATTCTGGTCACTGACAATGAACAGGATCTTACACCATGTTATCCACAGAAAGATGGGATAACTGTGAAAAACCCCCACTACTGTTTCAATTTACAGCCTTGACGTGCGACGAAAATCGAATTTTCACACAAATTGTGCCTAACTTATTGGCATAATCTGTGGATAAAACCAACGCTGGTCGATCTTTCATCAGCCCGAAGATCGTATGCGTGATGTACATCACATTTCTGCATGTTTAGCTACAGCTTTTGATTTTAACTTGATGAATATATAAGACTATTTTTGTTATGTGACGGATGTCTTATTCAGACTGTTCCGGGTTTTCCCATAGTAATTCCGTACTTCTTCACAACTATATCCACAGAAAAGGTGAATAAAATCGCCTATGTAGCGTATCTTCTGTTTATAACTCGGCCCTTTGCTGTGAGTTATTCAATTGTTATTAGATTATCGCGCCCTTAACAGAGTGGTTTACCGCCCCTCTGGAGTGTGAAACAATCGTTTGTATATAAGGTTTATGTTGAGGTAGTCCGGTGATTGATGACGATGGCTACCGCCCGAATGTAGGGATAGTAATTTGTAACCGCCAGGGGCAGGTCATGTGGGCCCGGCGATTTGGTCAGCACTCCTGGCAATTCCCGCAAGGCGGGATAAATGCAGGAGAGACAGCAGAGCAGGCGATGTACCGGGAACTCTTTGAAGAAGTCGGTCTGAGTCGTAAAGATGTACGGATCCTTGCTTCTACTCGTAACTGGTTGCGTTACAAGTTACCGAAACGTTTGGTGCGTTGGGACACAAAGCCGGTTTGTATCGGCCAGAAACAAAAATGGTTTCTTCTGCAGTTGGTCAGCAGTGATGCTGAAATCAATATGCAAACCAGCAGTACACCTGAGTTCGACGGCTGGCGCTGGGTGAGTTACTGGTATCCGGTTCGACAGGTGGTGTCATTTAAACGCGATGTCTATCGCAGGGTGATGAAAGAATTCGCAAGTGTTGTGATGGCGCTTCAGGAGAGCACTCCTAAGCCGCAAAGCGCACCTGCGTACAGACGTAAAAGAGGTTAAGCTACGCAAATTATGCTCACCCGCCTGCGCGAAATAGTCGAAAAGGTGGCCAGTGCGCCACGTCTCAATGAGGCGTTGAATATTCTGGTTACTGACATCTGTCTTGCGATGGATACAGAGGTCTGCTCGGTCTACCTGGCCGATCACGACCGACGCTGTTATTACCTGATGGCGACCCGAGGACTTAAAAAACCACGCGGTCGCACTGTTGCACTGGCGTTTGATGAAGGGATCGTTGGCCTGGTTGGCAGGCTGGCGGAACCAATTAATCTCGCCGATGCGCAAAAACACCCCAGCTTTAAATATATTCCTTCGGTGAAAGAAGAACGTTTTCGTGCGTTCTTAGGCGTACCGATCATCCAGCGGCGCCAGTTATTAGGCGTCCTGGTGGTACAGCAACGTGAGTTGCGCCAGTACGACGAAAGCGAAGAATCTTTTCTGGTCACGCTTGCCACACAAATGGCCGCTATTCTGTCTCAGTCGCAGTTAACCGCGCTATTTGGGCAATACCGGCAAACGCGTATCCGCGCGTTGCCTGCAGCACCCGGTGTGGCGATCGCCGAAGGCTGGCAGGATGCCACGCTGCCGCTGATGGAGCAGGTGTATCAGGCTTCAACATTGGATCCGGTGCTTGAGCGTGAACGTCTGACTGGCGCACTGGAAGAAGCCGCGAATGAATTTCGCCGCTACAGCAAGCGCTTCGCTGCGGGAGCACAGAAAGAAACGGCGGCGATCTTCGATCTTTACTCGCACCTGCTCTCCGATACCCGTCTGCGCCGTGAGCTGTTTGCAGAAGTGGATAACGGCTCGGTGGCCGAGTGGGCGGTTAAAACCATCATCGAGAAGTTCGCCGAACAGTTTGCCGCGCTGAGCGATAACTATCTCAAAGAACGCGCCGGGGATTTGCGCGCGTTGGGGCAGCGTCTGCTGTTCCATCTTGATGACGCGATCCAGGGACCGAACGCCTGGCCGGAACGTTTCGTGCTGGTGGCGGATGAGCTGTCTGCTACTACGCTGGCGGAACTTCCCCAGGACCGGTTGGTCGGGGTTGTCGTCAGGGATGGTGCCGCCAACTCTCACGCGGCGATTATGGTCCGTGCGCTGGGGATCCCGACCGTAATGGGGGCTGATATCCAGCCGTCTGTGTTGCACCGCCGCACGTTGGTGGTGGATGGCTATCGTGGCGAACTGTTGGTTGATCCGGAGCCGGTATTAATCCAGGAATATCAGCGTCTCATTAGTGAAGAGATCGAACTGAGCCGCCTGGCGGAAGATGATGTTAATCAACCGGCACAGTTGAAAAGCGGCGAGCGCGTGAAGGTGATGCTCAACGCGGGGCTAAGCCCGGAACATGAAGAGAAGCTGGGTAGCCGAATTGACGGTATCGGGCTGTATCGTACAGAAATCCCGTTCATGCTGCAAAGCGGCTTTCCATCTGAAGAAGAGCAGGTTGCGCAGTATCAGGGCATGCTGCAGATGTTTAACGATAAGCCCGTAACTTTGCGTACGCTGGATGTCGGGGCCGATAAACAACTGCCTTACATGCCCATCAGCGAAGAGAATCCGTGCCTTGGCTGGCGGGGGATCCGCATAACGCTCGATCAACCGGAGATCTTTTTGATCCAGGTTCGCGCCATGCTGCGTGCGAATGCGGCAACCGGAAACCTGAGCATTTTACTGCCGATGGTGACCAGTATTGATGAAGTGGACGAAGCGCGACGCCTGATAGAACGTGCCGGACGCGAAGTGGAAGAGATGATCGGCTACGAGATCCCAAAACCACGCATTGGCATCATGCTGGAAGTCCCGTCGATGGTGTTTATGCTGCCGCATTTGGCAAACAGGATTGATTTTATCTCGGTTGGGACCAACGACCTGACCCAGTATATTTTAGCTGTCGATCGGAACAACACGCGCGTTGCCAGTATTTATGACAGCCTGCATCCGGGGATGTTACGTGCGCTGGCAATGATTGCGCAGGAAGCGGAGAAAAGCGGTATCGATTTGCGATTGTGTGGTGAAATGGCGGGGGACCCGATGTGTGTCACCATTCTCATTGGGCTCGGTTTCCGTCATTTATCGATGAACGGGCGTTCTGTTGCACGCGTGAAATACCTGCTGCGCCATATCGATTTTGACGAAGCGCAAACGCTGGCGCAGCGCAGCCTGGAAGCGCAACTGGCGACGGAAGTACGCCATCAGGTGGCGGCCTTTATGGAGCGTCGTGGCATGGGGGGATTGATTCGCGGAGGATTGTAGGCCTGATAAGCGTGGCGCCATCAGGCAATACGGAGGGTAAAGATTACCTATACAGATCTTTTACATCTTCCCGGCATCCGCTGCGATCCCCTTGTGCTATCATTCGCACCTTTGGAGCGCCTGCATTATGCAGGCGCGCTTATCAATTGCTGTCTGACTTCAGCGAAATAACAAGAACTTGTGGTGACAGATGACCAGTAGCTATCTGCATTTTCCGGATTTCGATCCGGTCATTTTCTCAATTGGACCCGTCGCGCTTCACTGGTACGGCATGATGTACCTGGTGGGGTTTATTTTCGCGATGTGGCTGGCGACGCGCCGGGCTAATCGCCCGGGCAGTGGCTGGACCAAAAACGAAGTAGAAAACTTACTTTATGCAGGCTTCCTCGGGGTTTTCCTCGGCGGGCGTATTGGCTACGTGCTGTTCTATAACTTCCCGCTGTTCCTTGATAACCCGCTGTATCTGTTCCGCGTCTGGGACGGGGGCATGTCCTTCCATGGTGGGCTTATCGGGGTGATCCTGGTGATGATTATCTTCGCCAAACGCACCAAGCGTACATTCTTCCAGGTCTCTGATTTTATTGCTCCACTGATTCCGTTTGGTCTGGGCGCAGGCCGTCTGGGTAACTTTATTAACGGTGAACTGTGGGGGCGCGTTGACCCGAACTTCAAGTATGCCATGTTGTTCCCTGGCTCCCGCACTGAAGATATTTTATTGCTGCAAACCAACCCGCAGTGGCAGTCTATTTTTGACACATACGGCTCTTTGCCTCGCCATGCCTCACAGCTTTATGAGATGGCGCTGGAAGGGGTTGTGCTGTTTATCATTCTTAACCTGTTTATTCGCAAACCCCGTCCGATGGGCTCGGTTTCCGGCCTGTTCCTGATTGGCTATGGCGCATTTCGTATTATCGTCGAATTCTTCCGCCAGCCGGATGCACAGTTTACCGGCACATGGGTCCAGTACATCAGCATGGGGCAGATCCTGTCTATCCCGATGATTGTCGCAGGTATTATTATGATGGTCTGGGCGTATCGTCGCAGCCCGCAGCAACACGTTTCCTGAGGAACCATGAAACAGTATTTAGAACTGATGCAAAAAGTGCTGGATGAAGGCACACAGAAAAACGACCGCACCGGAACCGGAACGCTTTCCATTTTTGGTCATCAGATGCGTTTTAATCTGCAGGAAGGGTTTCCGCTGGTTACGACTAAACGCTGCCATTTACGCTCGATCATCCATGAGCTGTTGTGGTTTTTGCAGGGCGACACCAACGTTGCCTACCTGCATGAAAACAACGTCTCAATCTGGGATGAATGGGCTGATGAGAACGGTAATTTAGGTCCGGTGTACGGCAAACAGTGGCGTGCATGGCCAACACCGGATGGCCGTCATATTGACCAGATCACGACAGTGTTGAACCAGTTGAAAAACGACCCGGATTCCCGTCGTATTATCGTTTCCGCGTGGAACGTAGGCGAACTGGATAAGATGGCGTTGGCGCCGTGTCATGCGTTTTTCCAGTTCTACGTGGCGGATGGCAAACTCTCTTGCCAACTGTATCAGCGTTCATGCGATGTCTTCCTCGGTCTGCCGTTCAACATCGCCAGCTACGCCTTACTGGTTCACATGATGGCGCAGCAGTGCGATCTTGAAGTCGGTGATTTTGTCTGGACAGGCGGCGACACGCACCTGTACAGCAACCATATGGATCAAACACATCTGCAGCTTAGCCGTGAGCCACGCGCGCTGCCTAAGCTGGTTATCAAACGTAAGCCAGATTCAATTTTCGACTATCGTTTCGACGACTTCGAAATTGAGGGTTACGATCCGCACCCAGGCATTAAAGCACCGGTCGCTATCTGATCGGGGCTAATTCTGTCACAACCGGCGCCTTACGCGTCGGTTTTTTTTTGCCTTACATTCCATTCTGCGGCGCTGATTCCTGAAATTTTGCAACGTGATGCAATGCGATAAATATTCTCCGTAGCTTGCCGAAGAAGCTGAATTTCTCCCTCGTTATTAATTTCTCTCACGCCATACTGGCGACATGAAAAAACAACAAGGCTACACGCTTCTCGAAACTCTGATTGCGATGCTGATTGTCGCAGTGCTTGGCGCATCGGGGTTGTACGGTTGGCAGCGCTGGCAACAACAGCAACGGTTATGGCAAACAGCCAGTCAGGTGCGGGATTACCTGCTGCAATTGCGTGAAGATGCTAACTGGCGCAATCGCGATCACGTCATCAACGTGCTCCGTGAAGGGGGGTCATGGTGCCTGGCAAGCTCAGCGACGTCACAAACTTCGTGTCAGCCTGATTCACCATTGATATTTACGCCACTCTGGGTTGATGTCGAGATGGCAGAGATAACACCGTCACTGGCTTTTTTTGGCCTACGTAATACAGCGTGGGCCGGGCATATCTACCTGAAGAATGCTGCAGGTGAATGGCGTGTGGTGGTGTCTGGTTGGGGACGAATCAGACTTTGCGAACGCGGTGAGGCAGATCAATGTCGGTAAGTGAACGTGGCTTTTCACTGCTTGAGGTGCTTATCGCTATGGTGATAAGCAGCATTTTACTCCTCAGCGCTGCGCGATTTTTACCTGCGCTGCAGCGAGAGATTTTGCATAACACTCGTCAGCTAGTGCTTGAAGATGAGCTCTGGCAGCGGATCTATACCGTGGCGAAGCATCTCCAGCGGGCTGGTTATTGTCGGGGAAACTGTATTGGAGAAGGGCTGATGATATCAGCCGCGGGAGACTGTGTGATTGCACGCTGGGATGCCAACAGCAACGGTGTCTGGGAAGATATTCCGGCAAGGGAGGCCGATGCCGTTGGGTTTCGTGTTCAAGATAAGGTGCTGGAAACCTTGCGTGGCGCAACAACCTGCGTGGGAAAAGGTTGGGATAAAATGACCGACCCGGATTCTATTCAGATTGAGGTATTTCAGGTGGAGCGCCTGAATATCAGCGGATTTGCGCCAGTGCTTTCGTTGCGCCTGCGCGGGAGAAGCAACGCCAGGCCTCAAAAGGTCATTGATGTAATCTATGACGTCACAGGATTCAACCTGTGAACCGCGAGCGAGGTGTTTCATCGCTTGCAATGGTACTTTTACTCCTGGTACTCGGCAGTCTGTTGCTGCAGGGCGTGAGCCGACAGGAGGCGAGTTTTGCGTCACGGGTGGCAACGGAAAGCCAGTCGCTACAACATCAGGCAATGGTGCAATCCGCCATGGAGTGGGCACGTATGCAGTCCTGGAACTTGCAGATGGCTGCACAGTGTCGACGCTATTCCACGCAGGGCGCGACAGTCTGCCTGCGTGTGATCGACGACGATCTTGTGCTGCTTATTGCGCAATATGAAGGTATATCGCTATGGCGTCAGGGGATGATTATCGAGGGTACTATCGAATTCTCAGCGCATGGCTGGAGCGATTTCTGCCCGTTAAAGGTGCAGGCGTTATGTCTGATCCCCTGAACAGTCAGCGTGGTTTTAGCCTGCCGGAAGTGATGTTGGCGATGGTGCTAATGATTATGATCGTGACAGCACTATCTGGGTATCAGCGGGCGCTAATGAACAGCTTTTTAGTCCGAAGCCAGTACCAACAATTGTGGCATCACGCATGGCAGCAAACACAGTTGCATGTGTTTTCACCACCTTTAAACTGGCAAACTAACCGAATGCAGACAACGGTAGCGGGATGTGTCAGCATCGATGTTAAAATTACTTCCCCTCTGGGCAGGCAGGGTCAGATGACACGACTGCACTGCCCAAATCGTCAGTAGTCAGGAGTTGCTATGTTAAGGGTCTACCACTCCAATCGTCTGGATGTGCTGGAAGCGTTGATGGAATATATCGTTGAGCGCGAGCGGCTGGACGACCCCTTTGAGCCCGAGATGATCCTGGTTCAAAGCACCGGTATGGCGCAGTGGTTGCAAATGACTCTGGCACAGAAGTTTGGTATTGCCGCTAACATTGATTTCCCGCTGCCAGCGAGTTTTATCTGGGATATGTTTGTGCGCGTATTGCCGGATATCCCAAAAGAGAGCGCATTCAGCAAACAGAGCATGAGCTGGAAGCTGATGACACTGCTACCCCAATTGCTGGATAACGATGATTTCGCACTGCTACGCCACTATCTCACCGACGACACAGACAAACGTAAGCTGTTTCAGCTTTCATCACGCGCCGCGGATTTGTTCGACCAGTATTTAGTCTACCGTCCGGAATGGCTGACGCAGTGGGAGGCGGGGCTGCAGGTGGAAGAGTTAGGGGACGCTCAGGCCTGGCAAGCGCCATTGTGGAAAGCACTGGTGGAATACACGGCAGAACTGGGACAGCCACGCTGGCATCGTGCCAATTTATATCAGCGGTTCATTCAGACCCTGGAAAGTATGTCTGACTGCCCGCAGGGGCTGCCTTCGCGCGTCTTTATTTGTGGTATCTCCGCGCTACCGCCCGTGTATCTGCAGGCATTACAAGCGCTGGGTAAGCACATTGATATTCATCTGCTTTTTACCAATCCCTGTCGTTACTACTGGGGGGATATTAAAGATCCCGCTTATCTGGCAAAACTGTTGGCGCGTCAGCGTCGGCATAGCTTTGAAGAACGACATTTACCGCTGTTTCGCGATAGTCATAATGCTGAAGGACTGTTTAACAGCGACGGCGAGCAGGATGTGGGCAACCCTATGCTGGCCTCATGGGGCAAACTGGGTCGCGATTATATTTACCTGCTCTCAGAGCTGGAAAACAGCCAGGAGCTGGACGCGTTTGTCGATATTACCCCCGACAACCTGCTGCACAATATCCAGTCGGATATCCTCGAACTGCAAAGCAGAGCGGTGGCGGGTGTTAATCTGGAAGAATATTCTCGCAGCGACAATAAACGACGGCTTGAGCCGAATGATACCAGCGTGACTTTTCACGTCTGTCATAGCCCGCAACGCGAAGTGGAAATTCTCCACGACCGGCTGCTGGCGATGCTGGAGGCGGACCCAACGCTCACTCCGCGTGACATCATCGTGATGGTGGCGGATATCGACAGCTACAGTCCATTTATTCAGGCGGTGTTTGGCAGCGCGCCAGCCGAACGTTACCTGCCGTATGCGATTTCCGACCGTCGTGCGCGTCAGTCTCATCCCGTCTTACAGGCGTTTATTAGCCTGCTTTCGCTACCGGACAGCCGCTTTGTCTCGGAGGATGTGCTGGCATTACTGGATGTGCCAGTGCTGGCTGCGCGTTTCAACATCAATGAAGAAGGGCTGCGCTATCTTCGTTTGTGGGTCAATGAGTCTGGAATTCGCTGGGGCATTGATGACGACAACGTGCGCGAACTCGCGCTTCCCCCAACTGGCCAGCATACCTGGCAATTTGGTTTAACACGTATGCTGCTGGGCTATGCGATGGAAAGCGCACAGGGTGAGTGGCAGTCGGTATTGCCCTATGATGAGTCCAGTGGTTTGATTGCTGAGTTAGTCGGGCATTTGGCCTCGCTGCTCATGCAGCTTAATCTCTGGCGCCGGGAGCTGGCAGTAGAGCGTCCGCTGGAGGCATGGCTGCCTGTTTGTCGCGAAATGCTGAATGATTTCTTCCTGCCGGATGCTGATACCGAAGCCGCGATGACGCTGATTGAACAGCAGTGGCAGGCCATTATTGGCGAAGGTTTGGGAGCCGAGTATGACGGTGCCATACCGCTTTCGTTGTTGCGTGATGAGCTGGCACAGCGACTCGATCAGGAACGAATCAGCCAGCGTTTCCTGGCTGGGCCTGTCAATATCTGTACGCTGATGCCGATGCGCTCCATTCCTTTCAAGGTGGTGTGTCTGCTTGGTATGAACGATGGCGTTTACCCGCGCCAGCTTGCGCCGCTGGGTTTTGATCTGATGAGCCAAAAACCGAGGCGTGGCGACCGAAGCCGCCGTGATGATGACCGCTATCTGTTCCTGGAAGCGCTGATTTCGGCGCAGCAAACGCTTTATATCAGCTATATCGGCCGCTCAATCCAGGATAACAGTGAGCGCTTCCCGTCGGTGCTGGTGCAGGAACTTATGGATTACATTGGGCAAAGCCACTATTTGCCGGGCGATGAATTACTCACTAGCGATCAAAGTGAAGCGAGAGTAAAAGCACACATTACCCGTTTACATACCCGTATGCCCTTTGATGCACAAAACTATCTGCCAGGTGAGCAGCAAAGTTATGCGCGCGAGTGGTTGCCTGCGGCAAGCCTGTCAGGCAAAGCGCACACGGATTTTGTCCAGCCGCTCCACTTTGAAATGCCTGAAACCCTGACGCTGGAAACGCTGCAACGCTTTTGGGCTCATCCGGTGCGGGCGTTTTTCCAGATGCGCCTGAGGGTAAATTTCCGCTCTGAAGAGAGCGAGATCCCGGAAACTGAACCCTTTATCCTCGAAGGGCTCAGTCGCTATCAGCTTAATCAGCAGTTGCTTAACACGCTGGTCGAAGAACACGATGCTGAACGTTTGTTCCGCCGCTTCCGCGCTGCGGGGTCGCTTCCCTATGGTGCATTTGGTGAAATTCTCTGGGATACACAACACCAGGAGATGCAGTCGCTGGCTGAGCGCATTATTGCCTGCCGTCAGCCCAGCCAGAGCATGGAAATTGACCTGACCTGTAATGGTGTACAAATTACGGGTTGGTTGCCGCAGGTACAAGAGGACGGATTGTTGCGCTGGCGCCCATCTTTGATAAGCGTTTCGCAGGGTGTGCAACTTTGGCTGGAACATCTTGTCTATTGTGCCAGTGGCGGCACGGGAGAAAGCCGGTTGTTCTTACGCAAAGACGGCGAGTGGCATTTCCCTCCACTGGAGGCTGAACAGGCGTTACAGTATCTGTCGCAACTTATTGAGGGATATCGGGAAGGCATGTCATCACCGCTACTGGTATTACCGGAAAGTGGTGGGGCGTGGATAAAAACCTGTTATGACGCCGTAAATGATGCCATGTTAGATGACGATGATACGTTGCAAAAAGCGCGCAGTAAGTTTTTGCAGGCCTATGAAGGCAACATGATGGTACGCGGTGAAGGTGATGATATTTGGTATCAACGCCTGTGGCGTCAACTGGAACCTGAAACTCTGGAGACTATTGTTTTACAGTCTCAGCGTTATCTGTTACCGATTTTTCGATTTAATCAGTCGTGACGGTTGTATAAAAATTGCGCAATTTGATCGCTTCCACTATGATGCGCTTTCTGTCACGGACTGATTCTTACAAAGAGAAGAGGCTGACGCGTTCAGCACAGAGTCTTGCCCTGTTCAGACCACGCTAAATGCGTTGTTTGCAGTGAACAGGTGAATACGTTAATGATGAGGTTTGTGAATGCCCCGCAGCACCTGGTTCAGCGCATTACTGTTGTTCGTCGCCTTTTGGGCGCCCGTAAGTCAGGCAGATACCGGTTGGCAGCCTTTAGCTGAAACCATCCGTAAAAGCGATAAAGATACCCGCCAGTATCAGGCCGTACGCCTTGATAATGGCATGATCGTGTTGTTGGTATCCGATCCTCAGGCCGTGAAATCCCTTTCTGCTCTGGTGGTGCCTGTCGGTTCGCTGGAAGATCCGAACGATCATCAGGGGCTGGCACATTATCTTGAACACATGTGCCTGATGGGGTCGAAAAAATATCCACAGCCGGACAGCCTGGCCGAATTTCTGAAAATGCACGGTGGTAGCCATAATGCCAGCACTGCGCCTTATCGTACTGCTTTCTATCTTGAAGTCGAAAATGACGCGCTGGTTGGGGCGGTAGATCGTCTGGCAGATGCGATTGCCGATCCGTTGCTGGATAAAAAATATGCCGATCGCGAGCGAAATGCCGTTAATTCTGAGCTGACGCTGGCGCGTACCCGCGACGGTATGCGTATGGCACAGGTGAGTGCGGAGACGATCAACCCGGCACATCCTGGTTCGCGCTTCTCCGGCGGAAATCTGGAAACGTTGAGCGATAAGCCGGGCAATCCGGTATTGAAAGCGTTACAGACATTCCATGAAAAGTACTACTCAGCTAACCTGATGAAGGCGGTGATTTACAGCAATAAACCGTTGCCAGAGTTGGCGAAGATAGCTGCTGACACCTTTGGACGCGTGCCAAACAGAAATATCGAAAAACCGGAAATAACCGTCCCGGTTGTCACCGATGCGCAAAAGGGCGTCATCATCCACTATGTTCCCGCGATGCCGCGTAAAGTTTTGCGTGTCGAGTTTCGAATTGATAACAACAGCGCACAGTTTCGCAGTAAAACCGATGAGCTGGTGACCTATCTGATTGGTAATCGCAGTCCGGGAACGTTGTCAGACTGGTTGCAAAAGCAGGGATTAGTTGAGGGCATTCGTGCAGACTCCGATCCTGTCGTTAATGGCAACAGCGGTGTGTTAGCGATTTCCGCGACGTTAACCGACAAAGGGCTGGCAAATCGAGATGAGATTGTTGCCGCAATTTTTAGCTATCTCAATCTGTTACGTGAAAAAGGTGTCGATAAACGCTATTTTGACGAGCTGGCGCACGTGCTGGATCTCGACTTCCGTTACCCCTCTATCACCCGTGATATGGACTACGTTGAATGGTTGGCGGATACCATGATCCGTGTTCCCGTGGAACATACCCTCGATGCGGTAAACATTGCCGACCAGTACGATGCCAAAGCCGTTGAGCAACGGTTAGCGATGATGACACCGCAGAATGCGCGCATCTGGTATATCAGTGAGAAAGAGCCACACAATAAAACCGCTTATTTTGTCAACGCGCCTTATCAGGTAGATAAAATCAGCGAGAAAACATTCGCCGACTGGCAGCAAAAAGCGAAGGGCATTGCGCTGTCGTTGCCGGAGCTGAACCCGTATATTCCGGATGATTTCACGCTGATTAAGACGGATAAAAAATATGCTCATCCGGAGCTGATCGTTGATGAGCCTGATTTACGCGTGGTGTATGCCCCGAGTCAATATTTTGCCAGCGAGCCAAAGGTTGATGTCAGCGTGATACTGCGTAACCCGAAAGCGATGGACAGTGCCAGAAACCAGGTCTTATTCGCCCTGAACGATTATCTGGCGGGTATTGCACTCGACCAGTTAAGTAACCAGGCCGCAGTGGGGGGTATTGGTTTTTCTACTAACGCTAATAACGGCCTGATGCTCAATGCCAACGGCTATACTCAGCGTTTGCCGCAGCTTTTTCAGGCGCTGCTGAGCGGTTATTTCAGTTACACCTCAACAGATGAACAGCTGGAACAGGCGAAATCCTGGTACGCCCAGATGATGGACTCTGCGGAGAAAGGCAAAGCCTACGATCAGGCGATCATGCCGGTGCAGATGCTGTCTCAGGTACCGTACTTCTCACGTGATGAACGGCGTGAGCTGTTGCCATCTATTACGTTGAAAGAAGTGATGGCCTACCGTGACACCTTAAAAGCCGGTGCGCGTCCCGAGTTCCTGGTGGTCGGCAATATGAGTGAAACTCAGGCGAAAACCATGGCGCGGGATATCCAGAAGCAGCTTGGTGCGAATGGCTCACAGTGGTGCCGAAACAAAGATGTTGTGGTAGACAAGAAGCAGTCTGTCATCTTTGAAAAAGCGGGCAGTAGTACGGATTCAGCGCTGGCGGCGGTATTTGTACCCACCGGCTATGACGAGTACATCAGCTCGGCTTACAGCGCGATGCTAGGACAGATTGTTCAACCGTGGTTCTACAATCAACTGCGTACTGAAGAGCAATTAGGTTATGCCGTCTTTGCTTTCCCAATGAGCGTTGGCCGCCAGTGGGGAATGGGCTTCCTGTTGCAAAGCAGTGACAAGCAACCGTCCTATCTCTGGGAACGCTATAAGGCATTTTTCCCGACGGCGGAAGCGAAGCTGCGGGCGATGAAAGCCGATGAGTTTGCACAAATTCAGCAGGCGATCATCGCGCAAATGCTGCAGGCTCCGCAAACTTTGGGGGCCGAAGCTTCTCAGTTAAGCAAAGATTTCGATCGCGGCAATATGCGCTTCGATTCACGTGATAAAATCGTGGCTCAGATTAAACTGCTGACGCCGCAAAAGCTTGCCGACTTCTTCCATCAGGCGGTGGTTGAGCCGCAAGGCATGGCGATACTGTCACAGGTTTCCGGTAGCCAGAATGGGAAAGCAGAATATGTGCACCCGGAAGGCTGGAAAGTGTGGCAGACCGTCAGCGCGTTGCAGCAAACCTTACCCCTGATGAGTGATAAGAATGAATGATGCCGCTGAGCCCCTTGATCCCCTACGCTTGCCCCTGACGGGTGAGCGTCTGATTGAAGCCTCTGCAGGCACCGGTAAGACCTTTACCATCGCCGCCCTGTATTTGCGTTTACTGCTTGGACTGGGCGGCTCTGCCGCCTTTCCTCGTCCTCTGACTGTCGAAGAGCTGCTCGTGGTGACTTTCACTGAAGCCGCTACAGAAGAGCTGCGTGGTCGAATTCGTAGCAACATTCATGAACTACGCATCGCCTGCCTGCGTGAAACCACGGATAACCCGCTCTACGCTCATTTGTTGGAAGAAATCGCCGATAAAAAGCAGGCCGCACACTGGTTGTTATTGGCTGAAAGGCAGATGGATGAAGCTGCGGTGTTTACCATCCACGGCTTTTGTCAGCGCATGCTTAGTCTGAATGCCTTTGAGTCAGGCATGTTGTTTGAACAGCAGTTGATTGAGGATGAGTCGCTGTTGCGCTATCAGGCCTGCGCAGACTTCTGGCGTCGACATTGTTACCCGTTGTCTCGCGACATTGCACAGGTTGTTTTTGAAACGTGGAAAGGTCCACAGGCGCTGCTAAGGGATATCGATCGCTACCTGCAGGGTGAATCCCCGGTGATTAAAGCACCACCGCCAGCCGATGAAACGCTGGCAGCCCGGCACGAAAAAATTCTGGCGCGTATCGACCAGATTAAGCAGCAATGGCGTGATTCCGTTGCTGAACTGGACGGTCTACTGGAAGCATCCGGGATCGACAGACGTAAATTTAATCGTGGTAATCAGGGGAAGTGGATCGAAAAGATCAGCGCCTGGGCACAGGAAGAAACCCGAAGCTACCAGCTTCCTGACGCACTGGAGAAATTCTCTCAGCGCTTTCTGGAAGACCGCACCAAAGCGGGTGGTGTAATCCCTCAACATCCGCTGTTTGTCGCGATTGATGCACTGCTGAGTGAACCGCTGACAATCCGCGATCTGGTGATCACCCGGGCATTGTCGGAAATCCGCGAGGCTGTCGCACAGGAAAAACGCCGACGTGGTGAGCTTGGTTTTGACGATATGCTCAGTCGCCTGGACGCGGCGCTGCGTAGCGAAAGCGGCGATGCGCTGGCGGCGGCCATTCGTACCCGTTTCCCGGTGGCGATGATTGATGAATTCCAGGATACCGACCCACAGCAATACCGTATTTTCCGCCGTATCTGGCAGCATCAACCGGATACAGCGTTGTTGCTGATAGGCGATCCTAAACAGGCTATTTACGCATTTCGTGGCGCGGATATTTTTACCTACATGAAGGCGCGTAGCGAAGTCAGCGCGCACTATACGCTTGATACTAACTGGCGTTCGGCCCCAGGCATGGTTAACAGTGTTAATACGTTGTTCAGCCAGATGAGCGACGCTTTTATGTTCCGCGAAATTCCCTTTAGTCCGGTGAGGTCCGCAGAAAAAAATCAGTCGTTACGGTTTGTGCTGCAAGGGGAAACGCAGCCGGCGATGAGTATGTGGCTGATGGAAGGGGACAGCTGCGGCGTGGGTGATTATCAGAACTTTATGGCCCAGGTGTGTGCGACACAAATTCGCGATTGGCTCAAAGCCGGACACTCTGGCGAAGCGTTGCTGGTCAGCGGTAAAACGTCCAGGCCGGTACGCGCGTCTGATATCAGCGTGCTGGTGCGCAGCCGCCAGGAGGCGGCGCTGGTACGCGATGCGTTGACGCAACTGGCCATCCCATCGGTGTATCTTTCTAACCGCGACAGCGTCTTTGATACGCTGGAAGCGCAGGAACTGTTGTGGGTTCTGCAGGCAGTGATGACGCCGGAGCGTGAAAATACGCTGCGTAGTGCGCTGGCAACCTCAATGATGGGATTGAATGCGCAGGATATTGAAGCGCTGAATACTGACGAGAAAGCCTGGGATGTGGTTGTTGAGGAATTTGATAGCTACCGACAGGTCTGGAATCGACGTGGCGTGATGCCCATGCTGCGCGCGCTGATGTCCGCTCGCCATATTGCGGAAAACCTGCTGGCAACGGCAGGGGGCGAACGCCGTCTGACCGACATTTTGCATATCAGCGAGCTGTTGCAGGAAGCGGGTGCTCAACTGGAAAGTGAGCATGCGCTGGTACGCTGGCTATCGCAACATATTCTGGAGCCTGACAGTAATGCTTCCAGCCAGCAGCTGAGGCTGGAAAGTGATAAGCATCTGGTCAAAATCGTCACTATCCATAAATCGAAAGGGCTGGAATATCCGCTCGTCTGGCTGCCGTTTATCACTAATTTTCGCGTCCAGGATCAGGCGTTCTATCACGATCGCAGTTCGTTTGAAGCCGTGCTGGATCTCAGCGAAGCGGATGAAAGCGTTGAACTGGCAGAGGCTGAACGTCTGGCAGAAGACTTGCGTTTGCTTTACGTCGCGCTCACCCGCTCGGTCTGGCACTGTAGTCTTGGCGTGGCGCCGTTGGTACGCCGCCGGAGCGATAAGAAAGGTGATACCGATGTGCATCAAAGTGCTCTTGGTCGCCTGTTGCAACGGGGTGAACCAATGGATGCCGCAGGTCTGCGTAGCGCTATTGAGGCGCTGTGCGGTGAGGATATCGCCTGCCTGACGCCGAATGAACCGGATGGAGAGCGCTGGCAGGTTGTACAGCCTGCCAGTTCTACGTTGAATGCAAAAATGCTGCAACGAACGCCAGGTGACAGTTGGCGTGTCACCAGCTATTCCGGTCTGCAACAGCGTGGTCATGGTATTGCACAGGATCTGATTCCACGCCTGGATATCGACGCGGCAGGCGTCGGTGAAACCATTGAGGAATCAGGCCTTACGCCACACCAGTTTCCTCGCGGCGCGTCACCAGGGACATTTTTGCATAGCTTGTTTGAAGATCTGGATTTCACCCAGCCGGTTGAGCCGGTGTGGGTACAAGAAAAGCTTGCGCTTGGCGGATATGACGCGCACTGGGAGCCCGTTCTGACGCAGTGGCTGGATACTATTTTGCATGCGCCGCTCAATGAAACCGGTGTGAGTTTGAGTAATCTTTCTGCGCGTGAAAAACAGGTGGAAATGGAGTTTTACCTGCCGATTTCGCAACCGCTGGTGGCCGACCAGCTCGATGCAGTGATCCGTCAATACGATCCTCTTTCGGCCGGCTGCCCGCCGCTGGATTTTATGCAGGTACGCGGCATGCTGAAAGGGTTTATTGACCTGGTGTTCCGCCACCAGGGGCGTTATTACCTGCTCGACTACAAGTCAAACTGGCTGGGTGAAGACAGTTCTGCGTATACCCAGCAGGCAATGGCCTCAGCCATGCAGGCACACCGCTACGATCTGCAGTATCAGTTGTATACCCTGGCACTGCACCGTTATCTGCGCCATCGCATCGCTGATTATGACTATGAACGCCATTTTGGTGGCGTTATCTACCTTTTCCTGCGCGGCGTTGACGGCAACGATCCGCTGCAGGGAATTTACGCCACCCGACCCGATGGGGAATTGATCGCGTTGATGGACGAGATGTTTGCCGGCGCGGCTCTGGAGGAGATGCAATGACAATCCAGAAACGATTGCTGGAGGCAGTAGAGCAAAAACAGCTCCGTCCTCTGGATGCTCAGTTTGCGCTGGCGGTTGCCGGAAACGACAACCCTGCCGTTACGCTGGCGGCGGCTCTGCTCAGCCGTGACGCGGGCGAGGGGCACGTTTGCTTACCGCTTTCCCGGCTATCTTTACGCGAAGATGCCCATCCGCTGTTGAGCGCCTGGCTGTGCGAGGCCGGTGAACCAGAAGATTGGTCGGAATGCCTGCTGGCCTCCGCTGCGGTAAGTCGCGGCGAACAGCCAACACCGCTGGTGTTATATGACAATCGCCTGTATTTGAACCGTATGTGGAATAACGAACGCACGGTGGCCCGTTTTTTCAGTGAGGTTAACCAGGCCATTGAGGTGGATGAGCCACGATTGATTCGCACGCTGGAAGCGCTCTTCCCACCATCGGAAGGCGTGAACTGGCAAAAAGTGGCGGCTGCTGTGGCGTTGACCCGCCGTATATCGGTGATCTCCGGGGGACCCGGCACCGGTAAAACGACAACGGTAGCCAGACTGCTGGCAGCATTGATTCAGATGGCGGAGGGGGAGCGCTGTCGTATCCGTCTGGCGGCACCGACGGGAAAAGCGGCAGCACGTCTGACGGCATCGCTGGGGGCGGCATTGCGTGAGTTACCGCTGACCGATGAGCAAAAGAAACGTATTCCCGATGATGCCAGTACGCTGCACCGGTTGTTAGGCGCACAGCCAGGTAGCCAGCGTCTGCGCCATCATGCGGGTAATCCGCTGCATCTGGACGTGCTGGTGGTGGATGAAGCTTCCATGATTGATTTGCCCATGATGTCGCGCCTTATCGATGCACTACCGCCGCACGGACGGGTGATTTTTCTTGGCGATCGTGACCAGCTTGCTTCTGTTGAGGCGGGGGCGGTGCTGGGAGACATTTGTGCATTTGTGAATGACGGATTTACCCCGGAACGTGCCAAACAACTCAGTCGGCTGACCGGTAGTCCCATTCCTGCGGGAACCGGAACTCAGGCCGCGTCTTTACGTGACAGTTTATGCTTGCTGCAAAAGAGTTACCGTTTTGGCAGTGATTCTGGCATCGGTCAACTGGCTGCGGCCATTAATCGGGGTGACAAGGCAGCGGTTAAAACCGTTTTCCAACAGGGATTCGGTGATATCGAAAAGCGTACGCTTAATAGCAGCGAAGATTACACCGGGATGCTGAATGAAGCGCTGGCGGGGTATGGTCGCTACCTGGATTTGCTGCGTGAAGGGGCCGAGCCGGACACCATTATTCAGGCCTTCAATGATTATCAGTTGTTGTGTGCACTGCGCGAAGGTCCATTTGGCGTAGGCGGATTGAATGAGCGCATTGAGCAGGCGATGGTGCAAAAACGTAAAATTTACCGATTTGCACACTCTCGCTGGTATGAAGGGCGACCGATAATGATTACGCGTAATGACAGTTCGCTGGGACTGTTTAACGGTGATATCGGCATTGCGCTCGATCGTGGTGAAGGTTTACGCGTGTGGTTTGTATTACCGGATGGCTCTATCAAGTCGGTACTGCCTGGCCGTTTGCCGGAGCATGAAACGACCTGGGCGATGACTGTGCACAAGTCACAGGGTTCTGAGTTCGACCATGCGGCGTTGATTTTGCCCAGCCAGCATTCGCCAGTTGTTACCCGAGAGTTGGTTTATACCGCAGTGACCCGTGCCCGCCGCCGCTTGTCGCTTTATGCCGATGAGCGGATTTTGAGCGGGGCGATCGCCACGCGTACTGAACGTCGCAGCGGACTGTCAGCATTGTTTAATGACGACATGATGTAGGCCGGATAAGCGTCAGCGCCATCCGGTTACAGTGTGCCTGATGGCGACGCTAACGCGTCTTATCAGGCACACTATCTGCCGACAAAAGATGTGCCAGTAAATTGTTGGCCGGATAAGGCATCCATACCGCATCCGGCAATGACCACTACCCCAGATCCGCCATCAATACTTTTGACCGCCGCTGATAGTTGTACATCTCTTTTTTGCTTTCCGGCAGCAGATCGATATCGACTGGCGTGAAGCCGCGCTCCTGGAACCAGTGAATGCTGCGCGTCGTCAGCACGAACAGCTTGCTGAGCCCCATTTGTCTGGCCTGCACAGCGATCCGCTCCAGCAAAACTTCGCCGCGCGATGAGCTACGGTAGTCCGGATGCACTGCCACGCACGCCATTTCACCAATCTTCTCCTCCGGAAAAGGGTACAGGGCTGCACAGGCAATGGTCAGATTATCGCGCTGAATTATGGTGAACTTGTCGATCTCCATTTCCAGTTGTTCACGGGAGCGACGTACCAGAATACCTTGCTGTTCCAAAGGACGAATCAATTCCAGAATGCCGCCAATATCGTTAATGGTGGCGCGACGGATCTGCTCGGCGCTTTCCATCACGATTTGCGTACCGATCCCATCTCGAGAGAACAGTTCTTGTAACAACGCGCCATCTTCCTGATAGCTAATCAGGTGACAACGGCGCACGCCGCTACGACAGGCTTTAACTGCACCGCGCAGGAAACGCACCGTACCGGAGCTGTAATCACCTTTCTCTTCCTGTGACTCAACACGCGCTTGCGCTTCGTTGGGAAAGAGTTCGGAAACAATATCGCCATTATCGTTAGTCACTCCTTGAGAGGAGCAAAAACCGATCATTTTCTCTGCTTTCAGTTTGATCGCCAACTGGGTGGCAACCTCTTCGGAGGTCAGATTAAAGCTCTCACCGGTTACGGAAACAGCCACCGGACCCAACAGAACAATAGCACCGCTGTCCAGTTGACGGTGAATCGCTTCTTCATCAATTCGACGAATACGTCCGCTATGGCAGTAATCCACCCCGTCATCCACACCCAACGGTTGCGAGATAATAAAATTACCGCTGACCACATTGATGTGTGCGCCTTGCAAAGGCGTATTGTTCAGACTCATTGACAGGCGGGCGGTAATATCAAGCTGGAGCAAACCCGCAGCCTGCTTGACCAGCTCCAGGGTTTTGGCGTCGGTAACGCGCGTATTTTTGTGATACACCGGTTCATGGTGATGCGCGGCCAGATTGGCATCAATCTGCGGCCGTGCGCCATAGACCACGACAAGGCGAATGCCGAGGCTATGAAGGAGACCAATGTCATTGACGATACTGGAAAAGTTTTCATGCTCGATGGCTTCGCCGCCCAGCATAATGACAAACGTTTTTCCCCGATGGGTATTGATATAGGGAACAGAATGGCGGAATCCCTGTACCAGTTCGGTTCTACGTTCCTTCACCACGGCACACCCTCATTGCATGATTATTCGTAATTAGTGTATTTTTATTCTGTTTCTGCCCTGTGTGCAAGCGTAATTTTTACCCCAGCCTAAGATTTTCTTCAGTAATACCGCGAATATAAAAACAATGTTTACCCTTTTATAGATGACAGATTATGCGTCATTCGCTAAAGTTTCCGGTCAATTCGGACGTTTTACGTATTACCTCAATATAGATTTCTTTTGCTCGGGAGAAGCATGTCGGGATCCAACTCAGCAATCAGTCGCCGCCGTTTACTGCAAGGTGCGGGTGCTATGTGGCTTTTAAGCGTCAGCCAGGTCGGTCTGGCTGCCGTGAGTCAGGTCGTTGCCGTACGTATCTGGCCCGCGTCCAGTTATACCCGCGTTACGGTGGAATCCAACCGTCTGCTGAAATACAAACAGTTTGCCCTGAGTAATCCTGAGCGTGTGGTTGTAGATATTGAAGGCGTTAATTTGAACTCGGTGCTCAAGGGCATTGGAACGCAGATCCGCCCAGACGATCCCTACATTAAGTCCGCACGCGTCGGGCAGTTTGACCCGCAGACCGTGCGTATGGTGTTTGAACTGAAACAAAATGTGAAACCTCAACTCTTTGCGTTAGCGCCAGTTGCAGGCTTCAAAGAACGTTTGGTGATGGATCTTTATCCTGCCAATGCTCAGGATGTCCAGGATCCTCTGTTGGCATTGCTTGAAGATTACAACAAAGGCGATCTGGATAAACAGGTACCACCTGCGCAAAGCGGACCACAGCCGGGTAAAGCGGGGCGCGATCGTCCGATTGTTATTATGCTTGACCCTGGCCATGGCGGAGAAGACTCCGGTGCTGTGGGGAAATACAAGACACGTGAAAAAGATGTGGTATTGCAGATAGCCCGTCGCCTGCGAGCACTTATCGAGAAAGAAGGCAACATGAAGGTCTATATGACGCGTAATGAAGATATCTTCATTCCGTTAAAAGTGCGCGTGGCGAAAGCCCAGAAACAGCGTGCTGACCTGTTTGTTTCTATTCATGCTGATGCGTTTACCAGTCGCCAACCCAGTGGTTCGTCGGTGTTTGCACTCTCAACCAAAGGCGCGACCAGTACAGCGGCAAAATATCTGGCACAAACCCAGAACGCCTCGGATTTAATTGGTGGCGTCAGTAAAAGCGGTGATCGCTACGTCGACCACACCATGTTTGATATGGTGCAATCGCTGACTATTGCCGACAGCCTGAAGTTCGGAAAAGCGGTGCTGAATAAACTCGGTAAGATTAATAATCTGCATAAAAATCAGGTTGAACAGGCCGGGTTCGCCGTGTTGAAAGCGCCGGATATTCCGTCCATTCTCGTAGAAACTGCATTCATCAGTAACGTTGAAGAAGAACGCAAGCTCAAAACGGCGACCTTCCAGCAGGAAGTGGCAGAGTCGATTCTGGCCGGGATTAAAGCTTACTTTGCTGATGGGGCGACGCTGGCGAGAAGGGGATAACAAAAAAGCGCTGAGAAGCGCTTTTTTTATGGGCGACAGAAACAAAAAAACACCCGTTAAGGTGTTTAATATGTTGGTTGCGGGGGCCGGATTTGAACCGACGACCTTCGGGTTATGAGCCCGACGAGCTACCAGGCTGCTCCACCCCGCGTCACCGTACTGCTTATATTTTATCAAATTTGATTGGTTGCGGGGGCCGGATTTGAACCGACGACCTTCGGGTTATGAGCCCGACGAGCTACCAGGCTGCTCCACCCCGCGTCACCGTACTGCTTGTACTTCATCACATTTTAATTGGTTGCGGGGGCCAGATTTGAACTGACGACCTTCGGGTTATGAGCCCGACGAGCTACCAGGCTGCTCCACCCCGCGTCCGTGGATGCGCACTATACTCTGCTCGCATTTTCATGCAACCCTTTTTTCTCCTTGATCACGTTTTTAGGCTGAAAATGAACAAAAACAACGCATTCTGGATTATTTTTTGCTCAAAATTTGCGTTGGGGTATGTATACGCATTTCATTAGGTTCAGGGGTTTGTTATCTTCGTCTCGCATTCAGGCAACATAAGACGAGAACAATGAAAGGACGTTGGGCAAAATATCTTCTGGCGGGGGCGGTCGTCGCGATGCTCGCCGCGTGTTCCTCAAAACCCACCGATCGTGGGCAGCAGTATAAAGACGGGAAATTTACCCAGCCTTTCTCACTGGTGAACCAACCTGATGCGGTTGGTGCGCCAATTAACGCCGGTGATTTCGCCGAGCAGGTTAATCAAATTCGCAGCGCTTCCCCGCGTTTGTACGGTAACCAGAGCAACGTCTACAACGCTATCCAGCAGTGGCTACGTGCGGGCGGTGATACGCGCAGTATGCGCCAGTTTGGTATTGATGCCTGGCAAATGGAAGGGGCGGACAATTACGGTAACGTCCAGTTTACCGGTTACTACACGCCGGTTATCCAGGCGCGACATACGCGCCAGGGCGAGTTTCAGTATCCTATCTATCGCATGCCGCCAAAACGTGGGCGCTTACCCTCTCGTGCCGAGATCTACGCAGGTGCGCTAAGCGACAATTACATTCTGGCGTACAGCAACTCTCTGATGGATAACTTCATCATGGATGTTCAGGGCAGCGGCTACATTGATTTTGGTGATGGTAGTCCGCTTAACTTCTTTAGCTATTCCGGGAAAAATGGCCACGCTTATCGCAGTATCGGTAAGGTGCTGATCGATCGCGGTGAAGTGAAGAAAGAAGATATGTCGATGCAGGCTATTCGCCATTGGGGTGAGACGCACAGTGAAGCCGAAGTGCGTGAGCTTCTGGAGCAAAACCCATCATTCGTTTTCTTTAAGCCGCAATCTTTTGCGCCGGTCAAAGGGGCCAGCGCTGTACCGTTGATTGGTCGTGCATCTGTTGCGTCTGACCGCAGTATTATTCCTGCAGGTACGACGTTACTGGCGGAAGTCCCGCTACTGGACAATAACGGGAAATTCACCGGTCAGTATGAATTACGTCTGATGGTCGCGTTAGATGTCGGGGGGGCGATCAAAGGGCAGCACTTCGACATCTATCAGGGTATTGGTGCAGACGCCGGACACCGTGCAGGGTGGTATAATCACTACGGACGCGTGTGGGTGCTGAAAACAGCGGCCAACGCGGGTAACGTATTTAGCGGTTAATTGCCGGATGGCGCTTCGCTTATCCGGCCTACATTATTGAGTAGGTCTGATAAGGCGTAGCCGCCATCGGGCAGCGATGCAGTCATCAAGGGCGGTATTTGTCCGCTCTTTTTGTTTTCTCTATCTGAGGTTCTATGTCAGTGGTAATAAGTGACGCCTGGCGTCAGCGTTTTGGCGGCACTGCGCGTTTATATGGTGAACATGCGCTGCAGCTCTTTGCCCAATCGCACGTTTGTGTCGTTGGAATTGGCGGCGTGGGGTCGTGGGCGGCGGAAGCACTGGCGCGTACCGGTATTGGTGCTATTACACTCATCGATATGGATGATGTGTGCGTCACAAATACTAACCGTCAAATCCATGCGTTGCGTGATAACGTCGGCCTGGCGAAAGCTGAGGTGATGGCCGAGCGGATACGCCAGATTAACCCGGAGTGTCGGGTGACCGTGGTTGATGATTTTGTCACGCCGGATAACGTTGCCGAATATATGAGCGCAGGATTCTCGTATGTTATTGATGCAATTGATAGTGTACGCCCAAAAGCGGCACTGATTGCATATTGCCGACGTAATAAAGTTCCGCTGGTGACAACCGGAGGCGCGGGGGGACAGATTGATCCGACGCAGATTCAGGTGGTTGATTTGGCAAAAACCATCCAGGATCCGCTGGCGGCGAAACTACGCGAGCGGCTGAAAAGTGATTTTGGGGTGGTGAAAAATAGCAAAGGCAAGCTGGGCGTGGATTGTGTGTTTTCGACGGAGGCGTTAGTTTACCCGCAGGCCGATGGGTCTGTGTGTGCAATGAAGGCCACGGCGGAAGGGCCGAAGCGTATGGATTGTGCGTCCGGGTTTGGCGCTGCCACCATGGTGACGGCGACTTTTGGTTTTGTTGCGGTCGCCCACGCGTTGAAGAAAATGATGGCGAAAGCCGCGCGTCAGGTATGATGGTATTGGATGATGTGACGCTTATCCGACCTACGGTTCATGCAGTGTTGTAGGCCGGATAGGACGCATCAATGTTGCCATCCGGCATCCTGAGCTGCCTCAACGAGCGCATTCAGCCCCTGACTACGTGAAGCGCTCAGTTGTGCGCTTAAGCCCAACTCATCAAATAACGCCATCGGTGAATGCGCCTGTAACTCCGCAGTAGTTTTACCTTCGATAGCCGTGAGTAGTACTGCCAGCAGGCCGCGCACAATTCGGCCTTCACTATCACCGAAGAAGTGAAGTGTGCCATTCTCATGCAGGCTGTACCCCAGCCAAACGCGGTTTTCACATCCGGCAATCTCTTTTGCCTGCGCCTTCAGATCATCCGAAAGGGCCGGAAGTTGCTTACCCAGTAGAATAAGTTGACGATATTTATCTTCCCACTGAGTGAGCGGGATAAAGGTATTGCGTAACGTCTCTTCAGTTACGATTGTGCCAAACGGGTGTCCGGCGAACAGAGGGCTTGTCATTAGTCCACCAATATTTCCAGTGCGCGGTCAACGGCCGTGACCAACGCGTCAACATCGCTTCGTGTATTATAAGGTGCAAATGAGGCGCGCAGCGTCCCGGAGACCCCCAACTCGGCCAGTAACGGTTGCGCACAGTGCTGTCCGGCGCGCAGCGCAATGCCATACTCGGCCAGCAGCGTCACCATATCGCTGTGGTGCACACCTATAAAATCAAAGGCTAACAGACTTGAGTCCTGACAACGGAAGGAGCGAAATCCCGGCCGTTTCGCCAGCGCATCTTCTGCCAGCGTAGCCAAACTGCGGCTCCAGTTTTCGGCTTGCACGATATCAATATTCGCGAGCCATTCAAGCGCCGCACTTAATCCAATGACGCCCGCAACGTTCGGCGTGCCTGCCTCAAGCTTCCACGGTGCCGCTTGTGTGGTGAAACCGTCAAAGCTGACTTCGCTAATCATTTTACCGCCGCCGAGCCATGGCGACATGGCTTCCAACAGCTCTGGCTTACCATACAATGCACCAATGCCCGTCGGACCATATAATTTGTGACCAGAAAAAGCATAGAAATCAATATCTAACTGCTGGACGTCAGCAGGGAAATGTACCACGCCCTGAGCGCCATCCACCATCACCACCATGCCTGCTGTATGAGCAAGCGCAATCGCGCGGGCTAAGTCAGGGCAGCCACCGGTGACGTTCGACATCTGACCGAGAGCCAGAATGCGACTGCGTGGGGTGATGAGGTCCGCCAGACACTCCGTGTCAGGCAGCAAATGGGCATTGAGCGGAAGCTTGATGACTTTAGCTCCCGTTTGCTCCGCTACCATCAACCAGGGAACCAGGTTGGCGTGATGTTCTGCCACGCTAACGATAATCTCGTCGCCCGGTTGTAAGCGCGGACGCGCGTAACTTTGGGCAACCATGTTGATCGCTTCCGTCGTACCGCGGGTCCAGACCACCGTCTTGTCATCGGGAGCATTGATGAGACGCGCGACTTTTTCCCGCGCGGCCTCATAGCGTGCGGTCAGACGCTGGGCTTGTGCAAACTGGCTGCGATGGACGTTTCCGGCGCTCAGACTATAAAACTGATGGGTCGCCTCAATCACCGCCTGCGGCTTCAATGCCGTCGCGGCGCTGTCGAGATAGACACCTGCATCGTTGAGTGCGGGAAATTGTGCGCGAAACTGCGTGGGGTTAAAAGCGTTCATGGTATTCCTCAGTTCAGTAAACCGATCGTGGCGCAAAAAGGGCGCAGACACAAGGGTTGCGCTAACCATCGGAATCCTCTGGATATCCCGGCGAGGTCTGTGCAGTGTCTTATGCTAAATAGTGTTAGGCGAATAATTTTGCCTGTTATGGAATTTGTTTTATCTGGCATAAATTGCTGTGAGGAGAAGAATATGAAAAAGACTACTGCCATAATCTCTGCCTGTATGCTGACTTTTGCCCTGAGCGCCTGTTCCGGTCCGAATTACGTGATGCACACCAACGATGGCCGGACAATCGTGTCTGACGGTAAGCCAAAGACCGATAATGAGACAGGAATGATTTCGTATAAAGACGCTAACGGCAACAAACAGCAGATTAACCGTACCGATGTGAAAGAGATGGTAGAACTGGAGAAATAGCCGGTCGTCATTGGCAGACACACGGACAAAAAAAAGCACCGCAATTTGGCGGTGCTACATTAATCACTATGGACAGACAGGGTAAATGTACAGGAAGTGAAAAAGGGTAGCTTTGCTACCATGGTCTGAATCGCAGACCAATTGCAAACACAACAACACAACATCACAACCGTAAGCCAAAAGCCCACCAGAACACGCATTCCGATAAAACTTTTCGTTCCGGCTTCAGGAAGTGCCGCCACTATAGGTATTTGCTGGTAGAACCTCAACGGACAATTTATAATGGCTCAGATTAAAAAAACTAATAGGTTACAGCCTGTTAGGTAATTGTTAAATTCATTTAACATCAAAGCCTAAAAGTCATGTCAAAACGATTACCACCCTTAAATGCGTTACGTGTTTTTGATGCTGCCGCGCGCCATTTAAGCTTTACGCGCGCAGCAGAAGAACTTTTTGTGACGCAGGCCGCAGTAAGTCACCAAATCAAGTCACTTGAGGATTTTTTGGGGCTGAAGCTGTTTCGTCGGCGCAATCGATCGCTGTTGTTGACGGAAGAGGGGCAAAGCTATTTCCTCGACATCAAAGAGATTTTTTCGCAATTAACCGATGCGACGCGTAAACTTCAGGCACGCAGTGCAAAAGGCGCGCTTACCGTCAGTTTATTGCCCAGTTTTGCGATTCAATGGCTGGTGCCCAGACTCTCTAGCTTTAACTCAGCTTATCCGGGAATCGATGTCAGGATCCAGGCCGTGGACCGTCAGGAAGATAAACTGGCCGACGACGTCGATGTGGCTATTTTCTACGGACGAGGCAACTGGCCTGGCTTACGCGTAGAGAAATTGTACGCAGAATACTTGCTACCAGTTTGCTCTCCTTTGTTGCTGACTGGCGATAAACCGCTGAAGACGCCTGAAGATCTGGCAAAACATACGTTATTGCATGATGCGTCACGCCGTGACTGGCAAGCTTATACGCGCCAGCTCGGGCTGAATCATATCAACGTACAGCAGGGACCTATCTTCAGCCATAGCGCCATGGTGCTACAGGCCGCTATCCATGGACAGGGCGTTGCGTTGGCCAATAACGTTATGGCGCAGTCCGAAATTGAAGCCGGACGTCTGGTTTGTCCTTTTAATGATGTTCTGGTCAGCAAAAACGCATTTTATCTGGTTTGTCATGACAGTCAGGCAGAACTGGGTAAAATAGCCGCCTTCCGTCAGTGGATACTGGCGAAAGCGGCCACGGAACAAGAAAAATTCCGCTTTCGTTATGAACAATAATTTACGTAGGGTATTAACATGACCAGCCGTTTTATGCTGATTTTTGCCGCCATCAGTGGCTTTATCTTTGTCGCTCTGGGAGCCTTTGGGGCACATGTTCTGAGTAAAACCCTCGGCGTTGTTGAAATGGGGTGGATCCAGACTGGCCTTGAGTATCAGGCATTTCATACGCTGGCTATTTTTGGTCTGGCCGTCGCCATGCAGCGACGTATTAGCATTTGGTTTTACTGGAGTAGCGTGTTTCTGGCGTTAGGGACCGTGCTGTTTAGCGGCAGTCTGTATTGCCTCGCGCTTTCTCATTTACGCCTGTGGGCGTTTGTTACCCCCGTCGGTGGTTTTAGCTTCCTTGTAGGCTGGGCACTGATGTTAGTGGGCGCTATTCGATTGAAACGTAAGGGCGTAAGCCATGAATAAGGTTGTATTGTTGTGTCGCCCGGGTTTTGAAAAAGAGTGCGCCGCAGAAATTACGGATAAAGCAGGGCGTCGCGAAATCTTTGGTTTCGCCCGCGTCAAAGAAAATGCGGGTTATGTCATCTTCGAATGCTATCAGCAGGAAGATGCGGAAAAGCTGGTTAAAGAGTTGCCGTTCAGTTCACTGATTTTTGCCCGCCAAATGTTTGTTGTCGGCGAGCTACTGCAATATTTGCCGCCGGAAGACCGCATCACACCGATCGTCGGTATGCTGCAGGGCGTGGTGGAGAAAGGCGGCGATTTGCGTGTCGAAGTTGCCGACACGAATGAAAGCAAAGAGCTGGTTAAATTTTGCCGTAAATTTACCGTACCGCTTCGCGCCGCGCTGCGTGAAGCGGGTGTGCTGGCAAAGTATGAAACGCCAAAACGTCCGGTAGTGCACGTCTTCTTTATTGCACCTGGCTGTTGCTACACTGGCTACTCCTGGCCTGATAATAACTCGCCGTTCTATATGGGGATTCCGCGACTGAAATTCCCGGCTGATGCGCCGAGCCGTTCAACGCTGAAGCTGGAAGAGGCGCTGCATGTGTTTATTCCTGCCGATGAGTGGGATGAGCGTCTGGCCAATGGAATGTATGCCGTTGATTTAGGAGCATGTCCTGGCGGTTGGACCTATCAACTGGTTAAACGCAATATGTGGGTATACTCGGTGGATAATGGTCCGATGGCGCAAAGCCTGATGGATACCGGGCAGGTCACCTGGTTGCGGGAAGATGGATTTAAGTATCGCCCGAATCGTAACAACATTTCGTGGATGGTCTGCGATATGGTGGAGAAACCGGCCAAAGTTGCTGCGCTGATGGCGCAATGGCTGGTGAACGGCTGGTGCCGCGAGACGATTTTTAACCTTAAGCTGCCGATGAAAAAGCGCTACGAGGAAGTGTCGCAAAACCTGGCTTATATTCAGGCACAGCTTGATGAGCATGGCGTGAATGCGCAGATTCAGGCGCGTCAGCTTTATCACGACCGTGAAGAAGTCACCGTGCACGTGCGCCGTCTGTGGGCTGCCGTCGGTGGTCGCCGCGACGAACGATAATACTTATTTGCCGGATGGCGCTGTGAACGCCTCATCCGGCCTGGATTGTTTCAATCATTTCTGTATCTGAAATAATATGCGTCACATTTTCCAGATGCCCAATCTGCGTCTCACCCGAGCGATTAAATTTACTCTTATCAATCAATAATAATGACTGCGCCGCACGCTTAAGCAGGATGGATTTAAAATCGGCGTTGGTAGCATTTGAATCCCAGAGTGTACCGTCGCGGTCGATCCCCTCGCAGGAAAAGATAAACAGGTCGATATCAAGTGACTTTAGCTGTGAGATGAGCGATGGATTAACGTAGCAACCGTATTTACGCTCAAGTCGACCACCAGAACTGATCAGCTGAATATTTTCACGTTTTCCCAATTCGAGGCAAATCGGTTGGCTATTCGTAAATACGTGAATGTTAATGTCTGGCAACAGGCGAGCCAGGTACCAGCAAGTAGAACTGGCATCCAGAGCGATCACCATGCCCTCCTCTATCCACGTTAACGCGTCTCTGGCGATATCGGCTTTGTGGGAATAATGGCTTTTCAGTCTGATATGAAACGGCTCGCCGCAGTCCTGGTTTACCCGATGTATCACTTTGGCTCGCCCGTGATTACGCAGTACCTTACCCTGCGCCTGCAGTTGCGTAAGATCGCGACGGATAGTTTCTTTACTGACATTGAGCTGTGAGGATAAGGTTTCAGTCGTCAGACTTTTATGGTTGCTCAACAGATCCAGGATCGCTTGCAGGCGTGCTGCTTTCATGTTTTCTCACCCCATCATGCGGTGAATGCCCGTACCTGCCGGGCATTCAGGTAAGAGATTATGGCGTTACCCCTTTTTTTAACAGGATATTTCCGTACTTTGCCCGCTCCCCTGTAATAACGATTGCGAATACTTTTTGTGCTCGTTCATAAAATGCATAACGGTCAATGCGAGTGATGTCCGGGCAAGGTGTTTGTAATGACAGGGCCTGCCGATATCGCGCTTCTACGTCGGGGTCGAGCGAGTCTCCTTCGACGGCGGCCATCATCACCAGTGGTGGGGCGTAACAGTCCAGTTCAAACAGCGGAATAATCGCCCGCAACAGGTCGCCGACCTGCAGACCATCGGCCCGGATAACCTGCGGGCCCATACTGTGGGCCGGAAAGTGGGCGTCGGAAAAGATAATCTCATCACCGTGACCCATTTCAGCCAGCACCTTTAACAGATCAGGGGAAATTAAGGGGGAAATCGTTTTGAGCATGTCACTCGACTCCTGTGAATACGGGTTCTGTTTGTGGATAGAAGTAACGATATTGATAGTCCACCTGCGCACGAGCCAGCTCCGGAGAGGCAAATTCGCCGATACCGGACCAGGCAAACATTGCAGCACCGGCAACCGTCGTTTCGGCGTCATCCAGCACTTTGATGGGAATACCCAGAACGTTTGCTTTTATTTGATTCCATAGTGCATTACGACTTCCTCCACCAACCAGAAGTAGCTCTGTCGCTTTGAAATGACCGATGGTTTCTAGTGTGTGTAGATTGTGCTGCAGCTGGGCCGTCAATCCTTCCAGCGCAGCGCGGTAGAAGTGTCCGCGGGTACTGTTGAGTGTGACTCCCTGCCAGCCTGCACGTGGACTGGCAAGCAGATCGCAGTGCATGGTTATCCCTTCAGCGCCCGCCGGGACGGCCTGCGCTTCATCAATGAGCGTTTGCCAGGGGGTGTCGGGTGTCCACAGCAACTTACGTATCCACTCAAGCACGCCGGATGCCAGCCACTGCATACCGGGGTTATAGAGTCCCGGCCGGCTGTCCAGTTCACAGGTAGAACCCACATAGTCGCTGAGTAAGGTAGTATTCACCTGTGCGCTGCGTACCATCAGTATTTCCCATGTACCGGAAGAGAGCACGGGTTCATCTGGCTGCGCGCCTGCGCCAAAGAGCGCAAACTGCGTGTCGTGGCCGGCAGAAATAACCGGAATGCCCGCTGTGAGCCCAAGTTGCTTTGCCGCGTCATTTTTCAACGTTCCGATCTGCTCTCCCGCTTCAACTAAACGTGGAAACAGTCGGCGTGCTATCCCGGTAGCCTGCAAAATATCAACACTGAAATCTCGCTGATGAATATCCAGCATCTGACTGGTACCGGCCATGGTGATATCTGTGGTGAACTCACCGGTGAGGCGATGGTTGAGCAGTGATGAAATAAATAGCCAGGCGTGTGCCTGTTCCAGCAATTGCGGGTGATTCTCTTTAAGCCATACCAGCTTGTACAGCGTGTTGAAGCTGAACGCGCCGACGCCGGATATATCCTGTAATTTCTGAGGTGATATCCGTTGGCGGATAGAGGCCATGATGGCGGCAGTACGTGGACATTTCCAACTGATAACCGGATAAAGCAGTTTGCCATACACATCAACCAGCGCGCCATCAACGCCAAATGTGGTGACCGTTATCCCTCGAATATTACAGGCGGTCAGTTCCGTTGTGAGTTGTTGGCAGCAATCGGCAAAGCGCTGCACAATGGCGTCGAGGGACCACTGATGCCAGCCAGCGTTCTCTATGGCGGTATCACTGGCGTTCGGGGTTGAGGCGCGGGCGATAATTTTTCCCTGGCGGTCAACAGCAATGGCTCGCACGTTCGTCGCACCACAGTCGAGGACCAAAATAACGTCATTATTCATAATCTCCCCCGAGATGTTGCCGGATGGCGGCGTAAACGCCTTATCCGGCCGATAGGCTACTCACCCGTAGGCCTGATAAGACGCGTTAGCGTCGCCATCCGGCAATCGCAGATGCTTAACGCTTATACAGCGGGCCGTAGTTTTGGCAGGCGCGATAGTCCTGGCCTTCGCTATCCATACCGTGGGCAGCCCATGCGGAAGGGCGATAGATCTTCTCTTCTTCCACGTTGTGCATACACACTGGGATACGCAGCATGGCGGCGAGCGTAATAAAGTCCGCACCAACGTGGCCAATCGTCAGCACACCGTGGTTGGCACCCCAGTTAGCCATGACGGAATAGACATCGTTGAACGGACCTTTGCCGGTTAAGCGCGGTGCAAACCAGGTTGTTGGCCAGGTAGAGTTGGTGCGAGCATCAAGCTGAGCATGCACCTCCTTCGGTAATTCCACACTCCAGCCTTCCGCAATTTGTAGCACTGGGCCCAGGCCTTTGATGATATTGATGCGGGTCATGGTGAACGGTACGCCACCTTCGGTAAGAAAACGGGAAGAGTAGCCGCCGCCCCGGAAATATTCGTGGATCGCCGGACACCATTCGGTCGCCGCCAGGCAATCATCGGCTTCCTGCTGTGAGATCTCCCAATGTGGTTTCATGGTTGGCTGGCCTTCGCTGTCACGCTGTTTGCAGGAACCATCCAGTGCCGCAGAGCCGGAGTTAATCAGGTGAATAATGCCGTGCTCAGCAAGACCGGTTAGCGGTTTACCTGTGACGCGTTCTACTGCTTCCGGTGACCAGTAGGTCCGTACATCAGCAAAGACCTGCGCCGTGCCCGTGAGTTGGTGGCCAAACAACATTGCGACACCGTTCAGGCTGTCGTTCTCGGTGGCAACGACATACGGTTCGCGCACGCCATTCCAGTCAAATGAGCTATTCAGCAACGCTTCGGCGGTGTCGCCGTTTGGATATTGATCCGTCCAGTGGCGCTGGCCCTGGAAACCGGCGGCAATCGCGTTGTACCCCATAGACTCTTCAACCCGGCCTTTCTCTGCCAGTTTCTGGTTACCCTGCATCATGTCGCGGATGCACATTGCCATCAGCAGGCTCTCTTTCAGCACTGCACGGCTCTGTTCTTCATTTCGCTTATACTGTTGTGCGTTCTGATCCTCACCATAACGGAAATGTTTATCCGCCCACGCCAGGGCAATTTCCAGCTCCGCTTCGTCATAGATTTTCTGGTCGATGCGACGACGCAATTCTGTCATATCAACAGGTTGAACCTTCATTCCCAGCCAGGATTCAAAGAAGTTATGGTCGACAATAGAGCCTGCAATTCCCATTGAAACGCCGCCGACGGACAGATAGCTTTTGCCTTTCATGCTGGCAACGGCTAAACCTGCCCGAGTGAAACGCAGCAGTTTTTCTTCAACATCGGCAGGGATAGTGGTATCACCTGCATCCTGCACGTCATGACCGTAAATAGAGAAGGCGGGAAGCCCTTTTTGATTATGTGCAGCCAGCGCTGCAGCCAGATACACGGCACCTGGACGTTCCGTCCCGTTGAAACCCCAGATGGCCTTCGGGCGCATGGGGTCCATATCGATAGTTTCGCTGCCGTAGCACCAACACGGCGTGACGGTAATTGTCACGCCGACGTTCAGGCGACTGAATTTTTCTTCACAGGCGGCAGATTCAGCTAATCCGGCAATACAGGTGTCTGCGATAACGCACTCGATCTGTGCCCCGCAGGCATGACGAAGTTTCTCGGAAATCAGTGCTGCAGTGGCTTTTGCCATGTTCATGGTTTGTTCTTCGAGCGACTCGCGTACACCCATACGACGCCCATCAATCACCGGACGGATACCGATTTTCGGTAAACTATTTTTTTTCATTCGAGGTTCCTCATCTCACTTTATGCCGTGCTGCAAAAGCGGATGTCGGACACCACTGTCGCAGTTGGCTGAATTACCCATTTTTGCTAACTCGAGTTAGCTTAGGTATCAGAGAGTTTTTTGCACAACTTTTTTGTTATGGAACTGTGAGAAACCTCACGAGAAGTGGTTAAAATTCGATCTGCGTCAAATAAACAAATAAAGACTTTCTTATTAAATTCTTTTTAAATTAATAAGATAAAATAAATTGTCTGTTCAGTGTCACAGTTTTAAACCAAATGATTTGGCTATTTTTGGCAGCTAAAATAGCTTTAAAAGGCAATCGCTAACTCGAGTTAGCATCGTTGATAAAACGCATATGATCTTGTAGGCACATTCGCATTAACGGTGACGATGGCTTCCCGGCAACGCTGTTTTTCGCCTGATTCACTGATTACAGTTTCTGTATATTGAGGAAAGCAGCAATGTCTGAAACATTTTTACAGATGAGTCATATTACGAAACGCTTTCCCGGCGTATTAGCGTTGAGTAATGTGGATTTTACTTTACGCAAAGGTGAGGTTCATGCGCTGTTGGGGGAGAATGGCGCGGGAAAGTCTACCCTGATGAAAATTTTATCCGGTGTATATCAACCTGATGAAGGGGATATTATTTTTGAGGACCAACCCGTTTCGTTTGCAAACCCATTGAGCGCACAAAGCCTGGGTATCACCATTATTCATCAGGAGTTTAACCTTTTTCCTGAGCTGACGGTCGAAGACAATATATTTATTGGCAGGGAGTTTTGCAAAAATAATCGCTGGCGTCTTGATGAGAAACAACAGCGACAGGCTGCTATCGATATTTTGCAAAAATTAAACCTGAATATCTCCCCAGACACGCTGGTTGCCGATCTTACTGTTGCTCAGCAACAAATGGTTGAGATTGCGAAAGCGATATCGGTGAATGCCAAGATTCTTATTATGGATGAACCAACGGCGGCGTTGACGGAAACTGAAATTGACAGTTTATTCCGGGTTACACGTTTACTTAAAGAACAGGGAACGGGCATCGTTTATATCTCGCACCGACTGGAGGAGTTGGCGCTGATCGCCGATCGCGCTACCGTCATGCGGGATGGACAGTTTATTGCCACAGTGGATTATGACTCGGTCAAAATCAGCGACCTGATTGCCATGATGGTTGGGCGTGACCTTGGCAATATCTATCCCCGCCGGGAGCCTCAACCCCAGCGTAAACCTGTGCTGGAAGTCAGTGGCCTGACGCGCAAAGGCGTACTGAACAATATCGATTTTACCTTGCATCAGGGGGAAATCTTAGGTTTTGCCGGACTGATGGGGGCCGGGCGTACAGAGCTGGCACGGGCGATCTTTGGTGCCGATCCCATCGACAGCGGAACCATCAAGCTGAACGGTAAAGAGACGGTAATCAAGGATATTCCTGATGCCATCCAGCAGGGTATTAGCTACTTAACCGAGGACAGAAAAAAAGAGGGCCTGGCATTAGGATTGTCTGTTGAACGCAATATTATGCTAGGAAATTACCCCGAGTATTCCAACCGATATGGCAACGTGGATAGCAAACGCTGTCAGCAAACCAGCGAAGAGCAGGTGAAAGCACTGCGTATTAAGACGCCACATCTTGAACAGGCTGCGTTGAATTTAAGTGGCGGTAATCAGCAAAAAATTATTATTGCCAGATGGGTATGCAAGGACACCGACATTCTCATCTTTGATGAACCCACGCGCGGTATTGATGTGGGAGCCAAACTTGAAATTTATGAATTAATGAATCGACTGGTGGCAAAAGGGAAATCAATTATCATGATTTCCTCTGAATTACCGGAAGTGCTGGGTATGTGCGATCGCATTTTAGTTATGCGTAATGGGCGTATTACCGGAGAGTTAGCTTCTGATGACGCCACACAAGAAAAAATCATGCAATATGCGACGTTAGAGGACTAATTTATGACTATCTCTGTAACCTCTTCAGACAGCAATAATAAGAAAATAAAAATTAACAAAGAGCTTTTAATGCGCCTGGCGCCGCTTTTGAGTCTGATTATTCTGGTGATATTTTTTAGTTTTGGATCACCTTTCTTCTTTAACACTGAAAACATTATGACCATTGCCCTGCAAACCTCGGTGATTGGCATCATGGCGATTGGTGTGACTTTCGTCATTATCACCTCAGGAATTGACCTCTCTCTCGGTTCGGTAGTGGCCTTTTCTGGCGTAGCGGTAGGCATTTGCGCCACCCTGGGTTTGCCTTTGCCGGTATGCATTCTGGCCGGCGTACTCGCTGGTGGATTATGCGGCTATATCAATGGGTTGCTGGTCACTAAAATGACTATTCCGCCCTTTATTGCCACCCTGGGTCTGATGATGTCCGTCCGGGGGATCAATATGGTGATGACTGATGGCCGGGCGATTTACTTTGCTGATTATCCCACCTTCAAGATGCTGGCGCAGGGACGCTTGTTCGATGTGCTGCCTTATCCCGTTTTTTACCTCGTGGTCGTCGCACTGATCGCCGCATATATTCTCAAGAAAACGGTGATTGGCCGTTATGTTTATGCCGTGGGGAGTAATGAGGTTGCTGCGCATCTTTCCGGGATTAAAGTCCAGCGCGTGAAAATTTTCGTCTACGCATTTTGTGGTCTGCTGACCGGGATTGCTGGGGTCATTCTGGCTTCTCGTCTTAACTCGGGCCAGCCGACCGTTGGTGTGGGCTATGAACTGGAAGCCATTGCTGCGGTGGTCATTGGCGGCACGAGCCTGATGGGGGGGATTGGTACTATTGGCGGCACCATTATCGGCGCATTCATTATGAGCGTGTTGAAAAATGGTCTGAACCTGATGGGCGTCTCGCAGTTCTGGCAAATGGTGGCTATGGGCGTCGTCGTTATCGCCGCGGTTTATCTCGACACTTTACGCAAAAAAATTCGTTGATTTACGCACCCGGAAGTCACGGGACAACATAACCCTGACGTTTAGGGTGACTCACTCAGAACGGAGTAAAACAATGAGAACCAGGAATTTTGTCTATGCGTTATCCCTGCTGGCCTGCATGACATCCAGCGCACTGGCTAAAGATATGAACCTTCCTGTGGTCAGTAAAGGTTTCCAGCATGAATTCTGGCAGACCGTAAAAATGGGTACCGAAGCGGCAGCGAAAGAGTTGGGCGATAAGACCAGCTATGTTGGGCCTGCCGATGAAACTCAGATTGCTGAGCAGATTCAGTTGGTTGAAAACGCAATGGCGCAAAAACCTAATGGGTTGCTGCTGGCGGCATTAGACGCCAATGCGCTTGCACCACTAGTGGAAACAGCGAATTCGCGCGGCATAAAGGTTGTGACGTTTGACTCAGGCGTAAATTCTGACATTCCTGTCAGCTTTGTGGCAACGAATAACCGTAAAGCAGGGGCTGAAGCGGCAGATGCTCTCGCTGCACAAGTGGGTAGCAAAGGGAAAGTAGGCATTATTGCGCACGTGGCCGGAACCTCTTCCGCAATTGAACGTTCGGAAGGTTTTGTGGCCAGAATGAAGGAAAAATATCCGGATATCAAAGTACTGCCGGTTCAGTACAGCGATGGCGATCCGCAAAAAGCGATGGATAAAACCATCGATATGATCCAGGCAAACCCCGATATTGCCGGGATCTACGGCACCAATGAAGGCTCAACGCTGGGCGTGGCGAATGCCATTGATAGCCAAAACCTGAAAGGTAAAGTGAAGGTGATTGGTTTTGATAGCACCGAAGCAATCATTGCCTTCCTGAAATCAGGCGTGATCCAGGGCTTTGTTGTACAGGACGCGTACCAGATTGGCTATCAGGGTATTAAGACGCTGAATGCGGCCGTGTCAGGTCAGTCAGTACCGAAAGAAATTGATATTCCGGTGAAATTTGTTAATGCGCAGAATATTGATACGCCGGAAATCGACAAGTTATTACATCCATTCGGTAAAAAATAAGACCGTGGGGGCGACATCGCTCGCCCCATTATTAGCCAGCATCAGGGAGCTACTATGAGCAGTGGATATTTCCTCGGAGTGGATGTCGGTTCTGCCAGTGTCAGGGCTGGTGTTTTTGATGCCAGTGGCAAACGGCTGGCTTTTGCGACATTCCCTATCTCGCAGTTTCGACCTGGTCCTGAGCGGGTAGAGCAGTCATCTGCCGAAATCTGGCAGCAGGTTTGCCATGCCGTGAAAGAGGCTGTGTCGTCAGCCGGGGTTTGTGTTGAGGAGATCCGCTCGTTGGGGTTTGATGCCACCTGTTCGTTAGTGGCTCTGGATGAACAGGGGCAGGGTCTGGCGGTTTCACCTGGTGAACCGTCAGACCACAACATCATCATGTGGATGGATCATCGTGCTGTGCAGGAGACACAGCGTATCAACGCTACACAGGACCCAGCGTTGTGCTATGTCGGTGGTGAAGTCAGTGTCGAAATGGAACTACCCAAAGTGTTGTGGCTAAAAAACCATTTCCCTGCGACCTGGCAGAGTGCACACCGCTTCTACGATCTGGCGGATTTTTTGGTCTGGAAAGCCACCGCTTGTGATGTTGCAGGTCTGTGTACTTTAACCTGTAAATGGAACTATCTGGCACATGAACAACGCTTTAGCCACTCCCTGCTGGATGCGGTTGAATTAACGGATTTACTGAACAAAATTCCGTCGCGGATCCTGCCCCCTGGCGCGGCGGTTGGGACGCTCAGCCCCGATGCGGCACAGGCGCTGGGACTGACGACAGCGGTGTTAGTCGCCAGTGGTATGATTGATGCGCATGCGGGTGGTGTGGCGCTTGCCGGTGTTGAGCCTGCGGGAACATTGGCGTTGATCTGCGGAACATCAAACTGCCATATGTTGTGCAGCGAGCAGGAAATTCATACACCGGGTGTATGGGGGCCGTACTGGTCCGCCATGCTGCCTGGTTACTGGCTGACGGAAGGGGGACAAAGCGCTGCTGGGGCGCTGGTTGACTGGACGCTTCAGGAGTCAGGTGCCAGCGCTGAGTTGTATCACAAGGCTGAGGCACGGGGTTGTCATCCGATAGTGTTAGTTAATGAATGGGTGGCTGCACTGGAAGAGCAGGAGCCAGAGCCTGGTCGTTATCTGCATGTACTGGCCGATCATCATGGTAACCGTTCCCCGCGTGCGCGACCCGATGCCCGGGGCAGCGTGTGCGGTTTGACTCTTGAACGAGGTGAGATGCAGGTTGCTCGTCTGTATCTGGCGACATTACAGGCGATTGCCTGCGGCACCCGACACATTATGGAAGTGATGCGCGAAAACGGTCATACCATTTCTCGACTGACACTGTGTGGCGGCGCAACACATAATCCACTGTGGTTGCGAGAGTATGCAGACGCCACCGGATGCGATATCCATCTTTTGCAGGAAGAAGATGCTGTGACGTTAGGTGCGGCTATCACTGGTGCGGTAGCCTGCGGGGTGTGGGCAAATGTTCCCTCCGCCTGCCGGGCGATGGTTCGCCCAGGCGGGGTGATTAAAGCTAATCCGGCACGACAGGACTTCTATGACCGTAAATACCAGGCATATCTGATGATGTGGGATCAACAGCAGGCGCTTAACCAGGTTATGCAGTAAGACAAAAGTTTAAAATACTTTTATGATTGTGAATTGACGTTTTTGGATGTGAACTGGGACATATAAATGGCTAAAACAGTAGAACAGATAGCCAGCGATCTGAATTTATCGGTAACGACCGTGCGACTGGTGCTGAACGGGAAGGCTGAGCAATATCGTATCAGTGTCAAAACCCAAACGCGTATTAATGAATACGTTGAACGGTATGGTTATGTCATAAACCATTCAGCCCGCAGCCTGAAACTGAATAAAACAGATACGTTGGGGCTGATTGTGCCCAATATATCTAACGTCTTTTTTGCCACACTTGCCGAGAAACTTGAACAACGTTGCCGTCGCTCTGGATACCAATTAACGATTAGTTGTACCTACGATGATGTTGATTATGAAAACAAATTAACTAAAGCGCTAATAGCTCGTAATGTTGATGGTCTTTTTATTGTTCCCTCAACATTAGAGAATCAGCAACACCATTTGCGTCAGGTCAGAAAACCGATGGTGCTACTCGACAGGGATTTTAAGTATACCGATAACGCGCTGGTTGAAAGTCATAACATTTTAGGTGGTGAAAAGCTGACGCAAAGTTTGTTTGATGCAGGAAAATCTCCGATCTGGTTTTTAGTCGGGGATACCGGATTGCCCAGTATTGGTGATCGTTTGAAAGGTTATCTTAACGCATTGAACAGTAATGGCATTACTCATCGTGACTGGGTGCGTGAAGGTCCGGATAATACGCCGGATGGTGGCTACCGGTTGATGGAGAAATTGATCAATGAACAGGGCTGTCCGCAGGCATTTATTGCCTCATCATTACCTGTGCTGGAAGGTGCCGTCATTGCTATTCGCAATCGTTTTGGTGTGATTCCACCGGATATTAATATCGGAACATTTGATGAACATCCGATGCTGGGATTCCTCGCTAATAATGTCTGGTCAATGCAGCAGGATGAAAATGTCTGGGCGGAAAAAGCCTTCGCTATGATGATGAGTGCTATTGATGACCAGCCAATTAAAGAAACTGTAAAAGTTGAGATGAAGCTAATTAAGCGTGTAAGACAACAATAATTCGTCGCACTAACTAAATCGGCCAACTGAATCTGAATAAATATGTTCAGTGGCTGCTCATACCTGAAACCTGACCCGTCTTACTCTGCGGCAGCATTTTTTCGCAATAAAGACGAGGGGCAACTGTACCCGGAGAATCATTATGGAAAGAATGCGTTTATCACGTGAAATCATCGAAACCTGCCTGGAAATGACCCGTCTTGGGTTGAATCAGGGAACCGCCGGAAATGTGAGTGCACGATATGAAAATGGAATGCTGATCACACCCAGCGGTATTCCTTACGAAAGACTCACTGAAAACATGATCGTGTTCGTAGATAACGATGGCAAATATGATAAAGGACAATTACCTTCCAGTGAATGGCGTTTTCACCTGGCGGCTTATCAGACGCGCCCGGATGCCAATGCGGTCGTTCATAACCATGCGATTCATTGCACCGCCGTGTCGATTCTGAACCGTCCTATTCCGGCAATCCATTACATGATTGCCGCGGCTGGGGGGAACTCTATCCCGTGTGCGCCGTATGCGACGTTTGGTACACGAGAGCTGTCAGAGCATGTGAGCGTCGCTTTGAAAAGCCGTAAGGCAACGTTGTTGCAGCACCATGGGTTGATTGCCTGTGAAGCGAATCTGGAAAAAGCACTATGGCTGGCGCATGAAGTGGAAGTCCTGGCCCGCCTTTATCTGAGCACTCTGGCGATTGTCGACCCGGTGCCGGTGCTGGATGACGAAGAGATCGCCATTGTGCTGGAGAAATTCAAATCTTACGGATTACGAATTGAAGAGTAATTTCGCATAGCGAAAAGGAGAAATACGATGGCGAACAGAATGATTCTGAATGAAACGGCATGGTTTGGCCGGGGGGCTGTTGGGGCATTAACGGACGAGGTCATCCGCCGGGGTTATCGCAAGGCTTTGATTGTCACCGATGCAAACCTGGTACAGTGCGGTGTTGTCGATAAGGTGACATCCCGTATGGATGCGGCTGGTTTACCGTGGGAAATCTATTCCGGCGTGATCCCGAATCCTACCATTGCAGTGGTGAAGGAGGGATTGGGCGTCTTTCAGCAAAGTGGTGCTGATTATCTGATAGCGATAGGCGGCGGCTCCCCGCAGGATACCTGCAAAGCGATTGGCATTATCCACAATAACCCTGAGTTTGCCGATGTACGCAGTCTTGAAGGGTTATCGCCAACACGTGCTGCGAGCGTACCGGTGATGGCAATCCCTACGACGGCAGGGACGGCAGCGGAAGTGACCATTAACTATGTGATCACGGATGAAGAAAATCGGCGTAAATTTGTCTGTGTCGATCCGCATGACATCCCGCAGGTGGCGTTTATTGATGCCGATATGATGGACGGTATGCCTGCCGCGTTAAAAGCGGCGACTGGGGTCGATGCGTTGACCCATGCTATTGAAGGTTATATTACGCGGGCGGCGTGGGCACTCACTGACGCGTTGCACATCAAAGCCATTGAGATCATTGCCGGGGCGTTGCGCGGCTCTGTTAATGGTGACAGCCAGTCCGGTGAGGCAATGGCGCTTGGTCAGTACGTTGCCGGGATGGGATTTTCAAACGTCGGTCTGGGACTCGTGCATGGGATGGCGCATCCGCTAGGGGCGTTTTATAACACACCACACGGCGTCGCCAATGCCATTTTGTTACCGCACGTGATGCACTACAACGCCGACTATACCGGGGATAAATTCCGCGATATTGCTCGCGCAATGGGCGTGAAGGTGGAAGCGTTGACGCTGGATGAGGCGCGTAAAGCTGCTGTAGATGCTGTGTTTGCGCTTAACCGTGATGTGGGGATCCCGCTGCATTTACGTGATGTTGGCGTGCGTAAAGAGGATATCCCGGCGCTGGCGCAGGCGGCATTCGACGACGTGTGCACTGGTGGTAATCCGCGTGAAGCAAGCATTGCCGATATTGTCGAGCTTTACCATACCGCCTGGTAATCACCTGGCGTTTATCCGGCCTACAGGGGGTACGATGCGTAGGCCGGATAAGCGCAGCGCTATCCGGCAATAAGACTACCGTGCCAGCCGCAGCTGCTGGAGATTTCCGTCAATATGTAAGTCCGTTTGCAGGCGCGCGATATCACGGCACAGAAACGCCATCTCTTTATGTCTTTCGAGTTTCTTACGCCACTTTTCCGGCACGTCTTCCAGATGTGCGTAAATCCCTTCCAGATGCTGAAACTGAACAAGTAGCTGTGTTGCGCTCTTGGGACCAATACCTGCAACGCCCGGCACTTTTGAGCTACTGATCCCGGCCAGTCCCCAATAATCTGGCAACTGCTGAGGCATTACGCCAAATTCTTTCTCAATGAACGGCGCGTCCAGCCAGCGTTTCTGGAAATAGTCGCGAATGCGTAATGTTGGGGAGAGTAACTGGCAGTAGCCTTTATCGGTTGAGACGATGGTGGCCTGATGCCCCGCCTGGGTGACTTTAACCGCCAGCGTTGCGGCTAAATCATCGGCTTCATTCCCGCTCGAGACCCAACAACAGACGCCGCGCTGTTCGAAGGCCGCGCGTAAGGCGGGCATTTCGTGATGCAATTCGTCAGGCATTGGCGGGCGACCCGCTTTGTAGTCGGGCAGGCGCTGGTGACGCCATCCGCTGTTACGCGCTTCGTCATCAAATACCGCCACGGCGTGCGTGGGCTGGCTGTGCACAATCAATAAATCGAGCGCGTGCTGGCATGTCTCCACACAGGGCGATCCCTGAACGGCGTGAATGCGGCGGATGAGATTGAGTGCATCGACAATAAGCAGATGGACGGCCACGGTGTTCTCCCTGATAAATCAGGCTGTAGGGTAACATTCATGGTTGGGGGAGGCGAATAGTTGGACGCAAAATGGGAAGAGGTCTCGTAAAAGAGACCTCTTAAGGTGCGGTTAATCGCAGGTGACAATCTTCATCGCCAGACCGCCACGCGAGGTTTCGCGGTATTTGGCGTTCATATCTTTACCTGTCTCGTACATGGTCTCGATAACTTTATCGAGGCATACACGAGGCTCGCTGGTACGGCGTAGCGCCATACGAGCAGCGTTCACCGCTTTCACCGATGCAATGGCGTTACGCTCAATGCACGGAACCTGAACTTGTCCGGCTACGGGATCGCAGGTCAGACCCAGGTTGTGTTCCATACCGATTTCTGCGGCGATACATACCTGCGTCGGGCTACCGCCCAGCAGCTCTGCCAGACCTGCCGCCGCCATAGAACACGCTACACCGACTTCACCCTGACAGCCGACTTCAGCACCTGAAATTGAGGCATTCATCTTGTACAGGGAACCGATGGCGCTCGCGACCAGCATATAGCGTGCCAGTGAGTTAGCGTTCACTTCGCGGATAAACTTGTCATAGTACGCCAGCACTGCAGGAACAATCCCGCATGCGCCGTTAGTCGGGGCGGTAACTACACGTCCACCGGCAGCGTTCTCTTCGTTTACGGCCAGCGCAAACATGTTGATCCAGTCTACAACAGCCATCGGGTCAGTCGTGGTTTTGTCACTGCTAACCAGCATACGACGCAGCGCTGCCGCACGACGAGGAACGCGCAGTTTGCCCGGCAATACCCCTTCGGTGGTGATTCCGCGCTCAATTCCACTACGCATCACTTCCCAGACGTTTGCAAAGTGCTGTTCCAGCTCTTCTTTGCTGTGCAGGGCTAGCTCGTTCTGCATCATCAGACCGGAAAGTGACAGACCGGTTTCCTGACAGTGTCGTTGCAAATCGGCTGCGGATTTATACGGGTACGGCACGTTTACCGGATTGTTATTCGGCAAACCAAAGTGTTCTTCATCAACGATAAATCCACCGCCGATGGAATAGTACGTCTGGCTGTAAATGGCTTTTTCGCCTGCCAGCGCGGTAATACGCATCCCGTTCTCGTGCAGTGACAGATTATCTGTATGGAAATTCATGCACTTATCAACCGGGAATTCGACCTCATGTTGACCGTCTGCCAGCAGCAAACGTCCATGGGTATTCACATCCTGGATAAAAGCCGGGATAGCATCAATGTCTACGGTATCCGGCAGATTACCTGCCAGGCCCATAATAATCGCGATGTCGGTATGGTGTCCTTTCCCGGTCAGGGACAGAGAGCCATAGACATCAACCACTACGCGGGTTACGTCAGTCAATATTCCGCGTGCAATCAGGTCATCCGTGAATTGTTTGCCTGCTTTCATTGGTCCCACAGTGTGGGAGCTGGAAGGGCCAATGCCGATTTTGAAGATATCGAATACGCTAATCATTAGGCGTCCATTGTGTAACGAGGTGCGCCGCCCGAAGGCGGCGCAGGGGATTAACTAAACAGCGAGTAGAAAATAGCGGAGATGGCAATCAGACCCATAATCACAACGAACACGTTGCTGATGTGGCCACTGTATTTACGCATTGCCGGTACTTTCTGAATCGCATACATCGGCATCAGGAACAGAATCATCGCGATGATTGGGCCACCCAGGGTCTCAATCATACCGAGGATGCTCGGGTTCAGCGTTGCCACAATCCAGGTGGTTACCAGCATGAACAGCGCAGTGATTTTGTTCAGTTTGTTGATTTCGATGGACTTGCCTTTGCTACGCAGAGACTTAATTACCATACCGTTGAAACCTTCACGCGCGCCCAGGTAGTGGCCGAGGAAGGATTTGGTGATAGCGATAATCGCGATGATCGGTGCCATCCAGGCAATGATCGGTGCGTTAAAGTGGTTCGCCAGATAAGACAGGATAGAGATGTTCTGCTCTTTCGCCGCAGCCAGATCCGCCGGAGTCAGGCTGAATACGCAGCTGAAGACGAAGAACATAACGGTCAGCACCATCATGATGTGAGCGAATGCCAGAATCTTGGAACATTTCTTCTCAGCTTCATCACCGTACTCTTCACGTTTCGCCACGGCGAAGGAGGAGATGATCGGTGAGTGGTTGAAGGAGAACACCATAACCGGGATGGCCAGCCACAGGGTCAACAACAGGCCGTTACCGGTGGTTGCTGCAGAGTCAAAAGACAGCGTTTCCAGAACTGCACCGCTCCACTGTGGGATCAGGTATAGCGCCAGCAGCATCAGTGCCGCAACAAACGGGAATACCAGGATGCTCATCGCTTTTACGATCATCTGCTCACCGAAGCGCACGATGGTCATCATGCCGACAATCAGAATCAGAGAGAGGATTGCACGCGGCGGCGGAGTAATCGCCAACTGGTGAGTCAGGAAGCTTTCAACGGTGTTGGTGATTGCAACGCTGTAAACCAGCAGAATTGGGTAGATAGCGAAGAAGTAGAGCAGAGTAATCAGTTTACCTGCGCCAACGCCAAAGTGCTCTTCTACAACTTCAGTGATGTCTTCACCCGGATTTTTACCGGACAACACGAAGCGGGTCAGACCACGGTGAGCAAAGAAGGTCATTGGGAAGGCAAGAATGGCCATGATGATCAGCGGGATCATACCGCCAACGCCTGCGTTAATTGGCAGGAATAATACACCCGCGCCAATCGCCGTGCCGTAAAGGCCCAGCATCCACATGGTGTCTGTCTTGCGCCATGCGCTGCGGGTCTGGCCCGTAACGATAGTGCTGGTTTGAGTGTTTTCCATCTGTTTCTCCTGGAGGAAGCTTAAAAAGTCGGGTTTGGGTTCAATCCAATGAAAAAATACCCGACTGTAAAACGAAATTCGTTTAGCGATTTTTATATAATTTTTCGCCGTAATAATTTTCGGGCGGAAAGATACATTTAAGTAATGAATGTATCAGTGATCGCGATCTCAAATGCAATAATCCACCTTTTATGTGGATAAATTTGGACCATTAATCTGTTAAAAAATAGTCAAAGCGAATTTACGGGCGTGAAGGCTAACATTAACGACATATGGCATGAAAGGCAGGGTGCGAAGATACGAGGGTTGCGCTATAAAAACTGTTGTTTTTAGTGAATTCTGGTGACTAATTATAATTTGCGGCGATAAATCACGGTTTTCTTTGAAAGGTAATCGTTTGCTTTTTGGGTCTCTTCAGGCGAAAGATAATCGATATTTATGTTATGGCGTGAGCTATGTGACTGGTATCACTAAAAAAGCCGGGAGGCTGATGCGCCAAACCCGGCTTTGATATGGACAAAACTGTCACCGAGGTAGCATCAGCTACCCGGTTTTGAAGGTTATGCGCAGATCTCGTAACAAGGGATATACGCAGTGCCCGGCAACTTCATACGATGTTGTGCAACAAAGCCCTGCAGGAGATCGTCCATGCGGCGCATCATCTCAGGGTCCCCGTGGATTTTGTACGGGCCAAACTCTTCAATGGCGCGAATGCCGACTTCTTTCACGTTCCCCGCGACAATACCGGAGAACGCGCGACGCAGGTCTGCCGCCAGCACTTCAACAGGCTGGTCTGGATACAGTTTCAGATTCGCCATGTTTTCGTGGGACGGTTCGAACGGCATCTGCAAATCAGGCGCGATGCGAATTGACCAGTTAAAGCTGTAGGCATCACCGGTGTCCCGGCGGTTCTCTTTCACCAGCGGCATCGCTTTTTTCATCAGACGAGCGACTTCCGCTGCATCGTCAATGATAATGCGATAGTGACGGCGCGCCTCTTCTCCCAGCGTGTGCACGATAAACTCGTCCAGTACGCGGAAGTAATCTGCGCTCTCTTTTGGCCCGGTCAGGATCAATGGCAGAACCTGATCTTTGTTCGCCGGATTCATCAGTATACCCAGCAGGTACAGCAGCTCTTCTGCAGTTCCAACGCCGCCGGGGAAGATGATAATGCCGTGAGCGATACGGACGAACGCTTCCAGACGTTTTTCAATGTCCGGCATGATGATGAGTTCGTTAACCAGCGGATTTGGTGGTTCTGCAGCGATAATTGACGGCTCGGTCATACCGATAAAGCGGCTGTCTTTGTAGCGCTGCTGAGCGTGGCCGACTGCGGCCCCTTTCATTGGTGCTTCCATCGCGCCCGGACCACACCCGGTGCAGATGTTCAGTTCACGCAGGCCTAACTGAGTGCCCACGCGACGCGCATACAGGTACTCGTTCTCGTTGATTGAGTGACCGCCCCAGCAGACGACCATGTTCGGCGCTTCACCGACGTGAAGTGCCCGGGCGTTACGCAGAATGGAGAAGACCAGGTTGGTGATGTGAACCGAGCTTTCGAGATCCAGATGCTGAAAACGACCCGCGTTATGGATCTGACCATTGACGAAGAGAATGTCGCGCAGTACGGCAAACAGGTTGGCCTGCAGCGCGCGAATGATGCGCCCATCGACAAACGCGTCTTCAGGTGGGTTGATCAGTTCCAGCTTCACACCGCGTTCACGGCGCAGCACGTTAATGTCGAAACTTTCAAAACGAGACAGCAGCTCTTTGCTGTTGTCTGTCAAACTGCCGGAGTTCAGAACGGCAAGCGAACAGTTACGAAACAGTTGATACAGGTCGCTGCTGGCCGTGCGTTTAAGCATATCGACTTCCAGCTGCGACAACATGTCCATTGAGCCAAGCGGGCTAATATGTGTAATCAAGTAAACTCCTTACGGGACGAGAGATATCATCCTCTGTTGATTACAATAGCCCTGGCGTATGACCTTTCACAACCTTGCGTGCGGAATCCGACACGCAAAATTGAGAAAAAAGATTACTGACGCACCAGTCTGCCTGTTGCGGGGGTGAAATCTGTGTTGGTGCGCCATGGGTTGATATCGAGGCCGCCGCGTCGCGTGTAGCGTGCGTATACGCTCAGTTTCTCCGGATGACAGAAACGCAGGAGGTCATTGAAAATGCGTTCCACACACTGCTCGTGAAATTCATTGTGGTGGCGGAAGGAGACCAGATAGCGCAGCAACTTTTCCCTGTCGATTTTGCGTCCACGATACTGAATTTGTATGGAACCCCAGTCAGGCTGGTGGGTGATCAGGCAGTTGGATTTCAGCAGATGACTGACTAGCGTCTCTTCTACTGCTTTGTCGCCGCTCACGGCGTTTTCCAGATAGTCGGTGCTGAACTGGTAGTTATCAATGACGATATCCTGATTGTCGATACAGGTGCCATTGAAGTGGGCTATCGGCTGCCCTTCCTGTTCATCAAGACGGTAGAGCGCCACACTGACATCACCCTGCGCGCAGGCGCGTAGATCGTGCTCCAGTGTCTGACGGACGTGTTCCCATGAGTCAAAACGCGTCTGATTAAAACTGTTCAGATACAGCTTAAAGCTTTTTGATTCAATCAGATTAACGCTGGTGTAATCCAGCTCCACATGGCCGACCGCAACCTGCGGTAAGCCGTTGGCATTCAGCCATGATAGTTCATACAGCGTCCAGATATCCGCGCCGTGAAAAGGCAGATTATCGGCCTTTAGATCCAGCGGGTCGCGGTTCAGGCTACGCGGAACCCCCTGCAGCAGGCTGGCGTCGTAAATATCTCGGTAATCCGTTGATTTTCCGAGAGTCAGGCCGTCAAGCGCCCGATGATTTTCATAAGAAGACATGTTTCACCGTCATAAACCAGATACACTATGCGACAAGTGTATCCTGGCTTTTGTGAAGAGAGAAATCAGTGGACGAATTGACAGCACAGGCGTTGACAGCCTTTACGACGCGTTATTGCGATGCATGGCATGAAAAAAACAGCAGTTGGCCGCTGAGTGAAGAGTTGTATGGCGTACCGTCTCCGTGCATCATCTCCTCCACGAACGATGCGGTGTACTGGCAACCGCAGCCTTTTGTGGGCGAGCAGAATGTAAACGCGGTTGAACGCGCCTTTGATATTGTGGTACAACCCGCTGTTCATGCGTTTTATACCACCCAATTTGCCGGGGACATGCACGCACAATTTGCGGATGAGAAACTGACTCTTCTGCAAACCTGGTCTGAAGATGACTTCAGACGCGTACAGGAAAACCTGATTGGCCACCTGGTTACGCAAAAACGCCTTAAGCTCTCTCCTACGCTTTTTATTGCCACACTGGACAATGAACTTGATGTTATTTCAGTGTGCAACTTGTCAGGGGAAGTCTGCAAGGAAACGCTGGGAACCCGTAAACGAACGGTTCTGGCGGCTTCACTTGCGGAATTTCTTACTCAACTTAAGCCTGTTCTGTAATCCAGTTTGCTCTGGGGCGTGTGAGAGATCTCTTACAAACCCTGTAGGAGATTGCCAGGTGATCAGTAAAGACTTCATCGACCGATATAATATTAAATATTTATAATTCAATTGGTTAATGTTTTATTGTCAACTTTCATACGAAAATAATCATTAGGGTATGTCTGTAAGTGTCTTGTAAGACAATGCGAAACAGGCGATTCTATCCCTGTCGACAAGGAGTCGCGTAACGAAGTGAACATCAGGATGATGACACTTCGGCAGGACACACCAGGACGGTGCTGCAAGGACAGGTTTCAGGATGAAGCAAAGAGGAAAACGCGGGAAGCGTTAAAGGACACCTCCAGGATGGAGAACGAGAGCCGGTCAGGATGTTCGGCGGGTCAGGATGGCCAGGGACACTTCAGGATGAAGTTTTCACATCGGGGGCGGTGTGAGCAGGATGCAAATGTTCAGGATGAACGAGGTCGCAAGACCACAGGAAAAGTTGTCACGGATGAGCAGGGAGCACCAAAAGTAGCTGGAATGCTGCGAAACGAACCGGGAGCACTGTTTTTACAGTGCTCCCTTTTTTTTATTTCCCTTCGACTAGTGCTATTCTTCGCGCCAGATTTTTCATCATTGAGGTTAATTTCATGACGACTCATGACCGTGTGCGTGAGCAGTTGCATGCGCTTGAAGCCCTGCTGCGTGAACATAATCACTGGCGGATGGATGCGCCAGAAGCGCATCTGTTTTCCAGCACGCAGCCTTTTTGTATGGATACCATGGAACCGGTTGAATGGCTGCAGTGGGTGTTGATTCCCCGCATGCATGCGCTGCTTGATAATGCGCAGCCACTTCCGGAAGCGTTCGCTATTGCGCCATATTATGAAATGGCGCTGGCAGCCGATCATCCGCAGCGCGATGTGATCCTGATTGCATTGCAGGATCTGGATGCGCTATTTACCCGTGATGACGCCTGATGCTGGAAATTCTCTATCAAGACCAATGGCTGGTTGCAGTCAACAAACCTTCGGGCTGGCTGGTTCATCGTAGCTGGCTCGACCGCGATGAGAAAGTGGTGGTAATGCAAACAGTGCGTGACCAGATTGGTCAGCACGTTTTTACAGCCCACCGACTCGACAGACCGACATCCGGTGTGCTGTTGATGGGGCTGTCCAGCGAGGCCGGACGACGGCTGGCACAGCAGTTTGAGCAGCATCAGATCCAAAAACGCTACCATGCCATTGTGCGCGGCTGGCTGATGGACGACGCCATTCTGGATTATCCGTTGGTGGAAGAGCTGGACAAGATTGCCGATAAATTTGCCCGTGACGACAAAGGCCCACAGCCTGCGGTCACCCACTATCGCGGGCTGGCTACGGTAGAAATGCCCGTGGCAACCGGTCGCTATCCAACCACCCGTTACGGGCTGGTGGAGCTGGATCCTAAAACCGGCCGTAAACATCAGCTCAGACGTCACCTGGCGCATTTGCGTCATCCGATTATTGGCGATAGTAAGCACGGTGATTTGCGACAAAACCGCAGCGCCGCAGAGCATTTTGGCTGCCAGCGCCTGATGTTGCATGCCAGCCAGCTTGAACTTACGCACCCCTTCACCGGTGAACCACTGGTTATTCGTGCCGGGTTGGATAACGTCTGGATGCAGGCGCTATCACAGTTTGGCTGGCTCGGGCTTCTCCCTGAGAATGAAAGGGTTGAGTTCAGCGGGCTGTCAGGTCAGGATGAGCAGACAGATTATTAAGTCCCTGGAGATAAAGGTTATGGCGGAAATTGGTATTTTTGTCGGCACAATGTATGGAAACGCGCTGCTGGTTGCCGAAGAGGCCGAAGCTATCCTCGCAAATCAGGGGCATAAAGCCACGGTTTATGAAGATCCGGAACTGGCGGATTGGGAAAAGTACAAAGATAAGTACATCCTGGTCGTAACGTCGACGACGGGACAAGGCGATCTGCCGGACAGCATCGTGCCGCTGTTTCAGGGGATTAAAGACCAACTGGGTTATCAGCCCGACATCCACTACGGAATTATTGCACTCGGTGACAGTTCATATGCCAATTTCTGCGGCGGCGGTAAGCAGTTTGATGCGCTTTTGCAAGAACAGAGCGCCCAGCGTGTGGGTGAGATGTTGCTGATTGATGCCGGTGAACATCCGGAACCGGAAAGCGAATCCAATCCCTGGGTAGAACACTGGGCGACGCTCCTCAAATAGAATATTACCCAACAATCCGCACTGTTCGAATGATAAGCCGGGGAAGGCGTCGCCGCCGCCCGGCAATAAAACCCCTGCAAACGCCAATTTCGTGAAGCATCTTCCATTCCCTTAGGCTTATGCCATAAACAACCTCATTCACCTCCTGCAATGTTGTGTTTTTGCACGGTGAGGGACAGAGGCACTCCTTCATATACTTTTCCCGTCAGTTCCCGGAAAGGCAGCGAGTCAGAATAAAACGGCCCCGAGCTGTACCAAAACTGCCACACACTAACCTCTCATTCTGATCACCCTACAGGTGCTGTACAGAATGAACTGGCGAAAGCCAAGATTCAGGAGTGCAACAATGAGTTCATTAAGTCAGGCGGCGAGCAGCGCGGAAAAACGCACTAACGCTCGCTACTGGATAGTGGTGATGTTGTTTATCGTCACATCCTTCAACTACGGCGACCGCGCCACTTTATCCATTGCCGGTTCAGAAATGGCCAAAGACATTGGTCTGGATGCGGTCGGGATGGGATATGTATTTTCCGCTTTTTCATGGGCCTATGTTATCGGCCAGATCCCCGGCGGCTGGCTGCTTGACCGCTTTGGTTCAAAGCGCGTTTATTTCTGGTCCATCTTTATCTGGTCCATGTTTACCTTGCTGCAAGGTTTCGTCGATATCTTTAGCGGCTTCGGCATTATCGTTGCGCTGTTTACCCTGCGCTTCCTCGTGGGGCTAGCTGAAGCACCCTCGTTCCCTGGCAACAGTCGCATTGTGGCGGCGTGGTTTCCGGCGCAGGAAAGGGGCACGGCGGTCGCTATCTTTAACTCTGCGCAATACTTTGCCACCGTTATCTTCGCGCCAATTATGGGCTGGCTGACCCACGAAGTGGGCTGGTCGCACGTGTTCTTCTTTATGGGTGGACTCGGGATCATCATCAGCTTTATCTGGCTGAAAGTGATTCACGAACCGAACCAGCATCCGGGTGTAAACCAAAAAGAGCTGGAGTACATTGCCGAAGGTGGGGCGCTGATCAACATGGATCAGGCGGCTGCTAAAGCTAAAGTTCCGTTCAGCGTGAAATGGGGGCAAATCAAACAGTTGTTGGGTTCCCGCATGATGATCGGTATCTACATCGGCCAGTACTGTATTAACGCGCTGACCTACTTCTTTATCACCTGGTTCCCGGTCTATCTGGTACAGGCGCGCGGTATGTCGATTCTGAAAGCGGGATTTGTCGCGTCGGTCCCGGCTATTTGCGGATTCGCAGGCGGTGTGCTCGGCGGCATTATTTCCGACTGGCTGATGCGTCGCACTGGTTCGCTGAATATCGCCCGTAAAACGCCAATCGTGTTGGGTATGTTGCTGTCAATGGTGATGGTGTTCTGTAACTACGTCAACGTTGAATGGATGATTATCGGCTTTATGGCGCTGGCCTTCTTCGGTAAAGGTATCGGTGCACTGGGCTGGGCGGTAATGGCAGACACGGCCCCCAAAGAGATTAGCGGCCTGAGCGGCGGTCTGTTCAACATGTTCGGTAATATCTCCGGCATCGTGACACCGATTGCTATCGGCTACATTGTGGGCACGACGGGGTCGTTTAATGGTGCCTTGATTTACGTTGGAGTGCATGCGCTGATTGCCGTAGTGAGCTATCTGGTGCTGGTTGGCGATATTAAACGTATCGAACTGAAACCTGTCGCAGGACAATAATGATGACAACACAATCGAGTCCCGTTATTACCGACATGAAGGTCATCCCGGTGGCTGGTCATGACAGCATGCTGCTCAATATTGGTGGCGCGCATAACGCCTGGTTTACCCGCAATATCGTGGTCCTTACTGATAACGCCGGGCACACCGGTGTGGGGGAAGCGCCAGGCGGTGAAGTGATCTATCAAACGCTGGTGGACGCTATTCCGCAGGTGTTAGGCCAGGAAGTGGCGCGCCTGAATAAGGTGGTCCAGCAGGTGCATAAAGGCAATCAGGCTGCTGACTTTGATACCTTCGGCAATGGAGCCTGGACATTTGAGCTGCGCGTCAATGCTGTGGCGGCGCTGGAAGCCGCGCTGCTGGATCTGCTGGGCAAAACGCTGAATGTACCGGTCTGCGAGCTGTTAGGTCCGGGTAAGCAGCGTGATGCAGTGACCGTGCTCGGTTATCTGTTCTATGTAGGCGATCGCACCAAAACCGATCTGCCGTATCTGGAAAGTACGCCGGGTAAACATGAGTGGTATCACTTACGTCACCAGCAAGCGATGACCAGCGACGCGGTGGTGCGTCTGGCGCAGGCGTCACAGGATCGTTATGGCTTTAAAGATTTCAAACTGAAGGGCGGTGTGCTGCCTGGTGAGCAAGAAATTGAAACCGCCCGTGCGCTGAAATCTTGCTTCCCGGATGCGCGTATTACGGTGGACCCTAACGGTGCCTGGTTGCTGGATGAAGCGATCTCCTTGTGCAAAGGGCTAAATGATGTACTGACTTACGCAGAAGATCCGTGTGGTGCTGAACAGGGATTTTCCGGGCGTGAAGTGATGGCCGAGTTCCGCCGCGCAACGGGATTACCGGTGGCGACCAACATGATTGCTACCAACTGGCGCGAAATGGGCCACGCGGTAATGCTGAATGCAGTCGATATTCCGCTGGCCGATCCGCACTTCTGGACGCTTTCTGGTGCAGTGCGCGTGGCACAGTTGTGCGATGACTGGGGCCTGACCTGGGGATGCCATTCCAATAACCACTTTGATATTTCGCTGGCAATGTTTACTCACGTCGGTGCGGCAGCGCCGGGTAATCCGACAGCCATCGACACGCACTGGATTTGGCAGGAGGGCGATTGCCGTCTGACGAAGAATCCGCTGGAAATAAAGAACGGAAAAATTGCGGTTCCAGATGCACCTGGTCTGGGTGTGGAACTGGACTGGGATCAGGTGCAGAAAGCGCATGAAGCTTATAAGGCATTGCCCGGCGGTGCGCGTAATGACGCAGGACCGATGCAGTATCTGATCCCCGGATGGACTTTTGACCGTAAACGTCCTGTTTTCGGCCGTCACTGATTTTGAATAAGGACACGATGATGAGCGTACAATTTTCTACCCCAGTAGTGACCTCTATGCAGGTGATCCCAGTTGCGGGCCACGACAGCATGCTGATGAACCTGAGCGGTGCACATGCCCCGTTCTTTACGCGTAATATTGTGATTATCAAAGATAATTCTGGTAATGCCGGGGTGGGCGAAATTCCCGGCGGCGAGAAAATTCGTAAAACTCTGGAAGATGCGATTCCGCTGGTGGTGGGCAAAACGTTAGGTGAATACAAAAACGTACTGAATACGGTACGCAATACCTTTGCCGATCGGGATGCCGGTGGGCGTGGTTTACAGACTTTCGATTTACGTACCACTATTCATGTGGTTACCGGGATCGAAGCGGCAATGTTGGATCTGTTAGGCCAGCACCTGGGGGTGAATGTCGCGTCTCTGCTGGGTGATGGTCAGCAGCGTAGTGAAGTGGAGATGTTGGGGTATCTGTTCTTCGTCGGCAACCGTAAAGCGACGCCGCTGCCGTATCAGAGTCAGCCGGATGAGAAGTGCGATTGGTATCGTCTGCGCCATGAAGAGGCCATGACCCCGGATGCGGTAGTGCGTCTGGCTGAAGCAGCGTATGAGAAATATGGTTTTAACGACTTTAAACTCAAAGGCGGCGTGCTGGCAGGGGAAGAGGAAGCGGAATCTATCGTCGCGTTGGCGAAGCGTTTCCCGCAGGCTCGCGTAACGCTCGATCCTAACGGCGCCTGGTCGTTGAATGAAGCGATCAAGATCGGTAAGTATCTGAAAGGATCGCTGGCTTATGCTGAAGATCCATGTGGCGCGGAGCAGGGTTTCTCTGGGCGTGAAGTGATGGCGGAATTCCGCCGCGCGACTGGCCTGCCGACGGCGACCAATATGATCGCTACCGACTGGCGTCAGATGGGGCACACGCTGTCGTTGCAGTCTGTGGATATTCCGCTGGCTGACCCGCATTTCTGGACTATGCAGGGGTCTGTTCGCGTGGCGCAGATGTGTCATGAGTTTGGCCTCACCTGGGGTTCACACTCAAACAATCACTTTGATATTTCGCTGGCGATGTTCACTCATGTTGCGGCAGCAGCGCCGGGTAAAATTACGGCTATTGATACCCACTGGATCTGGCAGGAAGGTAACCAACGCCTGACCAAAGAACCGTTCGAAATTAGAGGCGGCATGGTACAGGTACCAGCGAAGCCGGGTCTGGGTGTAGAACTGGATATGGACCAGGTGATGAAAGCGCACGAGCTGTACCAGCAACATGGCCTGGGAGCACGTGATGACGCGATGGGAATGCAGTACCTGATCCCGAACTGGACCTTTGATAATAAACGCCCATGCATGGTGCGCTAAACGTTATGCCGGTTCTGACAGGAACCGGCACATCTCCCGGTGTATGATTAACAGAATCAACATGCGTAAGGACGGCTTATGAAAATAGTAATTGCACCGGATTCTTATAAAGAGAGTTTGAGTGCGCTTGAGGTGGCAACGGCCATTGAGCAGGGTTTTCGTGAGATCTGGCCTGATGCGGATTACGTAAAGATACCGGTCGCTGATGGTGGTGAAGGAACGGTTGAGGCGATGGTTGCTGCTACAGCGGGTCACTTTGTGCATGTTGATGTTACTGGTCCATTGGGAAGTAAGGTACGGGCATTTTATGGGGTATCGGGAGATGAGCGCTCAGCGTTTATCGAGATGGCGGCCGCCAGTGGGTTAGAGCGAGTTCCGGCAGGTTTACGCGATCCGCTGAAAACCACCTCATGGGGAACCGGAGAGTTGATTCGCCATGCGCTGGATGCGGGGGTGGAGCATATCATCATCGGGATTGGCGGTAGCGCAACTAATGATGGTGGTGCCGGTATGGTGCAGGCTCTGGGCGCCAAATTGCTGGATGCGCAGAATAACCAGATTGCGCAAGGCGGAATTGGTCTGGAAGCGCTCACCAGGATAGATATTTCAGCGTTAGATAAGCGCCTTGCTACCTGTCGTATTGAAGTGGCCTGCGATGTAACGAATCCGCTGACCGGTAAAGAGGGCGCTTCTGCAGTATTTGGTCCGCAAAAAGGGGCAACGCCAGAGATGATTACCCGTCTGGATAATGCGCTCACGCACTATGCGCTACTGATTGCCCGCGATCTGGACGTTAACGTGTTGGATCTGGTCGGTGGTGGCGCTGCCGGCGGCATGGGGGCTGCACTGTATGCGTTTTGTGGTGCGCAGCTACGCCGTGGTATCGAGATCGTGACGGATGCGTTACACCTTGATGACTGCGTTGCGGATGCAGATTTAGTGGTGACCGGGGAAGGGCGTATTGACAGTCAGACGATCCATGGCAAAGTCCCGGTTGGCGTAGCGAACGTTGCAAAGCGATATAATAAGCCCGTCATTGGTATTGCAGGCAGCCTGACGCCAGATGTTGGCGTGGTGCATGAGCATGGAATTGATGCCGTTTTTAGCGTGATTTATACCATTTGCACGCTGGATGAGGCGCTGGATAATGCGAGTGAAAATGTGCGGATGACGGCACGAAACGTGGCCGCAACGCTTAAAGCAGGGCAGCAATTACGTTAAATGAGAGTGGCTATAGGCCGGATAAGAGGCGTGAGCGTCGTTATCCGGCAATCAGACCTTTACCCCAACAGCTTCTTCGCTTCACGTGCCACGTTGTCCATCTCATCAAGAAGCTCTAAAAACTCTGGTTCCAGCTCTTCCTCTTTAGTCCCGCTACGTAACTGCTGCTCAATAAGCTGACACAGGTTTTTCATGCGGGGAACCCCGCTGTAACCGCAGCTGCCGTGCAGTTTATGAATCAAGTCCACCAACCCTTCAGGGTTTTCACCCACCAGTTGCTCTTCAATTCTGTTACGGACTTCAGGCAAGAAATCGATCAGCATTTGCAGCATATCCCGCGCCAGATCGTTTTTACCGGCAGCCTGTCTTAACGCCAGTTGCCAGTCGAGGGTCGTATTCGGGTTGACCACGGGTTCAGGGGGTTCCGCCACGATAGTCCGGGCTGATGTGCCGGCACCGGGCTTATAGCGCAACAGCAAACTGTGCAATTTATCTTCTTCAATCGGCTTAGCCAGGTAGTCATTCATTCCGGCGCTGAGTAACTTCTCTTTTTGTCCCGCCATGGCATGTGCCGTTACCGCAATAACCGGTGTCTGCTGCTGGTGTGGAAGCTGATGGATCAGTTCGCAGGCACGAATACCGTCCATGTCCGGCATCTGAATATCCATCAGGATCAGGTCAAATTGCATTTGTTTGGCTCTGTCCACCGCCTGATGCCCGCTGTCGCACAGCTCGACGTGCTGCACCTTATCTTCAAGTAATGCGCCGATAAGCTTCAGGTTCGCCGGGTTGTCGTCCACCGCCATCACGGTCATCGCAATCTTGCTTTCATCTAACAACGGGAGTTCTGACCCTTGGTTCAGATGGCAATACTCGGTTAACACAGGCAGCAATCGGGTTGAGGTGAGCGGTTTTAACAGACATGCCGCCGCGCCGCCTTGCTTTAATTTTTCAGCGTTAATCTGCGCATGGCAAGGCAACGCCAGCAACAGGAAATCGGTCATCGCGGCTGCGCTTGCCAGCCGTTCATGCTGCATGGTGAGCGGCTCGCGGAAAGTGACGGGTACACCGAGTAGCAGGATATCGTAGTGTTCTGCCGGTAATGCAGAGAATGAAGGGCTGTAAATCACCTCCAGTGGCGTTTCACTCAAGATATCCAACGTGCATTGCGCGGCGGTAGCATTTGGTTCAACGTAAGCCAGTCGTTTACCTGCCAGACAGCGGGTGGTTGAACGTTCGCTGAGAACATTAGGATTGAGATCAAGACTGATATGGAACCAGAAGGTAGAACCGCGATTTGGTTGGCTATGAAATGAGATATCCCCCCCCATTTCATTGACCAGTTTTTGCGTGATCACAAGGCCAAGTCCGGTACCACCGTGACGGCGCGAAATGCTGGCATCAGCCTGACGGAAAGCCTGGAACAGACGTGACTGATCGCGCTCTGGAATACCAATACCGGTATCGCGGATTTGAACTTCTATCTGGACTTTGGTGTTACTGAGCGCGCGTTTTTCAACCAGAATGTCGATATTGCCGCTCTCAGTAAATTTGATGGCATTGCCGACCAGGTTGGTGATGACCTGTTGCAAACGCAGCGGGTCGCCAATCACATTGTCCGGAACGTCATTTTTAATATTCAGTGTTAGCTCCAGCCCTTTGTCATGGGAGGAGTGCGCTAACAGCGTTACGACGTCATCCAGTGTGCTGCGCAGCGGGAACGGTATGCTTTCCAGAATCAGTTTACCCGCTTCCAGTTTAGAGAAGTCGAGCACATCATTGATGATAGCGAGCAGGTTGTTGGCAGAGCGTTCAATCGTATTCAGGTGATCACGCTGGGTGGTATTTAACTCGGTTTTTAGTGTCAGGCGTGTAAAGCCAATGACACCGTTTAGCGGTGTACGTAGCTCGTGAGACATGTTCGCCAGGAACTCTGATTTAATACGCGCAGCTTCCTGAGCGCGTTTCTTTGCCAGGTCCAGCTCAATGTTTTGGATCTCCATCTGCTCCAGCGTTTCGCGCAGATCTGAAGTCGCCTGATCGATATTGTGCTGCATCTCTTCATGGTAGGCGGCGAGAGACATCGCCATCGAGTTGATGCCATTCTTCAGCATATCCAGTTCGCCCAACATGAAACCTTCCACGCGGCTATCGAGCTGACCTCTACGTATCCGGTCTACGGTATTCACCATGTTGCGAATTGGGCCGGTCACGTCACGCATCAGACGCCAGCCGAAAATTAACGCAATACCAATACAAAACAGCATCATGACGCTGGAGATAAAGATCTCTTTGTACTGCTGTAATCGCACGGACTTGAGGTCCAGCTCAAGCGCCACATATCCCAGCATATTTTTGGTGTTTTTCGCATCGCTAACGGCAGATTCATCCGGTGAATAGCTTTCCGATATAATAGGGGTACGCAGGATCATGATATCCCCGAGCCGGGTTACGCTCAGCTTTCGCGGAAACGGCGATCCGGTAGCCAATTGCATCTCTGACGGATCAAGATGAAAGTTGGAGGTGACGAACAGTCGGTTATTTTCGTCATAGACGGAAATTGCCCGCACAATATCGGAATGGCGACGATGCAACACGCTGATAAGCTGGCCGATGGATTCCCGGTTTTGCAAGTTCATGCCGTATTCGCTGGATACCGCGAGTGGTTCAATGATGCTGGCACCAGCATCTTCCAGTTGACGCTGCAAGTCGTTATAGCGATGCACAACAAAAAAGATACTGAGCAGCAAACCTATCAGGACGGTCGGGGCCAGGATCAGAATCATCATGCGTGCGCGCAGGCTGTAGTTGGTCATGGAGTTCCGTTATGGGACAATTAGGGTCACACTGTTAAATAGAGAAATATCTCGTCGATGGCGCAATTCTACTCTGCAAAACGACGCGTGACGACGCGTCAGATCATAACCGTTACCGTCAATGACCTTGATTCTTTTGGTCAGGGTGTTGCTCGTCATAACGGGAAAGCCCTGTTTATACCGGAATTGCTGCCCCAGGAAAGCGCAGAAGTGGTGATTACTGAAGATAAAAAACAGTTTGCCCGTGCGCAAGTCAAACGTCGTTTAAACGACAGTTCGGAACGTGAAGTGCCACGTTGCCCACATTTTGGGGTCTGTGGTGGCTGTCAACAGCAGCATGCCAGCATCCCTTTGCAGCAGCGTAGCAAAAGTGCAGCGTTGTCGCGTTTAATGAAATGTGAGGTGACGGAAGTTATCGCCGATACCCCGTGGGGTTATCGGCGCCGCGCGCGTTTAAGTCTGAACTATCGCTTGAAAGAGCAGCAATTGCAGATGGGATTTCGCAAGTCCGGCTCCAGCGACATTATCGATGTGAAGCAATGCCCTATTTTGGTGCCCCAACTTGAGGCGCTGTTGCCTGAAATTCGGGCATGCCTGCAGAGTCTGCAGGGGCTGCGTCACTTGGGACATGTCGAATTGGTGCAGGCTGGAAGTGGAACCCTGATGATTTTGCGCCACACTGCGCCACTGAATACCGCGGATAAAGAAAAACTGGAATGTTTTTCGCATTCTCAGGGACTGTCTTTGTTTCTGGCTCCGCAAAGCGAGATACTGGAATCAAATTCAGAAGAATCGCCCTGGTATGATTCAAATGGACTACGTTTAACCTTTAGCCCGCGTGATTTTATCCAGGTCAATGAAGGGGTAAACCAAAAAATGGTTTCCTGTGCGCTGGAATGGCTGGATGTGCAGCCAGAGGATCGCGTGCTTGATTTGTTCTGTGGTATGGGGAATTTTACGTTGCCGTTGGCCGTCCGGGCTGCGAGCGTTGTGGGGGTTGAAGGTGTCCCTGCGCTGGTGGAAAAAGGCCGGGAGAATGCGCGGAATAACGGACTACACAATGTGACATTCTTTCATGAAAACCTTGAAGAAGATGTCACCAAACAACCATGGGCAAAAAACGGATTTGACAAAGTCTTGCTCGATCCTGCGCGTGCGGGGGCTGCCGGCGTGATGCAACATATTATAAAATTAAACCCTGTCCGCGTTGTTTATGTATCCTGTAATCCTGCTACGCTGGCTCGTGACAGCGAAGCGTTACTCAATGCAGGATATACCGTTCGGCGACTGGCGATGCTCGATATGTTCCCGCACACTGGACATCTGGAATCGATGGTCCTGTTTGAGCGTTTGTAATGAATTTTATACCCATTGGATTTCGGGTTGTAATGCAGCGTGAAAGAAAATGGGTACGGCTTGTCGACTTCGACAGGCCAAGCCCCTTAAGGAGAGGACGATGGTTGCGGTAAGAAGTGCACATATAAATAAAGCTGGTGAGTTTGATCCTAAGAAATGGATCGCGAGTCTGGGGATCTCCAGCCAGCAGTCGTGTGAACGCTTAGCCGAAACCTGGGCGTATTGCCTGCAGCAGACACAGGGGCATCCGGATGCGGATCTGCTGCTGTGGCGTGGCGTCGAAATGGTGGAAATACTCTCCATGTTGAGTATGGATATCGACACGCTGCGAGCGGCGATGCTGTTCCCTCTGGCGGATGCCAATGTGGTGAGTGAAGACATCCTGCGCGAGAGCGTAGGCACGTCAATCGTTAATCTTATCCATGGTGTGCGTGATATGGCGGCAATACGCCAGCTAAAAGCCACGCATACCGACTCCGTCTCTTCCGAGCAGGTTGATAACGTTCGTCGCATGCTGCTGGCAATGGTCGACGACTTCCGCTGTGTGGTCATCAAGCTGGCGGAACGGATTGCCCATCTGCGAGAAGTGAAAGACGCGCCGGAAGATGAACGCGTGCTGGCGGCAAAAGAGTGCACCAATATTTATGCTCCGCTGGCTAACCGATTAGGTATCGGGCAATTAAAATGGGAGCTGGAAGATTACTGCTTCCGCTACCTGCACCCAGCCGAATACAAACGCATTGCTAAACTACTGCATGAACGCCGTATCGACAGAGAACACTATATCGACGAGTTTGTTGGGCATCTGCGTTCAGAGATGAAAACCGAAGGTGTAAAAGCCGAGGTGTACGGGCGTCCGAAGCATATTTACAGTATCTGGCGCAAAATGCAGAAAAAGCAGTTGGCTTTTGACGAACTGTTCGATGTGCGCGCGGTGCGTATCGTGGCTGAGCGTTTACAGGATTGCTATGCCGCGCTGGGGATCGTGCACACTCACTATCGCCATCTGCCTGATGAGTTCGATGACTACGTCGCTAATCCAAAGCCTAACGGTTACCAGTCAATCCATACGGTTGTGCTGGGACCCGGCGGTAAAACCATTGAAATCCAGATCCGTACCAAACAGATGCACGAAGATGCCGAGCTGGGCGTTGCCGCGCACTGGAAGTACAAAGAAGGTACCGCTTCAGGCGCTGCGCGTTCTGGTCATGAAGATCGCATTGCGTGGCTGCGTAAACTGATAGCCTGGCAGGAAGAGATGGCTGATTCCGGTGAAATGCTGGATGAAGTGCGTAGCCAGGTCTTTGACGACAGAGTTTACGTCTTTACGCCAAAAGGCGATGTCGTGGACTTACCGGCGGGCTCGACGCCGCTCGATTTTGCTTATCACATCCACAGTGATGTGGGGCATCGTTGCATTGGCGCGAAAATTGGCGGTCGCATCGTACCGTTTACCTATCAGCTGCAGATGGGCGATCAAATTGAAATCATCACCCAGAAACAGCCAAACCCTAGCCGCGACTGGCTAAACCCTAACCTGGGCTACGTGACGACCAGCAGGGGGCGCTCTAAGATCCATGCCTGGTTCCGTAAACAGGACCGGGACAAAAATATCCTGGCTGGTCGTCAGATCCTCGATGATGAACTGGCGCACCTGGGTATTAGCCTGAAAGAGGCTGAAAAACACCTGCTTCCGCGTTACAGCTTTAATGAGCTGGAAGAGCTGCTGGCGGCGATCGGCGGCGGTGACATCCGCCTCAACCAGATGGTCAACTTCCTGCAAGCGCAGTTTAATAAACCAAGCGCTGCTGAACAGGATGCTGCTGCACTGAAACAGCTTCAGCAGAAAACGCAGGCCCCGCAGACTCGCCGTAAAGACGATGGCCGTGTGGTGGTCGAAGGGGTTGGAAACCTGATGCACCATATCGCGCGCTGTTGCCAGCCTATCCCTGGCGATGAGATTGTCGGGTTTATCACCCAGGGACGTGGTATTTCCGTGCACCGGGCTGATTGTGAACAACTGACAGAGCTGCGCTCACATGCCCCGGAACGTATCGTTGATGCGGTTTGGGGTGAAAGCTACTCGGCTGGGTACTCGCTGGTCGTCCGTGTGCAGGCAAACGATCGGAGCGGCTTATTACGTGATATCACGACGATTCTTGCTAACGAGAAAGTAAACGTGCTGGGGGTTGCCAGCCGTAGTGATACCAAACAACAGTTGGCCACCATTGATATGACCATCGAAATCTACAACCTGCAGGTGCTCGGACGCGTGCTCGGCAAACTGAACCAGGTGCCGGATGTGATCGACGCGCGTCGCTTGCACGGTAATTAATTATTTTGTAGGCCGGATGATCTTGCAGGCCTGATAAAACGCGTTAGCGTTGCCATCAGGCATTGCTATGTTGCCGGATGTCGGCTGTCGCCTTATTCGGCCTACTGTATTGAAATTTCAGGATTTTTACATGAATCAAATCGACCGACTGCTCGGTATTATGCAGCGCCTGCGCGACCCGGAAAACGGCTGTCCGTGGGATAAAGAGCAGACTTTCACCACTATTGCCCCTTACACCCTTGAAGAAACCTATGAAGTACTTGATGCAATTGCGCGCGAAGACTTCGACGATCTGCGTGGTGAACTGGGCGATCTGTTGTTCCAGGTGGTGTTTTACGCACAAATGGCGCAGGAAGAAGGGCGCTTCGATTTTAATGATATTTGCGCTGCAATTAGCGATAAGCTCGAACGTCGGCATCCGCATGTATTTGCCGATGCTTCCGCCAGCAACAGCACCGAGGTGTTAACCCGCTGGGAGCAAATCAAAACCGAAGAACGTGCCGAGAAAGCACAACATTCCGCGCTGGATGATATTCCCCGCAGTTTGCCGGCGCTAATGCGCGCCCAGAAAATCCAGAAACGTTGCTCCAATGTTGGTTTTGACTGGAAGACATTAGGGCCGGTTGTCGACAAAGTTTATGAAGAGATTGACGAAGTCATGTTCGAGGCGAAGCAGGCTGTCGTTGACCAGGCTAAACTGGAGGAGGAAATGGGCGACCTGCTGTTTGCCACGGTCAATATGGCCCGTCATTTAGGGACAAAAGCAGAGACCGCATTGCAGAAAGCGAATGAAAAATTCGAGCGCCGTTTTCGTGAGGTTGAGCGAATTGTAGCAGCCCGCGGTCTGGAAATGACGGGTGTTGATCTGGAAACAATGGAAGACGTCTGGCAACAGGTAAAACGGCAGGAAATTGATCTCTAAGGGATTTCGTCGGTCAAGGACGATTTGTGTGATTTTTTAAATAACAAGCGATTGATTTACGTCAAAAACATTTACCCCAAAGGGGCTATTTTCTCACTCCCGATGTTAATGTGAGCCTGGTGAAGAGGAGGAATAATGAAAGTTTGTGGCGCTCGTCATGTTCGGGTATACTACTTTCCCGTCTTGGTAATTCCATCGTTTCACCCTAACTTCTCAGGTCCAGCATGACAACGAACTATATTTTTGTGACCGGCGGGGTCGTATCCTCTCTGGGAAAAGGCATTGCCGCAGCCTCCCTCGCAGCCATTCTTGAAGCCCGTGGCCTCAATGTGACCATGATGAAACTGGATCCGTACATCAACGTCGATCCAGGTACTATGAGCCCTATCCAACACGGGGAAGTGTTCGTTACCGAAGACGGCGCTGAAACCGACCTGGACCTGGGTCACTATGAGCGTTTCATCCGCACCAAAATGAGCCGCCGTAACAACTTCACCACCGGTCGTATCTACTCCGACGTTCTGCGTAAAGAACGCCGTGGCGACTATCTGGGCGCTACTGTTCAGGTAATTCCGCACATCACGAATGCCATTAAAGAGCGCGTTCTGGAAGGCGGTGAAGGTCATGATGTTGTTCTGGTCGAAATCGGCGGAACCGTTGGGGATATCGAATCTCTGCCGTTCCTTGAAGCGATTCGCCAGATGGCTGTAGAAATTGGCCGTGAGCACACGCTGTTTATGCATCTGACGCTGGTTCCGTATATGGCGGCGGCAGGTGAAGTCAAAACCAAACCGACTCAGCATTCTGTAAAAGAGCTGCTTTCTATCGGCATTCAGCCAGATATCCTGATTTGCCGCTCCGATCGCGCAGTTCCGGCTAATGAACGTGCAAAAATTGCATTGTTCTGTAACGTTCCGGAAAAAGCGGTGATTTCTCTGAAAGATGTCGATTCCATCTATAAAATTCCGGGCCTGTTGAAATCTCAGGGCCTTGACGATTATATTTGTAAACGATTCAGCTTGAACTGTCCGGAAGCAAATCTGTCAGAATGGGAACAGGTTATCTACGAAGAAGCGAATCCGGCAGGCGAAGTGACTATTGGTATGGTCGGCAAGTACATTGAACTGCCGGATGCCTATAAGTCAGTTATCGAAGCGCTGAAGCACGGTGGCTTGAAGAATCGTGTCACCGTCAACATCAAGCTGATTGATTCGCAGGATGTTGAAACGCGTGGCGTTGAGATCCTGAAAGGTCTTGATGCCATCCTAATCCCAGGCGGCTTCGGCTACCGTGGTGTTGAAGGGAAAATCGCGACAGCGCGCTTTGCGCGTGAAAACAATATTCCTTATCTGGGCATTTGCCTGGGTATGCAGGTTGCGTTGATTGAGTTTGCTCGTAACGTCGTGGGAATGGACAACGCCAACTCCACAGAATTTGTGCCAGACTGTAAGTACCCAGTGGTGGCCCTGATTACTGAATGGCGTGATGAAGACGGCAACGTTGAAGTCCGTACCGAGAAGAGCGATCTGGGTGGCACAATGCGTCTTGGTGCGCAACAGTGTCAGCTGAGCGATGAGAGTCTGGTTCGTCAACTGTACGGTACGCCGACAATTGTTGAACGTCATCGCCACCGCTACGAAGTCAACAATATGCTGTTGAAACAGATTGAAGCTGCGGGTCTGCGTGTTGCAGGCCGTTCCGGTGATGATCAGTTGGTCGAGATCATTGAGGTACCGAATCATCCGTGGTTCGTGGCCTGTCAGTTCCACCCGGAATTTACTTCCACGCCACGTGATGGACACCCGCTGTTCGCCGGCTTTGTGAAAGCCGCCAGTGAACATCAGAAGCGTCAGGCGAAGTAAGAAGTAAAAAGTTAGAACGGCAATGCACCCATCAGGGTGCATTGTTTGTCTGGAGTTTTAGTTTAACTTGTACTGAGGAAAACCTAATGTCCAAAATCGTTAAAATCATCGGTCGTGAAATCATCGACTCCCGTGGTAACCCGACTGTTGAAGCCGAAGTACACCTGGAAGGTGGTTTCGTTGGTATGGCAGCAGCTCCATCAGGTGCTTCTACTGGTTCCCGCGAAGCACTGGAACTGCGCGATGGCGACAAATCCCGTTTCATGGGTAAAGGCGTACTGAAAGCTGTTGCAGCTGTAAACGGCCCGATTGCTCAGGCTCTGCTGGGTAAAGATGCTAAAGATCAGGCTGGCATCGACAAGATCATGATCGATCTGGACGGTACTGAAAACAAATCCAACTTCGGTGCAAACGCCATCCTGGCTGTGTCCCTGGCGAACGCCAAAGCAGCAGCTGCTGCTAAAGGCCTGCCGCTGTATGCACATATCGCTGAACTGAACGGTACTCCGGGCAAATACTCCATGCCGGTTCCGATGATGAACATCATCAACGGTGGTGAGCACGCAGACAACAACGTCGACATCCAGGAATTCATGATTCAGCCTGTTGGCGCTAAAACCCTGAAAGAAGCTGTACGTATGGGTTCTGAAGTGTTCCACAACCTGGCTAAAGTTCTGAAAGCCAAAGGTATGAACACTGCTGTTGGTGACGAAGGTGGCTATGCGCCGAACCTGGGTTCCAACGCTGAAGCTCTGGCTGTAATCGCTGAAGCGGTTAAAGCAGCAGGCTACGAGCTGGGCAAAGACATCACTCTGGCGATGGACTGTGCAGCGTCTGAATTCTACAAAGACGGTAAATACGTTTTGGCTGGCGAAGGCAACAAAGCGTTCACCTCCGAAGAATTCACTCACTTCCTGGAAGAACTGACCAAACAGTACCCGATCGTATCCATCGAAGATGGTCTGGACGAGTCTGACTGGGACGGTTTTGCATACCAGACAAAAGTACTGGGCGACAAAATCCAGCTGGTTGGTGACGATCTGTTCGTAACCAACACCAAGATCCTGAAAGAAGGCATCGAAAAAGGCATCGTTAACTCCATCCTGATCAAATTCAACCAGATCGGTTCTCTGACCGAAACTCTGGCTGCGATCAAAATGGCGAAAGATGCTGGCTACACTGCTGTCATCTCTCACCGTTCTGGCGAAACTGAAGATGCTACCATCGCTGACCTGGCTGTTGGTACCGCTGCAGGCCAGATCAAAACAGGTTCTATGAGCCGTTCTGACCGTGTTGCTAAGTACAACCAGCTGATTCGTATCGAAGAAGCTCTGGGTGAACACGCTCCGTACAACGGTCGTAAAGAGATCAAAGGTCAGGCTTAATCCTGTTCTTTCTCTGATTTAAAAATGCCAGCCTTCGGGCTGGCATTTTTTTGCCTATTTGAAATCAACGGCCATCTGTTCGGGAATAGTCAGCCCACGTGTCGTCTGCACACAGCGCTCAATGTAATCGGTAAAACGCGGCGGCTTCGGCATCCCCATGCTGAGCAGCTTATCATTGCTGAATCGCACGTTCAGCGTGGCAAACGCACCGTACAGACGCATGGCTTTAAGCATCAGTCGTTCGTTGCAGGGGCCAAAAATATCCTTCAGTTCACGGCGCATCTGGACCAGCGTTTCATAGCTGACCTGTGCATATTTATTGCCGACGGGAGCTTGTTCCAGCGCAGATGCCATTGCGCTATCAATATCTGCAAACCTCACGCTATTTTCTTCTCCTGCTGAGATGTGCACCACTTCACCGCGAGCGAGCGGACTGCTCAGCAACATCAACAATGCATCGGCGCAGTAATCAACCGGGATCACGTCAATACGGTCTTCCATCGAACACATAAATTTTTGCAGCATCAGACCCATGCTGAATACCCAGAAAATACTACTGGAGGGTTGGCAGCCATGATGAGTGTGGCCAACAACGATAGAAGGCCGCGCGATAACCAGTGGTAATGTTGGGCATTCCTGTTGCATCAGGCGCTCTATTGTGGATTTAGAGTGCGTATATTCAACCAGGTGCTCAGCACGTTCGCGAAATTCTGCACTTTCTGCCACCAGTGAATCGGGTTCTGGGGAGCATGACATCGCTGTACCAACATGAAGAAAACGCTGAAGACTGCCGACACAGGCCATTCTCCGGGCGAACTTCAGCGTTCCTTCGACATTTACTTTCCAGATAAGCGGATTGTTGCCAAATGAGGCGACGGCGGCGCAGTTGATGACATGAGTAACCTGGTCCAGACGCGGGTCGTTAAGAAACGCTTCGGGTTCTACCAAATCACCCAACAGAATATTCCGCGGGCTAAGTGCGGCCAGTTTTTTTTCTGCAATATTGAATTTTCGCAGATTTTCCTTTATCCGTTCCAGCGCAGATACATCATTATCGGCACGAACTAAAAGCAGCAGATTAAATCCATTTGTCTGATTCAGAATGTTTTCTAAAACGCCTCCGCCCAAAAAGCCGGTTGCGCCAGTAATTAATAGTGTATTCATGAATGCAGTCTCATTAGGGAGGTGACTGGATTCTAGGCGCGGATAATTAAACGGAGATTAAATGGAAAATTAGCGTAACTTTAAGTTTCTTAAGCCTATTTTAATATAAAAAGATACCGCGGATCAAATTTGACTATACGTGATGATAATAAATTCATAATTTTATGTATCCGTTTGTACATGCTTGAAATATTTACTTTTAAAATATTTATACTATTTTTATAAGATTGTTATCAAAAATATTTTGTTACATCAGAACGTTGTCTGAACAGCGATGAAATTAAATCACAGCTATTAGAACATTGCAGGCGCAAACACGAGATAATGTTTCATGAGTTTTTAACTCAGGGGACAGCGCAGCCGGGGGCAAGACCTGAGCGTGCAAATCTGCAATAATACGCGTTCATAACCCTAAACAGAGATGACTATGCAGTACCCGATTAACGAGATGTTCCAGACCCTGCAAGGTGAGGGTTACTTTACCGGCGTCCCCGCCATTTTTATTCGTTTACAGGGATGCCCGGTTGGCTGTGCCTGGTGCGATACCAAACACACATGGGATAAGCTTGAGGATCGGGAAGTCTCCTTATATAGCATCCTGGCTAAGACCAAAGAGAGTGATAAATGGGGCGCGGCGAGCAGTGAAGATCTGCTGGCTGTTATTCAGCGTCAGGGCTATACCGCCCGACACGTGGTGATCACCGGCGGTGAACCCTGCATTCACGATCTGATGCCACTCACTGACTTACTGGAAAAAAACGGCTTTAGCTGCCAGATTGAGACCAGCGGGACACACGAAGTTCGCTGTACGCCGAATACCTGGGTGACTGTATCGCCGAAGGTGAATATGCGTGGCGGCTATGACGTACTGTCACAGGCGCTGGAACGCGCCAATGAAATCAAGCATCCGGTGGGGCGCGTTCGCGATATTGAAGCGCTGGATGAACTGCTGGCCACGTTAAGCGATGATAAACCACGAATTATTGCGCTGCAGCCAATCAGTCAGAAAGAAGATGCTACACGTTTGTGTATTGATACCTGTATTGCGCGTAACTGGCGATTGTCGATGCAAACGCATAAATACCTGAATATTGCCTGATATTTTGCCGGGTGGACATTTTCCGCCCGGCATGCACGCTATGCGTTCGACCAGCTTTGAATGGATTCGACGCTATCCAGATTGCCATGCAGCACTTCATACGATTTTTTCAAAATCACATCGGTGTGTTGAGTTAAATCCCGGAAAATCCCTCTATTCAATGCTTCATAGCGTCTGGCATTACTCTCAATCGGCATAAACACATCTTTCACCCGTACCATTTTTTCAATTGCGGTCTCATAGTCCGGATACAAGCCAAGCCCGACAGCCGTGTTGATTGCCGCGCCCAGGCTTGCACAACCGTTAATGGCATTACGTTTTGCCGGAAGGTTGAATACGTCAGCGAAGATTTGCATAAACAGATCGCTGTTTGAACCACCGCCGGTGATGATCACCTGTTTAGCAAAGTGGTTCATTTCAGTGCACATATTGTCGTAGTTGTTTTTCAACGTCAGCGCAACGCTCTCCAGAATAGAACGGTAAATCCAGGCGTAGTCCATGCTGGAATCAAAGCCTATCATGATCCCTCGTTTAAACGGTTCCCATGGATTTGTCAGCCAGTCGAGAACGGTCATCAAGCCATTACATCCTGGTGGTACACAGGCCGCTTTCTTATTCAGTAAATCCTCCGGCGATAAATCCTGCGCTTTCGCATCCTGGAGCAGCGACTCCCCCAACATATCCCGCAGCCAACTGACCGTCCACATGCCTTTGCGAATGCCATAGCCTTCATAAAGCAGGGTTTCTGGAATAGAGGACATAATCGGCCAGTAAGCGAGTGGATCTTTGGGCAACGCTTTGCCGTTCATCATCAGGGCGATATAGGTTCCTAATGAGATAACTGCAGTTTCGTCATCCAGTAATCCTGCGCCCAGGGCTTCTACCGGCTTGTCGCTGGTGGTGCAAACGACCGGCAATCCCACCGGGAAGTGTGTTGCCTTTGCGGCTTCCTGGGTGAGGTGTCCGAGAACTGTTCCTGGCATCTGGATATCAAACAGCATCTTGCGCGGAATATTGAATTTCTTCATCACCTCAGCATCATCGCTCCATGCCCAGGTTTTGTAATCCACTGGCCACTGACCAAAGTAGTTAGCAATATTGTCTTTAAATTCGCCGGTTAAGCGATGTGACAGATAACCCGAAAACGAGGTGACGTAAGCTACATCAGCGTAGGTGTGTTCATAGGGGCGGGTAACGCGTGCATCCTGCCAGCTAATCAGCGGGGCGGCTGGCGTACCGTCGGCTTTGAGCAATGCGCGACAACAGCGAATTGAACCTAGCCCAATGCCGACGATGTCTTTTTTGTCTCCGCTGAACTGGCTCATTAAGTCTTTGCCTGCAAAGCATAATGAGCTCCACAAATCATCATCAGGATGCTCTGCCGTATCGGCGTCCGGGGTGAGCATCGGTTGCAGGAGTCCTTTTCCTTCACAAACGACGTTACCATCCAGATCGTACATCACGACCTTAGTGCTCTGACTTCCACCATCAATTCCAATGATGTATTTTTTCGACATTGTGATTCTCCTTTAATTATCCATCTTCACTCGCCGGAGGTTTCTGCGGCCAGTGGTGTTATCTTTTCCGGTGTGGCGTTGGTGGTACGGATTTTGCGAGACAGTAGAAAGGTAAACAGGACAACCATGCATAGTGCCGCCAGTCCCATTAGCCACATGTTGCGGTAAGCTTCCGCTGGCGGAAGCGTGTCCTGCCAGTGACCGACGATTGGGTAGACAAAAACGTCGGGCAAAAAACCAATAACCGAACAGATCCCCACGGTGGTACCCATAATGTAAGACGGCGTTCTGGCTTCGCCTGGGCATGCCCAATACAACCCGCGTGAGGCGTAGCAGGTGAAGCCTAGTAGCAGAATCAAGCCAATTCCCATAACGACAGATTGCGGATTTGTGTTGGTTATTAGCAACGCAACCAGCGTTATGACTCCAACAATTGAGAGCAACTGAACCACGCGAGTTGGCGATTTTATTTTGCTGTAGGTTGTGATGATGCCGCCCAAAGGGCCGCAGATGGCGCGGAAAATTTTGTTAATCACAATGCCCATGTAGCTCGCGGCCACCAGAGACATACCGTACATTTCGGTCAGATAGTTAGTGGAGTAACTCAGGATGGCGTAGATCGTAAAGACGCCAAAAATGACCATGCTGCAATACCAGGTGGTACTGATACGCAGTACCGCGAGAACATCGCTGAGCTGGAAGGATTGCTTTTCTTCTTTCGCACTGTTGCTATGAACGTTACCGTCGCTCACGAAGAACCAGCACAAAATTCCCAGCAGGATGTAGATCACGCTGTAAATCAGAATTACGGCTTTCAGGCTATTGCTGTCGTCCGGTGCGAAGCGAGAAAAGACCCACATGGTAAAGACCGCCAGCGACATAACGCCGACGCCGCGCAGTCCTTCCATCCAGCCCATGATTTTCCCTTGTTCACTGTGGTCACCAAGCAGCGATGCGGCTTTAATTGAAACCGACCACAGCATAAGAATCGTCGTAATAGCGAACGCGACTTGAATACAAAGCATGACCCATAATGGAGGATAGGTCATCATCAGTAGACCAAGCAGCCCGGTAATAATCATTGCTGAAGTAATCATTTTACGATGGGAAAATTTATCGGCAATAACTCCGCTGGGTGCATAAAGAACAATAGCGGCAATACCGAAAGTACTCATTATTAGTCCTATTTCGGTATTGCTAAATCCCATGAATTTTGCCATGGGGATTTGATAGATATAGCGTAAATAGGCAAGGTCAAAACTTACGCCACCGCTAAAACTAATAATGGCGAGAGTAATCCAACGGCGATATGATTGGTGTTGCATATCTAATTCCCATTTGTATAGACGAAAAAAAGAGAAAAGTAAGCCGCCTTTTCAGGAGGATTACTTTTCTCTGGTCTCTAGTAATTACAATTAGGAATATCATGGAAGCGGTATTTAGAGTGTGAGAATAATCACGCTTCTTGTTTTTCTTCATCATTAATAAATGAGTAAAGTATCTGTGATATTGATCACGTTAGATAATTTACCGCTGTGATAAAAATTTATTCCAGTTACCAGAGATAATGAGAAAGGTGACTTCCCTCTTGCCGGGGAAGTTGCCTTTCTTTTTTTTTGCCTAAAGGAATTTGGAGCTAACTATGTCGATTGAATCTCTCAACGCATTCTCAATGAATTTTTTCTCCCTGAAAGGGAAAACGGCAATTGTGACAGGGGGCAACAGTGGCCTGGGGCAGGCTTTCGCGATGGCGTTGGCAAAAGCCGGTGCTAACCTGTTTATCCCAAGCTTTGTAAAAGACAATGGTGAAACAAAGGAAATCATTGAGAAACAGGGTGTTGAAGTTGAGTTTATGCAGGTGGATATCACCGAGAAAGGTGCGCCGCAGAAGATTATCGCTGCCTGTTGTGAGCGCTTTGGCACTGTAGATATTCTGGTTAACAACGCCGGAATTTGTAAGCTGAATAAGGTTCTTGACTTCGGTCGTGCGGACTGGGATCCGATGATTGATGTCAACCTGACGGCGGCGTTCGAACTGAGTTACGAAGCGGCAAAAATTATGATTCCGCAAAATAGCGGTAAAATTATTAATATTTGTTCCCTGTTTTCTTATCTTGGTGGACAGTGGTCTCCGGCTTACTCAGCAACCAAACATGCGCTGGCTGGTTTTACTAAAGCATATTGTGATGAGCTTGGACAATATAATATTCAGGTTAACGGTATTGCGCCGGGGTATTATGCAACCGATATTACGCTGGCCACGCGCAGCAACCCAGAAACAAACCAGCGGGTACTGGACCACATTCCGGCCAATCGTTGGGGTGATACCCAGGACTTAATGGGCGCTGCAATATTCCTTGCCAGCCAGGCATCTAATTATGTCAACGGTCATTTACTGGTCGTCGATGGTGGTTATTTAGTTCGTTAGTATTTGTCTGGTGGTTTTTAACTTCATTATTCTGTTAATTATCAGGAAGGAATAGCTATGCCTTTATCTCGAGAAGCGATTATTGACCAGTTAAAAGAGATTATTGGGTCTGAGCGCGTAATTACCGATGAAACCGTATTAAAGAAAAATAGTATTGACCGTTTTCGTAAATATGCGGATATTCACGGCGTTTACACGCTGCCCATCCCGGCGGCCGTGGTTAAACTCGGTTCGACAGAACAGGTTTCCCGCGTTCTGGCATTCATGAATCAGCATAAAATCAATGGCGTACCGCGGACCGGCGCATCTGCGACGGAGGGCGGTCTGGAAACCGTTGTCAAAGACTCCGTGGTACTGGACGGTGCCGGGATGAACCAGATCCTGAGTATTGATATTGAGAATATGCAGGCGACGGCACAGTGCGGCGTTCCGCTTGAGATTCTGGAAAATGCGCTGCGTGAAAAGGGCTATACCACCGGACATTCGCCGCAGTCTAAGCCGTTGGCGCAGATGGGCGGTTTGGTTGCAACGCGTAGTATCGGACAGTTCTCCACGCTGTATGGCGCAATTGAAGATATGGTTGTTGGTCTGGAGGCTGTATTGCCAGACGGTACGGTGACTCGCATTAAGAACGTACCGCGCCGGGCTGCCGGGCCGGATATTCGCCACATCGTTATCGGCAACGAAGGCGCACTATGCTATATCACTGAAGTCACAGTGAAAATATTTAAGTTTACGCCGGAGAATAACCTTTTTTACGGCTACATTCTGGATGACATGAAAATCGGTTTCGACATCCTGCGTGAAGTGATGGTGGAAGGCTACCGTCCCTCCATTGCGCGTCTGTACGATGCGGAGGATGGCACCCAGCATTTCACCCATTTTGCCGACGGTAAATGTGTGTTGATCTTTATGGCTGAAGGCAATCCACGGCTGGCATATGCGACTGGCGAAGGTATTGCGGAGATCGTGGCGCGTTATCCACAATGTAAGCGTGTGGACAGCAAGCTTATCGAGAACTGGTTTAACCATCTGAACTGGGGCCCGGAAAAAGTGGCTGCCGAACGTGTGCAGATCCTGAAAACCGGCAACATGGGTTTTACGACGGAAGTCTCCGGTTGCTGGAGCTGCATCCATCAAATCTACGAAAACGTGATCAACCGTATCCGCACCGAGTTCCCGCATGCGAATGACATTACCATGCTGGGTGGTCACTCATCCCACAGCTATATCAACGGTACCAACATGTACTTTGTGTATGACTACAACGTTATGGACTGCAGGCCGGAAGAGGAGATTGATAAGTACCACAACCCGCTCAACAAGATCATTTGCGAAGAGACGATCCGTCTTGGAGGCTCTATGGTGCATCACCACGGTATTGGTAAGCACCGCGTTCACTGGAGCAAACTGGAACACGGTAGCGCATGGCCGCTGCTGGAAGGTCTCAAACGCCAATTTGATCCAAACGGTATCATGAACGCGGGGACGATCTACCCGATTGAGAAATAAAGAATCAAGCGGCTTCTCGACTGGGAAGTCGCTTCTTTACCGGACAATGAAGGGGTAGATATGAACACTTCACCGGTGCGAATGGACGATTTACCGCTAAACAGTTTCCACTGTCGTATTGCTGCATTGACCTTTGGTGCGCATCTGACTGATGGCTATGTTCTTGGCGTGATTGGCTACGCCATTATCCCGTTAACGCCGGCCATGCAGTTAACGCCCTTTATGGTGGGGATGATTGGTGGCTCAGCGTTGCTGGGGCTTTTTCTCGGTAGCCTGGTGTTAGGATGGGTGTCCGATCATATCGGTCGGCAGAAAATTTTCACTTTCAGCTTTGTATTGATAACCGCCGCCTCTTTTTTACAGTTTTTTGTGACAACACCAGAACAACTAATTGGTTTACGCATCCTGGTTGGTATTGGGCTGGGGGGCGATTATGCCGTGGGTCACACGTTGCTGGCCGAGTTCTCGCCGCGCCGTCATCGGGGGATTTTACTGGGGGCATTTAGCGTGGTATGGACTATCGGCTATGTACTGGCAAGCCTGGCGGGACACTATTTTATTCTGGAGAACCCAGATGCCTGGCGCTGGCTGATGCGTCAGGGACGCTTTGCTGAAGCCCACGCCGTGGTGCATCGCTATTTTGGCCCGGACGTTTTGCTTGGCGATGAGGTGGCTGTGGCCTCCCATAAACATATAAAAACGCTCTTTTCCACTCACTATTGGCGAAGAACCGTGTTTAACAGCGTGTTCTTTGTTTGTCTGGTGATCCCATGGTTTGTGATCTACACCTGGCTGCCGACTATTGCGCAGACTATTGGTCTGGAAGACGCGCTCACCACCAGTCTACTCCTGAATGCGCTGCTAATTGTTGGTGCATTATTGGGCCTGGTCTTGACACATCTGCTGACGCATCGCCGGTTTCTGCTCGGCAGTTTTTTGCTGCTTGCTGTAACGCTTTTTGTGATGGCTTTTTTACCGTCCGGCAATCCTCTGACGCTGCTGTTTTTTGTCCTGTTCAGTACCACGATTTCTGCCGTCAGTAATTTAGTTGGGATCTTGCCTGCCGAAAGTTTCCCGACGGATATCCGCTCGCTGGGCGTTGGGTTTGCGACGGCGATGAGCCGACTTGGCGCGGCAATCAGCACGGGTCTGCTGCCATGGACGCTGGCGCAATGGGGAATGCAGGTCACGTTGCTGCTGTTGACGGGCGTATTACTGATTGGATTAGTGGTGACCTGGCTATGGGCACCGGAGACGAAGGCATTGCCGCTGGTGGCTGCCGGGAGCGTGGACAAAAAACAGGGAGGTGTAAATGAACATTCTGTTAGCGTTTAAAGCAGAACCGGATCCCGGCATGCTGGCCGAAAAAGACTGGCAGGCCGCAACGCAAGATTCCTGCGGTCCTGATACCGCGATGCTGCGCTGCTCTCCTGGTGCAGATGAACAGGCGGCTGCCGCATTGCTACTGGCTCAACGCTGTGGCGGCTGTGATATGACATTGACGGCTTTAAGCATTAGCGACGAGCGAGCGCTTCACTGGTTGCGCTATTTTGCTGCGCTGGGTTTTGATAAGTCGGTGTTGCTACAAACGACAGCGGATCTGCGTTTCGCTTCGGCGTTCATCGCCCGTCAGATTGCTGACTGGCAGCGCAATCACGACGCGGATTTGATTGTCACTGGTTGTCAGAGTAGTGAAGGGCAGAACGGGCAGACGCCGTTTCTGCTGGCTGAAATGCTGAGCTGGCCCTGTTTAACCCAAGTGGAGCGCTTTACGCTTGAGCCGCCTTTTATCGTTGTTGAACAGCGAACGGTAACCGGGCTTCGTCGCAGCCGGGTAAGGCTTCCGGCGGTGATTGCAGTCAGACAATGCGGGGAGGTTGCGCTTCCGGTTCCTGGGATGCGCCAGCGTCTGGCGGCGGCAAAAGCGGAGATTGTGCGCCAGTCAGTGTCCCGTGATGAAATCCCGAACGTTCAATGTCAGAAGCTGGCGCGGCCTGAGCAGCGGCGCAGCGCCACAATTATTGACGGTTCCTCGGCGCAGGTTAAAGCCCGGATATTGTGGAATGACTATTTGCGCCAGAGGATGCAGCCATGAAGATAGCGATTATCACAGAATCTCGCGAGTGTAATGCTATAGCAGGCTGGCTTGCACAGAATGATCTGAATATGGCTGAGCTGGAGCGCTGGGTTATCGACCCCGTCCCAGATGTCGCGGAGCAGGTGCTGGATGTACTGGCAACGCAGTGGTCGCTGACGCCTGCTGATATCCTGATTTTTCCGGCTGGGCCACTTGGCGATGAGCTTGCCACGCGACTCGCATGGCGTCTGCAAGGCGGTTGCGTATGCCAGGTACAGACTCTGGATGCACAACAGGGTCTGGTGACGAAATCTCATTGGGGGAATGCGTTGACGGCAACGTTACACATCGCTGCACATCCGTTGTGCCTGTCATTGGCGAGGCAACCTGAAGTTAGCGCAGTGGGCAAGACATTGCCCATGATGAGGGAGCATCAGATTGTGCCGATAGCCTCTCCGGACTGGCTGGATTGTGTAGAAAGCGCAAGCAGCGTCAGTACGCATCCTCTGTTGCAGGCCAGTCACGTGCTGGTGGTCGGGCAGGGGGGAAGCGATGTCGATGCCGATAAAATTACCGCGCTTGGTCAGGCGCTTGACGTCGAAGTGGGATACAGTCGTGCACGGGTGATGAACGGCGGCTTTGACGCTGAACGCGTGATGGGTATCTCCGGTCATTTAGTTTCGCCGGATGTCTGCATTGTTGCGGGGGCCTCTGGTGCAGCGGCGTTAATGGCCGGGGTTCGCCAGAGCCGGTTTGTCGTGGCGATAAATAATGACGCCAGTGCGCCTGTTTTCTCGCAGGCAGATGTTGGGATTGTGGATGACTGGCTGCCGGTGCTGGAGGCATTGGCAGCCTGCGCGGAAACTTAATTCAGCTTTTTGGCTAGCGTCCAGACGTCGGTGTTGGTGGTAGACAGTGCAGCCACACCGGCTTTCATCGCATTGCGGGCATCCTCTTCATCACACACCAGACCTCCGGCAATCAGTGGCTGGCGTATTTTTTCCGTTACCCATCCCAGCACTTTCGGCATACAACCCGGCAGGATCTCAATGCAGTCCGGGTTTGACTGAACCACCTGTTTATCAATGTTGTGGAAAGAGATGGAGTCGACGATAAACAAGCGATGGATACAGAAAAAGCCTTCTGCTCGTGCCGCTTTCAGCATTGACGCTTTGGTACTGATGATGCCGTCCGCCTCAGTGACCAGCTTCAGAAATTGAATCACCACCTCTTTATTGGACGCGCCTTCCAGCAGATCTACGTGGATAAACGCGTATTTTCCTGCGTTTTTTATTTTCTTCACGATGTTGCTGATGGTGCAGATATTACCGTACAAAACAGAGATGAACTGGCATTCAGAGTCGATGGCTAATTGCAGACTGGCGTTATCTTTTACGGCGGCAATTACCGGATTCTGGCGGAGCAGGTGTAACAGGGACATAAATTATCCTTATAAATTAGCCAAATCGATAGGTGATGCCAAATCCCGACGCAGGATAGCGCCACTGTTGCAGCGTTTTTTCATCACATAGCAGTCGGCAGGTGCCACACTCCAGGCAGCCGTGAAAGTCGATCTGCAATTCGCCTTGCTGTGTGCGGGAAAATAGCCCGGCGGGACAAGCTTTGATCAACAGTTCTGCCATTTTGCTGTCGACAACGGCAGCAGGAACAATATGTGAAATGTCGGCGGGACGCCAGAGGTTGCGGGCTACAGACATCGTAAGCTCCTGATAATATCACCTGCCAGATGTCGCAGGCCGTGACGACGAAACTGACGCCAGACGACCTGACGCAACGGCGCTACCGGATGACCACCCTGATGCCAGATCTCGCGGGAAATATCCTCCATCAGCGCGGGCCACTGATGATACCATCCGGGACGCTGGAGCAGCGCCGGAACATGCTGGTAGCGTTGCAGAACCTCCCACAGCAGGCTGCACTGAATGTCCTGATGGTAAGTCGGAAACAGGTTTTGCGGCTCGCTTTTCCGGCAGGCGTTAATCAATGTCTGGGCCGCAGCCTGAGCACCAATAAGCGCCATATCCATGCCGCGTATGGAGAAACCGGTATTAACACAGCTACGTAACGCATCGCCCACCAGCAGCCAACCTTCTCCGGCATATTGCACGGGCAGACTGTGCAAACCGCCTTCGGGGACCAGATGTGCGCCATACTCCAGCGTTTCGCAGCCCCTGAGCAGCGGGTGTAGCGCCGGATGCGTCTTGAGCCGTTCCAGTAAAATGCCTGCCGGAAGGTCGCTTTGCGCAACAGAAGAAAGCGGACAAACGATACCTAAAGAGAGCGTTTCCTGGTTAGTATAAAGAAATGCTCCACCGGGCAGTTTGCCGCAAATCTCTCCGCTGAACAGCATTGCGGCACCTTCGTCTTTGGATAAGCGGAAACGCTCTTCAAGCAGCGATTTATCCAGCGCCAGTGTTTCTTTAATTCCCAACGCCATGGCATTTGCTGAAGGGCGAGGCAGAAAACCATAACGTTCTGCCAGCACGCTGTTCGCCCCCTCAGCCAGCACCACATAGCGGGCGCGTAGCGTCTCGTTATCGGCAATGACGCCGCATATTCTTCCCTCTTCAATATGGAGAGCTTCAACCGCAATACCACAGATAAACTGTACGCCTTCGGCTTCAGCTTGCGCGACAAACCACGGATCGAAGCGGGCGCGCAGCAGGCTCCATGAGTCTCCATCCGGCCGCAGGCTGGAGTATGTGGTGGCACCATCATGGGTTAATAGCGTGAGGTTTTCCTGGGTAATGCGGCGTTCAAGTGGAGCAGATTGTTGGAAGCGGGGAAGGAGTTCACCGAGTGCGTGGCAGTACAGACGCCCGCCGGAAAGATTTTTACTGCCGGGAAGTTCACCGCGCTCAAGCAGCAGAACTGAAAGCCCGGCACGTGCGCAACGTAAAGCACAAGCGGTGCCTGCTATCCCTGCACCGATGATAATAATGTCGAAATCGTCAGCCATGTTGTGCTCCAGATATCCAGAGCACATAACCCTAACAGAATGTTAGTTAAGGAATATTGACCGCTGGCACAGACGATAAAATCATTCCCCGCGATACACGCAACCTGCTGTGCAGGTCTCTTTAATCATCACCGCGCTCAGCAATGGAACCAGCGGTTTTATCTGATCCCAAATCCATTTTGCCAGCACTTCGCTGGTGGGGTTTTCAAGACCAGGGATCTCGTTAAGGTAGTAGTGATCAAGCCTGTCGTAAGTCGGCTTAAACGCGGCTTTCAGTTCGGCAAAGTCCATGATCCAGCCGGTATGGGGATCGACTTCACCTGTGATTTCAAGACGCACCATAAATGAGTGTCCGTGCAGGCGGCCACATTTATGCCCTTGCGGTACATGTGGAAGATGGTGTGCGGCTTCGAAGATGAAATCTTTAAACAGTGTGGTGGACATCATGAACTCTCAAGTAATGCGGAAAAAACCGCCGCATAGTACCGGAAAGCACATTTTTTATCATTAACTAAAACGGCCATTCCAGAGGTCAGTAGGGAAAGTGACCGATGATGTGATTTTTATTCTTATATTTCAATTTGTTATATAATCGTTTTTATCGTTAAGAACGACAACTAAAACAGGTTAGTCCATTTGGTTATTTATTATTTCCATCCCTTCTTTAATTGTTATTAGCCCCACCGTTAACCTTATCTTCAGTTTGGCTTTTCTTATTAAATTCAGCTTTGCTACTGGAATGTAATGACGCATGACAACACAGGCCCCACCTTCAAATTTGCTTCCGCTGAACCCGGAGCAACTGGCGCGCCTTACGGCGGCCACGACCGATTTTACTCCCACACAGCTTGCGTGGGTGTCTGGCTATTTCTGGGGCGTGCTAAATCAGCAGCCGGGAGCAAATGCTGCAGCGCCTGCTGCTGAAATGCCAGGGATTACACTCATCTCTGCTTCGCAAACCGGCAATGCACGTCGCGTGGCGGAAGCTTTACGCGACGATCTGATTGCTGCTCAGCTCAATGTCACCCTGATCAATGCTGGCGACTATAAATTTAAAAGCATTGCCAACGAGAAATTGCTGGTCGTGGTGGCATCGACTCAGGGAGAAGGTGAACCGGCGGAAGAAGCCGTTGCGTTGCATAAATACTTGTTCTCTAAAAAAGCGCCAAAGCTTGAAAACACGGCCTTTGCTGTATTTGGCCTTGGCGACACGTCTTACGAATTTTTCTGCCAGTCAGGTAAAGACTTTGATGCGAAACTGGCAGAGTTGGGTGGTGAACGCCTGCTGGACCGCGTTGATGCTGATGTTGAGTATCAATCGGCGGCGGCAGAATGGCGTGCCCGCCTGGTTGATGTACTGAAGGCGCGTGCGCCTGTTGCGCCGTCTGCACACGCAGCAGCGAGCGGTGCGGTTAACGAGGTGCACTCCAGCCCTTACACCAAAGAAGCACCGCTGAGTGCAACACTTGCGGTGAACCAGAAAATTACCGGTCGCGACTCTGAAAAAGATGTACGCCATATCGAAATTGATTTGGGTGATTCTGGCCTGCGCTATCAGCCAGGCGACGCACTGGGTGTCTGGTATCAGAACGATCCGGCCCTGGTCAAAGAAATTGTGGAACTGCTGTGGCTGAAAGGTACTGAGCCGGTCACCGTTGATGGCAAAACGCTGCCGCTCGCTGACGCGTTGGAGTGGCATTTCGAATTGACCGTAAACACGGCCAATATCGTGGAAAACTATGCCACCCTGACGCGCAGCGAAACGCTGTTACCGCTGGTAGGCGATAAAGCGCAATTACAGCATTACGCCACAACCACCCCCATTGTCGATATGCTGCGTTTCTCCCCGGCACAACTCGATGCCGACGCGTTAATTGGCTTGCTGCGTCCGCTGACCCCACGGTTGTACTCCATTGCCTCATCCCAGGCTGAAGTGGAAAGCGAAGTCCATATCACCGTTGGTGCCGTGCGTTTTGAGGTTGAAGGCCGTGCGCGTGCAGGCGGGGCCTCCGGCTTCCTTGCCGATCGCGTTGAGGAAGAGGGCGAAGTGCGTGTGTTCATTGAGCATAACGACAACTTCCGCCTGCCAGAAAATCCGCAAACACCGGTAATTATGATCGGGCCGGGAACGGGGATTGCGCCGTTCCGCGCCTTTATGCAGCAACGTGCGGCAGACGGTGCAGAAGGGAAAAACTGGCTGTTCTTTGGCAATCCGCACTTTACTGAAGATTTCCTGTATCAGGTGGAATGGCAGCGCTACGTCAAAGAAGGCGTACTCAGCCGTATCGACCTTGCCTGGTCCCGTGATCAAAAAGATAAAGTCTACGTACAAGATAAACTGCGCCAACAGGGCGCAGAACTGTGGCGCTGGATTAATGACGGTGCGCACATTTATGTCTGCGGCGACGCCAATCGCATGGCGAAAGACGTTGAGCAGGCTTTGCTGGAAGTGATTGCCGAATTCGGTGCAATGGATATCGAAGCGGCGGATGAATTTTTGAGTGAGCTGCGCGTTGAGCGCCGTTATCAGCGAGATGTCTACTAATGAGCGAAAAACATCCAGGACCACTGGTGGTCGAAGGTAAGCTGTCCGACGCTGAACGTATGAAGCTGGAAAGCAATTATCTGCGCGGCACCATTGCCGAAGATTTAAATGACGGCCTCACCGGCGGATTCAAAGGTGATAACTTTCTGCTGATCCGTTTTCACGGTATGTACCAGCAGGACGACCGCGATATTCGCGCCGAACGTGCCGAACAGAAGCTGGAGCCGCGTCATGCGATGCTGCTGCGCTGCCGCCTGCCGGGGGGAGTCATCACCACCAAACAATGGCAGGCGATTGATAAATTCGCCCACGACAACACGATTTACGGCAGTATTCGTCTGACGAACCGCCAGACGTTTCAGTTTCACGGTATTCTGAAGAAGAACGTAAAACCGGTGCACCAGATGCTGCATTCAGTGGGGCTGGACGCGCTGGCGACCGCCAACGATATGAACCGTAACGTTCTGTGCACGTCCAACCCGTATGAGTCTGAGCTGCATGCTGAAGCGTACGAGTGGGCGAAAAAAATCTCCGAACACTTGCTGCCCCGTACCCGCGCTTATGCTGAGATCTGGCTGGATCAGGAAAAAGTCGCGACGACGGATGAAGAGCCGATCCTTGGCCAGACCTATCTGCCCCGTAAGTTTAAAACGACGGTGGTGATCCCGCCGCAGAACGACATCGATCTGCACGCTAATGATATGAACTTCGTGGCGATTGCCGAAAACGGCAAGCTGGTGGGCTTTAACTTGCTGGTTGGCGGTGGACTGTCTATTGAGCACGGTAACAAGAAAACCTACGCGCGCACCGCAAGTGAGTTTGGTTACCTGCCGCTGGAACACACCTTAGCGGTGGCAGAAGCGGTGGTGACCACGCAGCGTGATTGGGGCAACCGTACCGATCGTAAAAATGCCAAAACGAAATACACGCTGGAGCGGGTCGGTATCGAGACGTTTAAAGAGGAAGTTGAACGTCGTGCGGGGATCAAATTTGAACCGATTCGCCCGTATGAGTTTACCGGTCGTGGCGACAGGATTGGTTGGGTGAAGGGGATCGACAATAAATGGCACCTGACGCTGTTTATTGAAAACGGCCGTATTCTGGATTATCCGGGGCGCCCGTTGAAAACCGGCTTGCTGGAGATCGCAAAGATCCACAAAGGCGAGTTCCGTATCACGGCCAACCAGAACCTGATCATTGCCGGTGTCCCGGAGAGTGATAAGGCGAAGATTGAGAAGATTGCGCAGAAAAGCGGCCTGATGAATGTGGTGACCCCACAGCGTGAAAACTCAATGGCCTGCGTATCGTTCCCGACCTGTCCGTTGGCAATGGCCGAGGCAGAACGATTCCTGCCAACGTTTATCGACAATATTGATACGTTGATGGCGAAGCATGATCTGAGTGATGAAAACATTGTCATGCGGGTCACGGGCTGCCCGAACGGCTGTGGTCGTGCCATGCTGGCGGAAGTGGGGCTGGTGGGTAAAGCGCCTGGGCGCTATAACCTGCATCTGGGCGGAAACCGTATCGGGACGCGCATTCCACGGATGTTCAAAGAAAATATCACTGAGCCGGAAATTCTGGCTTCGCTGGATGAACTGATTGGGCGCTGGGCGAAAGAACGCGAAGCGGGTGAAGGCTTCGGTGACTTTACAGTGCGTGCGGGCATTATTCGCCCGGTGCTCGATCCCGCCCGGGATTTCTGGGAATAACCTTCAGTTGCCCGGTGGCGCTATGCTCGCCGGGCCTACGGGGTTTTGTAGGCTGGGCAAACGAAGTGCCGCCCGGCAAAACAGGTAAACGAGGTTCTTATGTCCAGACTCGATCTAAACGGCCTGAACGCACTGTCAAAAGTTGAGCGTGTTATGGCACTGGCAGAAACCAACAGCCAACTGGAAAAGCTGAGCGCGGAAGAACGCGTGGCGTGGGCGCTGGAAAACCTGCCCGGCGAATATGTGCTTTCATCAAGTTTTGGTATTCAGGCGGCGGTCAGCCTGCATCTGGTAAACCAGGTTCGCCCGGATATTCCTGTGATCCTCACCGATACTGGCTATTTATTTCCGGAAACCTACCAGTTCATTGATGAGTTAACGGACAGACTCAAACTGAATCTACATATCTATCAGGCAAAGGAAAGCGCCGCCTGGCAGGAAGCACGTTACGGCAAACTGTGGGAGCAGGGTGTTGAAGGTATTGAGAAATACAATGACATCAACAAAGTCGAACCCATGAACCGGGCGCTGAAAGAACTGAATGCACAAACCTGGTTTGCGGGTCTGCGCCGCGAGCAGTCCGGTAGCCGTGCACATTTACCGGTATTGGCTATTCAGCGCGGCGTCTTTAAAGTGCTGCCGATTATCGACTGGGACAACCGTACGGTATACCAGTACCTGCAAAAACACGGTCTGAAGTATCATCCGTTGTGGGATCAAGGCTACCTGTCAGTTGGTGATACCCACACGACGCGTAAATGGGAGCCAGGCATGGCAGAAGAAGAGACGCGCTTCTTCGGGCTAAAACGCGAATGTGGGCTACACGAAGGGTAAAATCTACAGAACGTAGCTATGAATCGATTGCCAGTAATGCCTGTGAAAGGCTTACTGGTTTTTTCGAATAAACATGCCAACATTTCTCTTTAGACCCACTGATGCGGTAGAGATTTTTATTACCGTGTTCCCCGCGTTAGCGGTGTTAAACGGGTTACAGACGTAAAAGCAGATCTAAAACAACGTTATGAATGCTTGTCCGCCTTCGCCAACTCTTTCACCAGCGGCAGCATGATGCGCACTACGTCGCGGCTGCGATGCTCAATCCGCCCTGGAAGCGCTTTATCGATATGCTGCAGGTTGTCCAGACGCACGTCGTGCCAGCTGTTACCTGCGGGGAAAGAGGCAGTTTTGGCACGTTGCTGATAACCGTCTTTTTTACCCAGGTTCCAGTTGGTTGCTTCCACCGAAAGTACGGCGATTCCCGCTTTGTCGAAGACCTCGGCATCGTTACAACATCCGGTTCCTTTCGGATAGTCTTTGTTCAGGCCAGGGTTGGTGCTGGCGACGATACCGCGGCTGTGTGCAATTGCCAGCGCCCGGTCACGCGTCAGTTTTCGTACTGCTTCTGGGGTTCTTTTCCCACTATTGAAGTAGAGCTTATCCCCGACGATCAGGTTATCGAGGTTGATAACCAGCAGCGTATTTTTCTTCTCTGCTGCACTCATGCGTTTAAGGATATTTTCTGCACCAAGTTTGCCTTCTTCCTCGCCGCTGGTGGCGATAAACCGAATGCCGTACTGCGTCGGCACATTTTTAAGTTTTTCAGCCAGCTCCAGCATTACCCCCAAACCTGCGGCGTTATCGTCGATACCCTGCAAGGTTAATCCGCCCAGATTAGCATCGGAATCGGCATCGCTCTGCGCGGCGTAAGTGTCGAGATGCGCCATGATGATAATCTGCTGCGGCGCTTTGCCTTCATGCGCTGCAATGACGGTGCTGCCCGTAACGTTATGCCAGTTCTTACGGTTGTCTTTGGCGGTATAAATATAACGGCTATTAAACGTCCGAATATCGCTGCGATAGCCCATCTGCTGAAATTGCTGACGTAAATAATCGGCAGATAGCATTTCTGCCGGAGAGCCCGTCACGCGGCCAGGAAAAAATGTTGCGATATATCGGGCCTGAGTATTTGCCATATCTCCGGGTTTCGAAGAGGTTGCCTGTGCGGGAAGGATAAAGCACGCGCCGAACGCCATGGCTGCAAGAATGTGGCGCGATGCGAGAAACATAATGAGTCCTTAAATACTAAGCAGAAATTTTCAGCCGCTAGTATGAAACCGTGATCGAGGTAAAACAATTTCATTTGCTCCTAAATGCCCGAAATCCGGCGGCTTAAGCACTTTTTGATATTTGCTTTTCCAGATCGTTATTCCTTTGAGGAACTACTCATTCCAATTCGTAATTTCATTCGCTCTCTTGCCCTCCCTATAGTCAGGTTATCTGAACTTCGTTAGCAAAATAACGGCAATACATAGGAACGGTTATGGATCAAAAACGACTTACCCACCTGCGGCAACTGGAAGCGGAGAGCATCCATATCATTCGTGAGGTGGCCGCCGAGTTTTCGAATCCGGTGATGATGTATTCCATCGGCAAGGATTCCAGCGTAATGCTGCATCTGGCGCGCAAAGCGTTTTATCCTGGTTCACTGCCGTTTCCTCTGCTGCACGTTGATACCGGCTGGAAATTCAGCGAGATGTATGAGTTTCGTGACCGAACGGCAAAAGCCTACGGCTGCGAACTGCTGGTGCATAAAAACCCGGAAGGGGTGGCGATGGGGATAAACCCATTTGTCCACGGTAGCGCCAAGCATACCGATATTATGAAAACCGAAGGGTTGAAGCAGGCGCTGAACAAATACGGTTTTGACGCAGCATTCGGCGGCGCACGCCGTGATGAAGAGAAATCGCGCGCGAAAGAGCGTATCTATTCCTTCCGCGATCGTTTTCATCGCTGGGATCCTAAAAACCAGCGTCCGGAGCTGTGGCACAACTATAACGGCCAGATTAATAAAGGCGAAAGCATTCGCGTATTTCCGCTCTCTAACTGGACGGAACAGGATATCTGGCAGTACATCTGGCTGGAGAATATCGACATTGTTCCGCTGTACCTTGCCGCAGAGCGTCCGGTGCTTGAGCGCGACGGCATGTTGATGATGATTGATGACGACAGGATCGATCTGCAGCCTGGTGAAGTGATCAAAAAACGTATGGTGCGTTTCCGTACTCTCGGCTGCTGGCCACTCACTGGCGCGGTGGAGTCGGACGCGCAGACGCTACCGGAAATCATCGAAGAGATGCTGGTCTCAACCACCAGTGAACGTCAGGGGCGCGTGATTGACCGCGACCAGGCGGGCTCCATGGAGCTGAAGAAACGTCAGGGGTATTTCTAAGGAGCCGCCATGAACACGACACTTGCACAACAAATTGCTAATGAAGGCGGCGTTGAAGCCTGGATGATCGCCCAACAACACAAAAGCCTGCTGCGTTTTTTAACCTGCGGTAGCGTGGATGACGGGAAAAGCACCCTGATTGGACGTCTGTTGCATGATACCCGACAGATCTACGAAGATCAGCTCTCATCGCTGCACAACGATAGTAAACGTCATGGCACGCAGGGTGAGAAGCTCGATCTGGCGCTGTTGGTTGATGGCTTGCAGGCAGAGCGCGAACAGGGCATCACTATCGACGTGGCCTACCGTTATTTCTCCACCGAAAAACGCAAATTTATCATTGCGGATACTCCCGGTCATGAGCAGTACACCCGCAATATGGCAACCGGTGCGTCGACCTGCGATCTGGCGATCCTGCTTATCGATGCACGTAAAGGCGTGTTGGATCAGACCCGCCGCCACAGCTTTATTTCTACGCTGTTGGGAATAAAACATCTGATCGTTGCGATCAACAAAATGGATCTGGTGGATTTTAGCGAAGAGACATTTAACCGGATTCGTGAAGATTATCTGACCTTTGCAGAGCAGTTGCCGGGCAACCTGGATATCCGTTTTGTACCGCTTTCAGCACTGGAAGGTGACAACGTGGCGTCGCAAAGTTTCAGCATGCCGTGGTACAGCGGTCCGACGCTGCTGGAAGTGCTTGAAACCGTTGAAATCCAGCGTGTTGTCGATACTCAGCCGATGCGATTCCCGGTGCAGTATGTGAACCGCCCAAACCTTGATTTTCGTGGTTATGCCGGAACACTGGCCTCCGGTAGCGTGAAGGTGGGACAACGCGTCAAAGTGTTGCCGTCTGGCGTTGAGTCGACCGTTGCCCGGATTGTCACGTTTGATGGCGACTTGCAGGAAGCGCATGCCGGTGAAGCCATTACCCTTGTGCTAAAAGATGAGATCGATATCAGCCGTGGTGACCTGCTGCTTGATGCCCAGGAAACGCTGCCGGCGGTGCAAAGCGCTGCCGTTGATGTGGTGTGGATGGCGGAGCAGGCACTGTCGCCAGGGCAGAGCTATGACATCAAAGTCGCGGGCAAGAAGACGCGTGCGCGTGTTGATAGCGTAGCGTATCAGGTTGATATCAATAACCTGACCCAGCGTAAAGTCGAAGCCTTACCGCTGAACGGTATTGGCCTGGTTAATTTGACGTTTGATGAACCGCTGGTGCTGGATACCTATCAGCATAATCCGGTCACGGGCGGCCTGATTATCATTGACCGTCTGACGAATGTCACCGTCGGGGCTGGACTGGTACGCGAGCCGATCGTCCAGGAGCAGGCCACGGTATCCCAGTTCAGCGCGTTTGAACTGGAGCTCAATGCGCTGGTACGTCGTCACTTCCCACACTGGGGTGCACGCGATCTGCTGGGAGGAAAATAATGGCGCTGCATGACGAAAACGTCGTCTGGCATGCCCATCCTGTTACGCCGCAACAGCGGGAGCAACACCACGGCCATCGTGGTGTTGTGCTGTGGTTTACCGGACTCTCTGGTTCGGGTAAATCCACGGTAGCGGGAGCGCTGGAAGAAGCGCTGCACAAGCAGGGGGTTAGCACTTATCTGCTGGATGGTGATAACGTGCGCCACGGTCTGTGCAGCGATCTCGGATTTAGCGATGCCGATCGTAAGGAGAATATTCGCCGGGTTGGGGAAGTGGCTAACTTGATGGTGGATGCGGGGCTGGTGGTACTGACTGCCTTTATTTCCCCTCATCGTGCTGAACGACAGATGGTTCGCGAACGTGTGGGTCATGGGCGTTTTATAGAGGTGTTTGTTGATACGCCGCTGGCAATCTGTGAATCACGTGATCCAAAAGGGCTGTATAAAAAAGCGCGGGCGGGTGAGTTGCGTAATTTCACTGGAATTGACTCGGTATACGAAGCGCCTGAATCGCCAGAGATTCATCTGAATGGTGAACAATTAGTAACAAATTTGGTCTCTCAATTATTAGACCTGCTGAGGCAGGAAGATATTATCAGATCCTGAGACACCACCGGACTCCTCGCGGTTTTAAAACAGGTATGCCCGGTCAGTCATGGTCACAGGATTAGATATGCGCAACAGCCATAACATTACTATCACAGAGTCAGAGACTTTCGCCGCCGACGACGAAACCACCTGGTCACTACCGGGTGCCGTTGTCGGTTTTGCTGCGTGGTTGCTGGCGCTGGGGTTCCCGTGCCTGATGTATGGTCCTAATACGCTGTTTTTCTTCCTTTATACCTGGCCTTTTTTCCTCGCGTTGCTGCCTGTTGCCATTGTGGCGGGTATTGCCCTGCATTCGCTTATGAAGGGACGGCTGCTGCTAAGCGTTACGTTTACCCTGCTGGTGGTTGGAACGATGTTTGGCGCATTGTTCCTGTGGCTGCTGGGCTAGGTTCACTTCCCTTTTTTCATGGCGAGGGGGGCTGCATACCGGCAGCTCTAATTCAAACCGTAACCAACAATGAGATTATGTTCTCCTTACACGGGGTATACGTAACAACGGGCAAATGTGGTACATTTGCCCGCGTTGTCGCGGCATTCCCGCCCGCAGACGTAAAATCGTCGACGGAAGTTATGGGATGTTAATGCCGTTTTTCAGGGGGCAGGATGGGTAAACTAACGCTGCTGTTGCTGGCTTTATTGGTCTGGCTACAGTATTCGCTGTGGTTCGGTAAGAACGGCATACATGACTATAGTCGCGTCAACGATGATGTTGCTGCGCAGCAAGCTACAAACGCGAAACTTAAAGCGCGTAACGATCAGCTCTTTGCTGAAATTGACGATCTCAATGGCGGTCAGGAAGCTATTGAGGAACGCGCACGCAACGAACTCAGCATGACTAAGCCGGGCGAAACGTTTTATCGCCTGGTCCCTGACGCGTCTAAACGCGCACAGACCGCAGGGCAAAACAATCGATAAACCATCCAGGGATTTAACATGGCAGCCACTTTATTGGACGTTTGCGCCGTGGTGCCGGCTGCCGGATTTGGCCGCCGAATGCAGACGGAGTGTCCTAAGCAGTACCTCTCAATTGGCAATAAAACCATCCTTGAACACTCGGTTGATGCGCTACTGGCGCATCCCCGGGTGACGCGTGTCGTCATCGCTATCAGTCCCGGCGACAGCCGCTTTGCCCAACTTCCACTTGCAGCGCATCCGCAAATTACCGTGGTGGATGGCGGCGATGAGCGTGCCGATTCTGTCCTTGCCGGTTTGCAAGCCGCTGGGGACGCTCAGTGGGTACTGGTGCATGATGCCGCGCGGCCATGTCTGCATCAGGATGATTTAGCCCGCTTACTGGCAATAAGTGAAACCAGCCGTATCGGCGGTATCCTGGCGGCTCCCGTGCGCGACACCATGAAACGTGCGGAGCCTGGTAAGACCGAGATTGCTCATACGGTCGAACGCACCGATTTATGGCATGCGTTGACACCGCAGTATTTCCCACGCGAGCTGTTACACGATTGCCTGACTCGAGCGTTAAACGAAGGCGCAACCATTACGGATGAGGCTTCGGCACTGGAATATTGCGGTTTTCATCCGCTGCTGGTTGAAGGACGCGCTGACAACATTAAAGTCACCCGTCCGGAAGATCTGGCGCTGGCGGAATTTTATCTGACCCGAACAACCCCTACACAGCATCATTCATGATGTACCGAGGCGGCCAACATACAGGCGGCTTGAAGAATGATGTGTCTATCAGGAGAATGCATAATGCGAATTGGACACGGTTTTGACGTACATGCCTTTGGAGGCGTTGGCCCAATTATCATTGGTGGTGTGCGCATCCCGTATGAAAAAGGACTGCTGGCGCATTCTGATGGCGATGTGGCGTTACATGCGCTAACCGATGCCCTGCTGGGTGCTGCGGCGTTGGGTGATATTGGAAAACTTTTCCCGGATACCGATGCCGCGTTCAAAGGTGCCGATAGCCGCGAGTTATTGCGTGAGGCCTGGCGGCGTATTCAGGCTAAAGGTTATACGCTTGGTAATGTGGATGTCACTATTATTGCTCAGGCACCGAAGATGCTGCCGCACATTCCGCAAATGCGGGTGTTTATTGCCGAGGATCTCGGCTGCCATATGGATGATGTTAACGTTAAAGCGACCACCACGGAAAAACTCGGTTTTACCGGGCGTGGGGAAGGGATTGCCTGTGAAGCGGTGGCGTTACTCATTAAGGCAACGAAATGACAGCGTTTGAAAATCTGACCTATCTCCATGGTAAACCACTCGGCCACGGAGTTCTGAAAGCAAATCCGGAAGACTTTGTCGTCGTCGAAGATTTAGGCTTCGAACCGGATGGCGAAGGCGAGCACGTTCTGGTGCGTATTCTGAAGAATGGTTGTAACACCCGTTTTGTGGCTGACGCGCTGGCCAAATTCCTTAAAATCCATGCCCGCGAAGTCAGCTTTGCCGGACAGAAAGATAAGCATGCTGTCACCGAGCAGTGGCTGTGCGCGCGCGTGCCGGGCAATGCAATGCCCGATTTAAGCAAATTTGAGCTTGAAGGTTGTAAAGTGCTGGAGTACGCCCGCCACAAGCGTAAGCTGCGTTTAGGCGCCCTGAAAGGCAACGCTTTTACGCTGGTGTTGCGTGAAGTGAGCGAGCGTGATGATGTTGAAGCGCGTTTACAGGCGATTAGCGAGCGCGGCGTCCCGAACTATTTCGGTGCCCAACGTTTTGGTATCGGCGGCAGCAACCTGCAAGGTGCGCTGCGCTGGGCACAAAGCGATGCGCCGGTGCGCGATCGCAATAAACGCAGTTTTTGGTTGTCGGCAGCCCGTAGCGCGTTGTTTAATCAGATAGTCAATGAACGCTTGAAAAAAACAGACTTTAATCAAGTTGTTGACGGCGATGCGCTACAATTGTCGGGACGCGGAAGCTGGTTTGTCGCCACACAGGACGAACAGACCGAATTACAGCGTCGTGTTGATGAAAAAGAATTGATGATCACAGCGGCACTACCGGGCTGCGGTGAGTGGGGAACTCAACGCGATGCTCTGGCGTTTGAAGAGGCTGCTATTGCTGACGAAACCGCACTACAGTCTCTGTTAATGCGTGAGAGAGTTGAGGCATCGCGTCGCGCTATGTTGCTGTATCCACAACAATTAAGCTGGAACTGGTGGGATGACGTAACCGTTGAGTTGCGCTTCTGGCTACCGGCAGGTAGCTTCGCCACCAGTGTTGTAAGGGAACTTATTAACACAATGGGTGATTATGCGTATATTGCTGAGTAACGATGATGGGGTCCACGCACCCGGTATACAAACGCTGGCGAAAGCGCTGCGTGAGTTTGCTGACGTACAGGTGGTTGCCCCGGATCGTAACCGCAGTGGCGCGTCTAACTCGCTGACGCTGGAATCCTCGCTTCGCACTTTCACCTTTGATAATGGCGATATCGCCGTGCAAATGGGGACGCCCACCGATTGCGTCTACCTTGGTGTGAACGCATTAATGCGTCCGCGCCCGGACATTGTCGTCTCCGGGATTAATGCGGGTCCGAACCTGGGGGATGATGTCATTTACTCCGGTACCGTGGCGGCAGCAATGGAAGGTCGTCATCTCGGATTCCCTGCGCTGGCGGTCTCACTTGATGGTCATAAACACTACGATACCGCTGCGGCGATAACCTGCCGGATTTTACGCGCGTTAAGCCGCGAACCGCTGCGCACCGGACGCATTCTGAATATCAACGTACCGGACTTGTCCCTGGATCAGATTAAAGGTATTCGGGTCACCCGCTGCGGCAGCCGTCATCCGGCGGATCAGGTGATCCCGCAGCAGGACCCGCGTGGTAATACGCTGTACTGGATCGGGCCACCGGGCGAAAAGTGCGATGCCGGTCCGGATACGGATTTTGCTGCCGTTGATGAAGGTTATGTTTCTGTCACGCCGCTGCATGTTGATTTAACTGCATACGGTGCGCATGAGGTTGTTTCTGACTGGTTAGACAGCGTGGGAGTCGACACGCAATGGTAAGCAGACGCGTACACACTCTCCTTGAACAATTACGTGCGCAGGGCATCAGAGATGAGCATGTCCTCGATGCGCTCGCCGCCGTGCCGCGTGAAAAGTTCGTTGATGAGGCGTTTGAACATAAGGCCTGGGATAATATCGCCCTGCCGATTGGCCAGGGGCAGACCATCTCACAGCCCTATATGGTAGCTCGCATGACCGAGCTGCTGGAGCTCACGCCGCAATCGCGGGTACTGGAAATTGGTACCGGCTCTGGCTACCAGACGGCGATCCTGGCACATCTGGTGCATCACGTGTGCTCTGTTGAGCGCATTAAAGGTTTGCAATGGCAGGCGCGTCGTCGCCTGAAACAGCTTGATTTACATAATGTTTCGACCCGTCATGGTGATGGATGGCAAGGCTGGCAGGCGCGAGCGCCGTTTGACGCTATCATTGTGACGGCAGCACCGCCTGAGATCCCAACGGCATTGATGATGCAGTTGGATGAAGGCGGCATTCTCGTCTTGCCCGTGGGCGATGAGCACCAGTTTTTGAAACGGGTTCGTCGTCGGGGAGGCGAATTTATTATCGACACCGTGGAGGCCGTACGCTTTGTTCCCTTAGTCAAAGGGGAGTTAGCGTAGCTAACGCTGCTGAATACCTGGAGTTTTCCTGGATATTCTTGAAGTAGTAAGCGTATCGTGGTCACGTTTTCCAGTGTCCAGTCCGATGCCTTGCACGGTGATTACGTCACTGGGTATTAACCAAATTTTCCTGGGGGATAAATGAGCGCGGGAAGCCACAAATTTACCGTTCGCCGTATTGCGGCATTGTCACTGGTTTCGTTATGGCTGGCAGGTTGTTCAAACACCTCGAATCCACCAGCGCCGGTCAGCTCTGTTGGCGGCAATGCATCATCGAACACCAGCTCCGGCATGCTGATCACGCCTCCACCAAAAATGGGATCAACGGCGACAGTACAACAAACGCCACAGATCCAACCGGTGCAACGCCCGGCGACTCAGCCAACACAGGTTCAACCGGTTGCAGAACAGCCTGTCCAGATGGAAAACGGGCGGATTGTGTACAATCGTCAGTATGGGAATATTCCGAAAGGTAGCTATACGGGTGGCAGTACCTATACTGTTAAGAAAGGCGACACGCTTTTCTATATTGCCTGGATTACCGGGAACGATTTCCGTGACCTCGCACAACGCAATAACGTTCCGGCCCCGTATGGCCTGAATGTCGGACAAACTCTGCAAGTGGGCAACGCGTCGGGTGCACCGATTACCGGTGGTAATGCCATCACCCAGGCGGATGCAGCACAGCAAGGAGTTGTGACCAACCCTGCACAAAATTCCACCGTTGCTGTTGCTTCGAAACCAACAATTACGTATTCTGAAGATTCAGGTGAACAAAGTGCTAACAAAATGTTGCCGAACAACAAGCCTGCTGGGACCGTCGTCACAGCGCCTGTAACGGCTCCGGCAGTTAGTGCAACCGAATCGACTGCAAGCTCAACGTCTACCAGTTCGCCGATCTCTACCTGGCGCTGGCCGACTGACGGCAAAGTGATCGAAAACTTCGCAGCTACCGAAGGTGGCAATAAAGGGATCGACATTGCAGGCAGCAAAGGACAGGCTATTGTCGCGACCGCAGATGGACGCGTCGTGTATGCCGGTAACGCGCTGCGTGGTTACGGTAATCTTATTATCATCAAACACAACGATGATTACCTGAGTGCCTACGCCCATAACGATACAATGCTGGTCCGGGAACAACAAGAAATCAAGGCGGGGCAGAAGATAGCTACCATGGGTAGCACCGGAACCAGTTCTACACGCTTGCATTTTGAAATTCGTTACAAGGGGAAATCCGTAAACCCGCTGCGCTATTTACCGCAGCGATAATTCGGCGGAACCAGGCTTTCACGTGCTAGTTCCGTTTAGGGATCACGGGTAGGAGCCACCTTATGAGTCAGAATACGCTGAAAGTTCATGATTTAAATGAAGATGCGGAATTTGATGAGAACGGAGTAGAGGCTTTTGATGAGAAAGCCTTGAGTGAAGAGGAACCCAGTGATAACGACCTGGCTGAAGAAGAGCTGTTATCGCAGGGGGCCACACAGCGTGTGTTGGACGCGACTCAGCTTTACCTTGGTGAGATTGGTTATTCGCCACTGTTAACAGCCGAAGAAGAGGTTTATTTTGCGCGTCGTGCACTGCGTGGAGATGTCGCTTCTCGCCGCCGCATGATTGAAAGTAACCTGCGTCTGGTGGTGAAAATTGCCCGTCGTTATGGCAATCGTGGTCTGGCGTTGCTGGATCTGATTGAAGAGGGCAATCTGGGGCTTATCCGTGCCGTCGAGAAGTTTGACCCGGAACGCGGGTTCCGCTTCTCAACATACGCAACCTGGTGGATCCGCCAGACGATCGAACGGGCGATTATGAACCAAACCCGTACGATCCGACTGCCGATCCACATTGTAAAAGAGCTGAACGTCTATCTGCGTACCGCGCGTGAGTTGTCGCATAAACTGGACCACGAACCGAGCGCAGAAGAGATTGCGGAACAACTGGATAAACCGGTTGATGACGTCAGTCGTATGCTCCGACTCAACGAGCGCATTACCTCGGTAGACACCCCGCTGGGTGGCGATTCCGAAAAAGCGTTGCTGGATATTCTGGCCGATGAAAAGGAAAACGGTCCGGAAGACACCACGCAAGACGATGATATGAAACAGAGCATCGTCAAATGGCTGTTCGAACTGAACGCCAAACAGCGTGAGGTGCTGGCACGTCGTTTTGGTCTGCTGGGATACGAAGCTGCGACACTGGAAGATGTGGGCCGTGAAATTGGCCTGACCCGTGAACGTGTTCGCCAGATTCAGGTTGAAGGCCTGCGTCGTCTGCGTGAAATCCTGCAGACGCAGGGGCTGAATATCGAAGCGCTGTTCCGCGAGTAAGCACAAGTTCTATCAAGAAAGGCCAGTCTTATTGGGACTGGCCTTTTTCTTTAGCGGATATGCAGGTCGGGTAAGGCGTAGCTGCCATCCGGCACAACGAGCATTACACCAGACTCTTCAACCGATAAATCCACTCCAGCGCCTGACGCGGCGTTAGTGAATCCGGGTCGAGGTTTTCCAACGCTTCAACGGCGGGAGAGGTTTCCTCCGGCGCAGAAAGTAACGACATCTGCGTACCATCAACCTGAGTTGCCGCTGCGTTTGGCGTAATGCTTTCCAGCTCGCGCAGTTTTTGCCGTGCGCGTTTGATAACCTCTTTCGGCACGCCAGCCAGTGCCGCGACCGCCAGACCATAGCTCTTACTCGCCGCGCCATCCTGTACGCTGTGCATAAAGGCGATGGTATCGCCATGCTCTAACGCATCCAGATGTACGTTCGCTACGCCTTCCATTTTTTCCGGTAACTGAGTCAGTTCGAAGTAGTGGGTAGCAAACAGCGTGAGTGCTTTGATTTTATTCGCCAGATTTTCAGCGCAAGCCCAGGCCAGAGATAAACCGTCATAGGTAGAGGTTCCGCGTCCAATCTCATCCATTAGCACCAGGCTGTTCTCAGTGGCGTTATGCAGAATATTGGCAGTCTCGGTCATTTCTACCATGAAGGTTGAACGACCGGATGCGAGGTCATCCGCCGCACCTACACGGGTAAAGATACGGTCGATTGGACCTATCTCTACCTTCTGTGCTGGAACATAGCTGCCGATGTAGGCCAGCAACGCAATCAGCGCAGTCTGGCGCATATAGGTGCTTTTACCGCCCATATTTGGCCCGGTGATAATCAGCATCCGCCGCTGCGGGGAAAGGCTCAGTGGGTTGGCGATAAACGGCTCACTCAGCACCTGTTCCACCACCGGATGGCGACCCTCTGCAATACGGATACCGGGCTTGTCGCTGAATGTCGGGCAGGTATAGTTCAGGGTATAAGCGCGTTCGGCCAGGTTGACCAGCACGTCCAGCTCTGCCAGTGCGCTGGCGCTCTGCTGTAAATCTGCCAGATGCGGCAACAGCATGTCGAACAGCTCGTCATACAGCTGTTTTTCCAGTGCCAGCGCTTTACCTTTTGAGGTCAGAACTTTGTCTTCGTACTCTTTCAGCTCAGGGATAATGTAGCGCTCGGCATTTTTTAGCGTCTGACGGCGCACATAGTTAATCGGCGCCAGATGGCTCTGCCCACGGCTGATCTGAATGTAGTAACCGTGGACGGCGTTAAATCCAACTTTCAATGTGTCCAGGCCGGTGCGCTCACGCTCGCGGATCTCCAGTCTGTCCAGATAATCAGTTGCGCCATCAGCCAGCGCTCGCCATTCGTCCAGCTCTTCGTTATAGCCCGGTGCGATAACGCCACCATCGCGTACCAGCACTGGCGGAGCATCAACCACGGCACGCTCCAGCAGTTCGCGCAATTCCGTGAACTCGCCCATTTTCTCGCGCAGTATTTGTACGGGAGCGCTGTTGACGTTTTCCAGTTGAGCGCGCAGTTCCGGTAATTGCTGGAAGGCGTGACGCATACGCGCCAGATCGCGTGGACGCGCGGTACGCAGTGCCAGGCGCGCCAGAATACGTTCCAGATCGCCCACCTGACGTAACACCGGCTGTAACTCTCCGGTCGCATCCTGCAGTGCACCGATCGTCTGCTGGCGCTCGATCAGTATCTGCGTATCGCGGACTGGCATATGAAGCCAGCGTTTGAGCATACGGCTACCCATTGGCGTCACGGTGCAATCGAGCACCGATGCCAGCGTGTTTTCTACGCCACCGGCCAGGTTCTGGGTAATTTCCAGATTGCGACGCGTGGCGGCATCCATAATGATGCTGTCCTGCTGGCGTTCCATGGTGATGGAGCGAATATGTGGCAGTGAGGTGCGCTGGGTATCTTTTACATATTGCAGCAGGCAGCCGGCAGCGCATAATCCACGTGGCGCGTTTTCTACACCAAAGCCTATCAGATCCCGTGTGCCAAACTGCAGGTTTAACTGCTGGCGGGCGGTATCAATTTCAAACTCCCACAGCGGACGACGACGCAGGCCACGACGGCCCTCGATCAGCGACGTTTCTGCGAAATCCTCGGCATACAGCAATTCGGCAGGGTTGGTGCGCTGCAATTCTGCAGCCATCGTCTCACGGTCTGCGGGTTCACTGACGCGAAAACGCCCGGAGCTGATATCCAGTGTGGCGTAGCCAAAGCCTTTACTGTCCTGCCAGACGGCGGCCAGCAGGTTGTCCTGACGTTCCTGTAAAAGTGCTTCATCGCTGATGGTGCCCGGCGTGACGATGCGTACCACTTTGCGTTCAACCGGACCTTTGCTGGTTGCCGGATCGCCAATCTGCTCACAAATCGCGACAGATTCCCCCTGATTGACCAGCTTAGCGAGGTAGTTTTCCACCGCATGGTGGGGAATGCCCGCCATCGGGATGGGTTCGCCTGCCGATGCGCCACGTTTGGTCAGCGAGATATCGAGCAGCTGCGACGCACGTTTCGCGTCGTCATAAAACAGTTCGTAAAAGTCGCCCATGCGGTAAAACAGCAGTATTTCCGGGTGCTGAGCTTTCAGCTTGAGATACTGCTGCATCATCGGCGTGTGGTCTGATAGATCCTTGTCAATAGACTCATTCATATTGATTTTACTCGTTTTTTAATTCTTTCAAGTGCTCATGTGGCCCCAAGTAAAACCCTTTCAAACCCACATAAACCCATAAATTTGTAGCTCACTTGTAGCCCAAGACGTGATAGATTGGTTTTACTCCTTCTCTGGGCTACAAATGGTGGTGATACTTTGAAAACAACTCTCAATCAGGCTTTTATTATCAACAAGTTAAGTATCAATGTTAAGCCTGAGCTCAGTAGCTCTGGAAAAGTCGTTTTCGATGCTAACCCTGACCAAAAACCTTACATAGTTTTTGACGATCATCGAGATTCGCCTGTTGGCTTCGGTGTGAAGGTCAGTTTGACGAAAAAAACCTATGTAATCCAGCGAAGAGTAGCTTCGTCAGATCGTAATGTCAGTGAGGGTAAGAAGCCAAGCTCTGTCTTGAAAGTAAAGGTTGGAAATGTGTCTGATTTTCCAAGTATTGATCAGGCCCGTGAGGCAGCTCGGCAGTTGGTTCAGACAATGATTGCAACAAAGAGAAATCCCAACAAGATTAAAAGGGAACTCGATCTGGCTGAATTGACCGTGAGTGAAGCTTTTGCCCAATACAGGAGTCACTTACTTGGCAGAACCAAACCTGCTAAACCAAACACTCTCAATGTGTTAGACAAAGCTGAGAATCGGTTGAAAGAGTGGCAAAACCTTCGAATCAAGGATCTCACTGGTAATGAAATCCTTCGGAAGTTTGACGAAATTGCTTCAAGAGCGAGAACAGCAGCGGAGCAAACATTTCGTTGGGCTAATGTTGCGGTTAAACATGCAATTGAAATTGAGGCTGGTAATGCTCAGACACAGCAACGACAACCTTCGTTGTCCTATAATCCTTTTTCAATTTTAAAGGTACAGAAGAAGTTCAGAACACGATCTGAGCTGGAAGATAGCTATCGTGCCAAGGGCGTTCGAAATCCATTGTCCCCAAAAGATACTTTGGGACGGTTCTTAACTGCATTACACAATAAGCGAAGTTCTAATCGCTTGGGTTGTGATTATCTGTTGCTGACCATTCTGACTGGAGCCAGGAAGGAAGAAACAGCAGCACTGTGCTGGCGAGAGGCTCTGACTCAAGAAGAGGCTAGAACGACCAGCTATGTCGATCTCGAATATCGAGTGATTCGCTTTTACGACACGAAGAATCGTAATGATCATGAGCTTCCAATCTGCGATGCGACAAAGCGAATTCTGGAAGACCGGCGAGATATCGTCAACGACACCGAAATACGGACAGATAAACGCAAATGGGTTTTTCCGGCTCGTTCGTCACGAAGCAAGGTTGGGCACTATTCTGATAGTAAAAGCTTACGAGAGTATATCTGTCAGGATGCTGGAATAATGAAGCTGGGAATGCACGATCTACGAAGAACCTTTGGTCGAGTTGCAGAAGGGCTTACTTCGTATGCAGTGGTGAAAAGATTGCTTAACCACCGTAATACCACAGACCCTACTGAAAGATATGCTGAGCCTGATAAAGAGCGGGTATTTGAGGCTCTTCAACTGATTGAGCTTCATATGCTGATGACGTCACCAGAATTGTATAATACACTTTTGGCTTCGGCGAAGTACCCACCATTGCCAGAAAATCAGGAGAACAAGGAATGAGTACTATTGATACTTTAAGGGAATACGCCGAAGTATGGCGGCTATTTGGTAGTATGCCAGATGATGCAACCCTGAGTGCTGAAGTTTCGGCCCTTTATCTTGGTGTAAGTGTCAAAACATTGGCTCGTTATCGCCAGACTGGTAATGGCCCTACTTATATTCAATACCAGGCAGAAGACAGCAAGGCAAGGAATCAACGAGTAAATTATCTTTTAGGTGATTTAAGAACATGGCGGGATCATCATAAAGTGAACAGCACAATGGAAGCAGCACAGAGCCGTGGGTTGGCTTTTGCTTCTTTGACTGATTTTACCAAGCCAGAGCCTTTCTGGACTATTGATAATAAAATCTATTCTCATGCTCTTACTGTATCTGACGAAGTATTCAAGGAGCTATTAAATACCTCTCGCGCAGAAGTTATTTGGATCTCTCTTGAAAAAGTGTTGTTTGAGAATTGGCATACTTCGAGAGAGCGTCAGAAATGGAATGACGTTTTTGTTAGAGTGCTAAGTGGGATGATTAAATCATGTGAAGTTGAACAAGAACATCATATACTTAATGATATCTTATGATTAGTTTTATTCCCAATATAAAATTGAATTTGTATTGGGAAGTCATTATCTGCGGAAGTATAAATTTTAATAGCATTGTTTATTATTTCAATCAAATGGAATTCCGTCTGCAGGATATCTTCTTCTGGAGTTTTTAACCGGCTTTGCTGTACTCCCGGCACGATAAAAATTAAACGAATTGGCAAAATCTTCTGTCTCCACTCTGGACTTCCTGAATTTATCCATCACATCTTCATTGAAACGACGAGGAATTCCCTTAACGCACAAATTTGAATTCAGGTATACCTGATTATCTATGGTGTCACGAATAAGTATTTTTCTCTCAAATAATTCTTTGAATGCGCGTGAAACATTAGATTTATTCAGTCCAAGTTCTCTGGCAGTACGAGACTGTGAAAAATCAGGAATAATATTTCCATAATCAACGGCTGAGAAAAGATAAAGCACAATCCTGAATGCTGTGGGCGTCAAATCCATTCTGGCGAGTGTCGCCATATTACCTTTAAAGATCATTGAGAAATCGTCCCTGAAGGACGTCTTTTTATAGCTGGTTGCTTTAATCTTTATTTCTTCCAGATCTTCGGGCATAACCTCTAATGCTTCTGCAATAATAGATTTTTGTTCTTTTGTTAATACAACGCTTGTAATTGACATGATGGCTCCTTTTTTATTATTGTGAATACAGATATGGCATATTTAATTTATTTGTCAACGGGGTTGGTTATATTATTTCAATTATATTTACTTTGAAATTTTGCGTGTGTTATTTGGTGGTGATAATAGGTTGTAAAATTTAAAACAAGGGGTGCTAAATTTCACCATCACCAGTTATGTGATTGATAATTTTTAGTGCTGATATTAATAACAGTAGTGGCTGTGTAATTATATGATTTTATTGATTAATTTTCGATTCTAAACTGCAAGATAAAAGAATGATAAAGAAATAAGAAACCACAGTTTTGCATTAGAACGATACTCAAGGCTTTGGTGTGCCTGATAATTAAACTTTTATTTTTGCCTTTCTTACATAATATCATTTCTTAAGTGAAGCCAGCGCAACAGTTTGTTGCGCCATTGGGCTTCAGAACATTACTAAAGTGTTTTCTGTAAGTATAAATACGCTTCGCGCACGAGTTCATAGAGCTGAGGTTAACTGTCATTACAAATACGCTTCGCGCAGAAGTTCATACAAATGGGCTTAGCTGTCAGCACAAATACGCTTCGCGCAAAAAAACAGGAGGCTGAGTTGATCGGGAAAGCGAACACAAATACATGATTTACCCGTTTGCTGACTACGGCTCACGCCGGGACCCTTCGGAAAAATCCTTTCTACTTCAGCGAATGAGTGCTGCGGGCACTCAACGGCGCTGCCAAGGAAACAAAATTACGGTTTTTCAATTGTTCGGTAAAAATAACTGACATTTATCGGTAGTAGGGCGTAAGCCAGTGCGTAGCACGCTCTCAAAAAATATTCCTGTGGGTTTCTTAACTGCAATAGGGAAATAACTCAGATAGTTGAAATATGAAATAGCAATACAATCAGGAAGACACAAAATTATCATAGTAAAAGCTATTGTTATTTATGGAAGAAGAAAAAATATATCAATAATGAAATATTTTTATTTTACTATTGATTTTAATTTTTAAGATGATAGTACTTAATTATAAAAACAAAAAATGGAGGGAATTATGAGTGCTATTAATGTATTATCTCAGGAGGAAAAATTTATACATGTTATTGATAAATTTATAACCCATAATCACAGCAGCATAAATAACAATGCCTTTTATAAAAAACTTTATGTTCTCTTTGCAGGGTATCATCTGAAGTATTTTTATTCACGGGCGCAGTACCGCAATTCATGTTATCACGTTGATAATATTATGCAGATGTTTACAGGAGTCGTTTCGACCCTGAACACAACGCTGCTCAGAAAGCTTGCAAATAGCGACACGTTGCTGCATTGCCTGAATTCACTTGTGAATTATATTTCAGGAAATCTGGACGAAGCAGAGCATATTTATGCTGATTTACTGGCCCAGTATGAAAAGAAACGCATTACAGGCTCTCTGGCTTATACTCCACCAGGCTCAGTGGTCAGGAAAAGACTGTGACAGCGACAGCGGCGTGGATACGACATGGGATACTGGAGATAAATGGATCAGGCGTATCCGGCAGGACACCAGATGCAATAGAAAAGGAGGGACACCGAATGGGTGGCCCACCTGTCGCGATGGCTTTATAGTGGCTTTACTTATCAACGACCTGCCAGCCATCTTCCGTTTTGACAAGGGTTATAGCAGCAGTACGCTTTTCGTTATCGACAATAGCCGTCACATTGCATTTATAGCTTTTATCAGATACTTCTACGCAGTCATGCTTTTTGACTGATTTTAATTCGCGTAGTGCGTCTTTTGGAACATCCTTGCCCGCTATAGATTTCACGAAAGCATTCGTCTGTTCCACGACCTTATTCATGGCCGTGTAAATATCCTGTTCGGAGGGTTCACTGTTACAGCCACTCAGCAACGATGCTGCGGTAATGAGTGTGATAACGGCATAAGTTTTCATAAATAGATCCCTGACTGTAAGGTGAGTTATTGAATCAGACCCGTATTCATCCTGCTTTTATTTTCAGAGAACGACCACGTGCTGACCGTTTCTCCTTTAAATTCGATTTCCAGTGTTTTGGCCTGCGTCTGTGAGCCCCCTGTCAGCAGCCCAACAACGGGAATGAATGTGGTGGCATCAAACTGATTGTTGTCCATCGAATAAGTCCATTCTTCATTGCCACTATCAAGTGTAGTTTTGGTTTCAGGCTGACCGAATGCGGTAATGATTTCTTATTTCGTTGTTTTATTTTTGATGATTTTCGACTGCAGACTTTGTGATGTTTCTTTTTTTAGATGCTGGTTGCCTGATGTTGAACAGCCAGAAATAAGTAAAGAAGAAATAAAAAAAACAGAAATCATGAATCTGCTCATAAGTTCTCTCATATTAATTTTTTATGTTTGCGATGGTGTGAAATTAATATCACCGTATAAAAACAACTCTGTCTGCATATTTCTTTTTAATAATGCAGATAAGAATAATGACGCTGGCAAAAAACGTAATGACTGAGACAGGAGTACTGCCGGTCAATGAAAATACTAACCAGGCGAGAGCTAATGCCACGAATTGAAAAAGGAATGCCACACTGAGTGGACTTTCACCATAGGCCACTTTTGCATGGCAGCCTTTGCAAATCCGCACGCCGTGCGGGCTTTGTGTAAAGCAGAAGGGACAGCTAATCGTTTTATTATCCATCATGACTCCGTGGCCTGATTTAAGGTGATGTATTTTTGAACATTTTCGATGAATGATCCGCTTTAGTAAAATTGCTTGTACCGATCGATGGATCTCTGTTAATAGGTTATAACTATCATAACTAGGTTATTGATCTATATAAACGATCAATATTTTGTTGACTATCACTCTGTTATGGACTAGTAAACTTATGGTGCAGGATGGTAGTTGTTTTTAACTAATTGTTCTTTAATGGAATTTGTTGTTGTGGAATGACAGTGTGTTAGAAGATGGAGGTGCAGGATTTGGTGGAAAGGATGTGCAGTGGCATGTAACAGAGACATGCCCCTGCGCCTGAGAAGCGCCACAATATGGCCGAGCAATACAAGCCACGAATACAGACGACGCTGGCGGGGTATCTGACGAGCTGTATTATGCAGTTTGCTCCTGAGTTTAATGACACTCACTGTTTCCTGTTGTCTTTCCTGACGCATTTTTTCTTCAAGCTGAAGGATTTTCTCCAGAATCGTTTCCCGGTTTGCCGCCTGTTCTTCAGACTCGCATGATGGCACTGGCACTGGCACTGGCACTGGCACTGGCACTGGCACTGGCACTGGCACTGGCACTGGCACTGGCACTGACGCAGTTGTAGGTTTTTTTGGCTGCCGTGCTTCTTTCAGTAAAGTCAGATGTTCCGGCGTAAAATCAACCAGTGCTTGCAGGGAAGACCAGCCATATTTTTTACCCAATTGAGAGGCTTTAAAGGCTATGCCCTGGTACTGAAATGAAAAACCATTCATTTTACCCGTTGTGGCGATATTGGGTTTGCAGCTCACGCCTTCCTGTCCAAGTAAACGGATAAATGTTAGTAAATCGGGGCGGCGGGTTAATGCATTGTCGATCAGGGCCTGCAACTGTGACTTAGGGCATTGAGCCGCAGTTCGTTCAGCCATCATTAGTTCGTTGCGGGAGGGCTTCCTTTTATCCTGACGGCGACTACCGATTACACCCGTAGCTTCGGTGAGACCGTGTACTCTCTGCAGCTCACTGATAATCTGGGTACTGATGAGATTTTCATTTTTTCCCAGGTACAGTTTTCCACCGACTATGTTAATACGACTGGCAATGATGTGGATATGTTGTCCGTCCGTATCGTCGTGAAGGATATAACAGCGAAGATGTGTGTCAGTGAATCCCATACGGGTCATATAATCGTCAGCGAATGCCGCCCACTGTCTGGTTGACAGACTCTCACCCTTTGGCAGGCGAAGCGAATTATGCCATACAGGTTTGGCGACATCGGGGCGCAGCAGCTGGGTGCCTTCAAATTCACTTATAAGCTCAGTAGCAGTGCTGCTCGTCATGTTGCCACCGATAACATAAGGCGTGATTTTGTGGTGAGACCCTGACTTCAGGCTATAGAGAACCACACCCGTGAATTGTTTACCCCTTTTTATTTTCTGCATGCCTTTCATCGGTCTGACTCCAGAAAGGTTGTAGGAATAAGGTGATCTCTGAGAGTTTTGATTTGTCTACGTAGGGCAAAGAGTTCTGTACGGGTCAGTTCGCTGTCAGGGCTTTTGCTGTCGAGATGACTCAGTAGGTGGTTTAAATCCTGTGAAAGGCTGCCAAGTTTAATCCATGCTTCACGATTGATTTCTGGCAGAACCGGCGGGAGTTTATTCAGGGAAGCCATCCTGAGCCATTCTCCTTTTTTAAACTGACCTCTTTTACTGTCGAGAATAATTAACTCTTCTGCATTTAATCTGACACTGATGCAGTGATGTCGTATTTCATTCTCAGGAAGTTTGTCAGTATGAAATTTACCGCGTTTTGATACTCTGGTTATATCATCATCATTACTCATGTCACTGTTCATAGTTATCCTTTTATTGCATGTTTATTACTACAGATAACCGATGCAGTGAATAAGTCAAGCTGTTACGGGGTAAATAATACAATTGGTTGGGTTAAAAAAGGTATACCATTTGACAAATAGTATACCTAAGAGGATATATCAGATTAATGATCATGAAATAAAACCTTTCAGACTAAGAAAAGGGTTGTTTACTTCAGCGCTTTAGAGTCTTTTTCGCACAGGTGCACGGGGGAGTTCTGGCTTCATTTCTTTTAACAGGTCTTTTTTCTCTCTTCCTGCGATATAAGAAAAAATCTTATCGGAGTCGGAACGCTGTCTGAGTATATCGTCGTCCATTCTGATACCATTTCGAATAAACCATTTCACTCTCTCTATGCCGGTGTAGATACCAATATGCTCATTGCGACAATTATAAAACTGAGTGTGCTTGATTTCGATATGTTGTTTGAGTTTGTTAAAGATTGATTTCATGTCTTTAACATATAGTTCAACTGTACAATGCTCTGCAAGCAGGAAATTAACACCATTATGTTTAAGTAATTTAATAAGATCTAAAGAGTGATAGTTGATATGCCTGATTAAAACAGGTGTGCTATCAATTTTTTCTATATGCCGGATAAGAGCACTGACGTTGGATCGGTAATGCCAGTTTCCATTGTCCATAGACAAATCGAGTACTGATTTACCATTATGGTCAGTATGATTAATATTGCAGCCTTTTTTTATCCAGTAGTCAAAACTATCTGTGGAATAGAGGTTGTAGAGTACAGTCTGGCCTTCATTATCAATACTGTGGATATCAGCACCTGCATTAATAAGAATTTCTGCACATTTTATATTATAGCGTTGTTGGTGGAGGCAAGATTGGCCTTGATTATTCTTGTGCTGAATATGAATGCCTGAATGGATTAATAATTCCAGAACGGTTGGGTTAGTGTTACAAAACAGTGCGTTATTGCCATAATTGTCTATATGGTTTAGTTCTATGCCTGCTTCAATCAGTGCTTTGGCGGCGTCTAATTGGTCGCAATAGAAAAGGGCATTTCTACCACAATAATCAAAAGCATTAATATTTATTCCTGAATTTATGCAATTCATAACTTCCTCTCTTGTCTCACTTTGGATTAATATATTTATAATTTGATTGGTCATGGCGCTCTCCTTTTTTAAGCTACGAATTTGTTATAAATTTCATTGTTAGCACTATACTCTTTGATTTTTACGATATCGTCATAGATCCGTGAGAAAGAAAACCATGAGATCTCCATAAATTCCCTCTTCTTATTTTGATAAATGATATTGCACCCGCGAAACTGGAATGCATTGTTGAAGGTGTCATGGTTTGATTTTTTGAGAAAATGTACAAATGATTTAATTGTCTCTTTTTTGCTTACGTTGTAAGAGAGAAATGTATGAATTGAAAAGAGGGTTAAGATATTTCTCTCAGTAATCATATGTCTGGAGAAGTAACAAAAGTAAAAATCCTGCTCCTCACTTACTGGTTTTCCGAATACAGAAAATTGTGGGTTATATAATCTATAGAGATCTGCATTCTTTTTAGTTTTGGCAAGATAGTTTGTCAGTGTTGGGTAATTTTGTTTTTTCATTTTTTATTCTCCTTTATTATTTTGGTGAAATGAATATATATTATTAAATAAATACAAATCAAATTTATTTTTTAATAATGAAAAAAAGAAAACGTTTTCCTTAATATAAAAATAATTTAACTGGATGTTTTTGATGAAGAATACACGCGTTTAGCAAAAAGTGCTATTTATAAACTAAATACATTATCGATTGTTGTTTTGTGATTGTAAGGTGATGGGGGTTATTTAGTGCATTATTTATTAGGGGGCTTGATTCGCTATCGATGATTGTTTTGTATGGTAAAAACGGTTGGTGGCTATCAGGTTTGAAATAAAGGTTTTAATGGGAAGAAATCTTTCGTCTTTTCCCCATTTTGAAGGCTGTTCAAAACGTTTTTATATTTTCAGGGTGTGTATATTTCGTAGGGTTAACTCCCTGGTCTTTAGATGAGCAATAAAATAATCATTGCCAGAAGTGATTTTAGCATCTTCTTCATTATCAAGATCAATTGGATTGCTTTTTGTTTCGATGATAAGGTGCTGCCGCTCAATTTTCTGAGCGAAATGAATTTTTATTTCAGATGTGTAACTGCATCCGAGTTTTCTATTCAATTGCTATGTGGATGAGATTGATTGTATCGCAAATAAAATCCAAGATGAACTCAATAGAGGTATTATAAGGCCACAGACGCGTGATACGTTTAATGTTGTTATGAAGCGAATGTATCAGGATGAAGATATTGAGGCTATCATTCTGGTATGTACAAAGTTGCGCGTTCTGTTTGCGGGTACGGAGGCACCCGTTAAAGCACTGGATACAGTGTATATCCTCATTGTGACTTCGTTTGAACCACTTAATTAGTAAGAAACTTTGATGTAGATAACAATAAGGGACGTTATGCTCCGGTCCTGCGAATATTTTAAGCAATACTTTTAATGCGAACTATGTGTATTCAGGAACAGTCGATGACTGTCCCTGAAATAAGTTTTAACTCAAATCATTACCGTTCGAGGCGATCACTTTCTTATACCAGCTAAAACTTTTCTTACGAGTACGTTTAAGCGTTCCATTGCCCATATCATCCTGATCAACATGAATAAAACCATAGCGCTTGGACATTTGTGATGTACTTGCGCTGACCATATCAATTGGCCCCCACCACGTATAACCAAATAGATCGACACCGTCAGCAATGGCTTCCTGCATTTGTTCAATATGCAGTCGCAGGTAATCGATACGGTAGTCATCCTGAATGATACCATCACTGCCAGGAACATCTACGGCACCCAGACCGTTTTCTGCTACAAAAAGGGGCTTCTGATAGCGGTCATATAACTGGTTCAGCGCCAGTCTCAGACCTTTCGGGTCAATCTGCCATCCCCAATCACTTTCAGGCAGATAAGGATTGCGAATCCCTCCGGTGATCAGATTCCCTTTGACACCTTCCAATTTTTCGGGATGAGCACTCACGGTGCTTGACATGTAATAACTGAAGGATACGAAATCGACAGGGTATTGACGCAATATTTCATCGTCGCCGCGTTCTTTTTGTAACACCACACCTTTTGTAGCAAACATTCTTTCTGTCCAGGCGGGATAAGCACCGCGAGCCTGTACGTCGCTGAAGAACAGGGAAACACGTTGAGCATCCTCGCAGGCCTGAATATCGTCAGGGTGGCAGGTATGTGGATACAGGATCTGATAGGGAAGGTGCGAACAAGTTCCTGATATGAGATCATCATATTCATCCGGAGCGCATCCCAGAGGGACATCATGAGCCATCAACTCACCTTCGCCGATAGTGAATTCAGCACTAAGCGCCGTCAGACCCGAAAAGAGATTTTCCTCTCCCGCATGGAGCAGATTCTGCCATGGCAGAATATGACCGCTGTCATCGAGCCGTTTTATCCCAAGGCGGGCAATGGCCGACGGCCCTATCCGCTGGAGACCATGCTGCGTATTCACTGCATGCAGCATTGGTACAACCTGAGCGACGGTGCCATGGAAGATGCCCTGTACGAAATCGCCTCCATGCGCCTGTTTGCCCGATTATCCCTGGATAGCGCCCTGCCGGATCGCACCACCATCATGAATTTCCGCCACCTGCTCGAGCAGCATCAACTGGCCCGTCAATTGTTCAAGACCATCAATCGCTGGCTGGCCGAAGCAGGCGTCATGATGACCCAAGGCACTTTGGTGGATGCCACCATCATTGAGGCACCCAGCTCTACCAAGAACAAAGAGCAGCAACGCGATCCGGAGATGCATCAGACCAAGAAAGGCAATCAGTGGCACTTTGGCATGAAGGCCCACATTGGTGTCGATGCCAAGAGTGGCCTGACCCACAGCCTAGTCACCACCGCGGCCAACGAGCATGACCTCAATCAGCTGGGTAATCTGCTTCATGGAGAGGAGCAATTTGTCTCAGCCGATGCCGGCTACCAAGGAGCGCCACAGCGCGAGGAGCTGGCCGAGGTGGATGTGGACTGGCTGATCGCCGAGCGTCCCGGCAAGGTAAAAACCTTGAAGCAGCATCCGCGCAAGAACAAAACGGCCATCAACATCGAATACATGAAAGCCAGCATCCGTGCCAGGGTGGAGCACCCGTTTCGCATCATCAAGCGGCAGTTCGGCTTCGTGAAAGCCAGATACAAGGGGCTGCTGAAAAACGATAACCAACTGGCGATGTTATTCACCCTGGCCAACCTGTTTCGGGTGGACCAAATGATACGTTAGTGGGAGAGATCTCAGTAAAAACCGGAAATAACGCCAGAAATGGTGGAAAAAATAGCCTAAATAGGCTGATTCGATGTGTTTGCGGGAAAAAAATCGGCCCAGATCCGCGAAATTTTAATCAGCGAGTCAGCTTGGGAAGAAATGACCTGCTTATTCGCACCTTCCCTAATTAAAATTGAAATAATTGACTCAAAAGGCTATCTATTGATGGCCTTTTTCTATTGCATTAAATAAAGGCAAGTATGGGCTTAGAGAGGAAGTATGTGAATCGCCCTCGACAGCAATACTTTATTCTTTAACAGTAGATTTAATATAAGAAATATTATCCCAACTAAGTCATTGGTTTTAAGTCAAACATTAAAAAACATGATTTTGACTGTTTATCTCCAGGGATCATGCGTTGCAGTGTCCTGAGACTGGCCAAGAAAACGGATCATCGTGACCACAGAATGTGATGACACAAAATAGATCCTGTACTATTCCAACGGTAGTGAAGAGATATCCTCTCCATGCTCTGTTTCGATTTCTTGTATTACCTGCACATCAAACACCGCCGCTACCCACCTGATCACGTGACGCACGTTCCGTCAGCGGCATCTATAATGATGAATTCAGAACGGGTTGGGCTCGTCTCAGAAATACGTACTTCCCTGATCATTATGTATGGGTTGTTTTCGCATGCTTTTAACAGCGATACAGTCTATGTTAAGGAACAAATCCTTTAAGGAAATACCAACAGGACTTCCCTTTTTGCCATTCAACTGTACGCTGCAGGGCCTTGTATTAAGTACTTAAACCTACTGCCTGCCACAAACCCGTTCAGTGTGTTAATTTTGCAGTCATATGCACTCTGTTGCCGCTGTATGCTTCAGTGATGGAATATTCTGCTCCGGCTTGTTTTGCTTTTGCTGCGATCTTTGCATGGGCTTCATCGAGCGTACTGCCTGTTGCGGTGACAGACTGTGCAAAGCTTGTTAACGAAACCAGTGAAAGAGCAGTGATGATAAAAACTTTATTAATGGCTTTCATGATATTTCCTCAGTTATTTAATAACACTTTGCTAAGTTAAGATACAAATGTGACGGGTTAAAAATAACCCATGGTAATTTCATTTATGTGCTTCAGTTTAATGAGATGGTTTAATAACGCTATCGTCTATGGAAATAAACAATTGCTTATCTTCCTCATTGCTTTTAACGATAACTATTTTTCAGTAGTTAAGTAATCATTCAATTTTTCTTCTATCTGTTTTTTGGGCAAAGCACCACCAAATTCCAGAACGATCTCCCCTTTATTAAATACTTTGAAGGAGGGTATCGAGCGAATACCAAAGATACTGGCCAGTTCGGCATTTTCATCGATATTGACCTTCACAACTTTCAGCCGGGTTTCATGCTCACCTGAAAGTTGTTCGATGGTTGGTGCGACTGAGACACAGGGTGGACACCATGGCGCCCAGAAATCCACCAAAACAGGAAGGTTGTTGTTCAGTACTTCCTGTGAAAACGTCTCTTTATTAACACTCTTGACTGACATAGGATACCTCTCTCAATGCTCTTGAATGACTGCATTGTAGGTTGCCAGATAGGAAGAGTTAATTCGCAATAAAGAATCAATATTAATTCTATTTCTGCATTAATTGATGGTATGGTTTATCTGCTATGGCGGTGTTTTTTGATGTTATTATTGAGGTTGTTAGATGGATATCAAAGCATTACGTTATTTTTTGCAAGTCGCAGAGACCCTCAGTTTTAATCGCGCCTCTGAACGGCTCAACATATCACAGCCCGTAGTGACACGTGTTATCGCCCAACTCGAACATGAGATTGGCACTAGGCTTTTTGACAGAACCACCCGCCGCGTTTCATTGACACCCGCAGGAACTGTTCTGCTTAATGAAGTTCGGCCTCTTATCGCACATGTTGAGTCTGTCCAGCAGACGGTTCGTCATGTTGTGGCTGAACAAAGCGGTAAATTCACGGTGGGATATACTACTCTGGCTATGCAGACGGTCACTCCTGATTTACTGCGACTTTTCAGCGAGAAGTATCCTGAAATTGAGTTGGACGTCAGGGAAATGACCACCCATGCTCAGGTCGAAGCGCTGCTGTCAGCCGAAATTGATGTAGGCTTCGTATTAACGCCGGTTGAAGATGAGGCGCTGACAGTCATTCCGCTGCATAAAGAGCGACTCAGATTAGCGGTATCCAGCCGTCACCCGCAAGCCGCTCTGGCAGGAAAAAATAAACCGCTTCCGTTGGCTGCTTTTGCAAATGAGGAGTTTATTATCCCCTGCAAAGAGCAGTTCCCTGCCGTTTATGATGAAATTATCCGGCTTTGTGAGGAGGCAGGATTTCGTCCCCGCCTGCGTTCATGTGGAGAAAACCAGACGTGTGTCGGACTGGCACGAGCTGGTCTTGGCGTAGTATTCGTCTCTGGCAGAACAGAGGATATTCCTTCAGAAGGGTTAGAATTTGTTGAAATAGCAGCACCGATACCTGAATTGGAAATTGCAGTTGTCTGGCGGACACGTGATCCCTCCGTACTATTACAGCCATTCAGGGAGTTGGAAGAAATAACCATAGAAAACGGAAGCATAGATTGAATTTATGTTCAGAAATCGAATTGTCGTGAATGCCTGAAGATGCCCGCAAAATAACCAGGAAACAGGGGCAAAGTGAAAAAAATTAATTGGCGAATTTAAGCTGACTTCCGGAATAATTTCAGACTGAAGATTACTGACGGAAGCCAGGTTAGCCACGAATGCCTGTAGACATTATTTACAACCATCTATTCCGCAGACCATCCCCTCCATGAACATGGACTCATCTTTGGTTTCTTCCCAGACTTGTCTCAAGGCGCTCAAAAAATTCGCGGCTGGCTGTGCGCCACTGATTGCATATTTATTATTGATCACAAATAGAGGTACGCCACTTGCACCTATCGCACGAGCCTTTGCCTCATCGTCATCAACAGAGTCCCTGAATACAGGGTTTTCTAGGGCACTTTCAGCCTGAGACTGTGTCATACCGGCTTCAATTGCCAGAGCAATCAATACATCCCTGTCAAAAATAGAACGCCCTTCAGTTGTGGCCGCAGAGAACAACTTTTCTGACATCTGTGTTCCGAGCCCTGCCTCACGCGCAGCAACTGCAAGGGTATGCGCTTCACGTGTATCGCCAAAAAGCATAGTGTCAAAGTTATAGATCAATCCCTCTGATTTCCCCGTGCTTTCAATCTGGTTCATCATTAACTCTGCGCCATGCTCACCACCAAACTTCTGATACAAAGCCGATCTGAATGGAATAGGGGGGTGGTCACTCGCAATACGATAGCTGTGATGACGTACATCGACCTGTTTAGAATATTCAAACTCTTCCAGACCCTTTTCAAATCGTTTTTTAGCGATCCAGCACCACGGACAGACATAATCAGACCAGACATCTACTGAGATTCGGGGCATTAATGATTTCATTTTGTACTCTGAAGATATATGACAGGTAAAGTAAAATGCCCGGATTTATATTATCCGGGCCGACTTAATTATTTTTCGCTGTATACCGGGTAATCGGTATAGCCCTTTTCCGGAGAGCCGCTTACACCGTAATAGGTCGTGCGATCGCTTTCCGCCAGCGGCCAGTTATTTTTCATTCTTTCAACCAGATCCGGGTTGGCGATAAATGGCACACCAAACGCAACCAGGTCAACTTCGTTGTTATTCAGGCGTTCTTCTGCAATATCACGGCTGAATCCACCTGCTGCAATGATCGTCCCACCAAATGATTCACGGAAATCAGCTTTAAATTTCTCAGCGGCTTGCGGTGCGGTGACGTAGGTCGGCTGGAAATAGAGGTGCACGTAGGCCAGGGAGCGCTGGCTAAGAGCCTTCGCCATTTCTGACCAGGTTTCTTCTTCCCCGACATAGGGGGCAAGATCATAGATGCGACCGAACGGAGAGAGTCGTACTGCGACTTTGTTGCCGCCAATTGCATCGGAAACGGCATCAATGGTCTCCAGCAGGAAGCGCTGACGATTTTCTACCGAACCACCATACTCATCGGTACGGGTATTCAGCTCACTGCTCAGGAACTGGTCAAAGATGAAACCGTTAGCCGCCATGATTTCAACGCCATCAAACCCGGCTTCCACCGCCAGTTGTGCTGACTTCACAAAATCGCGGGTAACGCGCTTCACTTCATGCGTTTCGAGTGCACGCGGAATGCTTGGGGCAACCGGGCCGGGTTTACCACTTTCGTCCCAGGCAAATACTGTTGTATTAGTCGCAGGAATGGTGCCTGAAGAGACGGGGGCAATATGACCAGGTTGTAGTGAGGTATGAGACATACGCCCCACATGCCACAGCTGCGCGAAAATTCGGCCACCTTTCGCATGGACAGCATCCGTTACCTTACGCCATCCCTCAACATGCGCATCATTATAGAGACCAGGCGTATAGAGATACCCGCGACCTTCTTCGGAAACAGGCAGCCCTTCAGTAATCAGCAATCCGGCTGAAGCACGCTGCGCGTAATACAAGGCAACTACGTCATCAGCGATGTCATTCAACGTGCGAGTACGTGTCATAGGTGCCATAACCACGCGATTTTTCAGCTCAACGCCACCGAGGTTGTAAGGGGTAAATAACGTCTTCATTGCATTCCTCATCTTAAGAGTCACGAAATTTCTGGCCACAACGACCATTCTGGTCACTCCGTCAAAAATCACCCGCAGCATTAATCATGGATGTCGGGTCAATCTTGTCAGCGAGTGAAAGTGTGCGTACCATATCAACCTACTACTAGGTAGGCAAGTGAAAATCTGTTTTTTCGTGCCGTAATGACTGATACGTACAACGCCGGAGATAACGATGACAAATGTACGCACCTACAATGAAGACAACTTTCATGATATCGCATGGGGTGAGGGACTGGCCGTAATCAGGTTCTTTGCACCGTGGTGTCCACCCTGTCGTGAGAGTGAAGCGGAATATTTGCAATTCGCAAGAAAACTGGGGCCACATGTCAAAGCAGGTGTGGTGAATGTTGATAAATCACCTGTTTTATCAACTCGGTATGAGGTTTTTGGGCTTCCTTCTGTTCTGGTGTTCAGAAATGGTCAGCTGATGAAACGTATTACAGGACAGAAAACTGCAGAGCAATACGCAGCTATTTTTTCATCAATTACCGAACACGAAGCAGATGTACACTGACGATACCATCCGTTGGGTTTTGACGATGTTTTAGATGTCAGAACCCGACATCGGTCAGTAAAAAAATAAAACGTAAACTTGACAAAGAAAATACTCTCGCCCAGACTACCTACTAGTTGATAGGCAACTACAGAAACTTACCTCACCGGAGGCATTATGCAAGATACACAGTTTACGAATCATAAAGTCCTGATCATTGGTGGCACCAGTGGGATCGGTCTTGAAACAGCAAAGATGGTTTTAGAGCAGGGCGGAAAGGCTGTCATTGTAGGTAGCCGTGCTGAAAAAGCAGAAGCCGCACGCCAGGAACTCGTAGCTATTTCGGGTGAGGAGAATGCATTCGCTCTGACTGCTGACTTATCCAGTATGGAAAGTGTTGCAAAGCTCATCGCTGCCCTGAAAAAGGATCACAGCGATATTGATATGCTGGTCAATTCCGCCGGCATTTACTATCCAAAAAGTTTCCTTGAGCATTCAGTCGTGGATTACAACAACTTCCTCGATCTGAACCGGGCATTCTTCTTTATTACACAGCATGTTGCTGCATCACTTGTAGATCAGAAGAAAGCTGGATCTATTGTGAATGTTACTGCAGTCGCTGCACGCCAGGCAGTAGAAACCATCACCGCTTCAGCTTACTCCATGGCCAAAACGGGTCTGGATACTCTGACACGCCACGCCGCAGCAGAGCTGGCTGAGCACGGTATCCGTGTCAATGCAGTAAGCCCTGGTATTGTTGAAACCCGAATTTTCGAACGTTTTATTCCGGGTGAACAACTGGATGGTGCGCTGGCCAGTTTCAATAACTTCCATCCGCTGGGGCGGAACGGTACACCGCGTGATGTTGCGGAAACTATTGTTTTCCTGCTTTCAGATAAAGCTTCGTGGGTAACCGGGGCAGTCTGGGATGTGGATGGCGGTGTAATGGCAGCCCGGAAACTCGGCAATTAATTTTTTACTAATCTGAGGAAATCATCATGTCTGCAGAATGGGGCAATCGTCTCTCCGCGCTGATCAAAAGCGTCGGTAATCTGGCCAAAACAAATAAACCTGTTGCTAACGCGTTTCATGGTCTTGAAACCGCTACGCGCGAAAACAGTGTTCTGGATGCCAAAACTCACGAACTGATTGCCATTGCTGTGGCAGTGACTACTCGTTGTGACGGTTGTATTTCCGCACACGTGGCCGCCGCCAAAAAAGCTGGTGCAACGAAAGATGAAATCGGTGCTGCAGTAGGGACTGCGATTGCGCTTAACGCCGGTGCTGCTTTTGTCTATTCAGCACGCGTAATGGACGCCTACGACGAGCTGTAATTCCGGCTCGGTTAGTTACCGACAGACTCAAATCCGGGCGCCTTCTGTAATCCGGCTGCCCGGTAAATCTCAATGAACAGGAATATCAAGATGACAGAGAAAATGAACGGTATTGATGTTGCTGCATTCCAGCAATTCGCCGAAAAAGTGACCCAAAACCCGGAAAAAGCAAAAGCCAGGTTTAACGTAGAGACCCGCTGGGCAGGACAGACCCGTTCAGTTTCTACCATGAAGTCATATGAACTCTTTGGTGACAGCATCGAGCGTACCTTCCATGTCGCCGCTGATGAACCATCAGAAATACTTGGAAGCGATACTGCACCTAACCCACAGGAACTGCTCATGGCTGCGCTGAATGCCTGTCTGACCGTAGCGTATGTGGCGGTAGCTGCCAGCAAGGGCATTAAGGTTAATTCCCTGAAAATCGAAACGTCAGGCGAACTGGATCTGCGTGGTTTCCTTGGGCTTGATGAAAATGTTAACCCCGGATACGATTCAGTCCAGTACACCGCGTTTATTGATGCTGACGCTCAGCCGGCAGAAATTGAAGAAATTCATCAGGCCGTACTGAAGACGTCACCAAACTATGCGAATTTCTCGCGTTCCATTAAGATGGAGCCGAAACTCGTCATTGCACAATAACCTAAGTTGCATGATGGCAGACGCCCTGATTTGAAACAGGAGCAAGCGCCTGCCCTTGCTTCGTCATTTTTCACACAGGTCGATTTTATGTCTATGGATACCCGACAATCATTAATCAATTCTGCAGAGTTTATGCTGCGTTCCAGAGGTTATGCTGCCTTCAGTTACGCTGATCTGGAAAAAATGGTCGGTATCAGAAAGGCCAGTATTCACCATTATTTCCCAAAAAAAGAAGATCTTGGTGTGGAAATTGTTGAAACCTACATCAATCGTTCGGCTGTGGATTTCGAAAAAATCGATCATGACTTTCCAAATGCTTTTGGTCGGCTCTGTGCTTTCGCTGCATTGTTTCGGGCTGCAATGGCTGATGGTATGTTACCGCTATGCGGAGCACTGGCAGCTGAAATGGCAGCCCTGCCGGAAACTATGCAAAGCCTTACGCGGAAATACTTTACCCTGCAACTGCAGTGGCTTGAGAAAACCATAGAGGAAGGTACTGCGGCTGGTGAATTCGCGGCAACAGGCACACCCCGGCAGAAAGCGTTTCAAATTTTAAGTCTCCTTGAAGGCAGCAGCTTTGTCCGCTGGGCAATGAATGACGGCACAGATCTGGAGCCGGCTGCTATTGGTGCTATTGTTTTCCATTAATCTGAAAACCTGCGGCCCGATTTACAATACCACTATCATTGTAAAATCGGGCGCCAAAAGAGCCTTTATTCCCCTCGGTAGTCACCTGCATATTATTTTATCCCTTGACCGCTTACCCTGAATGCCTGGTTTAGTTCAGGTCGCCACTATTTGACGTAATGACTTTTATACAGGCCAAAGCTTTTCTTGCCCGAACATTCAAGCGTCATCAACCGGCGTCATCCTGATCAATATGTATAAATCCGCAACCCCTGGACAACTTATATGTTTGCGTGTCTGGTACTGAAAGACTGGGTTAAATGAAGAAGAGTTACGTTAAGGTAACGAACGCCTGCTTTGTGTCAAGAGCGGACGTTACGCACGAACTATAGTGGTTAATGGGTGAGGTAGTATCCAAACTTAGAGTATTGTTCCACTCATCCAGAGTCAGAGTGAAAAGCATGCTTGCGGGCTCATTTTTCACATTATGAATATCACGCACATACCGAGACCTGCTGTAGTCAGGAGCTTTTCGGATGCCAGATGGTTTGGTCTTACTACCGCAGAAATTTCAGCCAGTTTTAAAATACTAATTCCATCGCTGACCACATATTTAGCTAACTCTGTTGCCAGACCTTTTCCTCATCACTTTATAGAGAAACGATACCCCAAGTTAATTATCTGTGTATCAGTCATAACGGATAACGCTAAGTCCTCCAAAACCGATAATTCTTCCTGGATTTTTCTTCAGTGCAATAGCCCATTTCTCGAAACTATAATTTTCCCAATGGCTAAGCCATCGGCTCAAATCATTACGTGTATGAAAATAGAATTTAGGTTATCTAACCCCCATTTAGTTAATTATCAAATTAGGATTTAAGTTCATTTAGTGTGTGAGAATGTTTTCCTATACTATGTTGAAGGCGGTATTAGTTATTATTGTCAGAGTGCCGAGGTCGTCATTCATACAACCTTTACTATGACGTAGTCAATCAGGGAGACGATGATAGCTATATCACACTATACAGCGCCCATATTTATTGACGTACACATAATTTCTTACTGTAAGTATCGAGAGTGAATCAAAACTGGATATGAGAATAAAATCCTCACAGCCTTCTTTTACAGGCGGTGCGTTTTATATCCGGTTTAATTACGGTTTTAAGCGTTTTATGTTCCCTTAGTGCAAGGTAGGCAAGAATTTCAGTGAGAATGTCCGGATCTTCAATGTCATTAATATTTACATTTACTTTGTTTCTTATGAACCATTTAATGATCTCCTTGTTTTTTACGCTAACCAGCGGGGTGTCATACCATGAGCAAAGGGTGATATTGCTGAGATCAATAACTTTCTGCGCTTCAGTAATAAAATTTTTAATATCTTTGTTGGCGTATCTAACAACGCAACGGTCATTAATTTTGTAATCGATATTCTGGCTTTGCAAAAATTTAATTAGCTCAATGCAGCCATAAGTAAGGCGATTGAAAATTAATGGTCTTGCTTTAATAAGGTTAATGTAAGGTGTAAGCACACGGAGACACTGGTCAAGTTGATAGTTGCTGAACAACATGGTCTGTATGTATTCAAAGACGGTTTCTCCATTATTATTAACACGGTTTATATCGCAGCCATTGTTGATTAAAATGTCTGTAATTGGTTTTTTATAAGGGTGAAAAATTAAGCTGTTCCCATTTCGATCCTGTATGTCAGGATCAAGGCCCGCAGCGAAATAAACATCCAGTAAGTCAGCATCTATGTCGGTAATGTTAATGGAATTATGACCATATATATCCCTTTGGTTAACATTGATACCTTTCTTAATCAGCAGACGCTTAACGTCAGCCTCACAGACGTAGAAAAGCGCATTTCTTCCATAGCTGTCAGTGTGGTTAATATCAATACCACTGTCGATGAGTTCTCTGGCTGAGCTTTCGTTGGTCGCAAAGAAAAGCGCATTTTTATCTTCAAGTTCAGGGTGGTTTATGCTGATACCATTTTTTACCAGTAACTGAACTGATTCAGCGTCACTGGTGTAGAAAAGCGCATTCCTGCCCAGCGTGTCCGTATGATTGATATCAATCCCGTTCTCAGTCAACACACACAGGGTTTCTGGACAAGTTGCATAGAAAAGCGCATTCCTGTTAAACATGTCAGTATGATTAATATTTATTCCGGCATTAATCATTGCTTCCATAAGCTCAGGGTATCTGCAACCGAACAGCGCATTCTGGTTCGATGAATTTAGCGTGTTTATGTCAATTCCTGTCTTTAATAATTTTATGAGTTCTGCTGGTGATTTCATTTTGAAAAGTTTCAGGTTATTATCGATTAAAGATTGTTGGTTCATATTTTATCTCCATGGTTATAATGTAAAACAACAATAATCAATGGATTTTTGTTTTTCAAATTTATTTTTAATTGTTTTTAATGCGAGTGTGTAATGCCATTTAAATTAACATAAGGATTAGCTGTCTGGTATAAATAAAAATAGAATATTACCCGCAAGGTAGTATCTCAATTAATCACGAGTTAGTATCCGAACTAATCATGATTTTGCATGTATTCTCTGATAGTGGTTTGATATGCGAAATAATGTCGGGAAGCTTTGGTGGTGAATCCACACCGCCAACAGAATAGCGCGCACAGTAGAAACGTATCAGTAGAATGAACAGCATTACAGGTAGTGCTTTTCTTTTCTGACCGAAGGGAAGAAAAGCAAGGGCAATCCGGAGAAGCAAGCGCAGCGGCTTCGCAGGGTTAGCCCTTGCTTTAGTTGTAAGAGTGAAAAAATTCATGCAACGGCCACCCTTGCAAGAAATACGTAAAACTTTGCTTATGTTGATCTCATACGCTTCCGTTGCAACGCAGAAGAAGCCCTGAATTGCTGCTTCGATTGTGTGTGAGAAACACCGTAATCCCCGTAATGAGGTGTTCCAGAAGCATGTCTGTTCTGAGTGAATCATCAGACTTACTTGATCAATTAAGGTCAACATTGCTCTTCCTTGACTTAACTAAGCTTTTTGAACAGTTGGTCTTGGTGCTTCGCTTACTATGGAGTAATCTGATGTATAGAGAGAATGAAGCAGGGAGTTAGTATATTTCTATGTATATCAATAAGTTATCTATCAGGAACTATAAAAATTTTCGTAATTCAAATTTCTACTTTGTAAAAAACTCAGTAAATACAATCATTGGTGAGAATGCTTCAGGTAAAACAAACCTATTTAATGCCATCAGACTTATTTTAGATGATTCTCTTCCTATGAATTCGAGGATACTCCTTAATGAAGACTTTCATCGTGGCATAGGTGAGCCATTTGGACATTGGATCATAATCACACTCCATTTCGATGATTTAGGTGAATCAGAAGAGGAGCAAGTTCTTGCTAACTACATGATTAATGATGGAAATGATAAATCTATAACGAACGGGAATTATACTTTTGTATTCAGACCTAAGTTTCATATTAGGCAAAAGTTATATGAATTAACAACTGAAAATGCAACATTCAATAAACGACGGATTGCTTTCAAAGAATTGATATCTAACAATATCATTTCTAAAGAAACCTATGAAGCTGTTGCATTTGTCAGAACTAAAGTTGATTTCAATGATAATGGAATCTATGAAACTATAGTTGGTGATTTCAATAAATTTATTTTTCCAAATCCAAATGATGATGATGCTGGATCTTTAGGAATAAAAAAACCACCTTATTTCGCTTTGGGTAGTGAGGTAGCTTGTACTTACGTTAAAGCACTAAGAAATGTTGTAGCCGACCTTAAATATTATAAGACGAACCCCCTCTACAAGCTGTTAACATTAAAAAGCAAACAAATTGATGATAGAGTTGATATTGTTGAGAATGTTAAGGCAATAAATTCAAAAATTTCATCTATACCGGAAATTGAAAGGTTAAGTAATAAAATATCATCATCATTAATTAATACTGTTGGTTCAACTTATTCACCGAAGATTTTAGTATCATCACAACTTCCAGAAGATTTTACTGAATTGATTCAATCTCTTGGTTTGGTAGTGGAAGACTCTTTAGATTATGATGGTTCAGGTCGTATTGATGATTTGAGCCTTGGAGGAGCTAATCTTATTTACCTTGCTTTAAAGCTGTATGAATATGAAGAAATTAGAGATAGTGAAGATCATATTACTCATTTTCTTTTAATAGAGGAACCAGAGGCTCATATTCATACACATATTCAAAAAACATTATTCGATAATTTTAATTTCAAAAATACTCAAGTTTTCGTTTCTACACATTCAACTCAAATAAGTTCCGTATCAAAGATTTCTTCGATGAACATTTTATCCCGCCAGAAGGGTTATACTGATGTTTATCAGCCATCAAATGGATTAAAACCAAAAGAAATATCATCCATTGAAAGATATCTTGATGCTATTCGTAGTGATATTTTATTTGCAAAAAGTGTAATTCTTGTTGAAGGCGATGCTGAGTTAATACTGATACCAGCAATGGTAAAAGCAACATTGGGAATCAGTTTAGATGAACTGGGCATTAGTTTAATAAAAGTAGATGGAACTGTTTTTACACATCTATCAAATCTTTTTAATAAACATCGTTTGAAGAGAAAATGTGCAATATTGACTGATCTGGATTCGGCATATGTAAAAGAAAGTGATGAAATATTTGATGAGGAATTTGTTAAGTCTTTAGTTAATGCTGAAGTTGTTGGGTTACGAAGAAAAGTAGAGTTGGACAATTATACAAGTGATAATGAATTTGTTAATGCCTATTATGCAACGAATACATTTGAGACTGAGCTTATTAAATATTTGCAGAATAAAAAACTATTTATATCAGTAATGAAGACTGCTTATAAACAAGAAGCAAACTATAAGAAAGCAGTGGCCGAGATCTCATCGACTGATAAGAGAGTTCGTTATAAAAGAGCATTAATGTTCGCAAACAAAATCGGTAAAGGTTGGTTAGCCACGAGCATGGTTGAACATCTTAATTTTAATAATAGAATTCCCGACTATATTTTGAGTGCAGTCAAATTTGCTCTTGGAGAGCGTGAACTTAATACTATATATGAGAAAATACTTTCCTACAATATGTCATGTATTGGGGATGAGTGTGAGAAGGAATTCAATAGAATAAATAATAAGCCTGATTTAACCAGTAAATTAATAGAATATAAAAAATGTTTTAGTGATACTTTTGTTCGCTTCATGGAGTTGTGATATGCCATATAGAAATTTAACTTCTGAACAAATGGATGCGGTCAGATGGGATGGTCACTTATTGTTAACTGCTTGTCCTGGTTCAGGTAAAACTAAGACATTAGTTTCTAAGCTATGCTATATATTAGAGCATAAAGAATTATTTAAATTAGGTAAGAAAAAGATAATTGCTTTAACATATACCAATATAGCGGCAGGTACGATTCTCGAAAGAATCATGTCATTCGGAATCGATAGTGATTCATTATGGATTGGAACAATACATAGTTTCTGTCTTAATTGGATTATTAAGCCTAATATGGATAGAATACCAAGACTTCGAAAAGGTTTCTGTGTAATTGATGAGCATGAAAAGGAATCTTTAATTGATGAGATAAAAGGAAGATATGAATTATCAATTCATGATAAAGTAAATACGGCATTAAATTTAAATTTCAAGCCACTTTATCAGCTCGGTCAAAAAGAGCATTCCGTTGTAATGGAATACCATACTTATCTAAATTCCAATCGTTTAATAGATTTCGACTTGATCCTTAATCTATCTTGTCGTCTTCTGGACAAATATGATTTGTTATGTGAAAGACTCTCATTGCTTTTAAGGTATATATTGGTGGATGAATACCAAGATACATCTCATATACAGTATGAAATATTACGGCTCATTGTTACGAAAAAGAATACTATAGTGTCGTTAATAGGGGATAAGGAACAGGCCATTTATACTGGGCTTGGAGCTGTTGTAAAGGATAGATGTGAATTAATGGATTTTTTTGAGCTTGATGGCTTGGCAGAGATGAGATTGACTGGTTGCTTTAGAAGTAGTCAATCAATTATTGATTTTTATAGTAAATATAAAGATGAGCCATATAAAATCCATTCTCTTTCAGCGTATAATGAATTTAAATCAGTTGTTGTTACTGAAAGTGCAATAGACTTTACTCAATTATCTTCATATATTTCAAGTGTGATTAAGACCCACTTGGAACAAGGTACCCCTCCAAATGAGATCGCAGTTTTATGTCCGGGTTGGTTTGATGTAATTAAATTATCAAATGAGATCATTTCTCTGAACCCGCATTTTGAAATAGATGGAGTAATGGTTTCTCCAATACCAAAGAATAATGAGAACTTTTGGCTTAACCTTATCAAATTGCTTTTGATTAAGAAAGTTCCAAATAATTTTAATCTAAGGCAGAAACTGCTTCGTGATTTTCACAAACAACTCAATAATATTGAGCCATGGACTGAATCTTTATCTTCTAAGCAAATGATAAAATGGATTAATAAAATAGCTATTTCAGTGAACTATGATTGTGCTATTACTGATTGGATACATGAGGTAATCAATTTCTTTTGCGATTATATACAGATTAATTGCAATTCTGAAAGCTATTACTTTAAGGAAAAGGAATCATTGATAAACTCCACTCAAAAAAGAATTGATAAGTATAAAATGACATATAGAGCAAATGACTTACATTCTTTTTTTAATTCAAAAAGTGGCGTTAAAATAACAACTTGTCACTCAACAAAGGGCGATGAATTTGAGGTCGTAATCTGCACCAGTCTACTTTATGGAAAAATACCTAACTGGAATGATATTAGAGGATGCAGTCATGAGCATCAAAATTATGTTGCTCGCAGACTTCTCTATGTCATTTCATCACGAGCAAAAAAACATTTATATATGATATCTGAATCAGGGTGTAAAACCAAAGGAGGATATCCATATAAGGTTACACCTCAATTATGATTTTGCATTTCATCTCTATAACAATGAAAAGGTTTATGAAATTTTTTCATTGTTATGACACTTGACATTTAAAATATATCCTCTATCTAATATTTAGCAATAATGAAAACAAAAGGAGCGCCATAATGGTTAAATATGAAAAAGCATTCAATGAAGTTAATTTTCTAATGAGTGAGATACTCGATAAATTAAATATAACATTGGAGGAAACTGATTTATTTCCTACGGAAGATATATTTAGAATAGTTGTAATGGAAATCGAAGTTGATAATTTGAAGTTGATATCCTCTATTTTTATGAATGATGAATATCATGAGGTTAAAGAGGATATGACACCCGCAGTGAACAAATTCATACATTGGTGGGGAGATAATCTTGATTGTGATAATATAGATATACCGGCTTTAATTGCGAAAAAAGAAGAAAACATTCTTTCTCCAGTTATTTCAAAACATTTAAAAAGTGAAAAAAAACAGAGCAAAATAAGAATTTGATACTTTTGATGAATATATTCTGAATCCATGGCGATTATCATGTTTATTATTTAATAAAGCCTGCATAAAAGCGACATGATTATCGCTTTTACATTTTGTAGCTCATTTGTAGCTTTAATTTAAAATAATTACACATACCAATTTAAAATCAATATGTTAAGGCTGTGAACTTATACTGCTGCATCATGGGGGTGTGGTTGGAGAAGTCCGTATCAAGTGACTCTTTCATATCGCCTTTGCTCTTTTTTAATCTTTTTGGGTACCGGGGAAGTCTCATGTGAGTCCCTGAAAACTCACACAAACCCACAAATTTGTCATTCGAAAGCCGCCTAAAAGGCTGTAACGGCGAGCGTTGGCTCAGACTGAATGCTGTATCTTATCACCGACAACCACTGAGATTCATCCGTCGGTTGAATCGCCAGAATGTCTGGCGATTACTCATTTTCTGGCAGCGCATAATTCTGGCAGTACAGGTAGGGGATCCCTTCTTTGGTAATCAGATAGGTATCTCTGTTCAGTGCGAAAAGATCGACATTAGAGACGCTGGTGTTGGTGAGGAAGAAATCGGGCAGGATCTGCTGGATTAAACTGGCGGAAGCCGTTTCACGGTTCGATACATGAATTTCCTGTGAGACCCATACCGGGCTGGTGCCGTAACTGGAGTGCGTAAAGAGCACCATGCGTTGTACAGTCTGTTCATTATTAGTGGCATCACTAATAATGCCATCAATATTCACAATGCCTTTAGTATCACCGCTTTTGATATCAATGATCCCCTTAAACGAGGCGGTATTACGCACGATATCAATGGCTGCCCGACAGGAAAGATTATGCAGGTGATTATGATTATTGCCGAGCCGCCAGATGCTGGCAATCGCGATTACGCAAAGGCAAAGCATCAGGATAATACCTGTCTGGATACGGAAGCGGGGAGTGCGAGGACGTAAATTCATTAGCTATCATACCGTGGGTAATAGACAGACTGACACGCGTTTTCTTGTTCGCCTTTCATTGGCGAGCGGCACAACAGCACCGACAATTTTTTTGATTCCGGATAGGTCGTGATATAGATAAATTTATTGGCCTGACATAACGCAGGATTTTTGTCGATAAACGCAGTATGCCGGGAGAAATTGCTGGCATCGTTATTAAAATAATACTGACAGTCAGTTGATACTTGTGGTGCGGCAATATAACCGGAAAAATAATCATCACTGCTTTTCCACGGGAATACGATCAGAACGCAGATTATTAGTGTCAGCACCATCATTATCGTTTCAATGGTGGTAACCCGTAGTTTATGTGGCGTCTCCGCCAACAACGCCTCTATACCCGCTTCTGGTGTTAAGCCAGACTCAGGTGCTCCCGGTATGTCAATGGATAAAGGGATACTCTCTGATGTTGCAATCTCCAGGATTTCAAACTCTTCATTAATAATCAGTCCCTTGCGAGGTATCGTTGTGATGAACGTTTGCTCCAGGTCCAGTTGCAGCAGGCTTTTGCGTAATGACAGGATGCTCTGATAAAAGGCATTGAAGCTGACCTGGCGATGATGACTACCCCAGCCAAACTCCAGTAATTCGTTCTGTGAGACTACCTTTCCGCGATGTTGAATAAGTAATAAAAGACATAGTGATGCCGAGTGTTTAAGTTTTATCTGCTGCTCGGGATGGTCTACTCGCGTCAGACACTGTGTACCTGGCGTGAAGATTATTTTATTTTCAATTAGATAACTGACATTGCCAGTCTCGGACATAATGCCTCAGCTCTTGATGATGCACCCAGTGGTCAGTTGGTTATGATAACACTTTGTCCAAAAAAGACGCCAGAACCGCGCAGTGTTTCAATTTGATAGCATAATATAACAACAATAGTAACTTTTTAATGAAAATAAAGAACGTGCAAATCAATGGGTTGTGTCTTTTAGGCTATTATACAAAGAGCAAAAAGACGAAATTGTGATGACAAAGGTGATAAGCATTAATTCTTTCTGGACAGCGCAATATACTGCTCGACACCACCACGCGAGAACAAAGTCAGTGCTGTCAGCGCGTCAAAAGCACCAGGGAATGCTGGTGGTAGAGGTAGATGGAAATAAATGTCAGCTTGTATTAAAGCTGACGTTTATTTTGTCCGTTAAGTCAATTCCACCATTATTTTGCCGAAGCAATCATTTGCTTTTGAGAGTCCCATGTTCCAGAACGAAATAGACAAATCTGTAGTGCTGATTGGTGATGAAATAAAGAAATCGGATAACGCCTGGCTGTCCTTACGTAAAAAGCGTCAGCGCATAGACCTGAAAGTCGATGGAAATATCTTGTTTCTGGAGAAAGGGACGGTCTCTGTATATCGAATCGAAAATGATTTAGTGACGGTAAGCATTTCTGCACCGGCGATCCTTGGACTTCCACAAATGCGTACGGAGGTCACTGGGCACTATTTACGCTGTGACACCGATTGTGAAATGTGGGCCATGAGCGTACTGAATGCCGATCATTTATTTACCGCTAAAAATCTCTGGAAGCAGGCGTTTGATATCCTGGCGCATCATCTGCAGCGCTATTTCCAGCGTGAAGCATTGCAGTCGCACAGAACCATTCGTGAGCTGATTATTGAACACGTCAAATATATTTGGGCGATGGAGCCCGCGGTACGTGAGAAAACATCCGTATATACCTTTATTTTGACCCGCAATCATATCTCGCGCAGCGCTATTCATAAGGTATTACAGGAGCTGGTGAATGACGGAAAAATTACGCTCAATCGGGGTAAACTTTCTGCTTATACCGCGGCATAAACATATGCGCCCCTGATTAAACGCAAGGGGCGCGCAAGTGATTAACGTTCTCTGAGCGCCTCCGCGCGCGCACGAATGATCGGTTTCAGCAGATAGCTAAGAATGGTTTTCTTACCGGTGAGGATATCGACGCTTGCCACCATACCTGGAATGATCAGCATCGGATGCTCTTTTGTACCCAGGGTGTTTTTGTCAGTTTGCAGACGAACAATATAGAAACTTCGTCCCTGCTTATCGGTAATGGTGTCTGGACTTATCTGCACCACTTCACCGCGCAGCCCGCCATAGATGGTGTAATCGTAAGCGGTAAATTTCACCATCGCGTGCTGACCTGGATGCAGGAAGGCGATATCGCGCGGCTGTATTTTTGCCTCAATTAACAGCTTGTCATCCAGCGGCACGATTTCCACCAGATCGCTGCCCGGCTGAATGACGCCGCCGATAGTATTGACCATCACCTGCTGGACGATACCGCGCACCGGTGAAGTAACCATGGTACGATTCACCCTGTCTTCCAGCGCTTTGACGCTGGCCTGGGCTTTGCTCAGATTGGTGCGGGCTTCGTTCAGTTGAGCCAGTGCATCACTCTGAAAGCGGCCACGGCTTTCACCGATTTTGTTCTCAATCTCTTTAATTTCTGAGGCGGCTTTAGGCAACGACAGGCTGACGGAATTGAGCTGTCCGGCGGTTTCCACTTCAGTACGATGCAAACGCAGCAGTTCGACTTTTGAAATGGCACCTGAGGCAAGTAACGGTTCTGACATTTTGATTTCCTGGCGTATTAATCCCAGGCTGTGCCTGAACTGATCTTCCTTTGATTCATAATCGCGCAATTCTTGTTTTTTCTGCACCAGTTGCTCTTCAAGTGCCGAAATTTCGTTGTGAAATTGCGCCCGACGGCTGTTATACAGTTCGGTTTCACCGCGGGCGACATCCGGGGCTTTGCTGGCAATCTCTTCTGAGATAACAAAGTCACGGTTTTCAACTTCTGCGGTCAGGCGTTCTACCTTTGCGCGCAGGCCGAGTTTATCCGCTTCTGTTTCGCCGACGTTTGAAGCAAAACGTGTGTCGTCAAGGTGCAGTAATGGGGCGCCGGCGTTGACGATTTGCCCTTCGTGGACGTACAGCTCGGTAACAATCCCGCCTTCCAGGTTCTGTATTTTTTGCAGTTTTGACGAGGGGATCGCTTTGCCTTCACCGCGTGTCACTTCATCAATCTTCGCAAAACCTGCCCACACGAAGGACAGGACCACCAGCGCAAGGATCACCCACAGCGTCAGGCGAATGACCCGTGGAGCATCATCGATAATGGCGTGACTCACTTCATTGATACTGTCGGTTTGATTTTCATCACGGCCGTGAAAATAGTGCTGCATGAAGCGGCGAGCACGCGCCAGGAAATCAGCGAGACGCATTAATCTGCCCCTTTTTCAACGCATCCATCACCACCGCTTTCGGGCCATCTGCGATGATGCGTCCTTTATCAACAATAATCAGGCGGTCAACCAGCGACAACATGGAGGCGCGGTGGGTGACCAGTAATAGCGTTTTACCTGCGATGCAGGGGACCAGCGCGTGTTTGATCTTCTCTTCGCTGGTGTTATCCATCGAGCTGGTGGGTTCATCCAGTAGCAGTAGAGGCGGATCCAGCAGCAGCGCACGCGCGAGTGCCACTGCCTGCCGTTGTCCGCCTGAAAGCTGAGAACCGCGCTCGCCAACCTGCAGGTTGTAGCCGTCAGGATGCAGGCGAGCGAAATCGTTGACACCCGCCAGCTCCGCCGCGCGTAACATGCTTTCGTCATCGACATAGCGTGCACCGCACAGCAGGTTGTCGCGCAGTGTGCCGTTGAACAACTGGATGTCCTGCGGGACGTAGCCGATGCTGTGGCGGAGATCGTTGACATCCAACTGGCGGGAATCGATACCGTCGATCAAAATGTTACCGGCGCTGGGCTGGTACAGATTGACGATCAACTTACTGAGCGAGCTTTTACCGGAGCCGCTACGGCCAATGATGCCGATGCGTTCGCCGGGCTGAATGGTGAGATTAATTTTGTGCAGTGACAGGTTTTTTTGTTCCGGATAGCTAAAATCCACGTCGCGGAATTCAATGCTGCCCTGCAACTGTTCGCGCTTGAGCGGGTTTTCATCCGCGCGGCGCTCCTGCGTCAGTGACATCATCTTATCGGTATTCTTGATGGTGATTTTTGCCTGCTGGTAACGGGCAATAAGACCGGTTAATTGGCCCAGTGGCATTAATGCGCGGCCATTAAGCATGTAGCAGGCGATCAGGCCACCCATACTCAGCCTGCCGCCGATAATCATATACACACCAGCAATGATCATCACCACGCCCGAAATCTGCTGGAACCAGCCGGTGAGATTGCTGGCCAGACTGGACAAGGTTTTCACCCGTAGTTCCAGACGGCTCAGGCTACCCAGCGTTTGTTCCCACTGGAACTGACGCTCGCTTTGGGCATTATTCACTTTAATGGCATCCAGGCTGCTGAGCGTTTCAATTAACAGTGCCTGACGCTCGCTGGCGAGACTCATGGTTTTAGCCACCGCCGCATTGACCGGTTTTTGCAGTGCCCAACTGCACAGCAGGGCAATCGGTAGCGTCAGGAGCGGGATCCAGGCCAGAGAGCCGCCAATAATGCCTATAACGATCAGCAGCAGCAGGGTGAAGGGCAGGTCGATAATCGTCGTCAGGGTCAGCGATGAGAGGAAATCACGCAGTGACTGAAACTCATGAATATTTTGCGCAAAGCTACCCACGCGCTGTGGACGCTCTTTCATCTCCATGCCGATAATGCGCTCAAACAGGGTCGAGGAGATAATGAGATCGCTTTTTTTGCCCGCAATATCAAGACAGATACCGCGTAGCATTTTCAAAATCAGATCAAAAACAAAGGCAAGGCAAATGCCCACAGCCAGTACCCACAGCGTCACCGTCGCCTGATTTGGCACCACGCGGTCGTAGACGTTCATGGTAAAGAGCGGTGTGCCGAGTGCGATCAGGTTGATCAGCAGGCTGGCCAGCACGGCATCCATATACAGAAAACGTGACAGCTTCAGCGTGTCTTTAAACCAGGACCTGGTACGTGGCAAAAAGGCTTCTGCCTGCAAATCGAACTCATGGCGCGGATGGGCAAAAATAACCTTTCCGGCATAGCTCTGTTCAAGCGTGGCTAAATCGACACGGATTTCACCACCTTCGCTTTCGCTGGGCATAAAACGAGCGCTGCCATCTTCATTCCATGCCAGCAATACGCCTGTTCTTCCAGAGCGCAGTAACAGCACGGCAGGCAGAGACATCTGCGGAATTTTATCAAGCGCTCGCGTCACCACCCGCGCTTTTAAACCGGCTCTTGCCGCTGCGCGAGGAAATATATTCAGCGTGAGTTGATCGTTTTCTAATGGCAGACCGCTGCTTAACGTTGAACGACTGGCGGGTTTGCCGTGCAGAGAACACAAAATAAGTAGGCTATCTAATAACGGGTCGTCATGATGGCTACGGGGATCGTGATATTGAGAATTACTACTGTCAGAATTCTCTGGGACTTCATTTAATAATTCAGCTTGTGCACTCATTTTCGCAACCATTCTGACCTGCAGGTTTAAATATTAGCAAGCTAATAATCAGCGTGCAGGTCAGGGATTTATTTGAATATACCTGCCATACTTTCAGTTGCATATGCGCTGCCGCATTCGTTCACTCCAGTCACTTACTTTAGTCAGTGGCTGGGGACACACTCTTGCCGTCTTTCTGCAAACCGGATTATTTAAGGTATAAATAATGATTAATGAAGTTCAGGCAGGTTATTTTCTTCTGCAGAATCTACCGGTTGACCTGATGGTGGTGGTGCAATTTTTAGAATACCCATTAATTCACCTGTACGTTCGCTAATACGATAACCGCTGGTTACTGCCAGATAGCGTAATTCGACAAGGCGGCGTTTTGAGGAGAAAACTTCATTTTCGCTATCAAGTAAATCCAGTAGCGTACGTTCGCCCAGACTGAATTGATCCTGATAGGCGGTACGTACTTTTACGCTACGGTCGGCATATTCTTCGGCTGAAGGAAGCTGAGCGCGTGCGTTTTGTAATGCTGTCCACGCCAGACGCAGTTCCTGATTCATCTGGCGCAGCGTGTTATTACGCACATCCTGAGCCTGCTTATGCAGATAAGCGCGGGAGTCCATTGCGGCTTTGTCGCTACCACCCTGGTACAGGTTGTAATGCAGTTTGACCATCGCTTCCCACTCTTCGGTATGTGCGCGAGTGGTGTCGGTGTTATTGCAGATCCCACGGGAAAGCTCAACGTCAACGCGTGGGTAGAAGGTTGATTTTGAGGCTTCATACTGTTGATGTGCGGCCTCAATATCCGCATTGGCAGACTTCAGTAATGGGCTATTCTTCTCCATTCGACTTTTGGCGTCCGCAAGCGAGGTTGGCAGTTCAGCATCGATACTCGCTGGCTGACTGAGTCCTTGCGGTTCCATGCCGGTAACGCTGATAAAGGTGGTTTTTGCGTCTTCGAGGTTGGTTTGCTCGGTCAGTAAGTTGTTACGCGCCTGCGCCAGACGCGCTTCGGCCTGCATGAAGTCTCCTGAACGGCCAACGCCCTGATCGGTACGCAGTTTTATCTGGTCATAGATGCGTTCATGGTTAGCCAAATCATCTTCAGCCAGACGGACAAACTCCTCGCGCTGCAACACGTCAAAATAGGCCTGAATCACCGTATATGCAGTACTTTCGCTGGTATTCATAACGCTCCAGGCGCGTGAGTCCACGGTCGCTTTTTGTCGGGCGACTTCGCTGGAGGTGGCAAAACCATTAAACACATTTTGCTCAAGGCTCAGCGTCGCCTCGTTGGGGGACTGCGTCAAACCGTTGGTGCTGCCTGCGGCACGAGTCGTTGCATCATCAATATTTTTGCGTCCGGCTTCAGCATTTAAATTTAGCGACGGTAAATACCCACCTTTTGCCGCACGAAGTTCTTGTTCGGAAGAATAACGGCTATTTATCGCCGCATTGACTTCAGGGTGATTAGCTAATGCTTCTTTAACGGTATTATGTAAATCTTCTGCATTAACTGAATTTATTGAAAACCATGAAAGCAGAAAAACAAAAAACTTCTTCATGACATGAATGCCTTATATATCACGGTTATGACTTCCCGTTGTCGTTGCTATCATCCATTTTTACAAACACGTTATATTAATTAACAACTGTGAATTATCGAAATTGCTTACAGCGGACAGCTATTCAACGACATGTTTGGTCACATCGTGTTTTATTTTTAGTTATTTTTTATTATATTCATTGGCCAGTCAAGTCTCATGTAATTGCACTTTATAAAATGTGTTTTTTTCTACATTGGGATATTAATGTTTACATTAAATGAATGTGATATTTGTTCGTTAATTTATTAACGAGTTTATAAAAATAATGATGGTATTTAAGTGAGGTTACGGTGAGCAAATTACTCGGTGTGATCAAAGCAATAATTGGACAGGTCTATGTTGTTGACGCAAGTGGCGCACAGCGACCTGTTCATGAAGGCGACAGAGTCTATAGCGGTGAGGACATTGTGACCGGTGCCAACGGCGCGGTAAGTCTCTCTTTACCGGACGGAAAAACGCTGGATATTGGTCGCAACAGCAACTGGGGCGATCATGGGCTACAGACCAACCCGACTCCGGAACGTGATGCTCAGGATATTGCCGCCGTACAAAAAGCGATTGCTGATGGGGCCGACCCGACGCAGACACTGGATGCGACCGCTGCGGGCAATGAAACGCCGGTGCAGTTGGAGGGCGGTGGGGGGGGCCACTCGCTGGTCCAGCTGGCCTTAACCGGACAAGTCGTTGATCCGACAGCCGGTTTTGACACGCAAGGGCTGGGGAGCCCGACCAGGGATATCAACCTGCCGGTAGGGGGAATGGACACCGGTACAGCCAGTGTATTCCCACCCGAAGTGCAAATTACCGGGTTTGCGGGTAACGACGGCTACATTAATAATGCCGAATTCCACCGGACCCATTTAAGCGGCACCAGTAACCAAAATCACGTCACGCTCACCTTCACCGATAGCCAAAAAAACACATTTACAGTCGATGTCCCGGTGAATAATGGTCACTGGAATATTGATACCGATCTGGGTGGACTGATGCCGGGAAATGTAACCGTGGTGGCAATAGCGACCGATGTCTCGGGGCGAACCGCACAAACTTTCGACAATGCGTTGATTGATATTACCGGTCCACGTATCGATATTACGGTCGATAGCGTTACACCAGATAACCTGATTAACCACCAGGAGTCTCTTCTGTCGCAAACCGTGATTCACGGGAATGTCGGGGGAGATGCAAAGCCGGGTGATGTCGTGACGCTGGTTGTCGATGGTATAGCGTATACCGGCACGGTCGACGATTCGGGAACGGGTATTTTGACTTACAACATCCCGGTCCTGACCCAGGGGCTGCTGAATGACCCGACGATTCATGCCTCCCTAACTTCTACCGATGATGCCGGCAACAGTACCACCGTTTCGACCGATCATTATGTTGATAACGATTTGTATGCACAGAATGCGGTGATCATCGGGACGGTGGCAAATGATGATGTCGTCAACGCTAACGAATCTCGCATGCCGACGATCATTTCTGGCGTAGCCAGCGGTGATGCCAACGTGGGCGATCCGGTCACCTTGACTCTTCAGGGCAAAACATTCCATGGCACGGTGTTCGACGACCATGGTCAGCTGCGTTATGAAATTGTGGTGCCTTCCTCAACGCTGAAAGAAGGTACAAATGATGTGCAAGTGACGCTGGTCAGCCATGATGCTGTCGGTAACGAAGCGATTGCCATTACGCACAAAACTGTGGTGCTGGATACTCAGGCACAGAACACCCTGACTATTAACGATGTGACCGACGATAACACCTTGAATCGTGCAGAACTGTACATGCGCAACCAGGTGATTTCCGGGACTGTCAGCGGCGCAGACGCCAGAGTAGGCGACCCGGTACAACTGGTGATTAACAACCATCAGTACAGTGGGCAGGTTATCGAGCTGGGTAATGGTCGCCTGGGTTATCGTATTGCGGTGGACTCGTCTGACTTTGCTAACAATAGCGGCAACGAGTTGAAAGAAGTGAATGTGATTACCACCGTCACTTCTCATGACAACGTTGGTAACCTGGCGATTGCTACCAGCACCCATAGCGTGCATATCGACAACTACGCCGAAAACCTGATCACCATTGACGATGTGACTGCCGATAACACCCTGAACTTTAACGAACTCTCGGCAAGAAAACAGATTATTACCGGTATCGTCGATGGTGAGGATGCGAAGATAAACGATCCGGTTTTACTGGAGATTAACGGTCATCAGTACAGCGGACAGGTGATTGACCTCGGCAACGGTAAGCTGGGCTACAGCATTGAAGTCGATTCGTCGGCGTTTGCCGATAACAGCGGCCATGTGCTGACCGATGTGAATGTGACGGCGAGGGTCACGTCCCATGATGATGCGGGCAACCTGTCTATCGCCACTGATGTCCATAAAGTTCATATCGATAACTACGCGGAAAACACACTGACCATTGAGAACGTGGCCACGGACAATGTGGTCAACGCGATTGAAAACCGCATGCCGACGCTTATCAGTATCGTTGCTGGCGGCGATGCGAAAGTGGGCGATGCGGTGACCATCAGCGTAGCGGGTCAACACTTTGCCGGTAAAGTGGTCGATGTGCACGGCCAGTTGCATTACGACGTACTGGTGCCGACAGGGGTACTGCAGGAAGGTAAAAATGACGTGGTGGCGAAACTTATCAGCCACGACAAGTCAGGCAACGAAGTGACCACTAAGGCACACAGTACAATTATCCTCGATACCCATGCGCATAACGACATTTCACTGGATAGCGTCACGGCAGACAATACTCTCACTCACCATGAACTGGAAGCGACCACACAGAACATAACGGGCATGGTCAGTGGTGAGGATGCGAAGATCGGCGATCCGATACAGCTGGTGGTCAATGGTCATCGCTACAGTGGGCTGGTTATCGATCTGGGACATGGCACGCTGGGCTACAGTATCCCGGTTGACTCTTCATCCTTTGCCGACAACAACGCCCACGTGCTGGCGGATGTGAACGTGAGCGTCATGGTCACATCCCATGATGCCGCGGGTAACCTGGCTATCACCAGCGAGAGTCATACAGTCCATATTGATAACTATGCCAAAAACGGGGTGACGACAGGGAGAGTTGCTAACGATGACGTGGTCAACGCCATTGAAAACCGGATGCCTACCTTCATCAGCGGTATTGCTCATGGTCTGGATGCGAAAGTCGGCGACATCGTAACTGTCTACGTACAGGGGAAGGACTTCAGTGGAACCGTGGTCAATATCAACGGCAAACTGTGTTACGAAGTCGCTGTTCCAACCGGTACGCTAAAGGAAGGCAGCAACGATGTGATGGTGAAACTGGTGAGTCATGATGCGTTAGGTAATGAGGCGGTTGCGATCACGCACCGCACGGTGACGCTGGATACCCAGGCGCACAGTTCCGTCAACATTGATAACGTGACTGACGATAACATTCTTAACCACCAGGAGCTGGATATGCCAATGCGGCTGGTCCGCGGCACGGTGGGCGGTGATGCACAGGTTGGTGATGAGGTTCGTGTTGAAATACGCAATCACACCTTTACCGGCAAAGTGATTGATATTGGAGGCGGTAAGTTAGGCTATCAAATCCCGGTTGATTCGACGGCGTTCAGCGATAACCAGGGGAGCCAGGATAAAAATGTGTCCGTGAAGGTCACGGTGATTTCACATGATGCGGTGCTAAATGAAGTGATCACCTCGGCTACCCATCATGTTCATATTGATAATCATGCTGATGCCGGTATTACAGTCGATACCGTCGTGGGTGATGACAAGCTGAACGGTGCTGAAGCCGGGCAGCGCCTCACTGAGGTGATGGGAACGGTGTCCGGCGATGTGCATGCGGGCGCTAAAGTTCAGGTTATCGTCAATGGTCATACTTACGAAACAACCGTTGAAAAACTGGCAGAGCACAATGGCGCGCTGGGTTATAAGCTGGATGTACTGAGCCGCGATCTGGTCAAAGATCCCCATATCGTCGCCCGTGTGGTCGGCGAGGATCAGGTCCACAATTTGCAGAAAGCTGAGATAACGCACGACCTGGTCGTTGATTTGCATGCGAAAGCCATACTGACGATTGATCCCGTCGCCGGTGACAATATGGTCAACGGCGATGAATCTCTCCAGCCATATACGTATGTGACCGGCAGAGTTGGCGGTGATGTACATGTCAATAACGTTGTGTCTCTCACGGTGAATGGCCATGTGCTGACGGGGAAAGTGACGGATATCGGCAATGGTCAGCTCGGTTATAGCATTAAAGTCAGTACCGCTGATCTGATCTCCGATCCGCATTTAACCGCGACGGTGAGCACTACCGATGGAGCTGGCAACCCGGCCAGGGCCGATGCGGAAACCACGGTAATTATCGATACCCGCATTAATGCGGAGATCACCATTGATTCGGTGACGTCAGACAATACGCTCAACCTGGGTGAACAGATGCACGGGTATACCCTTGTGAGCGGGACGGTTAGCGGTGAAATCCATCCTGGCGATCCGTTCACGATGAAGATTAACGGCCACACCTACTCCGGCGTGGTGGAAGATCGCGGCGGCGCTCAAATGGGCTTCCACATTTCGGTCGCAACGTCCGATCTGGTTGCCAGCCCGCATATTGAAGTCTCAATGGACGTGACGGATGCGGCGAAGAACCATGCCCATATTGTGGCGCACCATGATGTTAGTCTGGATGACAAAGCGCTGGCGGCAATCACCATCGATCCGGTTACCGGCGATGATGTGTTGAATAAAGATGAATTGGGAAAAGCGACGACAATCATCAGTGGCACCGTGGGCGGCGATGCGCAGGATGGTGATATTGTGCATCTGAACATTGGTGGCCACAGGGTTGATGCCACGGTGAAGAACCTGCCAAATCTGGGCACCCTGGGTTACTCCATTAATGTCGACACCCAGTGGCTGCAAAACGATCCGCACATTACCGCGACCATCACCACTACCGATGCGGCAGGGAATAATGCCACGGCGGATGCACGTAGTACCGTAGTCATTGACGATCAAATTGACGCAACGGTGCATATCGACCCAATCGTTACCAGTGATGGCGATGCGGTGATCAACCACGATGAAGCTCTGAATCCAGAAACTACCGTCACAGGGACGGTGGGCGGAGATGTCAAAATTGGGGATATGGTTGAGCTGACCATCAACGATCAGACCTATTTTGCACGGGTGGAAAATCAAAACGGTCAGCATGTATTCAGTACCAAGGTTTCGACCTTAGATCTGCTTATGGACCCGAATATTCATGCTGAGGTAACGGCCAAAGACGACGCGGGCAACATCGTTCGCGCGACAGATGATCGACCTGTGGTCATCGATACCACGGCAGACGCCGGGATTACTATTGATGCGGTTTCCAGCGCAATACCACCGGGGATGACCGTTGCAAACGATCTGGGACCTGGTAGCAGGCCGGACTACATCACTGTAACCGGGCACGTCGATCCTGATGCCGTTCGCGGCGATCATGTAACTATTACTGTGGGACATGGGACGTCTATTACCACCGATGTGATTTATTTACCGGATGGTAAGCTCGGCTATCAGGCAAATATCGGCTCAGACAGTTTTAACGATGATGGCAATATTACTGTCGCTATCACCACCCACGACAATCATGGCAATACAGCAACGGCGACAGAACATAAAGTGATTGATCTGCCCTGGCTGCACCATACGCCAGTGATCGGCAATACGCCTTACGGATTTATCCCGCCGCCACAGGTCACCACGCCGACTACCGGGCCAGGAACAACACAACCTCATCAGCCCACCGTGCACCTTACTGTTGATAAGGTGGCAGGCGATGACATTCTCAATCATGATGAAGCGTTGAAATCGACGACATCGATTCGTGGTCTGGTTACTGGCGATGCCCATATTGGAGACGACGTTATTGTTACTATTAACAATGTTCCATACAAAGGGTACGTCAAGGCTATCCCGACGATGCCGGGACAACGGGTCTATGAAGTGGATGTCCCAACCACTGAACTTCAGGCGCATCCATCGTTTGATGTTGCTATCACAGTGAAAAATGCGGCGGGAATAGCAACAGACTCGGCGCATAAAGAGATCGCTGTAGACACGGAAAATCCGCTGAAGATCACGATGGATAAGATTGCCAGGGATGATGTGATTAATGGCAAAGAAGCCCTGGCGGGAAAAGTAACCGTTAGCGGTACAGTCAGTGGGGAAGGTATCCATGACGGGAGCGTGGTGAATCTGCAGGTGAACGGCAATACGTTGACCGCTGTTGTCCATCAGGATCACGGTCAATGGGTCTGGTCGAAAGAGGTCAGCGTCAATGATCTGCACAATAACCCGGATATCGAGGCGACGGTAACGGCGACGGACGATCATGGAAACCTGGGGCAAGATACCGCGAAAAGTCATGTCGTGGTCGATCTGAATGCCGATGCCAGAGTCAGTATCGATAGCATTACCGCGGACAACGTGCTGAATGCCCGTGAATCGCTGCAACCTAAGATAGCCGTAACCGGTTCTGTATCCGGAGATGTGCATCCGGGTGATAAAGTGACCCTGACGGTTAACGGTAACGATTATGCGGCTACTGTCGATAAGCAACATCATTACTCCGTTGATATCTATACGAAAGATCTGCTAGCCGACCATGCCATCGTCGCGACCGTCACGGGTTACGATAATCATGGAAACGTGCAGCCCGCCAGCGTCACGCAGAATTATTCAATTGATACGACGAGCACGGGCAGTGTGACCATCAATACCGTCGGCGGCGACGATATTATCAATGCTGATGAGGTAGCAGCCGGAACCGTTGAGGTCAGTGGCCGGGTCGATGGGGATGTGCATCCCGGTGATAACGTTTTTCTTACCGTGGATGGCGTGAAGGTTGAAACGCGGGTGATTGAACTGCCGCATATGAACGGCCAGCTGGGTTACAAAGCGCTGGTGAGTACGCTCGGGCTGCAGAACGATCCGACAATTCATGTCAGCGTGCAGGGGCACGATGCCGCGCTGAACCCAATGCTCGCGGTGAACGATAAAACGGTTACCATCGACACACAATGGCATGCCACACTTTTACTGGATGATGTGACGACGGACGACGTACTCAACGATGATGAAACGAAGCAGGCAAAAACCATCATCAGCGGTCATGTCACGGGGGATGTAGACGTCGGCGATCAAGTCACCGTCACGGTTAACGGTAAGGATCTGGTGGCTGACGTGAAAAACAGTGGCGGTTACAAAGTGTTCAGTGTTGAAGCCAGTACGGCTGACCTGCTGCATGACCAACACATCACGGCGCATGTTATGGCACATGATGATGCCGGTAACGTCGGAAGAATTGAGACCAGCAAAACGCTCACTATCGACAGGACGGCTGCGGGCACTATCGACGTTGATAACGTTACAGCAGACAACGTTATCAACAGCAAGGAACTTTTAGATCCGACAATCATGATTACCGGGCATGTGGGTGGTGATGCTAATCTCGGGGATACGGTAAAATTGAGCATTGGCGGACATGACTACACGGGGACAGTCGGCGTATCAGGTACCGGCGAGCGGATCTATCAAATTAAGGTTGATACTGATGTCCTGAAAGCCAACACAACCTTTGATGTTGAGGTTAAAGGTCATGATTTGGCACTGAACCCGTATAAAGCGACCGCCACCCACTCCTATTCCATTGACGATCATGCGGATGCCACACTGATTGTCGATAAGGTCACCGGGGATAATCACATTTCTCGCGCAGAAGCGCAGGCCGCGACCACCCACATCACGGGTAGCGTAACGGGCGATGTGCATGACGGCGAGCACATCAACGCGCTGGTTAACGGTCATCTGTATGATACAACGCTGCATCAGGTTAATAGCGAACTGCGTTATGACTTTGAGGTGGATACGTCGTCATTCCGTCCCGGGCATAACCGCGTAAACGTGCTGGTTGAGGCGAACGATAACTACGGTAATACCGCACACTATGCGCAAACGCTGAATGTCATCATGGACGATCCAACGCCGATCAAAGGTCAGGCGGTGGACAAGGGGCATCATGCGGCGGTTCAGCATACCTTGCACGATTTGTTTGACGATAGTGCGCTGTCACTCTCCTACGCCTCTTCTACGAAGGTACATGGGACGAATGCGCCGCAGGATGTTACCGACAAAGCGAAGAGCGCTCTCGATAAAGTCGATCTCAGCGATTTGGCGCGTGAACTGCATGAAGGTGTGGATATCGCGAAATACATTCAAAGCGGCGACGATCATCATCTGATTGCCAGCCCGGCGAAGGTCGCGCATGGGATTGATACCGCGCTGTCGGTCCACCCTGGTGGTGATTTACATTCCACGATGTACTCACTGGATCACCTGATCGCTAAACCTGACCAAAATCACACTCACTAACGGATGCTCACTGCCCTGTGTCGACGGGGCAGTGCATCACGCAATATGTAAGGCTACAACATGAATTCTGTTCCACCAGATGCAAACGCTCATCCTGAAAAAGAAGGGGGGAGCAAAAGCGCGGAACTTGATAACCAACAGTTCCTGGCGATGCTGCAAAAGAGCGACCTTGAAATGGTGCGCGTACTGGACGACCTGATTTACCTGCTGATCCGCAAAGGGGTAATTGCTATTACCGATCTTCCGCCAATGGCACAGATAAAACTGATGAATCGCGCGAACGCGCGCCATGAGCTTGGCGGGTTAGAACAACTGCTGGGTAGCGATGATCGTATTTTTTAGCGTAAGCAGGCAGTCAGCGTGCAAGCCGGATAAGCGAAGTGCCATCCGGCAAACACAGTGCTAGTGTGATTATGACAACGGTGCGGGCTCACCCAGTAGTTGCCCCATTGCGCCATCAATGCCTAATTCCTGCAACACCTTCAGCTCGCCCTGCGTTTCAACGCGTTCAGCGATGAGTGGCAGGTCAATACTGCGCGTAGCGTTACATAACACTTCAATAAACAACCGCTTATCGCTTTCCTGATCAATATTACGAATGTAGCTACTGTCGATTTTCAGCCAGGCAAGCCTCCACTGGGACAGATGACCGATCATATCGACGCGGCTGCCAAAGTGCTGCAGACCCAGCGAGCAGCGATGCTGGCTCACGGCTTTCACAAACGCCGCCATTTGGTTTGGTCCTGGCAACTGATTTTCATCCAGCTCCAGAATCAGTTGACTGGCTAATTGTGGTGAATATTTCAATGGATTCAACAGGTCCGCCACCGTGCTTGCACTGGCGACGGAACTGCCGGAAATGCTCAAAGCGAGTTTTCCTGGCGTAGTTTTCAGCTGATTTAACGTCAGTTTCAGCATTACCCGGTCCAGGCGATGGCTCCAGCCAAAACGGTGGATCCACGGCAGGAATCGACCAGCGTTAATGATGTTGCCTTGTTCATCAACAATGCGTGACAGCACTTTGTAATGCAGAATGTTGTGCGGCTTCTGGCAGTCCACAACGGGCTGATAAACCAACTGGAACTGCTGATTTTCCAGCGCGTGTTCAAGACGCACAAACCACAGATGCTGATCTTCGGTCGCCGTCGCCACGTCGGTGGTGGGAACGACCTGGTGTTCAGTGTGTGTTTCGACTTCCACCAACAGACGATCGGCTTGAATCAGCAATGACTGTGCATTATCTCCGGCGCTGAATGGCACCATGCTGGTATAGGCGACGGGCTGTTGGTCTGACATCCCGGTGGCATAAAAGGCCATGAGCTTTTGACTCAGTGAATGGCTCAGTTCCAGCATTTCACTGTGTGTGACGCCGGGGCAGAGCAGAGCAAACTCGCCTCCGCGAATACGGGCGACGGTACTGGTGAGAAAAGCATATTTTTCTTTCTGCGCTGTCAGCAGGTTGGCGATATTGAGCAGCAACTTGTCGGTATGCGGCCCACCAAAACGCTGGTTTAGCCCACCTAAGTCCTGCACGCGGATTAACATCAGATACCCAGGCGCTGTGTCAGCATCGCTCAGGCGTGCCTGAAGCTGCATATCGAATGCCCGGCGGTTAGCGATTCCGGTCTGGCTGTCGAGATAGGCTTCGTTGTGCAAACGTTCACTGTAGATGGCCTGCTCTTCAAATAATGATTTGAGTTTGGTTGCCATCAGATTCATCGCCCCGATAACACGACGCAACTCCGGCGTTTTGGGGAGTTTTGACAGGGTCAGAAACTCACGGTGGGTAATGGCTTCTGACTGTTTCGCCAGGTAATTGAGCGGTTGCAGCAGTTTGCGCAGCAGCAAAACACCTGCTCCCAGGCAAATGAGGCTACAGGACAGCATCCATAGCAGATTACCTAACGTATTGTCCCACAGGCGCTGCACCGCAAAGATAGGGTCACTGGTGACTTCAACGCGTGCCGCCTGCTGCCAGCCACGCATGATTGTCGCTTCGCCGGTTTGCGGGATGACATCTACCAGATCAACAAACCAGACGGGGACATTGGGGATCGATGCTGCTGCACTCCGCTCAAGGATGATTTTGCCGTTTTTCAGATCGACAATGCGGATTTTTTTGTAGTAACCGCTATCGAAAATGGCGCTGACCATTAGCTCAATCATCGCCGGATCGTTGACATTGGGGGTCAGCGCAACCCCTAAAGCTGTTGCCGCATCCTGAGCATGCGAAAGGAGCTGATTGTTGGACTGATCGCGGGAGCTTTCCAGCGTCACAATAAAATTGCCGCTAAATACCACCAGCATAAAGAGAGAGATTGCCAGGAGTAACTGTTTGAAAAGAGACACAGGCGATTCCTATTTATCCATCGGGAAGCCCTCTTCCCGTATTTTTGTGAAAACTTGCTGCCAGCGAGAAAGTCTCTTGCTGTCGCCAACACGTTTATTGTTCTGCGTGCCCGGGAGCCAGAGACCACGGTTGTTAAAGGAGTACACGGGTAATAAATCGGTACGCTGCGTGGCCGGTGAAATGGTGTTCGTCAGGCTGTCGAGTACCAGCGGGATCGCGTCCGGCGCGGCATACCAGGTCAATACCATGTGCGCCCGGTTATAGCTCAGGGCTTTAACGTAGGTGATGCGCAGCTTCTCTTCGGGGACACCCAACTGCCGGAGCGTAAAATATTTGGCGATTGCGTAATCTTCACAATCGGCCTCACCTTTGCGCAAAGATTCTATCGGCGTTGCCCAGTAGTCCACGCTGTGCCAGACCTCGCTGTCTTCGGCGTAATGTAATTGAGTGTTGAAAAACAGGTTTACGGCGCGTAATTGTGTTTGTTCGTCTGCATTTCGTCGTGTGATTAGCAACTGCTGCCAGGCAGTGATTCGCTGTTGTGCGTCGGCGCGGGCAGGACCATATAGCGCATCGGACTTCTGCTGAATAGTGGCAAAGTCCCAGGCCGCACGCAGTGAATTGACGGTTAGTACGAGCAGCAGCGCGCCTGATATCTGCCAGAGGCGAATAAATCGCTGAAGCGTAGACGAACGGAAAATGTTCAATTGTTATGCTGACAATAGGCGGCGGGGTGATGATTTATATTTTTGCAGGAATCAGGCATCAGCCATTTTTTACGCCGTTGCGCATCAAGCGGTGAGGAAAAAATATTTTTCAGCGTACTGTTAACAAAGGCCACAAACTGCGGATCGTTCTTGCGCATCATAATGGCATAGTGCATATCACTGCCGATGGTCTCAGACGACACGCTAAATTGTTCAGGTTGTTCATCGTGGTTGATCAGCGGCCAGGACAGAACATCATCGAGGAATAATGCGGCGGATTCATTATGTGCCATTTTCTCGAACGCACCGTTGATCGTGGTGGTGGTAATCGTTGAGATATTGAGATGCTTCTCTCTGTTGACTTTATTAAATTCCAGGAGATCTTTTGAACTTCCAGTCAGACTCACCGTCCGTCCTTTTAAATCCTCAAGCGAGTCAATATTGTTTTTGCGCAACGAGATAATGCGCATTTTGGCGATGTAATAGTCAATAGAAAATGAAACGCTGGAGGTCCGCTCCGGCGCATTAGCATTAACGCCACAATCCATATCTATTTTGCGGGTGTTCAATGCGGAGAAACGATCCGCAAAGTTCACGGGAATATAGTGAACAGTTAAGCTGTTGAGCTTCAGATACAGGCGTAGTTTATCGGCAATGATGTTGCACAGCGCCACGGTGTAACCTGTAACCTTGCCACTTTTATCGGTGAAAGAGAACGGCGGCAGTTGACGATAGCCGATGTTTAACACGCTGCTGTACTGGATATGGTCAAGCGTCGTGGCGTTTTGCTGCGCTATCAGTGCAGGGGATGTAGCGACGCCAACCAGCAAGATCAGCCAATGCGCCGCGCGCTTTATCCTTGTCATTTCATGATTAATTATATTTTTCATAATCAAAACTGATCTTCTTCTTAGCTGCGGTGAGTGCTTTCAGGTTATCTGACATGGGGATGTTTAAATTAATGGCTCCTGGCGGTATCGGAGACTGAAACCATTTAGTGTACAGCGCGGTAAACTCTTTGCTGGTCATGAGTGACGAGAGCGTACTATCAACAAATTCTTTAAATTCTTTATCATGTAAAGGGAGCAACAGCCCAGCCGGAAGTGGGGCACTGAGGGCAATTTTTGACAGCGCATAATCTTCAGGATTGGTGGCCTGAGCAATCATCCCTTTCAATAATACCGTACTGGAGATCAGGGCCGAATATTCGCCATTCTTGAGCTCATTGAAGGCGGCGACATTATTCGTATCAAGTTGAATGTTGATATCAAGGGCATTAGCGGTATTGATTTTTTGCAATTGCTCCACATAAATAGTGCCGCTTTTTACCAGCACGCTATGCCCGGATAGTTCGCCTAAATGGTTACTGATGTCATTTTTACGCATGACATAGCGGGTGCTGGAAAAGTAAAAAGGCAGTGAGAATTCGCTAATACTGTGGCGGCTTTTCGAATAAAAGGCAGGTATACACATGATGTCTGCCATATGATTTTTCATCAGTACAAACTGTGATGCCGAATTGGCCTTCACCCACTCAATGTTTAGCTTTTTAAGCTGTAGCTTTGTTTTGAGCGCGCTGACAATATTTTTGCAAATATCAATGGAATAGCCTGCAGGGTCATTACCGTCCTGCCAGGAGAAGGGAAACGCGTCATCCTGATAACCAAGGATGACGGTTTGTGTACTGGCAATCTTCTCCAGCGCATGTAACGACGGGGGAGATGCGGCCGTGCAACGTGTGCAATAAGCGATCAGCAAAAAAACGGCCAGCAATACGCGTGTTGTGATGCGCAAGATGTCAGACATTGCACGCCTCCTCTGCAAAAATCGCTTCGCTAAAGGAGGACAACACGTCATGCTCGCGAAGTGGATAGCTGAAGAAATATCCCTGAACATGCTGGCACTCAATAGCGCGCAGAATGTCCCGCTGATATTCGGTTTCCACCCCTTCTGCAGTAACCGACATATTGTATTTATGAGCGAACTGGATAAGCATTACGATCAAATACTGGCTGGCATTATCTTGCTTCAGCTTCTCGACCAGCGAACGTGCGATCTTGATGCGGGTGAAAGGGTAGATCAGCAAATAATCCAGCGCCGCGTATCCGGTTCCTAAATCATCCATTGCGATTTCGATGCCCAGAGAACGGATCTCTTGCAGTACGGGCAAGGCAATCGCCTTGTCCAGTTTCTCCGATTCGGTGATCTCTATTTCCAGGCGTTCTGCTGACAGTTGGCTGTTACGTAATGCATCTTTAATCACGTCAACCAGGCCCGGGCTGTGTAGCTGATAGGCTGAGATATTGACGGCAACCCGGATGTGTTCCGGCCATTTGGCTGCGGATTCGCAGGACTGGCGAATAATCCACTCACCTAAACGGACAATCAGACCGGAGCTTTCGGCAATGTTGATAAAATAATCAGGGTAAATCAGGCCTTTGGTCGGATGGTTCCAGCGGATCAGCGATTCATAGCCATACACCGTTTCATCATGCAGATTCATAATCGGCTGGTAGTGAAGTTCGAATTCCGCGTTATCAATACCGTCGATGATCTCCTGGTTAATGAACAGGCCGTGGGTCTGCGTCATCACCATGCCGTCTTCGAAGAAATGGAAGCATCCGCGGCCATGATGTTTGGAGGCATACATGGCAAGGTCGGCATTGATCATCAATGTGGAGGTGTTATTACCCTGCCAGGGGGCTGTTGTGATCCCGATGCTGCAGCTAATGGAGAATGTGTGGGTGCTCCAGGTGAAGGGAGTGCTCAATGCCCGAATGATACGTTTCGACAGGCGGTTTGCTTCTTTGACGGCGTTCTCGCTGACCTGTTGCAGGATCGCAAATTCATCACCACCCAGTCGCGCTGCCATATCGTTAGGTCCCAGTAGCAATTGCAGACGCTGGGCCACGCTGATTAACACTTCATCGCCCGCTTTATGACCGAAAGTGTCATTGACCGGTTTAAAGTTATCGAGGTCGATGAGCAGCAGGTTGAACGGTTTTTCTTCCTGATGGATTTCGCTGACGCGTTTCTCCAGCTCGAGACCAAACGAAACGCGGTTAGGCAATCCGGTCAGCGAATCATGATGGGCCATATGCTCCATCTTTTGCGACATCTCATGCATACGTTGCAGATAGCCACGTTCTTTCATTGCCACGCGCAGCTTTTCAATCGCACCGGCCAGATGGCCAATCTCATCGTCCTGGTCAAGGTAGGGCGTTATGCAGTCGGTCTCTTCATGGGCAATGCGGGTAATCGAATTAATCAGTAACGGAACCGGGCGGAATAACCGGCGCATGAACAGGGTACCCAGCGCCAGCGTCACCAGCAGAATGAGAACAAAGATGATGCAGCTCTTTTTCAGCATCGCATCGTAAGCAGCGTACAGGTAGCTCTTTTTACCAATGCTGCTTATCAGGCTACCGAGGATTTCGCCAGATGGCGTCAAAATAGGGACGGCGCTAATAAAGCACTCTTCACCATTAATCTGGGCGAAACCGATGTAGTAATTGGCCAGCACGTCACGCGGCAGGTGTCCGGAGAAGGAGATAATGCCTTCGCCATCTTCCGATTTATTGTTGATGCCGACGTAGCCTTTCTCAGGCGTGTAAAGAAACAGCCAGGTCGGGCTGTGTGTTTGCACCGAAGCCAGCGCCAGGACGTCTACCGGGTTATAGCCGGTTTGCAGAATGGAGTCGGTATCGCCAATTTGTCGGTCGGAGACGATACGGGAGATTTGCCCTGAATCGCTGGTTTCAACCGACACGTTGGTATACACGCTTCTGATGATGTAGGTCATGATCTGTGCATTTGCTTCCGCCCGTTGAACCCACTGCTGCCAGGAGAAGTTGTCTATCAGGCTCCAACTGGTAAAGGCGCCAGCGCCGAAAGCAATAACGATGCCCGCCAGCAAAAATTGCGTTATTTTGCCGGTGATCGAATGTTGCCACCCCTTTACAGCGCTAAGGGAAAACCGAGACGTTGCCACAGATTTTGTTAATTCCTGAAAAGAGAGTGCTAATGCTGAATTGAATTTCTGCTATTACTTAATGGAATAGTATTAGATGACAAATTTGAAACGCCAGGCGTAACAAATAACTAACATTGAACAACGGTGAGTAATGACAAAAATAACGGTATGCGAATATAGATAACACTGTCCTTTTCGTCAACAGATAAATTTGCACACCAGAACATATATTTTATTATCATTTTTACATTTTATTAAAGTTGACATTAACGGTGCCGGTGAATGTTTTTTACCCTCCGTAATATTCGTCGGGAAATTGTTATGGTGTTTGTTTTTTTTGATTTAAAATCAATGTATTAGCGCTTTTGTTTTGACGCGGAAAGTTGGCTTATTATCTGCGGAATGTCCATTTTTGTCTATATGTGGGTGTTTATTTCCTGATGTGATGTGAATAAAATACGAGCTTCCTCATAGAACATTATTTTATTTTTTTTCAGTGTGTGGTCAATGTTGACAATTTTGCTACGGTTAATCGCTGACCCAAAAGGAATTGTTTGTGACAGTAGAATTTGGATTAAGTCCTGTTGGTATAGTGTGTAGCGGATAAATTGTTTTGGACGCGATAATAAATACAATCACTGCGAAAAGCATTCGAGAATGGTGTCTGCCTCTTTTTTTACCCAGTCTTTTTTATCCGTTGGCACAATATCTTAACGGACACTGTATTTTCAATAATCATATTTTAACAGTTTACGATCTTAAGCTGGCCGTTTTTTCGGGTGCACTTGTCCTGTTTGGTTTCCGGGTCCTGCCGGGGTTTATCCTGTTTCTTGTTCTTATGTTTGCTCTCGGTCCGCAAAGTGAGCACCTGGATGCGCTGTGCCTGATTCTGGCCTCGACTTTAAGCTATGCGATTTACCGAAAAGTGACGGGCAGGCGCAGCTCATGCAGCTTTGGCCGGGTCAAAATCAGCCTCAATCGTATTGTCTGGCTGTGTGGTTACAACATTCTGCTGTACTTAGTATTCGGCAAGCTCTTCGCTGTATTCGTGACTCACGCTCACCGCCCCGATGTCGCCAATTATCCGGTGATGAGTCTGGAAATGCTGGTGCGTGTTCAAGGGATCGTCAACGGTTGCCTGACCGGGATCCCGTTCTTCTACAAGATATTTCGTATCACTCGCCGCCCGTCTTACTTGTTTACGTTTGCTAAGTCGATCGTCGGGCAGTGTAAAGGTAATGTGAGTTCATACGGCGTGATTGCCTGGTGCGTGTTGCTGCCAGGCCTGATGTTCTGTTTAACGTTGCCGCATAACCCAAACATCTTTTTCTTGTTCTATAGTCTGATTCTTCTGTTCCCGCTCATGCTGTGGGGCGCGATAAAAATTGGCCATATGTTCACCATGCTCGTATGGGCTGTGGTACTGATTATTCTGGGTAAACATAACGAAAGTGACATCGCCAACGATGTTAACTTCATGCTGCATCAGGCGCTGATTTCTACGCTGATCTTTGTCTTTTCACTGACTATCGTGATTATGGGGGCATTGGCCAAATTTACCCGGCAGCGCTTTAAGCAGGCGTTGCTGTTGGGGTTGACCGATCCAATGACGGGGATGGCAAATTTACGCGCGCTGAAGACCGAGCTGTTTACGACGAAGAACGCGACAGTCTGTCTGATTCAGATCCCCGAGCTGGCGCTTTTTTCTCGCCGCTATGGTTTTCATTTTCGCGCGCACTATCAAAAGATTCTGGCCGATCATCTCCAGCGGTATTTGGTTGAAAGCGAGAAAGTCTATTACCACGCAGGTTATGATCTGCTGATCCGCCTTGAAGATGGCTCCTATGAGCGGCTATGCGATTTGTACCATGCCGCCAACGGTTTTCGCCTCTTTCACAATAACCAGCGGCTGGGTTTTCGCAGCGGTCTGGGCTACTGCCTGATTAACGATATCAGCGATGATATCTATCAACTGGTGGGCAAGCTTGCCATGGTTGCGGGTTTGTCGCTAACTAACGGCAGACCCGAAAACCTTGAAGCCCAGCATAGCCGGATCCTCGATGATCATATTGCTGATAAAACGGACATTCGTACCGCACTGCAAAACGCGCTGGATAACAATGCGTTTGTACTGATGGCCCAGCCGATCGTCAGTACCCGGGGGGAGGCGCTTTATCATGAAATCCTGATCCGGATGCTCAATGATAAAGGTGAATTTATTCTTCCTAACAGTTTCCTGCCGGTGGCGCATGAAGCGGGGTTAGCTCCGGATATTGATTTATGGGTAATCGAAAATACCTTCAAAGCGATGTCCGATCGCCCCCAACGGTGTTTCTCCATTAACCTGGCTCCTGTCACGGTGTGTCGCTCAAATATTGTCTCGAAGATCACCCAGCTATTGCAGGATTACGGTGTGGATCCGCAGCGCGTTATTTTTGAAATAACCGAGGCGGATACGCTGTCAGACAAAGAACAAACTGTAGAAGCGCTGCATTTAATCCGTCAACTGGGGTGCCGGGTTGCAATTGATGATTTTGGTACCGGGTTTGCGAGTTATGCGCGTTTGATGAACATCGAAGCGGATATTTTGAAAATCGATGGATCTTTTATTCGCCGGATCACGGAAAGTGAAATCAGCTACTACATCGTTGAATCATTCTGTCGCGTCGCTGCAATGAAAAATATGCAGGTTGTCGCCGAGTTTGTTGAGAACGCCAGCATTCAGGCGTGCCTTGAGCAAATGGGGGTGGGGTGGTTGCAAGGGTATCACATTGGTAAGCCAACGCCGCTGCTCATGCTGGAATAGCGTGTGCAAATTTAATTATGACCAACAAGCGTAATTTCTTCTCAGGTAGAGAACAAAAATCATGAGTGATGTTATTAAAGTGAAAGAACGGTCGGCTGTGGCGTCCTCTGAGGGGCCAGGCGCACGAATAATATCCTGGCTACACAATATCCATCCCGGCGTAGCGATGAAGCTCGGTATGATTCTGGTTATCTGCATTGCGACGTTGCTGATTGGTGCTTCTTTTATATTGTCGTCTTATTTGTCGAAAGAGCTGCAAGCCAATGCGCTGGAAATGATCAAGACCAATACGCGTATTTTCCATAACAGCATCTCTAATGAATTCCAGAGGGTGACCCGGGACGCGGAACATTACAGCAATGTATATATTAACAACTATCAGAATGTTGCCAATAAACCACTGCACTCTATGGATGCCGCTGAATTAAAAGCGGTTCTGAGTAGCCCTACGACCAACGCGCATTTCACCGAATTAACCAGCGTATTTGCCAGTACTTTTGTACTGGAAGGCGAGCAGTTTGTTCGCGTCAGCAGTACGTTGTTAGCAAACTCTGGCAACACGGCGACGGCAACGGCATTAGGCCGTGATAATCCGGCATTGCCACTTCTTCTGAAAAACAAGCCGTTTTCTGGTGTGGTCACGCTGTTTGGAAAACAGTTTATTAGCCACTACGAGCCGATTGCCGATAAGTATGGTCAGGTGGTGGGAGCTGTTGCGGTAGGATTCGATGTTAAACAGAGTCTGCAACCGATCATTCAGCGCTTGCTGAATGTGCGTATTGGGAAAGATGGCTACGCGTATGTACTGGATGCCGGATTTGAACCCGGGCGTATGCTGGTGCACCCGTCGCTCAGTAATCAGCAGGCGATCAATATCACCGATGCCAATGGATACAAGCTGTTTGCCGATATCCTCGAGCATAAAAACGGTATTGCCTATTACGATTGGGTGAGTGGCTATGGCACTGCGCCCAAAACGAAAGTCGCCGTCTATGAATATGTTGACGGGATCAATTGGGTTATCGCGACAACCAGCTATGTTGATGATGTCGCCAGGAGTAGCAACCTGGTCCGTAATGGCCTGCTGCTGTTCACCGCCTTCCTGCTGCCCGTCATTTTACTGCTGATTGCGGTGGCCAGCCGCTTCCTGATTTCACGCCGTTTAAACCGCGTACTGGGTATTGCGCAGACCATTGCAGAAGGTGACTTAACGGTAGAGGTTCCAATCGACCATCATGATGAGATTGGTGAGCTACTTGGCGCGGTAGAGATGATGCGCCAGCGTTTGCACTCACTGGTGGGGGATATGGTTTCTCACGCCAACTCGGTACATCAGGCGTCGATGCATATTACAGAAGCGGTCGATGGTCAGGCATCTACCAGCGTAGAGACCTCATCATCGGTTGCGGAAATCACCTCAACGATGGAGGAGTTGTCCGCCTCTTCCACACAGATCGCGGAGCACTCGCGGGCGGTTGTGGATATTGCGAACCAGACGCTCGAAGATTGCAATAAAGGCTCTGAGTCGATGTCGCAATTGCTGATGCGTATGACGGATATTGATACCGATAATCAGCAAAACATGCGTGAAATCATGATGCTGGGCAATAAGTCGACGGAAATCAGTCGCGTGATGGTGATCATAAACAGCGTTGCCGATCAAACCAAATTAATTGCCTTTAACGCAGCGCTGGAAGCTGCCAGCGCCGGGGAAGCCGGGAAACGCTTCTCGGTAGTGGCGGCGGAGATCCGTCGTCTGGCCGATTCCGTGACGGAATCAACGGTTGAGATCGAGAACAAGATCAGCGAGATCCAAAACGCCATCAATCGTCTGGTGCTGAATGCGGAAAAAGGTGGGGAGAGCATCAAAGCGGGCGCCAGGGCCTGTAAAGTGAGCGCCGAGCATCTGAACGACATTGTTGCCACTGCGGAGCAAACGTCCACGGCGGCGCTGCAAATCTCTCTGTCAACGCAACAACAGAAAACGGCAAGTAATCAAGTGGTTATGGCGCTTCGTGAAATTGTTGTCGCCAGTAACTACACGTCGCAATCCATCAAAGACATTTTGATCGTGAGTCAGGATATGACGCAGTTGTCGAAAGCGCTGAAAGAGGCTTCGACGTCATTTACTTTGACGGGTATGGATGCATGACATGAATAGCGGCAACATTCGGGTGCTGATCCATGATCTGGGCAGCGTGTCGCGCAATGAGCTGGTCAGAAAACTGGAGGAGCACTCGCATATAAGGGTCGTGGGGCAAGCAGCCCACCGCAGGCAGGCGATTCGACTGCTACAACAGTTGATGCCTGACCTGTTAATCCTGACGCTGGATACGTCGACGGCAGATAATGTTGAGATCGTTGAAACCATTATGGCGACCAGCGCCATCCCAATCCTCGTTCTGCGCTATTTCCCTGAAAACCAGTGGGATGATGATTTCATTTCCCGCGGTGCGCTGGCGGTATTGCACCACAGCAGTGGTGCTCCGTTATCGAGTGAAGTGCTGCACCGCAAAGTAGAATTGCTGGTTGGTGTAAAAGTGATTCGTCATATCAAGGGATTACGCTATCCCACAGAGCAACGCGTGCCGGGAACTCCCCCGGTAATGGATGCCGAAAAGACACCAGAGGACTGGCCTTTTGTACTGGCGATAGCCTGTTCTACCGGCGGGCCACAGGCGCTGAGCAAGCTATTGCAGGCGTTACCCGGTACGTTCCCGTGTCCGGTGTTGATTGCACAACACATTGCCGACGGTTTTGCCAAAAACATGGTGCACTGGCTGGACAGCGTGACCGAACTGAAGGTTCGACTGGCGCAGGAAGACGATCGTGTGGAAGCAGGGTATGTGTACATATTGCCGCCCGAACAGCATCTGATCGTCAAAACAAACCAACGGCTGGCCGCGATCCCGAGACAGGAAAATGATGTTTATCACCCCAGTTGTAATCTGCTGCTGGAGTCGGTTGCTGAGGTCTTTCGTGAAAAAGCCGTTGGGCTGATTATGACGGGGATGGGCAGCGATGGCTGTCGTGGTATTGAACTGATTTTCCGGCGGGGAGGAAGGACGCTGGCGCAGGATGAAGAAAGTTCTGTTGTTTTCGGTATGAATAAGAACGCAATCGACAAACAGCTTATACATCGCACAATCCCGTTGGATGACCTTGCGAAGGTTCTGCTTTCGATGGCTTTTCACGGGCATGTTGAGAGTAAATTGCCATGATACCCAATCTCCCCGATTATGCCCGGTTGATCAAAGACCGGGTGGGTTTGCACTTTGATAATGCTATGGAAGCGTTGCTGGAATCGGCGCTGAGTCGGCGTATGGCCGAGCAGGAAATCAGCAATTACTATGAATATTATGAACGACTGCGCATCTCTCAGGACGAGTTCGATAGCTTTGTTACGCTGATTACAATTAACGAAACGTATTTTTTTCGTGAAAGCGACACGCTGGATCTCATCTGCGACAAATGGGTGCCCCGCCTTTTGCAACAGCGTAGCGGCCCGGTGCGTATTCTGAGCGCGGGATGTTCATCCGGGGAAGAAGCCTACTCGCTGGCAATCAAGCTGCATGAAAAGTACCAGAACGGGATGGCGCAGCAGGTTGAAATCTACGGTTGTGATATTGACCCGGTGATTCTGGCAAAAGCCAGAAATGCCTGTTATTCCAGTTACTCGTTTCGTGGTGTCGAGCCGCTGATTCAGCAGCGCTATTTTACCCGGACAGGTAATCTGTTCCGTCTGCATGATGAAATCCGCGAGAAAGTCTCATTTCATCGCACCAACATTATCAAAGAGCAGTTACTGCCTGAAGTCGACATTATTTTGCTGCGTAACGTGTCTATCTATTTCGATACGCCGACACGCCGCGAACTGCATGGCAACCTGCTTAAAATGCTGCAGCCGCAGGGAGCCTTGTTCTTTGGCAACGCGGAAACGCTGGCCAATAATTTCGATATTCTGAAGCTTGAGCAGGAAGAGGGCATTTTTTATTTCTGCCATCATCGAGAAGCCCCTAAAGTCGCTCCGGTGCCCCGGGTCGCGGTACGCGTTCCGCTTCCTCGCGCTCCCGTGGTGTGTGAACCTCCCGCACCCACGGTGCTGCAATGTGATGACTGGTTGAAAAAGGCCCGTGCCTGCCTTGATGAGAAATGTTTTTCCGAAGCTGAAGCGTGTATTGCCTGCGTATTACGCAACGATCCCCGCAACCAGGAGGCGCTGCTGATTCAGGGCGTGATTGCACTGGAGCAACGAGAGTTTTCCCAGACGGCCGGAAATGCGCAAAAGATCCTCGCGCAGGATGAATGGTCGGCAGAAGCAAAAATGCTGCTCGGTCTGGCGATGATGTGGCAACACCAAACGCAGCAGGCCATCGCCTGGTTCAAACAGGTGGTCTATCAGGAACCCGGATACTGGCCTGCACACTATTATCTGGCTGAAATGTATCGGCAAAGCGAACTTCGCCAGCCCGCTCAGCGTACGTATCGCGTGGTGATGCAATTACTTAACGACGAAATGAACAATCCAGCAACGGTTTGTCGTCTGCGTTTGCCCATGGTATTTCCTGGAAATACGTTTCGTTTTCTTTGTGAACATCAACTGGCGCAATTCGCCCATCAAAACGGGTAAAAAGAACGATTATGGCTATCGATCTGAAAAAATTCGTTCTGCGCTTTATTGATGAAGGGAGAGGTCATTTGCAGACGATCAGCGAAGGCGCGTTTTTGCTCTCCGCTGATGAACATACTGACGCATGGATTGGGGAAATGTTTCGGGCCGCGCATACTCTGAAGGGGGGCGCGAGGATGCTGAAACTGCAAAGCATTGCTGATGTCACGCACCACCTTGAGGACGTTCTTAGCGAACTGCGGGATAAGAAACTGACGCCTGACAGGGCGCTTGGCAATCTGATCCATGAGTCCGTGGAGTATCTTTCCGGCCAACTAACCCAGCTTTTTGTCAGTGACGGAGATAATCAACTCCTCCCGGCAGATGCGAGTCTATGTGAACGCCTTGCCAGTGCCAGCCGTGGGGAGGCTGTCACATTGGTTGTCGAGGCGGCAGGACCTGCGGAGAAACCGCTTCCTACGACTCCGGCGCCAGTGCCGACGATCGCTGTGGATTCAGGTATAAAACAGGCTGATTCAGTACGGGTAAAGCTGAATAAACTTGACGACCTGATCGACATTCTCGGCGAAGTGCTTGCAGGCCATGATCGCCTGGAACAGCAGATACAAAACCTGAGCCAGCTGGTGCCCCGGCTGTTAGGGCTTAGTGCAGAACAACTGCGCCAGCAGATCCATGATTTCAGCGCTCAACTGAAAGAGAGCGTTCAGGTTCAGCATTTGCAGATGTATGAACTGTACGACGTGGCGGCGCGGATCCGTATGCTGCCGCTGTCTACCCTATTCGAGCCGATTTCACTGCAGGTCAGCGAACTGGCCTCCACGCTGAACAAACAGGTCGTTTGCCGCTTTGTAGGGGGCGAAGTGGAAATCGACCGGCAGCTTATTGACCGGTTATCGGAGTCACTGACGCATTTGCTGCGTAACGCGGTCGATCACGGTATTGGTGACATTGATGAGCGGCTGGCGCTGGGGAAATCGACGCGCGGCACCATCACTATCAGTACGCAGCAGGATGGAAGCGGAATATTACTGCGCGTCGAAGATGACGGGCGCGGCCTGAACTATGAGGCGATCAGCGCAAAAGCGGTCAGCAAAGGTTTGGTTCCTGCATCAATGGCCGGACAACTCTCTGAACAAGAGTGTAATGAGCTGATTTTCCATCCCGGTTTTTCCACCAGCAAAATTGTCTCTGAGCTTTCCGGACGTGGCGTAGGCCTTGATGTGGTGCGCAAAACGGTGGTCACCGACCTGCAGGGGGATTTGCAGGTACATAGCCGGCAGGGCGTCGGGACGTGCTTCAGCCTGCGTCTGCCCGTTTCGCTGGCAATGATGCGTATTTTGCAATTTGAAGAACAGGGCCACCTGTTCGGACTGGCCGCTCAGTATGTGGTTGAGGTGGTGGAATGCACCCCCGAAGGGATTAACGACATTGCCGGGCGACCCGCCATCATTTTACATAACGAGTTTATTCCGGTGATTTGTGCCGGTGCTCTGTTAGGTATTCACGATCGTCAAGGCAATGCCCCTCCGGCAGGGCAACGATTAATCGTGGTGCAGAACCAGTACAGCAAAATGGCACTACGCGTCGATAAGTTGCTCGATGAACGCAAGATGATGATCAAGCCGTTGCCGAAGCATATGCAACAGCAATCGCTGGTGTCCGGGATGGTACAGACCCCCGATAACCAACTGGTCAGTATTCTGCAGGTCCCGGCGCTGATGGCGATGGCGCAACAATCACGGCAAATCAACTCCCCTGTGCAGCCAGTCAGTGTCGCGCAAGATGCCTGGCACGTGCTGGTGGTCGACGACTCACTCAATACCCGCGAGATTGAAAAGAACGTGCTGGAAGCGCATGGCTATCAGGTCACGCTGGCAGAAGATGGGCTATCGGGTCTACAAAAAGCGAAATTGACCCAGTTTGATGCTGTGCTGACGGATGTCGAAATGCCGTTTATGGATGGTTTCACCTTCACCAAATCGCTGCGTGGAGAGAAAAATTATCAGCACACGCCAATTATCATCGTGACCTCCCGCGCGAAGGAAGAAGACCGGCGACGTGGCATTCAGGTGGGGGCGGATGCCTATATTGCCAAAGGTGACTTCGAGCAGGACAGCCTGATTAAAACATTAAAAATGCTTTTGTGCTGATAGCGCAAAATCGGGAGAGAAGATGCGAATTTTATTAGTTGATGATGATCGTTTTGCAGCTGAACTGGCATCCGTTTTTTTAGAAATGGATGGCTACGATGTGGTGATCGTGGAAAGTGCTATTTCCGCCTTAGCGTGCCTGGGCTCGGATAACAATATCGACCTGGTGATCAGCGATCTGCATATGCCGGAGATTAGCGGTTTAGATTTACTGGCGCTATTACGCGCACAGGAGTGGTCTAAGCCCTTCATTTTGCTGAGCGCAAATGAGGTCACGGGCAGCGACGTTCCATACGACCGTTGGGTGAAAAAAGATGAGAATCTGGCGGAAAATCTGGGGGCTGCAGTGAATGCGCTACTGCAGCCATCTGCGGTTACTGAATAAGTCTACACGTACGATGAAACAAGAAAATAAGCACTTAGCGATGGCTGCCGCGCAGGAAAAAATAGCGCGTCTGCGACAGGGATTTTTACGCCGCATCCCCGACATGTTGGCACAGTCGGAAAGGTTACTCGTTCAACTGGTTGCAGAGCCCAGCGAGTCTTGCCGTAAACAACTGCACATACTGCTGCACAGCATTCACGGGTCTGCCGGTTCTTTTGGTTGTACGCCTCTGGCGAACGCAGCCGCAGAAGGGGAGAATTTACTCGCGGAGCTGGAAGCGGATCAAAGTAAGATTCATTACGATGAAATGCGGCGCATTATCCGGTGGCTGTATACCCTGACCCAGGAGCAGTTGACTCTTGAACACCGTATCAGCGATACGGACTTCAAACTACCGATCTCTTCCCCGCGCGCAGAAGAGGGATACGCTCGTCGGACCGATAAGCCAATCTACCTGTGCGATGATGACATTGACCAGGTTGAGTTGCTCGCCACGCAACTACGTTGTTTCGGTTTTACCTGCCATGTGTTTGCTAACACGCAGGATTTTACCCAGGCGGTGCTTTCTCAGCCGCCTTCGGTGGTGATTATGGATGTTAGCTTTCCGGATAACGCCTACGGTGGCCCGTTGACAATGTCAGACCTCAGGCAGAAAGTCGGCACCGCTTTCCCGGTACTGTTTCTCTCCTGCCACAGCGATTTTAAAGCGCGGATCAACGCCATTAAATCCGGGTGTGATGGCTACTACGTCAAACCGGCCTCGATTACCGATCTGGTACAGGAACTGCATCGCTTAACCCAGCCGTCGCTGAAAAAGCCCTATCAGGTGCTGCTGATCGATGACGAGCCGGCGGTGGCGCAATACAACGCGGAAATGTTGCGTATCGCCGGAATGGAAGTGCATGTACTGGAAAAACCACAGTATTTACTGCATGTGCTGAATGCCCATCCCATCGATCTGGTGCTGATGGATTACCACATGCCGGAGTTTAGCGGGGCGGAGCTGACTAAGCTTATCCGCCAAATCCCGCAGCATATTGGCCTGCCTATCGCCTATCTCTCCAGCGAGACGAACAAGAGTGAGCAGCTTGGTGCGATGAGCATCGGCGCTGAGGATTTTATTCTTAAGCAGGCGAATCCAGAAGAGCTTATCCGTGCCGTGTCGATCCGGGCGGAAAGAATGCGAGCTCTGCGCGCCCGCATGTCGCAGGACAGCCTGAGTGGGCTATACAACCACTCGACAACCACACATTTTCTCAAAAGTGCGATTGCCGAGTCGAACTACAGCGGTCACCCGTTTTGTCTGGTGATGGTCGATCTGGATCGTTTTAAAAGCATCAACGATACCTACGGCCATGCAGTTGGCGATCAGGTCATTGTCGGCATTTCACAGCTGTTTTCCCATCGCTTACGCAGTACCGACATCGTTGGCCGCTACGGCGGGGAGGAGTTTGTCATCATTATGCCTAACACCATGAGTGAGAAGGCTGCACGGGTGGTTGAGCGCTTGCGCAAGGATTACGAGCAGGTCGCATTCTCCGTGAATGATGCCAGTTTTCACAGTACCTTCAGCGCGGGTATCGCGCAGTGGCAGTTTGGCGACAGGCTTGAAACGCTACGTGAACGTGCCGATCAGGCGTTATATGCCGCGAAGCAGAATGGCCGTAATACCTTTCGCATCGCCGGGTAAAAGGAGAAGAGATGAGCCAACAGCTGGAACAAATACTCGCGCTGAATCATGGTGAAAAACCGGAGTGTGAAAGCGTTGATGAGCCGCAGCGTACGCTGGTGCTATTTCAACTGGCGGGTAATAACTTTGTATTCTACGGGGCACAGATAAAAGAGATCCTTGCGGAACGGCCTATTTCCTGGGTTCCCTGCTGTGCACCGATGCTCGAAGGTGTCATCAACTATCGTGGGCGAGTGGAGTCGGTGATGAGACTGGACTGCCTGATCGACAAACCTGCGGCTAACGCGGCAGGTAAACGCACGATTCTGATTGGCTGCTCAGAGAAAATGCAAAGCGGTATTCTGATCGACAAGCTTATTGATGTGCTGGAGGTTGTCGAAAGCCAGATTCACTTGCCGGGGGATTCACTGCCTCCGGCGCTACAAACCATTGCGGTTGGGGTCGTGAACGTGGCGGAAACCTGGTTTACGCTGCTCGATCTGAATCTGGTTTTTGATCGCTATCAGGAGACCAGCGGGTATGACACCTCCCATTAATCTGGCTGCAGTACGCATTCGCCTGGGAACGCAGGATTTTTATATTCCGGCCAGTCAGGTCGGGCGCTGTTTGCTGGTGACGCAGGCTGCGGCGGGGATCCCGCGTTTTAGCCGATGGCTTGGTATTGCTGATGAACCGCAGCAGGGATGTCATTTGCATCTGTTTGTTCCAGCCAGCGGCGTAGAAACCGGCTGGTACTTATGGGGGCAACTGGAAAATGTCATGTTATCCAGCGACACCATTTTTGCCATACCGCCGCTGTTGGCTCATGGCTGCCGTCTGCCGGCGCTACGTGCGCTGGTGGGGAGTGAGGCATTTAGCCCGCTTTTAAGCTGGTGTTAATACGCATGCAGAGTGGGGCGGCATTTTACAGCTGCATGATTTATTATATCTGTAAATCTTGTTTTTTATTATTTTTAATCCTGCTCACCATCTTGTTGTGTTATTTACGCTTCATTACATAAGTAGTGATTTATTTAAAAGTTAACATGCTGACTTTATTTCACTGGCAAACTCTGATGCATCACATTTTTAAATTATTCTGAGTAAAGGACGCTGTCAGGATGATTTAAATCACTTTATTTATTCTTTGTTTATTCAAAATGGCCTGGCGATTCACCACATTAACAAGGAAATGGATATGAGTTTACCTTCCCAGGATAATAAGGTAGGGCCGGGCGCTTATTTTGCTCTGGCATTCGCCGCAGTATTTTTCTCTGGATTACTTGGCGGAAAAGAATGGTACGGCGTATTTGATTTCACCACCCTGAATGGTGCATTTGGCAAAGTGGTCAGTAAAGCGAGCCTGGAAGGCGAAACGCTGACCACGGCGAGCAGCGCGTTTCGTGGCACAGGCGGTCACGGTGCGATGGACGGTTTCCTTTTCGCGTTGGGACTGATTCCTGCCGTTATGTTTGCTCTGGGCATGATCAATGTGCTGGAGCATTACGGCGCTCTGCGTGCGGCGCGTCGTCTGTTAACCCCTTTGCTGCGTCCGCTGATGGGGATCCCCGGGAATACCGGATTGGCGCTGATTGGCAGCTTGCAGAGTACAGACGTTGGCGCGTCGTTAACGCGTAACCTCGCTGATGAAGGCGAAATCACGCAGAATGAGAAAGACATTTTTGCCATGTTCCAGTTTTCCGCTGGGGCCATGATCACCAACTTCTTCTCCTCTGGTGCAATCCTGTTCACGCTGATGGCCGTAGACGGCACCCCGGCCGTGCCTGCGTCTATTGGCGCATGTGTTGCTGTGATGTTCATTATGAAAATTGTTGGCGCCAACATGATGCGCCTGGTCCTGACGTTCACCAGTAAAAAAGCCGAATCAACCGTTGCGGGAGAAGCATCATGAGTGCACCAACGTCTAATCCTGTTATTACCGATGTGTTTGTCGAAGGTGCCCGCAAAGGTTGGAATATTGCGACAACCAGCACGCTGCCGAACGTTGTAATGGCCTTTGTCATCATCAAAGCGCTGGAGATCACCGGTGCGCTGAAAGGGCTTGGCATGGTATTCGCGCCGCTGATGGGACTCTTTGGTCTGCCCGGCGAAGCTGCTGCGGTGTTGATTGGCGGATGGATGTCGATGGGCGGAGGAATCGGTGTCGCTATTGGTCTGTTTGATAAAGGTATTCTGACAGGTGAACACTTGGCGATTCTGGCCCCGGCGATTTATCTGATGGGCTCACAGGTACAGTATCTGGGCCGTATTCTCGGGGTGATTGGCACCCATGCTAAACGTATTCCCCTGATGATTATTATCTCCGTTCTGAACGCTTTTTTAGCGATGCTGCTGATGCGCATTATTCTCTGATAAGGAAATACCATGGATGTGGAAAAGTACATTGATGAACTGCAAACGCTGGTCAACATCGACTGCGGAACGCAAACGGTCGCAGGTGTTGCCCATGTTGCTGCGGTGATGCGCGAGCTCTGGCAGCAGGAAGGCTGGCAAACGGATATGGTTGATTTAGGCAGTGCGGTTGGGCCGGCGTTACTGGCGACCAATAAACCTCATGCTACAGAATATGATGTGCTGCTGGTCGGCCATCTGGATACCGTTTTCCCGGTGGGTACCGTGGCTGAACGCCCGATGAGTCGTGATGAAAATCGCCTGTACGGACCAGGCGTCTCCGATATGAAAAGTGGTTTGCTGAACATCGTCTGGGCCATGCGAACCTTGCCCGCGGAGCATCAGGCTCGCTTATCTATCGCCGTTGCCATGAACCCGGATGAAGAGACTGGTAGCGTTCACTCCGGCGAATGGATTGGTGGACTGGCGAAACGTGCGCGTTGTGTTCTGGTTTGTGAGGCAGCCCGGGCAGACGGTTCGCTGGTGAAAGCGCGCAAAGGCGTGGGCGGCTATCAACTGACCTTTGAGGGGATAGCGGCGCATGCCGGTAATGAACCGGAAAAAGGGCGCTCTGCCATAACCGCCTTTGCTCATAGCGTACTGGCGATTAACGCGTTGGCTGACATAACGCGTGGCACTACGCTGAACGTGGGAGTGGTGCAGGGCGGAAGTGCGGCGAACGTAGTCGCGGCGAAGCTGCATGCGGAACTGGATGTGCGTTTCTGGGAAAACGAAGAATATGAGCGTGTGCATCAGGCGCTTCAGTCTCTTTGTCAGCAAGGTTTCCTTGATGGGGTGACGACTACGCTCACCCGCGTAAGTCATAAACCTGCGATGGCGGCGAGCGAAGACACACACCAACTGATGACTCTGGTTGAACGCGCCGGGCAGGAAGAGGGCGTTGTGGTAACCTGGCAGGCTGTGGGTGGTGGCAGCGATGCGAACCTCACCGCGGCGTTAGGCATTCCGACACTGGACGGGTTGGGCCCCATCGGTGCAGGTTTTCATAGTGCAGATGAGTGGCTGGATATTGCCTCTATCGAATCGCGAATTCGTTTATTAAAACGTATCATCACGATGTTGTAATCTACGACTAATATAGCCTCCTGCAGGAGGCTATATTAATGTCATGGTTATTTATCAACGTCTGAAATATTAGCTAACATACTATTAAGTGTTATTTATACATCATGCGACTGAAGCCGACTTTCTGAATGACGATCGCGCAGCGTTGAATAAATAAAGGTGATGACAAACAGCAGGGAAAATAAAACGACTATCGTCGGCGCGGGGGCACTGTCGATGAAAAATGACAGGTATACACCCAGAAATGACGTTGCAACCGATATGGCGATAGCCAGTAATAATGCCTGGGCGAACCTGCGTGTCATTAAAATCGCAATCGCACCGGGGGCAATCAACAAGGAGATCGACAAAATAATACCTACCGACTTTAGCGTCGCGACGATAGTCAGGGCGATCATACACAGCAGACCATAATGCAGCAGTGTGGTGTTAAGACCGCTGGCCTTTGCCTGGTGCGGATCGAACGCATGCAGTAGCAGATCTTTCCATTTGAGCCCAATGATAAGCGCTATCCCCAAAGCGATAACTGCAGTCTGCACAATATCGCCCAGCGAAACGCCCAGCATGTCACCGAACAAAATATGGTCCAGATGAATTTCAGACTGGATTGACACATACAGCACCAGTCCGGCGCCAAACATACCGGAAAAGACGATCCCCATCAGGGTATCGCGCTTGATACGGCTGTTATCGTCAAGATACCCGGTGGCTACTGCGCAGAACAATCCGGCGACAAAAGCGCCAATCGCCAGCGGAATACCCGCAATCCAGGCCAGTACAATCCCCGGAAAGACCGCATGACTCATGGCATCCCCCATCAGCGCCCAACCTTTCAACACCAAAAATACCGACAGCAGCGCGCAGGGTACGGCGACGATAACGGAGATGGTCAGTGCGTTGACCATAAAGCTGAACTGAAAGGGTTCCAGTAATGTGGTTAAGAACATGAGGACTCCTTGTTCACCTGCCGGGCGCGGCGGCGGTTTGCCAGCAGACCGTGTTTGGGGGCAAAAACGAACGCCAGCAGGAATAACAGTGTTTGCAGAACCACAATAATTCCTCCGGTTGCGCCGTCCAGCCAGTAGCTTAGCCAGGCGCCAAAAAAGCTGGTCAGGCTACCGATAGCTACCGCGATAGTGAGCAGGCGTGGAAAACGATCCGTCAGTAACCAGGCGGTCGCGCCAGGCGTGACCACCAGGCAAATAACCAGAAACGCGCCGACGGTTTGCAGCGCAGCAACGGTGGAAACGGAGAGCAGCGTAAAAAATAGCAGCTTCAGCCGACCAGGATTCAGACCGATAGAGCGTGCATGGTTTTCATCGAAAAAGACCACCATCAGGTCTTTCCACTTCAGCAGCAGGATGATCAGTGAGATAACGCCGATGATCGCCAGTTGCAAAATATCTTCCGGCGCAATCGCCAGCACGTTACCGAGAATAATGGTCTGGATGTTCACCGACATCGGATTGAGTGACACCATAAACAGTCCGATACCGAAGAAAGAGGAAAATATCAGCCCGATGATGGCATCTTCTTTCAGGCGTGAGCGCTGATTGAGAAACAGCATACTGCCCGCAGCCAGTCCCCCGGAAAGAAATGCCCCCAGCGCGAAGGGAAGCCCTAACATATATGCTCCGGCAACACCGGGTACGATGGAATGCGATAGCGCATCGCCAATAAGCGACCAGCCTTTGAGCATCAGGTAGCATGAGAGGAACGCGCACAGGCCGCCGACCATCGCCGAAACCCACATGGCGTTGAGCATGTACTGGTAACCAAAGGGTTCTGTCAGCCAGTTCATGACTATTCCCCCTCGCGTGCCGCGCGACGCGAAATAAACGGGCGCTCATCATCAGTAATCACATGCTGCTCACCCCCGCTCAATGCGACGTGACGCAGAACGCCGCTGAATGCCTGTTCAAGGTTCTCGGTGGTAAAGGTGGTATCAGTTGGACCGCTTGCCAGCACGGTGCCTTTAATCATTACCGTGTAATCACAAAACTCGGTGACCGAGCCCAGGTTATGGGTGGAGACCAGCATGGTTCGGCCCTCATCACGCAATTCTCGCAGCAGATCGATGATACGGGCCTCGGTTTTTACATCGACGCCTGTGAAGGGTTCATCCAGCAAAATGACCTGCCCATCTTGTGCAATGGCCCTTGCCAGGAAAACGCGTTTTTTCTGCCCACCGGAAAGTTCACCAATCTGGCGATGGCGATAGCCCAGCATATCGACCCGCGCCAGCGCTGCATCCACGCAGGCGTGATCGTGCGCCTTTGGCCGACGCAGCCAACCCATATGGCCAAAACGTCCCATCATGACCACATCTTCCACCAGCACTGGAAATGACCAGTCCACCTCTTCAGACTGGGGCACATAAGCAATCAGATTCTGTTTTAGCGCCTTGTTGACCGGCTGTTGCAGGATAGAGATTTCCCCCTGCGCCAGCCGGACAAACCCCATCAACGCCTTAAACAGTGTTGATTTTCCGGAACCATTTATACCAACCAGCGCGGCAATCGAGCCGCCCGGAACCTGAAACGTGGCATCCCGCAGTGCGGTGTGACCGTTGCGATACGTCACCGTAACCTGATTCACGGTAATCGCAGATTGACTCATGGTTGACTCCCAAGGCCGTTGTTGATGCCGTTAACAATGGTTTGTGTGGTGACACGCAGCAGATCCAAATAGGTCGGGACCGGGCCGTCGGCAGCGCTGAGTGAATCGACGTACAGCACGCCGCCGTAATGTGCGCCAGACTCTCGGGCTACCTGACGCGCGGGTTTGTCGGACACGGTACTTTCGCTAAATACCGTGGGGATCTGATGCGCTCGTAGGGTATCGATCACCTTGCGTACCTGTTTCGGCGTACCTTGTTGATCGGCGTTGATCGGCCATAAGTACAGTTCTTTCAGATCGTTATCGCGTGCCAGATAGGAGAACGCCCCTTCGCTAGTGACCAGCCAGCGTTTATCGGCAGGAATTTTGGCAAGTTCGGCCTGGAGCGGCGCGAGCGTTTGCTGAATTTCCGCTTTATAGCGCTCGGCATTCTTCTGGTAGGTCGCTGCGTTTTCCGGGTCATATTTCATTAACGCATCGCGAATGTTATCCACGTAAATCAGTGCGTTGTCTGCTGACATCCAGGCATGCGGATTGGGTTTTCCATTGTATGGCCCTTCGCTGATGCCCATCGGTTGTACGCCGTTTGAGACCATCACTTCCGGTACGCCGGACAGATGTTGGTAGAAGCGGGCGAACCAGAGTTCCAGATTGAGACCATTCGAGAGAATTAACTGCGCGCCCTGCGCCCGCTTAATGTCTCCTGGCGTGGGCTGGTATTCGTGAATTTCAGCTCCGGGTTTGGTAATTGAACTGACGTCCGCCGCATCGCCTGCCACATTGCTTGCCATATCAGCAATTATCGTAAACGTAGTGATTACCTTAAACTTTTCTTTTGCCCAGGCAGGTGACAGCATAAGGGCCGTCAACAGGCTGGCAAGGAGAACTGACTTCAGACGAGGCAGATGTGGCATAGTATCCCTCACAACAAAGCGGTTAATTAATCATCGAATATAGCCTTTGCTATGTTATATAGCACATGGCATAAATAAATGAAAATAATTCTTATTTGCGTGGGGTAAGGATGTATCACCTTCAGGTAATAGTGCTGCGTATTTTTAAGGTGTATTATTTATGCAACTTAATTATGGAGGCATCATGTCCGGCAAACGTATTGCTCGCGAAAAAATGACGATCCAAAAAATGATCTCGCTGTACGAAAACCAGTGTCCGGAAGCGTCAGATGAGCAGGGGCATTACGATGCGTTGTTTGCCTATGCGCAAAAGCGTCTGGACAAGTGCGTGTTTGGTGAGGAAAAACCGGCCTGCAAGCAGTGCCCGGTACATTGCTATCAGCCAGCCAAACGGGAAGAGATGAAGCAAATTATGCGTTGGGCGGGGCCGAGAATGCTCTGGCGTCACCCGATTCTGACCGTGCGCCATCTGATTGATGACAAGCGTCCTGTCCCGGAATTACCTGAGAAATATCAGCGCAAGAAGTAGATTTTTTATGTCGAATGGCGGCAGTGATATAGGCCCGACAGGCAAAGCGCTATCGGGCAATAAATTACGCTTTGGTGGCAATAAGAATGGCCGAGGCTTTGATCAGCGCGATGACGCGGCTTCCCTGGCTCAGTTTCATCTCTTGCTGACTTTCGTTCGTCACAACCGCGACAATGTCAAAACCGGCATCAGTTTTGATGTGTACGGTGGCGTTAACGGCGCCTTCGGTGACCTGTGAAACGCTACCGGCAAATTGGTTACGGGCAGAGAATTTCAGGCCACTGTCTTCAGTCGCCAGCGTAACCCACGGCGCTTTGATCAGCGCAATAGCTTCTTTTCCCTTCGCCAGACCCAGTGCCTGCTGACTGCTATGGGTCACAATCGCGACCAGTTTTGCGCCGCCAGCCAGCGTCAGTTCAACTTCATCATTCACTGCGCCAGTTGCAACTGCACTGACTGTACCGGTTAATTGATTACGTGCTGATACCGCCATACTGCCTCCTTTCGTTGAGTTATCACCCAGTATAGCCACAATGGCTAAACCAGCGCATCCTTATCAATACCTAATCGCTTCATACGCGACAACAGCGTGGTTCGTTTTAGCCCCAGTCGCTGCGCAGCACCTTTAGGACCGGCGACAACGCCATTGGTCTCCTTCAGTACCCGCATAATCAGCTGGTATTCATCTTCGCCATCCTGTGCGACTTCGGTTGCGACCGGAGGGGGGGGCGGTGCCTGCGTGGTGATATCTGGTAGGGATAATTGCAGTACGTTGCCTCGGGTCAGCAGAACGGCACGTTCCACCACGTTTTCCAGTTCGCGGACGTTACCCGGCCACTCCATGCTGCTCAATGTACGAAGCGCTTCGGCAGGAATACTGTCGATATTGCGTCCCATCCGGCGAGCGATTTTAAAGGTAAAGGCTTTCACCAGCAGTGGGATGTCTTCCGGACGCTCGCGCAGCGGGGGTAAATGGATCGGGAAAACGTTCAGCCGGTAATACAGATCGTTACGGAATTCCCGATCGGCGACCATCTTTTTCAGATCGCGGTTGGTGGCGGCGATCAACCGAACGTCGGTTTGGATCAGCTTGTTGCTGCCCAGGCGTTCAAATTCCTGCTCCTGAAGTACACGTAGTAACTTCGGCTGGAGTTCCAGCGGCATGTCACCGACTTCGTCGAGGAACAGCGAGCTTTTATCCGCCAGTTCGAAACGCCCAATTCGCTGTGTGCTGGCTCCGGTAAAGGCGCCGCGCTCGTGACCAAACAGGTCGCTTTCCAGTAATCCGGCAGGCATTGCTGCGCAGTTCATCTTCACCATCCGGCGGGCATTACGTCCACTCAGATTATGAATCGCTCTGGCGATCAGCTCTTTACCCGTACCTGTCTCACCCAGAATCAATACGGTGCTGTCACTTTGCGCCACCATTTCGACCTGTTTGAGTACGCTGTACATGGCTTCGCTGCGACCTATGATTTCACCGAACTCACTGTCCACATTGTTCAGTTGCTCGGTCAGCGCCAGGTTTTCATCGACCAGACGTTCTTTCAGGCGGTGTATCTCCTGATAGGCAAGCGCGTTATCTACTGCAATGGCGACGCGTTCGGCAATCTGGCGCAGCAGTTTCAGGTTAGCGGTGGTGAAAACTTTTTCTTCACACTGCGCCAGTTTGAGCACGCCAAGCATCGTGTTGCCGGACATCAGCGGCAGCAGGCACAGCGTTTGTAACTGGTTACCCCAGGTTTCGAACAGCATGCGTTCATAAGGTGCCAGGGTATCGCGTTCGCTCAGGTTAATCAGCAGCATCTCTTTGCTGCGGAACACCCGCTCGGAAAGCGTGCCAGCTTCATCCACTTCACTCTGTTCGTGAGCCGGATGATGTTCATCCAGATAGTGGGTGGAGTAGATGCTCAACTTATTTTTACGATCGCTGCGTAACACGATGCTGATGGCATCAATGTCGAAATAGTGGTGGATCTCTTTGGCGACTTCGCTGACCAGCTCGTCAATGTCCAGTCGGGAGAGTACCGCATTGGTGATGGCGACAAGGATGCGAAAATTGTCACGTTCGCGACACAGCAAATCGTAATCGACGTTGTTGCTGACCCTGCTCTGAATTTGTTCCGCAACGACGCCGACTATCTGGGTGAAGGTCTGTAGCCGGTTGTACTCTTTTTCATTCCACGGGCGATCCTCGTTGCGGATAAATTCGCAGCCGCCAAAGATGCGTCCGTCCGCTGCCAGCGGCAGCAAACAGTAGTGACCAAATTCAGAATACAACCCGCCAGAGGCCAGCTGTGGCCAGGTTTCTGAAAACTCATGATAGTTACAGTGCAGCGCATCGGGGCGGGACAGAATACGACGTACCGGACCGTGTGCCAGTACCGTTTCGTCTTCATAGTCGATGGGTTTACCATTTTCACGCGTTGCAAAATAACGCGCACGCTGTGTCTGTGCCTGCCATAACACAATAGCCGCGCAGTCGGCCAGCGCTGAACGCTTGACCAGTTGCGAAAGCGCCTCACTAAGTGACTGAAGATCGGGCTGCTGTAATAATGTACGAGTAATATCGAACAGGCCTTGCTGTCCGAGGTCACTCATCGGTGTATACGACATATTGCTTTTCCAGGGAAAACACCGCAGAACGGTGCGAAAACGGTAAATGAATTATAGGTATAAGTCGTAAAATAGCGCCGGATGAGGCGGGTATTCAAGCCGTCGGCCTGATAAGCAAAACGCCATCAGGCAAGTAATACAGTGTAAATGCCGGATAACGACCCAAACGCGGCTTATCCGGCCAGAAACAGATTGCCAACCGGCTGCTAGCATATCCGAGGCAGTGGCTCGGCGTGTGGTAAATCGAGGGTCCGTTTCACGCCGTAAAGTCCGGCAAGACGTACACCTTTACGCTCGACGACTTCACCAATCAGCGCGGCATCGCGTCCTAAAGGATGGGCGTGGAGTGCGGCGAGTACGGCTTCAGCAGCCTGACGTTCAACGGCAATCACCAGCTTGCCTTCGTTGGCAAAATTGAGTGCGTCCAGACCCAGCAGTTCGCAAACGCCACGCACGGCAGGTTTTACGGGCAGTGCCGCTTCAGACAGCTCAATGCCAAATCCGCAAGAGGCAGCAAACTCATGTGTTACCGCATTTACGCCGCCGCGGGTGGCATCACGCAGCGCTTTCACGCCAGGAATATCGCGCAGCGTCTGGATAAGCGGCGTTAACACGGCACAGTCGCTGACCAGTTCGCCATCAAGCCCAAGCTGTTCGCGCAGGTTGAGGATAGTCGCACCGTGATCGCCAAGCGTACCACTCACCAGCAGCACATCGCCTACGCTCAGGGTTTGCGCTCCCCAGTGGATATTGGCGGGGATCGCGCCCATGCCGGCAGTGTTTATGAACAGTTTGTCCGCGGCGCCGCGCTGCACAACTTTGGTATCGCCGGTGACGATAGCAATACCCGCCTCGCGGGCGGTTGCTGCCATGCTGTTCACGACGGTTTTCAGCGTCTCCATTGGCAGACCCTCTTCGAGGATAAAACCGCAGGAGAGGTAGCGCGGTATTGCGCCACTGACAGCGACATCGTTAGCCGTACCGCAGATTGCCAGCTTGCCAATGTTGCCGCCGGGGAAGAACAGTGGATCGATAACGTAGCTGTCGGTTGAAAACGCCAGACGATCGCCTTCTGCGACCAGTTGTGCCAGTTCCAGGCGCGCCTGATCTTCCTGTTCTGCCAGCCACGGGTTAGCAAAAGCTTCCATAAACAGACTGTTGATCAACTGCTGCATAGCCTGACCGCCGCTACCGTGGGCGAGTTGTACGCTGTTCATGCTTCACACTCCTGCTGACGATACTGATACCAGGCGGCACATGCGCCTTCGGAGGAGACCATCAGGGCACCAAATGCGGTCTCCGGGTTACAGGTTTTACCAAATAATGGGCACTGATGCGGTTTGCATCGGCCAGTCAGTACCTCTCCGCAACGTGCGCGCGGATCGTCATACACCTGCTGCGGCGCTGGCTGGAAATGTGCCTCGGCATCAAAGCGCTGATAGTCCGGCGTCAGGTGAACGCCGGATGATTCGATCACGCCCAGACCCCGCCATTCGCTGTCACCGTTGACACTGAACACGTCAGCGATAGCCTGCTGTGCTAATGCGTTACCGGCATCCGGTACGACGCGGCGATACTGGTTCTCAACCTGGCTTTGGGCCGCTATTTTCTGCTCAATCAACATCACAACGCCTTGCAGTAGATCAAGCGGCTCGAAGCCGGCGACCACCAGCGGGCGATGGAAATCTGAGGCAATGAAATTATAGGCATCAGTGCCAATAACCATACTGACGTGACCTGGTGCCAAAAAGGCGTCGATACCGTTGTCCGGCTGTTCCAGCAGGCTGCGCAGCGTTGGGATCAAGGTAATGTGTTGGCAGAAAAAGTAAAAATTCTGCACGTTGCGCTGTTTTGCCTGCTGCAGAGTGATAGCGGTTGTCGGCATGGTGGTTTCAAAACCCAGGCCAAAGAACACCACTTTGCGCGTTGGGTTTTCTTCGGCCAGCTTCAGCGCATCCATCGGAGAATAGACGATACGGATATCTGCGCCGCGTGCTTTGGCCTGTAGCAGTGAGCCCTGTTTTCCCGGGACGCGCATCGCATCGCCAAAGGTGCAGAAAATCACTTCCGGGTGGCTGGCGATTTCGACACAACTGTCAATTCTGCCCATCGGCAGAACGCACACCGGGCAGCCTGGACCGTGAATAAACTCCACGTTTGCGGGCAGAAGCTGATCGAGACCGAATTTAAAGATAGCGTGGGTATGACCACCGCACACTTCCATAATGCGCAGCGGGCGTTCGGCGGTATAGGAGAGGTGAGTGGCACGCTCGCACAGATGCTCTATCAACTGCATCACCTGTTCTGGTGCTCGATATTCGTCAACAAAACGCATTTATTTTTCCTCGCCATACAGCAACGCGCCGACATCCGGCTCAACGTCAAACATGTTTTGCAGCGCGTCGAGCGTGTCGCGCGCTTCAGCTTCATTAATGATGCTCATGGCGAAACCGACGTGAACCAGTACCCACTGGCCCAGACGTGGCTCACCATTTTCATCACAGCTACCGACCAGTGTCAGATCGACGTCGCGCTGAATGCCACAAACATCGACCTTAGCCTGGTTGCCATCAATGGTGCGGATTTGACCCGGAACACCTATGCACATCGCTGATTCTCCAGCCATGACAGCCATTGATCCATCCCTTCACCGCTGGTGGCGGAAATCAGGATGATTTCAATGTCCGGGTTCACTTCCCGGGCGCTGGCGATGCACTTTTCAACATCAAAATTGAGGTAAGGCAGCAGATCCACTTTGTTGAGCAGCATCAGTGATGCAGCAGCAAACATGTGCGGGTACTTCAGCGGCTTATCTTCGCCTTCGGTAACAGAGAGCACGGCGACTTTATGACGCTCGCCGAGGTCAAAGCTGGCCGGGCAGACCAGGTTACCAACGTTCTCAATGAACAGAATGCCGTTGTCATCAAGCGGCAGACGTGGCGCAGCATCGGCAATCATTTGCGCATCGAGGTGACAACCTTTACCGGTGTTGACCTGGATTGCGGGTGTGCCGGTGGCGCGAATACGAGCGGCATCGTTAACCGTCTGCTGGTCGCCTTCAATGACGGCACATGGCACGCTGTCTTTCAGCTTCATCAGCGTTTCGGTCAGCAGCGTCGTTTTACCGGAGCCTGGGCTGGAGACGAGGTTCAGTACCAGATGCTGACGGGCAGCAAATCGGGCGCGGTTGCGCTCGGCCAGACGATTGTTTTTGTCCAGTACGTCTATTTCGACTTCCAGCATACGGCGCTGGCTCATACCTGGCGCGTGAGTTCCTGCTTCACCGTGACCGTAGTGCAGATCGCCTTCAGCGGTCTGGCTCGGTGCGAAACTGGAGGTTTTCACTCCGGTAATATTCAGTGCCGGGCGAGCCGCCGGGGCAAATGGCGCGCTGCGGAACGCCGAGTGGGGGTTATGTTCATCACCCTCTATATATAGGTTGCCTTCAGCGCAACCACATGTCGTACACATCGCTCACTCCTGATCTTTATCTTGCGGTATATCTGTTGCCGGATGGCGGCTTTGCCTTATCCGGCCTGGCAGGTGTCACCGGAATTAGTCTTCGGCGTTGCCTATTTCAATTCTTCGAATCTGTAAGCCGTCGTCGGCCACAATTCTCAGCATATCGCTATTGCATTGTGGACACCGACGCACGCGCTGCGTCAGTAACGTGACGTATTGCTGACAAGATTCGCACCAACATTCGGCTTCTTGTTCTTCGAGGTGGAGTTTACAACCTTCTGCAAGGGTGCCACGGCATACCAGATCAAAACAAAAGGCGAGAGCGCTGGTTTCTACGCAAGAAAATGCGCCAATTTTGAGCCAGACCCCCGTTACCCGCTTTGCGCCGTGTTGGGTGGCCTGTTGTTCAATCAATTCCAGTGCCCGTTGGCAGAGGGTTATTTCGTGCATATCGCCTCCTAAGGATGTTGCCGTTTTAAAAGCAATAAACATGCCAGGTTGAATTTTCACGTTTGTGACAATGTCGACGATGACGAAATGACATGTCGTCATCGCACCATAAACAAATAACCAATTGAAAAATAAACAAAATTAATTTTGGCATGAAATGTGCTTAAGGCTGTTCATCTCTGCTAAACGGGTAACCTGACATGACTATTTGGGAAATAAGCGAAAAAGCCGATTACATCGCTGAACGGCATCGTCGCCTACAGGACCAGTGGCGTATCTACTGCAACTCGCTGGTTCAGGGGATCACCCTGTCAAAAGCGCGTTTGCATCATGCGATGAGCTGCGCGCCGGACAAAGATTTGTGCTTTGTCCTTTTTGAACATTTCACTATCTACGTCACGCTGGCGGACGGCTTTAACAGCCACACCATCGAGTACTACGTTGAAACGAAAGACGGTGATGATAAGCAACTGATTGCACAGGCAGAGTTGACTCTCGACGGACAGGTCGATGATCGCATTAGCAACCGCGATCGCGAGCAGGTGCTGGAGCACTATCTCGAAAAAATCGCCAGCGTCTACGACAGCCTGTACACCGCGGTTGAAAACAATATGCCGGTGAATTTAAGCCAGCTGGTTGAAGGACATAACCCGGCTTAAGCCTCGGGTGTTGCCCACTTGAGTCATGATGCGGTTTGCTCTGCATCACGACGGTTTAGGGAATGGGCATGTCGAAAAATGTCGAAATGACATTTTCCAGACATGTTTTCGTCAAAAATGACTATCACCTGAGGAATGCCTGGTGAATCGTTTTGTAATTGCTGACTCCACTCTTTGCATTGGCTGCCACACCTGTGAGGCCGCCTGCTCAGAGACACATCGCCAGCATGGCCTGCAGTCAATGCCGCGCCTGAAAGTGATGTTAAATGAAAAAGAATCTGCACCGCAGCTTTGCCACCAGTGTGAAGATGCGCCTTGTGCCACAGTTTGCCCGGTTAATGCGATTAACCGTGTTGACGGCGCCGTACAGCTGAATGAAAGCCTGTGCGTCAGCTGCAAATTGTGCGGGATCGCCTGTCCGTTCGGCGCGATTGAGTTTTCCGGCAGCCGCCCGCTGCACATCCCGGCGAACGCCAATACGCCAAAAGCGCCTCCGGCTCCGCCGGCTCCTGCTCGTGTGAGCACACTGCTGGACTGGGTTCCGGGTGTTCGTGCTATCGCGGTGAAATGCGATCTGTGTAGCTTTGATGAACAAGGCCCGGCCTGCGTGCGTATGTGCCCGACCAAAGCCCTGCACCTGGTGAGTAACATAGATATCGCTCGCGCCAGTAAACGTAAGCGTGAGCTGACGTTCAATACCGATTTCGGCGATCTCACCTTGTTTCAGCAGGCTCAGAGTGGAGATGCAAAATGAGCGCAATTTCACTGATTAACAGCGGCGTGGCCTGGTTTACAGCGGCTGCGGTTCTGTCATTTCTGTTTTCATTTCATAAATCACTGAGCGGCTGGATTGCTGGGGTTGGCGGTGCGGTAGGCAGCCTGTGTACCGCAGCCGCCGGTTTTACCGTTCTGACCAATGCGCTGGCGGTGAGCGGCGTGATGCCGTTTATTGGTCACAGTCTGCAAATGACGCCGCTGAATGCTATCTGGCTGATTACGCTTGGCCTGTGCGGTCTGTTTGTCAGCCTGTACAACATTGACTGGCATCGTCATCCTCAGGTGAAGGCTAACGGCCTGCTGGTGAATCTGCTGATGGCCGCGGCAGTGTGCGCAGTGGTTGCCAGCAACCTCGGTACGCTGGTGGTGATGGCAGAAATCATGGCGCTGTGTGCGGTGTTCCTGACGGGCTGCAGCAAAGAAGGCAAGCTGTGGTTTGCGCTGGGGCGTATCGGCACGCTGATGTTGGCGCTCGCCTGTTATCTGGTGTGGCAACGCTACGGTACCCTGGAGCTGCGTCTGCTTGATCTGCGCACCCAGCAATTGCCGCTCGGCGCTGACATCTGGCTGCTGGGCGTGGCGGGCTTTGGCTTGCTGGCCGGGATTATCCCGCTGCACGGTTGGGTGCCACAGGCACACGCCAACGCCAGCGCGCCGGCTGCGGCATTGTTCTCTACCGTGGTCATGAAGGTCGGTTTACTGGGTATTCTCTCCCTGTCGCTGCTGGGCGGTAACGCGCCGCTGTGGTGGGGCGTTACGCTGCTGGTGTTAGGCATGATCACCGCGTTTGTTGGTGGTTTGTATGCGCTGATGGAACATAACATCCAGCGTCTGCTGGCGTACCACACGCTGGAAAACATCGGCATTATTCTGCTGGGGCTGGGGGCTGGCGTGACCGGGATTTCCCTCAATCAACCGGCACTGATTGCGCTGGGCCTGACCGGCGGTCTGTATCATCTGGTTAACCACAGTTTGTTCAAAAGCGTCTTGTTCCTGGGCGCAGGCAGCATCTGGTTCCGTACCGGTCATCGTGATATCGAAAAACTGGGCGGCATCGGTAAACGCATGCCGGTGATTTCTCTGGCGATGCTGGTTGGGCTGATGGCGATGGCTGCACTGCCGCCGCTGAACGGCTTTGCCGGTGAGTGGGTTATCTATCAATCCTTCTTCAAGCTGGGTAACAGCGGTGCATTTATTGGTCGTCTGTTAGGCCCGTTGCTGGCGGTCGGGCTGGCGATTACCGGCGCACTGGCGGTGATGTGTATGGCGAAAGTCTATGGCGTTACCTTCCTTGGCGCTCCGCGTACAAAGGAAGCGGAAAACGCCTGCTGCGCACCCATCCTGATGGGCGTGAGCGTGGTTGCGCTGGCTATCTGCTGTGTGATTGGCGGCGTTGCCGCTCCGTGGCTGCTGCCGCTTCTCTCCTCGGCGGTTCCACTGCCGCTGGAAACGGCGAATACGACGGTTTCTCAGCCGATGATCACACTGCTGCTGATCGCGTGTCCGCTGCTGCCGTTCATCATTATGGCTATTTTCAAAGGCAACCGTCTGCCGTCGCGTTCACGCGGTACCGCGTGGGTGTGTGGTTACGATCACGAGCAGTCAATGGTGATCACCGCGCACGGCTTTGCTATGCCGGTGAAAGAAGCTTTTGCGCCGGTGCTTAAACTGCGTAAATGGCTTAACCCGGTCTCACTGGTTCCGGGCTGGCAGAATGCGGCTGCACCGGTGCTGTTTCGCCGTCTGGCGCTGATTGAGCTGGCGGTGCTGGTGGTGATTGTGGTTTCACGAGGAGCCTGAGAATGAATGTTTTATATCCGTTAATTCAGGCGCTGGTGCTGTTTGCCGCGGCGCCGCTGCTGTCCGGTATTACCCGCGTGGCGCGTGCGCGTTTGCACAACCGCCGCGGTCCAGGCGTTTTGCAGGAATACCGCGACATTATCAAACTGCTGGGCCGCCAGAGCATTGCGCCTGCTGATTCCAGCTGGGTTTTCCGCCTGACGCCGTTTGTGATGGTTGGCGTGATGCTCACTATCGCCACCGCGTTGCCGGTTGTGACCGTGGGTTCGCCGCTGCCGCAGCTGGGTGATTTGATAACCTTAATCTACCTGTTCGCCATTGCCCGTTTCTTCTTTTCAATCGCGGGGCTGGATACCGGTAGCCCATTCACCGCAATCGGCGCCAGCCGTGAAGCGATGCTTGGCGTACTGGTTGAGCCCATCCTGCTGCTGGGGCTGTGGGTCGCGGCGCAGGTTGCCAGTTCAACCCATATCAGCAACATCGCTGACACCATTTATCACTGGCCTGCGGCTCGCAGTATCCCGCTGATTCTGGCGCTGTGCGCCTGTGCCTTCGCCACCTTTATCGAAATGGGCAAACTGCCGTTCGACCTGGCGGAAGCAGAACAGGAGCTGCAGGAAGGTCCACTGACCGAATACAGCGGCAGCGGTTTTGCGGTGCTGAAGTGGGGCATTAGCCTCAAACAGTTGGTGGTCCTGCAAATGTTCGTCGGCGTATTCCTGCCGTGGGGGCAGATGGAAACCTTCACCGCGGGTGGGGTGCTGCTGGCGCTGGTGATTGCCATCGTCAAGCTGGTTGTCGGCGTACTGGTGATTGCCCTGTTCGAAAACAGCATGGCGCGTCTGCGTTTTTGCGCCACTTCACGCGTGACCTGGGCCGGTTTTGGGTTTGCGTTTTTAGCGTTCGTCTCCTTGCTGGTGGCGTGATTTAAGAGAGTTTGAGCATGTCTGAAGAAAAATTAGGTCAACAATACCTTGCGGCACTGCACCAGGCATTCCCTGGCGTTGTACTGGACGAAGCCTGGCAGACCAAAGATCAGCTGACCATCACCGTGAAGGTGAACTATCTGCCAGAAGTGGTGGAGTTCCTTTATTACAAACAGGGCGGCTGGTTGTCCGTACTGTTTGGTAACGACGAACGCCAGTTGTGCGGTCATTACGCCGTTTACTACGTGATGTCGATGGAGCAGGGTACCAAGTGCTGGATAACCGTCCGCGTTGAAGTCGATGCCAATAAACTGGAATTCCCATCTGTTACGCCTCGCGTACCCGCAGCTGTCTGGGGTGAGCGAGAAGTGCGTGATATGTACGGTTTGATCCCAGTGGGTCTTCCGGATGAACGTCGTCTGGTCCTGCCGGATGACTGGCCGGACGAACTCTATCCGCTGCGTAAAGACAGCATGGATTACCGTCAGCGCCCCGCGCCGACTACCGATGCTGAAACCTACGAGTTCATCAACGAACTGGGTGACAAGAAAAATAACGTAGTGCCGATTGGCCCGCTGCACGTGACCTCCGATGAACCGGGCCACTTCCGTCTGTTTGTTGATGGCGAAAATATCATCGACGCCGACTACCGTCTGTTCTATGTCCACCGTGGCATGGAAAAGCTGGCAGAAACCCGTATGGGTTATAACGAAGTGACGTTCCTGTCGGACCGTGTTTGTGGCATCTGTGGTTTTGCTCACAGCACCGCGTACACCACGTCCGTCGAGAATGCGATGGGTATCGTGGTGCCGGAACGTGCACAAATGATCCGCGCCATTCTGCTGGAAGTTGAACGTCTGCACTCGCACCTGCTGAACCTCGGTCTTGCCTGTCACTTTACCGGTTTCGATTCGGGCTTCATGCAGTTCTTCCGCGTGCGTGAAACGTCCATGAAAATGGCGGAAATTCTCACCGGGGCGCGTAAAACCTACGGTCTGAACCTGATAGGCGGCATCCGTCGTGACCTGTTGAAAGAAGATATGATCCAGACCCGTCAACTGGCACAGCAAATGCGTCGTGATGTTCAGGAGCTGGTCGATATGCTGCTCAGCACGCCGAACATGGAACAGCGTACTGTTGGCATTGGTCGTCTGGACCCGGAAATTGCCCGTGACTTCAGTAACGTTGGTCCAATGGTTCGCGCCAGCGGCCACGCGCGTGATACCCGCGCAGACCACCCGTTCGTAGGCTACGGTCTGCTGCCGATGGAAGTCCACAGCGAGCAAGGTTGTGACGTCATTTCTCGTCTGAAAGTCCGTATCAACGAAGTCTATACCGCACTGAACATGATCGACTTTGGTCTGGATAACCTGCCGGGCGGCCCGCTGATGGTGGAAGGCTTTACCTATATTCCACACCGTTTTGCGCTGGGCTTTGCCGAAGCGCCGCGTGGTGATGACATCCACTGGAGCATGACCGGCGACAACCAGAAACTGTACCGCTGGCGCTGCCGTGCAGCCACCTATGCGAACTGGCCGACGCTGCGTTACATGCTGCGCGGTAACACGGTTTCCGATGCTCCGCTGATTATCGGTAGCCTCGATCCTTGCTACTCCTGTACTGACCGTATGACCGTGGTCGATGTGCGTAAGAAGAAAAGCAAAGTCGTGCCGTACAAAGAACTTGAGCGCTACAGCATCGAGCGTAAAAACTCGCCGCTGAAATAAGGAATCGCCATGTTTACCTTTATCAAAAAAGTCATCAAAACCGGGGCGCCGACGTCGTCGTATCCACTGGAGCCGATTGCGGTCGATAAAAACTTCCGTGGTAAGCCGGAACACAATCCACAGCAATGTATTGGCTGCGCAGCCTGTGTGAATGCGTGCCCGTCCAATGCGCTGACGGTCGAAACCGATCTGGTCACCCATGAGCTGGCGTGGCAATTCAATCTCGGACGCTGCATTTTCTGTGCCCGCTGTGAAGAAGTTTGCCCGACGGCGGCAATCAAGCTGTCACAGGAGTATGAGCTGGCGGTGTGGAAGAAAGAGGATTTCCTGCAGCAGTCTCGCTTTGCACTGTGCAATTGTCGCGTATGTAACCGTCCATTTGCGGTGCAAAAAGAGATTGATTACGCCATTGCGCTGCTGAAGCACAACGGTGACACCCGTGCGGAAAACCACCGTGAAAGCTTTGAGACCTGCCCGGACTGTAAGCGCCAGAAATGTCTGGTGCCGTCTGACCGTATTGAACTGACTCGCCATATGAAAGAGGCCAGCTGATGAGCAATTTATTAGGCCCACGTGATGCCAACGGTATTCCGGTACCGATGACGGTGGATGAATCCATTGCCAGCATGAAAGCATCGCTGCTGAAAAGTATCAAGCGTTCAGCGTATGTTTACCGTGTGGACTGCGGCGGTTGCAATGGTTGTGAAATCGAAATCTTTGCGACGCTTTCCCCACTGTTTGATGCCGAACGTTTCGGTATCAAAGTCGTCCCATCACCGCGTCATGCGGATATTCTGTTGTTCACTGGCGCGGTAACCCGTGCGATGCGCTCTCCGGCACTGCGTGCCTGGCAGTCTGCGCCAGACCCGAAGATTTGCATCTCCTACGGAGCCTGCGGTAACAGCGGTGGTATTTTCCACGACCTATACTGCGTATGGGGCGGTACCGACAAAATTGTACCAGTGGATGTGTATATTCCGGGCTGTCCTCCGACGCCTGCGGCGACACTGTACGGTTTTGCGATGGCGCTTGGCCTGTTGGAACAGAAAATTCATGCACGTGCGCCGGGCGAACTGGACGAACAACCTGCTGAAATTCTGCATCCGGATATGGTTCAACCGCTGCGCGTGAAGGTGGATCGCGAAGCGCGCCGTCTGGCGGGCTATCGCTATGGCCGCCAGATTGCAGATGATTATATGCTGCAGTTAGGTCAGGGTGAGCAGCAGGTGGCACGCTGGCTGGAGACGGAAAACGATCCGCGTCTGACCGAGATCGTCACCCATCTTAACCATGTAGTCGAAGAGGCGCGTATCCGATGAGTGAAACGGTGGTGTTCAGTCAACTGAGCCGTAAGTTTATTGATGAGAACGATGCAACGCCCGCCGAGGCGCAGCAGGTTGTCTATTACAGCCTGGCGATTGGTCACCACCTGGGGGTCATCGATTGTCTGGAGGCGGCGTTAACCTGTCCATGGGATGAGTATCTGGCGTGGATTGCCACACTTGCCGAAGGCAGCGAAGCCCGACGTAAAATGGAAGGTGTGCCGAAGTACGGCGAAATCGTCATCGATTTTAACCATGTGCAAATGCTGGCGCGCGCGTTTGATGACGCGCTCGCCGTACAGACGCCGCAGCAGCGGGAATGGAGCAAGCTGATGCTGAGTATGCTTCATGACATTCACCAGGAAAGCGCTATCTATCTGATGGTGAGGAGACACCGTGACTGACGTTTTATTATGTGTGGGTAACAGCATGATGGGCGATGACGGCGCGGGTCCGCTGTTGGCTGAAATGTGTGCTGCAAATCCTCAGGGCAACTGGGTTGTCATTGATGGCGGCAGCGCGCCGGAGAACGATATCGTCGCGATCCGTGAACTGCGCCCTGAACGTCTGTTGATTGTGGATGCCACCGATATGGGGTTAAACCCCGGCGAAACCCGTATCATCGATCCTGATGATATTGCCGAGATGTTCATGATGACCACGCACAACATGCCACTGAACTACCTGGTCGATCAGCTGAGAGACGATGTTGGTGAGGTTATTTTCCTCGGTATTCAGCCGGATATCGTCGGCTTTTACTACCCTATGACACAGCCAATCAAAGAGGCGGTTGAAACCGTGTATCAGCGATTAGCTGGGTGGGAAGGCCATGGTGGATTCTCTGAGTTAGAAGCCCCGGAAGAATAACCTGTACCTGTGCCGGATGCGTTGTGCATCCGGCCTGTTTTGCTCCTCATATCCTTTGCTATTCCGTCGCTTGCTCAATAATTAATCTTCCCTGCATCACTGACACCTTCACTGCCGTACCGGTAGGGAACCCGGCCTGTTCCAGCCAGTCGCCATTCAGCGTTAACGAGGCGTGTCGGCTGATACGTAGCGTGAAACCTGTCTTACGATCTTCATGGCGTTTTCTGACATACCCCACGGTTAAACGGCGTACGGGCTTGGTGATTTCCACGGTTGTTTTGTCATTTTTATCCGACATAAACGCGTCCTTGTGCTGAATGGTTAAGACGAAAAACTACTGAATAAAATGCCAGTAAAAAAGCATGCGGGCAAACCTGAAACTGGAAGGGGGATTCCACATTAAGAATGCAATTAATGAAATGAAAATGAGCGGAGTTGCCGGAAGGGAGGAACCTCCCGGTCGGGTCGGTACATCAATGAAAAACAGGTTTCGCGGTCTTTTTTCAGTGCGGTTCACACATCTTCAGGTTTGCACGAATACGGGTAGAAATTTCCCGCCCGCCTGCAGCCAACCTGGTTTTGCGGGTTGATTTCATGGGCGATTTGCGTCGCGATTGCTCCGTCAGTTTCACGTTGACTGCTGTCATTAGTCATCGTCACTAGTGACGATGACACCCCTTGCCGCGCCAGAATAAAATAAAAAATCTTAAATAACAGTTAATTAAATTCTGGCACGATTTGTGTATGTTTCGGCAGATAATCTGTCATTGCTGGAGAATTTGATGAACCGTTTCATCATTGCAGACGCCAATAAATGCATTGGTTGCCGTACCTGTGAAGTGGCCTGCGTGGTATCCCATCAGGATAACCAGGACTGCGCATCGCTGACCCCTGAAACCTTTTTACCCCGCATTCACGTGATCAAAGGTGTGAATGTCTCCACGGCGACGCTGTGTCGTCAGTGTGAAGATGCACCGTGCGCTAACGTCTGTCCGAATGGTGCAATCAGCCGTGATAAAGGCTTTGTCCACGTGATGCAGGAACGCTGCATTGGTTGCAAAACCTGCGTTGTGGCTTGCCCTTACGGTGCGATGGAAGTGGTTGTACGTCCGGTTGTGCGTAACAGCGGTGCGGGTCTGAATGTCCGTGCAGAAAAAGCCGAAGCCAATAAATGCGACCTGTGCCACCACCGCGAAGCGGGACCTGCCTGTATGGAAGTTTGCCCGACGCACGCCCTGATTTATGTCGATCGCAATAAACTCGAGCAACTGAGCGCCGAAAAACGTCGCCGCGCCGCGCTGGACTCTACCGCATCTTTGCTGTTCTGATCGTTACAAATCCGCGTAAAATACGGTAGTACTTATGCCGGATGGCGGCTTCGCCTTATCCGGCCTACTGTTCGCATCCACGTAGGCCAGATTAGCGTAGCGCCATCAGGTAAACCGGGATAGATGACTGCGGAAACGACTTAATGACAATAAACCACCACTCCGGCGTACAGCTACGTATTCGCGGCAAGGTTCAGGGCGTCGGATTTCGCCCCTTTGTCTGGCAACTGGCGCAGCGCCTGCAGCTACACGGCGACGTGTGTAACGACGGTGATGGCGTGGTTGTGCGATTGCTGGAAGAACCCGCGGCGTTTATTACCCAGTTGCATCAGCACTGCCCGCCGCTGGCACGTATCGATAGCGTCGAGAGCGAACCGTTTGTCTGGACGCAGCAGCCTGCCGATTTCTCGATTCGCCAAAGCGCGGGCGGAACGATGAATACGCAAATTGTCCCCGATGCCGCGACCTGCCCTGAATGCCTTGTTGAAATGAACACCCCCGGCGAACGTCGTTATCGCTATCCCTTTATCAATTGTACCCACTGTGGCCCACGCTTTACGATTATCCGCGCGATGCCGTATGACCGTCCGTTGACCGTCATGGCGTCTTTCCCGCTCTGCCCGCAGTGCGACAAAGAGTATCGCGATCCGTATGACCGTCGCTTCCATGCCCAGCCCGTTGCTTGCCCGGCATGCGGCCCGCATCTGGAATGGATCAGTACTGACGTGCGTGCTGAAAAAGAAGACGCACTGCAGGCGGCGGTGTCACAGCTGAAAGCGGGCGGTATTGTGGCCGTGAAAGGCATTGGCGGATTTCATCTGGTCTGCGATGCCCGTAATGATAATGCCGTGGCCCGACTCAGGCAGCGTAAACACCGTCCGGCTAAGCCTCTGGCGGTGATGTTGCCTGATAGTAACGGATTGCCAGAGGCCGCTCGTCGTCTGTTGACAACGCCCGCCGCGCCGATCGTGTTGGTGAATAAACACGATGTGGTTTCGCTCAGTGAGGGAATTGCGCCAGGGCTGACGGAAGTTGGCGCCATGCTGCCAGCGAATCCGTTACAGCATTTGCTCTTACAGGAGATGAATGGCCCACTGGTGATGACCTCCGGCAACCTCAGCGGCAGGCCACCGGCCATTACCAATGCGCAGGCTCTGGATGATTTGCGTGAGATTGCCGACGGTTTCCTGCTGCACAACCGTGAAATTGTGCAGCGTATGGATGACTCTGTGGTACGTCAAAGCGGGGAAATGCTGCGCCGATCCCGGGGCTACGTGCCGGATGCGGTTGCGCTACCGCCGGGCTTTCGCGATGTGCCGCCGATGTTGTGTTTAGGCGCAGATTTAAAAAATACTTTCTGCCTGGTGCGTGGTGAGCAGGCGGTTATCAGTCAGCATTTGGGCGATCTTAGCGATGATGGTATTCAACATCAGTGGCGTGACGCGTTGCGCCTGATCCAGAATATTTATGACTTTACGCCGCAGCGTATCGTCCATGACGCGCACCCTGGTTATGTTTCCAGCCAGTGGGCCAGCGAGATGAATCTGCCGACTGAAACGGTGCTGCATCATCATGCACATGCTGCTGCGTGCCTGGCCGAGCACGGCTGGCCGCTGGACGGTGGCGACGTGATTGCCCTGACGCTGGACGGCATCGGCATGGGCGAAAACGGTGCGCTGTGGGGCGGCGAGTGTCTGCGGGTCAATTATCGCGAATGCGAACACCTTGGTGGCTTACCTGCCGTGGCGTTGGTCGGCGGCGATCTGGCGGCAAAACAGCCGTGGCGAAATCTGTTGGCGCAGTGCCTGCATTTTGTCCCTGACTGGCAGCGTTACCCGGAAACAGCAGTGTTGCAACAGCAAAACTGGAATGTACTGGCACGCGCCATCGAGCGGGGGATCAATGCTCCGCTGGCATCGTCGTGCGGGCGCTTGTTTGATGCGGTTGCCGCCGCGCTGCATTGCGCGCCGCAATCACTGAGCTACGAAGGGGAAGCGGCCTGTGCCCTGGAGGCGCTGGCTTCCCAGTGCGCGGGTGTTGAACACCCGGTGACGATACCGCTTAACAATAACCAACTGGATTTAGCGGTTTTCTGGCAGCAGTGGCTGAACTGGCAGGTAACGGGCCCTGAACGCGCATGGGCGTTTCACGACGCGCTGGCGCGAGGTTTTGCCACCCTGATGCGCGAACACGCATCCACGCGCGGGATCAAGACGCTGGTGTTCAGCGGCGGCGTGATGCACAACCGCTTGCTGTCAGCCCGGCTGGCGTTTTATCTGCATGATTTTACCTTACTGTTCCCGCAGCGTTTACCGGCGGGTGACGGTGGATTGTCATTGGGGCAGGGGGTGATTGCCGCCGCGCGAGCGTTAGGGCAAAAATAAAAAAAGCCCCGGGACTGGCGGGGCAAGAAAAACATGTCGGGGCATACCGACAAGTGGCAACGCACATCCGTGTGCGTGAGGTTAATAAATCAAGCAACGGTACAATGGACTTACACGGGCAACATTTTCAGTAGCGCAAAGGCCTCTTTCATCCGATCTTCGCTTACTACGAAGGCACACAGTTGGCCTTCGCTGTTCATTCCTCTGGCGACCATACCTTGCGCTTCGGCGGCAATATGCCAGTTCAGATCGCGGCGCTGGGTTTCCCCCGCCAGGTGTAATGGCAGCTCAGGCGTTTTGATTTTTACCAGCATGGCCGGTAGCTTCAGTGGCGCGTTACCGCCGAGCAGGTTCTTCGCCAAATACATCGCGCTCAGTTGAATCGGCTGCAGGAACGGCAGGACTTGACCATTAATTTCCGCACAGTCGCCGAGCGCATAAATGTCCGGGTGGCTGGTTTGCAGGTAGCTGTCGACGCAAACGCCCCGATTGATGTTCAATCCGGCGCGACGCGCCAGTGCGGTTTCCGGACGCAGACCGGTTGCAGCGATCACCGCATCAACTTCTACACTACGGTGACGATCGAGCGTGGCGCAAATACCCGTGCTGGTTTTCTCCAGGCTCTGCAACTGTGATTTCAACAACAGATGCACACCCATGTCGGTCAGACGATGCTGCAGGCGGCTGCTGACTTCCGGCGGCATTAACGAGGCCAGAATGCTGGCTGCGTTATCGATTAGCGTCACCGCTTTACCGGCACGACAGAAATCCATCGCCAGTTCACTGCCAATCAGACCACCACCGACAATCAGTACGCGCCGGGCATCACGCAGTTGAGTTTCGCAGGCGCGGTACTCTTGCTGGCTATTCAGAGTAAGCATTAACTCACGCCCGGAAACCGGCGGCACAAAAGCCGATGCGCCCGTTGCCAGTACCAGCTTGTCGTACTCCCACTGCTGCTCCTGGCTTTTCACCACGTGAGCATCCGTGTCGATATCAGTAACCCAGGTATGCGGAAACAGGCGTAAGTTAAACTGTTCGGCAAACTCACCCGCCGACTGGCGGGTGAGGTCGTCTGCACGCTGGGCCTGACTGATCACGTGGCTGAGATCGGGCTTGTTGTACTCATCCATGCTGTCAGCGGCAATCAGGGTCAACGGAACCGTTGCATCCTGTTTACGGATATTTTTGACTAACTGGCGGGCGGCAAAGCCCGAACCAATAATGACCATTCCGCGGCTCATTTTGCCTCCGTTGCCAGTACGTCGAAGACGTCTTTACCTAATGAACATTCCGGGCACAGGAAGTTGTCCGGAACTTCGCTCCATGGTGTACCCGGTGCGACATCCTGCAGCGGCTCACCTTTTGCTGGATCGTAGATCCACTGACACACGCTGCACTGCATGCTTGGGCCGAGGTCAGCGGCAGCCGCCGCGGCACAGGCGCACTCCTCTTCTTTGATTGCTGCTTTCACGGTCGTTTCCGGCAGCGGAGCAAGTGCCCACTGACGTGCAATTTCACGACCGTGCTGACGGCACAATTCCAGCGCGTCCAGATCCGGGCGCCATTTCGCTTTCAGACTCAGCGACATTTCAAAACCGGCATCCTGCAGACGGGTAGATAAACGGTCTACCGCACCGCCGCTCCAGCCGTGTGAACCGAAGGCGCTGGCGCGTTTGTTACGAAAACGCAGGCCGGTCATCTCTTCCACCAGACCAGCAATTTTCGGCATCATCACGTTGTTCATCGTTGAAGTCCCGACCAGCACGCCTTTAGAGCGGAAGACGTTAGTCAGGACTTCGTTTTTATCGCTGCGGGCAACGTTAAAGATTTTTACCGCGACGTTCGGGTCAACTTCGTTGATGCCCTGGGCAATTGCATCGGCCATCATGCGGGTGTTGTTCGACATGGTGTCGTAGAAAATGGTGATGCGGTCTTCCTGGTAATCCGCCGCCCATTTCAGGTACATCTCCACGATTTGTGTTGGGTTGTCGCGCCATACCACACCGTGGGAAGTGGCAATCATATCGACCGGCAGGTTGAAGCCGAGGATCTCAGTGATTTTGGGTGTGACCAGACGGCTGAACGGGGTCAGAATATTGGCGTAGTAGCGCTGGCACTGTTCGAACAACTCAGTCTGATCCACTTCGTCATTGAATAAGCGTTCGTCACAATAGTGCTGACCAAAGGCGTCGTTACTGAACAGTACCGCATCACCGGTCATGTAGGTCATCATGCTGTCCGGCCAGTGCAGCATGGGGGTTTCCACGAAGATCAGCTGTTTGCCGTTACCAATATCCAGCGAGTCGCCGGTTTTCACCACGTTAAAGTTCCATTCCGGGTGATGGTGGTGACCGTTGATGGAGTCAATGGCGTTGGCTGTGCAGTAAATCGGGGTATCCGGGATACAGGACATCAGCTCGGTCAGCGCCCCGGCGTGGTCTTCTTCCGCATGGTTAATGACGATGTAGTCAATATCCGCCAGGTCAATTTCACTGCGCAGATTCTGCACGAATTCACGGCTAAACTTGTGGTCTACTGTATCGATCAGGACATTTTTTTCTTCACGAATAAGATAGCTATTGTAGCTGCTGCCGCGCAGCGTTTTGTATTCGGTTCCGTGGAAATCACGCACTTCCCAGTCACGTTGGCCAACCCAATGAATGTTATTTTTAACCAGAATAGACATAGCAACCTCAATTAATTCAGCGTTTTTCAAAAAGATGTTTTGCTTATTGCAGGTTGCGTGCCAGTTTTTTATTTAATTGATTTATAACAATTTAATGTTTTATACCCACAAAATGGTAGTCAAAATGACTATGTTATCTATTGTCAATATGACAGTATGAATTGTCAAAATGACAATGAGGTCGTCATGAGCTTTTCAGTTGATGTGCTGGCGGGCATCGCCATTGAATTACAACGCGGTATTGGGCATCAGGACCGTTTTCAACGCCTGATCACGACGTTACGTCAGGTGCTGGAGTGTGATGCTTCGGCGCTGCTGCGCTACGAATCCCGACAGTTTATTCCGCTGGCCATAGATGGCCTCGCGCAGGACGTTCTTGGCCGACGCTTTACGCTGGAGGGGCATCCGCGTCTGGAAGCGATTGCCCGTGCCGGGGATGTGGTGCGTTTCCCCGCCGACAGCGATTTGCCCGATCCTTATGATGGGCTGATCCCCGGTCAGGAGAGCCTGAAGGTGCATGCCTGTATCGGGTTGCCGCTGTTCGCCGGGCAAAACTTGATTGGCGCATTAACGCTGGATGGCATGGAACCCGATCAGTTCGATGTGTTCAGTGATGAAGAGCTTAGGCTGATTGCCGCGCTGGCGGCGGGCGCGCTCAGTAATGCGCTGCTGATTGAGCAACTGGAAAGCCAGAATATGCTGCCGGGCTCGTCCACAGCTTTTGAGCAGGTGACGGAAACGAAGATGATCGGCCTGTCGCCCAATATGATGCAGCTGAAAAAAGAGATTGAGATTGTGGCAGGGTCCGATCTCAACGTCCTAATCAGCGGCGAAACGGGAACCGGGAAGGAGCTGGTGGCGAAAGCGATTCATGAAGGTTCGCCGCGTGCGGTGAATCCGCTGGTATATCTGAACTGCGCAGCGTTGCCGGAAAGCGTGGCGGAAAGCGAACTGTTTGGCCACGTGAAAGGGGCGTTTACCGGTGCTATTAGCAATCGTAGCGGCAAATTTGAAATGGCGGATAATGGCACGCTGTTCCTGGATGAGATTGGTGAACTGTCGCTGGCGCTACAGGCCAAGCTGCTGCGTGTGTTGCAGTACGGCGATATTCAGCGTGTGGGCGACGACCGCAGTCTGCGCGTTGACGTACGTGTGCTGGCGGCCACCAACCGTGATTTGCGTGAAGAGGTGCTGGCAGGGAATTTTCGTGCCGACCTTTTCCACCGTCTGAGCGTCTTTCCACTTTCGGTGCCACCGTTGCGTGAGCGCGGTGACGATGTCGTGTTGCTGGCAGGGTATTTCTGCGAACAGTGTCGGCTGCGGCTGGGGCTTTCCCGCGTGGTGCTGAGTCCCGGTGCGCGTCGTCATCTGTTGAGCTACGGCTGGCCGGGGAACGTGCGTGAGCTGGAACATGCCATTCATCGTGCGGTTGTGCTGGCGAGGGCGGCAAGGGCAGGGGATGAAGTGGTGCTGGAGCCGCAACATTTTGCCTTACAGGAAGAGGTGTATACGCCGCAAGATGAAGCCGAAGTCATTGCTGAAATCCCACTGAATCGCAATCTGCGCGAAGCCACGGAATCTTTCCAGCGGGAGATGATCCGCCGTGCGCTGGTGCAGAACAATCATAGCTGGGCGGCAAGCGCGCGGGCGCTGGAAACAGACGTCGCCAACCTGCACCGGCTGGCGAAGCGTCTGGGCTTGAAGGATTAGAGGATGCCCGCCTGATAGAAATCCTGCAGGTTAATTGCGCCGGTGAGCTTACCGTTTTCATCCACCACCGGTGCGGCGGTGATTTTGCGCTTCATCAGGACTTCTTTGGCATCAATGGCACGGCTTTCGGACTGCAACGTGATGCCATTATGGGTCATCGCCTCGCGAACCTCAGTGCTAAGCGACCCGCCACCGACCAGCCAGCGGCGCAGGTCGCCGTCGGTAAAGACGCCTTTCACCAGCGATTGATCGTCGCAGACTGCTACCAGACCCAGACCTGTACGGCTGAGTTCCAGCATGGCATCCATGACGCTGGTGGTGAGCGTCACCTGTGGTACGGCGTCGTCACGGCGCATCAGATGGTGCACTTTATTTAACAAACGCGCGCCCAGCGCACCGGCCGGATGGGAACGGGCAAAATCTTCTTCATTAAAGCCGCGCGCCTGCATGACGGCGATTGCCAGCGCATCGCCCATCATCAGGGTGTTAACGGTGCTGGAGGTTGGCGCCAGGCGCATCGGGCAGGCTTCGCGCTCTACTGAAATATCCAGCACGGCTTTTGCCGCCAGGCCCAGTGGCGAGGTTGGTTTTCCGGTCATTGCCAGCAGGGTGACGGATTTGTCTTCCAGACGCGGAATGATGAGATCCAGCTCTTTAGCTCCGCCAGAGTAGGAGATGAAGAGCATGACATCGCGGCTTTCAATCATACCTAAGTCGCCGTGCAACGCTTCTGCCGGATGTACAAAAAAGGCGGGTGTGCCGGTACTGGCGAGGGTTGCTGCGATTTTTTTGCCAATATGGCCGGATTTGCCAATCCCGGAAACAATCACTTTGCCTTCACAGTGGATGATAGTATTGGCGGCACGGACAAAATCATCGCCCAGTCGCTCTGGCAGTCGGCTGGCTTCCTGTAATTCCAGCATTAACGTCTGACGGCCCGCGTTCAGTAGTGCATCACTCATTGGTCTCTCCGGTTATAATCACTTCAATCCCTTTTGCTTCCAGCGCCTGACGAAACGCAGGGTTAATACCCGCATCGGTGATCAATTTATCGACGCTTTCCAGACTGCACACAACATTGGGACTTTTGCGCCCAAATTTTGACGAGTCAGCCATCAGAATGACTTCGCGAGCGGCATTGCACATCGCTTTACTGACGCTAAACACCTCATTAAATGTGGTTACGCCGGCATTGAGATCGATGCCGTCGGTGCCCATGAAGAGTTTATCAAAGCTGAACTGCTCAAAGGCATTTTCTGCCAGCTGTCCGTGAAATGACGCAGATTTTTTGCGGAATGTTCCGCCAGGCATCAGGATGGTTTGCTCGTTGTCCAGCTCCGAAAGCGCATTAACAATGTGCAGGCTGTTGGTCATGACGGTGATGTTACTAAAGCGGCTGAGCATCGGCACCATCTGCAGCACCGTACTGCCCGCATCCAGAATAATGGAGTCGCCATCGTGAATATAGCGAACGGCGGCTTCAGCAATTTGTTCTTTTTTATGCGTATTGATCAGCGTTTTGTGATCGATTGGCGGGTCAGATTCGTCTTTATTCAATACTACACCGCCATAGGTGCGAATGACGGTTCCGGCATTTTCCAGAGTGACCAGATCTTTGCGAATGGTCGTACCGGTGGTGTCAAAGTAGTGGGCCAGTTCTTCAACTGAGCATTTTCCCTGCTTTTGCAAGTGCTCCAGTATGGCAGCCTGACGCTGACGAGGTTTCATAGGCGTGATTACCCTGACTTATGTATATACCCGTCATACTTCAAGCTGCATGTGCGTTGGCCGTCCTGCAGCTCGAATTATTGAGGGTGTAGGTTGCAAAATGATAATTTCGCAAGCTATTAGCATTCACAACGAAATTACCCATGTTTCAGTTTAAGCGCCAATGATAGTGCATTCTGCGAAAGCGGATCATGGGGAAAGATCACATCAGGCTGTAATTCATCAAGATGTTTGCCCATTATTGTGGCAATTTTGCCAGGTCTTGCAAAAACGGTAAGACCTTTCATAAATAACGTATCGGCAACCCGCTGTTGCTCATCCAGTGCGATAGCGACCACGACACGGGGTTTAAAACGCCCACCGGAGCGACCCACGCCGACCCGACCCCGCTGGCACAGTTTATCGAAAGCCCGATTAAAACGGGATATTTGCCAGCCACCCAGCGCCAGTTGCAGACACCACGCAATGGCGGCGACGGTAATCAGTGCGGAAACCATATTGTTCTCCTTTGATGTTGCCGGATGACGTCGCGAGTGCGCCACCCGGCAGTAAAAATCAGAACATCACCTGACCGCCGGTCACGTTGATGGACTGCCCGGTACAGTAAGAGGCTTTTGGACTGGCGTAAAACAGCAGCATATTCAGTACGTCCTGATAATCGCAGCCGCGCTTGAGTGGCACTTTATCAATGTAGTACTGCTCCACTTCGTCCGGTTTGAGGCCAAGTTTAGTGGCATATTGCGGCAATAATGACTGGAACATTGGAGATTTCAGTAAGTTACCCAGCATCAATGAGTGTACCGTAATGCCGTATTCCGCCAGGTCCAGCGCCAGCGATTGAGTCAAGCCCACGCCGCCAAATTTCGCCGCGCTGTAACCCGAGTTATGCTTGCTACCCACTTTCCCCGATTTGGAGTTGATTTGGATAATGCGCCCCTGAACGCCATCACGGATCATCAGGCGCGAGAATTCACGTGCACAGAGGAAATAGCCGACCAGATTCACCTGCAGTGAACGGTCGAAATCCCCCAACTGAAAGTCGCTGATAAATGCCGCTTTGGCAATGCCCGCGCTGTAAACCAGCAGGTCAACGCGACCGAATATTTCATCGACTCCGCGAGACAGCGCCAGCACGCTCTGTTCGCTGGTGGCATCTGCACCAAAACCGTAAGCGGTACCTTCGCCGAACTCGGCGTTAATTTCCTGTGCCACATTCGCCGCTTTATCGCTTTGAATATCGACGACCGCAACGCGGTATCCTTCTGTCGCAAGCCCACGGCAAAGGAATGCTCCCAGGGTCTGGCCTCCACCAATGACAACGGCAACCTGATTCATTTTTTTCTCCTTCAATCTTAAGCAACAAACTTCAAAATACAGCCCGGTGCGATATCGTCCGGTACGGGCCCCGCTATGTGCACGGTGCCGGGAAATTCCGCTTCGCTTAGTCCGTCGAAGCGCAGGGTGATATGTCCGAGTTCACGTAAGTTTTGTTCTGCCACGCTGCCGACAGCCGTAACCGGGTAGTGATGCTGGCCCAGTTCGAAACGGATACCGGCTTGTAGAGAACCGTTCAGTACGCCATGGCAATGAATGAAGCAAAACTCTTCGATATCTGCAGGGGCGCCTTCACGAAAGGTAATCAGCATCTGGTCGCAAAGTGCATCTGCTGCGCTTTGGCCGATACGGGTGATGGTGGTCTGATAAATCACGGTCATTTCTGAGTGCCTCTTATTGGTAAATAAAGCCGGAAACAAACCAGGCGATGAGAACGGTTGGCGCACCGGTGAGGAAGCGGCTCACCAGAACAGATGGCACACCGACGCGCACGGTGTCCTGACGGGCTTCGGCCAACGACAATCCCACAGGAATAAAATCGCACGCTGCCTGTGCGTTAATGGCAAACAGGGCAGGTAGTGCCAGATGCGGCGGGATATTTCCCAGACCAATCTGTACACCGATCAGCACGCCGATAACTTGTGCAATCACCGCCCCAGGGCCGAGGAAAGGCGATAACAATGGGAACGAGCAAATTAGCGCCAGGGTCACCAATCCCAGAGGGTGGCTGGCCAGCGGTGCAAGACCATGGGCTATCCAGTCACCTAAACCGGAAGCCATAATGATGCCAATCAGAGCAGAGACGAACGCCATAAATGGCAGAATGGTTTTCAGCACGGTATCAATCGTGTCGCGTCCGGACTGGAACAGCACCGCAACGGCAGAGCCCATGCCCATACCGACTTTTGCCAGCAGGCCATCACTTTGTTCGGTAATCTTCTTGCTGGTGTCGTAATCGCGACCGATAGTGCTGCTTGCAGGCTGCGGCGTAGCGGATGCTGCACCGACAACGGTAATATTTTCTTCTTTCACGCCAGAGACATAGATATCTTCAACAATGTATTGCGCCAGCGGGCCGGATTTCCCGGTCGCGTGAATATTTACCGTCGGTATACGACGTTTCGGATAGATCCCGCAGCGCAACGTGCCGCCACAGTCGATGATTGCTACACCGATTTCATTCTCTGGTGGTTCACCTTCTTTGAAGCCATCAACGGCCTGCCAGCCGGTCAAACTGGCCAGTTTGTCGACGATTGCAGGGCGTGTCCCGGCAGTGATATAGACAATTTTCTTTCCGGAAATGGCGTCCAGTTCGAGTGGACCACCCCAGCCGCCTGTGCCTTTTTCAATACGAATACGCGTCATGATGTTGCTCCCGCCAGATGCACTTTCTGCTCAAGTTGAATGCCCATTTTTTTCTCAAAGATGGCGGTGGTGAAATCGGTCACCCAGCCACGGAAGAAGTTGGTGACCAGACCGACCAGTAAATAGCTCACGGCGAGCGGGCCGAGCGGGAGGCCCAGCGTCGTCAAGCCGCTGGCGATCCCCAGATAGACAAACAGTTCTCCGGGGTTAATGTGTGGGAACAAGCCGTTCATTGAGTGGCAGCTATAGGACGCTGCTGCGTAATAGCTGGGCTTATATCTCTCTGGCATAAAACGGCCCAGGCTCAGGGTCATGGGGTTACAAAAAACGAATGTACCGATGCACGGCAGCAGCAGATAGCGGGACAATGGGTTTCCGGCACAGCGCTGAGCAAAACGTTCAATACGCTGCTGGCCAATAAAGTTAATCAGCGCATTCATGATGACCAGCAGGCTAATCAGCAGTGGAAGAATACCGGTCACCATGCCGGTAAACACTTCTCCACCTTTCTGGAACAGCCCGATAAACCACTCAGCACCGAGTGTGATGGTGTCGATCATTATTTTCTCCTGTAGGGATTTTAGTTACCTTGCCAAACGGTAATTAATTTTAATCAGATCGAAAGGTTTAAAAGTGTTATTTTGATCTCAAAATGAAAGATAAATATTTTAATTTGAAAGTTATTGTGTGAGTGCTCGCAAATGTGCTGGTCAGAGATGAAAGGGGATGTAAATTCTGTGCAGGAGAGCGACTACCGCTTCCTTGTACGACGGAGGATGCTTTACCATACTTCCCCCAGGCTGAATTTGTTTAATGGATGTCTCATGTTCAAGCGTCGTTATGTAGCGTTACTCCCCCTTTTCGTACTGCTCGCTGCCTGTAGCAGCAAACCCAAACCTTCAGAGACTCAAACGACTACGGGTTCGCCATCCGGCGGCTTCCTGCTTGAGCCGCAGCACAACGTCATGCAAACCAGCGGTGATTTCGCCAATAATCCGAATGCACAGCAGTTCATCGAGAAAATGGTGAACAAGCATGGTTTTGACCGTCAGCAATTGCAGGAAATCCTGTCGCAGGCTAAGCGGCTGGACTCAGTATTACGTCTGATGGACCGCCAGGCACCAACGACACAGCCGCCAGCCGGACCTAACGGTGCATGGCTGCGCTATCGCAAGCAGTTCATCACCCCGGACAACGTGCAAAATGGTGTGGCGTTCTGGAATCAATATGAAGATGCGCTGAACCGCGCGTGGCAGGTCTACGGCGTACCACCAGAAATTATCGTCGGCATTATCGGCGTTGAAACGCGCTGGGGCCGCGTGATGGGCAAAACGCGTATTCTGGATGCGCTGGCGACGCTCTCCTTCAACTATCCGCGCCGTGCGGAATACTTCTCTGGCGAGTTGGAAACATTCCTACTGATGGCGCGAGATGAAAGCGATGATCCGCTCGATCTAAAAGGTTCCTTTGCTGGTGCGATGGGTTACGGTCAGTTTATGCCATCCTCCTATAAACAATATGCCGTTGATTTCAATGGTGATGGGCACATTAACCTGTGGGATCCCGTCGATGCTATCGGCAGCGTGGCGAACTATTTCAAAGGGCACGGCTGGGTGAAAGGCGACACCGTGGCGGTCCCTGCAAATGGACAGGCACCGGGTCTTGCGAATGGCTTTAAAACCCAATACAGCATTTCTCAGCTTGCCGCTGCGGGTCTGACACCGCAGCAGTCGTTGGGGAATCATCAGCAGGCTAGCCTACTGCGTCTGGATGTTGGCACCGGCTACCAGTACTGGTATGGACTGCCGAACTTCTACACTATCACCCGCTATAACCACAGCACGCATTACGCGATGGCGGTTTGGCAGTTGGGGCAGGCGGTAGCACTGGCTCGCGTGCAGTAATCGCTCGTTACCGGCCTACAGGAAGATTTCGCTTGTAGGCCGGATAAGATGCTCTGGCATCGCTATCCGGCAGGTCTTATTTATGCAACGGATCAATTTTTGGAATCCCCCTCGTAAAACGTTCTCCTCATCCCCATCTTGGTTGTGAAAGTGCTATCTTGTCCGGCATATTTTTTTAACTGACAGAGGCTGAAATGACCGACAGTGAACTGATGCAGTTAAGTGAGCAGGTGGGGCTGGCGTTAAAAGCACGCGGAGCAACGGTGACAACAGCGGAATCCTGCACCGGCGGTTGGGTGGCAAAAGCCATTACCGATATTACTGGTAGCTCAGCCTGGTTTGAGCGCGGGTTTGTCACGTACAGTAACCAAGCCAAAGCGCAGATGATCGGCGTGCGCGAAGAAACGCTGGCGCAGCATGGGGCGGTGAGTGAACCGGTGGTCGTTGAAATGGCGATTGGCGCGCTAAAAGCCGCCCGTGCAGACTTCGCCGTCTCGATTAGCGGTATCGCAGGACCCGATGGTGGTAGTGAAGACAAACCCGTTGGTACGGTATGGTTTGCCTTCGCCAGCGTCAGTGGGGAGGGGATTACCCGACGGGAATGCTTCAGCGGCGACCGTGAGTCGGTACGTCGCCAGGCGACCGCGTATGCGTTACAAACCCTGTGGCAACAATTTCTACAAAATACTTGATACTGTATGAGCATACAGTATAATTGCCTCAACAGAACATTATCTTTCACGTTTCACGGTTTAATCCGAAAGCGGCATGACAGGAGTAATTAATGGCTATCGACGAAAACAAACAGAAAGCGTTGGCGGCAGCGCTGGGTCAGATCGAAAAGCAATTCGGTAAAGGCTCCATCATGCGCCTGGGTGAAGACCGTTCCATGGACGTGGAAACCATCTCCACCGGTTCGCTTTCTCTGGATATCGCATTGGGCGCGGGCGGTTTGCCGATGGGACGCATCGTCGAAATTTATGGGCCTGAATCCTCCGGTAAAACAACGCTGACGCTGCAAGTTATTGCGGCCGCACAGCGCGAAGGTAAAACCTGTGCATTCATCGATGCAGAGCACGCGTTGGATCCTGTCTATGCGCGTAAGCTTGGCGTTGATATTGATAACCTGCTGTGTTCTCAGCCGGATACGGGTGAACAAGCGCTGGAAATCTGTGACGCACTGGCGCGTTCTGGCGCAGTCGACGTTATCGTTGTTGACTCCGTTGCTGCACTGACGCCGAAGGCTGAAATCGAAGGTGAGATCGGTGACTCTCATATGGGCCTTGCGGCACGTATGATGAGCCAGGCAATGCGTAAGCTGGCGGGTAACCTGAAACAGTCCAACACATTGCTGATTTTCATCAACCAGATCCGTATGAAAATTGGCGTTATGTTCGGTAACCCGGAAACGACTACCGGTGGTAACGCCCTGAAATTTTACGCCTCCGTCCGTCTGGATATCCGTCGTATTGGCGCGGTGAAAGAGGGCGATAACGTGGTCGGTAGCGAAACCCGCGTTAAGGTCGTGAAAAACAAAATTGCAGCACCGTTTAAACAGGCTGAATTCCAGATTCTGTACGGTGAAGGTATCAACTTCTACGGCGAACTGGTTGACTTGGGCGTGAAAGAGAAGCTGATTGAAAAAGCTGGCGCATGGTATAGCTACAACGGTGATAAAATTGGTCAGGGTAAAGCGAATGCGACCAACTGGCTGAAAGAAAACCCGGCTGCCGCAAAAGAAATTGAGAAAAAGCTACGCGAGTTACTGCTCAATAACCAGGATTCAACACCAGATTTCTCCGTTGATGACAGTGGTGAAGACGTAGCAGAAACTAACGAAGATTTCTGATAGTCTGACGTAATCGCATATAAAAGGGCTGCATATCATGCAGCCCTTTTCCATTTCTGAAGGCTCAATATGACAGATTCAACTTCCCGCCGCTCTGCTTACTCCCGATTACTTGACCGCGCGGTGCGAATACTTGCGATGCGCGATCACAGTGAGCAGGAACTGCGGCGTAAACTGGCTGCTCCGGTGATGGGGAAAACTGGACCAGAAGAAATTGATGCCACGCCGGAGGATTACGACAAGGTTATCGCCTGGTGTATCGAAAGCCGTTATCTTGATGATGACCGATTTGTTCAGCAATTCATCACCAGCCGTAGCCGTAAAGGTTATGGGCCTGCGCGTGTGCGCCAGGAATTAGGTCACAAAGGGATAGCTCGTGAAGCCATTGAGCGGGCAATGCGGGAATGTGAGATTGACTGGGCGTTGCTTGCGCGTGAGCAGGCAATCAGAAAATATGGCGACCCCTTACCTGTCGATTTTTCAGAAAAGGTTAAGGTCCAGCGTTTTTTGCTCTATCGCGGCTATCTGATGGAAGATATTCAGGCAATATGGCGAAATTTTGACGATTGAGCGCATACGGGATTTTACTTCCCAGTAAAGAAAACTTATCTTATTCCCACTTTTCGATTGCCAGAGGCGCAGTTTGCATGCCGATGCTGGTAATGACATTTCGTTAGCTTGATTTCTTCAGGATAATTATGAGCAAGAGCACCGCTGAGATCCGTCAGGCGTTTCTCGATTTTTTCCATAGTAAAGGACATCAGGTAGTTGCCAGCAGCTCCCTGGTACCCAACAATGACCCTACTTTGTTGTTTACCAACGCCGGGATGAACCAGTTCAAGGATGTATTCCTTGGCCTCGACAAGCGTAATTATTCCCGCGCAACCACTTCGCAGCGTTGCGTACGCGCGGGCGGTAAGCACAACGATCTGGAAAACGTCGGTTACACTGCACGTCACCACACCTTCTTCGAAATGCTGGGCAACTTCAGCTTCGGCGACTACTTCAAACACGATGCCATTCAATACGCATGGGAACTGCTGACCGGTGAAAACTGGTTTGCTCTGCCGAAAGAGCGTCTGTGGGTTACCGTCTACGAAACTGACGACGAAGCCTATGAAATCTGGGAAAAAGAAGTCGGTATTCCGCGCGAACGTATCATCCGTATTGGTGATAACAAAGGCGCTGCTTATGCATCCGACAACTTCTGGCAGATGGGTGATACCGGTCCTTGCGGCCCGTGCACCGAGATTTTCTACGACCACGGTGACCACATTTGGGGTGGCCCTCCGGGAAGTGCAGAAGAAGATGGCGATCGCTACATAGAGATCTGGAACATCGTCTTCATGCAGTTCAACCGTCAAGCCGACGGCACCATGGAACCGCTGCCGAAGCCGTCCGTGGACACCGGTATGGGTCTGGAGCGTATTGCGGCCGTGCTGCAACACGTTAACTCTAACTACGAAATTGACCTGTTCCGCTCACTGATCGAAGCCGTAGCGAAAGTGACCGGTGCGACCGATCTGAGCAATAAATCACTGCGCGTTATCGCCGACCATATTCGTTCCTGCGCATTCCTGATCGCTGATGGCGTTGTCCCGTCGAATGAAAACCGTGGCTATGTGCTGCGCCGTATCATTCGTCGCGCGGTACGTCATGGCAACATGCTGGGCGCGAAAGATACCTTCTTCTATAAGTTGGTTGGTCCACTGGTAGACGTGATGGGGTCTGCGGGTGAAGAACTGAAGCGTCAACAAACCATGGTTGAGCAGGTTCTGAAAACCGAAGAAGAGCAGTTTGCGCGTACGCTGGAGCGTGGGCTGGCGCTGCTGGATGAAGAGCTGGCGAAACTGTCTGGCGATACGCTGGATGGCGAAACAGCATTCCGCCTGTATGACACTTACGGTTTCCCGGTTGATCTGACGGCAGACGTTTGTCGTGAGCGCAACATTAAGGTTGATGAAGCGGGTTTCGAAGCCGCAATGGAAGAACAGCGCCGTCGTGCGCGTGAAGCCAGCGGTTTTGGCGCAGACTACAATACGATGATTCGTGTTGATGGTGCCTCTGAATTTAAAGGCTACGAGAACCTGGAACTGAACGGCAAAGTGACCGCGCTGTTTGTTGATGGTAAAGCGGTAGATGCCATTAGTGCAGGTCAGGACGCTGTCGTTGTTCTGGACCAGACGCCGTTCTATGCAGAATCCGGTGGTCAGGTTGGCGATAAAGGTGAACTGAAAGGCGCAGGTTTTGCATTTGCCGTGAGCGACACGCAAAAATATGGTCAGGCAATTGGTCATATTGGCAAGCTGTCTACGGGTTCTCTGAAAGTGGGTGATGCGGTACAGGCTGATGTGGATGAAGCGCGTCGTGCGCGGATCCGTCTCAATCACTCTGCAACGCACCTGATGCACGCCGCGTTGCGTCAGGTTCTGGGCACGCATGTGGCGCAGAAAGGTTCACTGGTAAACGATAAAGTGCTGCGTTTCGACTTCTCACATACCGAAGCGATGAAGCCTGCTGAAATTCGTGCTGTTGAAGATCTGGTGAATGCGCAAATTCGTCGCAACCTGCCGATTGAAACGAACATCATGGGTCTCGAGGCAGCGAAAGCCAAAGGTGCAATGGCGCTGTTTGGTGAGAAATACGATGATCACGTGCGTGTTCTGAGCATGGGGGACTTCTCTACCGAACTGTGTGGTGGTACTCACGCCAGCCGTACGGGCGATATCGGTCTGTTCCGTATTGTCTCCGAGTCTGGTACCGCTGCGGGCGTTCGTCGTATCGAAGCCGTGACCGGTGAAGGCGCTCTGAATACCGTGCATACTGAAAGCGATCGCTTAAGCGATATTGCGCAACTGCTGAAAGGCGATAGCCAGAATATCGGTGATAAAGTTCGTTCCGTACTGGAGCGTACGCGTCAGCTCGAAAAAGAATTGCAGCAATTGAAAGAACAGGCCGCAGCGCAGGAAAGTGCGAACCTTTCCAGCAAAGCAGTTGATATCAACGGCGTGAAGCTGTTGGTCAGCGAGCTTGCGGACGTTGAACCGAAAATGCTGCGTACCATGGTTGATGATCTGAAAAATCAGCTGGGTTCTACTGTTGTCGTACTGGCAACAGTTGCTGAAGGTAAGGTTTCTCTGATTGCGGGCGTGTCTAAGGATGTGACAGACCGCGTGAAAGCAGGGGAACTGATTGGGATGGTCGCTCAGCAGGTAGGCGGCAAGGGTGGTGGTCGTCCGGACATGGCGCAAGCCGGTGGTACGGATGCTGCGGCTCTGCCGGCAGCGTTAGCCAGTGTGAAAGGCTGGGTTAGCGCAAAACTGTAAAAATTATAAGCGTAAGTCGACGCTGCGGACTTCAATCCGCAGCGTTTACATCAACGCTATCGACAACGATAAAGTCAGGTTGAAGTTGTGTATATCGGCTAAACTTAGGTTTAACAGAATGTGATGCCGTGACTGCTTACACTTAGGTGTTTGTCATCGCTTACTTTTTGGCGTTATATGATGGATAATGCCGGGATACAGAGAGACCCGACTCTTTTAATCTTTCAAGGAGCAAAGAATGCTGATTCTGACTCGTCGAGTTGGTGAGACCCTCATGATAGGCGATGAGGTCACCGTGACAGTTTTAGGGGTGAAGGGCAACCAGGTGCGCATTGGCGTCAACGCCCCGAAAGAAGTTTCTGTCCATCGTGAAGAGATCTACCAGCGTATCCAGGCTGAAAAATCCCAGCAGTCCAGTTACTAAGGTTTTCGCGTCTCACCTTTCTGGTGAGGCGCAACCTGATTGAGTACCTTCTTTTCTTACTTTTCACCTTCTCATTGCTCTCTTATCTCTTTCTATACGGCTCTGACTTCTCTCTGATTCTTGTCATTCCACGTCGTTTTCTCTGCTGTGATGCTGTTGTTGTCTTTCCCGGTGATTTTTCTGTTCATACATCGTCTCCGTAAACGCCAATTTATCTGTTGATAAAACACTCTTTTTGCCGTTTTTGCAGACTAATTGCGCGTGAAATGTGCAAACGATAAAAGCTCTGGAAAAATTGTTTGACTTATAAGTCCCAGAAAGTAATATGTGCGCCACGCAGCGACGATGAGCAGAAACAAGTTCTTCGAAGCACTCGTAAGAGGCGTGTTGGTGAGGTGGCCGAGAGGCTGAAGGCGCTCCCCTGCTAAGGGAGTATGCGGTCAAAAGCTGCATCCGGGGTTCGAATCCCCGCCTCACCGCCATTTGCATCCGTAGCTCAGCTGGATAGAGTACTCGGCTACGAACCGAGCGGTCGGAGGTTCGAATCCTCCCGGATGCACCATC
>NZ_JAOWIF010000034.1 GCF_030332225.1 Citrobacter sp. Cu233
CTGTGCTACCGTTCGACTTGCATGTGTTAGGCCTGCCGCCAGCGTTCAATCTGAGCCATGATCAAACTCTTCAATTTAAAGTTTGATGCTCAATGAATTAAACTTCGTAATGAATTACGTGTTCACTCGTTGAGACTTGGCATTCATTTTTCGTCTTGCGACGTTAAGAATCCGTATCTTCGAGTGCCCACACAGATTGTCTGATAAATTGTTAAAGAGCAGTGCCGCTTCGCTTTTTCTCAGCGGCGCGGGGTGTGCATATTACGCCATCCCGCTATGAAGTCAAGCATTTAATTTCGCTTTTCTTCGTGAGGTTCTCAGTGGAACCCCGCTGACCCGGCGGCGTGTAATCCGTTGTTCCGTGTCAGTGGAGGCGCATTATAGGGAGTTATTTCAGGCTGACAAGGGGAAATTTGAAATTATTTACTAAGTGCGTATTTTTTATTCTTTCCGTTTATTTTGGCAACGTTTTGTTGGTTAATTGGGCTATTTCCCGCGCAAAACCCGCTACCTGTTCCCAGTCGGTATAGATCACTTCTTTCTTCGTATCAGTTTCACCGCCTGACATCTTCATAATCAGTTGGATCATGACACGGTCATACCAACGATAACGAGGATAAAGCAAAGCACCTGCGATCACCGCACTGCGATCTGGACGCCACGGAGAACTCATCAGAAACTTACGCGCATAGCTATTGGTTTGCGGTGTGCGTTTTTCCGGTTTACGGGCAACCAGGTTAACAGAGTAAAACGCACTCGGCATCGTATTCAGCTGCGTGGCATGCCTTTTCACAAATTCCTGAAATGCAGAATGGTAATGGCCATAGCGAATTGATGCGCCAATCACCACGCTGTCATAATTTTTCCACTCAGGCTCTTCGGTACGATGCAAATTCATGACATCTGCCCAGACACCCAGCTCTTTAAGTTCAGAAGCCAGATACTCAGCGATTTCGCGCGTTTGTCCGTCCCGGGAAGAAAAAAGAATCAGTGTTTTCACGTGTTACTCCATTATTCACGCCAGAAAGTAGGGGTAAAGAGCACCAGCAGAGTAAAGACTTCCAGACGACCAAACAGCATGTTGGCAATCAGGATCCATTTCGCCACCGGGTTCATGCTGGCAAAATTGTCGGCAACCACCCCCAGCCCAGGCCCGAGGTTATTCAACGTCGCCACTACGGAGGCAAACGCAGAGAAGTCATCCACACCAGTCGCAATAATTGCCAGCATACTGATAATAAAGACCAGCGCATAGGCAGAAAAGAAGCCCCATACCGCTTCAAGGATTCGTTCCGGCAACGCACGGTTACCCAACTTAATGCTATAGACCGCATTGGGGTGAACCAGTCGTTTCAGTTCGCGGTTACCCTGTTTAAACAGTAACAGGATACGAATCACCTTCAAACCACCGCCCGTTGACCCGGCACAGCCACCAATAAACGCAGAACACAGTAGCAACACCGGCAGGAACAACGGCCAGCGAGCAATACTGTCTGTAGTAAATCCGGCAGTGGTCGCCATCGATACAACCTGGAAAAATGCCTGGTTGATTGTCGTAAGCGCCGAACCGTATGTATTGTGTATCCACAGCACCAGCGTACAAACGGCCACCAGCGTTAACTGTACCCCGATAAACATGCGGAATTCAGGGTCGCGCCAATAAACCTTCAGGCTGCGCCCACTTAGTAAAGAGAAGTGCAAACCGTAGTTACAACCGGAGATCAGCAAGAAGATAGCGATAATGGTGTTGATGGTAGGGCTGTCGAAATAACCCACACTGGCGTCATGTGTTGAAAAGCCGCCGATAGCAATGGTGGCGAAGCTATGGCCAATAGCGTCAAAGGCAGGCATGCCGGCAAACCACAGCGCCAGCGCACACGCAACCGTCAATAGCACATAGATGAGCCACAAGGTTTTCGCCGTTTCGGCAATACGTGGGCGCATTTTGTTATCTTTCAGCGGCCCCGGCATTTCTGCACGATAGAGCTGCATCCCCCCCACGCCAAGGATAGGCAGGATAGCCACCGCCAGGACGATGATCCCCATACCACCAAACCATTGCAACATCTGACGATAAAAGAGAATGGCATGCGGCAGTGAATCCAACCCCACCAATGTAGTCGCCCCCGTGGTTGTTAACCCGGAGAAGGATTCAAAAAAAGCATCGGTGATCGTGAGGTTCGGGCTTTCTGCGAAAATGAACGGTAGCGCACCCACGCTACCCAGCACAGTCCAGAATAAGACTACTATCAGAAACCCTTCCCGGGATTTCAGCTCGCCCTTCTCCTTACGGTTCGGCCACCACAACATGGAGCCGATCGCCAGGGCAACAAAGAAAGTTTGCGTAAATGCACGACCCGCACCATCACGGTAGATAAGTGCTACCAGCCCGGGGATGATCATCGTCCCCGAAAATAAGATGACCAGTAGTCCAACGATTCGGGTGATGGCGCGAAAATGCATCTCTGCCGCTTCCTTAGTTCTTTAAAATGAGGTGGGGATTATTCTTCAATCGCTAACAATTGCAATGAACCACGACTAAAATCCGCCAGCTTTGCTGAAAATTCATCCACTTTCGCATAAGGAAGCGCGACCCGAAGCAGAACGAATGCCTGGTAATCACTGGAAACGATTTTACCGTCTAACTGCCCCAACAGTGCTTCAATACCTGCCAGTTGGCCGTACTCACACTGCAAAGTATATTCGGTTAATGGCGTCTTGCGCTGTGTCGTCAACTGGCGCAGCGCCTGATTTACACCACCACCGTAGGCTTTTACCAGCCCACCAGTACCGAGAAGAATACCACCGTAGTAACGCACTACCACCGCGGTAATCTCGCCGACGCCGCTCCCCATCAGTTGTGCGAGCATCGGCTTGCCTGCCGTACCCGCCGGTTCACCATCGTCTGAAAACCCCAGTTGCTGCGAGTCATTCGGCGCACCCGCCACCCACGCTACACAATGATGACGGGCATCCGGGTGTTCCGCTCTGACTGACTCAACAAACGCTTTCGCCGCTTCTACACCGTCCGTATGAGCGAGCAACGTAATGAAGCGGCTTTTTTTGATTTCTTCAACGACGCTAACCGGCGCCGCAGGGATTAACCAACTGTCCATTACGCCAGTTTCAAATCCCGCGTCATGTTTTCAATATTGTTCTCGTGGACAACCACGTTGTCTTCAATACGAATCCCGCCGAACGGCTTCAGTGCTTCAATTTTCTGCCAGTTGAAGTGCTTGCTGAATTTCCCTTCACGCCACGGGGCGAGCAGCGATTCAATGAAGTAGATACCCGGCTCGATGGTCAGAACCATGCCTGGCTGCAGCACACGGGTGCAACGCAGGTAAGGGTACTTCGACGGCGCGGCAAGGTGTGTGCCCGTGTCATCCTGCATGAAACCTGCAACATCATGTACCTGTAGACCCAGCAGGTGACCGATACCGTGCGGCATAAACGGTCCGGTGAGATCATTTTCCACCATCGCCTCTTCACTCATGTCGGTGATGATTTGATGTTTACGCAGCAGCTTCGCAATACGCTGATGGAACTGAATGTGATAGTCCACATAGCTGACACCCGCTTTCATCGTCGCGATGAGCGCCAGCTCTTCGTCGTTCACGTCTTTCACCAGCTGCGCGTAGTCGTTGTCGCTTTTCGCCGACCAGGTACGCGTCAGGTCTGCCGCATAACCGTTATATTCCGCCCCCGCATCCAGCAGGAAGCTACGGATTTCAGACGGAGCCTGGTGATCCAGCTTGGTGTAATGCAGAACCGAAGCATGTTCGTTAAGCGCAACGATGTTGCTGTACGGCACGTCGGTGTCGCGATGACCGGTGGCAGTCAGGTAAGCCAGGTTGATATCAAACTCGCTCATCCCGGAACGGAACGCTTCTTCCGCGGCACGGTGCCCACTCACCGCCATTTTCTGCGCTTCACGCATACAGGCCAGTTCGTAATCAGTTTTATAGGCGCGGTAATAGTGCAGGTAGTCGATCACCCCTTTCGGGTTGATGTTGCTGGCCGCGATGTCCAGTTGCAGCGCACGTTCCGGAACCGGACCGATATAACCGATATTGCCGCGTGCAGCAGGCAGTTGGCTACCAATACCATCCGCTTTAGGCAGCGCAATGATCTCGACCTCTTCCGTCCAGAAGGACGTCGGCAGCGGCTCTACGTTGTGCCAGTAATCAACCGGCAAATAGAACCACAGTTTTGGCTTATTCACGCCATCCACCAGCAACCAGCAGTTGGGAACCTGCGTGACGGGAACCCAGGCTTTAAACTGCGGGTTGACCTTAAACGGATACGGATGGTCGTCGAGAAAAACGTTAACAAGCTCACCAGAATGAATAAGTAACGCATCCAACTTGAAGCGCGCCAGTGCATCACGGGTACGTTCTTGTAAGGTAACAATATGATTTTTATAGAGTGCGGCCAGTGATTCCATTTTCTACCCTTCTGTTTTTTTGACCTCAAGTCTCCGCATCTTAGCACATCGCTTTATGACTGCGTGATTTCTGCCGAGCGTGATCGAATCGTCATTTCTTTAATCATTTATTTGCATTTCTTTAACATAAAACACACACTTCGATTCATCTGGTATGACCAGATCACCTTGCGGATTCAGGAGACTGACATGCTTTACAAAGGCGACACCCTGTACCTTGACTGGCTGGAAGATGGCATCGCCGAACTGGTGTTCGATGCCCCTGGCTCGGTCAATAAACTCGACACGGCCACCGTTGCCAGCCTGGGCCATGCGCTTGATGTGCTGGAAAAACAACCAAATTTAAAAGGGCTGCTCCTGCGCTCTAATAAAGCGGCTTTTATTGTCGGTGCCGATATCACCGAATTTCTTTCACTGTTCCTCGTTCCCGAAGAGCAGTTGAGCCAGTGGCTGCACTTTGCCAATAGCGTCTTTAATCGCCTGGAAGATCTGCCTGTTCCGACTCTCTCTGCGGTAAACGGTTACGCGCTGGGCGGCGGCTGCGAGTGCGTGCTGGCAACTGATTATCGTCTGGCAACACCAGACCTGCGCATTGGTCTGCCGGAAACCAAACTGGGCATTATGCCGGGCTTTGGCGGTTCCGTGCGTATGCCTCGTATGCTGGGTGCTGATAGCGCGCTGGAAATCATTGCTGCAGGTAAAGATGTTGGCGCTGAGCACGCGCTGAAAATTGGCCTGGTTGATGGCGTGGTGAAACAAGACAAACTGCTTGATGGCGCGATCGCTGTATTACGTCAGGCAATCAACGGCGACCTCGACTGGAAAGCTAAACGCCAGCCGAAACTGGAACCACTGAAACTCAGCAAAATTGAAGCAGCCATGAGCTTTACCATCGCCAAAGGCATGGTGGCGCAGACGGCCGGTAAACATTATCCCGCACCGATTACCGCAGTGAAAACCATTGAAGCAGCAGCGCGATTCGGTCGTGAAGAAGCGCTGAATCTGGAAAATAAGAGCTTTGTTCCACTGGCGCACACCAGTGAAGCTCGCGCGTTGGTTGGTATCTTCCTCAACGATCAGTTTGTCAAAGCCAAAGCGAAAAAACTCACCAGGAATGTTGAGGCACCTCAGCAAGCAGCGGTACTGGGCGCTGGCATTATGGGCGGCGGCATTGCTTACCAGTCTGCCTGGAAAGGCGTACCGGTAGTGATAAAAGACATCAATGACAAATCACTGACGCTGGGTATGACCGAAGCGGCCAAGCTGCTTAACAAGCAGCTGGAGCGCGGCAAGATAGACGGTCTGAAAATGGCTGGTGTTATTTCAACCATTCAGCCAACTCTCGACTATAGCGGTTTCGAGCGTGTAGATGTGGTCGTTGAAGCCGTAGTCGAAAACCCAAAAGTGAAAAAAGCAGTGCTGGCAGAAACCGAAGATAAGGTACGCCCGGATACTGTACTGGCGTCGAATACGTCCACGATCCCAATTAACGAGCTGGCCAGCGTTCTCAAACGCCCGGAAAACTTCTGCGGTATGCACTTCTTTAACCCGGTACACCGTATGCCGCTGGTTGAAATCATTCGCGGAGAGAAAAGCTCGGATGAAACCATCGCCAGGGTTGTCGCCTGGGCCAGCAAAATGGGCAAAACGCCGATTGTGGTCAACGACTGCCCTGGTTTCTTCGTTAACCGCGTGCTGTTCCCTTACTTTGCAGGTTTCAGCCAGTTACTGCGCGATGGTGCGGATTTCCGCAAAGTTGACAAAGTGATGGAGAAACAGTTTGGCTGGCCAATGGGTCCGGCTTATCTGCTGGACGTGGTGGGTATTGATACCGCACATCACGCTCAGGCTGTGATGTCCGCGGGCTTCCCGCAGCGTATGCAGAAAGATTATCGCGACGCGATTGATGCGCTGTTTGATGCCAGCCGTTTCGGACAGAAAAACGGTCTCGGATTCTGGCGTTATAAAGAAGACAACAAGGGCAAGCCGAAGAAAGAAGAAGACGCCGCCGTTGATGGCTTACTGGCAGACGTCAGCCAGCCGAAACGCGACTTCAGCGACGAAGAGATTATCGCTCGTATGATGATCCCAATGGTCAACGAAGTGGTGCGTTGCCTGGAGGAAGGCATCATTGCCAGCCCGGCAGAAGCCGATATGGCACTGGTTTATGGCCTGGGCTTCCCTCCGTTCCACGGCGGTGCGTTCCGCTGGCTGGATACACTTGGCAGTGCGAAGTATCTCGATATGGCGCAGCAGTATCAGCACCTGGGTCCGCTGTATGAAGTACCAGCCGGTCTGTGTGATAAAGCACGCCATAACGAACCGTATTATCCCCCGGTTGAGCCTGCCCGCCCGGTTGGCGACCTGAAAACGGCTTAAGGAGTCACAATGGAACAGGTTGTAATTGTTGATGCGATCCGTACCCCGATGGGCCGTTCGAAAGGGGGCGCGTTTCGCAACGTGCGGGCAGAAGATCTCTCCGCACACTTGATGCGTAGTCTGCTGGCGCGTAATCCCGCGCTGGAACCCACCGCACTCGATGATATTTACTGGGGTTGTGTGCAGCAGACGCTGGAGCAGGGTTTCAATATCGCCCGTAACGCCGCACTGCTGGCAGAAGTCCCACACTCCGTTCCTGCGGTTACGGTCAACCGTCTGTGTGGTTCGTCGATGCAGGCGCTACACGATGCAGCACGCATGATTATGACTGGCGATGCGCAGGCGTGCCTGGTGGGCGGCGTGGAACATATGGGCCATGTGCCGATGAGCCACGGCGTTGATTTCCACCCAGGTATGAGCCGTAACGTAGCGAAAGCCGCGGGAATGATGGGGCTGACGGCAGAAATGCTCTCTCGTATGCACGGTATTAGCCGTGAAATGCAGGATGCCTTCGCCGCACGCTCACATGCTCGCGCCTGGGCCGCTACTCAGTCCGGTGCCTTTAAAAACGAGATCATCCCGACTGGCGGTCATGATGCCGACGGCGTGTTGAAACAGTTTAACTATGATGAGGTTATCCGTCCGGAAACCACTGTCGACGCGCTGTCCACCCTACGCCCGGCATTCGATCCGGTCAGCGGTACCGTCACCGCGGGTACCTCTTCCGCGCTCTCCGATGGTGCTGCCGCGATGCTGGTAATGAGTGAGAGCCGTGCTCGTGAACTGGGTCTGACGCCGCGTGCACGTATTCGCTCGATGGCCGTAGTCGGCTGTGACCCCTCAATCATGGGTTATGGTCCGGTTCCTGCCTCAAAGCTGGCGCTGAAAAAAGCGGGACTCTCCACCAGCGACATCGGCTTGTTTGAGATGAACGAAGCCTTTGCCGCCCAGATCCTGCCGTGCATTAAAGATCTGGGGCTGATGGAACAGATCGACGAGAAGATCAACCTCAATGGCGGGGCGATCGCACTGGGTCACCCACTGGGATGCTCTGGTGCGCGTATCAGTACCACTCTGATCAACCTGATGGAACGCAAAGACGTGCAGTTCGGTCTGGCGACGATGTGTATCGGGTTAGGTCAGGGCATCGCCACAGTATTTGAGCGAGTGTAATCAAAGATAAATTCCCCTAAATAATTCGTGCTGCATCGCGGCGGTAACTGAGCGAATCCCCGGGAGCATAGATAACTATGTGACCGGGGTGAGCAAAGGCAGCCAACAAAGAGGCAGTGTGAATTATGACGGGGAAAGGTTTAGTTGCCGTTCTTCCCGCCTGTCAGGGGCGGGTTTTTTATTTCCCTGAACTGCTACGTACCACCAATTGTACCGGCAGCAACAGATTCTCTTCCGGCTTGCCTTCCAGCAGTAAACGCAGTGCTTCGCGCCCCAGTTGCTGCTTATCAACCGCAATTGTAGTCAGCGGCGGATGTGACCAGGCCGCAGCATCAATATCATCAAATCCTACCAGCGCAAGATCTTCTGGAATACGAATCCCCTGCTGCGCACACACCCGCTGAACAACCATCGCCGCCGCATCGTTATAAGCAAAAATAGCATCGGGCGGTTCCGGCAGTCTGAGCAGTTCATTAACCGCCTCGACCAACGATTGTTCAGTATCGAGCAGCGGCGGTGCGATGGCTTCGTACTCCGGAGGCATCAGCAGACGGGCTTCATACAGTGCCTGGCGATAACCCTTTTCACGCTGACGAATACTGTAGTGTGAGAGAGTACTGGCAAGATAAGCGATACGGCTACACCCCTGTTCGATCAAATGTTTTGTCGCCAGATAGCCGCCCTGGGTATTGTCCGGATTGACGCATGGCAAACCTGGAGCCCACAGATCTACAAGCACCAGCGGCAATTTCATTTGTTGCAGCAGCCCAAGCAGCTCTGGCTAAAAAAATCCGGCGCAGATCAACGCATCAGGCTGATGCAACATGACCTGCTCACTTACCGCATCAGCTGGCCCGATAATTCGTGTGATTCATGTACTGGCGTTCCAGACCAGTGCCAGAGATAAAACTTTCAATACAGTTCTGTTGTCCGCAATAGCAGGTAACCCCCTCACCATCCCGGGACTCATGGTAACGTGGCAATGCATTATGCCCCCACTCCCCTGCGCAGGTATTAGGGCCGGAGATCAAACGGTTATCAACACACAACCCGCCTCCGCAGCCAGTACCGAGAATTACGCCAAATACCACACAGTGTCCGCATCCACTGCCGTCCATAGCCTCTGACAGTGTAAAGCAGTTAGCATCGTTAGTGACGGGCACAGGCATCCCTAATGCTTGTTCAAGGTCACGGGTAAAAGCCTGCTGATTTAGCACCAGAATGTTGGAATTTTTAATTAATCCCCTGCTATCTACTGCTCCAGGGCCCCCAATACCGACCGATAAAGGTTGGTTAACGGTCTGCATAGCCTTAGCAATCATATCCGTCACGGCATGGAAAAAATCGCCGTAGCTTTGCTTGGGTGTAGCGCGTCGTTCGCGGTAAATAATCTCACCTGTTTTATCAATTACCACCGCTTCGATTTTAGTCCCGCCTATATCCAGTCCGAGCCTCATGGTGACCTCTCCCCTCATTGGCCTCTCACAATTATGATGCTGCATAGAGCGCCAAATTTGTTTACTAAACAAATGATGGAGTATCACAAAATGTTGTTATATCTACAGGAAAATAGGGAAATAACTTTGTTCACTAAAAATGATGAGGTTTTGTAAAACAGGAGATATGCAAAGATGCTGGGCCAGCAACCGTCATGTGGAAGGTGGGGAATTCATGAATGCGCCGGTGGGGTTCCGGCGCACATCGTTTAAATAAACGCGAACGCGTCGCCAAACAGACGATCTTCACGCGCCTGACGTTCATTGCAGAACAGGTCGCGCGCGATTTTAGCCATCTCGAAACGCCCGGCGATATAAATATCATGTTCCGCCAGAGTGCCGTAATCCTGTAACACTGCCGTTAATACGGTTCCCGTACGACCACGCCAGCCCGTTTCAGGCTGTTCCACTACAGGCTCAACACGCAGGTTCGGATGATTAACTGACAGTGCCTCCAGTTCAGAGAGATCGTAGAGATGTTTCTCTTCTCGTCCGCCCCAGTAAATAGTGATATCACGGTTTGGGTTGCGCGCCAGTGCTGTCAGCAAAATCGAGCGTACGTATGAGAACCCTGTGCCGCCAGCAATCAGGATCAGCGGACGATTCTCATCATCACGCAGCCAGGCTTCACCGTGCGGGATGTCGACCTTAATTTCCCGATCTTTCAGAATTCGGTCCATAACAGCCATGGCATAAAGATTTAGCTCAGAAGCCCCCACATGCAGCTCAATGAATCCGTGCTCATCCGGCGTAGATGCCATGGAGAACGGGCGTTTATCACGTTCGTCCATCACGACCATTAAATACTGACCAGCACGAAAGGAAAACGCCGCGTCCGGCACTAAACGTACGCGATATACGGTGTCAGTGATAGCTTCTACCGAGGTCACTTTACAGCTTAAGGTTGTCATGCGCTCTCTCTGTCGGATCAATAGGCAAAACGATCGCGCCTCAGGCGCTTTTGCCGTCATTAAAGATGGCTAATTCATCCCAAATTGCGTCAATACGCGCAGTCACTTCAGGATCTTTTTTAATCGGGCGCCCCCACTCTCGTTGGGTTTCACCCGGCCATTTATTTGTGGCATCCAGCCCCATTTTTGAACCAAGGCCGGAAACCGGCGAGGCAAAGTCCAGGTAATCAATCGGCGTATTCTCTACCAGTACCGTATCCCGGGCCGGGTCCATACGGGTAGTAATTGCCCAAATCACATCGTTCCAGTCACGTGCGTTAACATCATCATCGCAGACAATAACAAATTTGGTGTACATAAACTGACGCAAAAATGACCAAACACCCATCATGACGCGTTTGGCATGGCCTGCGTACTGTTTTTTCATCGTCACCACGGCCAGTCGATAAGAACAGCCTTCCGGCGGCAGATAAAAGTCGACGATTTCCGGGAACTGCTTTTGCAGAATCGGCACGAACACTTCGTTCAGCGCCACGCCGAGCACCGCAGGTTCATCGGGTGGACGCCCGGTATAGGTGGAGTGATAAATCGCATCTTCACGCTGGGTAATGTGTGTGACGGTGAAAACCGGGAAGCTATCCACTTCATTGTAATAACCCGTATGATCGCCATACGGCCCTTCCGGTGCCAGTTCACCCGGCTCGATATAGCCTTCCAGAACAATTTCAGCGCTGGCGGGTACTTCGAGATCGTTAGAGATACATTTGACAACTTCAGTCTTAGTGCCACGCAGCAGCCCGGCGAAGGCGTACTCTGATAATGTATCAGGCACAGGGGTCACAGCGCCCAGAATGGTCGCCGGGTCTGCCCCTAACGCCACGGAGACGGGGAAACGCTCACCGGGGTGTGCAGCACACCACTCCTGATAATCCAGCGCGCCACCACGATGTGAAAGCCAACGCATAATGAGCTTATTTTTGCCAATCAACTGTTGGCGATAAATGCCCAGATTCTGTCGCTCTTTATGCGGACCACGCGTGACGGTGAGTCCCCATGTAATTAGCGGCGCTGCATCTTCCGGCCAGCAGGTCATTACCGGTATACGGTTTAAATCAACGTCATCGCCTGAAGAAATTTTTTGCTGACAAGGCGCACCGCGTAGCCGTTTGGTTGGCATGTTAAGCACCTGCTTGAACTGCGGCAGTTTATCAAACAGATCGCGGAATCCTTTCGGCGGCTCCGGCTCTTTCAAAAACGCCAACAGCTTACCCACTTCCCTTAGCGCCGAGACATCCTCTTGCCCCATCCCCATGGCGACACGTTTTGGCGTGCCAAACAGGTTGCACAGTACCGGCATCGAATAGCCTTTAGGGTTCTCAAACAACAGCGCAGGCCCACCGGCACGCAAGGTGCGATCGGCAATTTCAGTGATCTCCAGGTGGGGATCCACCTCAAGAGTAATGCGTTTGAGCTCGCCCTGCTGTTCAAGCTGCGTCAGGAAGTCGCGTAAATCGTGATATTTCATGGCGTCCATTATGGCCTCTTTGTAAGCGCCTCATTATACGGCGTTCATCATTGTGATGCTGTATTTTTGTTAAATTAGCGTGAACTCTGGCAACCCACACCGATGAGGCTTGAAAGATGAAGTGTATAATGACTTTTGCTATGCTTGCGCTCAAAACAAGCGGATAAGAGTTATTATGCAAGCCTGGTATTTACTGTACTGCAAACGCGGGCAACTTCAGCGCGCCCAGGAACACCTGGAAAGACAAGCAGTCAACTGTCTGACGCCAATGATCACCCTGGAAAAAATGGTGCGTGGTAAACGTACCACAGTCAGTGAGCCACTTTTCCCTAATTACATGTTTGTCGAATTCGATCCGGAAGTGATCCACACCACGACCATCAATGCGACGCGTGGCGTCAGCCATTTTGTACGCTTTGGGGCAACACCTGCCACCGTCCCCTCTCCCGTTATTCACCAGCTTTCTATCTACAAGCCCGAGGGGATTGTAGACCCGGAAACGCCGCATCCTGGCGACAGCGTAATTATCACTGAAGGGGCATTTGAAGGGTTAAAGGCGATTTTCACCGAACCCGACGGCGAAGCGCGCTCCATGCTCCTGCTTAACCTGTTGAATAAAGAGATTAAGCAGAGCGTGAAAAACACCGGCTTTCGAAAGATATAAACAGACTCAGAAGGTCACTTCGAATAACGTTCTGACATTGGCATCAATCGCCGTTGATAGCCACTGAGGATCTTCCCCGCGCCAGTGCGCAATACGCTCAAGAATATGCGGCAGGTGTGCAGGTTCATTACGTCGGGAAGCCGGTTTCGGTGTTAAATCGCGGGGGAGTAAATAAGGGGCATCGGTTTCGATCAATAGCCTTTCCACCGGGATAAACGGCAACAGCTCCCGCAGTTCCATCCCCCGACGTTCATCGCAGATCCATCCGGTAATCCCAATGTAAAGCCCTCTGTCCACGCAGTCCTGCATCTCCCGGCGCGAGCCAGTGAAACAGTGCAGCACTGCGCCAGGAAGGCTGTCCAGCCAGGGTTCCAGCAGCGTCAGAAAACGTTCGTGGGCATCCCGACAATGCATGAAAACTGGCATCTGCAATTCGGCGGCAATACGCAATTGCGCCTCGAACGCTCGTTCCTGTTCCTGCGGAGTGGAGTAGTTACGATTGAAATCCAGGCCGCATTCACCAATGGCGACCACTTCGGACTGATTCGCCAATGCAATAATTTCCGCCTCTGTTGAGGATTGCCATTGGCTACTGTCATGCGGGTGGACGCCTGCTGTGGACCAGCAATGTGGATAATGCTGTGCTAACTTTAGCGCCTGCTGGCTTTCATGCTGGTTTGTTCCGGTCAGAAGCATGCCGTTTACACCTGCAGCAAAAGCGCGCGCTACAACTTCATCCCTGTCTTTCGCAAATTGTGAACTGGTTAGATTAACGCCAATATCAAACATGCTTCCTCCCATATGACAACCGCCCTTACGGGCGGCTGAATTTACTCTTCGGTTTTCTCGGTGGTTTCGGCTTCTTTCGCATTCTCAGCCTCGTTATCTTCGTCTCGCGTACGTCGCTTGCCAACATAAAAACGAGAGAAGAAAACACCCACTTCAAACAGGCAGTACATCGGTATAGCCAACAGCGTTTGCGAGAAGACATCTGGTGGAGTCAGTAACATCCCCACAACAAATGCCCCGACAACTACGTAAGGACGTTTCTTACGTAAATCATCAGGTGTCGTAATGCCCATCCAGCACAGCAATACAATGGCGACAGGTACCTCAAAAGAGACGCCAAACGCCATAAACAGTGCCATGACAAAGCTGAGATAACTGGCAATGTCTGTCGAAACCTGCACGCCTTGCGGAGCTGTGTTGGCAAGGAAGCCAAATGCCAGCGGGAAGACGACAAAATAGGCGAATGCCATCCCGATATAGAACAACAGCGAACTTGAGACCAGCAGCGGCACGACAAGGCGGCGTTCATGCTTATACAAAGCAGGCGCAATAAATGCCCATACCTGGTACAGGATCACTGGTGCCGACAGGATCAGCGACACCATAAAGGTTAGCTTTATCGGGGTAAAGAACGGTGAAGCCACATCGGTGGCGATCATCGTTGCCCCCTGAGGCATCTGCTTAATCAGCGGTGCCGCAACCATATGGTAAATGTCGTTGGCAAAATAAACCAACGCCAGAAAGATTACCATAACCGCAATAATGCAGTTCAGGAGTCGCTTACGCAGCTCAATAAGATGCGTGATGAGCGGTTGAGTATCTTCTACAGACATGTTTACGGTTTATCACTCGACGAGGGTGAGGATTCGACAGCCGGTGCAGCAGGTTTCTTTTCCGCGTCCATCGACGTAACGGAAACAGTGTCCTTCAACTCCGGCGTGTCAGCACCCGTGGATTCCGGTTTTTGCTCCGGCGAACTGGCCTGTGCTTCAGCAGTAGCAGGGGTAGCCCCCTCGTGCTGCGCTTCACTTCCTTTCACCACAGGGTTATGGATAGTGTGCGCTTCATCGCTCGCCTTCTCAGGATCGTGCACGCTGTAAGAACGCTTCATCGACTCAGCCGCTTCGCGCAGCTCATCCATCGATGCTTTCAGCTCCGGCGTTAGATTTGTCAGGCTCGCTTTCTCCACTTTCTTCAGGCTGTCCTGAAACTCCTGAAGCTTAAGCTCCTGGGTCAGTTCATTCTGCACAGTAGTTGCAAGAGAGCGCAGCGCACGGACCCAGCCCGCGACCGTTTTTACTGCCACTGGCAATCGTTGTGGCCCCAGTACGATGAGGCCGATAACGAACACCAATAACAGTTCGCTAAAACCGATATCAAACACGGATTATACCTGCTCTTTATCTTGGCTTTTGGCGTCTTCTTTCTTCACTTCACCCTGCTTATCGGTGATGGATTTAGCGGTAAAATCAGCATCCTGGCTGGTTTTATCCTGCTTAGGTTCATCATCACCCATCGCTTTCTTGAAGCCTTTAATAGACGCGCCAAGGTCGGAACCGATGGAGCCGAGTTTCTTGGTGCCAAATAGCAGTACAACGATGACGGCAATGATCAACAACTGCCAAATACTGATACCACCCATACATGTTCCTCTGTCATAGATGATGAATTAATAAGGCCGTAGTATACGTTACACGACCTGCCTTGGGCGATGAAAAAATCAGCGCATTTTGCGCCAGCCGATCAGCCAGGCGATAACACCACCCGCGATTAACCAGCCAGGCATAAGCCCCCACTCAGGACGGCTTACCAGCAGGAATGTCCCACTTAACAGCAACGTTGCGCCAATACCCAATAAATAACGGGATTGTCCCTGACGTACGTGATTCGCATGAAGCTCGCGCGCAATCTTATCAACACTGTGCTGTAAATATTTGCCCTGGCGCAAACTGTCATACACAAGTTCAGGTATTTCTGGCATTTTTTCGACCCAGAACGGTGCTTTTTCTTTAAATGCCCTGACAAGCGCCGGAATACCTACCTGATCTTTAATCCAGGATTCAAGGAAAGGCTTGGCCGTTTTCCACAAATCCAACTGAGGATAGAGCTGTCGGCCAACACCCTCAACGTACAGCAGCGTCTTCTGTAACAACACCAGTTGAGGCTGGACTTCCATATTAAATCGACGTGCCGTATTGAACAAATTCAACAACACGTGACCAAAGGAGATCTCTGCCAGCGGCTTTTCGAAGATCGGCTCACACACGGTACGAATTGCAAATTCAAATTCTTCAACATTGGTATCGGGAGGAACCCAACCAGAATCAACATGTAGCTCGGCAACCTTACGGTAATCGCGATTAAAAAACGCAATAAAGTTTTCAGCCAGATAACGCTTATCTTCTTTATTTAATGAGCCCACGATCCCGCAATCAATACCGATGTATTTCGGGTTTTCAGGGTGCTCATAGCTGACGAAAATGTTACCAGGGTGCATATCGGCATGGAAAAAACTGTCGCGGAATACCTGGGTAAAGAAGACCTGAACACCACGCTCAGCCAACAGTTTCATGTTGGTACCGTTCTTCTCAAGCGTTGCAACATCCGAAACAGGGATACCGTAAATACGCTCCATCACCATCATGTTCTGACTACAATAGTCGGAATACACTTCCGGGATGTACAGCATCGGGCTGTCTTCAAAATTGCGTCGCAGTTGAATGGCGTTTGCCGACTCACGCAGCAGGTTCAGCTCGTCGATCAATGTTTTTTCATATTCACGGACCACTTCTGTTGGCCGCAGACGACGGCCGTCCGGCAACAGGCGAGGGACCCAGCGAGCAAGACGATAGATCAGTTTTAAATCGGCTTTGATTACCGGCAGGATATCCGGACGAATAACCTTGATCACCACCTCTTTGCCATTCGACTTCAGTCGCGCGGTATGCACCTGAGCAATAGACGCAGATGCCAATGGTGTGATCTCAAAATCATCAAACCACGCTTCAACAGGTAGCCCACCCATTGCTTCTTCAATTTGTTCTTTTGCTCGTTGTCCATCGAATGGAGCAACCCGATCCTGCAACAGGGCCAGCTGATCAGCGATATGCGGCGGAAACAGATCTCGACGGGTGGACAGCATTTGACCAAATTTGATCCACACCGGCCCCAATTCCTGCAAAGCCAGTCTCAGCCTTTCACCCAGCGGCTTATCTTTATGTCGGTTTGGCATCCAAAACAATGTGTAACGCCACAAACGGAGCGGCAGCGTAATACGCATTTTGGGGATGAGTTCATCAAGACCGTAGCTTAAAAAAGTGCGAATGATGAAATAAAGGCGCCGTACTTCTCCTGGCGTCATTTGGCCTCCAGTTTTTCCAGCCGTCTGGCCAGAGATTCGACCGTGCGCTCAACCGCTGCCGTTTCTTCCGCAAACCATGCAACTTCAAGCGGGCCAGGGGCCATACGCCACTCTTCAGTGATCGCTTCGGCAACATAACGTTGCTGACGTTGAATGCCATGACGCAGGAACTTCACGCCGCCGCGCAGGACTTTGCTAACACCTTCCGCGACGATATCACCGGTATAAGGTGCTAATAGCTCTGCAGGGTCAAATTCCGCCAGGTCAGCCAGAGCCACAAAGTTCTGCACCACCTGAATATCGCCCTGCACTTCCAGTTCGCCGCTACGAATAAGCGTTGTGAGCTGCTGCCGGTCACGTAATTTAGGTAACACGCTGGCATGTGTGATCACGGTGCAATCGGCTTCGCCTTCCCATGCCCCCAGCACATCGACCTGGCGCTCACTGAACACCAGGACTAACGGCGTAGAAAATCCTTTAAGATCAACACGCAGTACCTTGCTCTGCAAACGCGTTCGGGCTGATTTTAGCGCAGGAGAACGATACAGAAAGGTGTTGAGCAGATTTTCAACGCCAGCGGTAACTAAGGGTTTTAAAGGCATCCCCGGTCTCCTGTCAGAACTTGTAACCACGATGCAGCGCAACAACACCTGCCGTCAGGTTGTAGTAATCAACACTTTCAAACCCGGCATCTTGCATCATTGCTTTTAACGTGTCCTGATCGGGATGCATACGGATAGACTCAGCCAAATAGCGGTAGCTATCTGCGTCGCTCGCAACCATCGAACCAATACGTGGCAAGATATGGAAAGAGTACGCATCATACGCTTTGCTCAGCGGTTCGATGATCGGTTTAGAGAATTCCAGCACCAGTAAGCGTCCACCAGGTTTCAACACACGATACATCGAGCGTAGCGCTTTCTCTTTATCCGTAACGTTACGCAGGCCGAAAGAAATGGTGATGCAATCAAAGGTATTGTCAGGGAACGGCAGTGCCTCAGCATTTGCCTGGACATATTCAACGTTACCAATCACGCCAATATTGCGCAGTTTTTCGCGACCCATTTTGAGCATTGAGTCATTGATATCTGCAAGAATAACCTTACCGGTTTCACCAACCATGCGAGAAAATTTTGCGGTCAGATCGCCCGTGCCGCCCGCTAAATCCAGAACGGTTTGTCCACGACGCACGCCACTACAGTCAATGGTGAAGCGCTTCCACAAACGATGAATGCCAAATGACATTAAGTCATTCATAACGTCATATTTAGACGCCACAGAATGAAAAACGTGGGCCACCATGTCAGCTTTCTGCTCTTTAGCGACGGTCTGAAAGCCAAAGTGCGTCGTTTCTTGTGAATTATCCACCATCTCAGTGCCTGCTCATCCAAAAAATGTTCGAGAAGTGTAACAGATTGGGCCCATTTGCCCTACCCTTCTGCCGGGTTCAACTACCCCAAATGGGCTAGCTCGATTGCTGATTTACCGCCGCATTATCGGCGTATGTCTCTTCTTGTTGCGCCTCGGAAACCGAGCGCAAACGGTACTCTTCATCCTGGCTCATGGCATGTTCAGCCAACTCAGGATTAATCTCACGCTTAATTTCCACGCCTAAGCCGCGGAAGGCTTCCGCCTGTGATAAGACATTTCCACGCCCCGAAGAGAGCTTCTTCATTGCCTGTCGGTAGTTATCCTGGGCTTTATCCAGGCTTTGGCCGATTGCCGACATATCATCCACAAACAGGCGCATCTTGTCATAAAGTTTACTGGCCCGATCCGCAATTTGTTGCGCGTTGCGGCTTTGATGCTCATAGCGCCACAGGTTAGCGATAGTACGTAATGCCACCAACAGCGTGGTAGGACTCACCAGCATAATGTTATTTCTGAGCGCTTCGGTAATCAGTTCGGGCTGTCTGTCCAGCGCCAGCAGGAAAGCAGGTTCAACGGGGATAAACATCAGCACATAGTCCAGTGTACGCAGCCCTGGAAGCTGTTGGTAGTCTTTACGACCCAGCAGACGAATATGATTCCGCACGGAGGCGATATGCTCCTGCAGCGCCCCCTCCCGGGTGTATTCATCTTCTGCATTAAAATAGCGCTCATAGGCAACCAGCGTCATTTTAGCGTCGATCACCACATCTTTACCCTGCGGTAGCCGGACAATAACGTCCGGTTGCATCCGTGAGCGCGCATCATTCTCGATGCTAACCTGGGTTTCGTATTCATAGCCTTCCCGCAGGCCGGAAGCCTCCAGTACCCGCGTAAGTACCACCTCTCCCCAGTTTCCCTGTGTTTTGTTATCACCTTTCAATGCCCGCGTCAGGTTAACCGCTTCCTGTGCCATCTGCGCATTCAACTGCTGGAGGTTACGAATTTCGTGTGCCAGGGTATGGCGCTCCTGAGCCTCTTTACCAAAGCTATCCTGCACCTGACGGCGAAAACCGTCCAGCTGTTCGCGTAATGGTGTAAGCAGGCTGTTAAGGCTTTGGCGATTTTGCTCATCTACCCGACGGTTACTGTGCTCGAAAATGCGGTTCGCCAGATTCTCAAACTGTTCGCTCAGGCGCTGTTCACTGTTGATCATCTGGCGAATTTTATCTTCTGCATGCTGTTGCGTTGCTTCCAGACGGGTGGTGACTTCCCGGAGATCGGCTTCTAGTGAGGTATTGATACTCTGCAGGCTGCGGAGTTCGTTATTCAGCAACTCGCATTCGTCGCGCCAGTGGGCTTCCTGCGAGAGCTGTTGCCGGGCTGCACTGAGAGCAATATCCAGTTCTCGTCGTTCTTCGATGAGGTCTGCGCGGATCTGATCGGCGCGCGCTTTTGTCGCCAGCCAGCCCACCAGCAGCCCTGCAGCTAATGCCAGCACGGCACTCATCAAAATTGAAATATCCACAACGCCCCCTTACAGCAACGACTTACCCGCACAAAATAGAATTGTGCTGTATAAACGTCCAGTTTAAAAGGAATTTCCTGCGAGGTACTACGCAAAATAAAAAGGCCGAACAGGTCGGCCTTTTAACAAAGAAGGGAGAATTACAGTAAACGACGTGCGGCTTCTACCACGATTTTCACCGCGTGGCTTTCCGTTTGCTTCATCGTTTCTGCATTCGGGATCTCTTGCTGAGTACGGTTGACGATAACACCTGCAACCATACCGGCACGCAGACCCTGGCTTGCGCACATGGTCAGCAGCGTCGCAGATTCCATTTCATAGTTCATGACGCCCATCGACTGCCACTCTTCCATCGAGCCTTTGAAACGGCTCACTACGCGACCAGAGAAAGTGTCATAACGCTCCTGGCCCGGGTAGAAGGTGTCTGAAGACGCGGTAACGCCTACGTGGGTGGTCGCACCGATAGATTTCGCCGCTTCCACCAACGCGGTGGTGCATTCGAAATCGGCAACTGCCGGGAACTCCATTGGTGCAAAATGCAGACTCGCCCCGTCCAGACGGACAGACGCGGTGGTAACCAGCACGTCGCCAACGTTGATATGCGGCTGAATAGCGCCGGTCGTACCGATACGCAGGAAGGTACGAATGCCCAGTTGCGCCAGTTCTTCTACGGCAATAGACGTCGACGGGCCGCCGATACCGGTAGAGCAGACGATCACTGCTTTACCATCCAGCTCAGCACGCCAGGTAGTGAACTCGCGATGAGATGCCAGCTTAACCGGCTTGTCCATCAGCGCGGCGATCTTTTCCACACGCTCCGGGTCGCCAGGGACGATAGCGAGCTGGGCCCCTTGTAAATCGTTCTTAGTGAGGCCGAGATGAAAAACATCAGACTTAGACATAAAAACTCCTCTGTGAATCGGTTTTGTCAGAAGAAGCAAAAACACACTTTACCGAAGGCACAAACATCTTTTCGTGACAGCCATCACCATGACGGAAATCAATTGCATCGAATTACCGTAAAATAGTGACTTGCGTCACATTGATGGCGCAATGTAAGGAAGCCTTGCACAAAAGATAGACCGTTTGAGGCAATGTGGTTCGTTGCATGTGTCTATAGTTAACAATGCGCTATTTTGCACAATATTTAAGGGTACGGAGAATACCATGACAACACGACAATCTGGTTTTGCACCTGCTGTATCCCCACCGGCGTCCACGACGGTTCACACTCCGGATAACGCGATTATCGCTGGAGTGACATCAATACCCTCACAAGGCGATGATATGCCTGCGTATTACGCACGACCACAACAGACCGATGGCCCGCTGCCCGTCGTCATTGTCGTGCAGGAAATTTTTGGTATTCATGAGCACATTCGTGATGTTTGCCGTCGACTGGCGCTGGAAGGTTATCTGGCTATCGCACCCGAACTCTATTTTCGCGAGGGCGATCCCAGTGATTTTGCCGATATCCCGACGCTTCTAAGCGGCCTGGTGGCGAAAGTCCCGGACTCACAGGTTCTTGCCGATCTGGATCATGTTGCCAGTTGGGCCTCCCGCAACGGCGGCGATGTGCATAAATTAATGATGACGGGTTTTTGCTGGGGTGGACGTATTACCTGGCTGTATGCCGCACACAATCCACAGCTAAAAGCGGCGGTGGCGTGGTATGGCAAACTGGTCGGCGACAAAACGTTAAACTCCCCCAAACATCCCGTCGATATCGCCACCGATCTGAACGCCCCCGTTTTGGGGCTCTATGGCGCTCAGGACACCAGTATTTCGCAGGACAGCGTGGAAACCATGCGTCAGGCATTACGCGCCGCAAATGCCAAAGCGGAAATTGTGGTGTATCCCGACGCGGGCCATGCCTTTAACGCCGATTATCGTCCAAGCTACCACGAGGAGTCGGCCAAAGACGCCTGGCAGAGAATGCTGGAGTGGTTCGCGCAATACGGTGAGAATAGATAATCGAGTAGGTCGGGTAAGGCAAAGCCGCCACCCGACCTATTGCCCGGAGTCACTTCGCTTACCGGGCCTACGTTTCGTTACGCCTGACGCAGATTCTGCGCAGCTTTGACCATGTTAGCCAGGGCTGCCCGAGTTTCCGGCCAGCCGCGGGTTTTCAGGCCGCAGTCCGGGTTCACCCACAGACGCTCAGCCGGGATACGCTGTTCGGCTTTCTTCAGCAGGGCTTCAATCCACTCCACGCTCGGGACGTTAGGCGAGTGAATGTCATAGACGCCCGGCCCGATTTCGTTCGGGTAGTCGAACTCTTCAAACGATTCCAGTAACTCCATGTCGGAACGCGAGGTTTCAATGGTGATCACATCCGCGTCCAGCGCGGCAATAGAGTCCATGATGTCGTTGAACTCGCAGTAACACATGTGAGTGTGGATCTGGGTTTCATCCTTCGCCACCGCGGCATTGATACGGAAGGCTTCCACGCCCCACTCCAGATACGCCGCCCAGTCACTGCGACGCAGCGGCAGGCCTTCACGCAGTGCCGGTTCATCAATCTGAATAATACCGATACCCGCCGCTTCCAGATCCGCTACTTCGTCACGCAACGCCAGCGCAATCTGTTTGGCGATCGTTTCACGGGTCACATCTTCACGCGGGAACGACCAGCAAAGAATGGTCACCGGACCAGTCAGCATGCCTTTAACGGGTTTGTCAGTCAGCGACTGCGCGTATTTAGCCCACTCAACGGTAATCGCTTCCGGGCGGCTGACGTCGCCAATAACAACCGGTGGTTTCACACAGCGTGAACCGTAGCTCTGCACCCAGCCATTCTGGGTAAAGACGAAGCCATCCAGATGTTCGCCAAAGTATTCCACCATGTCGTTACGTTCAGCTTCACCGTGTACCAGTACGTCGAGGCCCAGACGTTCCTGCTCGGCAATCGCCTGTTTAATGTGCTCTGCAATGCCAGTGCGATAGTTATTCGCATCCAGATTGCCCTTTTTAAAGTCCAGACGCAGGCCGCGAATCTCCGTGGTTTGCGGGAATGAGCCGATAGTGGTGGTCGGCCATGCCGGCAGATTAAAGCGGGCACGTTGCGCCTCGGCGCGAACCGGGTAAGGGTTGGCGCGCTGGCTGTCCCTGGCGGTGATCGCAGCCAGACGTTTTTCCACCGCGGCATTATGTACACGAGTGGAGTGGCGACGCGCCTGAATCGGTGCGCTCCATTCAACCAGCGCCGCGGTATCGCCGCTGTTCAGCGCATCACGCAGTAGCGCCAGCTCGCCGCATTTTTGCAGGGCGAAGGCAAACCAACTCTTCACTTCGGCATCCAGGCGGGTTTCAACGCTCAGGTCAATCGGGCTATGCAGCAGAGAGCAGGAAGAGGCCACCCATAGCGCACGTTTGCCGACAATGTCCTTAATTTGTGCATGTTTTTCTGTCAAATCAGCACGCCAGACGTTACGACCGTTCACCAGACCGGCTGACAGCAGCCAGTTGGCAGGCAGGCGCTTGTGTAACTCGGCGACGTTATCTTTACCGTGCACGAAGTCAACGTGCAGACCCTGCACCGGCAGCGTGGTGATGGTATCCAGGTTTGGCGTGACGCCTTCGAAATAGGTGGTCAGCAGCAGCTTCACCTGACCGGTTAGAGCGTCATACGCCGGTTTAAAGGCGTTCAGCCATTCCTGGGGTAGCTCCAGCACCAGCGAAGGTTCATCAATCTGAACCCACTCAATGCCACGCTTAGCCAACTCTGCCAGCACCTGCTGGTAAACCGGCAGAATGTCGTTCAGCAGGCTCAGGCGGTCAAATTGTTCGCCCTTCACTTTGCCCAGCCACAGGTAAGTTACCGGGCCCAGCAGGACGGGTTTTACGTTGTGGCCGAGTGCCAGCGCTTCGTCAACTTCATCCAGCAACTGAGTCCAGGTCAGCTTGAACTGCTGGCCTTTGGTGAATTCAGGCACCATATAGTGATAGTTAGTGTTAAACCATTTGGTCATTTCTGCCGCAGCAGCAGGTTCACCGGTCGGTGCACGCCCACGACCAATGCGGAATAAGGTGTCGATATCGACGGAGCCATCTTTGTTCTGATGACGGGCCGGGACGTTACCCAGCAGCAGGCTGGTCGTCAGCACGTGATCGTACCAGGCGAAATCGCCCACCGGCAGCAGGTCAACGCCAGCCTGTTTTTGCTGATCCCAGTGACGGGCGCGCAGTTCGCGACCCGTTGCCAGCAATTCTTCACGAGAGGCGTTACCTGCCCAGTAGTTTTCTTGCGCTTTCTTCAGCTCGCGACGCAGGCCAACGCGAGGGAAACCGAGGGTGTGATTCAGTATTGTCATTTTTCTTCCTCTAATTATATGTAAATCCTGTGGATTTTGAATTTAGGGAAGGCGGCAAATTTATTCATCCCTGGGAGCTTACTGAAGTAAGTGACCGGGGTGGAGAAACGCAGCCAACGCACCATAAATTTAAAAGACGAAGGATTTTAGCCGTCCAGATGTTTACACATCCATAATTGACAGGTACTGTATAATCCTCAAGCGCAATTTATTCATGCCGAAGTGAAGGACTTTCATGATCGAGATTAAGCATCTGAAAACGCTACAGGCGTTGCGGAACAGTGGTTCGCTGGCAGGCGCAGCAGCGACGTTGCATCAGACCCAATCCGCCCTGTCTCACCAGTTCAGCGATCTGGAACAACGCCTCGGCTTTCGTCTATTTGTACGTAAAAGCCAACCGCTGCGCTTTACGCCACAGGGTGAAATTCTGCTCCAGCTGGCAAACCAGGTCTTGCCGCAAATCGGTCGCGCGCTGCAGGCATGCAATGAACCGCAGCAAACCCGACTGCGTATCGCGATTGAATGCCACAGCTGTATTCAGTGGCTGACGCCCGCGCTGGAAAATTTCCGTGCTAACTGGCCACAGGTGGAGATGGATTTTAAATCCGGTGTGACCTTCGATCCGCAACCGGCGCTACAGCAGGATGAGCTGGATCTGGTGATGACATCCGACATTCTGCCGCGCAGCGGCCTGCACTATTCACCGATGTTCGATTTTGAAGTTCGTCTGGTACTGGCACCCGATCACCCACTGGCCAGCAAAACACAGGTCACGCCGGAAGATTTGGCCAGCGAGACGCTGCTGATATATCCGGTACAACGCAGCCGCCTGGATATCTGGCGGAATTTCCTGCAGCCCGCGGGCGTCAGCCCGTCGCTGAAGAGCGTGGATAACACCCTGCTGTTGATCCAGATGGTAGCCGCCAGGATGGGTATTGCGGCCCTGCCGCACTGGGTAGTAGAGAGTTTTGAACGCCAGGGTCTGGTGGTAACCAAAACCCTGGGCGATGGGCTGTGGAGCCGACTGTACGCCGCCGTGCGCGATGGCGAGCAGCGCCAGCCGGTCACGGAAGCATTTATTCGCTCAGCGCGGAATCACGCCTGCGATCACCTGCCGTTTGTGCGGAGTGCGGAACGACCCACTTACGATGTACCCACAGTGAAGCCACTATCACAGCCGCACCAATGATAAAGCTTGGCCAGTGCGGCTGTTGGTGCCAGATAGCCAGGTTGACCAGCAGCCCCGCCGGTACATGCATATTGTTCATAATACCCAACGTACCGGCATCCACCTGCGTCGCGCCATAGTTCCACATAAAGTAACCAATGCCAGAAGCCGCCACGCCAAGGAACACCAGAATTCCCCACTGCAGCGTGGTTTCAGGCATTTTTTGCGCATTCCCTAATATAGACCAGGCAACAACTGCCACCAGCAACGCCCCCATATAAAACCAGGCAAAGGCGTTGTGCTGTGGCATCGGGCGGGTTTCCATCAGGCGCTTATAGCCCACCATGCCGATGGCAAAACTAATGTTGGAAAGCTGTACCAGCAGCAGGCCGGTCCAGAAGTGGCTGGTCACCTGATCGTAACGGATAATCCCGGCGCCAATTACCGCCAGTAGTGCGCTGAACGCATAGCTCCAGCGTAAACGGCGCCCGCTCATCAGGTCATAAATTAGCGTAATGTACAACGGTGTCAGAACGGTAAAGAGCAGCAGCTCTGAAACCGTCAGATACAGATAGGCATGAAAACTCAGCATATACATGATGCCAAGCTGCATGGCGCCCACCAGCATATACAGCGCGATTGTTTTTACGCTGTGCCCACGGGTACGCAAAAACGGTAAAAACACCAGAGCCGCCAGCCCAACACGCACCAGCACTGCAAAATAGCTATCGACATGACCGGCAAGGTACTCGCCAAACAGGCTAAAAGAAAAGGCCCACAAAATAGTGGTAATGATGAGTAGCGCCACAATGGATGTCTCTGAACAAAAGGTACACCCATTGTAGCGAAGAGTTTAGTTGACAACTGGTCAACTAAAGAACAGTTACGTTAAAAAGAGATCGCGCAGATAATGCGGCACGGCATCGTCGGCATTGAGGCCAATCACGTCCAGTTCCGGATGCAGGTCCTTCAGGCGTTGATGCGCGTTGCCCATGATACAGCCTTTGCCTGCCATCGAGAGCATTTCCGCGTCGTTCATCCCGTCACCGAAGGCGATACAGTCCTTCAGGCTATAGCCCATCGCTTTTGCCACCGCCTCCAGCGCATGGCCTTTCGACACGCCACCTGCCATGACTTCCAGGCACGTCAGTGTGGAGAAACTGACGTTCACACGATCGCCCCAGCGGGCGTTAATCGCCTGTTCCAGCGGTAGCAACCTTTCGTGAGAATCGGTAGTGAAAAACACTTTGCTAACGCCTTCAGGCTCCAGCAGCGCAGGTTCAAACAGTGAATAATTGAATACCGCCTCTTTAAAGAAACGCATTTCTTCCGGGCGGTGGCGGTTCATGAACCACTCATCATCGCGGTAAACGTTCGTCACGATATCCGGGTTGGCGTTCACAACACCAAACAGATCGCTGGCAATGTCGCGATCCAGGTTGTGGGAAAACACGAGATTTCCGTCAGGATCGTGCACGCGGGCACCGTTGGATGTGATCATGTAGGTTTTAATGCCGAGGTTATCGCGAATTTGCCCCACATCAACATGATGACGACCAGTGGCAAACACGAAGTGAACACCGCGAGCCGTCAGAAGTTTCAGCGTCTCTTTGGCATAAGGGGACAAAGTATGGTCGGGAGAAAGCAGCGTACCGTCTAAATCAGACGCAACAACCTGATACATAAGAAAATTAAACCTCTAGGAAAAGCGAGTTCCGCTGGATGAGTTATGCCTGTTGAAAAAATCAACAATGGCGTTAAGCGCGACTGAGCGCATTGCGTCCTTTTCGAAAAGGATCTCATGGTACGCGCCTTTTATGACAAGCGGCTGACCTCCTTCTACCGGATGGCCTGCTGCAGCGCGGAGTTCACAAAAACGATCGTGCATGCGGTTATCCACCACACGTTCTTCTTCGGCCTGAATAAGCAGCGCTGGCGTTGCGTCATCACCCGCTCCAGCCAGAACCTGTTCGCCCGCCTGAATACCTTCACGCACCCAGTGATAGGTAGGGCCACCCACACGTAATCGCGGATCATCGGCGTAGAAGCGTAGGTTACGCCGATAGCGCTGTCGACTATGGGTTAGCGCATTCATACCGAATGGCAACGCCCGCCAGCGGCCGGTCCCCATCGCATAGCCTTCACGGATGCGCGGATGCCCTTCGGCCCAGTCAAGAATGTGGCGCACCATCCAGTCGGGAAAACGCATCACGATACCAAACATTGGCGCACAAAGCGCAATGGCATCACATTGATTTGGATGGCGCTGCAGGAACAGCGTGGCAATCGCGCCGCCCATGGAATGGGCCAGTATATAGCGTTTTCGCCACGGGCCAGGTTGTACTTCCTGCTGCCAGAAGGCGGCTAAATCATCGACGTAGTCATTAAAGTTATCGACATGACCACGATGTGGGTCCGATAACATCCGCCCGGAACGCCCCTGACCACGGTGATCGATAATGAGTACGTCAAAACCTGAATGAAACAGGTCATACGCCAGCTCAGCGTATTTCACATAGCTTTCAATGCGCCCTGGACAGACAACGATGACACGATCGTTTTTTTCGGCACGAAAGCGAACAAAATGTACGGGAACATCATCTACACCCGTAAACTCCGCTTCCTCCCGCTGGTGCCAGAAATCTGTCAGTGGACCCATGGAAAAAGCGGCAAACGCGTTTTCTCTTGTTTCCCAGTCTTTTTGCTGCTGAAACATCGGGTATCCAGCCTCGCTGACCAAGTAAAATCGTTTTTTTCGCCGAGCCTGATACAACGCAACGGCAGTAGCGTATTGTGGCATAAAAATAGACAATCCGGGAGTTTCTCATGACCTTTGAATGGTGGTTCGCCTACCTGCTGACCTCTATTATTTTGAGCCTGTCTCCGGGCTCTGGCGCAATCAACACCATGACAACCGCCATCAGTCACGGCTATCGTGGCGCCTGCGCCTCTATTGCCGGTTTGCAGACCGGGCTTGGCATTCATATCGTACTGGTTGGTGTTGGGCTGGGGACATTGTTCTCACGTTCAGTCATCGCGTTTGAAGTGCTGAAGTGGGCGGGAGCTGCCTATTTGATTTGGTTGGGTATTCAGCAATGGCGGGCAGCGGGCGCTATCGATCTGAACACCATGGCGAACACGCAAACACGCAGCCGCCTGTTCAAAAGGGCGGTTTTCGTTAACCTGACCAATCCGAAAAGTATTGTGTTTCTTGCTGCGCTGTTCCCACAGTTCATCATGCCGCAAGAACCTCAGGTCATGCAGTATGTGGTGCTTGGTATCACCACCATTGTTGTCGATATCATTGTGATGATCGGTTACGCGACGCTGGCCACCCGTATTGCGAGCTGGATTAAGGGGCCAAAGCAAATGAAGGCGCTGAACAAAGTGTTTGGTTCACTGTTTATGCTGATAGGCGCCCTGCTGGCCTCGGCACGGCATGCCTAGAAAACTGGAATAGCGCTCGCAATGAAATGTGAACGGTCTGAACATCACTGTATGCCTTTTCGAGACTCGCCGTAAAGGGAGAAACGTCTTTTATTCTGTGCTGTTAGGTGTTGAATGCTAGTGCCAGAATGCCGCCACATTCACCACTCACGGATGATGAACGATGGCGGAAGCAACCACACCTCATGACGCCGTATTTAAGACTTTCCTGTCCCGCATGGAAACCGCGCGGGACTTCATTGAACTCCATCTTCCTCCCTCGTTAATCAAAATTTGCAAACTAGAAACGCTACACCTGGAATCAGGCAGCTTTGTCGAGGACGATCTACGCCCCTATTTCAGCGATATTCTCTATTCACTGGAAACCACCAGCGGGCAGGGTTATGTACACATGTGCTCATTGAGCATCAAAGCTCACCGGACAAGCATATGTCGTTTCGACTGATGCGCTCCATGCAACGTCACCTGGAGGTGGGAAACGACACTCTACCACTGGTTATTCCTGTTCTCTTTTACCATGGGAAACAAAGTCCCTGGCAAGGTTCAATGAACTGGCTGGATCACTTTGAGGATTCGGGGACCGCCCTTCAGCTTTACAGTACGCCGTTTCCGTTGGTGGATGTGACGGTCATCCCCGACGATGAGATCATGCAACATCGCAGCATGGCGGCACTAACATTAGTACAAAAGCATATTCGCCAACGCGACATGGCGCAGTTGCTGGATAAACTTACCCACCTGTTTATGCTGGAGAAGATGAGCGGACAACAATTAACCATGCTGGTAAACTACATGGTGCAAGCAGGGAATACACAAGATGTTCAGACATTACTGTATAAGCTGGCACAGCGTGTGCCGCAGCATGGAGACAAATTGATGACAATGGCGGATCAACTAAAGCAGATAGGTCGCGAAGAGGGCAAACGTATTGCCATACTGGACATAGCAAAGGCAATGCTCAAGCGTGGGCTGGATACCGAAGCAATTATGGAAATGACTGGCCTGTCGAAAGACGAATTACAAAAGCTTGCTCAATAAACCGCGTTCCGCCTGGGCATCCCCAGGCGGATAACAGAATCAGCGCGAAATAATCAGGTGAATGCCGAAACCTGCAAACAGTGCGCCAGCAAATCCATCGATCCACTTCGCCAGACGCTGATAACCGCGGCGCATTTTCGGTAGCGCAAACAGGCTGGCGACTACGGTAAACCACGCCAGCGTTTCCACGATGATTAGGGCAAAGATCCCCCAGCGCGCGCCCGTTCCTACGTTATCGCCAACGAACAATGAGAACACGGAGCCAAAGTAGATAATGGCTTTAGGGTTTGCCAGGTTAGTAAGTAGACCTTTTAAAAAGCTGCGCCCGCTCTGTGCCAGTTCAACCTGTGGTGTTGGAGTCGCAACATTCTGCTTTTTAAACGCACCGCGCAGCATCTGGTAGCCCATCCAACACAGATACAGACCCCCGCCGACCATAATAATGGTATGCAGCCAGGCCATTTTTTCGATGATCAGATGCAGGCCGAGCAGCGCCACGCCCGCCCAGACCATGACGCCGCAGGTAATACCCAGCACACCCATCATCGCTTCTTTACGCGAACGGCTCACCGCCGTTTGAGAGACAAAGAAAAAATCGGGACCGGGACTCATCAGTGCAACGATATGCACCAACGCAACGGTGAAAAATAGCGTTAACATAAAAATGACTCGTGGGGGAATAGTTCAGTGAGTCACCATCCTGGCACTTTTTTGCCCGGCTGACTACTCTTCGTCGTCACCATCAACGTGTGCACGAATAAGCGCCATAAACTCTTTGCCGAAACGCTCAAGTTTACGCATACCCACGCCGTTGACACTTAACATTTCGCTCGGAGAAACCGGCATCTGCTCGGCCATTTCTATCAGCGTCGCATCGTTGAAAACCACGTACGGCGGGATATTTTCTTCATCGGCAATAGCTTTACGCAGCTTACGCAATTTGGCGAAGAGCTTGCGGTCGTAGTTGCCGCCGAAGGATTTCTGCATCGCACGTGGTTTCAGCGCCACAATACGCGGCACGGCAAGCTGTAACGAGATTTCGCCACGCAGAACCGGTCGTGCGGCTTCGGTTAACTGTAACGCGGAGTGATGGGCAATATTCTGCGTCACCAGACCAAGGTGGATCAGTTGGCGGATCACACTCACCCAATGTTCATGGCTCTGTTCACGACCAATGCCATAGACCGGCAGCTTGTCATGGGCCAGTTCGCGAATACGTTGGTTATTGGCTCCGCGCAAGACTTCCACGACATACCCCATACCAAAGCGTTGGTTGACGCGGTAGATTGTCGACAGCGCCTTACGCGCATCCATTAAACCATCGTACTGTTTTGGCGGATCGAGACAAATATCGCAGTTACCGCACGGCTCCTGACGCCCTTCACCAAAATAATTCAGCAATACCAGACGACGACAGGTTTGCGCCTCGGCAAACGCTCCCATCGCATTGAGTTTATGCCGTTCAATATCCAGTAGCTGCCCGGCGGGTTTCTCTTCCAGGCAACGGCGTAACCATGCCATATCAGCGGGATCGTAAAACAGCATCGCTTCCGCAGGCAGTCCATCGCGCCCGGCACGGCCGGTTTCCTGGTAATAGGATTCGATGTTACGCGGGATATCAAAATGCACCACAAAGCGTACGTTAGGTTTGTTGATTCCCATCCCAAACGCTACGGTCGCCACCACGATTTGCAGGTCATCGCGTTGGAATTTTTCCTGCACCTCGGCACGTACACTGTTTTCCAGCCCAGCATGATAGGCACCCGCGCTGATGCCACGACTTTGCAGACGCGCTGCGGTGTCTTCGACCTTCGCGCGGCTGTTACAGTAAATAATGCCGGACTTGCCGCGCTGTTCTTGTACATAGCGCATCAGCTGATCGAGCGGCTTAAACTTCTCCATCAGCATGTAACGAATGTTCGGCCGGTCAAAACTGCTGATCTGAATGAGCGGATCGTTCAACCCCAGCAAGCGCACAATATCCAGGCGAGTAGTGTCATCAGCGGTCGCGGTCAGCGCCACGAACGGCAGCGTCGGAAAACGCTGACGCAATTGACCCAACGCGGCGTATTCAGGGCGGAAATCGTGCCCCCATTGCGAGATGCAGTGGGCTTCATCAACGGCCAGCAACACCGGATTCCAGTGCGCCAGATGTTCGAGGAAGTTATCCAGCATCAAACGTTCGGGTGCAATGTACAGCAAACGAATTTGCCCGCTGCGACAGCCCGCCATGACCTCAAGCTGCTGTTCACGACTTTGGGTAGAGTTCAGACACGCCGCCGCCACGCCGTTTGCTAATAATTGGTCGACCTGATCTTTCATCAGGGAAATAAGCGGCGAGACAACAACGGTGAGTCCGTTCAGCAATAATGCGGGAATTTGATAGCAGAGGGATTTACCACCACCGGTCGGCATGACGACCAGGCAGTCGCGACCAGAAAGCACAGTATCGATGATTTCTTCCTGACCAGGGCGAAACTGTTGGTAGCCAAAGGTTTCCTGCAAAACCTGTTTAGCGCCCATTTCCAGATTCAACACTTCCGCCTGCGCCACATTAACCCCATTAGCCTTAAAGAAAAACAGGCGCTATTTTCAGCGCCTGAGAGAGAAACTGCAATGATTAAAATGCTATCAAACCTATCAGAAGATATCGTTGAGCATCACACCCACACCCACACGCGTCTGATTGAAATTGTAGTCGATCAGCGATTCGCCGTAGCCGCTATAGACCTGGGTGTAGAAGCGGACATGCTTAGTGATCGGGTAGCTCGCGCCGATTTCAGCACCACCATAACCGGTATTCCAGTTGTACTGGCCCTTCACGCTGATGACGGCGTCACCGAGGTGATAACCCATTTTAAGCTGGTAGTAGCCCATGTATTTGGTGATGTCGGGGTTATCATCCGTGCTACCGATGACGTACCACGGTTTAACCTCCACCAGCCAGTTACCATTTTCAGCCATCAGACGAGTGTACAGACGGTTCCAGCTGCGCGAGGTGGGATCGGATCGACCATTTGAATCATGGTTATAGCCCATTTCGATGTCACGTAGCGTCCAGCCAGCAAAGCGATAATCGGTGGCGAATCCTAGAAATAGCTGCGGCTCGTAGTTAGTTTCACGAAACGGTGAAGACTCTTCACTATTAGAAAGCTGCCACCAGGATTTCTGAGTATATGAACCACCGAGCACTGAATTCGGGCCTAAAATCCCGCGCCAAAGCGGAAATGCCAGGCTTAGCTGAAACTTAACCTCATCTTTGCGCGCATTATCCGACCAGTTATAGCTGCTGATCGCCTCTTTGTTCATGTCGCTGGTATTGGTGTAGATGAGATAGTTGGTGTCATAGGGGTACAGCGTGAAAGGATTATCGTGTTCTTGCAGCATATTGGCGATAATACTGCCTCTCACTGCAGGTGCATCATGAATCTCTTTCACTGTCGCTTCCTGCGCATACGCGGTCAACGGCAGCATGACTGCTGGTAGTAACCAACCCAGAATCGCCCGCATCGGTAGTGTTCTCCTGAACCAAAATATTGATGAATTGTATAATTATCTGCCAAGTATTCTACATACTTAGCTAATTCATCGTTAGTTATCCCGTCCTAAAGTAGAAAACAACAAATAATAAGCATAATATCAACATTTCATTAACCAATAAGGTGTCGGGATCGTATGTCTGCTGTTCTTACTGCTGAGCAAGCCCTTAAATTAGTGGGTGAAATGTTTGTCTATCACATGCCGTTTAATCGGGCATTGGGGCTGGAACTGGAACGTTATGAAAAAGAATTTGCGCAATTAGCGTTTAATAACCAACCGATGATGGTGGGTAACTGGGCGCAAAGCATCCTGCACGGCGGGGTGATCGCCTCAGCGCTGGACGTTGCCGCCGGACTGGTGTGTGTTGGCAGTACGCTAACCCGCCACGAAACCATCAGCGAGGACGAACTGCGTCAGCGAATGTCACGCATGGGCACCATCGATCTGCGCGTTGATTACCTGCGACCAGGCAGAGGGAATCGCTTTACGGCCACCAGCAGTCTGCTGCGAGCAGGCAATAAAGTGGCAGTCGCGCGAGTGGAGCTGCATAACGAAGAACAGCGCTATATCGCCAGTGCAACTGCCACTTATATGGTGGGGTAAGCGTCTGAAAAAAGGTAAACTACGGTTACTTTTCTGCAATGAGTTCTCCCAATGGATGCTAAACAAACGCGGCAGGGCGTGTTACTCGCTCTTGCTGCCTATTTTATTTGGGGTATCGCTCCCGCCTACTTCAAACTGATTTACTACGTCCCGGCGGATGAGATCCTGACACACCGCGTCATCTGGTCATTTTTCTTTATGGTGGCGCTGATGAGCGTTAGTCGCCAATGGTCAGGTATCAAAACGCTGCTGCAAACGCCAAAGAAGATTTTTCTGCTGGCGCTCTCAGCGGTCCTAATTGGCGGAAACTGGCTGCTTTTTATCTGGGCGGTCAATAACCACCATATGCTGGAAGCCAGTCTCGGTTACTTTATTAACCCACTGGTAAATATCGTGTTGGGGATGATTTTTCTTGGAGAACGGTTCCGCCGTATGCAGTGGCTTGCGGTCTTGTTAGCCGCTTGTGGCGTGCTGGTGCAGTTGTGGACCTTCGGCTCCCTGCCAATAATCGCCCTGGGACTGGCATTCAGTTTTGCTTTTTATGGCCTGGTGCGTAAGAAGATCGCCGTCGAGGCACAAACCGGCATGCTGATCGAAACCTTGTGGCTCTTGCCCATTGCGGCAATTTATCTGTTCGGTATCGCAGACAGCCCAACCAGCCATATGGGTCAGAACCCCATGTCACTCAATCTTCTGCTGATTGCTGCGGGTGTCGTGACCACTATCCCACTGCTGTGCTTTACCGGTGCGGCAACCCGCCTACGTCTGTCCACGCTGGGCTTTTTCCAGTATATCGGGCCAACGCTGATGTTCCTGCTGGCGGTAACCTTCTACGGTGAAGTGCCGGGAGCGGATAAAATGGTCACCTTCGCCTTTATCTGGGTGGCGCTGGCAATTTTCGTGATGGATGCGATTTATACCCTACGCAGAACGCAAAGGGGACTTTAACGTTGTGGTGCCGGATGACACTGCCGCCATCCGGCACAACCATTACAGCCAGTTCTTGCGCTTGAAGTACAGATACGGCGCCAGACCCGCGAGCATCATAAAGACAATCGCCCCAGGATAACCGAAGCTCCAGTGCAGCTCCGGCATGAACTCAAAGTTCATCCCATAGCTGGACGCCACCAGCGTCGGCGGCAGGAACACGACAGAAACCACCGAAAAGATCTTGATGATGCGGTTCTGCTCGATATTGATAAAGCCCATCGCCGCCTGCATCAGGAAGTTAACTTTCTGGAACAGTGATTCGTTATGCGGCAACAGGGATTCGATATCGCGCAGGATCTCACGCGCCTGCTCCAGTTGGCTACCCGGCAGGCGCGCTTTACGTACCAGGAAATTCAGTGCGCGCTGGGTATCCATCAGACACAGGCGAACTTTCCAGCCGATATCTTCCAGCTCCGCCAGCGTGGAAAGTGCTTCGTCATACTCATCACCCTGACGCCCTTCCATAATCACGCGACTGAGTTTTTCCAGATCGCTATAGATGTTTTCTATTTCATCCGCCAGCTGTTCGATTTTGGTTTCGAACAGATCGAGCAGCAACTCATAGGCGTTGCCATCCACCATCGCCTGATTACGCGCACGCATGCGGTACAGGCGAAATGCCGGTAGCTCGCGTTCGCGCAGGGTAAACAACCGGCCTTCGCGAATGGTAAATGCGACCGTTGAGTTACCCGCGTGATCGTCGGCGTCTTCATAAAAGAAGAAGGAGTGGATATGCAAACCGTCTTCGTCTTCAAAAAAACGTGCGGATGCTTCGATGTCTTCCAGTTCAGGGCGCGTAGCCAGATTCTGGCCCAAGTCCTTTTGCACACGGTTTCGTTCATCGTCGTCCGGCTCGACTAAATCAACCCAGACCGAACTGGCCAGGTGCTCGATCTCATCCGCCTCAAGACGTGTTAAACGATTGTTTTCCAGTTGAAATGCGCTCAGCATGACCGGGACTCCCAATGCAAAAAATTATCGGACAGTTCGGTGGGCACACAGAAACAAATTGGGTTTCAGACCATTAAACAGCCTGACTCAGCGCGACGGGATAAAATTGAAGGTCGCTGACAACCGCGAAGGCTATCAGCAAAAAGGGATAGCCTTAGGAGTTGATCCTGGATGACAGGATAATGAGCCAGTATCTACTGGGTGTGTCCAAGGCGAATGTCCTCTTAGCGTAATCGTGCGCGCATGTTACGCCAGCAAAATTTTGACGTCAACACGCAACGAAACGCTAGTCTGGATAAATTACCTTCTCATCAGTAAGGCTAGCAGATCGTTACAAAATAATGATATTTTTCTGAAAGTTATATCGTATCCAGCCGCGCGTAAGCGGCAACCAGCCATTTGATCCCCTGCCCCTGGAACGCCACCTGCAAACGGCTGTGTTCCCCGCTGCCTTCCAGATTGACGATAGTGCCTTCACCAAACTTGGCGTGGCGCACGCGCTGGCCGAGCTTATAACCGGTATCGTTCTCCGCCATTGGCGTTCCCATCCGTTGATGGCTGACCGGGCGGCTGACGGTGGCGCGCAGGCGAACCTCTTCCACGCACGCTTCCGGCAGTTCGCCGATAAAGCGCGATGGGCGATGGTAAACCTCTTTGCCGTACAGACGGCGCGTTTCGGCATAGGTTAGCGTCAGCTTCTGCATAGCTCGGGTGACGCCGACATAGGCCAGACGACGTTCTTCTTCCAGACGACCGCCTTCGTCCAGCGACATCTGGCTGGGGAACATGCCCTCTTCCATCCCCACGATAAACACCTGCGGGAACTCAAGGCCTTTCGCCGAGTGCAGGGTCATCAGCTGTACCGCGTCCTGCCAGGTATCCGCCTGCCCTTCGCCCGCTTCCAGCGCTGCGTGAGAGAGGAACGCCTGCAGCGGCATTAAATCTTCATCTTCTTCGTTGTAGCTGAACTGGCGTGTCGCCGTGACCAGTTCGTCTAAGTTTTCGATGCGTGTCTGGCCTTTCTCGCCTTTCTCCTGCTCGTACATCATGCGCAGGCCGGAGTCTTTCACCACCCGGTCTGTTTGCACATGCAGTGGCATATCGGCCGTTTCCTGCGCCAGAGCATCAATAAGCTCCATAAAACGCTGCAGCGCGCTGGCAGCACGACCGGCAAGGGCTTTTTCCTGTAGCAACTCACGACATGCCTGCCACAGCGTCAGCTGGCGGTCACGCGAGGTCTGGCGCACCACATCCAGTGTACGATCGCCAATACCGCGCGTCGGGGTATTCACCACGCGTTCAAACGCGGCATCATCGTTGCGGTTAGCGATTAAACGCAGGTAAGAGAGCGCATCTTTGATTTCCTGGCGTTCAAAGAAGCGCATACCGCCGTAGATACGGTACGGCATGCTGGCCTGTAACAATGCCTCTTCCAGCACACGCGACTGGGCGTTGCTACGGTAGAGAATCGCGCACTGCGCAAGCTGACCGCCGTTGTCCTGCCAGGTTTTAATGCGATTAACCACAAAGCGCGCTTCATCCAGTTCGTTGAACGCGCAATAAAGCGAAATCGGTTCACCGTCGATACCATCGGTCCACAGTTTTTTACCCAGGCGCCCATTGTTGTTTTCAATCAGGGCGTTGGCCGCGCTGAGGATATTATTGGTCGAGCGGTAGTTCTGCTCCAGGCGGATGGTTTCTGCGCCGGGGAAATCCGTGAGGAAGCGCTGGATGTTTTCCACCTGCGCTCCGCGCCAGCCGTAGATCGACTGATCGTCATCACCCACGATCATCACTTTGCCGGTGTCGCCCGCCAGCAGACGGATCCACGCGTACTGAATGTTGTTGGTATCCTGGAATTCGTCCACCAGGATATTGGTAAAGCGTTCGCGGTAGTGCTGCAGGATATGCGGCTTGTTAAGCCACAGTTCATGGGCGCGCAGCAGCAGCTCGGCGAAATCCACCAGCCCGGCGCGGTCACACGCTTCCTGGTAGGCCTGATAGACTTTCTGCCAGGTTTGCTCAACCGGGTTGCCGTAGCTTTGCAGGTGATGCGGACGCAGTCCTTCGTCTTTCTGGCTGTTGATGAACCACATCGCCTGACGCGGTGGCCACTGCTTCTCATCCAGATTCATGGCTTTGATAAGGCGCTTGAGCAGACGCAACTGGTCTTCGCTGTCGAGGATCTGGAAATCCTGCGGCAGATTCGCATCCATATGGTGCGCGCGCAGCAGACGGTGTGCCAGGCCATGGAACGTCCCCACCCACATACCGCCCTGGCTGGTTCCCATGATCTGACCAATACGGTGACGCATTTCTGCCGCCGCTTTGTTGGTAAACGTCACCGCCATAATGGAGTACGGCGAGTTGTTTTCAACCGTCAGTAACCAGGCAATACGGTGCACCAGCACACGCGTTTTACCACTCCCCGCGCCCGCCAGAACCAGCATGTTGCTGCGTGGCGCGGCCACCGCTTCACGCTGTTTGTCATTAAGGCTGTCGAGCAGGTAAGAAACGTCCATTGGCACCGCCACGTAAAAGTAGGTAGGGCGGATAAGCGTAGCGCCATCCGCCAAAAAGCTGGGTATATATACAGAGTTCTGTTGGTGATTATATCAGCGAGGTCAGAGATGCCAACTGTGAAATTTCGATATGCGGCAGCAAACGGCTGTCTGCAGTTTGCATCAGGTCGGCATTTTCCGGTTTGATCCAGCAAGCCTGCATGCCGCAACGAATGGCCCCGGCGACGTCTGTCGTCAGGTCGTCGCCCACGTGCAAAATTTCCCCCATTGGCATATTCAGTTTTTCCGCCGCCAGCGCGTACATATCGCTGAACGGTTTTGATCGCCCATCAGGACCCGCGCGAAGCACAAACTCAAAGTAATCACCCAGACCAAACAGCTCTGGTTGCGCATTACCGTTGGTGATTGCCACCAGCGGCCACTTGCGGGCCAGCGCCTTCAGCGTGTCATGCGTTGTCTGCGGGACGTCAATGCGGCTGCGCCATTTGGCGAAGTTCATCATCGCGGCATTTGCCCCCATTTTCGCCTCTGCCGCCGAAAGGCCGGCCTCCAGCATGGCGCGCTCGACGGCGCGATGACGCCATTGGGTCACGTCATGGTAGATTTCCGGTTCGGCGTCGCGCACGGCTTGACGCAGACGCTGTAGATCGGAATTTTGCAACGCGCTCAGCGCCGGGTGATAGTTTTGCACAAAAGCGAGCGCTTCCTGTTCGGTGCGCGTGATAACGGGACGGTTATCGTAAAGGGTGTCATCAAGGTCAAAGGTGAGCGCAGAAATGTGCCCCAAAGGCCGGTAAAAACGCATTATTTCCCCCGTTTGGCGCGTGGATGCGCCGCATCGTACACTGAAGCCAGGTGTTGAAAATCAAGATGGGTATAGATTTGGGTCGTTGAGAGGTTGGCGTGTCCCAATAACTCCTGCACACCGCGAAGATCGCCGCTCGACTCCAGCATATGTGTCGCAAAAGAGTGGCGCAATTTGTGGGGATGCACGTGACTGTTAAGCCCTTGTTTAATACCCCACTCGGCAAACCGTTTCTGCACGTTACGCGCAGAGATACGTTTACCCAGTTTTGACAGGAACAGCGCATCTTCATCGCTGCCAAACAGTCCGCGCAGATCTAACCAGTGCTCAATCCACGCCACCGCATTGCGGCCAATCGGCAGACGGCGTTCTTTGCTGCCCTTGCCCATCACCCACACTTCTCCAGTATCAAGATCGAGATGTTTAATATCCAGCCCAATCAGTTCAGACAGACGCAGCCCTGCGCCGTACATCACTTCTAACATTGCCCGGTCGCGCACGGCGAGGGGATCGTTGAGATCGATATCCAGCAGGCGATTAACGTCATCAACGTCAATATTTTTGGGTAAATGACGCGGCGCTTTCGGCGCGGAAACACTCTTTGCCGGATTAGCGTTCAGCTCACCCTGATTAACCATCCAGTCGAAGAAACTGCGCAGTGCAGACAGGCGCAAAGCCAGACTGGCAGGTCCCAGCCCTTTACGACGACTACGTACGGCAAAACTACGAACCATGAGCGCATCACACTGCTGCCAGCTTTTCAGACCGGTTTCACCGGCTAAAGCGATAATGGCATCAAGCTGACGCTGATAATTAAGCAACGTGACAGGGCTCAGTTGGCGCTCAACGCCCAGATAACGTAAAAAGCGCGTCACATCCTGAGAAAGAGGTGAATCGGTCATACGCGTTCAATCCAACGCTCCAGCAGTTCCGGCAACATCAGCGAGATTTCCTGCAATAACTGCGTGCCCTGCCCCTGCTGGTAATGATTGGCATCACGGCTACTGAACAACATGACACCAAGAGAGCCATCCTGCCCCAACATCGACATTGCCACCGAGCCGATGGCTTTCGCTTCCGGCATCATGATTAACAGTTCCGGGCCGTGGAGTGGTCCAAGGTAGTGCTGTGACTGACCAAGACGCTGAATGCGCAGCGGTTCGAAAGCCTGACGGCTTAATGCCAGATGGGTAAATTTCGAGGGAGCACCAAGTCGCCAGCGATCCGGAAACAGACGGACCGTCGCTCCCGCCAGCCCTAACTCACGCGCCCAGCGATGAAGTCGCATCAGCATGTCGTCAAGACTGTTCGCGGACACCAGCCGTCCTTGCAGATTTAACAGCCGATAGAACAGGCTTTCGTTGGCATTCGCTTGTTCCATCAACAACGCCATGTTCTCTTCCAGCACGTTGATATGATTGCGTGCCCGAGCCATATGCCATTCAACTAAAGAGACCGTGCCCCGCACCGGGTGCGGGACGCGCATCGCTTCGACCGCTTGAGCATTACGGATAAAAAACTCAGGATTACGTTGCAGATAATCGACGACCGCCCGGTCGTCCAGTTCCATGAGCGTTTCCTGTAGTTCTTCCCCTGGTTGCTTCATAAGTGAATAAATCCGTCGTAGACATGTGCCGCCGGGCCAGTCATATATAACGGATGACCCGGACCTTTCCAGGCGATATCAAGTCGACCGCCCGGTAATTCCACCCTCACTTCATCTGCCAGCAGGCCCTGCTGAATACCGACAGCGACAGCCGCACACGCGCCGCTGCCGCAAGCCTGCGTTTCACCTGCGCCACGCTCATAAACACGCAGTCGGATATGCTCACGTTTGACTACTTGCATAAAGCCGATATTGGCGCGCTCAGGGAAGCGTTCATGGCTTTCCAGAACCGGTCCCAGCGTTTCCACCGTGGCCGTATCAACATCATCAACCTGAATCACGCAATGCGGATTCCCCATTGAAACCACGCCGCACAATACTGTCTGCTCGGCCGCTCGCATAATATAGGTCTTCTCTGCTTTATTGGCACGAAAAGGGACCTGCGAGGGTTCAAAGTTGGGTTCCCCCATGTTGACCCGCACCAGCTCATCGTCCGTTACGCTTAATACCATGCGGCCATTCGCGGTACTGACACGAATATCACGCTTATTCGTCAACCCTTTCAGGCGCACAAAACGGGCAAAGCAACGAGCGCCATTTCCACACTGCGAGACTTCACTGCCATCAGCATTGAAAATGCGGTAATGGAAATCCAGCTCCGGATCGTAAGGCGGCTCGACAACCAGCAGTTGATCGAACCCAACACCCAGATGCCTGTCGGACAAACGACGGATCAGCTCGGGTGAGAAAAAGACATTCTGCGTTACCGCGTCGACGACCATAAAATCGTTGCCAAGGCCATGCATTTTAGAGAATTGCATTGTTTACTCCGTTCACGCGGGTACAGAAACTTACCGTCAGTAATTCACCTGAGAAGGTCCATCACTGATTCCACGATCGTTTTTATCCGGCGTCGTAGATTGTGCTGGCGACTGAATGCTCTTTGTCGGAGGCGGCGCGTTTTTGTCTGCTGGCGGGAAATAGAGCGGTCCCTTCAGACCACAGCCCGTCAGGCTGAACAGTGTAAAAAGTACAGCGAGTGCCTGAAACACGTTTTTCATTATGGATTGCCTGTAAGTTCATGCTTTCTGTTTTCTATCATCGCAGGAGAAGGCGTAAAAGCAAGAGTTTGGCTAAAAACTGCAACGTGATTTATTCCGCGTTATACTGCGACCATCACGAAAAACAGGATAAAAAAATGAACGACAGTGAATTTCATCGCCTTGCCGACACCCTGTGGATGACCATTGAAGAGCGCCTGGATGACTGGGACGGCGACAGCGATATCGATTGTGAGATCAACGGTGGCGTACTGACCATCAGCTTCGAAAATGGCAGCAAAATTATCATTAACCGTCAGGAGCCGCTGCATCAGGTGTGGCTGGCAACCAAACAGGGCGGCTACCATTTTGACCTGAAAGGTGACGAATGGATTTGCGACCGCAGCGGTGAAGCCTTCTGGGATCTGCTGGAACAGGCGGCAACGCAGCAGGCGGGCGAGGCAGTGAGCTTCCGTTAAGATTTGTTGCCGGATGCACTTTGCTTATCCGGCATCATGTTCACGAAAAATACTGCTGCAACAGCGGTGTGTCGTTATCCTGACTGGTTTGCGGGACTGGACTAATCGGCTGGGTGCGGAACGGGATCACCTGCGCGCGCCCGTCAGTTTTCACAATCTGATAAAACTGCGGCAGGTTAAAGTTGATAAAACTGGAGCCGTAAGTGAAGCGATCGTGCGACGATGAATAGAAGCGGCTGACATCTCGCACCAGCTCTTCTTTACTGCCTTCACAGTGGTGATACACCTCGACGCGGTTACTCTCGTCCAGAATGTAGATGTTAAAGCCCTGCTCATCACCCGTCTCTTCAAAAAAGAACTGAATGATCCCTTCGCTGGCAAAACCGTCCACCACCGACGGTAATTTCACATGGTTCGTCTCAACCTGGACGGAAAGACCGTGCAATTTGTTGTGCGAAATCGCGCCATAGAATTCAATGGCGTTTTCCAGTTTCTGCACCGAAACGTTCAGACGTTCGAAGAACAGGCCCCACGTCTGACCGGAAACGCGCAGCGCTTTGAAGCGTCCGGTTTCCTGGCGCGTACTGGACAGGCGCAGTTCGATGCACTCAGACACCAGTTGCTGGACACGCGTGCGGATCAAACCACGCAAATGCTGGCTGTAACAGAACACTTCGACGCTATCCGGTGGCGCTGCATCCTGATGCATTTTGCCCAGAATCGTTTTTAACGCTTCAATCATCGCCTGCTCGCCGTTGAAGTGCAGGGTTCGCACTTCATTCCACGAGTTGCGATACAGCAGGTCTACGCTACCCACCAGACAATTTTGCTCTTCGCCAAAGCTAAAGACATCCAGCTTACGGAAATCAAAATGCACGACCTGATTGCGAAACGCCGCCGTCGGGTCATATTCGAGGTTGACAATAATCGCCAGATGGCGAATTTCGCACGGGCTGTACAGCGCTTTCGGCGTTGGTGCCGGCAGACGCAGCGGGAAGTGGTGTGATACATCGGCTACCATCTCCTGCAGCTTCGGCAAGTCGACAATACCGTTACCTTTAATAAACAAATGCGTACGCGATGTCAGCAGGCCGTTAAACCACGCCCACGCCACCAGCTTATTGAGATAGCGGTTATATTCCAGCGGCTGATGGCTGATGATCGAATCCATGTTAGGTGCGCGGTTGTAAAGATACCAACCCGAACGGTTGGCGCGACCTGGCGGCACGTGGATAAAGGTCAGATTGGGTTCTGAGAGATCCGGTGAGATCTGCGGGTTCACCAACGTCACTTTGCCGGGCAAGGCTTCAAATGCGGCATACAGCTTACGGGTCAGTACGCCAATATCCTGCGGACTGGCGCTGACGCTAAGATTGTTGCGGCGCGCAAAACGGATCAAATTACGATAGCTCTGCATCATTGCGTCGAGCAGTTCGTTGTGCGCTTCGCGTACCTGGTCAATTTTCCAGTTAGCGCGGTTATCCAGCATCGTCAGGCGGGCTTCATCCCAACCCCACTCTTGTACTAACTGACTTAACACTTCACGACGCCAGCCCACGCAGGCGCGTTCACGGCTCAGTTTCTCACAGACTTTCAAGTAGAAACATCGGCGCACTAAATCAAGACGCGTTGAGTCCTCAATCGCAGTGAGGTACTCAGTTACACGTTCCAACATCATGCAATACGGGTCGAGACCAAAAGAGACAATTTCGCCGTCGTGCAGGCGCTGTTTAATGTCTTTCGCCAACAGGCGTGGATTGGGGTATTCCCAGGAATAGGCTTCCAGCAGCAGCGTTTTCAGCACCGCTTTGTACGGGGAATCGATACTCTTGTACAACTGCCAGAGGCTGGCACCAAAGTACTCTTCGGCGGAAAGCGAACTGAGTCCACCCAGATCCAGCCATTCGTTTGGCGTTAACACCCCCTGCGCGTAGAGCGTCATGACGTAATCGTCGTAATGCTCTTCTTCATCACCAGGCACCATATTCCACAGAATACGTTTACCTGCGAGGCGCACAGCGGTGCGATAGAATTCATCAAGCAGCAGGATATGCTGCGTCGAGCCACAGTCTTCACCACCCAGACTGCCGCTTTCATTATGGCGGAAACGGTTTTCATCAATCAGGAAGAAACTGACTTCCACGCCCAGCGAGGCAGCCCAACTTTCCAGCAGGCTGCATTTACGTTGCAGCAGCTGACGCTCTTCGCTATCCAGCCAGGATTGATGGCAGACCCAGATATCGAGGTCAGAGGAACAGCTTTGCCCTACGGAAGATGTGCTACCCATAGAGTAAACACCGGTGATCGGCAGTTCGCCCTTTGGAGGGTCCTGCGGTGACATACCGCGGTACAGTTCCAGCTCATTCAGGTAGTGGCGTTGGGTTTCATCAGGCGTGTAAAAGCATATGCCTTTGGGAACGTTACCATCGAGGTAACCCGGCATCAGTGGGTGGTGGTAGTGCAATAATGTCGGCAGCAGACTGTATACCTGCTGGAAGGCAGGTCCCATGGCAGCAAGCGCGCGATCCACACGCAGTTGATTTATGGCATCCAGTCTCTGTTTCAGAGTCTCAATATAGAGGTACAAGACGTATCGCCTGATGTTGCTATCCATCATGTTGTCGATTGCTGCGGCGCAAGCGCTCATCAACAATCTTCAGCAATTCGGATAAACCGTATGTCAAAAATAACCGTTACCGTTTTTTCACCCCTATTTTTTTAGGGAGTACAGCTGAAAAAATGGTCTAAAACGTGATCAATTTAACACCTTGCTCATTGACCGTAAAGAAAGATGCGCTACATACAAGTGTAGCACCGTTCGTTACGTGTAAATTCCTTCATACGGTCGGGAGGTTTCTCGTCATTAATCACTGCCAGTGATGATGCAGCGCCTTTTCCTCTCACTTACGTTTGAGCGTAACGCTGACATCCCTTTGATAAGGATGTTAGGATGGTCAATGATTGATAATGACGGTAACAAGCATGTTAGACAATGTTTTGAGAATTGCCACACGCCAAAGCCCCCTTGCGCTCTGGCAGGCACATTATGTCAAAGACGCCTTGATGGCAAACCACCCCGATCTGGTCGTTGAACTGGTTCCCATGGTGACCCGTGGCGACGTGATTCTGGATACCCCACTGGCAAAAGTCGGGGGTAAGGGCTTGTTTGTTAAAGAGCTGGAAGTCGCACTGCTGGAAAAACGCGCAGATATCGCCGTGCATTCCATGAAGGATGTGCCGGTCGAATTTCCTGAAGGTCTTGGGCTGGTCACTATTTGCGAGCGTGAAGATCCGCGTGATGCTTTCGTCTCAAATAAATACAACACACTGGATGAGTTGCCAGCGGGTAGCATCGTTGGAACGTCCAGCTTACGTCGCCAGTGCCAGTTGGCAAAACAGCGCCCGGATCTCATCATCCGCTCGCTGCGCGGCAACGTAGGTACTCGCCTGAGCAAACTGGACAACGGTGACTACGACGCCATTATTCTGGCCGTCGCTGGATTAAAACGCTTAGGGCTGGAGTCACGAATCCGCGCAGCACTGGCGCCAGAAGTGTCTCTGCCTGCGGTCGGACAAGGCGCTGTGGGTATCGAATGTCGACTCGACGATCAGCGCACTCAGGCACTGTTAGCGCCACTCAACCATGAAGAAACAGCCCTGCGCGTAAAAGCAGAACGCGCCATGAACACCCGCCTGGAGGGGGGATGTCAGGTTCCTATCGGCAGTTATGCGGAACTCATCAACGGTGAGATTTGGCTACGCGCGTTAGTCGGTGCGCCAGATGGTTCACAGATGGTATGTGGAGAACGTCGTGGCGCAGCGCAGGATGCGGAAAAAATGGGTATATCTCTGGCAGAAGAGCTGCTGGAAAACGGTGCACGCGCCATTCTGGCTGAAGTTTATAACGGAGATGCCCCCGCATGAGTATTCTGGTCACCCGCCCATCTCCCGCTGGGGAAGAGTTAGTGAGCCGTCTGCGCACACTGGGGCAGGTGGCCTGGAGCTTTCCGCTTATTGAGTTCGCGCCGGGCCGGGAACTGCCAACGCTTGCCCCCCGTCTTTCGGCGCTCACCGAAAACGATCTGGTTTTTGCCCTCTCACAGCACGCCGTGACCTTTGCCGATGCCGAGCTTCAGCGGCAAGGGGTAAGTTGGTCCACTCTCCCGCGCTATTTTGCCATCGGCCGGACAACAGCGCTGGCGTTGCACACCGTGAGTGGATGCAATATTCACTATCCGTTGGATCGGGAAATTAGCGAAGTCTTGCTACAATTACCTGAATTACAAAATATTGCGGGAAAACGCGCGCTAATTTTACGTGGCAACGGTGGTCGGGAGTTGATCGGTGAAACCCTGATAACGCGCGGAGCCGATGTTAATTTTTGTGAATGTTATCAACGCAGTGCAAAACATTACGATGGCGCAGAGGAAGCGATGCGCTGGCAATCACGCGGTGTGAAGACAGTGGTTGTCACCAGCGGAGAGATGCTACAGCAGCTCTGGTCACTTATTCCGCAGTGGTATCGTGAGCACTGGTTACTACGCTGTCGGCTACTGGTCGTCAGTGAGCGTCTGGCGAACCTCGCCCAGGAACTGGGCTGGCAAGATATTAAGGTCGCTGATAACGCCGACAACGATGCGCTACTACGCGCATTACAATAACTCTCATAATGGGATGCCATAATGACGGAACAAGAAAAAACCTCCGCCGTGGTTGAAGAGACCAGGGAGGCCGTGGACACCACATCACAGCCAGTCAACAACGCTGAGAAGAAGAGTAAGAACAGTACCGCACTGATTCTGAGTGCTGTAGCGATTGCTATTGCGCTGGCGGCAGGCGTGGGACTGTATGGCTGGGGGAAACAGCAGGCCACTACGCAGACAGCAACCAGTGATGCGCTGGCAAACCAACTCATGGCGCTGCAAAAAGCGCAAGAGACCCAAAAGTCCGAGCTGGAAGGAATTATTAAGCAGCAGGCAACACAGTTGGATGATGCCAATCGCCAGCAGACTGCGCTGGCCAAGCAGCTTGATGAGGTTCAGCAAAAAATCGCCGCTATATCCGGAAGCGATGCCAAAACCTGGCTGCTGGCGCAGGCCGATTTTCTGGTGAAACTGGCGGGGCGTAAATTATGGAGCGACCAGGACGTTACCACCGCCGCAGCGTTGCTGAAAAGCGCCGACGCCAGCCTGGCTGACATGAATGACCCCAGCTTAATTGCCGCTCGCCGCGCGATTACCGACGATATCGCCAGCCTCTCTGCGGTCACTCAGGTCGACTATGACGGCATCATCCTCAAGGTAAACCAGCTCGCTAACCAAATTGATAACCTGCGTCTGGCTGATAACGATACCGATGATTCACCGATGGATTCTGACAGCAGTGAGCTTTCCAGCTCCATTAGCGAATGGCGCGTCAATCTACAAAAAAGCTGGCAGAACTTTATGGACAGCTTTATCACCATTCGCCGTCGTGATGAAACCGCCGTCCCGCTACTGGCGCCAAACCAGGATGTTTACTTACGTGAGAACATCCGTTCACGCCTGCTAGTGGCGGCGCAAGCCGTGCCTCGCCATCAGGAAGAAACATACCGCCAGGCGCTGGAAAATGTCTCCACGTGGGTTCGCGCCTATTACGACACTGACGATGCGGCGACAAAAGCGTTCCTTGAAGAGGTCGATCAACTGAGCCAGCAAAGCATCAGCATGGACGTACCGGAAACACTTCAGAGCCAGGTCATTCTTGAGAAGCTAATGCAGACTCGCGTGCGTAATTTGCTGGCCCAGCCATCCACATCACCGGCTGAAGCCGCACCTGCACCAGTACCTCAGGCAGATGCTCCGGCAACCGCGCCGCAGGGAGAATAATGATGCTAAAAGTATTATTACTCTTTGTGCTGTTGATCGCCGGGATCGTCGTCGGTCCGATGATTGCTGGTCATCAGGGTTATGTTCTGATCCAGACGGATAACTACAACATCGAAACCAGCGTGACGGGTCTGGTGATCATTTTGATCGTCGCGATGGTTATTCTTTTTGCGATTGAGTGGCTGCTGCGCCGTATATTCCGTACGGGTGCGCATACCCGCGGCTGGTTTGTGGGGCGTAAACGCCGTCGTGCACGTAAGCAGACCGAGCAGGCGCTGCTTAAACTGGCAGAAGGCGACTATCAGCAGGTTGAAAAGCTGATGTCAAAAAATGCCGATCACGCAGAACAGCCGGTGGTGAATTACCTTCTGGCGGCGGAAGCGGCTCAGCAGCGCGGTGATGAAGCCCGGGCGAATCAACACCTTGAACGCGCAGCCGAACTCGCCGGAAATGATACGATCCCGGTTGAAATCGCCCGGGTTCGTTTGCAGCTGGCCCGTAATGAAAACCATGCCGCACGCCACAGCGTAGACAAACTGCTGGAAGTGACGCCACGCCATCCGGAAGTCTTGCGCCTGGCTGAACAGGCTTACATTCGCACCGGTGCGTGGAGTTCTTTACTGGATATCATTCCATCAATGGCGAAAGCGCATGTTGGTGATGAAGAACACCATGCGATGCTGGAACAGCAGGCATGGGTGGGTCTGATGGATCAGGTTCGCGCCGATCAGGGCAGCGAGGGATTACGCGCATGGTGGAAAAACCAGAGCCGTAAGACTCGTCATCAGGTTGCCCTGCAGGTGGCGATGGCAGAACATCTGATTGAGTGTGACGATCACGATACGGCACAGCAAATCATCATCGACGGTCTGAAACGTCAGTATGACGACCGGCTGGTGCTGCCGATCCCACGTCTGAAAACTAACAACCCGGAACAGATAGAAAAAGTACTGCGCCAGCAAATTAAAGTGGTGGGCGACCGCCCACTGCTGTGGAGTACGCTTGGTCAGTCATTGATGAAACACGGCGAATGGCAGGAAGCCACGCTCGCCTTCCGTGCCGCGCTTAAACAACGCCCGGATGCATATGACTACGCCTGGCTTGCCGACGCACTGGACAGGCTGCATCAGCCAGAAGAAGCGGCGGCCATGCGCCGTGACGGTCTGATGTTGACCTTGCAGAGCAACAACCCGCCGCAGTAACTCTCTCTTGCCCGGTGGCGTTTTGCTTACCGGGCCCACACCCTGTATGCAACATCATTCGAGAAGCAGCCTGAAGGATGACGTGTAGATGCATAAAAAAACGCCCACTCGGTAAGGAGCAGGCGTTAAACAGGTCTGTATGACAACATAAATGGGTGCTTCACTCAACGTTATGTCCATGGTGTTTGATGAAGCTAAAGCGACATCTGTCAGTGGACGATAAGCACCGTAAACGGCTCTGCATCATTCCTGAGTTTATGAGGCCTGATGGCGAACATAAGAGATGGAATGAGCATCTACACGCATATTATTACACAGCGTATGCGGTGATTGCACTGTAAAAACCAGGGAATGCGGCTTTTTAAGACTTCATAACATTTGGGGGAGAAGAGGTACAAAAGTGAGGAACAGAAAACAAAAAACCCCGCCGAAGCGGGGTTCAAAATTGGTCGGCGAGAGAGGATTCGAACCTCCGACCCACTGGTCCCAAACCAGTTGCGCTACCAAGCTGCGCTACTCGCCGTTTTACTGCTTTTTGAATTTTTAGTTCAATTCTTTAAGTCGTGGTGCGAGGGGGGGGACTTGAACCCCCACGTCCGTAAGAACACTAACACCTGAAGCTAGCGCGTCTACCAATTCCGCCACCTTCGCATTTCACAACTTTAAATTAATGGGGTGGCTAATGGGATTCGAACCCACGACAACTGGAATCACAATCCAGGGCTCTACCAACTGAGCTATAGCCACCACTGCAAATCTTTTACGCGGTATTAAAACCACCGCAGCTCTGGCACCCTACTAAATGGTGCGCCCGACAGGATTCGAACCTGAGACCTCTGCCTCCGGAGGGCAGCGCTCTATCCAGCTGAGCTACGGGCGCTTAGCGCCGTTGCGGGGCTGGATATTACGTAGGTCTCGGTCTGCTGTCTAGTGCTTTTTTAAAATAAATTATCGTTTGGTCACGCTTTGTGCGTTTTGTCGCTTATTCCTCCAGTTTTTGGGCTACACCATGGCGATTCAGGCCAAAAACCTTATAAATGAGCGTTACTGCCAACAGGAAGCCAATGCCAACAAAAAGCGACATTCGGGTATCTTCATTAAAGTACATCCCAATTAATACGCAAATCAGGAATGCCATCGTCAAATAATTCGCCCACGGGAACAGAATGGAACGGAACGGATGGCTGGCTATCGCTTCCTTATGTGCCTGACGGAAACGCAACTGGCTTATCAGGATCACAAACCACGGAACCATGCCCGGCAACACGCTGGCGCTATAGACATAAACGAACACCCGCTGCGGATTGGGAATGATGTAGTTCAGGCACGAGCCAATCAGCAGGATCACGATAGAAATCGCTACGCCAGCGACCGGCACCCCGTGACGAGAGACTTTTCCAACGGAGGCAGGCAGCTGGCGGTTCTTTGCCAGCGCATAGAGCATACGGCCACAGCTGTACATCCCGCTGTTACAGCCAGACAGCGCGGCTGTCAGGACCACAAAGTTGATAATCCCAGCGGCTGCCGTAATACCAATCTTGGCAAAAGTGAGAACGAACGGGCTGCCGTTACTACCAATCTCATTCCACGGGAAGATAGTGACGATAACGAAAATCGCACCCACGTAGAAAATCAGAATACGCCACAGTACCTTGCCCACGGCGCTACGTAGCGTGACCTGCGGGTTTTTAGCCTCACCAGCCGTGATACCGATCAGCTCCACGCCCTGATAGGAAGCAACAACAATACACAGTGCTGTCAGGAACCCTTTCCAGCCACCCGCGAAGAAGCCGCCATGCTCGGTCAAATTGCCAAAGCCAATCGCCTGACCACCGTTACCAAAGCCGAAGAAAATAACCCCTACGCCAATGACAATCATCACAATGATGGTGGTCACTTTGATCATGGCAAACCAGAACTCAATTTCACCGTACAGGCGAACTGCTGCCAGGTTTGCCAGCGCCACCAGACCCACCGCAATGAGCGCGGGTATCCATTGCGCCATTTCCGGGAACCAGAACTGCACGTAGACCCCAATGGCGGTAATCTCCGAGATCCCCACCGCCATCCACATAAACCAGTATGACCATGCGGTGAGATAGCCAAAGAAGGGGCTCATATAACGGTGAGCGTAAACAGCGAATGAGCCAGTGACCGGCTCCAGGAACAACATCTCCCCCATGGAACGCATGATGAAGAAGACGAACAGCCCAGCGACGATATACGCCAGCAGAACCGACGGTCCAGCCCATTTCAGGGTACTGGCAGCCCCCATAAACAGTCCGACACCAATGGTACCCCCAAGGGCTATCAATTCGATATGACGAGCCTCCAGCCCACGCTGTAGCTCAGATTTATTCTCTGCCATAGATCCTCTTGTTGTGTTTGCATTGTTTCCGGTATTACCGGTTATCGTTATGGGTACATCGTTTTTTGCCATAACAGGCCATTCAGCACCGACCGCTTTACGGTTGGCGCCAAAAACACCACGGCACTGCAATGATTGCTGCGAATGGTTTCTTAAAATCGTCTAAATGGCAATTAAAGCATTCAAAAAATGAATAGATTGTGCGAGAAAGCAGCGATTATGTTGTGAATAAGTAGCGCGTTTAGCATAACGCGCTACTGAACAACGCAGAGGTGATGTCAGAGATTGCCGGTATAGTGCCAGCGGAGATAACGTAATAAACGAAGTTGGCGGGTGATACGACTCGGTTGCAGCAGCAAGCGATACAGCCACTCCAATCCCAGGCTCTGCCAGAATTTGGGCGCGCGCTTTACGTGCCCGGTAAACACATCGTAGGTGCCACCCACGCCCATATACAGCGCATGCGGATGGACCAGGCGACAATCGCGCATAAAAATTTCTTGTTTCGGCGATCCCATCGCCACGGTAACAAGTTGTGCGCCGCTGGCATGAATACGCTCAAACAGCGCCTGACGCTGATCGGCGGTAAAATAGCCGTCCTGACTGCCAACAATATTGACGTGCCATTGTGCGCGCAGTTTTGCCTCTGTTTGTGTCAGAACATCAGGCTTACCGCCAACCAGGAATACGGGCGTTCCTTCCTTCCCGGCGCGTGCCATCAGAGCTTCCCAGAGATCGGCCCCCGCCACACGTGATACCTGAGCCTGCGGGAATTTTTTACACACGGAACGCACCACGCTGATCCCATCCGCATATTTAAACTCAGCGGCCTCGATCAACGTCCGAACCTCTGGGTTATCCTCCGCAGTCAGCATTTTCTCGGCGTTAATCGCTACCAGCGTCCCCTGCCTGAGATGTCCCTCAGCAAACAGGTAATTCAGCGCATGCTGCATATCGCGCCAGCCAATCAGTTCTAATCCGCGCAGTGAATACAGCGGCGCAGTTGTGTTATCTGTCATTACGATCCTTCAACCTGTGTCCGGGGCACCGACTTTATTCGTTTATGGATGAGTCCCGCACTATCAAACAGCCAGTACAACAATTTTGCCACCAACAGACAGACGCCGAAAATCACGAGGAAAAAGACAACTCGCGAGACAAACGAATCTAACCCTTCACGTGCCAAAACGATCATATTAAAAATGGCGCCGAAACAGAAACTGTGCAAAATCGCTGACTTATAGCGATTCGTTTCCCGGTTACCTAATTCATACAACCAATCGAACCATTTAATAATCAGGCCGACGACAATCGCACCTAACGGTATAAACAAGGCCCCGCCCATCACCACCAGCGAACCAATCAGCGTCGGGGAGATAGCCAGGCCCGAGTGATTGTTCAGCACTTCCCAGGTAAAATAGTTCGCGGAATTGAGCACAATGCCCGGTCGGCCCGGCCACAGCCAGGACGGTATAAAGACGTAGAAATCACGGACGATCGGTGCCAGTCCCTGAAACTCAATATTGTGGTAATTTTGCAGCAATAGCGCCAAATTCTCCCACGGCGAAAAGGTATCGCGCGTGAGGTACAGGAAAGTATAGAACGCCTCATCACCGCTGACGTTCATCCCGTAGCGCTTCAGTGCCAGCCAGAACATCCCGACAATACCCAGTACACCCGCGGCGGCCAGCATCCACAGCGAAATCCAGCCACGAATAATGCCGATAAACAGGAAAATGGCAAACGCGATAATAATATTGGCGCGGGTTCCGCCAACAATCATGTACGTCAGCAAACCAAATGCAACGGTACTCACCAGGAAGAACAGCCACGCTTTGCTGTCCTGACGCAGGAAGTAGACCACCAACATCGCCGGAATGAAGAAGTAGAAGAAGCGTTTCAGAGCCACCCCGGAGACTTCACTGGAGAAAATCTGGCTATAGGATTGCAGCCTGAACAGCAGGAAACCGTTGTGCATAAAGAAAATGCCCACGCTCACCAGCGCAATCGCCATCAGGATAATCCAGGTCAAATGGGCTTCAACGCGATTGATGGTAAACAGCGGTCTGCGCGTTCTCTCCAGGCTCCGTTTACGCAGGCGTGTTTTATAGGTCACATAGTACACTGCGTAGAAACAGGCAGCAGACAGCAACGCCTGCAGCAGAATTTCCGGCGGGGCCACCGCCACATCAAAGCGAAAGACCAGCACGCTGGTCAACGGAAAACCAAAGAAAAACGTCAATAAAAACAGCAACGAGAAGAAAACATTGAAGTTAAACCGCACGCGTCGGAATTCAAACCAGGTCAGCGTGGCGATAAACAAAGTAGAGAGTAGCCACACCACCAGCAGACCGCTGAATTGCATCAGACTCATACGGTTTCTCCTGAGGCAATGCGCAGCGCGTTATGCCACGGTTGCAGATAATTCGGGCTAAAGAAAGTAATTGCACTTTTATCAACCGATGCCAGCTGGCGCTGCGCTTCGCGTACAATACCTTCATTGAGTACATCTGTCGTAAACAGAACCGGGATATTTTGCTCTGCCATATCCTGCCAGAATGGGTTTTCACGGTTGAGCACGCACGGAATCCCCGCCTGAATCAGCAGACACAATGTACCAATCCCCTGTTGACGGGCAAAAATAAAGTAACCCAGATCGCACTGACGCAGTAGCGCCAGATAGGCATCAAACTCCAGCTTTTCACTGAGAATTTGCAGATTATCGGCGCTAAATAACGCCAGACCTGCCTGGCGTACTTCATCAATATAGCCTGCATTATTTGCCGGGTAACCCATTGGCACAATCACGTTCACCGTATCACCAAACTGCTGATGAACAGCGCGTAGCGCGGCTACATGCTCATTACTGCGATCGCCAGAGTTTCCGACCAGGATCGTCATTTTCCCGCGTTGCTGGCGCTCATTACTCATATTGTTCAGCGACGGATCCATACGCGTTGGGAAATAGAGCAATTCCCCACGTACACACGGATGCTGCTCAGCGAAATAGCTCAGATCGCCTCGCGTGGCAAAGACACAACCCACGCGGTTTTGCGCCATTCGACGAATCGGGTAAAACAGACGAAATTTCAGGCCACTCGAGACTTCATACAGATCGGCGCCCCAGATATGCCAGTAAAACTGCTCAGGTTTAATCCCCCCGCTCAGCAATGCCAGCCACAGGCTGGTATTGAACTGCCCATGAAAGAAGAAACGCTGCTGGCGATCCGTCTTAGCTTTGGCAATAACGGCCTCTGCCAGCGCCTTTTTTCCGCCGTAAAAACTCAGTGATAACGCCGGGTAGCTCTCGCTTAATCCCGTATCCTGACCAGCAACCATAAACACGCGCGCGTGCTCACTCGTTGCAGACAACGCGTCGTTGAAGAACCGCAGCACGGTTTGGTTATGGTGAGGGATATCCGATCCCAGAACGTGAATCAGTACAGTCATACCCGCCTACGCCAGAGTAAAAACACGCCACAACAAAGAGAAAAATAGACGATGTACGTTGCCATATAGGCCTGTGCCGCGCCGAGAGCACCGTGCGCGGGGATCAACCAGTGGGCAAATGCCGTCAACAAAATGAACTGGCTCATTTCGGCCAGAATATAAAACCGCAGCGAGGCCTTCGCGATCACCAGATAGCCAAAGACGTAGGCACCAACTTTCAGAACATCCCCCACAAGTTGCCAGGCAAACAAATCGCGCATGGCGGTGAATTTAGCGGAGAAAAGCAGCCAGATAGCAAAATCACGTAACAGCCAGACGGTAAAACTCGCGGCAGCAACTGCCGGCAACACAAATTTCAGCGACTTGATAACTTCACGCGTGATGTCGCGCTTTTCAGTCAGGCGAGACAGTGTTGGCAATAGATACACACTGAATGAAGCGGTAATAAATTGCAGGTAGGCATCAGAGATACTGCTCACCCCCTGCCAGATCCCCACGTCATCCCAGCTGTATTGCGCCGCCAATAGGTTTCGCATCATCACATATGCCACTGGTAGCGTCACAGAGGTAATCAGCGCCATCAACGTAAACTTGCTGAGTTGTCCTGCCAGGCCGTTATCCCAGGAAGGTTTCAGGTATTGCACAGGAATGGTTCCACGCTTGATCAGCATAAGCATGGCGGGCAACACCACCAGCGCTGGCACCAGCGCCAGCCCCAGCAAGGCACCTTCGTATCCGCCCAACCGATAGCAGCCGTAGTAGGCCACGACGCCGACCAGGCTGCCAATAATCAGCGATAGCGCATTACCTGCGGCATCACGGAACCCTTTCATCAACGCCAGCAACAGGTTTGCCCAGGCAATCCCCATCTGTACCAGCGCAACCAGGCGTACCAGCCCCTGAAAATGCGTATGACCAAACAATCCCTGACTGATAGGCGCTGCTGCCAGCAAAAAAATCACCGCCATCAGCGTAGAGAATCCCAACACCATTGCGGATGATGTCCCCACCACCTTACGCAACCGCGCCGGGTCATCATGGTGCTGCGCAACGTATTTCGTGACACCGTTGAAAATCCCAGCGCCCGCCAACACGCCAAGCACGGTGACCATCTGACGGAAGTTTCCCGCCTGGCCCACACCCGCAGGGCCGAAAGAGACCGCCAGCAGTTTTACCACCAACAAACCCGCACCAATTTTTACCAGCGTACTGGTAGCCGTCCACAAGGACGCTTTAGCCAGCGACATATCAGGAGAAGTAATTGAGTAAGGTCGTAATCACTGTGCGCTGGTTAACCGGCGACAGGTTGTAAAACAGCGGGAGACGCAACAGACGTTCACTCTCTTTAGTGGTGTAACGATCGACTCCGGAAAACACACCAAATTTATCGCCAGCCGGACAATCATGCAGCGGAATATAATGGAATACCGCCATGATTTCGGCTTCTTTAAGGAAGTTAATCAACGCCGCGCGATCGTCAATATCACGCAGCTTGATATAAAACATATGGGCGTTCTGCGCACACCCTTCCGGGATGACGGGTAAATCAATGCGCCCGGCGCGCGCCAGCGGTTCGAGAGCATCATAATAATTCTGCCACAGTACCAGTCGCTGATGATTAATACGCTCTGCCGCTTCCAGTTGCGCCCACAGATAGGCAGCCTGGAGATCGGACATCAAATAACTGGAGCCAATATCGCGCCAGGTATATTTATCAACCTGACCGCGGAAAAATTGACTGCGATTCGTCCCCTTTTCACGGATGATTTCTGCACGTTCAACTAATTTACGGTCGTTGATCAGCGTCGCCCCGCCTTCACCGCCTGCGGTATAGTTTTTGGTCTCATGGAAGCTAAAGCAGCCAATATGCCCAATGGTCCCCAGCGCACGGCCTTTGTAGGTCGACATTACGCCCTGAGCAGCATCTTCCACCACGAACAGGTTGTACTGTGACGCCAACGCCATAATGGTATCCATTTCACAGGCAACCCCGGCGTAGTGCACCGGCACGATAGCGCGGGTTTTCTCGGTAATCGCCGCTTCAATCAGCGTTTCATCAATGTTCATGGTATCCGGGTGGATATCGACAAAGACGATTTTTGCGCCACGCAGCACGAATGCATTCGCGGTAGAGACAAATGTGTAGCTGGGCATGATGACTTCATCGCCGGGCTGGATGTCCAGCAATAATGCCGCCATCTCCAGTGACGCGGTACAGGATGGCGTCAGCAGCACTTTCTCACTGCCAAAATGCTGCTCCAGCCATTGCTGGCAACGACGGGTAAAACCACCATCGCCACACAGCTTACCGCTGCTCATCGCTGACTGCATGTATTCAAGCTCGGTTCCCACCACCGGCGGTGCGTTAAATGGAATCATTTTGTCACCTGTATAACCAGTACGCGGTGCTTTCCACATTTGCACCACTCTGTATATAACGTTTAAGCGCGGCGGTGTTGCCCATCTGGGTCGCCACCCGCAATGTTGTTTTACCACGAGCCTGCGCCCAGCAAAGCGCAGCCTGCATAAGTTCTGCACCCGCACCACGACCAGCCAGCAGGCCAATACGTGCATCAGTATCATTGACGTCACGGAGTGAGACATAACCACGAATCCCACCTGTCTGTGTGCGAAAAATGAGGCACTGATGATCGAACGTGCCCAGCACAGCGTTTTCTATCCACTGTGCATAAAAACGCGCACTGGCCTCCACGGGATACCACGGTGCGCGGAAACGACTTTGGGCGAACGCCTCTCCAGCCAGTTGACGCAGCAGCGGAATATCCGCAGTTTGTGCCACCTGAGCATCGGGATTTTCACGGGCGCACGTGACCGGCAGAACAAAGTCCATCTCTCCTTCTACCAGCGAAAAACCCAACTGCTGTAACGCATCTATTTCATTCGTATTTGCGGCAGGAATTTTTGCCTGCACCCGTTCCCAGCGCTGCAAGACCTCTGCTGTCAGGATCGGTGCGTGCGGGTCAAACCGTACGATGGCGCTATTCACGCCAAAGAACGTATTTTCCCAATCCAGAGACTCAATACTGGCGCGGACGGGCACGGAGAAGCTCCAGCAAATATTGGCCGTAGCCTGTTTTAGCCAGAGAGCTGGCGGCACGTCTTACGCCTTCATCATCCAGCCAGCCATTGCGCCATGCTATCTCTTCCAGACAGGCGATTTTAAAGCCCTGACGTTTCTCTACCGTCTGCACAAAAGTGCTCGCTTCAATCAGACTGTCGTGCGTACCGGTATCCAGCCAGGCAAAACCACGGCCAAGCAGTTCAACGGTCAGATTGCCATCGTCAAGGTACATCTGGTTAATGGAGGTAATTTCCAGTTCCCCACGCTCAGAAGGTTTCACACGCTTTGCGTATTCCACTACCTTACTGTCGTAGAAATAGAGTCCTGTCACCGCCCAGTTTGATTTTGGTTCTTTCGGCTTCTCTTCCAGCGAGACTGCCCGAAAATTGTCATCAAACTCCACCACACCGAAGCGATCAGGATCCATCACCTGATAGCCAAATACCGTCGCACCTGTCGTGCGGGCGGCGACATGGCGTAATTTTGGACTAAATCCCTGGCCAAAGAAGATATTGTCCCCAAGCACCAGACATGACGGTTCGCCGTTAAGGAACGTTTCACCAATAATGAACGCCTGTGCTAAACCATCCGGACTGGGCTGCTCTGCATAGTGCAATTCAATACCGAACTCAGAGCCATCCCCCAGCAAACGCTGGAAATACCCTTTATCTTCCGGTGTCGTAATAATTAGGATCTCGCGAATTCCCGCCAACATCAGTACCGATAGCGGGTAATAGATCATGGGCTTATCGTAAATAGGCAATAACTGCTTCGATACGCCGCGCGTAATGGGGTACAGGCGAGTACCTGAGCCACCAGCCAGAATGATACCTTTCATATGATCTCTCCTCCGGGTGCCAAAACCAGGCTGTTAGCCCTTCAGCCCCAAACGCTCACCCTGGTAACTGCCATCCTGCACGGGTTTCCACCAGGCCTCATTTGTCAGATACCATTGCACGGTTTTACGCATCCCACTTTCAAACGTTTCCTGCGGCACCCAGCCAAGTTCACGCGCAATTTTTGACGCATCAATGGCATAGCGCAAATCATGGCCAGGGCGATCGTCAACATAGGTGATCAATTCACGATACCGCATGACACCTTGTGGTTTTTGCGGCGCCAGTTCTTCCAACAAGCTGCAAATCGTTTCGACCACTTCCAGGTTTTTACGCTCGTTATGACCACCAATATTATAGGTCTCGCCAACCGCACCTGTTGTCGCGACGCAATAGAGCGCCCGGGCATGATCTTCCACATACAGCCAGTCACGAATCTGCTGTCCGTTGCCGTACACCGGTAGAGGTTTTCCCGCCAGTGCATTGAGTATCATCAGCGGGATCAGTTTTTCCGGGAAATGGTAGGGCCCATAGTTGTTGGAGCAGTTAGTAATTAACGTTGGCAGCCCGTAGGTACGCAACCAGGCCCGAACCAGATGATCGCTGCTGGCCTTTGACGCGGAATAAGGACTACTCGGTGCATACGGCGTCGTTTCGGTAAAGAAATCATCCGTAGCATGCAGGTCGCCGTACACCTCATCGGTTGATATATGGTGGAAACGAAACGCCTGCTTTTTATCATCGGTTAACACATTCCAGTATGCGCGAGCGGCTTCCAGCAACGTGTAGGTCCCGACAATATTGGTTTCAATAAATGCGGCGGGGCCATCGATAGAACGATCAACATGACTTTCTGCCGCCAGGTGCATCACGCAATCCGGCTGATACTGTTGAAACACGTTGTCGAGCGCTACGCGATCGCAGATATCCACGTGTTCAAAGGCAAAACGGGCATTCTGTGCAACCGGCGCCAGCGACATCAGGTTTCCGGCATAGGTTAACTTATCAACCACTACCACGGCATCCTGAGTCTCATTAATGATGTGACGCACAACCGCTGAGCCGATAAATCCTGCACCACCGGTAACCAGAATTCGTTTCATTAGCGCCAGACTCCTTTGGTATCAACCACATATTGCTGGTGAACCGCATCGCCTTTAATCGCTTTAAATTCATTATGGTCAACCAGCATCACCAGCACATCAGCACTTGCCAACGCAGCATCCAGTTTCGCCAGTTGGCACAGGCCATCCAGTTTTTTCGGCAACTGATGAATATTCGGTTCCACCACCAACGTCTCGCCGCTGTGCCAGCGTGCGATACTTTGCGCCACCCCCATTGCCGGGCTTTCACGTAAATCATCAATATTCGGTTTGAATGCCAGACCAAAACAGGCAATTTTTACTTCGCTGGCACGTTTATTGGTTTCCGCCAGACAATCTGCTACAGCGGCTTTTACCCGATCGACAACCCAATGAGGCTTACTGTCATTTACCTCGCGCGCGGTGCGGATCAATCTCGCCTGCTGCGGGTTCTGCGCCACAATAAACCACGGGTCGACCGCGATACAGTGTCCGCCAACGCCAGGTCCAGGCTGCAAAATATTAACCCGCGGGTGGCGGTTCGCCAGACGGATCAGCTCCCAGACATTAATCTCCTGATCGGCGCAAATCAGCGACAGTTCATTAGCAAAGGCGATATTGACATCGCGGAAGCTGTTTTCGGTCAACTTGCACATTTCTGCGGTGCGGGCGTTAGTCACCACGCATTCACCTTCGAGGAAGATGTTGTACAGTTCGCTGGCGCGCGCAGAACAGACGGGGGTCATTCCGCCAATCACACGGTCATTTTTAATCAGTTCAACCATCACCTGGCCTGGCAGCACGCGCTCCGGACAATAAGCAATGTTCACGTCAGCCTGTACCCCCGTCTGCTGCGGGAAAGTCAGGTCAGGGCGCATTTCTGCAAGCCATGCAGCCATCTGTTCCGTTGCCCCGACGGGTGACGTCGATTCAAGGATCACCAACGCCCCTTTTTTCAACACCGGTGCAAGCGACTTCGCAGCGGCTTCAACATAGACCATATCGGGTTCATGCTCCCCCTTGAAGGGGGTCGGCACAGCAATCAGATAAGCGTCTGCTTCGACAGGTGCTGTAACCGCACGCAGAAAGCCATTTTCGACAGCTGTTTTCACCACAGCACCCAAATCGGGTTCGACGATGTGGATTTCACCGCGGTTAATGGTATCCACCGCATGTTGATTTACATCTACGCCAATAACATGTTTTTGACGGGAAGCAAAAGCGGCCGCCGTTGGCAGTCCGATATAACCCAGCCCAATGACAGAAATGGTCGTAAAACTCATAGCGATATCCGATTATTTTTTAACGCGTGTAAAATGCGGCCACACGCCTGCCCATCACCATACGGATTATGGGCGCGGCTCATGGTCTGATATTCATTTTCGTCATGCAGCAAGCGCGTGACTTCTGCCACAATACGCTGAGGGTCAGTCCCAACCAGACGTACTGTGCCTGCGGTAATAGCTTCTGGCCGTTCCGTTGTTTCGCGCATCACCAACACAGGTTTGCCCAGAGAAGGGGCTTCCTCCTGAATCCCGCCAGAATCGGTAAGGATAAGCCAGGCATGATTCATCAGCCAGACGAACGGCAGATAGTCCTGCGGTTCAATTAGCATCACGTTATCAACGTGACCCAAAATACGATTTACCGGCTCGCTAACGTTGGGGTTCAGGTGTACCGGATAGACAATCTGTACATTCTGATTAGCCGCTGCAATTTCCGCCAGAGCATGGCAGATTTGCTCAAAACCGCGACCAAAGCTTTCCCGACGATGACCGGTCACCAGGATCATCTTTTTATCAGCATCCAGGAAAGGATAGCGCTCAGCCAGTTCAGCGCGCAGCGCTTCATTTCCCAGTACACGATCGCGAACCCAGATCAACGCATCAATAACCGTGTTCCCCGTGACAAAAATACGATCATTCGGAATGGTTTCACGCAGCAGGTTTTGGCGTGAATTTTCAGTTGGGGAAAAGTGATACATTGCCAGGCGTCCGGTCAGTGTACGGTTTGCCTCTTCCGGCCAGGGAGAATAGAGATCGCCAGTTCTCAACCCGGCCTCAACATGTCCCACCGGAATACGCTGATAAAACGCGGCCAGACTGGTAGCAAGGGTCGTTGTTGTATCACCGTGGACTAGCACCACATCAGGTTTGAACTCAGTGAGGATTGGCTTTAATCCTTCCAGAATTCGACAGGTAATTTCTGTCAGTCCCTGACCTGGCTGCATAATATTGAGATCGTAGTCAGGTACGATGGAAAAGAGGTGCAATACCTGATCGAGCATCTCCCGATGCTGTGCAGTGACGCAAACTTTCGCGTCGAAATCAGGATCTTTAGCCAGCGCATGAACCAGAGGAGCCATCTTAATGGCCTCCGGTCGCGTACCAAATACAGTCAGTACTTTCACATCGATTCTCTTCGGATTGGCAGTGAGAGCCCAGCCCCTCACTGCAACGGTATTGCTAAATCGAACGGCGACGGGTTAACGCGACACCAGCACCGATCAGGGCCCCAACGATGCCCCACATAATCATCAGGAAGGCACGACGTGGGCTATCACGTTTTACCGGTTCTTCCGGCGTCCGCAAATAACGATAGGTCTGAAAACGTGGATCCAGAGTCGGCCCTACGTTCAGTGTGTTCAGCATGGCTCTGTTTTGAAAATAGTCCATATCAAAATCTGGGCCAACAGACTGCAGGTTTTCGAGTCGCGCCTGTAGCATAGGACGTCCGAGTAAAAACAACTCAGAATCAGGTAACTCTTCAGCAGGAACATCAGTAGAAGTACGCGAAATATTATGCTGCTCAGCAATCTTGAGCGCTTGTTCAATGTTATGAACACGACGAGAGAAAATCGATTTTGCTACCTCTTCCTGCCGTTTGACCTGCGCTTTCATTTGCACCGTCCGCGCAGCCCATGCGCCTTTCAGCTCATCATTCAGATGACGTGCTGCACGCTGGCTGGCAAAGGCCACGTACTGGCGCAGCAGATTGTTGGCATCTGGTGCCGTTTCCGCAATAAGCTTCACGCTGTCATTGGTGTTCCGCAGTGCATCACCAGGCATAAACTGAATGTTATTGATCAGTTCATCCAGCAGCGCGGCATCGGCTTTACTGTTTCCGACCATACGCTGCTTATAGTAATCAGTCTGCTGCCAGAATTCACGACGCGTGTCCCAGGAGGCAAGCTGCATGATAAATTCTTTATAGGCTTCATCCATCACCGACGGCTGGTCCGTTGACGCAAGGCTGGCCTTAATATCCAGGTTGCGCAGGAACTGTTGTTGAGAATAATACCCCCCCAACATATTGACCGTAGGCTTGTCTGAAATAGCCGTTGCGCTCCACTCCTGACGGGCGAAAAAAGTATAGGCGAGAGCAACAAGTGCCAATGCAAGCGCCATACCGACAATCCACACCTTCCCTGCCCATAAGGTACGAAACAACCCACGGATATCCAGTTCATTTTCAGCGCTCATGGCGTCTTCCCCCGGTAATGGTTGTGTCATCGCATCCTCAATTCACTTGGTTAAGTTTGGTTTGCCTTCACGAATTCTTCGCAGTCTGCGCTTCACTCGCTTGATAAATCTCGCCACTTTCCAGGCACGCTTGATACAGTATCCATAGAGGCCAAATGCCATTAAAAACAGCACCAGCATGGCCCATTCCGGAACTAAACGGAAATATTCAGCCAGCACACCGATCGATGCCAGCACGGCCGCAGCCAGCGTAATCAGAACAAATGCCTGGCGGGAAGTAAACCCTGCCCGCATCACCAAATGATGAATGTGCTGGCGATCGGCTGAGAACGGGCTCATGCCCTTACGCAAACGCCGGTACATGATTGCCACCATATCCATTAACGGGATGGCGATAATCCACAGTGCGGTAACCGGGCTTATAGGATGTGTTTTGCCCTGCGTGGTTTCCAGCAGGATCCAGATGATGGTAAAACCAATCAGCGTACTACCGGCATCCCCCATGAAGACTTTATAACGACGCCCAAGAACGCCCAGGTTCAGCAGAATATAAGGCAGAATGGCGGCGATCATCGCAAAACACCATACGGCAAGACTCGTCTGCCCATCGAACCACAGGATAAACCCCATCGCCGCGAATGAAACGCTGGACAGCCCACCTAGCAGGCCGTCAATGCCGTCCACCATATTGAAAGCATTAATTGCCGCCCAGACGGCAAACAGCGTCAGTAAATAGCCAAACGGACCAAGAATCATCTCCCAGGGGCCAAAAATATACCCAAGGCTAAGAAGATAGAGTTTGCCAACCGACATCATGATGATGCCGATCGCGGCCTGGATAGTTGCGCGAATTTTTACACTGATATCAAAACGATCGTCCAGCGCACCAACCAAAACCAGCACGCCGGCACAGGCCAGATAGAGAGACGCATGCGGGATGTAATAATCAGCAATCACAAACGTAAAGCAAATACCAGCGTAAGCCGAAATCCCCCCAACCAACGGGATCAATCCTTGATGCCGTTTGCGAAAGTTGGGTTTATCCACTAAACCAATCTTTTTTGCGACCTTACGCGCAAAGAAAAGAAACAGTGTTGTGAATAAAAAAATACTGATGAGATCAGTGCTTACTGTCAGTAAATTCACAATGCATGCTCTCAGAGAAAATTAATAGCAGAAGTATAACCACGAAGACCTTTATTCAGAAGGGAAACCCGTCTCCATATCCGATGGTTCTGTATAATTATCAACCACAAGATACAAATTACGAATCTTTTTCAACCTGGCGGTATGTCATACCGTATTATTGTTATTGTGTCGTTAAGATTACAGCTATAAAAGCAAAACGCCACGTAAAAACGTGGCGTTTTCGGATGATGTCTGAATTATGAGCGCTTCATCATATCGAAGAAGTCATCATTGGTCTTAGTCATCGCCAGCTTATTAATGAGGAACTCCATCGCATCAATTTCACCCATCGGATGGATGATTTTGCGCAGGATCCACATTTTCTGCAGCTCTTCCTGGGTGGTAAGCAGCTCTTCTTTACGGGTACCGGAACGATTGTAGTCGATAGCCGGGAAGACGCGTTTTTCAGCAATCTTACGAGAGAGATGCAGTTCCATGTTGCCGGTACCTTTAAACTCTTCGTAGATAACTTCATCCATTTTAGAGCCGGTATCGATAAGCGCAGTCGCGATGATGGTCAGGCTACCGCCCTCTTCCACGTTACGCGCCGCGCCGAAGAAACGCTTCGGACGATGCAGGGCGTTAGCGTCCACACCACCGGTCAGTACTTTACCGGAAGCCGGAACCACGGTGTTGTAAGCACGCGCCAGACGCGTGATGGAGTCGAGCAGGATGATAACGTCTTTCTTATGTTCAACCAGACGTTTCGCCTTCTCGATGACCATTTCCGCAACCTGAACGTGGCGAGATGCGGGTTCGTCAAAGGTAGAAGCCACAACTTCACCTTTAACCAGACGCTGCATCTCGGTCACTTCTTCCGGACGTTCGTCAATCAGCAGAACCATCAGCACACAGTCCGGGTGGTTGTAGGCAATGCTCTGCGCAATGTTCTGCAGCAGCATGGTTTTACCCGCTTTCGGCGGTGCTACAATCAGACCACGTTGACCACGACCAATCGGCGATGCCAGATCCAGTACGCGCGCCGTTAAGTCCTCGGTAGAACCATTACCACGTTCCATACGCAGACGGGAGTTTGCGTGCAGCGGCGTTAAGTTTTCGAAGAGGATTTTGTTACGGGCGTTTTCCGGTTTGTCGTAGTTAACTTCGTTAACTTTCAACAGCGCAAAATAGCGTTCACCTTCTTTCGGCGGGCGAATCTTACCAGAAATGGTATCACCAGTGCGGAGGTTGAAACGGCGGATTTGGCTTGGGGAAACGTAGATGTCATCAGGACCGGCGAGGTAGGAGCTGTCTGCAGAGCGGAGGAAACCAAATCCATCCTGCAATATCTCCAGCACACCGTCACCAAAGATATCTTCGCCACTCTTTGCGTGCTGCTTCAGGATGGCAAAAATAATGTCCTGCTTGCGCATACGAGCCAGGTTTTCAAGGCCCATATTTTCGCCGAGAGTGATCAGCTCAGAAACCGGCGTATTCTTTAATTCGGTAAGATTCATAATGGTGTGAGTTCTTAAACTTGGGGTAAATCTCGAACTTAATGTTGTGAATGGTATGGCAGGGTCATCCATGCCTGTTTACGGCCATCGACTCATGTCTGTTCGCTGTCTGGTCACAGGAAAGTACGCAGAACTGAAACGACAAGACGGATTGAGTGACAAGGCCCTGAATCTGTCTACTTCTCGCACGAGAAACAACGGGAAGTATTGGATAAAGCTAGATTCAAACTTAATAAGGTATGTTTAATACGAAGTCAACACTAACTTAGCACGACTCAAGTCGGGCGTCCAGTCATCCGAATCATTTCGAAGTATGGCCGCCCGATCATGATACTTCCTTACGCTAAGTTAGCGTCGAGGAACTCTTTCAACTGACCTTTGGACAGTGCGCCAACTTTAGTCGCCGCAACTTCACCGTTTTTAAACAGCAGAAGGGTCGGGATGCCACGAATACCATACTTCGGCGCGGTGCCTGGGTTTTGGTCAATGTTCAGTTTAGCAACCGTCAATTTGCCCTGATATTCGTCAGCGATTTCATCCAGAATCGGAGCGATCATTTTGCACGGACCGCACCACTCTGCCCAGAAATCAACGAGGATCGCTCCGTCCGCTTTGAGTACATCCGTGTCAAAACTGTCGTCAGTCAGGTGAATAATTTTATCGCTCATAATAACTCCACAGGAATAAGCCTGGTGTGTTGGTGTTTACACATCATCCTTCAAGCCGCCTTTTTGTTGGCTGTGCGCTGTGTCCTGGTCACGTACTCAGTACGCTTCTGTGGACCCATTCACTTGCCATCTCGACGCATCATGAATGAATTGTGTACAGTATTAACCAACTAAAGGTTGACTTTATTTCACCGGATACGCTTTCGTAAAGCAATAGTAAGCTGATATTCTACCACACTATGAGCAAAACACATTTAACAGAACAGAAGTTTTCCGACTTCGCCCTGCACCCAAAGGTGATAGAAGCCCTTGAAAATAAAGGGTTTCATAACTGCACGCCCATTCAGGCCCTCGCGCTGCCGCTAACGCTGGCAGGCCGTGATGTTGCAGGGCAGGCGCAAACCGGTACCGGAAAAACGATGGCGTTCCTGACGTCAACGTTTCATTATCTTCTCTCTCATCCCGCGATTGCCGATCGCAAGGTGAACCAACCGCGTGCGTTAATTATGGCGCCAACGCGTGAGTTAGCCGTGCAGATCCACGCCGACGCTGAGCCGCTGGCACAGACCACCGGTCTGAAATTAGGCCTGGCTTATGGCGGTGATGGCTATGACAAACAGCTGAAAGTGCTGGAAAGCGGCGTCGATATTCTTATCGGCACTACCGGTCGTCTCATTGACTACGCAAAGCAAAACCATATCAACCTGGGCGCGATTCAGGTCGTGGTACTGGATGAAGCCGATCGTATGTATGATCTTGGCTTTATTAAAGATATTCGTTGGCTGTTCCGCCGTATGCCGCCAACCACTCAACGCCTGAACATGCTGTTTTCCGCAACCCTCTCTTACCGCGTTCGTGAACTGGCGTTTGAACAGATGAACAACGCCGAGTACGTTGAAGTTGAACCGGAACAGAAGACGGGCCACCGCATTAAAGAAGAACTCTTCTATCCTTCAAACGAAGAGAAAATGCGTTTGCTGCAAACGCTGATTGAAGAAGAGTGGCCAGATCGCGCCATTGTTTTTGCTAACACCAAACATCGCTGTGAAGAGATCTGGGGCAGTCTTGCTGCTGACGGACATCGCGTAGGCCTGCTTACCGGTGACGTGGCGCAGAAAAAACGCCTGCGTATCCTTGATGAGTTCACCCGTGGCGATCTCGATATTCTCGTGGCGACCGATGTCGCGGCGCGCGGCCTGCACATCCCAGCCGTAACGCACGTGTTTAACTATGACCTGCCGGATGACTGTGAAGATTACGTCCACCGTATTGGTCGTACAGGCCGTGCAGGCGCAAGTGGTCATTCTATTAGCCTGGCTTGTGAAGAGTACGCGCTGAATTTACCCGCAATCGAGACCTACATTGGTCACTCGATTCCGGTCAGCAAGTACAACCCGGACGCGCTGATGACTGACCTGCCGAAGCCGCTGCGCCTGACACGCCCACGCCCAGGCAATGGCCCGCGTCGTACCGGCGGTGCCCCACGTAATCGTCGTCGTTCAGGTTAAGAAAAGTTATGCCATACACAAAATCATTCAGCCTGTATCAAGGCGGCAAGAAAACGAATCCCGATGAGCTGACTTTAGTAAGTGATTCGGGTGAGAGAACGCAGCCAACACAGATACAGGTTGAAGGATGAAGTGTATGAATTCGACTTCGCTGTATGCAGCAATTGATCTCGGCTCTAATAGTTTTCATATGCTGGTTGTACGCGAGGTGGCGGGAAGCATCCAGACGCTCACGCGTATCAAACGCAAGGTGCGTCTGGCTGCCGGCCTGAACAACGACAACGTACTCTCCACTGAAGCCATGGAACGCGGCTGGCAATGTCTGCGCCTGTTTGCAGAACGTCTGCAGGATATCCCACAACCGCAAATCCGCGTAGTCGCCACCGCGACATTACGTATTGCCGTAAACGCCAACGCGTTTATCGCTAAAGCACAAGAGATCCTCGGCTGTCCTGTTCAGGTGATTAGCGGTGAAGAAGAAGCCCGACTGATTTATCAGGGTGTCGCCCATACTACCGGCGGAGCCGATCAGCGCCTGGTCGTTGATATTGGCGGCGCCAGTACTGAACTGGTCACCGGTTCCGGCGCACAAACCACCTCCTTGTTTAGCCTGTCAATGGGCTGCGTTACCTGGCTCGAACGGTACTTCACCGATCGTAATCTGGCACAGGAAAATTTTGACGAAGCAGAGAAGGCGGCGCGTGAGGTTCTACGCCCGGTAGCAGATAAACTGCGCTTTCATGGCTGGAAAGTCTGTGTTGGTGCCTCTGGGACCGTACAGGCGCTACAGGAAATCATGATGGCGCAGGGAATGGATGAGCGTATTACACTGGCAAAACTCCAGCAGTTAAAACAGCGCGCCATTCATTGTGGACGCCTGGAAGAGCTGGAAATAGAGGGCCTAACGCTGGAACGAGCATTGGTGTTCCCCAGCGGACTGGCCATTCTGATCGCTATTTTCACCGAACTGAACATTCAGTGCATGACCCTCGCTGGCGGCGCATTACGCGAAGGTCTGGTCTATGGCATGCTGCACTTGCCGGTAGATCAAGATATTCGTAGCCGCACGTTGCGTAATATTCAGCGTCGATTTATGGTCGATACCGAGCAAGCCCATCGGGTTGCCAATCTAGCAACTAAACTCCTCGATCAGGTAGAAAAAAAGTGGCATCTTGACGCGATAAGCCGCGAACTGCTACAAAGTGCCTGTCAGTTGCACGAAATAGGCTTGAGTGTGGAGTACAAGCAGGCACCGCTGCATGCCGCCTGGCTGGTACGCAATCTCGATCTCCCGGGATTTACCCCCGCGCAAAAAAAACTGTTAGCCACGCTGTTATTAAATCAGACCAACCCAGTCGATCTCTCTTCGCTCCACCAGCAAAACGCCGTACCCCCGCGTATCGCTGAGCATCTTTGTCGCTTGTTACGACTTGCGATCATCTTCGCGAGCCGTCGCCGTGACGATTTAGTGCCGGAAGTTCATTTGGATGCAAGAGATGAACACCTTACGGTAACGCTACCTGCTGGATGGCTGGCGCATCACCCACTGGGTAAAGAGCTCATCGATCAAGAAAGCCAGTGGCAAAGCTATGTTCACTGGCCACTGGACGTTCATTAGCATTTGATTGCCGGATGACATTTCACGCATCCGGCCAACTCAAACTTACTTCGCTTTTGCTTTGGCCATCATAGCCCGAATATTCGCGATGCTGGCTTGCCCCTTTTGCATCCGCTCCTCAGCACTCACCACTTTACGCTCCTGTTCCCAGATTACGTCATCCTGTGGCAGTTCCAGCAGGAAGCGGCTCGGCTCCGGGCGCACCAGTTCCCCGTACTGACGGCGCTCTTTGCACAACGTGAAGATAAGCTCTTTCTGTGCACGGGTAATGCCGACGTAGGCCAGACGACGCTCTTCATCAATGTTGTCTTCATCAATGCTGCTCTGATGGGGTAAAAAGCCCTCTTCCATTCCCACCATAAACACATAGGGAAACTCCAGCCCTTTTGAAGCATGTAGCGTCATCAGCTGCACCTGATCCAACTCTTCTTCGTTTTCTCCACGCTCCATCATGTCGCGCAGGGTAAAACGGGTAACAACCTGAGTCAGGGTCATCGGCTCTTCCAGATCGCTGCCTTCCAGCATCTCCGTCATCCAACTGAACAGCGTGTTGACGTTCTTCATACGCATTTCCGCCGCTTTTGGGCTGGGCGAAGTCTCATACAGCCAGGATTCGTAATCAATGCCATGGATCAGGTCACGCACAGCGGCAATCGGTTCACGCTCCGCGAGGCGCTGGATTTCCCCCAACCAGTGCGTAAAGCGGGTTAGAGAATCATAACCGCGGCCGGTCAGCGTCTGGCTAAGCCCCATATCAAAACTGGCGGTAAACAGGCTTTTATTACGCGTTATGGCCCACTCACCCAACTTTTGCAGTGTCGCCGGGCCGATCTCACGCTTCGGTGTATTAACAATACGCAGAAACGCGCTGTCGTCATCCGGGTTGCTCAGCACGCGCAGGTAGGCGAGCAGATCTTTGATTTCCGGACGCGAGAAAAACGATGTCCCCCCGGAAATTTTGTACGGGATACGATTCTGCATCAGGAATTTTTCGAACACCCGTGACTGGTGGTTGCCACGATACAGGATCGCATAGTCCTTATACTGCGTCTTATTCACAAAGTGATGAGCAATCAACTCCCCGGTCACGCGTTCCGCTTCATGCTCTTCGTTGTTGGCACTCAGCACTTTCAACTCAGGTCCGTAGCCCAGCTCAGAGAACAACCGCTTTTCAAATACGTGCGGATTGTTAGCAATGAGAATGTTCGCCGCCTTCAGGATACGTCCGGAAGAACGGTAGTTCTGCTCCAGCTTAACCACCTGTAATGCCGGAAAATCTTTGCTCAGCAGCACCAGGTTTTGCGGACGCGCACCGCGCCAGGAATAGATCGACTGATCGTCATCGCCCACCACGGTAAAACGCGCGCGGCTACCCACCAACAGCTTCACCAGTTCGTACTGGCTGGTGTTGGTATCCTGATATTCATCCACCAGCAAGTAGCGAATCTTGTTTTGCCAGCGCTCACGTACCTCTTCATTACGTTGAAGCAGAAGCGTCGGGAGCAAGATCAGATCGTCAAAGTCGAGAACGTTACACGCCTTCATATGCGCGTCGTACAGACCATAGCAGTGCGCGAAAATACGATCGCGTTCGCCTTTAGCACTGGCCGCTGCCTGTACCGGGGTCATCAGATCGTTTTTCCAGTTGGAGATCGTTGAGATCAGCTGTTGGAGGATTAGTTTATCGTCCTCAATTAACCCTTCAGTCAGTTCCTTAAGCAGGGCGACCTGATCGGTATCGTCAAACAGCGAGAAGTTCGACTTCATCCCCAACGCCGCAAATTCACGCTTGATGATATCCAGCCCCAGAGTGTGGAAGGTGGAGATCATCAATCCACGTGCCTCTTTACGACCGAGCGTCTGCGCTACACGCTCTTTCATTTCACGCGCGGCCTTATTGGTAAAAGTTACCGCCGCGATATGCCGCGCCTGATAGCCACAAACGCGAATCAGGTGCGCAATTTTATTGGTGATAACGCGCGTCTTACCGGAACCCGCCCCCGCCAGCACCAGGCAAGGTCCGGTGACGAATTCGACGGCTTGTTGTTGTCCGGGATTCAAACGCATAAAGATCACTCAATGAAAGTCAGGAGGGGAAATTTAGAGCATGGTAGTATAGCCAGCCTCAACCACCCCACTCAAGGCACGATCATGGCAAAAACAGCAGCAGCAGTGCATATCCTTGTTAAAGAAGAGAAACTGGCTTTGGATCTTCTGGAACAAATTAAAAACGGTGCCGACTTTGGCAAGCTGGCGAAGAAACACTCAATCTGCCCATCAGGCAAACGTGGCGGTGACTTAGGTGAATTCCGTCAGGGTCAGATGGTTCCTGCATTCGACAAAGTGGTCTTCTCTTGCCCGGTGCTGGAGCCAACTGGCCCGCTGCACACTCAGTTCGGCTACCACATCATCAAAGTGCTGTACCGTAACTAACAAAAAGCCCGGTGCGTTTGAACACCGGGCTTATTTTTGTAGGCCGGATAAGGCGCTTACGCCGCCATCCGGCACCGCATGTAGCAGCTTAGCCAGCAACCGCAATACGTTTCATGTCTGTCATATAGCCGCGCAGTTTCTGGCCGACTTTCTCAATCGCATGACCACGAATCGCTTCATTCACATCACGCAGCTGCGCGTTATCAACCGCGCCTTCGGCAATCGCTTTACCCAGATCGCCCGGCTGAATTTCAGTCATGAACGATTTCAGCAGCGGCACACAAGCGTAAGAGAACAGGTAGTTACCGTACTCGGCGGTATCGGAGATAACCACGTTCATTTCGTACAGACGCTTACGAGCGATGGTGTTCGCAATCAGCGGCAGCTCGTGCAGTGATTCGTAGTAAGCAGACTCTTCGATGATGCCGGAATCAACCATGGTTTCGAACGCCAGCTCAACGCCCGCTTTCACCATCGCAATCATCAGAACGCCTTTATCGAAGTACTCCTGCTCGCCGATTTTGCCTTCAAACTGCGGTGCGGTTTCAAACGCGGTTTTACCGGTCTCTTCACGCCAGGTCAGCAGTTTCTTATCGTCGTTGGCCCAGTCGGCCATCATGCCGGAGGAGAATTCGCCGGAGATGATGTCATCCATATGTTTCTGGAACAGCGGCGCCATGATCGCTTTCAGCTGTTCAGACAGCGCATAAGCACGCAGTTTTGCCGGGTTAGACAGTCTGTCCATCATCAGAGTGATCCCACCCTGTTTCAGCGCTTCGGTGATGGTTTCCCAACCGAACTGAATCAGTTTTTCTGCATAAGCCGGGTCGGTACCTTCTTCCACCAGCTTGTCGAAGCACAGCAGAGAGCCCGCCTGCAGCATACCGCACAGGATAGTCTGCTCGCCCATCAGATCAGATTTCACTTCTGCAACAAAGGACGATTCCAGAACGCCCGCACGGTGACCACCGGTCGCCGCAGCCCAGGCTTTAGCGATGGCCATACCCTCGCCTTTCGGATCGTTCTCCGGGTGAACCGCGATCAGTGTTGGTACGCCGAAACCACGTTTGTACTCTTCACGCACTTCGGTACCCGGGCACTTCGGCGCCACCATCACGACGGTGATGTCTTTACGAATCTGCTCGCCCACTTCGACGATGTTGAAGCCGTGAGAGTAGCCCAGCGCCGCGCCGTCTTTCATCAGCGGCTGTACGGAACGCACAACGTCAGAGTGCTGCTTGTCTGGGGTCAGGTTAACCACCAGATCCGCCTGTGGGATCAGCTCTTCGTAGGTACCCACTTTGAAGCCGTTTTCGGTCGCTTTGCGCCAGGACGCACGCTTCTCAGCGATCGCTTCTTTACGCAGTGCGTAGGAGATATCCAGACCGGAGTCACGCATGTTCAGGCCCTGGTTCAGACCCTGCGCGCCACAGCCGACGATAACCACTTTTTTACCCTGAAGGTAGCTTGCACCGTCGGCGAATTCTTCGCGGCCCATGAAACGGCATTTGCCCAGCTGTGCCAGCTGCTGGCGCAGATTCAGTGTATTAAAGTAGTTAGCCATGATGGTGTACTCCGTAATGTTGTGTGTCGTTACTCTATGGATTTCGAGTCGCAGGAAGGCGGCAAGGCAGCGAATCCCCAGCAGCTTACTCAAGTAAGTGACTGGGGTGAGCTGACGCAGCCAACGCATCTGCAACTTGAAAGACGACGAGTATATTGTTCGGTTCGCTTTTGCGAGAATGAACTCACATTACAACAGGAAATTTATTGCGGAAATTGATATATTCACAACATCACATTGCAATTTATGCAACGTAGAAACCCGGAGGCTCGTCTGTGGATTTACGCGATCTAAAAACCTTCCTGCATCTGGCGGAAAGTCGCCACTTTGGCCGAAGTGCACGGGCCATGCACGTCAGTCCTTCTACGCTTTCCCGGCAGATTCAACGCCTGGAAGAGGATCTTGGCCAGGCGCTATTTGTCCGTGATAACCGCACGGTCACGCTCACCGAAGCGGGCGAAGAGCTACGCGTTTTTGCCCAACAGACGCTGCTGCAGTATCAGCAGTTGCGCCACACCATCGATCAGCAAGGGCCGTCGTTGTCCGGTGAACTGCATATCTTCTGCTCGGTGACTGCCGCCTACAGCCATTTACCCCCGATCCTTGATCGCTTCCGCGCCGAGCACCCGTCGGTGGAAATCAAACTCACTACCGGCGATGCCGCCGATGCGATGGATAAAGTGGTCACTGGCGAGGCTGACCTGGCGATTGCCGGGAAGCCGGAAACGCTGCCTGGCGCGGTGGCCTTTTCCATGCTGGAGAACCTGGCTGTGGTATTGATAGCGCCGGCACTGCCTTGCCCGGTACGCAATCAGATTTCCGTAGAGGAACCTGACTGGTCCACAGTCCCCTTTATCATGGCTGACCAGGGGCCGGTTCGCCGCCGTATTGAGCTATGGTTCCGGCGCAATAAAATCAGCAATCCGTCAATTTACGCCACGGTGGGCGGTCACGAGGCAATGGTATCCATGGTCGCACTGGGCTGCGGTGTAGCATTGTTGCCAGAAGTGGTGCTGGAAAACAGCCCGGAGCCGGTACGTAACCGCGTGATGATACTGGAACGTAGCGACGAAAAAACACCATTCGAGCTGGGCGTATGTGCACAAAAAAAGCGGCTGCATGAGCCGCTTATTGAGGCGTTCTGGAAGATATTGCCGAACCATTAACCCGCCAGAAAGAACCTGAACGCCGGGTTATTGGTTTCGTCGTGGCAATCGTAGCCCAACTCGTTCAACCGGGTTTCGAAATCCGGTTCATGATCGCCGAGTTCGAACGCCGCCAGTACGCGCCCGTAATCGGTGCCATGACTGCGATAGTGGAACAAAGAGATATTCCAGTGTGTACCCAGCGTGTTGAGGAAGCGCAGCAGCGCGCCCGGTGATTCCGGGAATTCGAAGCTGTAGAGGCGTTCCTGCAACGGATGCGACGGACGCCCGCCGACCATATAACGCACGTGTAGCTTCGCCATTTCGTCGTCGGAGAGATCAACCACGCTGTAGCCGCCATCGTTGAGCATCTGCAAAATTTCTTTGCGCTCTTCAAGACCACGGCTTAAGCGCACGCCGACAAAAATACAAGCGTCTTTGGCATCAGCAAAACGGTAGTTAAACTCGGTAACCGAACGCCCCCCCAGCAATTGGCAGAATTTCAGGAAGCTGCCCTTCTCTTCCGGGATGGTCACTGCCAGCAAAGCTTCACGTTGCTCCCCCAACTCGCAGCGTTCAGAAACGTAGCGCAGGCCGTGGAAATTAACGTTGGCACCAGAAAGCACATGCGCCAGTCGTTCACCGCGAATATTGTGCTGGGCGATGTATTTTTTCATTCCCGCCAGCGCCAGCGCGCCCGATGGCTCAGCCACGGCTCGCACATCTTCAAACAGGTCTTTCATCGCCGCGCAAATAGCATCGCTATCGACGGTGATAATGTCATCGAGATACTCCTGGCACAGACGGAAGGTTTCATCACCAATGCGTTTGACCGCTACGCCTTCGGCAAAAAGACCGACGCGCGGGAGATCCACCGGATGACCCGCATCCAGCGCCGCTTTCAGGCAAGCTGAATCTTCAGCTTCAACGGCAATGACTTTGATTTGTGGCATTAGCTGTTTGATCAGCACTGCGACACCGGCAGCCAGACCACCGCCGCCGACAGGGACAAAAACGCGATCAAGATGGGCATCCTGCTGCAGTAACTCCAGCGCCAGCGTACCTTGTCCGGCGATCACCATCGGGTGATCGAACGGCGGGACCCAGGTAAAGCCTTGCTGCTGCGACAGTTCAATCGCTTTCGCTTTGGCTTCATCAAAGTTCGCGCCGTGAAGCAGCACTTCGCCGCCAAAGCCGCGTACCGCATCAACTTTGATGTCGGCAGTAGCGGTTGGCATGACGATCAGCGCCTTCACGCCTAACCGCGCGGAGGAGAACGCGACGCCCTGGGCATGGTTTCCTGCTGACGCGGTGATCACGCCATGCGCTTTCTGTTCTTCCGTCAGGCCTGCCATCATGGCGTATGCGCCGCGCAGCTTGAAGCTGTGTACCGGCTGGCGATCTTCTCGCTTCACCAGAATCACGTTATCAAGACGCGACGACAGTTTTTCCATTTTTTGTAGCGGCGTGACCTGCGCCGCTTCGTAGACCGGTGCACGCAGCACCGCTCTTAAATATTCGGCACCTTCCGGCGCGCCGGACAGGGGTTGTGAGTCTGCCATCATTAACCCCCCAGTTTCGACTTATCGCGCACCGCACCTTTGTCGGCGCTGGTTGCCAGGCTGGCATAGGCTCGCAAGGCAAAGGAGACCTGACGCTGACGATCTTTTGGTGTCCAGGCTTTGTCACCGCGAGCCTCCTGCGCTTCACGACGCGCAGCGATTTCCGCATCGCTCAACTGCAGTTGAATACCACGATTCGGGATATCAATCGCAATCATGTCACCATCTTCGATAATCGCGATATTACCGCCGCTGGCCGCTTCCGGTGAAACGTGACCGATAGAGAGTCCCGAAGTACCGCCAGAGAAACGACCATCTGTTATCAGCGCACAGGCCTTGCCGAGACCCATCGATTTCAGGAAGGTGGTTGGGTAAAGCATTTCCTGCATCCCTGGTCCGCCTTTCGGCCCTTCGTAGCGAATAACAACCACGTCGCCGGCAACCACTTTGCCGCCAAGAATAGCCTCAACCGCATCGTCCTGGCTTTCATACACTTTTGCCGGGCCGGTGAATTTCAGGATGCTGTCATCCACACCTGCGGTTTTCACGATGCAGCCGTTTTCCGCGAAGTTACCGTACAACACAGCCAGGCCGCCATCTTTGCTGTAGGCGTGTTCCAGCGAGCGGATACAACCTTCAGCGCGATCGTCATCCAGCGTATCCCAACGGCAATCCTGCGAGAATGCCTGGGTGGTACGGATACCCGCCGGGCCTGCGCGGAACATCTTTTTCACCGCGTCATCTTTGGTCAGCATCACGTCATACCGATCGAGCGTTTGCGGCAGCGTCAGACCCAGCACGTTTTTCACGTCACTGTTCAGCAGCCCGGCGCGATCCAGTTCGCCTAAAATGCCCAGTACGCCGCCCGCACGGTGCACGTCTTCCATATGGTATTTCTGTGTACTCGGTGCCACTTTACACAGTTGCGGGACTTTGCGAGACAGCTTGTCGATGTCACTCATAGTGAAGTCGATTTCCGCTTCCTGCGCTGCCGCCAGCAGGTGCAGAACGGTGTTGGTGGAGCCGCCCATCGCGATATCCAGGGTCATGGCATTTTCAAACGCCGCCTTGCTGGCAATGTTGCGCGGCAGAGCGGAAGCGTCATCCTGCTCATAATAGCGTTTGGTCAGCTCAACGATACGCGAACCGGCATTGAGAAACAGTTGCTTACGGTCAGCGTGAGTAGCCAGCAACGAACCATTACCAGGCTGCGACAGACCCAGCGCTTCGGTCAGACAGTTCATCGAGTTCGCGGTGAACATCCCCGAGCAGGAGCCGCAAGTCGGACAGGCGGAACGCTCAACCTGTTCGCTTTGTGAGTCAGAGACTTTCGGGTCCGCGCCCTGAATCATTGCATCAACCAGATCGAGCTTGATGATTTGGTCAGAGAGCTTGGTTTTTCCGGCTTCCATCGGACCACCGGAAACAAAGATCACCGGAATGTTCAGACGCAGTGAGGCCATTAACATCCCGGGGGTGATTTTGTCGCAGTTAGAGATGCAGACCATCGCATCGGCACAGTGGGCATTAACCATATACTCGACTGAATCGGCAATCAGCTCGCGCGACGGCAGTGAATACAGCATGCCCCCGTGGCCCATGGCAATTCCGTCATCCACAGCAATGGTGTTGAACTCTTTTGCCACGCCGCCTGAAGCTTCAATTTGTTCGGCAACCAGCTTACCGAGATCGCGCAGATGCACGTGCCCCGGCACGAACTGGGTAAAGGAGTTCACCACAGCGATAATCGGTTTACCGAAGTCGTCATCGGTCATCCCGGTGGCGCGCCACAATGCGCGGGCACCCGCCATATTACGGCCATGGGTGGTGGTGGCAGAACGATACTTAGGCATGCTTGATTAACTCCCGTCTGTCTTTCCCCTGCATACTTCACGCCGCAGGTGCGTTGGCTGCCTCGCTCACCCCAGTCACTTACTAAAGTAAGCTCCAGAGGATTCGCTGCGTTGCCGTCTTCCTGCAACGTAAATTATTTTGGGGAAATATTAATTTTGTTATTGGTTTACTGAATCCAACCAGCCGTATTTATCTTCCGTTTCACCGGTGAAGAGGCCAAAGAAGGCCTGCTGGATGCGTTTGGTGACAGGACCGCAACGGCCTTCGCCCACCTGGATACCATCGACGCTGCGTACTGGTGTGATTTCCGCCGCGGTGCCGGACATGAACACTTCGTCAGCCAGGTACAGCGATTCACGGGAAAGTACCTGCTCACGCACTTCGATATCGAGATCTTTCGCCAGCTTAATGATCGCGTCACGGGTGATACCTGGCAGTGCGGAAGAGGTAAATGGCGGGGTAAACAGAATTCCGTCTTTAACTTCAAACAGGTTTTCACCGGCACCTTCGGAGATGTAGCCATTCACGTCCAGCGCAATACCTTCCTGATAACCATGACGACGCGCTTCGCTACCCACCAGTAACGAAGACAAATAGTTACCACCCGCTTTAGCCGCAGTAGGGATAGTGTTTGGAGCCACACGGTTCCAGGAAGAAACCATGGCATCAATCCCCTGATCCAGAGCATCTGCACCAAGGTAAGCCCCCCATGGGAACGCAGCAATAATCACATCAGTGGTGTATCCCGCTGGCGGGTTAACGCCCATACCTACATCGCCAACAAAAACCAGCGGACGGATATAGGCGCTGGTCAGATTGTTTTTGCGGATCACCGCACGGCACGCTTCCATCAGTTCATCAACGCTCTGAGAGACCGGAAAACGATAGATCTTGGCTGAATCACGCAGGCGCTGCATGTGCTCGCGATGACGGAACACCACTGGCCCTTTGTGAGAGTCGTAGCAACGGATGCCTTCAAATACCGAAGTACCGTAATGCAGTGCGTGGGACATCACGTGAACCTTCGCGTCTTCCCAACGAATCATCTCGCCATTAGACCAAATGTAATCAGCTTTTTTCGTCGTCATTTTTCTTCCTTTTGCGCTCAGGCGCGGATTTGTTGTGATGTGGTTGTGCTCTGGCAGATAGCAACGTGTGCAACATCTACCAGTTTACTTAACTGACTAAACAGTAAGTCGACCGACCGGGGGCTGGCAACGGTCAATTCGATATTTATATTCTGCGCATCGCTGGCGGCTTCCATATTCATGGAGCACACCTGAAAACCGCGATGGCGTACCACGCGTAAAACACGTTCTAACGTTTCCGGATTGAAACGAGCCTCAACGGCGACCTGATGTTGCATCATGATAATTTCTCCAGCATTTCTGAGTTGCTGGCACCTGGTGGTACCAGAGGCCAGACATTCTCAAGTTCGTCGATTGAGACGTGAAGCAGGTATGGCCCCTCACTGTTCAGCATAGTGTCGAGAGCCGCTTCAACCTGGTCTTTACGGGTGATGTGTTGACCTGGAATGCCGAAGGCACTGGCCAACATGAGGAAGTCGGGGTTATCGGTGAGCGTGGTTTCGCTATAACGTTCCTGGAAAAACAGCTGCTGCCATTGTCGAACCATGCCTAACCGTTGGTTGTCGAGTAAGACGATCTTCAACGGCAATTGCTTGCGTTTTACGGTGCCCAGCTCCTGTACATTCATCATGAAGGAACCGTCACCGGAGATACAGATTACCGTATCATTCGGGCGAGCCACCTGTGCGCCAACAGCGGCAGGTAAACCAAAGCCCATCGTTCCCAGGCCGCTGGAGGTGATGAAATTTTCAGGGCGGGTGTAAGTCATATGCTGTGCTGACCACATCTGATGCTGGCCAACATCCGTTGTAACAACGCTATCCGCAGGTTTACGGTCCGACAGCTGTTTTAACAGCAACGGCGCATAGATGGCCTCACCTGGATGATCGTAACGCCAGGTATGCTCTGCGCGCAGTTCTGCACTGTGCTGACGCCAGGCGTCAACGTTCAGCGGTTGTTGCAATGCCGGTAGCAGCGTATTTAAATCGCCCTGTAACGCTACGTGCGCCTGACGCAGTTTGTTCATCTCAGCCGGATCGATATCCATGTGGATCACGCTGGCGTTCGGAGCGAAGGTGTTCAGCTTGCCAGTCACCCGGTCATCAAAACGAGCCCCTACAGCGATCAGTAAGTCGCATTCCTGCACCGCAAAATTCGCGGCCTTGGTTCCGTGCATCCCCAGCATTCCCAGGTAATACGGATAATCAGCGTCAACTGCGCCCAGACCTTTCAGCGTACAAGCGACCGGTAATTGGGTCAGTGCGATAAATTCACGCAGGGCAGGAACTGCCTGCGCCATACCAACGCCCCCCCCTACGTACAGGATTGGTTTTTGCGCCTGCGCCAGCATGTTACGCGCCTGCTCAACGTCAGCATGAGGGAATGCGGCCGCGTCTTCTACGGTCGTGAAATACGGCTCCAGCGTACCGCTGGCTAACTGGATATCTTTCGGGATATCAACCAGAACAGGCCCCGGACGGCCGGAATTCGCCACGTTGAAAGCTTCCGCCATAATGCGCGGCAACTCCTCCAGTGACTGGACCAGGAAGCTATGTTTGGTGCACGACAGCGACATACCAAGCACGTCCACTTCCTGAAACGCATCGGTTCCGATGAATGGTGCAGCAACCTGGCCTGTGATGGCCACAACAGGAACGGAATCTAACAGCGCATCAGCAAGACCCGTAATCAGGTTGGTAGCGCCCGGACCGGAAGTGGCGATGCAGACACCGGTTTTACCCGTAGAACGGGCATAACCAATAGCCGCCATCGCCGCGCCCTGCTCATGACGGCACAACAGGTGTTCTACGCCGCCGTCATACAACGCATCGTAAACCGGCATAATTGCGCCGCCAGGATAACCGAAAACGGTTTTAACCCCTTGTGCACGCAACGCATGTACCACCCACTGAGCCCCATTCATAGTTACATCCCCGCCGTAAATCTTGAGAAACAGAATTTTATGCTGCCGTTCACTTTCTGCTCCTCGTTTATGTTTTTAAGGTCAAAAAAAACCCCCGGACCTTTCGGTGCGGGGGTCTTAGTTCGTTAAGGCTTGTTTTCTAAGCCTTTCCTCGTCCAAGTGCAGCCCCGCACGGTGGGATAATAATCACCACCACGCTAATCACGACCAGGCTAATCACTCGTAGAAGGGCTGTCATTTTTGTATTTTCTTGCATCTTGTTCGAAGGAATGCCTAAAGAGTTACCATAGAATTTGCCAATAGCACAAGATATTTTTGTTTTCATTTTTCTGACACCGTTAACGGTTTAGATAAATAGCGTTGTTTTTTATACAAAAAAGATAAAATGAAAATATTTCACGTTTCAGCGCATCAGCACAACCTGCGATCCCTTCTCTCAGCACACTCATACGCATTTGCGAGCATGATTCCAGACATGGCTCAAGCAATTCCTGATTACACAAAAACACAGGAATAAGCATCTAAAAACATCAATTATGCAGAATCTTGCCGATATCTATTGCGACATAATATTTCCATCAGGAGGGGTTATGTCACTATCGATTGTTCACACACGCGCCGCCCTCGGCGTGAATGCACCAACCATTACCATCGAGGTACATATTAGTAATGGCCTGCCTGGTTTAACCATGGTGGGGTTACCTGAAACGACAGTGAAAGAGGCTCGCGATCGGGTACGCAGTGCAATTATTAATAGCGGGTATGAATTCCCGGCCAGGAAGATAACCATCAACCTGGCTCCGGCTGACCTCCCCAAAGAAGGGGGGCGATATGATTTACCTATCGCCGTTGCGCTTCTGGTCGCCTCTGAGCAGCTTACACCCCATAATCTCGATACTTATGAGCTGGTAGGCGAATTAGCGCTTACAGGCGCTTTACGCGGCGTTCCAGGCGCTATATCAAGTGCAACCGAAGCGATTCGTGCAGGCCGGCGAATCATTGTCGCTAAAGAGAATGCCGCAGAGGTTGGCCTAATACACGGTGAAGGGTGCTTGATTGCCGATCACCTGCAGGCGGTATGCGCCTTCCTGGAAGGAAAGCATGATTTAGACAAACCACAATCTGCAGACTTTACCGCTGAACCTTCGCCAGAGGATCTCAGTGATGTTATCGGTCAGGAACAGGGCAAACGGGGGCTGGAGATCACCGCCGCAGGTGGTCACAACCTCCTACTTATCGGCCCTCCGGGTACGGGCAAGACCATGCTGGCCAGTCGCCTCCGAGGACTGCTTCCTCCACTTAGCAACGATGAGGCGCTGGAAAGTGCAGCTATCCTCAGTCTGGTCAATTCCGATACGATACAAAAACAGTGGAAGCAACGCCCTTTTCGTTCCCCCCATCACAGTGCTTCATTAACCGCAATGGTGGGAGGGGGTTCTATTCCCGCACCGGGAGAGATCTCCCTGGCGCATAACGGTATATTATTTCTGGATGAATTACCTGAGTTTGAGCGACGCACGCTGGATGCACTACGTGAGCCTATTGAGTCTGGACAGATCCATTTGTCCCGCACGCGGGCTAAAATAACCTACCCAGCGCGTTTTCAACTGATTGCTGCTATGAATCCTAGCCCAACGGGCCATTATCAGGGAAACCATAACCGCTGCAGTTCAGAACAGACGCTGCGTTATCTCAATCGACTATCAGGACCTTTTCTTGATCGCTTTGATCTCTCCCTCGAAATCCCCTTGCCACCCCCCGGCATACTCAGCCAGTGCGCGGTGAAAGGAGAAGACAGCGCTACGGTAAAACAACGCGTTCTGGCTGCACGGGAACGTCAGTACCAGCGGCAAAATAAGTTAAATGCGTATCTGGACAGTCAGGATATACATAAATTTTGCATGCTTCGTAGAGATGATGCGCACTGGCTTGAGGAGACGTTAGCTCGCCTTGGATTGTCCATCCGCGCCTGGCTACGCCTGATAAAAGTCGCACGTACCATTGCGGATATCGAACAGTGCGACCATATCACCCGCCTGCACTTACAGGAGGCCGTTGCTTATCGGGCGATAGACCGATTATTAATTCACCTGCAGAAATTACAGGCATAAAAAAAGGGCTTACGCCCTTTTTTATCAATCATCAGATTCGGTGTAATCTTCTGCACCTTCTACCTGAGGTTTCCCGCCAGACAGAGTATGGAAGCGTTTCGGACGCTTAATACGCGTCATGTACTTGGACCACACACGTTCAGCTTCAGTAACCGGTTCACGTTCACCGCGGCATACCGCAACAAACAATTTTTCTTCTTCAGTTACTGGCTCACGTTTGCCCAGATCCAGCTCATTGAAGGCATAGCCATGACGCTCAAGCAGCTGTGCCTCTTTAATGGTGAAATCACCATGACGGGAGAATCCGCGAGGGTAGTATTTATTGTCGAAATATCGATTAGTCGTCGTAAAGCTTTCCGCCATCCTGCACGCTCCTAATTCTTTGGCCGAGCTATTTATGGCGCGGAGTATTAGTTACGCTTGACAGAGCGTCAAACAAAAGATTTAAATCATCACGACAAATTATTTTATGGAGCGCGTTGTGGATACGGAATTGTTAAAAACTTTCCTGGAAGTTAGCCGGACACGCCACTTTGGTCGGGCAGCTGAAGCGCTCTACCTGACCCAGTCGGCAGTCAGTTTTCGGATCAGACAACTGGAAAATCAACTGGGTGTGAACCTGTTCACCCGACACAGAAACAATATTCGTTTGACCGCTGCGGGTGAAAAATTATTGCCTTACGCAGAAACACTGATGAATACGTGGCAAGCAGCACGTAAGGAAGTCGCGAATACCTCGCGGCACAACGAGTTTTCGATCGGTGCCAGTGCATCCCTTTGGGAATGCATGCTCAATGACTGGTTGCGGCGTTTATACCAATCTCAGGAGCCACAATCCAGCCTGCAGTTTGAAGCGCGAATAGCTCAGCGCCAGTCGTTAGTAAAGCAGCTCCATGAAAGACAGTTGGATCTGCTAATTACGACAGAAACCCCAAAAATGGACGAATTTAGCAGCCAACTGTTGGGATATTTTACGCTGGCGCTTTATTGTAGTGCCCCTTCGCAAACCAAAGATGAACTGAATTATCTGCGTCTGGAATGGGGACCGGATTTTCAGCAGCACGAAGCGGGATTGATTGCAGGAGATGAAGTGCCGGTACTTACCACCAGTTCTGCAGAACTGGCAAGACAGCAACTTTCTGTAATTAAGGGGTTTAGTTGGCTTCCCGTCAACTGGGCCAGAACCAAAAGCGATCTTCACACGGTTAGCGACAGTACGACGCTTTCACGTCCGCTATATGCGGTTTGGCTGCAAAATAGCGACAAACATGCGCTAATTCGCGATCTGCTGAAAACAAATATTTTGGAAGATTAATGAAAACGCTGGCAAGGATGCCGGGAAACAATGAACTGGAAGATCTCGAACAAAATGTTCAGGTAAAAAAAATCCTTAGCAAAAATGCTAAGGATTATTTCTGGCAGGGGCGGAGAGACTCGAACTCGCGACACCCGGTTTTGGAGACCGGTGCTCTACCAACTGAGCTACGCCCCTAAATTTTCTTATCATTAAGCCTGCTTAGTAGCAGGCTTAATTTTCTAATAAGTGGCGGAACGGACGGGACTCGAACCCGCGACCCCCTGCGTGACAGGCAGGTATTCTAACCAACTGAACTACCG
>NZ_JAOWIF010000035.1 GCF_030332225.1 Citrobacter sp. Cu233
GCAACAACGCCCGCGCCAACGGTACGGCCGCCTTCACGGATTGCGAAACGCAGACCGTCGTCCATCGCGATCGGGTGGATCAGGGTAACAACCATTTTGATGTTGTCGCCCGGCATTACCATCTCTACGCCTTCCGGCAGTTCGATGGTACCCGTCACGTCAGTAGTACGGAAGTAGAACTGCGGACGGTAGCCTTTGAAGAACGGAGTATGACGGCCGCCTTCGTCTTTGGACAGAATGTACACTTCAGATTCGAACTTGGTGTGCGGCTTGATAGAGCCCGGCTTAGCCAGTACCTGACCACGTTCGATTTCTTCACGTTTGATACCACGCAGCAGAACACCAACGTTCTCACCAGCACGGCCTTCGTCCAGCAGTTTGCGGAACATTTCAACGCCGGTACAGGTAGACTTAGCAGTCTCTTTGATACCAACGATTTCAACTTCTTCACCAACTTTGATGATACCGCGTTCTACACGACCGGTAACAACGGTACCACGACCGGAGATGGAGAATACGTCTTCGATAGGCAGCAGGAACGGCTTGTCAATCGCACGCTCTGGTTCCGGGATGTAAGAATCCAGGAAGCCAGCCAGTTCGATGATTTTCGCTTCCCACTCTGCTTCGCCTTCCAGCGCTTTCAGAGCAGAACCACGAACGATCGGCGTGTCGTCGCCCGGGAAATCGTACTGAGACAGAAGTTCACGAACTTCCATTTCTACCAGTTCCAGCAGCTCTTCGTCATCAACCATGTCGCATTTGTTCAGGAACACGATGATGTACGGAACGCCTACCTGACGACCCAGCAGGATGTGCTCACGGGTCTGCGGCATCGGGCCGTCAGTCGCAGCAACAACCAGGATCGCGCCGTCCATCTGCGCAGCACCGGTGATCATGTTTTTAACATAGTCGGCGTGGCCCGGGCAGTCTACGTGCGCGTAGTGGCGAGTCGGGGTGTCATATTCAACGTGAGAGGTGTTGATGGTGATACCACGAGCTTTTTCTTCCGGAGCGTTATCGATCTGGTCGAAAGCACGAGCAGCACCGCCGTAGGTTTTAGCCAGTACGGTGGTGATTGCAGCGGTCAGGGTAGTTTTACCGTGGTCAACGTGGCCGATGGTGCCGACGTTAACGTGCGGTTTTGTACGTTCAAATTTTTCTTTAGACACGGCTATATTCCTTACTATAGTGCTCTCCCCTTTGGAGAGAGCACGGGACTTAGGTTTTAATCCTGTGGCTTATTTACCACGGGCTTCAATAACGGCCTGAGCAACGTTGTTCGGCGCATCGTCGTACTTCAGGAACTCCATGGAGTAAGAAGCACGGCCTTTGGTCAGAGAACGCAGTTGGGTTGCATATCCGAACATTTCAGACAGCGGAACTTCAGCGTGGATAACAACGCCAGTGACGTTGGATTCCTGACCACGAAGCATACCACGACGGCGGCTCAAGTCACCGATAACGTCACCGGTATTCTCTTCCGGAGTCTCTACTTCAACCTTCATGATAGGCTCAAGCAGAACTGGTTTCGCTTTCTTAAAGCCATCTTTGAAGGCGATAGAAGCGGCCAGTTTAAACGCCAGCTCAGAGGAGTCAACGTCATGGTAAGAACCGAAGTGCAGACGCACGCCCAGATCAACAACCGGGTAACCAGCCAGCGGGCCGGATTTCAGCTGTTCCTGGATGCCTTTATCAACGGCCGGGATGTATTCGCCAGGAATTACACCACCTTTGATGTCGTTGATGAACTCGTAGCCTTTCGGGTTTGAACCCGGCTCCAGCGGGTACATGTCGATAACAACATGACCGTACTGACCGCGACCACCAGACTGCTTAGCGTGTTTACCTTCGATATCGGTAACTTTCGCACGAATCGCTTCGCGGTAAGCAACCTGAGGTTTACCGACGTTCGCTTCAACGTTGAATTCACGCTTCATACGGTCAACGATGATGTCGAGGTGCAGCTCACCCATACCAGCGATAATGGTCTGGTTAGATTCTTCGTCAGTCCATACACGGAAAGACGGGTCTTCTTTAGCCAGACGGCCCAGAGCCAGACCCATTTTTTCCTGGTCAGCTTTGGTTTTCGGTTCAACTGCGATGGAGATTACCGGCTCAGGGAATTCCATACGTTCCAGAATGATCGGGTGATCCGGGTCACACAGAGTGTCACCAGTGGTCACGTCTTTCAGACCGATTGCAGCCGCGATATCGCCCGCGCGAACTTCTTTGATCTCTTCACGTTTGTTGGCGTGCATCTGAACGATACGGCCAAAACGCTCACGTGCAGTTTTCACGGAGTTCAGGATGGTGTCACCGGAGTTAACCACACCTGAGTACACACGGAAGAAGGTCAGGTTACCCACAAACGGGTCGGTAGCGATTTTGAATGCCAGAGCAGCAAACGGCTCGTCATCGCTAGCATGACGCTCAGCAGGAGTATCTTTACCGTCGTCCAGAATACCGTTGATCGCAGGTACGTCGACTGGGGATGGCAGGTAATCAATTACCGCATCCAGCATCGCCTGAACACCTTTGTTCTTGAACGCAGAACCACAGGTTACCAGGATGATTTCGTTGTTCAGAACACGCTGACGCAGAGCTTTTTTGATCTCTTCTTCAGTCAGTTCTTCACCACCCAGGTATTTCTCCATCAGCTCTTCTGAAGCTTCCGCAGCGGACTCGATCAGGTTCTGGTGCCATTCTTCAGCCAGTTCCTGCATGTCAGCCGGGATATCTTCATAAGTGAAGGTTACGCCTGCATCTTCTTCGTTCCAGTTGATGGCTTTCATTTTCACCAGGTCAACAACACCGGTGAACGCTTCTTCAGCGCCAATTGCCAGCTGCAGCGGAACAGGGTTCGCGCCCAGACGGGTTTTGATCTGACCAACAACTTTCAGGAAGTTCGCACCCATACGGTCCATTTTGTTAACGAACGCAATGCGCGGAACTTTATATTTGTTTGCCTGACGCCATACGGTTTCAGACTGAGGCTGAACACCACCAACTGCGCAGTAAACCATTACTGCACCATCAAGCACACGCATGGAACGTTCTACTTCGATAGTGAAGTCAACGTGCCCCGGGGTGTCGATGATGTTTACGCGATGCGGTTCGTACTGCTTAGCCATACCAGACCAGAATGCAGTAGTCGCTGCGGAGGTGATAGTAATACCACGTTCCTGCTCCTGCTCCATCCAGTCCATGGTGGCTGCGCCGTCATGAACTTCACCGATTTTATGGTTTACACCGGTGTAGAACAGAATACGTTCGGTAGTAGTGGTTTTACCGGCGTCGATGTGCGCACTGATACCGATGTTACGGTAGCGCGCGATGGGTGTTGTACGAGCCATTTGATTCCTCGTTTATCTTTTAGGCGTTCAATTTAAGTAGCCCAAAGCGGGCTGCTTACTAGAAGCGCCCGCCTGGTGACTAAAACTCCGAAGGGATTACCAACGGTAGTGTGCGAACGCCTTGTTGGCTTCTGCCATACGGTGAACGTCTTCACGTTTCTTAACTGCAGTACCTTTGTTTTCTGCAGCATCAGAAAGTTCGTTCGCCAGGCGCAGAGCCATGGATTTATCACCGCGTTTACGAGCAGCTTCAACGATCCAACGCATTGCCAGAGCATTACGACGGACCGGACGGACTTCAACTGGTACCTGATAAGTAGAACCACCAACGCGGCGAGACTTAACTTCGACAGTCGGGCGCACGTTTTCGAGAGCTACTTCGAAAGCTTCCAGTTCGTTTTTACCAGAACGCTGAGCCAGGGTCTCCAGCGCGCTGTATACGATAGTTTCGGCAGTAGATTTTTTACCATCTACCATCAGGATATTTACAAATTTAGCCAGCAGTTCTGATCCGAACTTCGGATCCGGCAGAATTTTACGCTGACCAATGACGCGACGACGTGGCATGGAAATACTCCGTTGTTAATTCAGGATTGTCCAAAACTCTAAGAGTTTAGTTTGACATTAATATAAAACGTTTGGCCTTACTTAACGGAGAACCATTAAGCCTTAGGACGTTTCACGCCATACTTGGAGCGTGATTGCTTACGGTCTTTAACGCCGGAGCAGTCAAGCGCACCACGAACGGTGTGGTAACGAACACCCGGGAGGTCTTTTACACGACCGCCACGGATCAGGATCACGGAGTGCTCCTGCAGGTTGTGACCTTCACCACCGATGTAGGAAGTCACTTCAAAACCGTTAGTCAGACGAACACGGCAAACTTTACGCAGTGCGGAGTTCGGTTTTTTAGGAGTGGTAGTATATACACGAGTACATACGCCACGTTTCTGCGGGCATGCTTCCAGCGCAGGCACGTTGCTTTTTGCAACTTTGCGTGCACGTGGTTTGCGTACCAGCTGGTTAACTGTTGCCATTAAATAGCTCCTGGTTTTAGCTTTTGCTTCGTAAACACGTAATAAAACGACCTCATACAATATGAGGACGCAGAATTTTAGGTCGGTGTCGAAAAGGTGTCAAGAAATATACAACGATCCCACAATTACCAGGTCATCTGGCTGAGATGCTTCACCGTAAGTCTGACGAAGTCAGTATAGCCAACCCTGACGACACTGTCTGAAATTTGACCACCCAACCCGCGAGCTTTAATGTCTTCTTCCAGTACATAGACCTTAATGGAGGCATTTTGCAGACTTTCAAGGAAACGACTGCCTTCTATTGCTGCAGTGACGCCATCCTGAAGCAGTAAAAGCTCGTCATCTTCAGCAATCAGACGCAGGAGGGAGGAGAAGTCGGTTAGCCACGCAGAGCGATGTAAAATGTGTAGCATGAGAGCCTTAAAACCTCAAAATGACGTCATAGTTGCCCAGCTCACGACGCAAATCTTCCGGTTCAAGCGCCGTCGCATCAACCACAAAATTAGTCCCCTCTGCAAGGCCGCGCTCACGCAATGAGGCCGCACAAAGCCAGCATTGTTCGATATCGTACAATCCTAACAGTTTGAAAGTAGCAACATAGTCTCGCGCCAGAACGGCATCCGGTTGTTGACCCTGAAGGATCTGGAAGACACCATCACCGATAAAGAACACGCCGAGATCTTCCGTTAACGCAGATGTCGCCAGTAAAGCATCCAGCCCTTCGCGGCCGGATGCGCTGCCGTGCGGCACAGTAGAAAAAACAAAGGCAACACGTTTCATTAAAACTGTACCACGCGATCGCACGTCAGGGATGCTTCAGCCAGCGATCCAAGACCACTGAGAGTAAATCCTGACTGTAAATTAGCACCAGACAACCCTAGCCGAGTTGCCTCAGTCTCATCAACGACGCCACGCCGCAAGGCTGCCGCAACACAGATATTCAGCGCCACACCATGCTGTTGGTTAAGCTTTTGCCAGGCTCGTACTAAATCAAATTCATCGCTGGCGGGCGATGTCAGAACGTTCGCGTTATACACGCCCTCACGATAGAAGAAGACGCTGCACAATTCGTGTCCTTCTTTGAGTAACGCGTACGCAAATTGCAATGCGCTACTCGCTTGCTGTGTGCCGTAGGCGGGCCCGGTGACCATGATGGCAAAACGCATTACTTATCTTGCCCCTGGAAATCACCGCTTTTGAACTGGCGAATATAGAGGTAGACCGTGTGCTTGGAGATGTTCAGACGATCGGCGACCTGATTGATCGCATCTTTAATATCGAAGATCCCTTTCTCATACAGGTTCAGGACAATCTGACGATTCTTGGCATTGTTAGAGACGTTACGATCGGCGTTCACTTCTTCAATGGTGAACTCCAGCGTCTGCGTCACCAGATCTTCGACTGAGGACGCGAAGTTCACGGCTGACCCCACTTCCGGGGTCTCCGGTGGGATAAAGGTATTCATTATCTGCGAGAAAGGGACATCAAGGTTCATGTTGATGCACAGCAGACCAATCACGCGATGCTCACGGTTGCGAATGGCAATCGTCACCGACTTCATCAAGACACCGCTTTTCGCGCGTGTGAAATAACACTTCGACACGCTGCTATCCGCACCCGTCATATCATGCAGCATACGCAACGCAAGGTCGGTAATCGGCGAGCCAATTTTACGGCCCGTGTGTTCACCGTTAGCGATGCGAATGGCTGAGCATTTCAAATCCTGCAAAGAGTGCAATACGATTTCACAATGGGAACCAATGAGCATCGCCAACCCGTCCACTACCGCTTCATAGGATTTAAGGATATCGAAGTCGGTTTGATCGAAAGGACGTTGATCCAGCAAATCTAGTTCACTGGTTTCGTTGGTTAAAAGCGACCTGGACATGAAAAAAAGCACTCCTTTTCAGGAGCCTGTCGTTATGTTGTCAGGGCAGGCTCATCACTATTATAGGGGCATCTAAAGTAATACAGCGCACAAGGCGCTTTCCAGTATTAATTATATCCTGCCGATAATAAAAAACCGCCGCCCTATGGGCGGCGGTTTCTAATCATTTACTTTTTGCTGCTGTCTGCAGCTTTATCAGCCGGCGCAGCATCTGGCTTCGCATCTGCTTTCGGTGCCGGTTTGATATCTAACAGCTCAACATCAAAAACCAGCGTGGAGTTAGCAGGGATGCCCGGAACGCCCGTTTTGCCGTAAGCCAGATCCGGTGGGATAACCAACTGGATTTTACCGCCTTTCTTGATATTTTTCAGGCCTTCAGTCCAGCCTGGGATCACGCCATCCAGACGGAAAGAGAGCGGCTCGCCACGGGTATAAGAGTTATCAAACTCTTTACCATCGATCAGCGTACCTTTGTAGTTCACAACCACAGTATCGCTGTCTTTCGGTGCTTCACCGGTACCTTCTTTCTCTACTTTGTAGACCAGGCCAGTAGAAGAGGTTTTAACCCCTTTCTCTTTAGCAAACTTCTCGCGGTACACTTTACCTTTGGCTTCGTTGTCAGCCGCATCTTTTTCCATTTTCGCCTGAGCGGAAGTCTTCACGCGCGCTTCAAAGGCCTGCAGAGTTTGTTCGATTTCCTGGTCAGACAGTTTACTCTTATCTGCAAACGCATCCTGAACACCCGCGATCAACTGATCTTTATCCAGTTTGATGCCCAGTTTTTCCTGTTCTTTCAGGGAGTTTTCCATGTAACGACCCAGGGACGCGCCCAACGCATAAGCGGCTTTTTGGTCGTCATTTTTGAATGCTGCTTTGCTGTCAGCGGTAGCGGCTGGTTTCGCAGCATCAGCAGCGAAGGTGATCGGGGCATGCAGTGCAACGGCCATTGTGGTCGCCAGCAGCGTTACTTTAAACAGTGATTTCATCCATCTCTCCAGGGCCGGGGCATCTCACCCCAGGGTTAGCTAACATAAAAACGTACTATAAAGCGTTGTAGAACAAATCAACATACAGGCACGCCCTATTATCACCACTTTTCAGACACTTTTTGTTTAAATTAGTTTCGTTGCGAAGGAATGAGTGCTGTGCAAACAGGCAAAGTTAAGTAGAATTCGCCGCAGTCCGCGATCTGCCGGAAAAAAACAAAAGAGGTGAATCATGCAGGATACAACGATGGAAACTCGCCTGGCTGAGCTGGAGAGTCGCCTGGCGTTTCAGGAAATAACCATTGAAGAGCTGAACGTAACCGTAACCGCACATGAACTTGAAATGGCCAAACTGCGCGACCATCTGCGTCTGCTGACAGAAAAGCTCAAAGCCACTCAGCCGTCTCATATTGCGTCGCAGTCTGAAGAGACACCACCACCACATTATTGAGACGTAAAAAAAGCGGGGTTTCCCCGCTTTTTTTGTGTCCGAAGGCGCTAACGCTTATCGGATCTACTCACATATACCCAAAGGATTTCAAATCACAGCAAGGTGGCAAGCTTGAGGAAGTCCTGGGAGCATAGATAACTATGTGACCGGGATTCGAAAGCGCAGCCAACACCGCTGTGGGTTGAAAGACGAAGGGTATTAGTGGCAACCGCAGCCGCCGCCGTTACCTTTACCGCCACCGCCGCAGCAGCCTTCGCCGCCGTGCTCGTGACCATGGTCGTGACCGTGACCACCGCAGCAACCATCGTGACCGTGGTCATGATCGTGGTCGTGGCCATGTGCACCGTGAACGTGGCCGTGGGCCAGCTCTTCTTCGGTCGCTTCACGGATAGCAACAACTTCTACGTTGAATTTCAGATTCTGGCCAGCCAGCATGTGGTTACCGTCAACCACAACGTGGTCGTCTTCCACTTCGGTAATTTCTACCGGTACCGGACCCTGGTCAGTTTCAGCCAGGAAACGCATGCCAACCTGCAGTTCGTCAACGCCCATAAAGACGTCTTTCGGCACGCGCTGCACCAGGTTTTCATCATACTGACCGTAAGCGTCGTTTGCGCCTACAGCAACGTCGAATTTATCGCCAACTTCATGACCGTCCAGCGCTGTTTCCAGGCCAGAAATCAGGGAACCGTGACCATGCAGGTAGTCCAGCGGTGCACTCACCGGAGACTCATCAACCAACACACCGTCTTCTGTACGTACCTGATAGGCCAGGCTGACCACCAGGTCCTTTGCTACTTTCATGATATCTCCTGAGCATGGAAAGAATAGTGGCGCAGATTGTAGCGGAATTCTGCACCCGTGTACCCTCTAGCTTAAAAAAAGCTGCGGCATATCGCTAGTCCGGATGAAAAATCCCGATCACTTGCTCTTCTTTGCGAACGTGCTCGCGGGCCTCTTTATCGGCCTCGCGCATCTGATGACCGCACTTAACACACTCAACAATATCGATATTATTTTCACGCCACATCGCCAGCGAATCCTGCGTCTGGCAGGACGGACATTTTGCGCCTGCAATAAAACGTTTACGAATTGCCATGGTTATCCTCTACTCAAATTCATCCCAGCCATCCAGCTGACGTCGCTCTCGCTGCATTTCACGCTGGAAAATCTCTTCCAGCTCGCGCCTGGCTTCCCGGGCACGAGAAATTTGTACCGTATCGGTGTGGATAGGGATCAGCTCCCGCAACATGCTCATATCCAGCCGACGAAAATGCAGCTGGGCACGCTGCGCCTGATGCGGATGCATCCCCAACGACACCAGCGCTTTGCGCCCCAGTTCCAGTGCGCTCGAGAAGGTTTCACGGGAAAACTGCGTGACACCTGCCTGTAATAACTCATGCGCCTCTACACGTCCGCGCGCGCGCGCAAGAATATGCAAATGCGGAAAATGTTGTTGGCACAGTTCCACCAGCTTCATCGTGTCTTCAGGTTCATTGCAGGTGATCACAATAGACTGCGCCGCCTCTGCGCCAGCGGAACGTAAAAGCTCCACCTGAGTGGCATCGCCGTAATAGACTTTATAGCCATATTTACGCATCAGATTCACCGCACTGATATCCCGCTCCAGTACGGTAATACGCATTTTGTTCGCCATTAGCAAACGGCCGATCACCTGACCAAAACGCCCAAAACCCACCACGATAACCTGCGGCTTATCGTCTTCCACCCAGGGCTGTTCATCTTCCTCATCCGGGCCATTGAACTGGCGAGAGAGCCATTTATCAATCAGCTTCATCAACAATGGCGTGGTCATCATCGACAGCGTGACGGTTACCAGCAAAAGTGCCATTTGATCGCCCTGAAACAGCCGCTGGGAAGATGCCGTTGAAAAAAGCACGAAGGCAAATTCTCCGCCCTGGCTTAGCACCCCCGCAAATTGCATCCGCTCCGAGCTTCTCATGCCGTTCAGCCGCGCCAACACATAGAGCACCAGCGTCTTCACGATGACCAGTACCATCACGCTCGCCACTACCCACAAAATATGGGTATAAAGCACGCCAAGGTTAAGTGACATCCCCACCGAGATGAAAAATAACCCGAGCAAAAGCCCTTTAAAGGGATCAATCGCCGTTTCCAGTTCATGTCGATATTCACTTTCCGCCAGCAGCACGCCAGCGATAAACGTTCCAAGCGCCATCGACAGGCCCAGCGCATCCATAAATAACGCAGAGCCCAATACCAGCAGCAGCGTGGCTGCGGTAAATACTTCTCGCACGCCGGACCCCGCGATAAAGCGAAATACCGGACGCAGCAGATAGCGTCCGCCAATCAACATGCCAGCAAAAGCCAACACTTTCATGCCCACTTTGATCCAGTCAAAATGCTCATCGGCTGATCCTGCTAACAGCGGAACCAGCGCCAGTGCGGGAATGACCGCCAGATCCTGAAACAGCAATACCGAAAAACCCAGCTGTCCGGATTCACTGCGGTTCATCCCCTTCTCTCGCATTAACTGGAGCGCCATCGCGGTTGAAGACATCGCAAGACCAATGCCACCCACTACCGCCGCCTGCCAGGAAAAATTCGTCAGCATCAGCAGGCCGGCCAGAATCACCGCGCTGAGCACCACCTGCGCGGCCCCGACACCAAAGATAGAGCGTCGCAGTTGCCACAGTTTGGCGGGGTTAAGCTCCAGCCCAATAATGAACATCAGAAAAACCACGCCCAGCTCGGAGAAGTGCAGAATTTCATCCACGTCGCTGATGAATCCAAGTCCCCATGGGCCAATAGCGATTCCCGCCAGCAAATAACCTAACACCGGTCCAATACCCAGCCGCGATGCCAACGGCACCGCAGCCACCGCCGCGAAAAGGAATAGCACTCCCGCAGTCAATAAATCAGAACCTTCCATCAGCGGCCTCCCACAGGAATCGGATTCGCCAGCCAGTCACCATACGCTTTAGCATGGCTGTCCAGCTCCTGCTTCGTTTGCCGTCTGGCCCAGTAAACGATGATGGGGCTCATCCAGTGCATCCGGCACATACCGGCCGTCAGCTCAAAGGGGCGCAGCACATCACTCATCGGATAGCGGTTCAGCGCGTCATACCGATACGCACTTTCCGGCTCACCGGTGGTGATCACACTCCGCCAGTACTTTCCCGCCAGTTGGTTCCCTCCGGGACCACTGGCAAACCCACGGCTCAGTACGCGATCAAACCACTCCTTTAGCAGGGCCGGGCAGCTATAGGTATAGAGAGGATGCTGAAAAACAATCACATCATGCTCACGCAGCATTTCCTGCTCGTGCGAAATATCGATAAAAAAATCGGGATAGTGCGCGTAAAGATCGTGCACGGTAACATTACTGAGCTGCATGGCCGGTTTAAGCAGAACCCGGTTCGCGACCGAGTCCTGAGATTCCGGATGGGCATACAGCAGCAACACTTTCGCTGGCTGGGACATCATCCCCCTCCCGGTTTTGTCTTTTGTCTATTTTCGGCGTTTTGGGCTACCATTGCGCCTCGGTGCGGCAAACGGCCCACACATTACATTATCATAATGATAAATTAACATAGTCTGAACATACGGCGCCTTATGATTGTTTTCTCATCGTTACAAATTCGTCGCGGCGTGCGCGTCTTGCTGGACAATGCCACGGCCACCATTAATCCTGGGCAGAAGGTTGGCCTGGTGGGTAAAAATGGCTGCGGTAAATCTACCCTGCTGGCATTGCTGAAAAATGAAATCAGCGCTGACGCCGGCGGATTTACGTTCCCGGGAAACTGGCAACTCGCATGGGTGAATCAGGAAACACCAGCGTTACCACAGCCTGCGCTGGAATACGTGATTGATGGCGACCGCGAATATCGTCAACTCGAAGCACAGTTAAACGATGCCAACGAACGTAACGATGGACACGCCATTGCCACCGTACACGGAAAACTGGACGCCATAGACGCCTGGACCATTCGCTCACGCGCGGCCAGCCTGCTGCACGGTCTCGGTTTCTCTAACGAGCAGCTGGAGCGCCCGGTCAGCGATTTCTCCGGTGGCTGGCGTATGCGCCTCAATCTGGCCCAGGCGCTGATTTGCCGTTCAGACCTGCTACTGCTTGATGAACCAACCAACCACCTCGATCTCGATGCGGTAATCTGGCTGGAAAGATGGTTGAAAAGCTATCAGGGGACGCTGATTTTGATCTCTCACGACCGGGACTTCCTCGATCCGGTGGTGGATAAAATTATTCATATCGAACAGCAAACTATGTTCGAGTACACCGGCAACTACAGCGCGTTTGAAGTTCAGCGGGCAACCCGCCTTGCACAACAACAGGCAATGTACGAAAGCCAGCAGGAGCGCGTGGCGCATCTGCAAAGCTATATCGATCGTTTCCGCGCGAAAGCAACCAAGGCAAAACAGGCGCAGAGCCGTATCAAAATGCTGGAGCGCATGGAGCTGATTGCCCCGGCCCACGTCGATAACCCGTTCCATTTCAGCTTCCGTGAACCGGAAAGCCTGCCTAACCCGCTGCTGAAAATGGAAAAAGTGAGTGCTGGCTACGGCGATCGCACAATCCTCGACTCCATCAAACTGAATCTGGTGCCGGGCTCGCGTATCGGCCTGTTAGGGCGCAACGGTGCGGGTAAATCCACGCTGATTAAACTGCTGGCAGGAGAGCTGGCTCCAATAAGCGGCGAAATCGGTCTGGCGAAAGGCATTAAACTCGGTTACTTCGCCCAGCATCAGCTGGAATTTTTACGTGCCGATGAATCGCCGATTCAGCATCTGGCCCGCATGGCGCCGCAGGAGTTAGAACAGAAGCTGCGTGATTACCTTGGTGGATTCGGCTTCCAGGGCGATAAAGTCACCGAACAGACTGCCCGCTTCTCGGGTGGTGAAAAGGCACGACTGGTGCTGGCACTGATCGTCTGGCAGCGTCCGAACCTGCTGCTGCTCGATGAACCGACCAACCACCTGGATCTCGACATGCGCCAGGCGCTGACTGAGGCGTTGATCGATTTCGAAGGCGCACTGGTTGTGGTGTCGCACGACCGTCACCTGATTCGCTCCACCACCGATGACCTCTATCTGGTGCACGACAAGAAGGTCGAACCGTTTGACGGCGATCTGGAAGATTATCAGCAGTGGCTGAGCGACGTGCAAAAACAAGAAAACCAGGGCGACGAACCGGCAAAAGAGAGCGTTAACAGCGCCCAGGCGCGTAAGGACCAGAAACGCCGCGAAGCCGAGCTACGCAGCCTGACGCAACCGCTGCGTAAAGAGATTACCCGTCTGGAAAAAGAGATGGAGAAGCTACACGCACAGCTGGCGCAGGCGGAAGAGAAGCTCGGTGACAGCGAACTGTACGACCAAAGTCGCAAAGCCGAGCTGACCGCGTGTCTGCAACAGCAGGCCAGTGCGAAGTCGGGGCTGGAAGAGTGTGAAATGGCCTGGCTGGATGCACAGGAACAGCTTGAGCAGATGCTGGCCGAGTAAACGTGATTGCCGGATGCGATGCTAAACACCTCATCCGGCATTTTTTCTTTTGAATCAATGTGGCGTCGCCAGACGCTGGCGAATTTGCTCGAAGTGCTCACGGTTTAAAAGCTTACCGTTGAGAAAACGGGTTTTCAGTTCGCCTTCCTGCTCCTGTTCCCAACTCTGTTCATCATGCAGACGTAATTCACCCTGTTCATCACGCGCAACGCGCAGCAACCCACGGGCAGAGCGCTTCAGGCCATTATCGGTTTTCGGCTCCTTAAAGATGGTCCGTCCTTTGCCATTCACTTCTCCCCAGGTCGCCTTCATCGCAAAACCGAAGGTATCGCGCGTGTTGTACTGATAGGTAAACGATCCCACCCCGAACACCACGTTTGAGCTGGCAAATCCTTTGGCCTCCAGGCGACGCAGGATCTCATTCGCCCGCTCAAGGGTGATGGAATCGCCGTAAATCAGCCCGACATGTGGGTCGAGCACCTTATACCCTTTGGCGTTAATCGTACCGCCAAAAATCTCCCACAGCACCTCCACAGAGCCTTTCTCCTGCGGGGTGCGATCGGCGCTGTTATCATCATCCGCGCCGGTGCCGCACAGAATATCTACCGGGTTGCCGCTGTCCGGACGGAATACCACCCGCCCCTCACGCGCCAGAATGAGGCCCTTCAGTTCACGGGTATATTCCGTCAGCACCTGCCAGTAGTCCCAGGTATCGGAAACTATCGACACAAACCCCTGCGGATAGATATCGGCAATCAGTCGGCGGAAAGTCTCAATCTCGTGTTCACGCTCACCCATACACATCACGCTGTGCTCGGTGGCAGGAATGCTGGCACCGATAAAATACGCCTCACCGTCGGTGTAGTAATCACGGGCGTACAACAGAGAGGGAATACTGTCAGTGCCTTTAAAGCTCAATAAATGCCCGCCACCCGCCTGCATGGAGTCCTGCAATCCGGACATGCCGCGAAACGAAAAGTCATGACACTGGAAATCAAGGTGCGTCAAATCGCTGCAGGTTTTTTCTGCCCAATGCGCGCAGATTTTGCGGTAGTGGTGGGCAATTGTCGCGTTGGTGGACGCTTTCCACAGCTCTGCCGACAACACCGTCTCAAGGTAATTCACCAGCCAGAAAAACGCAGGTTGGGTGTTGATGATGGTTAATACCGGTACCGCCATTGGCACCTTGCTGCCTTCGTCCAGCGCCTTAATATGCAGCGGCAGATAACCCAGTTGATGCAGCGCACGAATGTGATCGACCGCCACCGCATCTTTTCCCAGATAATCGTCCATCACCTGCTTGTATTCACTGACCACCTCTTCCTGCGGTCGGGCAAAGAACGCCTCGTTAAACAGATCGATCAGAAACCACTGCAAAAATCCCTGCAGGCCAAAGAACACCAGCTTGCCATCCGGTAACGGTGACGAGAAAAAGCGATCGCTGCGCGGAGTAAAGTTGGAATAGACCCGGCTGGTGCCCTGCGGATACTGCACGCGGTGAGACACTTTGTAGCCGTCGATAGCTAAAATTGGATTCATTTTCATAACACGTGTCTCCCTCAGGCGTGGTAAATCGCGTCAATATCGATAAGTTCAAGCTGCGGATGGGCCAACGTAGAAGCCGCTAACGACGTGGTGGTGTAGATGGCGTCAATACCGTTGGCAAACAGGTGATCAACACCTTTTGAAAAGATCCCGTGAGTGACGTACAGGCTGACGCTGCGGGCACCGGCATCACGCAATACCTGCGCAGAGCCAATGAACGTACCGCCTGCGTCACACAGGTCGTCGACAATCAGCACATCCCGCCCCTTAACGTCACCGGCCACCAGCGTAAAACCCGTCAGGTTACCGCTGGCAACATCACGTTTTTTGCTCAGAATGGCGTACTCTGCAACCCCTGCTGCTCTGGCAACAGCATCAATTTTCTTCAACGCGCCGGCATCGGGTGCCACCAGCATCAGCGCATTTTGCGTAAACAGGCGCTGCAAGGTCGTACTTTGCAACAGGCAGACGTCCTGTGGAAGCGAGACAAAATTATCTATTGCTGCCGCCGCCGCGTCGCTGTGTGGGTCAAGCACTTTCACCTTGTCGAACTGCAGCGTATTAAGCTGACGGGCAAAGACCTTCAGCGCAAAGCTGTCGCCCGCAACCATATGTCGGTCCTGTCGCGCCCACGGCAGCCAGGGAAGTTCAAGGTGGCTAACCAGTACATCGGTTTGATGACGCACCGCCTCCACCAGCTGCGCCAGCAGCATAAAGTCATTCATGTCGCGCATCGCCGTGGCGCGAATGCGCATCAGACGAGCGAAGGATGGCAACGCATCGGTGACGTTTAACCAGACGGCCCCATCAGGAAAAATGCCGCTGGTAATGGCGTAAGCCTGGTCATCCAGAGTTAATGCTAATTTTACGCTCATCTCGCTTCCCCTATTAATTATGTCCCTTCGACACAATTAATAATGTCCCTAAGACACATATTAAGCAAGCAAAGAATGCATTCTTTTTGAATATGGCAATAATCTACTGATAAGCAACGAGAAAAAAACGCACCTTGCCCCCCGGTACCGGGCTGGTACACTTGGCGGCGTTACACATCATCGTGAGTACCTTATGACCACCGAAGCCGACTACCTGAATCAGTATGATGCCCGCCGCTTTCCCTCTCCGCTGGTGACGGTGGATAGCGTGTTATTTACCCTGCATCAACAGGCGCTCTGCGTGTTGCTGGTCGAACGGGCAAACCAGCCGCAAAAAGGACGTTGGGGATTACCCGGCGGCTTTATCGATATGGCACACGATGATTCCACGCGCGCTACAGCGCTACGAAAACTCACTGAAAAAACAGGTGTTTCACCTTCCTGGCTGGAGCAACTGGACACAGTTTCCGGGCCAGATCGTGACCCGCGCGGCTGGAGCCTGACGGTCACCTGGTTTGCACTTATCGCCTGGATGGACTGCGAGCCGCATATCACCAGCGTCAGCGATGCCCGCTGGGTACCCGTTGATAAGCTTGCCGACTATCCACTGGCCTTTGATCACCACAACATCATTGAAGCTGCTCTGCACCGCTTGCGGCAAAAAACGATGTATTCTTTACTGCCCGTTTACTGTTTACCGGATACCTTTACCCATGGTCAGCTACAGGAAGCTACAGAAGTTATCCTCGGCCAGTCGATTCAGCGCAAAAGCCTGATCCGCCGCTTTGAAGCATCAGGTATGTTTGAAGATACCGGTGAGAGTATGGCGACAGGCACGCGAAAAGCCCGCCTGTGGCGACGTAAACCGGGTGTGGAAATTCATCTTTTTTCACGTAACCTGCTGGCCGAATAAGCACAAAATCACATATTGGCTAACCTGCACACGCTGTGCGCGGTATAGTTATTCTTTCCGATTATTAATTGCTCTGGTGTTATGGTTGAAATCACGTCCACAGAAATGACCCCACCTACTGACGATTCGCGAGAATTCCGCCCTATGCGTGGTATCAGTAACCGTCACCTACAGACGATGTTGCCGCGTTTAATACGCCGTAAGGTGAAATTCGACGCCCACTGGCAGCGTCTGGAATTACCCGACGGTGACTTTGTCGATCTGGCATGGAGCGAAGATCCACAGCAGGCCAAACATAAGCCGCGTCTGGTGGTTTTTCACGGTCTGGAAGGAAGCCTGAACAGCCCGTACGCCCACGGCCTGATTGAAGCGGCGCAAAAGCGCGGCTGGCTCGGTGTAGTGATGCATTTTCGTGGCTGTAGCGGCGAGCCAAATCGCCTGAATCGTATTTATCACTCTGGTGAAACAGAAGATGGCACCTGGTTTTTACACTGGCTGGAGCGCGAGTTTGGACGCGTTCCAACCGCTGCAGTAGGCTATTCGCTCGGCGGCAACATGCTGGCCTGCCTGCTGGCAAAAGAAGGCAACGACATTCCAATTGATGCCGCAGTGATTGTCTCTGCGCCTTTCGTACTGGAAGCCTGTAGTTATCATATGGAGAAAGGTTTCTCCCGCGTCTACCAGCGCTACCTGCTCAATCTGCTAAAAGCCAACGCCTCACGTAAACTGGAAGCATACCCGGGGTCGCTGCCAGTGAGCCTCGCGCAATTAAAATCCCTGCGTCGTATTCGCGATTTTGACGATCTGATAACCGCAAAAATTCACGGTTTCGCCGATGCGATAGACTATTATCGTCAGTGCAGCGCCATGCCACTGTTGAATCGGATCGCCAAACCGACGCTGATTATCCACGCCAAAGACGATCCGTTTATGGATAGCCATGTCATCCCACAACCCGAGAACCTGCCCCCGCAGGTGGAGTATCAACTCACCGAGCGCGGTGGACACGTCGGATTTATTGGCGGCACGTTACGTCGCCCTGAGATGTGGCTGGAATCCCGTATTCCAGACTGGCTGACAACATATCTGGAGGCATCATCATGATGATCCCCTGGCAAGACATCTCCCCGGAAGCGCTGGACAACCTGATTGAAAGCTTTGTCTTGCGCGAAGGTACCGATTATGGTGAACATGAACGCTCGCTCGAACAAAAAGTCGCCGACGTCAAACGCCAACTACAATCAGGTGAAGCTGTGCTGGTGTGGTCCGAACTGCATGAAACGGTCAACATAATGCCGAGGAAACAGCTTCACGAGTAATCCGCTGCCGACGGCTGACTATAATAAAAAACCAACCTATTTATGGAGTTGTTATGTCTGCCAAACATCCGGTGATTGCGGTAACAGGATCCAGCGGCGCGGGGACCACCACCACCAGCCTCGCGTTTCGTAAAATTTTCGCACAGTTAAATCTGCGTGCCGCCGAGGTGGAAGGTGACAGTTTTCATCGTTATACCCGCCCGGAAATGGATATGGCGATCCGCAAAGCGCGCGACGCCGGACGACACATCAGCTACTTCGGCCCTGAAGCGAATGACTTTGGCCTGCTCGAACACACCTTCATTGAGTACGGCCAGACGGGAAAAGGACAAGCGCGTAAATATCTGCATACCTACGATGAAGCCGTTCCATGGAACCAGGTTCCGGGCACATTTACCCCCTGGCAGCCGCTGCCTGAACCGACAGACGTGCTGTTTTATGAAGGCTTGCACGGCGGTGTAGTAACCCCGCAACAAAATGTGGCGCGGCATGTCGATCTGTTGGTTGGGGTAGTGCCGATCGTCAACCTGGAGTGGATCCAGAAACTCACCCGCGATACCAGCGAACGCGGTCACTCCCGCGAGGCTGTAATGGACTCGGTCGTACGCTCAATGGACGATTATATCAATTACATTACGCCGCAGTTTTCCCGCACGCATATTAACTTCCAGCGTGTACCCACCGTCGACACCTCCAACCCCTTTGCGGCAAAGAGTATTCCATCGCTGGATGAGAGCTTTGTAGTGATTCATTTTCGTAATCTGGAAGGCATCGATTATCCCTGGCTGCTGGCGATGCTGCAGGGTTCATTCATTTCCCATATTAATACGTTAGTCGTGCCAGGCGGCAAGATGGGGCTGGCGATGGAGCTGATCATGCTGCCATTGGTGCAGAGGCTGATGGAAGGGAAGAAGATCGAGTAATGTGTTCTTTTGCCGGATGGCGGCTGATGCCTTATCCGGCCTACACGTTTATATCCTGTAGGCCTGATAAGTGTAATGCCATCAGGCATGGCATCACGAAGCAGCAATCACTTCATAGGAATGGGTGATATTCACCGCTTTTTCCAGCATCAACGCCACGGAGCAATATTTCTCAGCAGAAAGATCAACCGCCCGAGACACAGAGGCATCTTTCAGGTCGCGCCCCGTCACGATGAAATGCAGATTGATGTGGGTAAACAGACGCGGTGCTTCTTCACGACGCTCAGAGGTGAGCTTCACTTCGCAGTTGGTGACATCCTGGCGACCCTTTTGCAGGATCGACACGACATCAATGGCGCTACACCCCCCTGCCGCCATTAATACCATCTCCATCGGGCTCGGCGCTTTATCACCAGAGTTACCGTCCATCAAAATTTGGTGGCCTGAGGCGGACTCACCGAGGAAGGTTAACCCCTCAACCCACTTTACACGCGCTTGCATATTTCGTAACTCCAATGTTTCAATTTTCCTGACAGATTACGCGTACATAACAATTCTCGCAACGGAAGGCGACCTGCGTCATGCTGAAGCGAGACACCAGGAGACACACGGCGAAAGCTATGCTAAAACAGTCAGGACGCTACAGTAATACATTGGCGTACTGCAGGTATGCAGAGGACATCACATTACAGGCTGCAGTTCACTTTTTAGCAGCCCCTTTCCCAGGTAGCGGGAAGCATATTTTTGCAACCCCAGAGGCAGCGTCGTTTTCTGGCTCTGGAGACAGCTTATAACAGAGGATAACCGCGCATGGTGCTTGGCAAACCGCAAACAGACCCGACTCTCGAATGGTTCTTGTCTCATTGCCATATTCATAAGTACCCATCGAAGAGCACGCTGATTCACCAGGGTGAAAAAGCGGAAACGTTGTATTACATCGTTAAAGGCTCAGTGGCAGTGCTGATCAAAGATGAAGAAGGGAAAGAAATGATCCTTTCTTATCTGAATCAGGGCGATTTCATTGGTGAACTAGGCCTGTTTGAAGAAGGCCAGGAACGTAGCGCCTGGGTACGTGCCAAAACCGCATGTGAAGTCGCTGAAATTTCATACAAAAAATTTCGTCAATTAATCCAGGTTAACCCGGATATTCTGATGCGCCTGTCTTCTCAAATGGCTCGTCGTCTGCAGGTAACGTCTGAAAAAGTGGGCAACCTTGCCTTCCTCGACGTAACCGGTCGTATCGCCCAGACTCTGCTGAACCTGGCGAAACAGCCTGACGCGATGACCCACCCGGACGGCATGCAGATTAAAATCACCCGTCAGGAAATTGGCCAGATCGTTGGCTGTTCCCGTGAAACCGTTGGTCGTATCCTGAAGATGCTGGAAGATCAGAACCTGATCTCCGCGCATGGTAAGACCATCGTCGTCTACGGCACGCGTTAATCCCATCGACATGGCGTGTTACGTAGTAATGCGCCATTTTTGTTTGCTCCGATGTGGCGAAGACTGATTTATCACCCCGAGATCAACTACGCACTACGACAGACGCTGGTGCTATGTTTACCTGTGGCTGTCGGTCTTATCATTGGTCAACTTCATCTGGGGCTCTTGTTCTCCCTCGTCCCTGCCTGTTGCAATATTGCGGGTCTTGATACTCCACATAAGCGCTTTTTCAAACGACTGGTTATTGGCGCGTCGCTGTTTGCCGGCTGCAGTCTGATTATGCAGTTACTGCTGGCACAAACGATACCGCTGCCGCTGATCCTCACCGGCCTGACGCTGATTCTCGGTGTGACCGCCGAGCTAAGCCCGTTGCATGCACGACTTCTGCCCGCCTCACTGATCGCGGCGATTTTCACACTGAGTCTGGCCGGGAACATGCCCGTCTGGGAACCACTGCTGATCTACGCGTTGGGGACAGTATGGTACGGCCTGTTTAACTGGTTCTGGTTCTGGATGTGGCGTGAACAACCGCTGCGCGAATCACTCAGTTTGTTGTACCGCGAATTAGCCGATTACTGTGAGGCCAAATACAGCATGTTGACCCAGCATACCGATCCCGAAAAAGCACTACCGCCCCTGCTGGTCCGTCAACAAAAAGCCGTGGATCTGATTACCCAGTGCTACCAGCAAATGCACATGCTGTCGGCACATCACAATAATGAATACAAACGCTTGCTACGTGTTTTCCAGGAAGCGCTGGATTTACAGGAACATATTTCCGTCAGCCTGCATCAACCCGAAGAAGTGCAGAAGCTTGTTGAACGCAGTCATGCTGAACAGGTGATTCGCTGGAATGCGCGCACCGTTGCCGAACGCCTGCGCGTACTGGCCGATGACATTTTGTACCACCGCTTGCCAACGCGTTTTTCGATGGAAAAGCAGATAGGCACCCTGGAGAAGATTGCCCGGCAGCACCCGGATAATCCGGTGGGACAATTTTGCTACTGGCATTTCAGCCGCATTGCCCGTGTGCTGCGTACCCAACGCCCACTATATGCCCGGGATTTAATGGCTGATAAACAGCGTCGATTACCGTTAATTCCAGCACTGAAAAACTATTTGTCGTTGAAATCTCCGGCGCTGCGTAACGCCGGACGCATCAGCGTCATGTTGAGTATCGCCAGCCTGATGGGTAGCGCTTTACACCTGCCAAAACCTTACTGGATCCTGATGACGATACTGTTCGTCACTCAGAATGGCTACGGCGCAACCCGGGTGCGTATTTTACACCGCTCGGTGGGCACGCTTGTCGGACTGGTGATTGCGGGTGTTACGCTGCACTTTCATATTCCTGAGGGCTTCACGCTGGCAGCTATGCTGCTGATAACCCTGGTGAGCTATCTGATCATCCGCAAAAACTATGGCTGGGCCACCGTGGGCTTTACGGTCACGGCGGTATATACCCTGCAGTTACTGACGTTGAACGGGGAACAGTTTATCGTGCCCCGGTTTGTCGACACCGTGATCGGCTGTTTGATCGCCTTTGGCGGTACGCTCTGGCTGTGGCCGCAATGGCAGAGTGGTTTACTACGTAAGAACGCTCACGATGCACTAGGAGCAGATCAAGAAGCCATCCGCCTAATCCTCAGCAACGATCCGCAAGCCACACCGTTGGCGTATCAGCGCATGCGGGTCAACCAGGCGCAAAACACGCTGTTTAACTCATTAAACCAGGCCATGCAGGAACCCGGGTTTAACTCGCACTATCTGGCAGATATGAAACTGTGGGTTACACATAGCCAGTTCATCGTCGAGCACATCAATGCAATGACTACCCTGGCAAGAGAGCACACGATGTTGACGCCGGATCTGGCGCAGCGATATCTGGAATCCTGCGAAATTGCGCTCCAGCGCTGTCAACAGCGGCTGGAATATGACGGGCCGGGAAGTTCAGGTGATGTGAATATTCTCGAATCACCAGAGATGCTCTCACACGGCCCATTAAGTACGCTTGAGCAGCATCTACAACGAATACTGGGGCATCTTAATACCATGCACACCATCTCTTCTGTTGCCTGGCGCCAGCGACCGCACCACGGTATCTGGCTTAGCAGGCGGCTGCGGGATATGAAAGGTTAAGAGGTTTGCCGGATGGCGGCACAAGCGCCTTATCCGGCAAACAGGCGATCAACCCACCACTTTCTCGACCGCCTGCACGAAGCGCTGCATCCCTTCATCAATATCAGCCTGCTCTACCACCAGCGACGGCGCAAAACGCATCACGTCCGGCCCGGCATTCAACACCATCACCCCTTCGTGAGCAGCAGCGTAGAGGAAATCACGCGCACGACCTTTAAATTGCGGCTTCAATTCAGCGCCAATCAGCAGCCCCATGCCGCGAATATCGCTGAAAATATCAAACTGCTGATCAATTTTCTGCAAATGCTGCACAAAGGCATGGCGTTTGGCCTGAATACCTTCCAGCACTTCCGGGGTATTAATGATATCGAACGCCGCTCCTGCAACCGCGCAGGCCAGCGGGTTACCGCCGTAGGTCGAACCGTGCGAGCCAACATGGAATGCGGAGGCTATCTCCAGCGTCGTCAGTACCGCGCTCACCGGGAATCCACCACCAAGAGCTTTAGCGCTAGTCAGGATATCCGGCGTCACGCCGTAGTGCATATAGGCAAACAGGTCACCGGTACGCCCCATCCCACACTGCACTTCATCAAACACCAGCAATGCCTGATGCTGATCGCACAGTTCGCGCAGCCCCTGCAGAAACTCTGGCGTGGCAGCACTAACCCCTCCCTCACCCTGAATAGGCTCAACCACCACGGCACAGGTATGATCGTCCATCACCGCTTTTACGGCATGCAGATCGTTAAACGGCACATGGATGATATCCGCGGGCTTTGGTCCAAAGCCGTCGGAATATTTCGGCTGCCCGCCCACGGAAACAGTAAACAGCGAGCGACCGTGAAACGCATTATGGAAGGCGATGATTTTGGTTTTGAACGGGCTATGGCGCACGCAGGCATAGTGTCGCGCCAGCTTAAAGGCAGTTTCATTGGCTTCGGTACCGGAGTTCATGAACAACACGCGTTCGGCGAAAGTGGCATCAATGATTTTGCGACCTAAACGCAACGCCGGCTCATTGGTGAACACGTTACTGGTATGCCACAGCGTTTCACCCTGGGTTTTTAATGCCTCGACCAGTGCCGGATGGCAATGCCCTAACGCGGTCACTGCAATGCCGCCCGCGAAATCAACGTACTCTTTACCCTGCTGATCCCAGACTCGACTCCCTTTCCCCTTTACCGGGATAAACTCTGCCGGTGCATAAATCGGCAGAATCACTTCATCGAATGTTGCGCGCGTAATTGCAGTTTGTTCAGTTGCCATGTCATTACCACCCTGTTAAGCAGAAATGCTAGTGAAATTATAATCACAAAATATGAATAAAAAATCACTGAATAGCAACCACAAATCACCGGTTAAGGAAATTAGCCAGCAGCTGATGCCCCTGATCGCTGAGGATGCTCTCCGGGTGAAATTGCACACCTTCCACATCCCAATCCCGGTGACGAATGCCCATAATCTCCTGCGTTTCACTCCACGCCGTCACTTCAAAGCATTCAGGCAACGTCTCAGGTGCGACCACCAACGAATGGTAGCGCGTCACCGTTAGCGGGTTTGCCAATCCCTGAAAAACACCTTGCCCGGTATGCGTAATGGGTGAAGTCTTACCGTGCATCACTTTTGCCGCCCGCACGACGGTCGCGCCAAAGGCTTGTGCCATCGCCTGATGGCCCAGACAAACGCCCAGCATAGGGATCTTACCCGCATAAAGACGAATGACATCCAGCGAGATGCCCGCATCATCCGGCGTGCATGGCCCCGGGGAAATGACGATTTTCTGCGGATTCAGCGCATCAATTTGCGCCAGCGTCAGCTCGTCGTTGCGTCTGACAAGGACATCTGCGCCCAGTTCGCAGAAGTATTGATACAGGTTCCAGGTAAAAGAATCGTAGTTATCGATAAGCAGGATCATGGCGGCTCCGGTACAGAAGAACCGCGCTATTCTACTCAGTTTCCAGAGCTTCGCTTACCACTTTACGAAATATCGCCTGCAGTGCGGACAGGTCACCCATAGCGCCGCTTTGATTTGCCTGGTTCCACTCCTCAACCTGGATGCCCTCCCAGTTGAGTATATACCCGGCATGAATAGCCAACTGTTCGAAGAAAATACGCTGCGCCAGACCGCTGCCAATACGAAACGGGTGTAACACATTAATTTCACAATAATAATGCGCAAGTCGGTCGACAAATTTGTCTTCCGGCAGTCCCACCAGCCAGGACTCGTCTTCCAGGTCCTGCATCAGCACGTTGCCCTCTTTCTCTATCCAGGCAAAATGGCAGAAAGGTGTGTCGCCCTGATAAATATCGACTTCGCGTAGCTTGCCCGCCCAGTCGAAAATATCCTGATAAAGTTGGCGATGAATAGCGCACAGGTAGGGTAAACCACGAACTAACGGCCCCAGTTCAATTGTGGCGGCACGTAGCGCCGTCAATTCATAAGCTGCCTGCGCCAGACGCTGCGCCTGATGAACCCCCAGCCGGTTACGCATGACGTTCAAACCAGGATACAAATAGGGGTCACGTCCATCACCGAATTTATCGCTCATAGTGCCTCCGCAATTCTTCAAGACGCGCCAGGGCATCTTCAGCGCTCAGAGTAACCCGTGGAATATCCACGCCTTCCAGTCGCCGGCTTGCCTGGAAATTGGCATTTCGCAGTTGCGCCCAGAGCCTGGACTTTTGTTTATCGGTGAGTTTTTTCACGTGACCTCCCTGAATGAGCCGACACTTGCCACAAGTATAAGCAGCAATTTCGGGTTACGCAGAGAAGGGGAAGAACGCGGGCAGGAACTACCCGCGCAAAATAGGCTTACGGCAGGACTTTAGCGGAAAGGATAACAATCGGTTTTGACGGAACATTCTGGTAAGGACCGACATCGTGGGTCTGTACCTGCGCAATCTTGTCCGCAACATCCATACCTTTCACAACTTTACCGAACACGGCGTAACCAAAGTCACGCTGGCCATGATCGAGGAATGCATTGTCCGCAATGTTGATAAAGAACTGGCTGGTCGCACTGTCTTTATCCGCAGTACGCGCCATAGCAATAGTGCCTCGGGTGTTACGCAGCCCGTTATCCGCTTCATTCTTGATTGGCGGGTTAGGTTTTTTCTGCTGCATCTGCTCATTAAACCCCCCCCCCTGCACCATAAATCCCGGGATCACACGGTGGAATGTGGTGTTGTTATAGAAACCGCTATTGACATAATCGACAAAGTTTTGCACTGAAACCGGGGCTTTCTGGCTGTTCAGTTCCAGTTCAATGTTACCGGCAGAGGTTGTCAGCAGAACGTGCGGATCCCCTTTCGCTGCCAGCGCTGCGGGAGAGATAGCAGAAAGAGCGAAAACAGCTGCAACAGCCGCCAGAGTCGATTTGAGCATGAGATTTCCTTAAACAAGAGCAGAAACTAGAGCAAGTGGATTGATTCTAAAGAGCCTTCATGAACAAGGCCATCCCTTTACCTAATTTTACGTACTTGAAACAAATGTAACCTCATAGCTGTAAATATCTATGTGATCATGATCACATTCAAAAATGTAACAGGCTCAGTAATTACCAAAAAATATTTAATTACATCACTAAAACGCCTAAAATCTGCCCGCTCACGGCACAGTTAATGTGCCTTACACTTCTATACAGGCCAGTCATGACTAACAGCAATCGCATTAAGCTCACATGGATTAGCTTTCTCTCCTACGCCCTGACAGGTGCGTTGGTAATTGTCACCGGGATGGTGATGGGAAACATCGCGGATTATTTCCATTTGCCCGTTTCCAGTATGAGTAACACCTTCACCTTCCTGAACGCAGGTATCCTGATCTCTATTTTTCTGAATGCCTGGCTGATGGAAATCGTGCCGCTGAAAACGCAATTGCGTTTTGGCTTCATCTTGATGGTATTAGCAATCGCCGGACTGATGCTCAGCCATAGCCTGGCGTTGTTCTCTGCGGCAATGTTTGTGCTGGGCCTGGTGAGTGGTATCACCATGTCGATTGGTACTTTCCTGGTGACTCAGATGTATGAAGGTCGCCAGCGTGGCTCCCGTCTGCTGTTTACCGACTCCTTCTTCAGCATGGCGGGCATGATTTTCCCCATGGTCGCGGCTTTCCTGCTCGCGCGCAGCATTGAATGGTACTGGGTCTATGCTTGTATCGGCCTGGTGTATGTCGCGATTTTCCTTCTGACCTTCGGCTGTGAATTCCCGGCGCTGGGCAAACATGCACAGCAATCAGACACACCGATCGTTAAAGAAAAATGGGGCATTGGCGTACTGTTCCTGGCGATTGCGGCACTGTGCTACATCCTCGGTCAGCTTGGCTTTATCTCCTGGGTACCGGAATATGCCAAAAGCCTCGGCATGAGCCTGAACGATGCGGGTAAACTGGTTAGCGACTTCTGGATGTCTTACATGGTCGGCATGTGGGCGTTTAGCTTTATTCTGCGTTTCTTCGATTTGCAGCGTATTCTGACCGTATTGGCGGGACTGGCCACCGTTCTGATGTATCTGTTCATCACCGGTACACCAGAACATATGCCGTGGTTCATTCTGACGCTGGGCTTCTTCTCCAGCGCGATTTATACCACCATTATTACCCTTGGTTCTCAGCAGACCAAAGTTGCCTCACCTAAACTGGTTAACTTTGTGCTGACCTGCGGCACCATTGGTACCATGCTTACCTTCGTCGTCACTGGCCCTATCGTAGCGCACAGTGGTCCATTGGCCGCATTACAGACTGCGAACGGACTGTATGCCGTGGTGTTCGTGATGTGCTTTATCCTTGGGTTCGTCACGCGTCATCGCCAGCATGGAACTTCCGCTGCCCACTAAATCTGAATGCCGGATACTGATGCTAGTGCATCTTATCCGGCCTATAAGAGAAGCTATTCGTAGGCCGGATAAGGTGCAGCCGCCATCCGGCATATTCTCACTCCCTCTTCATTCGCTGGCGATGTCGGCCAAAACACACTAAACCCCCTTGATTTGTATGCTAATTGTACAAATATGAAAAGCCTGTCAATTCCGTCACTTATAAAAATGCTGACAAATCAGTTATATACCCCTTAAGGAGTATATAAGGCCGAATTTGATTTGTATCAATAAGCGCGGTTGCTGAATCGTTAAGGTAGGCAGTAATAGAAAAGAAATCGAGGCAAAAATGAGCAAAGTCAGACTCGCTATTATCGGTAATGGTATGGTCGGCCATCGCTTTATTGAGGATCTTCTTGATAAATCCGACGCTGCCAATTTTGATATTACCGTCTTCTGTGAAGAACCCCGCAAAGCGTACGACCGCGTACACCTGTCATCCTACTTCTCTCACCACACCGCTGAAGAACTTTCTCTGGTGCGTGAAGGCTTCTACGAGAAGCACGGCGTTAAGGTGTTAGTTGGCGAACGCGCAATTACCATCAACCGCCAGGAGAAGGTGATCCACTCCAGCGCGGGTCGTACGGTCTATTACGACAAGCTGATCATGGCGACCGGTTCCTATCCGTGGATCCCACCGATTAAAGGTTCCGAAACCCAGGACTGCTTCGTTTACCGTACCATCGAAGATCTCAACGCCATTGAAGCTTGCGCCCGCCGTAGCAAACGCGGTGCCGTCGTCGGTGGTGGCCTGTTAGGTCTGGAAGCCGCCGGAGCGCTGAAAAGCCTGGGCGTGGAAACCCACGTGATTGAATTCGCCCCAATGCTGATGGCTGAACAGCTGGATCATATGGGTGGCGAGCAGTTACGTCGCAAAATTGAAAGCATGGGCGTGCGTGTGCACACCAGCAAGAACACCAAAGAGATTGTCCAGGAAGGCACCGAAGCGCGCAAAACCATGCGTTTTGCCGACGGCAGCGAGCTGGAAGTTGATTTCATCGTCTTCTCCACCGGTATTCGTCCACGCGACAAACTGGCAACCCAGTGCGGTCTTGACGTGGCACAGCGCGGCGGAATCGTGATTAACGACGCCTGCCAGACCTCTGACCCGGATATCTATGCGATTGGCGAATGCGCCAGCTGGAACAACCGCGTATATGGTCTGGTCGCGCCGGGTTACAAAATGGCCCAGGTCGCCGTTGACCATATTCTCGGTAGCGAAAATGCCTTCGAAGGCGCGGATCTGAGCGCCAAACTGAAGCTGCTGGGCGTGGATGTTGGCGGTATCGGCGACGCACATGCGCGCACGCCGGGTGCCCGTAGCTACGTTTACCTCGACGAAAGCAAAGAAGTCTACAAACGCCTGATTGTCAGCGAAGATAACAAAACGCTGCTGGGTGCCGTTCTGGTGGGTGACACCAGCGATTACGGCAACCTGCTGCAACTGGTACTTAACGCTATCGAACTGCCGGAAAACCCGGATTCACTGATCCTGCCAGCGCATGCGGGCAGCGGTAAGCCGTCCATCGGTGTGGATAAACTGCCGGACAGCGCGCAGATTTGTTCCTGTTTCGACGTTACCAAAGGCATGCTGGTCGCCGCTATCAACAAAGGTTGTCACACCGTTGCAGCGCTGAAAGCCGAAACCAAAGCCGGTACCGGCTGCGGCGGTTGTATCCCGCTGGTGACGCAGGTCCTGAACGCCGAACTGGCGAAGCAGGGTATCGAAGTCAATAACAACCTGTGTGAACACTTCCCGTATTCGCGTCAGGAACTGTTCCACCTAATCCGCGTAGAAGGCATTAAAACCTTCGAAGAATTGCTGGCTAAACACGGTAAAGGTTACGGCTGTGAAGTATGTAAACCAACCGTCGGCTCCCTGCTGGCCTCCTGCTGGAATGAATACATTCTTAAACCACAGCATACGCCGCTGCAGGATACCAACGACAACTTCCTGGCCAACATCCAGAAAGACGGTACTTACTCCGTCATTCCACGTTCTGCCGGTGGCGAAATTACACCAGAAGGTCTGGTTGCCGTGGGTCGTATCGCCCGTGAATTTAACCTGTACACCAAGATCACCGGCTCCCAGCGTATTGGGCTGTTCGGCGCACAAAAAGATGACCTGCCGGAAATCTGGCGTCAGTTGATTGAAGCGGGCTTTGAAACCGGTCATGCATATGCGAAAGCGCTGCGTATGGCAAAAACCTGCGTAGGCAGCACGTGGTGCCGTTATGGCGTTGGCGACAGTGTAGGTTTCGGCGTCGAACTGGAAAACCGCTACAAGGGTATTCGTACACCGCACAAGATGAAGTTTGGTGTTTCTGGCTGTACCCGCGAATGTGCGGAAGCCCAGGGTAAAGACGTCGGTATCATCGCTACCGAGAAAGGCTGGAACCTGTACGTTTGTGGTAACGGCGGGATGAAACCACGCCACGCAGACCTGCTGGCGGCCGATGTTGATCGTGAAACGCTGCTCAAGTACCTTGACCGCTTTATGATGTTCTACATCCGTACGGCGGACAAACTGACCCGTACTGCACCGTGGTTAGATAACCTGGAAGGCGGTATCGAGTACCTGAAGTCAGTCATCATCGATGACAAACTGGGCCTCAACCAGCATCTGGAAGAAGAGATGGCCCGTCTGCGTGAAGCGGTGGTGTGTGAGTGGACAGAAACGGTCAACACGCCGTCCGCACAGGTTCGTTTCAAACACTTTATCAACAGCGATAAACGCGATCCGAATGTTCAGGTTGTACCTGAGCGCGAACAACATCGTCCGGCCACGCCGTATGAGCGTATCCCGGTCACTCTGGTGGAGGAAAACGCATGAGCCAGTGGGAAAACATCTGCAAAATCGATGACATTCTACCTGCGACAGGCGTCTGCGCCCTGTTAGGTACTGAGCAGGTTGCTATTTTCCGCCCGTATCACAGCGATCAGGTGTTTGCGATCAGCAATATCGACCCATTCTTTGAGTCCAGTGTGCTGTCGCGTGGGTTGATTGCTGAACATCAGGGTGAGCTGTGGGTCGCCAGCCCGCTGAAAAAACAGCGCTTTCGTTTAAGCGACGGCTTGTGTATGGAAGATGAACAGTTCTCCGTTAAACATTACGAAGCGCGAGTAAAAGACGGCATGGTGCAATTGCGCGGTTAATGACTTTTGGGGAGGCGCAACACCTCCCCTTTTTTGACGTATTTGTAGTTCTTTTATTGGTAGGCCTGATAGGGCATTTATGCCTTATCCGGCCTACGGTTACGATTTCTTTTTATTTTTGTACTTCAAGGATAATCAACACATGTTCACAGACACTATTAACAAGTGTGCGGCTAACGCTGCGCGCATCGCACGCCTGTCGGCAAATAACCCCATCGGATTCTGGGTCAGCTCAGCAATGGCAGGGGCCTACGTCGGGCTCGGTATCATTCTTATTTTCACGCTCGGTAATTTACTCGATCCGTCCGTACGTCCTCTGGTAATGGGTGCAACCTTTGGTATTGCCTTAACGCTGGTTATTATTGCCGGTTCTGAACTGTTCACCGGGCACACGATGTTTCTCACGCTCGGCGTTAAAGCCGGCACCATCAGCCACGGTCAAATGTGGGCGATTCTGCCGCAAACCTGGCTCGGCAACCTCGTGGGCTCTGTATTTGTCGCTCTGCTATACAGTTGGGGCGGTGGCAGTCTGTTGCCGGTAGACACCAGCATCGTGCATACGGTCGCGCTGGCGAAAACCACCGCACCTGCAACAGTACTGTTCTTTAAAGGCGCCCTGTGTAACTGGTTGGTTTGTCTGGCAATCTGGATGGCAATCCGCACCGAAGGCGCGGCGAAGTTCCTCGCAATCTGGTGGTGTCTGCTGGCGTTTATCGCTTCTGGCTATGAACACTCCGTGGCCAATATGACGCTGTTTGCCCTTTCCTGGTTCGGTCATCACAGCGAGGCCTATACCCTGACCGGAATCGGTCACAATCTGTTGTGGGTAACACTCGGTAATACTTTGTCCGGTGTCGTATTCATGGGGTTGGGTTATTGGTATGCTACGCCAAAATCGGAGCGACCAGCTCCGGAAAAAATCAACCAGCCTGAGGCTGCTGCCAATAATTAAGGGGTATTTGTCGTGGATCATTTGCCTATATTTTGTCAACTACGTGACCGCGACTGCTTGATCGTCGGCGGTGGTGATGTCGCAGAACGCAAAGCGCGGTTACTGCTGGAAGCTGGTGCCCGTTTAACGGTCAATGCGCTGGCGTTTATTCCGCAGTTCACCGTATGGGCAAATGAAGGCATGCTGACGCTGGTTGAGGGGCCATTCGATGAAGCCCTGCTCGACTCTTGCTGGCTGGCGATCGCCGCTACTGATGACGATGCCGTTAACCTTAGCGTCAGCAATGCCGCAGAGACACGCCGTATTTTCTGTAACGTGGTCGATGCGCCAAAAGCGGCCAGTTTCATCATGCCCTCAATTATCGACCGCTCTCCGCTGATGGTGGCAGTCTCCTCAGGCGGTACATCCCCAGTTCTTGCCCGCCTGCTACGTGAAAGACTCGAATCCGTGTTGCCGCAGCATCTGGGCCAGGTCGCACAGTATGCCGGGCAACTGCGCTCCCGGGTGAAAAAGCAGTTTGCCAGCATGGGTGAACGTCGCCGCTTCTGGGAAAAATTGTTTGTTAATGACCGCCTGGCGCAGTCGCTGGCAAACAACGACCAGCAAGCCGTAGAGGAAACCACTGAGCAATTGCTCAGCGAACCGCTGGATCATCGCGGTGAAGTGGTGCTGGTTGGCGCCGGTCCTGGCGATGCCGGGCTGCTGACGCTGAAAGGGCTACAGCAGATCCAGCAAGCTGATGTGGTGGTGTATGACCGTCTGGTTTCCGACGATATCATGAACCTCGTGCGTCGCGACGCAGATCGTGTGTTCGTAGGCAAACGTGCCGGTTATCACTGCGTACCGCAGGAAGAGATCAACCAGATCCTGTTGCGTGAAGCGCAACAAGGTAAACGCGTAGTGCGACTGAAAGGCGGTGACCCGTTCATCTTTGGACGCGGTGGCGAAGAGCTGGAGACCCTGTGTCATGCCGGTATTCCATTCTCTGTCGTACCGGGCATTACCGCAGCTTCTGGTTGTTCTGCTTACTCCGGTATCCCACTGACCCATCGCGATTATGCGCAGAGTGTACGCCTGGTCACCGGACACCTGAAAACAGGCGGTGAACTGGACTGGGAAAACCTGGCAGCAGAGAAACAAACACTGGTGTTCTACATGGGACTGAATCAGGCGGCAACGATTCAGGAAAAACTCATCGAGTTTGGTATGCAAGCCGATATGCCGGTTGCCCTGGTCGAGAATGGTACTGCCGTAACACAGCGCGTCGTCAGCGGTGTGCTGACACAGCTTGGTGAACTGGCAAAACAGGTTGAAAGCCCGGCACTGATTATCGTGGGCCGTGTTGTGGGATTACGCGATAAGCTGAACTGGTTCTCGAATCATTAATTCGCCAATAACACCGAGATGATACGAATAAAAAAACCGGGAATTTCCCGGTTTTTTTGGTTCTCGATGACGTACGTTTACGGCTTGGCAACAAATCCAATAGCTTCATACACAGCTTTCAGCGTTTGTGCAGCACGCGCGCTGGCTTTTTCTGCACCGTCTTTCATTACTTTCTGCAGGAAGGCTTCATCGTTACGGAAACGGTGATAGCGTTCCTGGAGTTCGGTCAGCATGCCGGAGACGGCTTCTGCGACTTCCCCCTTCAGATGACCATACATCTTGCCTTCAAAGTGCTGCTCCAGTTCAGGAATGCTCTGACCGGTCACGGCAGAGAGAATATCCAGCAGGTTGGCGACACCCGCTTTATTCTGCACATCGTAGCGTACAACAGGCGGCTCATCGGAATCCGTCATGGCGCGTTTGATCTTCTTCACCACAGATTTCGGATCTTCCAGCAGGCCGATCACGTTATTACGGTTGTCATCCGACTTAGACATTTTCTTCGTCGGCTCCAGCAGGGACATCACGCGCGCACCGGACTTCGGAATAAACGGCTCCGGCACTTTAAAGATATCGCCATACAGTGCGTTAAAACGCTGGGCGACATCACGGCTCAGCTCCAAATGCTGTTTCTGATCTTCCCCTACTGGTACCAGGTTGGTCTGGTACAGCAGAATATCGGCAGCCATCAGTACCGGGTAGTCGAACAGACCGGCATTGATGTTCTCTGCATAACGTGCGGATTTATCTTTGAACTGGGTCATTCGGCTCAGTTCACCGAAATAGGTGTAGCAGTTCAGTGCCCAGCCTAACTGTGCATGTTCCGGCACATGCGACTGTACGAAGATGGTGCTTTTTTCAGGATCGATACCGCACGCCAGGTACAGCGCCAGCGTATCCAGAGTTGCTTTACGCAGTTGCTGGGCATCCTGACGAACGGTGATAGCATGTTGGTCAACGATGCAATAGATGCAATGGTAGTCATCCTGCATGCTCACCCACTGACGCAGCGCACCCATATAGTTGCCAATGGTCAATTCACCTGAGGGCTGTGCGCCACTAAAAACGATGGGCTTAGTCATTTTTTGATTCCTGATTTTCGCTATGCGGAAGCCCGAGAGCGGGCAGTAGTTCATTAATACGCTCGGATATGACGTCAGGCTGGCTCAGCGCAATTGACTCACCATAGTTATAGCCATAAGTCAGGCCAACGGATGGGCAGCCAGCGGCTTTTGCCGCCTGAATATCATTACGAGAATCCCCAACAAAGAGCAATTGCTCAGGTCTGATGCCAAGCTTGCTTGCTACCAACAGCAGCGGGTCCGGATGCGGTTTTTTGTTCTGTACGTCATCACCACCGATGACCACACTAAAATATTTGGCAATATCCAGCGCATCAAGTAACGGCGCGACAAACGGCGTCGGTTTATTGGTCACCAGACCCAGCGGCAATCCGTTGGCATGCAGTGCGCCCAACGTGTCGGCTACATCAGGGAACAGGAACGTCCCCTCTTCGGCGACATCGCCGTAATATCTGTCGAACAGCTTGCGCAGAATTCGCACCTGTTCCGCAGTGGGAATATCGTCATCAACAGGCGGTTTGCCCATCGTTTTACGTAAGGTCGCACGCTCCTGACGGGACCAGGCAAGCGCACGTTCCATCAACACATCGGCACCATTACCAATCCAGGTAATGACACGCTCTTCACCCGCTACCGGTAGCTCCAGCGCATACAGCGCCATATCTACCGCGGCGGTTAATCCCGGCGCACTGTCAACCAGCGTGCCGTCGAGGTCAAATGCTACGCCCCGAATGTCCTGAAATTTATCCATGACTTACCTTCGCCAGTTCATTGCGCATTTCATCAATGACTTTTTTGTAGTCCGGTTGGTCGAAAATCGCGGAGCCTGCGACAAACATATCCGCACCGGCAGCCGCGATTTCACCAATGTTGTTCACCTTGACGCCGCCATCCACTTCCAGACGGATGTCATAGCCAGACTCATCAATACGACGACGGACTTCGCGTAGTTTATCCAGCGTTTGCGGGATAAAGGACTGTCCACCAAAACCTGGGTTAACAGACATCAGCAGGATCACATCCAGCTTATCCATGACATAGTCCAGATAGCTCAGCGGCGTAGCCGGGTTGAACACCAGCCCCGCTTTACAGCCATTCTCTTTGATCAGTTGCAAAGTGCGATCGACGTGTTCGGAGGCTTCCGGGTGAAAAGTAATGATGCTGGCACCGGCCGCTGCGAAATCAGGGACAATTCGATCAACTGGCTTCACCATCAGATGAACATCAATCGGAGCGGTGATCCCATATTTACGCAGCGATTTCAGTACCATCGGGCCGATGGTCAGGTTCGGCACGTAGTGGTTATCCATGACGTCGAAGTGAACGACATCAGCACCCGCCGTCAGTGCTTTCGCGGTGTCCTCACCCAGGCGGGCAAAATCAGCCGACAGAATTGAGGGGGCAATCAAATACTGTTTCATCCGCTTCTCCTTGAGAATTATTTTTTCGCAGGCGTTGCGACTCCTGGTTTGTATAGCGCCAGCAGTTCGTTCACCTTTTTACGTGTGCCGCCGTTGCTACTTATACTGCGCCGCACTTTGACCTGAAAATGTTTCGCCGCTCGATACCATTCACGGGTATCCGGCGTGTCATGATTCGAAATTAACACCGGGATCTGCTTACTGACCAGCTTTTCTGCCATCTCGGCCAGATGCGCCTGCTCTTTCGGGCTAAAGCTGTTGGTATGATACGCGGTGAAATTTGCCGTCGCCGAGAGCGGTGCATATGGCGGGTCACAGTAGACCACAGAGTTGGTATCCGCACGATCCATGCACTCTTCATAGGAGAGGCAATGGAACTCTGCATTTTGCGCTTTTTCGGCAAAATGGTACAACTCGGCTTCCGGGAAGTAGGGTTTTTTATAACGACCAAAGGGGACGTTAAACTCACCGCGCAGGTTATAACGGCATAACCCGTTATAGCCAAAACGGTTGAGATATAAAAACAACACTGCACGTCGGAACGAGTCCTGGCAGGCATTAAATTCTTCCCGGAGCTGGTAGTACACCTCAGCCTGATTCGTTTCAGGCATAAACAGCTCACGTGAAGCCTGCACATACTCATCGGTACGCGTCTTCACGATGTTATAGAGACTGATCAGGTCGCTGTTGATATCGGCAAGAATATAACGAGAAAAGTCGGTGTTGAGAAACACCGACCCGGCACCCACGAAGGGTTCAATCAGGCACTCACCCTGAGGTAAATGCCGTTTGATATCATCAAGCAGGGGGTATTTCCCCCCTGCCCATTTCAAAAAAGCGCGATTTTTTTTCATGCTGACTAACTAATTACACCTTCTCCGGCTGTGGAGAAAGCTCCGACAGCATCCTGCGCTTTAGTCTTTGTCCCGCAATTGGGCGAAACAGCAAACCATTGCAGAACATATCCTATCTTACTTCAAATCGGCCTGAACCTGGTGCAGCGGTTTTGCCCACGGATTTTTCGCCTGAATGTCGGCGGGTAACGTAGACACTGCACGTTTCGCATCTTCTTTAGACGCATACACGCCCGTCACCAGAACATACCACGGTTGACCATTACGCGTCGTCTGGTACACCACGTAGTTCTTCAGGTTCTCTTTTTTCGCCCAACCATTCAGGTTGTCGTAGTTAGAGGAACTGCTGAGCTGCAGCGTGTAGTGACTGGATGGGGCTGATTTTAACGCACCAACATTCCCTGCACTTTTCGCACCACCAGCAACCGGTGTTGCTGTCGTTGGTGCAGGTGTTGCAGTCTGCTGAGCTGGCGCGGTGCTTGCCGTTGCTTTTGGCTCAGTTGACGCTTTCGGTGTCGCGGTTACCACTGGCGCTTTCGTTGTTGTCGTCGGCGCGGTCGCGGTCACAGTCGGTTTCGCCTGAGCGACAGGTTTCGGCTCTGCTGGCGTCGCTCTTACCGTGGTCTGCGGCTTGCTCTTCGGCTCAATAACAGCCTGTTTGCGTTCCTGATGTGCAGCTGCTGTACGTTCTGCTGGCTCAGTCTTCGCAGTCTGACGCCCTGCATTACCATTGCGAACTGGCGCTACGGTAGCAGGTTCAGTTGGCAGCGTAGAGTTGACTACGACGTTGTTAACCTGTGCCTGACCTTGCGGCTGCGTCAGCGCATTGTTCAGATCGCCCTGAACTTCAACGCGCTGCTGACCTTCTGCTGTGGCAGGTGCCTGGCCTTGAGTCGGGGTAGAGGAAATCGGCGGCAGAGAAACATCCTGCTGCGTATTACCAGCGGTCTGCTCAGCACCCGTCGCAGGCATTGTGGTGTTCGCCTGATCCGTCGCATTGCTGCCAGAAAGATCGATGCTCTTCTCACCAGACGCAGCCTGCTCGCTGGAAGAGGAAGATGAGGGGGCCTTCAGTGCGGAACCGATACCGACAATCAGCAGCAGCAGTACCAGAACACCCACACCCATCATAATGTACTGACGGGAGGCTGGTTTACTGACCGCTTTTTTACGCTTGCGTGGGCGACGTTCTACACGTTCTTCATCCACAACATCGTCATCAGATTCATAGTCTTCTTCAATGTCCTGCTCTTCATCACGCTCTTTACGTGCCCGCGCAGGACGGCGATCGTCGGCATCCAGATCAACATCATCAAAATTGATTTGTGGCTCATTATCGCGTTCAGACGATTGACGAGAACGACCAGTACGACGATCGCTGGGATCGGGTTTCAGCTCGTCTTCTGGTTTGAATTCATCCATTTAACACCCCACTCAAAGGTTAATGCTTACGACTTTGCACATAACCTGAAGCTAAAAGACTTACGCTTTACAACGCAAGCCTGACCTTTCTTGTTGTTACGCCTGCTGGCAATCAGCAATCGCGTTAAGAACCACCTCATGCGACACTCCGCCGCGTACTTCACTCTTCCCTATTGCCTGCGGAAGTACTAAACGAATATCTCCCGCCAACACTTTTTTATCTCGCTGCATGTGCGGCAAATAAGCCTGTGCAGACATTTCACGCGGCCCATTCACCGGTAAACCTGCGCGCTGCAACAGCGTAATAATGCGCTGCGTTTCAGCGGAGGTAAACTGGCCCAAACGTTCTGACGTGCGGGCAGCCATTACCATACCTGCTGCGACGGCTTCACCATGTAACCAATTGCCATAACCCATTTCAGCTTCGATAGCATGGCCAAACGTGTGTCCCAGATTCAGTAAAGCACGTAAGCCCATTTCTCGCTCGTCCGCTGCGACAACTTCTGCTTTCAGCTCACAACAACGGCGAATACAGTACGCCATTGCCGGACCATCCAGACGTAATAATGCGTCCAGATTGTCTTCCAGCCAGCTGAAAAATTCACCGTCAAGGATGATGCCGTATTTGATCACTTCCGCCAGGCCCGATGCCAATTCACGCGCAGGAAGCGTTTTCAGGCAGTCGAGATCCACCACCACGGAGGCCGGTTGGTAAAACGCGCCAATCATGTTTTTACCGAGGGGATGGTTTACGGCGGTTTTACCGCCTACGGAGGAGTCAACCTGCGACAACAGCGTTGTCGGGACTTGAATAAAACGAACACCACGCTGATAGCTGGCTGCTGCAAAACCGGTAAGATCGCCAATCACGCCGCCGCCAAGTGCGACCAGCGTGGTATCACGACCATGCGGTTTTTGCAGTAACGCAGTGAAGACCGTATCCAGAACCGTCAGGCTTTTATACTGCTCGCCATCGGGAAGGATAACGCTATCAACGTTAACACCCGCCTGTTCAAGTACGCCGCGAACCTTATCGAGATAAAGGGGAGCCAGGGTTTCGTTGGTCACCAACATAACCTGATCGCCCGATTTCAGCGGTAAGAATGAAGCTGGCTCATTAAACAAACCAGCCGCGATGGTGATAGGGTAACTACGTTCCCCGAGAGTGACTGTAATCCTCTCCATTACGCGACATCCACCTTAGTTACTTGTACCCGCAGACGAGTGTGTATTCAGCCAGAATTAGTTGCTTTCCAACATATGAATAATCTGGTTTGCTACGACCTTCGCGCTCTGATCGTCGGTGCGAATGGTCACATCAGCAATCTCTTCATACAGAGGATTGCGTTCGTCAGCCAATGCTTCCAGAACCTCACGCGGCGGCGATTCTACCTGCAGCAGCGGGCGTTTCTTGTCACGTTGAGTACGTGCAAGTTGTTTTTCAATTGTCGTTTCAAGATAGACCACGACGCCACGCGCGGAAAGACGGTTACGTGTTTCACGTGATTTTACAGAGCCACCGCCAGTTGCCAGCACAATACCCTGTTTTTCCGTCAACTCGTTGATGACTTTTTCTTCGCGATCACGGAAGCCGTCTTCACCTTCTACATCGAAGACCCAGCCCACATCAGCTCCGGTTCGTTTCTCAATCTCTTGATCAGAATCGTAAAATTCCATATTGAGTTGTTGAGCTAACTGGCGCCCAATAGTGCTTTTTCCGGCACCCATAGGCCCAACCAGAAAGATATTGCGTTTCTCTGCCATTTTTTCGGTACTACTAAGACTATTCGTTAATGGTAAACCCGCTTCGCAGACACTCGGCGCAGCAGGACATGAACTGAAACCTCATAAGATATTGCGAGAGTCAGACTGAAAATTATCTCAATACTCAAGCGGGTTTGGCAACTGAATAAATCACCAAACCTTACGCATTTCTGGTCGTGGCAGGCATGCTACCCTGCAAACATCTGACCTGACGACGAGTCGTGTAGCCAAATGACGCCAAATAAGCCTATGACACACCACCGGAAAGGCGAAGCGTATTCACTGCTGCATAAGTAAAGAAAAGTCCCGACACTCAAATCGGTACTCCTTGTATGCTAAATACACCCGCACGTCAAATCCCTGAAACGTGTTCATCGCAAAAACAACGGGGTTTCATGCATAAGTTATTCTGTTGAGACCAGTCTGGGCGTGATAAAAACCACTAACTCTCGCCGCTCATCTTCTTTACCATCATGACGAAAAAAATGGCCTAGCAAAGGAATGTCGCCGAGTAACGGCACACTGTCAGCTGCTGATTTATTTTTATGTGAAAAAATCCCGCCCAACGCGATCGTTTCACCACTCTTAACCTCCACCAGGGTTTCAATTTCCTGCTTATCGATGGCCAGCACTTCGCCATCCGCTTGCTGTAGCACCTGTCCGGGAACATTCTGGCTAATATGCAGTTTCAGTCTGATCCGCCCTTTCTGCAGTACTGTTGGCGTTACTTCCATCCCCAGCACCGCTTCTTTAAATTCGACAGACGTTGCGCCGCTTTCACCACTGGAGACCTGATACGGGATTTCACTGCCCTGCTTAATACTGGCAGGTTGCAGATGAGAAGCCAGTAATCGAGGGCTGGCGATGATATCGAGCTGCTGTTTTTGCTCCAGTGCAGACAACTCAAGCTCCAGCAAACGACCATTAATGCGGCCAATATTAAATCCCACCCGCGATGTTGCAGTAGACACCGAAAGATCGCTGGCCAGCGTGGTGACATTCCCCACCTCCCCTGGCTGCTGTGCATCTGCCAGCGACCACTTCACCCCCAGCTCACGCAAACTTTTTTCATTAATCGTGACGATGTGCGCCGCCAGTTCGACCTGTTCAACGGGCAAGTCCATTTGCGCCACCCACTGTTCCAGTATGTTTAGCGCAACCGCGTTGTCACGCAGCAGCAGGCGGTTGGTACGCTTATCGACCGTTATACTTCCTTTAGTACTCAGCAGTTTTTCACCAGCTTTTGCCAACTCAGTGGCATCCGCGTATAGCAAAATTATGTTGCGCTGTTCCAGCGGTAAACTGGCCTGAATCCGCGCTTGTTCACTCTCCAGGCGGGCTGCATTTTCGTTTTGCCAGCGTACAGTATGCACATACAGAATATTTCCCTCCTGGCGTAACACCAGTCCGGCGCTTTTTACCACCGTCTGCAATGCCTGTTTCCACGGCACATCCGTCAAATGCAATGACAGCGTACCGTTCACATCCGGTGACACCACCAGATTTTTCTTCTCCTGCATCGCCAGCGCCTGCAGCACCTGTACAACGGGAACATCATCCACCACCAGCGTCACGTTTTGTGCTTTCCCGGCCAGCACGCTGGGTATAACGGTCATCAGCACGATGACTATCCATCGCTTCATTCGCCTCTCCTTGTCGTTGCCACTGCCACCGTGATGGCTCACAATCGTTCCCTGTGTCGATAGTTACGCTTTGGGCTGTCACCTGAGATACTCTCCAGATACTATTCAGAACATCTCGCTGCTCGACCCTCCGCCATTTGTGTTGACCATCCCGAATAAAACCAATTGAGCGTCCTCCCTGGATCACCGCCCCCTGATAACGCCATGCCGACAACTCAGCCATCCGGCAGAGATCCTCTGGCGGCTGAAAGGGATTGCGCATGCCGGTCAGCAGCAGCACGCTAAAACACGCGAACAGCCAGCGCTTAGTCATCATTCTGATGCTCCAGCTGTATCGTCAACAACACATCAGCATCTTCTGCACTAAGAGAAAACTGACTCGTACTCATCCCCTGTTCCGCCAGTCGGGCAAACACCTGTGGGACCGCATCCCACGCAGTTTTCAGTGCCAGTTCGCCTCCCCGTACGGAGGGCTGCCAGTGGATCAGACGTGTAAGAGAGGTTTGATATACCAATGGGGAAAAAGGAGCCGGCCTCGCTTCAGTGGGAGAAAAGGGTTTCCCAACCGATGACGCCAACAGATACAAATTGCGCCATTGTTCTTGAATAGCCACGCGTTGGCGGATTAATGCTGCCTGCTGCGCCTTCCGTTGCTGCTCTGCTGGATAAAAGCACAGCAGCGCAGCCGTGATCAGGACCAACATCCAGCAGCCCCAGCACAAAAGTCGAAACCGTGGCGTCTGCGCTAACCAGCTATCACAAAGCGCCTGCATGCATAACGCTCCGTATCAGACGATAGTGAAACTGCCAGCGCCCCTGCGCATCTTGTCGCGTTTCCCCTGGGCTTCCCAATTGAAACCCGGGGTGTTTACGTAGCTGCGTCTCCAGTCTATGAAGCGCAGCAACGTTCAGCGCAAGCCCTGTCAGCTCCAGCGTATCCTGCTGCCAGGTCATTCCTGTTAACCACGCCTGTTCTGGCAGCAACTCGGCCACTCCTTGTAAAACAGACTGCCAGCTTCGCATCTGTTCACGCCGTTTTTCTCTTTGTTGCGCCTGCTGCCATTGTTGTTGACGCTGTTGCAGGCGCGGCTTGAGCGCTATCAGGGTTTCAGCCCGCATTTTTTCGGCATCTGCCAACAGTAATTCGACCCGATTATCTACGCGAGAAAGCGCGTAATAACCCAACGCGATACCCACAATAGCCAGTAAAGATCCACTCAGTAACGTTCCCCACCATTGCAGACAGGCGTACCGCCGCGACTGGCGCCAGGGCAAAAGATTGATGGTCGCCGTCATCAGTACATTCCTCCCATCGCCAGCCCAAGCGCAACGGCAAAGTTGTGGCTTTCCGTAGGAATCGGTGGCTGGCGGACGGACACCACATTTAAGGGATCAAAGCCACCGGCTTCACATAGCGCAATATCCGCAGGGTAAAGAGATAATGCCGCGGCAAGCGCGCCGATATCGTCAATTTCCCCCGTCGATTTACGTCCCCATGCCGTGCGACTCGCCCAGAGCCACTGGGTATCGTCGCGCCATGCCAGACACGATTGATGCACGGGTAAATAAGGAATTAATCGCTGCAAGGCGCTGGCATCCGGCGTAATGGCCGTAACCTGTACTTTCAGGGGATGCATCAGTGTCAGGAGTGCCGATATTTCTTTGCTTTGTGCTGCAGTCACGTTGAACGCCGGGCTTAGCGCGTCTTCACTATAATCAAAATGCAGCGCACCCGGCTCCATATCCAGTTCACGAGCCATTGCCCCAGACAACCATGCCGTTTGCTCTGGTTCGCGCAGGATCATTGCAGGACGGGGCAACTTTTTTTGTAACGTCCTGTTGGCAGGAAAAGAAAGGTGGATATGGTGCCTGTACGGTAGCTCACGGCTCCACGGCTGGAGCACCGCCGCAAGCTGTTCCGGCTCACGAATGTGACCATCGACGACAACCTGATGTGCCAGCGGCATACGCCACCAGCGGTGTAGGACCCAACCGGACGCGTCACGAACGATAGCGACAGCCAGCACGTCATGTTGCTGAATATGCAGACCAATTTCCCATATACGAAAAGCCATTGCTGATGATCTCCTTATCACCCGTTGCTTCAACGGGTATATCAATGCGTCTGGCTTGCCTTTATACTACCGCGCGTTTGTTTATAAACTGCCCAAATGCCACTAAATGGGAAATCTCCAGTGAAGTTCGTAAAGTATTTATTAATCCTTGCAGTATGTTGCATCCTGCTGGGAGCAGGCTCGATCTATGGCCTCTATCGCTATATCGAGCCACAATTACCTGACGTCGCGACGCTAAAAGATGTGCGTCTGCAGATCCCAATGCAGGTTTACAGTGCTGACGGCGAACTCATCGCGCAATATGGCGAGAAACGTCGAATTCCGGTCACACTGGATCAAATGCCGCCGGTAATGGTTAAAGCCTTTATCGCTACAGAAGACAGCCGCTTCTATGAGCACCACGGGGTGGACCCGGTGGGGATCTTCCGTGCAGCCAGCGTCGCATTGTTCTCCGGCCACGCCTCACAAGGGGCAAGTACCATTACCCAGCAGTTGGCAAGAAACTTCTTCCTGAGTCCGGAACGTACGCTGATGCGTAAGATTAAAGAAGTGTTCCTGGCTATCCGTATTGAGCAATTGCTGAGTAAAGACGAGATCCTCGAGCTTTATCTGAACAAGATCTACCTGGGGTATCGCGCCTATGGCGTGGGTGCTGCCGCGCAGGTCTATTTCGGGAAGACAGTTGATCAACTCAGCTTAAGTGAAATCGCGGTGATCGCCGGTCTGCCAAAAGCGCCCTCGACCTTCAACCCGCTCTATTCGATGGACCGGGCAACTGCGCGACGTAACGTTGTACTGTCGCGTATGTTGAGCGAAAACTACATCACCCAGGCCCAATACGATCAGGCGCGTAGTGAAGCGATCGATGCCAACTATCACGCGCCGGAAATCGCTTTCTCAGCACCTTATCTGTCTGAGATGGTGCGCCAGGAGATGTATAACCGCTATGGCGAGAAAGCCTATGAAGACGGGTATCGCATCACCACCACCATTACGCGCAAAGTCCAGCAGGCCGCCCAGCAGGCGGTACGTAACAACGTCATGGATTACGACATGCGCCACGGCTACCGCGGCCCATCAAACGTCCTGTGGAAAGTCGGTGAAGCCAGTTGGGATAGCAAGAAAATCACCGATACGCTAAAAGCGCTACCGACCTATGGTCCACTGCTGCCCGCGGTTGTCACCAGCGCCAACCCGCAGGAAGCGATCGCTGCGTTGGCAGATGGAACATCGGTCTCATTACGTATGGAAGGTATGCGCTGGGCGCGTCCTTATCGTTCCGATACACAACAAGGCCCGACGCCACGTAAAGTCACCGATGTGGTTCAGGCCGGTCAGCAAATCTGGGTTCGCCAGGTTGGCGACGCCTGGTGGCTGGCACAAGTGCCGGACGTTAACTCCGCACTGGTTTCGATTAATCCGCAAAACGGCGCAGTGCTGGCACTGGTGGGTGGTTTTGATTTCAACCAGAGCAAATTTAACCGTGCGACCCAGGCATTACGCCAGGTGGGTTCGAACATCAAACCCTTCCTCTATACCGCTGCGATGGATAAAGGCCTGACGCTGGCAAGTATGCTGAATGACGTACCGATTTCCCGTTGGGATGCCGGTGCAGGTTCTGACTGGCAGCCGAAAAACTCACCGCCGCAATATGCTGGCCCGATCCGCTTACGTCAGGGGCTGGGTCAGTCGAAAAACGTGGTGATGGTTCGTGCCATGCGCGCAATGGGTGTGGATTACGCGGCAGAGTATCTGCAACGTTTCGGCTTCCCGGCACAAAACATTGTGCATACTGAATCACTGGCGCTGGGTTCAGCCTCGTTCACTCCGCTGCAGGTTGCTCGCGGTTACGCGGTAATGGCGAACGGTGGATTCCTGGTCGACCCGTATTTCATCAGTAAGATTGAAAGCGATATGGGTGGCGTTATCTTTGAGGCGAAGCCAAAAATTGCCTGCCCGGAATGTGATATCCCGGTGATTTATGGCGATACGCAGAAGTCTAACGTGCTGGAAAACAGTAACGTCGAAGATGTTGCTGTATCTCAGGAACAACAGAACGCCGCCGTGCCAATGCCACAGCTGGAACAAGCTAACCAGGCGCTGGTCGCACAAAGCGGAACGCAAGAATACGCACCACACGTCATCAACACGCCGCTGGCTTTCCTGATCAAGAGCGCATTGAACACCAATATCTTTGGTGAACCAGGCTGGATGGGAACCGGCTGGCGTGCAGGACGTGATTTACAACGCCATGACATCGGTGGAAAAACCGGGACAACCAACAGCTCGAAAGATGCCTGGTTCTCCGGCTATGGCCCAGGGGTTGTGACCTCGGTATGGATCGGGTTTGATGATCATCGTCGCGATCTCGGACATACGACGGCATCCGGCGCGATCAAAGACCAAATCTCCGGCTACGAAGGCGGTGCGAAGAGCGCACAACCTGCGTGGGATGCCTACATGAAGAGTGTATTAGAAGGTGTCCCTGAGCAGCCGCTGACACCGCCACCGGGGATCGTTACAGTCAATATCGATCGTAGCACCGGCCAACTGGCGAACGGTGGTAACAGCCGTGCAGAGTATTTCATCGAAGGTACTCAGCCAACGCAACAGGCAGTGCATGAGGTGGGGACCACCATTATCGATAATGGTGAAACGCACGAACTGTTCTGATCAAAAAAAGGCGCTTCGGCGCCTTTTTTATTGCGAGCGTATTACCACGCCATCCTGTTCAGCCTACAGCCGCCCTTGCCCTTTCAGCCATTCGCGTACCAGGAACAGCGCACTGACATTACGCGCTTCGTGGAAGTCAGGGTCTTCTAACAGATCCATCAAATGCGCCAGCGGCCAGCGCACCTGCGGCAATGGCTCAGGCTCATCACCTTCCAGCGACTCAGGATAAAGATCCTCTGCGACCACAATATTCATCTTGCTGGAGAAATAGGAAGGCGCCATGCTGAGTTTTTTCAAAAACGTCAGATCCTTCGCACCGTATCCCACTTCTTCTTTCAGTTCCCGGTTAGCCGCTTCAAACACGCTTTCACCCGGATCGATTAACCCTTTGGAAAAACCAAGCTCGTAGGATTCGGTTCCGACCGCATATTCGCGAATGAGGATCAGGTGGTCATCCACAATCGGCACAATCATTACCGCTTCGCGCGTGGATGGGCGCATACGCTCATAAACACGACGTACGCCGTTGCTGAACTCAAGGTCCACGCTTTCGACTTTAAACAGCCGGGATTGTGCGACGGTTTCCACTTTCAAAATCGTGGGTTTTTGTAATGATTTGCTCATCATGAGGATCTTTGCTGTGAAATCTGGGGTTATTGTGCGATATACAGCACGGTTTCGGCAATGTGAATTGCCGTTTATTTACATTTATGTAACGTACTAAAAGTTAATCCCTATTTCAAATTAAAAGTCAATAGGTTGAAATAACTCCAGGAATTTGCTGATATTCCATTTTTGGTGATTTTGCTATTATTCGCATTTATTGGGCTGTACTTAAAGATGCTCAAGTTCAACTCCACACTTGCCGATAGCCAACCACAGAATCACGAATATTGAACAGGGTGCGACTGACCACGCCTGACAGACTAAGTAAGATGGGGAAAGCATGAGCACCATTCTGATTTTTTTAGCTGCTTTGCTGGCCTGCTCATTGCTTGCAGGGTGGCGATTCAGATCAAAATTCAGACAACAAAAATTACCGTTAAGCAACGTCTTCTCTGACGCGTCTAAGCGTAAACTCACACCCGAAGAACGTGGTGCGGTCGAAAACTATCTCGAAAACCTCAGTCAAATTCAGCAGGTGCCTGGCCCAACAGGTGCCAGTTCGGCACCGATATCGTTAACCCTGAATGCCCAAAGTAATAGCGTCATCGTACTGACGCATTCAATTACGCGCTATGGCATCACCACCGACGATCCGAACAAATGGCGCTACTATCTCGACTCCGTCGAAGTACATTTGCCTCCCTTCTGGGAACAATACATCAATGATGAAAACAGCGTTGAGCTGATCCACACCAATACGCTGCCGCTGGTTATCTCGTTAAACGGTCACACGCTGAAAGAGTATATGCAGGAAGCGCGCGGCTACGCCCTACAGCACACCGCATCGACTCAGGCATCTATTCGTGGTGAAGAAAGCGAGCAGATCGAACTGCTGAATATTCGCCAGGAAACGCATGAAGAATTTGCGCTCAGCCGCCCGACGGGCCTGCGTGAAGCATCGCTAATCGCCATATCGTTCCTGTTATTCTTTTTCTGTTTAATCATGCCAGACGCGTTCGTACCGTGGACCGCCGGTGGGGCGGTGTTGCTGCTGGCTGCGGGTCTGTGGGGCCTGTTTGCACCGCCGTCTAAAACGGCCCTACGAGAAATCCACTGTCTGCGTGGCACTCCACGTCGCTGGGGGCTGTTTGGTGAAAACGATCAGGAGCAAATTAATAATATCTCGCTGGGCATTATTGACCTGATTTATCCACCACACTGGCAGCCTTACATTGCACAGGACCTTGGCCAGCAAACGGATATTGATATCTATCTGGATCGCCATGTTGTCCGCCAGGGGCGTTTTTTATCTTTGCATGACGAGGTGAAAAACTTTCCGTTGCAACACTGGCTACGCAGCGCCGTCATTGCCGGCGGTTCGTTGCTGGTATTGCTAATGCTGCTGTTTTGGGTCCCGTTGGATATGCCGATTAAACTTACGCTTTCCTGGATGAAAGGGGCGCAAACTATCGAGGCCACCAGCGTTAAGCAACTGGAAAAGGCGGGCGTTCGCGTGGGTGACACGCTGCATCTGAGTGGCACGGGGATGTGTAATATCCACACTCAGGGGAGCTGGAACGCACAACCCGCGACACCTTTTATGCCTTTTGATTGTTCGCAGATTCTCTGGAATGACGCGCGCGCCCTACCGCTGCCCGAATCTGACCTGGTCAATAAAGCGACTGCGCTGACCCAAAGTGTTAATCGCCAACTGCACCCCAAACCCGACGATGACTCTCGCGTCAGCTCATCGTTACGCTCAGCCATTCAGAAGTCCGGCATGGTGTTGCTGGATGATTTTGGCGATATTGTCCTGAAAACCGCCGATCTGTGTGCCGCCAAAGATGAATGCGTACGCCTGAAAAATGCCCTGGTTAACCTGGGTAACAGTAAGGACTGGAACGCTCTGGTTAAGCGAGCAAACGCCGGGAAACTGGATGGTGTGAATGTGCTGTTGCGCCCGGTCAGCGCCGAATCACTGGATAACCTGGTGAATACCTCTACGGCACCGTTCATTTCACGCGAGACCGCCCGGGCCGCTCAGGCACTGAATAGCCCTGCCCCCGGTGGTTTCCTGATTATCAGTGACGAAGGCAGCGACCTGGTTGATCAGCCCTGGCCGGCGACCTCGCTGTACGACTATCCGCCACAAGAACAATGGAACGCCTTCCAGCGCCTTGCCCAGATGCTTATGCAAACGCCATTTCGTGCTGAAGGGATTGTCACCAACATCTCGACCGACGCCAACGGCACCCGGCACATTGGCCTGCACCGAATCCCGGATCGTTCAGGTTTATGGCGTTATCTTGGCACCACGCTGCTGATGCTCTCCATGCTGGGATGCGCTATCTACAACAGCGTTCAGGCATTCAGACGCTACCAGCGTCATCGTTCCCGCATCACGGAAATTCAGGAATATTACGAGAGTTGCCTGAATCCAACGCTGATTGAAGACCCGGAAAGCCTGATTCGATAACACGCCCGCGCGACGGAATATGCTACCCTGTCGCGCATCTTGTTTTCCTCTGGGGAGTTTCCATGCACATAGATATTGCCTGGCAGGACGTCGACACCGTTCTGCTGGATATGGACGGTACGCTGCTCGATCTGGCATTCGATAACTATTTCTGGCAAAAACTGGTGCCGGAGACCTACGGCGCGCAACAAGGTATCTCTCCCCAGGAAGCCCAGGAATTTATTCGTCAGCAGTATCATGCCGTACAACATACGCTAAACTGGTACTGCCTGGATTACTGGAGCGAACGCCTGGGTCTGGATATATGCGCTATGACAACCGCACAGGGACCACGCGCCGTACTGCGTGAAGATACGGTACCGTTCCTGGATGCCCTGAAAGCCAGCGGCAAACGTCGTATTTTGCTCACCAATGCGCATCCGCATAACCTGGCGGTGAAGCTTCATCATACCGGTCTGGCCTCACACCTTGATTTATTACTTTCCACCCACACATTTGGTTATCCCAAAGAGGATCAGCGGTTATGGCACGCTGTCGCTGAAGAAACGGGAATGAGTGCAGAGAAGACGTTGTTTATTGACGACAGCGAACCCATTCTCGACGCCGCTGCTCAATTCGGTATTCGTTACTGCCTCGGCGTAACCAATCCCGACTCCGGTACAGCGGAAAAACAGTATGCACGCCATCCGTCACTAAATGACTACCGCCGACTGATCCCCTCACTGATGTGAAGGAGACGCCATGAAAGAGAAGCCCCTTGTCGAAGTCAGGCTGGATAAATGGCTGTGGGCAGCACGCTTTTATAAAACGCGCGCAGTCGCCCGCGAAATGGTTGAAGGCGGTAAGGTGCATTACAACGGGCAACGCAGCAAGCCGAGTAAGATTGTCGAGCTAAATGCGACCCTCACCCTGCGCCAGGGAAATGACGAACGGACGGTCATTATTAAAGCCATTAGCGAGCAGCGTCGCCCAGCAACTGAAGCCGTTATGCTGTATGAAGAAACCGCGGAAAGCGTGGAAAAACGCGAAAAAATGGCGCTGGCGCGTAAACTTAACGCGTTAACCATGCCGCATCCGGACAGGCGACCGGACAAAAAAGAGCGCCGCGACCTGTTACGATTTAAACACGGCGACAGCGAGTGACTGTCACCTGCAAGAGAGATGATTATGCCGCAACATGACCAATTACATCGTTATCTGTTTGAAAACTTTGCCGTGCGCGGCGAGCTGGTAACCGTTTCGCAAACCCTGCAACAGATCCTCGAAAATCATACTTACCCGCAGCCGGTCAAAACCGTGCTGTCGGAGCTGCTGGTTGCCACCAGCCTACTGACCGCGACGCTGAAGTTTGCCGGTGATATCACCGTACAACTGCAAGGCGACGGTCCGTTGAGCCTGGCGGTAATTAACGGCAACAATAACCAGCAAATGCGTGGAGTGGCTCGCATACAGGGCGATATCCCTGAAGATGCCGATCTGAAAACACTGGTTGGCAACGGCTACCTGGTGATCACCATTACACCGGAAGAAGGCGAACGCTATCAGGGCGTGGTCGGTCTGGAAGGTGACACGTTGGCGGCCTGCCTGGAAGATTACTTCATGCGTTCAGAACAGCTGCCGACGCGTCTGTTTATCCGTACTGGCGACGTCGACGGTAAACCTGCTGCTGGCGGTATGCTGTTGCAGGTCATGCCAGCGCAAAACGCACAGGCAGATGATTTCGATCACCTTGCAGCACTGACAGAAACCATCAAATCCGAAGAGTTGCTGACGCTGCCAGCCAACGAAGTTCTGTGGCGTTTGTACCACGAAGAAGAAGTCACCCTCTACGATCCGCAGGATGTTGAGTTCAAATGTACCTGTTCACGCGAACGCTGCGCAGGCGCGCTGAAAACGCTGCCGGATGAAGAAGTTGACAGCATTCTGGCAGAAGAAGGTGAGATCGATATGCACTGCGATTATTGCGGTAGCCACTACCTGTTTAACGCCATGGATATTGCAGAGATCCGCAGCAACGCCTCCCCTGCCGATCCGCAGGTACACTAAGTTCTGAGCCCGGCAGGCAGTCCAGTCTGCCGGGCAATATCATGCTTACTCGTCGTAGAACGTCATCTTAAGCCGCTCGCCATTAATGGTGATATCCCGCCAGACTCGGGGAGCCGAATCCAGTTGATGATTCGCCAGCGTCTGCAGCAGTTGATCTTTATTGAATCCCTCCGGTAGCCGGGCTGTTGCAATCAACACCCATTTGTTCTCCTTAACGCCAAAGACCAGACTCTCCCCATCACCAAAAGCATACAATACTTGCTCGGGCTGCCCATCCGCGTTGAGATCCTGATCCACCAACACACACGCATCCTGCTCAATACAGGAGGCGATCCGGTAGCGTTGCCCCTTTAAAAACGTCCAAAACGCGTCATCGGGCTTCATGCTTCCCGGTGCAATCATCACCTTCGGCGCTAACTGCGTTGCTGTCAGCTCATTTACCGGATCGCGATACCCCCGCAGAATGGCATTTAAATCACGCCTGCGCTTGCTGTCTTTATTGAACGCATCGTCTTTTTGTAATGCTTCCAGTGCGGCGCGACCGGGTTTTCCGCTGTGATCCAGCATATACAGACTGACCTGGTCAGCCGTAATTTTCCCGCTGTAGTAGCGCCCCATATGGCTGTTGACGCTAATACGCCAGACATCAATGACCGGCGACGTCAGCAGAATCAACAGGCCCAATGTCAGGAGCGAAACGCCGAGAGTGACCTTTCCCTGAATATCGAGCGGGTTGCCTCCAGCGCGCAAAATACTCACCAGAAAGCCGAGGGACCACACCAGTAATACAAAGACCACCAATGCGCCATACAAACGCTCAGGCGTCCAGCCATACTGATGAATTCTAAGCCACATTGCCCAACCGGCAATCAGCATATAGAAAGGAGCAACAACCAGGGAAACGTTAATCAAATAACGTAATGCACCAGGATAAGGTAACGCCTCTTTGTGCGGCTCGCGCACGATGGCCACCAGCAACAGGAAGATCAGCGTCAACGTGGACATCAAACCAGCCGCTGACACGCGCTGTGAGATAGCGTCCAGTCCGGTGAAAGGCAGGGTCAGCATAAACATCAGCGCTAACAGTGCAACAAGCGGGAGTAAACCTGTGGCGAGGAACGTCAGCAACTTTTGCACCGCAGCAACCAGGCGCGACTGCGTACGCGCCAGCACCACTGCCAGTGCAGTAATCAGGCCAAGCGCCAGATAGACAAACCAGTCAGTCTCAAAGAAAAGCGTGTTGAAGAAAGTGATGCCGACCAGTTGAAACATTTCACTCCACAACAGGAGCACCAGCCAGAACAGGCCGTTGGCCACAAAAGCAATCAGCAACGTCAGCGAATTAAGCCACAGGTAGGTATAAAACTGCGGATAGCGGGCCTGTTCACGACGGGCGTGAAGTTGATATTGAATCCACGGCAAAGCCAGCATCGCCATCAACAGTAAGCGCCAGCCGTAGGCAAAAAAAATGTCATCCTGTCGCCATCGGTCACTGCCCGCCACACTCCACTTCAGCCACACACTCATCGCCAGTACAACCACGCAGATCAGCGCCATCCAGCACCATAGCGCGCGTTGCTTAAATGAGACGACAGTCAGCAAAAGCGCTGAGGAGAGTGCAATCGTTACGGGCATCCCGTAGAACAGCCAGTCACTGTTCTGCGGCGCGAGATACGCCATCAGCAGGTAGCACACACACCCTTGTAGCAGTCCGATAAAGACCATGCCCCAGCGGGTCGTTGGTGAAAGCTCAACACTGTCCATGTCGTTTTCCAGAAAGAAGAGAAAATCTAATTATCGCATCAACTTCACAAATATGAGTATTCGTCAGTCCATTTCGGCCCCCATCTGCGCGAGGTGAATCGATATTGTTTATGTTTGAGTTACGTTTTTTTCTTACATGAATGCGATTACACTCACAAGATCCCCGCCAAAAACACTCTCCATTAACGTTTTAAGAACATTTTCCACAACAAAAAAAGGTTTCCTGCCATAATATCCACCTCTTTGTGACAGGAGTCGCAGCGTATTCAGTTATCTGTGATTTTGCCGGATGCGTAAATCTATGAGCCTTGTCGCGGTTAGCAATCCCTAAAAAACCTTACTATTCCAGGTAATACATATTGGCTAAGGAGCAGTGAAATGCGTGTGAACAACAGTTTAACCCCGCAAGATCTCAAGGCTTATGGTATCAATGACGTTCAGGATATCGTTTACAATCCAGACTACGACACGCTTTATCAGGAAGAACTTGATCCAAACCTGGAAGGTTATGAGCGTGGCGTGTTAACGAATCTGGGCGCCGTTGCAGTTGATACCGGTATCTTTACCGGACGTTCGCCAAAGGATAAGTACATTGTCCGTGACGACACCACACGAGACACACTCTGGTGGTCCGACAAAGGTAAAGGTAAGAACGACAACAAACCGCTTTCCCAGGAAACCTGGCAGCATTTGAAAGGGTTAGTCACCCATCAACTCTCTGGCAAACGTCTGTTTATCATTGATGCTTTCTGCGGGGCTAATGCGGATACCCGTCTTTCCGTGCGCTTCATTACCGAAGTCGCCTGGCAGGCACATTTTGTCAAAAACATGTTCATCCGCCCGAGCGACGAAGAACTGGTTGGTTTCAAACCTGATTTCATCGTGATGAACGGTGCGAAATGCACAAACCCACAGTGGAAAGAACAGGGGCTGAACTCCGAAAACTTCGTGGCGTTCAACCTGACTGAACGCATTCAGTTAATTGGCGGCACCTGGTACGGCGGCGAGATGAAGAAAGGTATGTTCTCCGTCATGAACTACTTGCTGCCGCTGAAAGGCATTGCATCGATGCACTGCTCAGCAAACGTCGGTGAAAAAGGTGATGTGGCAGTCTTCTTTGGCCTGTCCGGTACCGGTAAAACCACGCTGTCCACCGACCCGAAACGCCGCCTGATTGGCGATGATGAGCATGGTTGGGATGACGACGGCGTATTTAACTTCGAAGGCGGTTGCTACGCGAAGACCATCAAACTGTCTAAAGAGGCTGAGCCGGAAATCTACAACGCAATCCGCCGTGATGCCCTGCTGGAAAACGTCACCGTGCGCGAAGATGGCTCCATCGACTTCGATGATGGTTCCAAAACCGAGAACACCCGCGTTTCCTACCCGATTTATCACATCGACAATATCGTTAAGCCGGTGTCAAAAGCGGGTCATGCAACGAAAGTTATCTTCCTGACCGCCGACGCCTTTGGCGTACTGCCACCGGTTTCTCGCCTGACGGCCGATCAAACCCAGTATCACTTCCTGTCTGGCTTTACCGCCAAACTGGCTGGCACCGAGCGTGGCGTAACTGAGCCAACACCAACCTTCTCTGCCTGTTTCGGCGCGGCATTCCTGTCACTGCACCCAACGCAATACGCAGAAGTGCTGGTGAAACGCATGCAGGCGGCTGGCGCACAGGCTTATCTGGTTAACACCGGCTGGAACGGCACCGGCAAGCGTATCTCAATCAAAGATACCCGTGCCATTATCGATGCCATCCTGAACGGGTCTCTGGATAACGCAGAAACGTTCCGTCTGCCGATGTTTGACCTGGCAATCCCAACCGAACTGCCGGGTGTGGATACACGTATTCTCGATCCGCGTAATACCTACGCATCCCCGGAGCAGTGGCAGGAAAAAGCCAACGCCCTGGCGAAATTGTTTATTGAGAACTTCGAGAAGTACACCGACACCCCTGCGGGCGAAGCGCTGGTTAGCGCCGGACCGAAGCTGTAACGAAAAGTGCCGGATGGCGGCTTCGTCTTAATCCGGCCTACAGCCACTGATAAGCGCAGCGACATCAGGCGGTTAACGAAATAAAAAGGGAGGCATATAGCCTCCCTTTTCTACGCGTCTTTCGTTGTCCCCTGCGCACGCGTGAATGGAACCGGAAGCCAGGCGCGTATCGACAGCCCACCTCGCTCACTGGTCCCAATTTCCAGCATACCGTTATGGTTATCAATAATACGCTGCACAATAGCCAGTCCCAGCCCCGTGCCGCTGGTGCTACGCGCGCTGTCGCCGCGTACAAACGGCTGGAACAGGTGTTGACGCTGTTCCGGTTTGATACCCGGACCATCATCTTCTACCTGGAACCAGGCGCGATGCGCCTCCATACCGCTGCTGACCTTAATCCAGCCATTACCGTAGCGGGCGGCGTTAACCACCATATTAGCAACCGCGCGTTTGATAGACAGTGGGTGCATCTTCACCTGAATGACGCCAGGGCGTAGTGCAGTATCAATTTCACGCTCGTAACCACTTTCTGCCGCGATCACTTCACCTAATACCGAGTTCAGATCGGCCATCTCCATCGGCATCTCCTGACCTGTTCGCAGATAATCGATGAACTGTTCGATAATGGCATTACACTCTTCGATGTCCTTGTTGATGGACTCCGCGAGGTATCCGTCTTCTTCGCCCATCATTTCCGTCGCCAGACGGATACGCGTAAGCGGGGTGCGTAAATCATGGCTCACGCCCGCCATTAGCAGTGTACGGTCATCGGCCAGCTGTTTTACGCCGGCGGCCATATGGTTGAAGGCTCGGGTAACAGAGCGCACCTCAGAGGCGCCATACTCGCGCAGCGGCGGCGGAATAATGCCTTTCCCCACCTGTAACGCCGCATGTTCAAGATCCACCAACGGCCGGTTCTGAATTCGGATAAATAGCCACGCGCCACCGATAGCCAGCAGCATGATCGCCAGCGTATAGCGGAACAGCGGAGAGAAGTCACCCTGATGGATTTCAGTGAGCGGCACACGTACCCAGATGTTGGGCGACAGCCAGGTTTTCAGCCAGACGACAGGCGAGCTCTTGTTGACCTCAACACGTACTTCCGTTGGGCCACCCAACTGCTGTGCCATCTGATGGCTTAAGAATTCATAGTGTTGTGCCCAACGCAGACCCGCTTCTTCAGCGGCTTCGTTGGAATAGAGGGAAATACCGAGCTCACGGTAAATTTCCCGACGGAATGCAGGTGGCACTACCAGTTGCGTACCGTCCTCCAGTTGCAGTTTATCAGTCATCAGCATACGGACTTCGTAGGCCAGGACCTTATTAAACTGCTGGAGGCTCGGCAGAATCGCGAAGTTCAGCACCACAAGGTAGGTCGTCACCAGGCTGGCAAACAGCAAGGTGACGATAAGCAATAACGTGCGAGCAAACGAACTTCGTGGCGAGAAGCGCATTCGCCTCATGCTTTAGAACCGTCCGGAACAAAAACGTAGCCCAGACCCCATACAGTCTGAATATAACGCGGATGCGCCGGGTCTTCTTCCACCATACGACGCAGACGAGAAATCTGCACGTCGATGGAACGTTCCATCGCAGAGTACTCACGACCACGCGCCAGGTTCATGAGTTTATCGCGGGACAGCGGTTCACGTGGGTGGCTTACCAACGCTTTCAGCACTGCAAATTCACCACTGGTGAGCGGCATAGGCTCATCTTCGCGGAACATTTCACGAGTCCCCAGGTTCAGCTTAAACTTACCGAAAGCGATAACCGCTTCTTCCTGAGAAGGCGCGCCCGGCAGTTCGTTCGCCTGACGACGCAACACAGCGCGAATACGCGCCAGCAGTTCACGTGGGTTAAAGGGTTTCGGGATGTAATCGTCAGCACCGATTTCCAGTCCAACGATACGGTCAACCTCTTCGCCCTTCGCCGTCACCATAATGATCGGCATTGGGTTGCTTTGACTACGCAGGCGGCGGCAAATTGACAGGCCATCTTCCCCTGGCAGCATTAAATCCAGAACCATCAAGTGGAAGGACTCACGGGTCAGCAGACGATCCATCTGCTCAGCGTTTGCGACGCTTCGAACCTGGAAGCCCTGCTCGGTCAGATAACGTTCCAGAAGCGCACGCAGGCGCATGTCGTCATCGACCACCAGAATCTTATAGTTCTCTTGCATTGTTATTACTCCCAAAGGTTCGCAACAATTAAGTGTATATTCTTAAGAAAGCTCGCGTGAGTCACCAGCGAATTCTGGTATGAATTCCAGGCTAAATTGTTACAAAGCATATTAAACAGCAGCTTAAGTATACAATGTTTCTCGCAATACATTATTTATTCTGTTGATATGCTCACGTAATACTAATTGTGCGCATCATCACAGAGTCGAAGGTAAAACAATAAGATGAAAACGCCCCTGATAACCCGTGAAGGGTATGAAAAACTCAAACAAGAGCTCAATTATCTCTGGCGTGAAGAGCGCCCGGAAGTCACCAGGAAGGTTACCTGGGCCGCAAGTCTGGGCGACCGCAGCGAAAATGCTGACTACCAGTATAATAAAAAGCGCCTGCGCGAGATCGACCGTCGCGTCCGTTATTTGACCAAGTGCATGGAGAATCTGAAAATTGTCGATTACTCCCCGCAGCAAGAGGGCAAAGTCTTCTTTGGCGCGTGGGTCGAGATTGAAAACGACAATGGCGATATCCGCAAATTCCGCATTGTTGGCTACGATGAAATTTTTGGCCGTAAGGATTACATCTCTATCGATTCCCCCATGGCGCGTGCCCTGCTGAAAAAAGAGGTCGGCGATCTCGCGGTGGTGAACACTCCTGCCGGTGAAGCCAGCTGGTACGTGAACGAGATTGAATACGTGAAGTGAGACCGGAACAATCCGAAGCCCCTGTAGATGACTGGCATTTTTGCCAGTCAGTCCGTATAACTATCCCCTGATTTTTTATCCTATAGACGAAGCTATCCATGATGAATGATTCTTTCTGCCGCATTATCGCAGGTGAAATTCAGGCTCGTGCTGAACAGGTAGAAGCTGCCGTTCGCCTGCTTGACGAAGGGAACACCGTGCCGTTTATCGCACGTTATCGTAAGGAAATCACCGGCGGTCTGGATGATACGCAACTGCGTAATCTGGAGACCCGTCTGGGGTATCTGCGTGAACTGGAAGACCGCCGTCAGGCGATCCTGAAATCTATCGGTGAGCAAGGTAAACTGACCGACGACCTGGCAAAAGCGATCAACGGCACGTTAAGTAAGACCGAACTCGAAGATCTCTATCTGCCGTACAAACCTAAACGCCGCACCCGTGGGCAGATCGCTATTGAGGCCGGACTGGAGCCGCTGGCAGACCTGTTGTGGAACGAACCGTCTCACGACCCGGAAACGGAAGCCGCAAAATATCTCAACGCCGAAAACGGCGTGGCGGATACCAAAGCCGCCCTCGACGGCGCACGCTACATCCTGATGGAACGCTTCGCTGAAGATGCCGCGCTGCTGGCGAAAGTGCGTGACTACCTGTGGAAAAATGCCCATCTGGTCTCCACTGTGGTGAGCGGGAAAGAAGAGGAAGGCGCAAAATTCCGCGACTACTTCGACCACCACGAGCCGATTTCTACCGTTCCGTCTCACCGTGCGCTGGCCATGTTCCGCGGCCGTAACGAAGGCATTTTACAGCTGTCCCTGAATGCCGATCCGCAGTTCGATGAGCCACCGAAAGAGAGCCACGGCGAGCAAATCATTCAGGATCACCTTGGCCTGCGTCTGAACAACGCACCGGCAGACAGCTGGCGTAAAGGCGTTGTCAGCTGGACATGGCGAATTAAGGTGCTGATGCACCTCGAAACCGAACTGATGGGCACCGTGCGCGAACGCGCGGAAGATGAAGCCATCAACGTCTTTGCCCGTAACCTGCACGACCTGCTGATGGCGGCCCCGGCCGGACTGCGCGCCACAATGGGCCTCGATCCCGGTCTGCGTACCGGTGTAAAAGTGGCTGTTGTTGACGGTACCGGCAAGCTGGTCGCCACCGACACGATTTACCCGCATACCGGTCAGGCAGCCAAAGCCGCCGTTGCCGTTGCGGCGTTATGTGAGAAATACAACGTAGAGCTGGTCGCAATTGGTAACGGTACGGCGTCGCGCGAAACCGAACGCTTCTACCTTGATGTGCAAAAACAGTTCCCGAACGTTACGGCGCAAAAAGTGATCGTCAGCGAAGCAGGTGCATCAGTTTACTCTGCATCTGAACTGGCGGCGCTGGAGTTCCCGGACCTCGACGTGTCGCTGCGCGGTGCGGTGTCTATCGCCCGTCGCCTGCAGGACCCGCTGGCTGAGCTGGTGAAAATCGATCCGAAATCTATCGGCGTGGGCCAGTATCAGCACGACGTTAGCCAGACCCAGCTTGCCCGTAAGCTGGATGCGGTAGTAGAAGACTGTGTGAACGCCGTCGGCGTCGATCTGAATACCGCCTCCGTACCGCTGCTGACCCGCGTTGCCGGCCTGACGCGCATGATGGCGCAAAACATCGTCGCCTGGCGTGATGAGAACGGCCAGTTCCAGAACCGTCAGCAGTTGCTAAAAGTCAGTCGTCTGGGGCCAAAAGCCTTTGAACAGTGCGCGGGCTTCCTGCGTATCAACCATGGCGATAACCCGCTGGATGCTTCCACGGTTCACCCGGAAGCCTACCCGATAGTGGAACGCATTCTGGCAGCAACCGAGCAATCGCTGCGTGACCTGATGGGCAACAGCAATGAACTGCGCAATCTGAAAGCCTCCGACTTCACCGACGAGCGCTTCGGGGTACCAACCGTCACCGACATCATCAAAGAGCTGGAAAAACCAGGTCGCGACCCGCGTCCTGAATTCAAAACCGCGCAGTTTGCTGATGGCGTTGAAACCATGAACGACCTGCTGCCGGGAATGATTCTGGAAGGGGCTGTCACCAACGTCACCAACTTCGGCGCGTTCGTGGATATCGGCGTTCACCAGGACGGTCTGGTACATATCTCTTCGCTGTCGAATAAGTTCGTCGAAGATCCACACACCGTGGTGAAAGCGGGCGACATTGTGAAGGTGAAAGTGCTGGAAGTGGACCTGCCACGTAAGCGTATCGCGCTGACCATGCGCCTGGACGAACAGCCGGGTGAAACCAATGCCCGCCGCGGCGGCGGCAACGATCGTAATCAGGGCAACCGCCCGGCACCGAAAGCCGCAAAACCACGCGGTCGTGACGCGCAGCCTGCTGGCAACAGCGCGATGATGGATGCGCTGGCGGCGGCAATGGGTAAAAAACGTTAAGTAGTAATCTTGTGCCGGATAACGGTATAAACACCTTATCCGGCCAGGTTGTCGTAATTAATGTGTATGTCGGATAAGGCGCTTAAACATCGCCATCCGGCATATTTAATCTATTTCCCGTTTTTCTTACAATATATTTATCACTTCATTAACAGATGAAACCTTAATTAAACATTAAGAATGTCAATAATTACGGCCCCAAATAATCTATTCCAAACCAGAATAAATGTTGAGGCATATCAAAATTGACGCAAATTATTATCTAATTCCACATTCCGTCACACTTATTCTATTGATGATAGAAACCATTCTCATTATCATTGTTTTGTTGATTATTTACTCTTTCCTTCGTTGGCTAATCATCTGGTCTCATGCCGCCTTGCCGCCCCATGAGGTAATCATCCAGTTAGCGAGATATAAGTAGGTCCCTATGCAATTCACTCCTGACAGTGCGTGGAAAATTACCGGTTTTGCTCGTGAAATCAGCCCGGCTTATCGACAGAAACTGTTATCACTCGGCATGCTGCCCGGGTCGTCCTTCAATGTGGTTCGCGTCGCCCCGCTCGGCGATCCTATTCATATTGAAACGCGTCGCGTAAGTCTGGTATTGCGTAAGAAGGATCTGGCGTTATTAGAAGTGGAAGCGGTTTCCTGTTAATACAGTGAGTCTATAAAAATGAAAAAACTAACCATTGGTTTAATTGGTAATCCTAATTCCGGCAAGACAACCTTATTCAACCAACTCACCGGTGCACGCCAGCGTGTGGGTAACTGGGCGGGCGTGACCGTCGAGCGTAAAGAAGGTCATTTCGCGACCACAGACCATCAGGTCACGCTGGTCGATTTACCCGGCACCTATTCTCTGACGACAATCTCGTCTCAAACCTCTCTCGATGAGCAGATTGCCTGCCACTATATTTTAAGCGGCGACGCGGATCTCTTGATCAACGTGGTCGACGCTTCCAACCTTGAGCGCAACCTCTACCTGACGTTACAACTGCTGGAATTGGGCATCCCCTGCATCGTCGCGCTGAACATGCTGGACATTGCTGAGAAGCAGCAAATCCGTATCGATATCGACGCCCTTTCTGCCCGTCTTGGCTGCCCGGTGGTGCCACTGGTTTCCACCCGTGCGCGAGGTATTGAAGCGCTGAAGCTGGCGATTGATCGCTACAAAGAAAACGACACCGTCGAGCTGGTCCATTATGCCCAGCCGTTGTTGCAGGAAGCGGATTCCCTCGCCGATGCAATGGCCAAAGACATGCCACTGAAACAGCGCCGCTGGCTGGGCCTGCAGATGCTGGAAGGCGATATCTACAGCCGCGCTTACGCCGGTGATGCCGCGCAAAATCTGGATGCTGCCATTGCTCGTCTGAGCGAAACGATGGACGATCCGGCGCTGCATATTGCCGATGCGCGTTATCAGTGCATTGCCGCTATCTGCGATACCGTCAGTAACACCCTGACCGCAGAACCCAGCCGTTTCACCACTGCGGTCGATAAAATCGTCCTTAACCGTTTCCTCGGTCTGCCGATTTTCCTGTTCGTGATGTACCTGATGTTCCTGCTTGCCATCAACATTGGTGGCGCACTGCAGCCGTTATTTGATGTCGGCTCTGTGGCGCTCTTTATTCATGGTATTCAGTGGATTGGTTATACGCTGCACTTCCCGGACTGGTTAACCATCTTCCTGGCGCAGGGTCTTGGCGGCGGGATCAACACCGTCCTGCCGCTGGTTCCGCAAATCGGCATGATGTATTTGTTCCTCTCTTTCCTCGAAGACTCCGGCTACATGGCACGTGCTGCGTTTGTGATGGACCGTCTGATGCAGGCGCTGGGACTGCCAGGAAAATCATTTGTACCGCTGATTGTAGGCTTTGGCTGTAACGTACCGTCAGTGATGGGCGCACGTACGCTGGACGCCCCGCGTGAGCGTCTGATGACCATCATGATGGCGCCGTTTATGTCCTGTGGCGCACGTCTGGCAATTTTTGCCGTCTTCGCCGCTGCATTCTTTGGTCAGAATGGTGCGCTGGCGGTCTTTTCACTGTACGTGCTGGGTATCGTTATGGCGGTGTTGACCGGCCTGATGCTCAAGCACACCATCATGCGTGGTGAAGCAACGCCGTTCGTGATGGAACTGCCGGTGTACCACGTGCCGCACATTAAGAGTCTGATCATTCAGACCTGGCAGCGTCTGAAAGGCTTTGTCCTGCGTGCCGGTAAAGTCATTATCATCGTCAGCATTTTCCTCAGCGCATTCAACAGCTTCTCGCTGAGCGGAAAAATCGTCGACAACATTAACGATTCTGCTCTGGCCTCCGTCAGCCGCGTCATTACGCCAGTGTTTAAACCGATCGGCGTTCACGAAGATAACTGGCAGGCAACCGTCGGTCTGTTCACCGGTGCGATGGCAAAAGAAGTGGTGGTTGGGACACTTAACACGCTCTATACCGCTGAAAATATTCAGGAAGAAGAATTCAACCCGGCAGATTTCCACCTCGGTGATGAACTGCTTGGTGCAGTAGATGAAACCTGGCAGAGCCTGAAAGACACCTTCAGCCTCAGCGTTCTGGCCAACCCTATCGAAGCCAGCAAAGGCGACGGTGAGATGGCAACTGGCGCAATGGGTGTGATGGGCGAGAAATTCGGCAGCGCTGCTGCGGCATACAGTTACCTGATTTTCGTTTTGCTGTATGTACCGTGCATTTCCGTTATGGGCGCCATCGCGCGTGAGTCCAGCCGTGGCTGGATGGGCTTCTCCGTTTTGTGGGGACTGAACATCGCCTACTCGCTGTCGACGCTGTTTTACCAGACCGTCAGCTACAAAGAGCACCCGACCTACAGTCTGGTGTGCATTTTAGCGGTCATCCTGTTTAATATCGTATTACTGGGTCTGTTACGCCGCGCGCGCAGCCGTGTAGATGTAGCGCTGCTGGCAACCAACAAGACGGTAAGCTCTTGCTGTGCCAGCACCACTGGCGATTGCCACTAGGGTGGTGGATGATGGCATCGCTTATCCAGGTGCGTGATTTACTGGCTCTGCGGGGGCGTATGGAGGCGACACAAATCAGCCATACGCTGCATACCCCGCAGCCGATGATTGACGCCATGCTGAATCAGTTAGAAAAGATGGGTAAAGCGGTGCGGATTCAGGAAGATGCCGACGGGTGTCTTTCCGGAAGCTGCAAAAGTTGCCCGGAAGGCAAAGCCTGCCTGCGAGAGTGGTGGGCTTTGCGCTAGTTGTATGCCGGATGGCGCTGCGCTTATCCAGCCTACACCAAGCCCCAGTCCCCGAGCCGGATAAAGCGTTTACGCTGATATCCGGCTTTTTGCGTAATGGATTCCACTAAGAGATCTCTGTTTCAGCAAAACAGATCTCTCCTTCAGCCTACCGCGCACCGTTATTAATTCGTGGATGCTTACTGGCGACCAGGCAAGTAGAGTCTCGTCATCTTGTTTCTCAGGTGACGGATCGCCATGAATACTGACACAACAGCTACACCGCATGACGCGATTTTCAAAACGTTCTTAAACCATCCTGCGACCGCACGCGACTTTATTCAGCTTCATCTTCCAGCCTCTTTACAAAAACTTTGCGATCTTAAAACACTGCAACTGGAATCGGGCAGCTTTATTGAAGACGATTTGCGCACCTACTATTCTGATGTGCTGTGGTCGTTAAAAACGCGCGAAGGCGATGGCTATATTTACACCATCATTGAGCATCAGAGCACCGCCGACGCCCATATGGCATTTCGACTGATGCGTTATGCCATTGCAGTAATGCATCGTCATTTGGCTGCAGGTTACAAGAAACTCCCGCTGGTGATACCCATGCTTTTTTATCATGGCGCAACAAGCCCATACCCCTACTCACTTTGTTGGCTGGATGAGTTTGATGACCCTGAATCCGCCAGACAACTTTATACCACCGCGTTTCCACTGATCGATATCACCGTTGTACCCGATGACGAGATCATGCAGCATCGCCGGATGGCGCTGCTGGAACTCATCCAAAAACATATTCGTAAACGCGACTTGTTGGGGCTGGTAGAAAAACTGGCCATCCTGCTTGTTAAAGGACACGCTAATGACAACCAGTTGAAAGCCTTGTTTAATTATTTAATGCAGGCCGGGAATACCACACATTTTGGCGAATTTCTTCATGAAGTCGCCGAACGTTTACCCCAACATAAGGAAAAGTTGATGACTATCGCCGAAAGATTACGTCAGGAAGGGCACCTTAATGGTATCCAGGAAGGTCATAGAAAAGGGTTACAAGAAGGGCTACAAGAAGGGTTACAAACGGGTCTGCAACAAGGTAAACGAGAAGAAGCTTTACGTATTGCATCAACCATGCAGGCTGATGGTATTGATCCCCTCACTATCCTCAGAATTACCGGACTTACCGCAGACGATTTGATACAACAGAGTCATTGATTTTTTGCCCGGCTCGCAGCGTGCTACCGGGCAAACTCAGCACACTATAGCTGCTGTTTTAACGCCACCAGCGCTGCGCAGAACTCTGTAGGATGTGAGATAAAGGGCGCATGAGCGGCTTTAGCAAACACCAGTGACTCACTCTGTGGCCACAGAGCATCCAGCATTGGCACCACTTTACGCGGGACCAGGCCATCAAGATAACCGTATAAGCGCAGGAACGGCAGGTTCAACGCACACAACGGTTCACGCAGATCGACCGTTTTCAGGATCTCCAGCCCGCCATTGAGCACCTCGACGTCCGGCATGGGGAGCGCCAGTACCGTTTTTTTCAACGCCCGTGCATCCTGACGCGCGGTTTCCGTGCCCATCGTCTGCAATGCCAGAAAACGCTCTACCGTTTTCTGGAAGTCTTCGCTTAGCTGCTGCTGGAAGCCAGCGAGTACCTCCGGTTTAATGCCCGGCCACGTTTCGCGCGCGCTAAAGCAGGGAGAAGAGGCAACCGTCACCAGCGCCTGAACGCGCTCAGGATGGGTCAATGCTACCTGACTCGCCACCAGACCGCCCAGACTCCAGCCGAGCCAGATGGCTTTCCCGGGAGCCTGTCTTAATACCCGTTCGGTCATCTCTTCCAGCGACATCGCGCCAAAACCCTGACTACGACCAAACCCCGGTAAGTCGACAAGATGCAGTGTAAAATGCGAGCTCAGTTCCTCGCTTATGCAATGCCACACTTCTGCATTCAGCCCCCATCCGTGCAGCAGCACAAGATGGCAATTTCCCGAACCCTGGGTCTGCCACCAGATGTCATTCATCAGTTACTGTTCTCTTTTAGCTAACAAGGATGTCTCTATGCTAACAGTACCAGGATTATGCTGGCTATGCCGAATGCCGCTGAGGTTGGGGCATTGGGGGATTTGCTCTGTCTGCACACAGGCAATACGCCAGCATGACAGTCTGTGCCCGCAGTGCGGACTACCGGCCATTCACACCTCGGTTCCCTGTGGTCGCTGCCTGCAAAAACCACCGCCGTGGCAGCGCCTGGTTTCAGTCAGCGACTATGTTCCTCCAGTAAGCGGGCTTATCCACCAGCTTAAATTTTCACGACGCAACGAAATAGCCCCTGCGCTTGCACGTCTGCTGTTGCTGGAGGTATTGCAGGCCCGACGCACTCACGGTTCCCCCCTGCCAGACAGGCTCATCAGCGTACCGCTCTGGCAACATCGTCATTGGCGCAGGGGATTTAATCAAAGCGACTTGCTATGCCGTCCTTTAGCACGTTGGCTGGGCTGTGACTGGGATCGCCAGGCCATAACACGGGTGCGGGCGACAGCTACACAACACCATCTCAGCGCCCGGTTACGCAAACGTAACCTGAAAAACGCCTTTCGCCTTGAATTGCCGGTGCAGGGACTCCATATGGTTATTGTGGATGATGTCGTCACTACCGGAAGTACCGCCGCGGAAATCGCGCAGCTGCTTTTACGCAATGGCGCGGCAACTGTCCAGGTATGGTGCCTGTGTCGAACCTTGTAGAGCCTCGATGATGGGCGTATTATAACCAAGTAAAATAGTCAACTATTAGGCCATTACTATGATCCATATTTCCGATGCTGCACAAGCGCACTTTGCCAAACTGCTGGCAAATCAGGAAGAAGGGACACAAATCCGTGTATTTGTGATCAATCCCGGCACGCCTAACGCTGAATGTGGCGTTTCTTATTGTCCGCCGGACGCCGTGGAAGCAACCGACACCGCCATTAAATTTTCTCTGCTGACCGCATATGTTGATGAACTGAGTGCACCGTATCTGGAAGATGCAGAAATCGATTTCGTCACTGACCAATTAGGTTCTCAGCTGACCCTGAAAGCACCTAACGCGAAAATGCGTAAAGTATCTGATGATGCACCGCTGATGGAACGCGTGGAGTACATGCTGCAGTCGCAGATTAACCCGCAGCTGGCTGGCCACGGTGGTCGTGTCTCTCTGATGGAAATTACCGATGAAGGCTTCGCCATTCTGCAGTTTGGCGGCGGCTGTAACGGCTGTTCAATGGTCGACGTTACGCTGAAAGAAGGTATCGAGAAACAGCTATTGGCTGAATTCCCCGAACTGAAAGGCGTTCGTGATTTAACCGAACATCAGCGTGGCGAGCACTCTTACTACTAACGACCAGACCAGTAGAGTATTCGCAGCCCCGATAAGACGCATCAGCGTCGTCATCAGGCATTGATGCCGGATAGTAGCGTTAACGCGTTATCCGGCCCTCGACCTAACCGGGCCAACATTCCTCTGTTACATTTCTGCAATAAAACCCTCCATAATTTGACCAGCTTCTCATAATTTAAATTTTGCCTGTCCAGGTGATTTTCAAGCGTAGCATGTTACCCGTATCATTCGTATCAGCACTCAAGACGCACATAACAGCCAGCTAAACTGATTAGTTTTAAAGGCAATCAGCATTGGTGCTGTGAATACTCTGTTCCCGGTCGGGACAATCGGAATTTGTCATCTAAACACTGACGTTACCCATAACAAAGTAAAGGCCAGGTAAATCATGCCATTAGTCATCGTTGCTATCGGTGTAATCTTGTTACTCCTCCTGATGATCCGTTTCAAAATGAACGGTTTCATCGCTCTCGTCCTGGTGGCGCTTGCTGTCGGATTGATGCAAGGGATGCCACTGGATAAAGTCATTGGTTCTATTAAAGCCGGTGTCGGCGGAACCCTTGGCAGCCTCGCCCTGATTATGGGTTTTGGTGCCATGCTGGGCAAAATGTTGGCAGACTGCGGCGGCGCGCAGCGCATTGCGACCACGCTGATTGCTAAATTCGGCAAAAAACACATTCAATGGGCGGTGGTATTAACCGGCTTCACCGTTGGTTTTGCCCTGTTCTACGAAGTCGGCTTCGTGCTGATGCTGCCGCTGGTGTTCACCATCGCTGCTGCTGCGAATATTCCGCTGCTGTACGTTGGTGTGCCGATGGCCGCTGCACTGTCCGTTACTCACGGTTTCCTACCGCCGCACCCGGGTCCGACCGCTATCGCGACCATTTTCCACGCAGATATGGGTAAAACCCTGCTTTTTGGTACGATTCTGGCAATCCCGACCGTCATTCTCGCAGGTCCGGTCTACGCACGTTTCCTGAAAGGTATTGATAAGCCGATCCCGGAGGGTCTGTACAGCGCGAAAACCTTCACTGAAGAAGAAATGCCGGGCTTTGGCGTCAGCGTCTGGACCTCTCTGGTACCGGTCATTCTGATGGCCATGCGCGCCGTAGCAGAAATGATCCTGCCAAAAGGTCATGCTTTCCTGCCAGTTGCAGAATTCCTCGGTGACCCGGTGATGGCAACACTGATTGCCGTTCTGATTGCGATGTTCACGTTTGGTCTGAACCGTGGACGCTCAATGGATCAGATTAACGATACGCTGGTTTCCTCAATCAAAATTATCGCCATGATGCTGTTGATCATCGGTGGTGGCGGTGCCTTCAAACAGGTCCTGGTTGATAGCGGCGTCGACAAATACATCGCTTCAATGATGCACGGCTCTAACGTTTCTCCGCTGCTGATGGCATGGTCTATTGCTGCGGTACTGCGTATCGCACTGGGTTCTGCAACCGTTGCAGCAATCACTGCAGGTGGGATTGTGGCACCGCTGATTGCGACCACCGGCGTAAGCCCTGAGCTGATGGTTATCGCAGTGGGTTCCGGTTCCGTCATTTTCTCCCACGTGAACGATCCTGGCTTCTGGCTGTTCAAGGAGTACTTCAACCTGACCATCGGTGAAACCATCAAGTCATGGTCAATGCTGGAAACCATTATCTCCGTCTGCGGTCTGGTAGGGTGTCTGCTGCTGGGTATGGTCGTCTGATAAAACTGTGCCTGATAGCGCTATGCTTATCAGGCTTACGGGCTATCACCATAAATAAGCCGGGGAAATCCCCGGCTTATTTACTTCTTCTTCGCAGCCGCTTTTCGCCGTCTGTCCAAATCCTTAATCAGCTTGTTCACTCCCTCATTGGCAAACATCTGTTCAAGCGTGGCGGTAAGCTTACGCCGCCAGTTTTTGTACTGATCGCTGGTGCCCGGAATATTGACCGGTTCCGCCATATCCAGCCAGTCTTCCGGCTGTAGACCCAGGAGTGCACTGTTGCTGTCGGCAATATAACGCTGCATCCCGCGATTGAGGATCGGCGTCATCGACATCAGCGATGCCTTATGCCCGGCACGTTTTGGCAGACAACCGTACTTATGCAGCGCATCCAGTAACCCCTGCTTGGCCAATTCCCGGTCCTGATATAACCCTCGCAGCACAACCTCATCCGGATACAACCCCAGCGCTTTACCCAATGTCAGGTCGCCGCTGTCCCAATAGCCTTTAAGCGTAGGAAGGTCATGCGTCGCCGCGACTGCCATTGATTGTTCCGGGTACGCTTTTGGCGCGCGGAAATTCTTCTCATGGTCATTCTCAAAATAGAGCACCTTGTAGGAATACACACCGCTATCACGCAGCTTGCTGACAATCTCTACCGGCACGGTGCCCAGATCTTCACCAATAACCATACAGTGATGGCGTTTACTTTCCAGCGCCAGAATAGAGAGTAGGTCATCAACCGGATAATGTACGTAGGCACCGTGATCGGCAGTCTCACCATAAGGGATCCACCACAGACGCAGCATCGACATCACATGGTCGATACGCAGCGCGCCGCAGTTCTGCATGTTCGCGCGCAGCAGTTCGATAAACGGTTCGTAGGCCCGTGCCGTGATGATGTGCGGATCCATCGGCGGTAGCCCCCAGTTTTGTCCAAGCGGCCCAAGAATATCCGGCGGTGCGCCAACGGAGGCTTTCAAACAATACAGTTCACGGTCACACCAGGTCTCTGCCCCACCTTCTGCCACACCAACCGCCAGATCACGATACAACCCAATCGGCATGGCAAAGCCCTGACTGGTTTCCCAACAATCCGCAAATTGGGTATATGCCAGCCACTGCAGCCACAGGTAGAAATCCACCTCACCGCGATGCTCTGCACAGAACTGTTTGACCTCCGGCGAATCTACCGACTGAAAAGCTTCCGGCCACACTGGCCATCCCCAGCGCAACGCATCCTCTTTCACCTGATGCGCATGCAGCGCATCAAAGGCTGCCTGCCAGTACAGACTGTCACCTTCCTGAGTCACAAACTGGCGAAATGCTGCCATCTGCTCATCGTCACGAGCGGAGAAGCCTTTCCACGCCATGCGCAGCGCGGTCATCTTCAGTGCGGTAACGGCAGAATAATCAACCCACCCGGCATCCCGCGCGCGTTGCAGGGTTTGCTGAGTTGTGGGCTTCAGCCACCAGCTTTGCGCCTCTTTGCTCAGATGAAAATCCTCCACTGCATTGACGTCGATATAAATGACGTTCAACCAGCGGCGCGAAGACGGGCTGTACGGACTGGCGCTCTCCGGGTTTGCCGGATACAACGCATGAATCGGATTAAGACCGATAAACGCCCCACCACGTTTCGCCACGTCCACCAGCATGGTACGGAGATCGCCAAAGTCGCCAATCCCCCAGTTTTTCTCTGAACGCAGGGTGTAGAGCTGAACGCACGCGCCCCACAGTTTTTTCCCCTCCAGCAGCGCCTGCGGTTCATAGCAGCGCTTTGGCGCCACAATGACGCGACAGTGGGTGCGCAGCTCGCCCTGTGTCAATGTCAGCGTGTGATAGCCCTCCGGCAGTTTCGTCGGAAGGTGAAAAGACTTGCCGCCGATGGCATGCCCTTTGTGCTGTACGCCATCTTCAGTAGTCAGCAGCCAGCTAAACTCCCCGCTGCCTTCAACCGCCAGTGGCATTTTCTTACCCGCGGTATACACCATGACATTCGGCACCGGGGTCACCGCCACCTGCGTGGCGGCGGTGGTGCGATGCATAGCGTCAAGCAAACGCCGCTTGGTTTCGGCGCCAATAGACTGCGGTTTGCCGTGAGCGTTGATGTAATTGGGGCTGATCCCCGCCGCCAGCGCGGCATTATCCAGACGTTTGCTTTCCATCGCGATTCCTTAGCGTTTCGCCTGCCAGATACGAGCCTGATAATCGCGGATGGAGCGATCCGAACTGAACATGCCGCAGCGCGCGGTATTCAGAATCGCTGCCCGGGTCCAGGCTTCCTGGTCACGGTACAACACATCAACCTGCTTCTGGGCTTCAACATAGGCTGAGAAGTCAGCCATCACCAGATACGGATCACCGCCCTGCTTACCTATGCTGTGCAGCATCTGGTCAAAAGCATGTTTATCGCCGTCGCTGTATTTACCGCTTTCCAGCTCTTTCAGAATCGCATCGAGCACTTTGTCTTTCTTACGCCATTTCACCGGGTCATAGCCTTTCGCTTTCAGGGCTTTTACCTCTTCCACGGTATGACCAAAGATAAAGATATTTTCGTCACCCACCTTCTCGGCGATTTCGACGTTAGCGCCATCCAGCGTACCAACCGTTAACGCGCCGTTCAGCGCCAGTTTCATGTTACCGGTGCCAGAGGCCTCTTTGCCCGCAGTCGAGATCTGCTCGGAGATATCCGCCGCCGGGATCAGCATTTCCGCCGCTGAGACGCAGTAATCCGGCAGGAACACGACCTTCAGCTTATCGCCAACTTTCGGGTCGCTATTGATGGTTTCCGCTACCTTGTTTATGGCGAAAATGATGTTCTTCGCCAGGTAGTAACCCGGAGCCGCTTTTGCCCCAAACAGGAATACGCGCGGTACGCGATCCGCCTGCGGGTTTTCACGGATTTCTTTGTACAATGCCAGAATATGCAACAGGTTCAGGTGCTGGCGTTTGTACTCATGCAGCCGCTTGATCTGAATATCAAAGATAGCGTGGGTCGTTATCTCAATACCGGTACGCGCTTTAATAAACTTCACCAGCCGCTCTTTGTTCGCCAGCTTGATATCGCGGTACTGCTGACGGAATTTCGCATCGTCGGCGTATTTTTCCAGGTTAATCAGTTGGTCTAAATCGTTGGCCCACTCTTTTTTCAGCGACTTATCCAGCAGCGCTGCAAGCGCCGGGTTGCACTGCTTGATCCAACGACGCGGGGTAATTCCGTTAGTCACGTTATGGAATTTGTTCGGCCACAGCTGGTGGTATTCCGGGAACAGATCTTTCACCACCAGATCAGAGTGCAGCGCCGCCACACCATTAACCGCAAAGCCGCTGACGACGCACATATTCGCCATGCGCACCTGCTTGTTGTGCACCACCGCCAGCTTCGCCCAGACGGCGGCATCACCTGGCCAGGTTTTATCGACCAGTTTCTTAAAGCGGTCGTTAATTTCTTTGATGATTTGCATGTGTCGCGGCAACAGCGCTTTTATCAGCTTCTCATCCCAACACTCCAGCGCCTCTGGCATCAGGGTGTGGTTGGTGTAAGCGAATGTTTTGCTGGTAATGGCCCACGCGTCATCCCAGCTCATCTGGTGCTCGTCAATCAATACACGTAGCAGTTCAGGGATCGCGATGGTCGGGTGGGTGTCGTTCAGTTGAATAACTTCGTAGTCGGCCAGTTCGTGCAGTTTACGTCCCGCCAGATGATGACGGCGCAGAATGTCGGCCACGGAACAGGCACACTGGAAGTACTGCTGCATCAGGCGCAGTTTTTTTCCCGCCGTATGGTTGTCGTTCGGGTACAGCACTTTGGTCAGTTTTTCGGCGTCAATCCCCTGCTGCTCTGCGCGCAGGAAATCACCATCGTTGAATTTGGTCAGGTTAAACGGATGCGCGTGGCTTGCCTGCCACAGACGCAACGGTTGCGCCACGCCGTTGCGGTAGCCCAGTACCGGAAGGTCCCAGGCCTGACCGGTGATGATGAATCCCGGCGCCCAGTGGCCTTCTTTGCTGACCTTGCCGCCAATGCCGACCTGCACATCCAGTGCTTCATTGTGGCGGAACCACGGGTAGCTGCCACGATGCCAGTCATCCGGTGCTTCCATCTGCTGACCATCAACAAACGACTGGCGGAACAAACCGTACTGGTAATTCAGGCCATAGCCCGTCGCGGATTGACCCACCGTTGCCATCGAGTCGAGGAAGCAGGCCGCCAGGCGCCCCAGTCCTCCGTTCCCCAACGCCGGATCGGTTTCTTCTTCCAGCAGGTCGGTCAGGTTGATGTCGTGTGCTTTCAGCTCGTCGCTCACCGCCTGATACCAGCCCAGGTTGAGCAAGTTGTTCCCCGTCAGACGGCCAATCAAAAACTCCATTGAGATGTAGTTAACATGACGCTGATTTTTTGCCGGTTTCACCGCAGGTTGGGCACTGAGTAATTCAGCCAAAGCCCCACTCACGGCCTGCCACCACTGGCGCGACGTCATTTCGTGAGCCGACGATAAACCGAAGCGCTGCCACTGACGTGTCAGGGCAGCCTGAAAGTGATCTTTGTTGAAAGTAGGCTGTGACATAGGGATTCCAGGTCCTTAGGTAATAAACAACGTTATCGCTAGTTTGCCAGGCTCGTTGTTGACCTTCCTCATCCTGCCAGGGATTAGGCAGGGAGGAGGAGCGGGGATGAGCGTTAAAATGTGATCGCCGCCACTTTAAGAGGGGAGTTATGGCCGATAAATACGCAGGCTCTCCGCATACCCCTGAAATGCATCGCGGTTTTCACATTACTCAAAAGAGATTATCCGGACAATATCAAACAGAAAGATGACATTTAGAAAAAATATGTAAACGAAGAAATAGTTTCCAACCTGAAATACATATTCTGCTTGAGATATTTCACATGAAAGTTTTAAGTCGAGCACAAAATTCATCGACTTTTATTCATCCTTACAGTAGCCACACAAGAAAAGAGGAATTATTCCACCCCGTAAAAATAACGCGGGATCCAGTCACCATGCCTGTTGCGACTCTTTAAAACAATTATTGCAATAGATGTATAGATTTGTGACATAGTGCAAAATCAGACACACAAAAAGTCCACTTAGCTTGCAATAAATCCCGTTCTGGCCGACCTTATATCTATTAATTACGAAGCGCAAAAAAAATCATTTTCCCCCATATTCACACAGTGAAGTGACTAACTTATGTTGATTCCGTCTAAATTAAGTCGTCCGGTTCGACTCGACCATACGGTGGTTCGTGAGCGCCTGCTGGCTAAACTTTCCGGCGCGAACAATTTCAGGCTTGCCCTGATAACAAGTCCTGCTGGTTATGGAAAAACAACGCTTGTTTCACAATGGGCGGCGGGGAAGAACGAATTAGGCTGGTACTCCCTGGACGAAGGAGATAACCAGCAAGAGCGCTTCGCCAGCTATTTAATTGCGGCAATCCAACAGGCGACCGGTGGGCACTGCACCACCAGCGAAGCCATGGTGCAAAAACGCCAGTATGCCAGCCTGACCTCACTGTTTGCCCAACTCTTCATTGAACTGGCGGAGTGGCATCGTCCGCTCTATCTGGTCGTGGATGATTATCATCTGATCTCCAATCCAGCCATCCACGAAGCCATGCGTTTTTTCCTGCGCCATCAGCCGGAAAATCTGACGTTAGTCGTGCTGTCGCGTAACCTACCGCAACTGGGCATTGCCAACCTGCGCGTACGCGATCAACTGCTGGAAATCGGCAGCCAGCAGCTGGCCTTTAACCACCAGGAAGCCAAACAATTCTTTGACCGCCGTCTGTCCTCCCCGATTGAGGCTGCGGAAAGTAGCCGCATGTGCGATGACGTTGCAGGCTGGGCCACGGCGTTACAGCTGATCGCCTTATCTGCCCGTCAGAACAACCATTCTGCCCACCAGTCGGCACGACGTCTGGCCGGTATCAACGCCAGCCATTTATCCGATTATCTGGTCGATGAAGTACTGGACAGCGTCGATATAGGAACCCGCCATTTCCTGCTAAAAAGTGCCATCCTGCGTTCGATGAACGATGCGCTGATTGTTCGGGTCACGGGCGAAGAAAACGGCCAAATGCGGCTGGAGGAAATTGAGCGCCAGGGATTATTTCTGCAGCGGATGGATGATGTCGGCGAATGGTTTAGCTACCACCCGCTATTTGGCAGCTTTTTACGCCAGCGTTGCCAGTGGGAGTTAGCTGCCGAACTTCCCGAAATACACCGCGCCGCCGCTGAAAGCTGGATGGCGCAAGGTTTTCCGACTGAAGCCATCCACCACGCGCTGGCGGCAGGTGACGCCCATATGCTGCGCGACATTCTGCTAAACCATGCGTGGGGACTGTTTAACCACAGCGAACTGGCATTACTTGAAGAGTCATTGAAAGCTCTGCCGTGGGAAAGCCTGCTGGAAAATCCACGCCTGGTGCTGCTGCAGGCCTGGCTGATGCAAAGCCAACACCGCTACAGTGAAGTTAACACCCTGCTGGCTCGCGCAGAGCAGGAAATGAAAGGCGATATGGAACAGACGCTACATGCCGAATTTAACGCTTTGCGTGCGCAGGTAGCGATTAACGACGGCAACCCGGACGAGGCTGAACGTCTGGCAAAACTGGCACTGGATGAATTACCGATTGCCTGGTTTTATAGTCGTATTGTAGCCACGTCAGTGCACGGTGAAGTCCTGCACTGTAAAGGCGATCTCACACGCTCACTGTCGTTGATGCAGCAAACAGAGCAAATGGCGCGTCATCATGACGTCTGGCATTACGCGCTGTGGAGTCTGATCCAACAAAGCGAAATTTTATTTGCCCAGGGCTTTTTACAGGCCGCCTGGGAGACACAGGAAAAAGCGTTCCAGCTGATTAAAGAGCAGCATCTGGAACAGCTACCCATGCACGAGTTCCTGGTGCGCATTCGCGCCCAACTACTGTGGGCATGGGCGCGTCTGGATGAATCAGAAGCCTCTGCCCGTAGCGGCATTGAGCTGCTTGCAACCTTCCAGCCACAGCAACAGCTTCAGTGCCTGGCGCTGCTGGTTCAGTGTTCACTGGCACGGGGCGATCTTGATAACGCTCGCAGCCTGCTCAACCGTCTGGAAAACCTGCTGGGCAACGGCCACTATCACAGCGACTGGATCTCCAACGCCGATAAGGTGCGCGTTATTTACTGGCAAATGGTCGGTGACAAAAACTCCGCCGCCAACTGGCTGCGCCACACGCCGAAACCAGAATTCGCGAATAACCACTTCCTGCAAAGCCAGTGGCGTAACATCGCCCGCGCGCAGATCCTGCTGGGTGAGTTTGAACCGGCAGAGATTGTGCTGGAAGAACTCAACGAAAATGCGCGCAACCTGCGCCTGATGAGCGATCTTAACCGTAACCTGCTGCTGCTTAACCAGTTGTACTGGCAGGCGGGGCGTAAAAATGACGCACAGCGGGTGTTGCTCGACGCCCTGCAACTGGCGAACCGCACCGGGTTCATCAGCCACTTTGTGATCGAAGGCGAGGCCATGGCGCAGCAGTTACGCCAGCTGATTCAGCTCAACACATTACCGGAACTTGAGCAGCATCGTGCGCAGCGTATTTTGCGCGAGATTAACCAGCATCACCGCCACAAATTCGCCCACTTTGATGAAGGATTCGTTGAACGCCTGCTCACCCACCCGGACGTCCCGGAGCTTATCCGCACCAGCCCGCTGACCCAGCGAGAATGGCAGGTTCTCGGTCTGATTTATTCTGGCTACAGCAACGAGCAGATTGCCGGTGAGCTGGCTGTTGCCGCGACGACTATTAAGACGCATATCCGCAACTTGTACCAAAAGCTTGGCGTGGCGCACCGCCAGGATGCGGTGCAACATGCGCAGAAGCTGCTGAAAATGATGGGGTATGGCGTTTAGTTAACGCCTGATACGCTACGCGTATCAGGCCTGGAATTCGCTTAGCACAGCTCTAACTGGATATGGTGGTCAGCAATGACCTGCATCACGCCAGCAGGCGGCAGCGTGTCGGTATATACCGCATCGACCATGCTGATACTGCCCATGTTCACCATCGCATTACGACCAAACTTCGAATGATCCACCACCAGCATTACATGACGTGAATTCTCAATAATGGCGCGTTTGGTGCGAACTTCGTGATAATCAAATTCCAGCAGCGAACCATCGCTGTCGATACCGCTTATCCCTAAGATGCCAAAGTCCAGACGGAACTGTGAAATAAAGTCGAGGGTCGCTTCACCCATAATCCCACCATCGCGGCTTCGCAGTTCGCCACCGGCCAGAATAATGCGGAAATCCTCTTTTGCCATCAGCGTATTAGCCACATTGAGGTTGTTGGTCACAATGCGCAGGTTGCTGTGATTAAGCAGCGCGTGAGCGACCGCTTCCGGCGTGGTGCCAATGTCGATAAACAGCGTGGAGCCGTTCGGGATCTGCGTGGCGACTTTACGGGCAATACGCTCTTTTTCCGCCGTCTGTGTCGCCTTACGGTCATGCCACGGGGTATTCACAGAGCTGGACGGTAACGCTGCGCCGCCATGATGGCGCAGAATCATGTTCTGATCGGCCAGATCGTTGAGATCCCGGCGAATCGTTTGTGGGCTGACGGAGAAATGCTCCACCAGCTCTTCGGTGCTGACGTATCCCTGTTTTTTTACCAGCTCGATGATCGCGTCATGTCGTTGTGTTTGCTTCATTATAATTCCCTGAAATTTTGCCGGAGGCGCTAACGCTCATCCGGCCTACAAAGAGGTCCGACCGTAGCGCCTTCCGGCACCACACAACTTAAATCATGTTCGTTTCCGCACGTTAAGCGTGTCAGCAAATGCCATTGCCAGACCGACGGCCAGCCCGGCGATATGCGCGCCGTTCGCCATCGACATGCCGAACAAATCAAACCAGCCGGCAACAATCCAAATCAACGCAAAGATAATCAAACCACGCTGCAGGAAAATGCCGCTTTGCGGATCACGCTCGCCGCGCAACCACACGTAGCCCATCAGGGCGTACACTACGCCAGAAAGTCCACCGAACCATGGGCCGCTAAATTTCTGCTGCACATAGCCGCTCAACAGCGCACTAATTACGGTAATGACGATCAGTTTTCCGCTGCCGAGTCGTTTTTCAACCGCGCCCCCGAGATACCACCACCACAGCAGGTTGAAGAGAATATGCATCAGTGAGAAGTGCATAAACGCGTGGGTGAAATAACGCCAGAATTCAAATTTCAGCGTAGGATCAAACGGCCATGCCAGCCAGAGCATAACCGCTTGGTCACCCATCACATTCATTGCGATAAACACCAGCACACACGCGGCCATCACCGCCCAGGTCACCGGACCCGCACGTTCGCGTAACGTGGCAAGAAACGGATAGCGTTGATAGCGCAAACCGCTGTCGGTCTGGCCCGACTGCCAGCTTGCCGCCAAATAACGCGGATCGCCCGGATTCTCCAGAAAACGCGCCAGTTCAGCCCGCACGCGCTCGGCCTGGGACTCATCCGCCAGCCAGACATCCATTTGCTGATGTTGTTGAATCGTCAGGATAACGCCCTGTGTCGCCATGTAATCAACAAACGCCTGCGCCACGCGGGGGTTAGCAAAAGAGGTAATCATCAACATTGTTGCTGTCGCTTATTCCACACAAAAGAGGACAGTATATAGACCCTGCCTGTTTCAGGCTGCATCTTTGTTATACCCGCCAGACTTCAATGAAGGGTATAGCTTACGAACCAAACGTCACTTCTGCAGGAAAATGTCGATGCCAGGCGTCAAAGCCGCCGTCGACGCTGTAAACCGCATCATAACCTTGCTGAAGCAGATACTGCGCCGCACCTTTACTGCTGTTGCCGTGATAGCACATCACCATCACAGTGGTATCGAAATCGTGGTCACGCATAAACGTCCCCAGCGTGTCGTTCGTCAGATGAAACGCCTGGGGTGCGTGGCCCATCGCATAACTTTGCGGATCGCGAATATCCACCAGCACCGCCATTCCGTGCAGTAGTTTCTGATGGGCTTCTTCGACATTGATACATTCAAACTGATCCATGGTGTTCTCTTTTTAAGTTCTACTTATGTTCTGGCAGGTAACCAATATTACCCTCCAGTGTACGTTGCCTGAGCAGGTAAACGCCATAATGTTATATGTATCACTGTAAATTGTTTATCCGATGTTACCAATGGCGCGATTCTTTGCTATTATGCTCGATAACGAACATTAATGAGCTATAACGAAAGTGCGAGAGGCCAGCATGGAAACCAAAGATCTGATTGTGATAGGTGGAGGCATCAACGGTGCCGGTATCGCGGCAGATGCCGCTGGACGCGGATTATCCGTGCTGATGCTGGAAGCTCAGGATTTAGCCTGCGCAACCTCTTCCGCCAGTTCCAAACTCATCCACGGTGGCCTGCGCTACCTGGAACACTACGAATTCCGTCTGGTTAGCGAAGCGCTGGCCGAACGTGAAGTGCTGTTGAAAATGGCACCGCATATCGCCTTCCCAATGCGCTTTCGCTTGCCTCACCGCCCGCACCTGCGTCCGGCATGGATGATCCGTATTGGTCTGTTTATGTACGATCATCTGGGCAAACGCACCAGTTTGCCGGGTTCGACCGGTTTGCGTTTTGGCGCGGATTCCGTAATGAAACCCGAGATTGTGCGCGGTTTCGAATATTCTGACTGCTGGGTAGACGATGCACGTCTGGTTTTGGCAAACGCCCAAATGGTGGTGCGTAAAGGTGGGGAAGTCTTAACCCGTACTCGCGCAACCTCCGCTCGTCGTGAAAACGGTCTGTGGGTTGTTGAAGCTGAAGATATCGATACCGGTAAAAAACACACCTGGCAGGCGCGCGGTCTGGTAAACGCCACCGGCCCGTGGGTAAAAGAGTTCTTTGACGACGGCATGCATCTGCCATCACCGTACGGTATTCGCCTGATCAAAGGCAGCCACATCGTAGTGCCGCGCGTGCATACCCAGAAGCAGGCTTACATCCTGCAAAACGAAGATAAACGTATTGTGTTTGTTATCCCATGGATGGATGAGTTCTCGATTATTGGGACGACCGACGTGGAGTACAAAGGCGATCCAAAAGCGGTGAAAATTGATGAAAGCGAAATCAATTACCTGCTGAAGGTCTACAACGCTCACTTTAAGAAACAGCTGGGCCGTGACGATATTGTCTGGACCTATTCAGGCGTACGTCCGCTGTGCGATGACGAATCAGACTCACCACAGGCTATCACCCGTGATTACACGTTGGATATCCATGATGAAAACGGCAAAGCACCGCTGTTGTCCGTCTTCGGCGGCAAGCTGACGACCTACCGTAAGCTGGCCGAACACGCGATGGAAAAACTGTCGTCTTACTATCAGGGCATTGGGCCAGCATGGACCAAAGAGTGCATTCTGCCAGGCGGTGACATTGGCGGCGATCGCGAAGATTACGCAGCCAAACTGCGCCGTCGCTACCCGTTCCTGACCGAATCGCTGGCGCGCCATTACTCTCGCACCTACGGCAGCAACACCGAATGGGTCATCGGCGAAGCCACCTCGCTTGCCGAGTTAGGTGAAGACTTTGGTCATGAGTTTTATGAGGCCGAGCTGAAATATCTGGTCGATCACGAATGGGTTCGTCGTGCGGAAGATGCGTTGTGGCGTCGCACGAAAGAAGGGATGTGGCTGAATGCCGAGCAGCAATCGCGCATGACCCAGTGGCTGGCGGAATATATTGAGAAGCACCAGTTGTCGCTGGCCTCGTAAGAAAGCCGCCTACGGAGAGCAAAAGGCCCGGTTACGCTACCGGGCCTTTTTTATTTACAACCGCACCGAATCAATATGCCAGATGTTCTCGGCGTACTCTTTGATCGTCCTGTCCGATGAGAAGTAGCCCATATTGGCGATATTTATCATCGACTTCGTGGTCCACTCTTCCGGGTGGCGATACAGTTCGTCAACTTTGTCCTGGCAATCAACGTAGCTGCGATAGTCCGCCAGCACCTGATAGTGGTCACCAAAGTTGATCAGTGAGTCCACCAGGTCACGGTAGCGTCCCGGCTCCTCGGGGCTGAATACGCCACTGCCGATTTGCGTCAGCACCTGGTGCAGTTCTTCATCTTTCTCGTAATACTCACGCGGCTTGTAGCCTTGACTACGCAGCGCCTCCACTTCCTCCGCAGTATTTCCAAAGATAAAGATATTCTCTGCCCCCACATGCTCCAGCATCTCAACGTTAGCACCATCCAGCGTACCGATGGTCAGCGCACCGTTGAGAGCAAATTTCATATTACTGGTCCCGGAGGCTTCGGTCCCGGCCAGAGAAATCTGCTCAGACAGGTCGGCGGCAGGAATAATCACCTGCGCCAGGCTGACGCTGTAGTTAGGAATAAACACCACCTTCAGCTTGTCGCCAATCTGTGGATCGTTGTTGATCACTTTCGCGACATCGTTAATCAGGTGAATGATGTGCTTCGCCATGTAATAAGCCGAAGCCGCCTTACCGGCAAAAATATTCACACGCGGCACCCACTCGGCATCAGGATCGGCCTTAATGCGGTTGTAGCGGGTAATTACATGCAGCACGTTCATCAACTGACGCTTGTACTCGTGAATACGCTTGATCTGCACATCAAACAGCGATTTCGGATTCACCACCACATTCAGTTGCTGCGCGATGAGCGTCGCCAGCCGCTTTTTGTTCTCCAGCTTCGCATGACGCACCGCCTGGTTCACCTGCGGGAAATCGCAGTGTTGTTCCAGTTCGCTGAGCTGACTGAGATCGGTGCGCCAGGTACGGCCAATGTTCTCATCCAGCACATTGGAAAGTGGCGGGTTCGCCAGCGCCAGCCAACGGCGCGGTGTCACACCATTGGTAACGTTGCAAAAACGGGTTGGGAAGATATTTGCAAAATCAGCAAACAGCGACTGTACCATCAGGTTAGAGTGCAACTCCGACACACCGTTAACCTTGTGGCTCACCACGACTGCCAGCCACGCCATACGCACGCGACGGCCGTTCGACTCATCAATGATCGAAGTGCGCCCCAACAGACCAGTATCGTTCGGATACTGCTCCTGCAGCGTTTTCAGGAAGTAATCGTTAATCTCAAAGATGATTTGCAGGTGGCGCGGCAGAATTTTACCCAGCATATCCACCGGCCAGGTTTCCAGCGCCTCGCTCATCAGCGTATGGTTGGTGTAAGAGAAGACCTGGCAGCACACCTCAAAGGCATCGTCCCAGCTAAACTTGTGCTCATCAATCAGCAGACGCATCAGCTCAGGAATCGACAGCACCGGATGGGTGTCATTGAGGTGAATAGCAATTTTATCTGCCAGATTATCGTAGGTTTTGTGCAGTTGATAATGACGATTCAGAATATCCTGGATCGTCGAGGAGACCAGGAAATACTCCTGACGCAGGCGCAACTCGCGGCCAGAATAGGTGGAGTCGTCCGGATACAGTACGCGGGAGACATTTTCAGAGTGGTTTTTATCTTCCACCGCCGCAAAGTAGTCGCCCTGGTTGAATTTACCGAGATTGATTTCGCTACTGGCCTGCGCATTCCACAGGCGCAGCGTGTTGGTGGCGTCGGTATCGTAGCCGGGGATAATCTGGTCGTAGGCGACCGCGAGGATCTCTTCGGTCTCAATCCAGCGAGTTTTCTTGCCTTCCTGCTGAATACGCCCGCCAAAACGCACTTTGTAGCGCGTATTGTGGCGTTTAAATTCCCACGGGTTACCGTATTCCAGCCAATAATCCGGGGACTCTTTCTGTCGGCCATCGACAATGTTCTGTTTGAACATCCCGTAGTCATAGCGAATACCGTAGCCGCGTCCCGGCAGGCCCAGCGTTGCCAGAGAGTCAAGGAAGCAGGCCGCCAGACGACCAAGGCCACCGTTACCAAGACCAGGGTCGTTCTCTTCGTCGATCAGATCTTCAAGATCCAGCCCCATGCCTTCCAGCGCATTTTTGACATCATCATAAATACCCAATGATAACAGTGCATTGGAAAGCGTGCGGCCAATCAGGAACTCCATAGACAGGTAATAGACCTGGCGGGTTTCCTGGGATAATTGCGCACGATTAGAACGCAGCCAGCGCTCCACGAGACGATCGCGCACCGCGAACAATGTGGCGTTCAGCCACTCATGTTTATTGGCAATGACCGGGTCTTTACCAATCGTGAACATCAGCTTGTAGGCAATAGAATGCTTAAGTGCCTCTACGCTGAGTGTGGGCGATGCATAAGTAAATGGAGCATTCATATAGGTGATTCCTGGATATCTATTTCAAGCGATAGTAAAGCTCACGGTAAGACTTCGCCGCGACTTGCCAGCTAAAATCCATGGTCATGGCCTGACGTTGTACGAACCGCCAAAGCGAGGGCCGGGACCACAATACGAAAGCACGCCGGATCGCCCGTAGCAGCGACCAGGCATTACTATCTTCAAATACAAACCCACTGGCGATACCGTCCGCCAGGTTCTCCAGCGAACTATCAGACACCGTATCAGCCAGCCCACCGGTACGCCGCACCAGCGGCAACGTGCCGTACTTCAGTCCATACAGTTGCGTTAAGCCGCACGGCTCAAAACGGCTGGGCACCAAAATAACATCGGCCCCGCCCATGATGCGGTGCGAGAAGGCCTCGTGATAACCAATCTGCACGCCGACCTGGCCTGGATGTTCCGCGGCCGCAGCTAAGAACCCTTCCTGCAATACCGGATCGCCCGCGCCGAGCAGCGCCAGTTGCCCCCCCTGCTCTAACAACCCCGGTAGCGCTTCCAGCACCAAATCCAACCCTTTTTGGCTGGTCAGACGACTCACAACGGCAAACAGCGGCACTTTATCGTTAACCTTAAGTCCCATCGCAATCTGTAGCTGTCGTTTGTTCTCGGCCTTCTCTTCCAGCGAGTCACGGGTATACCGCGATGCCAATAACAGATCGGTTTCCGGGCTCCAGATTTTTTCATCAACACCGTTCAGCACGCCGGAAAGACGCCCCTCACGATGACGCTGCTGCAACAACCCTTCCATGCCATAGGCAAACTGCGGTTCGGTAATTTCCCGCGCGTAGGTCGGACTCACCGCCGTAATATGGTCGGCGTAGTACAAACCGGCCTTCAGGAATGAAATCTGCCCGTTAAACTCCAGTCCGTGCACATTAAAGAACGACCATGGCAATTGGATGTCATCCATATGCTTTGCATAAAACATGCCTTGATACGCCAGGTTGTGTACGGTGAACACCGATTTCGCCGGATGGCCGCGCGCCGCCAGATACGCCGGCGCCAGGCCAGCGTGCCAGTCATGCGCATGCACCACATCCGGGCGCCAGAATGGATCAAGGCCGCAGGCCATTTCACATCCGACCCAGCCGAGCAACGCAAAACGTTGTACGTTATCGGAGTAAGCAAACAGGTTGGTATCGTGATACGGGCTCCCGGGACGGTCATAGAGATGCGGCGCATCAATCAGATAAATGCCGACCCCGTTGTAATGTCCGAACAACAGCGTTATCCGTCCGGCGAAGGTATCCCGACGCGTCACAACCTGCGCATCAGGAATGCCGCGACGAATATCCGGAAACGCCGGAAGCAACACGCGGGCATCCACGCCGTCCGCAATTTGTGCCGCAGGTAACGCCCCAATAACATCCGCCAGTCCCCCTGTTTTTAACAGGGGGAACATCTCTGAACAAACGTGTAAAACCTGCATTATCGCTCCTGTTTGATTTGCAGTTTGCGTAGCATTTCACGCGTGACCAGCACAATGCCTTCCTCTGAGCGGTAGAAGCGACGCGCATCTTCTTCCGCATTTTCGCCAATCACCATGCCCTCAGGAATGACGCAGGCGCGATCGATAATGCAACGACGTAAGCGGCACGAACGTCCAACCCAGACTTCAGGTAACAACACTGCCGAATCAATGTTACAGAAAGAATTCACCCGTACTCGCGGGAACAGTACAGACTGCACCACCACCGAACCGGAAATAATACAGCCACCGGAAACCAGCGAGTTCAGCGTCATGCCGTGACTGCCAGAACGGTCCTGCACGAACTTCGCAGGCGGCAGTGATTCCATATGCGTGCGGATGGGCCAGTCCTGGTCATACATGTCCAGTTCAGGCGTCACCGAGGCCAGATCGAGGTTCGCCTTCCAGTAGGCTTCCAGCGTTCCCACGTCACGCCAGTATGGCTCGGATTCCGGATCAGATTGCACGCAGGACAACGGGAATGGATGTGCATAAGCCATGCCAGCTTCGGTGATTTTCGGGATCAGGTCTTTACCAAAATCGTGACTGGAGGTTTCATTCAGGTCATCTTCTGCCAGCAATTCATACAGATAATCGGCGTCAAAAACGTAGATCCCCATACTGGCAAGAGATTTAGTGGGGTCACCTGGCATAGCAGGCGGATTCGCTGGTTTTTCAACGAATTCGATAATTTTTTCGTTTTCGTCAACAGCCATTACGCCAAACGCACTGGCTTCTTCGATAGGCACGGGCATACAGGCGACGGTGCAGCGCGCGCCCTTCTCGACGTGGTCTATCAACATGCGCGAGTAGTCCTGCTTGTAGATATGATCGCCTGCGAGGATCACCACATATTCCGCTTTGTAGCGTCGAATGATGTCCAGGTTCTGCGTCACCGCATCCGCCGTGCCGCGATACCAGTTTTCGCCCTGCATCCTTTGCTGGGCGGGCAGCAGATCAACAAACTCGTTCATCTCTTCGCTGAAGAATGACCAGCCGCGCTGGATATGCTGCACCAGCGTATGGGACTGATACTGCGTGATCACGCCAATACGGCGGATCCCGGAGTTAAGACAGTTGGATAAAGCAAAATCAATAATGCGGAATTTACCGCCAAAGTGCACGGCGGGCTTGGCACGTTTGTTGGTTAAATCTTTCAGGCGGGTACCACGGCCACCGGCCAGGATCAGGGCAACAGATTTTAATGGCAGCTGGCGCGCCAACATTACACGATCGTTCTTCTCTAAACTCACCATGACTAACTCCTTTTTTATCATCTCTGGAACACACACAGTCCGTGCGCAGGTCCCTGCCAGACAGCCGTAATAACCGGATTATCCTCTCCGGCAAATGGGGGAATGGCATGCCATTCCCCTTCGGGTAAAACGATATCTGTCACCTCAAGCGTGGCGTTTATTGCAATCAGGAAACGGTCTGAAAGCAGGATTTGCATCTGTTTCGGGCCGTTTTGCCACTCATCCGCACTTAAGGGTTGTGCGTACTTATTCAACCAGCGGACATTGCCATCGCCCTCTTCCCACCAGCGATCGTCTGTTAGTGCAGGGATCTGCTGGCGAAGATGAATCAACGCGGCGGTAAATGTCGTTAGCCCACTGTTTGCCTGCTGCCAGTCCAGCCAGGTTAGCGCGTTATCCTGGCAGTAAGCGTTATTGTTGCCGTGCTGGCTATGACCATGCTCATCGCCTGCCAGCAACATCGGCGTCCCCTGGGAGAGCAACAGCGTGGTTAACAGCGCATGAATGCTGTCGCGCCGCCGTTCAATCAGGTCCAGCGAGCCGCCTAATCCTTCTTTACCATGATTGTCACTGTAGTTATTGCTAGTGCCGTCCCGATTTTCCTCACCATTCGCTTCATTGTGCTTATTTGTGAAGCACACACAGTCGCGCAGCGTAAAACCGTCATGCGCAGTTACCAGATTGACGGTAGCGCTGGGTTTGCGGCCATTGCGTTTAAACACATCGCTGGATGCGGCGAAACGTCCGGCAAACTCTCCCAAAGACAGATTACGCTGAAGCCAGAAGCGTCGACTTGCATCGCGGAAATGGTCATTCCACTCGGCAAACGGCGGTGGGAAATTACCCACCTGATATCCGCCTTCACCAATATCCCACGGTTCCGCAATCAGTTTGACGCGAGAGAGCAGCGGACAGTTTTGGATCGCGGTAAACAGGGGGGCATCCTGACGAAACGCAGGCGTGCGCCCCATGACGGAAGCTAAATCAAAACGAAAACCATCGACGTGGCAGGCTTCAACCCAGTAACGCAGGCATTCACAGGCATACTCCACGACACCAGGATGGCTCAGATTGATGGTGTTCCCACAGCCGGTCCAGTTGTAGTAATCACCATCGTCCCTGATCCAATAATAGCTACGGTTATCAATTCCGCGCAGCGAGAAGACAGGCCCCTCAAGATCCAGTTCGGCGCTGTGGTTCAAAACGATATCGAGAATGACCTCAATACCCGCTTTATGCAGCGCTTTTACCGCATCACGAAATTCATCCAACGCGCTCTCTGGCGAGCAGGCATAGGCCGGATGCAGTGCAAACATCGCCACCGGGTTGTAGCCCCAGTAGTTCGACAATCCCAACCGCTGAAGGCGCGGCTCGTTGGCGAAATGTGCAATGGGCAACAGCTCCAGCGCGGTAATGCCAAGACGCTTGAAATAGTCGAGCATCACCGGATGACCGAGCGCTTTGTAGGTACCGCGTATCTCTTCAGGGATATCAGGATGCAGATACGTCAGCCCTTTGACATGCGCTTCGTAAATCACGGTATTGCCCCACGGCGTGCGTGGAGGGGTATCGTCTTCCCAGTCATACCGATCTGACACCACCACGCTTTTCAGGGCGATGGCAGCATTATCGTGATGATCCGGTTTATCGATCCCACCGTGCAGCAGAGGGTTATCTTTTAATTCACCTTCAACCCGACGCGCGCAAGGGTCGAGAAGTAGCTTCGCCGGATTGAAGCGGTGACCCTGCCCAGGCTGCCATGGCCCATGTACGCGATAACCGTAGCGCAGACCTGGTCTGGCATCGGCCAGATAGCCGTGCCAGACATCCCCGCTACGCCCCGGCAGGTCATAGCGGTGTTCGCAACCTTGCTCATCGAATACGCATAACTCAATGCGTTCGGCATGGGCCGAGAAAAGGGTGAAATTGACGCCATGGCCGTCATACGTTGCACCATGGGGTGTGGCGTTGCCGGTTGCCAGTTGCGTCATTACCCCTCCCGAACCAGCCAGATCGTGGCCAGAGGCGGCAACGTGAGGCTCAGTGAGTGTTGGCGCCCATGGCTGGCGATTTCATCACTGTGCACTGCCCCACCATTACCGGTATTGCTGCCGTGGTAATGCATCGAGTCGGTATTGAGGATCTCACGCCATTTGCCCGGTTGATTGATGCCGAAACGGTAGCCATGGCGCGGCACTGGCGTGAAGTTGCTGGCGACGATAATTTCATTACCGACCTTGTCACGGCGGACAAAAATCAGCACCGAACGTTCGTTGTCATCCACCACCAGCCACTCAAAGCCATAGGCATCAAAATCAAGCTCATGCAACGCTTTATGATGACGATAGGTGTGGTTCAGGTCGCGTACCAGCCGCTGTACACCGTGGTGCCAGTTGTCGCCCCCTTCCAGCAAATGCCAGTCGAGGCTGGCGTCGTGGTTCCACTCGCGTCCCTGAGCAAATTCGTTCCCCATAAACAGCAGTTTCTTACCGGGGAAGGCCCACATCCAGCCGTAATAGGCACGCAGGTTGGCAAACTTCTGCCATGCGTCTCCCGGCATGCGGTCGAGAATCGATTTCTTACCGTGTACGACTTCATCGTGTGACAGTGGCAGAACAAAGTTCTCGGTGTAGTTGTACAGCATGCCGAAGGTCAGCTTATCGTGGTGATACTGACGATGAACCGGGTCCAGCTTCATGTAATCCAGCGTGTCGTGCATCCAGCCGAGGTTCCACTTGTACCAGAAACCTAAACCGCCCATATCCTGCGGTCTGGAAACACCGGCAAAATCGGTGGACTCTTCCGCCATGCTCACGGCACCAGGAACCTGTTCGCCAAGAATACGGTTGGTATTGCGCAAGAATTCAATGGCTTCGAGGTTTTCGCGACCACCAAATTCATTCGGGATCCATTCCCCATCTTTACGGCTGTAGTCGCGATAAATCATTGATGCCACGGCATCCACGCGCAGTGCATCGATACCAAATCGCTCAATCCAGTACAGGGCGTTGCCCACCAGATAGTTGCTGACTTCACGGCGACCATAGTTGTAGATCAGCGTATTCCAGTCCTGGTGATAACCTTCACGCGGGTCGCTGTGTTCATACAAACTGGTGCCATCAAACTGAGCCAGACCAAAGTCGTCCGACGGGAAATGACCCGGAACCCAGTCGAGGATCACGTTCAGCCCCGCCTGATGGGCGGCATTGACAAAATAGCGGAAGTCATCGCGCGTGCCGAAACGGCGGGTCGGCGCGTACATGCCTGTAGGCTGGTAGCCCCAGCTACCGTCAAACGGGTGTTCGTTAATCGGCAGCAGTTCGAGATGGGTAAAGCCCATCCACTTTGCGTAGGGAACCAACTGATCCGCCAGCTCACGATAGCTCAGCCAGAAGTTGTTATCGGTATGGCGACGCCATGACCCCAGATGCACTTCATAGATAGAGATTGGCGCATCAAACTGGTTAGCTCTTTTGCGCGCCTCAGTTTGCACCACCTTTTCCGGCAAACCGCAGATAAGCGATGCGGTTTCCGGGCGCATTTGCGCTTCAAACGCGTAGGGGTCGGCTTTAATACGCAGCTTACCGTTCGCATCGATCATCTCGTATTTATACAGCTGGCCATGCTGGGCTCCGGGGATAAACAGCTCCCAGATACCGCTCTCTTTACGCAGGCGCATCGGGTGGCGTCGACCATCCCAGTAGTTGAACTGTCCCACTACTGAAACACGCTGTGCATTCGGCGCCCAGACGGAGAAACGCGTGCCGGTAACGCCATCCATGGTGTCCGCATGCGCCCCCAACGTCTCGTAAGGTCGCAGGTGCGTACCTTCAGATAACAGCCAGGCATCCATATCCTGGATTAGCGGGCCAAAACGATAAGGGTCATCGATCAGATTCTGCTGTCCATGCCAGACAACAGCCAATTGATAGCGAAAGAAATTTTTACGGCGGGGAAGTACAGCACAAAAAAAACCGCGAGAGTCGAGGCAATCCAGCTTGCCAACTTTGCGTCCGGTTTTTGGTTCGATCACCCACACTTCGGTGGCATCGGGTAATAGGGCGCGGACTTCAAGTCCGGCTTCAGTTTGGTGCATACCCAGTACGGAAAAAGGATCCGCAAAATGGCCTGCAATTAGCGCATTAATCACGTCTCTATCAATACGAACGGACATGGTTGTCTTCCTGTTTTATGGTGTCACCCCTTCCAACTGATTTTCGACATCAGGTAGCGACACTTTTTTTTGACCTGAACGGCGCAGCACAATTGTGCATCCTCTCTGCGTCGTCCCACCTTCAGGCAACAACTTAATACCTCCGGTACTAAGTCACCCTTAAAGAATAGCCAATGCTTTATCTTACTCCCGGTAAAAAATGAAACATCTGCGCTTACTCCTGTATTACGCAAAAAAAAGGGCGACTCAGCACCCAATGTTTATTCACAATATGTGTCTGCCAGATGGCGGTGTTGCCTTACCCGGCCTGCTGACTCGCGTCATTTACAGGCCCGATAAGCGTAGCGCCATCAGGCAGTCCAGCATTACGCCAGCTGACGCAGCATACGGCGCAGTGGCTCCGCGGCACCCCAGAGCAGTTGGTCGCCTACGGTAAAGGCTGACAGGAACTCCGGTCCCATATTCAGCTTACGCAGACGGCCGACTGGCGTGGTCAACGTACCGGTAACGGCCGCCGGGGTTAACTCACGCATAGTGATATCCCGATCGTTTGGCACTACTTTTGCCCACGGATTGTGCGCAGCCAGCAGTTCTTCCACGGTCGGAATAGACACATCTTTTTTCAGTTTAATGGTGAACGCCTGGCTATGGCAGCGCAGCGCGCCGACGCGCACGCACAAACCATCAACCGGGATCACCGAAGACGTGTTGAGAATTTTGTTGGTTTCCGCCTGTCCCTTCCACTCTTCACGGCTCTGGCCGTTATCGAGCTGTTTGTCGATCCACGGAATCAGGCTACCGGCCAGCGGTACGCCAAAGTTATCAACCGGCAATTCACCGCTACGGGACAGGGTCGTTACTTTGCGCTCGATATCGAGGATAGCAGAAGAAGGCGTAGCCAGTTCATCGGCCACATGGCTATACAGATGCCCCATCTGCGACAGCAGTTCACGCATATGACGTGCGCCACCGCCGGAGGCCGCCTGGTAAGTAGCCACGGATACCCAGTCAACCAAATCATTGGCAAACAGGCCGCCGAGCGACATCAGCATCAGGCTAACGGTGCAGTTACCGCCGACAAAAGTCTTAATACCTTTGTTCAGACCGTCGGTAATGACATCCTGGTTAACCGGATCGAGAATGATGATGGCATCGTCTTTCATGCGCAATGAAGACGCCGCGTCAATCCAGTAACCCTGCCAACCGCTTTCACGAAGCTTTGGATAGATTTCGTTGGTATAATCGCCGCCCTGACAGGTCACGATAATGTCCAGCGCCTTCAGCGCGTCCAGATCAAAAGCGTCCTGCAGTGTGCCGGAAGTCGAACCACCGAACGTTGGTGCCGCCTGCCCGAGCTGGGAAGTAGAAAAGAAAACAGGGCGAATGGCGTCGAAGTCGCGCTCTTCAACCATGCGTTGCATGAGAACAGAGCCGACCATACCGCGCCAGCCGATAAAACCAACATTTTTCATAGCGTTTTTTTCCTGCAGAGATGTGTGCTGTGTATGCTAACCAGTATCCTACTGGCCTATCCTTCACCATACAAAAAGCAGCCAAAGTCGCAAGTGAAATTAATCAATGATAGCGAAGCCATCAGTAATGCGACTTATCCCGCTGCGCAAGCAAGCAGAAAGTCCGCGGTAATTATCAGGGAATTTGACTTATGAATGAAATCATTTCTGCAGCAGTTTTGTTGATCTTAATTATGGATCCGCTCGGAAATCTGCCTATTTTCATGTCCGTATTGAAACATACCGAACCAAAACGTCGCCGTGCGATTATGATTCGCGAGCTGTTCATTGCTCTGTTGGTGATGTTCATTTTCCTGTTTGCGGGCGAGAAAATTCTGGCATTTCTTAACCTGCGAGCGGAAACCGTCTCCATCTCCGGAGGCATCATTTTGTTCCTGATTGCCATCAAGATGATTTTCCCCAGCGCTACCGGAAATAGCTCCGGGCTTCCGGCAGGCGAAGAACCCTTTATCGTGCCGCTGGCGATTCCACTGGTTGCCGGTCCAACAATCCTGGCATCGTTGATGTTGCTATCGCATCAGTACCCGAATCAGATGGGGCATCTGGTGATTGCGCTGCTGATCGCCTGGGGCGGTACCTTTGTGATTTTGCTGCAGTCGTCGCTGTTTTTACGTCTGCTGGGTGAGAAAGGGGTGAACGCGCTGGAGCGTCTGATGGGATTGATTCTGGTGATGATGGCCACCCAGATGTTCCTGGATGGTGTGCGGATGTGGATGAAGGGGTAACGTACTCGTTTTACGCCGGGTGGCGGCTTCGCCTGACCCGGCGGCCTACGGTATGGATATGTACTTGATGCAGGCCCGGTAAGCGCAATCGCCACCGGGCAATACCATCAGCTCAACAGCTGGAAAGCAATCATCCCGACAATTGCACCGACCGTACCGAGGATGGTTTCCATCATCGTCCAGGTCTTCAGCGTTTGCGCTTCGGTTGCACCGGTAAATTTACCAAACAACCAGAAACCTGCGTCATTCACGTGGCTGACCACGATCGAACCACCCGCGATGCAAATAGACAGTGCCGCCATCTGCGCGCCGGAGAAGTTCAGCTGTTCAATCACTGGCATCACCAGACCCACAGCCGTTAAGCAGGCTACGGTCGCGGAACCCTGAATAATACGTACCGCCGCAGCCAGCACGAAGCAGGTAATGGCAATCGGTAAGCCCATACCGGTTAACGCTTCCCCCAGAGCAGGACCGACACCGGAATCAACCAGCACCTGCTTGAACACGCCACCGGCACCAATCACCAGCAGAATAATCCCCGCGGGCTGCAGCGCGTGGCCGCAGATCTCCATCACCCGGTCTTTCGCCATACCCTGGCGAATTGCCAGACCATAAATAGCGACCAGGCAGGCGACCAGAATCGCAGTGAACGGATGACCGATAAATTCGAACCATTCATACGCAGTAGAACCGACCGGCACAAAACGTGCGGCGATGGTTTTCAGACCAACCAGCACCAGCGGCAGCAGGATCAGCGACAGGCTGAAGCCAAAGGAGGGCATTTTGCCTTCGCCCAGATGCGGCTCGGTAATGTCTTCTGGTACATGCAGCTCAACGTAACGGCTGATAAAGTTGCCCCACAGCGGCCCGGCGATAATCATGCCAGGAATCGCCGCACACAGGCCAATCAGGATCATCCAGCCAAAGTCAGCGTGCATTTGCGAAGCCAGCAGCATTGGCGCCGGCCCTGGCAGCAGGAACGCAGCAGCAGCAGCCACCCCCGCAAACAGTGGAATAACCAGCTTCACCAGGTTAGTTCCCGTATGGCGCGCCATCGAAAATGCGACACTTATCAGCAGCACAATCGCCACTTCAAAGAACAGCGGTAGCGCGCAAATCAGACCGGCCAGACCGATCGCATAATGCGCACGGCTGTGACCGAAGGATTTCAGCATTTTGACGGCGATCTGATCGACTGCGCCGGTTTCATGCAAAATCTTGCCAAACATCGCACCCAGCGCCACCACAATTGCCAGAAAGCCGAGCGTGCCTCCCATCCCTTTTTCCATCGTTGCCGCGATTTTATCGAGCGGCATACCGGAAAAGAGACCTGCACCAATGGATACCACCATCAAAGCAACGAAGGCGTGCATACGCGCCTTCATCACTAAAAACAGCAGTAATAAAACGGACCCTACTGCTGTTAAAACAAGCGTTAATGTAGTCACTACTTACTGCCCTGGTTAATAACCTCAATGGTGCTCGCTACCACACCGTCCAGCGGCTGATCGATATCCACCACCAGAACATCGTTTTCATTCGCCCCCGGTTCTTCCAGCGCTTCAAACTGAGTTACCAGCATCTGCGTTTTGAAGAAGTGGCCTTTACGCGCCTTCAGACGACTTTCGATAACGTCAAAATCCCCTTTCAGGTAGATGAAAGAGAGATTCGGGTTACCGTCACGCAGCTGGTCACGATAGTCTTTTTTCAAGGCAGAGCAGACGATCAGCGAAACCTTGTTGGTGCGCTGCATCGCGAAGGCGGCGTCATTCAGCGCCTGTAACCACGGTTTACGGTCGTCATCATTTAACGGCTCACCGGAAGCCATTTTCATGATGTTGCTGCGCGGATGGAGAAAATCGCCATCAAGAAACGCGGCCTGCAGTTGATGCGCCACTTCGCTGGCGACAGCAGATTTACCGCTGCCCGATACGCCCATCAGAACGTAAACGTGGTGATCATGATTAGTCGTGCTCAAAGCGTTGCCCCCACTGGTACAAGAATCAGGAAATTGTTACGGGTAACTGTTATCGGTAACATTGTCCAGCCGGATAAATAGAGAAGCAATATCCATTCGTGCCAGAAGTGTATAAGTGTGAGCTACTTCAAACTTGTTGGGCTAAATAGATCCGCCCGGTGACAAGGTGAAACCTAAATCTAACATTTTAGGCGTGACGGCCTCACCACGGATGCGCGCCAGCAGACGCTCAGCGCCAATACTGCCCATTCTTTCACGCGGCGTCAGTACGCTCGCCAGGCGCGGTTCCATCACCTGGCCGATATCGTGACCGTGAAAACCGGCAATCGCCATATCATCGGGTATTCTTAATCCCAAACGCTGACATTCAAATGCTGCGCCTACCGCTAAGTCATCGTTGGTACAAAAAACACCGTCCAGCTGCGGGTATTCACGCCGTGCCTGACGGATAAGCTCGATACCGGAGGAGTAGGAAGAAGACTGTTCAACCATCACGCTGTACGGCACCAGGTTGGCGTCGCGCATAGCCTGTTCGTAACCCCGCTGTTTGATGATAGTACGTTCATCAAGACGCGCACCAAGATAGGCAACATGACGGTGCCCGCGTGCGATGATCGCCGCGGTCATTTGCCGGGCCGCTTCGAAGTTGTCGAAACCGACAGCGATATCCAGACACGGAGACTGGCTGTCCATCAATTCAACGACCGGGATCCCCGCCACTTCGATCATTTTCAACGTCCGGGGTGTATGGCTGCGTTCAGTGAGGATCAGACCATCGATATTCCACGACAGCATTGATTCCAGCCGCTCTTGTTCCATCTCAGGTTTATAGCCGTAGTGCGCCAACATGGTTTGATAGCCATGGGCGTCGGTGACGGCTTCAATGCCGCGCAGGACTTCAGCAAAAACCTGGTTGGTGAGAGACGGTAACAGCACGCCAATTGCACGGCTGGTGGCATTAGAAAGGATATCAGGAGCACGATTGGGAATATAACCCAGCTCATCAAGTGCAGCGGCAATTTTGCCCCGCAGCGCCACGGAGACCTGCTCCGGGTTACGCAAAAAACGGCTGACCGTCATTTTGGTCACGCCCACGCGGTCGGCTACATCCTGAAGTACGGGTCTTTTCTTTTTCATCGTCCTGAAAGATATAAAAGGGATAGATTCCCTCAGTTTACCACGGACGTACGTGAACCTTCCCGATTACTCGGGAAGGTTGTGACATTTATTTATACCGGTGGCAAATCAAACAACAACACTTCGCTGTCGCTATCGGCATGGATTGAAATTGCCTGCTCATCCCAGATAGCCAGGCCATCACTGGTAGACGCTTTCGTCCCATTGATGGTGACGTTGCCTTTCACGACCTGGATCCAGACGCGACGTTCAGCGGCGATTTGATGCACCGACTGTTCATCTTTAAGCAGCGCCCAGCGGTACAGCTCCATATCCTGGTATACTTTCAATGAACCATCACGCGCATCCGGCGACAGCACCAGCTGTTTGCCCTGAACAGCATCGAAACGACGTTGCTCGTAACGGGGTGTAATCCCGTTTTCCTGCGGGATGATCCAAATCTGATACAGATGCAGCTTCTCAGTGTCGCTCGGGTTGTACTCCGAGTGACGGATCCCCGTCCCGGCGCTCATAATCTGGAATTCACCGGCTGGAACCTGCTCTTTGTTGCCCATGCTGTCCTGATGTTCCACCGCGCCTTCCAGCACGTAGGTCAGAATTTCCATGTCTTTATGGGGATGAGTACCAAAGCCCTGACCTGCGTCGATCACGTCATCGTTGATCACGCGCAGTGCCGAGAACCCCATAAAATTCGGGTCATAGTAGTTGGCAAACGAGAAGGTATGCCAGGAATCAAGCCAGCCATGATTAGCATGACCACGGTCGTTTGCTTTACGTAAATAGATCATTGTGTTCACCCCCAGATGTTTTCGATGGGATAAGTGTGGACTCAATCGCCCAGGGATCATAGAGGGTGAAAATTGACTCCTCTGTTCAAAAAATATGAATAAACCCAGAGGAGTCGACTCATGCTATTTCGCGAGGGTTATCGTCGCCGGAGAGGCCTGTTCGAAGGCGCGTTCGAGCAGTTCCAGATTGGTGAGAACGTCAGATTCTTTGACGTAATTAGGCGTACCCACTGTCAGCGTCTGATACAGCGCGTCATAGACGCGGCCATAGTCGCCCACTTCTGGTGCCACCTGTTCTTGCACCGTGATACCGTCGTCGTTGACATACTCCAGCAGCCCAATGGAATCGTCAGCGGCAAAACCGGGTTCTCCCGGCATAATATTGGCCTTCAGGCTGGTTTCCTGCTGATCGATGCCGTACTTCACAAACGAGCCTTTGGTGCCATGAACGATAAACTTCGGATAGTCGATTTTCACCAGATGACTGGTTTTGACGATAGCCTTCAGGTCGCCGTAGAACAGTTGCGCTTCAAAAGTATCATCGGGATTCGCTTTATTGCGCAGGCTACGGATGTCATAGGCCACATGATCCGGGCGGCCGAACAGGGAGATAATTTGATCCATGGTGTGTACGCCCAAACCATAAAATGCGCCGTCCTGAGGCAGACCTGGTTTAGTTTCAGCGACTGGGCGGTAATAGTCAAAATGGCTTTCAACTTCAACAATCTCGCCCAACTTACCGCTTTCAATGACTTTTTTCGCGGTGAGGAAACAGGAGTCAAAACGACGATTCTGATATGGCGTAACGGTCAATCCCTTGCTTTGCGCCAGGTCGAACAGCACTTTTGCCTCGGTCAGCGTCGGCGTGAACGGTTTCTCCACCAGCACGCTTTTACCTGCTTCCAGCGCGCGCTTCGCGTATTCAAAGTGGCTGTCAGCGTGGGTGCAAACAATCACCAGTTTCACCAGCGGATCATTTAAGATCTCGTCGAGGTCGCTGGTGAAATGGATATGTGAATACTGCGGCGCCTGCTCTTCCGGTTTCGCGTTGCGGCGAAAAATATGTGCCACATGCCAGCTGTCTTTGCGGTTCAGGACATAAGGTAAATGGTAGCGAGTGGTACTTTTGCCAAAACCAATAAATGCGCAATGTAAGGCCATGAGACAATCCTTCTGAAGGTGAATGTCTACACCATAGCGCAAAGCGGCTGGAGACTGAATGTTGGATTCTTTGCCGGAGGGCGGCGAAGCCTCATCCGGCCTACAAAACGAAAAGATCGGCCGTCGGCGTCGCCGTCAGTTTGTTCACGGCAAGCGCGCAGGGCCCGGAGCGTACTCAATGTACGTGAGGAGCACGAGCACTTCCCGGGGACAAAGTGACAAGTAAGCCAGGCTGAAACAAAACAAAAAAAAAGCCAGCGCAAGGCTGGCTAAAGTAATACTGGAAGCAATGTGAGCAATGTCGTGCTTTCAGGTTCTCCGTAGGGGTTCCCCTGAACGCAGAGCAATAATAATCATTCTCATTCGCACTTGTCTACTTATTTTTGCAAAAAAATGCAGTTGACGGATTTTTTAATCTCAGCGAGTGTAAATGCACAATTACCCCTGAAGGAGATAAGGAATGACTGAGATAGTGATACGCCACGCTGAACCAAAAGATTACGACGCCATTCGTCAAATCCATGCGCAGCCGGAGGTGTACCACAACACGCTACAGGTTCCTCATCCTTCCATGGAGATGTGGCAAGTGCGACTCGCCGAGCAGCCCGGCGTCAAGCAGCTGGTTGCCTGCATTGATGATATCGTCGTGGGACATCTTTCCATTGCAGTCGCCCAACGCCCGCGCCGCAGCCACGTCGCTGATTTTGGTATTTGTGTTGACGCTCGTTGGCAAAACCGCGGCGTTGCCAGCGCCCTGATTCGCACAATGATCGACATGTGCGACAACTGGCTGCGCGTCGATCGCATTGAGTTAACCGTGTTTGTCGATAATGAGCCTGCGGTCGCAGTCTATAAGAAGTACGGCTTTGAAATCGAAGGCACCGGCAAGAAATATGGCCTGCGCAACGGTGAGTACGTTGATGCTTACTTTATGGCGCGCGTGAAATAACGGGGAAGAAACCGCCAGGAAGCACTCGCCGGGCCTGTCTCAACGGCAGACCCGGCAATACCATCAATATCCTGCGGTTAAATCATCCACAGAACGCGGGTCGGACGCACCGTACAGTGCGCCATCCGGTCCAACCATAATGCTCTGCGTGCTGCCCATTGCTTCTTTCAGCACCACTTTCTGTCCTTTCTGCTCCAGCAGCTTGACGGTGTCCGGGCTAAAACCTTTTTCAACGCGCAGTTCATCCGGCAACCACTGATGGTGGAAGCGCGGAGCGTTGGTGGCTTCAGCGACGTTCATCCCAAAATCAATGCTGTTGACCACCATTTGCAGTACGGTAGTGATAATTCGACTCCCGCCAGGGCTGCCGGTAACCAACCAGGTTTTCCCGTCTTTAACCACAATAGTCGGCGACATCGACGACAACGGACGTTTCTTCGGTCCGACGGCGTTGGCATCGCCTCCCACCAGTCCGTAAACGTTCGGCACACCCGGTTTAGCAGAGAAATCATCCATCTCATTATTGAGCAGAATGCCGGTGTTACCCGCCACAATGCCGGTTCCGAAGGTGGTATTCAGGGTGTAAGTCACCGCCACGGCGTTACCGTCTTTATCCACCACTGAGAAATGGGTGGTCTGGTTACTTTCATAGGGAGCAAGTTTGCCAGGCTTGATTTGGCTGGAAGGCTTCGCTTTGTTGATATCAATCTGATCGGCAAGCGATTTAGCATAAGCTTTGTTGGTCAGCGCCTGCCACGGCACTTTCACAAAATCCGGATCGCCAAGATACTCGGAACGGTCAGCATAGGCATATTTTTCTGCTTCAGCCATTACCTGCATGGCATCGGCGCTGCCAAACCCGTACTTTTTCATATCGAAGTTTTCGAGAATGTTGAGGATCTGAACAATATGAATCCCCCCGGAAGATGGAGGCGGCATCGAGAAGACCTGATAACCACGGTAGTCACCGCTGATTGGCGCACGCTCTACGGCTTTGTAGTCAGCTAAGTCCGCTTTGGTGATCAGCCCGCCATTCTTCTTCATCTCCTCGGCTATCTGATCGGCAATAGCCCCTTTATAAAACGCATCAGGGCCATTCTCAGCAATCATCTCCAGGCTTTTTGCCAGGTTCTTCTGTACCAGCTTATCGCCCTTTTTCAGCGGCTCGCCATCTTTCCAGAAAATGGCTTTGCTATTTTCGTGGTTGGGGATGACTTCGCTGCCGTAGGTTTTCAAATCGTCGGCCAGTGCGTCGTTAACCACAAATCCCTCTTCCGCCAGCTTCATTGCCGGACGTACCACTTTATTCAACGGCAGCGTACCGTACTTATCCAGGGCCAGCGAAAACCCCGCCACGGTGCCGGGCGTACCGGAAGCCAGATGCGAAGTTAGTGACTTTTTAGCATCGGCGTTACCCTGTTCATCAAGGAACATATCGCGAGTCGCACCAGCTGGCGCCATTTCACGGAAATCAATTGCTGTCGTCTTCCCGTCTTTGGTGCGCAGCATCATAAAGCCACCACCGCCCAGGTTACCCGCCTGCGGATGCGTCACCGCCAGCGCATAACCCACGGCGACGGCAGCATCGACGGCATTACCGCCCTGTCTGAGAATATCAACCCCAACCTGCGTGGCCAGCGCATCCACGGAAGCCACCATCCCCTGCTGCGCACGCACAGGATGGAACACATCTTCTTCAACACCGTAGGATACCGGTGGCGGCGCAGCCGGTGCAGCCGGTGCAGCAGCAACGCTAAAACAACTTCCTGAGAGCAGAGCAGCAATGGCTACCCGGCGTAAAAACGTCGGTTTTATCATCGTTATTCTCCAGATGTACGGGGTCGGCCCCCATTAAGCCTGGTGCATAACTCTGAAATAATCATCGTAACGGTGAGAAAGGAGTAAACTTAAGAGATCCCCGAGAGGAGAAAAGCGATGAAACGACTCTTACTTTTAGCCATGCTATTGCCGTTTGCAGGCTTTGCACAGCCAATCAACACCATGAATAACCCGAATCAACCCGGTTATCAGATCCCGAGTCAACAGCGTATGCAAACACAAATGCAAACGCAGCAAATTCAGCAGAAAGGGATGCTCAACCAGCAGTTGCAAACGCAGACACGCATGCAGCAACAGCATATGGAAAACCAAATCAACACCAACTCCCAGCGAGTACGTCAGTCTCAGCCAGGTGAGTTGAATTCCGGTCAGCAGCAAATGCTGCCCAACAGCAATGGCGGGATGTTAAGCGGAACGCATAACCCGGACAACTCGCTGAATAAACAGCAACAGATGCTGCCGGAAAAAAAGAATGGCGACATGCTAAAACCGTCCAGCACGCCGCAACCTAATGTCCCGTTAAAAACGCTTGGACCTTAACTGGGCTGGAAATCCGGTCCGATGACATCAATCGCATCGGTACAGATGCAGTCTACTCCCCAGCGTAGCAGTTCTGCCGCGCGCTGGGGTCGGTTGACGGTATACACCAGAATCCGCAGCCCCGCATCGCGCAACGCATCCACACGCGCCTCATCCAGCAGCTTATGATTAAGATGAATAGAGACACAGCCCAACCGGGTGGTGAGCTCTCGCCAGTCATCACGCCACTCATCTAGCAGCAAACCACGCGGCAGCTCAGGCACCGCCTGCTGCGCCGCTTCAAGCGCATCAATTTCAAAAGATGACAGCAGCGGTGGCGTCATTCCCGACCACAGTTCACGCGCGGCCAGTGCCACGACTTTCCCGGTGAGCGTTCCGGTTCCCGTGGTCGGTTTGATCTCAATATTCGCCATCATGCCATGCTGGCGGCAGCGCTCTGCCACCTGGGAGAGCAGCGGCAATGGCTCGCCTTTAAACTCACCGCTAAACCAGCCGCCGGCATCAACACGCAGAAGATCCTGCCAGTTCAGTTCGCCCGCAACGCCCCAGCCGTTGCTGGTACGTTCCAGATTGTCGTCATGCAGCAGAAAGATCTCACCGTCTTTCGACAATTTGGCATCGAATTCAATCATGGTGTGCCCGTATCGCGCCCCCATGTCAATCGCCGCCAGGGTATTTTCCGGAGCCAACTTACCGCCACCACGATGGGCGACAATATGGGGATAAGGCCAGTTACTCATACGCGTTGTCCTGTTTCGCCATCAAAGAGATGCAAATGATTGTCTGGCAGATGCAACCATAGCGTGCTGCCTGCCGTCGGGCGATGCTGATGCGCCAGTCGCACCACCAGCTTTTGCTCACCCCAACGTCCGTGTGCCAGGTTATCTGCGCCCAGCATTTCCAGCGTATCTAACACCAGCGGCACACCGCCTTCGGCCTGCGAGCTTAGCGCAATATGCTCCGGGCGGATACCCAGCGTCATGTTACGCCCAATGAAGCGAGAATAATCCTTACCGAGGGGCAATGACATGCCGCTCTCCAGCTCAAAATGGCTGCCTGTGGCGCTGATGTGCCCATCAAGTAAGTTCATGGCCGGACTGCCGATAAAGCTCGCCACAAAGCGACTGGCGGGTTTTTCGTAGACTTCCACTGGCGTGCCAATCTGTTCAGCAATGCCCTTGTTCATCACCAGCACACGCTGGGCCAGCGTCATCGCCTCAACCTGATCGTGGGTGACGTACAACGAGGTGGTTTTCAGTCGGCGATGCAGATGTTGTAACTCAAGACGCATCTGCACACGCAGCTTTGCATCAAGGTTTGAAAGCGGTTCATCGAACAGGAAAACCGCCGGATCACGGACAATCGCCCGCCCCATCGCCACACGCTGACGTTGGCCGCCAGAAAGTTCACGCGGACGGCGTTTGAGCAGTTCGCCCAGTTCAAGAATACGCGCCGCCTCTTTCACCCGCTCGGCAATATGCTCCTTGCCCATTCCCCGAATCTTCAGTCCCCAGGCCATGTTTTCTTCCACGCTCATATGCGGGTAGAGTGCATAGTTCTGGAACACCATCGCAATACCACGATCTTTCGGTTCCATTTCGGTGACACGCTTATTATCAATCCAGATATCGCCGCCGCTCACCCGCTCCAGACCGGCGACCATTCGCAGCAGTGTAGACTTACCGCAACCGGATGGGCCTACCATCACAATGAATTCCCCGTCCGCGACGTCCAGCGTCAGTGGTTTAATCACCTGGGTTTTGCCGTCCCAGCTTTTGGTTACTGCCTGTAGTTTTAAACCAGCCATTTTTATTTCTCACTATCGACCAGGCCGCGTACGAAGGCACGCTGCATGGCTAACACGATGATTACCGGAGGGATGAGCGTCAGCAGCATGGCTGCCATCACCTGGTTCCATTGGGTAGTGCCTTCGCCGGTAGCAATCATGCCTTTGATGCCTGCTACGGCGGTGCCCAGGTTAACGTCGGTAATAATTAACAACGGCCACAGATATTGGTTCCAGCCGTAGATGAAAGTGATCACGAACAGTGCCGCCAGATTGGTTTTCGACAGCGGCAGCACGATATCGCGGAAAAAACGCATCGGCGACGCACCGTCAATACGCGCCGCTTCAACCAGTTCATCTGGTAGCGTCATAAAGAACTGACGGAACAGGAATGTCGCGGTAGCCGATGCCATGAGCGGCAACGTCAGACCCGCATAACTGTCGAGCATCTTCAGGTTGGCGATAACCTCCACCGTCGGGAAGATACGCACCTCCACCGGCAGCATCAGGGTGATAAAAATCATCCAGAAGAACAGGTTACGCAGAGGAAAGCGAAACCAGACAATGGCAAACGCGGACAGCATAGAGACGGTGATTTTTCCCACCGTAATACTGAATGCCATGATGAAACTGTTGAGCATCATCAGCCAGAACGGTGCGCTATTCACCCCCACACCATTGACCCAGATGTATTTCATGTTTTCCAGCAGTTGTGTGCCGGGTACCAGCGTCATCGGCGTTTCAAACACCGCTTTGTTATCCAGCGTCGCCGCAACAAACGCGACGTACAGCGGAAACAAGATCACCATGATCCCCAGAATCAACATGGTATGGCTGAATATTGTCAGCCCGCGACGATTCTCAATCATTGGTAACGCACCTTACTTTCCACATAGCGGAACTGCACCACCGTCAAAATAATGACGAGGAACATCAGCACTACCGACTGCGCGGCTGATGCGGAGAGATCCAGTCCGACAAAACCTTCACGATAGATTTTATAAATTAGCGTGGTGGTAGCCTGCACCGGCCCGCCCGCTGTCGCAGCATCGATCACCGGGAAGGTGTCAAAGAAGGCGTAAACCAGGTTCACCACCAGCAGAAAAAAGCTCACCGGTGCAATTAGCGGTAGCGCCAGCTTAAAGAAGCGGCGAATCGGCCCTGCGCCATCAATTGCAGCCGCTTCGATCAGTGAACGCGGGATCGACTGCAGTGCGGCAAAGAAAAACAGGAAGTTGTAACTAATCTGCTTCCAGACCGATGCAAACACCACCAGAAACATCGCCTGACCGCTGTTTTGCGCATGGTTCCAGTCATAGCCAAATTCAGCGAGAAAATGGGTAATCAGCCCACGTCCTGGGTTGAACAGAAAGATCCACAGCACGGCAGCAACCGCGGGCGCAACGGCGTAGGGCAACAGCATCAGCGTTTGATAAAAACGGCTTCCGCGTACCACGTAATTCACCAACGCGGCAAAAAATAACGACACCAACAGGCCGCTTACCGTAACCAACGCGCTGAACTTGATAGTGGTCCAGAACGAATCAAGGTAGTACGGATCATGGAACAGCGCGACGAAGTTATCCAGCCCGACAAACTGGCTGGAAAGACCAAAGGGATCAACGCTTTGCAGTGAGTACCACAGCGCTTCACCGGCAGGCCAGATAAAGAAAATAACGGTGATGACCAACTGCGGGGCAACCAGTAGATAGGGAAGCCAACGCGAGCGGAACACCGGACGGGATGAGGACATGTCGTTTTTTTTCCTGGAAGGTGCCGGATGGCGGTGCAAGCACCTTATCCGGCCTACAAACTACGCATAGTTGTAGGCCGGGTAAGGCAAAGCCGCCACCCGGCATTTCACATTACGATTTCGTCGATTGCTCAAAGCGGCGCAGTAACTGGTTGCCACGTTCAACGGCAGCATCCAGCGCCTGTTGCGGGGTTTTCTTCCCGGTCCATACACTTTCCAGCTCTTCATCCACGATGGTACGGATCTGCGGCATATTGCCCAGGCGCAGCCCTTTAGTGAACGGCAACGGCGGCTTGTTCAGCATCTGACGGGTGGCGATATCCGCGCCTGGGTTCTTATCATAGAAACCCTGCTCACGGGTCAGATCGTAGGCGGCGGTAGTGATGGGCAAATAACCTGTTTTCTGATGCCATTCAGCAGCAATTTCAGGTTTCGCCAGGAAGTTGAGGAACTCCGCGACGCCCTGGTAGGTTGCTTTGTCTTTACCCTGCATCACCCACAGACTGGCCCCACCGATAATCGCGTTCTGCGGCGCGCCCTTCACATCGGCATCGTACGGCATCATGCCGACGCCATAGTTGAATTTCGCGTAGTGGCGGATGTCAGCCAGGGAGCCAGAAGACGCGGTGGTAATCGCACAATCACCGTTATAGAACTTCTCGGTGGATTCATCTTTACGCCCGAAGTAGCTGAAATCGCCCTTTTTATTCAGCGCTTCCAGCAGGGCGATATGTTTCACCTGCTCCGGCTTGTTGAACTCCAGTACTGCATCAGTACCGTCAAAACCGTTATTTTTAGTCGCGACCGGTAATCCGTTCCAGGCGCTGAAGTTTTCAATCTGGATCCAGCCCTGCCAGCCGCTGGCATACCCGCACTTCATACCTGCGGCTTTCAGCTTCGCGGTGTATTCCGCCAGATCCTGCCAGGTTTTCGGCGGTTGCTCAGGATCTAAACCGGCTTTTTTGAAAGCGTCTTTGTTGTAGTACAGCACCGGGGTGGAACTGTTAAACGGCTGAGAGAGCAAGTGTCCGGTTTTAGAGTCGGTGTAATAACCTGAAACCGTCGGCACGAACTGAGATTCATCGAAGTTAATCCCGGCCTCTTTAAACACTTCGTAGACCGGTTTAATGGCTTTGGAGGCCATCATCGTTGCGGTACCGACTTCATAGACCTGCAGCAGCGCAGGTGCGTTGCCAGTACGGAAGGCGGCAATACCTGCGCTCAGACTCTGCTCATAGTTGCCTTTGTACTGCGGAACAATTTTGTAGTCAGGATGAGCCTCATTAAAACGTTGCGCCAGTGAATCAACTTCTTTACCCAGTTCACCTTCCATTGAATGCCAGAACGGAATGGAGGTAACTGCCAGTGCCGGACCTGCAAATGCCAGGCTAAGTGCCAGTCCTAAAGCTGTATGTCGTAACGATATCATCGGTTATCTCTCTTGTTGTGCCGGATGCGCGATATCACGCGTTTTATGCTCGCGGGGGTAACATGACATGCTCGAATGACAGAAAAATAACTTTTTTATTACAAAAAAAAGATAGTAAGGCGACAAACAGATGGCAAGGCGGTGAAGGTTACGAGAAAGGAAAGTGGGCGTTGGTGCACAACAAAGTCAGGTAACGCCAACAGAAGCAGTTTTACCGCACACGGTAGATATTGTGTCTACAGGCAACTGGCAGAGGCCGATTTCATCCACGCAGACGACGCGCAATCTGCTCTAACATAAGTTGCCCCGCAGCCGCATCAACAGTCATGGCGACAAAATCAGGATTTGCAGATAATGCGATCCCATTACGTTTTAAAAACAGCAACGTAATAAATAACGCAGTACGTTTGTTACCATCATTAAAGATATGTCCCCGGGAAATAGCCAGCAAATGCATTGCTGCCAGCAGCCACACGTCAGTCACACCTTCATATTCAATTTGATTTAATACCCGATACATCAGTGCTTCTGCACGCCCAGGATCTGGCATTCCCGCAACACCAGGCGTGACACTTAACAACTTCTCATGAAAACGGATTATCTCTTCCGCTGAGATAAACTGAAGCGTCATTTATCCGCCAGCTCCCTGATTTCATTACCATGTACCCTCATGATGTCGGCAAATTCATCATCGAGTCTGGCAGACTGATAACGTTCAAACTCTTCCGCACTGATGATGACCGCAGACTTATGACCACGGCGTGTAATGGTGACTGGAACCCCGCTAACAGCAGTTTCCAGGACTTCGGCCAGATTCTGTCGAGCTTCGCTATAGTTAACCGTACGCATAGAACGTCCCTTATGTTGTACAACTTAATTGTACAATCAATATGTACAAAAAAGGAGCCATTTCGGCTCCTTTTCTGAAGAAGGGAATTTACCCGCCCAGATAAGCGCTGCGCACCGCTTCGTTCGCCAGCAATGCATCACCGGTATCTTCCAACACCACGTGACCGTTTTCCAGCACGTAGCCACGGTCAGCGAGTTTCAGTGCCTGGTTGGCGTTTTGTTCGACGAGGAAAATCGTCATCCCCTGCTCGCGCAATTGCTCAATGGTGTTAAAGATCTGCTGGATAATGATCGGTGCCAGCCCCAGAGACGGCTCATCAAGCAGCAACAAACGCGGCTGGCTCATCAAAGCCCGGCCAATCGCCAGCATCTGCTGCTCACCACCAGACATGGTTCCCGCACGCTGGATACGACGCTCATGCAGACGTGGGAACAGGTCGTATACCCATTGGATACGCTCCTGAAACTGGTCACGCTCGGCAAAAAAGCCCCCCATCGCCAGGTTCTCTTCTACCGTCATACGGGAAAATACGCGACGCCCTTCCGGGACAATCGCCACCGCTTCACGCATGATTTTTGCCGTCTGCCAGTCGGTAATATCTTTACCATCAAAGACAATACGCCCACTTGTTGCCCGAGGATCGCCGCACAGCGTTCCGAGTAGCGTGGTTTTCCCCGCACCGTTGGCACCGATAAGCGTCACGATTTCACCCTGATTGATGTACAAGCTGACATCGTGCAGTGCCTGGATCTTGCCGTAGTGGGCGTTGACGTTGTCAAAAGACAACATGACTTTTTCCATCTTATGCCTCACCACCATTATGCTTCACCTAAATAGGCGCGGATCACGTCCGGGTTGTTACGAATCTGCTCCGGTGTCCCGTTCGCCAGCGGCGTCCCCTGGTTCACCACGTAAATACGGTCTGAAATGCCCATCACCAGCTTCATGTCGTGTTCAATCAGCAAAATGGTGGTGTTGTGATGGTTGCGCAGTTCGGCAATCAGCTCATCCAGCTCTTTGGTTTCTTTCGGGTTAAGACCCGCAGCAGGTTCATCGAGCATCAGAATTTCCGGCTGAGTGACCATGCAACGGATAATCTCAAGACGGCGCTGGTCACCATAGGCCAGGTTGCTCGCCTGCCGGTTAGCATGCTGCAGCAGACCGATACGATCAAGCCAGGTGGCAGCGCGGTCCAGCGCTTCATCCTGCGCGCGGCGAAAAGCCGGGGTTTTTAGCAGCCCGGAGAAAACCCCTGCTTTCAGTTGCTGATGCTGCGCCACCAGCAGGTTTTCAATCACTGTCATTTCGCGAAACAGACGCACATGCTGGAAGGTACGCACCACGCCCATACGCGCAATTTGCTGGCCCGGCAGCCCTTCAAGGTGCTGGTCGCGCAACTTTATCGTCCCACCGGTCGGCTTATAAAACCCGGTCAGGCAGTTGAAGACCGTGGTTTTCCCCGCGCCGTTCGGGCCAATCAGAGAGACAATCTCTTTTTTATGCAAATCCAAAGACACATTGTTGACTGCCAGCAGGCCGCCAAAACGCATCATCAGGCCGCTAACCGATAATAATGGCTGACTCATGCCTGCTCTCCTTTTGCTTCCCCGTTTTTCAGCTTCAACTGTGGACGGGTCATCGGCAGCAAGCCCTGCGGACGCCAGATCATCATCAGCACCATCAAACCACCCAGCATTAACATGCTGTATTCATTGAAATCACGCATCAGTTCACGTGAGACCACCAGCAGGATGGCCGCCAGGATCACCGCAAACTGCGATCCCATCCCCCCCAGCACGACAATCGCCAGCACAAAGGCCGACTCGGCAAAGGTGAAAGATTCCGGACTGACAAAACCCTGGCGCGCGGCAAACAGCGTTCCGGCAAAACCGGCAAACGCAGCGCTGATGGTAAAGGCAGTCAGCTTGATGCGCGTAGGGTTTAAGCCCAGTGAACGACAGGCAATTTCATCTTCACGCAGCGCTTCCCATGCACGGCCCAGCGGCATACGCAACAGGCGGTTGATGACAAACAGCGAGAAGACCACCAGCAGCAGTGCCACCAGGTAGAGGAAAATCACACGGTCAGAGGGATCGTATTTCACACCAAAGAAGTTGCTGAAGGTATCCCAGCCGCCTTCACGGGCGCTACGGCTGAATTCCAGACCGAAAAAGGTGGGTTTAGGGATCTGGCTGATACCGTTCGGGCCACCGGTGACTTCAGTATTATTGAGCAACAGGATGCGCACAATTTCGCCAAAGCCTAAGGTCACTATTGCCAGGTAGTCGCCGCGCAGACGCAGAACCGGGAAGCCAAGCAGGAAACCTGCCGCCGCCGATACCAGTCCCGCCAGCGGCAAACAGGTCCAGAAACCAAGACCGTAATAGTGGTTCAGCAGCGCAAAGGTATACGCCCCAATGGCATAGAAGCCGCCGTAGCCCAGCACCAGCAAGCCGGAAAGGCCGACCACCACGTTTAAGCCGAGGCCGAGGATGATATAAATCATCGTCAGCGTAGCGATATCCACCGTGCCGCGCGACACCATAAATGGCCATGCAACAGCAATGACCAGCAGCGCCACCAGGAACAGCTTCTGTTTAACGGTTGAGCCATCAATCGCCGGCAGAATGAACTTCGGTCCGGAGACGCTCTTCAGGCTCTTCTGGAAAACCGGACGCAGCAGTTGGAAAAGAAAGACCACGCCAGTACCGATGAACACCCACTGCCAGCGGATATCCGCAGCGGTATCCACCACCAGCTTCGTGCCATCCAGTTCCAGTTGAACGCCCATGAAGACGCCCGCCAGGATGAAAAACATGACCGCTGAAAGCAGCGCCATTGCAAAATGCATCGGTTTCATACTTTCTCTACCTCCGGGCGACCCAGAATACCGGTCGGCATTACCAGCAGCACCAGAATCAGCAGTGCGAATGACACCACATCTTTGTATTCCGTACTCAGATAAGCAGAGGAGAGCGCTTCCGCCACGCCCAGAATCAGGCCGCCGATCATCGCCCCAGGAATGCTACCGATACCGCCAAGAACCGCCGCGGTAAAGGCTTTCATTCCGGCCATAAAGCCAATATAGGGGTTAATTACACCGTAGAACTGTCCAAGCAATACACCTGCTACCGCCGCCATTGCTGCGCCAATCACAAAAGTCAGCGCGATCACGCGGTCAGTGTTAATACCGAGCAGGCTGGCCATTTTCAGGTCTTCCGCGCAGGCTCGACAGGCGCGTCCCATACGCGAATAGCGGATAAACAGCGTCAGCGCCAGCATCGCAAGGAAGGTCACAATCCAGATAACCAACTGCATGGTGGTGATAGACGCAGAGAAGTTTTCACTGCTGCCGACAGTCCACTGACCGTTAAACAGGCTAGGCAGCGCCACATCGCGTGAGCCTTCCGTCAGACTGACGTAGTTTTGCAGGAAGATAGACATCCCGATGGCGGAAATCAGCGCAATCAGCCGCTTGGAGCTGCGTACGGGCCGATATGCCACACGTTCAATGCTCCAGCCGTAGGCGCTGGCAATCACAATGGCACCGACGAATCCCGCGGCAACCAGCAGCCAGCTGGAATCAATACCCATCATCATTAGCGCAGCAATGATCATAAAGGAGACATAACTGCCGATCATATACACCTCGCCATGGGCGAAGTTGATCATGCCGATAATGCCGTACACCATCGTGTAGCCAATGGCGATCAGCGCGTAGGTGCTTCCCAGCGTGACGCCGTTAAACATCTGCTGCAAGAAATAGAGGAACTGCTCGGACATAAGGTAACCTTTTTAAACCCGCCCGTTTTGCACGGGCGGTGGGATAACGCGTCTTCAGGTATTACTTCGCGACAGTCGATGAACCATCCGCGTGCCACTGGAAGACACCAAACTCAAATCCCTTCAAATCGCCTTTTTCGTCCCATTTCAGCGGCCCAATCACGGTATCAGCCCCGTGTGCTTTAAGATCTTTCACCAGGTCCAACGGCTCTTTGCTGCCGCTACGATCCATCGCTGTCGCCAGTGACTGAACGGCTGCGTAGGTGATCCATACGTAAGGTCCGGTAGGATCTTTCTTGTCAGCGTTGAGCGCATCAACGATAGCTTTGTTAGCCGGGTCCTGGTCATAGCGTTTTGGCATGGTAACCAACATGCCTTCAGCGGCATCACCGGCAATGTTAGACAGTGAGGCATTTCCCACGCCCTCTGGCCCCATAAACTGCGTCTTCAGGCCAACTGATCGCGCCTGACGCAGCATTTGCCCCATTTCCGGGTAGTAGCCACCGTAATAAACGAAGTCGATATTTTCTTTTTTCAGGCGGGCGATCAGCGCAGAAAAATCTTTCTCCCCGGCGGTGATCCCATCAAAGAAGACGATGTTGGCTTTACCTGCTTTCAGGCTGTCCTGCACCGAACGCGCCAGGCCTTCACCGTACTGCTGTTTGTCATGAATGATGGCGATACGCTGTGGCTTCACCTTCTCCAGAATGTATTTTGCGGCAGTCGGCCCCTGAGAGGAGTCCAGACCCGCGGTGCGCATGATGTGCGCATAACCACGCTGCGTCAGTTCCGGGTTAGTCGCTCCCGGAGAAATCATCAGAATGCCTTCGTCTTCGTAAATATCTGATGCCGGTTGAGTCGACGATGAGCACAGATGTCCTATCACATACTGAATGCCGTCGTTGACGATTTTGTTCGCGACGGCAACGGCCTGTTTTGGATCGCAGGCGTCGTCATATTCCACGGCTACCAGCTTGTCGCCTTTGATCCCACCTTTGGCATTGATATCTTTAATCGCCTGACGTGCACCATTAAATTCCATATCGCCCCACTGCGCGACCGGACCTGACATCGCGCCAACAACAGCGACCTTGATATCCTCCGCCATGACAGCGTGCGACATTGTCAGTGCTATCACCCCTGCGATGATTGTTTTCGCATTCCGTTTCATTACCTGAATCCCCATTCGTGATGATGTAACACTTCATCCTTCAAGCTGCCTCGGTGTTGGCTACGTGCGTTCACATTGATGCACCTTGAATGACTGTGTGTATTTATTTTGTATTTATGTGGTTAAAAAGCAGGCTATGCTTTTTTGAACTGTACTATTTTTACCAGTCTCATTAATGGTTTAGCACAGTCTTTTAAGCAAAATCAGGCTAAAATCTCTATATTTCAGTCTATTAAGAAAAGATAATATTCTGCTTTTCACTATAGATAAACAAAAAAAAGTGCATTTGTCAGCATAAAATAACGGTACAAAGAGCCGAATAAAATGCTGCATTCCAGGGTATTATTCTGCCTGTTTTTCAATCTTTGCTGTTTCAAACTGCCATTGCTGTTGCCACAAAACGATTAACCTGGTTAATCGCATAAAAAAGAGAAAGCGTCCGGGTGAATTATTTCGGTACACTGATTCCATCTTTTGTGATTTGGACATGCTGTAAATGAAGCTGACCATCGTTCGTTTAGAAAACTTTAGTGCTCAGGATCTCATCGATCTTGGCAAAATCTGGCCGGAATATTCCGCCTCGTCATTAAGCGTAGATGAAACGCACCGGATCTATGCCGCACGCTTTAACGAGCGCCTGCTTGGCGCAGTACGCGTCACCCTGAGCGGTACGCAAGGTGCACTGGATTCCTTACGTGTGCGCGATATCACCCGTCGCCGCGGCGTTGGACAGTATTTGGTTGAAGAAACTCTCCGCGAAAACCCGGACGTAAGTTCATGGTGGATGGCGGATGTTGGTGTTGAAGACCGCAGCGTGATGGCGGCGTTTATGCAGGCGTTAGGATTTACGGCCCAGGAGAATGGCTGGGAGAAGCGCTAAAAGAAAGCCGGGAGGCGCTGACGCTACCCGGCCAACAAAGTGCTCGTTGTAGGCCCGGTAAGCAAAGCGCCACCGGGCAGTTACTCACTTAGCATCTGTAGCTGTGCCGTTAGCATGCCAATCAAACACGCCAAATTCGAAGCCTTTCAGGTCGCCTTTCGCATCCCATGACAGCGGCCCCATTACGGTTTCCACTGAGTTTGCTTTCAGGTATTTGGCAATTTCAGCCGGATCGTCAGACTGGTTCAGACCGGCCTGCAAAGACTGCAGCGCGGCGTAGGTGGTCCATACGAATGCGCCGCTCGGATCCTGTTTCTTGGCTTTAATAGCATCCACAATCGGTTTGTTCGCCGGCACCTGGTCGTAGTTCTTCGGCTTAGTCACCAGCAAGCCTTCTGCCGATTCACCCGCAATGTTAGACAGCGACACGTTCGCGACCCCTTCAGGTCCCATAAACTGGGTTTTCAGACCCGCAGCGCGTGCCTGGCGCAGGATCTGCCCCATTTCCGGGTGGTAACCGCCGTAGTAAACAAAGTCGATGTTCTCTTTCTTCAGACGTGCCACCAGCGTAGAGAAGTCTTTCTCACCGGCGGTGATCCCGTCGAAGAACACCACGTCAGCGTTGGCTTTCTTGAGGTTGTCCTGCACGGAGCGCGCCAGGCCTTCGCCGTACTGCTGTTTGTCGTGAACGATAGCAATGCGTTTCGGTTTCACTTTTTCAACGATATATTTGGCGGCCGTTGGGCCCTGATCGGAATCCAGACCGGTGGTACGCATCACCAGTTTATAGCCGCGCGCGGTCAGTTCCGGTGCCGTTGCCGCAGGGGTGATCATCAGAATACCTTCGTCTTCATAGATATCTGATGCAGGTTGAGTGGACGATGAGCACAGGTGGCCGATAACGTATTTAATCCCGTCGTTGACCACTTTGTTAGCAACCGCTACCGCTTGCTTCGGGTCACAGGCATCGTCATATTTCACCATAACCAGTTTGTCACCTTTCACACCGCCCCTGGCGTTGATATCTGCAATGGCCTGTTCTGCGCCAGTAAATTCCTGATCGCCATACTGCGCCACCGGGCCGGACATCGCGCCGACGACGGCAACTTTAATATCCTTAGCAAAGGCCATATTGCTCAAAGACAGGGCGATACATCCTGCCAATAACGCTTTACCCTTCATATTCATCCTGACAATCCCCATTATTGTGGTTATTACGTGTGTTGTGATGTTGTTGCTCAGCACTTTATATCGATTATTGGATAGCCACCCGTGCTTTAGCAGCATACTCTGCTAAAACATACCCGATTTTTATTATTTTGGAATAGCTAAATTTGACATGCAGATAACAACTTGATGACAAAAAGCATAAACGTCAGGAGAGAAGAGGAGAGATAAAAACAAAAAACCCCGGATTTGCATCCAGGGTTTCTCACATGTCCAGATTGACTGGAAGGTTACGCTTCGATTGCGGCGCGCAGTTTTTTCATCGCGTTCTTTTCAAGCTGACGAACACGTTCAGCGGAAACGCCGTAGCGATCGGCCAGTTCCTGCAACGTAGACTTGTTGTCTTCGTCCAGCCAGCGGGCGCGGATAATATCCTGGCTACGCTCGTCCAGACCTTCCATTGCGTGAGTCAGCTTGTTCGCGGCCTGATCTTCCCAGTTATCCTCTTCAATGCCATCAGCAAAGTTGGAGGATTTATCCTGCAGATACAGAACCGGAGCCATCGGCTGGCTGTCGGACTCGTCGTCCGAAGACATGTCAAACGTCATGTCCTGCGCCGTCATACGGGATTCCATTTCACGCACGTCTTTGCTGGAAACCCCCAGCTCGCGGGCAACCATTTCCACTTCATCCTGATTAAACCAGCCCAGACGCTGCTTGGTTTTACGCAGGTTAAAGAACAGCTTGCGCTGTGCTTTGGTGGTCGCGACTTTCACGATACGCCAGTTTCGTAGAACGTATTCGTGGATCTCAGCCTTGATCCAATGCACGGCGAAAGAAACCAGGCGTACACCCACTTCCGGGTTGAAACGACGCACGGCTTTCATCAGGCCGATATTACCTTCCTGAATCAGATCCGCCTGCGGCAGGCCATAGCCCGCGTAGTTACGAGCAACATGAACAACAAAGCGCAGGTGAGACAGGATCAGCGTTTTAGCTGCTTCCAGATCGCCCTGGTAATGCAGCTTTTCAGCAAGTAGCCGCTCCTCGTCAGCCGACAACATCGGCCACGCGTTCGCAGCCCGGATGTAAGACTCCAGGTTACCAACAGGGGCTAAAGCTAAATTTTGCATTTCTTTGGTCATTCAAATCCTCTCAATCTTTGTCATCTGGCGTTGGTAAAAACCAAAAGCAACAACCATGCCAGAGCTTATGAGCAACGAGAATATCATTCAATCTTTTATCAGACAGTGATTTTATCCACAAGTTCCATGTCGTAATGTGTATAAATTACGCACAAAATGTGACATCACGATGAATGCGCCGGGAAGAGAAAACAGGGCTCTTTCCCTGCAGAGCGAACTACTCAGTGCAGGGAAAGATTATACCAGAGATTTTTTAATCGGGGGTAAAGTGGCGTAAATGTTGAACCGTGGCAAGCCAGGCTGCCACCCAGCCAATCATTGAGCATACCAGTAGGAGTAGCAGGCACTCATCGAATGATAAGCCATTGATATCAAATTTTGTTCCGAAAATTTGCGCCACTTCTGTAACCGCTGACGACAGCCGCATCACCAAAATTTCTGACAAAATCAGTGAAAGAAATGCGCCAGAAAAACCGAGCAGTGCGCCACCGTAGAGGAACGGGCGCAGGATAAATCCATCCGTTGCACCAATCAGTTTCTGCACGTTAATGGTATCGCGACGCGCAAAAATGCTCAGACGCACACTGTTACCGATGACCAGGAAGACCGCCGCGACCATCAGCACGCCAATCATCGCTGACACACGACCGACCAGGCCCGTTAACGCAGCAAGTCGCGCAAACCAGCTGTCATCCATGCGTACTTCATCAATACCGTTGATTTGTGCAATACGATCGCGCAGCGTGTTCAGTGATTCCGTGCCCTGAAAATCCAGTTTCGGAATAACCACCGCCACGGCTGGAAGTGGGTTCTCTTCCAGCATATCCAGCGCACCGCCAAAGCCGGACCAGTTACGGAATTCGCCCAGCGCATCGTCACGGGAGAGGTAATTCACTTTCTCCACGCCCTGCTCGGCCTGTAACTGCCCCACCACACGTGCCGCTGCATCATCATCCAGCGTTTTTTGCAGATATACGGTGATCTGCGGGGACGGGTAATACTGGCTTGCCGCCTGGTTCACGTTCTTGTAGACCATGTAACAAACACTTGGCAACGTCAGTGAGATAGCAATAACCATCACCGTCAGGAACGTCGCCAACGGTTTACTTTTCAGGTCCTGCAACGCCCCCTGGAACGCATAGCGCACTTGCTCGTTAAAGACGTTGGTTTTACGTGAGTTCGGTTTTGGCGACGCTTTCGCGCGCTTCGGCGCGTTCCGCCCACCATCACCCGGCGCACCGCCCGATTTACGGAAACGATCCAGTCGTCCACCGAACTGTTTGATTTGATTGATAGCGTCGCGTCTATTCATTCACCAGGCCTCCATGCAGGTGTCCGTCACTCAGGACAAGCTGCCGATAAGAACGACGGGAGATCAGCCCAATATCGTGCGTCGCCATTAATACCGTTACCCCGACGCGATTAAACTCTTCGAACAGACGCAGGATCCCTTCTGATAGTGCATCGTCAAGGTTCCCCGTCGGTTCATCCGCCAGCAGTACTGCAGGCTTGTTCACCACCGCGCGGGCGATGCCCACACGCTGCTGTTCACCGCCGGAGAGTTGAATCGGGAAGTTCTTCGCTTTGTCCAACAGTCCGACCTTATCCAGTGCCGCCGACACGCGGCGACGAATATCGTCACCGCTGGCACCCGCAATGATCAGTGGGATTGCCACATTGTCGAAGACGGTTCTGTCCATCAACAGGTGGTGATCCTGAAAAATCATGCCGATCTGGCGACGCAGAAACGGCACTTCACGGTTTTTCAAACGGCTGATGTCGTGCCCGCTGAAGTAGATCTTCCCGGCACTGGGCCGTTCAATTCCACAGATCAGCTTCAGCAGGGTACTTTTACCCGCGCCGGAGTGGCCGGTCAGAAACGCCATCTCGCCAGGCTGCATATGGAATGTGACTCCTTGCAGCGCTTGTCTCCCACCGAGATAGGCCTTGCTGACATGTTCAAAGCGAATCATTGTTAATCCTCTCGGGCAAAAAGTGCCTCTATAAAATCGCCCGCTTTAAACGGACGTAAATCCTCGATACGTTCGCCCACACCGATATAGCGGATAGGGATGCCAAACTGATCGGCAACCGAGAAAATGACCCCGCCTTTCGCCGTTCCGTCCAGCTTGGTCAGGGTGATACCGGTTAAACCCACCGCTTCATGGAACAGTTTGGCCTGGCTTATCGCATTCTGCCCGGTACTGGCATCGATAGTCAGCATAACTTCATGCGGTGCATCAACGTCCAGCTTCTTCATCACACGAACGATTTTTTTCAATTCTTCCATCAGGTGCGATTTGTTCTGCAAGCGACCCGCGGTATCAGCAATCAGTACGTCTACGTTTCGCGCCTTCGCCGCCTGAATAGCGTCAAAGATAACGGAGGCAGAATCCGCACCGGTGTGCTGAGCAATGACCGGAATATTGTTACGCTGACCCCAGACCTGCAACTGCTCTACTGCCGCTGCACGGAAGGTATCGCCCGCTGCCAGCATCACTGATTTACCCTGCTGCTCAAACTGACGCGCCAGCTTGCCAATGGTGGTGGTTTTACCCACGCCGTTAACGCCAACCATTAAGATAACAAATGGCGTTTTACCCTCAACATTCAGCGGTTCATCAACTTTAGCCAGAATCTCGCCCATCTCATCTTTCAGCAGGCCGTACAACGCTTCTGCATCTTTGAGCTGCTTGCGGCTGGCGCCTTCTGTCAGATTTGCAATGATCTTGCGGGTTGTTTCTACGCCCACATCGGCGATCAGCAGTTGCTCTTCCAATTCTTCAAACAGATCATCGTCGATCTTTTTACCGCGGAACAGACTGATAAATCCGGAACCGAGGTTTTCTTTTGTTTTCAGAAGGCTACGTTTCAGGCGCGCAAAGAAACCTTCTTTCGTCGGTTTTTCCTGCTCCTGCACAGCGTCTTCTACTACGGCCTCTTCTGCTGCTGACGTGTCTTCAGCAGGCTCAACAATCGCGGCATCTTCAGCAATTTCGTCCACCGCTTCAGCTGCCAGCGCCTGTGCTTCCAGCTCTTCATCCGTTAGCTGTGGCTCGTTTTCAGCTTCTTCTTCAACTGCCTCAACAATTTCAACGGTTTCCGCTTCAGCCTGCCACTCTTCTGGTGAAACGTCTTCGGCTTTAACCTCTTCCGGCAGCGGTAATTCTTCGTGTTCGGTCACTGCCGCGGGTACCGGTGTTTCCACGATTGATTCAACAACCGGTTCAACGTTCGGTTGCTGTTGCTGAGCAACAGGTTCTTCTTCAGGCTGCAGTTTTTCAATTTCCGCAACCTGTTCAGTGACTTCCACGACTTCGGCAGCAAAGGCTTCCGTTTCCGCCTCGCTATGCGTTTCCTGCGCGCGTGACGGCTCATCAACGACGGTAGCTTCTTCAGTAACCGGTTGTTGCTCTTCGTTTTTTAGTTCTGTCTCGTTTTCCGGTGCCTGCTCTTTTTGACCAAAGCCCAGCCAGGAAAAAAAGCCACGTTTTTTCTCTTTCGCCATTTGCGACTACACTCCCCCGCTGTTGCTTCATGGCACAGCGTCAACGCTATGTACATAGCAGCTAAAAAAATGATGAAATAGTCTATCACTTATACCCAATGAATTTCGAGTTACGTCAAGGCGGCAAGCGTACGAATCCCGATGAGCTTACTTTAGTAAGTGATTCGGGTGAGTAAGTGCAGCCAACGAAGAGGTAACTTGAAAGGCGACGGGTTAACTTAACTCACATCACCGCCTGGAATGACATGCTATAGGCGGATTGAGCAATAATAGAAATGAAAAAACCGAATCACTCAGGCAGCGGTCAGATCCGCATTATTGGCGGACAATGGCGAGGCCGTAAACTCCCGGTTCCGGACAGTCCGGGTCTACGCCCAACGACCGACCGTGTGCGCGAAACGCTGTTTAACTGGTTGGCCCCGGTGATGGTCGATGCCCGTTGCCTTGATTGCTTTGCCGGAAGCGGCGCGTTGGGTCTGGAAGCACTCTCCCGCTATGCGGCAGATGCCACGCTTCTGGAGATGGATCGCGCGGTTTCGCAGCAGTTACAAAAAAATCTTGCCACGCTGAAGGCAACACATGCCCGTGTTATCAACACCAACACCCTGACGTTTTTAGCCCAGACGGGTACACCGCATAACGTGGTGTTTGTTGATCCACCGTTTCGCAAAGGATTACTGGAAGAAACATTAACACTTCTGGAAACTCGTGGCTGGCTGGCAAACGAAGCGTATATTTACGTTGAAAGCGAAGTCGAAAACGGCCTGCCTGCGGTTCCGGTTAACTGGTCGTTGTACCGCGAAAAAGTGGCAGGGCAGGTTGCTTATCGCCTGTATCAACGTGAAGCACAAGGAGAGCAACATGCTGATTAATCTGGGACGTCTGTTAATGCTGTGTGTCTGGGCATTCCTGCTACTGAATATTTTCCAACCGTTCCCACGTCCGCTCAATATCTTCGTCAATGTGGCGCTGGTGTTTATGGTGCTGATGCACGGCATGCAGTTGGCGCTGCTGAAATCAACCATGCCGAAAGATGGCCCACAAATGACCCGCGGCGAGAAAATCCGTATTTTCCTGTTTGGCGTATTTGAACTGCTGGTCTGGCAGAAGAAGATTAAGAACCAGTTGAAGAAATAATTGTGCTCACTTTGCCCGGTATCGCGTAGCGCGCCGGGACGACACAACCTGTAAGCCGCCATCCGGCATCAGCCAAATGAAACCTTAACGTTCAGCCGTAAAATCAACAAAACGCGAACCCTTATAGCTCAGTGTGCCTTTGTCGCCAACCGTTAACGCATGATACTGCTGGGCATCAAGACGAAACGTCTGCTCCAGGCCGCCGCTTTGCGGTCTGAAGCTGGCTTCATAGCGCATACTGGTGCCCGCTGGCGTAACGTCCTGTTGACGTGAACGCCGGTCATTTAGCGGCTTTTCTCGCTTATTACTCACCACCACCCTTTTTTGTACCAACGGTGCAGCATCATTTTCCGCTTTTTCCCGCCGCTGCTGGACAAAGCGAAACGACGCGGCAATAACGATTAAGACAATGATCACAATAAAAAAAAGGGGTGGCTTACTCATATTATTAACCCATCAGAAAATGCGGAAATAAGCATACCTTGCCTGTTATGGTGTTGTCATCTGGCGGTATCGGACTCTACACTGGTCAATAGAGCCGTAAGCACCCCGCTTACGAAAAAATAACGAATTCAAGGAACTAAGATGCTTTGGTCGTTTATCGCTGTTTGTCTTTCCGCATGGTTATTCGTGGATGCTTCCTATCGTGGGCCCGTCTGGCAACGCTGGGTCTTTAAACCCCTGACGTTATTGCTCCTGCTGCTGCTGGCCTGGCAGGCGCCAATGTTTAACGCTATCAGCTATCTGGTACTGGCCGGCTTGCTTGCCTCGCTGCTGGGTGATGCGTTGACGCTATTGCCACGTCAACGTCTGTTGTACGCCATTGGCGCGTTTTTCCTGTCACACCTGCTGTATACCATTTACTTCGCCAGCCAAATGACGCTGTCGTTCTTCTGGCCTTTACCGCTGGTGCTGCTGGTGTTAGGTGCGTTGCTGATCGCCGTGATCTGGACACGTCTGGAAGAACTGCGTATCGCCATATGTACCTTTGTCGGTATTACTCTGATGATGGTCTGGATGGCAGGTGAACTGTGGTTCTTCCGCCCGACGGCTCCGGCGCTGTCAGCATTTTTGGGGGCCTCATTACTGTTCATTGGCAACTTTGTCTGGCTGGGGAGCCATTACCGTTACCGCTTCCGCGCGGATAACGCGATTGCTGCTGCTTGCTACTTCGCCGGGCATTTCCTGATTGTTCGTTCACTGTATCTTTAAAAACCCTTGACTCTGGAGTCGACTCCAGAGTGTATCCTCCGGTTAATACGAAATGATTATCGACCGGAGGATGCCATGTCGACACCAGAGGCCAATGGCAAAAAAGCCCCACAGTTTTCTTCATTCAAGCTCACGCCTGCACCGCAGAAAGCTGATGACTGCTGCTGTGAAGGCAGTTGCTCAACCCCACCCCCCGTTTCTGCAACCGTAATAGGTACTCGCTATTCCTGGAAAGTCGCAGGCATGGATTGTGCGGCCTGTGCGCGTAAAGTCGAAAATGCGGTCCGCCAGGTCAGCGGCGTTAACCAGGTTCAGGTTTTGTTCGCTACCGAAAAGCTGGTGGTGGATGCCGGTTCCGATATCCGCCAGCAAATTGAAAGCGCAGTGCAGAAGGCCGGCTACACCCTGCGTGATGAGCAGGCGCCAGAAGAAGCTCCCGAATCACGGTTTAAAGAAAATCTGCCACTGATTTCATTGATTATCATGATGGCCATCAGTTGGGGACTGGAGCAGTTCAATCACCCCTTCGGCCAGATAGCATTTATCGCCACCACACTGGTGGGTCTGTACCCCATTGCACGTCAGGCGCTGCGCCTGATGAAGACCGGTAGCTACTTTGCCATTGAAACGCTGATGAGCGTCGCCGCCATCGGGGCATTGTTTATCGGTGCAACGGCGGAAGCGGCCATGGTACTATTGTTGTTTTTAATTGGTGAGCGCCTGGAAGGATGGGCTGCCAGCCGTGCCCGCAAAGGGGTCAGTGCGCTAATGGCGCTGAAGCCGGAAACCGCCACGCGCCTGCGTAACGGCGAGCGTGAAGAGGTTGCCATTAACGCCCTCCAGCCAGGCGACATCATTGAAGTTGCCGCCGGAGGACGTTTACCCGCCGACGCTAAACTGGTTTCTGGTTTTGCCAGCTTTGATGAAAGTGCATTGACGGGTGAATCTATTCCTGTTGAGCGGGCATTGGGCGAAAAAGTCCCGGCAGGTGCCACCAGCGTAGACCGCCTGGTCACTCTCGAAGTTCTCTCTGAGCCAGGTGCCAGCGCGATTGACCGGATTTTGAAACTGATTGAAGAGGCCGAAGAGCGTCGCGCCCCTATTGAGCGTTTTATTGATCGCTTCAGCCGGATTTATACCCCGGCCATCATGGCGATTGCCTTGCTGGTCACGCTCGTACCGCCGCTGCTGTTTGCCGCTTCCTGGCAGGAATGGATTTATAAAGGACTAACGCTGCTGCTGATCGGTTGCCCGTGCGCACTGGTTATTTCAACCCCTGCCGCAATCACTTCCGGATTAGCCGCAGCGGCGCGTCGCGGGGCGCTCATCAAAGGCGGTGCCGCACTGGAACAGTTGGGCAGAGTCACACAGGTCGCGTTTGATAAAACCGGCACCCTGACCGTCGGTAAACCGCGCGTCACGGCTATTCATCCGGCAAGTGGGGTAGACGAAGCCGAACTGCTGGCGCTGGCGGCTGCAGTTGAACAAGGCGCAACGCATCCACTGGCCCAGGCCATTGTCCGTGAAGCACAAACGCGTGAACTGAGTATTCCGCTGGCGACAGAACAGCGTGCGCTGGTCGGTTCAGGGATTGAAGCACAGGTAAACGGCGAACGCGTACTGATTTGCGCGGCGGGCAAACAGCCTGCAGAAGCCTTTGCCGGGCAGATAAGCGAACTGGAAAGCGCAGGCCAAACCGTGGTGCTGGTCCTGCGTAACGATGCCGTACTCGGCGTACTGGCCTTACAGGACACACTACGCGACGATGCCCGCACCGCCATCAACGAGCTGAATCAGCTCGGTGTGAAAGGGGTGATCCTGACCGGCGACAATCCCCGTGCGGCAGCCGCTATTGCCGCTGAACTGGGGCTTGAATTCAAAGCGGGGCTATTACCGGAAGACAAGGTACGGGCCGTGACCCAGCTCAACCAACTGTCACCGCTGGCGATGGTTGGCGATGGGATCAACGACGCACCGGCAATGAAAGCCGCCACCATCGGCATTGCCATGGGTAGCGGAACCGATGTTGCACTGGAAACCGCCGATGCTGCCCTGACACATAACCGTCTTCGTGGTCTGGTGCAAATGATCCAACTGGCGCGCGCAACCCACGCCAATATTCGACAAAATATTGCGATTGCGTTGGGTCTGAAAGGGATTTTCCTGGTTACCACGCTGCTGGGGATAACCGGATTGTGGCTGGCAGTACTGGCAGATACGGGGGCAACGGTGCTGGTGACCGCCAACGCGCTACGCTTATTACGTAAAGGATAATGTGTGTGCCGGATGCGGCGTTGCCTTATCCGGCCTACAGGTAACACAGTCTTTGTCGCCCGGATAAGCGCTAGCGCCATCCGGCATGACAAGATTACTGGCCTTTGCGCACCAGATAGCGGTATGGCAAAGAGTCGGTCTCTTTTGCCACCAGCTCATGCTCCATAAAAGTACAGAAGCCGGGAATATCGCGGGTTGTCGCCGGATCGTCTGCAACAATCAGCAGCGTCTCACCGGCCTGCATGCCGCGCACGGTTTTACGCACCATCATGACGGGTTCCGGGCAGCGCAGCCCCTGCGCATCAAGAGTATGGTCGGGAGAAGTAAACAGATCGCTCATCGTAGTCTCATTCATACAAAAACGGCGTTATTTTACGCTCTGTTGTGGCGTAAGCCAATCAGGTTAACGATTGCGTGAAAAACAACCATTGCAATGTGTTTTTAAAGCAGTATCATGCGACGGTTTTTTATTGGGTTCCCTCACCCCATCCAACAAAAAGGTCACAATATGACTCCGTTTACACAAAATCAGCGCGTAAAAGCGTTGTTCTGGCTATCGCTATTTCATCTGCTGGTGATCACCTCCAGCAACTATCTGGTGCAGCTTCCGATCTCCATCTTTGGTTTTCATACCACCTGGGGCGCGTTTAGCTTTCCGTTTATTTTCCTCGCCACCGATCTGACCGTGCGTATCTTTGGCGCACCGCTGGCAAGACGTATCATCTTTGCCGTGATGGTTCCTGCGTTGCTGATCTCGTATGGCGTGTCTTCACTGTTCTATATGGGCTCCTGGCAAGGTTTTGATGCACTGCTGCACTTTAATCTGTTTGTCGCCCGTATCGCCGCCGCCAGTTTTATGGCTTACGCACTAGGACAAATTCTGGATGTGCACGTCTTTAACCGCCTGCGTCAGAACCGTCGCTGGTGGCTCGCGCCTACGGCCTCAACGCTGTTTGGCAACATCAGCGATACGCTGGCATTCTTCTTTATCGCCTTCTGGCGCAGCCCGGATGCCTTTATGGCCGAGCACTGGATGGAAATCGCGCTTGTCGATTACTGTTTCAAAGTGCTGATCAGTATTATTTTCTTCCTGCCAATGTATGGCGTGTTGCTGAATATGTTGCTGAAAAGACTGGCAGATAAATCTGAAATCTCTGCATTGCAGACGAGTTAAAGGTTCATTTTCCGAGTTGTGATAAGATGGACGAATGAGCCGTTATGGCCGTTTATCGAAAGGAAGAAGTCAATGCGCAATCTGGTTAAATATGTCGGTATTGGCCTGCTGGTTATGGGGCTTGCGGCCTGTGATAATAGCGATACAAAAGCGCCAGCCGAAGGTGCTGCTGCAGAAAGTAACGCAGCCGGACAACCGGTCAGCCTGCTGGACGGCAAACTCAGTTTTTCCCTGCCGGCAGACATGACCGATCAGAGCGGCAAGCTGGGCACTCAGGCCAACAACATGCACGTTTATTCTGATGCAACGGGCCAGAAAGCGGTGATTGTGATTGTCGGCGACGATACCAGTGAAGACCTGACCGTGCTTGCAAAACGCCTGGAAGACCAGCAGCGTAGCCGTGACCCGCAGCTGCAGGTGATCACTAACAAGTCAATTGAGCTGAAAGGCCACACGCTTCAGCAGTTAGATAGCATCATTTCAGCGAAAGGCCAGACTGCCTACTCCTCCGTGGTGTTGGGCAAAGTGGACAACCAACTGCTGACGCTGCAAATCACGCTGCCTGCTGACGATCAGCAGAAAGCACAGACAACGGCAGAAAACATCATTAACACGCTGGTTATCCAGTAATCGTTAAGACGATGATACGGCCTCCGCAGATTCCTCCGGGGGCCGTTTTTTTAACCTCCAGGTCAGCAATAACGCCACCGCCACCAGCCCTGCGGCCGCCAGATAGATAACCGGTACACCCGCCCATGTCATCACCAGTCCCGCCAAAGGCCCGGTGACACCCAGCGACAAATCCATAAATACCGTATAGGTTGCCAGTGCCGCGCCCTGATTCTGCTGCGGGACCGCTTTTACCGCTACCACACCCAGCGCCGGGAAGACCAGCGAGAACCCTGCGCCGGCCAGCAGAACGCCAATTTTCGCCATCCACGGCATGGAAGCCATGCCCACCAACAGCAACCCAACAATTTCGACGCTAAAGCAGATCATCGCGACATTCAGCCCGCCTAACCGGTTGATGCCATTTGGGAATAGCAGACGAGTACCGACAAACGTGCAGCTAAATAGCGTCAGCGCAAATGCCGCGCCGTCCCAGCCTTTCGCGTCGTAAAACAGGGTAATAAACGTGGCAATCACCCCAAAGCCGGCAGAGGCCAACGCCAGTGCCATACCGTACAGCCAAACCCGCCCAAGCACCGCGCGAAACGGTAACGGCTTGCCCTTGCCGGCCTTCACTGCCGGACGCGGAAGCGCCAGCAATATTGCCAGCAGCGCCACGGCCATCACGGTCAACGCCAGTCCCTGTAAGCCACCCCAGGCGTAACACAGCACCCCCAACGGCGCACCGATCGCCATCGCCCCATAGGTGACGATACCGTTCCATGAAATCACCCGTCCAATGTGCATTGAGCCAACCACCCCAACGCCCCACAATGTAGAGCCGGTCCCGGCAAAACTTTGCCCGATACCCAGAATCACGCGCCCCAGGCACAGCAGTAATAAACTGGCCAGCGGCCAACCATGAGAGCTCCCTGCCAGCAAATAGCCCAGACCACTCAAAAAACAGCCGCACAGCCCAAATACCACAATCTTCTTCGGCCCCAGTAAATCGGCATATCGACCGGCATGAGGGCGGCTCAACAACGTCGCGAAGTATTGCAGGCTGATAACCAGCCCGGCCCAGAAGGCGCTAAAGCCCATCACATCATGGACATAGCCAGGCAAAACCGCGAGCGGCAGGCCGATGGTCAGATAGCTGGCGAAGTTAAACATCACCACGGAGACAATGCGCAGATTGAGGCGCAATCCGCTTAGCGTCGGTTCAGCGACGGGTTCGGGCATGGAGGGTCACCACATATTCACAACAGTGTTTCATTTCTACCATGTTGCAGCCCAGAAATCAGTAACCAGATTAGGAATATCGGCAGCAAGCCAGCCGCTACACTTAATGCAAAAATGCACACAGGAAGAAGACATGACAACCATCCAGCCTGACAAAACAGGTTTGCACATTTTGCTTAAACTGGCCGCGCTGGTGGTGATCCTCGCGGGTATACACGCCGCAGCCGATATTCTTGTGCAGCTACTGCTGGCCCTGTTTTTCGCCATTGTGTTGAACCCCCTGGTCACCTGGTTTATTCGTCGGGGAATCCGTCGCCCGGTTGCCATTACGCTGGTGGTCGTCGTGATGCTCATCGTCCTTACCGCGCTGGTGGGTGTCCTGGCGTCGTCGATCACAGAATTCATGGCCATGCTGCCCAAGTACAATAAGGAGCTGACGCGCAAAGTCCTGTATCTGCAAGAGATGGTGCCCTTTCTGAATTTGCATATGTCGCCAGAGCGCATCCTGCAACGTATCGATTCCGACAAACTCATGACCTTCACGACCACGCTGATGACCAGCCTTTCCGGTGCGATGGCAAGTGTCGTTTTGCTGGTGATGACGGTGGTCTTTATGCTGTTTGAGGTACGTCACGTCCCCTATAAAATGCGCTTTGCGCTGAACAATCCGCAGATCCATATTGCGGGGCTGCATCGGGCATTAAAGGGCGTATCTCACTATCTGGCACTGAAAACGTTGCTCAGCTTATGGACTGGCGCCATCGTCTGGCTGGGGTTGGCGCTAATGGGCATTCAGTTTGCTCTGATGTGGGGCGTACTGGCCTTCCTGCTCAATTATGTGCCCAATATAGGCTCGGTTATTTCCGCCGTGCCGCCGATGATTCAGGCGTTGCTGTTCAATGGCCTTTACGAATGCGTGCTGGTCGGCGCGCTGTTTTTGGTGGTGCATATGGTAATTGGCAATATCCTTGAGCCGCGTATGATGGGGCATCGCCTGGGATTGTCGACGCTGATAGTTTTCCTCTCCCTGCTGGTATGGGGATGGCTGCTCGGTCCCGTGGGTATGTTGCTCTCCGTACCGTTAACCAGCGTGTGTAAAATCTGGATGGAAACCACCACCGGTGGCAGCAAACTGGCCATTTTGCTTGGTCCCGGCAGACCCAAAAGTCGGCTACCCTGAAAAACTACCAACCGAGGTAGTTCTTACACGACCATTAAACTGGTATAAGCGTAGATATATATGCTGATTTGCCATAAATAAGATAATGAAAATAAGTTCATTATCTTATTTAAGCAAACACATTAATTTCATGAATTAAATATATAAAACAATAATTTTCAAAAATCATTTAACTCAAACTAACCCTCTATATTTAAAGGTCATTTCCATTGATATCGTTTGCCAGACAACCTATACTTATCATCGACGATGGTGACGCAGACTTACCGTTGCAGAAAGTCATAGAATATTATAATCAATTAACTCTATCATCTTGCTATCAACCTTGTGAAATAGACCATAAATTTAGCTTAAATAAAATCACAGGTGATGCAGGGTGATCATTATTTCGCAACTTATTATTAAACACGTATAAACAGTACCTTGAGAGGGAGTTTTAATGAAACAGTATATTAAGTGGTTTGCGGCCATTGCCGTTGTCGGTGCGCTGGCGGGATGTGCACGTACTGCACCGATCGATCAAGTTCACACCAGCGTGAGCGCGGGGCACACTCAGGATCAGGTTAAAACCGCGATTCTGAAAGCGGGCATTCAACGCCAATGGGTCATGTCTGAAGCAGGTCCTGGAGTCATTAAAGCACGCCAACAAACCCGCGATCATGTGGCTGAAGTCCGTATCACTTATACCGCCACCAGCTATGACATTAAATACGACAGCAGCCTTAACCTGCAGGCTTCTGGTGGAAAAATTCATAAAAACTACAACCGCTGGGTACGCAATCTGGATAAAGACATCCAGCTCAATCTGTCAGCCGGTGCCAATCTGTAATTACGCCTAAAGTCGGGCCGAAAAGGCCCGATACTCTTACTTTCTGCCATTTAACAGGTTGTCCCCACATGTACGAACAGGATTCGCTTAGCGCACTGGATGCCATTACTGAAGCACAACGTATCGCATTTGCCCCTATGCTTTTTCAAACCGCGTTGTGTCTGCGAAATGCGGGAGTACTCACCTGGCTGGACAAGCAAGGTAAACGCGGCGCCACGCTCGACGAAATTACCGAGAACAGCACCATCAACGAATATGCCGCCAGCATCCTGTTGGATATGGGGTTAAGTGGGCGAATCATTACCCACAAAGAAGGATATTATTACCTCGCTAAAGTCGGCCACTTCCTTTTACATGACACGATGACGCGTGTGAATATGGATTTCACCCAGGATGTTTGTTATCAGGGACTGTTCTATCTGGAGAATGCGCTGAAAGAAGGAAAACCCGCTGGATTAAAAATTTTTGGCGACTGGCCAACAATCTATCCTGCACTGTCGCAATTACCACTGGCTGCGCGTGAAAGTTGGTTCGCTTTCGATCATTACTATTCAGATGGCGCATTTGATGCCGCATTGCCATATGTATTCGCCAGCGCCCCTGCAACCCTGTACGATGTCGGCGGAAATACCGGGAAATGGGCATTACGTTGTTGTCAACATGATGACAATATTGCAGTCACTCTATTAGATTTGCCGCAACAAATTGCACTTGCCCGCGAAAATATCGAAAATGCGGGATTATCCCATCGCATAAATTTCCATGCTGTGGATATGCTTAGCGACTCGCCTTTACCCGCAGAGGCAGATATCTGGTGGATGAGCCAATTTCTGGACTGTTTTTCCCCGGAACAAATTATCGCCATACTGAGCAACATTGCTCGGGTGATGAAACCGGGCGCGAAGCTGTGCATTATGGAACTGTTTTGGGATGCCCAAAAATTTGAAGCGGCCTCATTTAGCCTGAATGCGTCTTCGCTTTATTTTACCTGTATGGCGAATGGCAACAGCCGCTTCTACAGCGTTGAGAAGTTTTATCACTATCTGAAGCAGGCAGGTTTTCAGGTAGATGAACGCCACGACAACTTAGGTGTTGGGCATACTTTATTGATATGTCAGAAGAAAAAATAAGAAACAATCGGAACAACCGATTTACCGCGGATACGCGTTGATGAAATTTGCACTCAACATTATCGACTGGCAGGCCAAGGCGCCAGGATTAAGCGAAACAGAACAGTGGCATGAATGGTCACGGTTTTCGCACGCCATCGATCCCACCGCGCCATTGGCTAAACTCAGCGAGTTACCGATGATGACGGCTCGCCGCCTCAGCTCCGGTAGCAAACTGGCCGTCGATTGCGGGCTGGCGATGTTACGCCGTCATGATATCGATGCCGTGTTATACACCAGCCGCCATGGTGAACTGGAGCGTAACTACAGGATCCTGCACGCCCTTGCGACTGAGCAGGCACTCTCACCGACCGATTTTGCCCTCTCTGTGCATAACTCTGCTGTGGGAAACCTGACCATCGCCGCGAAAAAACCGATTGTCTCCTCCTCGCTTTCTGCTGGCAGGGATACGTTCCAGCAGGGGCTATGCGAAGTCATGGGGCTGTTGCAGGCGGGATATCAGCGCGTATTGATGGTCGATTTTGACGGTTTTCTGCCCGAGTTTTATCATCCACAGTTGCCGCCTGATATGCCGACATGGCCGTTTGCCGTCGCGCTGGTTATTGAATCCGGTGATCGCTGGCAATGCGAAACCCGTCCATACCGCGCGCAAGGTGAGACGCCATTGCCACAAAGCCTGTTGTTTTTACAACATTATTTGCAAGATACCGAGGCGTTTACCCTACCAGGCGAACGCGTACAGTGGCAGTGGAGTCAGGGATGAATACGATGATCCTGCGGCTTAATTGGGTATGGCGACTGGTGATGACCGGTTTTTGCTTTGCCCTGTTTGGCCTCGGCGGACTACTCCTTTCTACGATCTGGTTTAACGTATTGCTCATCGCAGTATGGGATAAAGCCCGACGTCGGCGTATCGCCAGACGCAGCATTGCTGCCAGTTTTCGCCTCTTTTTAACGGTGGCAAAGCGACTTGGCGTGCTGGATTACCAGATTGAAGGACGAGACATTTTACGCAACGAACAAGGGTGCCTGGTCGTCGCCAATCACCCGACGCTCATCGACTACGTGCTACTGGCTTCGGTCATGCCAGAAACCGACTGTCTGGTGAAAAGCGCATTACTAAAAAACCCGTTTCTCGGCGGCGTAGTCCGGGCAGCAGATTATCTGATTAACAGTCAGGCTGATGCGCTGTTACCCGCGTGCCAGCAACGTCTGGAACAAGGCGACACCATTTTAATTTTCCCCGAGGGAACCCGTACACGCCCCGGAGAGGAAATGACGTTACAGCGTGGTGCGGCGAATATCGCCGTACGCTGCAGCAGCGATTTACGCATCGTAACCATAAACTGCAGCGAACAAATGCTGGATAAAGAAAGCAAATGGTACGACGTCCCATTGATAAAGCCCATGTTTACCATTTCAGTACATGAGCGGGTTAAGATCGACCAATTTTACGACGCAAATTCACAAGAACCGGCGCTGGCAGCAAGGCAGTTGAACCGGCATCTTTTGCTTCAATTACAACCAGGTACTTTACCTTCTTCAGGAATTAATGATGCAAGCGCTTTATCTTGAAATCAAAAATCTCATTATAACGACATTGAATCTCGACGAACTGACAGCTGACGATATTGATACCGAAGCGGCACTCTTTGGCGATGGCTTAGGTCTGGACTCAATCGACGCCCTGGAGCTGGGTCTGGCGGTGAAAAACGAGTATGGCGTGGTCCTCTCAGCAGAGAGCGAAGAAATGCGTCAGCACTTCTTCTCCGTCGCCACACTGGCATCGTTCATTCACGCGCAACGTGCCTGAGGATAGTCCGTTATGACCGAACAAAAAGCCATTTACGAAGAAGTCTCCTCACTGCTGGTCAAGCTGTTTGAAGTCGACCCGCAGGACATTAAGCCTGAGGCGCGCCTGTACGAAGATCTGGAACTCGACAGCATCGACGCCGTCGACATGATCGTGCATCTGCAAAAGAAAACCGGTAAGAAAATCAAGCCGGAAGAGTTCAAAGCAGTACGCACCGTACAAGATGTCGTCGACGCGGTAGAACGTCTTCTCAAAGAAGCGTAATTCACCGTGTCGGGCACTCGCTCGCTGCCAGTCGTACAACTGCTAACAGGCCTACTGTTGTTGGCCTGGCCGTTTTTGATCTGGTTTGGCCTTGCGCATAACAGTCTGCACTGGTTGCTACCGTTGATGGCGCTACTCCTTTTTTTACGCTTTCGCCAGACCCGGCGACAGGCGGGGCCGTTGCGCGTCGTGACACAGGTCGTGGCGGTTGCAGGTATCACTTTGTGCATTGCCAGTTATCTGCTCAAAACGCATCAGCTGCTGCTGTTTTACCCGGTAGTGGTAAACGGCGTCATGCTGTCGGTATTTGGTGGATCTCTGTGGTCCGCGATGCCCATTGTTGAACGCCTGGCGCGGCTGCGCGACCCCAATCTGCCCGAGGCAGGCGTACGCTACACTCGCCGTGTGACACAAATCTGGTGCGCCTTTTTCATCATCAATGGCAGCGTTGCGCTCTTTACCGCACTGAATGGCGATATGACCCTGTGGACGACCTGGAACGGTATGGTTTCCTATCTGCTGATGGGAACATTGATGGCCGGCGAGTGGTTAGTTCGCCAACTGGTGATAAAACGAGATACCCAATGAAGCAGCCCCTCACACTTGCTCAATGGCTCTGTGACCCACGTCCGAACGACGTTCCTGTGGCGTGGCAGGAAGAGCATACCTGGACGCTTGGTCATCTGCGCCACGATGTGGCCCAGTTGATGACGTACCTGCAGCAGCAGGAAGGTGAGCGCTGGGCATTGTGCTTCGAAAACAGCTATTTATTTATCGTCGCGCTACTGGCCACGCTACATGCTGGCAAAACGCCAGTGATCCCAGGACATTGTCGCGTTTCGTTGTTAAACGAGCAGCATAGGCTGTTTGACGGGGTACTGAGCGATAAAGCGCTGGAGTGGCAGGGAACGCTGCGAGTGGTCAGTTCTGCCATGACCCCCGTGACCCACGACATCACGTTTCCGGCAATACGCAGCGACGCCTTTGTGGAGCTGTTCACTTCCGGTTCGACCGGCCAGCCGAAACGCGTGATCAAACCGATCGCTCGCCTGGACAGCGAAGCGGCATTGCTCGCGACGCGCTTTGCCGATCGTCTGGCAGGTTGCCGGGTGGTCGCGTCAGTGGTTCCGCAACATCTGTACGGTCTGACGTTTCGTATCTTCTTGCCGATGGCCTTAGGTCTGCCGCTGCACGCGGCAATGCTTTGGTATGCCGAACAACTGGCGGCATTGAGCCATGAGCATCGGTATGCGTTTATCAGCAGTCCGGCGTTTCTGAAACGCCTCGACCACCACCTGACACCGCCGCCAGTCGAACTGATTCTGTCTGCGGGCGGTATGCTACCCTGGCAGGACGTCACACAGGCTGCTGACTGGCTGAATGTCTGGCCCGATGAGATCTACGGCAGCACTGAAACCGGAATCCTTGCGTGGCGTTATCGCCATCAAGATGATGTGGCATGGCTGCCTTTCCCCGGCGTCAGATTTCAGCCAGAAAATGACGCGTTTCGCGTATTTTCACCGCTAATTGCCGCTGATGATGGCCTGTTGCTGGATGATATTCTGCAATTTACTGAAAACGGTCAGTTTCGCCTGATGGGCAGGCGTGGACGAGTCGTTAAGATTGAAGAGAAACGCATTTCACTCAGCGAAGTGGAGCAACGCTTGCTGGCGCTGGACGGTATCTGTGACGTCGCAGCATTGCCGGTCTCACGCGGGGGGCGCCAGGGCGTTGGCGTCCTGCTGGTACTGGATGACAAAGCCCATCAACGCTGGCTCGAGTGCGGAGGAAAACCGCAAGAACTGACCTGGCGCCGTTCGCTGTTGCCCTGGCTGGAACCGGTCGCCGTTCCCCGCTACTGGCGGGTGATTGATGAGATTCCGGTCAACAGTATGAACAAGCGTGTCTATGCGCAATTACAGGAGTTATTTCATGAAACCCCATGAAATCGAGCGCCATCAGGCACAGCCTCAACAGGCTGAGATTGTTTTACATCTCGACCCTTCGCTGTTTTGGTTCAGCGGGCATTTTGCCGTGCAGCCACTACTGCCAGGCGTTGCACAGCTGGATTGGGCGATGCATTACGCCACCACGTTGCTGGTCCCTGGCTGGCGTTTTCACAGTATTCAGAACGTGAAGTTCCAGTCACCGCTATTGCCCGAAACCACCGTCACCCTGAGTCTGAGCTGGCAGGAAGAACGTCAGATGCTCTCTTTTAGTTACCAGCGCCACGACGGTGACGCGCGCCATACCGCCAGCAGCGGGAAGATTCGGTTATGCCGCTGACATTTTCCCCGTGCGTGTTGATCCCCTGCTATAACCACGGTGCGATGATGTCGGGCGTATTGGATCGTCTTCAGCCGTTCAATCTCCCCTGCATTGTGGTGGACGATGGCAGCGACAAGACCACACGAGATGAACTGGCACGCCTGGCGGCAGAATACTGCAATCTGACGTTAATTCGCCTGCCGGTCAACGCAGGCAAAGGCGCGGCGGTGATTAGCGGAATACAGGCGGCAGCAGATGCCGGGTTCAGTCATGCCGTGCAGGTCGATGCCGACGGGCAGCATGCCATTGAAGATATTCCCAGGCTGCTTGCATTGGCAAAAGAACATCCGACAGCGCTAATTTCCGGGCAACCGATTTACGATGATTCTGTTCCTCGCTCGCGCCTGTACGGACGCTGGGTAACCCACATCTGGGTGTGGATAGAAACACTCTCGTTGCAGCTAAAAGACAGCATGTGCGGCTTCCGGGTGTATCCGGTGGCACCGACACTGCAACTGGCGCAGCGCGTGACGCTCGGCAAACGGATGGATTTTGATACCGAAGTGATGGTGCGCCTCTACTGGCAAGGCAACACCAGCTATTTTATCCCAACGCGAGTCACCTATCCGCAGGACGGGCTATCCCATTTCGACGCGCTCAAAGACAATCTGCGCATTTCATTAATGCACACTCGCCTGTTTTTTGGCATGTTGCCACGCATCCCCTCCCTGCTTTTTCGTCGTTCATCAACACACTGGGCGCAGCAGCAGGAAGTCAAAGGGCTGTGGGGAATGCGTCTGATGCTGCTGGTCTGGCGTTTACTGGGTCGCAAAGCCTTCTCCCTGCTACTGTATCCGGTAGTCGGCGTTTACTGGCTCACCGCATCAACTGCCCGAAAAGCCTCTCAGAGCTGGATTAGCCGCGTACGGGCGCAACTGATCACACGCCGGATGCCAGTACCGTCAAACCTGACCAGTTATCAGCACTTCCTGCGTTTTGGCGGTGCGATGCTGGATAAGATTGCCAGTTGGCGCGGTGAACTGCACGTCGGCCGCGATGTTGTTTTTGCACCAGGCGCAGAAGAGACGCTAAATATCAGCGACCCGCGAGGAAAACTGCTGCTGGCTTCGCATCTGGGCGACGTCGAAGCCTGTCGGGCACTGGCCCAGCTACAGGGCAGTAAAACAATCAATGCGTTGGTATTTAGCGATAACGCCCAACGCTTTAAACAAATCATGGAAGAGATGGCCCCGCAGGCTGGGTTAAACCTGCTTCCGGTGAACGATATCGGCCCGGATACCGCCATTCTGCTCAAAGAGAAACTGGATCGTGGCGAATGGATAGCCATCGTCGGCGATCGCATCGCAGTCAATACCCAACGAGGCGGCGAATGGCGTGTCTGCTGGAGCCGCTTTATGGGGCAAGTTGCGCCATTCCCACAGGGCCCGTTCATTCTTGCGTCTATTTTACACTGCCCGGTGGATCTGATTTTCGCCCTGCGCCAGCAGGAGAAGCTCCATATCCACTGCGAACCGTTTGCTGACCCGTTGCTCTTGCCACGCGCCACCCGACAACAGGCATTACAAAATACCGTCGATCGCTACGCCAAACGCCTTGAGCACTATGCACTTCAGTCGCCACTCGACTGGTTTAACTTTTTCGATTTCTGGCAACTGCCGGACACCAAAGACAAGGAGTAAAGGGTGCTTAACGATCCCCGCTTTACGGCTGAAGTCGAGCTGACTATTCCGTTTCACGACGTCGATATGATGGGTGTAGCGTGGCATGGCAACTACTTCCGCTATTTCGAGATTGCCCGTGAGGCACTGCTGAACCAATTCGATTACGGTTATCGGCAGATGAAAGAATCAGGCTATCTGTGGCCAGTGGTCGACACCCGGGTAAAGTATCGCAATGCCCTGACTTTCGAGCAGCGTATCCGTGTACGCGCCCAAATTAAAGAGTTCGAAAATCGCCTGCGTATCGGCTACGAAATTTTTGATGCTGAAACAGGGAAACGCGCCACAACAGGCTACACCATCCAGGTCGCCGTAGACGAAAAAAGCCGTGAACTGTGCTTTGTCAGCCCCGATATTCTGTTTGAACGGATGGGAGTGACACCATGAGATTATGGCCATTGCTCCTGCTGCTCGTCAGCCCTTTCGTCAGCGCTCTGACGCTCGATGCCCTGCAACAGCGTTTTACCGAACAACCGGTGGTTCGCGCCCACTTCGATCAAACCCGGACGATAAAGGATCTGCCGCAGCCGCTGCGATCTCAGGGCAAAATGTTGATCGCCCGCGACCAGGGTTTGTTATGGGACCAAACAGCTCCGTTCCCGATGCAGTTGCTACTGGACGACAAACGGATGGTTCAGGCGATTAACGGTCAACCACCGCAGACCATCACCGCGGAGAATAACCCGCAAATGTTCCAGTTTAATCATCTGCTACGGGCGCTATTCCAGGCAGATCGTAAGGTGCTGGAACAAAACTTCCGCGTGGCGTTTGCAGACTTAGGGGACGGTCGCTGGACGCTACGCCTGACACCAATCACCACACCGCTGGATAAGATTTTTGCGACGATTGATTTAGCCGGAAAGACCTACCTGGAGAGTATTCAGCTCAATGATAAGCAGGGCGATCGCACCGATATCGCGCTTTCCCAACACCAACTCACGCCAGCGCAACTGACCGATGACGAACGCCAACGCTTTGCCGCCCAGTAAACGCCCCACGCTGTTATGGGGAGCCGCCTGCCTGATTCTGCTGGGCATCTTGCTGGCGCTGCTACCTCAGGCCCGGCTTAACAGCAGCGTGCTGGCAATGTTGCCAAAACAGACACTGGGGGCCATCCCTCCGAGTCTGAACGAGGGTTTTATGCAGCGCCTTGACCGGCAATTGGTCTGGCTGGTGAGCCCCGGTAAACAACCGGACCCGATGGTGGCGCGCGACTGGCTGGCTCTACTGCAAAAATCTCACGCGCTGGCCGAGGTAAAAGGCCCGATGGATGCCAACAGCCAGCAGGCCTGGGGGGCTTTCTTCTGGCAACATCGTAACGGCCTGATAGATAAAGACACCCGCGCCCGTCTGCAAAACGGCGGCGAAGCGCAGGCTCAGTGGATTCTGTCCCAACTTTACTCTGCGTTCTCCGGCGTTAGCGGCAAAGAGCTACAAAACGATCCCCTCATGCTGATGCGCGGCTCGCAGTTGGCCATGGCTAAAAATGGGCAGCGTTTACGCCTGATGGACGGTTGGCTGGTCACTCAGGACGAGCAAGGCAACTACTGGTATCTGTTACATGGCGAGCTGACCGGCTCATCGTTTGATATGCAACAGACGCACCAATTGGTCACCACGCTGAATACGCTGGAAGGTGAGCTCAAAGCCCACTATCCGCAGGCGCAACTGCTGTCTCGCGGGACGCTTTTCTACAGCGATTACGCCAGCCAGCAGGCGAAACAGGATATCTCGACCCTCGGCATAGCGACCGTGATCGGGGTGCTCCTGCTCATCGTGGCCGTGTTTCGTTCGCTACGTCCGCTGCTGCTGTGCCTGATTTCAATTGGTATTGGCGCGCTGGCGGGAACCGTCGTCACGCTGCTGATTTTTGGCGAGCTCCATCTGATGACGCTGGTGATGAGTATGAGCATCATCGGTATTTCCGCCGACTATACGCTCTACTATTTGACCGAGCGGATGGTGCACGGTGCAGAAACATCGCCATGGCAAAGCCTTGCCAAAGTACGCAATGCCCTGCTCCTGGCACTACTGACCACCGTGGCAGCTTATCTGATTATGATGCTGGCCCCCTTCCCCGGTATTCGCCAGATGGCGGTATTCGCGGCGGTGGGTCTGAGTGCCTCGTGTTTGACCGTCATTTTCTGGCACCCATGGCTGTGTCATAAGTTGCCGGTGCGCCCGGTTCCGGCAATGGTACTCATGCTACGCTGGCTTGCTGCCTGGCGGCGGAATAAGAAATTATCCGTTGGCCTGCCGGTGGCTCTGGCGTTGTTCTCACTGGCAGGCATGGCGACGCTACGCGTAGACGATGATATCTCCCAGTTACAGGCGCTGCCGCAGGGCATTCTCGCTCAGGAAAAAGCGATTACCGCTCTGACCGGGCAAAGCGTCGACCAGAAGTGGTTTGTCGTGTACGGAAAATCCGCGCAACAAACGCTGGAGCGACTGGAAGCCTTTACTCCCGCGCTGGAAGAGGCAAAAAAAGACGGCTTACTCAGCGGATATCGCACCATTCCGTTAAATTCGCTCGCCCGGCAGCAGCAGGATCTCACCCTGTTAAAAGATGCCGCGCCCGCCGTCACACAGGCCTTAAACAGCGCCGGACTGGTAACGGTGAAACCCGATCTTAGCGCCATGCCGGTCACCGTCGATGCCTGGCTTGCCAGCCCGGCCAGTGAAGGTTGGCGCTTGCTGTGGCTGTCGCTGGCGGACGGCGAAAGCAGCGTACTGGTTCCCGTTGAAGGAGTGAAACAAAGTGATGCTTTAAACACACTCAGCACGAAATATTCCGGCGTTGCGTGGGTGGATCGTAAGAGCAGCTTTGACAATCTGTTTGCCCTTTATCGCCATATTCTGACTGGCTTGCTGTGTGTTGCACTGACGGTAATTGCCTGTGGTGCCATGATTCGACTTGGCTGGCGTAAGGGCTTAATTAGCCTGGTACCCTCAGTGTTATCTTTAGGTTGTGGTCTGGCGGTACTGGCCCTGAGTGGTCATGCACTCAACTTGTTCTCGCTGCTGGCATTGGTGCTGGTACTGGGGATTGGCATTAACTACACGCTGTTTTTCAGTAATCCACGCGGTACGCCACTGACGTCGCTACTGGCTATCACGCTGGCGATGATGACCACGCTCCTGACGCTCGGCATGCTGGTCTTTAGCGCCACTCAGGCAATCAGCAGTTTTGGCATTGTGTTAGTGAGCGGTATTTTCACTGCATTTATGCTGTCACCGCTGGCGATGCCAACGAAAAGAGAGAAGAAAAAACGATGAGTAAACCGATATTTCGTTGGTTGAGTGGGCTTTTGCCGGATGGCGGCATTGCCGGCCAACCTCAGCACATCAATGGTAGGCCGGATAAGCGCAGCGCCATCCGGCGGGGCCTGCTCGTCGCCACGTTGCTGCTGGCCGGATGCGGCCACTCGCAGCCAGAACAGAAAGGCCGCCCGCAAGCCTGGTTAGAGCCGGGCGCACGTGTGACGCTACCTGCTCCGGGAATTTCTCCCGCAGTGAATTCACAACAGCTGCTGACCGGAAGTTTTAACGGCAAAACTCAGTCGCTGTTGGTCATGCTTAATGCTGATGATAAGAAAATCACACTGGCCGGGTTGTCATCAGTTGGCATTCGCCTGTTCCTCGTGACGTACGATGAAAAAGGATTGCACACCGAACAATCGATCATCGTTCCGCAACTGCCGCCTGCCAGTCAGGTGCTGGCTGACGTGATGCTCAGCCATTGGCCAATTAGCGCCTGGCAACCGCAATTACCTCAAGGCTGGACGCTTGTCGATACGGGTGATACACGTGAACTGCGCAATAGCCGCGGCAAACTGGTCACGGAAATCACGTATCTGAATCGAAAAGGAAAACGCGAACCGATCAGCATTGAGCAGCACGTTTTTAAATACCACATCACCATTCAATACCTGGGTGACTGAGATGATCTACATTTCTGCCGTTGGCATGATTAACGCGTTGGGCAATAACACCGATGAAATCGCAGCCAACCTCACACGTGGCATAGCGCCGGGAATGCGCCCGCGCGCGAACTGGCTGCAAGGACATCCACCCGCCGTATTAGCAGGCGTAGACGGTGAGCTGCCCGCGATCCCTCAGCAATTTAGCGCACATCGTTCGCGCAATAACCAGCTACTGCTGGCAGCACTGGCACAAATCCAGCCACAGGTGGACGACGCTATCGCCCGGTTTGGCCGCGATCGTATTGCTGTCGTTCTCGGTACCAGCACCTCCGGTCTGGATGAAGGTGACGTTCACGTTGATCTGATGCTCAACGACAAAGAGAGCACCGACTGGCGCTACCCGCAGCAGGAACTGGGCGATCCGTCGCGTTTTCTTAGCCACTGGCTGGCGCTGGATGGCCCGGCCTTTACGCTCTCAACCGCCTGCTCGTCCAGTGCACGGGCTATCATGAGCGGGCGTCGCTTAATCGAATCTGGTCTGGTGGATATTGCCATTGTCGGCGGTGCCGATACGCTAAGTCGGATGCCCATCAACGGTTTCCACAGTCTGGAATCGCTCTCCCCAACGCGATGTCAGCCGTTTGGCCGCGACCGCAATGGGATCACTATCGGCGAAGGTGCCGCATTGATGGTATTAACCCGCGAGCCACAGCCCATTGCGCTCCTGGGCGTCGGCGAATCCAGCGATGCGTACCATATTTCGGCTCCCCACCCGCAGGGAGAAGGTGCCATTCGCGCTATAGGCCAGGCGCTTAACGACGCAGGAATGACACCGGAACACGTGGGCTATATCAATCTGCACGGAACGGCCACTCCGCTAAATGATCAGATTGAGTCCAGCGTCGTGAGCACACTATTTGGCGACACGGTCCCATGCAGTTCGACCAAACACCTGACCGGGCACACGCTGGGCGCTGCAGGGATCACCGAAGCAGCGATCAGTATGCTGATTCTGCAACGCAACCTGCCGCTGCCACCGCAGGATTTTAGCCAGTCGCCGCGCGATGAAACATTGCCACCCTGCGGCATCATTGCACAGCCGCAGCCGCTGACTCGTCCGGTAATCTTATCTAACTCGTTCGCCTTCGGCGGTAATAATGCCAGCATCCTGCTCGGGAGAATCTCATGAGCCACTATTTATCTCCGGGCGATTATTTACCGCATGATGCGCCGATGCTGCTCCTTGAAGAGGTCGTCAGTGTGGCGGACGAAACCGCCACCTGCCACGTGACGGTATCAGCAAACAGCGTACTGGCCCCTTTCCTCGACCCTGATGGCAATCTGCCCGGCTGGTTCGCACTGGAATTAATGGCGCAGACCATTGGTGTCTGGTCTGGCTGGCACCGCCAGCAACACGGTCAGGCGAGTATTGCGTTAGGTATGGTGCTGGGCGCACGCGAGTTAGTCTGTGCTGCGGGTGTTCTGCCTGCCGGGAAGATGCTGAGCATTCATGTCAAATTGCTGATGCAGGATGCACGATTCGGTAGCTTTGAATGCGTCATTCAGGCAGACAACAAGACGCTGGCAACCGGTCGCGTCAACACCTTCCAGCCGACAGCAGAAGAAATTAACACGCTATTTCAACAAGGAGCGTCCACATGAGTCGTTCAGTTTTAGTTACGGGTGCCAGCAAAGGTATCGGTCGCGCCATCGCCAGACAACTGGCGGCAGACGGCTTTGTGGTCGGCGTGCACTATCATCGCGATGCGCAAGGTGCACAAGACACGCTGGAGGCTATCCTCGCCGCTGGCGGCGCAGGGCGTCTGTTGACGTTTGACGTTGCCAATCGCGAGCAGTGCCGTGAAGTACTGGAGCACGATATTGAGATTAACGGCGCATGGTACGGCATTGTCAGCAACGCCGGGGTGACGCGTGATGCCGCCTTCCCTGCGCTCAGCGATAACGACTGGGATGCGGTGATCCACACCAACCTCGACAGCTTTTACAACGTCATTCATCCGTGCATTATGCCAATGATTAGTGCACGCCAGGGGGGACGTATCATCACACTGTCTTCGGTTTCCGGCGTGATGGGCAACCGCGGTCAGGTTAATTACAGTGCAGCAAAAGCCGGTATTATTGGCGCCACCAAAGCGCTGGCCATCGAACTGGCAAAACGCAAAATTACCGTAAACTGCATTGCACCGGGACTGATTGATACCGGGATGATCGAGATGGAAGAAGCTGCATTGAAAGAAGCGATGTCGATGATCCCCATGAAACGGATAGGTCAGGCTGAAGAAGTGGCCGGGCTTGCCAGTTATTTAATGTCGGATGTGGCGGGCTATGTCACTCGCCAGGTGATTTCCATCAATGGAGGGATGTTATGACACGTCGCGTCGTGATTACAGGCATGGGCGGCGTCACCGCCTTTGGGGAAAACTGGCAGGATGTCTCCGCCAGGCTATTGGCGTATGAAAATGCGGTACGCAAAATGCCGGAGTGGCAGGTTTATGACGGACTGCACACGCTGTTGGGCGCGCCAATCGACAACTTCACGCTGCCGGAACACTATACCCGCAAACGCATTCGCGCCATGGGCCGCGTGTCGCTGATGTCCACTCGCGCATCAGAACTGGCGTTAGAACAAGCCGGACTGATTGGCGATCGGGTACTGACCAACGGTGAAACCGGAATAGCATACGGTTCCTCCACAGGCAGCACCGGGCCAGTGAGTGAGTTTGCGACCATGCTGACCGAGAAGCATACCAATAACATCACCGGCACGACCTACGTGCAAATGATGCCGCACACCACTGCCGTTAACACTGGATTGTTTTTCGGCCTGCGTGGGCGAGTCATCCCGACCTCCAGCGCCTGCACCTCCGGTAGCCAGGCAATTGGTTACGCATGGGAAGCCATCCGACACGGTTATCAAACGGTGATGGTTGCCGGCGGTGCAGAAGAACTGTGCCCTTCTGAAGCCGCCGTATTTGATACGCTGTTCGCCACCAGCCAACGCAACGACGAACCGAAAACCACCCCCTCCCCATTTGATGAAAAACGCGATGGTCTGGTCATCGGGGAAGGTGCAGGTACGCTGGTGCTGGAAGAGTTGGAACACGCCAAAGCACGCGGAGCAACGATTTACGGTGAAATCGTCGGCTTTGCCACTAACTGCGATGCTGCCCATATCACCCAGCCACAGCGTGAGACAATGCAGATTTGCATGGAAAAATCGCTGAGCATGGCCGGTATTAGCGCCCGGGATATCGGCTATATTTCAGCGCACGGTACCGCAACCGATCGTGGCGATATTGCAGAAAGTCAGGCGACTGCCGCAATTTATGGTGATAATGTGCCGCTATCCTCGCTTAAAAGCTATTTTGGGCATACCCTTGGCGCTTGTGGCGCACTGGAGGCCTGGATGAGTCTGCAAATGATGCGTGAAGGCTGGTTTGCGCCTACGCTGAATTTGAGTCAGCCAGATGCCAATTGTGGCGCGCTGGATTACATTATGGGTGAAGCCCGCAAGATTGATTGCGAGTTTTTGCAGAGCAATAACTTTGCGTTTGGCGGCATCAATACTTCTATCATCATCAAACGTTGGCCGTGATATGTACCGGATCGTTCTGGGGAAAGTTTCTGATTTAAGCACCGGCGTACTGCCTCATGCTCTCTATGAGCAGGCACCGCAGGGTGCTCGCCGCGCACGCTGGCTGGCGGGCCGCGTGCTGCTTTCCCATGCCCTTTCGCCATTGCCTGATATCGTCTACGGTGAGCAAGGAAAACCGGCCTTTTCAGCCGACACGCCGCTGTGGTTCAATCTTAGCCACAGCGGTGATGACATTGCTCTGCTGCTTAGCGACGAAGGGGAAGTGGGCTGTGATATTGAAGTCGTGCGCCCGCGCGAAAACTGGAAGACGCTGGCGAATACGGTGTTCAGTCTTGGGGAACATGCCGAAATCGAAGCAGAACATCCGGACCACCAACTGGCGACTTTCTGGCGCATCTGGACGCGCAAAGAAGCCATCGTTAAGCAGCGTGGCGGCAGTGCCTGGCAAATTGTCAGCGTCGATAGCACTACGCTGACAACCTCGCTCTCTGTCAGCCAGTGCCAGCTCGAAACACTGAGTCTGGCCGTGTGCACGCCAACGCCATTTACCCTGACAGCCGACGCCGTGCAGAGGCTGTAACTCCCGCATTCCCTGTGCGCCGAGGCGCGACATGAAAGGTTAACTGCAGATGCAACGAGTCACCATTACTCTCGATGACGATTTACTGGAAACGTTGGACAGCCTGAGCCAGCGCCGTGGTTACAACAACCGTTCTGAAGCGATTCGCGATATTTTGCGTGGAGCGCTGGCGCAGGAAACGACCCAGGAGCATGGCACTCAGGGCTTCGCGGTACTCTCGTATGTTTATGAACATGAGAAGCGTGATTTGGCCAGCCGCATTGTGTCGACGCAGCACCATCACCATGATTTGTCGGTCGCTACGCTACACGTTCACATCAACCATGACGACTGCCTGGAAATCGCCGTTCTGAAAGGTGATATGGGCGATGTTCAGCATTTTGCCGATGATGTGATTTCCCAGCGCGGCGTACGTCATGGTCATTTGCAGTGCCTGCCGAAAGAAGAGTGAGCCCTGCAATGATGTTTACGCCATGGTACCAATCGTCTTTCTGAAACGCAGCAAGGCTATCAGGAAGAACGCGCTGCCGATCGCCAGTAACGTCAGGAACTGTGGCCAGACAATATCCAACCCGGCGCCGCGATAGAGTATCGCTTGCGCGAGACTGACAAAGTGGGTGGTCGGCATGGTTAGCATGATGTCCTGCACGGCCTGCGGCATACTTTCACGCGGCGTAGAGCCCCCTGAGAGCATCTGTAACGGCAACAGCACCAGAATCATCAGCAATCCCAGTTGCGGCATCGACCGTGCCAGTGTCCCCATAAAAATACCGATCGACGTCGTCGCAAACAGGCTCAGCGCCACACCCAGCATAAATAGTGGTATCGAGCCTTCAATCGGCACGCCGAGTACCCCTTTCACCATCAACATCAGCGACAACCCGGAAACAACCAGCACCACCAGCCCCATCGACCAGATTTTTGCCATCATGATTTCAAACGGTGTCACCGGCATCACCAGCAGGTGCTCTATCGTCCCGTGCTCACGTTCGCGGATCAGCGCCGACCCGGTGAGCACAATCGCCAGCATGGTAATGTTGTTGATAATTGCCATCACCGCCCCGAAGCGGGCAGGCTCCAGATTAGGGTTAAAGCGCATGCGCATTTCCAGTGCCACCGGCGGTTCAGTGTTGTCACGGTAACGCGCCACAAAGCTGTTTACTTCGCCACTGATGATATTCTGGATATAACTGTTGCCAGTAAACGCCTGACTCATTCGCGTGGCGTCCACGTTAACCTGAATATCCGGCTGTCGTCCTGCCAGCACATCGCGCTGAAAATCAGGTGGAATATTCACAGCAAAGGTATAGCGCCCGGCATCCAGACCGGCATCCATTTCATCGGCAGTGATCATCTCCGGCGGTAAAAACCACGGGCGATAAAAGCTGTTCACAATTCGGTTCGACAGCTGCGACTGGTCCATATCGGCGATAGCAATCGGCGCAAGATGCAGCGAACCCGGCAGGACGGTGGCGGAAGAGTAAACTGATACCGTGAAAGCGAAAACAATCAGCGTCAGCATCGCTTTGTCGCCCAGCAGGCTGCGCAACTCTTTGATACCAAGATTATAAATATTGCGTAATCGGCGCATCATCCCTCCTGTTTTTTCAGCAGTAATACGCTCAGACCGATCACCACCGGAATGGCGATTGCCAACGGGATAAACAGCTGCCACAGATCCATCAGATCCAACGCTTTAGAGAACGTTCCACGCGCAATGGTCAGAAAATGACTGGTCGGGTAAATTTCACCAATCCAGCGGCCCGGCCCTTCCAGCGAAGCCACCGGGTCGATCATCCCAGAAAACTGCGTTGCCGGGATCAGCGTGATAATCGCGGTACCAAAAATGGCGGCGATCTGGCTTTTCATAAACGTGGAGATTAACAGCCCCAGTCCGGTAGCAATGGTGACGTACAGCAGCGCGGCCAGCGTCAGGGTTAAAAAACTCCCCTTATGCGGCACGCCGAACACAAACACCGACAACGCGCACAGCAGCAGGAAGTTAAGCATCCCCAGCACGATGTACGGCAACTGTTTGCCGAGTAAAAACTCACTACGGGTGGTAGGAGTAACGTACAGGTTGATAATCGATCCCAGTTCTTTTTCGCGCACCACGCTGAGTGCGCTGAGCATGGAAGGGATCATCATCAACAGCAGCGGGATCACCGCCGGAACAATCGCCGGCAGGCTCTTCACATCCGGGTTATAGCGATAACGCGTTTCAATGGTCATCAGCCCGTTTTGCCCGCTGGCGTTGGGTTGACGCGCCATCACATCCTGCAGCCAGGTCTGGTGCATTGCCTGTACGTAACCCCTTACCGTTTCGGCCCGGCTCGGCATCGCGCCATCAACCCAGACGCCAATCTTAACCGGCGTTCCGCGCGCGATATCGCGGCCAAAGTTGGGTGGGATTTCTATTGCCACCGCCACTTCGCCCGAGCGCATACGCTTGTCCAGCTCGTCATAGCTGGTGAGCGGCGGCTGCTCGATAAAATAGCGCGATCCCGCCAGATTCAGCGTCCACGCCTGGCTGCTGACGGTCTGGTCACGGTCGAGTACGGAGAAACGCAAGTTTTCCACATCCATGCTGATGCCGTAACCCATGATCAGCATCAGGATCACCGTACCCATCAGCGCCAGCGTTGAACGCACCGGGTCGCGCCGCAGCTCCAGCGCTTCACGCCGGCTGTAGCTGAACAAGCGCCGCAGGCTAAAACCCTGGCGTGGCGGCTGACTGTGTTCATGCACCACCGGGGCAGCCGCTTGCGAAAGCGTCGTTTCCGGTGCCGGGCCCGCTGCTTCCTGTAGCCAGGAGATAAACGCCTCTTCCAGGTTGGCTGCGCCACGCTGCTTCACCAGTTCCTGCGGCGTACCGCTGGCGAGCACTTTTCCGGCGTGCATCAGCGACATACGGTCGCAGCGCTCCGCCTCATTCATAAAGTGGGTAGAAATAAAAATGGTCACTTTATCCTGGCGCGACAGATCGACCATCAGTTGCCAGAACATATCTCTCGCCACCGGATCAACACCGGAAGTCGGTTCGTCGAGAATCAACATTTCCGGGCGATGAATCACCGCCACGGCCAGCGACAGGCGCTGACGAATCCCCAGCGGTAAGGCACCAGGCAGCACATCGTCAACATCGGTCAGCGAAAAGCGTTCGCTCATCTCTTGCACGCGCCCGGGGATTTCCGCTTCGGGGATATGGAACAGCCGTGCATGAAGCTCAAGGTTTTGCCGCACGGTCAGCTCGCTGTAAAGCGAAAACGCCTGCGACATATAGCCCACCCGACGGCGGGTATCGATATTCTTCGGGTCAACCGCTTGCCCAAACAACCACGCCTCACCTTCGCTTGCGGGCAGCAGCCCGGTGAGCATCTTCATGGTGGTGGATTTACCGCAGCCGTTGGAGCCGAGAAAACCGAAGATCTCCCCGCGGGGAATGCGAAAGTTAACGTGGTCAACAGCGACGAACTTGCCGAAGCGCATGGTCAGATCTTTCGCCTCAATGGCGACCTCTTCCTGCTCAGCGTGATACGGCGGGATCACCACCGGTTTATGCGCCTGACGCTGGGCTTCGGGTAACAGCGCGATAAACGCCTGCTCCAGCGTATCGCTGGTGGTTTGTTCGCGTAGCTGCTGCGCGCTGCCGGTGGCCAATACCTCACCCGCGTTCATCGCCACCAGCCAGTCGAAGCGCTCGGCTTCTTCCATGTACGCGGTGGCGACCAGCACGCTCATATTGGTCTGACGCTGGCGAATGCTGTTAATCAGATCCCAGAACTGGGCACGTGACAGCGGGTCTACCCCCGTGGTGGGTTCATCAAGAATGAGCAATTCCGGGTCGTGGATCAACGCACAGCACAGCCCCAGTTTTTGTTTCATCCCGCCCGAGAGTTTCCCGGCAGGGCGGTCGCGAAACGGCGCCAGCCCGGTGCTGTTCAGCAGTTCGGTAATCCGTGCTTCACGCTCCGCTTTGTCATGGCCAAACAACCGTGCAAAGAAATCGACGTTCTCATACACCGACAGGGTGTGGTACAGGTTTTTACCCAGCCCTTGCGGCATCCAGGCAATACGCGGGCAGACATCACGACGATGCTTCGGGTCACGCATGTCGCCACCCAGCACCATCACGTTACCCTGTTCAATCACCCGCGCACCGGAAATAAGCGACAGCAGGCTCGATTTTCCGACGCCATCCGGCCCAATCAGCCCCACCATACAGCGGGCGGGGATATCCAGCGTGATATTGTTCAGCGCGACCGTTGTCCCGTAATGCTGACTCACGCCGTCAAGGTGCGCCACGGGAGGAACGGGAACCAGCGCCAGATGCGTCATTGCGGCAACCTCACCACCAGGGAGTCAGGCCAGGCGCGACGTTCATCCAGACGCACCCAGGCCATGCCCGGCAGGCCGGTTTTCACGTACTCCAGGTGCTGCTGTAACAGCTCCGGCGGGATACGCGCTTTCACGCGGAACATCAGTTTTAGCCGCTCATCACTGGTTTCAACCGTTTTCGGCGTAAACTGCGCGACGCTGGCGACAAAGCTGATGGTTGCCGGAATACGCAGATCCGGCGCGGCATCCAGCACCAGTCGCGCTTCACCGCCAATCTTCAGCAGGCCAGCCTGTTCGGTCGGCAAGAAGAACGTCATATAGACATCGCTGAGATCGACCATATTCAGCACGCGCCCGCCTGCTGACAGCACCTCGCCCGGTTCAGCCACGCGGTACTGCACGCGCCCGTCGCGCGGGGCTTTAAGCTCGCTATCATCGATATCTGCTGCAATGCGTCGTTCGGTAGCCTGTGCAGCTTCGACCCGGGTTTGTGCCTGGATAATACTGGTGCGGGCGGCTTCAATCGCAGCTTTCGCGGCAGAGACCTGTGCTTTTGCCGATTCCAGCGCAGCACGCGCGCTTTCAGCAGCGGCCCTGTCGTCATCCAGTTGTTGCTCAGACACCGCACCACGCTGGGACAGTGAACGGGAGCGCAGGTGGCGTTTAGAGACCGACTGCAGCTCTGCTTCACGCTGTTTGACTACCGACTGCGCGGCCCGCATTTCACTTTGCCGTTGTTCCAGCAGCGCCCGTGCCGCCGCCACCGCACTTTCCGCTTCTTTGATTTGCGCGACCGCTTCCAGTCGCTGCTCGTGCAGCACGCGGGTATCCATTTTCGCCAGCACCTCGCCCTGACGGACAAACTGCCCTTCCGACACGAGGATCGTATCAATACGTCCGGCAATTTTGGTGGCGATATCCACTTCAGTGGCTTCAATTCTGCCGTTGCTGGCTGCAAACCCTTCAGGTATCCCCGCAGGACGTAGCATCCACCATGCTATCGCGGCCACCACCACCAGGATGCCCGCTCCCCACCACACCAAATGACGCTTAAACTTATCCATATTCGACCCGCCGTAATCCCTGTTATCAAACGATGCGTGTCACAAAACCCACTGAACAGCTATTCAGTGAGAGATTCCATCCGGGATGAGAAGGAATGAAAAACGATGGCCAAAGAGCGGACAGGCGTTAAGGCAACGCTTACCGCGAAGGAAGTGAATGACGAAAATGCTGTGAAATCGGGTAGTAATGTTGTCATCATCAGCGTTCCTGGCCGGAAATGAAACACGCATACTCATAACTGCTATCTATTGAATACTAACACCTGGATTCGATATGTCTATTCGGTTGTTCTCGCGATGTCATCGACCAAAACAGTGTCCGGCAATCCGCTCGCCGGACACCTATAGTGCTTAAAAAGCTTGCTGATAAAGTCGCAACGCATCGCCTTCAGTAAGCGTCACAGGATTGTTATCCAGTAAACGGGTCTGTTGCATGGCATCCTGAGCCAATATCGCCAGTGTTTCAGCAGGTATATCGACATCGCGCCACCTTTTCAGTGCACCAGATTCAGCAATAATGCGTACCATCGCAGCAATAAATATCGCGGCTGAATAATCTCCCCAGCTCGGGATGCTCCCGCCCACTCGACGATAATTTCCGGTACAGTTGAAAACGTAAAATCCTTCATGACATTGTTCATTGATGTACTCCTGGTAGTAAAAATGGCCAGCGTTTAACTACGCGGTGCATCGGCATGAGTGAGAAAGCTTTTCACCTCTTTACGCTCAAGCAACGGATTGATAATCCCAACGCCAATACGTTGAAAATGCTACGTTTGTCGATGAAGCTCGAGGCCCTCAGGACAACGATAGGTTTCAACAATAACGAAGCGGTCGTCGTCTTCTGTCGAGCGGAAAAACGTATAGGTGATGTTTTCAGGTTCGTTACGCGTCGCCTCTGCCAGCAGTCTGAGCACATCATTGACCTTGTCCCCCGTTCCCTGACGAGAAAAGTAATGTGCAATAACAAAAAGTTGTGAATTCTCCATAGCCGGGCTCCCGGAAGCCTGATGCCACTATCGGCGGCAACACATTTCGGTCAGCCTGTACGACGCTATTGCAATATCCACCCAAAATAGGTGTTGAATACGAAGTTCGCTTTTATCCTAAATTTCACCGTTAACAACAAAAACCTTAAAATTCATAAATATATACCCACTCACATTTGAACATGATTATTTAAAGCGCTAATTTTTCGTTATGTTGATCACATTCACATCAAAATAATGGTGATCTTAAAATAGGTTTTAAATATTGTGGTCAGGCCGCTAGACCACAATAAGAGGATATATCATGAAAAGAAAAACAATGGGATGGCTTATCGTTTTTCTTCTTTTTATAGTTTACATGCTTAACTATATGGATCGTTCAGCATTGTCGATCACCGCTCCACTCATCGAAAAGGAATTAGGATTCAATGCTGCTGAGATGGGTATGATATTCAGCGCATTCTTTGTTGGTTATGCACTATTTAACTTTATCGGTGGCTGGGCCAGTGACCGATTTGGCCCCAAAACAGTATTTCTGGTCGCCGCATTACTCTGGTCAGTATTTTGTGGGATGACCAGTCTGGTTACTGGCTTATGGACTATGCTGGCTGTTCGCGTATTATTCGGCATGGCTGAAGGGCCGGTCAGTGCTGCAGGTAACAAAATTATCAACAACTGGATTTCGCGTAAAGAATCTGCCACTGCTATCGGTATTTTCAGCGCTGGATCGCCGTTGGGTGGCGCAATTTCCGGTCCGGTAGTTGGCCTGCTGGCTCTTTCATTAGGCTGGCGTCCGGCATTCGGTATTATTTTCCTGTTTGGTTTAGCCTGGGTATTACTTTGGTATTTCATTGCCAGTGATAAACCCTCAAAAAGTAAACACCTTGCCCCGGAAGAACGGGTCGATTTTGAAAACCATGATGACATCATTTTAGCGGATGACGGTAAAGCGATGCCTTCTCTCGGCTACTACATGAAGCAGCCGATGGTGTGGGCAACGACGCTGGCCTTCTTCAGCTATAACTACATACTCTTTTTCTTCCTGACCTGGTTCCCAAGCTATCTGAACCACTCGCTACATCTTGATATTAAAGAAATCAGTATTGCAACCGTGATTCCTTGGGTGATTGGTGCAATCGGCATGGTATTGGGTGGCGTATGCTCTGACTTTATCTATCGGGTAACGGGCAATGCCCTGCTTTCTCGCCGTCTCATTCTCGGTGTTTGCCTGGCTGGAGCGGCAATCTGTGTGGCGGTTTCTGGAACGGTTACCACTATCGGCAGTGCCGTTGGACTGATGTCAGTCTCGTTATTCCTGCTGTATTTGACTGGTCCTATTTATTGGGCAGTTATTCAGGATGTCGTGCACAAAGATAAAGTGGGTAGCGTCGGTGGCGCCATGCATGGGCTGGCAAATATATCCGGAATTATTGGCCCTCTGGTCACCGGATTTATTGTTCAGTTCAGCGGTAAATATGATTACGCATTCTATCTGGCTGGTGCTATTGCGATTGTTTCCAGCTGTCTGGTATTCGTATTTGTCAAAAATAAAGGATTAAAAACAAATGAAAGTCAAAGCTGTCTACATCAATAAACCTGGTGAAATTGAAACCCGTTGGGTTGATTATCCAGAAAAGAAAGATAATGAAGTATTAATAAAAGTTGATGCTGCTGGAATATGTGGCTCTGATATAGGTGCATTTCGCGGCACTAATCCCCTGGTGACCTATCCACGTATTATTGGACATGAAGTCACTGGTATTGTTATTAAACAAGGCAATGGCATGCCAGAAAATATTAAGGAAGGTGACCGCGTTATTGTTGATCCTTATATTTATTGTGGTCATTGCTATCCCTGCTCAGTGGGGAGAACAAATTGCTGTGAAAACCTGAAGGTCATTGGCGTACATATTGATGGTGCGATGCAGGAGGTGGTTGCTCACCCCGCGCATTTGATTCACAAAATCCCGGATGACGTCGCCACTGAGATGGCTCCGTTGGCTGAACCACTGACGATCGCACTGCATGCGCTACATCGCGCCAAACTGACGGCCGGGGAGCATATCGCCATTATTGGAGCCGGTGCGATTGGTCTGATGGCAGCATTGAGCGCATTGCGCTACGGTGCGACGCCAATTCTGATCGATATCGTGGACGAACGACTTCAGTACGCAAAATCGCTGGGTGTGCCTTACGTCATCAATCCGTCGAACACCCAGGTTGTTGAGGCGATAAAAGATATCACGCAAGGGACGATGGCGCAGGTTGTCGTCGAAGCATCTGGTGCCAACAGTGCAATTCGCGAAACGCTGGATCTTGCTTCGTTTGCGGGTCGTATTGCTTTCACCGGCTGGCCAAAACAGGAGACATCGTTACCCACTAACCTGATCACGTTTAAAGAGTTGGATCTGCGCGGATCACGTACCAGTGCTGGCGAATTCGAAGAAGCGTTACAGATGCTGGCTACGCTGAACATTAATCCTGCGGATGTCGTCAGCAAGGTGGTGAATATTGATGATGTGCCTGACGCCGTGAAGGAACTCGATCAATACCCGGAACGCTATCTGAAGATCAATGCGACCTTTCATTAATTTTTCCAGGAGATAAAGCGATGGAACAAACCTGGCGTTGGTATGGCCCGAACGATCCCGTGTCGTTGTCCGATGTTCGTCAAGCCGGTGCAACGGGTGTGGTCACTGCGCTGCACCATATTCCAAACGGTGAAGTCTGGTCCGTAGAAGAAATTCTCAAACGCAAAACGATCGTGGAAAAAGCCGGTCTGGTCTGGTCGGTCGTGGAAAGCGTGCCGATCCATGAAGACATCAAGACCCACACGGGCCAGTACGATCTGTGGATCAAGAATTACCAGCAGACGCTGCGCAATCTCGCCCAATGCGGCATCTTTACCGTGTGCTACAACTTTATGCCGGTTCTGGACTGGACCCGTACCGACCTGGAGTATGTGCTACCGGACGGTTCAAAGGCTCTGCGCTTTGACCAGATTGAGTTTGCCGCCTTTGAACTGCATATCCTCAAGCGTCCCGGTGCGGAAGCGGACTACAGCGCGGAGGAAATTGCACAGGCTCACCAGCGTTTTGCGAAGATGAGCGAAGAGGACAAAGCCCGGCTGACGCGAAATATCATTGCAGGTCTGCCTGGTGCCGAGGAAGGCTATACGCTGGACCAATTCCGTCGCCACCTTGCAACCTATAAAGATATCGACAAAACGGCCTTACGGGAAAATTTCGCCAGGTTCCTGAAAGCCATTATCCCGGTAGCGGAAGAAGTGGGTGTACGCATGGCGGTTCATCCGGACGATCCACCGCGCCCAATTCTGGGCCTGCCGCGCATCGTTTCTACTGTAGAAGATATGCAGTGGATGGTGGATACCGTAAACAGTAGCGCCAACGGTTTTACGATGTGTACAGGATCTTACGGCGTACGCGCAGACAACGATCTGGTGGATATGATCAAACAGTTCGGCCCGCGGATTTACTTTACGCACCTGCGTTCCACTCAACGCGAAGAGAATCCCAAAACCTTCCATGAGGCGGCGCATCTTTCCGGGGATGTCGATATGTACAGCGTCGTGAAAGCGATAGTCGAAGAAGAACAGCGACGTAAAGCTGAAGGCAATGCCTCACTCATCCCCATGCGACCAGACCATGGTCATCAAATGCTTGATGATCTGAAAAAGAAAACCAATCCAGGGTATTCCGCTATTGGTCGCCTTAAAGGCCTGGCTGAAGTACGCGGCGTTGAACTGGCTATCCAGCGCGCCTTCTTCAATCAGTAACCACATTGCCGCATGGTATCCCCGCCATGCGGTTTTTCACTTTCAGTCAGGACCGGTCTTTGATAGCGCATTATCAAAGAAGATCATCAATGACAGGAGTTTGTCATGGACAAGAATCTCGCCACCGCCCAGGTTTCCACCCCACGCCCGCGCTGGGATCGTTCACGCCTCGTTTCGCGTATCGTACATCTTGGTTGCGGTGCTTTTCACCGCGCTCATCAGGCACTCTATACACATCATTTGCTGGAGAGCAGTGACAGCGACTGGGGTATCTGTGAGGTCAACCTGATGCCTGGAAATGATGCCACACTGATTCAAAACCTGAAGGCGCAGGATCTGCTGTACACCGTTGCCGAGCGCGGAGCACAAACTACAGAGCTTAAAATTATTGGCTCGATGAAAGAAGCGCTGCATCCTGAATTTGACGGCTGTGAAGCCATTATCCACGCAATGGCACGTCCAGAAACTGCCATCGTTTCGCTGACCATCACCGAAAAAGGATATTGCACAGATGCCGCCAGCGGCGAGCTGGATCTGAATCATCCGTTTATCCAGCACGACATGGCTCACCCACAGTCCCCCAAATCAGCAATTGGTTATATCGTCGAAGCCCTCGCACTACGCCGCCAGCAGGGATTGAAGGCTTTTACTGTGCTGTCCTGCGACAACGTGCGAGAAAATGGCCACGTCGCAAAAACCGCTGTTCTGGGTTTAGCCGCCGGGCGCGATCCGCATCTGGCTGAGTGGATTGCCGAACAGGCAACGTTCCCATGCACGATGGTAGACCGCATCGTTCCGGCAGCAACAGAAGAGACGTTAGCGCAAATCGCTGAACAGCTTGGGGTAGATGATCCCTGTGCCATTGCCTGTGAGCCGTTCCGTCAGTGGGTGATTGAAGATAACTTTGTAAATGGACGCCCGGACTGGGATCGCGTGGGCGCACAGTTTGTAGCAGATGTGGTGCCATTTGAGATGATGAAGTTACGCATGCTCAACGGCAGCCACTCTTTCCTGGCCTACCTTGGTTATCTGGGCGGTTATGAAACGATTGCCGATACGATGACCAACCCGGCGTATCGCAACGCTGCGCTGGCTTTGATGCTCAATGAACAAGCGCCGACGCTGTCGATGCCGGAAGGAACAGACCTTGCGGGTTATGCAGAGCTGCTGATCGCACGCTTTACTAATCCATCACTGAAGCACCGAACCTGGCAAATTGCGATGGATGGCAGCCAGAAATTACCGCAACGCTTGCTGGACCCCATTCGATTCCATCTGAAAAAAGGCGAAGACGCTCGCCATCTGACGTTGGGAGTCGCCGGTTGGATGCGCTACATCAGCGGTGTGGATGAACAAGGTCATCCGATTGAGGTGATAGATCCGCTGTCAGCACAGTATCAGGCTATTTATCAACAGTATCCATCAATAGAAGAACGTGTCCGGGCGCTGTTAGCAATTGACACTATCTTTGGGCGAGACCTTTGCGATAACGCAGACTTTATCGAACGCGTAACCGCTGCCTGTCAGCAATTGCACAGCGTAGGCGCACGTGCAGCGGTAGCCGCGCTAAGCCAATAGCGTGGTGTTATTAAAGACCCACGATCTGTCTGACATAGGCCAGGTGTTCCAGCGATTTTTGGTAAGCACCGTCAGCATCAGCCTGGCGGATCGCATCCACAATCGCTTTATGCTGTGTATTCATGCTGGTTAATACATCCCGATTGCCGGAACGTTTGTCCAGTCCGGCATACGGGATGTTAACGCGCTGTTCCCACAGCATTCGCGACATATCAAGCAGTACACGGTTCTGGCTGGCTTCTGAAACTGTTAGATGGAATTGCTTATCGAGGGAATAAAAACCATGCACATTGTTTTCGCTAATGGCCTTTTCCATGCTGAGATGCAGTGTTTCAAGCTGGCTAATTAGATCCTCTTTCCCGGCCTGCGCAGCAAGACGCGCACAATGGCTGTCGACCAACTCACGCGAATAGAGGATTTCTTCAATCGTATAATCACTGGTGGAATGCTTTTTATCAGCAACAATCACACCATTACCTGACTGGATGGTGATCCATCCGGAAATCTCCAGCACAATCAGCGCTTCTCTGAGCGATGCGCGACTTACACCGAGTTGCTTTGCCAGCTCACGTTCGGGTGGTAAGAAGCTTCCCGGCGGAAAAATACTATCATTGATGAGCTTAATGATGAGATTGGCTATCTTTTGATAGAGCCGCTCCTGTTTTACCTCAGGAATAACCATGTGTCTCCCGTTCTCTTATCTGTGCGATTTTTAACTGATTTATCATATCATTCCTGGAGTTAAGAAACGCACGTCAGAGTCAGTTCATGTATCACACATCACTATGATATTTTTTCTTATCGTGTGCAGACAGCGTCTTTCACTTATTCAGACACCAAATCCTGTGCACATGCCCAGGCGCTCGACCACGCCCACTGGAAGTTATACCCACCCAACCAGCCGGTGACATCCATCACTTCACCAATAAAGTACAGCCCTGGCACTTTGCGGGCTTCCATCGTACGCGAAGACAGTTCGTTGGTATCCACACCCCCCAGCGTGACCTCCGCTGTGCGATACCCTTCGGTACCGTTCGGCTGCACCCGCCATTCAGTAAGCGTCTCCACCAGCGTTTGCTGATCGCGTACGTTAAGTTGTTTCAGCGTCACATCCGGGATTTGCCCTAATTGCTGCAGACATTCCACCAGACGTTTCGGCAACTGCATCGCTAACGTGTTCTTTAAGCTCTGATTTGGATGTACGCTTCGTTGTTCGTCGAGAAAGCTCGCAAGGTCAACATCCGGCAACAAATTAATGCTGACAAATTCGCCGGGCTGCCAAAAACTGGAAATCTGCAAAACGGCCGGGCCTGAGAGCCCACGGTGCGTAAAGAGCAGGTTTTCACGAAATACGGTACCGTCTTCAGCGGTGATAACAGAAGGAACAGACACGCCAGAGAGTACCTGAAGCTGCTCCAACAGTGGCTTATGCAACGTAAAGGGCACCAGGCCTGCGCGCGTCGGCAACACCTTCAGTCCAAACTGCTCGGCAATTTTATAACCAAACGGCGTTGCCCCCAGACCCGGCATAGAAAGTCCACCGGAGGCAATCACCAATTTCTTTGCACCGACCGTCATCCCGTTCAGCTCCAGAATGAAGCCGTCATCATCTCGTGCGACGCTCAGGACTTCGCTACGTAACCGCATCGTAACGTTACCTTTTTCGCACTCGGCAACCAGCATATCGACGATTTGTTGGGCCGAATCATCGCAGAACAGCTGACCGAGCGTTTTTTCGTGCCAGGCAATACCGTGTTTACCTACCAGATCGATAAAGTCCCACTGCGTATAGCGAGCCAGCGCCGATTTGCAAAAATGCGGGTTTTGACTCAAATATGCGGCCGGTTCCACATAAAGATTGGTAAAGTTGCAGCGCCCTCCGCCGGACATGAGGATCTTACGTCCAGGCTTTTTACCATTATCAATCAGCAGTACTTGACTGCCTGCTTGCCCTGCCTGCGCGGCACAGAACATACCCGCTGCGCCAGCGCCTATAATAACGGTATCAAACCTTTCCACGTTGCGATCCTCTCTAAAAAGCGGGCGTGAATTGTAAAGATTCCTCAGTGGTCGCACCAGCACCAAACCACCAATAATAGGTATTTGTCTGAATTCTATAAGATAATTCTTTAGTGGTGTAAAACAAAGCAGGAGACAAATCAAAAAAACTCTATATTTCACTTTGCCCGCGCCGCCAAAGTCACTGATAATGCGCCGCGTTCATGTCCTCAAAATGGCGTAACGTCCTATGCTACATTTGTTTGCTGGCCTGGATTTACATACCGGGCTTTTACTATTGCTTGCTCTGGCTTTTGTGCTGTTCTACGAAGCAATTAACGGCTTCCACGATACAGCCAATGCTGTCGCAACCGTGATCTATACCCGTGCAATGCGTTCGCAATTGGCGGTGGTCATGGCTGCGTTGTTCAACTTCTTTGGTGTTTTGCTGGGTGGTCTCAGCGTAGCGTATGCCATCGTGCATATGCTACCAACGGATCTGCTGCTCAACATGGGTTCTTCACATGGCCTCGCCATGGTGTTCTCTATGCTGCTGGCGGCAATTATCTGGAACCTCGGTACCTGGTACTTTGGTCTGCCTGCATCCAGCTCCCACACGCTGATTGGCGCGATCATCGGTATTGGCTTAACCAATGCGTTGATGAACGGGACCTCAGTGGTGGATGCACTTAACATCCCGAAAGTACTCAATATTTTCGGTTCGCTGATCATTTCCCCTATTGTCGGTCTGGTGTTCGCAGGCGGTCTGATCTTCTTGCTGCGTCGTTACTGGAACGGCACCAAGAAGCGGGCGCGTATTCACCTGACGCCAGCAGAGCGTGAAAAGAAAGACGGTAAGAAAAAGCCGCCGTTCTGGACGCGTATCGCGCTTATCCTCTCCGCTATCGGTGTGGCGTTCTCCCACGGTGCGAACGATGGTCAGAAAGGTATTGGTCTGGTCATGCTGGTACTGATTGGCGTTGCGCCTGCAGGCTTCGTGGTGAATATGAATGCTTCTGGTTACGAAATTACACGTACCCGTGATGCTATCAATAACGTCGAAACCTACTTCCAGCAGCGTCCTGATCTGCTCAAACAGGCGACTGGCGTTGATCAGTTGGTTCCGTCTCCGACGGAAACGGCGACAACGACACCGGCAGAGTTCCATTGTCACCCGGCAAATACCATCAACGCGCTTGAGCGTGCGAAAGGTATGCTGGCGAACCTGGAAACCTACGACAAGTTAAGCGTTGAGCAGCGTAGCCAGCTGCGTCGCATTATGCTGTGCATTTCTGATACGACCGATAAAGTCGTGAAACTGCCTGGCGTAAGCAGCGACGATCAGCGACTGCTGAAGAAACTGAAAACCGACATGCTGAGCACCATTGAGTATGCTCCAGTCTGGATTATCATGGCTGTTGCTCTGGCTCTGGGCTGCGGTACGATGATTGGCTGGCGTCGCGTGGCGACCACTATCGGTGAGAAAATCGGTAAGAAAGGTATGACCTATGCTCAGGGGATGTCGGCACAGATGACTGCCGCAGTCTCTATCGGTCTCGCCAGTTACACCGGTATGCCTGTTTCCACCACTCACGTTCTCTCCTCTTCTGTTGCAGGGACGATGGTTGTTGACGGTGGCGGTTTGCAACGTAAAACGGTAACCAGCATTCTGATGGCCTGGGTCTTCACCCTGCCAGCAGCGATTATCCTTTCCGGGGGGCTGTACTGGCTCTCCCTGAAGCTAATCTAAGCGCATGCACAGTAAAAAAGCGGGTCAGGAAACTGACCCGCTTTTTTTATATCTGTCGTAAAAATCAGTGCCAGATAATCAGCGCGACCATACTGATTAACACCAGCCCACATAACGCGCTGGTAAGGATGAACTGACCGCGAACCCGCTCACAGCGGCGAATAAACTCATCGTCATGATGATCACGGTAACGCTGAGCGTAGATATACCACACCAGACGCATCTGCTTGTTAGGTTGCCCATGCGAGGTAAAAAAACCGCCCCCATCGACATACTGGTAAAGTAATGGATCGCAACCACGAAGTACCACTAACAGTGCGCGTAGCGAAGAAAAATAACGCGCCATATTAACAATGCAAACGACACATAAAGCCCAGAATAACGCAATGGTGCTTATCATATCTCCTCCCCGGCGACCCGCCCACAGAACTCCTTTCCGGGACTACCGCTCCCCGATACCCTGCCAAACCATTCAGTGAAGAGTACAACTGAAACCGCTCGTGTTAGTGTCACGCATCCGAGCGCCTCTCTAAATAGTGTAGGAGATTAGTTAATTTTTTTGCCAGAAGGTTAATCACTATCAATGCAATTAACTAAAAAATTTGTTTAACTACTTGGCAAGCAAGGCGGATTGACGGATTATCCCGGTCGCTATAATGTAAGGATAGTCCTTAAAAGGTACGTTTTTACGACTGGGCTAGCCCCGCGCACAAAGTTCGCAGGACGCGGATGACGCGGCGGCAGAATGAACGCCAGCAGGCTAGTCATCGACAACTTATGGAAGGAGTAACACTATGGCTTATAAACACATTCTTATCGCGGTTGATCTTTCTCCAGAAAGCAAAGTTCTGGTTGAAAAAGCGGTCTCTATGGCGCGGCCTTACAATGCGAAAGTCTCCCTTATCCACGTTGACGTAAACTATTCCGACCTGTACACCGGGCTAATCGACGTGAATCTGGGCGACATGCAGAAACGCATTTCTGAAGAAACCCACCACGCGTTAACCGAGCTGTCCACCAATGCAGGCTACCCTATCACCGAAACCCTGAGCGGTAGCGGCGACCTGGGCCAGGTTCTGGTCGATGCCATCAAAAAATACGACATGGATCTCGTCGTTTGTGGCCACCACCAGGATTTCTGGAGCAAACTGATGTCCTCCGCGCGTCAACTGATCAACACCGTTCACGTCGACATGTTGATTGTTCCGCTGCGTGACGACGAAGAAGCATAAAATGCTTGCTGCCGGGGAATAACCCGGCCCGCTGCAAACATTAAAGCCTGTAAACGCCCGCCTGTGCGGGCGTTTTTGTTTTTGTTATTTGGGCACAATTAGTACATCAATCCAACAAACAAATCATAATTAGTGTGATCAACTAATTGGATCGAAAACTATCTCTATAATAATCTACCCTTACGGCTAATCGCCGCAGTCTATAACAAAATAAGACTTTTTCGGCGCGTTTAACAATACGCGTTCATACTTTTCGGGATGGCTTTGAAAGGCGAAGGAATATGAATACTACTGCACCTACGGGCTTGCTGCAGCAACCTCGTCCGTTCTTCATGATCTTCTTTGTGGAATTATGGGAACGATTTGGCTATTACGGCGTTCAGGGCATCCTGGCGGTATTTTTTGTTAAGCAACTCGGATTCTCTCAGGAACAGGCATTTGTCACCTTTGGCGCGTTTGCTGCATTGGTATACGGCCTGATCTCCATCGGCGGCTATGTCGGCGACCATCTTTTAGGTACCAAACGCACGCTGGTGCTCGGCGCTATCGTGCTGGCACTTGGTTACTTCATGACCGGGATGTCACTGCTCAAGCCCGACCTGATTTTTGTCGCACTGGGTACCATTGCCGTGGGTAACGGACTGTTTAAAGCCAACCCGGCAAGCCTGCTGTCAAAATGCTATCCCCCGAAAGACGCACGTCTGGACGGTGCTTTTACCCTGTTTTATATGTCGATCAACATCGGTTCGTTGTTGTCACTGTCGCTGGCACCGGTGATTGCCGATAAGTTTGGCTACGCCGTTACCTATAACCTGTGCGGTGCCGGGCTTATCGTTGCGCTACTGGTCTACTTTGCCTGCCGTGGAATGGTAAAAAATATCGGCTCTGAACCCGATCATAAGCCGCTGAATTTCCGTAACCTGCTGTACGTGCTGGCCGGTACGGTAGTGATGGTATTCATCTGCGCCTGGCTGATGCACAACGTGCAGGTTGCCAACCTGGTGCTGATCGTCCTGTCGATTGCCGTGACTATCATCTTCTTCCGCCAGGCATTCAAACTGGATAAAACCGGGCGCAACAAGATGTTCGTGGCCTTTATCCTGATGCTGGAAGCGGTGGTATTCTACGTGCTGTATGCACAGATGCCGACATCACTGAACTTCTTTGCCATCAATAACGTGCATCATGAAATTCTCGGTATTACCATCAACCCGGTGAGTTTCCAGGCGCTGAACCCGTTCTGGGTGGTACTGGCAAGCCCGGTGCTGGCCGCGATTTATACCCGTCTGGGTAACAAAGGCAAAGACCTGACCATGCCGATGAAGTTTACGCTTGGCATGTTCCTGTGCTCACTAGGCTTCCTGACTGCCGCCGCAGCCGGAATGTGGTTTGCCGATGCTCAGGGTTTGACGTCTCCGTGGTTTATCGTGCTGGTTTATCTGTTCCAGAGTCTGGGTGAGCTGCTGATTAGCGCCCTGGGACTGGCAATGGTCGCCGCGCTGGTGCCACAACACCTGATGGGCTTTATTCTTGGGATGTGGTTCCTGACACAGGCAGCAGCCTTCCTGATGGGGGGTTACGTCGCAACGTTTACAGCAGTACCGGAAAACATTACCGATCCACTCCAGACGCTGCCTATCTACACCAACGTGTTCAGTAAGATCGGCCTGGTGACCCTGGCAGTAACGGTGGTGATGGCGCTTATGGTGCCATGGCTGAACCGAATGATTAATACGCCAAGTACCGAACAGTAATACACCGTGCCGGATAGCGGCTATTGCCTTATCCGGCCTGCGTTCAATATGCCCGGTACGCCTTGCGCTATCGGGCATTTCCAACCGTTACCCTTTGCGCGCGTTTATCCACTCCTGCACTTCCACCACGAAGGTATCTGGCGCTTTGCGGTACATCTTACGTGCCAAATCCAGAATGGTATGCTGGCCAAGCGCTTCTTCCATGCGCTGTTGCGCCATGTCCATTACCGAACGCACACCGCAAATGCCTTCACAAGCCCACTCCGGCGGATGCTCCTCAAAAACGGCTAAACGCTGGCGAATTTCACGACATTCAAAAATACGCTTCTCACCATCTATGGCATTGACCACATCCAGCACGGTGATGTCTTCCGCGGGTTTGGCCAACTGGAACCCACCGCCCTTACCCTCGATACTGCGCACCAGACCGGCTTTCGACAGACGAGTGAAGATTTTTGCCAGATAGTCATACGGAACGCTTTGTAGTTCGGCGATTTCTCGCACGCTCATATCCCGCGCGTCGCCTTTGCTGTCGACCATACACATCAGGCTATGGATGCCGTACTCAACCCCGGAACTGTAAAATGCCATTTATTATCTCAGCCAAAATGAATCTGAGTTTATTGTAGCTTTTTCATCTAAGGCATTCCAGAGAACAGAGTAATCCCGCATGAGAATAAAAATATAAATAGATACTTATCAAGTAGATAATAAAAAATAACGACACAATAATGAAAAAAGGATCAGGATCGCATTGCAATCCATAACTACGACCAATAAAATCCGAGTAAATACATCGTAGTCACCAGTGAGATAACACTAATGCAAAAACAAATTCTGATCGTGGGTGCCGGTTTTGCCGGTATGTGGGCAGCATTGAGCGCCGCACGCCTGGCGGATAAAAACCAGCAGGCCATTGATATTACGGTGATTGCGCCACAGCCAGAGTTGCGTGTACGCCCGCGTTTTTATGAAAGCGCGGTCAACACGCTGGTCGCCCCGCTGCAACCGTTATTCGACGCCACCGGCGTTAACTTCCTGCAAGGTCACGTTGAGCAGATCCTCCCGGCCTCTAAAGAAGTCAGCTGGAAAGACGTCAACGGTGAAACCCATTTGCGCCATTACGACCGCCTGGTACTCGCCAGCGGTAGCCATGTCGACCGCAATAGGATTACTGGTGCTGCCGAACACGCTTTCGACCTCGATCAGCTGGAAAGCGCTGCTGTACTGGAACAACACCTGAAAGATCTGGCACACCGACCGGAAAGTGACGCGCGCAACACCGTAGTGGTCTGCGGCGGCGGTTTTACCGGTATCGAAATGGCGCTGGAATTACCGGGCCGTCTGCGCGATATTCTCGGCGCCGATGCTAAGACCAGAGTTGTCGTAGTTGAACGCGGTGCACAGCCGGGCGCACGCTGGAGCCAGGAGCTGCGGGATGTCATCGCAGAGGCATCAGCCGAACTTGGCGTTGAATGGCGGGTGAATACGGAAGTGGAGTGCGTGGATGCGTCCGGCGTAACACTAAAAGATGGGCAGATGATTGCATCAGAAACCGTTATCTGGACGGTCGGCGTGCAGGCGAACGGCTTAACGGCACAGATCGACGCCCCACGCGATCGTCAGGGCCGTCTGCATGTGAATGCAAATCTTCAGGTTGTGGGTCATGAGGATATCTATGCGACGGGTGATGTTGCCTACGCCGCCACCGATGACAAAGGCAATCACGCCTTAATGACCTGCCAGCACGCTATTTTATTGGGCAAATTTGCCGGTAACAACGCCGCAGCCAGCTTGCTAAACGTTGCGCCACTGCCGTACCGTCAGGAAAACTACGTCACCTGTCTGGATCTCGGCGCGTGGGGTGCGGTGTATAGCGAAGGCTGGGATCAGCAGGTGAAACTGACGCGTGCAGAGGCGAAAAAGCTGAAGGTATCAATTGTCAGTGAATTGATATATCCACCGAAGGCTGACAAGGCCATAGCGTTTGAGATTGCCGATCCGCTGGCTCCTTTTGTGTAGTCGAATCGCCGGATGTGGCTAACGCCTCATCCGGCCTGGAAACTACGCAGTACCCGCATAAATATCAAACCGGTGCCCTTTGGTCACCACCGCATTGGGCGTCGCCACATCCGCGAGCGGCGGTGCGTAATCCGGGCGTTTCACCACGACACGTTTAGTCGCCAGCTGACGTGCTGGCATCAACAAACCATCGGCGTCTAAATCAGGCCCCACCAGCGACTGAAACACGCGCATCTCTTTTTTCACCAGCGCGCTTTTCTGCTTATGTGGAAACATCGGGTCGAGATACACCACCTGCGGGCGCGGCGTGATATCGGTCAACGCCGTCAGACTGGACGCATGGATCAGTTGTAACCGCTCCTGCAGCCACAGCCCGATTTCCGGATCGGCGTAACCACGGGCCAGACCATCGTCGAGCAGCGCCGCCACCACTGGGTTGCGCTCCAGCATCCGTACGCGGCAGCCAACGGAGGCCAGTACAAACGCATCGCGCCCCAGCCCGGCTGTCGCATCGACTACATCCGGCAGATAATCGCCTTTAATGCCGACAGCCTTTGCCACCGCTTCGCCTCGTCCACCGCCAAACTTACGCCGATGGGCCATCGCCCCGCCGACAAAATCAACGAAAATGCCGCCGAGCTTAGGTTCATCGCGTTTGCGCAGTTCCAGATGCTCCGCTGTCATCACCAGCGCCATCAGATTGTCTTCATCGTGTTCCAGCCCCCAGCGGGCAGCAAGAACAGATAAGGCGCCGTCTCCGGCGCCTGTTTCATCAAGTAAGCAGATTTTCACGCGAATAATCAGCCTTTAATCCCGTAATGCTCCAGCATCGCATCCAGTTGCGGCTCGCGGCCACGGAAGCGTTTGAACAGCGTCATTGGCTCCTCAGAACCCCCACGAGTCAGGATGCTGTCCAGGAACGACTGTCCGGTTTCGCGGTTGAAAATCCCCTCTTCTTCAAAGCGAGAGAACGCGTCAGCCGCCAGCACGTCAGCCCACAGATAGCTGTAGTAACCCGCTGCGTAGCCGCCCGCAAAAATATGGCTGAAGGCATGCGGGAAACGGCCCCATGTCGGCCCTGGCACCACAGCAACCTGCTTTTTAATCTCTGCCAGGGTTTCAAGGATTTTCGCCCCCTGCTGCGGGTTAAACTCAGCGTGCAGACGGAAATCAAACAGGCCGAATTCCAGCTGACGCAGAATAAACAGCGCCGCCTGGTAGTTTTTCGCCGCCAGCATTTTATCCAGCAGTTCTTTCGGCAGCGGTTCACCGGTTTCATAGTGACCGGAGATAAACGCCAGCGCTTGTGGCTCCCAGCACCAGTTCTCCATAAACTGGCTCGGCAGTTCGACGGCATCCCATGGCACACCGTTGATACCGGAAACGCCGGCCGTTTCGATACGGGTCAGCATGTGGTGCAGGCCGTGACCAAACTCATGGAACAGGGTGATCACTTCATCGTGGGTGAACAACGCCGGTTTACCGTTCACCGGACGGTTGAAGTTACAGGTCAGATAAGCGACCGGTTTTTGCAACGTGCCGTCGCTTTTACGCATCTGGCCGACACAGTCGTCCATCCACGCCCCGCCGCGTTTGTTTTCGCGAGCGTAGAGGTCAAGATAGAAGCTGCCACGCAGCTCGTTGTTTTCATCGTACAGTTCAAAGAAGCGAACTTCCGGATGCCAGACGTCTACGTCAGTACGCTCTTTGGCGGTGATGCCGTAAATGCGCTTAACCACTTCAAACAGGCCGTTAACCGCTTTGTTTTCCGGGAAGTAAGGACGCAACTGCTCGTCGCTGATGCTGTAAAGGTGCTGTTTTTGCTTCTCGCTGTAGTACGCGATGTCCCACGGCTGCAGCTCATCAATGCCAAATTCAGCTTTTGCGAAGGCGCGCAACTGAGCCAGCTCTTTTTCGCCCTGCGGACGCGCACGTTTGGCCAGATCCGTCAGGAACTCGAGCACCTGCTGCGGGTTTTCCGCCATTTTCGTGGCGAGAGATTTAAAGGCGTAGCTTTCAAAGCCCAGCAGTTGAGCCAGTTCGTGGCGCAGCGCGAGGATCTCTTCCATTATCGGGCTGTTATCCCATTTGCCCGCGTTTGGCCCCTGGTCAGATGCGCGGGTGGAATAAGCGCGGTACATCTCTTCACGCAGAGCCTGGTTGTCGCAGTAGGTCATCACCGGCAGGTAGCTCGGGATGTCCAGCGTCAGCAGATAACCTTCCTGCTCTTTGGCTTCGGCCTGAGCTTTAGCGGCAGCCAGCGCACTTTCCGGCATCCCGGCAAGCGCAGATTCGTCGGTGACGAGTTTGGTCCAGCCCATGGTCGCATCAAGCACGTTGTTGCTGTACAGGTTACCCAGTTCAGACAGACGGGTCGCGATTTCGCCATAGCGCTGTTGTTTTTCTTTCGGCAAGCCAATGCCAGACAGCTCAAAATCACGCAGTGCGTTATCGACCGCTTTTTTCTGTGCGGTGTTCAGGGTGGCGTAATGATCGCCATCGCGCAGGTCGCGGTAGGCTTTGTACAGCCCCTCATGTTGCCCAACCCAGGTGCTGTATTCAGACAGCAGCGGCAGCGTTTGTTCGTAGGCTTCGCGCAGCTCCGGGCTGTTTTTCACCGAATTCAGGTGGCTGACCGGAGAGAAAATACGTCCCAGGACATCGTCCACTTCCGCCAGTTGCTGGCAGAGATTTTCCCAGGTATACGGCGCGCCCTGCGCAACCACTCGTTCAACGTTTTCGCGGCAATCGTTTAGCGCCTTAGTTACAGCGGGCACGACATGCTCAGGCTGAATTTTAGAAAACGGGGGCAGTTCGAAGGGAGTCAGCAATGGATTGGTCATTAGCGCGGTCCTGTTGAAAAGAGTGAATGAAGCGCGTATCCGGCGCTGTGCATATTATTTGTAGAATGGGGTTAAGTGTAGAGGATTTCAATGCCAGGCGTTGCGCTTTCGCGGCAGTGACGACTTTTCTGTATACTGTGGCGATACGCTCTATTTTCGCCCGATTGCACGCCGCTTTCGGGCCTACGTTTATAACCTGGAACACGTTTACCCATGCTCAGTTATCGCCACAGCTATCACGCTGGCAACCACGCCGACGTCCTCAAACATACGGTTCAGAGCCTGATCATCGAGTCGCTCAAAGAGAAAGAAAAACCGTTTCTCTATCTGGACACCCATGCCGGGGCTGGCCGTTATCAGCTGAGCAGTGAACATGCCGAGCGCACAGGTGAATACCTGGAAGGCATCGCCCGTATCTGGCAACAGGACTCCCTCCCGGCGGAGCTGGAACCCTATATTTCTGTCGTGCAGCATTTCAACCGGAGTGGTCAGTTGCGCTACTACCCGGGTTCTCCGCTGATTGCCCGCCAGTTATTGCGTGAGCAGGACAGCCTGCAATTGACAGAACTGCACCCGAGCGATTTTCCGCTACTGCGTTCCGAGTTCCAGAAAGACGAACGTGCGCGCGTCGCTAAAGCCGACGGTTATCAGCAGTTAAAAGCAAAATTACCGCCGGTTTCCCGTCGCGGATTGATCCTTATCGATCCCCCATACGAAATTAAATCCGACTATCAGGCCGTCGTCACCGGCATCAGCGAAGGTTACAAACGTTTCGCAACCGGTACCTATGCACTGTGGTATCCGGTAGTCCTGCGTCAGCAAATCAAACGTATGATTCATGATCTGGAAGACACCGGCATTCGTCGCATCCTGCAAATTGAGCTGGCGGTTCGCCCGGACAGCGATCAGCGCGGTATGACGGCTTCCGGCATGATTGTGATTAACCCGCCGTGGAAGCTGGAACAGCAGATGAACAACGTCCTGCCGTGGCTACACAGCAAACTGGTTCCGGCAGGAACCGGGCACACTTCCGTCAGCTGGATCGTGCCGGAGTAATCGCAGCCATCGGTGGAACCTTTTAATTTCAGGTATACAATCGCGAATATTTTGGCGGATGGCATAACGCTTCTCCGCCCTACAATGAACATGAAGGAGCGGTCATGACCAAGCACTATGATTACATCGCTATCGGCGGCGGCAGCGGCGGAATTGCCTCCATTAACCGTGCGGCAATGTACGGCCAGAAATGCGCACTGATTGAAGCCAAAGAGCTAGGCGGCACTTGCGTCAACGTTGGCTGCGTACCGAAGAAAGTGATGTGGCATGCCGCGCAGATCCGCGAAGCTATTCATATGTATGGCCCGGATTATGGTTTCGACACTACTATCAATAAGTTCGATTGGGATAAACTGATCGCCAGCCGTACTGCCTATATCGATCGCATTCATACCTCTTACGATAACGTGTTGGGTAAAAATAACGTCGATGTCATTAAAGGCTTTGCCCGCTTCGTTGATGCGAAAACCATTGAAGTGAACGGTGAAACGATCACTGCCGATCATATTTTAATTGCGACCGGCGGCCGCCCAAGCCATCCGAACATTCCGGGTGTGGAATACGGCATCGACTCCGACGGTTTCTTTGAGCTGCCAGCACTGCCGAAACGCGTGGCGGTCGTTGGCGCAGGCTACATCGCCGTTGAACTGGCTGGTGTGATTAACGGCCTGGGTGCAGAAACACATCTCTTTGTGCGTAAACACGCACCGCTGCGTAGCTTTGACCCGATGATTGTCGAAACACTGGTTGAAGTGATGAACACGGAAGGCCCAACTCTGCATACCCACGCTATTCCAAAAGCCGTGGTTAAGAATGCAGACGGCAGCCTGACTCTGCAACTGGAAGATGGTCGTAGCGAAACGGTAGATTGCCTGATCTGGGCGATTGGTCGTGAACCGGCAACCGACAACTTCAACCTGGCTGCAACGGGTGTGAAAACCAACGAAAAAGGGTACATCGTTGTTGATAAATACCAGAATACCAGCGTTCCTGGTATTTATGCGGTCGGCGATAATACCGGTGCCGTTGAACTGACGCCAGTTGCGGTTGCTGCAGGCCGTCGTCTGTCCGAACGTCTGTTTAATAACAAGCCGGACGAGCATCTGGACTACAGCAACATTCCAACCGTAGTCTTCAGTCATCCACCAATTGGTACTGTAGGGTTAACCGAGCAGCAGGCACGCGAACAGCACGGTGATGATCAGGTAAAAGTGTATAAATCATCGTTTACCGCGATGTATACCGCTGTGACCTCTCACCGCCAACCGTGCCGCATGAAGCTGGTCTGCGTGGGGCCAGAAGAGAAGATTGTCGGTATTCACGGCATCGGCTTTGGCATGGACGAAATGCTACAAGGCTTCGCGGTGGCACTGAAAATGGGCGCGACTAAGAAAGATTTCGACAACACCGTAGCGATCCACCCAACTGCGGCTGAAGAATTCGTCACCATGCGTTAAGCGCACACGTGTAGAAAGATTGCGATCGCGACTCACTACACGCTCAAACAACGCCCCTCCGGCAACCAGAGGGGCGTTACATCATCTCAGCCAGCGCTATTCAGCCAACGCACGCATCTCTTTAATCAGGTCTGATTTCCCCTCAAAACCAATGCCCGGCAGTTCAGGCATGACGATATGACCGTCCTCCACCGTCACAGAATCCGGGAAACCGCCGTACGGCTGGAACAGGTCCGGGTAACTTTCATTGCCGCCCAGGCCAAGACCCGCCGCAATGTTCAGCGACATCTGGTGGCCGCCATGGGGTATGCAGCGTGATGGAGACCAGCCAAACTGCGCAAGGACATCCAGCGTGCGCAGGTATTCGACCAGACCGTAGGAAAGCGCGCAGTCAAATTGCAGGTAATCGCGATCCGGGCGCATGCCGCCATAACGCAGCAGGTTACGCGCATCCTGATGAGAAAAGAGGTTTTCACCGGTCGCCATTGAGCCTGGGTAAAATTCAGCCAGTGCAGCCTGCAAGGAATAATCTAGCGGGTCGCCCGCCTCTTCATACCAAAACAACGGGTATTCACGCAGCATTTTGGCGTAGGCAATACTGGTTTCCAGATCAAAACGACCATTGGCGTCGACGGCCAGGCGTGCTTCATCACCAATTTCGGCGAGTACCGCGTCAATTCGCCGGCGGTCTTCATCCAGCGATGCTCCGCCGATTTTCATTTTAACCACGTTATAGCCGCGATTCAGGTAGCCTCGCATTTCCTGACGCAACGCGCTCAAGTCTTTACCCGGATAATAGTAACCGCCCGCTGCGTAAACAAAGACGCGCGGGTTGGCCTCAACGCCCTTCATCTCAGCCAGCAGATGAAACAACGGCTTGTTGGCAATTTTGGCGACAGCATCCCAAATGGCCATATCCAGCGTGCCGACGGCGACCGAACGCTCGCCATGCCCCCCCGGCTTCTCGTTACTCATCATGACGTCCCAGATTTTATGCGGATCCAGGTTATTACCTTTGGTATTCAGCAGGCTTTCTGGAGCAGCTTCCAGAATGCGGTTACGGAAGCGCTCGCGGATCAATCCCCCCTGACCATAACGACCATTAGAGTTAAATCCGTATCCCACAACGCGGCGTCCCTCTATTTCAACATCAGTCACAACAGCCACCAGGCTGGTTGTCATCTTGCTAAAATCGATATAGGCGTTACGAATAGGGGAAGCGATGGGTTTAGTTATTTCTACAACATCGAGGATACGCATGTTTTCTCCGGCGGGTTCTTAGTCAGTTGTGCTCGCACTTACGCGCCTGTAAAAAGTGATAACTCATGCCGGTTTATTATTGGCATAATGCACGCAGGAAGCATTTAAGGACGCCATCGTCCTGTCTTTTTCCATCTTAAGCAGTGCTCATCTGCTGATCTAATGCCAAAGAGGCTGGCTGTAATGCAAAATCGGCATCACCTGGAACTCACCTGGCTTGAAGACTGCATTGCGCTGGCGCAGTCACTCAATTTCTCCCGGGCAGCCGCTTCCCGATATGTGACGCAGCCCGCATTCAGTCGGCGCATTGTCTCGCTGGAAGAGTGGCTTGGAACGCCGATTTTTGAGCGCAACCGCCGTGGCGTCAGCCTGACTCGTGCAGGGGAAGTGTTCGTCGCTCAGGTACCCGAACTGATCCGGGCGCTTTACACCCTGAGAAATGAAACCATTGAAGCAGCAGGAAATACCCGACCAGATGTTATTTTCTCTGCAACACACTCCCTGTCGTTTTCATTTTTTCCGGCGCTGATGCGTAATAACGAAAAAATCGCCCGTTTCGGCTCATTTCGCCTGCTATCCGACACGCTCAGCGCCTGTGAACGGATGATTGAAAAAGGGGATGCTCAGTTTCTGCTGTGTTATTACCACCCTCACATGCACATCAACCTTGAGCAGACGAAATATCTCAGCGTCCGCCTTGGACGAGAAATATTATTGCCCTACTCAAAATGCGCTCCCGGCGCTCCTCAGCCGCTCTGGCAGGCAACGGGGGGCAAAAAATTTCCGTTTCTCTCCTTTTCTGCAGAATCCGGTCTGGGGAGGATCCTCTCGAACACGTCTCCGGTGAATCATGCCCGACGCGGTATGGACATCGCCTTCACCGCCGATCTGGCCGCCACGCTGCTGGCGATGGTCAAAGCCGGGGACGGTATTGCCTGGCTACCGGAAAGTCTGGCGGCTCCGGACGTTCAGGCCGGGACAATCGTCGTTGCGGCCCCGCAACAGAGTGGATTATGGGTACCCATTGATATCAGACTGTTTCGACCTGCGGCCAGGATGTCCAGGGCAGTGGAAGAATTGTGGGAAATATTCGTAGGTGAGCAGATATAACCGACGGCCAGGTAAAGGAAAATTATCCAGCCTGCAAAACGTGTCAGGCTGGATAGGGGGAATTATTATTTACCCTGCATATATGGCGTATACACCCCGTTAAGACTTTCAAGGAATGCCACGATATCGTCGATATCTTTCTGCGGCAGTTCTTTACCCACCTGATAACGCAGCATCAGTTTCACCGCGCCATCGAGCGTAGGCACATCACCCCGGTGGAAATAAGGTGCGGTCAACGCAACGTTACGCAGACCCGGTACTTTCTGGCGCAGTTTGTCACGTAATTCATTCGTGACGTTCATACGACCAATATCTGCCGTGGTGACTTCGCCAAAATTAAAGTCCTTTTTCAGCCCCAGGGGTTCGAATGAGCGTCCACCTAAAATAATACCGCCATGGCAGGTCGCACACTTATTATCCTTAAACAACTGATAGCCTTGTTTTTGCTGAGCCGTTAACGCGCCTTCATCACCACGTAGCCATTTATCAAACGGTGCATTTGGCGTAATGAGCGTTTTCTCAAACTCAGCAATCGCGTCAGTAATATTGTCACCACTGAATCCCTGTGGATAAACGGCGATAAACTCTTGCTTCAAGGCCGGGTCTTTATCCAGTTTCTGGATAATCTCATCCCAGGATTTCGATGCCATTTCAATCGGATTGAGCGGTGGACCACCCGCCTGAGCCTGCAATGTTGGCGCACGACCATCCCAGAACTGTTCAACGTTAAAGACCGAGTTAAAGACCGTCGGCGCATTGATAGGGCCAACGGCACCACCGACACCGATTGACGTTTTTCTGCCATCCACACCGCCCGCATTCAGGGCATGGCAGTGCGCACAAGAAATCGTGCTGTCGCCAGAAATCCGTGGGTCATGATAGAGCGTGAAACCGAGCGCCACTTTACGGGCATCTGTCGGGATACTGTCCGGTATCGGTTGAACCGGTTCGTTGCGATGTTGAGCTGCCGTATCGCTGCTGGCATAGTACTGCTCGCGTTGTTTTGCGATCCAGCCAAGAATCTCTTTGCGCTCAGCATCACTAACCTTACCGGCCCAGTGCAGTGCGGTATAACGCGTTGGCGGCATGGTGTCGTACTGCATCACCCACTCAATTTTATTCAGATCGCTTTGTGAAACGGGTTTATCCGCGACCAGTGCCGCACGCACGGCTTCAAGATTGAAGGATTTATATCCCAGTTGAATATCGTAATTCATCAACTGTTTAGCGACAGGAAAAGAAGAATAGAAAGGTAATTCCGCTGAAGGGGTATGACAATAATCGCATCCTTTTTCGCGTAAAAACCCTAATACTTTATTATTTTCTTCCAGCGTAGAAGCCTGAACATCAGCTTGTTTACTACGTTGATTATCGTGATACCACACATAACCGGATAATCCAAAATAACAAATCACGATGCCTGCTATAGCCATCGCGGTAAGACGGGTAATGATTTTCATTATTTTACCCTCACCGTTGTGAGTTATTGTGACCCAGAAAATTAGAATAATTAATGCACAGTCTTTGTCAGACCTGACCATCATAGGAAATGGGGGGATTACTTTTTTGATAATTATCAATCAATTAGATGGGCGGGAACTATCGATAGAATAGCCTGCGCCTATTATAAGAATGAGCCGTTACCCGGTTCTATTCACACCTCGTTGCAATCGAATGTTCTGAAAATGAAATAGTTTTAGATTGTGAAAAATTATAAATTTCTCATTGTTATCATTGGGATAGTTTTATTTCTTTATTATTGATAAGCATAAAAACGTGATCAACCGCACGCTTTACCCTCCCGGCACCGAAGCGAATGTCTACGCTTAACAGACGACCAGGCAATAGCCTTAGCGTTTCAACAGTTACCGGAGGTCTTTCTCATTATGCTCAACCAGAAACTACCCCACGCCCCTTCAGAAGAACCGTCGATCGATGTCGATCTACTTTATGAAATGGATCCGTGCGAGTTAAAGCTGGATGAAATGATTGAGGCAGAGCCTGAACCGGAGATGATTGAAGGGCTGCCCGCCTCCGATGCGTTAACGCCCGCCGACCGCTACCTTGAACTGTTCGAGCATGTCCAGTCGTCAAAGCTGTTTGCTGACAGCAAAACCTTTCCCGACTGCGCACCCAAAATGGACCCACTGGATATTTTGATTCGCTATCGTAAAGTCAAACGACACCGGGACTTTGACCTGCAACGCTTTGTCGAGAACCATTTCTGGCTGCCGGAAACCCCCACCAGCGAATATGTTTCCGACCCTGAAAGCTCGCTCAAAGAGCATATTGATCAACTGTGGCCAGTGCTGACTCGCGAGCCGCAGGATCATATTCCCTGGTCTTCACTGCTGGCACTACCGCAGTCATACATCGTGCCAGGCGGACGCTTTAGCGAAACCTACTATTGGGACTCCTACTTCACCATGCTGGGTCTTGCGGAGAGTGGCCGGGAAGACTTATTGAAATGTATGGCAGATAACTTTGCCTGGATGATCGAAAACTATGGTCACATCCCGAACGGCAACCGCACCTACTACCTGAGTCGCTCCCAGCCACCGGTCTTTGCGCTAATGGTCGAACTGTTTGAAGAGGATGGCGTACGCGGTGCGCGTCGTTATCTTGATCATCTCAAAATGGAGTACGCGTTTTGGATGGATGGTGCCGACTCGCTGGTGCTTAATCAGGCGTACCGCCACGTTATCAGAATGCCGGACGGTTCTCTGCTCAACCGCTATTGGGACGATCGTGATACCCCGCGCGATGAGTCCTGGCTTGAAGACGTAGAAACGGCTAAGCATTCAGGCCGACCACCTAATGAGGTTTATCGGGATCTGCGCGCAGGTGCGGCCTCCGGCTGGGATTATTCATCACGTTGGTTGCGCGATGCCGGTCGCCTCGCCAGCATCCGCACCACCCAGTTCATCCCGATTGACCTGAACGCATTCCTCTACAAACTGGAAAGTACGATTGCGAACATTTCTGCATTAAAGGGAGAGCGGGATACCGAAGCGCTGTTTCGCCAGAAAGCCAGCGACCGCCGTGCCGCCGTGAACCGCTATTTGTGGGACGACGAAAATGGCTGCTATCGCGATTACGACTGGCGACGTGAGCAAATGGCCCTCTTCTCTGCTGCCAGCATCGTTCCGCTGTATGTCGGCATGGCGACCCATGAACAAGCTGACCGACTCGCCAACGCGGTACGCAGTCGCTTACTCACGCCCGGCGGCATTTTAGCGACCGAGTATGAAACCGGTGAACAGTGGGATAAACCCAACGGCTGGGCACCGTTGCAGTGGATGGCGATTCAGGGGTTTAAACTGTATGGTGATGACCATCTCGGCGATGAGATTGCCCGTAACTGGCTGAAAACGGTTAATATCTTTTATCAGGAACACCACAAGCTAATTGAAAAGTACCATATCGCTGACGGCACGCCGCGCGAAGGCGGCGGTGGGGAATATCCGCTGCAGGACGGATTTGGCTGGACGAATGGCGTGGTGCGCCGATTAATCGGTTTGTACGGTGAACCGTAAATGTCTGACGGCCTGATGCCACGAAATGCATCGGGCCCTTAGTTAATAGCATCGTACAGCGCGGTGTGGATTTTCTGCCATTTCTTGTTCTCTGCATTGGGATCTGCACGCACACGCAGTTGGGCCTGTTCCACATCATACTGCTGACGAGCAATGACCTCCGGTGTAGAGCAGAAACTTTGTAGGTAGCTTTTATGCAGTGACGTCAGTGATGCGCCATTCGACATGGCATGACTGAGCGTATTCATAAACTGCTGGCAGGGTTTAGCCTCATCCATCTGTGAGGGGTATCGCAGCAGCAGCTTCAGAACTGCGGTATTCCCCGCGGAAAATGCCTGCTCCGTCCACGCCAGCTTCCAGTCCATCCCCCCTTGCAGAAACAGTGACGTGACGCGGGTATCGTTGCGATCGATAGCCGCTCGCATATTAAAGGTATCCCATGTAATGCCCATTCGGGTCACCGATTCTCGCGCGGAAGGTGCATCACGCCGCGGCTCCTCCTGTACTATCTCAACAGCTTGCCCTGAAGATGCTTGCGGTGCGGGTGCATTGAATAGCCAGAAAGCACCCAGCGAGACTGCCAGTACCATGACACCGACAGCCCCCCACAGCATGCCGGAAATCAGCTGTTCGCGCTCTTCGGCCGTGCGCTGCGCTCGTTTTTCAGGAGGATCGATACTGTCGGCAATTTCTTTTTTATCGCCTCCGGCCTGCTCGTCTTTTTGCCTTGCCGTTTCCCAGAATTGACGAACTGTCGACTCATCAGAGTCCAGATATGATGCGGGATTGATACGCGTTCGGCGCTCTTCAAATGCCCGCTGCACAGAATGCGTAATTTGCTGGTACTGGTAATTTAACAGCATCAGCTGTACTGACGTCAGCGGTTGCTGAGCAATGACGGCGTTTCGTGCCAGTCGGCAATCATCCAGAAACATCCGTAGCGTTAAGCGCGGTTCGACAAACAGCATCAACACTGACGTATCATTAAAAATCTGCGTAAAGTGACGAACAAATAGCTTCTTATCGACCACCATCAACGCCAGTTCGCTAAATAACATGCCGTCCAGCGCATCACGCCCTTCGCCCAGCTTTAACCAGCGGCGCAACCGTTCGGCGCCAAAGTGCTGCTTCAGGAAACTGTTTAGCGGATGCTGATCTGGCCATACCCGAGCGACGAGGGCTTTGAGCGTTAACTCGATTGCGCGAAGCTGACGCTGCGCCCGCATCTGCGCATCCGTCCCCCCGATTTCGATATCGGTTTGATAGTTCAGGAGCGGCTGTTGCTGGCGTAATTGCTCCAGTGCCGCCACAAAACGCAGCGCGGAAATCAGCTGGTTTTCACTGACATCCTGACCACTTTCATACTGAGGCACACTCTGTTGAAGATGGCGTAAGCGCAACGTGAACTGGCTGAGTTGCGCATCATTCATCTGCAAACGTCTGGCGACAGCCCCCCAACCGCCCAGATTCAACCGGGCCTGATCGAGTTGCTCCAGAAACCAACGCGGATCTTTGCCTTCAGCAACATGCACGCCTAACAGCAGCAGGATTTCCACCGACGCCTGACGAATGATCCCCAAACAGTGTTCAAAGGGCGCACATGTCGCCTGTAACGTGCTATTGGTCATTATCTTCCCTAAAAGAGCCCAGAAAAGGTGCAGCCTCACGATGTATTTCGTTATCTTTTTATAAACGTGGTACTGCGCAGATTTATACCGCAGTAGACCAGAACACATTCATATAACAAATAAATGTGTTTTGCAGTGATAACCACGTAATCATTGAAAATTATTCAGGAGGTAAGCCTGTGCCAGTGTTAAAAACATCACGTCTGACCTGCCGCCCGCTGACGGAGGCCGATTGGGATTTTTTCTTAGCGTTACAGCAGCACTCTGGTGTCATGCACTACGTCTCTGATGCACGCTCTGAAGAGAACGTACGGGCAATATTCAACTCGCGCTTACCTGAATGGTCTCCCGGAAGCCCACACTGGCTATGCCTGGTCGTGTGCGATAATGACTCAGGATCGCGGCTGGGTGTCACTGGATATGTTCACCAAAATAATGAATGTGCCGAAGTGGGTTTTCTGCTCGCGCCCGAAGCGCAAGGTAAAGGTTATGGCGCTGAGTCCTTGTATGCCGTGTGTGATTTTGCGTTTACCACCGGCGGGCTACGTCGTATGACGGCCTGCGTCACCGCAGGTAATTATGCCTCACGACGCCTGCTGGAAAAGGTGGGATTCGTTTACGAAGGTACGCTGCGCGAAAGCTACTGGCTGCATCAAACCTGGCACGATGACTGGATTTTCGGCCTGCTAAGGCAGGAATATCAGCCCCCCATGTCATAAGGCGTTTTACTGAAAAAACGGGCTGCATGGCAACTACCGTAACGGGGTGCTTTCTCTAGAATGGCTCTCTTTGCGGAGAAATCAGTATGTACCGCCATTCATCACATTTTACGTCCGCTTGTATCGCCTTTATTAAACAGGGACAAGGATTGTCACTGGAAAAATATCAGGATGAACGTGGAGTCTGGGTCATTGGCTACGGGCATGAAATCACCGCAGGTGAAACCTTCAACAGCCCTATTTCAGTGGCACAGGCAGAAACACTGCTGCTCACGGATCTTTCCGCCTGCGAGGAATTAATCCATACGAAGTTTCCACAGTTGGAAGATCTGTTTCAGCTGGAAGCGTTAATTGTGTGGGTATTTAGCGTGGGGATAACCCAATTTTGCACATCAGGAATGTGGCCTGCTCATATTTCACAGCCAGAGATGCTCTGACTGTGAAATAAGCGTTGGTTAATGTACTTCGTTTAACATCATTGCCGCCTGGGTACGGTTTTTTACCTCCAGGCGCTGATACAGCGATTCCAGATGCGCTTTTACCGTTCCGGTGCTGATATTTAACATGCGGCCAATTTGCTTATTGGACTCTCCGGCAGCCAGCATGGTCAGGATCTCTCGCTGGCGCGAACTTAATGTTTTAATATTGTGGTTACCACTCTCGATTGGCGTTAAGCAATCTCTGGGGTAAAACATCATGCCCATGGCAACGCTATTAAGCGCCAGTGTGAACGTTTCTGCGTCAGAGTCGCGCGACACAATGGCCAGCACATTTAACCGTGCTACCTCTTGCAGCCATTTTTTACGGCAATCCGTGGCGGTTATCAGTACTTTTACCGTCGAATAGCGCTGCGCAAGTTGTTGGAGCAGTCCACGGCAGAACTCACCGTCAAGATCGCCATCAAGCATGACTAACGCTTCCGGATTTGCTTCCAGTTTTTGCCAAAGGTCATCTGCCTGACTGACACCCTGAACATTCACTCCTGGAATTCGTTGCTGCAAACTTATATTCATTCCATGAATAAATATTGACTGCCTGTCAAACATTATTACCTGCATTATTAACTCTCCGTCTGAAAAATAGTGGCCTTGAGACGTGAAAGGGTATTATTCACGAGGAAAAATAAGAATTCACCATTTGGCAGGGGTCATTCTACCGATAAACGAAGAATAAAGAAGCAGGTGTTATAAATAGTTACAGCTCAAGAAAAAGGATTACACAAAGCGGGCAGAACAGGATAGTTCTCTAAGATATTCCTCATTTATCGCGGGTCATAATTTTTTATTAATATTAATTTTTAAGAGAATACATTTTTAGCTGAAAATAAGACATCCTGAACAAACAATGAATATGTTACAAATGACAATATAGCATTAAGTGCTCATTCAACAGATACTGCGTCTACTGAATAAGCACGTTGCAGAGTTACAGGAACATCCCGCCAGATACCTCAATACGTTGTGCCGTCATCCAGGCAAGCTCATCGCTGAGCAACGCGGCGATGGCGTCCCCAATATCATCCGGCAGCCCAACGCGCCCCAGCGCCGTTTGCGAGGCAATATACGCATTCAGTTGCGCGTTATCCCGTACGTTCCCACCGCCAAAATCGGTCTCAATCGCGCCGGGCGCAATAATATTTGCCGTAATACCGCGTTCCCCCAACTCTTTAGCCTGATAACGGGTGAGCACTTCCATCGCCCCTTTCATGGCGGCATAGGCGCTGTAGCCCGGTAGAGCAAAACGCGCCAGACCGGTCGAGACATTGAGGATCCTTCCCCCCTTGTTCATCAGCGGAAGAAGACTCTGCGTCAGGAAAAATGGCCCCTTAAACTGAATGTTCAACAGTTGGTCAAATTGCGCTTCGGTGAATGCAGAGTACGGCGCATTAATGCCGATCCCGGCATTGTTCAATAAATAATCAAACCCTTCGCTGTGCCACTGTGTCTTTAAGGTGTGCTTCATCTGTTCAACGAAGGATGGGAAAGTTGAAATATCGCCGACATTTAACGGTAATGCTGCTGCTTTTCCACCAGATTGCCGAATTTCATCCACAACCTGCTGCGCCTCTTTTTCATTGCTGTTCCACGTCAGGACGATACCTATTCCTTTGTTCGCCAGCTTAAGTGCCGCGTTTTTACCGAGCCCACGACCGCCACCGGTCACTAATGCGATACGTTGCGTCATAAGAAACCTCATTTCAGGTGTTGTGATGATTGAGACAAAGCTTATTAGGTGGTAGAAGAACAATAAATATCGCTAATTGCGCATTACTGTTTCATTAAGAACAACAATAGGGCATGAGAATGGATAAAATTCACGCAATGCAGTTGTTCATCCGCGTCGCGGAACTGGAGAGTTTTTCGCGTGCGGCAGATACCCTTGGACTTCCTAAAGGTAGCGTATCGCGCCAAATTCAGGCCCTGGAAAATCATCTGGGTACGCAACTTCTGCACCGCACTACCCGGCGCGTTCAGCTGACGCAGGACGGCATGATCTATTACGAACGTGCAAAAGATCTGTTGAGCAATCTGGATGAACTGGATGGGTTGTTCCATCACGATCCAGCCAGTATCAGCGGTAAGCTGCGAGTCGATATGCCTATTGGTGTCGCAAAAAATCTGGTCATGCCCCGCCTGCCCGCCTTTTTGCATCAGTATCCGGGGCTGGAGCTTGAACTCAGCAGCAGTGACCGCCTGGTAGACTTAATTCGTGAGGGTTTCGACTGCGTCGTACGCGTTGGCACACTGAAAGATTCGGGGTTGATTGCCCGACCGCTGGGGAAACTCACGCAGATTAACTGTGCCAGCCCACAATATCTGGCCCGCTTTGGTTATCCGGAAAGCCTGGAGGATTTGGCCTCACATGCCGTGGTGCATTACTCGGTGAATTTGGGTACGCGCGCACAGGGTTTCGAGGTGGCGACAGACAATGGGGCTGCATGGGTAAAAACAGGCGGCATGCTGACGGTGAACAGCACCGAAACCTATCATGCAGCATGCCTTGCCGGGCTGGGCATTATTCAGGTACCACGCGTCGGGGTGCGTGAAGCCCTTCGCACCGGTATGCTGGTTGAAGTGTTGCCGCAATATCGGGCTGAGCCCATGCCCGTTTCTTTGCTGTATCCACATCGCCGTAACCTTTCCCGCCGGGTACATCTGTTCATGGAATGGTTGACCGGTGTGATGAAAGACTATGTGGATTAGCCCATTTTTCGGGAAGTGGGTCTGAGCGGCTATAATGTCATGAGTAAACAAAATAAGGACTACCGATCGGATGACGCAGGAACACGACGCAAAGCACCCTACGCCTGAACAACAGCAAGCCACCACAACGCCGGTGAAAAACGCCAAAGCGAACCAGGCGCTGAAAACAGCCATAACCTTCGCAGATAAAATTCAACGTCAACCTGTTATCGCCCACCTGCTCCGTGCTGCAGAGCGTTTTAATGACCGAATGGGGAATCAGTTTGGCGCAGCCATCACGTATTTCTCGTTCCTGTCGATGATCCCTATACTGATGGTGTCGTTTGCGGCGGCCGGTTTTATTCTCGCCTCACACCCCACGTTATTACAGGATATCTTCAGTAAAATATTGCTCAACGTTAGCGATCCGACGCTGGCCTCGACGCTGAAAAACACCATCAATACTGCCGTTCAGCAACGTACCACCGTGGGCCTGGTGGGGCTTGGCATCGCCCTCTACTCTGGTATCAACTGGATGGGAAACCTGCGTGAAGCTATTCGTGCACAGTCGCGGGACGTCTGGGAACGCACACCGCAGGATCAGGAAAAAATATGGGTTAAATACCTGCGTGATTTTGTCTCCTTGATTGGATTGCTGATTGCGCTGATCGTGACGTTGTCGATTACCTCCATTGCCGGTTCTGCCCAGCAAATGATCATCTCGGCACTGTATCTCGATGGTATTGAATGGCTGAAACCCGCATGGCGGTTGATTGGCCTGGCGATCTCCATTTTCGCCAACTATTTGCTGTTCTTCTGGATTTTCTGGCGTCTGCCGCGCCATCGCCCACGCAAGAGAGCGTTGATTCGTGGCACATTTATCGCCGCGCTGGGCTTTGAAGCGATCAAAATGATTATGACGTATACGCTGCCATCGTTGGTGCAATCACCGTCGGGTGCGGCATTTGGCTCGGTACTTGGACTGATGGCATTTTTCTACTTCTTCGCCCGTCTGACCTTGTTCTGCGCGGCCTGGATTGCCACCGCAGAATACAAAGATGACCCGCGCATGCCGGGGAAAACGCACCGCTAATCTACCCTTGGAAGCCGGGTGGCGCTGTGCTTCTCCGGCCTACCATACGTACTTGCTTCGTCATCCAACGCATTATCAGAACATAAATCCAACCTGTAACTTTTATTTAACCAAAAACCAGTTTTATCAACTAAGTTTTAAATTGTGTGAAGCATTTCATAGAAGTGAAAACGCCAGCCTAAAAATTATCCACTTTTTGACTTTATTTTGACCACATTCAGCGTTTGTTACAGATTGAAATGTCTCTTTTGCTGTGCGTAATATGACCTTTCGTTCGACCCAAAATAAGAAAATATTATGCAAGCAACCGCCACAACACTCGATAACGAACAGGAACACGCCCCGGTCAACTCGCGCAATAAAGTCGTCGTCGCTTCGCTCATCGGCACCGCTATTGAGTTCTTCGACTTCTATATTTACGCGACCGCAGCGGTGATCGTGTTCCCCCACATCTTCTTCCCGCAGGGTGACCCCGCGGCGGCAACGCTACAGTCGCTGGCTACCTTTGCTATCGCCTTTGTAGCCCGTCCGATCGGCTCTGCCGTGTTCGGCCATTTCGGCGATCGTGTTGGACGTAAAGTCACGCTGGTTGCTTCACTGCTCACCATGGGGATTTCAACGGTCGTCATCGGTCTGCTGCCGGGTTATGAAACCATCGGCATTTTCGCCCCGTTGCTGCTGGCGCTGGCGCGTTTTGGCCAGGGTTTAGGCTTGGGAGGTGAATGGGGCGGCGCTGCACTGTTGGCAACGGAAAACGCGCCACCACGTAAACGTGCACTGTACGGCTCATTCCCGCAGTTGGGTGCGCCTATCGGTTTCTTCTTCGCCAACGGCACGTTCCTGTTGCTCTCCTGGCTGTTGACCGATGAGCAATTTATGAGCTGGGGATGGCGCGTACCGTTTATATCCTCTGCGGTACTGGTGATTATCGGACTGTACGTCCGTGTTTCGCTCCACGAATCGCCGGTATTTGCCAAAGTCGCCGCAGCGAAAAAGCAGGTAAAAATCCCGCTGGGCACTCTGCTGACAAAGCATGTTCGCGTGACCATCCTCGGCACGTTTATCATGCTGGCGACCTATACGCTGTTCTATATCATGACCGTCTACTCGATGACGTTCAGTACCGCCGCAGCACCTGTGGGTCTTGGCTTACCGCGTAATGACGTATTGTGGATGCTGATGATGGCGGTGATTGGCTTCGGCGTGATGGTACCGGTGGCAGGTCTGCTGGCCGATGCGTTTGGTCGTCGCAAAAGCATGCTCATCATCACCACGCTTATCATTCTGTTTGCACTGTTTGCCTTTAAGCCGTTGCTGGGTTCCGGTAACCCGGTGCTGGTGTTCGCTTTCCTGTTGTTGGGGTTGAGCCTGATGGGGCTGACATTCGGCCCGATGGGGGCACTGCTGCCGGAGTTGTTCCCGACCGAAGTTCGCTACACGGGCGCATCATTCTCGTATAACGTCTCGTCGATTCTCGGTGCCTCTGTTGCCCCTTATATTGCCGCATGGCTGCAGGGGAACTACGGTCTGGCGGCGGTAGGAACCTATCTGGCATCAATGGCAGCGTTAACCCTGGTAGCACTGTTGTTAACCCATGAGACACGGCATCAGTCATTGTAATTTTTTGCCGGATGGCGGTGCCCCCCCTTCTCCGGCCCGGGTTGAGCATAAAATCCAGGCCGGATAAACATCCGGCCAGACATCACGGCTTCATCTGCGACAAAATCGCCCGGCACTGATTCGTTTCGTTTTCAGACGGAGAAATCAGCGCCAACAGCGCCGCCGCTGGCGTAACCAGCGTTGCCAGCGCGGCAGCCACCGCACCACGTGCAATCAACGGCCCAGCTTTTACCCCGGCCTGTGGGTTCTTAAATGTCCCGCGAACATACAGTGGTGAACGCAGGGTAATAATACGAATGCCTTTGCTCTCCGGGTCGATGGTTAAATCCAGTTGCTCCGATGCAAAGCTTGCAGTCCCGGTCACGTTGATCACCGCGTTTTCCGTGTCGAACGCGAAAATTTGTGGGCGCGCGATGCCATTGACGATATCCAGATTTGCCGCTGCGCAGTTCACCCGTACTTCATCATCACCGAATATTTGCCCGACGAGATAGTTACCCAGATTCAGCCCAACGATTTCCATCAGATTGCGACTGACCAATCCATCATTCATCAACAGCTTCAGGTTACCGTTGCTGTTACCCAGCAGTGCAGCCACTGAATTTCCGCTACCGCTCAACCTGGCGTCACCGTTCATCTCACCGAGCGTTTTCTGCATCAGCGCCACATCCGGCATCAGTGCTTTTAGCTTAAGCCGCCGCGCCTGAATATCCGCCTGCCCCCGCATCGGCTTTTTATCACCTTCCAGATGGATGCTGGAAACAATGCTGCCCCCTGCCAGGCCAAATTTCAGTGGCTGCAGGCGCAGGTCGGCATTTTTCAGGAGGATATGGGTGGAGAGATCGCTGATGGGCAAGCGGCTACCGTGCTCAATCCGTTGCCCTTTGAAACGCACGTCAGCATCCATCACGTTCCATTTATCGGTTTCAAAACGGTCATACGGCAAGACTTTGCCTGCGGGTTGCACGCTGTTCTCACCTTTACGTCGTTCAGATTGTTTTGCCCGCCCGGCCCCTTTACCAGAATCAACGCCAATCAGAGGTCCTAAATCCGCCAGTCGCAGCTGGCGTGATTCAACGTCGCCTTTCAGCATCGGGCGTGGCTTGCCGGTGGTATAGGCAAGCGTTCCGTGAATATCGCTATCGCCAATGCGACCATTAAAATGACGGTATTCAAAAAGAGAGGGCTTTTCCGGATCGATTTTCGCCACCAGACGCCCGTCCGTTTCAAACGATGGCGTATCCGGTAACAGCACACCGGTCAAATCGTATAAATCCCCGAGTGAATCACCAGAGAATTTAAGCCGTAGATCGACACCGCCCATATTCATCGGATCATTAATCGTGCCGCTAAATACCACGCGCGTGTTGCCCGAGCGAAAGTCAGCCTGTATCGGAAAAGGGGTACCTTCGCCGCGTAACGCCAGCATCCCGCCTATTTTCCCCGTTCCGGTTAGCGGTTCACCGTTGTAGCGGCCCTGGGCTTTCAGACCAAAAACGTAATCCTCAACGCTGGCGCCCCCTTCTTTGCTGTTGGTGCCTGTCACTTCGCTAAACGGTAGCGGCTTGCCTAACGGATCGACCAGGATCTCCAGCTCAGATTGCGTCACCTTATCGTTAACAACGATATGCCCTTGATCGAACAGAATACTGTCCAGGCGAAATGACCAGGCAGAGGAAGTGGCGCTCGGATCGCGGTTTTTATCCCCAGCGAGCGTAAAGGTCCAGTTGTTGTTTTCCTTCGACAGCCGAATGAGCCGCGCATCAGGTTTCACCAGCTTGACCCACGGTAGCCAGATGGTTTTTGTCAGCAGCGCCAACGGGGCAAGCGTCGCTTCAACGCGGGGGAGGTGTACCATTGTGATGTCGGGAATATCTGGCGGGTTGCCGAGGATAATATCTTCAGCATGAACCTGCGGCCACGGAACCCAACTGCGCCAGCCGGTTTCCTGCTTCTGGCGTTCCCAGACGACGCCCAGGTCACCGCGTATGGCGAATGGACGGTGGAGTTCAGTAGAGACTTTCTGGTTGATGGTCGGTTTGAGCCGGTTCCAGTCAAATGTCGCAATCACAATGATGAGCACGACGATCAACAACAAGAAAACCCCTGCTATGGATATGGCTATTTTGCTTGTTTTCGTCACTTTTCCTCCTGACTTCCTCCCTTGCCTGACCTAAAGATAGTCCAGCAGGGCGAAAAGGAGGCACGCTACATCCACATCAAAGCGACAGAATCACCTCTTCAAGGGTGCTTAGTGGCACCGGACGAGAGAGGAAATAGCCCTGTGCAGCAAAAGCCGGTGAGTTTTGCACATCGCGCCACTCTTCCAGGGTTTCAACACCTTCAACAATCACGCCACGGCAATAGCGGTTCATAAGCTGGAGCAGCAAAGTGAAGAGATTACGGCCTTCCGGCGTCTGACGCAGCATCACAAACAGATCCCGCGCCACTTTGATGTAGTCGTAGCTCACCTCGCTAAGGGCCGAGAAATTGGCCATCCCGGTACCAAAATCATCCAGCCAGAGCGGGCCGAATTCGCACATCGAGGCAAACGACGACCCCTTCGGTAAGCGGATATGCTCGACCAACTCAAAGCGCAACCAGGGCAGACATTCAATGATTTTCAGGATCTCGGGGTCCTGGCGCATCGCAATGAGCGTCGGGCCATCGACATTGACGGAGGCCAGCAGATCGTGGGCTCTGAAAAAATCACTTTTCAGTTCAAGTTGTTCAAGTTGCTCTTTCACTACCTCAACGCGATGCCGAACAGCAACTTCGGCAAAATAACGGTCTGGCGCAATGCGTTGAGAAGGGTTATCAGGATGGCTCACGACGGTTAGCAGCTCAACGGCCATCAGCCGACCATTGGTCTGGTAAATGGGCTGATAAGTGTAAGCACGCTCGCACTGCAGCCAATAGCGTCGCTCCTGCAAGCATTCGATACTCGCATCTGGCGTAATTAGCTGCTGGGTGACCTGCTTTATCATCTGAGGTGTCCTGTAAATAAGAGTGTGACTGACCGGACTCGTCAAAGGTTATCGGCGCTCAGGCGCAGAACTTTACGTTCAGCAGTACGCAAAATAAAAACAGCAGCAAAAACGACACAGAACACGTTCTGGCTCAAAAAAATAATGGAACGTTGTTTTAATATAGTTGACCACTTAACACCCACAGCGCACACTAACGCTAATTTTTTTCAGAGCAGGTTACGACTATGTCCAGGAAGATTGCCGTGATTGGCGAATGCATGATTGAGCTGTCACAGAAAGGCGCTGACGTTCAGCGCGGATTCGGTGGCGACACGTTGAATACATCCGTTTATATTGCCCGTCAGGTCGATTCTGCGGCCCTTTCCGTACATTACGTCACGGCGCTGGGCACTGACAGTTTCAGCCAGCAAATGCTGGAATCCTGGCAGGGCGAAAACGTCGATACGTCATTAACCCAGCGTATGGAAAACCGCCTGCCGGGTCTCTATTACATTGAGACTGACAGTACTGGCGAGCGCACCTTCTATTACTGGCGTAATGAAGCAGCGGCGAAATTCTGGCTGGAGAGTGAACAATCCGACGCCATTTGCAAAACGTTGGCGACATTCGACTACCTGTACCTGAGCGGAATCAGCCTGGCGATTTTAAGCCCGGCCAGCCGTGACAAACTGCTGTCGCTGCTGCGCGAGTGCCGCGCCAACGGCGGCAAGGTCATTTTTGACAACAACTACCGCCCGCGTCTGTGGAGCAGCAAAGAAGAAACTCAGCAGGTGTATCAGCAGATGCTGGAGTGCACCAATATTGCGTTCCTGACGCTGGACGATGAAGACGCGCTGTGGGGTGAAAAACCCGTAGAGGACGTGATTGCCCGGACTCACGCAGCTGGCGTACAGGAAGTGGTTGTGAAGCGCGGCGCAGACTCTTGCCTGGTGTCCATCGAGGGTGAAGAACTTATCGATGTACCGGCTGTAAAATTACCGAAAGAGAAAGTGATCGATACCACAGCGGCAGGAGACTCCTTCAGTGCCGGGTATCTGGCAGTACGTTTAACCGGTGGCGATGCCGCAGAAGCCGCTAAACGCGGCCACCTGACGGCAAGCACAGTTATTCAGCATCGCGGGGCGATTATCCCACGCGACGCCATGCCGCAATAACGTGTTGTTCTTCCAGGCCGGATAAGGCGTTAACACCGCATCCGGCATTGGGTACGCCGGGAGCGCTTCGCTTGCCCGGCTTACCCTTTACTGTACTGCCGGAATATCCGTCACTTCTGGGTGAGATTCATCCGTTTCAACCGGCGTTGCCACAGCAGTCGCTGGCACCATGATGCTATCCCATGTCGCCTGCAGATCCTTCATGTTGAACTCAGGTTCCCCTTTCGGCTGAAGCAGAATGAGAGCCATATCCTGCGATAGCTGTTGACGCAAATCCTGATTCAACATCTCAACGGTCAGACCATTAAGGAAGTTCTGCCGTAAACGCTGATACTGTTCTGGCGCGATATCCACCACCTGGTTTTGCAACGAGCGCAAACGCTGGCTGATCAAAATATCGGTATCGGTGCGGCCGTAGGTGGCAAACAGTTTCTGCAACTCCAGATTTTTTTGCGCCACCAGCGCATTGAACTCTTCTTCCGGCAGACCCTTGTCCCGCACTTTCGCCAGTTCGCGTGCCACCGTGCCCAGGTTCGCATTTAGCTTATCGTTCGGCGATTCAACGTTAATGGCGCACTGTGCACGCAGGAACAGCACCCGACAGTCAAAGCCGAGGCCGATGTCTTTCGCGTTGTTCCTGGATAACGTCTGCTGAATATGCCAGAACAGCGCTTCACGGGCTAAATCGGCACGCCAGTAGCGTAACAACGCGGCGGATTCACGAATAGGTTGCCACGGCGCGTCCCACATGATGGAAAGACGATCCTGTCGTACCGCATCGGTCATAATGCTTACCGCTTCCGCACGCAGTGGAGAGAGCGTAGGCACCGGTGCCGGCGTTTCACGTTTTCCTTTTAACTCACCGAAGGTTTTATTGATTTGCTCAGCCACGCTGCGCGCGTCAACGTTACCGACGATAATTAGCGTCATTGCGTCCGGGGTATACCATTTCTGGTAGAACGACTGAATTTTTGCTGCATCAATCGGCTTTTTCAGCGGATCGGCGGGATCGTGTCCTAACAGCGTGGAGCCTTTCAGACGATAACGCCACCACCCTTCTTTGGTATCCGTCGGCCATGTTGCCACCATATCTTCGCTGCTCAGCGCATGGTTAACCGTTTCAGGGGTAATGGTCAGCTTGCCGGAGATATTCGCCAGATATGAGAGCGACTCTTTCAGCAGGTCATTCCGGTTATTGGGCAAGCTAAGGTTATACAGCGTGGAATCATAGGAAACGATAACGGGCGGCATGGGGCGTTTAGGATCAAACCCCTGCTGCCACAGAGAACGGGCTTGCGTGGCATCAAGGCCACCGCTTTGCGTCAGCGCGATACGTGGGATCGCATGGCTAAAACCACTCTGTTGCGTACTTTCGGTGAGTGAACCGGTATTTACCAGCAGGCGAACCTCAATACGGTCGCTGGGACGCTGGGGGGTGGCTAACACTTGCCACTGGAGGCCATTCGCCAGCGTGCCCTGTTGCCACGCCGGGTCAGGCTGGAGCGCATCTGCCTGCACATAGCCGGCAGAGGCCATCATCAGCAAGCCGCCCGCTAAAAGTCGAATTTTTGTGCCCTGCATGTGAACCCCTGATCAACTATCCTGGTAATAAAAAGACAGCCCTGAGAAGGGCCCTCTGAATATGACGTTAAAAACACTTCGTGTTAGACCGCAAGAACATAAAAATGTCACGGAAGAAGTGAAAAAATCCCGAAACCGTCGAACAGACAGTTTCAGGCACAGGGGGTAATTATGCGCAAACGCCCGCAGTCCTGGAAGGGACTACGGGCATAAGTGACGAGATTAAGAGGATAAATCGTGCGTTTTGCCATCCGGCGCACGATTATTCAGCACATCATCAAGCTTTTTGTGGTCCAGTTCTTTCACCCACTTAGCCACAACGACCGTTGCCACACCGTTACCGACCAGGTTAGTCAGCGCACGCGCTTCAGACATAAAGCGGTCAATACCCAGGATGAGCGCCAGACCCGCTACCGGCAGATGCCCGACTGCAGAAATCGTCGCGGCCAGCACGATAAAGCCACTTCCGGTCACGCCCGCTGCACCTTTCGAGGAGAGCAGCAGCACCACCAACAGGGTTATCTGATGGAAGATATCCATATGACTATTGGTGGCCTGTGCGATAAACACCGCCGCCATCGTCAGATATATCGATGTTCCATCAAGGTTAAACGAGTAGCCGGTGGGAATAACCAGACCAACGACGGACTTCCGGCAACCCAGTTTTTCCATCTTATCAAGCATACGCGGCAGCGCTGACTCGGAAGAAGAGGTCCCCAGAACGATCAGCAGTTCTTCACGGATATAGCGGATAAACTTAAAGATGCTGAAGCCGGTTGCGCGGGCAATCGAGCCCAGCACCACGACCACAAACAGGATACAAGTGATGTAGAAGCAGATAATCAACTGACCCAGCTGCACCAGCGTTCCGACGCCATATTTACCGATGGTAAAGGCCATGGCACCGAAAGCACCGATCGGCGCCAGGCGCATGATCATGTTGATAATGCCGAAAATAACCTGCGAGAAACTTTCAATGACGTTGAAAATCATCTGGCCTTTGCTGCCCAGACGGTGCAGAGCAAAACCAAACATCACCGCGAACAACAATACCTGCAGGATGTTGCCGCTGGCGAACGCGCCGATAACGCTACCCGGGATAATATCCATCAGGAAGCCCACGATCCCCTGGTCTTTTGCCTGCTCGGCGTAAATCGCTACCGCTTTGGCATCCAGCGTTGCCGGGTCGACGTTCATCCCGGCACCGGGTTGCACCACGTTGACGATGATAAGACCAATGATCAGCGCAATCGTACTAACCACTTCAAAATAAAGCAGTGCAACCGCACCTGTGCGGCCTACTGCTTTCATACTTTCCATACCTGCAATGCCGGTAACGACAGTACAGAAGATAACAGGTGCGATGACCATCTTAATGAGCTTAACGAACGCGTCGCCAAGCGGTTTCATTTGGGCGCCTAATTCAGGGTAGTAATGGCCAAGGAGGATACCAATGGCAATTGCTGTCAGGACCTGAAAGTAAAGGCTTTTGAAGATAGAGGTTTTCATAGGGTGTCCTTAAAGTAAAAACCACAGGTCTTGTAAGGTTTTGTTTAACCTGCGGCCTTAAAGTAACACCCACACAACATGACAGAAATGCACCTGGATCATAATTGATACAAATTTGTTAAAAATTTTGAACTGGCTCGCACAAGCGCTACCTTTTTTAACTTTTGTAATCAGCGGATTCCTTCGCTAAATAGCGTTCTTCGAAGATATCTGCCGGAACCGGGCGGGCAAACAAGAATCCTTGCGCGACTTCCACCCCTGCCTGTGATAACCAGTCGCGTTGTGCTTCGGTTTCAACGCCTTCCGCAATCATTTGCAAATTGAGGCTATGAGCCAGCTGAATAATGGCAGAAATCATACTGCTATCCTCTGGTAAGCCTTCAACAAACATCTTATCGATTTTGAGCACATCAACTGGCAGTGACTTCATGTGCTGCAACTGTCGCAGACCCGCATAGCCCATACCAAAGTCATCCAACGCAATTCGTACCCCCGCATTGCGCAGAGGACGCAGGATAGCGACAGCGGCGTTTGGATCATCGATATGCCGGCTTTCGGTCACTTCAAGAATCAAGGTACCGGGCTTAATGCGATATCGGTTTAACAACTCCAGCAGATCCGACACCATACTCGGGTGCATCAGTTGTAGCGCAGACAGATTCACCGACAGCGGTAACATCAAACCACGTTCCTGCCAGGCCGCAAGCTGGCGACAAGACTCCTCCAGCACCCAATATCCAACCGTCACCATCAGACCACAGGATTCAATCCTGTCGATTAACCCTTCCGGTAATTCCCAGCTTCCGTCTGCCTGCTGCATCCGCAATAAAGCTTCAGCACTCAACATCTTGCCGCTGGCGATCTCTACCTGCGGCTGCATCCACAGCGCAAATTGCTGGTGATCAAGCGCGGTCAGAATGTCGTTCTCTTCGGTCAAACGCTGCTGTGCTTCTTCCATTTGTTGCGGATCAAAGAATTGGATCTGGTTTTTGCCCTTGCGACGCGAGGTTAACACTGCCGATAGCGCACGGCTGTATAGCTGTTCCGCCGTCAAATCGCCGTAGTACATCGCCACCCCAATATTGCAGCTCGGGCGTAGCTGGATACCCTGAATGGGCAACCGTTCATTCATAATAGTGAGTACTTGCTGACCTAATGTGATTGCATGCCAGGGTTCCTTCACACCGTGCGCTATAATCGCGAAGTCATAGCCGCTCACCTGAGTAAGCACCATTCTGGGTGCCAGCACCGATCTCAGTTTCTCGACCAGCGTCAACAGCAGAATTTCCCGCTGGGTCTCGGTCAATACACCGGCGGTATCACGCAGGGTTTCGCAGGTGACAATCATCAGCGCAGTTGTTTGCGGGCCAGTAACAATCTGCTCAAGTAGTCCCATTAAGAACGTCTTATTTGGCAGTTCAGAGACCGGAAAACGCATCGAATTGTCGTTCTGCTCTTCACTGTGGCGCAGGACCAGTTGCTGATTCAGATTGTAGCTACGCACCAACATCCCAATCTCATCATCCTGATGCATAGGCGGTAATGCCAGTTGATAGCCGATCAGTTCCTGCTGCGGAATATCGTTCAGTTCGCGAGCAATTTTGCGTAACGGGTGCACAATCAGGCGGTTAATACACCAGGAAATGGCTACCGACAGGATTAACGACAAAAGTAAGTAAATGGTCACTAACGTTGAAAGCGTGCTCGTCACGAATTTGTACATGCGGTATGAATCCGCCTGTAGCACCAGATACGCCAGCGGCTGTGGGTTGGCGGAGCGCTCAAGAGAATAGACCGGGAGCGAAATCTGCACCGGCAGTTCAAACAGTCGAGTCACTGTAACCGGAACGGGGCGTTCAGGGATAAAGCTCATCCGCAATGCCTGAAACTGGTTGGGCAGTACCACATCCGCGCGACTGACCACGCCAGCAGGCTGGATACGGCTTAAAATCATTTCCGCTTCGGGGATATCTCCCTTCAGAATGGCGGCCGACAGAGGTTCACGGACGGAGCGAGCGATGCTTTCCAGTTGCGTAGCCGTGTTGTAGCGGTTCTGCTGGACCAAATGGAACAACAAAACGGTGCAAAAAATAAAAACAAACACCATGACAACGGCCGCAACCATCGCCATCTGCTTAATTGTTAACGAGCGACTGACACGCAAACTGACTCTCCACGGATAGACAAAAACTGCCGTCAGAGTATACCCCATCGTAGCGGTATTAAGAGAGGCGGTATCTGAAAACTTCCCAGCGTGCATTATCGCGGCAGGATAGGCACCTGGCGACGAGATTTATCTGCAATTAAGGCGAAAAAGGCCGCAAGATTAAATCCTGCAGCCTGGTTCGGGCACCATCCACTCTGCGTGAAGTCTCGCAATCACGGCGCTACAAATCCGATATGGCTGGAAAGATTGTTGCCAGTTGGCAATTTTCCTGACGCTCCCCTGAAACAAAAAACGCATAATTAATTGATATTTAAACCTTAATTTTCTGGCACAGCAATTGCTATTTGAGTGTGAGCTGTTCTGTTCCGAATTAAAGGAGATATCATGTCTGACTGTCGTACTTACGGATTCAATACCCAGATCGTTCACGCGGGACAACAACCCGACCCTTCAACCGGCGCGCTCAGTACGCCTATCTTCCAGACTTCAACGTTTGTTTTTGACAGTGCCGAACAGGGTGCCGCCCGCTTTGCGCTCGAAGAGTCCGGGTACATTTATACCCGTTTGGGTAACCCGACCACCGATGCGCTGGAGAAAAAGCTGGCAGTTCTGGAAAGGGGTGAAGCCGCGCTGGCAACTGCATCCGGCATTTCCGCCATCACCACGACGCTGCTGACGCTGTGTCAACAAGGTGACCATATCGTTTCTGCCAGTGCAATTTATGGTTGTACTCACGCATTTCTGTCGCACAGCATGCCGAAGTTCGGCATTAACGTGAGTTTTGTCGACGCCGCGAAACCGGAAGAAATCCGCGCCGCGATGCGGCCGGAAACGAAAGTGGTGTATATCGAAACGCCCGCCAACCCGACGCTCTCATTGGTCGATATCGAAACAGTGGCGGGTATTGCCCACCAGCAGGGCGCTTTGCTGGTCGTGGATAACACCTTTATGTCGCCATATTGTCAGCAGCCTCTGCAATTGGGCGCAGACATCGTGGTCCACAGTGTAACCAAGTACATTAACGGACACGGTGATGTGATTGGCGGCATCATTGTCGGGAAGCAGGCGTTTATCGACCAGGCGCGGTTTGTCGGTTTGAAAGATATTACCGGTGGCTGTATGAGCCCTTTCAACGCCTGGCTAACCCTACGCGGCGTGAAAACATTGGGCATTCGTATGGAACGTCACTGTGAAAACGCGCTGAAAATTGCCCGTTTCCTGGAAGGACATCCCTCCATTACCCGCGTGTATTATCCAGGTCTGACTTCGCACCCACAGTATGAGTTGGGTCAACGGCAGATGAGCCTGTCCGGGGGAATTATCAGCTTTGAAATTGCCGGCGGCCTCGATGCTGGCAGACGGATGATCAATTCTGTAGAATTGTGCCTCCTCGCGGTCAGTCTCGGTGATACCGAAACCCTCATTCAGCACCCAGCGTCTATGACACATTCGCCCGTTGCGCCAGAGGAGCGGCTTAAAGCAGGTATTACCGACGGACTTATCCGTCTTTCTGTAGGTCTTGAAGATCCAGAAGATATTATTAACGACCTTGAACACGCCATCAGAAAGGCAACATTCTGACCATTACGACCTGAACCGACGACGTTCGGTTCAGGCCGTTGAGAATCAAGGCACAACAGTCTGGCTATACGCGCACTCCTTTTTTTGGGGAGAACGGGTATTTTGGGCAGGGGGTTCTATGCAGGACAACACATTACAATTAAGCAACAATACAGCAACCGCCGTACCATTCTCAAAGAAAATACCGTTCACAAAATACGATTTTGGCTGGGTATTACTCTGTATCGGCATGGCAATTGGTGCTGGTACAGTTCTGATGCCGGTACAAATTGGCTTAACCGGCATTTGGGTTTTTATTGTCGCCTTTATTATCGCTTACCCGGCAACGTATATTGTGCAGGACATTTATTTAAAAACATTGTCCGAAAGTGAAACCTGCAATGACTACACTGATATTATAAGTCATTATCTTGGGAAAAACTGGGGTGTATTCCTCGGTGTAATTTACTTTTTGATGATTATTCATGGAATATTCATTTATTCATTATCCGTTGTTTTTGACAGTGCCTCATATATAAAAACATTCGGGCTAACCGATACCGACCTTTCGCAATCAATCATCTATAAAGTGGCTATTTTTGCGGTACTGGTCGCCATTGCTTCCGGTGGAGAAAAGCTGCTGTTCAAAATCTCCGGTCCGATGGTGGTGGTAAAAGTCGGCATTATCATCATCTTCGGCTTTGCGATGGTCCCACACTGGAACTTCAGCAATATCAGCGCCTTTCCTGAAGCATCGGTATTCTTTCGTGATGTACTGTTGACCATCCCATTCTGCTTCTTCTCTGCGGTGTTTATTCAGGTGCTGAACCCCATGAATATCGCCTACCGCAAACGGGTGGCTGACCGGGTGCTGGCGACGCGCATGGCCATTCGTACCCACCGCATCAGCTACATTACGTTGATTGCAGTAATCCTGTTTTTCTCATTCTCATTTACCTTTTCGATTAGCCACGAAGAGGCGGTTTCAGCCTTCGAACAGAATATTTCTGCACTGGCTCTGGCGGCGCAGGTCATTCCAGGTCAGATTATTCACATCACCTCCACGATATTGAATATCTTTGCTGTCCTAACCGCATTCTTCGGTATTTACCTGGGCTTTCATGAAGCGATTAAAGGTATTATCCTTAACGTCCTTAGCCGCGTAATTGATGTTGAGAAAATAAACCCATTAGTGCTTACATTGGGTATTTGCACGTTTATCGTTATTACGCTGGTTATTTGGGTTTCGTTCCGTGTCTCAGTGCTGGTATTCTTCCAGTTAGGCAGTCCGCTCTATGGAATTGTGTCGTGTATTATTCCGTTTTTCTTGATCTATAAAGTGGCGCAACTGGAAAAACTGCGCGGGCTAAAAACCTGGCTAATCCTGATCTACGGGATTTTGCTGTGCCTGTCTCCACTGCTAAAACTGATTGAATAATCCAATTGCAGCGCCGTCAATGTCTGGCGGCGCTTAACTCACGCTCTCAAGCTGGTAGCTACGAATTTTGTTCAATACCGTGGTATGCGATACGCCCAGCGCCTTTGCAATATGCCGCGACGACACATTCTCTTCCACCATCTGCTCAATTATCTGACGCTCAGCGCACTGGACCTGTTCTTTAAACGGACGTTGGGTGTGGCGCAATCCGCCTGCCGACAGATTCGCCATCCCCAGCTCCTCCTGGGTAATAACATCAGATTCGGCCATCAGCATCAGACGAATAATCGTGTTTTCCAGCTCGCGTACGTTACCCGGCCAACTGTGCTGATGCAAAGCGTCAAAACAGGCTTTATCCAGAATAATTCGCCGTTGGAACTCCTTCGCGTATTTCTGCACAAAGTGGCGGATCAGCAGACTGATATCCTGTGGGCGCTCGCGTAAAGGTGGAATGGTGAGTGAAAGTACGTTGATGCGGTAATAGAGATCGGCGCGCAGCAGACGTTGCTCCACCATCTCTTCCAGATTCGCGTTAGTCGCCACAATAATACGCGCATTAACCGGAATGGTTTGCGCCCCGCCAACGCGACGGATCCCCCCATCCTGAAGGACACGCAACAATTTGGCCTGTAAGCTCAGCGACATTTCACCAAACTCATCCAGAAAAAGGGTGCCTTTATCAGCCATTTCAAACAGCCCTTTTTTGCCTTTACAGTCCGCGCCACTGAAGGCCCCTTTCTCATAGCCAAAAAATTCACTTTCCATCAGCGACTCGGGAAGTGCTGAACAGTTAACCGGAATAAACGGATAAAAACGCCGTGGCCCGGAATTATGGATGGCCCGGGCAAGAAGTTCCTTACCGGTTCCGGTTTCACCACGAACCAAAACGGTATATTTGCTATCCGCTATTCTGATCGCTTTTTCTATCAGCAGTTGCATGCTCTGGCTGCTGCAAATAATGTCAGAAAAATAACGCGGACGTTCCGGTTCAGACATCGACAGTTCGGTTATCTCTTCGCACAGATAAGCAACGTTAATAATATCAGCACGCTGGCTTAAGCAGGATTGTACGCAGGAAATATCCTGCAACTGGCGACACCAGGATTTAATCAGAATGCGTCCAGGCGTAACTTTCATGGAGATGATATTGATATCACAGCAGGAGAATTCCTTCAGGACATCCTCAACCATCGACAGACGGTCAATTGTTTTAATATCCCAGCGTATCGTGACCACATTTGCTCCTGGTAGTTAGCAACTGCGAAGTAGATATTTCTGTGACAAAAGCCAACCTGACTACATTCTAAACACTATGGAATAATGTTCTGCCAATGGACTCACATTGTGGGAGTAAAAACGAATTATAAAAAAACCGGAGCACAAGGCTCCGGTTATTGGGTCATAACCCACGTTTATTGCTGCGGATTTTCATCCTGATCAACGGCAAAGCACGCAACCAGTTGGCCGCCGTAGTCTTTCAGCTGTGGCTGTAGTTGGGTACAAGGGCCAAAGCGACGACGGCAACGGGCGTTAAACGCACAGCCCGGTGGCGGATTCAGCGGGCTTGGCAGCTCACCAGTCAGCTTAATACGCTCGCGGCGGTCATCCGGGTTCAGGCGTGGTGTCGCAGAAAGTAGCGCCTGCGTATACGGATGGCGCGGATTATTGAAGATCTGATCCTTGGTGCCCTTCTCCACACAACGACCCAGATACATCACCATCACTTCATCCGCAATATGTTCCACTACCGACAGATCGTGCGAGATAAAGACGTAAGACAGCCCCAGTTCCTGCTGCAGATCCATCATCAGGTTCAACACCTGCGCGCGCACGGATACATCCAGCGCGGAAACGGGTTCGTCGGCAATCACTACGTCCGGGTCAAGCATCAGGCCACGGGCAATCGCAATACGCTGACGCTGGCCACCGGAGAACATATGTGGATAGCGGTCGTAGTGCTCGGTTTTCAGACCCACTTTCGCCATCATCGCCAGCGCTTTTTCACGGCGCTGCTCTTTGCTGAGCGTGGAGTTGATCAGCAACGGCTCTTCCAGAATCTGCCCCACTTTCTTACGCGGGTTCAGCGAGCCATACGGGTTCTGGAACACAATCTGGATTTTCTGTCGACGCAGTTTCTGCGCCTGCGGGTCGTGCTTGAGCAGATCCTGTCCCTGGTAATACAGTTCACCGCCGGTCGGGACTTCAATCATCGTCAGCAGGCGTCCAAGTGTGGATTTCCCGCAGCCCGACTCACCGACTACCGCCAGTGTTTTACCGCGCTCTAAGGTAAACGAAACGCCATCCAGCGCTTTCACCAGGCGTTCCGGGGCAAACATCCCCTTCTTCACCGGATAGTGTTTTTTCAGATCAATGGCCTGCAACAGCGGCTGTGGCAAAGCGGCCTTTTGCGTACTCATAGCCCAGGCCTCCCGGCATCATCAAGTGGGTAGTGACATTTCGACTGACGACCGCCTTCCAGCTGGTTCAGTTCGGGCTCAACGCTGCGACATTTGTCGGTGGCATAGGGGCAGCGAGGATTCAACAGACAACCGTTCGGGCGGTCATATTTCCCCGGAACCACACCCGGCAACGATGCCAGACGCGCTTTATCCTGAGCAAACTCTGGCAACGCACGTAACAACGCCTGGGTATACGGATGACGCGGCGCGCGGAAAATGTCGTGCGCGGCTCCGGTTTCCACCACCTGACCGGCATACATCACAATAATTTTATGCGCAGCCTCCGCCACCAGCGCCAGATCATGAGTGATCAGAACCAGCGCCATGTTCTCTTTCTGTTGCAGTTCCAACAGCAGTTCAATGATCTGTGCCTGAATGGTCACGTCCAGCGCCGTTGTCGGTTCGTCGGCAATTAGCAGCTTCGGACGACAGGCAATCGCCATCGCGATCATCACACGCTGGCTCATCCCACCAGACAGCTGGTGCGGATACACATCCAGACGCGAGGCCGGGTCAGGGATACCCACCAGCGTTAGCAGGTCAATTGCCCGCTGAACACGCGTTTTTTTATTTCCGCCCTGGTGCACCTTAATGGCTTCCATGATCTGGTAACCCACGGTATAGCACGGGTTAAGACTGGTCATCGGGTCCTGGAAGATCATTGCCACTTCCGCGCCTACCAACTGACGACGCTCTTTCTCAGAGATACGCTTCAGATCGCGACCGTTAAACTCCAGATTTTCAGCCATCACGCGGCCGGGGTAGTCAATCAGCCCCATAATCGCCAGCGAACTGACCGATTTACCGGAGCCGGATTCGCCCACAATGCCAACCACTTCACCCTGGTTCACACTGTAACTGATACGGTCTACGGCGCGAAATTCGGAACCAACATCGCCGAAGTGCACCGATAATTTATCTACATTTAATAACGCCATCTCGAACCTCTTACTGCTTCAGTTTGGGATCGAGCGCGTCACGCAGACCGTCACCCATCAGGTTAAATGCCAGCACCGTCAGCAGGATCGCCAGACCCGGGAAGGTCACGACCCACCAGGCACTCTGCGCAAACTGCAACACGTCGGAGAGCATGGTTCCCCATTCCGGTGTTGGTGGTTGCGCACCCATACCCAGGAAGCCAAGCGCGGCCATATCGAGAATAGCGTTAGAGAAACCGAGCGACGCCTGAACGATCAGCGGCGCAAGACAGTTAGGAAGAATATTAACGAACATCTGACGCATCGCACCTGCACCCGCTACGCGGGAAGCGGTAACGTAATCACGGTTAACTTCCACCAGGACTGCGGCACGCGTCAGACGGACATAGTGCGGCAATGCCACGAACGTCAGCGCCAGCGCGGCGTTACCAATAGAAGGACCAAATACGGCAACCAGCACCAGAGCCAACAACAGGCTCGGCAGCGCCAGCATAATATCGACCACACGCATGATGACGTTATCGACGATACCGCCAAAGTAACCGGCAACCAGACCGAGCACCACGCCCATCAACAGGGACAGTACCACCACCAGGCAACCGACCAGCAGCGATAAACGCGCGCCATACATCAGACGCGACAGCACATCGCGGCCTACATCATCAGTACCGAACAGATGCGCCATTGTGCCGCCTTCCTGCCACGCAGGTGGGGCCAACAGCGTATCGCGGAACTGATCAGCTGGATTGTACGGTGCGAGAACGTTGGCAAAGACCGCAATCAGGATCATCACCACCACATACACCAGCCCGACAACCGCGCCTTTGTTGCGTTTAAAATAGTGCCAGAACTCCTGCAACGGGGTCATCGGCACCGGTGCAGCAATAACTTTATTTTCAGTAACCTGTGACATGATGGCCCCTTACTTCTTATGCCGAATACGCGGGTTCACCACGCCGTACAGTAGGTCTACCAGCAGGTTGACGAGAATAATCATCGTCGCCACCAGTAATACCCCGCCCTGCACTACCGGATAATCACGGCGTTGCAGCGCATCAATCAGCCAGCGCCCCAGACCCGGCCACGAGAAGATGGTTTCGGTCAGGATCGCCCCCGCCAGCAGCGTACCGACCTGAAGACCAATAACGGTCACAACAGGCAGCATGGCGTTGCGCAGAGCATGAATGATGATGACACGCATACGGGTCAACCCTTTGGCGCGCGCGGTACGAATGTAGTCTTCGCCCAGCACTTCCAACATCGATGAACGGGTCATACGCACAATCACCGCCAGGGGAATGGTGCCAAGCACCATCGCCGGCAGGATCATATGCACCAGCGCATCAATGAAATTGCCTTCTTCACCCCAGATGGCGGTGTCGATCAGCATAAATCCGGTCAGTGGATTGGAATCATCAAGGAACACCATGTCGCTCACGCGCCCGGAAACCGGCGTCAGATTCCACTGCACAGAAACCAACATGATCAGCATCATGCCCCACCAGAAGATAGGCATTGAGTAACCGGTCAGCGCCAGGCCAACAGCGGTGTGATCAAAAATAGAACCACGCTTAACGGCGGCCAGTACACCGACTGGAATACCGACTGCGGTGGCGAAAATCATGGCGCAGACACCGAGTTCCAGCGTCGCTTTAAAGCGAGGCACGAACTCTTCCCACACCGGTAAGCGGCTTTTCAGCGAGATACCGAGATCACCATGCATAACCCCCCAAATATAATGGAGGTACTGCTGCCACATCGGCTTATCCAGACCAAGTTCAGCCAGCAATTGAGCGTGACGCTCAGGGGAGATCCCACGTTCACCCGCCATGATCATGACCGGATCGCCGGGGATCATATGGACGAAGGCAAAGGTGAGAAGAGTGATACCGATAAACGTGGGGATGACGAGTCCCAAACGTCGGAGAATGAACTGCAACATAACCCGGATTCTCTCTAATGACGCGCAGCCTGGTGACAGTGCGTCTGTATTGCTCACAAATCTTATCCCACGCAAACTGCATCGCGGGTAAAGCATTACGCCAGATGGCGCTGCGCTTATCCGGCCTACACAATACCGGGGCGCAGCGCTTCCTTAATTGCTTTTAATTATTCGACAGAAACGTTTTCGAAGTGGTGTTTGCCTAATGGATCAACCACATAGCCTTTGACTTCTTTACGCACTGGCTCGTACACGGTGGAGTGAGCAATGATCAGCGCAGGTGCCTGGTCATGCATCACAACCTGAGCCTGTTTGTAGAGCTCAATACGCTTGTTGTGGTCATCGGTTGCACGTGCCGGCTGAATCAGATCTTCAAACGGCTTGTAGCACCAGCGGGAGTAGTTAGAGCCATCTTTCGCCGCAGCACAGCTAAACAGCGTGGCGAAGAAGTTATCCGGATCCCCGTTATCACCGGTCCAGCCCATCATTACAGCCTGATGTTCACCAGACTTGGCACGCTTGAGGTACTCACCCCATTCGTAGGTAACAATCTTGGCCTGAACACCAATTTTCGCCCAGTCAGCCTGGATCATTTCAGCCATACGGCGCGCGTTCGGGTTATACGGACGCTGTACCGGCATTGCCCACAGCTCAACGGTAAAGCCTTTATCCTGACCGGCTTCTTTCAGCAGTGCTTTCGCTTTCTCAGGATCGTAGTTGTAATCTTTAACGTCGTCGTTATAGCCCCACATGGTCGGTGGGATCAGGTTCTTCGCGGCAACCCCAGCTCCCTGATAAACAGCCTTGATGATCGCTTCTTTGTTCACCGCATAGGTCAACGCCTGACGAACTTTCACGTCATCAAACGGTTTCTTCTCGGTGTTGAAAGAGAGATAGCCGACGTTCAGACCGGCCTGCTCCATCAGATTGATATTTTTGTCCTGCTTCATGCGCGCGATGTCTGCCGGATTCGGATACGGCATCACCTGGCATTCATTCTTCTGCAACTTGGCATAACGCACGGAAGCGTCAGGCGTAATGGAGAAGACCAGACGGTCAATCTGCGGCTTGGTGCCCCAGAAGCCGTCGAACGCTTTATACAGAATACGAGAATCTTTCTGGTACTGTTGCAGCTGGAACGGGCCGGTACCGATTGGGTTCAGGTCAACTTTCTCCGGCGAACCGGCTTTCAGCATGTTGTCCGCATATTCTTTAGAAAGAATAGAGGCGAAGTCCATGGCCAGGTCAGCCAGGAACGGTGCTTCCGGACGGGTCAGTACGAACTGGACGGTTTTATCGTCCACTTTCTTCACTTCGCTGATCAGGTCTGGCAGACCCATCCCTTCGAAGTATTCGTAGCTGCCGCCAGAAACTTTATGGTATGGGTTCTGCGCATTTTTCTGACGATCGAAAGAGAACACCACGTCATCAGCGTTGAAATCACGCGTCGGCTTGAATTCTTTATTGTCCTGCCACTTCACGCCAGGGCGAAGGTGGAAGGTATAGGTTTTACCGTCTTCGCTGATTTCCCACTTCTCAGCAAGGCCGGGGATCACTTCGGTTGTACCGGTTTTGAATTCAACCAGCCGGTTATAGATCGGTACGGAGCTGGCATCATAGGTAGTACCAGAGGTGAAAAGCTGTGGGTTAAAGCCTTCAGGAGATCCTTCTGAACAATAAACCAGAGTTTTAGCCTGTACGCTTGCGGCAACGGTCATAGCCACCAGGCTCAGACCAAGCTTCAGCATCCCTGACTTCTTCAAGGAAATACTCATTCTTCTGCTCCAAATGTGATGTTTGTTGTTTTACCCTTTGCAGTGGGTTTACACCGCCTGGCCTTTTTTGTTTTTTACCCGGCCGGGTCGGCGTTAAGAGGATGGGGATTCCGTTCACATAAGCGACTGAGTTGCAGTGCGGATTCTCCATGAAATGCCCCTCATGCCCTACAATCTGTCAACAGAATGTGAAAACGTCAATACAGGTAACCATGATTTACACCAACGGTGAGAATTGGCAAACAAAGATTAAAAAAAGTGCAGGCGGGTATTTTCAGCAGGGAAATTTGTGCTACGCGCACTATGCCAGAATAAATATCTTCATATTCAGAAACATTTGGTGATTAACATTTATGCAAATTATGAAAATTTTCTCAACACATGCTGCATATCTGAGCGATTAATACCATGAACGTTAAAACGCACAGCGGAAAATGCTGGGTTCAGCCATAAGTAACGCAAAAAAAGATTCAAGCAAATATAAAAAAAGGCAATGGAATATGTCACAGAATCGTTAACAGTCAGTGGGAAGTGATGCACAATTTTTGCAGATAAAATGAAGGTCAAACGTGGGGTCGGAAAAACACAAAAAGCATCCTGCCAGCGCTTCGCCTGTAGGCCGGATAAGGCGCTTGTGCCGCCCTCCGGCGATGCCGACACCCACGCGCTTTAATTGCCTGATGGCGCTGCGCTTATCAGCGCCTACAAATCTTCGTCGACTATAAAGCAAAAAACCCGCTCAAAGAGCGGGCTTTTCTAATTTGGTCGGTGATAGAGGATTACTCGCCACTTCGTGGCTCGCCCTGCGGGCCGTTGCTGACGCAACGTTCTCTCGCTCCGCTCGAGTCGAACCTCTTGCCCCCGGAGGTTCTCATCCTTGTGGATTCCGGAAAGCAAAAAGCCCGCTCAAAGAGCGGGCTTTTCTAATTTGGTCGGTGATAGAGGATTCGAACCTCCGACCCCTTCGTCCCGAACGAAGTGCGCTACCAGGCTGCGCCAATCACCGAATGCGGGGCGCATCTTACTGCTCAGGTGCGCGCCCGTCAATCCCTTAGTATCAAAATGCCATTCGATCGGCGAGAAAGTCAGCAGCCCATTACCGGGCTACAACCTTCTTGTCGTCCGGGACATGACACCAGTTGTTATTCTCATTTATACCGCCGTTTGGCGAGGTATATCCAAGGCAACCGAGAATGGTGTCGTACAGTTCAACATGGCGACGCGGAACCTTCATATCAGCCTCCTGCTTAAGGTGGGCGAAGGCTTTTGCATGATCGGGATCTTCCAGATACTTATCAGACATCCACACCAACATTGGAACGCGGAACTGCTCTGGCGGTGCCATTTTACGTGGCGTACCGTGCAGGTGTTCACGCTCGTTGATCGACTCACCGTGATCGGCAGCGTAGAACACGATCGCTTTCTTATCGCGCAGTTGGTCAAACACTTTGGTGATAAAGTGGTCAACATAGGTCACCGAGTTATCAAATGAGTTAATCATCTGCGCTTTCGAACAACCGCTATCAACATTGACACACTCCGGCTTCCACTGGGCATACTCACGGGTATAGCGCTGCGTGTAGTTAAAGTGCGAACCTTTGGTATGCAGGATAATCAGGTGCTTACCAGCATCGTCCGGTTTGATTGATTGCTGCATCTCAGAAATCAGCAGCATATCGTCAACCGTTTTGCCACGGTTACGCTGCTCAGCGCCAATCTGCTCACGATATGCAATGTTCTCCGCCATCGTGTTGCTGTAGAACCACATCTCACTTTGCATCGCGTAGAGATCGGCATTAAAACCTAGCTGGCTGAGTACGGAAAAGACATTTTGTTCTTTCAGTGTACGCTGCGGGTTTTCCTCTGCTCCGCCTTCACGAACAAACATACAGCGTAGCGAAAGTTTGGTTGCCGTATCACACGAATATCCGCGGAAAGCGGCCAGGTTTTTTTCCTGAGCCAGCCTTGGCGTGGTATTTCTCTCGTAGCCAAAAATACCCATATGATCCCAACGGGTCGTTTCACCGATAATAAACACGACGTAGGTATCATCAATATTTCTGGGGGCGACGTAGGTAAATTTCTTCGCCGGATTCATCAGCGACTTGTTATCTGAAGACTCATCAACCTGCGCCCAGGCATACAGACCCAGCGCGGACAGCCAGTTTGAAGGCAAATATGAATTTGCCACTACGCCACCGTAGCTGGGCAAATCAATACCCGTTTCCCGTTCAACCGATTTCTGCTGTATTCCAAGTAACCGAATCGGCGCCCACACCATCAAGCCAGCCAACAGAACAACAGCCACGCTACGCCATCTCACACCTGGCGTACGTATTTGTTTTAACAGAGTATAGCGGCAGCGGTTACTCCAGATAAGCAGCAGTGGCAAGATGCTGACCGAGACCAGCCACACAATAAAATGCCAGCCCACAACTTCCTTTGATAAATCAATATCGGTTGTCATGACCGAGGCAATAATGCCGTAGCCAATGACCACATTCAGGAAGGTCATGTAATAGCTGGCACCAGCGGAACACAGCACCACAAAGGTAGCCAGTACACGCCAGGCCCGCCGACCAAACAGAGACAGAAGACGAAGTAAAAAGAAGGTCACCAGCACGGTGCCGGCTAATTCAACAACCGCAGAGATTCCTTTCAGCGCGGTAAATTCCTGCACATAGCTGCCGAAGCGGCGATAAAAAACTGCGCAGTTCATAAACAGACCGATATAGAGCGCAAGCAAGAAGCTAATCTTTTGCTGCGTCATCGATTTAATGTATCTCATGCAAAAAAACCCTGGGGATCGGGATAAAAACACCCTGTGAAGTGGTCAATCGAACCAAACAGGGAAAAATGCGACAACAGCAGAGATGAAATGTCTACGGGCGCGGCTAAGTAGACCACAGGAGGGGAGAAAAGTGCTTATGGAGAATGCAAACGGCGCATATATTTTTGTAAATATATGCGCCGTGTATAAATCAGACAAAGAGTAAAATCAGGCGTGTGCCTCAGTAAATACACTACGCTGCGGCTGGCGAATGGTCGTGGACAGCGCCAGCGAGATGATTAACAGCGCAAAGATAACGCAGAAGGTCACATAGAAACCGCCGAACAGCGAGGCGATAATTGACCCGCAGATGCTGCCAATCCCGAAGCCCAGGTAGATAACCCCATAGTTTTTCGCCAGGTTATTCAGGCCGAAGAACTCACTCACCAGTGACGGGAAGACCGTAATGGTGCCACCGAAGTTGAAGGCGACACAGGCAATGGCTGCGAAGAATGTCACTTCATTCAGCGGAGCAAAAAGCAGCGCCGCCATACCCACCAGCGAAACAACCTGACCAATGGTGATAACGCGAATACGGGACATTTTGTCGGACAGAATACCCAGAACCAGACGACCTGACAGGTTCGCGATAGAAATAACGGTTACCGCATTCGCCGCTGTCGCCACATCCATTTTTGCCAGGCTTTGGGCGATATCTTTCGCTACACCAATCACGTAAAGCCCGCTCATACACGCTGTCAGGAACATCACTGCCAGCATCCAGTACTGTGGTTTACGCATGGATTGTGCCAGCGTGTAGTCGTTCTCTACCACGCCATTTACGGCTTTAACTTCCTGGTTTGGCGCATCTTTCATCAGCGTGGAGCCAAAGACAATCATCACCAGTACAATCGCGCCCCAAATCATAAAGGTCTTTTCCAGACCCACAGTGCTCAGCAGTTGGCTGTCGATAAATTTAAAACCGAGGCTACCCAGGCCGTAAGAACCGATCGCAAAGGCGGAAATCAGCCCTTTACGCTCAGGGAACCATTTCACGCAGTTGGACAGGGTTAACAGGTATCCAGCACCGTCAGCCAGGCCAACCAGTACACCGGCACTTAGCCACAGCATAATCAGGCTGTCAGAATGCGCGGTTAAGAAGAAGCCCACACCCAATAAGATACCGGATGCCATGGTGACACGTTTCACGCCGAAACGTTCCTGAAGCTTCCCGGCGATGGAAGAAGAGATCGCCAGACCCAGACTCAGCAAACCAAAGGAAAATGCAACCTGACTAACCGGTGCATCGAGTTTTGAAGAGAGTGCGCCATTGAACAGGCTCCAGGTATAAACAGAACCTAATGCAAATTGGGTAATGATGGTGCCGATCAGTGTCAGCCACCGGGTACGCTGATAATCAGAAGTTTTCATGGCAGTCTTCCTGCATAAACAAAATGGGAAATTCTCTGCCAACAACCATACCGAAACGCTTTTATGACCTGGGGAAAACGGCATGAAATGCCATCAGGACGGAATGAAATGCCTGGATTGCGGAATGAATGACGAGACAAAAAGTCGGGTTACTGAATTTTATTGCAGGAGTTAGTGCACGCTATCGCTGGAATGCGTGTGATTATTGAGCCCAATATGTAACACAGATGTTTTAGCCAGGCTTTTTTTCGTTAAAATTTGGCACTCACTCCCATGGTGTACAGATAATCGCTGTTATTCGTACTGTTTTCTGCCTGAGAAAGTGCCGCATAGGCCGCCATATGCTGATTCAGCAGCATATCTGCACCAACTGTGACATCGACCCAGTTACCATCCTGACTCGCCGCCGCCATACGATTGAGACCCGATTGCGCCTTCCAGATATTCTCGCCAAATTGCTGGTTATAACTGATTTGCGCCCATGGCCGCACATCACCAAACTGCGAGTCGACCCGCCAGCCCAGGGTACTGACGCTGGCATGCCACATCGGATCGGTCAGCGTTAGCGAAGTCACAGTGTCGCCAAATTCGTTGTAGGTAGATGTCGTTGAACCATCATAATGCAGGGCTGCGACGGGCCCCGTCGTCACCTTACGGGAAAGGGGGAAATTCCAGCCCACACTCATACCGCTGGTCACATCCAGAGCCGTTTGGTCCGCAAGATTCACCACCGGCCCCGCCACGTTCTGGGTGGAGCGAATGCGCTCTTCCAGGATGTCGTTATAACGTGGTTGGTGATCGCTGTCCCATGTATAACGTTCCGACGTATGACCGGACAGCGCATCAACGATATATTCTTGTTGCCAGCCATATGCCGTATTGGCAAACAGCGCACAGACGATGACGTTCGCCAGGATTAACCTCTGACGACCACTACTGTTTCTTATAATCATCAACACGACTCCAGAAAAGAGCCGAATTCGGCGATATTATTGTCATTGTTTAAAGGATATCGGGCACATGAGACCCTGTATTAAATATTGTCTTTTTAGCGGGCGCGTCAAGGCGGGCCGAATGAAATTTTTACGCCAGTAAAAACAGCGAGGAAGAGTATGCAGCGTTGCGGCTGGGTCAGTCAGGATCCACTATACATTGCCTATCATGACAAGGAATGGGGCGTCCCGGAAACCGATGGTAAAAAGCTGTTCGAAATGATCTGCCTTGAAGGCCAGCAGGCTGGGCTGTCGTGGATAACGGTGCTGAAGAAACGGGAAAACTATCGCCAGGCATTCCACCACTTCGATCCTGCAACCGTTGCGGCGATGACCGAAGAGGATGTAGAAAGGCTGGTACTGGATGCCGGTATTATTCGCCATCGAGGAAAGATCCAGGCCATTATCGGCAACGCCCGTGCCTGGCTGGCAATGGAGCAAAACGGCGAGCCGTTTAGCGAGTTCGTCTGGTCATTCGTCGATAACCAACCACAGTTAACCCGTGCCGCCAGTCTGAGCGATATCCCGACTTCAACACCCGCTTCTGACGCACTTTCTAAAGCGTTAAAAAAACGTGGATTTAAGTTTGTTGGCACCACCATCTGTTACTCCTTTATGCAGGCGTGCGGCCTGGTCAACGACCATGTCATCGGCTGCATGTGCTACCCGGGAGAACAACATGATTCGTGAATCCAACGCTGACGATCTGGCACCCATTCTGGCACTGTGGATGGAAAGCACCATTTTTGCCCATCCTTTTATCGAAGAACGCTACTGGCGCGAGAGTGAGCCTATCGTACGTGATGTCTACCTGCCCGCTGCGCAAACCTGGGTGTGGGAAGAAAACGGTGCGCTCAAAGGTTTTGCCAGCGTGATGGAAGAGCGCTTTTTAGGCGCGCTGTTTGTAGAGCCTGCCGCCATCAGAAGCGGCATCGGCAAAGCGCTGGTGCAACATGTGCAGCAGCGCTTTTCGTGGCTCAGCCTGGAGGTCTACCAGAAGAATCAATCAGCGGTAAACTTCTACCACGCAATGGGCTTTCGCATTGAAGACAGCGCATGGCAGGAAGAGACTCACCATCCAACCTGGATTATGGGCTGGCAGGTGGATCAAACGCGGTAAGAGTCAGCGTGGGCCCACTGTACTTCTCCAGCCACGCCAGCGCGGTATTGCCCGCACAGCCGTTCCCCAGCTTCGAGCTGGGGAGATCTTTTGTCAGCACGTTAACAGCACCATTTTTACAAATACCGTCGGCGGCCGGGTCCAAATCAGGCCAGGCCCCCTCGTGAATACAAATCACGCCAGGTTTGATCCCTGTCGTCACGACAGCACCTGCCAGGATATGCCCGCGGTGGTTCCACACCCTGACCGTATCGCCATCTACAATCCCCCGCGCTTGTGCATCCTGCGGGTGAATCGTCACCGGCTCCCGATCCGCCACCGCATACTGTTCGCGTAACGCACTGTAGTTGAGCTGGCTGTGCAAACGGTGAGCCGGATGGGCGGAGAGCACCTGCAGTTGGTCAGGTTCGGCATTGCCGAACCACTCGTCAGGCTCCAGCCACATCGGGTGTCCTGCACAATCCGCATAGCCGTAACCTGCAATTTTTGCAGAATAGATTTCAATTTTTCCACTGTCCGTTTTCAGCGGATGCGCCTGTGGATCGCGGCGAAAATCAGCAAAACGGATGAACTGCGTATTTGCGGCGTTTTCCGGCATTTCGATCAATGCATTCTTTTGCCAGAACTCAGTAAAGGGCGGCAGTGTAACCTGCTGGCTGGCACCACGCTGAGCGGCAATGTCGTAAAAAGTTTCCAGCCACGCCAGTTCGCTTTTCCCCTCAGTGAATCGGGTATACCCGCCCTGTTCCCAGCGCTCGCTAAGCTCGGCAAAAACATCAAAATCGTTGCGCGCTTCAGCCTGTGGCGGCACGACCTGCTTCATCGGCACCAGATGCTGGTTGCTGTAGTCTCCGGTCATGGTCAAATCGTTACGTTCAAAAGAGGTCGTCGCGGGTAACACGATATCGGCATGCTTCGCCGCAGCGGTCCAGAAACACTCCGAGATAACCACCAGCTCCGGCTTTTGCCAGGCACGGATCAAACGATTGGTATCCTGGTGATGCGTAAAGTTTGCGCCCCCGGCCCACCAGAGCATGCGGATGTCCGGGAAATGGCGATCCATACCGTTGTGCTGATAGAAACCGCCGGGGTTTTCCAGCGCTTCAACGATACGCGCCACCGGGATTTTATCCACCGCGTCAGTGCCGCCTTTGAGGCTCCCTTGCATCGAAGCCAGTACCGCCGCACGACGCGTCGGGTTCCCACCGTTCGCAAAATGATACGACAGTCCAAAACCACCACCGGGCGTGCCAATTTGACCAAGCATGGCGGCCAGCGTGACGATCATCCAGTGTTTTTGCTCGCCATACTGCTGACGCTGCATACCCCAACCGGCCATCAGCATGGTGGTATTTTGGTGAAATATTGCCGCAAGCTCGCGTATTTTCGCTGCCGGAATACCACAAATTTCCGCAGCCCATTCTGCCGTTTTCGCTATCCCATCGGATTCACCCAGCAGGTAGTCGGCGAACGCATCATATCCGGTTGTACAACGGGCGAGAAAATCCTCGTCGTGCCAGTCGTTTTCCACCAGCGTGTGCGCAATCCCCAACATCAGCGCAACATCAGTCCCCATATGCGGGGCGATCCATTCCATCTTATCGCCAAAGAACGCCACGCTTTCCGATCGCATTGGATCGATGCAGATCAGTCGCTTACCGCTATCCCGCAGCGCTTCAAAGTAAGCAATACCCTGCTCGTCAGAAGCATTCCAGGCAATTTTCAGCGTATTCAGCGGGTTAGCACTCCACAGCACCACCACATCGCTATGCTCCAGCACCATTGGCCAGCTGGTCTGCTGCTGGTAAACTTCGTTGCCACCTACCACATACGGCATGATGGCCTGTGCAGCCCCCGTAGAATAATCCCCCAAGTGCCCGGTATAACCCCCCGCCAGCGCCATATAGCGCTGCAGCAGGGTCGCCGCTTTGTGTAATACACCGTTCGACCGCCAGCCGTACGAGCCGGCAAAAATCGCGGCAGGACCGTAACTGTCACGGATGCGTTTATGCTGCACATCGATAAGATTCAGTGCATCGTCCCAGCTAACACGAACAAACTCATCCTGCCCGCGCACGCCTTGTGGATTATCCGGCGAGGCAAGGAATCCTTTACGCACCATGGGAAAACGTACCCGTGTTTTACTGTGTACCTGATCGCGTACCACGGTTTGCAACGAGTTGGGTTGTGAGGTGGGTAATGCCCCCCGGGATGAAAAAACAGTCTCGCCATCGGTTTCGACAAGAATGGGCCCCCAGTGTGCGGCAGTTAACACCGGGTAATGTGCAGGTGAATTAGCCAAGATGGCGCTCCTGAATGCGATGTGACGGCTTATTGTTATGCCGTTCAATGTTACTTACAAATTTCAGAGTCTTCCCTGGAATTTTCTTCATGTTCACACGTCATAATCAACCGCCACGGTCGCTGTGGTAAAGAAGAAAAAAGTCATTAAGGAATTAAGATGAAGAAACGTGTATTTGTTATTGCTGCCATCGTGAGCGGCGCCCTGGCGGTATCTGGCTGCACAACAAACCCTTACACCGGCGAGCGAGAAGCAGGGAAATCCGGCATCGGCGCGGGTATCGGTTCTCTGGTTGGTGCGGGTATTGGCGCCCTCTCGTCTTCGAAAAAAGATCGCGGCAAAGGCGCGCTGATTGGTGCAGCGGCAGGTGCGGCTGTGGGTGGCGGTATCGGTTATTACATGGATGTGCAGGAAGCAAAACTGCGCGAGAAAATGCAGGGAACAGGGGTAAGCGTGACGCGTAGTGGTGATAACATCATTCTGAACATGCCAAACAATGTCACCTTCGACAGCAGCAGCGCCAACCTGAAACCGGCAGGCGCAAACACGCTGACCGGCGTGGCAATGGTACTGAAAGAGTACAATAAAACAGCCGTGAACGTGTTGGGCTTCACCGACAGCACTGGCAGCCAGGATTTGAACATGCGTCTGTCACAGCAGCGTGCCGACTCCGTCGCCAGTGCATTGATTACCCAGGGCGTAGCAGCGAACCGCATTCGCACTCAGGGTATGGGCCCGGCGAACCCCATCGCCAGCAACAGCACAGCTGAAGGTAAAGCGCAGAACCGTCGCGTAGAGATCACCCTAAGCCCGATTCAGTAACATTTTATGCCGAATGGAGACAAACCGTCTCCATCCCGTAGGCCCGGTAAGCAACCACGCCGCCGGGCACATCGCCGGATGGCGGCTTCGCCTTACCCGGCCTACGTTATGAAGCACTTGCCATCGTTGATTTTCACGTTAAGGTGTTCACACTAAATCCAGGGAAATCAGCGATGAGCAAATCAACACGGGCAACCATCAGCGATGTAGCAAAGGCCGCAAAAACCGGCAAGACCAGCATTTCACGTTATCTCAACGGTGAAAAGCATCTGCTATCCGACGCGCTGTTAGCCCGCATTGAAAAAGCCATTGCCGAACTCGACTACCGTCCCAGCCTGATGGCCAGAGGCCTGAAGCATGGGCGTACCCGCCTGATTGGCCTGATTATCGCGGATATAACCAACCCCTACTCCGTCAACGTGTTAAGCGGTATTGAAGCCGCCTGCCGTGACAAAGGTTTTACCCCGCTGGTCTGTAACACTAACAACGAAGTGGATCAGGAGCTGCATTATCTCGACTTGCTGCGCAGCTACCAGGTCGAAGGGATCGTGGTGAATGCCGTCGGGATGCGTGAAGAAGGTTTGAACCGTCTGCAACAGTCTGCACTGCCAATGGTACTGATTGACCGTAAGATCCCGGATTTCGCCTGCGATATGGTCGGGCTGGATAATACCCAGGCCGCGACCGTCGCCACCGAACACCTGCTTGAACAAGGTTTTGAAGCCATTCTGTTCCTTAGCGAGCCGCTGGGGATGGTGAATACTCGCCGCGAGCGCCTGAGCGCCTTTCGCGCAACGCTCGCACAATACCCTGGTGTCATCGCACAAAATGCGGAAGTCCCGCTAACGGACAATACGCAACTTGATGACACACTGCGTCAGTTTCACCAACAGCATCGTGGGATGCGCAAAGCCGTTATCTCTGCCAATGGCGCCCTGACGTTGCAGGTTGCCCGTGCGTTAAAGCGTATTGGCCTCAACTGGGGCAGCGACATCGGTCTGCTCGGGTTTGACGAGCTGGAATGGGCCGAGCTGGCTGGCGTCGGTATCACCACGCTAAAACAACCCACCTGGCAGATTGGCTACACAGCCGTCGAGCAGGTAGTACGCCGAATCGATGGCGACTCAGACGCAATCCAGGAACAGGTTTTTTCCGGCGAACTGATCGTTCGTGGCTCAACCGCTCGCTAAATTTCCTTCGTGATGGTGATCATAAATTCAACATCACAAGCTTTTCTTTGGAACCGGTTCCATCTAGCGTTATAGCAAGAACGCTAGTTTTGGAGTTTCCATGAAAAGAAAAATTATGGTGGTCACAGCCGCTTACGGTTACGACCAGGTACGCGCCGCAGGCGGGCAAACGGCCCTGCTGCCCATCATTGCCGAAGCCGGTGCTGACGGGGTTGAAATCCGCCGCGAGATGCTGACCGACGCTGAGCTAAAAACACTGCCAACACTGGCCTCTGCCATTGAAATTTTCGGCCTGCTGGCATGCTACTCCGCCCCCGAACCGCTGTTCACCGAAGACGGAAACCTTAATCCTCGCCTTCCGGAACTACTCCTGGAAGCGCAAGCCCTGCAAGCACTGTGGTTAAAAGTTTCCCTCGGCCATTTCGCCCATAGCGAACAGTTCGACGTGTTGCGCGAATGGCTGGACAACAGCGGAATGGAACTGGTTGTCGAAAACGATCAAACGTCCTGTGGACGCCTGCAACCAATGAAGCGCTTTAACGATGCCTGTCAGGCATTCAACCTGCCCATTTCTCTGACCTTCGATATGGGTAACTGGCTGTGGGTAGGTGATTCTCCGGAAGAGGCTGCACAGCAGTTGGCCTCAAGCGTTGGATATATCCATGTGAAAGCCGCCACACCACATCGTGACAGTTACCGTGCAGTGCCGCCTGATCACGCAGAACCACGCTGGCTGGCGTTGCTAGACACGTTGCCCGCAGATGTTCCGCGCGGCATTGAATTCCCCCTGGAAGGGCAAGACTTAACGGCGGTTACCCGTCACTACGTCGCTCTGTTACGCAAGGAGTAACACATGAAAAAATCACTGGACGTTGTCACCATTGGTGAAGCGATGGCGATGTTTGTCGCCACGCAAACCGGTGATTTGGCGGACGTGGAGCAGTTTATTAAACGCGTTGCAGGCGCTGAACTGAATGTGGCAACCGGCCTTGCTCGCCTGGGTCTGAACGTAGGCTGGGTAAGCCGCGTGGGTAACGACAGTTTTGGCCGTTTTATTATTAAGTCGCTGGAGAAAGAAGGGATTGATGCGCAGGGAGTCACTCTGGACGGGCGCTACGCTACCGGCTTTCAGCTTAAATCTAAAGTCGAAAATGGAACCGATCCCATAGTGGAATATTTCCGCAAAGGTTCTGCTGCCAGCCATCTCAGCGTTGAGGATTATCACGATGAGTATTTCTCCAGCGCACGCCACCTGCACCTGAGCGGCGTTGCGGCTGCGCTGTCTGCCAGTTCATATGAACTACTGGCACACACCGCCCGCACCATGAAAGCCCTGGGCAGGACCATTTCGTTCGATCCAAATTTGCGTCCGGTACTGTGGAAAAGCGAAGGCGAGATGGTGGAAAAACTCAACCGACTGGCATTCCAGGCTGACTGGGTACTGCCGGGGTTAAAAGAGGGCATGATTTTAACCGGACAACAGACACCAGAAGCCATTGCCGACTTTTATCTGCGTCATGGCGTGAAGGCCGTCATCGTGAAAACCGGGGCTGATGGGGCCTGGTACAAAGCAGCTAGCGGCGAGCAGGGCTGCGTCGCGCCGGTAAAAGTCGACAACGTGGTCGATACCGTCGGTGCAGGTGATGGCTTTGCCGTCGGCGTTATCAGCGCACTGCTGGAAGGCCGAACGCTGTATCAGGCAGTGACCCGGGGCAATAAAATTGGCGCTCTGGCCATTCAGGTCCAGGGCGACAGCGAAGGATTACCCACACGTGAACAATTAGGGGAATAAACCCCGGCCCACTCTGTACCCTACATACAGAGGCGGCGTAACAGCATAACCAGAGGGCAGTCTATGAATAGCTCAACCAATGCAGCAAAACGCTGGTGGTACATCATGCCAATCGTGTTTATCACGTACAGCCTGGCGTATCTCGACCGCGCAAACTTCAGCTTCGCTTCCGCAGCCGGTATCAACGAGGACCTCGGTATTACCAAAGGGATCTCCTCTCTGCTGGGGGCTCTGTTTTTTCTCGGCTATTTCTTCTTCCAGATCCCAGGAGCAATCTACGCCGAACGCCGCAGCGTACGTAAACTGATTTTTATCTGCCTGATTCTATGGGGCGCCTGCGCGTCACTGACCGGGATGGTCAGCAACATCCCTATGCTCGCCGCCATTCGCTTTATTCTTGGCGTCGTTGAAGCCGCGGTCATGCCCGCAATGCTGATTTATATCAGTAACTGGTTTACGAAGTCCGAGCGTTCGCGTGCTAATACCTTCCTGATCCTCGGTAACCCCGTCACCGTCCTGTGGATGTCCGTCGTGTCCGGATACCTGATTCAGGCGCTGGGCTGGCGTGAAATGTTCATCATTGAAGGTTTTCCGGCCATCATCTGGGCGTTCTGCTGGTGGGTTCTGGTAAAAGATAAACCGTCGCAGGTAGGCTGGTTGTCAGAATCCGAAAAAGCCGCGCTGCAGGCCCAGTTAGAAAAAGAACAGCAGGGTATCAAAGCCGTGCGTAACTACGGCGAAGCGTTCCGTTCACGTAACGTTATTCTGCTGTGCATGCAGTACTTTGCCTGGAGTATTGGCGTCTACGGTTTTGTCCTGTGGTTGCCGTCAATTATCCGCAGCGGCGGTGCCAACCTGGGTATGGTAGAGGTCGGTTGGCTTTCGTCCGTTCCGTATCTGGCCGCAACGGCTGCGATGATCCTGGTTTCATGGGCTTCCGATAAACTGCAAAACCGTAAGCTGTTTGTCTGGCCACTGCTGCTGATTGCCGCTTTCGCCTTTATTGGCTCCTGGGCCGTTGGCGCAGACCACTTCTGGATTTCTTACACACTGCTGGTTATCGCCGGCGCGGCCATGTACGCCCCTTATGGCCCCTTCTTCGCCATTATTCCTGAGATGTTGCCGCGCAACGTCGCCGGGGGAGCAATGGCATTGATCAACAGCATGGGCGCATTAGGCTCATTCTTTGGTTCCTGGTTTGTCGGCTACCTCAATGGCACCACCGGCAGCCCGTCCGCCTCATACATTTTTATGGGGGTAGCGCTTTTTGTCTCAGTATGGCTAACTTTGATCGTTAAGCCTGCTAATAATCAACAGCTACCTATTGGCGCACGCCACGCTTAAATTTTAACTTACGGAGATTCGCATGAAGCCGTCCATTATTCTCTATAAAGCGTTACCTGACGATTTACTGCATCGCCTGGAAGAGCATTTTACTGTCACTCAGGTGCCTAACCTGCGTTCGGAAACCGTAGCACAGCACGCCGTAGCCTTTGCCAGCGCGGAAGGCCTGCTGGGCTCCAGTGAAGCCGTCAATACCGCCCTGCTGGAGAAAATGCCCAAACTGCGTGCGACCTCCACCATTTCCGTAGGCTATGACAATTTCGATGTTGAGGCCTTAAACGCACGTAAGGTGCTGCTGATGCACACGCCAACGGTGCTGACAGAAACAGTGGCGGACACGGTAATGGCGCTGGTGTTAAGTACGGCGCGACGCGTGGTGGACGTCGCTGAACGCGTGAAGGCAGGCGAATGGACAAAAAGCATCGGGGCCGACTGGTTTGGTACCGATGTTCACCATAAGACGTTGGGCATTGTCGGCATGGGACGCATTGGGCTGGCGCTGGCACAACGCGCGCATTTCGGCTTTAGCATGCCGATTCTCTACAATGCACGTCGTCACCATCAGGAAGCGGAAGAACGTTTCAACGCGCGCTACTGCGATCTGGATACACTGTTGCAGGAATCGGACTTTGTTTGCCTGATTCTGCCGTTAACAGACGAAACCCACCATCTGTTCAGTACCGAACAGTTTGCCAAAATGAAGTCTTCTGCCATTTTCATTAACGCCGGGCGTGGCCCGGTGGTGGATGAAAACGCACTGATCGCCGCTCTGCAAAGCGGGGAGATTCATGCCGCGGGCCTGGATGTGTTTGAACAAGAGCCGTTGCCGTCAGACTCACCGCTGCTGTCACTGCCGAATGTGGTGGCGTTACCGCATATTGGTTCTGCCACGCATGAAACACGCTATAACATGGCGGCTTGTGCTGTGGATAACTTAATTGACGCACTGCAGGGAAACGTTGAGAAGAACTGCGTGAATCCGCAAGTGGCCAAATAACACAAAAGGCCGGGTAGCATTGTGCTCACCCGGCCTTTAATGTGTCTTACCGTACGACTATTACTGCGCGGCATTCACCGCAGCAGTCCATGCCTGATTAAATGCCTGATGCTGAGCCGCCAGTGGGCCAATCAGCGTATTGTACTGACTAGCCTGTTGTGAGGTTGGGAACTGGATGCCGTTCGCAACAAAGCTCACCTGCGTATCCTGCTGCGCGATAAAATCGCCTACCTGCACCAACTGCTGCGTGAAAACTTGCGCGGCTGGGATCAGCGGCTGTAACGCCTCTGCCGGTGCGGTCACGACTTTGCTGTAAACCTGATCAAAGACAGGTTTCAGGTCATCACCCTGCTTCAGCGCGCCATGGGCAGCATCTGCCTGTAGCTTCGCATTCTGCAACTGTTGTCCTAACACGCCCAGCGCGCCATTTGCCTGACGCAGCGGTTCACGCTGAGTCATATAATCCTGAGGAACACGGATTGCGTTTACGCTATCAACCACCGGGCGCAGACCGGAGTCCATTGCCTGATTAACCTGCTGTGAATAGCCATAAAGAATCGCGTAATCGGACACAAACGGGCCAAACTGTTTTTTCTGATCGGCAGTAAGCGTCGGTAAACGCTCTCCGCTACGCATTGCAGTATTCTGCAGAAAATCGATAAACGCTTTGCGTTGATCGCCTTCTTTATCAAAACACCCACTCAGGCCAACTACCATTAAGAGCGCCAAAACAGGCGCAAACCAGCGAGAGCAGGACTTACCTGTCGCCATTTTAATACTCCTTTCACCCAAAAATGCGCACAACGACACCCGCGTGCCTGACGTTGACAAGGATAGTCCAGGTCAGCCCCGCAAGATACCCTTTCCGCGTAATCTTGTTGGGGAAAATAACGGTTTCCGCCGCCCTGTGTTTTGCTCAACAATGCTCCATTCACATAGCGGCGCTCTATTTTAGTCATCTTTACAATTGGAATTGTTCGATCGGAGATCCCGACCTTTATCAGTTCGTTAGCCAACTAAAGGTTGTCACCCGCGATTCGCTGAAACGAATCCACAACGCATACCTTAAATTCGTCTTCATTTTTTCCGACTACGCTTAATGAGCTTCGATGAAATTCACGATCCCGCTGTGTGATTTATAGGAGTTCTCAATGGAATACAAAGATCCTATGTTTGAACTGCTAAGCAGTCTGGAGCAGATTGTTTTTAAAGATGTATCGCAGACAGTTACTCAGACGCAAAAAACCAACCCTTTCGCTGAATTTGAACAACTACGACGAGGGACAGGTTTAAAAACAGATGATTTCGCCCGGGTGATGGGCGTGACGGTTGCGATGGTTCATGAATGGGAGTCTAAACGGGTGAAGCCATCCAGTACCGAATTGAAGTTGATGCGCCTGATTCAGGCAGACCCACGATTAAGTAAGCAGTTGATGGATTAGGTTATTTTCAAGTTTGATATAAGAGCGGTCCTGCAGAAGGGCCGTTCCTCCACTACTGATATCCACAAAAAAGAAAATAGTAGTTGCATCCATCTGCGTAAAATGAGTTAATGCGCTCAACGGTTTGACGTACAGACCATTACAGCAGTTTAGTAAGGCAAGTCCCTTCAAGAGTTATCGTTGATACCCTTCGTAGTGAGCATTTCCTTTACTGTTAAAAAATCTGTAAAGCACGCCATATCGCCGAAAGGCACACTTATTTTTTAAAAGGTAATACACTATGTCCGGTAAAATGACTGGTATCGTAAAATGGTTCAACGCTGACAAAGGCTTCGGCTTCATCACTCCTGACGATGGCTCTAAAGACGTGTTCGTACACTTCTCTGCTATCCAGAACGATGGCTACAAATCCCTGGACGAAGGTCAGAAAGTTTCCTTCACCATCGAAAGCGGCGCTAAAGGCCCGGCAGCTGGTAACGTAACCAGCCTGTAAGCTTAAAAAGCTCAGAATTCAGGATCCCTGCCAAACGGCGGGGATTTTTTTTATTTGTTCTCCACGCCCCTCCCCCGAACGCGTCTTTGCATTACTTTACCCATCACACCTTTGACCTTTCCCTAAGGGCAAGCTTTATAGTGAGCGAGTTTATATTCCACAATTTTCACAAGGAATTGAAGCTATGTCGAAATCCTCACGGCTGTTATTTTTAAGTTTGCTCACAACCGGTACCGCCTTCGCGGCAACACCGGAAGCCAATTTTCTGGCTGAACACGGACTCAGCGGGAAATCCGTCGAGCAAATAGTCGAGACCATTGACCAATCACCTCAGAGCCGCCCGCTGCCTTACTCAGCCTCTGTCACCAGTACCGCGCTGAAACTGTCTTCGGGCGACCAGGTGTATACGATGCCGCTCGGCGATAAGTTTTATCTGTCGTTTGCCCCCTATGAGTGGCAAACGCACCCTTGCTTCAACCACAGCCTTTCCGGTTGTCAGGGAGAAATGCCTGGGAAAAAATTCAACGTCAAAGTGACGGATAGCAAAGGGGATGTGGTTGTACAAAAAGAGATGAAAAGTGGTCAAAATGGCTTCGTCGGGGTTTGGCTACCGCGCAATATGACAGGCACCATCGCGGTAAGCTACAACGGTAAAACAGCAAAGTATCCCATTAAGACGATGGAAGATAGCCAGACCTGCCTGACAAAATTACAACTGCGCTGACAGCATAAAAAAATGCCGGATAAGGCGGAGCCGCCATCCGGCATTTTCTAAGTCAGCTCAGAACCGTTACTGCAGCAGCGAAATATCCGCAACGCGCAGGAACAGCTCGCGCAGTTTTTCGAGCATAGAAAGACGGTTAATACGCAGGTCTTTATCCTCTACGTTCACCATCACTTTCTCGAAGAACGCATCGACCGGCGCACGCAGCTCAGCTAATTCAACCAGCGCTTCCTGATAGTTCCCCGCGGCAAAGACAGGCTCCAGCTTGTCACGCAGCACAACCACCTGCATCGCCAGCGCAATTTCTTCTGGCTCTTTCAGCGTTGCCGCATTGACACGCTCATTCAGCGTTTCTTCGGACTTCGCCAGAATATTCGATACACGCTTGTTCGCGGCAGCCAGTGCAGAAGCGGCTTCCAGTGTACGGAAGTGCGAGACTGCCTTCATACGCGCGTCGAAATCAGCCGGACGAGTCGGACGACGCGCCAGCACGGCCTGAATGGTATCTACGGTATAGCCTTCATCCTGATACCAGGCGCGGAAGCGTCCCAGCATGAAGTCGATAACGTCATCCACCACGTTGGCGTTGGTCAGCTTGTCGCCATACAGACGTACCGCTTCTTCCGTCAGCGTTTGCAGATCCAGATTCAGGTTTTTCTCAACGATGATACGCAGCACACCCAGCGCGGCACGACGCAGTGCAAACGGGTCTTTGTCACCTTTCGGATGCTGACCGATACCGAAGATACCCGCCAGGGTGTCCATCTTATCGGCAATCGCAACCGCACAGGCAACCGGGTTAGACGGCAGGTCATCACCGGCGAAGCGCGGCTGATACTGCTCGTTCAACGCAACGGCCACATCTTCCGCTTCGCCATCATGACGCGCGTAGTGCATGCCCATTACGCCCTGAGTGTCAGTGAACTCGAAGACCATGTTGGTCATCAGGTCGCACTTGGACAGCAGGCCAGCACGCGTTGCATGGTTAACATCAGCACCAATCTGTTCGGCAATCCAACCCGCCAGCGCCTGAATACGGTCAGTCTTGTCACGCAGCGTACCCAGCTGTTGTTGGAACAGCACGGTTTGCAGGCGCGGCAGATTGTCTTCCAGACGTTTTTTGCGGTCAGTATTGAAGAAGAACTCGGCATCCGCCAGACGCGGACGCACGACTTTCTCGTTACCAGAGATAATTTGCTGCGGATCTTTCGATTCGATGTTGGCAACGAAGATAAAGTTCGGCAGCAGTTTGCCGTCGTTGGCATACACCGGGAAGTATTTCTGGTCACCCTTCATGGTGTAAACCAGTGCTTCAGACGGTACAGCGAGGAATTTCTCTTCGAATTTAGCGGTCAGCACCACCGGCCATTCCACCAGCGAGGTGACTTCTTCCAGCAAGCTTTCGCTTAAGTCAGCGTTACCGCCGATCTTACGTGCAGCCTCTTCAGCATCGGCTTTGATTTTGGCTTTACGCTCAGCGTAATCCGCGATCACTTTGCCACGCTGGCGCAGGATTTCTGGGTACTGATCGGCAGTATCAATAGTGAATTCAGGCTCGCCCATAAAGCGATGGCCACGGATCACCCGATCGGACTGAATCCCCAGAATCGTTGCCGGAATCACTTTGTCGCCCAACAGCAGAGTCACAGTGTGAACCGGACGCACGAAATGGACGTCAGACGCCCCCCAACGCATCAGTTTCGGGATCGGCAGCTTCGCCAGCGAAGTCGCAATCATGTTCGGCAGCAGCGTTTCTGCGCTTTCGCCTTTCACGTGCGCACGGTACAGCAGCCACTCACCTTTATCAGTGGTCAGACGTTCAGCCTGATCAACGGTGATACCACAACCACGTGCCCAACCTTCTGCCGCTTTGCTCGGGTGACCGCTAGCATCAAACGCCTGGGCAATTGCCGGTCCGCGCTTCTCAACTTCACGATCGGGTTGAGATTCCGCCAGAGCAGCGACTTTCAGCGCCAGACGACGCGGAGCAGCAAACCACTCAACATTGCCGTGCGCGAGGCCAGCATTATCCAGCTCCGCGGTGAAGTTCGCAGCAAAGGACTCAGCCAGGCTGCGCAGTGCTTTTGGTGGCAGCTCTTCAGTGCCGATTTCCACCAGAAAAGTTTTCTCAGACATGGCCGCCTCTTATTTGTCTTTGTTGCACATCGGGAAGCCAAGGGCCTCACGGGAAGCGTAGTAAGCTTCTGCCACTGCTTTGGTCAGCGTGCGAATGCGCAGGATATAGCGCTGGCGCTCGGTGACGGAGATGGCTTTACGCGCATCCAGCAGGTTGAAGCTATGGGCGGCTTTCAGAATACGTTCATACGCAGGCAGTGGCAGCGGGTTTTCCAGCGCCAGCAGCTGCTGGGCTTCTTTCTCGTACTGCTCGAAGCAGGTGAACAGGAAGTCCACATCGGCGTATTCAAAGTTGTACGTGGATTGCTCCACTTCGTTCTGATGGAACACGTCGCCGTAGGTTGTTTTGCCCAGCGGACCGTCGCTCCAGACCAGGTCATAAACGCTGTCTACGCCCTGAATGTACATCGCCAGACGTTCCAGACCGTAGGTGATTTCCCCGGTAACTGGCTTACATTCCAGACCACCAACCTGCTGGAAGTAGGTGAACTGCGTGACTTCCATGCCGTTCAGCCACACTTCCCAACCGAGACCCCAGGCACCCAGCGTCGGGTTCTCCCAGTTATCTTCCACGAAACGGATATCGTGAATGGTCGGGTCCATACCCAGCTCTTTCAGAGAACCCAGGTACAATTCCTGAATATTATCCGGTGACGGCTTAATCACTACCTGAAACTGATAGTAGTGCTGTAAGCGGTTCGGGTTTTCGCCATAGCGCCCGTCGGTCGGACGACGAGAAGGCTGCACATAAGCAGTCGCCATCGGTTCCGGCCCCAGTGCACGCAGGCAGGTCATTGGGTGAGATGTTCCCGCGCCGACTTCCATGTCCAATGGTTGAACGATGGTACAGCCCTGGCGAGCCCAGTAATCCTGTAAGGTCAGGATCAAGCCCTGGAAGGTCCTGGTATCAAACTTTTGCATATTATTTCGTGCTGGATACGTGTGGATTTAAAGGAAGCGATCAGTATACCCGCTGGCTGCAAGATATACAGTACGAAACGGGAAAAAGGGGGAACTTAGCGCATGGAAAGGTGCAAAAACTGCCCGTCTGCGTCAAATGAGCAGACAAAACTCTCTTTACGGAAGGTAGAACCGCGCATCTCATAGCTACCCTGGAATTGCTCAAGACCGGTGATAGCAATTTTCTGGGCACCCGTATTATAAAGCTCCGATGCTTCACTTTTGCACAATGACTCCATATCCAGCGAACGCGTGGCAGTAATTTTGACCTTTTGCGCTTTCTGCACGGGTGCTGACGATTGTGGATCGGCACACCCCGCCAGCAGCAGCGTGAGGATTGCTGGAAAGAAATACTTCATCATCATTTTATTACCGCCTGGTTTGCTGGTCAGTCTTATTATTAGTGTCGGGAAACAGATCCTATTGTGAGAATCTCCCCAGACCCTCACAAGCTTTAGCGTAATAACTCGGATTAATCCAGTGAGCGACGTTCGCAAATACCGGTCAGACTTTTTTAATGAAAACAGAGGAACTGATGCAGCCCAAGATTTTCTGGATTGATAACTTACGCGGGATAGCCTGTTTAATGGTTGTGATGATTCACACCACGACCTGGTACATCACCAATGCGCAAAGCGTCAGCCCGGTAACCTGGGATCTTGCCAATGTGCTAAATTCAGCTTCTCGCGTTAGCGTCCCGCTGTTTTTTATGATCTCGGGCTATCTCTTTTTTGGCGAACGCAGCGCCAGACCGCGACATTTCATCCGCATTGCGTTGTGCATTCTGTTTTACAGCACCGTGGCACTGGCCTACATCCTGCTGTTCACCTCGATCAACGCTGAGCTATCGTTGAAAAACCTGCTGCAAAAACCGGTGTTCTACCACCTGTGGTTTTTCTTCGCTATTACCGTTATCTACCTGGTATCCCCATTGATTCAGGTGAAAAATGTCAGCGGAAAAATGCTGCTGGCATTGATGGTCGTGATTGGCGTTATTGCCAATCCCAATACCGTATCGCAAAAATTGGGCGGCTTTGAGTGGCTACCCATCAACCTGTACATCAGTGGCGATACGTTCTACTACATTCTGTACGGCATGCTGGGCCGGGCAATTGGCATGATGGAGACACAAAAGCGCTCACTCACCGGGCTCTGCGCAGCGTTGTGTATCGTCGCCGTGTTTGTGATTTCCCGCGGGACGCTGCATGAGCTCCAGTGGCGAGGTAATTTTGCCGATACCTGGTATCTCTATTGTGGCCCGGCAGTATTTATCTTTGCTGCATCGCTCCTGACGCTGGTCAAAAACACGCTCAGCACACGCACACTGCCCATACTGGGGCTTATTTCCCGTCACTCGTTAGGTATTTACGGTTTCCACGCGCTGATCATTCATGCACTGCGCACGAATGGCATCGAATTTAAGAACTGGCCTCTGCTGGATATGCTGTGGATTTTTAGCGTTGCGCTGGCAGGCAGCCTGCTGCTTTCCATGCTGCTACAGCGCATCGATACGCGCAGACTGGTAAGTTAGAGTTTATCAGAATGTGCCTCTTCCGTTGGGCACATCAGCAAAATCAGCCCTGATATACACACACAGAACGCTGCCGGGTACAGCCCCATTTCGAGGGGGGCTAACGGGGCATTCCACACCCCCACGAGCAGTAACCCGACCGTTATGAGCGCGACCATCTGACACACAGAAGCAAAGCGCTCATCACTCTGATTACGGTTTTCAGCTCGCTGGTAAGCGTACATCACGAACAATCCGGTCATCAGAACACCTAAAAAGTAACCTTTTCCGCTGAGTAAGGGGCATGACCACCCCAGGCCTGTGCAGTAAATGAGTGCGCCGGAAAGAAACAATAGCCATGGCAATAGCCGCGTCGTCTTCATTGGGATCTCCTTATCCTCTACCACGGATACATTATGAATACCCCACTCAAGACAACACAGAAAAACGCTATTTCACTGAAATTTCAGAATACATTCATGCACACGAATTATTGATTCAATGGAAACATATGTGTGGGAAATCCCCTCTGCTCATCAGAGGGGAACACGATCAGGACATCAAGGGCAGCAATTGCTGATAGATACGACGGAAGGTTTCCCGACGTTGTTGATAACGAGCATGATGCTCTGCATCAGGATAATGCGCCTGTTCCAGCCCCAGTTGAGGCAGTAAGTCAGAGAGTGGTTGTTGTGGATTCATCGCAATTTGTGCCAGCCGTGCTGCGCCCAGGGCAGGACCGACATCTCCGCCGGTACGGTAATCCAGCTGCAGCCCGCTGATATCGGACAACATCTGCCGCCAGTATTCGCTACGCGCCCCACCACCAATGAGCGTAATGCTGGCCGGTGTAACGCCACAGGCATGTACCACATCCATACCATCAGCTAAAGCAAATCCCACACCTTCAAGTACCGCTCGCGCCAGTTCTGCCGACCCATGCTGATGCGTCAGGCCAAAAAAGACGCCTTTCGCCTGCGGGTTATTGTGCGGCGTACGTTCACCTGACAGATAGGGCAAGAACCAGACCGGTTCAGCCTGCTCATTTGCCTGCTGTGCGGCATCAATCAGCGCAGGTACGCTTATCAACCCGGTTAATTTTGCCGCCCAGTCGAGGCAGGATGCGGCGCTCAGCATCACTGACATCAGATGCCACCGTTCAGGCAACGCGTGGCAGAAGCTGTGTACCGCACTTTCTGGTTTACTGAGAAAGCCGTCGCTTACAGCAAAGTAGACGCCGGATGTCCCCAATGACAGCATTGCCTGGCCTGCATTCATCATCCCTACGCCAACCGCACCCGCCGCGTTATCGCCACCACCCGCAACGACCGCAACCTCTGACATGCCCCAGGATTGCGCGACACCAGGCAACAGAGTTCCGGTAATCGCACTGCCCTCATACAAGGTCGGCATATGTGCGCGAGTCAGTTGACACGCAGACAACATGACGTCACTCCAGTCACGTTTCGCGACATCCAGCCACATCGTACCTGCGGCATCCGACATATCGCTGGCAAACTCTCCGGTCATACGCAGACGCAGGTAATCTTTCGGCAGCAGGACTTTATCAACCTGGCTGAAAATGTCCGGTTCATGGCGCTGAACCCACAGCAATTTAGGGGCGGTAAAGCCAGGCATCATCAGATTGCCGGTAATCATACGAGATTGCGGCACCTGATTTTCCAGCATCACGCATTCTTCAGCGCAGCGACCGTCGTTCCACAGGATTGCCGGACGCAGAACCTTCTGCTGCTTATCAAGCAGCGTCGCGCCGTGCATCTGCCCGGCAATACCTAACGCCTTTACCTCGCTGAGAGAATGTTGTTGACCCAACGCTTTTACAGCACGATCCGTCGCCAGCCACCACTGTTCAGGATCCTGCTCTGACCATAATGGATGAGGCCGGGAGACGGTCAGTTTCTCCGTGTACGAGGCCACCACATCGCCCTGCTCGTTCAGCAGAATGGCCTTTACGCCTGATGTACCAAGATCTATCCCGATATACATAGGGTATCGTTCCTTAAAGAAAGGCCCGGTAGCGAATCGCTATCCGGGCTTACGGACGTACTCAGCAGTCCGTTATTTGTCGAACAAATAATGGGTTACCAGATTTTCCAGCTGTTCCTGATGGCCGCTCTGATGCACCGGAGCCAGGTTATGTTGTTCAGCGTACTGCGCAATTTCCGTCAGCGTCATCTGACCTTTCAGAATTTGCTGGCCCAGCTCACCATTCCAACCGGCATAACGTTTTGCCACGCGCTGATCCAGACCACCGTCCTCAATCATACGGGCCGCAATTTTCAGCGACAGCGCCATAGTATCCATCGCACCAATATGACCATAGAACAGATCGTATTTATCAGTACTCTGACGACGGACTTTGGCATCAAAGTTCAGGCCACCAGTGGTAAAACCGCCCGCTTTCAGGATTTCGTACATGACCAGCGCATTCTCTTCTACGCTGTTCGGGAATTGGTCAGTATCCCAGCCCAGTTGTGCGTCGCCACGGTTCGCATCGACGGAACCAAATAGCCCCAGGGCAATCGCCGTAGCGATTTCGTGGTGGAACGAATGGCCTGCCAGCGTGGCATGGTTTGCTTCAATATTCAGTTTGATCTCTTTTTCCAGACCGAACTGCTTCAGGAATCCGTAAACGGTCGCAGCATCGTAGTCATACTGGTGTTTAGTGGGTTCTTGCGGCTTCGGTTCGATCAATAAGGTGCCCTGGAAACCAGTTTTGTGTTTATGCTCGACCACCAGTTGCATAAAGCGGCCAATCTGCTCACGTTCCTGACGCAGGTCGGTATTAAGCAGCGTTTCATAACCTTCACGGCCGCCCCACAAAACGTAGTTCTCACCACCTAATCTATGTGTGGCATCCATGGCAGTCACGACCTGTGTAGCCGCCCAGCTGAAAACTTCCGGGTCCGGGTTAGTCGCTGCACCTGCGCCATAACGTGGGTTAGTAAAGCAGTTTGCCGTACCCCACAGCAGTTTCACGCCGCTCTGTTCCTGTTTTGCCGCCAGCACATCCACCATCTGGGCAAAGTTATTTTTATACTCTTTCAGTGACGCGCCTTCAGGCGAGACGTCAACATCATGGAAACAGTAGTAAGGCACATTCAGCTTATGGAAAAACTCAAAAGCCACATCCGCTTTACGTTTTGCCAGCGCCAATGCTTCACCCGGCTGTTGCCACGGACGGTCGAAGGCTCCCATACCGAACATATCCGCGCCGTTCCAACAGAAAGTGTGCCAGTAGCAGGCGGCAAAGCGCAGATGATCTTCCATACGCTTGCCCAGCACGATTTCATCAGGGTTGTAATGGCGAAATGCGAGTGGGTTAGTGGATTTTGTACCTTCAAAACGAACGCGATCGAGTTGGTCAAAATAAGCTTGCATAATAAGCTCCATAATCAGGTAATACGGCAAGTAAACTGCGATACAGTCATACTGGAATTTCCTGATTTATTGCTCAATTACGTTATTTCACACCGCCATTAAGAGAATACCCAAATGTGCGCTGGCTCCCAAAAATGCACACTGAATAAGCAATTAAAAAAGCGATCGCGATCGGCTCTTCATCAATAAACAAAAAACCGTAATACGCAGATAAGAAATGACAATTGTCTTCCTGGTCGTGGTGTGTGAATTTTGCGTAGTGTTACCCAAATAAGAAATTTGTCACGCTTCATCAAGTAGTCGCACCTGCGGTTTGGTAGTATCGACAGGCCACGTTAACCTTTCAGGATAGGCTCTTATGTTTGATAAACGACACCGCATCACCCTATTATTTAATGCTAATAAAGCCTATGACCGCCAGGTGGTAGAGGGCGTAGGTGAATATTTACAAGCATCGCAATCTGAATGGGATATATTCATTGAGGAAGATTTCCGTGCCCGTATTGATAATATCAAAGACTGGTTAGGCGACGGTGTTATTGCTGATTATGACGATGATGACATTGCACAATTACTTGCCGATGTCGATGTTCCCATCATCGGTGTCGGCGGTTCCTACCATCTTGAAAGCGATTATCCACCCGTCCATTACATTGCGACTGATAACCATGCACTGGTGGAAAGCGCTTTTCTGCATCTGAAAGAAAAAGGGATTAACCGATTTGCGTTTTATGGCCTCCCCGTCTCCAGCGGCAAGCGCTGGGCCGCAGAACGAGAGTATGCATTTTGCCAGTTGGTGGCAGAAGAAAAATACCGTGGCGTCGTGTATCAGGGTCTCGAAACCGCGCCGGAATACTGGCAGCACGCGCAAAATCGACTGGCGGACTGGCTGCAAACTTTACCCCCGCAAACCGGTATTATCGCCGTGACCGATGCACGTGCGCGGCATGTTCTGCAGGCCTGCGAGCATTTGCATATCCCGGTGCCGGAAAAACTGTGTGTTATTGGGATTGATAACGAAGAACTCACCCGTTACCTGTCCCGGGTCGCTCTGTCATCCGTTGCTCAGGGCGCGCGACAGATGGGCTATCAGGCAGCAAAACTTCTGCACCGCTTACTGGCGAATGAAGAACTGCCGCTGCAACGCATTCTGGTGCCTCCGGTACGCGTCGTGAATCGTCGTTCAACCGACTATCGCTCACTGACCGATCCCGCTGTCATTCAGGCAATGCACTTTATCCGCAACCATGCCTGTAAAGGCATTAAAGTCGAGCAGGTGCTGGATGCAGTAGGGATTTCACGTTCAAATCTCGAGAAGCGCTTTAAAGACGAGGTCGGGGAGACCATCCACGCCGTGATTCATGCCGAAAAACTGGAAAAAGCGCGTAGCCTGTTGATCTCCACAACGCTCGCGATAAACGAAATTTCACAAATGTGCGGCTACCCGTCGTTGCAGTATTTCTATTCCGTTTTCAAGAAAGAATACGACACGACGCCAAAAGAGTACCGTGACATGAACAGTGAGGTGATGCTGTAAGGGGAATGGTGCCGGATGGCGGCTTCGCCTTATCCGGCCTACAGAGTGACTCACAGGCCCGATAAGCGTCGCGCCATCAGGCCTGTGGGATTACATATGCGCGGCGATTAAACGCTGGTTATCCTGGTACATCGCGAACAGATAGTTATTGTAACTCTGTCCTTTGGTGGAGTACCCCTTCAGCTTATGGATCATCGCGGTCGCTGTCACTTCCTGATCGGCTTTACGCAACTGCGCGCGCGATTTACGGAAGGAAGAGTATGCCGGGTGCGTGTTCAGGTTAATGACATAGGCATTCACCGACTCTTTTACCGATTCAAACTGTGAGTAGCCTTTCACCTTACCGGGTGCATTGTTGCAGCGGCCTTTGACACATTTCATGCCAAACAGGTTGTTATTGCTACGCGCCAGTTTCGATGTGCCCCAACCGCTTTCAGCCGCAGCCATAGTCGCCACCATACTGGTAGGAATGATGTCTACGCGCTCAAGCAGCGTATTCCATGGAATTTTACGCGTGTTACCAGACCAGCTCACCTTGTAGCGTTTCGCGATGTCTTTCATACGCGTACGCTCAGTCGGTGACCAGCGATTCTGGTACTGCTTTGAGATCAGCCAGTTACGGTCCGCCGTAATGGCAGCATTTTGACTGGTAATATAAGGCATAACCGTCCGGAGAAACGCTTTTTTCCTTGGTGTTCCGGAAGGGTATTTTCGCAAATCAGGAAGTGAACTACTCTTTGCACTATTGCGAGAATACTCTTGTTTACTGCTTACCTGTGTATTACTTGCCTTGATTACCTGGGGCTTATGACTCGTTGTCGCCGTGTGTGTCTTTGCCAGCACCTCACCCGAAAATGCAATGGTGAGTAACATAAGAATCATTGCCCCATATCGTCGAATGGGAGTCAATATCATTAGGTCTCCTGGTCGGATTTAAACATTCCAACACCTTATATTTTTCACAAAAATGAGAGATGAATCTCAAATCATATCAAAAATAGCCGTCAAGAGCACCCAAAGGAATAGTCCAATTCTGAAACTATGTCACGTACAAACCGTTCCGGGTGCTGTTAATTCGAAGGAAATGTGGAGGTTATCGCAAAATCAGGTCGTTTTTTGCGCGTGATCGCTCACCCTCATCTCTCATCCTGGCAGAATCAACGCTAAGGATGAGTTTCCGGTCTGATTTCACTGGCAAACTGGCGTAAATCGCAGCATCAAGGACAGCATTATGAAACTTGCCGCCGTTGCGCTGGTATTACTGCCCGGCATTGCCATCGCCTCATCATGGACTTCTCAGGGTTTCCCTACTTTCGAAGTGGAAGGTACGGGTAAATTTGTCAGCCATGCAGCGTTGACGAAGGGTACTCGCCCTTTGACCCTGAATTTTGACCAACAGTGCTGGCAGCCTACAGATGCCATTAAACTCAATCAGATGCTGTCGCTAAAACCCTGTGAAGGCACACCGCCGCAGTGGCGTTTATTTAAAGACGGCGATTACACATTGGAAGTCGATACCCGCTCCGGTACACCGACGCTAATGCTGTCAGTAAAAAACGTGGCTGATGCCGTCACCGCCCAGATCCGCCAGTGTCCAAAATGGGATGGCTCGCCGCTGACGCTGGATGTGAGCCAGACATTCCCGGAAGGCACCGTGGTACGCGATTACTATAGCCAGCAAACGGCAACGGTGAAAAACGGAACCATTACCCTGCAACCCGACGCGGCCAGTAATGGACTTTTACTGTTAGAACGGGCGGAAACAAATGCACCCGCCGCTTTCGACTGGCACAACGCCACGGTGTATTTCGTACTGACAGACCGCTTTGAAAACGGCGATCCGACTAATGATCACAGCTATGGACGTCGCAATGACGGTATGCAGGAGATTGGTACCTTTCATGGCGGCGATTTACGCGGTCTTGCCAGCAAGCTCGACTACCTGCAACGGTTGGGGGTAAACGCCCTGTGGATCAGCGCCCCGTTTGAGCAGATTCACGGCTGGGTTGGCGGTGGCACTAAAGGCGATTTCCCGCACTACGCCTATCACGGTTACTACACCCAGGACTGGACCACGCTCGACGCCAATATGGGTAACGAGACCGACCTGCGTGCACTGGTTGACGGCGCGCATCAACGCGGCATCCGCATTCTGTTCGATGTTGTCATGAATCATACCGGTTACGCCACACTGGCTGATATGCAGGAGTACCAGTTTGGGGCGTTGTACTTGTCAGGTGAGGAACTGAAAAAAACGCTCGGTGAACGCTGGACGGACTGGAAACCCGTGTCCGGGCAGAGCTGGCACAGCTTTAATGATTACATCAACTTCAGTGATAAAGCCGCGTGGGAAAAGTGGTGGGGAAAAAAGTGGATCCGCACAGACATTGGCGACTACGACAATCCGGGTTTTGACGACCTGACCATGTCGCTGGCTTTCCTGCCCGATCTGAAAACGGAGTCTACTACGCCTTCGGGTTTGCCGAATTTTTATCAACACAAGCCGGATACCCGCGCCAAAGCCATCCCTGATTATACACCACGAGATTATCTGATTCACTGGCTCAGCCAGTGGGTGCGTGACTACGGCATTGACGGATTTCGGGTCGATACCGCAAAACATGTCGAGCTTCCGGCCTGGCAACAGCTAAAAGCGCAGGCCAGCTCAGCGTTGGCCGAATGGAAGAAAGCGAATCCAGACAAAGCGCTGGATGATAAACCCTTCTGGATGACCGGCGAGGCCTGGGGACATGGCGTCATGCAAAGCGATTATTACCGCCACGGTTTCGATGCGATGATCAATTTTGACTATCAGGAGCAGGCGGCCAGGGCCGTCGATTGTCTGGCGAATATCGATCTCACCTGGCAGCAAATGGCGGATAAATTGCAGGATTTTAACGTCCTGAGCTATCTCTCATCACACGATACCCGGCTGTTCCGTGAAGGTGGAGACAAAGCCGCCGAACTGTTGTTGCTGGCCCCTGGCGCGGTACAACTTTTTTACGGTGACGAGTCGGCACGCCCCTTCGGCCCAACCGGCTCAGACCCGTTACAAGGTACACGCTCGCAGATGAACTGGCAGGACGTTAGCGGGAAATCTGCCGCCAGCGTCGCGCACTGGCAGCGCATTAGCCAGTTCAGAGCACGGCATCCCGCCATCGGAGCGGGTAAACAAACCACGCTTTCATTAAAGCAGGGATACGGATTTATCCGCGAACACGGCGACGATAAAGTCATGGTCGTGTGGGCCGGCCACCCCTGATCCCAACAAGCTTCTCGTACTCAACAGCACGGGAAGCCAGATTCAATATAAAAAACTATCCAGCAAAAAATCTGCAGCACAAAACATCAATTCGGCTCTGTAAGCCTGATTTGCACCCCACCATAGGTAGCGCTATGGTTAGCCACTTTAATACTGAGTTCGACAGACCACCTGCTATGACATTCTCACTTTTTGGCGACAAATTTACCCGCCATTCAGGCATCACGCGCCTGATGGAGGACCTCAACGACGGCTTACGCACCCCAGGCGCCATCATGCTTGGCGGCGGTAATCCGGCGCAAATCCCACAGATGCAGGATTACTTCCAGTCTCTGCTGGCAGAGATGCTGGAAAACGGCAAAGTCACTGATGCGCTTTGTAATTATGACGGTCCACAAGGTAAAACCGAGCTACTGTCTGAGCTGGCGAAACTACTACGTGAGAAGCTGGGTTGGGATATCGAACCACAAAATATTGCACTGACAAATGGCAGTCAGAGCGCGTTTTTCTACTTATTCAACCTCTTCGCCGGACGTCGTGCCGACGGAACCACCCGAAAAGTGTTGTTCCCGTTGGCACCGGAATACATTGGTTATGCCGATTCAGGGCTCGAAGAAGACCTTTTCGTTTCAGCGCGACCAAACATTGAACTGTTACCGGAAGGCCAGTTTAAGTATCACGTTGACTTTGAACACCTGCATATCGGCGAAGAGACGGGCATGATTTGCGTGTCACGTCCGACGAACCCAACCGGCAATGTGATCACCGATGAAGAGCTGATGAAGCTGGACCGGCTGGCCAATCAGCATGGAATTCCGCTGGTTATCGATAACGCCTATGGTGTCCCATTCCCAGGCATCATTTTTAGCGAAGCGCGTCCGCTGTGGAACCCCAATATTGTACTGTGCATGAGCCTTTCCAAGCTGGGGCTGCCGGGCTCTCGCTGCGGCATCATTATTGCTAATGAAAAAATCATCACCGCCATCACCAATATGAACGGCATTATCAGCCTTGCGCCTGGCGGAATGGGTCCGGCAATCATGTGCGAAATGATTAAGCGCAACGACCTTCTGCGTCTGTCGGAGACGGTTATCAAACCGTTTTATTATCAGCGCGTTCAGGAGACGATTGCGATTATTCGCCGCTATTTATCTGAAGATCGCTGCCTGATTCATAAACCAGAAGGCGCGATTTTCCTGTGGTTATGGTTCAAGGATTTACCGATTTCCACCGAGCTGCTATATCAGCGTCTGAAAGCACGCGGTGTCCTGATGGTTCCTGGCGACTACTTCTTCCCAGGGCTGGATAAACCCTGGCCGCATACGCATCAGTGCATGCGGATGAATTACGTACCGGAACCGGAAAAAATCGAGGCTGGCGTGAAGATTCTGGCTGAAGAGATAGAACGCGCCTGGCTGGAAGGCTGATAATTAGCCCGACCCTGGCTCGGGTCGGGCTAATTCACAACGGTTGTGACCGCAGACGCTGCCGCTGAATACTAACAGCATCAATGCACTGCAACGCGCTGGTTGGGCAGGCTTCTACACACGCCGGGCCCGTCTCACGATGCCAGCACAAATCACACTTAACCGCCTGCACCCGCGAGCGCTGTGCAACCACATTCATCGCCCCAAACGGGCAGACCAGCATACAACTCTTACAGCCAATGCAACGCGCCTGTTCAACGAAGATATGTCCACGTTCGCGACGAATAGCGTGGGTTGGGCAGACATTGGCACAGGGTGCATCTTCACATTGGTGACAGCTAACCGCCGTGGTAAACGCATCGTCTTTAATAACCCGAATGCGCGGGGTAAAGGCGCTGGAAGAGACCGCTGCGCAATCCTGGTTTTCCTGATGTGCGACGACGCAGGCCACTTCACAGGTACGACATCCAATACATTTCGCCGCATCCGCCATAATAAACCCGTTCATTGCCTTCTCCGTCGCCGTTAAAAACCACAGAGTGCCAGAGAGGCTGTCCCTGTCGCTTTGATCGGACAGGGGAAACGGTTAAATTTTGTCAGGTATGTGATCAACTCTGGCGTTTCGCCTAATCGCGAACGGTAAAGCCCAGTTCATTCGAAATTGCCTGAGCGGTCTCCCGCAGCGGCTCGAGTAAATTCTTCTCCCCAACCTGCTTCAGGCGAGAAGTGGAGAGTGAAATTGAAACTGAGTACGGCACGCGGCCATGAATATCAAACACCGGCACCGCAATGCAGGACACGCCCAGCTCATTCTCTTCCCGGTCCATTGCCATGCTGCTTTCACGGATCTGCGCCAGCTCATCGTACATCGCCGGTAAACCAGTAATGGTATTGCGGGTCAGTGGCTGGATAAGCTCCTGGTGGCTCTCCCAGTAAGAGGCCACATACTCCGGATGACCAAACGCCATATAAATTTTGCCCATCGCAGAGCAATACAACGGCATATGCTGACCAATATAGGCGCGGGTCCGCAGCATACCGGTGGTGGGTTCCAGCTTATAAATCAGAATCGCGTGGTCATCTTCGCGACTGGAAAAGTTGATCGTTTCACCGGTGGCAATATTCAGCGCTTCAAGGTGCGGCGCGGCGACAGGGATAATATTCAGTGACGACAGCGCCTTCTGCCCAACAGCGATGAAAATGCAGATCCCGGCGATATTAGTCCATTCGCACGGCGCGAATGCGTATTACGGGCAAAGCTGACACCACACAGCAATCATATGGCTGTAATGCTATGACGGATGGCGACAGTTAGCGCCATCCGTCAACGTATCACGAAAAAATCGCCCTCTTCCATGAGGACAAACGGGTGAGGATCAGAAGCGCCAGCTCACCCCTGACAGGAAAGTGAAGCTGTCGTCGCGATCGACCATTGGGCTATTCTTAATATCATCCGGTAGCACGCTATAGTTGGCGCTTGCCAGTAACGTCAGATTAGTGGTTAACGCGTATTTAGCCGACAACCCGACATAGGGCGTCCAGCTATCGCCCGGGGAATAACTTGATAACCCGCTACGGCGGGATTCATTGCCAGATATACCGTAGTAATATTCGTTGAAATTTTCGTCATAATAAAGAACACCAACAGCCGGAGTCAGTGTCAGCTTACCCATCGGCATTTGGCGGAACAGAGACACTTCCCCTACCCAACCATTGCTGTTGTCCAGAACATCCGCCGCCGCGGAGACTTTTACGCTGCCCCATTTCTCATGGTGATACCATGCAGCACCGGCCATCGCGGTACTGTCTCGTTTGTCCAACTGCTTCATTGCATGATCGTCGTTATCGGCAGGGTCAAACTCCAGCGGCATCCACGAAGCAGTAAGACTAAATTCATTACTTTTACTCTTCGACAGAATATAGCCTAACGTTGTTTGCCTAAAATAAAATGATTCACTTTCATAACTGACAAGCGGTACTGCGTGAACATTATCATTATATCCACGATAAGGCGATTCATTATATACAGCGCCACCGCCAATAGAAAATTCTGCGGCTGTCGCACTCGCCATAAAAGAAAAGGCAAATAGCGCCACAATATTGCGTTTAATTAACATGCCAACATTCCATTTTAAAATAAGCTACAAAGCGCGTGCATAATAATGCTTACAATTTCGTCGGTGCAACATCCATATTTATATAGTAATATATACAAACATATATATATTGGGTTTGGCGATGAACAAATTACAACTCAAACACCGGGAGCTGAAGATCATTTCAGTCATTGCTGCCAGTGAAAACATCAGTCACGCTGCCACCGTTCTCGGCATCGCACAGGCCAACGTCAGCAAATATCTTGCTGATTTTGAATCAAAAGTTGGGTTAAAAGTCTTCGACAGAACCACCCGACAGCTTACCCTGACACCGTTTGGGACAGCACTACTGCCCTACATTAATGACATGCTGGATAGAACCGATCAGTTAAACAATTTCATTGCGGATTATAAGCATGAAAAGCGTGGTCGCGTAACAGTATATGCACCGACAGGAATAGTGACATACTTATCGCAACATGTTATTGCAAAAATCCAGAATATTGGCGGTATTAGTCTTTCGCTAAAAACATATAATCTGGAGCGTAAAGCATTTTATGAAGGCGTCGATTTCCCTGACGACTGTGATATTTTAATTACCTATACACAACCTAAAGATGAGTCATTGGTTGCCAGTTTCATTACTAAATATGCGGTTTCTGCTTTTGCCAGTCAGGAATATCTCAATAAACATCCTATCAGTAGTCCTGAGGAACTGGAGGGTCATTCCTGTATTCTTATTGATTCAATGATGATTGATGACGCGAATATCTGGCGATTCACCTCAGGCAAAGGTAAAGAATTACAGGACTATCGTGTAACGGGGAATTACGTCTGCGACAATACGCAGTCGGCACTGGCATTGGCACGTAACCATTTAGGCATTGTTTTTGCGCCAAATAAAAGCGTGCAAAAGGATACCCAAGCCGGAATGTTGGTTCCGTGCTTCTCTGAACAGCATGAGTGGTGGCTGGATCTTGTGGCCATTTTCCGCAAACGCGAATATCAGCCCTGGCGAGTACAGTTTATTCTTGATGAGATGTTAAATGAGATACGCCTGCAGCTTACTCAGGCGCAGCAACAGTCGCCTGAGTAAGCGAGAAAGGTAAGCCAATAGCCGACGTTTAGTGGTCGAGATACAGGTAATGCACCCAACTGGTCATACGCAGCAGGACTTTGCGCATCACTGAGACATGGGCAAAATGGTCTGAGTAGACCGCGACCTGGGCGTAAATACCATCAGGCAGCGCATTCAAATCCACATTCTCATTCAATTCGATTGTGGCAATCACCCCTTCTGAACCAGGCGTAGAATTCAAAGATTGCAGCGCCCCATTCGACTGATATGTCCCTCCCGGAACGGCTGGGCTAATAGCCGCCAGCTTACCGCTAAACACTTTACCCGGCAGTGCATTAAACACCACTTCAGCTTCATCGCCGGGTTCCAGTCGCAGCAAAGAATTTTGGCGGAACTGGGCGATAATTTGCCGTTTTTGATCCGGGATAAACACCATTACCGGGCGCATCGGCAGTGCAGCGGCATAGGTTCCTGGCCGCATCAGCACCTGTGTAACGTAACCATCACTGGGTGCGCGAACCACGGTTTGGTCAAGATTAAACTCCGCTTCAGCCAGCTGTGCTTTCAGGCTGGCAATTTGCGAATTTTCACCCAACACCAGGCTGTCTAACTGACTCTGTATTTGCTGTTGTTCGGCAATCGAGGATTTTACCGACGCTTCCTGCGCCAGATAGTTTTGCCGCGCCGCATCAATATCGCGTTCAGAGAAAGGATTCACCTTCGCCTGACTCCCCTGCGCATAGCGTTGGTAATCTTTCGCCAGCTTGTCACGTGTGGCTTTCGCCCGCTGCGTATTTGCAGCCATTTCATCCAGCTGCGCAGCAAGAGCCTGCTCTTTATGCTGTGCCGTGACAATGTCGGCTTTCAGGCGGTCAACCCGCGCCTGATAACGCCCCGGATTCAGTTTAAACAGAACTTCGCCTTTTTTAATCAACGTGTTCTTCTTATCCGTGACTTCCGTTACCACTCCTGTTACTTGCGGCACGACGGGAATAGAAATTACCGCCTTTTGTGCTTTAAATGTATAAGGGTGGTTATAATTCATCAGTAATATAAGACCACACACAATAAATATGCCACCCAATGCCGCGGTAGGTACGGTCCATTTATTGACAGGGATTTTAAAAATTTTAAATACCGACCATGCGCAAGCCACATAGGTCAAAACGATCAGTAAATCCATCGATATTACTCCGCCGGAGAGGGGGTCGCCTCACCCAGTTTCTTTTCCAAATCTGCTACCCGCGCCTGAAGCTGGGTCAGGGAAGAGTCAACACTCTGACTTTGCATGCCCCACCCACGCTCCGGGCGATAAAGCGTTGCCCAGATCCATAAAAAAGGCCAAATCACATGCAATGTAAACAAACTTACCCAGCCAGCAACATGTATTGCATCGGCATGTGGATGGTTACGTTTTTTTGCGATTAAATAAGGGATATCATGCAAAATAATAACCCCATAAAAAATAACCAGGAATACAAAGATAAGCACTCCTAGTGCAAAATAATCAAGAAACATATTTGCCTCAGAGATTTAAAATTAATAATTTCGGATGCTGATTGTTTTCAACAATAGAGTTGATAATACTAGTGGCATGACCAGATCGCATGCAATGGTCTTATTTATATAACGATATATGAGTTTATATATACCTGCAGAAATGCGGAAGGCCCGGCTCGCTATGCGATACCGGGCAATGATATGACATGAGATTAAAACAGTCCCAGCGGTTTATCCGAGTAGCTCACCAACAGGCACTTGGTTTGCTGATAATGCTCGAGCATCATTTTGTGTGTCTCGCGCCCGATGCCCGACTGCTTATAGCCGCCGAACGCGGCATGGGCCGGGTAAGCGTGGTAACAGTTGGTCCAGACACGGCCTGCCTGAATACCGCGTCCCATCTTGTATGCTAAATTACCGTTGCGACTCCAGACGCCGGCGCCTAGCCCATATTGCGTGTCATTGGCGATTTCCAGCGCCTCATCCATGGTTTTAAAGGTAGTGACCGCCAGTACCGGGCCAAAGATCTCCTCCTGAAAAACACGCATGTTGTTCTTACCGAACAGAATGGTAGGTTCGAGGTAGTAGCCTTCTTTTAGCTCACCCTCCAGCTGCTTACGCCGTCCACCGGTCAGAACATCCGCCCCTTCTTTCTTACCAATATCGATGTAATTCAGAATGGTTTCCAGTTGACCATGGGAAACCTGCGCCCCCATTTGTGTGATGCTGTCTAGCGGGTTGCCGCTGCGGATACTCTCTACGCGACGAATCGCTCTTTCCATGAAACGTTCGTAAATAGATTCCTGTACCAGTGCGCGGCTTGGGCAGGTACATACCTCACCCTGGTTAAATGCAAATAACGCGAAGCCTTCCAGCGCCTTGTCGAAGAACGCATCTTCTTCATCCATCACATCAGCAAAGAAGATATTTGGCGACTTACCGCCCAGTTCCAGCGTGACCGGGATGATGTTTTGCGTTGCGTACTGCATGATCTGCTGCCCGACTTCCGTCGAACCGGTAAACGCCACTTTCGCAATGCGTTTTGACGTTGCCAGATACTCCCCGATTTCCCCACCCGCACCGTTGACCACGTTCACCACGCCCGGCGGGAGCAAATCACCGATGACTTCCATCAGCAGCAGGACCGACAGCGGCGTCAGACGCGCAGGTTTGAGTACTACGCAGTTCCCCGCCGCCAGCGCAGGCGCCATCTTCCAACTCGCCATCAGCAGTGGGAAGTTCCACGGAATAATTTGCCCTACCACGCCAAGAGGTTCGTGGAAGTGATACGCCACAGTGTCGCTATCAACTTCACTGATTCCCCCTTCCTGTGCGCGAATACAGGAAGCGAAGTAGCGGAAATGGTCAATGGCCAGCGGCACGTCAGCGGCGCTGGTTTCGCGAATCGGTTTGCCGTTATCCCAGGTTTCTGCGGTGGCCAACAGCTCCAGGTTTTGCTCCATACGGTCGGCAATTTTGAACAGAATCGCCGCCCTGTCCTGCACCGAGGTATGTGCCCACTGCTCTTTAACTTTATGCGCAGCATCCAGTGCCAGGTCGATATCCTTTTTGCCGGAAGAGGCCACTTCGCACAGTAATTGCCCGGTGACTGGCGTCAGATTCTGGTAATACTCACCGTCCACCGGTGCGACCCAGTCGCCGCCGATAAAGTTATCGTATCGCGCCTTTAACTTCAGGGGGTAACCATACTCGCCGGGATAAATACGCGTTGAAGGGGGGTTATTGGTCATGACCGTCTCCTTGCTGTAGGGGTATTACAAAGGTAGACGGGACTGGCGAATTATTCGCCAGCCTTTTACGGCTTTACGACAGATATCACGAATTACATTGCTGCGCGGTAGATCGCCATGATGTCCTCATGGGTCGCCTGGATCGGGTTAGTAAAGCCACAGGCATCTTTCAGGGCATTGGTCGCCAGCACAGCAAAGTCTTCTTCCTTAACGTTCAGCTCACGCAAACCTGCCGGAATTTTCACTTTCTGGGCCAGTTTGCGGATTGCCGCGGCGTAACATGCTTATCCACAATCGCCATTTTGATGTGGCGTACTTCGTCGGTAATGATGCCAAAACGGGTCATTTCAGATGCCGTTCCTGCAGCGCTTTTTGAATTTCACTCGCCATACCGAGTTTCGCCAGCATGGCATCCGTGGCAATTAACGTACGACGAAATCCATATTCTGCCATTGTACGATCCTTAATTACTCAAAAGAGCCAGGAAGCATACGAGTGATAATCCCAACAAAATATGATCGTGGTTGTTATTTTAATAGCATCAGAAATTAAAAAGCACATTAGTGTTCGTAACCTAATGTGCTTATTTAAATCAATGTTTATTTTGTATTAATTCATCTTATTCCCGAATTAATTATTTCGTTACTTTTCAGGGAACAATAATGCATCGCGTAATAAATGATCATTTCCCCGACGACGAGTAAAGCCGATACGGTCAAAATATTCCAGAATCTGGATAGCCAGTTTGCGTCCGACATTGAGTCTGTCGCGAAAATCGGCAGCGCAGGTCGACCCTCTTTCCTGATCCAGTTCGCGGATCAGATTCGCAAAGGCCACAATCCGATCGTTACGGTAGTAGCGATCTTTGACGATCGCCGTAATAATGCCTTGCTGCGCCGCCTGCCGTAGCGCCAGACGCATCGCCTGCTCGTCCGTAGCCGTGGTTTTCGCCAGATCTCGCACCCACCACGGCTCATCACCAAACAGAGGTTCTACTTTTTGCCAGATAGCCCGCTGCTCATCGCTGAAACCGGCCTTATGATCTGGCAAATGTAACCAGCCATGATGGCTATGAATAGCACCGCTATCGCGCATCTTTTCAATCAGCAGCAGGACCAGCGCTTCATCTTCCATCGGCAGGGCCATACGACGCAGGCGTTCACGTCCAGGCCCTGGCTCATCACGATGTTGCTCATGGTAGGTCGCCAGCGTATCCAGAATCTTACGTTGCCAGCGTGCAGCAACGGGCGCATTCAACAGACTATACCCGGCGCGAATAAATCCATGTTGCTCAATCAACGGACGCATGCCGTCACCATTGAGCTGGCGTGCCCACGCGAAATCGGGAATGTTCACCGCGCCGCGCGTCAAATGCAATGCCAGCGCTTCACCATTATTCTGTGCACTTTCCAGCGCCGACAGCCACTGTAAATACTCCGGCTTACGCTTCCCACGACGCGGTGGATTCAGTGTCACAACACGTGCGCCTGCCAGCGTCGTACGGGCAGAAATATCACGCAGCACCAGCCTGTCGTTATCAGCCAGCCACAGCGGTGTATCAAACACCAGTTCCGCCAGCGTCCCTTCGAGCAATGAGATGCGACCGGTCACATGGCTGGCTGCGTGGTGGATATGTAGCGGCTGCCACTGCATCAGGGGGGCCGAGTGTTCTAAAGAGACAATGACGCGTGAAAAGGCCTCCGGCGGCGCATCAGCAAGCAACCAGTCACCACGGTTAATCTCTTCTTTTTCCGCATCACCGGCAATGTTCAGCGCAATTCGCTGTCCGGCGTGAGCATGTTCGGTCGGCTGATTTTGCGCATGCAGGCTACGTACGCGCATCGGTTTGTTAACCCCGGTCAGCCACAACGCATCCCCGACGTTCACTTCTCCGCTGAGCGCCGTTCCCGTGACGACCAGACCTGCGCCTTTTACCGTGAAAGCGCGGTCAATGGCCAGGCGGAAGGTGTGATCGCGGGCCAGCTCACGCGGCGTCAACTGTAGCAAATGGTCACGCAGCGCTTCGATACCACGGCCTTCACTGGCGGCCGTCACGAACAGTATCGCATCGGCAAAACCATAGTTACCCAGCGTGGTTTGCACTTCAGCACGTACTTCGTCAATGCGTGCTTCATCGACGCGATCGGCTTTGGTCAGCGCCACGGTAAGCTGTGGGTTGCCTGTCAGTTGCAGGATTTGCAAGTGTTCACGCGTTTGCGCCATCACGCCATCATCACAGGCCACCACCAGCAGCGCGTGGTCGATACCACCGACACCCGCCAGCATGTTGGACAGAAACTTTTCGTGGCCAGGGACATCGATAAATCCCAGTACCCGCCCATCCGGCTGCGGCCAGTAGGCATAGCCGAGGTCGATAGTCATGCCGCGCTTTTTTTCTTCCGGCAGTCGGTCGGCATTCACGCCGGTAATCGCCTGTAATAACGTTGTTTTTCCGTGGTCAACGTGTCCGGCGGTTGCAATAATCATTTCAGCATCATCTCCATAAACCGGGTCTCGTCTTCAAGGCAGCGCAGATCCAGCCACAAGCGACCATCATAAATTCGCCCAATGACCGGCACGGGCAGCAGACGCCAGCGGGCGGCCAGCGCTTCGAGGCGGCTTCCACGCCCGTCATGCGGGGCAAAGGTTAATGCCGCGCTCGGCAGCCTATCAACCGGTAACGAGCCGCTGCCAATCTGCGACAGGCAAGGCATGACATTCAACGCAAACTCGGCACCATAATGTTCTGTCAGTTGTGCTTGTAATCGTAGTGCCTGCTCGTGGATCGCCTCTTTCGTGCGGGTGAGCTGGCGTAGTGTTGGCAATTTCTCCGCCAGCGCTTCTGGGTGCAGATAGAGCCGCAGCGTGGCTTCCAGCGCTGCCAACGTCATTTTATCAGCCCGTAATGCACGTTTCAGTGGGTGTCGTTGTAAGCGGGCGATCATCTCTTTTTTACCCACAATAATGCCAGCCTGCGGCCCGCCCAACAGCTTGTCACCAGAGAAACTCACCAGGCTCACACCGGCGGCAATGAGCTGCTGCGGCATCGGCTCCTGCGGCAAACCATACTGACTGAGATCGACCAGCGAGCCGCTACCCAGATCCGCCACTACCGGCACATCCAGCTCCTGACCAATAGCGGCCAACTCAGTTTCATCCACCGCTTTCGTAAAGCCTTCAATGCTGTAATTACTGGTATGTACCTTCATCAGCAGGCCCGTATTTTCATTAACCGCCTGGCGATAATCACTGGCATGGGTACGGTTGGTGGTGCCAACCTCGCGCAGGATACATCCAGCCTGAGACATCACGTCGGGAATACGAAACGCGCCGCCAATTTCGACCAGCTCGCCGCGTGATACCACCACGTCTTTGCCCGCCGCGGTGGCCGCCAGCATCAGCAGAACCGCAGCAGCATTATTATTGACGATACAGGCATCCTCCGCGCCGGTCAGGCGGCAGAGTAAATCCGCCAGCGCCCGGTCGCGATGTCCACGCCCGGCATCAGTCAGGCTGTATTCCAGCGTCACCGGCGTACGCATCGCCTGCACCACCGCAGCAATCGCCTCCTCAGCTTGTGATGCACGCCCAAGATTGGTATGCAGCACAGTCCCCGTCAGATTAATAACCGGACGCAGTGCACTTTGTGATTCTCGCTCTAGCCGGGCGCTAGCCTCTTGCGCCCAGTCTTCCCCCCATGCTGGAAGCGCCTGCGTGTCGCGAATCGCCTCTCTGGCTTCATCGAGCATATGACGCAGCAGGTCCACCACGCGGGTATGACCGTGGGACTCACGTAAAACCTGGAAGGCGCTATCGCGCAGTAAACGATCGATAGCAGGAAGCTGGCTGTAGAGTGAACGCATGTCGGTTGTCATGAAAGGGCCTGGCTGTTGGTGGCCCCCTCCACCGTGGAGAGGGATATCGATATGCAGGGGATTGTACCGTGACTTTACTCAGGCGGACATAATACGCATCAAGCCTTTGGCGGTTCTGTGCGGGCGAAGCTTTCTCGTTGAAAGAGTGTTTCCACCAGTTTGACCAGACGTGGTCGGTCAACACACCAGCCAGGTGCAACCCGACGAAAATTGAGATAGCCCACAGCACAGGCAATCGCAATCGTTGCCAGATTAACCGTATCCGTTTTCAGCGTACCGTCCGCCAGATAACCTTCCAGCACATCCAGGCTGCGGGTAATTTTTTCGCGCTGGCGTAGCAATTCAGTTTCTGACTGCTGCGCAGCGGGGCGCGCCTGCTCACGTACCGACACCAACCCGGCATCCATAATACCGTCCGCCAGTGCTTCCAGTTGCCGTACTTTCAGCGCTGCCAGCGGCTCACGCGGAAGCATAGCGGGTGCAATATCCAACAGCTCTATATATTCAGCAATGATCGGTGAATCAAACCAGTACTCTCCCTCATCAGTGACCAGCGCGGGCACTTTGCCTAACGGGTTATATCGCGCCACGCCGTTTTCCGCGTTATAGGGGAGTTCATTAACGAATTCGAAGGTGATGCCCTTTTCCAGCAACAGAATAGAAATTTTACGCACAAAAGGGCTGGTATAGCTGCCAATGAGTTTCATGCCGTGTCCTTTTTGCCAACAAAAAAGCGGTGTCCAACGAATGTCTGGACACCGCTTAGTATGGCTCAGGCCACGACAAATGGCAGGTGATGACGGTCTCAATGATCCAAATAAAGATAATGCATCCAACTGGTCATACGCAGCAGCACTTTACGCATCACTGACACGTGAGCGAAATGGTCGGAATAGACCGCCACCTGGGCATAGATACCGTCCGGTAGTGCATCCACATCAGCATTGGGAGCCAGCTCAATCGTGGCCAGCACGCCATCGGTACCTGGCACCACCGTCAGGGACTGCAACGCTCCCTGAGCCTGATAAGAACCGCCTGGCACAACCGGCAGAATGCTGGTGAGCTTGCCGGGGAATACCTGGCCTGGCAGCGCGTTGAAGACGACTTCCGCTTCATCACCCGGTTTAAGACGCAGCAGCGAGTTCTGGCGGAATTGCGCCACGATTTGCCGTTTTTGTTCAGGAATAAACACCATCACCGGGCGTAGAGGCAGCGCGGCGGCGTAGGTCCCGGGCCGAATAAGCACCTGCGTAACATAGCCGTTGCTGGGGGCACGGACGATAGTCTGCTCAAGATTGTATTTGGCTTCAGCGAGCTGAGCGCGCAGAGACGCGACCTGAGATTGCTCCCCGTTGACCATACTGTCTAACTGACTCTGAATCTGCGTCTGTTCGGCAACAGAGCCTTTTACCAGCGCATCCTGTGCCAGATAGTTCTGCCGGGCGTTGTCGATATCGCTTTCAGAAAATGGATTAACCTTCGCCTGGCTACCCTTCAAATAGCGTTGATAATCTTTATACAGGCGGTCGCGTTCAGCGGAAACGCGGGTGGTATTAGCGACGGCTTCAGAAAGTTGGGCTTTCAGATTGTCGATATTGTGCGTGGCGGTCACCAGGTCGGCCTGCAGTCGGTCCACTCGCGCCTGATAACGCACGGGATCGAGTTTAAATAACACCTCGCCTTTATTAATCAGCTGATTATTTTTATCTGTCACCTCACTCACAATTCCCGTGACCTGCGGGGTTACAGGAATTGAAATAACCGCCTTTTGCGCCGTAAAGGTATACGGGTGGTTATAGTTCATTAATAAGATGAGTCCCGCCACAATAAACACCCCACCTAACGCGGCGGTGGCAAGCGTCCATTGGTTTACCGGAATACGGAATATTTTAAAGATGGCCCAGGCAAATGCCACGTAAGTCAGGACAATCAACAAATCCATGATCAAATCTCCGGAAAGGTGGAGTTATCGTCTTTTTTCTCCCCATCCAGTCTTTTTTCCAACTGGGTGATACGCGTAGCCAGCGCGGCAATTTCAGGGTCAGGTTCCTTCCCGGTCGGCGTAATGTGTGACTGCATCCCCCAGCCTCGTTCTGGCTGATAGAGCGTGGCCCAGATCCACAGGAACGGCCAGATAACATGCAGTGTAAAAAGACTCACCCAACCCGCCGTATGGATGGCATCGGCATGGGGATGGTTACGCTTCTTAGCCATGTTATAGGGAATATCATGGATGGCGATGATTCCGTAAAACAGAACCAGAAAAACGAAGATCAGCACACCTAACGCGAAATAGTTTAGAAACATACCCGCCTCGTATTCACGCTAATCAGAGCTTTCAATTGCAGGCAGCCGAAAGGAGTCATGGCTGGTAATTTGAACATAATTGCAGTTCGTCATTTCCGCCATACCACCAGGGTATAAATTTGCAGGTTGACGGCTCGCGAGGTAGCGGCAAGAAATGGGTGATGAAACAGAATCCGCGCAAGATCACACCAGGAGAAATCCAGACAAATATTTATTGCGAAGTAGATCACAAATACCCAACAAACAGTCAAAGCAAAAACGTGAACAACTTCACATTTAAGTGCCTTTTACAGCCCATTCTCGGGTGGTGATGTTTTTTTATACCGGTAATTTGTGATCAAAATCACATTAAGTAATACCGTGAACCCTATATTTACGTGATACTGATCACATTAAAAGTCGTCGACTGGACAGTTGAACGATTCAGTGCCAGATTTCGCAGTATCTACAGGGTCCGGCTACCTCCTGCCGCTACATTAACAAACCTCGGGCTTTCAGCCTGCGCGATAGCAAACATAAGAAGGGGTGTTTTTATGTCATCCGATATTAAGATCAAGGTGCAAAGCTTTGGTCGATTCCTCAGCAACATGGTGATGCCGAATATCGGCGCGTTTATCGCGTGGGGTATTATCACCGCATTATTCATTCCGACAGGGTGGTTGCCGAACGAAACGCTGGCGAAGCTGGTCGGCCCGATGATCACCTATCTGCTGCCGCTGTTGATCGGTTATACCGGTGGTAAGCTGGTTGGCGGCGATCGCGGCGGTGTCGTCGGCGCTATCACCACCATGGGCGTGATCGTCGGTGCGGATATGCCGATGTTCCTCGGTGCAATGATCGCCGGTCCTCTGGGCGGCTGGGCTATCAAACACTTTGACCGCTGGGTAGACGGTAAGATCAAATCCGGCTTTGAGATGCTGGTGAATAACTTCTCCGCCGGCATCATCGGGATGATCCTCGCCATTCTGGCCTTCCTCGGTATTGGCCCATTGGTTGAAGCCCTGTCCAAAATTCTGGCGGCCGGCGTTAACTTCATGGTTGTCCACGACATGCTGCCGCTGGCGTCTATCTTCGTTGAACCGGCGAAAATCCTGTTCCTCAACAACGCCATCAACCACGGTATTTTCTCACCGCTGGGCATTCAGCAGTCCCATGAGATGGGTAAATCCATCTTCTTCCTGATTGAAGCAAACCCAGGCCCGGGTATGGGGGTTCTGCTGGCGTACATGTTCTTCGGTCGCGGTAGCGCTAAACAGTCTGCAGGCGGTGCGGCTATCATCCACTTCCTGGGTGGTATTCACGAAATTTACTTCCCATACGTGCTGATGAACCCGCGTCTGATCCTGGCCGTTATCCTCGGCGGTATGACTGGCGTATTTACGCTGACTATCCTCAACGGCGGCCTGGTGTCTCCGGCCTCTCCGGGGTCTATTCTGGCCGTACTGGCAATGACGCCTAAGGGTGCTTACTTCGCCAACATCGCGGCAATTTGTGCGGCAATGGCGGTCTCCTTTGTGGTCTCGGCGATTCTGCTGAAAACCAGCAAAGTGAAAGAAGAAGACGACATTGAAGCCGCAACCCGTCGTATGAACGACATGAAAGCAGAATCCAAAGGCGCATCTCCGCTGTCTGCTGGCGATGTCACCAACGACCTGAGCCACGTGCGTAAAATCATCGTTGCCTGCGATGCCGGTATGGGTTCCAGCGCCATGGGTGCGGGCGTACTGCGTAAGAAAGTGCAGGATGCCGGTCTGTCGCAGATTTCCGTTACCAACAGCGCAATCAACAATCTGCCGCCGGATGTGGATCTGGTCATTACCCACCGTGACCTGACCGAACGTGCGATGCGCCAGGTTCCTCAGGCTCAGCACATTTCGCTAACCAACTTCCTCGACAGCGGTCTTTACACCAACCTGACTGAGCGTCTGGTCGCTGCACAGCGCCACAACGTTAACGAAGAAAAAGTACGCGATCACCTGAAAGACAGCTTTGATGAGGGTGATAACAACCTGTTCAAACTGGGTGCAGAGAATATCTTCCTGGGCCGTAAAGCCGCCAACAAAGAAGAAGCGATTCGCTTTGCCGGTGAGCAACTGGTGAAAGGCGGCTATGTTGAGCCAGAATACGTCGAAGCCATGCTGGACCGCGAAAAACTGACCCCAACCTACCTGGGTGAGTCCATTGCGGTGCCACACGGTACGGTGGAAGCGAAAGACCGCGTGCTGAAAACGGGTGTCGTGTTCTGCCAGTACCCGGAAGGTGTACGCTTCGGTGAAGAAGAAGACGACATTGCCCGTCTGGTCATTGGTATCGCCGCACGTAACAACGAGCATATCCAGGTCATCACCAGCCTGACCAACGCCCTGGATGATGAATCGGTGATTGAGCGTCTGACAAAAACCACCAGCGTGGATGAAGTTCTGGAGCTGCTGGCGGGTCGTAAGTAAACCCCGTTGCCCGATGGCGCTACGCTAATCGGGCCTACGGTTTCCTCTCCCGCAAGGGAGAGGGTTTGGGTGAGGGGAAATCTATGCAGTCCCTCACCCCAGCCCTCTTGGGTAAAAACATTAATGAAGGTTAATACTATGAAAGCATTACATTTTGGCGCAGGTAATATCGGTCGTGGCTTTATCGGCAAACTGCTGGCGGACGCGGGGATACAACTGACGTTCGCGGATGTAAATCAGGTCGTGCTCGATGCCCTGAATGCCCGTCATAGCTATCAGGTTCATGTAGTCGGTGAAAACGAGCAGGTTGATACCGTGTCCGGCGTCAATGCCGTGAGCAGCATCGGCGATGATGTCATTGAACTGATTGCCCACGTAGATTTAGTCACCACCGCCGTCGGTCCAGTCGTGCTTGAGCGCATCGCACCGGCCATCGCCAAAGGGCTGGTTAAACGCAAGGCGCAGGGCATCGCGACTCCGCTGAATATCATCGCCTGTGAGAACATGGTGCGCGGAACCACACAGCTGAAAGACCATGTTATGAACGCGCTGGCAGATGAAGACAAAGTCTGGGTTGAAGAGCATGTTGGTTTTGTCGATTCCGCCGTCGACCGCATCGTTCCCCCTTCAGCTTCTGCAACCCATGATCCTCTGGAAGTGACCGTGGAAACCTTCAGCGAGTGGATTGTCGACAAAACGCAGTTCAAAGGCGTGTTGCCAACGATCCCAGGAATGGAATTAACTGATAACCTGATGGCATTTGTCGAACGTAAACTCTTCACGCTGAACACCGGGCATGCTATAACCGCGTACCTCGGAAAATTGACCGGCCATCAGACCATCCGTGACGCGATTCTCGACGAGAAAATCCGCGCAGTGGTAAAAGGTGCAATGGAAGAGAGCGGCGCGGTACTGATCAAACGCTATGGCTTTGATGCAGCAAAACATGCGGCATACATTCAGAAAATCCTCGGTCGTTTTGAAAACCCGTACCTGAAAGATGACGTTGAGCGCGTGGGCCGTCAGCCGCTGCGTAAACTGAGCGCAGGCGACCGTCTGATTAAACCACTGCTGGGCACGCTGGAGTATGGTCTGCCGCACGTTAATCTGGTTCAGGGTATCGCCGCTGCGATGCATTACCGCAGTGCAGAAGATCCGCAGGCGCAGGAACTGGCTGCACTGATTGACGAAAAAGGCCCACAGGCCGCGCTGGCGCAAGTGTCCGGACTGGATGCCAATAGTGATGTGGTTGCGGAGGCGGTTAACGCATATAACGCAACCAAATGATACAGAATACGGCGCAGGTCATCCTGCGCCGACATGACAGATTGTCAGATATGCAGGCAATAATGGAACAAACACAGGCCTTTGAAAATCGTGTGCTTGAGCGTCTGAATGCTGGCAAAACCGTACGCAGCTTCCTCATCACCGCCGTAGAATTACTCACCGAGGCGGTGAATATCCTGGTGCTTCAGGTATTTCGCAAAGACGACTATGCGGTGAAATATGCCGTAGAACCGTTACTCGACGGCGATGGTCCACTGGGCGATCTTTCAGTGCGTCTGAAGCTGATCTACGGCCTGGGTGTACTCAGTCGTCCGGAGTATGAGGATGCGGAACTGTTGATGGCACTGCGTGAAGAGTTAAATCACGACGGCAACGAATATGCGTTCACCGATGACGAAATTCTTGGGCCATTTGGTGAGCTGCACTGCGTGACGGCGCTCCCGCCGCCGCCACAGTTTGATACCTCAGACTCGGGTTTATACGCCATGCAAATCCAGCGCTACCAGCAAATGGTACGCTCCACGATGGTGCTTTCCCTGACCGAGCTGATTTCTAAAATCAGCTTAAAAAAAGCCTTTCAAAAATAAAGCGGAGCGCTTTACTTCCCTTCCTGCTGTGGCCGGTATAGCTGTCGATAGTAGGCCAGGCGCTGCAGGTACAGCTCGGCATTCTCTTGTGGCACTTCAGAAGGGACAACGTTTCGCGGCGGTGTTTTATTCAAATACTCGCGGAAAGCCTGGCTTGAAGCCATAAAATCGATAGTTTTATCAATAAGAATAGAGACGTTCTCACCTATTTTCGCCATGATGACCAATCCTCCATGTATTCTCCGCGTACGGCCTACGCGGTCGATGATTTAAGTTTAGGATCAGGTGGGCGATTATATTGAGGAAAACGTGCTTCACTATGAACCCGCAAATGAAAAGCACCATCGCTGATCTTATCGCTTAAAATTCCATATTAATCAAAGCACTAGTATTATCATTAGCGGAGTAATACTTGCGGTATTTGATTATTTATCTTCGATTAGTTGTGAATAATCTCGCTCTGCGCGCATACTATAGGATATTCATCCTATTTTTATCAGAAGCTATCCTATGAAAGAAGTCGAAAAAAACGAAATTAAACGTCTCAGCGATCGTCTGGACGCTATCCGCCACCAGCAGGCTGACCTCTCGCTGGTTGAAGCCGCCGACAAATATGCCGAGCTGGAAAAAGAGAAAGAAACGCTGGAAGCAGAGATTGCGCGCCTGCGTGAAGTGCATGGTAAGAAGCTGAGCAAAGAAGCACAAAAGCTCTCTAAACTCCCCTTCCGCCGCGCCATCACCAAAAAAGAACAAGCAGACATGGGTAAGCTGAAGAAAAGCGTGCGCGGCCTGATTGTTGTCCACCCGATGACCGAACTGGGCCGTGAAATGGGCCTGAAAGAGATGACGGGCTTCGCGAAGAGCGAGTTCTAATCGCCTGCCGGGCAGGTTCCGCTTGCCCGGCCCTGTACTTCCCTCGCCAATTGGCCCTACCAATTATCACCAGTTCCGAATACCCCCTCACATTTCGTTAAAATTAGCCTACAATACCGTTGCCAATAAATAACATCTGGTTAACCATTCGTTGTCATTATCCCTACACAACAATATTGGCAGGGCCACTTTTACACATAGTGTGACAAAGAGATGAGCAAAGACTCATTCCATTATGTTGAAGGCCCTCAGGAGACCTGCAATGAATCTCTGGCAACAAAACTACGACCCGGCTGGCAATATTTGGCTTTCCAGCCTGATAGCATCGCTACCTATCCTGTTCTTTTTCTTCGCGCTGATTAAGCTCAAGCTGAAAGGCTATGTTGCGGCTTCATGGACGGTCGTGATTGCCCTGTCGGTTGCCCTGTTGTTCTATAAGATGCCGGTCGATCACGCCCTGGCCTCCGTGGTATACGGCTTCTTCTATGGTCTGTGGCCGATAGCCTGGATAATCATCGCAGCGGTATTTGTCTATAAAATCTCGGTGAAAACCGGGCAGTTCGACATCATTCGCTCATCCATTCTCTCAATTACCCCTGACCAGCGTTTGCAAATGCTGATTGTCGGTTTCTCCTTTGGGGCATTCCTCGAAGGGGCCGCGGGCTTTGGCGCACCGGTGGCGATAACCGCCGCACTGCTGGTTGGTCTTGGTTTTAACCCACTGTATGCAGCAGGCTTGTGCCTGATCGTAAACACCGCGCCGGTAGCGTTTGGCGCGATGGGAATTCCTATTCTGGTTGCCGGTCAGGTCACCGGGCTGGACAGCTTTGAAATTGGTCAGATGGTTGGCCGCCAACTGCCATTCCTGACGATTATCGTCCTGTTCTGGATCATGGCGATTATGGATGGCTGGCGTGGCGTGAAAGAGACCTGGCCTGCGGTGATGGTCGCTGGCGGTTCATTCGCTATAGCGCAGTACCTCAGCTCTAACTTTATAGGGCCAGAACTGCCGGACATTATCTCTTCTCTGGTTTCCCTGGTGTGTCTGACGCTGTTCCTGAAGCGCTGGCAGCCAGTACGCATCTTCCGTTTTGGCGATATGGGGGCTTCGCAGGTCGATATGGACCTGTCGCGCACCCGCTACACCGCCGGGCAAATCATCCGCGCCTGGTCCCCATTCCTGTTCCTGACCGCCACCGTCACACTGTGGAGCGTACCGCCGTTTAAAGCGCTGTTTGCACCTGGCGGCGCGATGTACCACTGGGTCGTCAACATTCCGGTTCCGTTCCTCGATAAGCTGGTTGCTCGTATGCCACCGGTAGTACACGAGGCCACAGCTTATGCCGCAGTGTACAAATTTGACTGGTTCTCAGCGACCGGCACCGCCATCCTGTTTGCCGCCCTGCTGTCTATCGTTTGGCTGAAGATGAAACCTTCTGCCGCTCTGCAGACCTTTGGCAGCACGCTGAAAGATCTGGCGCTGCCGATCTACTCCATCGGGATGGTACTGGCATTTGCATTTATCTCTAACTACTCCGGGCTGTCTTCAACGCTGGCGTTAGCACTGGCTCACACGGGCAGCGCGTTCACTTTCTTCTCACCGTTCCTCGGCTGGCTGGGGGTATTCCTGACGGGCTCTGATACCTCGTCAAACGCCTTGTTCGCGGCGCTACAGGCAACGGCAGCGCAGCAAATCGGTGTTTCTGACGTACTGATGGTAGCGGCAAATACCACTGGCGGCGTAACCGGCAAGATGATCTCTCCGCAGTCTATCGCCATCGCCTGTGCGGCAGTGGGACTGGTTGGCAAAGAATCTGATCTGTTCCGCTTCACCGTCAAACACAGCCTGATTTTCACCTGCATGGTGGGTGTGATCACCACACTGCAGGCCTATGTCTTAACCTGGATGATTCCATGATTGTGATGCCCAGACGCCTGTCAGACGACGTTGCATCTCGTGTGCGGGCGCTGATTGAAGAACAACAGCTGGAGGCGGGCATGAAGTTGCCCGCTGAGCGCCAACTGGCCGTACAGCTCGGCGTATCACGCAACTCGCTGCGTGAGGCGTTAGCCAAGCTGGTGAGCGAAGGCGTGTTGATCAGCCGCCGCGGCGGTGGGACGTTTGTCCGCTGGCAGCATGAGGCCTGGTCTGAACAAAACATCGTTCAGCCCCTGAAAACGCTGATGGCAGACGATCCCGATTACAGTTTCGATATTCTGGAAGCCCGTCACGCCATCGAAGCCAGCACCGCCTGGCATGCCGCCATGCGTGCCACTGCCGCCGACAAAGAGAAAATCCGGCTCTGTTTCGACGCCACGCAAAGCGAAGACCCCGATCTCGCCTCGCAGGCAGACGTGCGCTTTCACCTCGCTATTGCCGAAGCGTCGCACAACGTGGTGCTGTTACAAACTATGCGCGGTTTCTTCGACGTCCTGCAGTCTTCGGTAAAACAGAGCCGCCAACGTATGTATCTGGTACCGCCCGTCTTTTCACAGTTGACGGAGCAACATCAGGCCGTACTGGATGCCATCGTTGCCGGGGATGCCGACGGCGCACGGAAGGCCATGATGGCGCACCTTAGTTTCGTCCACACCACGATTAAACGATTTGATGAAGACCAGGCCCGCCAGGCGCGTATCACCCGCCTGCCCGGTGACCCTATTGAGATTAGCAGGGAGAACAACACATGATTATTTCAGCAGCCAGCGATTATCGCGCAGCAGCCCAACGCATTCTGCCCCCCTTCTTGTTCCACTACATTGATGGCGGCGCATATGCTGAGCACACCCTGCGCCGCAACGTGGAAGACTTATCGGAGGTGGCACTTCGTCAGCGCGTGCTGAAGAACATGTCCGACCTTAGTCTGGAAACCACCCTGTTCAACGAAAAATTGTCGATGCCGGTGGCATTAGCCCCGGTCGGTTTGTGTGGCATGTATGCGCGTAGGGGTGAAGTTCAGGCCGCCGCCGCCGCCGACGCCAAAGGTATTCCATTTACGCTTTCTACGGTTTCCGTCTGCCCGATTGAAGAAGTCGCCCCGACCATCAAACGCCCAATGTGGTTCCAGCTGTACGTCCTTCGCGATCGCGGATTTATGCGTAATGCACTGGAGCGCGCCAAAGCGGCAGGCTGCTCCACACTGGTCTTTACTGTCGATATGCCCACGCCTGGCGCCCGCTACCGTGATGCCCATTCCGGTATGAGCGGCCCGAATGCGGCGCTGCGCCGTTACTGGCAAGCGCTCACCCATCCACAGTGGGCATGGGACGTTGGTCTGAACGGTCGTCCGCATGATTTAGGCAATATTTCGACTTATCTTGGAAAACCTACCGGTCTTGAGGATTACATCGGCTGGCTGGCAAATAACTTCGATCCGTCTATTTCCTGGAATGACCTCGAGTGGATCCGCGAATTCTGGGATGGTCCGATGGTGATCAAAGGGATCCTCGATCCGGAAGATGCCCGTGACGCCGTAAGGTTTGGCGCAGATGGCATTGTTGTTTCTAACCACGGTGGTCGCCAGTTGGATGGTGTACTGTCTTCTGCTCGTGCGCTGCCCGCCATTGCCGATGCGGTGAAAGGCGATATCGCGATTCTGGCAGACAGCGGCATTCGTAACGGTCTGGACGTGGTGCGCATGATTGCGCTGGGTGCCGATACCGTTCTGTTGGGTCGCGCTTACCTGTACGCGCTGGCGACACACGGACAGGCTGGTGTGGCGAATTTGCTGAACCTGATCGAAAAAGAGATGAAAGTGGCAATGACGCTGACTGGCGCGAAATCCATTAGCGAAATCAGCCGTGACTCGCTGGTTCAGGAACTGGGCAACACCCTGCCCACCGCACTGCCTCCGCTTGCTCGTGGTGATGCTGCATAATCACACCCTCATACACCCCCCTTCTCTTAATGGTCGGCCTGTTTTTCAGCCCGACCATTTTTTATGCAAAAGTAACGATTGCTTAACATTTACAACCAATATATTTGACAACTTTTTATTCGCCTGCCAAATGTATATACACGCTAATACAAGAATAATTCTCACGTATATCTACCATCATAACGGGCGAGGGTGACATGGTTTATTCCGGCAAAGTGAATATCCAGCAGGCGATAGATGACAGTCGTTTTTCACGGTTTCACTGGGTCATTATTGTCCTGGGCTTTCTGGTTTTAGCCATTGACGGCTTCGATACGGCGGCAATGGGCTACATTGCCCCCACGCTCTCTGCCGACTGGGGTATCAAGAAACAAGATCTTGGACCTGTATTGAGTGCCGCGCTATTGGGACTCTCATTTGGCGCACTGCTGGCCGGGCCAATTTCCGATCGTATGGGACGTAAGCGCGTACTGGTCTTTTCCTGCCTGTTTTTTGGACTCGCCAGTCTGGGTACAGCGTATGCAGAGACGCTAAATATGTTAACGTTCTGGCGGTTCCTCACCGGCCTTGGACTCGGTGCAGCAATGCCAAACGCCATCACACTGGTCTCAGAATTTGCCCCTAAACGCTGCCGTTCAATGGCCATTAACACCATGTACTGCGGCTTCCCTCTTGGTGCTGCAGGTGGCGGAGTTATCTCCTCCTGGCTCATCCCCAGTTACGGCTGGCACAGCGTGCTGCTGGCTGGCGCAATCGCCCCGCTGGCACTCACCGTGTTATTGGTACTGTTTCTGCCAGAATCGGTGAAGTATTTGGTTCACCGTGGCAAAGAAATCGCACACATCAAACGCATTGCCCAACGCTTTATGTCGGGGAGCCTGGCGCAGGTCACCCAGTTTTACCTGGAAGAAGATCGGGTGGCGGTCAAAAAAGGCAGCGTAGCGCAGCTATTCAGTATGCCCTGGTTACCGGGCACGCTGATGCTGTGGATGACCTACTTTATGGGGCTGGTAATCTATTACGTATTGCTCAGTTGGATGCCAACGCTGATGCTGGGAATGGGCTACCCGCTGGCAGAGTCCGCCTGGCTGACATCGCTATTCACCTTCGGCGGCACGGCAGGGATCCTGCTGGCCGGCTGGTTGATGGATCGCTGGGAAGCACACAAAGTGGTTTCACTTGGCTTTATGCTGACGATGCTGTTTGCCCTCGCACTCGGCTTTGAGCATAACCACATCGTTCTGTTCGGCGCACTGATCTTCCTGATGGGAATTACCATGAACGGCGCGCAGTCCGGGCTACAGACGCTGGCTGCCACGTTCTATCCCACGCATTGCCGCGCAACCGGCATTGCCTGGATGCAGGGCGTGGGCCGCTTTGGTGGCGTGGCCGGCACCATGATGAGCGCCCAACTGCTCTCCCTGCAATGGCAGGCCGACAGCATCTTGATGTTCCTCAGCCTTCCAGCGCTGGTCGCCGCTGCCGCGACGATTTATAAGCTGCAACGCTATAAACCGCAGTCTCTGACCGTCGCATAGTCCCCCTCATTTCTGCTATTCTGCCCCCCGCTATTAAGGGGGCAGTATGCTTAACATCGTATTATTTGAACCAGAAATCCCGCCAAACACCGGTAATATCATTCGCCTTTGCGCCAATACCGGTTTTCGTCTGCATATCATTGAGCCAATGGGCTTTACCTGGGATGACAAGCGGCTGCGTCGCGCGGGGCTGGATTACCACGAATTTACCGCCGTGCTACGCCACCCTGATTACACCGCTTTTGTTGCCGCAGAAAATCCACAGCGTCTGTTCGCCCTGACGACCAAAGGTACGCCTGCACACAGTGCGGTAAGCTATCAGGATGGGGATTACCTGATGTTTGGCCCGGAAACACGCGGTCTTCCAGCCAGCATTCTTGATGCCTTGCCTGCCGGACAAAAAATTCGTATTCCGATGATGCCGGACAGCCGCAGCATGAACCTGTCAAATGCAGTGTCGGTGGTGGTGTATGAGGCCTGGCGCCAGTTGGGGTATCCTGGCGCGGTATTACGTAGTTGATTTTAGTCGGATGGCGGCTGATGCCTTATCCGACCTACATTAATTTGATGAAATTCATTTCGGGCGTTATTGGCGCAGCCAGATTGGACACGGACTGCGCTTGTCTACCTGCGCGTACACGCAGTACGTGAGGATGATGAGCACAGTCCTGGTTCAATATGGCAAGTAAGATAGCTCGAAATCAGATGCCGTCACCATACTCAAAAGTATGATGTATCCCGTTGAAATGCTGATCCATATCCATGGACGGTTTATCACTGTCAGGCTTGCCGACAATCCGTGCCGGAACGCCTGCGGCGGTGGTGTGCGGCGGTACAGGTTGCAACACAACAGAGCCTGCGCCAATCTTCGCCCCGCGTCCAACCTCGATATTGCCAAGGATTTTCGCGCCAGCGCCAATCATCACGCCTTCACGAATTTTCGGATGACGGTCGCCGCCTGCTTTACCGGTCCCGCCAAGCGTGACGGATTGCAGAATAGATACGTCGTTTTCAATTACCGCAGTTTCACCCACGACAATGCCTGTAGCGTGGTCGAGCATAATACCGCGACCAATTTTTGCCGCCGGATGGATGTCCACCTGGAAGGTAACAGAGACCTGATTTTGCAGGAAGATCGCCAATGCCTGGCGCCCCTGATGCCATAGCCAGTGGCCGATGCGGTAGGCCTGCAGCGCATGGAAGCCTTTCAGGTACAGAAGTGGGGTGGAATATTTATCGACTGCCGGGTCACGCGTGCGCACAGCCTGGATATCACAGGCCGCCGAGGCAATCATTTCAGGATCGGCCGCATAAGCCTCTTCCACAACTTCGCGAATCGCAATGGCGGGCATGATCGGAGAAGCAAGTTTGTTCGCCAGCATATAGCTCAGCGCACTGCCGAGGTTTTCATGCTTGAGCAGGGTTGCGTGGTAAAAACTGGCCAGCATTGGCTCACATTCCGCCAGTGCCCGGGCTTCCGCTTTAATATTTTTCCAGACAATATCCAGTTCTTCACACGGCATTGCGTACTCCAGAAGGTAGCAAAACGACCGACCCGTTCTTCGCGGGTCGGGTCGTTATATTCAACAGTTTCCTTGCAGCTAGTGGCGACTCAGCTCGTCCTTGCGTGCACGACCTAATAACGTCAATGCTGCCTCGCGCGCGTTTTTTCCGCAATACAATACTTGATAAATTTCCTCGGTTATTGGCATTTCGACACCAAAACGGTGCGCCAATTCACGAACTTCTTTTGTATTACGGTAGCCTTCAACTACCTGACCAATCTTGTCCTGCGCGCCCTGCACATCCATACCCTGACCGAGCATCATGCCAAAACGACGGTTACGCGACTGGTTGTCGGTACAGGTCAGCACCAGATCGCCTAAACCTGCCATCCCCATAAAGGTGGCAGGATCAGCGCCCAGTGCCGCACCAAGCCGCGACATTTCGGTAAGCCCTCGGGTGATCAATGCCGTGCGTGCGTTTGCACCAAAGCCGATACCGTCAGACATCCCTGCGCCAATCGCAATCACGTTTTTCACCGCGCCACCAAGCTGCACACCAATAAAATCCGGGTTGCTGTAGACGCGGAAGCTTTTGCCGCAGTGCAGTAACTGCTGAAGGTCATCAGCAAAGGTATCGTCCGTTGAGGCCAGCGAAATCGCCGTAGGCATGCCTGCCGCCAGTTCTTTAGCAAATGTTGGACCGGAGATAACGGCCAGCGGAATTTCATCCCCCAGCGCTTCACGCGCGACATCCTGTAACAGACGTCCCGTTTCTGCTTCCAGTCCTTTTGTCGCCCAAACCAGACGCGCATCAGCACGCATCAGCGGTTTGATGTTACGCAGCACTTCGCCAAAGACATGGCTCGGCACCACCACCAGAATATTACGGCTGGCGGCCAGCGCAGTGGCTAAATCACTTTCCAGGCGCAGCGTTTCGGGAAATGGCACATCAGGTAGGAACGCAACGTTGCAGCGATCGTGCTCAAGGGTCGCGATATGTTTTGGATCGTGGCCCCACAGGACAACCTGGTGGCCGTTTCTTGCCAGGGTAATGGCAAGAGCGGTGCCGTACGAGCCGGCACCAATCACAGTCATTGAAGCATTACTTTGGTTCATCAGGCATCCTGATGTTCTTCAGTACCTTCGCCAGCCTGCTGCTGTAAATAGTTCATGAACAGCGCATCAAAGTTGACCGGCGCAAGGTTCAGTTGCGGGAACGTACCGCGTGAAACCAGGCTGGTGATGCATTCGCGGGCATACGGGAACAGAATGTTCGGGCAGTATGCACCCAGACAATGCGCCATCTGAGTCCCTTCAATACCACTGATGGAGAAAATACCGCCCTGCTGAACTTCGCACAGGAATGCAGTTTCTTCGCCCAGAGAAGCCGTTACGGTGACACGCAGTACCACTTCATACACATCATCTGCCAGTTGGGTAGATGCGGTATCAAGATCCAGTTTAACCTCTGGCTGCCAATCTTTCTGGAAAACATGCGGTGCATTTGGCGCTTCGAAAGACACATCCTTGGTATAAATACGTTGGATCTGGAAAGCCATTTCAGTGTTATTTTGTTCTGACATGTTTAGAAAACCCTTTAGTGTTGTCCTTTAAATACTTCGGTACGCCTTAACGCAGCAGGGGATCCAGTCCACCACGCGCATCCAACGCATACAAGTCGTCACAACCACCAATGTGCTGTGCATTAATAAAAATCTGCGGAACCGTTGTACGGCCACTGCGCTTGATCATCTCTTCGCGCTTCACGGCATCACCGTCAATCGGGAGTTCCTGGAAACTCACACCCTTGCTGTTCAACAGTGCTTTTGCGCGATGGCAAAACGGACAGGTTGCTTTGGTGTAGATCTCGATGTTGGCCATAACTTTTCTCCAGTCTTTTTTTTACCCTATGGGTTTCATGTTGCAGCCAGGCTGGCAACATTATGAATCCCAGGAGCTTACATCAGTAAGTGATTGGGATGAATAATAGCAGCCAACACCCACGCAACATGAAAAACGACGGGTAAATTACTTGCCGCGCACCAGTGGCAGGTTTTCACCACTCCAGCCTGCTACGCCATCTTTCAGTACAGAGACCTGCTCGAAACCGGCTTTAATCAGCACAGTTGCAGATTCCTGGCATTGCATACCGGAGCCATCAACCACAATAACAGGCTTACTTTTGTGTTTTTCCAGCTCGCCAAAATTGTTGGCTTTGATTTCGCTCGGCAGCAGGTTCGTGGAGCCTGCGATATGACCTTTGCGGAAGTCGTCGCGCTGGCGTAAATCCACAATCACCGCATCTTCTTTATTGATTAGACGTGTCGCTTCGCCGCGTGTAATCACCTTCACTTTTGAGGTCAGGCTTTTAAACGTGGTAAACAATACCGCCGCCAGTAACGCAATCCAGGCGATACTCAAGACAGGGTGGCGGCTAACAAATTGCATGATTTCTTGCATGGGGGGTAACAACTCCCGACTCAGTGATTAAAAAAACCAGGAAAGGAGTATACCTGCGCGTTGGCGCAAATACAGCCAGAGCATGCATTGGATTGCATTTTTGCGGGGCGCTACGGAAAAAAAAACACAAATCGCCCCCCCACCCGAACCGCTCTGGTCGATTATTTGATCTTCTGGGGCTATTTTATCGATTCAGCTGTAGTAAAATTACGCAATTATTTTGTCTATTGAGTGTGAGGTTGTCGCAATGTCGGTTTCTAAAAAACCTATGGTACTGGTAATTCTGGATGGCTATGGCTATCGCGAAGACAGCCAGGATAACGCCATCTTTAATGCCAAAACCCCGGTAATGGATGCTCTGTGGGCAAAACGTCCGCATACCCTGATTGATGCGTCTGGCCTGGAAGTCGGCTTGCCCGATCGTCAGATGGGCAACTCCGAAGTGGGTCACGTTAACCTGGGCGCGGGCCGTATCGTGTATCAGGATCTGACCCGTCTGGATGTGGAAATTAAAGAACGTACTTTCTTCACTAACCCGGTGCTGACCGCCGCAGTTGACCAGGCAAAAAATGCCGGCAAAGCGGTACACATCATGGGCCTGCTATCTGCCGGTGGCGTACACAGCCACGAAGATCACATCATGGCGATGGTTGAACTGGCAGCTGAGCGCGGCGCAGAAAAAATCTATCTGCACGCCTTCCTTGATGGCCGTGATACGCCACCGCGCAGTGCTGAACACTCACTGCAAAAATTCGAAGAGAAATTTGCGGCACTGGGTAAAGGCCGTGTAGCGTCCATCATCGGTCGTTACTACGCCATGGACCGCGACAACCGTTGGGATCGCGTTGAGCAGGCTTATGACCTGATGACGCTGGCACAAGGTGAATTCCAGGCCGATACCGCAGTAGCGGGTCTGCAGGCTGCCTATGCTCGCGACGAAAACGACGAATTCGTAAAAGCGACCGTGATCCGCGCTGAAGGCCAGGCCGATGCCGCAATGGAAGACGGCGATACGCTGATTTTCATGAACTTCCGTGCTGACCGTGCGCGTGAAATTACCCGTGCGTTTGTAAACGCGGATTTTGATGGCTTCGCACGTAAAAAAGTCGTTAACCTCAACTTTGTGATGCTGACTGAATACGCAGCTGACATCAAAACCGCGGTAGCTTACCCACCTGCGTCTCTGGCTAACACGCTTGGTGAATGGATGGCGAAGCATGACAAAACCCAGCTGCGTATTTCTGAAACAGAAAAATACGCGCACGTGACCTTCTTCTTTAATGGCGGTGTAGAAGAACCGTTCAAAGGCGAAGAGCGCATTCTGATCAACTCGCCAAAAGTCGCCACCTACGACCTGCAGCCAGAAATGAGCTCTGCAGAACTGACTGAGAAGCTGGTTGCTGCGATTGAGAGCGGTAAATACGATACCATCATCTGTAACTACCCGAACGGCGACATGGTTGGTCATACCGGGGTGATGGAAGCGGCAGTTAAAGCGGTTGAAGCGCTGGATCACTGCGTTGAGCAAGTGGCTAAAGCTGTTGAATCCGTTGGCGGCCAACTGCTGATCACCGCAGACCACGGTAACGCTGAGCAGATGCGCGATCCGTCTACCGGTCAGGCACATACCGCGCATACCAACCTGCCGGTTCCACTGATTTATGTGGGTGGCAAAAACGTCAAAGCAGTCGAAGGCGGTAAACTTTCTGATATCGCCCCAACAATGCTGACGCTGATGGGTATGGAAATCCCGCAAGAGATGACTGGTAAGCCGCTGTTCATCGTGGAATAATCCCTCCCCATGAGGGGAAAGGCGATTAATACCATCACATGGGCCGTGAAACTGCCGAAGCTTTCAGTCAGGTCCTTGTTCTACGCCAGCGCGCTTAGCGCTGGCGTATTGCTGTGCGCCTTTTCCGCCCACGCGGACGAACGCGATCAGCTCAAATCAATTCAGGCCGATATCGCGGCAAAAGAACGCGCGGTACGCCAACAACAGCAACAACGCGCCACCCTCCTTGCTCAGCTTAAAGCTCAGGAACAAGCCATCGCCGCGGCTGCACGACAGCTACGCGAAACGCAAAACTCCCTGGCTCAGCTGAATGCTCAAATCGCCGAGATGAACGCTTCTATTGCAAAGCTGGAAAAGCAGCGGGCAGCACAGGAGCGCAGTCTGGCAGCCCAGTTAGATGCTGCGTTTCGCCAGGGTGAACATACCGGTATTCAGTTGATCCTCAGCGGTGAAGAGACTCAGCGCGGACAACGCCTGCAGGCCTATTTCGGCTATCTGAACCAGGCGCGCCAGGAGACTATCGCACAGCTGAAGCAAACCCGCGAAGAGGTCGATTCGCAGAAAGCCGAGCTGGAAGATAAGCAAAGCGAACAGCAGACACTGCTGTACGAACAGCGTGCTCAGCAGGCAAAACTAGAGCAGGCACGTAATGAACGCCAAAAAACGCTCGCGGGCCTGGAATCATCCATTCAGCAGGGCCAGCAGCAGTTAGGCGAGATGCGAGCCAACGAATCCCGTCTGCGCAACAGTATTGCGCGAGCCGAAGCCGCCGCGAAAGCCCGCGCGGAGCGTGAAGCACGTGAAGCGCAGGCTGTGCGTGATAAGCAGCAGGAAGCATCACGCAAAGGCTCGACCTATAAGCCAACCGAAAGCGAGAAATCACTGATGTCTCGTACCGGCGGGTTAGGCTCACCACGCGGTCAGGCATTCTGGCCTGTTCGTGGTCCAACGCTGCATCGCTATGGCGAACAGTTGCAAGGTGAACTACGTTGGAAAGGGATGGTTATTGGTGCCTCCGAAGGTACCGAAGTCAAAGCCATCGCCGATGGTCGCGTCATTCTGGCAGACTGGTTGCAGGGTTATGGACTGGTCGTCGTGGTTGAACACGGTAAAGGCGATATGAGCCTGTACGGTTACAACCAAAGCGCATTGGTCAGCGTGGGTACGCAGGTTCGCGCCGGGCAGCCTATTGCACTTGTGGGTAGCAGCGGTGGTCAGGGCAGGCCAGCGCTCTATTTCGAAATTCGTCGCCAGGGTCAGGCGGTCAATCCACAACCGTGGTTGGGAAGATAAGTTTTGCCTCAGTTTCGTCGTACTTTGCTCTCATTCGCCAGCCTGCTGGCATTCGCAACACCTGTTTTCGCCGGCAAACTTGCTATCGTCATTGATGATTTCGGTTATCGTCCGCAAACGGAAAACCAGGTGCTGGCAATGCCTTCCACTGTCTCCGTTGCCGTTCTGCCAAATGCGCCGCATGCGCGTGAAATGGCGACTAAAGCGCATAACAGTGGGCATGAGGTGTTGATCCACCTGCCGATGGCACCGCTGAGCAAGCAACCGCTGGAGAAAGACACGTTACGCCCGGAGATGAGCAGCGAAGAAATTGAACGGATTATTCGCGATGCGGTAAGCAAAGTACCGTATGCAGTGGGACTGAACAACCATATGGGTAGTGCGATGACATCCAGCCTGTTCGGCATGCAGAAAGTGATGCAAGCGCTGGAACGCTACGATCTCTACTTCCTCGACAGCATGACCATCGGCAACAGTCAGGCAATGCGCGCAGCGTCAGGAACCGGTGTGAAGGTCATTAAACGCAAAGTCTTCCTGGACGACACGCAAAACGAAGCGGATATTCGCCGTCAGTTTAATCGTGCAGTCGATCTTGCTCGCCGTAACGGGTCAGCGATTGCCATCGGGCACCCTCACCCTTCTACGGTACGCGTGTTGCAGCAGATGCTGTATAGCCTGCCCGCCGATATTACGCTGGTTCGTCCGAGCAGCCTGCTTAATGAGCCGCAGATCGATACCTCCAGACCTAACCTCACCCCACCGAGAAACAGTACGCCAGATGCGCCCCGTAATCCTTTCCGTGGGGTGAAATTGTGCAAACCGAAGCAGCCTCTGGAGCCGGTTTACACCAACCGATTCTTTAGCGTGCTGGGGGAAAGCATCACACAAAGTACGCTGGTTCAGTATATGAAACTGCAGTGGCAGGGCTGGGGGAACACATCTTCACCCAGCACAATAAACGCTAACGCAGATTAAGCGCTTTTCGGGCAATACGCGAAGGCGATGATGTTTTATCGCGCCATTTCCATAGACGGAATGACCATAGCAGTGCCTGGTACAATACTTTGGCACTGCGTACGTTAGTTATCATGCGCTTATACATACCAGAGACAAAAATCTCTGCGATCATACGCTGACGAATATGCACATCCTGTTCTTTACGGACTGCATGGCATACGCGCAATGCTTCATAGGTGACTTGCTGATGAAATTCCGGATAAATAGTAATCCGATCGGCATATTCACGATTCAACCGATCCAATAACCGCGTAATTTTAATATAGTGCCGCTGGTAGTTGAGATTTTTTAAACCTTGTCGTTTAAGACGGCTGATTGATTGATCATGTAAGAAGTATTTATATAAAGATTGCTCGGTATATCGTACACGTACAGCGTTAAACATAAACTCCGTCGTCCAGACAATATCCTGGTGATGTAACCCCGGAATAAATGTTATTTTATTTCTCTCAATAACATCCCGGCGATAAATTCCCATCCAGACCACATGTGTCCAGCGGCGTGAAGCCAACGCCATACGTAACCAGTCAGGGCCGGTCAACACCCCCGTAGACCGAAGACGATCCGTCGGTATTGATTGCCAGGTGTGTCCCGTTTCAAGAATGCACCAGTCGGAATTACACTGTGCTAAATCCAGGTCATCCTGAATTGCCATGGTCATCAGGGTTTCGTACATATTGGGATAAACCAGGTCATCGGCATCGACAAATGCAACATAATCCCCTTTGGCCGCTTCCAGGCCACGATTACGCGCTACGGATGCCCCTGCGTTCGCCTGATGCAACAACCGTACGTGGGGATAGTTGTCCGCATAGTGTTGTGCAATATCAACAGAGTTATCCGTTGAACCATCATTCACAATGATGATCTCCAGCGCATTCCATGTCTGTGCGATCAAAGATTCCATGCAATCCCGAAAACTATCACCCACGTTATACAACGGAATAATAACACTCAACATATTTGTGCAGTTTCTCATCAGCTAACCCAGGTTTGTCATTACGCTGATGACTTTTACTACAGTTTCATTAAGGAATTATTAAGGTTAGAACGTATTTATGGGCAGAACGCTGCAGCGAAAGCGTCCGGTTTGAGAAAGATGCCCTGCTACGCCTGCGTTCAGCAGGTTGCTGATAGCTCAGATCGTCTACATATCGGGGTACACAACCTGTATACTCTGTCCCTATGAATTAACGTACTCTATAGGCTGATATTGAGGGGAAAGATGGCCATCAGTAAGACACACGAAAAAGGTTATACGGTCTATTGCAAAGAGACCAGAAATGACCTTAAGTCACTGATGAATAAATACATCAAAAAAGAAATCAGTGGCAAACCGCTGAGCAGTGGTAACGCATTGCGCAGCGTGGAGCTGGTCGAGTACAACTCACAAAAATATATCATCAAAAACGACCGTGAAGTTGATCCACGATTTGAGAAAAAATTACAGAACTTTACCTCCGGTCCTTTCTATTCCCGGCTGATCCGGAAATTGGACAGGCTCCCGCCGGAAATGCGCATCTGTACAGCCGATCTCTACTATGCTGCTGAGAAAACACGCTTTCGCCTGTGTCATGATGTTTATACTATTCATGAATATATTGAAGGTGTTCCTTTAAAGGAAATTAACCAGAAGAATGCTGACGAGGTAAAGCAATGCGTGCTGCAACTCCACAAGGCCGGACTGGCATCAAATGATGTTCACCCAGGGAATTTCATTCGCACACCAACGGGCAAGTTAAGGATTATTGACCTGTCCTGTAAGGGAAATATGAAGGTCTGTCAGGCAAATGACATTCTGGCATTACAACGAAAATATAATATTAACGTTAAAGGCAGAGGGTTAATTTATAAACTCATCCTGCTTAAAGAAAATATAAGATCGTTATCCAGGAAGATCCGCGGAAAATAAAATGTATGGTTTATACGGCCAGATAGCGATATCTGGCCATAATTAACACTGAATGCACGCTGCGCATTCAATCCCAGCTCAGGATCACTTTCCCAGACTGGCCTGAACGCATGGCATCAAAGCCCTGCTGGAACTCATCAATTGAGAACCGATGGGTGATGATCGGCGACAGATCAAGACCGGACTGGATCAGTGCAGCCATCTTGTACCAGGTTTCAAACATTTCGCGACCATAGATACCTTTAATAAACAGACCCTTAAAGATAACTTTCGTCCAGTCTATCGACATGTCTGATGGCGGGATCCCCAGCATGGCAATACGGCCACCGTGGTTCATGGTGTCCAGCATGGTACGAAACGCTGGCGGCGCCCCAGACATTTCCAGCCCCACATCGAACCCTTCGGTCATCCCCAGTTCGGCCATCACGTCGGTCAAGTCCTCTTTCGAGACGTTGACTGCGCGGGTAATGCCCATTTTACGCGCCAGTTCCAGACGGTACTCATTAACATCGGTAATCACTACGTGGCGTGCACCAACGTGCTTCGCTACCGCGGCAGCCATAATGCCTATCGGACCCGCACCGGAAACCAGCACATCTTCGCCAACCAAATCAAATGACAGCGCCGTGTGTACCGCGTTACCGAATGGATCGAATATGGACGCTAAATCATCGGAGATGTTGTCCGGGATTTTAAAGGCGTTAAACGCCGGGATCACCAGGTATTGAGCAAAACAGCCTGGACGGTTTACGCCGACACCGGTCGTATTGCGGCACAGGTGAGTACGGCCACCGCGGCAGTTACGGCAATGTCCGCAAGTAATATGGCCTTCACCAGAAACGCGATCGCCGATTTTGAAGCCTTTAACTTCCTGGCCGATGCCAACAACTTCACCGACATATTCATGCCCTACAACCATTGGAACCGGGATGGTTTTTTGCGACCACTCATCCCAGTTATAAATGTGAACGTCAGTCCCGCAGATGGCTGTTTTACGGATTTTAATCAGCAAATCGTTATGACCGACTTCCGGTTCAGGAACGTCGGTCATCCAAATGCCTTCTTCCGCTTTCAGTTTGGATAACGCTTTCATTTCACATCCTCAGGCAATTACGCCCAGTTGTTTACCAATGCGTGTGAACGCGTCGACTGCACGCGTAATCTGCTCAGGGGTATGTGCCGCAGACATCTGGGTACGAATACGCGCCTGGCCTTTTGGAACCACTGGATAAAAGAATCCAGTAACGTAAATCCCCTCTTTTTGCAGCTCGCGGGCAAACGCCTGCGCAACAACCGCATCACCCAGCATTACCGGAATAATCGCGTGATCGGCCCCTGCCAGCGTGAAACCTGCTGCGGACATTTGCTCACGGAATTGACGCGCATTAGCCCACAGACGATCGCGCAGGTCGCTACCCGCCTCAACCATCTCCAGCACCTTAATGGACGCAGCAACAATTGCCGGAGCCAGTGAGTTGGAGAACAGGTACGGACGAGAACGTTGACGCAACCATTCAACCACCTCTTTACGTGCCGCAGTGTAACCACCAGATGCGCCGCCGAGTGCTTTGCCCAGCGTACCGGTGATGATGTCCACACGGCCCATCACGTCGCAATACTCATGAGAGCCGCGCCCGTTCTCACCAACAAAGCCTACTGCGTGGGAATCATCAACCATCACCAGCGCATCATATTTATCTGCCAGATCGCATACGCCTTTCAGGTTAGCGATAACGCCATCCATAGAGAACACACCATCGGTGGCGATCAATACGTGACGGGCTCCTGCTTCACGCGCTTCTTTCAGACGCGCTTCCAGCTCCTGCATATCGTTGTTGGCGTAGCGGAAACGCTTCGCTTTGCACAGGCGCACACCATCGATAATAGAGGCGTGGTTCAGGGCATCAGAGATGATGGCATCTTCTGCTCCCAGCAGCGTTTCGAACAGGCCGCCGTTGGCGTCAAAGCAAGAAGAGTAAAGAATGGCATCTTCCATACCCAGGAACGCAGCCAGTTTTTGCTCCAGTTGCTTATGGGTGTCCTGAGTGCCACAAATAAAGCGCACCGAGGCCATACCAAATCCGTGAGAATCCATACCCGCTTTTGCCGCCGCAATCAGTTCCGGGTGGTTAGCCAGCCCTAAGTAGTTGTTCGCACAAAAGTTAATAACGTGGCTTCCATCAGCCACGGTGATATCCGCCTGCTGAGCAGACGTAATAATGCGCTCTTCTTTAAACAACCCTTCCGCGCGTGCGGTTTCCAGATCGTTCGTTAACTGCTTATAAAAATTCCCACGCATTGCAATTCTCCAGACTGGGCAAATTTCAGCACATATTACCCAATGCTATTGGTTTGTACGAGATGACTCATCATGACTTATCTAAAATGCAGCATAAATCACGTGTACCCACATAACTTTTCAGGAATGACAGACCTGGCATCACGACCTGACTTACGTTGTCGCGTCATCAATGACCTGAGACGCTGATGACGGTGCTATAGTAAATCCTGCCATAGCAAAGGCCTTATTAACCTTAATGATATAGTTGTCCTCGTAGAATTCCTCAATCGCCTGCTGAATCTGCTCGCCGGCAGGCAACGCTTTTCCATCAACAATTCCCTGTAGCAAGGAAACAAATTTTTCCGGTTCATCAGTAGGGTATAAATTACCGTTTACCCCTTCTTTGATAATGTCTGCAGGCCCCGTTTCACAATTAGAGCTAATGGCATAAACACCGTGAGCACTGGCTTCAACCAGAACCATAACGAAACCTTCAAAATGAGAAGTTAGCAGCAGGCAGGTGATATTTTTTAGCGTGTTCTGAATATATTCCCATGGTGATTTCTGCCAACCATGCCAGTGAATATTTCCACTAATTCCCAACGTTTCAGCTAATGCCGTTAAGGTATCAACATCCGGACCGGTGCCGACAATATCCAGGGACCACTTCCCTTTTAGTTGAGCCAACCCGTTGAAAAGACTACGTACATTTTTTTGTCCATCTGCCACAACCCGACCTACATACACAAACCGGGCATGCTTCTCAGGGGTAGGGATACGGATATCGCATCGCGCAACGGGATTGTAAATCGTTGCAATAGTGCTTTTCTCTATTCCCATCTCAATAAGCTGCTGAGTTATCCCTGAGCTAATTGAAAGATGATAGTCTGCTTTATTAATGTACTTGATTTTTTTCTTGTAATTATTTTTGTAGAAGTTAAAAATAGAGAAGTGAAACCATGAAAATATTTTAACCTGCTTGCTTGTATATTTTCTTGCAACGTGACTGATGTAACATGAAAGAGTATCCAGGGATATAATTACATCTGGACTTTCCTGAAGAATAATTCTTCGCAAACCATAAGCAAAACTGAGTCTTCTTAATTTAGTTATTTTTATATTAGAAGAAAGATGACAATAGCGCTGCCCCGTGAGCCAGTCATTATTGACATTGCTATTGTTATTTTTCTTAAAAAAAACAAAAGAGACATCAATATCAGGGTCTTGCATCCGCAGCAGCTTCACCAGATTAATACATACCGTCTCCATGCCGCCAAGACCACTGGTTTCATAACCTGTAATAATTATCTTCTTAAGTTGCATATATTCTTTTCATTCCAACGACTATTGTCAGTCCCAACACAGTACTCTGCCTTGCTTATCCATTCGTTGATGGCTCCGAAAAAGCCGGTACCGCGCACTTGAATACTCATTCATGACGTGAATCATACACCACTCTGCCTACACCATTTCAATCAAGAATATAAACAATGAAAGCAATAACCAACACAAATGCCACACGCCACATGACGCGACGTACTGCTGAAGCCGAAGCCATGTAGTGATATGATTAGAGACATTCGTGTCTGAGATTGTCTCTGACTCCATAATTCGAAGGTTACATTTATGATCATCGTTACCGGCGGCGCGGGATTTATCGGCAGCAACATCGTTAAGTCTCTGAATGACAAAGGCATCACCGATATTCTGGTGGTGGACAACCTAAAAGACGGCACCAAGTTTGTGAATCTGGTGGATCTGAATATTGCTGACTATATGGATAAGGAAGACTTCCTGATCCAGATTATGGCTGGAGAAGATTTCGGCGATATCGAGGCAATTTTCCACGAAGGCGCGTGTTCTTCCACGACCGAGTGGGATGGCAAGTATATGATGGACAACAACTATCAATACTCCAAAGAGCTGCTGCACTACTGCCTGGAGCGTGAAATTCCTTTCCTGTATGCCTCTTCTGCAGCAACGTACGGCGGTCGTACCTCTGACTTCATCGAATCTCGTGAATATGAGAAACCGCTGAACGTCTATGGCTACTCAAAATTCCTGTTCGACGAATATGTACGCCAGATCCTGCCAGAAGCAAATTCTCAGATCGTTGGCTTCCGTTATTTCAACGTCTACGGGCCGCGTGAAGGTCACAAAGGCAGCATGGCGAGCGTAGCTTTCCATCTCAATACTCAGCTCAACAACGGCGAAACACCCAAGCTGTTCGAAGGCAGTGAAAACTTCAAACGTGATTTCGTCTATGTCGGCGATGTTGCAGCAGTAAACCTGTGGTTCCTGGAAAACGGCGTTTCCGGCATCTTTAACCTCGGTACTGGTCGCGCAGAGTCTTTCCAGGCCGTCGCGGATGCCACGCTGGCATACCACAAAAAAGGCAGCATTGAATACATTCCGTTCCCGGAAAAACTGAAGGGCCGCTATCAGGCATTTACTCAGGCGGATCTGACTAACCTGCGCGCTGCGGGCTATGACAAACCGTTCAAGACCGTTGCCGAAGGCGTGACGGAATATATGGCCTGGCTGAACCGCGACAACGCTACAAATTAACAAAATCATTCGAGCGGTATCAAGGCGGCAACTACGTGACAAATTCGTCTGGAACGAATTTGAACTGCCGGAGGCTGCCTTTGGTGAGGGACACGGACGTCCCTCATTCATTCCGGGAGCTTACAAGAGTAAGTGGCCGGAGTGACAAATCTGTCTGGAACAGATTTGAACGTTGCTTGCAGCGGCCCCGAAGGGGTGAGGCACAGGGATGGGCCGAGTACCTCGCAGCCAACGCAGAGACAGCTTGAAGGATGAAGTAAATGAAGATATTGGTGGTTGGCCCGTCCTGGGTGGGTGACATGATGATGTCACAAAGTCTCTATCGCACGCTCAAGGCGCGCTATCCCCAGGCAATAATCGACGTGATGGCACCTGCATGGTGCCGTCCGTTATTATCGCGCATGCCTGAAGTCAACGATGCTATCGCCATGCCGCTTGGACACGGCGCACTGGAGATTGGCGAGCGCCGCAAACTGGGCCACAATTTGCGTGATAAACGCTACGATCGCGCGTACGTCCTGCCGAACTCGTTTAAATCCGCACTGGTACCTTTCTTCGCGGGTATTCCTCATCGTACCGGCTGGCGTGGCGAGATGCGCTATGGTCTGCTGAACGATGCGCGTGTACTGGATAAGGAAGCCTGGCCACTGATGGTCGAGCGCTATGTCGCGTTAGCGTACGATAAAGGCGTGATGCTCACAGCCAAAGATTTACCACAGCCGCTGCTGTGGCCACAATTGCAGGTCAGTGAAGGCGAAAAGTCTCTTACCTGTAGCCAATTTTCCCTCTCGGCTGAACGTCCAATCATCGGTTTCTGCCCGGGTGCAGAATTTGGTCCAGCGAAACGTTGGCCACATTACCACTATGCTGAACTGGCAAAGCAGTTGATCGACGAAGGCCATCAGATTGTCCTGTTTGGCTCGGCTAAGGATCATGAAGCTGGCAATGAGATTCTGGCTGCACTAAGCGTTGAACAGCAGGCATGGTGTCGGAACCTGGCTGGTGAAACACAGCTGGAGCAGGCCGTTATTCTGCTCGCCGCCTGCAAAGCCGTGGTCACCAATGACTCCGGTTTGATGCACGTGGCTGCCGCACTAAATCGTCCGCTGGTCGCTCTGTATGGCCCCAGCAGCCCGGATTTCACTCCACCACTTTCCCACAAAGCTCGCGTGATTCGCCTGATTACGGGCTATCATAAGGTGCGTAAGGGGGATACTGCACAAGGGTATCACCAGAGCCTGATTGACATCACACCTCAGCGCGTACTGGAAGAACTGAATGACCTGTTGTTACAAGAGGAAGCCTGACGGATGCGGGTTCTGATCGTTAAAACATCGTCAATGGGCGATGTGCTGCATACATTGCCCGCATTAACAGATGCGCAGCAGGCCATTCCGGATATTCAGTTTGATTGGGTAGTGGAAGAAGGGTTTGCTCAAATCCCCTCCTGGCATCCGGTCGTTGACCGTGTGATCCCGGTGGCGATTCGCCGCTGGCGTAAAGCCTGGTTTTCCGCCCCCATTAAAGCTGAGCGCACAGCTTTTCGCGATGCGGTGCGTTTACAGAACTATGATGTCGTTATCGATGCGCAGGGGCTGGTAAAAAGCGCCGCGCTGGTCACACGTCTGGCGCATGGCATTAAGCATGGTATGGACTGGAGTACCGCGCGCGAACCGCTGGCGAGTCTGTTTTATAACCGTAAGCATCATATCGCCAGACAGCAGCATGCTGTTGAACGTACTCGTGAGCTGTTCGCGAAAAGTCTGGGATATGCCAAACCCCAGTCGCAGGGTGATTACGCTATTGCACAGCATTTTGTGAATGGACTCAATGCTGATGCAGGGCAGTACGCCGTCTTCCTGCACGCCACCACTCGTGATGACAAGCACTGGCCGGAAGCGAAGTGGCGGGAGCTCATTGGCTTATTAAATCACGCAGAAATACGTATTAAGCTCCCCTGGGGTGCTCCGCATGAAGAAGCGCGAGCCAGACGACTGGCAGAAGGATTTGATTACGTAGACGTTTTACCGCGAATGAGTCTTGGGGATGTCGCCCGGATATTAGCTGGCGCTAAGTTTGTGGTATCCGTTGATACCGGATTAAGCCACTTGACTGCCGCACTGGATCGGCCGAATGTTACGCTATATGGCCCTACGGACCCGGGGTTGATTGGGGGATACGGGAAGAATCAGGTCACATGTCGTGCCCCGGAAGGAAAACTTGCTATGCTTGAACCCACTCAGGTTTATTCTCACATAGCGCTGTTGTAATTATTCAGATATCGCAGATATGTTAAATTCATTCTTATACAATCGCTTTGCTATTTAACATATCTGCAGCTGACTAAAACTATGCACTATATCGTATTTCATCCACGGTTAAGCATTATTGCATTCATCTACTTCCACCAACATAATCCGAGAATCATTCGTCGGGCATGCCAGTATGAGGATGAAATTTTACGTCTGAAAAGTGATTTCTGCTTTTTCTTGTGGCTCTTTATCTCTTTACGTTCTTTCTCTAACCAGCTCCCGGACAACTCTTCAGGGTGATGGACAAAGTTTGCCAGGTATATATCAGAAAAATAGCCCTGGCGCATCAGATATGCCCATTCATCTATGATGAAAAAGTTATTTTCAAAACGGGAAACAAGTTTTTGAGCTGTTACAGAATTCATTAAATAACCGCAGGCTCGTAAAACATACCCATGACCAAATATGACCTTACCGAAGGTCTGGCCACCAATTTTCTTGAGCTTAACCAAATTTAAGACAACTTTATTCTTATACCTTAAACCATCCTGCCCACCAAGTAGGTATAACGCGTCTTTATTGAGAACACTTTCATCGACAGTCGATATAAATTCCTTAAAATTCTGATCAATTATCGCGTCATCCTCAAGAATACAAACCCAATCTTGTCCACTCTGCCCAAACTGTTTGAATGCCTTCATATGGCTTAGTGAGCAACCCAGTTCACCATCAGTAGGCGTATGATTTTCCCTGTGCTGAAAGTCAGTTAACGGTATCTTGCTCTTATCTTCGGCAGACAAATTTTTTCCATAGATAGCATCAACGAACGAATACTCGATATTTAATTCATTCATTATATCTGATACGCGTTTTCGTCGGGCATCGTCAAAAGGAAGCGAAATGACCAGCACGTGCATGAGTTCAAACCCTCTAATATAATTAAGCCAGCACAGTCATCGTGAAGTAAAGATTAACAATTACTGGCCAGCTGAATAAACTTAATTAACTATTCTATGTAGCTATACAAAGTCTATTACTTCATATTTATAGTTTATTTTTTGATGTATGATTAATAATTTTATTAGTTTTTCTTGCATAGCTTGCAAAGAGATCAGACTCATCATGAATGATTGTATTAATGTCTTTTTGAAAGTATATCTTCAAAAATCTAACGTAGTCTCTTTGCGTTAACCCGATGTTTAACGAGGAGAAGTACAAACCAATCAGATCTTTATTTCGCCAACGAATAGGAACCGCATTTCTTATCTGAGCCCGGTGCAGATCAATAACCGACAGTTTGAACGTATTATCCTCAAAATTGGCCGGTTGATGTAATAAGAAGTGACAGAGATAGCAATCACGGTGATTAACGCCTCCCTGATGCATCCTTCTGACCATAATGGCAAGACGCTCAATTAATGCCATTTTCACTTTTCGCGAAGGCGGATTCACCAGCCAATCTGCGCAATAGTCTTCCAGGCTAACCGCCGGACTCAGATCTTCCGTTATAATAAATGAGATACGGTTGAGCGGATTTATACCTTGTTGCCCGAAACCAACACCATGCATTGTATCAACATCCAGTTCCTGCAAACGGTGTATAGCATTCCATTCTCTATCAGCACCGAGTACCGGCAAACGTAAAGAGAATAAGTTCTTGATAACTTCCTTCAGTTTAGTGCCCTGGTGCCATTTCAGGAAATAGCTTTTACCTGCAATCTCAAACCTTATCGTTCTACGCGTTTCGAGCTGTCTAAATGTTTCTCCCTGCAGCTTCTGCACTTCAGAAAAAGCATCTTTCCCTTTCCACAAGGATAAAAATGGTTCTTTTAAATCAACCATGGGTACCACCTATAATAATATCAGCTGCTTTCTCAGGTAGACTATAAAGGTCTTGAGTATCAGCAAAGTGTTGTGCATTATCTTTCCATGCTTTTCTCTGCCCTGAGTCAGTTAAAGAAAAATAAACAGCTTCATCTAATAATTTTTGTTCGAACGGTTCATCAATAACAATGCCGCACTCAGCATCTTTAATATAATGGGCATATCCGCAAACTGCCGTTGTTATAACAGGTAAGCCTGCTGCAATAGCTTCAACCAGCACGATCCCTGCGGCTTCCTGGTATGCCGGATGAATCAATAGATCGGCCGCTGCCATTAACTCTGAGACATCATTACGGCCAGGGAAGAACTTGATATTGTCAGCAACACCATACTCTGCTGCCAGCTTTATATAGCGTTCAGGCTTATCCTGGCCCACAACAAACAGAATCGTTTGCTTGCGGACAGCTTCCGGTAAGGAAGCGATCGCCTTGATAGTTCTGTCGACACCCTTACGGGTAAAATCAGAACCAATTTGTATAATTAAATACTGGGAATCACTGATATCATTTTCTTTCCTGAAGCTAGCTCTACAATTTTTTGGCTGATAGCTGTATTTTCTGTCAGGATAAATCCCCGGAGGAAGGATATGAAAACGCGCTTGCTCAGTATGATAGTGCTTCTGAAAATCCGCAATTTGCTTATCTGTTAGCATCAACAGCTGTGTTGATTTTCCCTCAGCAAATGTTGCTTCCTCAAAGGCAGCATAATGCCGATATCGTGGTGTCAGACGATAGAGCAAACCTTTTTCTTGCGCGACTTTTTCTGCGTAACAAACATCAGCAGCATAATAAACATCTAATCCAGGCATTTTATTGAACCCAACGACCCGGTCTACTGGATTACTCTCAAGATGTTTACTAACCCACCGATGATACTCAGCATTTTTCCCGTTGTTGGAGCAAGACTTCACAGGAACAATGATGATTTCCAGGCTGTCTGGAATATTTCCTTGCCATGATTGCGTGTAAACCCGAACATGATGTCCACGTGATGCGACTGTCGATGCTATGCGTAAAAAATCACGCTGCAACCCACCGAAAGGGAAATATTTATACAAACAGAAGGCAATAACCATTTTAATATCCGAATGCTTTATTAATCGAGTTTAGGTAACCGTGACGCTATGGCTGCAATCACGTCTTCCGCAGGTATAACAGATAAATATTTCTTACTTCGATCAAGTTTTTCACGCACAGGCATTGGTTGGTAATCACCAGCCCAAAATTGAACCACATCATCAGACCATGGTCGCCAGGCGATATGATCGGTAGCGCCAAAAAGACAAATGATGGGCGTTTTAACCGCTGCGGCAATATGCATCGGAGCAGAGTCGACGCCAATGAAAAGTACAGCATGATCAATTAATGCAGCAAGCTCAGGGAATGTTGTCTTCCCGGCGATTCCAGTTAAAGGTTTCGTTTCACACGCCCTGGCGATCTCATCGACGCAGGCAATATCGCTGGCACCGGGTCCAGAAGTCAGTACAACCTGATACCCCAAATGATGTATCGCATCAATCACCAGTGAGAATCTATCATTCTCCCACGACTTGAATTCTTGTCTCGCCGTAGGCTGTATAACAACATACTTCTGGGTATCAACCTGAGGAAGTTTTTTCCGAACAGATTGCCAGACCTGCTCACCATAAACCATTTTCAATACCGGGACGGATTCTTTTAGGTTTAATGGCGTCAGCACAGACAAATTACGTTCAACCCAATGATCGCCACTTAGAGGAACGTGATGAGTAAAACTGTCGCGCCAGAATTTCTTATTTCTGTGCGAAAAATCATGTGTCAACTTTATTGGGCAATCCAGGCAGCGACACAGCAAAGCAACAATCCACTGATCGGTAAGGTTGACCACTAAATCATAATGATTACCGCGTAGTGCCTTGATCAGCGATAAGAAATTTTTTACTTTCTCAAAAGCAGAGCTCTTTTTATTTTTTATGCCATACAAAGCATGGATATCGGGATTTTCAGATAAAATAGGAATGGTATCTTCGTAGAGTAAAACATCAATATCAGCATCAGGATAATTTTTTTTAAGCGTGCTGATGACCGGTGTGGTTAGCAACATATCGCCGTGAAAGCGCATTTTTATTACCAGGATCTTTTTCACACTCTACCCTTTCAGGTTATTGTTAATTTTCAAATCACGCTACCGCCCCAGGCTCAACAGCTACCTGTGTACTGCAGAACACACCATCTTATTTTATCGTTTATATTATACCACTATTCACTTGACAATTCGATATCTATGAAAATTTTCTATGTGAACGAGAGAATAAATGAATACTAACAATGCATGAGACTATCTATCATGTTATGAATATTGAGCCTATATTCTCAACTACGTCACATAGGCTCATTTTAATGTTAATTCGTTACTCTGCCGACTCATTTTTGTCATACAACATCAGGATAGCTATGCTGTATAACAAAAAGACATTTATAAACATTTTTTCAAATAAACAATATATAAGAATGTAGCCAACGAGAGAACACAGTAATGAAATGCTAAAAATATCCTTTTGGTTCCTGGCGCGGGCGTATATATCTTTAAAGGTAATAAAAAAAGCTGCAATAAATAAAAGCAGACCGATGCTCCCGACATTATAAAAAATTATCATAAAAAATGGTTCATCTATATTATAACTCTTATTCCGTTCAGAATATACCCCACCATTTTTCGGCGCGTTATGGTCCTCTAAATACTGGTTGTATGTAGAATTTCCATACCCAATGCCAAAGACGGCATTGTTGATATTTTTCATTACTAAAGGGAAACGGTCTGAGATGATTTCATCACGACTGGATGTGACGTTATTCATTTGCAGAGTTTGATCGACTTTCATTTTTACCTGACCCACTGTGTTGTAGGCCCCGGTAAGCAAAGCAACCATTATAAATAGCAAGCCGCAGGTAGCAGCCATAAATCTCTTGATGGTTTTACTCACCAGAAATGAAATCAGGAAAATCTCTACAACAACTGCTAAGATTCCTGCCCGACTCCCGGTGTATGATAAAAAAACAAATGCAAGCGCAGAAATGATATACAATACTGTTTTCAGAAAGTGATTCTTGAATAAGATCGCCCCTGTTAATACAAAAGGAAATAGCATAACAACATAGAATGCGAAGCCATAGCGAAGCTGTAAATACAGTTCCTGTGGGTTATTTTTTATAATTCTTAAAATTGGTACCACTAAGACAATATAGGATAGAGTCAGTATCGCACCAATGACAAAAAACTGTCTCAGTGAGGTGATATGTTTACTGAATGCTCCGAAAAATAACATCATCACTAGCGGGTAACGCCAGTCTTTTATCAATATGATAAAGGCATCAAGAGATTTCTCTTTATAGGTAAAAAACACAATACAAAAAATACACCACAGCGTGAAGAGTAACAATATTTTTCTCTTCTGCATAAGGTCGATGACAATATTCTTAATGTCTATTTTATTGGCTCTAATATAATAAATAGATAAACCTACAGCGAGCAAAGAGGTCATATTTAGCACCCCTTGATTATCTATCGTAAATAAACCAAAAATCATTAAGATCAATACAACTTTGCTTAAAATCAAGATATTACCATTTTGACTGTATCTTACTTGATTCATAGAATTCAAATCTCACTTCTTCAAATAGCCTTGTTAATCAACAACAAACACTTGCTCACATGATTTATGGGGCATATCTTATTATATAACATCGTAAAAATCCCCCATTAATTTTAGTCTCTTCCTCTCACTGTGTTTCTTCGTTCTACCCACAAAAAAAACACAACATAACATCATGATTAATAAATAAAATTTAGCCACCAAGTATCTCTTTCCTTCCTTTACAGTTTGTTCTATTCTATGCCCACAGGAGAGCCATTTTGTCTTACATAAACACGCGTGCACTCTGAAAGAATCAAAAGGAAAAAGATGTGAAAGCAAATATAATAAAATATATTAAGAATGCACATATTAATAATGACGACAACAACATTACATGTGTCAATATTACCTATGGCGCTGACAAACCGTTTCTTTATGGTACGGGCGTTTCAATTACATCGGTACTTTTAAACAACCGGGATCTGAACTTCCACTTCCATATTTTCACTAATTATCTTGACGAACATCAACTTCATCTTTTTTCAGTCCTGGCAAGTCAATACAATACCCATATTACATTTTATGTGCTGGATGATAATGAATTAAAAAATCTACCTACAGCATCTAAGGCATGGAATTATTCAATCTATTTCAGACTTATTGCAATCGATTATTTTGCCGATAAACTCAGCAGCATTATATATCTTGACTCTGATATTATATGTAAAGGAAGCCTGACCTCGTTACTCACGGAAGAATTTAATGGCAATGTATTAATGGCTGTCCATGATAGCTTTGTCGATACGTCTGCTGTTGCCGGTATCAATCCAGGCCGGTACTTCAACTCAGGCTTCATGTATTTTAATCTTCCAGAATTAAAAGATACTAATCTGACTCTGCAGGTCATTTCAAAGGTCAATGAAAACCGTTTCTCACATCCCGATCAGGATGCGTTGAACGTTCTCTTCAATGATCGCGTAAAAATTCTGGACCATAAATTCAATTCATTCTTTAACATCGATACGTTAGCCAAGAAAGGTGGTGATGCCTTTAAAATCACATCACAAACGGTATTCATTCACTATGTCGGCGTCACGAAACCCTGGCATGACTGGGCGCAATATTACGCTGAGGTCGAATACTTCAAAATAGCCAGAGAGAATTCGCCGTGGAAAGATATTCCTTTATTGGCACCCACTACGTATAAACAGCTATCACGGAAAAGCACACATTTAAAACACAATGGCCAACTCCTCGGTGCTTTTATTTTCTATGTTAAGTATTTAATTAACAAATACCAAACACAGAAAAAACGCTAATACTTTGATATTATTGTCTTTTCAGGAATGGTTATGTCTCTGGCATATTCCATAAAAAGATCGATTTTTATGACCATAACCATTCCGTTTTTTGCCTTCCACAGCAGAGATTACAAAGCGGGACAACACAACTCAGCCCCCCTTTCTCGTGATCCGTACAGTTTCCTCAAAAAATCAGCAAAAATGATGGTAAAGCCATAGTTAAATACATAGAATCCCCAGCACATCCATAAGCCAGCTACTATTATGCTAGAATTGCTTTACACCGCCCTTTTCTACCTTATTCAGCCTCTGATCTGGATACGGCTTTGGGTGCGCGGACGTAAAGCTCCGGCGTACCGTAAACGCTGGGGTGAACGCTACGGTTTTTATCGCCGCCCACTGAAACCTGGCGGCATCATGCTCCATTCAGTATCCGTGGGTGAAACACTGGCAGCAATCCCATTAGTCCGCGCTCTGAGACATCGTTATCCCGATTTGCCGATCACGGTTACCACCATGACGCCAACCGGTTCTGAGCGTGTGCAATCTGCTTTTGGCACAGACGTTCAACATATCTATCTTCCCTATGATTTACCGGATGCTTTGAACCGTTTCCTGAATAAAGTTGACCCCAAACTGGTGTTAATTATGGAAACCGAGCTCTGGCCAAATCTGATCGCTGCACTGCATAAGCGCCATATCCCACTGGTCATCGCCAACGCGCGCCTTTCCGCGCGTTCAGCCGCAGGCTACGCTAAATTAGGGAAATTTGTTAGCAGGCTATTACGCCGCATTACGCTGATTGCTGCACAAAACGAAGAAGATGGCGCTCGCTTCATTACATTGGGAGCCAGGAACAATCAGGTCACCGTCACCGGTAGCCTGAAGTTTGATATTTCCGTCACCCCACAACTGGCCGCTAAAGCGATTACGTTACGACGCCAGTGGGCTCCTCATCGCCCGGTATGGATTGCGACCAGCACGCATGACGGGGAAGAAAGCATCATCATTGCAGCTCATCAGGCGCTGTTACACCAGTTCCCGAATCTTTTATTGATTCTGGTTCCCAGACACCCTGAGCGCTTCCCGGATGCCATTAACCTCGTACGCCAGGCTGGTCTAAGCTTTACCACACGCTCTTCTGGCGAAGTTCCATCCTCAAGTACCCAAGTGGTTATTGGCGACACGATGGGCGAGCTGATGCTGCTGTACGGAATTGCCGATCTTGCTTTTGTCGGCGGCTCTCTGGTTGAGCGTGGGGGACACAACCCACTGGAAGCAGCGGCACATGCCATTCCTGTATTGATGGGCCCGCATACCTTTAACTTCAAAGATATTTGCGCCCGACTGGAACAGGCAAGTGGGTTGATCACCGTCACTGACGTCACCACGCTGGTGAAAGAGGTTTCGTCCCTACTGACCGATGAAGATTATCGAAATTTTTATGGTCGCCATGCTGTTGAAGTACTGTACCAAAATCAGGGCGCGCTACAGCGTCTGCTGCAGCTGCTGGAACCTTACCTGCCACCCAAAACGCATTGAGGGCTGTCATGCAAAAACGGGCGATTTATCCAGGAACCTTCGATCCCATAACTAACGGTCATCTTGATATCGTGACACGTGCGACAAGCATGTTTGATCACGTGATCCTGGCAATTGCCGCAAGCCCCAGTAAAAAACCGATGTTCACGCTGGAAGAACGCGTTCAGCTGGCACAGCAGGCAACGGCGCATCTGGGTAATGTAGAAGTCATGGGATTTAGCGATTTAATGGCCAACTTTGCCCGCGATAATCAGGCTAATATTCTGATTCGTGGCCTGCGTGCCGTGGCTGATTTTGAGTATGAAATGCAGTTGGCGCACATGAACCGCCACTTAATGCCTCAACTGGAAAGCGTCTTTTTGATGCCTTCTAAAGAGTGGTCGTTTATTTCATCATCGCTGGTTAAAGAAGTCGCCCGCCACCAGGGTGACGTGACCCACTTCCTGCCGAAAAATGTTCATCAGGCGCTAATGGATAAGCTGAAGTAGTGCATTTAGCCGGGTAAGCCGACAAGGTTTATCCGGCCTGCAATGAATGTTATTTCTGACAGCGACGGCAGTAGAACGTCGTTCGCTGAGCGTGCTTAGTCGCAACTATTGGCGCTCCGCATACGCGGCAAGGCTCACCTTCACGTCCATAAACCTGTAATTCCTGAGCAAAATAGCCTGGCTTACCGTCACTTTGCAGAAAATCTTTCAGCGTCGTACCACCCTGCTCGATAGAGCGCAGCAATACAGCCTTAATAACGCGTACCAGCAGCTCACACTCATCTTTCGACAGCGATGATGCCAGGCGGTCAGGGTGGATGCCAGCCGCAAAGAGGGACTCACTGGCGTAGATATTGCCCACCCCCACCACCAGCTTGTTGTCCATCAGCCAGGGTTTTATCGCCGTTTTCTTCTTTGCGCATTTCAGCTGGAGATAAGCGGCGTTGAAATCGTCGCTCAGCGGCTCTGGGCCAAGATGAGCGAGAACATTATGTCCATCCAGCTCTTTCGTCCACAGCCAGGCGCCAAAACGTCGGGGATCGGTATACCGCAGGACTTTGCCATTACTCATCACTAAGTCGACGTGATCATGCTTTTCTGCGGGAAGTTCTTCAGGAAGAATACGCAGACTACCCGACATCCCCAGATGAATGATAATCCAGCCATCCGCCAGTTCCAGCAGCAGGTATTTCGCGCGGCGCTGTACGCTCAATACAGGTTTATCGCTCAGGCGATAGATTTCCTCAGATACCGGCCAGCGCAAACGACCATTACGCACAGTGGCGTGTAGAATCTTCGCCCCTACCAGATGCGGCTCAATACCACGGCGGCTGGTTTCAACTTCAGGTAATTCAGGCATAGCATCTCCGGCGCTGTAACAGGTCTCATTAATATGGGGACGGCCAGAAAACAAAAAACCCCGCCGAGGCAGGGTTTTTCTTTACATCAAAGCGAAATTATTTGATTTTCGCTTCTTTGTATAAAACGTGCTGACGAACAACTGGATCGAATTTTTTCAGTTCCAGTTTTTCCGGCTTAGTACGTTTGTTCTTCGTAGTGGTATAGAAGTGACCAGTACCAGCAGAAGAAACCAGCTTGATTTTCTCACGAATACCTTTAGCCATGATTTATTTCCTCTTAGTACTTAGTACTTTTCGCCACGGGCACGCAGTTCGGACAGAACTGTTTCGATGCCTTTCTTATCAATTACACGCATACCTTTAGCAGATACACGCAGGGTGACAAAACGCTTCTCGCTCTCAACCCAAAAACGGTGAGAGTGCAGGTTAGGCAGGAAACGGCGTTTAGTCGCGTTCAGTGCGTGGGAACGGTTGTTACCGGTCACCGGACGCTTGCCAGTAACTTGGCAGACTCGGGACATGTCTATTCTCCAAAAATCAAATTAGCTCGAGCTTCGTATGGGGTATTGGCGCCTCGTCAGGCTTCTCAGCCCGGTTATCGCAGTTCAATACACTTAATCGTTCATACTGCAACGTCGTTGGATGCCGAATGAATGATTTTATGTATTTGCGAACTCTCGATTGCCAGGCCCAAATGCCAAACCCGAGATTCTCAAAGGTGGCGTAGTATACGCTGAGTCAGCGATGTGCTCAAGTCCCGAACAGACAAAGATCCCGATGGATCGCGTAAAGTGCGTTAAATCCAACCGCGTTCCGCTAAAGAAACGTACTCTCCGCGTCCAATTATCAGATGATCAAGCACCCGGATATCCATGAACTGACAGCATTTCACAACACGCTCGGTGATGAGTTTATCTGCTTTGCTCGGCTCTGCACACCCCGAGGGGTGATTATGCGCAAGGATCACCGCCGACGCATTCATTTTTATCGCTTCACGAACAATTTCTCGCGGATGCACTTCTACATGGCTAAGCGTCCCGGAAAAAAGTTTGCTGTGTTTTATCACTCGATGTTGCGAATCCATGAAGATCACCAAAAAGATCTCGCGCTCTTCTTGCGATAGCTGACTTTGCAGAAACTCGCGTGCCATTTCTGGGCTAAGTATCGACCTTTCTTCTATCACCCGCACGTCGTAGTAGCGTCTTGCCAACTCAGCAATGCCCTTAAGCTGAGCGTACTTCGCAAGGCCAATGCCTTGAACCAGGCTAAAATCCATGTAGTCAGCCGACAACAAGCCGTAAAGCGAATCAAATTGCTGTAGCATTTCTTTCGCCAGCGTCAGGACATCTTTTCCCCTGATTCCAGTGCGTAAAAACAGCGCCAGTAACTCGACATCCGTCAGTGAATTGACCCCAAACTCCATCATCTTTTCCCGGGGCATCAAACATCCTGTATTTTTCATGCATCCCCTCCTTTTTGCATCCGCATGGTGGCATAACACCAGCGGTGGATCGACGCTCTGTTATCCATTCCTCGTGGCGCTTCGCAAAGTGGATCACGGTCAAAAGCACGATAAATGATGGAGTGTGATAAAATATCCGCCTTCTGGTGTAACCCAACAGGAAAGATCATGATGAGCCTGGCCGGTAAAAAAATTGTACTTGGCGTCAGTGGCGGCATTGCTGCGTACAAAACCCCTGAGTTGGTGCGTCGTTTACGGGAACGTGGCGCAGACGTCCGCGTAGCAATGACTGAGGCGGCAAAAGCCTTTATTACTCCCCTGAGCTTACAGGCAGTTTCGGGCTACCCGGTATCCGACAGCCTGCTTGACCCCGCGGCTGAAGCCGCAATGGGTCATATTGAACTGGGTAAGTGGGCCGATTTAGTTATTCTGGCCCCCGCCACGGCAGATCTGATTGCTCGCGTCGCAGCAGGAATGGCCAACGATCTGGTTTCAACAATCTGTCTGGCAACCCCTGCTCCTGTTGCAGTGCTGCCGGCCATGAACCAGCAAATGTACCGCGCCGCCGCAACTCAATATAATCTTGGCGTCCTCGCCTCCCGCGGTTTGCTCATTTGGGGACCCGACAGTGGTAGTCAGGCATGTGGCGACATCGGTCCTGGCCGTATGCTGGATCCCTTAACAATTGTGGATATGACGGCAGAACATTTTTCTTCTGTAAACGATCTGCAACATCTTAATATCATGATAACCGCGGGCCCTACGCGCGAACCGCTTGATCCTGTGCGTTATATTTCCAACCATAGCTCCGGGAAGATGGGATTCGCTATCGCCGCCGCCGCAGCCAAACGCGGGGCGAATGTCACTCTGGTATCGGGCCCCGTTTCGCTGCCCACACCTGCTTTTGTACAGCGCGTAGATGTCATGACGGCATTAGAAATGGAAGCAGCCGTGCAATCTTCAGTGCAGCAGCAGCATATTTTTATTGGCTGCGCCGCAGTTGCTGATTATCGCGCAGAGACCGTCGCCCACGAAAAAATCAAAAAGCAGGCGACGCAGGGCGATGAATTAACAGTAAAAATGATCAAGAACCCGGATATTATTGCCGGCGTTGCCGCACTGGATGTTAACCGTCCTTTTGTCGTTGGGTTTGCCGCCGAAACAAATAATGTGGAAGAATATGCCCGGCAAAAACGCCTACGCAAAAACCTTGATGTGATCTGTGCGAACGATGTTTCGCTTTCTACTCAAGGATTTAACAGCGACAGCAACGCATTACACCTTTTTTGGCAGGATGGAGATAAAGTCTTACCGCTTGAGCGCAAAGAACTCCTGGGCCAATTATTACTCGACGAGATCGTGACCCGTTATGATGAAAAAAATCGACGTTAAAATTCTGGACCCGCGCGTCGGGAAGCAATTTCCGCTCCCGACGTACGCCACCTCTGGTTCTGCCGGACTTGACCTGCGTGCCTGTCTTGATGACGCCGTAGAATTAGCGCCTGGCGCAACAACGCTGGTGCCAACCGGGTTAGCCATCCATATCGCCGATCCCTCACTGGCCGCAGTGATGTTGCCGCGCTCTGGTCTGGGTCATAAGCACGGTATCGTACTGGGTAACCTGGTCGGTTTGATTGATTCCGACTACCAGGGTCAGCTGATGGTGTCTATCTGGAACCGTGGCCAGGATAGCTTCACCATTGAGCCTGGCGAACGTATTGCGCAGATGGTCTTTGTACCGGTTGTGCAGGCTGAATTTAATCTGGTGGAAGAGTTTGAAGCCACCGATCGTGGCGAAGGCGGCTTCGGCCATTCCGGGCGCAAGTAACCCGTAGAGAAGCATCCCTCAGCGTAATAACGCAATAACATACCGCAAACAGTCGTTTGCGGTCGCTGTGTGGATGCCTGCCTGGCAAGTGCTTATTTTCAGGGGTATTTTGTAACATGGTAGAAAAGCAAACTGCGAAAAGGAATCGTCGCGAAGAAATACTTCAGTCTCTGGCGCTGATGTTGGAATCCAGTGATGGAAGCCAGCGTATCACGACAGCAAAACTGGCAGCCTCTGTGGGCGTTTCCGAAGCGGCATTGTATCGCCATTTTCCCAGCAAGACCCGCATGTTCGATAGCTTGATTGAGTTTATCGAAGATAGTCTGATTACCCGTATCAATCTGATCTTAAAAGATGAAAAGGACACCAACGCACGTCTGCGTCTGATCGTTCTGCTGATTTTAGGGTTCGGTGAACGTAACCCCGGTCTGACGCGCATTCTGACCGGGCATGCGCTCATGTTTGAACAGGATCGTCTGCAAGGCCGTATTAACCAGCTTTTTGAACGCATTGAGGCACAGTTGCGCCAGGTTTTGCGAGAAAAAAGAATGCGTGAAGGCGAAGGTTACACTGTAGATGAAACGCTGTTGGCCAGTCAGTTACTGGCTTTCTGTGAAGGTATGTTATCTCGTTTTGTGCGCAGCGAATTTAAATACCGTCCAACTGATGACTTTGACACCCGCTGGCCGTTAGTCGCGGCACAACTACAGTAATACAGCTGCCGGATGGCGATTTCGCCTTATCCGACCTACATAACCAACCGTAGGCCGGATAAGCGTAGCGCCACCCGGTAATTGAATTACACCCCGAACTCTTCGCGATATGCTCGCACGGCTGCCAGATGTTCTGCCATTTCAGGCTTCTCTTCCAGATATGCAATCAGGTCTTTCAGGGTAATAATAGAAATCACCTTGCAACCATAGTCACGCTCGACTTCCTGGATAGCTGAAATCTCGCCACGCCCACGTTCCTGACGATCGAGAGAAATCAATACACCAGCAAGCCGTGCGCCATTCGCCTGGATAATCTCCATTGACTCGCGAATCGCTGTCCCGGCGGTGATCACATCATCAACCAACATCACACGTCCTTGTAGCGCGCTCCCTACCAGGTTGCCGCCTTCGCCGTGGGTCTTCGCCTCTTTACGGTTAAAGCAGTACGGTAAATCTTTGTCGTGATGCTCCGCCAATGCAACCGCTGTTGTGGTAGCGATAGGAATACCTTTGTACGCAGGGCCAAACAGCAGATCAAAATCAATACCGGAATCCACCAGCGCCTCGGCATAAAAACGGCCTAACAGTGCCAGATCGCGCCCGGTATTAAACAGCCCGGCGTTGAAGAAATAGGGGCTTTTGCGCCCGGATTTCAGCGTAAATTCGCCAAACTTTAGTACCTGCTTGCTAAGCGCAAACTCAATAAACTGGCGCTGATACGGTTTCATGGATTCGCTCCTCATCTCACTTTATTACAGACAAAAAAAAGGCGACTCATCAGTCGCCTTTAAAATCAATTTTCTAACGCCGCCTTCTGCGTCGCTACAATGGATTCGATTCCCCCTCGGGCCAATGCCAGTAGGGTGAGTAGCTCTTCGTGGCTGAACGGCTCACCTTCTGCCGTACCTTGCACCTCAATAATGCGACCGTCCTCGGTCATCACCACGTTCATGTCGGTTTCTGCGGCAGAATCTTCAACGTATTCCAGGTCGCAGAGCGCTTCGCCATTTACAATACCTACGGAGACCGCCGCAACCATCCCTTTCATTGGGTTGGTTTTCAGCTTACCGCTTGCTACCAGTTTGTTCAGCGCGTCAGCCAAAGCGACACAGGCACCGGTAATGGATGCGGTACGCGTACCACCATCAGCCTGGATAACATCGCAGTCCAGCGTAATGGTGAACTCGCCAAGGGTTTTCAGGTCAACTGCGGCACGCAGCGCACGCGCAATAAGACGCTGAATCTCCATGGTACGACCACCCTGCTTACCTTTTGCCGCTTCACGTGCGTTACGGGTATGCGTGGCACGAGGCAACATGCCATATTCTGCGGTGATCCATCCCTGGCCCTGGCCTTTCAGGAAACGCGGAACACCTTCATCAATAGACGCGGTGCACAACACTTTGGTATCACCAAATTCGACCAGCACGGAGCCTTCAGCGTGTTTTGTATAATTACGGGTCAGGGTGACGGGACGCACCTGATTGGCACTACGACCTGCTGGACGCATGATAAAATCTCCGGCTTGAAACGAATGTGGCTGCGCATTATACGGACTTCCGACGGTTATTCCTATCCTGACAAGACGTGGATGGCTATAATCCTCCCATCTCATCTTCAAAAACAGGAACGTCTATGATCCGCAGCATGACCGCCTACGCCCGGCGTGAAATCAAGGGTGAATGGGGTAGCGCTACCTGGGAAATGCGCTCGGTAAACCAGCGTTATCTGGAAACCTATTTTCGTCTGCCGGAGCAGTTCCGTAGTCTTGAACCTGTTGTGCGTGAGCGCATCCGCACACGTCTGACACGTGGTAAAATCGAATGCACACTGCGTTTTGAACCTGATGCCAGCGCACAAGGCGAGCTCATTCTGAATGAAAAACTCGCTAAACAGCTCGTTAGCGCTGCTAACTGGGTCAAGATGCAGAGCGATGAAGGCGAAATTAATCCGGTCGATATCCTGCGCTGGCCGGGTGTAATGGCTGCTCAGGAGCAAGACCTGGATGCTATTGCCGCTGAAATCCTCGCCACGCTTGACGGTACACTGGATGATTTCATTGTCGCGCGTGAAACTGAAGGCCAGGCCCTGAAAACACTGATCGAGCAACGCCTGGAAGGCGTTAGCGCTGAAGTGGCGAAGGTACGTGCACATATGCCAGAAATTCTGCAGTGGCAGCGCGAGCGTCTGGTCGCCAAACTGGAAGACGCGCAGGTCCAACTCGAAAATAACCGTCTTGAGCAAGAATTGGTGCTGATGGCACAGCGCATCGATGTGGCGGAAGAGCTGGATCGTCTGGAAGCCCACGTCAAAGAAACCTACAACATCCTGAAGAAAAAAGAGGCGGTAGGTCGCCGTCTGGACTTCATGATGCAGGAATTCAACCGTGAGTCGAACACCCTGGCATCGAAGTCTATCAATGCAGAGGTCACTAACTCCGCGATTGAACTGAAGGTATTGATCGAACAAATGCGCGAGCAGATCCAGAACATCGAGTAAGTCACCATCTCACGTAGCCCGTCGATAAACGGCGGCGCTACGTGTTTTTTCCAATGAGCGTGTTTATAACCCCTCACTACGCATTATATTTTCTCATCATTTATCACCATCAATAATATAATGAAGCGCATGCCATATGGCATTTTCATCAAGCCAGCATTAGCTGTAGTTATTAAAATCACTTCGCCTTAGAAAATCTCAATCGTGACAGTACGCACAAATCGTTAACCTTAGCCCCCAGCAAATCAGGGGGAAGACATGCTGTTACACGTTTTATATTTAATTGGTATCACTGCTGAAGCCATGACGGGTGCGCTTGCGGCAGGTCGTCGTCGTATGGATACATTTGGCGTCATTATTATTGCCACCGCGACAGCCATTGGCGGTGGATCAGTGCGCGACATTCTTCTCGGCCACTATCCGCTCGGCTGGGTGAAACACCCTGAATATGTCATTATCGTAGCCACTGCCGCGGTACTGACAACGATTATTGCTCCCGTGATGCCCTACCTGCGTAAAATCTTCCTCGTACTGGATGCGCTGGGCCTGGTGGTCTTTTCTATTATCGGTGCACAGGTAGCGCTGGATATGGGACACGGGCCAATTATTGCCGTGGTTGCAGCGGTTACCACCGGTGTCTTTGGCGGTGTATTACGCGATATGTTCTGCAAACGTATTCCACTCGTCTTCCAGAAAGAACTTTATGCCGGCGTGTCATTTGCCGCTGCCGTGCTTTACATCGTGCTACAACATTATGTCTCCAGCCATGATGTTGTAGTTATATCTACCCTACTTTTCGGCTTTACAGCACGTTTACTGGCACTTCGCCTGAAGTTGGGACTACCGGTATTTTATTATCGCCATGAAGGCCATTAAGGCATAAAACCCGCGATACGCTGAGCAGCTAACCAGTTGCTCAGTGCTATTACCTCCCTGTTTTTCAGCCACTGCATCACCAGCCGGGCCCGCCGCTCACCCATAGACGGAAGCTGCCGCCAATCTTTTTCATCGCGTTGTTGTAGTTGCTGCCAGGCGCTATCACCGCTGGCATTCACTGTGGCCTGGGTTAACGGTATGCCCATCGCACCAACCCAGCGGTTGAAGGGAAGACGACGAGACTGATTAAACTGATGCCACAGCCTCTCCCCTTTGCTTATCCCAAATGTGGATCGTAACTGTTCCTGGGTTAATCCGAGCCAGGAAAAAATGTGCTCAAAGCGATATACCTGATGCAGCTCCCGCCATCCCGCCTCACCTATCCCCTGCAGATCCAGCACCTCTTTTGCCCCAACCCAGATCAGCCTGGCCACAAACTGCTCGTAACACTCGGGCGCGGCATAAAAACAGGTCAGTGAATTAAAGTGCCCATCAGGTGGTATTGGTTTAGTGCGCTGGGTACTACGCCAGACAACCTCATCAATGCGGGGAATACCTTGTCCGGCCAGACTCACCAGAATGTGATCGCCAGGTGCAATGTCCCATTCATTCCAGCGTCGTACAGATCCAACATTGACGCGCTGTACCCGTTTATCATCCAGCATGACGGGTGCCAACACAGCAACAACAGCAATTTTTCCACTCTTACCAACAGAGAACTGAATACCTGTTACTTCAGATACCCGGGAAACTGGGGGGTATTTCCATGCCGCCAGCCAGTCTCCCTGCCCAGGAAACCAATGCCGTGCTTGCGGCTCTTTTTCTGCGCGAACCACCACCCCATCCGTCACGAAAGGCAATGCCGAAGTCCACCATCTGGCGCGGGCATGCTCAACCTGATCCGCATTTGCCACCGACTGCGTATAGCGTTGAGTGAGGCTGAACCCCGCATCAGTGAGTTGCCGTAGTCTTTCCGTCATCTCCGCAGGACCATCGGGCCAGGTCCAAATAAATATGTTCAGAGAGCGTAATAACTCCGGCGTGTTCTGCCGCATCATCATACCGGCAACCTTAGAACGGGCATTCACACCGCCTTTCTTTTGCTGGATATGCCCATCCTGCTGCAAAAAAATCTCCCCCTGCAACGTGCTGTTCGCAAGCAGTCCTCGGACAGTCCGCGGTACCGAAGGCATCTGGAGAACCTTGTGCGTCCAGTCTTCACCTTTGTGGCCGTTACCACGGCTAATCGCCTTAATCAGATTGCCATCCCGATAAACCAGCGTTACCGCAACACCGTCTACCTTTGGTTGCACCCAGAGATCGCTACGCGTCTGCATCCATTGCTGCACCGCTTGCTTATCGGCCAGCTTACGAACCCCCGTATGAGGAACAGGGTGCAATATTGAGCCGCTTATCGGTGGCGCAGACAGGTCTGTCGGTGAATCACCTCCGAAACAGCGTTGCCATTGGCGTAGTTGCGCATTCAACTGATCATAAATACCGTCATCTACGGCACTCACACCCTGCTTCCAATAACTATCATTCCATTGCGTTATCTGCTGTTGTAGTCGCGACATTTCCTCGTTTGCCCGATCCGCAGACCAGGTGGGACACGCGGCCCCGGCCCGCAAATGGCAGAACAGCAACACCAGCACAATGCTTTTCCATAACCCCATACCACCTCCGCCTGAAAATGCGTTTCCCGGCAGGTATAGCGCAAAGCCCCATCAAAACAGAGCGGCAAAAATGCATCATGCGAGCAGCTTTCCTGGCATTTTCACTTTTTGTAGCAAACCTCCAGTAAAACAGGAAACTGGTACGCAAAACGCAATAAACATGCGCAAAAAGTGTGACAAAGGCTACGTAGCAAAGCGGCTACGTGTATAATAAGCCCGTATGTAGGCTCTCTTTCGACAATCACATACATTAAGATACTCATGGCTCAAGGCACGCTTTATATTGTTTCTGCCCCCAGTGGCGCGGGTAAATCCAGCCTGATTCAGGCTTTATTAAAGACCCAACCGTTGTATGACACCCAGGTTTCTGTTTCACATACCACGCGCGCACCGCGCCCGGGGGAAGTGCATGGTGAACACTATTTCTTTGTGAACCATGATGAATTCAGAACCATGATTGGCAGAGATGCGTTCCTGGAACACGCTGAGGTATTCGGCAATTATTACGGCACCTCGCGTGAGACCATTGAGCAAGTATTAGCATCCGGCGTAGATGTCTTTTTAGATATCGACTGGCAAGGTGCGCAGCAAATTCGTGAAAAAATGCCGCATGCGCGCAGCATTTTTATTTTGCCACCTTCTAAGATTGAGCTGGACCGCCGTCTCCGAGGCCGCGGTCAGGATAGCGAAGAAGTCATCGCAAAACGTATGGCGCAAGCAGTTGCAGAAATGAGCCATTACGCCGAATATGATTATCTTATTGTGAATGATGATTTCGATACTGCCCTGGGCGATTTGAAAACCATCATTCGCGCCGAACGTCTGCGCATGAGCCGCCAAAAGCAGCGTCATGACGCTTTAATCAGCAAACTGTTGGCAGACTGAACCCACATTCAGTATCATGCCCAGTCATTTCTTCACCTGTGGAGCATTTTAAGTATGGCACGCGTAACTGTTCAGGACGCTGTAGAGAAAATTGGTAACCGTTTTGACCTGGTACTGGTCGCCGCGCGTCGCGCTCGTCAGATGCAGGTAGGCGGAAAGGATCCGCTCGTACCGGAAGAAAACGATAAAACTACCGTAATCGCGCTGCGCGAAATCGAAGAAGGTCTGATCAACAACCAGATCCTCGACGTACGTGAGCGCCAGGAACAGCAAGAGCAGGAAGCCGCTGAATTACAAGCCGTTACCGCTATTGCTGAAGGTCGTCGTTAATCACAAAGCGGGTCGCCCTTGTATCTGTTTGAAAGCCTGAATCAACTGATTCAAAATTACCTGCCGGAAGACCAGATTAAGCGTCTTCGGCAGGCGTATCTCGTTGCACGTGACGCTCACGAGGGCCAAACACGTTCAAGCGGTGAACCCTATATCACGCACCCGGTAGCGGTAGCCTGCATTCTGGCCGAGATGAAACTCGACTATGAAACGTTAATGGCTGCGCTGCTGCATGACGTGATTGAAGATACCCCTGCCACCTACCAGGATATGGAACAGCTTTTTGGTAAAAGTGTTGCTGAACTGGTAGAAGGGGTATCAAAGCTTGATAAGCTTAAGTTTCGCGATAAGAAAGAGGCGCAGGCCGAAAACTTTCGCAAGATGATTATGGCGATGGTGCAGGATATCCGCGTCATTCTCATCAAGCTTGCCGACCGTACCCACAACATGCGCACGCTGGGCTCATTACGCCCGGATAAGCGTCGCCGCATCGCCCGTGAAACTCTCGAAATCTACAGTCCGCTGGCACACCGTTTAGGTATTCATCATATAAAAACCGAGCTGGAAGAGCTGGGGTTTGAAGCGCTGTACCCGAACCGCTATCGCGTGATTAAAGAAGTGGTTAAAGCCGCTCGCGGCAACCGCAAAGAGATGATCCAAAAAATCCTCTCAGAAATCGAAGGGCGTTTGCAGGAGGCTGGCATTCCGTGTCGTGTAAGTGGACGCGAAAAGCACCTGTACTCTATCTATTGCAAAATGGTACTCAAAGAGCAGCGTTTTCACTCGATCATGGATATCTACGCTTTCCGCGTTATTGTTCATGACTCCGACACCTGCTATCGCGTACTCGGCCAGATGCATAGCCTGTACAAACCACGTCCTGGTCGCGTTAAAGACTATATTGCCATTCCGAAAGCGAACGGATATCAATCTTTGCACACCTCAATGATCGGCCCACACGGCGTCCCGGTTGAAGTACAAATTCGTACTGAAGACATGGACCAGATGGCGGAGATGGGGGTTGCAGCACACTGGGCGTATAAAGAGCACGGCGAAACCAGTACTACGGCACAAATCCGCGCCCAACGCTGGATGCAAAGCTTGCTGGAGCTGCAGCAAAGCGCCGGTAGCTCATTTGAATTTATTGAAAGCGTCAAATCTGATCTCTTCCCGGATGAGATTTATGTTTTCACACCGGAAGGGCGAATTGTCGAATTGCCTGCCGGTGCAACACCTGTCGACTTCGCCTATGCTGTGCATACCGATATCGGTCACGCCTGCGTTGGTGCCCGCGTTGACAGGCAGCCTTACCCACTTTCGCAGCCGCTCTCCAGTGGCCAAACCGTTGAAATCATTACCGCGCCAGGCGCTCGCCCCAATGCGGCATGGCTCAACTTTGTGGTCAGTTCAAAAGCTCGCGCCAAAATTCGCCAACTGCTGAAAAACCTTAAGCGCGATGATTCTGTCAGTCTGGGTCGTCGTCTGCTCAACCATGCCTTAGGTGGTAGCCGTAAACTGGCAGAGATCCCGCAAGAGAGCATCCAGCGTGAGCTTGAGCGCATGAAGCTCGCCACGCTTGACGATCTGTTAGCTGAAATCGGCCTGGGTAACGCCATGAGCGTGGTCGTTGCGAAAAACCTTCAGCAGGGTGAGGTGCCGGCAAATGCGCCAGCACAATCTGGTCATGGTCATCTGCCTATTAAAGGCGCAGACGGCGTGCTGATCACCTTCGCGAAATGTTGTCGTCCAATTCCTGGCGATCCAATCATTGCCCACGTCAGTCCGGGTAAAGGTCTGGTGATCCACCATGAGTCCTGCCGTAACATCCGTGGCTACCAGAAAGAGCCTGAGAAGTTTATGGCGGTTGAATGGGATAAGGAGACCGAGCAGGAGTTCATCACTGAGATTAAGGTGGATATGTTTAACCACCAGGGTGCTCTGGCAAACCTGACGGCGGCAATCAACACGACCACCTCCAATATTCAAAGTCTGAATACTGAAGAGAAAGACGGCCGCGTCTACAGCGCCTTTATTCGCCTCACTGCCCGCGATCGCGTACATCTGGCGAACATTATGCGCAAAATCCGCGTCATGCCGGACGTGATTAAAGTCACCCGTAACAGAAACTAGTCTTTTATGAATGAACAGCGTTATGCACGTATCCGCGAGATGCTCGCGCGGCGTCAGCCTGATCTGACTGTCTGCATGGAGCAAGTCCACAAACCTCATAACGTTTCTGCGATCATTCGTACCGCGGATGCCGTCGGCGTGCATGAAGTCCACGCCGTCTGGCCGGGTAGTCGTATGCGTACCATGGCCTCCTCTGCCGCGGGCAGCAACAGTTGGGTGCAGGTGAAAACTCACCGCACTATCGGCGATGCCGTCACGCAGTTAAAAAGCCAGGGCATGCAAATTCTGGCAACTCACCTCTCTGACAAAGCTGTCGATTTCCGCGAGATTGATTACACGCGGCCAACCTGCATCCTGATGGGCCAGGAAAAAACCGGTATCACCCAGGAAGCATTAGATTTGGCAGATCAGGACATCATCATTCCGATGATTGGTATGGTGCAGTCGCTGAATGTCTCGGTCGCCTCGGCGCTGATTCTGTACGAAGCACAACGCCAGCGGCAAAACGCCGGGATGTACCAACGAGAAAACAGCATGCTGCCGGAAGACGAGCAGCAACGTTTGCTGTTTGAAGGGGGATATCCCGTGCTGGCCAATGTGGCGAAGCGCAAAGGACTCCCCTATCCCCACGTGAATACGCAGGGCGAAATTGAAGCCGATGCAACGTGGTGGGCCACTATGCAGTCTGCGAGATAAACACGATGAAAGGCCGTTTACTGGATGCCATCCCACTCAACTCTCTGACGGGCGTTGGCGCAGCACAAAGCAGTAAACTGGCTAAAATTGGCCTGCACACCGTGCAGGACCTCCTGTTGCACCTTCCTCTGCGCTACGAAGATCGTACTCATCTTTACCCAATTGGCGAACTCTTACCCGGCGTCTACGCCACCGTTGAAGGCGAAGTGTTGAACTGCAATATTACCTTCGGTGGCCGCCGGATGATGACCTGCCAGATAAGCGATGGCTCGGGTATTCTGACGATGCGCTTCTTCAATTTCAGCGCCGCGATGAAAAATAGCCTCGCTACCGGAAGACGGGTACTGGCCTATGGCGAAGCTAAACGTGGGAAATATGGCGCAGAGATGATCCACCCGGAATATCGCGTACAGGGCGATCTCAGCACGCCGGAACTCCAGGAAACGCTCACTCCGGTTTACCCCACAACCGAAGGCGTGAAGCAGGCAACACTGCGTAAACTGACCGATCAGGCGCTGGATTTGCTTGATACCTGCGCCATTGCCGAACTGCTACCACCGGAATTACTACAAGGGATGATGAGCCTGCCAGAAGCCCTGCGCACGCTGCACCGTCCACCGCCGTCACTCCAGCTAAGCGATCTGGAAACCGGACAACATCCGGCACAGCGACGTTTGATTCTGGAAGAACTGCTGGCACACAACCTCAGCATGCTGGCGTTACGCGCCGGAGCCCAACGTTTTCACGCCCAGCCGCTGAGTGCGAACGATACGCTGAAAAATAAGCTGCTGGCAGCCCTCCCCTTTAAGCCAACCGGCGCACAGGCGCGGGTAACCGCCGAGATTGAACGCGACATGGCGCTGGATGTCCCGATGATGCGACTGGTACAGGGTGATGTTGGTTCCGGGAAAACGCTGGTTGCAGCACTTGCTGCTCTACGGGCAATTGCACATGGCAAGCAAGTTGCGCTGATGGCCCCCACCGAACTACTGGCTGAGCAGCACGCAAATAACTTCCGCAACTGGTTTGCACCGCTGGGTGTTGAAGTGGGCTGGCTGGCCGGCAAGCAAAAAGGTAAAGCGCGTCAGACACAGCAGGAGGCTATTGCCAGCGGCCAGGTCCAGATGATTGTCGGCACTCATGCTATTTTCCAGGAACAGGTTCAGTTCAATGGACTGGCCCTGGTTATCATCGACGAACAACATCGCTTCGGCGTGCATCAGCGTTTGGCACTATGGGAAAAAGGTCAGCAGCAGGGTTTCCACCCGCATCAGTTGATCATGACCGCCACGCCAATCCCACGCACGCTGGCGATGACCGCCTATGCCGATCTCGACACATCAGTGATTGATGAACTGCCTCCAGGGCGTACACCGGTCACCACCGTCGCGATTCCGGATACCCGGCGCAGCGACATCATTGACCGTGTGCGTAACGCCTGCACGCACGAAGGACGTCAGGCGTATTGGGTCTGCACGTTGATTGAAGAGTCTGATTTACTGGAGGCCCAGGCAGCAGAGGCCACGTGGGAAGAACTTAAACTCGCTCTGCCGGAGCTTAATATTGGCCTGGTGCATGGGCGCATGAAACCTGCCGAGAAGCTGTCTGTCATGGCTGCGTTTAAACAGGGTGCAATGCATTTACTGGTCGCCACTACAGTGATTGAAGTCGGTGTAGACGTACCAAACGCCAGCCTGATGATTATTGAAAACCCGGAGCGTCTGGGCTTAGCGCAGTTACACCAGCTGCGCGGCCGCGTCGGTCGCGGTGCAGTCGCTTCTCACTGCGTCCTGCTGTACAAATCACCGCTGTCAAAAACAGCGCAAAAACGTCTGCAGGTGCTGCGAGACAGCAACGACGGATTCATTATTGCGCAAAAAGATTTGGAGATCCGCGGCCCCGGTGAGCTGTTGGGTACACGCCAGACCGGAACGGCGGAATTTAAGGTAGCGGATTTACTGCGCGATCAGGCCATTATTCCGGAAGTTCAGCGCATTGCCCGCCATATTCACGAACGTTATCCACAGCAGGCAGTGGCGCTGATAGAGCGCTGGATGCCAGAAACTGAACGCTACTCCAACGCATAACCCTCTTCATCGCGGCGGTTATCACACCGCCGCACGGCCTTTATTGCGCAAAAATCGGCAACAGCAGATACAGCTTAATCACCAGTGCGTTGACGATATCGATAAAGAACGCCCCCACCATCGGCACCACCAGAAACGCCATATGTGATGGGCCAAAACGTTCGGTAATCGCCTGCATGTTGGCAATCGCTGTCGGCGTTGCGCCGAGGCCAAAGCCACAGTGCCCGGCTGCCAGAACCGCCGCATCGTAGTTCTTACCCATCAGGCGCCAGGTGACGAAAATCGCATACAGCGCCATGAAAACGGTCTGTACGACAAGGATTGCCAACATTGGCAGCGCCAGCGAAGCCAGTTCCCATAGCTTGAGGCTCATTAACGCCATTGCCAGGAACAGCGACAGGCTGACGTTACCAAGCACCGAAACCGCACGCTCAAACACCCGATAAAAGCCCAGTAGCGCCAGACCATTACTCAGAATCACACCAACAAACAGTACGCAGACGAAGGTCGGCAGTTCCAGCACCGTTCCCACCAACATTTGCGCAACGATTTTGCCCACCGTCAGGCAGATAGCAATCAGCGCGATAGTTTCAATCAGCACCAGCGAGGTGATCATGCGCCCAACATCCGGCTTTTCAAACGCAGTCGGTACTGCCTGATCGTCCGGCATACCGTCCGGAGTCGTGGAGTGTTTAACCAGATAGCGCGCGACAGGACCACCAATCAAGCCGCCCAGCACCAGGCCGAACGTTGCGCATGCCATTGCCACTTCAGTTGCATTAGCGAAACCATAGCGTTCAATAAACAGCTTGCTCCACGCCGCTCCGGTTCCGTGCCCACCAGAGAGCGTTATCGAACCGGCAATCAGGCCCATCAACGGGTCGAGACCCAGCAGGCTTGCCATACCGATACCGATGGCGTTCTGCATTAATAGCAGCCCAACAACCACAATCAGAAAGATGCCCACCACGCGGCCACCAGCGCGCAGGCTGGCAATATTGGCATTAAGGCCGATAGTTGCGAAGAACGCCAGCATCAGCGGATCGCGCAACGTCATATCAAAATTGACCTCCCAGCCCATGCTTTTTTTCAGCACCAGCAACGCGATCGCCACCAGCAATCCACCTGCTACAGGTTCGGGAATCGTATATTTTTTCAGGAAAGAGACAGACTGGACGAGCTTACGCCCCAGCAGCAACACCAGGGTTGCAGCAACCAGTGTTGATAATGTATCGAGGTAAAACATATACAGCTCCATTAGTGCGCTTTGCAGTTCTGCTACGCACGATTCATTCCAGGTCGATTTTTAGCTCTTAATGAGTTATCGGGGTGGATTTTAAGCAGAAAATCATGAAAAGTTATATAAAAATGTTTGTTTATCCGTTTTAAATATTAAGAATAGTTACTCGCAAACGTTTGCTTTTCTGCCCTGGTCAGATAAAATCACCGCTTTTCCACCATGGGATTGCCTCTGATGTCCGTTAACGCCGTAGAGTCGACCGATGCGCAACCGGTTGCGCAGACTCACAACAGTGAACTGATTTACCGTCTTGAAGATCGCCCCCCGCTAGCCCAAACCCTGTTTGCCGCCTGTCAGCACCTGCTGGCCATGTTCGTCGCGGTAATCACGCCTGCTCTGTTAATCTGCCAGGCGCTCGGTTTACCAGCTCAGGATACTCAACACATTATCAGTATGTCGCTGTTCGCTTCTGGCGTGGCTTCTATCATTCAGATTAAAGCCTGGGGACCGGTGGGTTCAGGGCTGTTATCCATTCAGGGCACCAGTTTTAACTTTGTTGCGCCGCTGATTATGGGCGGTACGGCGCTAAAAACCGGTGGTGCCGATATCCCAACCATGATGGCGGCGTTGTTTGGCACACTGATGCTGGCAAGCTGCACCGAGATGGTTATCTCGCGTGTACTGCATCTGGCACGTCGTATTATTACTCCGCTGGTCTCAGGGGTGGTAGTAATGATCATTGGTCTGTCACTGATTCAGGTGGGTCTGACATCGATTGGCGGCGGTTACGCCGCAATGAGCGACAACACCTTTGGCGCACCGAAGAATTTGATGCTGGCGGGTGTCGTGCTGGCGCTGATTATCATTCTTAATCGCCAGCGCAACCCGTACCTGCGCGTTGCGTCACTGGTGATTGCCATGGCTGCGGGCTACCTGCTGGCATGGTTTATGGGCATGTTGCCGCAAAATACCGCGCCGGTAAGTCAGGATCTGATCATGGTGCCAACGCCGCTGTATTACGGTCTGGGTATCGACTGGAGTTTACTGCTACCACTGATGCTGGTCTTTATGATCACCTCGCTGGAGACCATCGGTGATATTACGGCCACCTCCGATGTCTCCGAACAACCGGTCTCGGGTCCGCTGTACATGAAACGTCTGAAAGGCGGTGTACTGGCGAACGGCCTGAACTCGTTTGTTTCTGCCGTGTTCAACACCTTCCCGAACTCCTGCTTCGGTCAGAATAACGGGGTCATCCAGTTAACCGGCGTTGCCAGCCGCTATGTTGGTTTTGTGGTGGCGCTGATGCTGATCGCACTGGGTCTGTTCCCGGCAGTCAGTGGCTTTGTACAACATATCCCTGAACCTGTTCTGGGCGGGGCAACGCTGGTGATGTTCGGGACTATCGCCGCCTCCGGGGTTCGCATCGTGTCACGTGAACCGCTGAACCGCCGTGCCATTTTGATTATTGCACTGTCGCTGGCTGTTGGTCTCGGCGTCTCCCAGCAACCGCTGATCCTGCAGTTTGCGCCTGACTGGGTGAAAAACCTGCTCTCTTCCGGCATTGCTGCTGGCGGTATTACCGCTATTGTTCTGAACCTGATTTTCCCGCCAGAGAAAGCATAAGCGAAATGCGGCGTTGATTCTGAATCAACGCCGCTGTAACGCTCTTTCACCATTCCCGCCTTGAGGATTGCGCGTAAATCGTGCATAACTTGACTATGTGCACTTCGCGGGATGGAAGACCATGAAATTTATTGGAAAGCTGCTTATTTACGTGCTGATCGCCTGTGCAGTGGCGATCCTCGGCCTTTATTTTCTACTGCAAACCCGTTGGGGTGCAGAGCATGTCAGCGCCTGGGTGTCAGAGAACAGCAGCTACCACCTGGCTTTTGATGCCATCGATCACCGGTTTTCCTCCCCATCCCATATTCTGTTGAAAAATGTCACTTTTGGTCGTGATGGGCAGCCTGCCACGCTGGTCGCAAAAACGGTTGATATTGGCCTGAGCAGTCGTCAGATCACCGACCCGTTGCACGTTGACACCATCTTGTTGCAAAACGGTACGCTCAATCTTTCTCAACAAACTGCGCCGCTTCCGTTCCAGGCCGATCGCCTGCAGCTACAGGATATGGCATTAAATAGCCCCGGCAGTGAATGGAACCTGAGCGCGCAACGCGTGAACGGTGGCGTTATTCCCTGGACCCCTGAGGCGGGTAAAATTCTCGGCAACAAAGCGCAAATTCAGCTCAGCGCCAGTTCATTAACGCTTAACGACGTTCCCACCACCAATGTGCTAATTGAAGGCAGCATTGACCATGACCGAGTGACGTTAAGTAACATTGGCGCAGATGTCGCACGCGGCGCGTTAACCGGCGTTGCGCAGCGGAATGCAGATGGTAGCTGGGTCGTGGAGAATCTGCGGTTAAATGATATCCGACTACAAAGTGATAAATCACTGGTCGATTTTTTCGCACCACTAACCACGATTCCGTCCTTGCAAATTGGTCGTCTTGAGGTGACTGATGCACGTCTGCAAGGCCCTGACTGGGCGGTAACAGATCTCGATCTGAGTTTGCGCAATATGACCTTCAGCAAGGACGACTGGCAAACTCAGGAAGGGAAGCTGTCGATGAACGCCAGTGAGTTTATCTACGGTTCACTGCACTTCTTCGATCCCATTCTGAATGCCGAATTCTCACCACAGGGCATTGCGCTACGCCAGTTCACCACTCGCTGGGAAGGCGGTATGGTTAGAACATCCGGTCACTGGTTGCGCAGCAACAAGGCGCTGTTCCTCGACGATGTTGCCATTGCCGGGCTGGAGTACACGCTGCCGGAAAACTGGAAGCAACGGTGGATGAAACCCCTGCCTTCCTGGCTAAACAGCCTGACGCTGAAAAAATTCAGCGCCAGCCGTAACCTGATTATCGATATCGATCCTGTGTTCCCATGGCAGCTCACCGCACTGGACGGTTATGGCGCCAACCTCGGGCTGGTACAAAATAATCAGTGGGGTATCTGGAGTGGTAGCGCCACGCTCAATGCCGCTGCTGCGACGTTTAACCGTACCGACGTGCGCCGACCTTCTCTGGCCCTCGCCGCGAACAGCAGCACGATCAATATCAGCGAGTTAAGTGCCTATACGGAAAAAGGGCTGCTGGAGGCGACCGCCAGCATTTCGCAGTTGCCGCAACGCCAGGCGCAGGTCAGCCTGAACGGGCGTGGCGTGCCAATGACTATCCTGCAGCAGTGGGGATGGCCAGCACTGCCGCTTTCCGGTGACGGTAACATTCAGCTCACGGCCAGCGGTAATATTCAGGCTGATGCGCCACTCAAGCCAACGGTCAGCGGCCAGCTACATGCTGTAAATGCTGATAAACAGCAGGTGACGCAAACCATGCAGGCGGGTGTGGTATCCGGCAGTGAAGTCACAGCACCACCACTTGCGCAGTGATTATTGCCCGGTGGCGCTTCGCTTATCAGGCCTACTCCCGCTCATAGACGAATATATTCACTGCACAACAACCATTTCACCGGCTCGTCCTCTTCTATCGCCGGAAAGCGCCCCCCTGGCTCAAGAAAGTGGTTATCGTGCTGGTCGTCATTCACCATTGAGATTTCCCAGCCCAATACAAACGCTTTCTCGGCCCGGAAACGATGATACAAACGGGGTGGTGAGCCACAGGCCGAACGACCAGGTACTGGTACCCCCAGCGCGACCGGGTACGGTCGGCCTGCAGCCCCATGCAAGGATCTGAGATAGCATCCAGCGCGCGCGCCAGTAAAAACATCGTGCCGACAAAACCAGCAGAAATGCCAAAAAAATCGGTACAGAAGAACATCATGTATAACATGACGTTATCGAAGATGATGTGGCTCGCCGCATCCCCCATCCCTAGACAATCTTCTCTTTCACAGACAGAGTTTCATTTTTCATCGCGCATCCTTTTGCTCTTTCATTCGCGCTGATACCGGTTACAGTCCTTGTGAACCTTCAACATGAGCGCGGGTATTCCGATATTTGGTTATCAAATTACGATTCTTGTTTTCTGTGATCGAGGTAGCGTCGAAAAATGTGATGAAATGTAACCACAGGATTTATTGAGGATTTATATGAAACTGGTCATGGTAAAGAGAAAGGGAAGTTAAAAAAGTGCGTGAGGGGGTGTGGAAACCCCAGGAAGTAGCTATAATGCGCCCCGCCTCCATGTAGCAATCGAGGCGCGGAAGATCGTCATCTCCGGTGAGGTGGCTGGACTTCAAATCCAGTTGGGGCCGCCAGCGGTCCCGGGCAGGTTCGACTCCTGTGATCTTCCGCCAATTAGCCTCTACTGAACTCCACTGTCTCAAGTAAATCCCCTATAATACCCGCAATTAAAGCTGATTATGTTCTCCCGAGGTCTACTGTCTCTACCAGAATCAAGTGCATTCTGGGGGCATAATGGGGGGCATGATTTATAGCCCCATTTTGAGATGCCCCCAATGAAGCTAACAGTCAGACAAATCGACACAGCCAAGCCTAAAGAGAAGCCGTATAAGCTATCTGATGGTGGAGGCCTCTACCTTGAAGTAACTACCAACGGCTCACGTTACTGGCGTTTAAAGTATCGCTACGCAGGTAAAGAAAAGCGTCTTGCTTTCGGCGTTTATCCCGAGGTTTCTCTCGCTCAAGCACGCGAAAAGCGTGATGCTGCGAAAAAGCTGCTGTCTGCTGGAAGCGATCCCGGTGAAGTAAAGAAAGCAGAGAAAATTGCCCAAAAGCTTAACTATGAAAATACCTTCGAAGCTATTGCCCGTGAATGGCATCAGTTGAGAGCGGATCGTTGGTCATTACGCTATCGAGATGAAATTATTGATACCTTTGAAAAGGATATTTTCCCCTACATCGGTAAGCGCCCTATAGCTGAAATTAAGCCCATGGAATTGCTGGAAACCCTTCGTCGTATGGAAAAGCGTGGTGCATTAGAAAAGATGCGCAAAGTCAGACAGCGCTGCGGTGAAGTATTCCGTCATGCGATTGTGACCGGACGCGCTGAATACAATCCAGCACCCGATCTCGCCACAGCCCTCGCAACACCAAAGAAAACACATTTTCCATTCCTGACAGCCGAAGAACTCCCTCACTTTCTTAGGGATCTTGCCGGTTACACCGGTAGCGTTATTACCAAGACTGCGACTCAAATCATCATGCTTACAGGGGTACGAACTCAGGAATTACGTTTTGCCCGCTGGGAGGATATCAATTTTGAAAAGCGGCTTTGGGAGATCCCTGCTGAAGTGATGAAGATGAAACGACCACACATCGTTCCGATGTCGGGTCAGGTTGTCGAGCTCTTTGAGTCACTTAAACCTATTACCGGGCTATACCCACTGGTATTCGTCGGACGCAACGATCGAACGAAGCCGATCTCAAAGGAAAGCGTTAATCAGGTTATTGAGTTATTGGGATATAAAGGAAGGCTGACAGGACATGGTTTCCGCCACACGATGAGTACCATCCTCCATGAAGAAGGTTTTAACTCAGCGTGGATAGAAACGCAGCTAGCACATGTGGATAAGAACGCGATACGTGGGACTTACAACCATGCACAGTATTTGGAGGGGCGGAGAGAAATGATGCAGAAGTATGCAGATTATGTAGAAAGATTAGCCTCTCGAGGTGTGTGAAAATTCAGCAGTATAAAGATTCTCAACCCCTATTAGCATTCTTATAATAGAGATTGAGAATCTTTTTTTCCACCTATCTTAAAAGCTAAATACTTTATATTTAACTTACCCGAGCCCTGGAACGCTCCTGCTCACGAATTCGTGCCTCAATTTCGGCATAAAGATTAGCTTCAGCGTTTTCTCTGTCCGTTGCAGTAACAACTAATGCATAAGGTTCATGTTGGCTATTAAGTGGGGTGCCCCACTCACGATCATTTCTAGTTACAACCACAAACCACTTTTCATCTGGAGACCTTTGCTTAAAAGTCCAACTAGAGGATTGTACTGTACCATGATCACGTTGTTGTGCAGTAATAGAACGATTGCTTACCGCATCGTCATTCCTAGAATCAGTACCATCTTGTATATCATGATTAAAGTATTGCTGAACATCTTGCAACGAAGAACCTTTAACAAGCCTGTAAGATATTTGTGTTGCTGTATAATCTAATCGCGTTGTCCTGACTGCTGGTGAATACGCTAAAGTAATGTGCAGTTCTCTTACTGCTCGCTGAGTTCTTAAAAAAGATGTAGGTAATGGAAGCTCAAAGAATTGATGAGTGTCATCAGAGATTTGCTCTTCACACATCATAACAACTACTTCCTCGGACGAGCGATATAAACCATCTTCCTCAACAATTCCATATCCAACGACATCTCGAATAACACTACGATTTCGGGTTGAAGGTTCAGATTTATAATGTTCTGTAACCTCTTCTGAGAACGTATTCTCCATCTGCGGTGTCAGCGCTGCGTGATTGACAAGCATAGCTCGCAACATATTAGCAGACATATCTGGATATTCATTGAGTAAACGTGCAGCGAGGTGCGTGATATAAGGAGCAGAAAAACTAGTTCCACTTTGTTCAGAGAAAAGTGTACTTCCTTGGAATTGATGGTGGCAGCTTAGCACACCAAGTCCTCTGGCATGTTGTCGCCATTGACCTCCAGCATTACGCATAGGTGCCGCAAAGTTTCCACCGTGCGCAACTATTTCTGGTTTAAATGCACCTTTCACAGAAGGTCCATGCCGCGTGAATGGCGAAGGTTGATATTCACCTGCAGGGCTTAAATGGCTAATTTCATCAGCACGACGTTGAGCGTCAAATGTTGCATTATGCCTTGCATAGCTTCCTGCCGTTAGAGCATTGAGTGCGGGCGCTGGATCAATAATAACTGAGCTATCGTGGATTAAATAGCTGGGATACTCTGCCCGCCAACTTTCTACTGGAACATCAGGGTCAATGCTACCATTAAAATTACCTGCGGAAACTACGAAAAGAATATTGTGACGCCTCGCCAGCACATCAAGCACATAAGCAATACCTCGGATGTGCTTTCCATCGTAAGGCGCATTTGCATTGCCAAGTGATAAGTTAAAAATACGACATCCTAGACCAACGAAATATTCTACTGCTTCGGTCAAAGTTGTTTCAATCGTAGCAGTATCAAATTCCCCTTGGGCATTAAGAATTTTGCCATTATATAACCACATTGACGGTTGCCAGAAATTACTAGCATCGCAAGCCTCAACATCACCATATAGGGCAATACCTGCAACAGCAGTACCATGTCCAAAATGGTCAGATTCATCTTCATTATCCACGAAGCAGGCACTCTCAGCTATTGCACTACGCAATAATGGATGTGCGGTATTAATTCCACTATCAAGGATGCAAACTTTTACGGCATTAGGTAATGGAGATGGGATATATTCGGGGATAAAATTGATATCTTTGTTCAGTTTCTCATACGAGATTCCACTGACAGGAAGACGGTCCACCATTCGAACATCACGGTGCTCAAGCAGTTTTTCAGCTTGCTCTAAATTTACTCTTACCCGGTACATCAGCAAACTATCAAGATTAATTCTATCCAAGCGATGAATCATATTTTCACGGAGCCAGTTTTCAAATTCTCCGCAGATCCGAGCTCGAGAAGGATGTTGTGTCGTTTCTACCGGCCACAGCTCAACATCTAGACCAAAGGAATCTGAATCAGGAAACCCATACTGTTTCACTGACCAGCTTTTGCGATCCTCATTAGTCCAAACATCAACGCTATCCAATGCGGTTAAAATTTGCTGGTAGGTTATATGAGCGTGACCAAGCTGTGAAAGGTGTTCCTCAAAAAGAGCGATTCCTCGTTCATCAGCAAAGGCAATACATATTGTTTTATCTTCTTGACTGACGAACTCTATTCCATGCCTATCCATATGAGCAATATCTAACATCCCGGTATACTGTAACTTCAGCATATACCGACCATCATTATCCTTTCCTGGAATTTGTGGATTAGCTAATTGTGTAATGCTTCGTAATTGCTCAGACAAAATGCGTCCATGTAAGCGCAAGTCAGCACGCTGTGTTCTCGGAATTTTGAACTGGCGTGTGCGTCTAGGGTTCTGAAGAGATTCTTTAGCAATACTAAGATGTTGATATTGTTCCGTCATTTATTATCCCTGACGAGTTTTGTTTATATTTTCCCGTAAAAGTGCATTCTTAAGATCTTTGAGAGTCAAAAACTCTTGGCTACGTAAAATCATTCTCTTGATTGCACGTCTTACAATCCGTTCTAAATCAGCACCACTTTTTCCAATGAATAGTGAGAGAACCTCATCGTCTTCAAGCTCAAACTGGCGGCGAATACCACGAAGTTTGAGTTTCATCAATTCTGACAACTGATGTTTATCGGGTAGTGGAAACTCGATAGCATCGTCAAAACGCCTCCAAATAGCACTATCCAGGATATGTTCATGGTTTGTTGCTGCAAGAATTAAGCTTTTTCCTTGGTATGCATCCATCATTTGTAAAACAGCATTCACAACTCGTCTTAACTCACCATGATCCCCACTATCCCCACGTTCTTTACCTATAGCATCAAACTCATCGAAGAGTACAACCATTGGGTATTGAGAGATAAAATCAAATATTTGGCGTAGGTTAGCAGCAGTTTCACCAAGATATGAAGAAACCAAAGTATCAAGCCTGACGATAGCCAACGGCATATCCAATTCACAAGCCACTACTTCTGCAGCAAGAGTTTTACCGCACCCAGGAGGACCAAAAAAAATAACTTTGCTGATAGCTTTCATTCCGTAAGTGCGTAACACATCAGCCCTACGATTTTCTTCAAGTATCTCTTCGACAGCATCTGAACTTGATTCAGGTAGTACGATTTCATCTAAAGAACGACTTGGCTGTCTAATATCTAGCAAGGGCAAGCCTCGTTCTTTGTCCACTGGCACTGGAGGTGCAGCGGGCACTCGAGAGGTTTGTATCGCGTGATCACCATAAAGAATATGTTCAAGGTCATTGGCAAGAAGATGATGTTGTTTTTGTCGTTCTTCTTCAATGATCACTTCCGAAACACGACGGAAGGCCGCGACATCACCTGTCGCTCCAGCTTTTATAAGCTGTCTGAGAACCTTACCGTTAGCCATCTATTTTCCCCTGAACATACACATACAAATCAAACCTTGAGTTCAGTTTAGCATCGGCGTTACGCCATAAGAAGTTCGTTCTATCAACATTTCGTGAATCCCTAAAGATTTTATTTGCATATCAGAACGGAGGTTAAACCCTTTAGGAAGTTGTATAAAAAATATTAATATCAATAAGTTAATCAAATCACTTATATCAGTTAAAAAATTTTCACGACAATGATTATATATGTTTTTTCGAATGTATTATTGCGATTTTAGACCTACAGAGTATCCTGTTATTAAACCTATCGGAGGACAGATGCTAGTCACTTCCCTACAACTCTTCAAAAATCTCTCTGATGAAACTCGTCTGGGCATCGTGCTGCTGCTTAGAGAGATGGGAGAGCTGTGCGTGTGCGACCTTTGCACTGCACTAGAACAGTCACAGCCCAAGATCTCCCGCCACCTGGCAATGCTCCGGGAAAGTGGTCTATTGCTGGATCGCAAACAGGGCAAGTGGGTTCACTACCGCTTATCCCCGCATATTCCTTCCTGGGCCGCTCAGGTGATTGAGCAGGCCTGGTTAAGCCAACAGGACGACGTACAGGTCATCGCCCGTAAGCTGGCATCGGCAAACTGCTCTGGTAGCGGTAAGGCTGTTTGTATCTAAAAAATTTGCCTGAACATATATGATTTTTCGAATGTGAGGTATTCAGAATGAAAACGTTAACGGTGTTTGACCCGGCAATGTGCTGCACTACCGGCGTATGTGGCTCAGATGTCGATCAGGTTCTGGTTGATTTTTCTGCTGATGTGCAGTGGCTGAAAGGACGTGGCGTACAGGTTGAACGTTACAACCTGGCGCAGCAGCCCATGAGCTTTGTTCAGAATGAGAAAGCGAAAGCATTCCTCGAAGCATCTGGGGCAGAAGGGCTTCCGTTACTGCTGTTAGACGGTGAAACGGTGATGGCAGGGCGATACCCAAAACGTGCTGAGCTGGCTCGCTGGTTCGGTATTCCGCTGGAGAAGGTAGGGCTAGCTCCCACCAGCTGCTGTGGTGGTAATACTTCCTGTTGCTGAATATGTCAGGAGGACATATGAAATTCTTACAGAATATCCCGCCTTACCTGTTTTTTACCGGTAAGGGAGGTGTAGGAAAAACTTCCATTTCCTGCGCGACGGCTATCCGTCTTGCCGAACAGGGTAAGCGGGTTTTGCTGGTCAGTACCGATCCTGCCTCGAATGTCGGACAGGTATTCGATCAGGCTATCGGTAATACCATTCGCCCTGTGACGGCAGTTCCTGGGCTTTCTGCTCTGGAGATTGACCCGCAGGAAGCCGCCCAGCAATACCGCGCCAGAATCGTTGATCCTATCAAAGGTCTTCTGCCTGATGACGTTGTTAACAGTATCAGCGAACAGCTTTCAGGAGCCTGTACGACTGAGATTGCGGCGTTCGATGAGTTTACTGGCTTACTGACCGACGCTTCTCTGCTGACCCGCTTTGATCACATCATTTTTGATACAGCGCCGACGGGCCACACGATTCGCCTTCTCCAGCTTCCCGGTGCCTGGAGTAGCTTCATTGAAAGCAATCCAGATGGTGCTTCCTGTCTTGGCCCAATGGCCGGGCTGGAAAAGCAGCGTGAGCAGTATGCTCACGCAGTAGAGGCGTTATCCGATCCTGATCGTACCCGACTGGTTCTGGTTGCACGACTGCAAAAATCTACACTGCAGGAAGTCGCCCGCACCCATGAAGAACTGGCTGCGATTGGGCTGAAAAACCAGTACCTAGTGATTAATGGTGTGCTGCCTACAACTGAAGCTGAACATGACGCCCTGGCCGCTGCGATATGGCAACGGGAACAAGAAGCGCTGGCAAATCTTCCTTCCGGGTTATCTGAGTTGCCGACAGACAGCTTATACCTTCAGCCGCTGAACATGGTTGGTGTCTCCGCGCTGGAAGGCCTGCTAAACGAATATGCTGAATCAGCATCGCTTCCTGTACAGAGCGAGAGCATGCAGATCAAGCCAGAGAATGTGTCGCTGTCTGCCATGGTTGATGATATCGCCCGTAGTGAACACGGTTTGATTATGCTGATGGGCAAAGGTGGCGTAGGTAAAACCACGATGGCTGCTGCCATCGCCGTCAGGCTGGCGGATATGGGATTTGATGTCCATCTCACCACCTCAGATCCCGCTGCACATCTCAGTGCAACGCTCAATGGAAGTCTCAAAAATCTGCAGGTCAGCCGAATCAACCCTCACGATGAAACTGAACGCTATCGGCAGCATGTTCTTGAGACGAAAGGCAGGAATCTGGATGAGATAGGGAAACGGCTGCTCGAAGAGGATTTACGTTCTCCTTGCACGGAAGAGATTGCGGTGTTCCAGGCGTTCTCACGCGTAATCCGTGAAGCAGGCAAACGGTTTGTGGTCATGGATACGGCACCTACCGGGCATACGCTATTACTGCTTGATGCTACCGGGGCTTATCACCGTGAGATTGCCAGGAAGATGGGGGATAAAGGTCATTTTTCCACTCCGATGATGCAGCTTCAGGACCCGGAACGCACCAAAGTCCTGCTGGTCACTCTGCCTGAAACCACACCGGTACTGGAAGCGGCAAACCTGCAGTCCGATCTTGAGCGTGCTGGGATTCATCCGTGGGGCTGGATTATCAATAACAGCCTTTCCATTGCGGATACGCGTTCTCCGTTGCTTTGCCAGCGCGCCCGGCAGGAACTACCTCAGATTGAGGCTGTTAAGAATCAGCACGCTGACCGTATAGCGCTCGTTCCGGTACTGGCTTCTGAGCCAGCCGGTATTGAAAAACTCAGAGAGTTGGCGAGTTAATTTTTGTTTATACAGGGCGGTAGAACCGCCCTGTCAGGAGGATGTATGTTACTGGCAGGCGCTATTTTTGTCCTGACCATTGTTTTGGTTATCTGGCAACCGAAGGGATTAGGGATCGGCTGGAGTGCAATGCTAGGCGCAGGACTGGCTTTGATTTCTGGCGTTGTGCATGTAAGCGATATTCCGGTAGTGTGGAATATTGTCTGGAACGCGACAGCGACCTTTATTGCGGTGATTATCATCAGCCTGCTGCTTGATGAATCCGGCTTTTTCGAATGGGCTGCATTGCATGTTTCACGCTGGGGTAACGGTCGTGGCCGTTTGCTCTTTACCTATATCGTCCTGCTCGGCGCAGCTGTGGCGGCACTGTTTGCCAACGATGGTGCGGCACTTATTTTGACGCCGATAGTCATCGCCATGCTACTGGCATTAGGGTTCAGCAAAGGCGCGACACTGGCATTTGTCATGGCCGCCGGGTTTATTGCCGATACGGCCAGCTTGCCGCTTATCGTGTCGAACCTGGTGAATATCGTATCGGCTGATTTCTTCGGTCTGGGGTTCACGGAATATGCATCTGTTATGGTGCCAGTGGATATCGCCGCCATTATCGCCACGCTGGTGATGCTGCATCTGTTCTTCCGCAAAGATATTCCGCCGACTTACGACCTGGCTCTTCTGAAAGCACCGGCAAAAGCGATTAAAGATCTGGCAACCTTCAGAACCGGTTGGATCGTGTTGATCCTTCTTTTGGTTGGCTTTTTCGTCCTTGAGCCGTTGGGTATCCCGGTCAGCGCGATTGCGGCTGTAGGGGCTTCCATTCTGTTTGCGGTGGCGAAACGAGGCCATGCCATTAACACTGGCAAAGTGCTTCACGGTGCGCCATGGCAGATCGTCATCTTCTCTCTGGGGATGTATCTGGTGGTCTATGGCCTGCGTAACGCCGGTCTAACAGAATATCTCTCTGGCGTACTGAACGTGCTGGCAGATAAAGGACTTTGGGCTGCGACGTTTGGTACCGGCTTCCTGACGGCTTTCCTGTCTTCCATCATGAACAACATGCCTACCGTGCTGGTTGGCGCTCTCTCTATTGATGGCAGCACCGCAACAGGCGTTATCAAAGAGGCGATGATCTATGCCAACGTGATTGGCTGCGATCTGGGGCCGAAAATCACACCGATTGGTAGCCTGGCAACGCTGCTCTGGCTGCATGTCCTTTCACAGAAGAATATGACCATCACCTGGGGATACTATTTCCGCACCGGGATCGTCATGACTCTGCCTGTGCTGTTTGTAACGCTGGCAGCGCTGGCGTTACGTCTCTCTTTCACTTTGTAATGAGATACTGATATGAGCAACATCACCATTTATCACAACCCAGCCTGCGGCACGTCGCGTAATACGCTGGAGATGATCCGCAATAGTGGTACTGAACCGACCGTTATTCTTTACCTTGAGACTCCACCTTCACGCGATGAGCTGGTCAAACTAATTGCAGATATGGGCATTTCCGTCCGGGCTTTGCTGCGTAAGAACGTCGAACCGTATGAGGAACTGGGTCTTGCAGATGATAAATTTACTGACGACCAGCTAATCGACTTTATGTTGCAACATCCGATCCTGATTAACCGTCCGATTGTAGTGACGCCACTGGGAACTAAACTTTGCCGTCCTTCTGAAGTCGTTCTGGATATCCTGCCAGAATCTCAGAAAGGGGCTTTCGCCAAAGAAGATGGTGAAAAAGTCGTTAATGAAGCAGGTAAAAGACTTAAATAAAGATGAAGGGGGCAGTTGCCCCCTTCATTGTTACTTCGCCATTTCTTCCAGAAGGTTAATACCAACCGGCTCTTGGCTCTGTAGCGCTGTTAATGCAATACGCTTTGCATACTGCTCACCCACATCAGAGATGAGAGGCAGCTCGCGGCTAGCCCTGGTCTTCAGGAAAGGTGAAGATGGTTCAGCTGCCGCCAGGCTGTTATTCACAACCCATGCCCATGGCTCGATGCCAGCGCGACGTAAATCCTGCTGTAGGTTCGCCGCTTCCAGTACTGGTGTCGTTTCGGCAAGCGTCACGATAATCACCTTTGTCTTCTCCGGGTCCTGCAATTGCATCATTGGAGTCATCACATGGTCATGTGTTTGCCCCATCTGACGCACCATTTCCCGGTGATAGGCTCCTGTTGCATCAAGTAGCAGAAGCGTGTGGCCCGTTGGCGCTGTGTCCATAATGACAAAATGGTCGTCAGCCTCTTTGATGATCCGCGAGAATGCCTGGAAGACGGCGATCTCTTCAGTACATGGCGAGCGGAGATCTTCCTCCAGCACCGCCAGCCCTTCCGCATCTAACCCTTTCCCCTGATTTTCCAGTACAAAACGGCGATAACGTTCTGTCTCAACTTTCGGGTCGATACGGCTGACCTGAAGATTTGGCAGCGAGCCATCCAGCGTATAAGACAGATGTGCTGCCGGATCGGACGTGGTCAGATGGACTTTATGGCCGCGTTTTGCCAGAGATACCGCCACCGATGCCGCAACAGTCGTTTTGCCCACACCGCCTTTACCCATCGTCATGACCAGCCCTTTGCCTGTCTGGCTGAGTTCATCTACCAGAGAGGCAAGTTTCGGTAAATCCAAAGTATTCAGCGTGGTAGCAGGGAGCGGCAGCGAGGCTTTGTTCTCCGTAAATAACAGACGCAGGGCTTCCAGACCGACCAGATTAAATGGCTTCAGATACAGCTGCGAGCGGGGAAGGTTCGCCAGGTTCTCTGGCATTGCCTGTAATGCTTTTTCTTCTCGAGCCAGAATACTTTGCGCCAGTGGATCATTTTCACCCGCAAACGGCGGCAGCACGCCATTAATGGCAAGGTGTTGATGCTGCAAACCGATAGCAGAAAGCTCATCGTGCGTATGAGAGACTTCTTTCAGTGTTGAAGCTTGGGCTCGGGCAACCAGAACCAAGCGCGTGAGAGCTGCACCAGACAGCGCCTTAACCGCGTCTGAGTACTGGTGCTGTTGTTTCTCCAGCCCCACCAGCGGCCCGAGGTTAGCGGCGGCATCAGGGTTCGCTTCGAGATAACCGCTCCAGGCCCCCGGCAACTCAAGCATACGGATGGTATGACCGGTTGGCGCAGTATCAAATACGATATGGTCATACTTTTCCCGCAACTCATGGTTGGTAAGAAGACCAGTAAACTCATCAAATGCCGCGATTTCCGTAGTGCATGAACCGGAGAGCTGTTCTTCAATGCTGCTGACCACATCAGCTGGCATCAGCCCGCGAACCGGGTCGAGTACTCGGTCACGATATGCCTGTGCTGCAGCCATCGGATCAACTTCCATCGCGGCAAGATTTTCTACGGTACTGATATCTGTGATTCGGTGACCGATAGTCTGGCTAAAGACTTGGCCGACATTGGAAGCCGGATCGGTACTCACCAGAAGCGTTCTCTTACCCTGATCGGCCAGCCATACCGCAGTAGCACAGGCCAGGGATGTTTTACCCACGCCACCTTTGCCAGTGAAAAAGATGAACGGGGGAATGTCTTTTAAAAATGGCATATTCATCAGTGATTGCTCCTCTGGAATTAAGGCATACGTGGAATGCTGCAGCAGCGTGGTTGCGTGCTGTCTTCACTCCAGTCCTGACTAAGCGGAATACCTGCCCAACGGGCGATATCTTCACGAGTCGGGAGTTTGCCTGCCATCACGAGTTTGCCGTCGAGCAAGGTGACAGGGAGAGACTCCATCCCTGATGTGTTCAGAAACTCTTTAATGACCGGCGAATTCAGGAACTGCTGCGGGTTATTCGCAAGGCTGTAGCGCTGTATATCAACGCCATTCTTTTTCGCCCATTCGGCGCTGGCGTTCCATTTGACGGCTTCGTCACTGACTACAACGCTGCTGGTTGCACAGCAGCCTGCTGCTTCAAAGATCTCAATTTTTGACATGGACTGTTTACCTCAGTGTTTAGTCATTTGGCTTTACACTGAGGTAAACGAAGGTGGTGGGGAAAAGATGCGCGATTAATTCATTTTTTTGTGGCAGCAGACGGAAGACGTGTCATCCGCCTCAATCTGACAAAGTTCTGTCATCGTCTCTTTCAGGTGTTTTCTGGCCCGAAGTAGTCGGGATTTAAACGCCGTAAGCGTGATTCCCAGTTCATCGGCCAGGGACTGCTGGGGACGCCGGTTAAGGTCGGATTCTTCAATCAACCACCGCTCATCTTCAGGTAATACCTGCAATGTTTCAGGCAGGCAAATATCCAGCGTTGAGATTGCATCAGGGGATGCATCAGTTAATGGGGCATCATCTTCCAGCTCAACGAATTCCCTGGTGGTGCGGTACTCATCAATCAGCAGATTCCTCGCCGCCCGATACAGCCAGGCTCGCGGATTCTCCATTTCGCAGAAACTGTCTGAATGAGCGCGGGCACGCAGGAATAGCTCTTGCAGAAGGTCTGCTGCTTTTTCGCTATCACCTGTCTTCGATGTCAGAAAGCGAGATAGTTCGGCTTCATGTAGCCGCCAGAACACGCTCATGCAGTTGTTGAATGCTGTTACATCACTCATACCAGCCCTCAAATTTTGCTCTGATTAACCCGCCGGGAAAGTTCTTCTGCAGACTCTTTTCGTTCGCTGTAGCGATCAACGAGATAGGCTGAGTTACCTCGGGTCAGCAGAGTAAATTTCACCAGTTCTTCCATTACATCCACGATGCGGTCGTAATAAGACGACGGTTTCATACGTCCATCTTCATCAAACTCCTGCCAGGCTTTTGCCACAGAGGACTGATTCGGGATGGTGATCATCCGCATCCATCGGCCAAGAATGCGCATCTGGTTTACGGCATTGAAAGACTGAGAGCCACCGCAGACCTGCATAACGGCCAATGTCTTACCCTGTGAAGGGCGAACTGCACCCTCTGATAACGGTATCCAATCAATCTGGGCCTTCATGATGCCGCTCATCGCACCATGGCGTTCAGGGGAACACCACACCATCCCTTCGGACCAACGAACCAGCTCGCGCAATTCCATGACTTTAGGATGCGAGTCAGGCGCATCATCAGGAAGAGGCAAGCCAGAAGGATTGAAGATCCGCACTTCTGCGCCCATGGCGGTCAGTAACCTTGCCGCTTCTTCCGTTGCCAGTCGGCTGTAGGAACGTTCGCGCACAGAGCCGTACAACATGAGGATACGTGGTGGATGGGGAACGGCAGGAATACCGAATCTTGCCTCTGTGATTGAGGTGTCGAACAAACCCGAATCAACATTCTTAAGATCACCTGTCATTTTACTTCTCCGTCTTCTGGGGCATGGTGAGGCAATCGTCAGTTCCTGAGCAGCATTCTTCTGTCAGGAAGGCAATCAGAGCCTCAAGGTTCTCATATCGAGCATGGCAATAGAGCGTTCTACCCTGGCGCTCCTGGCGTACCAGAGATACTGATATCAGCGATGAGAGATGATGGCTCAACGTAGACGCAGGGATTTCGAGCCGCTTCTGCAGTTCGCCAACCGGTAACCCCTCATGCCCGGCTTTAACCAGCTCTCTGTAAACGCTAAGGCGCGTGGGATGACCCAGCTCTTTCAGGGTATCTGCTGCTTTTGAAAGCTCCATTTGCATCTCATTTCTATATTTCCGGAATTGTAGAAATATATCTAATTTCCTTTCCTGGTAAAAGAGGGACAATGGTCGATGTCGGCACGCTCAGATTTAATCTACGAACTCTACCGACCGAAACTGTCTCTTAAACGTCTAACACATAAATCAAGTCGCTACATTTCGGACAAACCTTGTCCCCATGCCAGTGAGTATCGCACCAGCAGCATCGCCATTGCCGTATCGTCGTGTTAGTAGGTCGAAGGCGCATTTCTGAAGGCGGGATAGTTTTTGGCGAGGTTTGTTCTGGTACTGTTTGGAGCTTGTTAAATCGACATGTTTTAAGCCGAGCAATATTGTTGATATGCCTTGGTATGTACACAAACGTTCTTGTAGATGTCAGAGGATCAAACTGAACACCGATCTGCAGTTTGCAGTAAATACAAAGCAATGAATCAAAATCAACCTGTTGAACAGATTCTGGTGTAACCCATTCACCATCTACGGTGACGGCGTGAGTGGCTAAGACGAAGTAATTCATCATGAACTCCGTAACAAATGAAAAAAGCCAGCATGGTTAGCTGGCTTTGTAGATAGAGGGGGGAAGGAAGCATTACCGACTGTTACAACAGCTTAGGTTTACCGGCCTATTTATGCTCTCTTCCTTTTTTTCAATGAACGTACTTCTCCGCGACCAAAGGTTCTGGCATTACCCGGAAGAACCAGACGTGCGCAGGCATCGATTTTGGTGATGTAACTTAGCGCCTTAAGTAACCCCTTGTCCTTACTACTGTCACCGCGTTTCAGTTTGCCGAGGCAGCAGTCCTCATAACGCTCTTTGTAAGCGTTGCAGTTGTAGAACATGCCTTTACCTTTAGTAATAGTTTCATTCCAGTATCTCCCGAAAGCATGAGCAATCACGCCATCCTGTTGTGCCTTATTACCATTTAAGATAAATAGCATGTGGTAATGAAATTTACGTTGTGGGCCATATTCCAGTTTCCATACCGTCCCGAGGACATGGCGAAACATTGGATTCTTTTGCATATTGCGAAACAGCTGCTGACGGTGCTTACGGGCATCATCAGCAGTGATATCAGCTTTGTGCTCATTTGCCCATGATAAATCAACCCGCAAGACCAGCAGCCGCGAATGACGCTCCTGCAGATGTCTGATGTAATTCATCACTCCCTTCAGATTTTTAACCGAAGCCCTCTGGTACTTTCTGCATGCTTTTTTAAATCCTGCCTGGCTCACAGTAAACCGGTAATCCAGTATCAGCTTATTCAGCATTTCTGCTGTGGTAACAGTGTCTGCCCCTGCTATTTTCCCGTTATGGACACGCGAATATAAATCGGCGCTAGTAAATAAACGCTGGAAGGTAGCTATACGTGGATTAGCTATTCGTACTTTCATTGCATCTTGTGGCAACATATTGAGATAACGGATGGCATCAAGAATGGTGGCTGACTCAGCACTCTCTTTGTATCCTGAACGGTTATACAGAATAGTGAAAGGTAACTTACGTCCTCTACTGATAGTTTTAAGACAACTGTCCAGTTGTTCTAATCTGAATCTGAATACATTGTCATCAGATATGATTAGGTGTGGAGTGTTATTTTCAATGTGATATTCAGTATGAGATAAAAGGAATGATTCAGGTAAGTCCATGATGTGTTTCTCTGAAGCCAGTCAGGAATGACTGACTGGCAATGTATTTGTGTGGTTATTGGATGAGTGTCTTTGTCTGATATTCAGTATGAATAGTGACATCAGAGGTAGAGTATGTGTGATAACAGAGTGTAAGTGTATGACGCTATAATGAGTGTGATAAAACGTGTTTATATGAAGTGATATTGACTTGTGATTGAGTGCATTAAAGAATAATTGATAATGCATTGAATACAATAATAAATAAACCGACTTTATAAATCACATTAAACTCACACGGCATAAGGCGTGAGAGTATATAAACATGGTGTAAAGTTAGTAACCCTCACCATCACCATCTTTAGCAGTCTTTTATGTTCTCGGCTCATTAACACGAGCTTCCAACCACTCTTTTACTTCACGCTCTATCCAGCGGGAACTGCGGCCAAATTTTACAGGTTTTGGAAACTTTCCTTGCTGTGCCATTTTATAAAACCACTTATCAGACAGACTGGTCAGCTCGGTAATGAAAACCATATCAACGAATCGGTCTTTATAAAGATCAATCTCTTTCATGACTTCTCCAAAAGAATTTATCATGAGGACGCCGGGCGGCATCCTTTCAAATGGATAGGTCATGTATGTATGGTTTTACATTTCTAAGGAGAGTCTCCATCGTGGTTGAAGAGTCATTACTGAAGGCATGCTGGGACAGGTTATGGCCTTTCACTATGGCGATAAGGAAACTCTCCTTACATACCTGTCTAAAAAAAGCTACTTTCTGTGTAATTTGTCAGTAATACTGGACTTTCTATCAAAAAAAACACTACAAAAAAACTATGAAAAATCCACTTGTTGACTACGTAATACACTACATCTATTATCAGTATAAAAATAATGGATATGCTGTAAATTGAGTCCGCCATTCGAAGAGGTAAAAGATGAGTTTAAGCAAAGGTAAGAATGAGGATTACCGGCTAAAAATAAAAACAAAAAGAGAACTATCCGTTTTTTATTGGTTTGTAATGGAAAATAAACCTATGGTCGATCATTACCGTTCCTCACCTCTAAAAAACATGAAAAGAATAAATTCAATTTATCGAATGAATATACGGGATGCCCCTTTACTATTATCTGAAATTGTCAGCGATTATTATTCAGGTGTCCTTGATGCCATACTTTATTATGAAAGAAAAATAGAGTTGTTTCTTGACTCACTTCTTCCGGAGTCAGAGTTTGAATGGTTCAGGAAAAATGAGCATGCCTGCTATTTTGTGTGGTTAAGCATTAAAAAATATTATCCTCTACTATCTTCTGAAATGATAAATATCCAAAAGGAGGTTGCACCACAAAAATTTAGTCATGTTCGCTCTCTGGCTGATCTATCAGTTTATGGTAATTTCAACCCAAATACTCAGCATGTAATTGCGTTAGAACCTTTTCTTTCAGAAATAAAATCGCTGCATACACATCCCACATCCCATAAAGAACGTTATAACTCCATTCTGTATTTTATGGATTTAGTTCCAGCATACTTCATTGATAAATTCTCATTTATAAAAAACATAAGATCCCAATGGGATAGCAAGTTTAAAGCAAAACGTAAGTTAAACATTCCCATGGACAATACAGAGTTATGCCAGTGGGCCTGGGAATATATGAAAAATAAACCGTCTAGGCGAATGCGTATTTACGACAAAAGCACAGACACTCCGGAGAAGAGTGCTGCATTATCTGGTGAAACTGATACCAGCCCAACATATTCTGCTGACAACAAAGATGACAACTGTAATAAGCATATGTCAGAAAGTATTTTGCAGGAAGACTACAATAAATCACCCCGCAATGACACAGCTAATGGCAAAAATTCAGAGCATAAAAGTGGCACAAAAAAGGTAAGTTACAGAACCATAGATCTTTCTCCGGAAGGCGGTAGTACACTTTCCAAAGTTAACAGGATTGGTTGGCATGATGCATTTGAAATTATTCAGCCATCAACATCAAAAGAAATATATTTAGCTATCCATGCAGTCTGGACTTTCTATGTTGGAGGAACATTATCAGAACCAGAACTGTATCACCAGTTTAAGCGTGCCAGGGATACATACCTTACCCGTAAAAGGAAAAAAACAAAAAGAATCATAAACAAATAACAGGGACTGAATTATCCTGTGTGGGCTGATGAGCTTATTGTTCAGGATACCCCCCCATCAAAGCACCTTGAAAATATTCCAGATATTTTGATTCCTATATTACCCACATGAAGCCACGCCGGTATGTATTACTGGTGTGGCTTCTGTTCATTGATCTGTCGTACCGATCGATATGCACTGCATGATAGTCAATAACTATCAAAATATCATTATTGATCGTTTTTATTATAGGTAATAACGATCAATTTACTCAAACCGATCTGTATTAACGATTATCCGCTAGCTCATTTAATCAATACGATCAGCCTGCTTCCTTTAAAACGGAAGCGGGCTTTTTTGTAATTAAGTCATCAGGAAAGGAAACCATATGTTCAGAAACCATTATGCAGTTCTGGCTGGATTAGTGCTGCTTAGTCACAGTGCCAGCGCCGTACAGGCTGACCAGAAATGGGGGGACTGGTACGGGAACATCAGTGCCATGGAGTTTGAACTCAATACTCAAAATGCTTCAGGCGAAGTGTTCACGCTGACCTGCACAAGTGGAAAGCTAGCTGCTGCTTACAGCGTACCTGCGGAGGATTACCGCGTCTCGTCACAAACAGGGCTTTCTGAACCAGGAGTCAATATCAATGGTACGAATCATCCTCTGGACGAAACCGCCTTTACTGCGCTAAAAGCGACAAGTGAAAAAGACGTAATAAAAATGACCTCTATGAATGCCGCTATCTCTAAAAAATTCAGCGCCAAAGGGCTGAATGAGGCACTGGCTGATGCCACCTGGCAGGACTGTATTAATCATTAATAAACTGAAAGGAAACCTTATGCGTAATCTTGTTGTTTTGTCTCTCAGCTCTGCAGCACTGTTTATTCCATTGGTCTCGTCTGCAATGACAATTCACGGCGACATACATCCCGAACGCTATACCTTCTTTCTGACTCAGGAAGGCAGTAACCAATTGAAACAAGCAAATGACCGGATAGCGAAGAACCCGCAGGCTTATACGCTTGATGTGAATCATACCGGCATTCAACCCTTTGGCGCTGTTCGCTGGGACGGGAAGCCTGTAAAAGCTGTCACCTGCGTCCTGGTAGACGGCGTGATGATGGGACAAAAAGCCACGTGGTCACAATGTAAAGACGAGAGAGGTGCTGAGTATTTCGGCAATAAAGGCTGGCTCGTACGTGATTATGTGGCAAAAGCCTGTGAAGTCGGAAAATCAGATTGTCCTGTTTATCTTGTGCTTCAGACAGATCCGCCAACCATGCGCAGCGATATGGCGAATTTCGTACCTGCTCCTAAAAACTTTAATGCTTCTGCAAACCTGACGGATGAAATTAAAAACGACGGATGTCAGATGGCTAACAATTCCTTTGAATATGCGAAAAGCAGTATTCGTTGTTCTGCAATCAATACCGTACGTTTTATTCGCAAACAAAATACCGAAGCCAAATATGAGGCTGATCTCACCACAACTTCAGGCGAAAACCTGACAATGACTGTCGGGTACACCTATGGGAATGCATCCAGCAAAGAACCAGGCTGGCGTACCATTTCTGTCAAAGAGGGGGGCATTATTACTGATATCCGCAAACAGGGCCAATGGCTCCCTAATGGCTACAAGTAGAGGTGTTTTCCGTGCATAGTCAAAGTGAAGTGGTTACGAACATGCCGGTTAATGAGCCCCTATGGCCCGATTGTACGTGGCAACTTGTCCTGTGCGTAGCGGGGATTACGTTGATGCGAAGCCATTCGGTCACGGTCAAGGCTCTGGGTGCAGGTTTGACAACCTTTAGCCTGATAAAAGCGATAAAAAAACTCGCCGTACTTGCCTGATGGCAAGATGCGGAGGTCACAGGATAAAAATACCATGTCTGAAAATAGCACAGGAAAACTTCGTAGCCTTACAGAAAAGCTGAATTTCCCACGCGGAAAAGCACCTGCAGAAAATCATGACACACCTTCTGAACGCTTACCGGAAAACACGGTAAAACCTTCGATAATTGGTTCTGACAAATACAGGCTGTTACTGGAAAATATTGTCATCAATGGTCTGTTGAATATTGCCGAGGATAAACTTAGTGACGATGCTTTTGTTGAAGTTATTTTCAACAAAGCATATGAGCTTTTGCCTGTCCCGGTCAGGATGGTCCTTAAGCGGGAATGGTGCCTGAGTTACCTTCAGTCGCAAAAAGCGCCGATTCTGGTGAAACTGCAACTTTACCGCGCAGGAAAGCTTAGTTCTGCCGAACTATCTGCATTGCCGTTACCAGATTCAGAAAAGGCAACATCACAGATACAACCTTCGATTTTGCCTTAATAATCCTGCCTTTCAATCCAGGCCATCCTTCGGGGTGGCCTTTTTTATGTCCATTTTCTACAGGAGTTTCTATGACCCGTTTAGCCAGCCGCTTCGGCTCAGTCAATCTTGTTCGCCGCGACCGCCCGCTAACCCGTGACGAACTGGCGCACTATGTGCCGAGTGTCTTCAGCGAAGACAAACATGAATCCCGAAGTGACAGGTACACCTATATCCCAACTATTTCCCTGCTCGATAACCTACAACGTGAAGGCTTCCAGCCATTCTTTGCCTGCCAGACCCGAGTTCGAGACCAGAGCAAACGAGAGCATACGAAGCACATGCTGCGCCTGCGTCGTGAAGGTCAGATTACTGGCAAACAGGTTCCAGAAATTATTCTACTAAACAGCCACGACGGCTCTAGCTCATATCAGATGTTACCGGGGTTATTCAGATCGGTTTGCCAGAATGGGCTGATTTGCGGTGAGAGTTTTGGTGAAGTTCGTGTGCCACATAAAGGCAACGTAGTAGAGAAAGTAATCGAAGGAGCATACGAAGTACTGGGGATATTTGACCGCGTAGAAGAGAAGCGCGATGCCATGCAGTCGCTTTTGTTGCCGCCTCCCGCTCAGCAGGCAATGGCTAAAGCGGCATTAACCTATCGCTTTGGTGAAGAGCATCAGCCGGTGACAGAATCGCAGATACTTTCCCCACGCCGCTGGCAGGACGAAAGCAATGATCTCTGGACCACTTACCAGCGTATTCAGGAAAACCTGATTAAAGGCGGTCTGTCGGGGCGAACGACCAAAGGTCAACGCTCCCATACACGTGCCGTTAAAGGCATCGACGGGGATGTGAAGCTGAACCGCGCACTTTGGGTGATGGCCGAGAATATGCTGCAGCTTGCTTCATGAACCTTTTTACCATCCATCTCTTCATGCCCTGCCACTAAGCAAGCGGGGCATTTTGTTTTAAGGAGCAATTATGTCGGCACTCAATTTATCCCCAATATTCCTGCCAAATGAGCAGCGCGTTATTCGTCGGGCGTTACGACTGCTGGAAAAATATCAGCGTCAACCGAGTGAGTCTTTTACCTCCACCAGCTTCACCAAGACCTGGCTTCAGCTACAGATGGCTCATCAGGAGCGGGAAGTATTTATCGTGATGTATCTCGATAACCAGCACTGCCTTTTGGGGCGAGAAACGCTGTTTACCGGCACGCTCAGCCATACCGAAGTACATCCACGCGAAGTTGTGAAGTCGGCCCTGAAGCACAACGCCGCTGCAGTAATTCTGGCGCATAACCATCCGTCCGGTACGACAGAAATCAGTCAGCAGGATAAACACATCACCCAGCGAATAATGAAAGCGTTAGCACTGGTAGAAGTGCGAGTGCTGGATCATTTGGTTGTTGGGAACGAAGTGGTGTCTTTTGCTGAATGTGGTTGGTTGTGAGGTGCAGAATGAAAATCATCAGTAAGCGCCAGGCGATGCATATTTATCGTCAGCATCCCGAATCCCGGTTATCTGCCTTCTGTACAGGTCATTACCAGTGGCATGGCAGTGTCTGCCATTACTACGGACGTGAAGTTCAGGACATCGGCGGTGTACTCGCTGTTTTTGTTGAGCGTCGTCAGGACCGGGCAGGCCCATATGCCATCCTTCGCAGCGTGACGATGAATTAATCACTTCTCTCAGTCATTAAGGAATATGTTAATGCAATCGACCACCTTATCCGGCTCATCAACGGAGAACGCATCCTGCCTTCAGTGGGGATTAAAACGTAATATCAAGCCGTGCTTCGGCGCTCGCCTGGTACAGGAAGGCAACCGTCTCTACTTTCTGACTGATCGGGCTGGGTTTGATGGCTCATTCAGTGACGATGAAGCTTTGCGTCTGGACCAGGCATTTCCACTGATGATGAAACAGCTTGAGCGGATGCTCACGACTGGCGAGCTTGATCCTCGCAGCCAGCACTGCGTCACAAGGCATCACAACGGACTTACTTGTGAAGCTGACACTCTCGGCTCTCATGGCTACGTTTACATTGCCATATATCCCCAGTCAGCTCTAACCAGATAACACCTTCCTCTTCTTTTATCAGGGACTCAACACATGCATATTTCAACTGTACCGGCAACGGTGACGGTTTCGTCACGCCTGTCTCCTGTCCAAGTTTGGCAAAAACTATTAACGTATATTTTAGAGCATCATTACGGCCTCACGATCAACGATACACCGTTCAGTAACGATACGACGATTCAGGAACATATAGAGGCGGGAGTGAATCTTACTGATGCTGTTAATTTCCTTGTGGAACGATTCGATCTTGTGCGCATTGACCAGAAGGGTTTCTCCTGGCAGGATCAAGAACACTGGATAACATCTTTGGATGTTCATCGGGCACAGTTCAACCTTGGCTTGAAACGCTCATAAATCAGCCAGCTGATCATTAAGGAAAAACATGTGGGGGCATAATCGGGGGCATGTCAGTAAAGCGCATATGAAAATAATCAATAAATTCAACATAATTAACCACCAAATGCGACTCCTGTGATCTCCGCCAAAATGCCTCACGTGAGTTCTACTTAGTTCAAATCCCTTCTTAGCTTTCTATATCCCGCGTTGATCTCTGGCTGAGTACATTGATGGCAGCATGATGAGTCAGGTAACAACGAAGCCGACATGATAGATAACATCCCCAGCCGGACCCTGGCATTACGCATACATATCAAAGCGATTTACGAAGAGGGCGAACTTGAACAAAACGCAATCTGTAAGTCTTACTTACAAGTTTACTGGTACCGAATGTCGCTAACGCTTATCCAGCCAACAGCTTCCGCGCCAAAAAATAAAGCCGCCGATCGGTTAATCAGCGGCTTTTTCTTTATCAGCAATGACGTCAGAAGTTATATTTCACACCCAGCATACCGCGGGTATCGCTGTAGCCTTTGTCGCCAACCTGTTGGGCCACGTTGCTCCACACGTTGAGACGCGGGGTGATTTGCCCTTCTACGCCGACTTTCAGCTCACCGATATTCTTCGTGCCGCGCATGTCGTTGCTCACATCGTCCATCTTCACGCTGGCGGTCTGGGTGTTGTGGATCCAGTTGGCTTCCACAAACGGCTGGAACTCACGGGATTTACCGTCATCGATGGCGTTGTGACCGTTGATATAGGCCTTCACACCCAAACGGGTCATCAGGTTGCCATCAGTGTTGTCTTTCACGCGGGTACCGTTCGCTTCGCGGTGGTTGTCGGCCTGCACGTCCATCCACACCACCTGCGCTTTTGGTTGCAGCCAGTAACTGTTGCGCTCGCTTTCACCCAGTTTGAAGCTATAACCGGCTTCGATCGAAGCGGTTATCCCGCTGGATTTATATTTCTCCGTCGCCTGCTCCTGGCCCATCACTTTGTTATCAAACCAGTTGTACAACGCCCAGGTATCCACGTAGGTTCCGGTTTTGTCTGCGTCATTGGCATACCAGGTGCCGTACAGACCTACGCTGTAGCCAGTAACCTGACCACGCGAATAGTAGCCGGTCAGGCTGGACTGCGTGCGGCTCTGGCTGTTGGCATAACCGGCCATCGCGCCAATGTGCCAGCGATCAAGACCATCACGACTCCACTGTGCCAGGTCGCCCCCCAACTGCATCACATAGCTGTTGCTTTGGGTTTTTAACTGCCCGCTACCATCTTTGAAACGGGTATGGGCACCAACGTTACGTAGCCACATGCTGGTGACTTTTTTCTCGCCCGTCAGCATGTCGATGTACTGCGTCTCTCCCAGACGATCGTGCAGTCGGGTCATGAACAACGTGTTAGCGGCATAGTTGTTCGCCAGATAACTGCCTGCTTCCGGGCGGTACTGCTGCTCAGTGACAGGAGGTGCAACAGGCTCTTCCGGTTCAGGAATAATCGGGTCTGGGTCAACAGGATCAGGGTCATGCGGATCGACGGGGTCCGGGTCTTCCGGCTCCGGCGGAGCAGGAATAAAGCTGGTCAGATACCAGTTGCTGCCCTTCTGCACCACGTTATAGTCGTAGGCACCGGCAACAATACGGCCCGCTTTCTCAAAGGTAGCATCAGAATTGCCCGCAACGTCGATTATCTCAATACCTTCAACAGTTTGTGCCCCGGTCCCACCAATGTTGTTCACTGCCACAAAAGCATTACCTGTGGTGTTGCCAAGCACCTTCAGCTTGTCGGTTTCAGAGGCATCGTCATTCAGAACCGTATTGAAAACCAGTTTGCCACCGTTCCCGGTAAAATCTTCATTGATGGTCAGCGTCTGCCACGGTTCGCCGTCGGCATGCCCAAAGTTCACGACTGACCCACCGTTCAGCGTCAGGTCAGTAAGCGTTGAGCTGTGGGTCATGTTCCAGGTCGCATCGCTCATTTGTAGCGAGATAACGCCCGTTCCGGCAGTAACACTGGTGATGTATGACGCTCCGCTCCACAGCGAGTTGTCAGTCATGTTGAGCTTAATCGTACTGTTTTGCTGCGCCAGCGTGCTGGTCGCCGCAGTCGCGCCAGCAGCGTGCAGATCGCCGTCGATGAGGAATCGTCCGCCAGTAGAACCGTCGACGATGCCGCCCGTTTCGGTGCTGATGGCGTAGCTTTCATTGCTGTGATCGCCCGCCATGGTAATGGCGGCACCGCCTGCCAGGTTTATCGCGCCGCGTGAAATGGCATACAGACCGCGTGGGGCTTTGCTATATGAAGCCGCTTTCGTGGAGCTATTCACGTTGATCGTTGCGTTTTCGCCAAGATTCACGGTCGCGTTAGTGGAATAGACCGCATGGGCGCTGACACCGTTGACCGTAATCGTCGCGTTATTACCCAGTTCAGTTCGTGAAGATGAGGCGGCATATATCCCCGTTGAGGAGGCACCAGATGTCTCGATAGTGGCGTCATTGCCAAGACGGATCGAGGAACCGCTCTGCCCAGTGCGAAGACCTTCTGAACTGTCACCGATCGTCACAATGTGCGCCCGGTCGCCGACAATAATCGTATTTTTTGCCTGCGTTGCATCTTTCATCGCGTTTGCAGTGATACCACGCCCCTGGGAACCGGTCGTTTGAATATACAGATCGTCGCCGACATAAATGTTGGCCGAGCCTTTCCAACCCTGACTATAGGAGTTGTAACCGGCGTTAATACCGTCACCATCCTGGCCGTCCACATAAATGCTGGTGCGATCCCCGGTGATAATAAAGACCGGGTTATCCGGCGTGTTAGCCCCGTGCGTACGGATACCGTCAACATCTTTACCGTTATTGGCGGCATTCTTTGACTGCGTGCGAATCGTCAGGTCATCACCGAAAATAACGCCAGGACTACCCGTCGCGCTGTTCTGAATAACAGTAACAGAATGCTCAAAAGCTTCAGCGCCGGGTCCATTGAGCGTTAATCCATGACCAAAAACGGGAATGGTGCCGGCACTCCACTGATAAACATAATTCGGCGTAGCGCTGGTTTTAGCGAAACTGGCATTCGCCTGCGCAGGAAATAAAGCCTGCAACTCCGGCGAAAGACTGCTCACCAGCCCACTGGAAGGCAAACTATCAATATCAATCCAGGCCGCGTGGGTTGAAAATACCATAGTGGATAACGCGGCAGACACCGCTATGGCAATACGTGAGTAATACCTGGGGTTTGGCATAATAGCCTCCTGCTTTTGGGCGTAGAGCGTCCGTCACATCGCCATAATGTGAAAATAATAAAATGAAAATAGATTTATAAAATATTAGAGAGAATTTTATGAATACTTAGACCCAGCTTATCTTCAAGTCGAAGTTTATATACATATATTCTCTTGACATCTATATTGTCTATCTTGGTTATTTGCTGAATACTAATTCCTGAAATAAATCGCTTGAGTAATATCATTTCCGTATAGTTTAGTGAGCGCCCGCGTTTGCTATTGGCGAGATGGCCAGTAAACAGACGGCGGATTTTCTGATGTTGGACATCCTCATCATCGTCAGAATAAATAATACCTTGTATTTTATTACTTTTTGCAAGCCAGTAATTGGCTAGCGGCGTCAGGATCCTGTCAGATATCAGAACGATATGCATACCACTTTGCGTCAGGCGATCCACCCAGTGCGGATCGGCAAACAGGCGCAAATTCGGGAATGAAAAATCAATAAAAATAAACCCATGAGATAAATAGTTCTGATTATTAAGCAGGAGTTTTTCGATAATTCCTGTTTTCAGAAAACGATTTCCCTCTGGCCAGATTGCAAAGGCGGCACGGTGACAGTACTGTGCTCGTACCGCAGCATCCGGAAATAATTGACAGGATAATTCACAGCTTATGCAACGAACATTCTGTAGCGGCTTTATCTTCATCAACTATGACCCCTGCTATTTTTCCCTAAATATTTCATTGGTAAATAAACGTGTCAATCCAACACACTGTGAGTTCCATGTCAGTTAATAACAGTGAGTCATTGAAAATGTTATAAACTCCTGAAGAGTAAATTAACATTGGCTATAAATATCATGATACAGCGTAGTATCCCGACGTCTTATATCGGATTATTCGCCAGTTCATTAGGATTTTTATGCATAAATCCGGACTATAGGATAAATCCGAATATAGCACTATTTGCTAAAATACAACCTTAATGAACGATACTTATTAATAACACAATTCTGATAACTCAATCACCCTTGTGATGATGGAGATAAATATAATTGTCATTCAGATAAAACTGTAATGAATTCTTATTATTTCACCTTATCTAATTCCCACCTAAGAAATAATATATATAACTCATTGTATTTAAAGATTTTTATTGGTTAGCAAAAATTTCTTATCCTTGTTCATGTACAAAGATAGAGGCGTGCTATCAATTTGCATGTAGTATTATAAGGTGCACTACAGCACCCCGTGGTACGTAACGTTACAGAGGGCCGGGCAATTGTACCTAATCAATCAGTTGGTCGAATTCAATCCTGATAACAAAAGTCTGGTCAACCGGCAGACCGGGCGAGCAATTCAACTGCAACTTCCTGCCTCACTGTGTTTTCTCTATTTAATTACTCACGCAAGTGACATTGTTTCTCAGAACACGCTGATAAAAGTAGGCTGGGGAGAGAGAAATAATGTCACGACGACCAATACCCTCTACCAGGCTATTCTGACGCTACGTAATGCACTCGCGGATGTTGGGTTGCCCCGTGATACGGTGAAAACAATTTCCCGCCGCGGACTTACATTGAATGAAAATACGCAGATAGAGGCAATTACGCTTTCTCATGATGATGTTTCTTTGTCGGCCAGTATTCCAGGACATGACGACCCGGAGGTAATACTCCCCCCGGCACAGACAACGCAGTTCGCCTGGTGGAACCTTTTATTTACCGCCATCGCGGTTATCGTCATCCTGATTATCTGGCTGGTGTGGTATCAGACACGCCCGGCCATGCCGTTTAACAATTTTGTGTCAATCTCTATGCAGATTCCATCACGTCAGAACTGCAAAATTTATTATTCACCAAATGAGCAAGATCACGAGGGCTATTTCAGCCTGATGCAGTTACATCCCGAGCTCTGTGAAAAAAACAAACAGGTGTTTCTTACCGGTTACCGTAAAGCAGAAAGAGTAGTGGCATTTGTATGCGATAAAGATGCACGGGTAGATGCTCGCGCATTTTGTACCACCCATTATTACTGGATGCGCGAGACGAGAAATGAAAAAAGCACGTAATCAGACCCTGCTCGTAGCCGTGCTGGTCGTGATGTTCGGTTCAGGTGCCTGGTTATGGCATTCGCGGTATGCTGACCAGCCACTGAATTGTGTTGGAAACGTTGAATGGAATATTGGCAACAAGCGTTTTACCGGCACAGTATCGTTTCGCATGCGCGATGATGAAGGACTGGCGACCATCACCGGAAAGTTATATGGGCATAACACCACGGATATCAGCAGAAACATTTATTTTAGCTATACCCGGCAGCACGACGCGCGATTACTGCAGGCGATGCAGGTAGTAAAAACCTTCGCTGACACCGCAGATGAAGCGGATATCAACAATACTCTGCCAGGGTTTTATCGCCAGACCGGACGGAGTCTGAGCCTGGTGATAGAGGAGTATAAAGGAGCATGGATTTTTGCGAGTTCAAGTGTTCCCTCACTGTACTGCCGCAAAAAGTAACATCAGATTCAGATACAAAAAATACAGTTTTCCCGTGGGGATGCATATTTGTCATCACTGACTTACGCGACATGTGTCACTGAATTCACCAATAACCCATTGCTATTCTTTCCCCCGAATCAGGAAACATCCTGAATACCTCGATATCCATTGCGTAAAAATTAAGCGAAATAGACGTGTTATTGCGTCCTGAAGACTTCAACATACCAATGGATATTTGGAGAAAACGTGGGCAGGGACGTTTATCTCTCTGGCGAGTAATACCTGAGCGTTCAGGTGTGATCGCGTTTAAGGAAACGGAGTGTTTCCGGTGTGTTTATGGCGTACTTATGAGGGATATTTAATGTTTACGTTTAAAAAGTGCCTGATTGCACTTTCTATTAACCTGGCTGTCGTTTCATCGGGTTTTGCCTGTACAACCCTGCTGGTTGGCAATGAAGCATCAGCGGACGGATCGATGTTGGTTGCCCGCAGTGCCGACAGTGATGCCCTGAAAGCTCAACATTTTGTCATTCATCCGGCAAAACAGAATCAGACCGGTGTTTACAGCACCAAAGCGCATAATGGCGCAAATGATTTTACCTGGCCGCTGCCAAAAAACTCCCTGCGTTACACCACCGTGCCGAACTGGAAAACCCAACTGCACGGCGCCACCGGGTTTAACGAACTGGGTGTTGGCGTAAGCGGTACAGAATCTATTTTTGCCTCGCCAAAAGCGCTGGCCGTCGATCCGTACGTTGAGGATAAAGGGATCACCGAAGACGATATCCCGGACATTCTGCTGTCTCAAAGCAAAACCGCGCGGGAAGCAGTAGCACTACTCGGCCATATCGTTGAAACCGTTGGTGCGGGCGAAGGTTTCGGCGTTGCCGTCGTAGATGATAACGAAATCTGGTATCTGGAGACCGGCAGCGGCCACCAGTGGATGGCGCAGCGTCTGCCCAACAATCAGTACTTTGCTACCGGCAATCAGGGGCGTTTACAGGATTACGATCCTAAAAACCCGGACATGATGGCATCGAAAAACCTGGTTGAGTTCGCAACTGAAAAAGGTCTTTACGATCAGGCAAAAGATGGCAAATTCAACTTCTCCAAAGTCTATACCCGTGATGATGAACGCGACCGTAACTATAACGATCCCCGTGTCTGGACCATCCAGAAAGAATTCAATCCTTCTGTAAAACAGGATATGGCTAACGGTCGTGAATTCCCGGTCTTCATGACACCAGAGAAGAAAATGACGCTGGATGATGTGAAGGCGGTACTGCGCAATCACTATGAAGGTACGAGTCACGACCCCTACACCAACGGTCTGAATGGTAAAGAGCCGTGGCGCCCTGTCAGTGTGTTCCGTACCTACGAGGCACACGTCATGCAGGTACGTCCGTGGTTGCCAAAAGAGATTGGTGAAACGACTTATATCGGTTTGGGTATGGCCGATCTCACCGCTTTCGTTCCGTACTACAGCGGCCTGAAAGCCTATCCGGCCAACTATACGATGGGTACAGATAAGGCGGACGATCAGTCTATCTACTGGAAATATCGTAAATTGCAGACGCTGACGATGACCGATTATCCGAAGCTCGCGCCAATCGTTAAAAAAGCCTACAAAGCGTGGGAAGATAAAGTCGCGAAAGAGCAAAAAGAGGTCGAAGCAAAATATTTGAAGATGGCGAAAACCGATAAACCAGCCGCCGATAAGATGCTGAATGACTTCAACTTGCGCATCATGACCGATGCTGAGAAGCTGACGGAAGACCTGACCAATCAGCTTTTCACCATCCGTACCAAAGATATTCAGTCTGATATTTTCTTTGCTAACGCAACCAAAAAAGACTGAGTCGAGATAGCGTTATCTTTCGGTGTTTCTGGCGCAGAGCAGCTAGCCCTGCGCCAGCATGTCACACCGCGCCTTCACGGCATCGTGCAACAGGCGTACCGCCGTCGAAAGCTGTTTACGATGTGGGCATATCATATTCAGTGGGACTTTTTCTCCCTGATAATCCGACATCAGCAGCGTCAATCGCCCTTCGCGCACATCTTCACTCACATCCAGCCACGACTTGTACGCTATCCCCTCACCGGTAATCGCCAGCCGGCGGATCACTTCAGCATCGTCGCTCATAATGGTGCTGTTGACTTGCACACTGCTCACCTCACCGTTGCGCGTAAACGTCCAGCGATCGTGCAGGCGCCCACGCAATACAAAGGTCATGGCATTCAGCTGTGCTAAATCATCCGGACATTGCGGCTCACCGTTTTGCAAAACCCACTCCGGTGAAGCCACCAGCACACGTCGGTTACCCGACGCCACGGGCAGCGCGATGTAAGACGCATCTTCTGTATTGCCGTAGCGAAACGCCACATCGACGGGATCTTTGAAGACATCCGTGACCTGGTCGGAGAAAAAGATCCGCAGACGCAGCGCAGGATAACGGCGTCGAAACGACTGAAAAACCGGCAGCAACAAATTCCGCCCGAGATCGGAAGGAACGGCAATTTGCAGGGTGCCTGAAATTTCATCTTCCGGCGTCTGGATTTTTTGTAACCCGGCATGCATCACATCCAGCATCTGGCGGGCATAGGGCAACCAAACCTCGCCTTCCGGCGTCAGCCGCAGACTGCGTGTGGAACGGGCAAACAAGCGGATGGTCAGAGTGGATTCCAGACGCTTGATAGCAGAACTGACCTGAGCGGGCTGGACGCCAGCTTCGCGTGCGGCATCGCTAAAACTATTCAGCGCCGCGGCGCGGACAAACAACGTGAGATCTTCAAGCCGGAACATTTTCACTCCCCGAGTATAAGTCCTGTCGCCATAGGGCTATTTTTCCCGTTCTGTTGCCGGTTTACCATCGAATTATTCAACAGATATACCCTAAATAATTCGAGTTGCGTAAAGGCGGCAAGGGAGTGAATCTCCTGGAGCATAGCGAACGATATGACCGGAGTGAGCGAGCGTTGCCAACGCATATGCAGCTTGAAGTATGACGGGTATAAATAGATTCCTGTAACCGGAGAGACTATGAAAGCCATCGCCATTACCCGCGCCGCAACCCACGGCAATAACATTGAATTTTTACAAGAGATAGATCTGCCTGTTCCGGTCGCCACTGGGCATGACCTGCTGGTTGAAGTGAAAGCGATTTCCGTTAATCCTGTCGATACCAAAGTTCGCGAAGGATTCAATGCTGACGTGCCGCGCGTACTGGGCTGGGACGCTGTAGGTGTAGTGAAATCCGTCGGTGAAACGGTGACATTATTCTCACCGGGTGATGAAGTCTGGTATGCCGGTGCGCTGGGTCGCGCCGGGAGTAACAGCGAATTTCAACTGGTTGATGAGCGTATTACCGCGCTGAAGCCGCAATCGCTGGATAACGCCTCTGCGGCGGCCCTGCCGCTGACCGCTATTACCGCATGGGAGATGCTGTTCGATCGCCTCGGCGTTGAGGAAGGTGGCAATGAAAATGATGTTTTATTGATTGTTGGCGCTGCTGGCGGCGTCGGCTCCATTCTGACTCAACTGGCCAGTAAGATGACGAAAATGACCGTGATCGGCACAGCGTCACGCGCGGAAAGCCAGAAATGGGTCCGTGAAGCGGGTGCGCACCATGTGATTGATCACAGCAAACCGTTAACGGATGAGCTGGCGCGGATAGGAATCAAGGAGGTAACACACGTTGCCAGCCTGAATAATACCGAGCAGCACTACCAGCAAATCATTGATGCACTGGCTCCGCAGGGAAAACTGGCGCTGATCGATGATCCGCAAATGCTGGATGCTCGTCCGCTAAAAGCCAAAAGTATTTCGCTGCACTGGGAATTTATGTTCACCCGTTCGATGTTTACCACCCACGACATCATTGCACAGCACCAGTTATTAACGCGTGTAGCGCAACTGATCGACAGCAACGTGATCCGCACGACACTGGGCAAACATTTTGGTGCTATCACGGCGGAAAATGTGCAAAAAGCGCATGCGCAAATTGAAACGGGTCGTTCAGTTGGCAAGATTGTGTTGGAGGGGTTTTAGAATGTCAGAGGCTGAAATTATTTCCATTATTGCGGTACTGAAAGCCAAACCAGGGAAAACCAACGCGCTAAAACAGGCGTTAACAGCGCTGTTACTCCCCACGCGTCGTGAGCCGGGAAATATTGAGTATGACCTGTTCCAGTTGCGCGACACGCCGGATGTTTTTTACGTGCGTGAGTCCTGGCGCGGTCAGGCTGGGCTGGACGACCATATCGCTCTGCCGCATTTCCAGACGTTTATCCTGCAAATGAATGACCTGCTGTCCGAACCGCTACGTCTGGATTATCTGACCCCGATTGAGCCTTAATTTCTCTCCGGGCCCCCGCTTTGCGGGGGATATTCAGTCATGGCCTCCCTCGCCCCGCCTTCTCTGCTATGATGCCTGCACACAAATAAGACAAAACAACATGCAGAGGAAAAGATGAGTTCCACCAGAAGAGGGATGATGAACGTCCTGATTGCCGCCGTATTGTGGGGAAGTTCAGGCGTTTGCGCGCAGTACATCATGGAGCAAAGCCAGATGTCATCGCAGTTTTTGACCATGACACGTCTGATTTTCGCCGGACTCATTCTGCTGATGCTCTCTTTTGTGCACGGCGACAAAGTGTTCTCCATTATCAAAAACCGCAAGGACGCCATCAGCCTGCTGATTTTTTCCGTGGTCGGCGCACTCACCGTACAGCTGACTTTTCTGCTGACCATTGAAAAATCCAACGCCGCCACCGCGACAGTGCTGCAGTTTTTGTCGCCAACCATTATCGTGGCGTGGTTCTCTGTGGTACGTAAAGCGCGGCCAGGCATTTTAGTGTTAACGGCCATTCTGACCTCGCTTATTGGCACGTTCCTGCTGGTGACTCACGGCAACCCAACATCGCTGTCAATTTCTCCTGCCGCGCTATTCTGGGGGATCGCTTCAGCCTTTGCCGCCGCGTTTTACACCACTTACCCCTCTACGCTTATCGCCCGCTACGGTACGCTGCCGATTGTCGGCTGGAGCATGTTGATAGGTGGCCTGATCCTGCTCCCGTTCTATGCCGGAGAAGGAACAAGTTTCGTGGTCAATGGCAGTTTAATTCTGGCGTTTTTCTATCTGGTGGTGATCGGCACATCGCTGACGTTCAGCCTGTACCTGAAAGGTGCGCAGATGATTGGCGGGCCGAAGGCGAGCATTTTGAGCTGTGCGGAACCGCTGAGTAGCGCGTTGCTGTCTCTGCTGTTGTTGGGCATTACATTCACCCTACCTGACTGGCTGGGCACACTGCTGATCCTCTCTTCCGTGGTGCTGATTTCAATGGACTCCCGCCGCCGCGCCAAAGCGATTTAATACTCACCGGCGCGGCAACAGGCTATGATTACCAGCCCGGAACCGCGCCGCCGTTAAAGATTTTCTCAGCCGCTTTCGCCACTTCCGGTGATTGATAAGATTGCAGGAATTCTTTCACATTCTCTGCATCTTTATTGTCTTCTCGCGTCACCAGGATATTCACGTACGGTGAATTTTTGTCTTCGATAAACACGCTGTCATGCACCGGAGAAAGCCCGGTTTGCTGAATGTAGGTGGTGCTGATAATCGCCACATCCACTTTCTGATCGTCCAGCACGCGCGGCAGCTGCGCACCTTCCAGCTCCATGATATTCAGATGACGCGGGTTATCGGTGATATCCAGCGCTGTTGGCAGCAGGCCAGTATCCGCTTTCAGCGTGATTAATTTTTCTTTTTGCAGCAGTAACAGCGCCCGCCCGAGGTTAGTCGGATCATTAGGAATGGCAATCGTCGCACCGTCTTTCAACTCAGCAATGGTTTTGATTTTTTTCGAATAGCCGGCCATTGGGAAAACGAAGGTATTGCCTACCGCCACCAGCTTATAGCCGTGCGCTTTATTATCTTGTTCAAGGAACGGACGATGCTGGAAGACGTTGGCATCCAGCTCACCGTGATTGGTTGCATCGTTGGGGAGCAGTGAACCACTAAATCCAACCAGTTCGACATCCAGGCCGTACTTCTCTTTAGCCACTTTCTTCGCAACTTCCGCGACATCCTGCTCTGCCCCGTTAATTACGCCGACTTTGATATGTTTCGCATCGCTGCTCTGCTGATCGCAACCAGCCAGCAGTAATCCCGCCAGCAATACTGCCGTCCCGGCCCCGAAATGAGGTATCTTCAGTTTCACGTTTTTATCCTTTTGAAATAACCGCCTGATGGCTAACAAAATGACTATAACGGGAAGGCCGCTGCGGTTTAAAAAACGAAAAAGCATCAGCAAGAAGAAAAAAGCATAACGGGAAAAAGATAAATTAGTCGGAGGATGCCGTTAGTTCATCAATTGAAAGCCCGGTGATAATTAGCACCAGTTCACGATCGATCCCCTTCTCAAGCATGGCATGGGCTATCCGCAACGCTTCGTCCTGTTTGCCCTCGAGTTTGCCTTCTAGCAATCCCTTTTGCAGTCCTTTTTGCAGTCCTTCCAGCAAGCCACTGCGATGAGCTACCAGACTGCACCAGGTAATTAAATAGCGTTTCTACCTGGCTGTCATTAGCGAGTCCCTTAATCAGCAGGGTAACGAGTTTATCCACCAGCACCATCAGGGAACTTTTCTATCTGCGAGGTGCTTTGGCGGATAACTACATGCTTTTACAATGTATTCTTTTTCAGGGAATGGTGTTCGCAAAAATGCCCGGTGGCGCTTACGCTTACCGGGCCTACTTTTGTACGCTATCCGGCGATAGCAACATCACACCAGATCTTTCACTATTTCCATTAACCTGACGACATCTTCAGGTCGGGTATTACCGGTATGTGGATCGATAATCGAGCTGTAAACATGCGGCATGACGCGTGGTACTCCCGCCTGCAGACAGGTTTGCAGGATAACGCCGAAGTTATCAAGATCGATTCCACCGGTCGGTTCAATCAATGTCATGCCGTTTCGCGCCGCGGTCGTCGCCAGTGCGTACAGCTCTGGCAGTGACTGTTCACCGCCCATCGGGAAGAACTTCGCCGCGTGCGCGCCGCAATCCTGCATCATACGTACCGCCGCATCACACGAAACGCGGGCTGGTGTGCCCTGGCTGCTACTGACGCCGGTTGAGATCAACACCTCCCCCGGCGTGCCCGTCGGGCTGACTAACGCGTTGATATGGGTATGTTCACCGCCCGTTGCCGCCAGCGCCCCTGCCGCAAACCCACAGCCGGTAAAGGTCTGATTGACGTGTGCCGGATGGACCAGTGATGCAATCATTGCCGCTTTGTAATACTGCGCCGGATCGCCCGCCCCCAGCCCTACAGAAATTGACGGCACATCTTCCATCCAGCGTTTAACTTCGCGGCCCCCCTCCTCAACTGAAGCAAATTGTGCGGAAAGTATGCCGATCACCGCATGGCCTCCGGCAGCATCATAGATCTCCCGGGCATTAGCGATATCCTTCGCCAGCACGTTAATCGCCACTTTATTATGATAAAAATTAATGTGCTGCATGCTCTGCAATCTCCTTTAATCGTGCCACGATCAGCGCCATTTCCCCTTCGGCAAGCGTGCGCGGGTCAAGGCTAAAAACCCCCTGATGCAGGTTGTAACGGCGAGCGTAAATAGCGATATCACCACCGCGCAGCTGCGCTTCCACGGCATAAGCATCCAGCCCCAGCGCTTTCGCGTTTACCCGAATACGAATCCGCCAGATAGCGCGACCGGCCTCATCCTGCTCGATATCCGCATTCAATCCGTGAATATCTGAAATCGCCGTTGCGACAGGCTGAAGCGCCTCGGCAGTCACCACGATCTGCCCCTGATGATAGTTTTCCAGCGCATACACCAGCCCGACCATATTCTCCTTGCCGATTTTCATCGCTCTGGCAATTCCGTGATGCTGGGCCTTACAGGCCGTAATCCATTGTTTCTTGCCGGTGATAAACCCGGACGTTGGCGCATTAAAGGCTTTTGCGCCGCTGTAGACCACCATATCGGCACCGCTCGCTACCCAGGCGTGCAAATCTTCCTCGGCGGCAGCATCGACAATCAGCGGCAGGTTATAGACCTGCGCAACCTGCACAAAATCGGCAATGCTCAACATACCTTTCTGCACGCAGTGGTGCGATTTCACGTACAGCAGCGCGGCAGTATTGTCGTTAATCGCGCTCTCCAGTTGCCAGCGAGCCACGAGATTACTTGAACCGACTTCCACCACACGTCCACCGCCTAAGCGGATCGCGCTGGTGATGGGTGCCCCGTAGTCAACGTTATGTCCGCGTAACATGACAACTTCATTCGCCATACCAGAGCTGTCCGGCATCAGCGTGACTCGCGCCCGGTCGCCGCGGGTAATGGCCGCAGCAACGGCGATAGCAATACCCGCCGACGCACACGAGGTGACATAGCTGTCTTCAGCGCCGGTATAGCGGGAAACCAGCTCACCGGTGCGGTCCACCAGCCGATCAATTTCAACAAAGGCCGACGCTGCTCGAGCGGTGGCTTGCATCACTTCCGGCGCAACGCTGGAAACACCCAGAATCGTCATCTTGCCGCAGGCGTTAATGACCTGTTTTAGGCCGAGTTGTTGATAGATATTCTGTGTCATGGCTTACAGCACTCCCAACAGCGAACAGACCACACTGAGCGCGACAATTGACAGCAAAATGGTGGTGTAACGCGGCCCTTTCTTCACCAGATAGAAGTAGATGGCGAACACCGCCGCCAGCGGTAACAGGCCGGGTGCAATAGAGTCGAGGATCTGCTGAACCACCACTTCAGAGCCTTTCAGGGCACTGAGTTTTAGCGGAGTGGTGATCTTGACGTAGCTTGCAGAAAGCGCCCCCATCATGATCAGACCCAGCACATTCGCACCGTAGATCAGTTCTTTAATTCGCCCCCCTTGCAGCAGGCCGATAATCGAATCACGTCCCAGCGTATAGCCTTTGTGAACCATGCCGTAGCTGATTGCCAACGTGATAGCGGGATAGAGAATTAGCGGCACAATACCGCCCATCGCGCTGCCATTCGCGGCGAACGGAATGAAAATAGCAATTAACAGCGGCATGACGGCGGCCCAGATGATGGAATCGCCCATCCCGGCGAGCGGCCCCATTAATCCGGTTTTAATCCCAGTGATGGAGGCATCGCTGATCGGCTCGCCACGCGTTTTCTGCTCCTCCATCGCAATGGAGATCCCTTGAATTACCGCTCCGAACGTCTGCTCAGAGTTGAAGAAGTTCAGATGGCGTTTGAGCGCCTCTACCTGCTCTTCTTTTTGCGGGTAGAGTTTTTTGATGATCGGCGTCATCGAGGCGCAGAAAATCAGGCTTTGCAAACGTTCATAAGAGCTGGACACTTCCGCACCCAGCCAGTAGATAAACCAGGCTTTGGTGATGTCTGCTTTGGTCAACGTGCCACTTTCGCGCGCACGTTCAACCAGTTCATGCTGCATTACGTCGCTGCTCATCATGCTGCTCCTTCATTTTTCGCCAGACCTTTAATCAGGAAGGCCACGCAGGTTCCAAAGATTGCCATCGCCATGATGTCCACCTTCAGGTACAACACTGCAAAGAAACCGCCGATAAACCACGGCAGCAGGCTCTTTTTACCGATCACCATAATAGTGATGGCGAAACCCAGCGCCGGCAGAATGCCGCCCATAATTTCAAAGGAGTGCGTCAGCCAGTGCGGCATCAGCTTAAGGAAGCTTTCCACTACATCCTGACCAAAATAGTTAGCGGCGAACACCACCGGGAAACGCAGGACCAGGCCAAGTAATGCCGGATAAAGAAACGCACAGCGCATAATGCCCGCCATGTTTGCCGTTTCCGCATGCTTGTCGGCCATATGTACCCACGCCGCGTTTAACGTGCGGCGCAACTGATCGAGGAATACACCGATGACGCCAAACGGGATCGCCAGCGCGATAGCCAGGTTCGGATCCATACCGGCCTTCACGGCGATAGGAATTGAAATGCAGGCAGCCAGCGCTGGATCAGAGGGCACATTGCCGCCCGGTGTAGAAGTCACGCCGAGGTAGACCAACTGCATACCCGCGCCGATGATCATTGCCGTTTCCATGTTACCCAACAGCAGGCCAACGAATACGGCAATCACTACCGGCTGTAGCAACATAGCGGAGAAGGTATAGCCAAGGCGTAATCGGGCAAACCAGTAATACAACCCCATCAGGCTTGCAAAGACTAAAGTATCCATAATTAAGTACCCTGTTATCAAAGAATTAGAATTTTCTCAGGATATCGTCCAGCGACTGCGGCTTATCTTCCGGGATGGTCTGGAAGAACACCTGAATCCCACGATTTTTCAGGTCGCTCAGAATGCCGACGTCTTTTTCATCCAACGTAATGTTCTGGAATACCGCTTTGCGGTTTGGCCCACCGCCCAGTCCCCCCACCTGAATAGTGGTGACGTCAAAGCCCAACTGGACCGCTTCCTGAACCGCCGCCAGGGAGGGGAACAGCACCAGAACCTTTCCGTCACCCAATTGATTCTCTTTCCAGGCAGCGGCAAAACTTTGGTTACCGAAGCAATCCACTTTGATGTTCGGCGGCGCGGCCATCAGGTAGATGTTTTTCATAAACGGATCGGCATCCAGTTCATCGCTGACCACTGCAATCCGGTTTGCCTGGGATTGCCCGACCCACTTTGTCACTACTTGTCCATGAATCAGACGGCTATCGATACGACATAAGACGATGTTTGCCATGATGTTTCTTCCTTATTGTGATTGTTGTAATTGACGTACGTGGGCAACAACGTCCAGGCAACTGCTACGCCCGGCTTCGACCAGTTCAGCCACGCAGGTGGTCAACTGGCCATGCTCGCGTTTGTCGAGCGCCTCCAGCAGCAAAGAGGCATTGAGCCCGGAAATCACTGCCACCGGGTAATCGGCACTCAGCCGCGCCGCCACGTTAGAGGTGGTGCCGCCAATAAAATCAGTCAGGATCAGTGAACCTTCCGGCATGGTTTTCACCACGGCTTCGACGCGCTGATAAAACTCGCCAAGCGTATCAACAGGCATCAGCGCGATTTCCGTTACGCCTTTAATTTCGCCCATTACCATGCGCAGGCTGTTGCAAAGCTGTTGCCCCCAGCCGCCATGGGTCAGCAGCAGGATCTGGGGCAAGGATTCAGTGGTAGTCAAAATGGCCTCCTGGCTCGATTACATAGACATAAGTAAACAGAGCAAAGGCTGTGCCAGAATTTGTGTCACGCGGGGGCGGTGTGGGTGACGGTGGGGCGCAAAGCCCCACCAGACGAGGGATTAGCTATATAACAGTTCGTAGATATAAATATATTCCGCGTCCGATAACCGAATGGCATAGGCCTCTTCGATCGGCAGGAAGGCGGATTTAATGACACTAAACGCGCGAACATCCAGATCTGGCTTGTTCTCCAGCGCCATCTGTAACGGTTTACGATTAATCACGATACGCTCGACCATACAACAGCAGTGGATCAGGAAGCGCAGTGTCACCTGGCGGCTCGGTTTCAGCGAAAGCGTGGCGGTCAGATGGTTAAGTACACCTTCCATCTCCTTCAGAATACGCTGCGGGTTAAGCACTGAGATATGGTTAATGATACTTTCCATGGTCAACGCACTGATAAAACGCATCGCGCTGCGCTCCATCTCCAGACGGCGCTCACTGCTTGAAAGATCCGGCGTCAGCAGACTGAGCACCAGTTCAGGCCCCTGCTCGGAGAACAACTCTTCAAGCGAGATAAACGGGATATCAGGCAGTCCCGGCTGGAAAGTACCGACAATGCCTGCCAGTCGTTCGCTGGCGTTAATCGCCTGCTGAATGCGCTCCAGGCTGCGAACTTCGTTGTAATCGAGGATCACCATCCGCGTATCCTGCGACATTAACTCACCAAAACTCTCTTCCAGCACCTTTTTGATTTTTTCCGCCGTGCCCATACCGGTGATGCAAGAGATGACCAGCACTTTGCCACTGTTTTCCTGCTGTGGCGTACAGAGCTGGCAGGGTATATTTTTGCTCTGCATCAGCGCCGCCAGCTGTGGCAAATCACTGGTTTCGTAGCTTAAATCCAGTCCTATCTCCAGCAGACTGGTGAGCGTGATATTGGGCATCAGCAGAACGTCTATCTGGAATAATTTGCTGATCGTGCTCCCAAAATGGACCAATGAGCCAATATCAACCATCAGGATTAACCGCCGATATTGCCGGGTCTGGATCATCTGCGTCAGGGCTTCCAGCGTGTCATGCACCGACTGCTCAAAAGGCATATCGATAGCGCTGAACACCTCGCGTTCCAGCACACGATTCACGTACTGCGCCTGGCTTGTGGCTGTCGTCGCGCCGTGGGCAATCAAAATCACCCCGCAATCCGGGCTGGCATCAATCCGTTGACGGTAATGGCGGCACTCCTTGAGGAACAGGCACAGCCAGACCACTTCCGTTGCCGGGCACTGAATATGCAGCAGTTCATTGATTTTTCGGCATAACAGCGTGGCGTTTTCGTATTCATCTTTACAGCGGTCGAGGATCAGGCTGGAAGAATAAAGTTGTGGAATAAGCCCGCGCTGTACATAACCAATCAACGCCAGAAAGTGTTTGCGCAGCGGATTCACCAGGTTTTCCGGCAACGTAAAACCCAGCACCTGTTCAACACAGCCGATAAGTAACGTCACCCGTTCTTCAATCTGGTCACCGTAGCGCGGTGGATGCGCCACGCTATCACGGCTGTAAAGACCATATTCAAAAATCGAACTGAGTTTATTTTTGAGTATCGCCAGCGTTTCAGCTGGCGGTACGTTGCTGTTACGCAGGTTGATATATTCCCGGGTCAGGAAGCTGTAAAAGAGATCGCTCTCTTCAATTTCAGCCCCGGTCGCCAGCGAATTTTTCAGCGCAGGCAACGTTCGGGCATCAATGCTCAGGTGCTCTTTCCCTTCGAACAGCGCCCCAACCAGCAAACGTTGTTCCGGCGTGGCGTTAAACGGGATGTCTGCCAGACGTTTATCCAGTTGTAGCGTATCGCTGTGCTCCGTCATCCCCGAAGCCCAAGCCTGGGCGCAGAGAAACTGAATGTCGCTCTTGAGCTGACCAATGTTGCCTTCTAACGGTTTGTTCAGCAGCCAAAGCAGCAAAGTGCGGTCGATGCTTACTGTACGCTCGATTTTACGGCTCTCACGCTGTAAGAATCCGACAATCAATTCAACCTGTTCCTCCACCGAGCGCTGGCGGATGCCGGGGAGATCGATACACACCTGAATACGCCGCTGGAAGGTGCGCAGCAATGCTGAGCTGACGGGTTCGGTGGTGGCACAAATCAGACGAACCGCAATAGAACGCGCCGTACCGCTTGAACCCAACGGTCGATACTCGCCTTTGTCGAGAATAGAGAACAGCTTTTCCTGACCTTCATACGGCAGACGATGGACTTCATCGAGCAGTAGATAACCGCCGTCGGCCTGCTCGACCAGACCGGGTTTATTCTCGTTTGCGCCGGTAAAAGCGCCCTGTCGATGGCCAAACAGGTGTGAAGAGAGCAACTCCGGGTTATGGGCGTATTCCGCGCAGTTGAAATACACCAGCGGCGGGGGCGTGCCCGTTGCGCGTTCAGAGGCAAAACGGTGCATCAGTTCAGCAAAAAAAGTTTTGCCGACACCAGAAGGACCGGTCAAAAGGACGTGTAATCCGTGGGGATAAAGCACCGCCGCCCGGCCTTTTTCCACCGCATCGCGCAAACTGCGATCGTAGCCAATCAGGCCAAAAAAGGGATCATCTGCCGCCTGATTTTCCTGAGCAGGTAACAGATCGGCAACGGTTTGTACTTCACGCTCAGACTCATCGAGTTTGCGATCCAGCAATGTCTCAATCGCCTGACGATGCAAAAAGAATACCGGACGCCCGCGGCTTTTAATCGCCAGACCGTCATTCCAGAGTTGATTGAGATCTTTACTGACCGAATTGCGCGCCAGCCCAAGGTTAAAGCCGATAGCTTCCGCTGTGAACGCCGTTTCCTGCGCCAGATGGGCAAGATTCAGTCCTCGCGTCAGTCGTTCCAGCTCTCCCAGTATTATCTCAATCCGTCTCATCTCTTTACCGCTTAAGAAATAAATGATTGTTCAGAACATACACTATTCTGCTGCGCAAGAAAGTGAGGCGGCATCCAGTCGTTACGGGCAACCCTCCCGGTCATCAAAATGTTTTTGCTAAATAATGACGTGCAGCACCTGATTCCGGGAAATTATCGAGGGTCATTTGCAACTGATAGCCGTTCTTTTGATAAAACGGCAGCGCCTGGAAACTCATGGTATCAACCAGCGCATGCAGACATCCTCGCTCACGTGCCGTCTGTTCTGCCACTTGCATCAGTTTCGTGCCATAACCGCCTTTGCGCAGGGCGTCATCCATCCATAAGAACTCAATGCACAACCATTCGCCTTTGATTTTGCCGATCAGCCCACCCCGAATCTTATTGTGTTCATCACGCCAGTAGACCGCCAAATCACCAAAGTTGGTCGTTTTCAGGAACTGGAAATTGTAAGCACGCAGCCCGGTAAGCAGCGCATTTTGATCATCTTCTGTAACGGTATCAGTAATCTGTATCTGCATCCTATCCTCCTGAAAGACTACAACTTCTGGCTGATTTATTTTTAATCGTTAACACAGGCTGATGAGTGAGCCGTATGCCATCTACACTTACTCTTGAGATGATGCGCATCAACAACAAGGATTATTATCATGAAATTAGCCGTTTTTCCGATTATTGCCGTCCTTTTCACGCTACCGGGCCCGGCGCAGGCTGACTCGGCTTACGGCGGGTTACAGTCGGTTCACGAAAAGAACACCGTACTCAAGGATTTGCGCAAGCTTTGCACCCCACAGGGGTCGCCATCAGATGAAGTGTGGGAAAAAACAATTATGTCTGATACGCGCAATCAGCAGCATATTCGCGAAGCCATTGTGGCGATAGAAAGAAATAATCAGAACAACTACTGGGAAGCGCTTGGCAAAGTTGAATGCCCTGATTTATAGCCATTATGTCGGAAAATGAGCACTGTAACCGGTTTCCGTATCGCAAAAACACGTATTGTTGCCACAACGAATAAAGAGTAAGGGAGCAACAATAATGCGATACCGTTTTCCTGCGAACTTCTGGTGGGGCAGTGCCTGCTCCGCGCTGCAAACGGAAGGTGATAGCCTCAACGGCGGCAAAAGCCAGACCACATGGGATGCGTGGTTCGACCGCCAACCGGGTCGTTTCCATCAGGGCATTGGCCCGGCGAACACATCCACGTTTTATCAGCATTGGAAACAGGACATCGCCCTACTCAACCAGCTGAAACATAACAGCTTTCGTACATCACTGAGCTGGTCACGCCTGATCCCAAACGGCACGGGTGAGGTGAATCCAGAGGCCGTTGATTTTTATAACAACGTTATCGACGAGTTACTGGCTCAAGGTATTACGCCCTTTATCACCCTGTTCCATTTTGACATGCCGATGGTGATGCAGGAGAAAGGCGGCTGGGAAAACCGTGAAGTGGTCGAGGCATTTGGCCACTATGCACAGACCTGCTTTAACTTGTTCGGCAATCGGGTGAAGCACTGGTTCACCTTTAACGAACCGATTGTCCCGGTAGAAGGCGGTTATCTGTATGATTTTCACTACCCTAACGTGGTGGATTTCAAACGCGCCACGACTGTGGCGTACCACACCATCCTGGCACATTCGCTGGCGGTTCGGGCCTGGCGCGTCGGAGGTTATGACGGCGAAATTGGCGTAGTGTTGAATTTAACGCCTTCTTATCCTCGCTCGCAAAATCCGGCAGATGTAAAAGCCGCACACCATGCAGACCTGCTCTTTAACCGTAGTTTCCTCGATCCGGTGCTGAAAGGTGAGTACCCGGCAGACCTGGTAGAACTGTTGAAAGAGTACGATCAGCTGCCAGCATGTCTCCCCGGCGACAGCCAACTGATAGCTGATGGCAAAATTGATCTGCTGGGCATCAATTATTATCAGCCGCGTCGCGTGAAATGTCGCGATAGCGCAGTCAATCCGAACGCACCGTTTATGCCGGAATGGTTATTTGATTACTACGAAATGCCGGGACGTAAAATGAACCCTTACCGTGGCTGGGAAATATATGAGCCGGGTATTTACGATATTATTACCAACCTGCGTGATAATTACGGCAATCCGCGCTGTTTTATTTCTGAAAACGGTATGGGTGTCGAAAATGAGCAGCGTTTCATCCAGCAGGATCAGATAAACGACAGCTATCGTATTGAATTTGTCTCTGAACATCTGAAATGGCTACATAAAGGCATTAGCGAAGGCTGCAATTGTCTTGGCTACCATATGTGGACCTTTATTGATAACTGGTCATGGCTGAACGGATACAAAAACCGCTACGGTTTTGTCCAGCTCGATCTGGAAACGCAAAAACGTACGGTGAAAAAGAGTGGCGAATGGTTTGCTCATACCGCCGGGCACAATGGTTTTGATTGAGAAATGAACAGGCGGCCGGATGGCGGTGCAAACACCGCATCCGGCAATATCCGATAAGATTATTGATCCGCTTTAATACGGACTTTCGCCGCCACCAGAAGCGCCGTCAGCAGCATCAGAGCACCTGAGAGCATCAGGGGAGACAGCAAACCAAGGTTATCGAGCGCATACCCGCCAATTGCGGCGCCACAGGTGTTAGCCAGTTGGATCACGGCGACCTGAACGGACCCGGCTTTCTCTGCCTGATCGGCCAAAGAACGGGTGATCCACGTCGACCAGCCGACCGGTACCAGCGCAAACGACAGCCCCCAGATAATCGCAATTGCAGCTGCCACCACTTTGTCACTCCCCCACAGAATCAGCACCAGCGCGCAGAGCGCGAGCACCAGCGGCGCACCGGCTAATGCCAGTTTGACCGAACGTTTCAGGATAACCGACGAGAGCGACGTCCCGACAAAACTGGCAATACCAAAGCTCAGCAGCACCAGCGTCAAACCATCCACATCAAATCCCGCCAGATTCATGTACACCGGGCGGATGTAGGTAAAGAAGGCGAACTGCCCGGCAAAGGACATGAAGATAGCAATCATGCCAGCCATTACCCCCGGTCGTTGCAGCAGACTAAACATGTTTTGTTTCTGGTGTGATGGCTCACCGGGCAGCGAAGGCAGCGATTTCACCACCCAGATGGTGCACAGCACGCCCATCACCGCCGCGGCATTAAAGACGTTGCGCCAGCCAATGATGCCGCCTAAGAAGCTCCCCAGCGGGGCGGCAATGACCAGTGCGATAGAGACTGCACCAAAGATCACCGATAACGCTTTCGGCACCGTCCGTGCAGGAACCAGACGCATGGTCAGCGATGCCGACATCGCCCAGAACCCGCCAAGCGCCAGACCGAGACAGGCACGACCAATCAACAACAAGGTAAACGAGTTGGCAAAGGAAACCAGCAGGCAGGAGATCGTCAGCAGCACCGAAAAGAGGAGCACCACGTAGCGACGATCGGTTGCCTGAATAATTTGTGTCACAAACAGGCTGGCAAACATGGCGACAAACGCCGTTACGGTCACCGATTGTCCGGCAACACCTTCCGAAATACCGAGATCCTGCGCCATTGGCGTCAACAAACTGACGGGCAGAAATTCAACGGTTATCAGGCAGGCAACACAGAACGCCACGGCGAATACCGCCGACCAGTTCGGTCGGGCATTTGCCTCAGCGCGGGATTTTTGTTCAATAGCGTCACTCATTTTGTTACCTGCGTGGGTTCATTGTAGAAAAGTTACGCAGTGTAACACTAAAAGTGTGACGCATTTAACGCTTCAGCAACTGTTTGCCGTCGTATAGCAACGTTGTCTTATCCGGTCTACGACAGAGTGCCGTTGTTAGATCACCTAAACCTCGCGTGCAGCCCTTGCCAGCCCGGTTATCCACTCCTGGTGACCATTAATCATCGGATTGGGTAGCGTGCGCGCCAGCTCCTGTGCCGGAACACCACGCTGCGACTCCTGCGTCAGAATACGTACGCGCCCGCCGGGTAAATCCTCAAACAGCCAGGCATGGACAACATCCAGACGCGAATCAGCATCCCCTTCCGCCCAGCCGTGCCAGGCAATACGCGCAGCCTGACCATCGACCGGTGGTACATATTCGATGGCCTGCGCTTCAATTGGGAAACCAAAAGTTGTGAAACGGAAACGGGCGTTCATACTCAGAAACGGTCCGGAGCCATCGTGAAACCGGATATCCGCCACATTGCTGTAATACGTCGGCCAGCGCGTTGTGTCGTTGAGCTGCGCCCAGACAGCGCGGGCGCTCAGTCCGGCAACAATGATTTCATTGGAGGCAAAGTTATCGGTCGCCCCTGGCAAATACGCTTGCGGCCAGATAATTGCACTTTGTTGAGTCGCTTGTTTCATGATGAACCTCGTCGTGTGAGTTAACGAGGTTCATCATGCGCGGGAGAGAGATATAAATATAATGACGATTAAAAATATCCGTCATCACATATTTTGATATCAGTGCAACCAGTGCACCCCATCTTCAGGTTGAAAAAAGGCGTTATAGCGCATCTGAAACGCATTTATCTCCTGCATATCCGGCTCCATTTCGCGCAGAAAACCCAGCGCCAGGCGTACCTGTGCGTCGGTAATCGGCGCGGCCAGCCGGGCTTTTTGCAACACCCGGTGCCACTGCAGCAGATTCTGTTCACTACCGTCAACAATGACGATTTGCCAGATTAGCAGCGCCTGGGCGGCATTTTGCAGATGCGATTCGTCAGGTCGATGAAGGTACTGTAAAAACGCCTCTCCCTGCACTTTCCCCATCTGATCGATCATTGATTCTACCGGCACAACATCAATACTCAGACGTTCGCTCAGACGACGAATCGCGCGCCGTGACCCGGACGTCAGTACCCGAAAACCCACAACAAAAACAACAACCAGCGTGGCCAGTATTATCCAAATCATGCGCACATCCATTACCAGACAGGACGCCCATCATAGCGGCAAATTCACCGGTGTCGACGACTGAACGTGTCATAATGTGACTTATCGACCCCATGAGCAGACATCATGAAATCTGATATCAGAACCCTCGATCTTAATCTGTTGAAAACGCTGGATGCCCTGCTGGATGAACGCAACGTTACCCGGGCGGCGCAGCGACTGTCGCTCACCCAACCAGCGGTTAGCGGCATGCTAAACCGTCTGCGTGATTATTTTGACGATCCGCTGTTTGTCCGCACGCCGCACGGTATCGTCCCGACACTACGGGCTCGCGCGATGGCAGCCCCCATCAAACAGATCCTCAGCGACATTGATATCCTGCTTAAGCCCGCGCAGTTCGACCCACTCACCGAAACGCTCACCTTTACCGTCGCCGCTACCGATTACGCCCTTAAAGCGGTGATCGTGCCGTTTATCGCCGCGCTTCGCGCACGTGCGCCAGGTATTCGTGTGCGGGTCGTTCCCGTTGAGCCGGAGCAGCTAACAACACAGTTTGAGCAGGGTAAAATTGACCTGGCGCTGCTGACGCCGGATTCAACACCGGATAATTTGCACAACCGCCCGTTATATAACGAAGAGTATGTCTGTCTCATGCGTCATGATCATCCCGATGCCCACCAGGCGTTAACACTCGATCGCTTCTGCGCGCTGGAGCATGTGCTGGTTTCTTATAAGGGCGAAAATTTCTGGGGGGTCACCGATGATGCGCTGGCAGATGTCGGACGAAAACGACAGATTGGTTTGTCAGTCAGCAGTTTTCTGGTTCTGCCGGATATCCTCGCCATTAGCGAGATGATTGCCGTCGTCCCTGCCCGACTGGCCTATACCGATCCCCGGATGCACGTTGTATCGCCGCCGCTGCCCATTGCTGGTTTTACTAAAAGTATGGCCTGGCACGAACGCACGCACCGCGATGCGGCGCATCAGTGGCTACGCAATCTGGTGCATGCAACCAGTCAATCTAAAACATAAAAAAACCCGCCATAAAGGCGGGTAAAAGTTACCACTACACACTTAAGCGACTTTCAATTGCTGGAGCTTTTTCTCGCGGCGAATTTTACGTTCTTCAAACACGGCCACGATAGCCATCAGGCAGATACAACCGATAGCGGCGGTATCCAGCGCGGCGAAGGTACCTGCCCAGCCAGTCAGACCGAAAACCGGTGTACCGTCAGCAATCATCCCCAGACCCAGCTTGGCGAAGCTGTCACCGATCAGATAGGCGAATGTCCCTTTAATCCCATCGGCAGCGCCGATTGCTTTTTTCGGCACGAAACCAACGGCGGCAACACCAATTAACAACTGCGGACCAAACACCAGGAAGCCGAGAGCAAACAGCGAAGCCAGATAGACATACTGGTTGCTGGCGTGCTGGTAAACACCCAGTGTCGCAATGATTAATGCCAGTGCCACACAGGCCACCAGCGCCCGGCGACCGTTTGCCAGGTCAGAGAGCCAGCCCCACAGCAGCGTACCGACCAACGCCCCCACTTCAAACAGGGTAAAGCCCTGAATCGCCACTTCTTTGGAGAGCTTCAGTTCCTGGAACGCGTACACGGTAGACCACTGGTCGATACCAATACGGACCACATACAGGAAAATGTTGGAGAAGCACAGCAGCCAGATCACTTTGTTTTTCAGCACATACTCAACAAAGATCTGCCACTTGGTCATGTCATTTTCTTCGGTCTCTTTATCTTCTTCGCTGATCTCTTCACCGAACAGCTCTTCAGCTTTCCCCAGACCATAAGATTCCGGGGAGTCGCTGCCATAGCGCAGGCCGATAAAGCCAACAATCAGGGCGATAATCGATGGGAAGATAAACATGCCAATGACGTGACCGTCGAACAGGTAGTTGGCACCAAACAACGCCACACCCGCCGCACCGGCACCACCGAGGTTGTGGGAAATGTTCCACATACCGAGGTAAGAACCACGTTTACGGCGAGGTGTCCATTTGGTGATGGTGGAATAACTACACGAACCGCCAGTACTCTGGAAGAATCCGCTCAGCGCGTAGAAGGTAATCATCAGGAACAGGCTGGTTGAGCCTGCGCCCATGCTGGCACTGAAGCCGAGCATACAGATAGCAGAGAGGATCAACATAAATGGCAGGAACTGCTTGGTGTTTTTGCCATCCGCATAATAAGAAACCAGCGTTTTACCCACGCCGTAGGTGATGGAGAAGCCCAGGCCAATCATCCCCAACTGCGTCATGCTCAGCCCGTAGGTGGAGATCATGTCGTTCTGCGCGATGTTGAAGTTTTTGCGGATCAGATACATGGTCAGGTAGCCAATAAAGACCACCAGATAAGACTGCATGAACGGTTTGAACCACATTTTACGCCGCACATCGAGCGGCAGATCCAGGGTTGGCTTGCGCACCTGGTTTAAGAAGGCCAGCATAGGACTCTCCGGGCTAATTTTTATACCTGCGAATAGCAGGCATTGTAAAAATCAGCCCGGGATCACGCCTGAGACAGCGTCCAGGTGAAACCGGGAAAATTTCTTAGTTTTACCCCACTTGAGGCAAAAAGGTGAGATACATCACGCTTCGCCAGGCTCACGCGGCGCCTGGGCATTCAAAAACGGTAGCAGCAACAGTGCCGATATCCCTGCTGCGATGGCGATAACCACAAAGAATCCGGTCCAGTGCCAAACCTCCATCACCTTCGCCAGTGGCCAGCCGGAGAGCGAGGCTCCCAGATAAGCGAACAGCCCGACAAACCCGGTCGCCGCCCCTGCTGCCTCTTTGTGCGAGCACTCCGCCGCCGCCATACCAATCAGCATTTGCGGGCCAAAGACGAAGAATCCGGTGGTGAAAAAGCACGCCGCCTGCATCACGTAGCTGGCGAACGGCATCAGCCATAGCGAACCGACGGAAAGTAAAATCCCGGCGGCGAAAATCAGGTTCATTGGCCCTCGATTGCCGTTGAACAGCTTATCTGACCCCCAACCCGCCACCAGTGCCCCGATAAACCCGCCCAGTTCAAACATGGTCACCGCAGTATTGGCGGTCACCAGATCGACCCCCAGCGTTTCTGACATGTACAAATTACCCCAGTCGTTGATCGCCGCACGCACCACGTACACCAGCACATAACACAACGACAGCAGCCAGATATAGGGATTCAGCAACACATAGCGGGTGAGAATTTCTTTGCGGGTTAAGCCTGCGCCCTCCTGCTGCTGGGCAATTTCTAACTCATCGTGTCGCCAGTCGCCAACCGGGGGTAAGCCAATCGCCTGCGGCCTGTCGCGCAATCGCCAGCACAGGAAAAATCCCACCACAATCGCCAGTATTCCGGCAATCATCATTCCTGCACGCCAGCCATAATGCAGCGCCGTCGCCGCCATCACTATCGGGATCAGCGCCCCGCCGACGTTATGCGCGGTGTTCCATAGCGCCCACCAGCCACCGCGTTCGGTACGCGAATACCAGGCCGTCAGCAAACGGGCGCATACCGGCGATCCCCAGCCCTGGAAGAACGCATTCAGTGCCCACAGTAACGCAAAAGCCCACAGCGAGGTGGAGAAGCCAAACAGGATGTTCACCACGCCAGTGGCAATCAAGCCAATCCCCATAAAATAGCGGGCGTTGGAACGATCGCTGACGATACCAGAGACAAACTTCGACAGGCCGTAAGTGATGTAAAACAGCGTTGCCAACAGGCCAATATCACTGCGGGTCAGTACACCGCTGGTCAGGATATCAGGCACCGCCGCGTTGAAGCTTTTGCGCGTGAAATAAAACAGCGCGTAACCAAGCCAGATGGTGGTCAGAATATGCCGCCGCCAGTAGCGATAGCGGGCGTCCACCTCGCGCTTATCAGTAATGAGTGGCGCATTGGCCGGGGCTTTTAGAAACTGAAACATTGCCATTCCTTACACATAACGCTGAGGCAAAGAGACGCTGACCCGCGTACCGTGCGTACAGGATATCGAAAGCTTACCGCCGAGGGCCGTAATACGCTCACGCATCCCGGTGAGGCCAAATCCTTGCTGATCCGAACCCGGCGGCAGGCCGCTGCCATCGTCCTCAATCACCAGCATCAACCGCTCATCCTGTAGCCAGCCCTGCAACGTCACCGCGCTGGCATTGGCATGCTTAACAATATTATTCAGTCCTTCCTGGCAGACGCGAAACAGCGTCACCCGCTGACTTTCGCTGAGTTCTGATTCATCAATATGCCAGTCGAGATGGCTGACGATACCGCGACTTTCCAGCTCCATTTCCCGCATCAACGAACGGATAGCCTGCTCCAGCGTTAAATCATCTAACTGGCGCGGGCGTAAACGCCCCAACAGGCGGCGTACCGAATCGTATACCCCGAGTGAAAGCTGCTCGATATGCGCCCCACTGCGCTTTACGCCCACATTCTCCGGAGCCAGCCGCTGAACGATACCGGCCTGAGTACGAATAGCGGTAATGGTCTGCCCAATGTCATCATGCAGTTCACGTGCCACGTCGCGACGTACGCTTTCTTCGGTTTCCAGCAAACGCTCCGCCAAACGATGATTGCGTGCCAGCTCGTTTTGCAGCGACTGGTTGAGTTCACGCAGGCGCTGGATCCCCGCGCCGAGCAGCAGCCCGGTCAGGCTTTGCGCCAACAGCGAGAGCAGTAAATCAACGGGATGATCGTGCCAGGTCTGGCTGGCAATCAGCGCGATGGCATTCATCAGCGTGGCGATCAGCGCCCCCTGCCAGCCATAGTGCCAGGCAAGTGCAATAATCGGCAGCGCCAGGCAAAACGGCGTAAAGCGTGACAGCTCATTCGGCAGGCCCAACTGCAACCACAGGCTGACACTGAACAACAGCAAATACCAAACCAGATGTCGTGCGCGCCAGTTCACGGGTTGAGAAACCACCGCCGGTCCCAGCGGCAGCCAGGTGGTGCTGGTCAGATAGTGCCAGAACACCAGGCAGATCGGCGCCAACGTCAGCCCCCCGGTGAGTGTTAGCAGCAGCACGGTCCACGCCTCTTCACCTTGCCCAAGCCATGGTAGCGATTGCAGCAGTGCCGCCGCAGTCAGTGCTGCCCCCTGTAATAACAATGTGCGCCAGTCACGCTGATGGCGGAAGCGTGAGGTCAGTGCGACGGGAAGTAAAGTGAGAAAGCTACCGATCACCAAAAGTGGCAAATGGGACAGCGCCACTTCCTGCGCCAGCCAAAACAGAAGCAGCCATTCCGCACCCAACAGTACCGGCCAGTAGCCGCGCGGGCATTGCAGCATCAAGCCCAGGCGCAGGCCAAATGGAAACAGCAGCACAGCCAGCTCCGGGCGTTCAACCAGATGCAGGCTGATGCTCCACAGGCAAAACCATGCAGCAGAGAAGATAAAAAAGCAGGCAACAAGGGTGACTAACCGGGAAAAGAACGTGTTCATTGCCAGCCGTCAAACATCCGCCGTGCCAACTCAACATCGTTGCTTACGCCCAACTTTTCCATCAGGTTGGCGCGGTGCACATGTACCGTTTTTGGTGACAAGCCCAGTTCAGCCGCGATCTCTTTGACTGCCATCCCTTGCGCCAGTTTTTCTGCCACCTGACGTTCGCGTTTGGTTAGCGGGTCCTGACGCCCGGCCGCCAGTTTGACGGCGATGTCCGGCGTTAAATAGCAGCCGCCGGTTGCCACGGTACGCACCGCGGCAATCAGCTCATCGGGGCTACAGCGTTTTGAGAGGAAGCCTCGCGCCCCTGCGTTCAACGCCTGCTCCACCAGCGCCGGGCTGTCGTGGACGGAGAGCATGATAATCGCCATGCCTTTTGGCAACTGGCTTAACAGTTCGAGTCCGGAAATGTCAGGCATAGAGATATCGCAGATACAGACCTGCACGCCGCGTCCCGGCAATCCTGCCAGCGCCTCGTTACCTGAGCCAAACTCAGCCACAACCTGCAAATCGGGTTCCAGCCCCAACAGTTGGGCAAACCCGGAACGGACGATAAGGTGATCGTCAATAAGGGCAACGGTAATCATGGGTTCATCCTGGCAGGTATAAAAAACGCGCTTACCTTAACGATAAGCGCGTTGCTGTTCAAGCCTTGAGCGGCTTACTCAAAGAACACAGTGATTTTGTTAAACATCGACGGGTCGGACTGGTTACGCGCCACTTTCACCACATCTTCCAGTTTGTCGATCTGGCTTATCATCTGTTCCAGACGTTGATCGTCGTTAACCAGTAGCCAGATGCGACTCTGGTCGCTGCCCTGAATCGGTAGACAGAGGATACCTTCCACGTTGAACGCACGGCGGGCAAACAGCCCACAAACGTGGGTCATTACACCCGGGTGGTTGCGTACGGTGAGTTCCAGGATTACGTTGTCATGAGTCTGCTGTTGCATGGCTTATTCCCCCACCATTTCAGTGTTTGCCGCACCCGGCGGTACCATCGGGTACACTTTTTCTTCTGCATCAATACGTACGTGGATCAGCGCCGGTCCTGGACGATTGATTATCTCCTGCAGCGCCGCCTGTGGATCCGCTTCATGATTTAAATCGCAGGTTTCCAGACCAAAACCGGCGGCAATCTGCATAAAGTTAATCATCCCCGGATAGGTCGCAGCAAACACACCTTGTTTATAAAACAGGCTTTGTTGCTGATACACCAGACCCAGTGCTTCGTTATTCATCAGGATGATTTTAATATCCAGCTGATTTTCACTGGCAGTCGCCATTTCCTGAATATTCATCATCAGGCTGCCGTCGCCGGAGAAGCACAGCACTTTCTTGTCCGGGTTCGCCAGCGCCGCACCAATCGCTGCAGGCAGACCGAAGCCCATGGTGCCCAGACCACCAGAAGTCAGCCACTGACGTGGGCGATTCAGTGGGTAGGCCTGCGCCGCCCACATCTGATGCTGACCCACGTCGGTGGTAATGATGGCGCTGTCGTCCACGCAAGCCGCAACAGCGTTAATCAGTCCATAATGGCTGAGCGGATCGCTTTCCTGTGGAATGGTACACGGGAATTCACGCTGCAAATCCGCCACCATTTGATGCCACACGTCGCGCGACTGCGCCTCAATCAATGGGATCAACTGTTCCAGTACCTCATTCACATCCGCCTGAATTGCCACATGCGGCTGTTTGATTTTACCCAGCTCAGCACGATCGATATCCACGTGGATTATTTTTGCATTCGGGCAGAACTGCTCGGTTTTACCTATCGCCCGGTCATCAAAACGTGCGCCAAGAACAACTAATAAATCAGCCTCTTGCAGAATAAAGTTGGTGCTGCGTGCGCCGTGCATGCCCAGCATGCCTAACGACAGCGGATGCGCTTTTGGCAACATGCCCAGCGCCATTAAGGTCATGGTGGTGGGCAGCATCGCTTTTTCCGCCAGCTCACGTACACGCTCAGGTGCGTTAATCACGCCGCCACCGAGGTACAACACCGGACGTTGTGCCGCATTAATCATGGCGGCAGCATCGCGAACGCTGTCCGCGCTAAAAGTTGGCGCAGGGGCTTTTTCTGCAGGCTCCGGCATCTCTTCAATTTCAAATACGGCTGTTTGAATGTCCTTAGGTATGTCTATCCACACCGGGCCTGGGCGTCCTGACTGCGCAATGCGGAAGGCATCGCTCATGACCTGCGGTAATTCATTGATATGGCGAACCAGATAATTATGTTTGGTGATGGGGATAGAGATGCCGTAGGTGTCAACTTCCTGGAAGGCGTCAGTGCCGATCATTGAGGCCGGAACCTGCCCGGTGATACACACCAACGGAATAGAGTCCAGGCGTGCATCGGCGATAGCAGTAACCAGGTTAGTTGCCCCCGGCCCGCTACAGGCCATACACACCGCCGGTTTACCCTCGGTTCGTGCCATCCCCTGAGCGATGAACCCCGCCCCCTGCTCGTGGCGTGCCAGGATATGACGGATTTGCGTGCTTTGGCTTAAGGCGTCGTAGACGGGGAGAATTGAGCCGCCAGGAATACCGGTGACCACTTTAATTCCCTGACGTTCCAGGAAATGAACGATGAATTCTGCGCCCGTAAAGCGCGTACGCTTGGATGTGATGCCCGAACTTGCCATGCTCCAGTCCTTTTATTCTGGGCCTTTGCTCCGGGCAGGTCTCTTATACGAAAAACCCCGCCCGGTTTGCGCCGGCGGGGTTTTGGAATCGTGTGTTGTTCCGGACCCTACGGCGCATTGCCGACGACCACCACCACACGCACGACGACCGCTGCGCGAGATGGCGCAGTTTTTAGTAGGGTCGCAGTCAGCATGGAAGGGTTCATTAGGGACCTTGTCTGTTTGTTGGTTAACAGGATTTATACAAACACAGGTTTTTCAGCGTGACAATGGAAAATTTTTCATCTGCGCAAAAATGCGTCAAAGATCACGTTTAGCTGTACACAATGTAAAAACAAAAAACCCCGCCGCGGCGAGGTTTTTTTCAGGGTTTGCGGCTGGTAACCGCAGAACACACTGTGTTACGTCAACGCAAGAAGTATACGCGAACGTGAACGAACGCGCAATTTAAGGCACGGATTTTGACGTTTCTGAGTATGGATCGCTTTGCGGGTTTTGTCCATAAAATACTGTTCATATATACAGTATTTATCTATACTGTGAATGTTCGCAGTGCGCGAGGGGGCCGCTGTTTTACCGGCGCATCAAAGTCCTGGCTGAAACGGGTGGTGCCGTCAGCGCCTTAACCCCCTAAGTGAGCACACTGTGTTACGTCAACAAAGGTGCTGGCAACAGGCAGCGGCGAGGTACGCCAGCACCGTGCTCCTTGTACCAAAAGGAGAGCGTATGAGCCTCGTGGATATCGCTATTCTTATCCTCAAACTCATCGTTGCAGCACTGCAACTGCTTGATGCTGTTCTGAAGTATATAAAATAGTTCAGATTCAAGTCGCACTTAAGGGGAGCGGGCTATCACCTGCTCCCCTTTCACCTTCTCTCAGGTGCTTGTGTCGCGCCAATATGTTACATTTTTATGACATTCTCAGGGAAGAATAGTGCTATGACCCTTTCTGTTTTCTGCATTTTACTGTTCGCCGCGCTGCTTCATGCCAGCTGGAACGCCATTGTTAAAGCAGGAAATGACAAGCTGTACTCGGCTATCAGCGTGAGTGGCTCGGCTGCGATTATGGCTCTGATTCTCTTGCCCTTCGCCCCCCAACCCTCTGCCGCCAGCCTGCCGTTTTTGGCGATTTCAACCGCATTACAGGTGGTGTACACCGTACTGGTTGCCAAAACCTATCAGGTTTCGGACATGAGCCAGACCTATCCCATCATGCGCGGCACTGCCCCATTGTTGGTCGCTATCATCAGCGTCCTGTTTCTCGGCGATAGTCTGTCAATACTGGCCTGGGTGGGGATTGCCACAATCTGCCTGGCGATCCTCGGCATGGCATTTAACGGCCGTAGCAGTTCGCAACGAGGGATCGTTCTGGCGCTCATTAATGCCTGTTTTATTGCCGGCTATACGCTGGTTGATGGCACCGGTGTTCGGCTTTCAGAGACTGCACTGGGCTACACGCTCTGGACCTTCTTCCTGAACGGCTCCTGCTTGTTGAGCTGGGCGATGATTGCCAGACGCCGCGAAGCCTCCCGCTATCTGGCGCACCAGTGGAAGAAAGGTATTCTTGGCGGTATTGGCACCATGGGCTCTTACGGACTGGCACTGTGGGCGATGACTCAGGCCCCGCTGGCGGTGGTAGCCGCACTGCGTGAAACATCCATTCTGTTTGGCGCACTGCTCGCCTGGTTGCTGCTAAAAGAGAAAGTCGCCGGAGTACGCCTTATCGCTGCCGGAGGTATTGCCGCCGGCGCAGTATTGCTACGTTTGTCATAATCGCGCTGTCGACCTGATGCAATCCGGCAACATTTGTTGCCGCTATTTGTTTACATTTCCTGCCGTTCATCGTTGAAACATTCCAGCCCACTATCTGGCCTTCTATTTCTGTTGTGGTAGATTCCACGCGCATTTATGGGAAAGTGCAGCACCTTATTCTTATTTTTTCTTCATTTGAAAAGTAATCAGCGAAATGAAAAGGCATAGAAGCGTCAATTTGTTGTTGATGTTGGTATTACTGGTGGCGGTGGGTCAGATGGCGCAAACCATTTATATCCCCGCGATTGCTGATATGGCGCGTGAACTGAACGTTCGCGAAGGCGCGGTGCAAAGCGTAATGGCTGCCTACCTGCTGACCTACGGCGTGTCACAACTGTTTTACGGCCCGCTTTCCGACCGCGTAGGTCGTCGCCCGGTGATCCTCGCCGGGATGTCTATTTTTATGCTGGCTACGCTGGTCGCCATTACTACCCATAGTCTGCCGATATTGATTATCGCCAGTGCCATCCAGGGTATGGGAACAGGCGTCGGCGGTGTGATGGCGCGCACCCTACCGCGAGACCTGTATGAAGGTACTCAGCTTCGTCACGCGAATAGTTTGTTAAATATGGGTATCCTGGTCAGTCCGCTGCTGGCACCGCTGATTGGCGGCATGCTGGATACGCTGTGGAACTGGCGCGCTTGCTATATTTTTCTGCTGATTCTGTGTGCGGGCGTCACATTTAGCATGGCGCGCTGGATGCCGGAAACGCGTCCTGCTGGTGCGCCACGTCCACGGCTTATTGCCAGCTACAAAACCCTGTTTGGCAACGGCGCATTTACTTGTTACGTGCTGATGTTGATCGGCGGTCTGGCAGGCGTTGCCGTCTTCGAAGCCTGCTCTGGGGTATTGATGGGCGCGGTCCTGGGTTTAAGCAGCATGGCGGTCAGTATCCTGTTTATTCTGCCTATTCCGGCGGCGTTTTTCGGCGCATGGTTCGCCGGTCGCCCTAACAAGCGGTTTTCAACGCTAATGTGGCAGTCGGTGACCTGCTGTCTGGTTGCCGGGCTGATGATGTGGCTCCCAGGTTTGTTTGATGTGATGAACGTCTGGACACTGCTGGTTCCTGCCGCGTTGTTCTTCTTCGGTGCGGGGATGCTGTTCCCACTGGCAACCAGCGGCGCAATGGAACCTTTCCCGTTCCTGGCAGGTACTGCCGGCGCACTGGTTGGTGGCTTACAGAACATTGGATCTGGCGTGCTGGCGTGGCTCTCCGCGATGCTACCGCAGACCGGACAAGCCAGCCTCGGCCTGCTGATGACCCTTATGGGGCTGCTGATTTTTGTGTGCTGGCTGCCGCTGGCGTCACGCGTGTCACATCAGGGACAGGCGGTTTAAGCGTATGATGGCCCGGCTTATCGCCGGGCTTTTCACATTCCGGCGCAATCATCGTATTAATCAACGGTTCCAGTGCCGGACGCCAGGCACCTTCTTCACCATCATAAAACTGCGTATCAGCATTGATTGCATAGGGGATTTTCGCCTTGCGCAGTTCACATGCCATAAACCGTGCAAACGCAGTTTGCGCAGCAGACGCAGTTTGCGCAGCAGACGGCGTATTTTTGATGGTTTCTCCCGGTGACCACCCCCCCACCCAACTGACATGGCCCGTTTTCTGTTGCCAGTGAATGGCAGTATTAATACGGGCGCGAATGGCGGCTTTTTCTGCCGCAGTCCCCGACGTCCAGGGGTACTTACCGTTATTTTTTAGCGGCCCCCACGGGAAGATATGCCATTCAGCCAGAACGGTATTCTGGCTTTGCGGCGGTAATTTCAGATTAGGCAAATCTTCCGGTGCCGCGCGCAGCCGCGGAGCAATGAAAATCATCCGCTGCGGCGAAATGGCGTGAATTGTGCGAATCGTTTTGTCGTACACCCGATTGAGCGAAGTCTGATTGTGATTAAGCTTATCGGCAGGCTCATAAATCAGGTCAAAACCCAGCAACGGCGAGCTTTGACCAAAGTAATGCGCCACCGCGACCCACCAGTTAACCACCTCTTTTTCGTTGCCACTATTGGGGTCTTTTTTATATTCATCGGCCTGATAAGCAATAATCGGGATCACGCCGTATTGCTCGCAAGCCTCTACCAGCTTGCGCAAATGGATGAGCCTGGCTTCTGTTGGCTCACCGGCCACACGAATACGCACATGAGAGATCCCCTTCGCCTTGAAATCCCGTACCACTAGCGGATCGAACTCGCGGATACCGCGATCGGTGCGAGCCCAGTCTACGTCCATTCCAACCCCAAGCTGCTGCGCATACAACGCCGCCGTCAGCGCAGGAGGCGCGGCATACACAGCGGCACTGGCTAACAGTAAGAGGGAAACAATCGGCTTTAACACGGTCGTCCTTACGCAAATCATCAGGTGTGATATCACGTATTTAGCATGATTTTTGATACCTGGTGTAGAGAGAAAGCGTAAAAAAATTCGCTGCCCGCTTATTTAACCTGCTCCTGCAGCCAGCCAATAAATGCCTCGATTTTTGGCCACTGCCTGCCGGGTAACGTGGTGATGTAATAGTGTTGATGGCATTTCAGCGCCATATCACCGAAAGGCGCGACCAGCTCCCCGCTGTCGAGGCGCTTTTGTACCAGTCTCTTTCGGCCCATCGCTACGCCGATATGGTTCATCGCCGCAATGACCGCTAAATCAGAACGATCAAAGCCGATACCCGATGATGTCGGCAAATTCACGGCAAAATGCTGCGCCCAACTGTGCCATTCATCGGTCCCGGAGTCGTTGCTCCATGCCTGTCTGTCGTGCAACAACGTGCAGTGCGACAGATTCACTAGCGACCCCGTAAGGTCATAACGACGGGCATAGTCCGGGCTGCATACCGGCAGGATCGCTTCATCCATCAGGAAATGGTGCGTGAGCTGTGCAGAGGGGGCATCGTCAAAATAAATAGCCAGATCAACCCCGGCACGTTGCAGATTGACGTTGTCATTCCCGGTCAGCATGGTCAGCGAAATCGACGGATAGCGACGGGTAAAGTCACCAAGCGCCGGAACCAGCCAGCACTGTGCGATGGAGGGGCGTGAGTACACCGTGAGCGTCCCGGACAGCTCCTGGTTTTTGATATCGAGGATTTCCTGATTCAGCGTATCCAGCGACGATTTCAACGCCCAGAACACCCGTTTACCTTCGTGAGTGAGCTCCACTTTGCGGTGAGAACGAACAAACAGCTGAATCCCCAACTCTTCTTCAAGCTGATTAATACGGTGGCTGACGGCGCTGGGGCTTAAGGAAAGTTCGTCTGCCGCCAGCGCAAACGACTGATGCCTGGCCGCCACTTCAAAAGTATACAGTTTTGAGAGTTGCCAACCATTGAGCAGCCGATTTCTGACTTCGCGAAGGGGGTCCATATTCACCTCTTTCATCGTGAATTGTTCGCCGGAGTGTAAAAAAAATCGCTGCAAAAATCAGCATAAAGATGAATCAAGATGAACCATATCGCATAAACAATGCGTAATTAGATGTAAATCACGCATTTGATTCAACCTGGCTCATGTGAAAGAGGATTTTTATCGTTTGTCAGACTGTGCCTTATTTTTGTCCAATACCCCTATATTAATCACAGGGCAAGGTGAGTTATGCACTCTCAAATCTGGGTTGTGAGTACGCTGCTGATAAGCATCGTATTAATCGTTTTGACCATCGTGAAGTTCAAATTCCACCCGTTTCTGGCATTGCTATTAGCCAGCTTCTTCGTGGGTACGATGATGGGCATGGGACCGCTGGATATGGTCAATGCCATTGAGAGTGGCATCGGCGGTACGCTGGGCTTTCTCGCTGCCGTAATCGGTCTTGGTACCATTCTTGGCAAAATGATGGAAGTGTCCGGCGCGGCAGAACGCATCGGTCTGACGTTGCAGCGTTGTCGCTGGCTTTCCGCCGACGTCATTATGGTGTTGGTCGGCTTGATTTGCGGCATCACGCTGTTTGTCGAAGTCGGCGTGGTGCTGTTGATCCCACTGGCTTTTTCTATTGCTAAAAAAACCAACACCTCGCTGCTGAAACTGGCGATCCCGCTGTGTACTGCACTGATGGCTGTACATTGCGTGGTACCGCCACATCCGGCCGCCCTGTTCGTGGCGAACAAGCTGGGCGCGGATATTGGCACCGTGATTGTTTATGGTTTACTCGTGGGTTTAATGGCATCGCTGATCGGCGGGCCGCTATACCTGAAATTTCTTGGCAACCGTCTGCCATTTAAACCCGTACCGACTGAGTTTTCCGATCTCAAGGTACGCGATGAAAGTACGCTGCCCTCGCTGGGTGCCACTCTGTTTACCGTGCTGCTGCCGATTGGCCTGATGCTGGTAAAAACCGTTGCTGAGCTGAACATGGCGAAAGGCAGCACGGTATATACGCTACTGGAGTTTATTGGTAACCCAATCACCGCGATGTTTATCGCCGTTTTCGTGGCCTATTACATCCTCGGATTGCGTCAGCATATCGGCATGGGCGCGCTACTGACGCATACCGAAAATGGTTTTGGCTCCATAGCCAACATTCTGTTGATTATCGGCGCAGGCGGCGCATTCAACGCTATCCTGAAAAGCAGTGGGCTGGCGGATACCCTCGCGCTGATCCTCTCGAATATGCACATGCACCCGATTCTGCTGGCATGGCTGGTAGCACTGATCCTGCATGCTGCAGTGGGTTCTGCCACCGTTGCCATGATGGGTGCGACTGCGATTGTGGCCCCTATGCTACCGCTTTACCCGAACGTCAGCCCGGAGATCATCGCTATTGCCATCGGTTCTGGTGCAATTGGCTGCACAATCGTTACAGATTCCCTCTTCTGGCTGGTGAAGCAGTACTGCGGCGCGACGCTGAATGAGACGTTTAAGTACTATACAACCGCGACATTTATCGCGTCCGTCATTGCACTGGCTTGCACATTCCTGCTTTCCTTTATTATCTAAGCGCAACGAGACTGACTATGGAAAACATGCACAAACTTATCGCCCAGTATCCTTTAGTGGAAGATCTGGTCGCCCTCAAGGAAACGACCTGGTTTAACCCTGGCACGACCTCTCTTGCGGAAGGTTTACCCTATGTTGGCCTGACAGAGTACGACGTTCAGGGTGCCCACGAGCGCCTGACTCGCTTTGCGCCGTACCTGGCAAAAGCGTTCCCGGAAACCGCGGTCAACGGCGGCATTATTGAATCTGAGCTGGCCGCCATACCGGCCATGCAAAAACGACTGGAACAAGAGTACGAGCAACTTATCCACGGCGAACTGCTGCTGAAAAAAGACAGCCATCTGCCAATTTCTGGCTCAATCAAAGCCCGTGGTGGTATTTATGAAGTACTGACACACGCCGAAAAACTGGCGCTGGAAGCCGGTCTGCTGACCACGGAAGATGATTACAGCATCCTGCTTTCTCCTGAGTTCAAACAGTTCTTCAGCCAGTACAGCATCGCGGTGGGTTCAACCGGCAATCTGGGGATGTCTATCGGCATCATGAGCGCCCGCATCGGCTTTAAGGTGACGGTACATATGTCTGCGGACGCCCGCGCATGGAAAAAGGCTAAGCTGCGCAGCCACGGCGTTACCGTTGTGGAGTACGAAGAAGATTACGGTGTGGCAGTTGAACAGGGGCGTAAGGCAGCCGAGTCTGATCCGAACTGTTTCTTTATCGACGATGAAAACTCCCGCACGCTGTTTTTAGGTTATGCGGTTGCCGGACAGCGCCTGAAGGCCCAGTTTGCACAGCAGGGACGAGTGGTAGATGCTGACCATCCGCTGTTTGTTTATCTGCCGTGCGGCGTGGGTGGTGGCCCTGGCGGGGTGGCATTTGGTCTGAAGCTGGCATTCGGTGACAACGTTCATTGCTTCTTCGCAGAACCGACTCATTCACCGTGCATGCTGTTGGGGATTTACACCGGACTGCACGACACGATTTCCGTACAGGAGATTGGTATCGACAACGTGACAGCGGCAGATGGGCTGGCAGTCGGTCGCGCATCGGGCTTCGTAGGCCGGGCAATGGAGCGTCTGCTCGACGGTCTGTACACCCTGGATGACCAGACGATGTACGATATGCTGGGCTGGCTGGCACAGGAGGAAGGTATTCGTCTTGAGCCGTCAGCACTGGCTGGCATGTCTGGTCCGCAACACGTTTGTGCCTCCACTGATTACCAGCAGATGCATGGATTCAGCGCAGAACAGCTTAATAACGCCACCCATCTGGTATGGGCCACCGGCGGCGGTATGGTGCCGGAAGCCGAAATGGCGCAATACCTGGCGAAAGGTCGCTAAACGCCATTGACCTTAACGCAGCATCGCCATCAGTTCCATCGGTGAGCGATGCTGTTTAATCAGATCGCGCATGACGCGCATATGTGGTGATGAGTGTTCAAAGAAGGCCTGATATCCCGCACACAGCACGTTTTCCCCGAGAATATCCCCATGCACGGGGCAATCACCACGGTAAAATTGCGATAAGGAACATGACCGGCAACGCGCGCTCTGCAGTGAGGTCGAGTGCCGTTCAATTTGTACCGCCAGACCGCACCATCGACGCAGCGTTTTATCAAAAAGCTGAATAGATACCCGATTAATATCTTCACGAACCCAGATATCAAATATCGTATTTAAAAAATGTCCCCACCCTTCTGGTGTGACAGATTCAGCCGTCAGGTTGCCTGCTTCATCGCGCTTAATCAGGGGGGTAAACTGTACGAAATGAACATCGCCTTGTCGTAAATCACGGTACAGTTCAATTGGTTGCAAACTCTTCTGGTGATCTATCACCACCTTTAAAATACCCTCACTAACATCCATGTCCTCACATACTGTCATGCAAAATTCCCGATATATACGATAAGTTGGCGAATGTGTGTTACAGCAAACAGTATTGCAAGGGATAACACCGAGAGGGAGATCATAAATTTGTCACGCACCGCGCGAGATTCAGAAAAATCGCTATGCGTAACATCCATCAGGTTACGGCTACGGGTATAGCGCCAGAGAATAATCGCCACAATCGCCAGCACAGCTAGCGAAATCCAGAATAACGCTCCCGCCTGATGCCAGTTATGCTTAATCGCCAGCGCCATCAGTGCACCATAGCCCAGCAACGTGCGAAACCAGGCAAGTGATGTCCGTTCCGGTTGTAGACCAGGATCGGATTGGCGACGAGCCTTACGACTATCCGGCATACAGCACCAGCGCCATAACAATCACCGCCACAAGCGTCAGCATGACGCTGATAATCAGCAGGCTGTTGGTGTACGGCATGTCCTCTTTCAGACGCATCGCCTTTTCATTTCGCAACCAGCGCAGATAACCGTAGATCGCCAGCCCCCCCGCAAACAGACACAGCAACAAAGCAAGTGCCTCACGGATGACCGGCGTAGCAAAGTCCGGGGCCAGTTGATCAAGGCCCACTCCGGCGGCCAGAAACCCCAGCGCGGTGCGGACCCACGCCAGAAAGGTACGCTCATTTGCCAGCGAGAAGCGGTAATCGGGTGCTTCCCCGAGACGGGAAATCTTCATCAGAGCTCCTTCAATGTTGTTATCTGGTCGTTATACCGAAACAGTAAAGGAGTATGAACCTGATTCTCAAACGTAAGGCAACTTAATGTGATGGGGCGGGAAAAGAGAGGCACATCTTTAGTTTAGGCCGGACACGTTCATTGCATATCCGGCCTATAAATTGGTTTTTACCCCATTCCCCAAAAAATCACCGCCAGCAGTTGCGGGGTAATAATGCGCAGGAACATCACCAACGGATAAACGGTGGCGTAGGAGAGCGCTGCTGCGCCACTGGTGGCATGCAGGTTATTGGCAAATGCCAGCGCGGGAGGATCGGTCATCGAGCCGGCCAGCATGCCGCACAGCGTCAGATAATTCATTTTGGCAAAGATGCGCGCCAGCAAACCGACGGTAATCAGCGGAACGGCGGTAATAAAAATACCGTATCCCACCCAGCTCAAGCCATCGCCCTGCGTCAGCGTATTCACAAAATCGCCACCGGATTTCAGACCAACCACCGCGAGAAAGAGCACAATACCCAGCTCACGCAACGCCAGGTTCGCGCTGGGAGGCATAAACCAGTACAGCTTACCGATACTGCCAATACGCCCCAAAATCAGCGCCATAATCAGTGGACCACCGGCCAACCCCAGTTTTAATGCCACCGGGAAACCGGGGATAAACAGCGGGATTGAACCCAACAAAACCCCAAGCCCGATCCCGATAAACACCGGCAACATCTGCACCTGCTGCAGTTTTTGCTGTGCGTTACCCACAACATTGGCAACGGCATCAATCGACGAAGGTCGCCCCACCAGATTCAGGATATCGCCAAATTGCAGACTGGCATCGCTGCTGGCGACCAGCTCAACGCCCGCGCGGTTCAGACGGGAAATCACCACGTCGTAACGTTCTTTAAAGTGCAGGTCACGGATCCGCTTGCCAAGCACCTGTTCGTTGGTCACAACGACACGTTCAACGCGCAAATCCGTGCCTCGCGTTGACAGTGAAGTGTCCACTTCCTGCCCAATCACCACCTTCGCATTATGCAGATCGCCAGGCTGTCCGACCAGGTGGAGCAGATCGCCCATCTGGATAATCGTCCCCGGCGACGGCACCATTAACGTTTCATCTCGCTTCAGGCGTGAACAGATGATTTTGTCGCTGTTCAGAATGGGGACATCCTGAATCGCCATATTATTGAGGTTCGGGTTTTCGACACGAATATTCATCGTCTGAATCAGCGTATGACCGTTGGTCAGCGTTGATTCATGCTGCTGAGCTTCGGACTCAACGTTCACGCGGAAAATGAGGCGCATCAGCCACATCGTGAGCAAAATACCGCAAATACCGAAAGGATAAGCCATGGCATAGCTCATCCCCATCTGATCGACCACATCCCCCGGCGTACCCAGATCGCGCAGAATTTGCTGCCCGGCACCCAGTGCGGGTGTATTGGTGACCGCACCGGAGAAGATTCCCAGCACCACGGGCAGCGGAATAGCGAAGATCTTATGCAGAAGCGCGGTGACCAGCCCCCCGATAATCACGATCAGCACTGCAAACAGGTTCAGACGCAGTCCTGAAACACGCAGTGAGGCAAAGAAACCCGGCCCTACCTGGATGCCGATGGTATAGACGAAGAGTATCAGGCCAAATTCCTGAATAAAATGCAGCATATCGCCGCTCAGGGTTATCCCTGCCTGATCGACAAAGTGTCCGACAATAATACCGCCGAACAGCACGCCTCCGATGCCAAAACCAACGCCCCGAACTTTAATGTTGCCGATCCATAACCCGACAACCGCCACCAATGCCAGAACACTGACCGTCAATGCTATATCACTCATTCTTCTGTTCCCTGTGAATAACATTATTAATGAAGAGGATTCTCGCAGAGTACAGGCGCAATGTATGGGTGGTAAAGCACAAAAAAGCCCCGTCATTTCTGGCGGGGCAAAGGCTTGGAGCTATTTAGCTATTTAATGCGGGACGTTCGCTGATGGCGATACGTTGTGGAGCAATGGTTTCAGGCTCATTACGGGTCAAATCAATATGCAGCAAGCCATTGGTGAAGCTTGCGCCGGAGACTTCCATATTTTCAGCCAGCGTAAAGCTCAGGCTGAAGGATTGAGTGACCAGCCCCTGATGCAACCATTTGGTCTCTTTTTCCGGCTGCTGCGGCGTACCTTTTACGGTCAGACGTGTGCCTTCCAGTTGAATATCCAAATCGTCCTGGCGGAAACCGGCTAACGCAAGGGTAATGCGGTAGTGGTTATCATCGCTCTTTTCGATGTTATAGGGTGGGAAGCTTTGGCTTTCACCGGCGTTTTGTAATGCATTGGCCAGTTTGTCAAAACCGATCCATTGACGCAGCAGTGGGGATAAATCGTAGTTACGCATAATATTCTCCTTCTAAGAAGCGAGTAAGTACCTTTCGGCTCCCTGACGGCAAGCCTGTGCTTAGCAGGGCCGCGCAAGCGGCCCGACAGATAAATTAGTTGATTTCGATGCGGCGCGGTTTGTTCGCTTCAGGAATCACGCGCTCAAGCTCGATATACAGCAGACCGTTTACCAGGTTTGCGCCGCGAACATGGATGTTCTCCGCCAACTGGAACTTGCGTTCAAAGTTGCGCTCAGCAATACCCTGGTACAGGTAAGTACGTTCTTTTTGCTCGTCCGCATGGGCGCCTTTCACCACCAGCAAATTATCCTGGGCGGTAATTTCCAGCTCGCTTTCAGCAAAGCCCGCAACAGCAATTGCAATGCGGTAGTGGTTTTCGTCTACCAGCTCAACGTTGTACGGAGGGTAGCCACCATTGCTTTGGCCCTGGTTGTTTTCCAACAGGTTAAACAGACGATCAAATCCAATAGCAGAACGGTATAGCGGGGATAAATCAAAGTTACGCATAATCAATAGCTCCTGAAATCAGCGAGAATGTTGGACCTTCCATCTTGGACAGGTCAGGTAGCCAGGACACCCCTCAGGCATGCCCTTCATTTGTCTACATCCTAAAAATGGGTCTTAATACAAACTTTTCAAGCGTACTCCTCTGACTTTTTTTGCAGTTTGTTGTCTTTTGCATACACTGGGGGGAGCAGTCGTTATCGTTAAATCGCGATTGCCGCCACAGTGCGACAAGATGGTGATGTTATTTTCGCAACGGATCGCTTTAACTCACCATGCAAACACGATGATTAGCAGATGAAATAATGATGATAAAAAAAATGGTGTTAACACTGATGATGTGCAGCGGGATGGTTTTTATAAGCGGCTGCTCCAGCGTGATGTCACATACCGGAGGAAAAGAAGGGACCTATCCAGGTACCCGTGCCAGCGCCACAATGATTGGCGATAGCGATACGAACTGGGGAACAAAGTCGTTGGCTATTCTGGATATGCCTTTTACTGCGGTTCTGGATACGGTACTGCTCCCGTGGGATCTCTTTCGCAAAGATAACTCGGTCCGATCTCGCGTAGAACAGAGCGAGGAGAGAACGCAAGCCACCAACGCCGTTATCCCCCCCGCTCAAATGTCTGCGCCTTAAGTTAACGTCCGGTTTCTGTCACCCATATCTGGCGGAAACCGTCGACGTCTTCCATCCATGCAACCTGTCGGCCATCAGGAGAGAAGACAATCGCCTCTGCTGAAGGTGGGTTACCATGGCTGGTCGTTAAAAATTCAATCTCTCCAGTCCGCGCATCGCAGCAGGCAATTCGGTTTTCCAGCACAAAGCCCAACCATCGACCCGACGGGTGCCAGTTAAACGCAGACTGAATATCGGTCGTACAACGGGTCAGTTGACGCGGTGTACCGCCCAGCACAGAAATTAGCCATAGCTGCACAATACCGCTGTCATCACGCATCAAAAACGCAATTTCGGATGCCTCTGGATTGCTGCGTACCCAATGGCGCGGTTGATTCACCAGCCCCGGGAAGGCGCGGTCGTGAGTAAACGTCAGGCGTCGCTGAACGATACCGGCTGGTGGCGCAGGCATTGTTGCTTCCGTTCCCTCCAGAGGCGTATCGCCAGGCTGTTTCCAGCCGCTTTCATCGTGTGGCAAATCAACGATAAACAGTTCCGGTACTTTTTCGCCACTGACAGACAACGTATCGCCGATAAAGGCCAGCGTATGATTTCCTACCCAACCCTCTTCATAAGCACGGTTAATCTCATCGCTGCCCGGTTTTGGCTTCGGCGTTGTCTGACTTACCAGTACACACCAGTGGCTCCCGCTGTACTCACGCGGGTGATCTGCTGACACAGTCACCGGGCCATACGGCGTAGCCACGCCAACGTTACGTAAATCCAGCGCAGGGGAACGCTCACGCAGCACATGGTCGTTATAGGTAAAGCTGACAAACTCACCGTTCGGGCTAAAGACATGCACATGACTGCCGCCACGCAGCGCACCTGGCGTGTATGGGGCGGTAATATCCATCGCGTCCAGATTCGCTACCTCGGTTTGCGTAGCAATGACACCACGGCGATGATGGAAGTCGTAATACCATGATTCATCTGGATTTTCAGGCCCGTGAATGAACACATATTTTTCATTTTTTGGATGAACGGTCACCACGCCGACGTGTGCCCCCTGCGTCGCACGATAAATCACCTCAACCTCGCCGGTGTGAATATTGACGCGTTCAATCGTCTCACCGGTAAACGATGCCCCGGAAGGACGCACATCAAAAACCAGCCACTGGCTGTCCGGCGTCCAGGTATTGATATTGGTCAGTTGGTGATTACGCGGCGTAAAGGTGATTTGTTTCATAGGATGCCCTGATACGAGACAATTTCAGCAATCATACTTCACAAGGACTTCACTTTCAGGCTTTAGCGTATGCCCATCTCACTTATTACGGGCAGAAAAATGGAACATTTTGATGTGGTGATTATCGGTTTAGGCCCCGCTGGTGCGGCGCTGGCGCGGCAGTTGAGCGGAAAAATGCACGTAATTGCTCTGGATAAAAAACGCCAGTGTGGCACTGAAGGATTCACCAAACCCTGCGGAGGTTTACTGGCTCCTGACGCCCAACGTTCGTTTATCCGCGACGGGATAACCTTGCCCGTTGATGTCATCGCCAATCCGCAGATATTTAGCGTTAAAACGGTTGATGTTGCCGCTTCTTTGACGCGTAACTACCAACGCAGCTACATTAATATCAACCGCCATGCTTTTGATTTATGGATGAAATCACTCATCCCTGACGATGTCCAGGTATACCACGACAGCCTGTGTCGGAAAATCTGGCGCGAGGACGATAAATGGCATGTTATCTTTCGCGCCGACGGTTGGGAGCAACAGATCACCACACGTTATCTGGTGGGTGCAGATGGCGCCAATTCACTGGTACGCCGTCATCTCTATCCCCGGCACCAAATCCGAAAATATGTCGCTATTCAACAATGGTTTGCGGAAAAACATCCCGTTCCGTTCTATTCCTGTATTTTTGATAATGACGCAACTGACTGCTATTCATGGAGTATCAGCAAAGACGGTTATTTTATCTTCGGTGGTGCCTACCCGATGAAGGACGGTCAGGCACGCTTTGACGCGCTGAAAGCCAGGATGAAGGTCTTTAATTTCCAGTTTGGTCAGCCGGTGAAAAGCGAAAAATGTACGGTGCTGTTCCCATCACGCTGGAAAGACTTCGTTTGCGGCGAGGAGAACGCATTTCTGATTGGCGAAGCGGCTGGATTTATCAGCGCCAGTTCACTGGAAGGGATTAGTTATGCGCTGGACAGCGCAGAAATCCTCAAATCTGTACTCTTGCAGGAAACGGTCGACAAAAATAAAACCTATCACAAGGCGACCCGCAAACTGCGTACTAAGCTGTATGGCAAGATCCTGAAGAGCCGGGTATTAACATCAGCACTAACCCGTAAATGGATAATGCAAAGCGGCATGGCGCATATTCCCTTGGGTCAGGAGGTGGAGCCCGCCGTAACGCCTGACGGCCTGATTAAAGAACATTAGCCGACGCGCTTCACATCCCCCACCAGCGGAACCGTAATACCGCCCAATCCGCCAATAAAGTTAAATACACCGCCGGTGAGGCCAATCAAGCGCATCGGCGCCAGCGAAGAGACCAGCGACCAGGTGATAGACGCAAAACCATTGCCGAAGAAGGCGATGGCCATCAGCGTCATAATCCACACCGGATCGTTGGTGTAGTTCGCGCCCATGATGCAGGTCGAAATCAGCAGGCCACAGATAATCGGCGTTTTACGCGCCACGCCCAGTGAGAAACCCTTTTTCACCAGCTTGTCCGCCAGCCAACCGGAAAGCAGCACGCCAAAGAAAGCTGCAAGGAACGGTACGGTAGTCATAAAACCAGCCTGCAGAGCGGTGATGCCTTTCTCCTGGGTTAAATAGTTAGGAAACCAGGTCAGGAAGAACCACAGCGTAGAGATGACCGCAAACTGCCCCAGATAAACGCCCACCAGCTTGCGGTGGAATACCAGTTTCCAGTCCGCGAGAGTCAGTGGCTGACGTGACTCTTTTTTCACAGGCGCATCACCATCCACCAGGCCACCGCCGTCACGAATGTAGTCCAGCTCGGCTTTGGTGATGTTTTTGGTCAAGCGTGGCGGCTGGTACACCTTAATCCAGATAAACGACCAGATGATGCCAATCCCCCCGGTAATAATGAATACCCAGTGCCAGCTCAGTATCTCCTGAATCCAGATCAGCAGCGGTGTGAGGAACGCCAGACCAACAAATTGCCCCGATGTGTAGAAACCAACAGCCGAGGCGCGCTCGTGCTCCGGGAACCAACTGGTCACCATGCGGTTATTGGTTGGGAATGCGGGGGCTTCAAAAATTCCGGTAATGGCGCGCAGGCCAATTAACGACATTAACCCTGTCGCAAATCCCCGAAACAGGGGCGCCACCGACCAGCCGAGAATGGCGATAAAATAAGTCATGCGCGACCCTACCCGATCAAGAAACCAACCACCGGGGATTTGGCACAAGGTATATAACCAGGCAAACGCAGAAAAGACATATCCCATTTCAGCTTTGGTAATTCCAAATCCTTCCTGAATATGCGCAGAAGCAACCGCCTGGTTGGCGCGGTCAACATAACAAATCACAACCGTAATGCGCTAAATAATTTGTGCTGGGAAAAGGCATAAAAAAACCCGCGATCAACGCGGGTTGTAACCAGGCAGGGCGAACTTAATTCAGCACAAATTTCTCGATAGCATACGCTACGCCGTCTTCGAGGTTGGATTTAGTCACGAAGTTGGCGATTTCTTTTACGGATGGAATGGCGTTGTCCATTGCCACACCGACACCAGCGTATTCGATCATCGCGATATCATTTTCCTGATCGCCAATCGCCATGATTTCTTCGGCTTTAATGCCCAGCGCATCGGCCAGCGATTTCACTCCAGTGCCTTTATTAACGCGTTTGTCCAGTATTTCGAGGAAGTACGGCGCACTTTTCAACACGGTGTACTTCTCTTTTACTTCTGCAGGTATGCGCGAAATGGCTCGATCGAGAATTTCCGGCTCATCAATCATCATCACTTTCAGGAACTGGGTCGCCGGATCCATCTTCTCAGCTTCGCAGAACACCAGCGGAATAGTCGCGACAAAAGACTCATGCACCGTGTAGTAACTGATATCACGGTTGGCGGTATACAGTGTGTTGCGATCCAGCGCATGGAAGTGGGAGCCAACGTCACGGGAGAGTTGTTCAAGATAGCGATAATCGTCATAGCTTAACGCCGTTTGCGCAACCGTACTGCCATCCCCCGCTTTCTGTACCAGCGCACCGTTGTAGGTTATGCAGTAGTCACCGGGTTGTTCCATGTGAAGTTCTTTCAGGTAGCTATGGACGCCGGCATATGGACGACCAGTGGTCAGCACTACGTTCACACCACGCGCACGCGCCGCGGCAATCGCCGTTTTGACCGCAGGTGAAATGGTGTGATCGGGCAGCAGAAGTGTGCCATCCATGTCGATAGCAATAAGTTTGATAGCCATGAGTTCCCCGGATGAAATGATACCATCCTCATGCTAACGCGATTCCGCTCAAAAAACAGCTACGAAAAGGGGGATAGAAAAGAGACCGGGGTGCCCCTTTTGCAGGCAAAAAAATACCCGATTGCACAATACAACCGGGTAGATTTGTCCAGATTAGCGATTAGATATCGATATTCGCCGCTTTCAGGGCGTTCTCTTCGATAAAGGCACGACGTGGTTCAACCGCATCCCCCATCAGGGTGGTGAACAACTGATCGGCAGCAATCGCATCTTTTACGGTCACACGCAGCATACGACGGCTTTCCGGATCCATGGTGGTTTCCCACAACTGTTCCGGGTTCATCTCGCCCAGGCCTTTATAACGCTGAATCGCGAGGCCGCGACGGGACTCTTTCACCAGCCAGTCCAGCGCCTGCTCGAAGCTGGCTACCGGCTGACGACGCTCGCCACGTTCGATAAACGCATCGTCTTCAATCAGGCCGCGCAGCTTCTCACCCAGCGTGCAGATACGACGGTATTCGCCACCGGTCACAAACTCGTGGTCCAGTGCGTAATCGGTATCCACGCCGTGCGTACGCACGCGAATAATCGGCTCGAACAGCCCTTGCTCGGTGTTTTCTTGAATGTCGAACTTCCACAGGCTACCGTGCTGTTCGTTTTCATTCAGTTCAGTCACCAGCGCATTAACCCAACGGGTTACGGTCTGCTCGCTCGCCAAATCGGCTTCTGTCAACGTTGGCTGATAAACCAACTCTTTCAGCAGCGTTTTCGGGAAGCGGCGTTCCATACGGCCGATCATTTTCTGCGTCGCATTGTACTCAGAAACCAGTTTTTCCAGCGCCTCACCCGCCAGCGCCGGAGCGTGGGCATTGGTGTGCAGCGTAGCACCATCAAGGGCGATAGAGATCTGGTACTGATCCATCGCTTCATCGTCTTTGATGTACTGTTCCTGCTTGCCTTTTTTCACTTTGTACAGCGGTGGCTGCGCAATATAAACGTGACCGCGTTCCACGATTTCCGGCATCTGACGATAGAAGAAGGTCAACAGCAGCGTACGGATGTGCGAACCATCGACATCCGCATCGGTCATGATAATGATGCTGTGATAGCGCAGTTTATCCGGGTTGTACTCATCGCGACCGATGCCGCAACCGAGCGCGGTAATCAGCGTCGCCACTTCCTGAGAAGAGAGCATCTTGTCGAAGCGAGCCTTCTCAACGTTAAGAATTTTACCCTTCAGCGGCAGGATCGCCTGGTTCTTACGGTTACGCCCCTGCTTCGCAGAGCCGCCCGCGGAGTCCCCTTCCACTAGGTACAGTTCAGAGTGAGCCGGGTCGCGTTCCTGACAGTCCGCCAGTTTGCCCGGCAGGCCCGCTAAGTCCAGCGCACCTTTACGACGGGTCATTTCACGGGCACGACGTGCCGCTTCACGGGCACGCGCAGCGTCAATAATTTTGCCGACAACAATTTTGGCGTCAGACGGGTTCTCAAGCAGGTATTCGCTCAGCAGTTCGTTCATCTGCTGTTCTACCGCCGATTTCACCTCGGAAGAAACCAGTTTGTCTTTGGTCTGAGAGGAGAATTTCGGATCCGGTACTTTTACCGATACGACGGCAATCAGGCCTTCACGGGCGTCGTCACCGGTGGCGCTAACTTTCGCTTTTTTGCTGTAGCCTTCTTTGTCCATGTAGGCATTCAGAGTACGGGTCATCGCCGCACGGAAACCTGCAAGGTGAGTACCGCCATCACGCTGCGGAATATTGTTGGTAAAGCAGTAGATATTTTCCTGGAAGCCATCATTCCACTGCAGCGCAACTTCAACGCCAATACCGTCTTTTTCGGTGGAGAAATAGAAGATATTCGGGTGGATCGGTGTTTTGTTCTTGTTGAGGTACTCAACAAACGCTTTGATGCCACCTTCGTAATGGAAATGGTCTTCTTTGCCATCGCGCTTGTCGCGCAGACGAATCGATACGCCGGAGTTCAGGAATGACAGCTCGCGCAGACGTTTCGCCAGAATGTCATATTCGAACTCAACAACATTGGTAAAGGTTTCGTGGCTTGGCCAGAAACGGACCTGGGTACCCGTCAATTCTGTTTCGCCGGTTACCGCCAGAGGTGCCTGCGGCACACCGTGCACGTAAGTTTGCTGATGCACTTTGCCTTCACGGCGAATCACCAGCTCCAGCTTCTGCGACAGGGCGTTAACGACGGATACACCTACGCCGTGCAGACCACCAGACACTTTATAGGAGTTATCATCGAACTTACCGCCTGCGTGCAGTACGGTCATGATAACTTCTGCCGCCGAAACGCCCTCTTCCGGGTGAATACCGGTTGGGATACCACGGCCATCATCGGTAACGGACACGGAGTTATCAGCGTGAATCGTCACAACGATATCTTTACAGTGACCCGCGAGCGCTTCGTCGATAGCGTTATCTACTACCTCGAATACCATGTGGTGCAGACCGGTGCCGTCATCCGTGTCGCCGATATACATACCCGGGCGCTTACGCACCGCATCCAGCCCTTTCAGGACTTTGATACTGGAGGAGTCATAAGAATTCGACATCAACGTTTCTCGCTCATTTTATCTTGGGTTAATCCGTTATTTTACCCTTTTCCACGGTGAACATCTTCGAATTTTTGTCCGACATGTCCAGAACGTGTTCAGCGCTGATTGCGCTGACAAAGACCTGAGATTGCGTGGCTTTTAAGCGGCTGGCCAGCAGTCCGCGACGCGCATCATCCAGTTCAGAGGCAAAATCATCTATCAGGTACAGGCAGCGCCGTCCGCTTTCACGGGTCAGGTACTCCCCTTGCGCCAGACGTAAGGCGCACATCAACAGCTTTAGCTGCCCACGCGACAACGTATCTTCCACCGGCGCACCGTCGGCGCGTATACGGAAATCCGCCTTGTGCGGGCCGTGCGCGGTGTAGGTCAACATGCGATCGCGTTCAAAACTACGTTCCAGCACTTCAGCGTAGTCGCTCTCTTTCTCCCAGCCGCGCTGAAAAGAGAAAGAAAGGGAAAACTCAGGAAGAAACTGCTGACAGGTATCCGTCATATCCTGCGCGATACCGGCGCTGTACTCCGCGCGCCAGGTGCTGATTTGTTCCGCCAGCGGGATCAGTTCTTTATCCCACGGACGCAGCTGTTCATAACGACTCACCTGGCGCAGCGCCGCGTTACGCTGTTTGAGCAGACGCTTCAGGTTGCTCCAGGCGGTGAAAAATCCAGCTTCATTGTGAAAGCATCCCCAGTCAAGGAACGCTCTTCTGTATTTGGGGCCACCGTTGAGTAAAGTAAACCCTTCAGGCGTTATCAGTTGCATCGGCATCAGGTGCGCCAGTTCTGCGACCTTATGCCCGTCAGTGCCATCAATGCGTACTTTACTGTCGCCCTGTTTGTCTTTCGTCAGGCCAATCGAGGTCTCACGCTCTTCACCCTGTAAACGCCCGTGGAGGACAAACGATTCCTGCTCGTGGCGAATCACGCGGCCAATTTGCAAACTACGGAACGCGCGGCCATGGCCAAGCGTATAAATGGCCTCCAGCACGCTGGTTTTGCCACTGCCGTTAGCGCCGACCAGGAAGTTAAAGCCGGGAGATAAAGCAAGATCCGCGCTTTCAATGTTGCGAAAATCTTTGATTAGCAGTCGGGATAGCGACATATCAACTCATAACCAGGGCGTTATCGGCGCAGTGAGTCTGGTTACGGCCAGCGCACAGCAACCGGAGCGTACTGGAGTACGTGAGGATTGCGAGCACTGCCCGGAGCCAGAATAACAAGTAAGATAGCCCGATATTCTTTACAAGCGCATTGGCATAACAACATAGGCAGCCGACTGTGATGCGGCATCTTCAATTTGGACGCTGGAAACAGAGTCGGTCAGCATAATGCGCACATTTTCGCACTTCAGCGCATTAAGTACGTCCAGCACATAGCTGACGTTAAAACCAATTTCCAGTTCAGTGCCCGGATAAGTGACGTCGAGGATCTCTTCCGCCTCTTCCTGTTCCGGGTTGTTGGCCGTGATTTTGAGCTGGTTTTCACTGACATACAGACGCACGCCGCGGAATTTCTCGTTAGAAAGAATTGCCGCTCGGGCAAACGCCTGTTTGAGAATATCGCAGCCCGCCTCCAGATGTTTGTCCGGGTTCTTCGGCAGTACACGACGGTAATCCGGGAAACGTCCATCCACCAGTTTGGAGGTAAAGATGAAATCGCCCACGTGTGCGCGAATGTTGTTGCTGCCGATCTGCACGCGCAGCGGATTGTCGCCGCCGTCGAGCATACGCATCAGTTCAATCACGCCTTTACGCGGCACGATCACCGAATGGTTGGGCAGCGATTGGCCAACCGGCATTGAGCACACCGCCAGACGGTGACCGTCGGTCGCCACGGTACGCAGTTCTTCGCCTTCGGTTTCAAACAGCATACCGTTTAAGTAATAACGCACGTCCTGATGCGCCATTGAGAACTGCGTGGCTTCAATCAGACGCTTCATCGTTGCCTGCGGCAAGGTGAATTCGACTTCGCTCTGCCAGTCATCCAGATTCGGAAAGTCAGCGGCAGGTAATGTGGACAGCGAGAAACGGCTGCGGCCAGAACGCACCAGCATACGGTCGCCTTCCAGTTGAACGGCAATTTCCGCACCTTCCGGCAACCCACGACAAATGTCGAAGAATTTACGCGCCGGAACGGTGGTTGCACCAGGCTCATGAGCCTGGATCAGTGCCACGCGCGCCACCATCTCCATTTCGAGATCGGTACCGGTCAGAGAAAGCGTACCATCCGCCACCTGAAGCAACAGGTTTCCGAGGATCGGCAGTGTAGGACGACCACCCAGCGGGCCGCTGACCTGCTGAAGCGGTTTTAATAAATGTTCACGTTCAACGGTAAATTTCATAGCGTCACGAAGATAATGTTCTGATTAAATTGGAGAAATCTTCTTTAATATCATGGCTTTCTTCACGCAACTGCTCAATCTTGCGACAGGCATGAAGCACGGTAGTATGGTCACGCCCACCAAACGCATCGCCAATTTCCGGCAGACTGTGGTTAGTGAGCTCTTTTGCCAGCGCCATCGCCATCTGACGCGGACGAGCTACCGAGCGAGATCGACGCTTAGAAAGCAGATCCGCAATTTTGATTTTGTAATACTCCGCCACCGTCTTTTGAATATTGTCGATGGTGACCAGTTTTTCCTGCAATGCCAGTAAATCGCGCAGCGCTTCGCGCACGAAATCGATAGTGATCGCCCGGCCAGTAAAGTTAGCGTTGGCGATCACGCGGTTCAGTGCGCCTTCCAGCTCACGCACGTTAGAGCGTAGGCGCTTGGCAATAAAGAACGCCACCTCACCCGGCAGACGAATGTCGTTTTCATCTGCTTTTTTCATCAGGATCGCTACGCGCGTCTCCAGTTCAGGCGGTTCGATCGCTACCGTCAGCCCCCAGCCGAAGCGGGATTTCAGACGATCCTCAACGCCGTTGATCTCCTTCGGATAGCGATCCGATGTCAGGATGATCTGCTGATTACCTTCCAACAGGGCATTAAAGGTGTGGAAAAACTCTTCCTGGGATCGTTCTTTATTAGCAAAGAATTGAATGTCGTCAATCAGCAACGCATCAACGGAACGGTAATAGCGTTTAAACTCTTCGATCGCATTGTTTTGCAGGGCTTTAACCATGTCCTGCACAAAACGCTCGGAGTGCATATACACCACTTTTGCGTTCGGCTTACGCGCCATAATGCCGTTACCCACAGCGTGCAACAGGTGGGTTTTACCCAGACCTGTACCGCCATAAAGGAATAACGGATTGTAGGCGCCGCCAGGATTGTCCGCCACCTGACGTGCCGCCGCGCGCGCCAGTTGGTTAGATTTACCTTCAACGAAGTTATCAAACGTATGTTTGACATTGACGTTAGAGCGATAGGTAGGTTCTGCCGGGGCCGGTACGTTATCCCAGCCGGGGCGCGCCGCCGGAACGACCCGTTGCGGTTGCACTTGTTGAGCCACATGCGCAGGTGTAACGATGTTATTCACCGGCGTCTTCAGCGTTTGCGTGACAGGTTTAGTGCCGACCTCAAAACGCAGCTGTGGGGCGTCCGCTCCGCAGAAATTATTCAGCAATCCATTAATATTATTGAGGTATTTATCCCTTACCCAATCGAGCACAAAACGGTTTGGCGCATACAAAGCCAGCGTGTTATCGCTCAGTTCCGCCTGCAACGGGCGTATCCACATACTGAATTCTGTGGCTGGTAACTCATCCTGCAATCGGGCAAGACACTGCTGCCAAAGCGAAAGTGACACGGCGGACTCCACTCGAACAAAAGTCGATAAATGACAAAGGCTGAAACATTCATGATTGTTGACGCACATCGACAAGACCCTATGCAAAGGGTGACGTGCGAATTGCTATCTGCAATTTTAACCCGATCAGGATCCATTGAAACGATCGGGACCGCGGATCATAGCGTAAACTGAGAAAGAGATCTTCTGTTTCTCACAGATTCTTCCCGATTTATCCACAGGATGATCCAGAATCGGCTAAGTGTAAACGATCCTGGAGAAGTGCTGCAGGTTTTCGCGCGCATATTGAAAAAATTAATGAGTAAAGATGCTTTACTGCTTAAACGATCTAATAAAGATCCCGAGCGATCCTTGCGCTTTATCCACCAGCCCGTATAATTCTTACCCCCAGCGAGTAACGGTCGCCTTACGGCGTCAACGCTGCCTGTTTTTTACACAAAACTACGTGAAAAAAAACGGGATATAAGGAAAGAGAATTGACTCCGGAGTGTACAATTATTACAATCCGGCCTCTTTAATCACCCACACTGTGGCGTAAGTCGTTCGAAATTCGTTCGGGTATACGCAAAAGTCAGTGAATTTATTCAAGTTTAGGTAGAAATCGCCATGAAACGCACTTTTCAACCGTCTGTACTGAAGCGCAACCGTTCTCACGGCTTCCGTGCTCGTATGGCAAATAAAAATGGTCGTCAGGTTCTGGCACGTCGTCGTGCTAAAGGCCGTTCTCGTCTGACCGTTTCTAAGTAATAAAAGCTAGCCCCTGAGTGGTTAAGCTCGCATTTCCCAGGGAGTTACGTTTGTTAACTCCCACTCATTTCACATTCGTCTTCCAGCAGCCACAACGGGCTGGCACGCCGCAAATCACCATCCTCGGCCGCCTGAATTCGCTGGGGCATCCCCGTATCGGTCTTACAGTCGCCAAGAAAAATGTTAAACGTGCACATGAACGCAATCGGATTAAACGTCTGACGCGTGAAAGCTTTCGTTTACGTCAGCACGAGCTTCCAGCAATGGATTTCGTGGTGGTGGCTAAAAAAGGGGTTGCCGACCTCGATAACCGTGCTCTCTCGGAAGCGTTGGAAAAATTATGGCGTCGCCATTGTCGCCTGGCTCGCGGGTCCTGATAGCCCTCATTCGGGTCTATCAACGCCTTATCAGTCCGCTGCTTGGGCCGCATTGCCGTTTCACTCCAACCTGTTCGAGCTACGGAATTGAGGCATTGCGCAGGTTTGGAGTGATAAAAGGCAGTTGGTTGACGGTGAAACGCGTATTAAAATGCCACCCTTTACACCCTGGTGGTGACGATCCCGTCCCGCCCGGACCATTTGATACCAGAGAACACTAACGATGGATTCGCAACGCAATCTTTTAGTCATCGCTTTGCTGTTCGTGTCTTTCATGATCTGGCAAGCCTGGGAGCAGGATAAAAATCCGCAACCTCAGGCCCAACAGACCACGCAGACAACGACCACCGCAGCGGGTAGCGCCGCCGACCAGGGCGTACCGGCCAGTGGCCAGGGGAAACTGATTACGGTTAAAACTGACGTGCTTGATCTGACCATCAACACCCGTGGTGGTGATGTGGAACAGGCTTCACTGCCAGCTTACCCGAAAGAACTGGGTTCTACCGAACCGTTCCAGTTACTGGAAACCACGCCACAGTTCATCTACCAGGCACAAAGTGGCCTGACAGGTCGTGACGGCCCGGATAACCCGGCTAACGGCCCGCGTCCGCTGTACAACGTCGAAAAAGACGCCTTTGTACTGGCTGATGGTCAGAACGAACTGCAGATCCCGATGACCTATACTGACGCAGCGGGTAACACATTCACGAAGACGTTTGTCCTCAAACGTGGTGAATATGCTGTCAACGTTAACTACAGCGTGCAGAACGCCGGCGAGAAACCGCTGGAAGTCTCCACCTTTGGTCAGTTGAAGCAATCCATCAATCTGCCCTCTCATCGCGACACCGGTAGCAGCAACTTTGCACTGCATACCTTCCGTGGCGCAGCGTACTCCACGCCTGATGAGAAGTATGAGAAATACAAATTCGACACCATTGCTGATAACGAAAACCTGAACGTCAATGCTAAAGACGGCTGGGTTGCAATGCTGCAACAGTATTTCGCAACGGCATGGGTTCCGCGTAACGACGGCACCAATAATTTCTACACCGCTAATCTGGGTAATGGCATTGCCGCTATCGGCTATAAATCTCAGCCGGTACTGGTTCAGCCAGGACAGACTGGCGCGATGACCAGCACCCTGTGGGTTGGCCCGGAAATTCAGGATAAAATGGCGGCCGTTGCACCGCACCTGGATCTGACCGTGGATTACGGCTGGTTGTGGTTTATCTCTCAGCCGCTGTTCAAACTGCTGAAATGGATCCATAGCTTCCTGGGTAACTGGGGCTTCTCCATCATCGTTATCACCTTTATCGTTCGTGGCATCATGTACCCGCTGACCAAAGCGCAGTACACCTCCATGGCGAAGATGCGTATGCTGCAGCCGAAGATTCAGGCAATGCGTGAGCGTCTGGGCGATGATAAACAACGTCAGAGCCAGGAAATGATGGCCCTGTACAAAGCTGAGAAGGTTAACCCGCTGGGCGGCTGCTTCCCGCTGATCATCCAGATGCCAATCTTCCTGGCGTTATACTACATGCTGATGGGCTCCATTGAACTGCGTCATGCGCCGTTCGCGCTGTGGATCCATGACCTGTCTGCACAGGACCCGTACTACATCCTGCCGATCCTGATGGGCGTGACGATGTTCTTCATCCAGAAGATGTCTCCGACCACCGTGACCGACCCGATGCAGCAGAAGATCATGACCTTTATGCCGGTCATCTTCACCGTGTTCTTCCTGTGGTTCCCGTCAGGTCTGGTGCTGTACTATATCGTCAGCAACCTGGTAACCATTATTCAGCAACAGCTGATTTACCGTGGTCTGGAGAAACGTGGCCTGCATAGCCGCGAGAAGAAAAACTCCTGATTCGGTGTAGGCCGGATTAGGCGAAGCCGCCATCCGGCAAACGGAACATAAAGTAAAGGGCGGTCATTAGACCGCCTTTTTTATTGCATGACAAAGAGACATATCATGAGCCATAACGACACCATCGTCGCTCAGGCCACCCCACCGGGACGTGGTGGTGTGGGTATTCTGCGCATCTCCGGCCTTAAAGCCCGCGAGGTTGCCGAAACCGTACTGGGTAAACTGCCAAAACCGCGCTATGCCGACTACCTGCCGTTTAAAGACGCGGATGGCAGCGTGCTGGATCAGGGGATTGCGCTGTGGTTCCCTGGCCCGAACTCCTTTACCGGTGAAGACGTCTTAGAGCTTCAGGGTCACGGCGGTCCGGTTATTCTCGATCTGCTGCTTAAACGTATTCTGACGATTCCCGGCCTGCGCATTGCCAGACCGGGTGAGTTCTCCGAGCGCGCATTTCTTAACGATAAGCTCGATTTAGCCCAGGCTGAAGCCATTGCCGACCTGATCGACGCCAGCTCTGAACAGGCGGCACGCTCGGCGCTAAATTCCTTACAGGGTGCGTTCTCCGCACGTGTGAATCACCTTGTGGAAGCACTCACTCACCTGCGCATCTACGTGGAAGCGGCGATTGATTTCCCGGATGAGGAAATCGACTTCCTGTCTGACGGCAAAATTGAAGCCCAGCTCAATAGCGTGATGGCCGATCTTGATGCCGTACGTGCCGAAGCACGTCAGGGCAGCCTGCTACGCGAAGGCATGAAGGTGGTGATTGCCGGGCGTCCTAACGCCGGTAAATCAAGTCTGTTGAACGCCCTCGCTGGCCGTGAAGCAGCTATTGTCACCGATATCGCCGGCACCACCCGCGACGTGCTGCGTGAGCATATCCATATCGACGGTATGCCGTTGCACATTATCGATACCGCTGGTCTGCGCGACGCCAGTGACGAAGTTGAACGCATCGGTATTGAACGCGCCTGGCAGGAGATCGAACAAGCTGACCGCGTACTGTTTATGGTTGATGGCACCACCACCGACGCGGTTGACCCGGCGGACATCTGGCCAGACTTTATTGCGCGTTTACCTACAAAACTGCCGATTACCGTCGTGCGTAACAAAGCGGATATCACGGGTGAAACGCTGGGTCTCAGCGAAGTAAATGGCCACTCACTGGTTCGCCTCTCTGCACGTACCGGCGAAGGTGTTGACGTACTGCGCAACCATCTCAAACAGAGCATGGGTTTTGAAACCAATATGGAAGGCGGTTTCCTGGCGCGTCGTCGTCATTTGCAGGCACTGGCAGAAGCCGCAGAGCATCTTCAGCAGGGTAAAGCTCAGCTATTGGGGGCATGGGCCGGAGAATTGCTCGCAGAGGAGTTGCGCCTTGCACAGCAAAACCTCAGTGAGATAACTGGAGAATTTACTTCCGACGATCTGCTGGGCAGGATTTTCTCCAGCTTCTGTATCGGTAAATAACGATGTGTTGCCCGGTGGCGCGATGCTTTCCGGGCTTACAGGCCCCGTAGGCTGAATCCGGCAACAAGTGATTTCCCATAAGGAAATTACTGTTGTCCAAATGGCAACTCGCACAGACAATCCTCTCCCCGTATTCTTAGCGCCACTTTCCTCATGAGGTCGCTATGACACGCTTTCTAATCTGCAGTTTTGCCCTGGTACTCCTTTATCCCGCCGGTATTGATATGTATCTGGTGGGATTGCCCCGTATTGCTGCCGATTTACAAGCCAGCGAGGCTCAGTTGCATATCGCGTTTTCGGTCTACCTGGCAGGGATGGCGACGGCAATGTTGTTCGCCGGTAAAATTGCTGACCAGTCGGGTCGTAAACCGGTCGCCATTGTCGGTGCGGTGATCTTTATTATCGCCTCGGCCTTATGTTCATTCGCCGGGAGCGGCACACCGTTCCTGGTCGGCCGTTTTGTTCAGGGCGTCGGTGCAGGTTGCTGCTACGTGGTGGCCTTCGCCATCCTACGTGATACACTCGACGATCGCCGCCGCGCGAAGGTGCTGTCGCTGCTAAACGGTATCACTTGTATCGTGCCGGTACTGGCCCCTGTGATGGGGCATCTGATTATGCTCAAATACCCCTGGCAGAGCCTGTTCTACACGATGATGGGCATGGGTGTGGTTGTTTGCCTGCTATCAGTGTTTATCCTGCGAGAATCGCGCCCAACGACGCTCCCGGCATCTGTGCAAAAGAATCAAGCCACCGAATCACTGGTAAACCGTTTTTTCCTTAGCCGTCTGGCAATTACCACCCTCAGTGTGTCGGTAATCCTGACCTTTGTGAATACCTCTCCGGTGCTGCTGATGGAGGTGATGGGTTTTGACCGCGGTGAGTACGCCACAACAATGGCGATGACCGCGGGTGTCAGTATGGCGGTCTCCTTCTCAACGCCATTCGCACTAAGCATATTTAAACCCCGCATCCTGATGCTGACTTCACAGGTATTGTTCCTTGCTGCGGGCATCGTGTTAACCCTTGCCAGTACGCACGCGGTAATGTTGTTCGGACTAACCTTAATCTGCGCCGGATTCTCAGTCGGTTTCGGCGTTGCCATGAGCCAGGCGCTGGGGCCATTCTCGCTGCGCGCAGGCGTCGCCAGCTCGGCATTAGGTATTGCCCAGGTTTGCGGTTCATCGTTATGGATTTGGTTGGCCGCCATCCTCGGTCTCGATGCGCTGAATATGCTGATCGGGATTCTGATTGGCTGTAGCATAGTGAGTATCATGCTGATTATCACTGTTGCACCAAACCGGTCCACGCCAACTCATGAAGAAATCCCTCAGCAGTCTCGATCTTAATTTGCTGCTCTGCCTGCAGTTGTTGATGCAGGAACGCAGTGTCACTAAAACCGCCAAACGGATGAACGTCACGCCGTCGGCGGTCAGCAAATCGCTGTCGAAGCTGAGAGCCTGGTTTGACGATCCGTTGTTTGTTAACACCCCGCTGGGGCTAACACCAACGCCGCTGATGCTCAGCATGGAACAGAGCCTGGCGGAGTGGATGCAGATGGGCAATCAATTGCTCGATAAGCCGCACCATGAAGCACCACGTGGGCTGAAGTTTGATTTGGTGGCTGAAACGCCGCTGGTGATGATCATGTTTAACGCGCTCTCCCAACAGATCTACCAGCATTATCCACAGGCAACGATCAAAGTGCGCAACTGGGATTACGATTCGCTGGATGCCATTATCCGTGGCGAGGTCGATATCGGCTTTACCGGGCGTGAAAGTCACCCACGCTCACGAGAATTGCTGAGTCTGCTCCCGTTATCGATCGACCACGAGGTCCTGTTTTCCGATCTCCCCTGCGTCTGGTTGCGTGAAGACCATCCGGCATTGCAGGAAGAGTGGAATCTGGAAACATTCCTGCGCTATCCCCATATCAGCATTAGCTGGGAGCAGAGCGACACCTGGGCGCTGGATGATGTGCTTCAGGAGATGGGGCGTGCGCGTAACATCGCATTGTGTCTACCGGGCTTTGAGCAGTCTCTGTTTATGGCCGCGCAACCCGATCACGCATTGATAGCCACCGCCCCGGTCTATTGTCAGCGTTACAATCAACTCCACCAGCTTCCGCTCGTGGCACGTCCAATGCCTTTTGATGCTGCGCAACTGGAAAAAATGCGCGTACCGTTCACCCTCCTTTGGCATAAACGCAACAGCCACAATCCTAAGATCGTATGGCTGAAAGAGACGATCAAGGCACTCTATCGCGAGATGTCATGAAGACCCTTTGCTATATTGTTGTTTTATTGACCGCCCTGGCTGTGGAAATGTAAATGTCGCGTAATGTATCCCGATTCCGTTTACTTTTTGGGCAGTAAAGCCTGCCTATAAGCCGCGTAAATGTTACTCTGATAATAATCACGGACCATTAATCACGGAGCGAAAAATGGCGACACATTTTGCCAGAGGGATTCTTACGGAGGGACACCTGGTTTCAGTTCGTCTCCCTACTCCATGTCATTTTGAAGCAAGAAATCTACCCACTTACCGCCGAACACGCTTTCTGGCCTCCCGAAGCCTTCTCGCTGAACTGATGTTTATGCTTTACGGCACCAGCACATTGCCTGAGATTGTTACCGAGGCGAAAGGGAAACCTATTTTTCGCGATAAAAACCTGCCTGGTTTTTCGATTTCCTATGCAGGGAATATCGTCGGCGTCGCGCTTACCACAGAAGGTTCATGCGGCCTGGATATGGAACTTCAGCGCGCGACCCGCGGGTTCCATACCCCAAATGCCACAGAAACCTACCGCTTTTCCAGTAACGAAAACCTGTGGATCAATAATCAAAACGACCCCAATGAAGCACGTGCGCAACTCATTACGTTACGCCAGAGTGTTCTCAAGCTCACTGGCGACGTGTGCAATGACGATCCGCGTGAACTCCAGCTATTACCGGGTGCGGGCCGTCTGAGATGTGCACACGTTACGCAGATAGAAGCCATTTGTGATGCTGAAGATGTGCTGGTGTGGTCGGTCGCGGTCACGCCAACCATTGAAAAACTCAAGGTTTGGGAGTTTGATGGTAAACAGGACTGGAAAAGTTTGCCTGATATCCAGACCCGCGCGAATGAACCAACGGGTCGCCTGATCCGGTTTTCACAATTATCCGCAGCAAAGAGCCATACGCATAACTGATTTAACCTTCATGATGAAACAGGAGTAACCATGTCTGAGACATTGAATGTTGTTACGTTACTGGGGAGCCTGCGCAAGGGTTCGTTTAATGGAATGGTTGCCCGTACGCTGCCAAAAATTGCCCCCGCGGGGATGGAAGTGAATGCGTTACCGTCGATTGGGGATATTCCTCTGTACGATGCCGACCTCCAGCAGGAAGAGGGGTTTCCGGCAAGTGTAGAAGCGCTGGCGGAACAAATCAGGAAGGCTGATGGCGTCGTTATCGTCACGCCGGAATACAACTATTCTGTTCCTGGCGGGCTGAAAAACGCCATCGACTGGCTGTCTCGTCTGCCCGATCAACCATTATCAGGCAAGCCAGTACTGATCCAAACCAGCTCAATGGGCGCTATTGGCGGCGCACGCTGTCAGTATCATCTGCGTCAAATTCTGGTATTCCTCGATGCGATGGTAATGAACAAGCCGGAATTTATGGGCGGCGTGATTCAGAACAAAGTGGACCCGCAGACCGGTGAAGTGATCGACCAAAGCACGCTGGACCATCTGACTGGCCAGTTAACCGCGTTTGGTGACTACATTCAGCGTGTAAAAGCCTGATAATTAATTTTGCCTACAACTCATAAATAATCCAGTAAGCGCCTATTCTTCTGGATTATTTTCTTATTTGCGTAAACCTGTCCATAAATCACTGTTGTCTGTTTTTTCCTCTTCATTATTGTGGCATAGTGTTACCAGGTATTGCTGTTGCAATAATATCAATAAATATATCTAATATTTTATTTACTGTGAACAATGGATATGCCATGGACAGGACATTTTCACATCTCAGGACCGCATTATGTAGTAGCACGCAACTGGAGAAATCCATGTATGCCTGTCTACAGTCGATACCTGATTCAATAGTTTGTGACGGTATTTTCTTTAACTATTATCGTAGTGATATTCGCTGTATCCAGTTTTTAGCATTAGCGACGCACAAAACAGCACGACTGAAACGGGATGTCATCCCGATCCCTGAGAATATTGCCAGACAATTCAATCACTCAGATAACTTCTCCACTCAACTTATCGATACTCTGAGCCAATGTCCGCTGACTGAATATGTCGTTAACACCTGCTTTCGTAATATCAAATCTCTAATCCTGATGCGTATGCACCTGGATGGTCTACGGTTGGGTGCTATGGGTATATTTAGTCACCACGCTAATGCTTTTACACCTCAACATGCTGAATTATTCGAATCAGTTCGGGGAGAACTCTCCCTGTTAGCCTTTATTGCCTTGTCCCGGCATAACCTTTTATTGAATAATACGCCTCCGGCTATTCCCGAGTTATCTGCTGCAGAAGAAAGTGAAAAATTTGTCGTCAGTCAAACTAACACCCCTCTGTTTCAGTTGTATCATTCATTGAGTAAACTGGCAAACAGTGAACTGCCTGTTTTATTACTGGGAGAGAAAGGCGTTGGAAAAAATTCACTCGCTTCCGAGCTTCAGCAACAATGTTCAAAGCGCAGTGGTTATTATGGATTGATTAATCCTCAGGGGCAGCTGATCATCATGAAAAATGGCGTCCTGAACCGCACAATAACCATTGATTTCAACAAGCCACCAGGCATTGCTTCATTTCTGATATTGCATCAGGGGTCTCTGATGATAAAAGAAATTAATTCTTTCCCTGAGCGCTGGCAAACCTTTTTACTGGCACTGCATTCAAATTACAGTGAGTATTGCCAGCTACAGATTATTGCCATACAAACACTTCCATTTTCAGATATAAAAAACGCCACCAACCATGATATATCCAGTCACTATCTGACCAGTCAAATATATGCCAATACACTTTGCCAGATCATTACACTCCCTCCGTTACGGCATCGCTATGATGATATTCCTCTGCTGTTGACATACTACCTGAGGAAGCTATCAAGCCAGTATAAACGTACCTCTTTACCTGTTCTGGGTGATGATTCACTACGCTTATTATTGAAGTATCACTGGCCGGGCAACATTACGGAATTGATCGGACTATTAGAAAACGCATTTCTCCGTTGCACGGGAAATGAGTTGCATATTTTTTTACCGAGGGAAAGGAATTCAATAGCTATATCCTCTCTTGATGACGCAATGCGTCATCATATCCAAATGGCGTTACAACAAAGTCAGGGGAAAATATCAGGTAAAGGTGGAGCAGCAGAGTTGCTTGGTGTTAACAGTAACACGCTATACAGCAAAATAAAAAAACTGGGCATTGTGGTGAAAGAAAAATAATCTGACGTCCCCTTTCCCTCTTCAGAAAAAGGGGAGCAGTCTTTATTTTTGTTTTCTGGCACGGTGGAAGCCATCGAGCATGCCTTTAATCAGCGCTCCCGGCGTATCCCCCGTACTGCACAAATAGAGATGCACGATGATAAATGCCACCATCACGACTGCCAAAACGTAATGGAGCCAGGCCGCAACCTGCTTACCCGGTAACGCAAACAGCGTTTCTGGCGTATAACTGGGGTACATCATCAGCAATCCGGTCACAATGAGCAGCGGCAATAACAGGAACATCACGCCAATATAGCCCAGTTGCTGGAGAATATTGAATTTAGCCGCTGGCGACGCATGTTCCGGATGAGGTTCCCCACGGAAAATACCATACAGATAATAGCGGATCTGACGGATAAGCCGCCCCGAAATACCCTGCCAGCGCACCCGATAATGATGCCCGTTGCCGCACATCGCCACCAGGATAAAACCCAGCCATATAACACACAGCGATACCCCTGCAATATTGTGTACATCAACCCATAGCGAGAATTTCGCGCTCACCCAGTGCAAGGCACAGCCGCTGATAATTAGCGCGGTAAAACAGAGTGCGTTCAGCCAGTGCCAGCAGCGAACAGGCAGAGTGTAGAGATATCGTTTCTCCATCGGCATATCTGCCGTGCGGCGCGATAGGATAAGCCGCCCCAAACCATGACAGAGTAGCAACACAACGAAGCCGCCCAGCGCCCAGGCAATAAAGCGATCGGCCTGGCCGCTACCGTTATTACCAATCATGTAGGTATCGGTAAACAACACGCCATCTATCTGACGAATCGCAGGAACAGGAGGCGCCACCGTCGTCAGTTTTTCCCGGAGAGAGACATCATCAAATAACCCTTTCCCCAGCAAGCTACCTGCCATGGCATTTTCATCTGGCGCGAACGTTTTCCGCCGGGCGGTAAGCAACGCTCCGTCGCCATGACATTGTTCACAACTGATGGCTTGTGAGGCAGGCAGGATGCGATGCAAAGAGGTATCTGCAGCATCAGCATGGCAGTCAATACAGCGTAAACTGGTGAGATGCTCAGCGGCATAAGGCAGTGCTGAATGCGCCATATCCTGAGACACAGAGCGTTTCCCTCCAGACAGGTTCGCAAAGACTCCCGCCCGCGAATGACAATTCGTACACATCAAATTGTCGTCGGCAACCCGTTGTTTACCTGGATGGTTTAGCTCTCCTGCCGTCATAGTGTGCGCGTTATGGCATGAGGTACAAGAGAAGAGTCCTTTGGCTATCTTTTCACTGTGGACACTCTGCTGTACGGCATGCACCGTATCGCGCATGACTACGCTATGACAACTTTCGCAGTTCTTGTCGTCATCAGGCTTCAGAACATGCGGGGTGACTGAAAATCCCGCGCTTCCGGGTTGGCTTTGATGGCAGGCGATACACGGCACTTCACCATGCACGCTGTCGTGATACTTATCTGTGGAGACAAATAAATTCTCCTGCACTTTATCCGTAGAGATCCCCTGGATATCGCTATCAGCGTGGCATGCCAGACAAGGTTGATTGAGCTGCGCTGTTGGTACTGGCGCAGAATATCCCGACAGAGGTATCCATCCCATCAGCAATAAAAATAAGCGCCTTATTAAGAATCCGCGCATGATGTCCCTCATGGCTTCATATCCGGATATTTAAAGAGATGGCAATTATTACAATAAACTACCGAGGGTTTATGTTCGTTATGACAAGCGGTACAAGGAACATCTTTGCCGTAGTGCATTGAATCATGCGGGTTGGGCTCTGCATTTTTGTCATGCGGATTGGGTTGCGTTAATTCAGCAATCTGGTCGCGCGAACCGTGGCAACTCAGGCAAGATTTGTCACTCGGTGCCGCTACGGGGGTGCTGGATCCGTGACACAACTGACACGATGTATCACGTCCGGTGGCCTCCAGTGAGTGGTGATAAGGCTTGACGTTCATTGCATTCAGTTGCTGGTGAAAAGCAGCCTCGTCGTCAGTCGCAGCGATGGCCAGGGAAAAACCACTAAGACACAGCAACAGCAGGGCTATCCATAATTTTGCCATGTTAAATTCCCTCAACGTCAAAGGCATCATCCGCAGCAGTCGCGGAGGCAACGCTAAGCCCCGCAATCCGGCCAAAAACCAGGCAATCCGCAACGGCGCAACTGCCCAGACGACTTCCACCGTGCGAACCCGCTGTCGCTTCTCCGGCAGCATACAGACCGGGGATGGGTTTACTATCCGCTGCATTGAGTACCTCTGTGCGCATACTGATCTGCACACCACCCATAACGTAGTGCACTTTGGGCCACACGCGTACGGCAACAAATGGTCCTTTGTCTAACGGAACCGCACGACTCACATCTTTCTTCATGCGATCGCCACCTTTGCGCGCAACGGCCGCATTGTAGGTCTCCACCTCTTCTTGCAGTACGTCGAAAGGTATGCCGAAATGCGCCGCCAACTGCTCCAGTGAGTCAAACTGCCAGGCGACACCATAATGCAGGGCATGTTTCAGGCTTTGTGCTAGTTTCGCACCTTCAAGCGTGGTGAAGCAGATGGGATAAAGTGGATCCCCTTTTTCATCCACCTGCGCCAGAATCCCCTCTTCACGCTCTTTACGATCGGCAAGTTCATTTGTGAAACGATGGCCAGAACGCGGGTTAACCATAATTCCGTTAGGAAAACCTGAGATGGTATTGAATTGCGAAACGTAGCCAAATCCGCGTTCGTCTGGCGATGACCAGGGACCTAGCTGGATAAGATCAAGCTGTACCGGCGTTGCGCCAATACGTAGCATTTGCACCAGGCATTCCGACGTCGCGCCGGGGTGGTTGGTGGAATCGACACGCTCATCCAGCATGGGGTTTTGCATTTTACGAAAACGCAGATCATTGGAAAAACCACCAGAACACATCACCACGCCGTAACGCGCACCGTAATGGCGAATCTTCCCGGTCTGTTCGTCTGGGAAACGATAGCCATCACGTACCGTCAGGCCAATAACGCGCCCTTGCGAATTTTGCAGAAAAGATTCCAGCTTGCATTGGGCGCGAAAAACAACACCCATTTTCATGGCGGACTCTTTTAGTGGCCGGGTGATCCCCGCCCCAGAACTCTCTACCGTTTGCAATGTACGGGGGACAGAGTGACCGCCAAAATGCTGTACGAACGGTTTATATTTTACGCCGTGTTTTAGGGTAAACTCATAGGCAGCGGTCGTGTTGTTAACGAGAATCTTTAACTGATCTTTATCATTTAACCCACGCCCAGCTTTCAGCATGTCCTTAAACATCAACTCAGGTGAATCGACGATCCCTTCTTTTTTCTGCGCAGGCGATCCGGCTACGGCAACCGCGCCGCCGTTAATTGCTGAGTTGCCGCCAAAAACGGGCATCTTTTCAATCACCAGAACGCTGCGGCCAGCCTGAGCGGCTTCAAGTGCAGCAGCCAGTCCGGCAAAGCCGCTTCCGACGACGATCACATCATAGACTTTATGGTAACGAACCGACGAAGCCGGGACGCAGTTATCTTGCGCCAGCGCCTTTCCGGTCAGCACCGTAAATGCGCCGCCGGTTGCCAGGAGGGTACTTTTCGTCAAAAAGGCTCGCCGCGACGCATTAACGGTTTTTTTCATTATCGTCATTTGCTCCCTGCTTGCGTACTGACCAGAGAACCGGAAGGAAATGATGCGACTAACGCGGATGAATCAGCAATATTGTCAGTAAAAATCCGATCCTGCACAACAAACGGTACTTTCTCACGATAGGCGGTAAAGAGTTTGCCGGTCATCTCTCCCAATTTCAGGTCAGGATTTTTCTGTTTCCGCAGATCGACTGCCTGACTGGCGTGCAACAGTTCCAGACCATAAATGCTGCGCATATCATCAGCAATTTGACTCAGACGTTTAGATGCACGCAGATTATTGGTGTAGGTATCTTCAATGGTACCCGCCATCGGTTGACCATCCAGTGATACCGGGTTAACCAGGTCGCGAATATCCGCCAGTAACGCAACCTGCGGCTTCTGAATAGCGCCGAATGCATGTCCTTGCTGATTAGTGTCGGAAGCGAGGAAGCGGCTCAGCCCGGTGAAATGATCGTCAGATAAATGCAAAGTGCGCTGAACGCTGTTATGCGCCAGATGCCCCATCGCCAAAGACAGATTCTGAATAGCCAGCGCCAGAGGCAGCGGTTCAAAATTTGACGTCGGGAAAATCGCGCCGCTGAGGGTTTCGCCATTGTCCCCTTTTGCGCTCACGAAGTACTGCTCAACCTGGCTATTTTCCGCCAACGAACGATCAGCATTCACGATTACCGCCGGGTTGTCGTCCGAGCTGTTCATCTGAATTTCCAGCATTTGCCAGGCTTCATTCCATTCGCGACGCACTTCGTTAAGAACAAATACCGTCGTTCGGAAAGAAAGCGGATCCTGTAAAGGACGTCCATCCTGATGTTGCCAGAGATAAGAACCCGTAAGCGCAGTACGAATAGTCCCGGCGGTATCCTGAATACCGGGGAAGGGTCGAACGCTTAAACTTTGGTGCAGGAATGGCGCAACGTTACCATTCAGCGCTTCCAGCGATAAACCGAACACCGCCGGAGTAATATTAATAATCTGTCTGGACTCCAGAAGAGCCTGAGCGGAATAAGCCGTTGATATCGCATTTGAAGAGAGAATCGACAGCGCATCTTTGCCAAGTGGTTCCAGCTTATCAATACCCGCCTGTTTCAGCGCTTTTGCGGAATCCATCTCGACGCCTTTCACGCGAACGCGCCATTCACCAATCATTACATCGCCAATATGAGAGGCAAGCGTTATATCAGCTTCACCCACGGAACCCCGTGAGGGCACGACGGGGGTAATATGCTTATTGAGAAACTTCTGATACATTTTGGCAACCTGCGGTTGGGCGCCAGTATTTCCCGTTAACATGGTATTCAGGCGAATCACCATCGCCAGACGCACCAGTTCATCCGGCATGTCTGGACCAACGCCTGCAGCATGCGCATGCAACGCGTTGATATTAAATTCACGGGAGGCCTGAATAACCTCCGGAGTCAGTTTTCCATGCGCATCAAACAGAGATTTGTCTTTATTGAGTCCCACGCCTACCGTCAATCCGTAAACGGGAACGCCTTTTCCAGCAGCAATCATTAAAAGTTTATTGGCTTTATCGACGCGCTCCATCGCAGTTGCAGCGATCTCAACCTGTTTTTCCCCCTGAGCAATGGCCCAGGCATCATCCAGTGTTAATGAATGACCATCCAGTGTCACACTGGTGGCTGCACTTGCGAATAGTGGAAAAAACAGTGAGACACAGAACGTCGCAATGACAGTCTTCTTCATTTCTAAACTCCTTTTAATAGAGATAAGAAACAGTAACGAAAAATGCCTGTGCGAAAGTTGAAATAGCCCCTGCATTTATTATGGCTATTTTTGATATTTCAAAAAAACAAAAGTAAAAACATTTCAATCTGTTAACAGATAATTCACCATAAGAAACCACAGCTCGCTAACACACGGCCATAAATTACAGAGATTATTTATTCGCAGAGAGATAATTTTCAGACTTGATATTTTGGGGCAGGAATAAAAGATAACCAGACAGGAGATGCTTCAGCCTTGTATGACAAAGCTGAAGCATGTTCTACATTAGTGCGCGTCGATAAACACAATCTTCAACACAAACAGCAGCGCGACAACGATGACGCACGGGCTGAGATCGCGAAAACGTCCGGTACCTATTTTCATCACGCAGTAGGAAATAAAGCCCAGCGCGATACCTTCAGTGATGGAGAAGCTAAACGGCATCATCACAGCGGTAATAAACGCCGGAACAGCTTCTGTCAGGTCATCCCACTTCACGCGCGACAGGCTGGACGTCATCAATACGCCCACGTAAATCAGCGCACCTGCAGCTGCATAGCCCGGCACCATTCCCGCCAACGGTGACAGGAAGATAACCAGCAGGAACAGCAGACCGACAACCACGGCTGTCAGACCTGTACGTCCACCGACAGAAACACCGGAAGAGGATTCAATATATGCGGTAACGGAAGAAGTACCGATAAACGCACCGGTAACAGACGACACGCTATCGACAAACAGAGCCTGCTTCATGCGCGGGAACTTGCCCTTGGCATCTGCCAGACCCGCTTTATCCGTGACGCCAATCAACGTACCGGAGGAGTCAAACAGGTTCACCAGCATGAACGAGAAAATCACACCCGCCAGGCCAATGTTAAACGAACCGGCCAGATCGACATGTCCGATAACGGACATCACGCTCGGCGGCGCAGAAACAATACCGCTGTAATGAACATCACCCAACATCCATCCCAACAGCGTGGTCACAATGATGGAGATCAGCACCGCCGCATGAATGTTACGTGACGCCAGAATCGCGATGATAAAGAAGCCCAGAATACCAAGCAGTACGCTGTGGGACGTCAGGTTACCGATAGACACCAGCGTGTCTTTGTTGGCGACGATAACACCTGCGTTTTTCAGCCCCATCATGCCGATGAACAGGCCGATACCACTGGTGATGCCCACGCGCAGACTGACCGGGATATTCGCAATCATCCAGTAACGTACGCGGAAAATCGTCAGCAGCAGCAGACCAATTGCGCCCCAGAAGATCGCGCCCATACCAATCTGCCATGACAGCCCCATCGCACCGACCACCACGAAGGCAAAGAATGCGTTCAAACCCATAGCAGGTGCCAGCGCAACCGGCAGGTTGGCAAACAGCCCCATCAGGATGCTACCAAATGCAGCAATAAGACAGGTGGTAACAAAGACGGCGCTGGTATCCATGCCAGCTACGCCAAGAATTTGCGGGTTAACAAAAACGATATACACCATCGTCAGGAAGGTGGTTAAACCGGCTATCACTTCGGTCCGTACCGTCGTGCCATGCTCGCGCAGTTTGAACACGCGTTCCAGCATCCCCTGGCCAGAAGCCTGGGTTGTGTGTTGTTGACTCATTATCAATTTCCGAACAAGGAGGGAAAATTCGTCGCTATCCTATACCAAAATGCGACAATAGGGTTGGGTTATGAGCAACTTTTTTCATTGATTTTGCTTATACGGCAACGATTGCGTCCCCCCATTATGCATTACGAAAACGTTAAACTTGTTAAAATGGAAATGACATGTCCCAGATAGAAGCCGTATTTTTTGACTGTGACGGTACCCTTGTCGACAGTGAAGTAATTTGTTCTCGCGCGTATGTCAGCATGTTCCAGGCGTTCGGCATTACGCTCGATCTTGAAGAGACGTTTAAACGCTTCAAGGGGGTAAAGCTCTACGAAATCATCGACATTATTAACGAAGAACACGGTGTCGAACTGGCAAAAGCCGAGTTAGAACCGGTTTACCGCGCTGAGGTCGCACGTCTGTTCGATACCGAGCTGGAAGTCATTGCTGGTGCGAACACGCTGCTGGACAGCATGGCTGTGCCAATGTGCGTGGTGTCTAATGGTCCGGTCAGCAAAATGCAGCATTCATTGGGTAAGCTGGGCATGTTGCATCATTTTCCTGATTTACTGTTCAGCGGTTACGATATTCAGCGCTGGAAGCCCGACCCGGCAATGATGTTCCATGCGGCGAAAGCGATGAACGTCAACGTTGAGAACTGTATCCTGGTCGATGACTCCAGTGCGGGTGCTCAGGCGGGGATTGCTGCGGGAATGGAGGTTTTTTACTTCTGCGCCGATCCGCACAACAAGCCAATCGACCATCCTAAAGTGACGACCTTTACCGATTTGGCACAGTTGCCGGAATTGTGGAAAGCGCGGGGTTGGGATATTACCCGCTAAAAAACAAAGCCGGATGGCGTTACCGCTTTTCCGGCTGACATGTCTCGTAGGGCGGGTAAGCGTCAGCGCCTCCCGCCACAAACATCACTCTTTCGGATCTTTACCCGCCAGCAGTTTATCCAGCTCATCCCCACCCACGTGACGGAAATCTTGCCCCTTCACGAAGTAGAAAATGTATTCGCAGATATTCTGGCAACGGTCACCGATACGCTCGATAGAACGCGCGCAAAACAGCGCGGTCAGCACGCTTGGAATGGTGCGCGGATCTTCCATCATGTAGGTCATCAGCTGGCGCACAATGCCTTCATATTCCTGGTCGACTTTCTTATCTTCACGGTAGATACGTACCGCTTCATCCAGATCCATACGCGCAAAGGCATCCAACACGTCGTGCAGCATCTGCACGGTGTGACGGCCCAGCGACTCCAGACTTACCAACAGCGGCTGATGCTGCTGGGAGAATTTCTCCAGCGCAGTACGGCAGATTTTATCCGCGACGTCACCAATACGCTCCAGCTCAGCGATGGTTTTGATAATCGCCATCACCAGGCGCAGGTCGCTCGCTGTCGGCTGACGTTTGGCGATGATACGCACGCAGGCTTCATCAATCGCCACTTCCATCATGTTGACGTTTTTATCGCCCTCAATGACGCGCTTCGCCAGATCGCTGTCCTGATTGTGCATGGCGGTAATCGCGTCAGAAAGCTGCTGCTCAACCATGCCACCCATGGTCATCACCTGGGTACGAATACTCTCCAGTTCAGCGTTGAACTGACCGGAAATATGTTTATTAAGGTTAAGGTTATCCATCATTTCTCCAGATGCCCGGGCATATCAACCGTAGCGGCCAGTAATGTAGTCTTCTGTTTGTTTCTTCGCGGGTTTGGTGAACAGATCGTCCGTGTTGCTGAACTCAATCAACTCGCCCAGGTACATAAACGCCGTATGGTCAGAACAACGCGCAGCCTGCTGCATGTTGTGGGTGACGATAACGACGGTGTAATCCTCTTTCAGCTCAGTGATCAGCTCTTCAATACGCCCGGTAGAGATCGGGTCAAGCGCTGAACACGGTTCATCAAGCAGAAGCACTTCCGGGCGAATGGCGATACCACGCGCAATGCACAAACGCTGCTGCTGACCACCGGAGAGAGAGTATCCGCTCTGGTGTAATTTATCTTTGGTTTCATTCCACAATGCGGCTTTGGTCAACGCCCACTGCACACGCTCATCCATATCGGCACGAGAAAGCTTCTCAAACAGACGCACGCCAAACGCGATATTGTCGTAGATAGACATCGGAAACGGTGTTGGCTTCTGGAAAACCATTCCTACTTTGGCACGCAGCAGCGCGATATCCTGGGTGTTGGTGAGAATGTTGTCACCATCCAGCAGGATTTCACCTTCCGCACGCTGTTCCGGGTACAGTTCAAACATTTTGTTGAAGGTACGCAGCAGCGTCGATTTACCACAGCCTGACGGCCCGATAAACGCCGTTACCTGGTTCTTCGCAATATCCAGGTTGATGTTCTTCAGGGCATGGAATTTGCCATAGTAGAAGTTCAAATCACGAACCTGAATCTTACCTGGGGCAGTATCAACCATACTCATTTCAATCTCATCCTCATCCAGCGCCGCCATCGTTGGCCGCACCGTAAAAAATTAACCGTGTTTCTTCTTCGCGAAAATCACGCGCGCCAGAATGTTCAGCAGCAGTACGCACAGGGTGATTATCAGTACCCCGGCCCAGGCCAGTTGCTGCCATTCAGCAAATGGGCTCATCGCAAACTTAAAGATCGTGACAGGCAGGTTGGCGATTGGCTGCATCATGTCAGTGCTCCAGAACTGGTTGGAGAGCGACGTAAACAGCAGCGGGGCCGTTTCACCTGCAATACGGGCAATTGCCAGCAGAATACCGGTAATAATGCCCGACACAGACGCCTTCAGGGTGATCGCGGAAATCATCTTCCACTTTGGTGTCCCCAACGCATAGGCGGCTTCTCGCAGACTATCCGGCACCAGTTTGAGCATGTTCTCAGTGGTACGAATAACGATAGGTACCTGCAGCAGCGCCAGCGCAATCACGCCCGCCCAGCCGGAGAAGTGTTCCATTTTTGCCACCACAATGGTGTAAACGAACAGACCGACCACAATCGATGGTGCAGACAGCAGGATATCGTTGATAAAGCGGATGACTTCAGCCAGCCAGGACTTACGCCCGTATTCCGCCAGGTAGATGCCCGCCATAATACCGAGCGGCGTACCAAATATGGTCGCCCACAGAATCAACAGCCCACTCCCGGCAAGCGCGTTCGCCAGACCACCACCCGCGGTATTTGGCGGCGGGGTCATTTCGGTGAACAGTGCCAGCGACATACCGTCAATGCCACGGGTAATCGTGGACATCAGGATCCAGATAAGCCAGAACAGACCAAATGCCATCGTCGCCATCGAGAGCGTCAGCGCGATGCGGTTCTTCAGACGACGACGCGCCTGCATTTTACGGCGTGATTCTGCCAGTGCGGTGGTGTTTTGCATTTCCAGCGTAGCCATTAGCGTGCCCCCTCGTTTTTCGCAAGGCGCATGATCATGAACTTAGACGCTGCCAGTACGATGAAGGTGATCACAAACAGGATCAGACCCAGTTCCATCAGTGCAGCAACATGCAAACCAGATTCCGCTTCGGCAAATTCGTTCGCCAGCGCAGAGGTGATACTGTTGCCCGGCATATACAGCGAGGCGCTATCGAGTTGGTAGGTGTTACCAATGATAAAGGTCACCGCCATGGTTTCACCCAACGCGCGGCCAAGACCCAGCATTACGCCGCCAATGACACCATTTTTAGTGAACGGCAGAACGATACGCCAGATAACTTCCCAGGTGGTACAGCCAATACCGTAAGCGGACTCTTTCATCAGCACTGGCGTTTGCTCGAACACATCACGCATAACCGCTGCAATGTACGGGATGATCATGATGGCGAGGATCACACCAGCAGCCAGAATACCGATACCAAATGCCGGGCCAGCAAACAGTGCGCCAACAAACGGAATGTTGGAAAGAATATTACCGACCGGCTCCTGGAAATAAGTCGCAAACAGCGGGGCAAAGATAAACAGGCCCCACATGCCGTAAACGATACTCGGGATCGCTGCCAGCAGTTCAATAGCGATACCCAGTGGGCGTCTAAGCCAGCCAGGTGCAAGTTCCGTCAGGAACAAAGCTATGCCGAAACTCACCGGAACGGCGATCAGCAGTGCGATAAGTGAGGTGACCAGCGTACCGTAAATCGGTACCAGTGCGCCGTAGATATCATTTGGCGCATCCCAGTCTTTGGTCCAAAGGAATGAGAAACCAAATTTCTGGATGCTTGGCCAGGAGGAGATGATCAGAGAGACAATAATGCCACCCAACATCAATAGCACAATCAGCGCAGCCAGTTTTACCAGCGCGCTGAATATCATGTCACCCTTTTTACCCGGAGGGTTAAAAGCAGGCTTGGTTGCAGCCATAAATCACTCTTCTGTTTGAGACGTCTTACGAATATGTCCGGTGGCGCTGGCGCTTACCGTGCCTACAGGATGAACCGTAGGGCGGGAAAGCACCAGCGCCACCCGCCATCTTCGTCAAAAATATCCTGTTAGTACAGCGCTTTACCGCTGCTGTCTTTTACGTTGGTCTTCCATGCAGCACGAATCTGCTCAACCACGCTGTCCGGCAAGCTGGCGTAATCCAGGTCATTAGCCTGTTTGCCGCCATTTTTATATGCCCAGTCAAAGAATTTCAGTACTTCAACGCCTTGCTCTGGTTTCTTCTGCTCTTTATGCACCAGGATGAAGGTGGTGGAAGTGATTGGCCACGCATTGTCACCTTTCTGGTTAGTCAGATCCTGAGCGAAGGTTTTGCTCCAGTCAGCGCCTTTAGCTGCATTGGCAAAGTTTTCTTCTGTCGGGCTTACCGGTTTGCCATCAGCAGAAACCAGTTTGGTGTATGCCAGGTTGTTCTGCTTAGCATAAGCGTACTCAACGTAGCCGATAGAGCCTGGCAGACGCTGTACGAACGCAGCGATACCGTCATTACCTTTACCGCCCAGACCGGTCGGCCAGTTCACAGTAGAGCCTGCGCCAATTTTAGATTTCCACTCTTCGTTCACTTTCGCCAGGTAGCTGGTGAAGACGAAGGAGGTACCGGAACCATCTGCACGACGCACAACAGCTATGTTCTGAGAAGGCAGCTTCAGACCTGGGTTCAGTTTGGTGATAGCTTCATCATCCCACTTCTTAATTTTGCCGAGGTAGATATCGCCCAGGGTTTTACCGTCAAGCACCAGCTCACCGGACTTCAGGCCAGGGATATTCACCGCCAGCACCACACCACCGATCACTGTCGGGAACTGGAACAGGCCTTCCTGAGCCAGCTTCTCGTCAGATAACGGCGCATCAGATGCACCGAAATCGACAGTATTTGCGGTAATTTGTTTTACACCACCGGAGGAGCCGATACCCTGGTAGTTTACTTTGCTACCGGTCTCTTTCTGATAAGTATCAGCCCATTTGGCATACACTGGCGCAGGAAAAGTTGCACCAGCACCTGTCAGGCTCGCTGCAGCAAAGGCAGAGAACGCGCTCATAGATAAGGTCGCGGCGACAACAGTTGCGACAGTGGTACGCATAACTTTCATAATGTCTCCTGCACGGTTTTCGTAAATTGTTGTTTGAGTTGCTACTGTGAGCAAAATAGGACAAACAGGTGACAGTTAAATGTACGAAATATGACAGTTTTATGACAATGAAAAATAATATGCGAGAAACAATTAAAAACAGTACAAAAACAGCAAGTTAATCGATTATATGACCATCATATTTCGGTAAAATTTTCTTTTTATGACACAGAAAACAGTAGCTGAAGATGACGGTTTGTCACATAAAACAGGCGGGATGATTGATTAAAAACAGAGCAAGTTTAAAAAAATGCCCCGCTTTGAGCAGGGCATTTTCAGTTCAGCGAGGTATCGCTTATTCCACGGTAACCGACTTCGCCAGGTTACGCGGCTGGTCCACGTCAGTACCTTTAATCAGCGCCACGTGATACGCCAGCAATTGCAGCGGAACGGTATAGAAAATCGGTGCAATCACCTCTTCCACATGCGGCATCTCGATGATGTGCATATTTTCATTACTGGTAAATCCTGCATCCTGATCGGCAAAGACGTACAACTGGCCGCCACGGGCACGCACTTCTTCAATGTTGGATTTCAGTTTTTCCAGCAACTCGTTGTTCGGTGCAACCACGATAACCGGCATATCCGCGTCAATCAGCGCCAGCGGGCCGTGCTTCAGCTCACCAGCGGCATACGCTTCTGCGTGAATATAAGAAATCTCTTTCAGCTTCAGGGCACCTTCCAGCGCAATGGGGTACTGATCACCACGACCAAGGAACAGTGCATGGTGTTTGTCAGAGAAGTCTTCCGCCAGTGCGGCAATACGCTTGTCCTGTGACAGCATCTGCTCAATACGGCTCGGCAGCGCCTGTAACCCGTGAACAACCTCTTGTTCAATAGACGCATCCAGACCTTTCAGACGAGACAGCTTCGCCACCAGCATTAACAGAACAGTCAGCTGGGTGGTAAATGCTTTCGTTGAGGCCACGCCGATTTCGGTCCCGGCATTTGTCATTATCGCCAGGTCAGATTCACGTACCAGAGAAGAGCCAGGAACGTTACAGATTGCCAGCGAACCCAGATAGCCCAGCTCCTTAGATAAGCGCAGACCCGCCAGGGTATCCGCCGTTTCACCAGATTGGGACAGGGTAATCATTAAACTGTTACGACGCACAGCGGATTTGCGATAACGGAACTCAGAAGCAATTTCCACATCACAGGAAATGCCGGCCAGCGACTCAAACCAGTAACGGGATACCATGCCTGAGTTGTATGACGTACCGCAGGCAATAATCTGGATATGCTCAACCTGCGACAGCAACGCGTTGGCGTTAGGGCCAAGCTCACTTAAATCCACTTCGCCATGACTGATACGCCCGGTCAGCGTATTTTTAATCGCATTCGGTTGCTCATAGATCTCTTTCTGCATGTAGTGGCGATAAATACCTTTTTCGCCCGCGTCATATTGCAGATTGGATTCAATATCCTGACGTTTTACTTCTGCGCCAGTCTTGTCAAAAATAGAAACTGAACGACGCGTTACTTCGGCGATATCGCCTTCTTCCAGGAAGATAAAACGACGGGTAACTGGCAGCAGCGCCAGCTGGTCGGAAGCGATAAAGTTTTCACCCATGCCCAGACCGATAACCAGCGGGCTACCAGAACGAGCCGCCAGCAGTGTTTCAGGATTACGGGTATCCATGATCACTGTACCGTATGCACCACGGAGTTGCGGAATAGTACGCAGTACCGCTTCACGCAGCGTCCCTCCCTGTTCCAGCTCCCAGTGCACCAGGTGAGCAATCACTTCGGTATCCGTTTCAGATACGAAGGTGTAACCACGCGCTTTCAACATTTCACGCAGCGGTTCATGGTTTTCGATGATGCCGTTATGCACCACCACAATGTGTTCAGAAACATGCGGATGCGCGTTTGCTTCTGAAGGTTCGCCATGAGTTGCCCAGCGGGTGTGAGCGATACCCGTACCACCGTGTAACGGATGTTCTTCCGCAGCGGCAGTCAGCATCTGCACTTTACCCAGTCGACGCAGACGGGTCATGTTACCTTCAGCATCAACAACAGCCAGGCCGGCTGAGTCATAACCACGATATTCCAGACGACGTAAACCTTCGAGAAGGATTTCAGCTACATCACGCTGCGCGATAGCGCCAACAATTCCACACATATTTTTTGATTCCGAATTTAGGCATTATGCCTGTCGTTGTCGGTCAACCTGTTTACCCTTCGTCTTTCACTCCGCAGCTGCGTTGGCTACACCTGCTCACTACGGTCACTTACTTTAGTAAGCTCCCGTAGATTCCCAAGTTTGCCGCCTTGCTACAGCGCGAAATACTTTGGGTAATACCCGTATTCCGGGCTCCCCGAGCCTTGTAGAGAGTGGGGTTATTTTTATAGGTACTGCATGTGGGCGGGAGATATATATTTACCTCCTCATCCCTCATCTGCCGGATAAACGTATACGCCATCCAGCAAAAATGATTACTTTTTCTTCACCGGACGCTGCCAGCCCTGCTTATGGACCTGAGGTACACGACTTAATACCAGCTCGTTATCAGCGATATTACGCGTCACTGTGGTTCCGGCGGCGATCGTCGCGCCTTTACCCACGGTGACAGGAGCCACCAGCTGAGTATCAGAACCGACAAAAACATCATCGCCAATAATAGTTTTAAACTTATTAGCGCCATCGTAGTTACAGGTAATCGTACCCGCGCCGATATTCACGTTATCGCCAATTTCAGCATCACCGAGATACGTCAGATGACCCGCTTTAGAACCTTTACCCAGACGCGCTTTTTTCATTTCGACGAAGTTACCCACGTGCGCACCTTCCAGCAGTTCAGCGCCTGGGCGCAGACGCGCAAAAGGCCCGATAGTACAGGCCGCTTCCAGATGGGCATCTTCCACCACGCTGTACGGGCTAAGTTCACAGCCATCGCCAATCACGCTATTTTTGATAATGCAGCCAGTACCAATTTTAACGCGATCGCCAAGGGTTACGTTGCCTTCAATGATAACGTTAGTATCAATTTCAACATCGCGCCCGTGAATAAGCGAACCGCGAAGATCAAAACGTGCTGGATCGCGCAACATAACGCCTGCTAACAGCAGTTTCTCTGCTTGTTCGGACTGATAGACACGTTCAAGACGGGATAACTGAAGACGGTTATTCACCCCTTCGGTTTCGCTAATACGTGCCGGATGTACCGCAGCAATTTCACGACCTTCCTGGTACGCCATCGCAATGATATCGGTGATGTAATATTCACCCTGCACGTTATTGTTGGTCAGTTTAGACAACCAGCGCTTCATATCAGCGCCATTGGCAATCAGGATGCCAGTGTTAATTTCCTGGATCTGGCGTTGCTCGTCGGTCGCATCTTTGTGCTCAACGATGCCAGTAACTTTGCCGTTATCACGCGTAATGCGCCCATAGCCGGTTGGGTCGTCCAGTTTTACTGTTAATAAGCCAATACCACCCTGAGGCTTAGCATCGCGCAGGCGCCGTAACGTTTCGGTGGAAATTAACGGTACATCGCCATATAGCATTAAAATGTCTTCGTCATCACCAAAGAACGGTGCAGCCTGCTGCATTGCATGACCGGTTCCCAACTGCTCTGCCTGCAGAACCCAGTTCAGATTGCCATCTTTCAACGTCTGCTGAAGCAAATCACCACCATGCCCGTAGACCAGGTGCACATGCGTTGCGCCTAATTCATTAGCGGCATCAATAACATGCTGCACCATCGCTTTTCCTGCGAGAGTGTGAAGCACTTTTGGAAGATCGGAATACATACGTGTACCTTTGCCTGCGGCAAGGATCACGACGCTCATAGCATTATTCAACATACACATCCTGACTGTCATTTAAGAACGAATTTATACCCTTTCACATTGAAAATACTACATTTTTTTCATCATGAAATGGGCCGAAGATAAAACGTTCAATAGGGGAAAATCCCTAACTATTAACTCGCTATTTTCGACTATATCGGCGCCTTTTGTCTCCCAAAAACCAGGAGCATGCTCTTATTAAAGCCTTAGGTTAATGTTTTTGCTATTTTTTTGCCCCATGAATAAAGAATTGGGTAAGCAAAGCACGATTTTTATATATGATTCAGTAACAAGTAGAAAAATAGAGAAGACAAAAATTGGGGAGAGGAGGAGTGCACAAACAAGAGAGTATGGGGCTAACAATAGATGGCGCTTGCTCTCAACGATGGAAGCATCGCGCCACATAGCAGACAGGTATGGTTAAACGTCCATACTGCTGAAAAGGGCGATGATTTTATTGAATAATTTCATGTTGGTATCCTGTTTTTATCCGATTTAATTATGTGACATAAATCACAAAAACAAGTCTACGCTTCATTTTTTAATCGATCAATATTTATGTGACACAGATCACATAAAATCAAAACACTTTTTCAGTTTCAAAATAGTTAAAACACAGGCAAAAAAAAACCAGCCTGCTAGCAGACTGGTTTTCGTATTTTCAAGCCGGTGTTACATCGCTTTTTTGGTCAACTCGATAACGCGCAGTTTGGCGATCGCTTTGGCCAGTTCCGCAGATGCCTGAGCGTAATCCACGTCACCATGAGAGCTCTTAATATGCTCTTCAGCCTTACGTTTCGCTTCCAGGGCTCTCGCTTCATCGAGATCCTGCCCGCGAATCGCGGTATCAGCCAGTACGGTCACGTTGCCAGGCTGCACTTCAAGAATGCCGCCGGACAGATAGATAAACTCTTCATGACCGAACTGTTTAACGATGCGGATCATACCAGGCTTAATGGCGGTGAGCAGCGGTGCGTGACCCGGGAAAATACCCAGTTCACCTTCACTACCCGTTACCTGGATTTTTTCGACCAGACCAGAGAACATTTGTTGCTCTGCGCTGACGACGTCCAGGTGGTAAGTCATTGCCATATCACCCTCCGATTAAGGCGTTAAAGTTTTTTGGCTTTTTCTACGGCTTCGTCGATAGAACCAACCATGTAGAACGCCTGCTCTGGCAGGTGGTCGTATTCGCCTTCCATGATGCCTTTAAAGCCACGGATGGTGTCTTTCAGGGAAACGTATTTACCCGGAGAACCGGTGAATACTTCCGCAACGAAGAACGGCTGGGACAGGAAGCGCTGGATCTTACGCGCACGAGCTACCACCAGTTTATCTTCTTCAGACAGCTCATCCATACCCAGGATGGCGATGATGTCTTTCAGTTCCTGATAACGCTGCAGCAGGGACTGTACGCCACGCGCAGTATCATAGTGTTCCTGACCTACAACCAGCGGATCCAGCTGACGGCTGGTGGAGTCCAGCGGATCAACTGCCGGGTAAATACCCAGAGACGCGATCTGACGGCTCAGTACCACGGTTGCATCAAGGTGAGCAAAGGTGGTTGCTGGGGATGGGTCAGTCAAGTCATCCGCAGGTACGTATACCGCCTGAACGGAGGTGATAGAACCGGTTTTAGTAGAAGTGATACGTTCCTGCAGAACACCCATCTCTTCCGCCAGGGTCGGCTGGTAACCTACCGCTGATGGCATACGACCCAGCAGTGCGGATACTTCCGTACCGGCCAGGGTGTAACGATAGATGTTATCGACGAACAGCAGTACGTCACGACCTTCGTCACGGAATTTCTCAGCCATGGTCAGACCGGTCAGCGCAACGCGCAGACGGTTTCCCGGCGGCTCGTTCATCTGGCCATAAACCAGGGATACTTTATCCAGAACATTGGAGTCGGTCATTTCGTGGTAGAAGTCGTTACCCTCACGAGTACGTTCACCCACACCCGCAAACACAGAGTAACCGGAGTGCTCGATCGCGATGTTACGAATAAGCTCCATCATGTTTACGGTTTTACCTACACCCGCACCACCGAACAGACCCACTTTACCGCCCTTCGCGAACGGACACATCAGGTCGATAACTTTGATGCCGGTTTCCAGCAGTTCCTGAGAGCTGGACAGCTCTTCATAGGAAGGTGCTGCGCGGTGGATAGCCCAACGCTCTTCTTCACCGATATCGCCTTTCATGTCGATCGGGTGACCCAGAACGTTCATGATACGACCCAGCGTTGCTTTACCTACCGGGACTTCGATCGGGTGCTCGAGGTCTTTAACTTCCAGACCACGACGCAGACCGTCGGAAGAACCCATGGCGATGGTACGTACGATACCGCCGCCGAGCTGCTGCTGAACTTCCAGCACCAGGCTCTCTTTACCATTCATAACCTCAAGAGCATCGTACACGCGCGGTACGGCATCCTGAGGGAATTCGACGTCAACCACGGCGCCGATTACCTGGACAATTTTTCCAGTAGCCATCTTGAATCCTCTACGAATTAACCTGGTTATACCGCGGATGCACCACCGACGATTTCGGTGAGTTCCTGAGTAATGCTGGCCTGACGAGCTTTGTTGTATACCAACTGCAGCTCTTTAATCAGGCTGCCGCCATTGTCGGTCGCGGCTTTCATCGCCACCATACGTGCGGCCTGCTCGCTGGCCAGGTTTTCTACCACGCCCTGATAAACCTGAGATTCAACGTAACGACGCAGCAGAGTATCCAGCAGCGGTTTCGGGTCTGGTTCATACAGGTAATCCCAGGCTTTTTGTTTTAACTCTTCATCTTCTGAAGCCGGTAAAGGCAGCAGCTGAGTGAGAGTTGGAACCTGAGACATGGTGTTAATAAATTTGTTGCTGACAACGTACAGTCTGTCCAGACGACCTTCATCGTAGGCCTGCAGCATCACTTTAACCGGGCCGATCAGTTCGGACAGGGAAGGGTTGTCCCCCATACCGGTTACCTGAGCAACCACGTTACCGCCTACGGAATTAAAGAAAGACACGCCCTTAGAGCCGATCATTGCGATGTCGCACTGAACGCCTTTATCGGACCATGTTTTCATATCCGCCAGCAGCTTTTTAAACAGGTTAATGTTCAAGCCACCGCACAGACCACGGTCGGTCGACACCACCAGGTAGCCCACGCGCTTAACGTCGCGTTCTTCCAGGTAAGGGTGCTTATATTCCAGATTACCATTCGCAAGGTGACCAATCACTTTGCGCATGGTCTCTGCATAAGGACGGCTGGCCGCCATGCGATCCTGCGATTTACGCATTTTGGAAGCGGCGACCATCTCCATCGCTTTAGTGATCTTCTGCGTGTTCTGGACGCTTGCGATCTTACTACGTATCTCTTTTGCGCCGGCCATGAGCTTCTCCTCAATGCCTTGCGGTCCGCCCTAAGACAGACCGCCAGACGTTACCAGGACTGGGTTGCTTTGAAGGAATCGAGGATAGCTTTCAGCTTGCCTTCGATTTCATCGTTATAGCCACCGGACTGGTTAATCTCTTGCATCAGCGGAGCGTGATCACGGTCAACGTAAGCCAGCAGAGCGGCTTCGAAGCTACCGATTTTCGCCAGTTCCACATCTTCGAGGTAACCGCGTTCAGCCGCAAACAGCACCACACCCTGCTGTGCAACAGACATTGGGGCATACTGTTTCTGCTTCAGCAGTTCAGTTACTTTCTGACCGTGGCTCAGCTGCTTACGCGTAGCTTCATCAAGGTCGGAAGCGAACTGAGAAAACGCTGCCAGTTCACGATACTGTGCCAGAGCGGTACGGATACCGCCGGACAGTTTCTTGATGATCTTGGTCTGCGCGGCACCACCTACACGGGATACGGAGATACCCGGGTTAACTGCCGGACGAATACCGGAGTTGAACAGGTTGGTTTCCAGGAAGATCTGACCATCGGTAATGGAAATTACGTTGGTCGGAACGAACGCAGAAACGTCACCCGCCTGGGTTTCGATAATCGGCAGAGCGGTCAGGGAGCCAGTTTTACCTTTGACTTCACCATTGGTGAATTTCTCAACGTATTCCGCGTTAACGCGGGATGCGCGTTCCAGCAGACGGGAGTGGAGGTAAAATACGTCGCCCGGGAATGCTTCACGTCCTGGTGGACGACGGAGCAGCAGGGAAACCTGACGGTAAGCAACAGCCTGTTTGGACAGGTCATCATAAACGATCAGTGCATCTTCACCGCGGTCACGGAAGTATTCGCCCATTGCGCAACCGGCATAAGGCGCCAGGTATTGCAGTGCAGCAGATTCAGACGCGGTCGCCACAACAACGATGGTGTTGGACAGTGCGCCATGTTCTTCCAGTTTACGAACCACGTTAGAAATGGTGGACGCTTTCTGGCCGATAGCCACGTACACACATTTGATGCCGGAGTCACGCTGGTTGATGATGGCATCGATTGCCATCGCGGTTTTACCGGTCTGACGGTCACCGATGATCAACTCACGCTGGCCACGACCGATTGGGATCATGGCATCAACGGATTTATAACCGGTCTGTACCGGCTGATCGACGGACTGACGTTCGATTACGCCTGGCGCGATAACTTCGATTGGCGAAAAGCCATCGTTATCAACCGGACCTTTACCGTCAATTGGGGAACCCAGAGTGTTCACCACACGACCCAGCAGGCCACGGCCAACCGGAACTTCCAGAATACGACCCGTACACTTAACCTTCATGCCTTCGGCGAGGTCAGCGTATGGACCCATCACAACTGCACCTACGGAGTCGCGCTCCAGGTTCAGTGCGATAGCGTAACGGTTACCCGGCAGAGAGATCATTTCCCCCTGCATACAGTCAGCAAGACCGTGGATGCGGATAACACCGTCACTTACAGAAACAATAGTACCTTCATTGTGAGCTTCACTCACAACACTGAACTGAGCAATGCGCTGCTTGATCAGTTCGCTGATTTCGGTGGAATTCAGTTGCATGCTCCAGTCCCCTTAAGACTGCAAGACGTCTGCAAGGCGCTCAAGACGGCCGCGTACGCTGCCATCAATGACCATATCACCCGCACGGATGATTACGCCTGCCATTACAGACTTATCGATTTTGCAATTCAGCTTAACTTTGCGTGACAGACGTTTTTCCATCGCTGCACTAATCTTCGTAAGCTGTTCATCACTCAGTGCAGTGGCAGAAGTGACTTCTACCTCAGAGATAGCCTCACTGGCTGCACGCAGGTGAATAAACTGCTCAAGAACATCCGGGAGCGCATTAAGACGGTTATTTTCAGCCATTACCTTAATCAGGTTTTGACCGCTTTCGTCCAGCTGCTCACCGCAGATTGCGATAAACGACTCAGCGAGCGTTTCCGGCGCCAGTGCGCCAGAGAGAAGCTCTGCCATTTGTTCGTTCTTCGTCACCTCAGCGGCAAACGTCAGCATATCCTGCCAACGGTCAACGCTTTGGTGCTCAACGGCAAAGTCAAAAGCTGCTTTGGCGTAGGGGCGAGCTACCGTAATAAATTCAGACATCAGCCCCTCCCTCCTTACAGTTCAGCGACAAGTTTGTCCACGATGTCGCTGTTAGCAGCTTCATCCACGGAACGTTCGATGATCTTCTCGGCGCCAGCAACAGCCAGGACAGCAACTTGCTTACGCAGCTCTTCGCGAGCACGTTTACGCTCGGCGTCAATTTCCGCCTGCGCTTGTGCCACGATTTTAGTACGTTCCTGCTCTGCTTCAGTTTTAGCTTCGTCCAGGATCTGAGCGCGGCGTTTGTTTGCCTGCTCGATGATTACCTGAGCTTCCGCTTTAGCCTTTTTCAGCTGGTCGGTCGCGCTGGCCTTTGCAAGGTCAAGATCCTTATGTGCTCGTTCCGCAGAAGCAAGACCGTCAGCAATTTCTTTTTGACGTTTTTCGATGGCTGCCATTAATGGCGGCCATACGTACTTCATGCAGAACAGAACGAACAGGACAAACGCGATGGCCTGGCCGAGGATTGTTGCGTTAAGATTCACAGCACAATGCCTCTATCTAGTTAACGTTCTGATATTGCTCTTAATTCAAGCAACGCTTACTACGCGACAGCGAACATCACGTACAGACCCAGACCTACAGCGATCATCGGGATAGCATCCACCAGACCCATAACGATAAAGAACTGAGTACGCAGCAGAGGAATCAGATCAGGTTGACGCGCTGCGCCTTCCAGGAATTTACCCCCGAGGATGCCGATACCGATCGCAGCACCGATTGCCGCCAGACCCATCATCACAGCGGCAGCCATGTACAGCAGATCCATATTCAGGTTTTCCATGACAGTCTCCAGTTTGTTTCAGTTAAAACGTAGTAGTGTTGGTAAATTAATGCTCTTCAGACGCCATCGACAGATAGACAATCGTCAGAACCATGAAGATGAAGGCTTGCAGCGTGATAATCAGTATGTGGAAAATGGCCCACGGCACATTCAGGATCCACTGTGACCACCACGGCAACAGACCAGCAATCAGAATGAAAATCAGCTCACCAGCGTACATGTTGCCGAACAGTCGCAGACCAAGAGAAACTGGTTTGGACAGCAGGCTTACCCCTTCAAGGATTAAGTTGACAGGAATGAACGCCCAGTGATTGAACGGCTGCAGCGTCAACTCTTTCGTGAAGCCACCGATGCCTTTCATTTTGATGCTGTAGAACAGAATGAGGATAAATACGCCCAGTGCCATAGACAGAGTGATGTTCACGTCAGCAGACGGAACCACACGCAGAGCCGGCAGGCCAAAGATATGCTCGCCGATATACGGCAGCAGGTCGATAGGCAGTAAATCCATCAGGTTCATCAGGAATACCCAGACGAAAATCGTCAGGGCCAGCGGTGCAATCAGCTTGCTTTTGCCATGGTACATGTCTTTCACGCTACCATGCACGAAGCCGATTACCAGCTCAATCGCGGTCTGAAATTTACCTGGTACGCCGCTGGTCGCCTTTTTGGCCACGCTACGGAACATAAGCAGGAACAACAGACCCAGAACCACCGAGAAAAACATGGAGTCAATATTGAGCGTCCAGAAGGTGGCTGGGGGGTTCTGCGGATCCACCAGCGAGAATGTACGTAGGTCCAACTGAAGGTTATTCAGATGGTGTCCTATGTAATCCTGCGGCGTCATATTTTCTGAAGCCATGATGCCTTTACCCTTTGTTGTTAATTACAGCCGGTGCCAGTATCTGAACCACCAGCACCAAAACCCACGTAACGATCAGCGGTAAGAATACCGCCTTCAAAACCGCCAACGCCACCACAAGCAAAACCAGCATCGCTAACACCTTGAAGGCTTCGCCGAAAGCGAACGTCCAGGCCACTCGGCCCTTTGCTGGTGTATGCGCCTGGTGACGCCAGGCAAATATCATAAACAACATATTAGGCAGTAACACTGCCAATCCCCCGCACAATGCGGAGATGCCCCAGAAAGGGTCTTTGAGGCTAAACAGCAATCCACTTGCTATTACCGCCAGAAGCTGTGTGAGCAAAAGCTTACGAGCAACGTTTCGACTCAAGAGCGACATAGACATCACGTTTTTACTCCTGCTCCCTTCGAGGTATGCCGCGTGTCGTATAAAACGTTCTTTATGGCTTAGAGTCAAGCATCAAAAAGCGGTCAAATTATACGGTGCGCCTTCGTGATTTCAAACAATAAGTAGCTAAAAAGTGAATAAATGTTTAAATATTTTTCTCCAGGCCACATTTATTACTTTTCGACAAACTGTGAACGATCATGCAAAACTGCAAATACCGCGTAAACACTGGCGATAAAGCGTGCACCAGATCACATATTGAACATATTCACCTTCGCTCAATTAATTTACGTGGCAAATGATGCCTTTTCATCTTTTTGATATTTAAGCGTAAAAATCATCACTATTTTAGAAATAGACTCTAACAACAAAAAAACCGCTCATTGACATTTATAATAAATAATTAACACAAGACGGTGAATCTTAGGTTCTATTTTTAGCAGACTGATATTTTCACAGTTGACTTGTTTCTCTTTTAACAAAAAACGGTACGTTATAGTTATGATGCAAAACAGTAAGCTACCGGTGAAATGTAACAACATTTGACCACACGATCCCCTCTGTGTTTTAACACCTGAAGCACCGTTTTTTTTCTATTTTTTTTGACAAATATTAAATTTTGTTTGGCTTAATAACCACCAGATGGCGTTCACCATCCAGTTGTGGGACGCGTAATTTTACAACTGATTCTACGCTAAACGCCGCAGGCAGTGTGGCGATCTCATCTTCCGGTAATTGACCTTTTAAGGCATAAAAACGCCCGTTTTGAGCGGGTAAATGGTGGCACCAGCTCAGCATGTCGTTAAGAGATGCAAAAGCACGGCTTATCACACCATCAAAAGGTGGCTCGGAAGGAAATTCTTCTACCCTGCTTTGTACTGGAGTGATGTTGTCCAGTTTAAGCTCATGTTGTACCTGACGCAGAAAGCGTACGCGTTTTCCCAGACTATCCAGCAGGGTAAAATGCGCCTCAGGACGCACGATAGAAAGTGGAATTCCCGGTAAGCCAGGTCCCGTGCCGACATCAATAAAACGCTCGCCCTGCAGATGGGGGGCGACCACAATGCTGTCCAGAATATGGCGCACCAGCATTTCGTTGGGGTCCCGCACCGATGTCAGGTTGTACGCTTTATTCCATTTGTGCAGCATATCGACATACGCAATCAGCTGATTTTTCTGGTGATCGGTAAGAGAAATACCAGCATCAGCCAGCAGACGAGAGAGTTTGTTGAGCACGGTCGTTACCTGTAAATAATCAATTACCCGCTACGCTATCGCTTATCGGGTCGACAAATTTGCAGGGCGGGCAAGCGAAGCGCCTCCGCCCAGATAGTGTGATTAAGCGCTACGGCGCAGCATACCCTGTTTTTTCAGCCAAACCAGCAGGATGGAGATGGCGGCAGGCGTGACACCAGAAATGCGCGATGCCTGGCCGATTGACACCGGTTTGTGATCGTTCAGCTTGGCAATAACTTCATTCGACAACCCGGAAACCTGACGATAATCCAGAGTCGCAGGCAGCAACGTGTTTTCATTGCGCTGTTGTCTTTCGATTTCATCCTGCTGACGGGCAATATAACCTTCGTACTTAACCTGAATCTCAACCTGTTCAGCCGCCTGAGGATCATCAAGCGCTGGTGCAAATGCAGACAATGACGTCAGCTGTGCATAGGTCATGTCCGGACGACGCAGCAGATCTTCACCACTGGCCTCGCGTGACAGAGGCGTTGCCAGGTGCGCGTTCACTTCCGCGGCAGATTCAGCAAGCGGGTTCACCCAGGTTGATTTCAAACGCTGGCGTTCTTGTTCGATGCGTTCCAGTTTTTCATTGAAGCGCGCCCAGCGTTCATCCCCCACCAGACCCAGTTCACGACCAATTTCGGTCAGACGGAGATCGGCGTTATCTTCGCGCAGCATCAAACGGTATTCTGCGCGCGAAGTAAACATGCGGTACGGTTCTTTGGTGCCCAGCGTACACAGGTCATCCACCAGCACACCAAGATAGGCCTGAGAACGCGCAGGAGCCCAGCCGTCTTTCTCAGCAGACAAGCGTGCGGCGTTCAGACCCGCCAGCAAACCTTGCGCGGCGGCTTCTTCGTAACCGGTTGTCCCATTGATTTGCCCTGCAAAGAACAGACCCTGAATGAATTTACTTTCCAGAGTTGGTTTCAGATCGCGTGGATCGAAGAAATCATATTCAATAGCATAGCCAGGGCGAACAATTTTGGCGTTTTCCATCCCCTGCATGGAGCGGACAATTTGCATCTGCACGTCAAATGGCAAGCTGGTGGAAATACCGTTCGGGTAAATTTCGTTAGACGTCAGTCCTTCCGGTTCAAGGAAGATCTGGTGCTGGTTCCTGTCGGCAAAGCGCATAACTTTATCTTCGATCGACGGGCAGTAACGTGGGCCGATACCTTCGATCACGCCAGCATACATCGGGCTACGATCGAGGTTATTACGGATCACGTCATGGGTTTTCTCGTTAGTATGCGTGATGTAGCACGGCATCTGGCGCGGATGTTGAGAAACATCGCCAAGGAACGAAAAGACCGGCATCGGGTTATCGCTGTTTTGCTGACCAAGTACGCTAAAATCGATGGTACGCGCATCGATACGCGGCGGTGTACCTGTTTTCAAACGGCTAACGCGCAGCGGCAGTTCACGCAGGCGACGTGACAGTGGAATAGACGGCGGATCGCCAGCACGACCACCGCTGTAGTTGTCCAGACCAATGTGAATTTTTCCGTCAAGGAAGGTCCCTACGGTTAATACCACCGCTTTGGCACGGAACTTCAGACCCATCTGAGTCACCGCTCCGACAACGCGATCGTTTTCAACAATCAGATCTTCAACCGCTTGCTGGAAGATCATCAGATTCGGCTGGTTCTCCAGTGCAGTACGTACCGCCTGACGATAAAGCACGCGATCCGCCTGAGCACGAGTGGCGCGAACTGCCGGGCCTTTGCTGGCGTTTAGTATCCTGAACTGGATACCGGCATGGTCGATCGCGGTTGCCATCAGGCCGCCAAGCGCATCCACTTCTTTTACCAGGTGTCCCTTCCCAATGCCGCCAATCGCTGGGTTGCAGCTCATTTGCCCCAGAGTGTCGATATTGTGTGTCAAAAGCAGAGTCTGTTGACCCATTCGCGCCGCGGCCATTGCGGCCTCGGTGCCTGCATGACCCCCGCCAATGATGATGACGTCAAAAGGATCCTGATAAAACATGGTAATTGCCTCGCATAACGCGGTGTGAAAATGGATTGAAGCCCGGGCCGTGGATTCTACTCAACTTTAGTCGATGGAGAAAGACCTCGGATCCTGGGTATTAAAAAGAAGATCTTTTTATTTAGAGATCTGTTTTATTGTGATCTCTTATTAGGATCGCAACTATCTGTGGATAAGGGCGATCCTTTGAATAAGATCAACGGGTTGTTGAGGATCATTAGCTGTGAATGATCGGTGATCCTGGTCCGTATAAGCTGGGATCAGAATGAAGGGTTATACACAACTCAAAAACTGAACAACAGTTATTCTTTGGATAACTACCGGTTGATCCAAGCTTTTAACCAGAGTTATCCACATAAAAAAGTACGATCTTTACAAATCTCTGAGCAATGGATGCCAGGATCCCAACCAAATCTCAGCCGGATCTTCCGGAATCTCATGTTCCAGTACGTTGATCCTGAGCGTTTCACCGATCTGTTTCGCCCCGCAGGCCTTCAGTTCAGCTTCCAGCTTGTCAATCGCACCGCAGAACGTGTCATATTCGCGGCTACCAATGCCGATGGCACCAAAGTGTACCTGCGAAAGATCCGGTTTCTGCTCGCGCAATGCGTCATATAAAGGTTGCAGGTTATCAGGAATGTCTCCCGCACCGTGCGTTGAGCTGATTACCAGCCAGACCCCTTGAGTTGGAACCTCGTCGAGCATCGGTCCATGCAGTATTTCGCTGGAAAAACCGGCGTCATTCAGTTGTTCAGCCAAATGCTCTGCTACATATTCCGCACTGCCAAGCGTGCTGCCGCTGATAAGAGTGATATCTGCCATTGATCGCTACCTCGATGAAGAGGCAGCATTGTACGCTGTGAGCGAGCTGGGATCTACCTGTGGAAAACCAGGGGATTAAAAAAAACGATCAGGGCTTGATGGTCCGCATGATCGGGTTTTGCAAGACGATCAAGGTTTCAGTGGACTGAATTTCATCAATTGTTTGGATCTTGTTGATAAGCACCTGTTGCAGAGCATCGATAGATTTACACATCACCTTTATAAAGATGCTGTAGTGCCCGGTGGTGTAATACGCCTCGGTCACTTCATCGAGGCTTTCCAGTCTGGCTAATGCGGATGGATAATCCTTAGCACTTTTCAGGATGATGCCAATAAAGCAGCCGACGTCATAACCCAGTTGTTTTGGACTGACATCAATACGTGCGCCGGTAATGATCCCTGCCTGCTTCATCTTTTCAACGCGCACGTGAATTGTACCCGGGCTGACACCAAACTGTTTGGCCAGTTCGGCGTAGGCGGTACGGGCATTTTCCATCAGGGCATCAAGGATGCCGCGGTCCAGATTGTCGATCTGATAATTTTCCATAGGTTTTTCTTATGTAAATTGATGATTCACTCTATTTTAGCGTTAAATTTTAATGAATCAAAATCGAACCTGGCTTTTTGTTTGTTGATTATTGAATATTACCCTCATTCTGTTGCTTAATCATAGGTAACAGGACACAGGAGTAAACATAATGAAAACCGCTTACATTGCCAAACAACGTCAAATTAGCTTCGTGAAATCTCATTTTTCTCGCCAACTGGAAGAGCGTCTGGGGCTGATTGAAGTCCAGGCACCGATCCTGAGTCGTGTAGGAGATGGCACGCAGGATAACTTGTCTGGCTGTGAAAAAGCGGTGCAGGTGAAAGTGAAAGCATTACCAGACGCTCAGTTCGAAGTGGTGCATTCACTGGCGAAGTGGAAGCGTCAAACGCTCGGACAACACGACTTCAGCGCGGGCGAGGGGCTGTACACGCACATGAAAGCCCTGCGCCCGGATGAAGACCGTCTCTCTCCGCTTCACTCGGTCTATGTTGACCAGTGGGACTGGGAGCGCGTTATGGGTGACGGTGAGCGTCAGTTCTCCACTCTGAAAAGCACAGTAGAGGCTATCTGGGCGGGAATTAAGGCAACCGAAGCTGCGGTAAGCAAAGAATTTGGTCTGACACCGTTCCTGCCAGAGCAGATCCACTTTGTGCATAGCCAGGAGCTGTTATCTCGCTACCCGGATCTTGATGCAAAAGGTCGTGAACGTGCGATCGCAAAAGAGCTGGGCGCGGTGTTCCTGGTCGGGATCGGCGGCAAACTTAGCGACGGTCACCGTCATGATGTTCGTGCGCCGGATTATGATGACTGGAGTTCAGCTTCCGAGCTGGGCCATGCTGGTCTGAACGGTGATATCCTGGTGTGGAACCCGGTTCTGGAAGATGCGTTTGAACTGTCTTCGATGGGGATCCGCGTGGACGCCGATGCGCTGAAACACCAGCTTGCTCTGACCGGTGATGAAGATCGCCTGAGTCTGGAGTGGCACCAGGCACTGTTGCGTGGCGAAATGCCGCAGACCATTGGCGGCGGTATTGGGCAGTCACGCCTGACGATGCTGCTGCTGCAGTTGCCGCACATTGGTCAGGTTCAGTGCGGTGTGTGGCCTGCACAGGTCCGTGAAAGCGTCGCTTCTCTGCTGTAACAAATTAACGCCGCCAGCGTCTGAGCAGGCGGCTTCGCATCCCGGTATCAAAGCGCCAGATATGATCGAAAATGCGCATGATGCCGGGTTTGCCGTGTGCTGACATCGCGACCGCATGAAAACGGTGCTGATGTACCCGCTGTAATTCCCCCACTTTGTTGACAACCTCATCGGGTAATCGCTGGGCGATAAAATCCGAAATCACCACCGCATCGGCATCAAACCATTCCCGACTCTGCATACGTTCAATAATGGCGCGAAAACAGCTGGCAATGTCCGTACCGCCGCGAAAGCGCTGGCTTAAAAAACGGATTGCCTGCTCAATGCCTTCCGGACCGGATAGCTCATAGCGCACGACTTCTGTCGAAAATAACATGATAAAACAGCGACGGTTATCGGCGAGTGCAACGCGCATGAGTGCGAGGCAAAAGGCTTTCGCACACTGTTCGTTAAATCCGCCCATCGATCCCGAGGTATCGACACAGACAATAAACGGTCCACGAGGCTGCTCGTCAAAATCCTGGTGTATAACCGGTCGCTCTGTTACTTTCTCGCGCCAGGCTTCTCCATGCAGGCGGTATGTCAGGAGCTGCTTTTCCACCAGCCGCCGATAGAACTCATATTCCAGTTCGGTAATGCCCAACGTGGCCAGTTCGGGGGGGAGTAAACGCAGGATATCATCGCTTTGTTGAATGCCATCCACCTGCTCCGGGACGGTGGCCGGTTCACGCACCAGCGTACGGAATGTTTCCATTGGCGCGTCTTTACGCGGCACGGATTTCGCTTCTCTGGAGCGCCCCAACTGTTCGGCCAGCCGTTGAAGTTCGGGTTGTTGCGTCAGGAACTCACCGTATTTCACCATCAACTGATAATCACCGCGCTTGATTTGACCTGCGCTCATGCCCCACAAACGACCCGCTGCGTTGTCATTTTCCGCCAGCACAGGTTCCAGTTGGCCACTGAGCGTCATCCGTTCCTGTACTTCACTGAGCAACTGTTCGCGTTCTTCTTCCAGTAGCTGCTGATTAAGCGTGGTGGTTTGAACCACCAGGCTCAGGCGCCAGCGCTGGAGAAATAGTGTATGCAGTGCGGGCGTAAAAATACTGTTGTCATCGACCAGTTGCTGCGCTTGCCCAGCCCATGGTGAGTGGAGTCGGTGCAGGAGCGCTAAGATTTGCGGTAGCTGGACGATAAACTGCGGAGTGGAGAGGAGCTGACTTTGCTGATAGCACATTACCTCTTCTGTTAGCTCCGGCGGTACGTGGGTATCTTTGAGGCGGCTGCGTAACGCTTCACGCCAGCGGGGGACATCGTCAGTAATCGCTTTTTTTAGCCGGGGAAATTTTTTGAAAAAGACCGCCATCTGCGGGGAAGCCAGCAGTGCGATGATCATCTCTTCGATCATCCCCTCTTCGCCGACCGCCAGCATGATATTTAGCGTATCAAGGGTCAGCATTGTTGTGCCTGTCGGATCTGTGTACCGACGTCCTGCAGGCTGGCTTCAATGCGGCCTAACCAGTCACTATGGATAAACAGACATTTTTGCTGTTCACTAAATTCGCTGTGCTGCTGGTGCCATTCGTTGTCGAGCGCTTCAAGCTGCTGTTTTATCTCACTGGGCATGCCTTCTTCTGATGCACCGGGTAACGCCAGTCGAGAACCTTGCAAGCTGACGTCGCGTACGACCAGGTGCTGAGCGCTGTCGACTTCCATATTCAGCGTCTGGGCAAATCCGATCCCGTTTAATTTTCCGCGGATCTCACCGCCTTTCGTCAGCCATAGCTCCAGAGCGGCGCGCTCAAAGGCAATATGGATAACGTCCATATCGTGCAGTTTTAGGGGTTTTTGCAGTAACAGCGTCAGTACGGAAGTGTTGGCTTCCGGCGGTAAATCATAATGAGGACGGCGGCTGAACATTCCGCCCTGACGAATTACCGTGAAAGCCGTTTTATCACTTTGCTGCTGCTGTAGCTGGATGCGGCGCTGCATTATTGTCCCAAGGCGAGTCAGCATTGTCTGCTGCTGCCAGGCGTGCCCGGTCATCAATATTTCGATTTGTTGCTGCATCAGATTCAGGCTTTGTGCGTCATACCACAAGCAATCTTTCAACAGGATAAGATCGATAGGCGCAACGGCATCGCGTCCGCTAAAGAAGGCGCTGGCCTGGAGTAAGCGGATTGCTTTTTTCCAGCGACGGTCAGATACGTAGGGGGCGTTCGGTAGCGCATCCAGTTGCTGGCGCAGGGTGAAAATCAATTCAAATACACGATCGGGAAGCGTGACTTTGCCAATGTCTTTTTGCCACTGGTAGTACTCTTCATCCGTCACTTGTAACGTTGTTGGAACAGGGTTGTCACTTTCATCCTGCTGGCTTAACAGCATGGAGCGGAAGTTAGCCTTGTCCTGGACTTTATCCAGCCACAGGCGAATCAGCATTCGGTCGTACAATGCTTCCAGGCTGCTGTCCGCTTCAGGCAATTCGTTGGACGCCGCGACCAGCAGACGCATCGGGATTTTCTCCTCGTGTGCGCCGTTGCGGAAGTGGCGTTCGTTAATGGCGGTCAGCAGGGTGTTGAGAATGGCCGGGCCTGCTTTCCAGATTTCATCGAGAAAAACGATTTCGGCTTCAGGAAGATAGCCTGCTGTTAAGCGCTCATAGCGACCTTCGTCTTTAAGCGCCTGAATGGATAGCGGGCCAAAGACCTCTTCAGGTGTCGAAAAGCGCGTCATCAGATATTCGAAAGCACGGGCATTTTTAAAGGCAAACTTCAGTCGGCGAGCGATTAAGCTTTTCGCGATCCCTGGCGGGCCTAATAAGAAGACGCTCTCGCCGCTGAGCGCGGCCAGCAGACAAAGGCGAATGGCGTGGCTACGTTCATAAAGTCCCTTTTCCAGCGCATTGCTCAGACGGGAAATTCTTTCCGCTAATAAATGTGGGTGAGCCATAATGAAGTGGCGTCCTTTCGCCAAATGTTCCGCGTTAAACAGCGAGTATAGATGTTTAGCCCCTGGGCTGTAATAGACTGAAGGCGCGTTTATTTTTCTTTGAGCCAGATTAATCTGGTCTCATTTAGGGGTACGATTTTGCGATTAATCGTGCATACTGTGCGCCTTTTTGTGGGCCAAGGGACGACGCACACATTTCTTATATATACACCATATCAATCAAGCTGCACCAAGGCGGCAATGGAGTTATTCCCTGGGATGGGCGGAATAACGAATGCAGCTAACGCGGAGGTCGCTTGAACGATGATGTGTATAAACGAAAGACGAGTCTATGAGCACTGATAATAAGCAATCATTGTCTGCGATTACCCTTGCGGCCATTGGGGTTGTCTACGGTGATATTGGTACCAGCCCACTTTATACGCTTCGTGAATGTTTGTCCGGGCAGTTTGGTTTTGGCGTTGAACGTGATGCTGTGTTTGGTTTTCTCTCGCTGATTTTCTGGCTGCTGATCCTGGTTGTTTCCGTTAAATATCTGTCATTTGTTATGCGTGCTGATAACGCCGGGGAAGGCGGGATCCTGACGTTGATGTCGTTGGCCGGGCGTAATACGTCGGCGCGAACGACCTCGATGCTGGTGATTATGGGATTGATTGGCGGCAGCTTTTTCTATGGCGAGGTGGTGATCACGCCAGCGATTTCGGTGATGTCGGCGATTGAAGGTCTGGAGATCATTGCTCCACAACTGGACACCTGGATTGTTCCTCTCTCTATTATCGTACTTACCCTGCTGTTTTTGATTCAAAAGCACGGTACCGGCATGGTCGGTAAGCTGTTTGCGCCGATTATGCTGATATGGTTCCTGGTGCTTGCCGTGCTGGGTGTACGCAGCATTATTGCGAATCCGGAAGTGTTGCATGCCCTAAATCCGTATTGGGCTGTTCATTTCTTCCTGGAATTCAAAACGCTATCCTTTATTGCGCTGGGCGCAGTGGTGCTGTCGATTACCGGTGTTGAAGCGTTGTATGCCGACATGGGCCATTTTGGTAAGTTACCTATTCGCCTGGCATGGTTCACCGTCGTATTGCCTTCGCTGGTGTTGAATTACTTTGGTCAGGGTGCGTTGCTGTTAAAGCATCCCGAAGCGATCAAAAACCCGTTCTTCCTGCTGGCACCGGATTGGGCACTTATTCCGCTGCTGATCCTTGCCGCTCTGGCAACGGTTATCGCCTCTCAGGCGGTTATCTCCGGTGTATTCTCACTGACGCGCCAGGCTGTGCGTCTGGGGTATTTATCGCCGATGCGGATTATCCATACTTCAGAAATGGAATCGGGTCAGATCTATATTCCTTTCGTAAACTGGATGCTTTATTTCGCCGTGGTTATCGTGATCGTGAGCTTTGAGCACTCCAGTAATCTGGCTGCGGCGTACGGTATTGCGGTGACAGGGACGATGGTGCTGACGTCCATCTTGTCGACGACTGTGGCGCGGCAAAACTGGCACTGGAATAAGTACTTCGTCTTCCTGATCCTGGTTGCGTTCCTGTGCATCGATGTTCCGTTATTCTCTGCAAACCTCGATAAGCTTATTTCAGGCGGCTGGTTGCCGCTCTCGCTGGGCCTGGTAATGTTCACTATTATGACGACCTGGAAAAGCGAACGCTTCCGTCTGCTGCGTCGTATGCATGAGCACGGTAACTCTCTGGAGGCGATGATTGCCTCGCTGGAGAAATCCCCACCGGTGCGCGTGCCTGGAACGGCGGTATATATGTCCCGCGCGTTGAACGTCATCCCGTTTGCACTGCTGCATAATCTCAAACACAACAAAGTGTTGCATGAACGCGTGATCCTGCTGACGCTGCGTACAGAAGATGCTCCGTATGTACACAATGTACGTCGGGTGCAGATTGAGCAGCTTTCACCGACCTTCTGGCGCGTGGTGGCCAGTTATGGCTGGCGTGAAACGCCAAACGTTGAGGAAGTGTTCCACCGCTGTGGTCTGGAAGGCTTAAGTTGCCGGATGATGGAAACCTCCTTCTTTATGTCGCATGAGTCGCTGATTGTTGGCAAACGGCCATGGTATCTGCGCCTGCGCGGTAAGCTGTATTTGCTGTTGCAGCGTAACGCGCTACGTGCGCCGGACCAGTTTGAAATTCCGCCTAACCGGGTTATTGAACTCGGTACTCAGGTCGAGATTTAATATTGCTGACGCCCTCTTTCATCGTGAAAGGGGGCGTTTTGTTTGACTCCTCTCAGTTTTCTTTTCATCTCATGATAATCCTTGCGAAACGTTTCGATGGCGATCACATTTTCGTAACCTCGCGGTGGTTTTCTGTGCACCCTTCAGACTAAACTTATTTTCAGCGAAACGTTTCGCTAGTGGGGAAAGAAAATGAAGAAAGGCACGGTACTCAACTCTGAAATTTCATCGGTGATCTCCCGTCTGGGGCATACCGATACGTTAGTCGTCTGTGATGCAGGATTACCTATCCCTGGCAGCACAACGCGTATCGATATGGCATTAACCCAGGGCGTACCTTCTTTTATGCAGGTATTGGATGTGGTTACCCGTGAAATGCAGGTCGAGGCAGCCATTCTCGCGACGGAAATTAAACAACATAATCCGCAACTCCACGAAACGTTGCTCAACCACATTGAGCAACTGCAACAACACCAGGGAAACACCATAGAAATTCGTTACACCACGCATGAGCATTTCAAAAAACAAACCGCAGACAGTCAGGCGGTAATTCGCAGCGGAGAGTGTTCTCCGTATGCGAATATTATTCTTTGTGCTGGCGTCACGTTCTGAGGCCATCATGAACGCATTACTGCAACTCAAAGGGATCGATAAAGCGTTCCCGGGCGTAAAAGCACTATCTGGCGCCGCATTGAATGTCTATCCAGGTCGCGTAATGGCGCTGGTAGGTGAAAACGGCGCTGGCAAATCCACCATGATGAAAGTACTGACCGGTATCTATACCCGCGATGCCGGTTCTTTATTATGGTTGGGGAAAGAAACCACCTTCAACGGCCCAAAATCCTCCCAGGAAGCCGGGATTGGCATTATTCACCAGGAGCTGAACCTGATCCCACAACTCACCATCGCTGAGAACATTTTTCTTGGCCGGGAGTTTGTAAATCGCTTTGGCAAAATAGACTGGAAGAAAATGTATGCCGAAGCCGATCTACTGCTTGCCAAACTCAATCTGCGTTTTAAAAGCGACAGGCTGGTGGGTGAGTTGTCAATTGGCGATCAGCAGATGGTTGAAATTGCCAAAGTGTTGAGCTTTGAGTCGAAGGTCATCGTTATGGATGAACCGACCGACGCCCTTACCGATACCGAAACGGAATCCCTGTTCCTTGTTATCCGCGAACTTAAATCGCAGGGGCGTGGCATCGTCTATATCTCCCACCGTATGAAAGAGATCTTCGAGATTTGCGATGATGTGACCGTTTTCCGCGACGGGCAGTTTATTGCCGAGCGTGAAGTGGCCTCGTTAACCGAAGATTCGCTCATTGAAATGATGGTGGGGCGTAAGCTGGAAGATCAGTACCCGCGGCTGGATAAAGCGCCAGGCGATGTGCGCCTGAAGGTTGATAACCTGTGCGGCCCAGGGGTACATGATGTGTCATTCACACTACGCAAAGGCGAGATCCTGGGCGTCTCTGGCCTGATGGGGGCCGGTCGTACTGAATTGATGAAAGTCCTGTATGGCGCACTGCCACGTACCAGCGGTTACGTCACGCTTGACGGGCATGAAGTGGTTACCCGCTCTCCGCAGGATGGCCTGGCCAACGGTATCGTCTATATTTCTGAAGACCGTAAACGCGATGGCTTAGTGCTGGGCATGTCGGTGAAAGAGAACATGTCGTTAACTGCACTACGCTACTTTAGCCGCGCTGGCGGAAGCCTGAAACATAAAGATGAGCAGCAGGCGGTAGGTGATTTTATTCGCCTTTTCAATGTAAAAACGCCATCTATGGAACAGGCTATCGGTCTGCTTTCTGGCGGTAACCAGCAAAAAGTGGCGATTGCACGCGGTTTGATGACCCGACCCAAAGTGCTGATTCTCGATGAGCCAACACGCGGTGTTGATGTTGGTGCCAAGAAAGAAATCTACCAGCTTATCAACCAGTTTAAAGCCGATGGGCTGAGCATCATTCTGGTCTCTTCTGAGATGCCAGAAGTATTGGGCATGAGCGATCGGATTATTGTTATGCATGAAGGGCATCTCGGCGGTGAGTTCTCTCGCGAGCAGGCCACTCAGGAAGTATTAATGGCTGCCGCTGTGGGCAAGCTTAATCGCGTGAATCAGGAGTAAAAAAGATGACTACCCAGGCTGTTTCTGGTCGCCGTTATTTCACTAAAGCATGGCTTCTGGAGCAAAAGTCGCTCATCGCTCTGTTAGTGCTGATTGCGATTGTTTCCACCATGAGCCCGAACTTTTTTACTGTTAATAACCTGTTCAACATTCTCCAGCAAACGTCGGTAAACGCCATTATGGCCGTCGGCATGACGCTGGTCATCCTGACGTCGGGTATCGATCTGTCCGTCGGTTCCCTGCTGGCGCTCACCGGTGCGGTTGCTGCTTCCATTGTCGGAATTGAAGTCAACGCGCTGGTCGCCGTCGCGGCAGCATTGGCGCTGGGCGCTGCTGTTGGTGCGTTAACCGGGGTGATTGTCGCAAAAGGTCGCGTGCAGGCATTTATCGCCACGCTGGTGATGATGCTCCTGCTGCGGGGTGTGACGATGGTGTACACCAATGGGAGTCCGGTAAATACCGGATTTACCGACAATGCCGATCTGTTTGGCTGGTTTGGTATTGGTCGTCCGTTAGGCGTCCCGACGCCGGTGTGGATTATGGGTATTGTCTTCCTGGCTGCATGGTACATGCTGCATCACACCCGTCTGGGCCGATATATCTATGCGCTGGGTGGTAACGAAGCGGCAACGCGTCTGTCTGGTATCAGCGTCAGTAAGATTAAAATTATCGTTTATTCACTCTGTGGGCTGCTGGCTTCGCTGGCGGGCATCATTGAAGTGGCGCGTCTTTCCTCTGCACAACCGACGGCGGGTACCGGCTACGAGCTGGATGCTATCGCTGCGGTCGTATTAGGCGGTACTAGCCTGGCGGGCGGTAAAGGACGAATTGTTGGGACGCTGATCGGCGCATTGATTCTTGGTTTCCTCAATAATGGTTTGAATTTGTTAGGTGTATCCTCCTATTACCAGATGATCGTCAAAGCGGTGGTGATTTTGCTGGCGGTACTGGTAGACAACAAAAAGCAGTAACAACGATTACAGGACATCTTAAATATGAACATGAAAAAACTGGCTACCCTGGTTTCTGCTGTTGCGCTGAGCGCCACCGTGAGCGCGAATGCGATGGCGAAAGATACCATTGCGCTGGTGGTCTCTACGCTTAATAACCCGTTCTTTGTCTCCCTGAAAGATGGTGCGCAAAAAGAGGCGGATAAGCTGGGCTATAACCTGGTTATTCTGGATTCACAGAATAACCCGGCGAAAGAACTGGCAAACGTTCAGGATTTAACGGTTCGCGGTACTAAAATACTGCTGATTAACCCGACGGACTCCGATGCCGTGGGTAATGCTGTGAAGATGGCTAACCAGGCGAAGATTCCGGTTATCACTCTCGACCGCGTAGCGTCTAAAGGTGAAGTTGTAAGCCATATTGCGTCTGATAACGTGCTGGGCGGCAAAATTGCGGGTGATTACATCGCGAAAAAAGCGGGTGAAGGCGCGAAAGTTATCGAACTGCAGGGCATTGCCGGAACGTCCGCGGCGCGTGAGCGTGGCGAAGGTTTCCAGCAGGCCGTTGCGGCGCACAAATTTAATGTACTGGCCAGCCAGCCGGCAGACTTCGACCGTACGAAAGGCTTGAACGTTATGCAGAACCTGCTGACCGCACATCCTGATGTGCAGGCTGTCTTTGCCCAGAACGATGAAATGGCGCTGGGTGCATTGCGCGCACTGCAAACTGCGGGTAAATCTGATGTGATGGTGGTTGGATTTGACGGCACACCTGATGGCGAAAAAGCAGTAAATGATGGCAAACTGGCTGCGACTATTGCTCAGTTGCCGGATCAGATTGGCGCGAAAGGCGTTGAGACTGCGGATAAAGTACTGAAAGGCGAGAAGGTTCAGGCTAAATATCCGGTTGACCTGAAGCTGGTCATCAAGCAGTAATACCGATTCAGGCCGCTCGTGACCTGATGGAGACATAAATACGCCATCGTTAGATCTGGTTCTGAAGATGAAAGCGTAAAAAGAAAAGCAGGGCACGCGCCACCCTAACCCGGTGGCGCACTTTGACTTGGAATACCTAACATGAAAACCGCAGGCAACCTCGTTGTTCTTGGCAGCATTAATGCCGATCACATCCTCAACCTTACATCTTTCCCGACACCTGGTGAAACCGTAACGGGTAGTCAATATCAGGTGGCGTTTGGCGGTAAAGGCGCGAATCAGGCGGTTGCTGCAGGGCGTAGTGGCGCGAATATCGCGTTCATTGCCTGTACGGGGGATGACGATATTGGCGAAAGTGTTCGTAAACAGTTAGCCCGCGATAATATCGATATTGCCCCGATTAGCGTTATTGCGGGTGAATCGACCGGTGTGGCGCTGATTTTTGTGAATGCTGACGGTGAGAATGTTATCGGTATTCATGCCGGCGCGAATGCTGCACTTTCTCCGGCGTTGGTAGAAGCACAGCGTGACCGTATTGCTCAGGCGTCTGCGTTACTGATGCAATTAGAATCACCGATCGAAAGCGTATTGGCTGCAGCAAAAATAGCGCAGCAAAACAAGACTACGGTTGCCCTGAATCCAGCCCCGGCACGTGAACTATCTGACGAGTTGCTGGCGCTGGTGGATATTATTACCCCAAATGAAACCGAAGCTGAAAAGCTGACGGGGATCCGGGTCGAAAACGATGAAGATGCCGCTAAAGCGGCGCAGGCGTTGCACGCGAAGGGTATTCATACTGTACTGATTACCTTAGGAAGTCGTGGTGTGTGGGCCAGCGTAAACGGTGAAGGTCGTCGTGTGCCCGGGTTTAAAGTGGATGCTGTTGATACTATCGCTGCCGGAGATACCTTTAACGGCGCGTTAATCACCGCGTTACTGGAAGAGACTCCGCTATCGGAAGCCATCCGTTTTGCACATGCTGCCGCGGCGATTGCGGTCACACGTAAAGGTGCACAGCCTTCCGTTCCATGGCGTGAAGAAATCGAAGCGTTTTTAAGTCAACAGAGGTAACGCTTGGCTACAATGAAGGACGTTGCCCGCCTGGCGGGTGTTTCCACGTCGACGGTTTCTCACGTCATTAATAAAGATCGCTTTGTCAGTGAGGCGATCACTGACAAAGTTGATGCGGCGATCAAAGAGCTTAACTATGCGCCTTCCGCGTTGGCGCGTAGTCTCAAACTGAATCAGACCCGCACTATTGGCATGTTAATCACAGCCAGTACCAATCCCTTTTACTCTGAGCTGGTTCGTGGTGTTGAACGTAGTTGCTTTGAGCGTGGTTACAGCCTGGTGTTGTGCAACACCGAAGGTGATGAGCAGCGTATGAACCGTAATCTGGAAACGTTGATGCAAAAACGGGTAGACGGCTTGTTGCTGCTCTGCACGGAAACACATCAGCCTTCCAGAGAGATCATGCAACGTTATCCTTCTATACCCACCGTTATGATGGATTGGTCACCTTTTGATGGTGAAAGCGATCTGATTCAGGATAACTCCCTGTTGGGTGGGGATTTAGCCACCCAGCATCTTATCGAAAAAGGGTTTACGCGCATTGCCTGCATCACCGGGCCGCTGGACAAAACGCCGGCGCGTTTACGTCTGGAAGGATATCGTGCTGCAATGAGGCGTGCAGGGCTGGCTATCCCGGACGGTTACGAGATCACCGGTGATTTCGAGTTTGGCGGTGGGTTTGAAGCTATGCAAACGCTGTTGTCGCATAAAGACCGCCCACAGGCTGTTTTTACCGGCAATGACGCGATGGCGGTTGGAGCATATCAGGCTTTATACCAGTCTGGATTGCGTATCCCGCAGGATATGGCGGTAGTCGGTTATGATGACATAGAACTGGCGCGCTATATGACGCCGCCGCTGACAACTATTCACCAACCGAAAGATGAGTTGGGCGAACTGGCCATTGATGTGTTAATCCACCGTATGGCACAGCCCGCATTGCAGCAGCAGCGCTTGCAGCTTACTCCTGTTTTGATGGCGCGGGGGTCGGTTTAGGTTTATGCCGCTCTTTGATCAGATTGCGCCCATCTTTGGCTCTTAACAGCATAAACATCAGCGCCGATACGACGGTGATCGCGCCCATTGTAATAAAGGTATAGTGGAACTGTTCGACCGTATTGGTTCCTTCCATACCTTCGTAGATACGCAGAACGGCGGCACTGATGGCAACCCCTAAACTAATAGACAGCTGCTGCGTAACGGCTAACACGCTGTTGCCACTGCTGGCGTTCTCATCAGTCAAATCGGCCAGGGTAATGGTATTCATCGAGGTAAACTGGGTGGACATTGCCATACCTAAAATGAACAGTGGCAGGATTAGCATCCAGACCGGCATGGATGGCGACTGTAAAGAGAACTGTGCAATCATCAGGCCGATAAACACTGTAATACCGACCAGTGTGGTCCGGTAGCCGAGGCGGCGCAGTACCTGTGTCACCATCGATTTCGCCAGAATTGATCCCAGCGCGGTCGGAGCCATCATGCAACCGGCAATGAGTGCCGGGTATCCAAAGCCTACCTGCAGCATCAGTGGCATTAAGAAAGGTACGCATCCCGTCCCCAGGCGAGTAGCAAGGTTTCCGGCGATGCCAACAGAAAAGGTCCGCGTTTTAAAAATGGGAAGCGCAATCAACGGTGTCGGATGGCGACGCGCATGACGGATGTAGGCGAGCAGTAACACAATGCTGGCGAGAATAACGCCAAGTGCGACCCAACTGGCAACAAGTTTCTCGCCAAACAACTCAACACCGCTGGAAAACAGCACCAGGCTTAGACCAAAGAGAAAGAAACCGGTCATATCGAAGCCGCGGCGTGGTGTGGTGAAGTTCGGCATATATTTGCGGGCATAGAAGATACCGGCAATACCGATGGGAATATTAATCAGGAAGATCCAGTGCCAACTGGCCCACGTTACCAGCACGCCACCCAGTACCGGACCTAAAATTGGCCCAACAAGACCAGGCATGGTCACGAAATTAAGTACGGGGAGTAGTTCGCTGCGTGGGTAAGCACGCAATAATGCCAGACGGGCAACGGGCATCATCATTGCGCCACCGATACCCTGTATCACGCGGAAAACCACCAATTCACTTAATGAGCTGGAAAGTGCACAAGCCAACGATCCCAACGTAAACAGGCTAACGGCTATCATAAATACGCGCCGGGTACCGAAGCGATCAGCTAACCATCCGCTCACCGGGATCAGCATAGCGACTGTCAGGGTATAGCTGATAATGGCTGATTGCATGGCAAGCGGAGAGCGGTTAAGACTATGTGCAATTGCGGGTAAGGCCGTGTTGAGAATAGTGGCATCTAATGCCTGCATAAAAAAGGCCATGGCGGCTATCCATGGCAACCCAGCCATACTGCGCGATTTCTTTTCTGACATAGATTATTTATCCGGGAGCTCGTTCGGTGCTATCAGTAATGCCTGACAAGCGGCAAAAGCGCGTTCGCCATCGCTATCTTCTATTGCATCGACAATGGCCTGGTGCAAATCCAGCTTGACCACATCGTTATAGGTAATCGACGTAAAGTAGGTCTGATAAACGGAATGGAACAATGATGCGAAAGATATCAGGAAGGGATTCGCGCTCATTTCATAAATGTGCTCATGCCAGGCAATATCAACTTCAATCCAACGTTCGCGTCTGAAGTTTCTTTTCAGCTCGACCATCTCTTCCATTAATGTATTGAGATGGGCTTTCTGCTCTGCTGTACCAATCGTCGCAGCCAGTAAACAAGCTTGAGGTTCCAGGCTAATACGCATCACCAGAAAGTGTTTAATGACTTGAGGAAAATTATCTTCAGTCATCCACCAGGTAAGCAACTCCTGGTCGAGGAAGTTCCAGTTTGCCTGCGGCATAACACGAGTACCAATACGTGGGCGCGGTAATACCATACCTTTAGCCGTTAATGTCTTAACTGCTTCCCTTACCGCAGTTCGGCTCACGCCAAACTGATCGCCCAGCTCAATTTCACCTGGCAGGATAGCACCGGGTGCGTATTCACCTTTTAATATTCTCTGAGCCAGTTTTTCTGCCAGAACATAGGAAAGATTCTTTTGGGCAGCTATCTGTTGGGCATTTAAAGGCATGAGTGTTCTTCCTTACGCGTTTTCTTATTCATTAGTATGCCACCAGGGAGTGTGATTGCGGCTGCAAAAACGGCAAATTGCTTATTTTATGGCATGTTAATGGTGGTTTTGGTGAAAAAATACGCATTTGGAAAGTTATTTTAAATTTCCCCTTGTCAGCCTGAAATAACTCCCTATAATGCGCCTCCACTGACACGGAACAACGGATTACACGC
>NZ_JAOWIF010000036.1 GCF_030332225.1 Citrobacter sp. Cu233
GCAACAACGCCCGCGCCAACGGTACGGCCGCCTTCACGGATTGCGAAACGCAGACCGTCGTCCATCGCGATCGGGTGGATCAGGGTAACAACCATTTTGATGTTGTCGCCCGGCATTACCATCTCTACGCCTTCCGGCAGTTCGATGGTACCCGTCACGTCAGTAGTACGGAAGTAGAACTGCGGACGGTAGCCTTTGAAGAACGGAGTATGACGGCCGCCTTCGTCTTTGGACAGAATGTACACTTCAGATTCGAACTTGGTGTGCGGCTTGATAGAGCCCGGCTTAGCCAGTACCTGACCACGTTCGATTTCTTCACGTTTGATACCACGCAGCAGAACACCAACGTTCTCACCAGCACGGCCTTCGTCCAGCAGTTTGCGGAACATTTCAACGCCGGTACAGGTAGACTTAGCAGTCTCTTTGATACCAACGATTTCAACTTCTTCACCAACTTTGATGATACCGCGTTCTACACGACCGGTAACAACGGTACCACGACCGGAGATGGAGAATACGTCTTCGATAGGCAGCAGGAACGGCTTGTCAATCGCACGCTCTGGTTCCGGGATGTAAGAATCCAGGAAGCCAGCCAGTTCGATGATTTTCGCTTCCCACTCTGCTTCGCCTTCCAGCGCTTTCAGAGCAGAACCACGAACGATCGGCGTGTCGTCGCCCGGGAAATCGTACTGAGACAGAAGTTCACGAACTTCCATTTCTACCAGTTCCAGCAGCTCTTCGTCATCAACCATGTCGCATTTGTTCAGGAACACGATGATGTACGGAACGCCTACCTGACGACCCAGCAGGATGTGCTCACGGGTCTGCGGCATCGGGCCGTCAGTCGCAGCAACAACCAGGATCGCGCCGTCCATCTGCGCAGCACCGGTGATCATGTTTTTAACATAGTCGGCGTGGCCCGGGCAGTCTACGTGCGCGTAGTGGCGAGTCGGGGTGTCATATTCAACGTGAGAGGTGTTGATGGTGATACCACGAGCTTTTTCTTCCGGCGCGTTATCGATCTGATCGAATGCGCGAGCAGCACCGCCGTAGGTTTTAGCCAGAACGGTAGTGATTGCAGCGGTCAGCGTTGTTTTACCATGGTCAACGTGGCCGATAGTACCGACGTTAACGTGCGGTTTAGTACGTTCAAATTTTTCTTTAGACATCGATTGTCCCTCTAAGACACGGATAAATCGGTGATATCACCACATCAACCAGGCAATATACCTGAGCTGTTGAATGCTTTTTAAAAGTAAACAGAGAGAAACGGGAAGGAGAAGTGAAGTGGTGCTGATACCCAGAGTCGAACTGGGGACCTCACCCTTACCAAGGGTGCGCTCTACCAACTGAGCCATATCAGCACGTCTGGAGCGGGCAGCGGGAATCGAACCCGCATCATCAGCTTGGAAGGCTGAGGTAATAGCCATTATACGATGCCCGCATCCTGAAACTCGGCTACCCAGTTCTTTCTGTAACAAAAAAGAGAGTTCTCTCTTTTTTGTTTGAGCTGATTAAATTTTTTAATCAACTCAGGCGGCGATAACGCTGCCAGAAAGTGGTGGTGGGGGAAGGATTCGAACCTTCGAAGTCTGTGACGGCAGATTTACAGTCTGCTCCCTTTGGCCGCTCGGGAACCCCACCGGACTTGATGGTGCCGACTACCGGAATCGAACTGGTGACCTACTGATTACAAGTCAGTTGCTCTACCTACTGAGCTAAGTCGGCATCAAGTAGCGCGCATTTTATGGATACCTGCGTGCTCATGCAACTAAAAAATTGCATAAAATGTTCTTCCGCTCACATTTTGCACTATACGTCCGATAAATAATCTATTTCTTGTCTGAATTGCACAAATTTCCAACGTTGGACGTTATAACTGGAGAGGGTTTTGCTCCGTTATTCACGTCCGGACAGAGAGAAAGCACATCTTTATACATCTGGAATACTCGTCACAATGCTTTTCAGGGGACGATTTTTTCTTATTATTCCCCCTCATCTGGTGTTACCCTCCTGCCCATTGTCCAAATTAACTGAAATGTGCGTGCCATTGCGTGCCGGGGATGATTTCGTTTTTTATCACTGACCTGATATAGCAATGACAGCCAGACCATGCGTATGAGTATAAAAGAGCAAGCGTTAACGTCGCCTTACCTACAGTTTGATCGCAACCAGTGGGCTGCGCTTCGTGATTCAGTGCCGATGACCCTGACCGAGGAAGAGATTGCTCGTCTGAAAGGCATTAACGAAGACTTATCGCTGGAAGAAGTTGCTGAGATTTATTTGCCTCTATCGCGTTTGCTAAATTTTTACATCAGTTCAAACCTGCGACGCCAGGCTGTTCTGGAGCAATTTTTAGGCACAAACGGCCAGCGTATTCCTTATATCATTAGTATTGCAGGTAGTGTTGCAGTTGGTAAAAGTACAACCGCGCGCGTTTTGCAGGCACTGCTGAGCCGCTGGCCAGAGCACCGCAAAGTTGAGCTGATTACGACCGATGGTTTTCTTCACCCAAACCAGGTGTTGAAAGAACGCGGGCTCATGAAGAAGAAAGGCTTCCCCCAGTCTTATGATATGCACCGTCTGGTAAAATTTGTTTCCGACCTGAAGTCAGGCGTCCCTAACGTCACAGCGCCGGTCTATTCTCATCTGATCTATGATGTGATCCCTGATGGCGACAAAACGGTTGCCCAGCCGGATATATTGATTCTCGAAGGGTTAAATGTATTACAAAGCGGAATGGACTACCCCCACGACCCGCATCATGTATTTGTTTCTGACTTCGTCGATTTTTCTATTTACGTTGATGCGCCAGAGGAATTACTCCAGACGTGGTATATCAATCGATTCCTGAAATTTCGTGAAGGGGCATTTACCAACCCTGACTCTTATTTCCATAACTACGCGAAATTGTCCGAGGATGAGGCAATCAATACAGCAATGGCGCTCTGGAAAGAAATTAACTGGTTGAATTTAAAACAAAACATATTACCTACGCGTGAGCGAGCCAGTTTAATCATGACCAAGAGCGCCAATCATGCCGTTGAGCAAGTCAGGTTAAGAAAATAAATAAAAAAAGGGGAGCCGATGCTCCCCTTCTTCTTATTATTCTGCACTTCTGAGCGATATTTCTCCGCCCATCCATGGCTTTATCTCACCATTCTGCTCAAGCAATAGTGCACCTTGAGCATCTATTCCCCGCGAGATACCAAATATTTCTTTATCGCCAATAATGAGTTTAACAGGACGGTTGATAAAGTTATCAAGTGCCTTCCAGCGTGATAAATAAGGCACCAACCCCTCTTGCTCAAACAGTATCAGCGCAGCACGAAGCTCGCGGATCAACCGGGCCGCAAGAGTATTACGGTCAATGTTTATGCCTGCTTCCTGTAGGTTAATCCACCCCTGATTAACCACATTCTCTTCGACCCGGCGCATAGACATGTTAATTCCGGCGCCAATAACGATTTGCGCGGCATCACCAGTCTTACCGGTGAGCTCAACCAGTATACCAGCCAGTTTTCGATCGAGCAGGTAGAGATCATTAGGCCATTTCACCCGGACTTTATCCGCTCCCAGATCGCGTAAAACTTCAGCCATGACGATACCAATGACCAGACTCAGGCCAATCGCCGCTGCCGGGCCCTGCTCCAGGCGCCAGAACATAGAGAGATACAGGTTAGCACCAAATGGCGAAAACCATTTACGCCCACGCCGACCACGACCAGCTTGTTGATACTCCGCCACGCAGGCATCTCCGGATGCCAGTTGCCCAATTCTATCCAGCAGATACTGGTTAGTTGAATCGATTACGGGTAGAACGGTGATATTTCCGCCGCCCAGCTGAGAATAAATAACGGATGAGTCTAATAGCTGGATGGGCTCTGGTAAGCTGTAGCCTTTACCTGGAACAGTAAATACATCAACGCCCCAGTCGCGTAACGTCTGGATGTGTTTGTTGATCGCAGCACGACTCATTCCCAGTTTTTCACCGAGTTGCTCACCTGAATGGAATTCGCCATCAGCCAATAATGAGATAAGCGTCAGGGGGACGGTATTATCCTTCATGCAATGATCTCCACAGCATTCACTTCACCCTGCGGGCCCATAAATCTAACCTCTGGCTCAAGCCAGACATTAAATTTCTCACCCACTTTATGTCGTACATGATGTGCAAGTTGCACGACATCGTGGCTCGTCGCATTACCCGCATTGATCAGGACCAGTGCCTGCTGTTGATGTACTGCTGCACCACCAATACGCATGCCTTTGAGCTGACACTGATCGATAAGCCAGCCAGCGGCCAGCTTCACTGAGCCATCGACCAGGGGATAGTGAGGCGCGGTCGGGAATTGTGACAGGAGTTCCTGTGCAATTTCCGCTGCAACAACCGGATTTTTAAAAAAACTGCCCGCATTACCGTTTATTTTCGGGTCAGGCAGCTTTGTTGTACGCATGTGGCAGACGGAATCAAACACCTGATGAGGTGTGACCGTTGCAGGATCCAGACGCGTCAAATCGCCGTATGTCAGTACGGGCTGCCACTGTTTAGACAAACGCAGACCGACGGCTACAATCGCGACGCGATCCTGATACTCATGCTTAAAGATACTGTCACGATAACCGAAACGACATTCTGCAGCACTTACACGCAGATGCTTACCGGTCGCCAGTTCAATGCAGTCCACATATTCGCAAACACGCTGAAGTTCCACACCATAAGCACCAATGTTCTGGATTGGCGATGAGCCAACACAGCCGGGAATAAGCGCCAGGTTTTCCAGTCCAGGCATGCCAAGCTGCAATGTATGCTGTACCAGATGATGCCAGTTCTCACCAGCCCCAACGTGTAGATACCACGCGTCAGGCTTCTCTGTAATCTCTATACCTTTGATACGGTTGACGATCACCGTACCATGGAAATTATCGAGGAACAGGACGTTACTCCCCTCACCCAGAATCAGTACCGGATGGTTTAATGCTTTGGCAGCTTGCCAGGCGTTCAATAGTTGTTGCTCATTTTCAGCACAAACAATCTCGTTGGCAGACTGGTCAATGCCGAAGGTGTTCCAGGCTTTAAGGGAGTGATTCATAGACGCTTTCCTGATGCAAAATCGCGCTTAGTTTACCGCATATGCCGCAGGATGGCTTGTTTTATGGAAGAGTGAGGTGTTGCTTTGTACCCGATAGTGTTGCAGTTGTAGGCCGGATAAGGCAGCACGCCGCATCCGCCTGTTTTCACCCCTCGCAGACGAAAAAAAGCCCATCCGTCAGGATGGGCTT
>NZ_JAOWIF010000003.1 GCF_030332225.1 Citrobacter sp. Cu233
TGTCAGTGCTTCGTATTTCATACTTCAGACGGAGAGATATTCAGGTGGCGGGTATGCCTGAGAGACGCAGCCGAAAAAAGAGACCTTTTTTCTGTCCCGAGTGTGTTCTGGATCTACAGGCTCAGCCACTGTATATCATCGTGGCCTTCTGGGGGATGCGAACCGGCAGGTTACTGACAGTGGAGCTGGTCAGCCGGGAATTTCATATTCCCCAGCGAACAGCAAAAGATATTCTGCATTACATTGAGCACGAGGAACGAAACCATATCTGCAGCAGGCGCTTCATACAGAACGAACCGACAACGGGACGAAGACGCGCCCTGCGGATCCTGGATGTGCAGGAGCCACAGAAAATTCCGGCCAGTTCAGGAGCAAAACTGGATTTTCTGTCGGAGCCTGTTGCCCCTGTAGCAAAACAGCCATTCAGGCCACTGACAAAATTCCAGAAACTACGTCAGTGGATGTTATCGAGAAAACAGAATGAACAGGCTCCTCCGGAGCTGACAGAAGACGGATGAAACAGATATTTTTGATGAGTCAGTGTCAGTACACCC
>NZ_JAOWIF010000037.1 GCF_030332225.1 Citrobacter sp. Cu233
TGAGCATGGCTTGTTTGCTGCCGTTGCTGTCAGTGAGAAAAGTGACACCAATAAAACAACAAGAACTTTCTTCATATCCCTATCCCATCAGTAAAAGACAGGGAATCGTAGCAGGAATTGATGAAGCGAAAAAGAAAACCTGCCGTAGCGGGTTGAATTAGAAATTTTTTATTAAGCCGCTATTTGTTTCTGCTGACAAAGCTCCGGCAAATTAGCACGCACCAGAGCTTCAGCGAAGAGCGGCGAAACCACTTTACCGCAACAGGCTACCGACTAGCCTTTCGCATACTTCACACTACGGAAGTCCTGGTCAATAATATAATACTGCTCCGATAAACGCTGGAGCAGTACATATAGTTATCAAGGCAAAACATAAGTAGCACTTTTACTGCCATGCAAAAATGTCATTAAAAAGTGAGATTAATTTTACCCCAAAAGGTTCTGCCCGATTCATTAACTGATGTGTTTGATGAATAACCGAAGCTGCTGTTTCCAGCAAGATTCAGGTGTTCGCTGTACGTTTTGTCAAACAAGTTATCAACGCCGGCGCTAATTTTAACGTACTTATTAACTTTGTATGCAGCATTCGCCGAAAACACAGCAAAACCAGGACTACTATTAAAATCTTTACCAACGACGTTGCCTTCGTTAATAGCAACACGGTTCTGACTGCTAACAAGACGCAAAAGGCCAGTACTGCTCCAGTCGCCCCGTTCCCAGGTCAGCCCCAGACGGACTTCAAGCGGTGGCGTCTGTGGTAAAGGCTGATGGTTGGATGTATTTTCCCCCCAGGAATAAGCAAGGCTGGCATCCGTTTTCCATGAGTCTGACCATTTATATGCAATACCTGCCTCCCCCCCCATAATGGTTGCATTGACGTTATCAACCTGGCTGATAGATGCATTATCAGGATCATAGCGGAACAGAATAAAATCATTTACACGACCAATATAAGCGGAGACCCAAGTGTTTATACGTTCACCGTTGTACTGAGCGCCTATATCAATCTGAGTTGTTTTTTCCGTTTTGAGTTTATCGAAGGCATCACCAGAACCTCCAGGCCCATAAGTCGGCGAAAAAAGCTCCCAGTAATCGGGGAAACGCTCCGTGTAGCCTATCCCTGCATAAAACATAACCGGTATGTCAGCCATATTATGTTCGAAGCGAACAAAACCGGCCGGTAATGTATCAGTCCGTTTTGCTGAACCCACATCAGTGTAATTATCAACCAGAACGCGATCGAGACGTGCGCCCCCCTTCACCTTGTTCTGCTCTGTTACACTCCAGGTCAGTTCGCTGAAAAGACCGTAATCGTGGAAACGGGCGTCTTTATTCCAGCGATCATCAATTTTATTACGGTGTGTACTAAGTTGTGTATCTGCGCCACTGCGAAGCTCAAAATCTGAGAAAAGGAAGGTTCCCATCATTCTTCCACCAACAGTGCGACGGTCAACCTCCATCGCCATTGGCATACTCATATTCATCGAAGAGTCTGAGTCCATTGCTGAGTCCATTGAGGAACCCATAGCATCTCCCATCTCATCACCTGACATCCCCCCTGACATACTACTGCCCGGAGAGCGCAGGGAATAGTTATCCATAGTATGATCTGCATAGTTGTAATATACATTTGCCTCAAACTTATCGAATACCTCGCCAATACCGGATTTTTCAAAGCGCATTCCTAAGCTTTCCCTCTTAAACTGCGAACCATCCATACCGCGACCAGCATAGCTTGCTTCACCATCGCCTTTACCTGCAGTAAGCTCGAGAAGTGTGTCTTTGTCTGGTGTCCAGCCTATAGCCATATCGCCATTCCACTTATCCCATCTGGAGGGCACGCGGTCTCCATTTCCATCCTTGTAGTCATCCGAACGTGACTTATTGCCAATGAGGCGAAGATATCCCTCCTCTCCGCCCAGACTGACATCTGCATTTTCATCCCAGCGATTGTTTGACGCAGCAAGAAGACTGGCAGTACCCTGCCCCCCCGCCTTTTCAAAGCGTGGCTGTTCACGATCAAAACGGATAGTTCCCGCCGAGTTTCCAGACCCCCAGAGCACAGTTTGTGGGCCTTTAATCAGAGTTAATACATCAAAGCTTTCAGGAGAAATATAGGAGCTTGGTGCATCCATGCGTGCCGGACAAGCACCAAGCATTTCACCATTATCAGTCAGAATTCTAAGACGAGAGCCAAACATGCCACGAAACACAGGATCACCGTTGGTTCCACCGTTACGTATCTGTGAGAACCCAGGAATAGTTTTCAGATAATCCGAGCCGTCGCTTGCCGGAACTGGCTGACGGGGTATTTTGGGCGAGGTCACAATTTCGAGCGGAGTGGAAACTGGCGCAGTTACAATCATCACAGAATCATTCTCTATCTGAGAATGGTCGTGCTTTTCTTCTGCAAAAGTAGCGTCTGACATCAACGCCAGCAGGACAAGAGAAGCAAGTGGCGTACGTACAAAATAGTGGGGGTTCATAAAGTACCTTACTGTTTTTCAGGTGTAACAAAATCTGCCCTTAAAAAATGAGCATGACGTTACTGACTTACTATTTTGTTGTTTAAAACGAAGACTGAAATACAGCAGGTGGGGCACGAGCACGCTGTGGTGCCCAGGGTTGAAAGAGCGTGACGCAGTTAAGCGGAATTAATGAGAAGCGAAGGACAAAAAGCAGGAGTAACCACAACAAAACTACAAGCGCAAACTGAATAAACGGTAGTTGTACAAGTAGCTGACAATAACCGCAGGCAATCTCTTCCATCGGAGACATAGCCTTACCAGACATCATCTGCTGATCCATCAGCGAAGACGGTTCACAGACCGCAGACATCGCCATGTCATGGTGTATCCCTGACATGGTCCCTGGCATAGCATGCGTGATGTGCTGGCAACCTGTCCGGTGGGCTATCGTTCTGGAGATGGCCGGTGCAACGAACAGCATGGCGACAGCAATCAGCGCCAGCCATGCGGCTATGTGATTAGTTCGTATGCGCCCTTGCAAAATGTTTCCAGCTATTAATTTATCTGCCGAAAGTGTATCTGATTTAATCTTTGAGTGTCACAAAAAGTTGAATGGTAACAATAAGTATTCTTATTATCTGGAGAGTGTAGGATTATGTGCTATTAAAGTAGAAGAACAAGAATCACTTTCGAAATATTTGCAATTACATAGCGAATATTGCTGCCATCACGTTGTATTGAAGCTTAATAGCTAAAACATATGCTGACTTCCGCTGGACCGACGGTTTCAGGAACATCAGCCAGTGGGAGGTTTTCCAGCTCGATAACTCTGTTGGTGGCCTATTGCAGTAGCTGACCCATCACTTGTGCTCCTGCTGTTGATCCGCTTTGATGTGCAGCCGTGGTTCTCCGTCTTTCGGCTCCGGCCAATGGCGCGCCATATTCACCGCCAACTTTTCTTCCATCGCCAGGGTAATCTGCTCGTCACTGATACCGGCACGACGTTGCGCATCCCATAACAAGAAGTGCATGTCAGCCCATTCGCTAAGGTCGCCTGGTTCAGCAGCAGCCTCGAGCGCTTCTTTGGAAAGGTGCTTCAGCAGACCAACTGGACCGACATCGCCGAAAGTAGCCTGTGACCATGCTGCATGTTCACGGCGTACTTGTTCACGGACTATCGACTCCAGAACTCCATCAATCACCTTTACGGCATCAGCCATTGCGTATCCGAAGTTACCAACAGCAATGCCCCCATCGCGCCCCAAAGCTAATGGTCGATTAAAAAAGTTGTTTAGATTCAGCATAATACATTCAACTTACATAATTAATGTCTATTTAAGAGATAGGTGGGGATGACTACGGGGACTATGCGGTTCAAAAGCATGTGGGCCATAAAAAACCCTTAAGTCTGCTTGCTGGCAGACTTAAGGGTTCCGGCCCCATCCGGCGCTTATCTCCGGCACTCACAATGGCTTAGCTCTTGAAGGGGCGATAAGAACAATCTCATACACTAATAAATTTTTTTTAACACAAATTGCGCTTTGACTATTTTACAAACAAATTCAATCACATAGTTAGCGCTGAGTCTCATTCAGTGCGTCCAGCAACAGTCGCAGCCCCGCAGGCTGGTGATCACGGGAAAGATATAAACCATAAATTGGCAGGCGTTTAGGCTGTAGTTGCGGTAGAAGTCGTATTAATCTCCCTTGCACCAGCCCTTCTCTCGCCTCCTGCTCAGGTACCAACGCAATCCCCATCCCCGCCAGGGCGGATTCACATAGCAGTGACGAGATACCGGCGCTTAAATTACCTTTAATAGCCACAGTGACGGCTTGCCCTTGCGCATCCAGAAAATGCCATGACTTTCCGGCGAATCCGCTGTAATAAAGGCAATTATGCTGCGCAAGATCGTCGACGGTTTTTGGGATGCCATGTTGGTTAAGGTAATCCACAGAAGCACATAACACCGACTCACAATCCCCTAAGCGCCGGGCAATCGTTCCGGGTTCGGGATTTTCCGTGATGCGGATCGCCACATCGATACGCTCCCCAACCAGGCTTACCGGTTGATTGTTGATCTCAACTTCAATGCGGAGTTCAGGATAGCGCGCGAGAAACGCGGGTAGCACCGGCGCCAGAATATGTATGGCAGTAAAATGTGCACACGCCACCCGTAGCGTGCCCGAGGGGGTTTGCGCGAGTCCGGCGGCACCGATATCTCGCGAAAGCTGTGCCAGGGTGCGGGTTTTCACCAACGCTTCTTCGCCGGCAGGTGTGATTGTCAACCGTCGTGACGAACGATGGATAAGCCGCGCCCCGGCCCACTTTTCCATTTCGTCCAGATAGCGACTGACCATCGGTCGGGAAAGCCCCAGCGCACGCGCGGCGGCACTCAAACTGCCTAAATCACAGATATGGTTAAAAACTGTTGCCGCCATAACTCTGTCCATTGCATCCCATCCGATCGTTTTATGAAACTCAGCATGTCCTGATAAGGGAATTCTAACAGATCCGAATTTCCTTAAAATACGGGAACGATCAAAATACAATTTCCTGCACAAGGTTACCCATTATGAAAATCAATACGCTGGCTATGCTGCTCCCCCTGTTTGCCTCTTCGGCATTTGCCGCTCCACTACAGCTGGATGTCTATAATCCGCAGGAAAAGGCTATTTTCCCGGTCTCTTCTACGCTGGTGTCCGGCCCGAAAGAAGCTATTTTGTTTGATGCCCAATTCAGCACCAAAGACGGTGAAAAGCTGGTGCAAATGATTCGCTCCAGCGGTAAGACGCTGAAAGCCATTGTGATCACGTCTGGCGATCCGGATTTCTATTTTGGCCTTGAGCCACTCGTCAAAGCCTTCCCCGGTGTCAACGTGCTGGCTACGCCGCACGTGGTGGATCATATTCGTGCCACCAAAGAAGCCAAATTACAGTTCTGGGGCCCACAGATGAAAGACGGTGCACCCACTTCGCTCACTGTACCGCAGGCCACCACACAAACTCGCTTTACGGTTGATGGCGAAACGCTGGAATTACGTCAGCCTAATGACTATGCGGCATATGTCTGGATCCCTGCGAACCGCGCCATCATTGGCGGAACCGGTATCGCTTCAGGTATTCATGTCTGGACTGCGGACACGCAGTCATCGGCAGAGCGTATGGCATGGCGTAACGTGCTGAGCGAAATGCAGCAATTACATCCTGCCCAGGTGGTTCCAGGTCATTATATTGGTGAACGCCCGGCGGGTGATAAGGCAATTCGCTTCACCCAGGATTACCTTCAGTCGTTTGAACAGGCGTTGGGCGCGAAAAAAGGTTCAGCCTACGTGATAAAAACAATGACCGCAGCATGGCCTGGCCTTGCAGACGAAAGCTCTCTGGAACTGAGTGCAAAAGTGAATACCGGTGAGATGAAGTGGTAAACAAGATGTAAGGCAAAAAATAACCCCGAACATGTGTCGGGGTTTTTATTACGACAGGCATACCGGAATCAATGAACGCCCAGGCGCCAGGCAAAATAGATCTCTTCTTTCAGTTCAGTCGAAGAGAGCGTTAATAAATCGGCAAACTCCAGCTCTAATTGTTTCAGTCTTTTCAGGTACTGAGCCGGTGAAAGATCGGTTTTATCACGACGTAAAAATTCTATTGCCAGTTGGGCCGGGTCTAATTGGGTAGACATATCATCCTCGCTTGTGTTCAGAACCTGCACAGTATAACACCATTACCTGCGCAGATAATGACCAAACTCAACATGCATCACAAAATAGCAGTCGTCAGTCGCGAGGTGCAGCATAACCGGCCCTGCTCATCGAAGATTTCGATTTGCCACACCTGATGACGTGAACCGGTATGCACAGGGCTGCACACCCCTCTGACAAGCCCTTCACGTGCAGAACGAACGTGGTTGGCGTTAATCTCAAGGCCCACCACTTTCTGATCGCCCTGCGTACACAGATACCCAGCCACCGAGCCAATGCTTTCAGCCAGTACGACAGACGCCCCGCCGTGAAGTAAACCAAAGGGCTGTTTGGTGCGATGGTCCACGGGCATTGTGGCTTCCAGAGTCGTGTCGCCGATATGCACAAAACGAATATCGAGCAGCCCTACCATATTTCCTTCACCCATGGCGTTGAGCGCCTCAAGTGTGACTTCACGTTTCCAGATCATCCTATAATCTCCAGTAATGCCTGTAATGGGTGGCGAACGCCCGTGCCTTCTACGCGTTTAACCTGGCTGCGACATGAATACCCGGCAGCCAGACAACGATTACGCGGCAATCGTTGCATTGCCTGGTGCCATGATAACTCATAGATCCCTAAAGAGTTCTGGTGATTCTTCACTTCATGGCCATACGTACCCGCCATCCCGCAGCACCCCACGCTGACATTTTCCAGTTTGGCCCCAAACCGGGCAAAAATCGTGGCCCACTGCGCAGGCGCTCCCGGCAGAGCGGTCACTTCGGTACAGTGTCCGAAGAAGTACCACGGTTCACCACCAATAGCGACCGGCGGTTGTGATGCCAGTACAGCCGATAGCCATTCATTGACCAGTAAGACATGGAAATCACCGCGCTGCTCGCCGAGCGCCAGCTTGTATTCATCGCGATAACATAGCACCAGCGCCGGATCGACACCGACCATCGGGATATTCAGCTTTGCCACCCGGTTGAGGAATTCAGCGGTCTTTTTCGCCGTTTTCGCAAACCGGTTTAAAAAGCCCTTTATATGCTGCGCTTTGCCGTTAGGCGAGAATGGCAACAGCACCGGCTGTAAACCCAATTTTTCTACCAGGCGGATGAAATCAGCCACTACCTGTGCATCGTAATAGCTGGTGAAAGGGTCCTGCACCACCAGCACCGTACGTGCTTTTTGCTCCTGGCTGAGAACTTCAAGCTGTTCCAGCGTCATATTGGCCGAACGATGCCCGACCAGTTGTCGTTGTAATGATGGCGCAGACAACAGCGGCAAATCCACCATGCCGATGTGTTTTTTAGCCAGATTACGTACCAACGGTTGATTGATGAAAAAGTTGAACGTTTTAGGTGCGCGCGCCATTAGCGGTGCATAACTCTCAACGGTTGCTACCATGTGATCGCGGAGCGGGCGCAGATAGCGCGTGTGATACAACTGCAGGAAGCGCGAGCGGAACTCCGGGACGTCAATTTTTATCGGGCACTGCGTAGAACACGCTTTACATGCCAAACACCCAGACATCGCCTCTTTCACTTCATGCGAGAAATCATATTCGCCCTTACGTGCATGCCAGCTGTTCCGGGTTCGGGCGATGAGTGTACGTAAACTGGCACGTTTTTCTGGCAACTCTTTTTCCAGTTTTACGGGGTCGATCCCACGATCGGCCAACAGACGCAACCATTCCCGTACCAGCGTTGCCCGCCCTTTTGGTGAGTGAATGCGATTGAGGCTAATTTTCATCGACGGACACATCGGGCTTTTCGCATCGAAGTTAAAGCATAACCCGTTGCCGTTACACTCCATTGCCCCACGCCACTCCTGTCGAACGGCCAGCGGGATCTGACGATCGTAAGTCCCACGTTTAACCGCATCCACTTTCATCATTGGCGCATCGATGGCTTCCGGAGGGCAAATTTTCCCCGGATTGAGCCGGTTTTGCGGATCAAACGCCGACTTCACTTTGCGCAGTTCGCGATACAGTTCCTCGCCAAAGAACGCCGGGCTGTATTCAGCACGGAAACCTTTCCCGTGTTCGCCCCACAGCAGACCACCGTATTTTGCCGTCAGCGCCACCACATCATCAGAGATGCGTTTCATCAGCACTTCTTGTTGCGGATCGCACATATCCAGCGCGGGTCTAACGTGCAGTACCCCGGCATCCACGTGACCAAACATGCCATAGCTCAAGCCATGACTATCGAGTAGCGCACGGAACTCGGCAATATAGTCGGCCAGGTGTTCCGGCGGTACGCAGGTATCTTCGGCAAACGGAATCGGCTTCGCAGAGCCTTTGGCATTACCCAGCAGGCCAACGGCCTTTTTCCGCATGGCGTAGATGCGCTCGACACCGGCCAGTTCGGTACACAGTTGCCAGCCAATCACACCGGCTTCCTGTCGGGCAATTAGCCCGTCCAGGCGTTCACACAGCGCACTGACCTGCGAATCAATTAATGCTTCATCGTCACCAGCAAACTCGACGATATTCAGCCCGAGCATCGTTTTATCCGGGACATCGGTGATCAATTCGCTGACGGAGTGCCAGACAATATCTTCACGTGCCAGATTAAGCACTTTGGAATCGACGGTTTCGACCGACAGCGCACGCGCTTCCACCATCACCGGCGCATTACGCAATGCAGAGTCAAACGAATCGTATTTGACGTTGACCAGTCGCCGAACTTTAGGCAGCGGCGTGATATCAAGGCGGGCTTCAGTGATAAATGCCAGCGTACCTTCAGACCCCGTAAGGATGCGGGTTAAATCAAACTCGGTCATCTCATCATTGAAGACATGCCGCAGGTCGTAGCCGGTTAAAAAACGATTGAGCTTTGGAAACTTGTCAATGATCAACTGCCGATTCTCACGGCACCGTTCATAAACCGTTTTATAGATACGCCCAATCGCCGTATTATTTTTACCGAGCATTTCTGCAAACTCCACCGGCATCGGCTGAGTATCGAGAATATCCCCGCCCATCAATACCGCGCGAATACCCAGCACGTGATCGGACGTTTTACCATAGACCAGCGAACCTTGCCCGGAAGCGTCGGTGTTAATCATTCCCCCCAACGTCGCCCGATTACTGGTGGACAATTCAGGCGCAAAGAAATAGCCGTAGGGTTTCAGATATTGGTTAAGCTGATCTTTTATCACCCCCGCCTCTACCCGCACCCAACCTTCCTGAGGATTGATTTCGATGATGCGGCTCATGTAACGGGACATATCAACAATAATGCCCTGATTAAGCGCCTGACCGTTGGTGCCAGTGCCGCCGCCGCGAGGGGTAAAAATCAACGACGAAAAGAGCGGTTCTGACGCCAGACGGGCGATAAGCGCCACATCAGCCGTCGAACGAGGGAAAACCACGGCATCAGGCAGAAGTTGATAGATGCTGTTATCCGTCGACATTGTCAGACGATCGGCATAGCTCGTTGCCGTATCGCCTGTGAACCCTTGCTGCTCCAGCGCCTGCAAAAAATTGAGCACCAGTTGAACGACACCTGGCGCCTGAGAAATTTGTGGAATCATTATAGTGACCCTTTCCTGCGGTCTGTGTTGTGAATTTAATCGTTTGCGTGTTGCTTTGTTTGTTGTATCACATTTTTTTCTAATACGCTCAGCAGATTTACAGGCAGAATCCGCCTGTTCAAAACCGCTGAAATTGCTCATCATTATAGAGTGTGATTAACGTGTTCACGTCGCGTCAACGTTCTGACGCAAAGACAAAGGTGAAAAGTATTTATGGTAAATTTCCGTCAGCCCAGGGATATTGCACAAGTGCTACTATCGGTGCTGTTTTTAGCCATCATGATTGTGGCCTGTCTCTGGATTGTGCAACCCTTTATCCTCGGTTTTGCCTGGGCAGGTACGGTGGTCATTGCGACCTGGCCCATCCTGATACGTATACAAAAATTGCTGTGGGGACGCCGTTCGCTGGCCGTGCTGGTGATGACCCTGTTGTTAGTTATGTTATTCATTATTCCTATCGCTCTGTTGGTCAACAGCATCGTTGATGGCAGTGGTCCTCTGATTCATGCCGTTACCGCCGGCGATATGACGCTGCCGGACCTGGCGTGGCTAAACAGTATTCCTCTGGTGGGTGCCAAACTCTATGGCGCATGGCACAGCCTGTTGGATATGGGCGGTTCGGCTATCATGGCTAAGGTTCGTCCCTATATCGGTACCACAACCACCTGGTTTGTTGGTCAGGCCGCGCATATTGGCCGCTTTATGATGCACTGTGGCTTGATGTTGCTATTCAGCGCCCTGCTGTACTGGCGCGGTGAGCAGGTGGCGCTGGGTATTCGCCACTTCGCCTGCCGCCTTGCATCGAAACGCGGTGACGCTGCAATCCTGCTGGCAGCACAGGCCATTCGTGCGGTTGCATTAGGCGTGGTCGTCACTGCGCTGGTGCAGGCCGTCCTCGGTGGCATTGGTCTGGCGGTAACGGGGGTACCTTACGCTACGCTACTGGCGGTGTTGATGATCCTCTCCTGTCTGGTGCAACTGGGGCCTTTACCGGTACTGGTTCCTGCCATTATCTGGCTTTACTGGACAGGTGACTCTACCTGGGGCACGGTGCTACTTGTGTGGAGCGGCGTGGTCGGAACACTGGATAACGTTATTCGTCCCATGTTGATTCGTATGGGTGCTGATTTGCCATTGATCCTCATTCTTTCCGGGGTTATCGGTGGGTTGATTGCATTCGGTATGATTGGTCTGTTTATCGGCCCAGTGGTGCTGGCTGTTTCATGGCGCCTGTTCTCCGCATGGGTCAACGAAGCCCCTGCGCCGGGCACCGACCCGGATCAAATCCTCGAAGAAATCGCTGAAATCGAAAGCAACAAGTAATACAGCATCAGGCGGCAACATTGCCGCCTGATTGTTTAATGTTGCTTATCATCACCTCACAGTTCCCCGAACCAAACCCCACGCCAGCCCTGTGTGAATACTCATTTATGTCGCAAATTCTTTACAGTTTTTAAACTATTGAGATGAATCTGATCGACGTGAAAAACCGGCATGCCTACTATTACCCCAAGGCTTTAGATCAACACATTGATTTATAAGCATGGAAATCCCCTGAGTGAAATAACGAATTGCTGTGTGTAGTCTTTGCCCATCTCCCACGATGGGCTTTTTTTTATCCTGCACGCCCCCCTAACGACCTCCATCACATTGGCTAGCCAATTGCTTTATTTCACTCTCACACCAAATGCACCGACTTCACAGATTAATAACAAATAATATTGCACAAGATACTGTGACTCTCTTCAAGCCGAAATATCCACAGTAATGTTATTACTACTCCACCGTCTTTTATGAAGTGATCAAATAATGAACGCATTAGAATTGCAGGCTATCCGCCATATTTTTGCTATGACGGTGGAAGAAAGCGCCGCGTATATCGCGTGTGATGGCGACATTGTCGCCTGGCAACAATGGGAAAGCGGGGAAAAAGAAATCCCGGAAAACATCGCGCGCATTTGTACGGAAATGAAAGCAAAGAGAAAGTTAAGAATTAACGCGATCATCGAAAAAATTAATAATCGTATCGGTAATAACACGATGCGTTTTTTCCCCGATCTGGTTTCTTTTCAGGCAGTTTATAGTCACGACAATTTTCTCGACTGGAAAATCTATCAATCGGCTGCTGTGGAACTCTATGCACACAACCTTGAGCGTTTGTGTTAAGCGGTTATAAAACATCACCACTACGTTGCAACACTGGCACCCGGCATGATGCCCTCGCTCACGCGCAGTCTGCATACTATTTGGGCTAATACGCCCTACGCGACACAGAACACAACATCCATTTAGCCTCTTCGCTGAGTAACACATTATGAAAAACACCTATTTCTCCACTGCGATAGGGCTGTACCTTAATTACCTGGTTCACGGTATGGGGGTCATTCTAATGTCCCTCAATATGTCCTCACTTGAACAGCAGTGGCAAACCAATGCAGCGGGGGTCTCGATTGTCATCTCCTCCCTTGGTATCGGTCGGTTAAGCGTCTTATTCGTTGCAGGCATGCTCTCCGATCGCTATGGCCGCAGACCGTTTATCATTTTGGGCATGATCTGCTACCTCATCTTCTTTTTTGGCATCATCAATACTCACAGCATTGTGGTTGCCTATGCCTTTGGTTTTTTAGCGGGAATGGCAAACAGTTTTCTTGATGCCGGAACCTACCCAAGCCTGATGGAAGCCTTCCCCCGCTCGCCCGGCACCGCCAATATCCTGATTAAAGCCTTTGTGTCCAGCGGCCAGTTTCTGTTGCCGATGGTTATCAGCCTGCTGGTGTGGGCTGAACTCTGGTTTGGCTGGTCCTTCTTGCTGGCGGCAGGAATTATGGCGGTCAACGGCATATTTTTGTTTCGCTGCCGTTTCCCTTCGCCCCCAGGTCCGAAGCATTCCATCACGCCATCATCCGTTTTACAGGAACCTGTTCAACCAGAGCGCCGTTGTTCCCTTCTCGATCTGGGAAGTTACACTTTGTATGGCTATATCTCGATGGCCACATTTTATCTGGTTAGCCAGTGGTTGGCACAGTATGGTCAGTTTGTCGCCGGCATGCCGTATACGTTATCTATCAAGCTGTTAAGTATTTACACCTGTGGTTCGCTGCTGTGCGTATTCATTACTGCTCCCCTGGCGAGAAAAGCGGGTCGTGCAACATCTCTGTTGATGCTGTACACCTTTACCTCCTTTGTCGCGCTGCTGGCGGTTTGCCTGCATCCAACGACCTGGGTCGTGATTACATTCGCCTTTGTCATCGGGTTCTCTTCAGCCGGGGGCGTCGTGCAAATCGGTCTAACGCTAATGGCCGCTCGCTTTCCGCATGCGAAAGGTAAAGCTACCGGTATTTACTACAGCGCGGGCAGTATCGCGACCTTCACGATCCCACTGATTACCGCCAGGCTCTCCGAAACCAGCATTGCTCACATCATGTGGTTTGATGCGGGCATTGCTGCGCTCGGCTTCCTGCTGGCACTGTTTATTGGCTATCGTAGTCGGCTTGCAGCAAAGCATCAGTTAAACACGGCACCACTCGCGCAATAGCGCAGATGCAATATTGTTCCCCTCTTCTGCAAAATAATTGGACGTATTTTTAAAATAACGGCAAAACGTCGGTCTGGCGAATTAGGTTTCACAGTTTGATATGCAATATACCTGGTAACTTAAACGCCATGCTATGTAGGTACAATAACTACTGCCCGGTATATTAATCACAAGGTCGCCGAATTTAAACTACACCGACGAGCACAGAATAATTTTAAAATCCGCAAGGAGTTGTGAAAAAATGTCTCAAAAAAAGACCTATAACACGCCATTTCTTCTGGCGATAACCTGTATTTATTTAAGTTATTTCTTACACGGCATTAGCGTCATCACACTGGCACAAAATATGACATCCCTTGCTGAAAAGTTTTCAACCGATAATGCAGGGATTGCCTATCTAATTTCCGGCATTGGTCTTGGTCGACTGGTCAGCATTTTATTCTTTGGCGTTCTCTCAGATAAGTTCGGTCGTCGGGCTATCATTCTGTTAGGCGTTATTCTCTATATGCTATTCTTCTTCGGTATTCCCGCCAGCCCCAATCTGATGATTGCCTTTATTCTGGCTGTATGCGTTGGCGTAGCAAATTCAGCGCTGGATACCGGCGGTTATCCGGCGTTAATGGAATGTTTCCCCAAAGCATCCGGCTCGGCGGTTATTCTGGTTAAAGCCATGGTGTCGTTTGGCCAGATGATTTACCCCATCATCGTCAGTACCATGCTGCTCAACCATGTGTGGTACGGCTATGCGGTCATCATCCCGGGTATACTGTTCGTGGTCATCACTCTGATGCTGTTAAAAAGTCGCTTTCCCAGCCAGATGGTGGACGCGGGTCTCGCCAAAGATCTGCCACAGATGAACAGTAAACCCCTGGTCTGGTTGGAAGGTGTCGCCTCCGTGCTGTTTGGGGTTGCCGCATTCTCAACCTTTTATGTCATCGTGGTCTGGATGCCGAAATATGCCATGGCATTTGCTGGCATGGCAGAAACTGACGCCTTAAAAACCATCTCTTACTACAGTATGGGATCGCTGGTCTGCGTATTCATCTTTGCAGCCCTCCTGAAGAAAATGGTTCGCCCCATTTGGGCTAACGTTTTTAACGCGGGTCTGGCAAGCATTACCGCTGCGGTCATTTATTTGTATCCCTCTCCGCTGGTTTGTAACGCAGGATCGTTTCTGATTGGTTTCTCTGCTGCTGGCGGTATTTTACAGCTCGGTGTCTCGGTGATGTCAGAGTTTTTCCCGAAGAGCAAAGCCAAAGTCACCAGTGTTTATATGATGATGGGGGGTGTAGCCAACTTTATTATCCCACTGATCACCGGATACCTTTCTAACATCGGCCTGCAATACATAATTTTGCTGGACCTTGCATTTGCTCTGCTGGCATTCATCACCGCCATCATCGTCTTTATTCGCTATTACCGCGTATTTGATATCCCCAAAAATGATGTGCGGTTGGGCGAACGTTATTTTCAATAAATTGTTTAGAAGGAGTATCAAATGGACGTAACTGCAAAATATGAACTGATTGGTCTGATGGCCTACCCTATCAGACACAGTCTGTCCCCTGAAATGCAAAATAAAGCATTAGAAAAAGCGGGTCTGCCTTTTACATACATGGCATTTGAAGTCGATAACTCAACATTTGCTAATGCAATTGCCGGTTTAAAAGCGTTAAAAATGCGCGGCACCGGGGTTTCCATGCCCAATAAACAGTTGGCCTGTGAATATGTTGATGAATTAACGCCTGCTGCCAAACTGGTTGGAGCCATCAACACTATCGTTAATGATGATGGCTACCTGCGTGGTTATAACACCGACGGCACCGGCCATATTCGCGCGATTAAAGAAAGTGGCTTCGATATTAAAGGTAAAACCATGGTACTGTTGGGCGCGGGCGGTGCGTCTACAGCCATTGGCGCGCAAGCAGCCATTGAAGGCATCAAAGAAATTAAGATCTTTAACCGTAAAGATGAGTTCTTTGAAAAGGCGCAGGCATTCGCCAAACGTGTTAATGAAAACACCAACTGCGTTGTCACCGTTATCGACCTTGCCGATAGCCAGGCTTTTGCCGAGGCACTGGCCAGCGCGGATATTTTGACCAACGGCACGAAAGTCGGCATGAAACCGCTGGATAACGAATCTATTGTGACCGACGTTTCCCTGCTTCGCCCGGAACTGCTGGTGACAGAATGTGTGTATAACCCGCATATGACCAAGTTATTGCAACAGGCACAACATGCCGGTTGCAAAACGATTGATGGTTACGGCATGTTGTTGTGGCAAGGGGCTGAGCAGTTCAAGCTCTGGACCGGGAAAGATTTCCCGCTGGAGTATGTCAAACAGGTTATGGGGTTTGCGGCCTGATGGGCAGTATTTGTGAATAGTTAAAGGGTAATCAATGAAAACCGTAACCGTAAGAAACCTCGTGATTGGCGAGGGTGCGCCGAAGATCATTGTCTCACTGATGGGTAAAGACATCTCAACGGTAAAAAGCGAAGCAATGGCCTATCGCGAAGCGGATTTCGACATCCTGGAATGGCGTGTTGACCATTTCGCAGATGTCGCTTCCATTGACGCAGTACTGGAAGCCGCACGCGCGATCCGTGATGTGATGGCTGATAAACCGTTGCTGTTCACCTTCCGTAGTGCACAGGAAGGGGGTGAACAAGCACTGTCCATCGAAAACTATATTGCATTAAACCGCGCAGCAGTGGACAGCGGCCTGGTGGATATGATCGACCTGGAGCTTTTCACCGGTGATGACCTGGTTAAAACAACCGTCGAGCATGCACACGCGAAAAATGTCTTCGTTATTATGTCGAACCATGATTTCCACAAGACACCTGCGGCCGATGATATCGTCCAGCGGCTGCGTAAAATGCAGGAACTTGGTGCTGATATTCCTAAAATCGCGTTGATGCCGCAAAGCAAAACGGATGTGCTGACATTGCTTAGCGCAACGCTGGAGATGCAGGAACGTTATGCCGACCGCCCAATTATTACCATGTCAATGGCGAAAACCGGTGTGATCTCTCGACTGTCCGGCGAAGTCTTCGGCTCAGCGGCGACGTTTGGTGCGGTGAAAAAAGCCTCGGCCCCAGGACAAATCTCCGTAACCGATCTACGCACCGTTCTGACAATATTACACCAGGCTTAATAGCCAAATATTATTAATTTGCAATAAATAACGCCCTGCCCCAGATATTCGTTTTACCACGAATATCTGGCAGACGATTAAATATTTTCAAACAACGCAAAACACTATTATCGAATATAGCGATAGGTATTCGCACGAATATAACCTGGAGTTTATATGAAACTTTCAAGACCGACACGTTTAGATGGTCGGGTACCGGTACTCTCTGCAGCTGACGCAATTGATTATATTCCTGATGAAGCCACACTCTGCGTATTAGGCGCTGGCGGTGGGATACTTGAAGCTACAACATTAATTAATGCACTGGCCGAGAAATATAAAAATAGCCAATCCCCACGTAATTTGTCGCTAATTAGCCCAACAGGACTGGGCGACCGCGCAGACCGGGGTATTAGTCCACTGGCACAGGAAGGTTTAGTTAAATGGGCGTTGTGCGGCCACTGGGGACAATCTCCACGGATATCCGACCTCGCGGAACAAAATAAAATTGCGGCCTACAACTATCCACAAGGCGTATTAACTCAAACTCTGCGTGCCTCTGCGGCCCATCAGCCAGGTATTTTGAGTGACATCGGCATTGGCACGTTTGTCGATCCTCGTCAACAGGGTGGCAAACTCAATGAAGTGACCACCGAAGATCTGATCAAACTGGTAGAAATTGATAACAAAGAGTATCTCTACTACAAAGCCATTGCGCCGAATATCGCCTTTATACGCGCCACCACCTGTGACAGCGAAGGCTACGCCACCTTTGAAGACGAAGTGATGTATCTCGATGCGCTGGTCATTGCGCAGGCCGTGCATAACAACGGCGGCATCGTCATGATGCAGGTACAAAAAATGGTCAAGAAAGCCACATTGCACCCTAAAGCAGTGCGGATCCCTGGCTATCTGGTGGATATCGTCGTTATCGATCCTGAACAGACTCAGCTGTATGGCGGAGCGCCGGTTAACCGCTTTATTTCAGGCGATTTCGTCCTTGATGACAGCCTGCAAACTGCCCTGCCGCTTAACCAACGTAAACTGGTAGCCAGACGTGCGCTGTTCGAAATGCGGAAAGGTGCAGTGGGTAACGTTGGCGTAGGAATTGCCGATGGTATTGGTCTCGTCGCGCGTGAAGAAGGCTGCGCCGATGACTTCATACTGACGGTTGAAACCGGGCCAATCGGTGGTATTACCTCGCAGGGCATTGCTTTTGGGGCCAACGTCAACACCCGCGCCATTCTGGATATGACCTCCCAGTTTGACTTCTATCACGGTGGCGGGCTTGACGTGTGCTATTTAAGTTTCGCCGAAGTCGATCAGCACGGCAACGTCGGTGTGCATAAATTCAATGGCAAAATAATGGGCACTGGCGGTTTTATTGATATAAGCGCCACCTCGAAGAAAATTATTTTCTGCGGCACCCTGACAGCCGGAAGTCTGAAAACAGATGTTACCGACGGCAAATTGAATATCGTGCAGGAAGGTCGGGTGAAGAAATTCGTTAGCGAATTACCTGAAATCACCTTCAGTGGGAAAATTGCCCTCGAACGTGGACTGGATGTGCGTTACATCACCGAGCGCGCCGTATTTACGTTAAAAGAAGATGGTCTCCATTTAGTGGAAATTGCCCCGGGAGTTTCTTTACAAGAAGACATTTTGGACAAAATGGATTTCACTCCCGTTATTTCTCCAGACCTGAAACTGATGGACGAAAGATTATTTATCGATGCCACGATGGGTTTTGTTTTGCCCGACGCAGCCAATTAAAAGGAGTATCCTGATGGACTTTTCATTAACTGAAGAACAAGAGCTGCTGCTTGCCAGCATTCGGGAACTGATCACCAGTAATTTCCCGGAAGAATATTTCCGCACCTGTGATCAAACCTCCACCTACCCTAAAGAATTTATGCGCGCGCTTGCGGATAACGGCATTTCGATGCTGGGCGTTCCGGAAGAATTCGGTGGCATTCCGGCAGATTACGTCACGCAAATGCTGGCGCTGATGGAAGTCTCAAAATGTGGTGCACCTGCCTTTCTGATCACTAACGGTCAGTGTATCCACAGTATGCGCCGTTTTGGCTCCGCAGAGCAGCTACGTAAAACAGCTGAAAGCACCATGGAAACGGGCGATCCGGCCTATGCGCTGGCGTTAACCGAACCGGGAGCTGGCTCAGATAACAACAGCGCCACCACCAGCTACACCCGCAAAAACGGCAAGGTGTACCTTAACGGGCAAAAAACCTTTATTACCGGTGCCAAAGAATACCCGTATATGCTGGTCCTGGCTCGCGATCCCGAGCCGAAAGATCCGAAGAAAGCCTTTACCTTGTGGTGGGTGGATTCGAAGAAACCCGGCATCAAAGTTAATCCGCTGCATAAAATCGGCTGGCACATGTTAAGTACCTGCGAAGTCTATCTTGATGACGTTGAAGTTGACGAAAGTGATATGGTCGGCGAAGAGGGTATGGGCTTCCTCAACGTGATGTACAACTTCGAGATGGAGCGCCTGATAAACGCAGCACGCAGCACCGGCTTTGCCGAATGTGCTTTCGAGGATGCCGCTCGTTACGCCAATCAGCGTATCGCCTTTGGTAAACCGATTGGCCATAACCAGATGATCCAGGAAAAACTGGCGCTGATGGCGGTTAAAATCGAAAACATGCGTAATATGGTATTGAAAGTCGCCTGGCAGGCCGATCAGGAACAATCACTGCGTACCAGTGCGGCGCTGGCAAAACTGTACTGCGCGCGCACAGCGATGGAAGTTATCGACGACGCGATTCAGATAATGGGTGGTCTGGGTTATACCGATGAGGCCCGTGTATCCCGGTTCTGGCGTGATGTACGCTGTGAACGCATTGGCGGTGGCACCGATGAAATCATGATCTACGTCGCCGGACGTCAGATCCTGAAAGATTATCAAAACAAGTAAGCCGTTCTGTCATCCGGATAGTGGATAAACGCTATCCGGACTTTCGACAGAAAATCAGACTTCCGGCTGCAGGCATTCCTGCTCAGTGAGATTATTTTTAAACTGCTTACGATAATCGCTGGGAGTACACCCTACGTGTCGCTGAAAGAGTTTGGCAAAGTGATCAACATTTTCATACCCTACCCGCCACGAGATTTCCGCTAACGACGCTTCCGTATTCGTCAGCGAAAATTTTGCTTCCGTCATCCGCCGTTGAATAACATAATTAATCGGCGAAATACGATATTCTTTAGTGAATTCATGACAGATATAACTCACACTGGCGCGAAATTTTTTAGACAACTGATCAAGTGTGATTTTTTCGCGAAAGTTGTTATTCAAATACACCAGAACATCTTTAATTAACACGTCTTTTTTAATATACCCCTGTTCCGAGCGATAAGCATTTTTAAAGTTTTCGTAATACAAGACGGTTAATGCGTAGGCAAAGGCATCATAAGCAGAGGATGACAGATTATTTTTACACTGCGGTATCATAATACTCAGTTCATTAAAAATACTCTTAATAACCTCCTTTCCCTGGCCGACGCTAATGACCGGACACGAATGTAACTGCAACAACTGGTTATCCTGCCAGCCATTGAAACGAAAACCGTACAGTGCACAGGTATAGGTAGTGGCAGGCGCGCTGCTATCCGAGGCGACGGCATGTAACCGCCCTTGTTCTATCACTACAATATCCCCGGCGTGAGCGACGTACAGTGAAGAATCAATGATTAATCGCGCGACACCTTTTTTGACAAAGATAAGCTCTGTTTCATTGTCATGCACATGGTGACCAGACTCCCAGTTAGGATCATCACTGATGACGAATCGCGAAAATCTGGGGGTCTTCCCCTGCTCAAAAAGGGTTTCCATGGCATTATCAAAACATCGTTGATACATGACAGCCTCCACCTTTAGATGGTAAATACGCGGAAAGTTAATAGTGTTAAATGAAAACGATTAACTACGTTATACAACGATATTCTATCCAGGCGAAACAAAATTATTTGCACCGCCTGCAAGATGACACTTCTTGCTCAAGAACGCTGTTAGCCTGCGTTATTTACGTTTTATCCTCATTGAAAATAATAAATGTTATTAACGCAACATTAACGATTTACATATCAGAAACAAATACCCTCAGATATCGATTAAAAATATGATGCTTTTCTCAATTCCCCTCTCGACTCTTGTTTTCGTGGTGTAATCTTCTGCACACAATATTTACCCCTCGTTTAAAAACTGAGCATTCCCATTGCACATTTTTCTGCAAGATTGTTGGGAATGAAAACAGATTGCCCCGTCGAAAACAGGCCCCTCTCTGCCGCACACTATTTTCAGTCAAATTTTCCCTACTGCCGATAATGACGCGCACCGTCATCATCCGAACGTGACTCACTGGAGATGCCATGAAAATAATAACCTGCTTTAAGTTGGTGCCTGAAGAACAGGACATTGTTGTTACCCCAGAGCGCTCGCTTAACTTTGATCGGGCCGATGCCAAAATCAGTCAATTTGATCTGAATGCGATCGAAGCCGCCACACAACTTACCGCTGAAGGCGATGAGATTGTCGCCTTAACGGTGGGCGGCTCCTTGTTGCAAAATTCTAAAGTACGTAAAGACGTGCTATCCCGCGGTCCGGATAGCCTGTTTATGGTGCAGGACCCACAACTGGAACATGCGCTGCCGCGCGATACTGCCCAGGCACTGGCTTGTGCGGCTAAAAACATTGAATTCGATCTGATGCTGTTCGGTGAAGGGTCCGGCGATATCTACGCACAACAGGTCGGTTTACTGGTAGGCGAGCTCCTACAGCTTCCTGTGATTAACGCGGTAAGCAACATCCAACGTAGCGGCGACCGCATTCTGGTTGAGCGCACCCTTGAAGATGAAGTCGAAGTCATTGACCTGTCGCTCCCGGCAGTAATTTGCGTGACCTCAGATATCAATACACCGCGGATTCCATCAATGAAAGCCATTCTTGGTGCCGGCAAAAAACCCGTCACACCATGGCAGGCCAGCGATATTGGCTGGACGCCAGCGTCACCACTAGCGGAATTAGTCAGCCTTAGCGTTCCACCGCAGACAGAACGCAAGCACATCATTTTGGAAAATGACTCAGCAGAAGCCATTGCCGAACTGGCCGAACATCTGAAAAAAGCCCTGAACTAAGCCCAACGGAGAACAATCATCATGAGTAAATTAGCCAACGTATGGGTGTTTAGCGATAACGTAGAACGCTATGCGGAATTAATGACCGGTGCCCGCCAGTGGGGCGAGCAGGTACACCTTATTGTGCAGGGCAACGAACAGGTCGAGCAGGTTAAAACGCTGGGTGCCGATGACATCATCGTGCTCGAACACGCCAGTGGACTGCAGCGTGTTGAAAACTACGCCGAAACTGTCTCAGCCTTACTGCAAACGCACACCGGCCTATTGCTGATGCCTGCGTCTAAACGCGCAAAATCACTGGGCGCGCGGTTAAGCATTCAACTCAATGCGGCGATGGTAAACGACGCCACAACGGTCACTCTCGATGCCGGTGCGCTGTTTGCAGAACACCGTATGTATGGCGGTCTGGCATTCGGTAAAGAAAAACTGAATAGCGCGCTGGCGATTATCACGCTTGCCCCTGGCATGTTTGAACCAGTAGAAGCAAATCCTGCGCACACTTGTCCTGTCGTCTCAGCACCTTATATCACGCCACTTCATGAAATTGTTTGTCAGGAACGTCGGGCCAAATCCCTCAGCAGCGTGGATCTCAGCAAAGCCAAACGCGTGGTTGGCGTCGGTCGTGGCCTGGTGGCCGAGAGCGATCTGCAGATGGTACGCAATCTTGCCGCCGTTCTGGGTGCCGAAGTGGGTTGTTCACGCCCTATTGCTGAAGGTGAAAACTGGATGGAGCGCGAGCGCTATATTGGCGTTTCCGGTGTGCTGTTGAAATCAGATTTGTACCTGACACTGGGCATCTCAGGACAAATTCAACATATGGTCGGCGGGAACGGCGCGAAGATTATAGTCGCCATCAATAAAGATAAAAAAGCCCCTATCTTCAACTACGCCGATTACGGTCTGGTTGGTGACATTTACAAAGTCGTCCCGGCCCTTATCGAACAGCTCAGTCGCTAACTGCCACATTTAACGCACATATCCCGCTGCACTCGCGGCGGGAAAGGAGCAAATAACATGTCAGATGAGAAATTTGATGCCATTGTGGTCGGTGCTGGCGTGGCGGGTGCAGTAGCGGGTTACGTGATGGCCCAGGCAGGGCTGGACGTGCTGGTTATTGAGCGCGGAAACAGTGCTGGCAGCAAAAATATGACCGGTGGACGGCTCTACACACATAGCCTTGAGCACATTATGCCCGGCTTCGCAGTGGAAGCCCCTGTCGAACGGATAGTTACCCGCGAAAAAATCTCTTTCCTTACCGAAGAAAGTGCCGTCACCCTCGATTTCCATCGTGAAAAAGACAATAGCCCGGCGCAGGACTCATATACCGTATTGCGCAACAGGCTTGATCCCTGGTTGATGGAAAAGGCCGAACAGGCCGGGGCTCAATTTATTCCGGGCGTTCGCGTCGATTCCCTGATTCGGGAAGGGAACAAAGTCACTGGCGTGCAGGCAGGTGACGATATCCTGGAAGCCAATATCGTTATCCTGGCTGATGGCGTCAATTCTATGCTGGGACGTTCACTGGGAATGGTACCGACCTCTGCGGCGCAGCATTATGCCGTTGGCGTAAAAGAGCTGATCGGCCTGCCACCAGCAGTCATTGCAGATCGTTTTAATCTATCAGGAAATGAAGGTGCCGCCTGGTTGTTTGCCGGTTCGCCATCTCATGGTCTGATGGGCGGGGGTTTCCTGTACACCAACAAAGACTCCCTCTCTCTGGGACTGGTATGTGGTCTGGGCGATATCGAGCATGCGACAAAAAGCATTCCACAAATGCTGGAAGATTTTAAACAACACCCTACTATTCGCCCACTGATCGCCGGCGGTGAGCTGCTGGAGTATTCTGCGCACATGGTGCCGGAAGGCGGTCTGGCGATGGTACCGAAGCTGGTTGATGACGGTGTGATGATCGTCGGCGACGCCGCCGGTTTTTGTCTGAACCTGGGCTACACCGTGCGCGGCATGGATTTAGCGATTGCTTCAGCAGAGGCTGCGGCCAAAACCGCTATTGCAGCGAAAGAACGTCAGGATTTCTCCGCCAGCAGCCTGATGGACTACAAACGCGCCCTTGAACAGGGTTGTGTGATGCGTGATTTACAGCATTTCCGTAAGATCCCCGCGCTCATGGAAAACCCCCGTTTGTTTACCCAATATCCGCGCATGGTGGCCGATATCATGAGCGACATGTTCACCGTTGATGGCAGCCCAAACCAGCCAATTCGCAAGACCATTTTGTCCCATGCGAAGCAGATTGGGCTGATGAATCTACTGAAAGATGGCATCAAGGGAGCAACCGCGCTATGAGTCAGGACAACACCGTAAATGTTGACGTCAAACTGGGCGTTAACAAATTCAATGTCGATGAGGGGCATCCGCACATCATCCTTGCCGAACATCCTGACATGAAAGAATTTCACAAATTGCTGAAAGCCTGTCCTGCTGGACTGTATAAGCAGGACGAAAGTGGAAATATCCATTTTGATTCCGCAGGCTGCCTGGAATGTGGTACCTGCCGGGTTCTGTGCGGTTCCACTATCCTCGAACAATGGGAATACCCGGTTGGGACATTTGGTGTGGATTTCCGTTACGGCTAACACGTATCGCCAGTTGTACGCCGGATACAGCACATCTGTTATCCGGCAGGACGTGTACCGAAATTATCCAGGGAATAACTCATGAGTGTCACATTAACGTTTAATGCCGAACGTCGGGAAGCTTATCGACAACAAGGATTTTGGGGGGATGCATCGCTGGGTGATTACTGGAGCCAGACCACCCAGGCAATGCCGGACAAAATCGCTGTGGTCGATAACCACGGCGATTCATACACCTACGCCGCGCTCGACAGTGCGGCCAGCCGTCTGGCGACCTGGTTGTTAGCCTGCGGAATCCAGCCAGGTGACCGCGTCGCCTTTCAATTACCCGGCTGGTGTGAATTTACTCTTATCTATCTGGCCTGTCTGAAAACCGGGGCGGTTTCCGTACCACTACTTCCTGCCTGGCGCGAAGCCGAGCTGGTATGGGTACTGAACAAATGCAAGGCAAAGATTTTTTTCGCACCTACGCTGTTTAAGCAAACCCGACCAGTGGATCTGATCCTGCCCTTGCAAAACCAGCTGGCGCATCTGCAACAGATTGTTGCCGTCGATAAGCTGGCCCCCGCGACAGACTCACTGGCACTCAGCCAGCTTCTTTTATCACCACCATTAACTCAGCCCATTAGTGTACATGCCGATGAACTGGCTGCGGTACTGTTTACCTCCGGAACAGAGGGGATGCCCAAAGGGGTAATGCTGACCCACAACAACATCCTGGCCAGTGAACGCACCTATTGTGCCCGTCTTAATCTCACCTGGCTGGATGTATTTTTAATGCCCGCGCCACTTGGCCATGCTACCGGTTTTTTACATGGCGTGACCGCACCGTTTTTAATTGGTGCACGCAGCGTACTGCTGGATATTTTCACTCCCGAAGCCTGTCTCGAATTGCTGGTACAACAGCGCTGTACCTGCGTACTCGGCGCCACACCGTTCGTCTATGACATGCTGTGTAGCGTGGAAAAACATCCCTACGATCTCTCGTCGTTACGCTTTTTCTTATGCGGCGGCACCACTATTCCGAAAAAAATAGCCCGCGATTGTCAGCAGCTCGGCATTAAACTTTTAAGCGTCTATGGTTCAACAGAAAGCTCGCCGCACGCGGTAGTCAATCTTGATGATTCGCTTTCCCGCATGATGAACACCGACGGATATGCCGCAGCCGGCGTGGAAATTAAAGTCGTCGATGAGGCACGTAACACGTTGCCTGCGGGTATGGAAGGAGAAGAGGCATCCCGCGGACCCAATGTTTTTATGGGCTACCTTGATGAACCTGAACTGACCGCCCGAGCACTGGATAATGACGGCTGGTATTACAGCGGCGATTTATGCCGAATGGACGAGGCCGGATACATCAAAATCACCGGGCGTAAGAAAGATATTATTGTGCGCGGTGGGGAAAATATCAGTAGCCGCGAGGTCGAGGATATTCTGTTGCAGCATCCGCGTATCCATGATGCCTGCGTTGTGGCAATGCCGGACGATCGTTTAGGCGAAAGATCGTGTGCGTATGTGGTGCTAAAACCTCCGCACCATTCGCTGTCGCTGGAGTCTGTCGTGGCCTTTTTTAGCCGTAAACGGGTAGCAAAATACAAGTACCCGGAGCACATCGTGGTTGTCGAGAATTTACCGCGCACGGCGTCTGGCAAGATCCAAAAATTTCAGCTACGGAAGGATATTATTCAGCGCTTAAGCGTGGAGAACATGGAGAGCGTTGAAGGGTAAAGTGCCGGATGGCGATGCTAACGCGTCTTACCCGGCCTACGTTGAATGCCAATCGTAGGCTGGTAAGGCGTTTACGCCGCCATCCGGCATCATGTTACTTATTCAGTTCAGCCAGACTCAGCCAGGTCTGCACAACGGTGTCCGGGTTGAGCGACAGGCTATCGATCCCTTCTTCCATCAACCAGGCCGCGAAGTCTTCGTGGTCAGATGGACCCTGGCCACAAATACCAACGTATTTGCCCTGTTTCTTAGCGGCACGAATCGCCATCGACAACAGTGCTTTCACCGCATCGTTACGCTCATCAAACAGTTCAGAAACCACGCCAGAGTCACGGTCCAGACCCAGCGCCAGCTGTGTCATGTCGTTAGACCCGATAGAGAAGCCGTCGAAGTATTCGAGGAACTGTTCAGCCAGCAAGGCGTTGGATGGGATCTCACACATCATGATGATCTTCAGTCCATTTTCGCCGCGCTTCAGCCCCTGACGTGCCAGCTCTTCCACGACCGCTTTCGCCTGGGCAACGGTACGAACAAACGGTACCATGACTTCCACGTTAGTCAGCCCCATGTCGTTACGGACGCGTTTTACGGCATCACATTCCAGCGCAAAACAGTCACGGAAGCTATCCGCAACATAACGCCCCGCACCACGGAAGCCCAACATCGGGTTCTCTTCATGCGGTTCATAACGCTCACCGCCGACCAGGTTGGCATATTCGTTGGACTTAAAGTCCGACATGCGCACGATGACGCGTTTTGGATAAAACGCCGCACCCAGCGTCGCGATCCCTTCAGTCAGGCGACCCACGTAGAACTCACGTGGTGAATCAAACCCTTTCATCATCGCGCGGATTTCGTTTTGCAGTTCCGGCGTTTGATCATCGAATTCCAGCAGTGCACGTGGGTGCACGCCAATCATACGGTTGATAATAAATTCGAGACGCGCCAGACCGACACCTTCGTTTGGCAGACAAGCGAAGTCAAAAGCGCGGTCTGGGTTACCGACGTTCATCATCACCTTCAACGGCAGCTCCGGCATGGTTTCCACGCTGGAGCTCTTCACGCTGAAGTCCAGCATGTCGGCATACACGTAGCCGGTGTCGCCTTCCGCACAGGAGACAGTGACTTTCTCACCGTCTTTCATGCGTTCGGTCGCGTCGCCACAGCCAACAACCGCCGGAATGCCCAGTTCACGGGCAATAATCGCCGCATGACAGGTACGACCGCCGCGGTTGGTGACAATCGCCGCCGCTTTTTTCATGATCGGTTCCCAGTCCGGGTCGGTCATGTCGGTAACCAGCACATCGCCTGGCTCGATACGGTTCATTTCGCTGATGTCATGAATGACTTTTACCGGGCCAGCACCGATGCGGTGACCGATGGCGCGACCTTCAGCGATAATTTTACCCTGAGCATGCAGCGTATAGCGCTCCATCACCTGGCCACGAGAACGCACAGTTTCCGGACGAGCCTGTACAATGAACAGCTTGCCGGTATGACCGTCCTTAGCCCATTCGATGTCCATCGGACGACCGTAGTGCTTCTCGATTTGTACCGCCTGCTTCGCCAGCGCCTGCACTTCCTCGTTGGTCAGTGAGAAAATATCACGTTGCGCCTGCGGAACGTCTTCAATGGTAACCTGCTTGCCATGCTCCTGAGTCGGCGCATAAATCATGCGGATTTTCTTAGAACCCATAGTACGACGCACGATGGACGGGCGGTTGGCCGCCAGGGTCGGTTTGTGCACGTAGAATTCATCCGGGTTTACAGCGCCCTGCACCACCATCTCACCCAGTCCCCACGCGGAGGTGATAAACACCACCTGATCGAAACCAGATTCGGTATCAATGGAGAACATGACGCCGGAAGACGCCAGGTCAGAACGCACCATACGCTGAACGCCCGCAGAGAGCGCTACGCCGCGGTGATCATAGCCCTGATGAACACGATAGGAGATTGCGCGGTCGTTAAACAGCGAGGCAAACACGTGTTTGACAGCGACCAGTACCGCATCAAACCCCTGGACGTTAAGGAAAGTTTCCTGCTGGCCCGCGAATGACGCATCTGGCATATCTTCTGCGGTAGCGGAGGAACGCACGGCAAAAGAAGCATTGGCATCGTCCGCTGACAGCTGCGCGTAGGCATCGCGGACGGCATTTTCCAGTTCAGGCTGGAAAGGAGTGTCGATAATCCACTGGCGGATCTGTGCACCCGCTTTTGCAAGCGCGGTAACATCGTCGATATCCGTTTTATCCAGCAGCTCATAAATGCGCTGGTTTACGCCGCTTTGGTCCAGAAACTGGTTAAACGCATCGGCGGTCGTTGCAAAACCATTCGGTACGGAAACGCCCATACCTGAAAGGTTAGTAATCATTTCACCCAGGGAGGCATTTTTGCCCCCAACTCTGTCTACATCATTCATGCCGAGTTGGTTATACCAAAGCACCAGCGGTGACGAGCCATTGTTGGACATCGAACAATCCTTATATATGAACGAGGTTAGGAAACTCAATTTTGCGTAATTATCTTGGCATATTTACTTCAGCGAAAAAAACGGTGAATCGTTCAAGCAACTTTATTTTTTATTTTTTCAGATTCTTTACGCATTTGCGCAAACCCGCGAACGGCACGGGATCACCACAAAATCAGTCGGTATAAACATTTGTTCCGAAAAATGAAATGTACTTTTCATTAAATATAAAAATACTGTTTCAATTTATAAAATAGATGCGGCAATATTCGCTTCTGCCGAATTTTAATTTATGCTTTCAGAGAATTATGTCTACCTCCAGGATGAGCAAAATGGATAATGCTGTTGATCGTCATGTATTTTATATTTCTGATGGCACAGCCATCACCGCAGAGGTATTGGGTCACGCGGTAATGTCGCAATTTCCGGTCACGATCAGCAGCATTACGCTGCCGTTTGTTGAAAATGAGAGCCGTGCTCGTGCGGTTAAAGACCAGATTGACGCCATTTATCAACAAACGGGTGTGCGTCCTCTGGTGTTCTACTCCATCGTGTTGCCGGAAATTCGCTCGATCATTTTACAAAGTGAGGGTTTTTGCCAGGACATCGTCCAGGCACTGGTTGCCCCACTGCAACACGAGATGAAACTCGACCCCACACCGATCGCGCATCGCACGCACGGACTGAATCCAGGCAACCTCAACAAGTACGATGCGCGTATTGCAGCCATTGATTATACCCTCGCGCACGACGACGGTATCTCGTTGCGCAACCTTGATCAGGCGCAGGTGATTCTACTTGGCGTTTCCCGCTGCGGAAAAACGCCTACCAGCTTATACCTGGCAATGCAGTTTGGTATCCGGGCCGCTAACTACCCCTTTATTGCCGATGATATGGATAATCTGGTGCTGCCCGCCTCTCTGAAGCCGTTACAACACAAACTGTTTGGTCTGACGATTGACCCTGAACGCCTGACGGCGATCCGCGAAGAACGCCGTGAAAACAGTCGCTACGCCTCACTGCGCCAGTGCCGTATGGAAGTTGCTGAAGTAGAGGCGCTGTACCGGAAAAATCAAATTCCGTGGTTGAACAGTACCAATTATTCAGTAGAAGAGATTGCCACCAAGATCCTCGACATCATGGGGCTGAATCGCCGCATGTACTAGAATGCTAGTGCATTGGTTCGATTTTTTGCTATTATGCTCGCCACCAGGCAGGATGAGTGTGTTATTGTGATGCACATCACTTCCCGGTAGTCCTGCCGTTGAAGCAACAAATTTCTGAGATAAGTAATGAACAGAACCGATGAACTCCGTACTGCGCGTATTGACAACCTGGTCACTCCAGCAGAGCTTGCGCAACGGCATCCTGTTTCGTCCTCCGTCGCCCGCCATGTAACGGATTCCCGACGTCGGATAGAAAAAATTTTGAATGGTGAAGATCCTCGCTTGCTGGTCATCGTTGGTCCTTGCTCGATTCACGATCTCGATGCCGCCATGGAATACGCCACGCGTTTGCAGGCACTGCGCACTAAGCACCAGGCGCGTCTGGAAATCGTGATGCGTACCTATTTTGAAAAACCGCGTACCGTCGTGGGCTGGAAAGGCCTCATTTCCGACCCAGATTTGAATGGCAGCTATCGTGTAAATCATGGTATTGAGCTGGCACGTAAACTGCTGTTACAGGTCAACGAACTGGGTGTACCGACGGCCACTGAGTTCCTTGATATGGTGACAGGTCAGTTTATTGCCGATCTGATCAGTTGGGGCGCTATTGGCGCACGCACCACAGAGAGCCAAATTCACCGTGAGATGGCTTCCGCGCTCTCCTGTCCTGTCGGGTTCAAAAACGGGACAGATGGCAATACACGTATCGCCGTCGATGCTATTCGCGCGTCACGCGCCAGCCACATGTTCCTCTCACCGGATAAAACCGGTCAGATGACTATCTATCAGACCAGCGGCAACCCCTACGGTCATATCATCATGCGCGGTGGTAAAAAGCCGAACTACTCTGCCGAAGATATTGCCGCGGCCTGCGATACGCTGCATGAATTCTCTCTGCCGGAACATCTGGTGGTGGATTTCAGCCATGGCAATTGCCAGAAGCAACATCGCCGTCAGTTAGACGTGTGCGATGACGTCTGTCAGCAGATCCGCAATGGTTCGACGGCGATAGCCGGGATCATGGCGGAAAGTTTCTTACGCGAAGGTACGCAAAAAATCGTCAGCGGCCAGCCACTGGTTTATGGTCAGTCAATCACCGATCCCTGCCTGAACTGGGAAGATACGGAACTGCTGGTCGAAAAACTCGCCGCGGCGGTAGACAGTCGATTCTAAAATCATGCCCGATGGCGGTTTCGCCTGTCCCGATCTACGGTTCGTGCCCATCCAGGCCCGGTCAGCGTAATGCTACCGGGCTTTTTTAATGCCGCACAATCCCGCAAATTTGATCCCGTCACAATTATTTCACAAAAAGGCTTGATGCAAATTCTCAGTTTATTGATAATGATTATCATTGTTACATTGATTGCTATTTTTAAACACTATGTCACGTATGGATAACACTACAGCAACGCCTGCAAAAGAAAAAACACCGCCTTCTGTCACGCCTGACGAACGTCGGATTGACAGTAAAAGCCTGCTGGGAAATGAAGGACGAGTGATCATAGAACATGATGGTCAGCACTACCTGCTGCGCCAGACTCATGCCGGTAAACTCATTCTGACTAAATAAATACCTATTACGCCAGCCACCCAGGTGATACCCAGGCAGCCAGCGCTTTCGATTTTCTAATGGAGAGTTGCTATGCCACACCTGCACACGACATCGCTGCGCCCATCGCTTTTGGCGCTGGCGATCGTAAGTAGCCTTCCCGCCGCCGCATTTGCGGCGGCTGAAGATATAACGGTCACCGCCACCGGCAATGCCCGCAGTGCCTTTGAAGCGCCAATGATGGTCAGCGTTATTGATGCGACCGCGCCGGAAAACCAGACTGCCAGTTCAGCGGCAGATCTGTTACGTAAAGTGCCTGGACTTACCCTTGACGGTACGGGGCGAACCAACGGTCAGGACGTCAATCTGCGCGGCTATGACCGACGCGGAGTTCTGGTGCTGGTAGACGGCGTACGTCAGGGAACCGACACCGGACACCTGAACAGCACATTTCTTGATCCGGCGCTCATTAAACGTATCGAAGTGGTGCGTGGCCCTTCGGCTCTGCTGTATGGCAGCGGTGCGCTCGGCGGGGTAATCGCCTATGACACAGCAGATGCTAAAGACTTACTTGAAGCGGATAAAAACAGCGGTTACCGCGTGTTCGGTACTGCTGCCTCGGGCGATCATAGCCTCGGCATGGGTGCCAGCGCGTTTGGTCGAACCGACACGCTGGACGGTCTGCTCGCCTGGTCAACTCGCGATCGCGGGGACTTACGCCAGAGCGACGGTACCACCGCGCCGAACGATGAAGCAATAAACAATATGCTGGCAAAAGGGAGCTGGAAAATTGACAGCGCCCAGACTCTGGCAGGTTCACTACGTTATTACAACAATGATGCACGTGAGCCCAAAAACCCGCAAACCAGCGCAGCAGATACCAGTAACAACCCGATGACCGATCGCTCAACGATCCAGCGTGACGCACAGTTGACCTACACGCTCGCCCCTGCGGACAATGACTGGCTGAACGCTGATGCACGCATTTACTGGTCCGAGGCTCGCATTAATGCCCAGAATCCGGATGCGACTAATGAGTTTCGCAAACAAACGACCAAAGGCGGGAAAATTGATAACCGCAGCCGGTTGTTTTCCGACTCCTTTGCTTCTCACCTGTTAACTTACGGTGGGGAATACTATCGCCAGGAACAACGCCCCGGTGGTGCGACGACCGGTTTCCCTGAGGCAAAAATTGATTTCAGCTCCGGCTGGCTACAGGATGAAATCACCCTACGGGATATGCCAGTAACATTACTGGGTGGTACACGCTATGACTCATATCGCGGTAGCAGCGAGGGTTATGCGGATGTCGATGCCGACAAATGGTCGTCCCGCGCAGGAATGACCGTCACGCCGGCCGACTGGCTGATGCTGTTCGGATCATGGGCTCAGGCTTTCCGCGCGCCGACAATGGGCGAGATGTACAACGATGCAAAACACTTCTCCATCGGCCGTTTTTACACCAACTATTGGGTACCCAATCCTAACCTGCGTCCGGAAACCAACGAAACGCAGGAGTATGGCTTCGGTTTGCGCTTTGACGATTTGCTGATGGCAAGCGATGCGCTCGAATTTAAAGCCAGCTATTTCGATACCAAAGCGAAAGATTACATCTCCACCAGCGTCAATTTTGCTGCCGCGACAACCATGTCCTATAACGTACCCAATGCCAAAATCTGGGGCTGGGACGTGATGGCGAAGTACACCGCCGATCTGTTCAGTTTAGACATGGCCTACAACCGTACACGAGGCAAAGATACCGACACCGGTGAATACATTTCCAGCATTAACCCGGACACCGTCACCAGCAAACTGAATATACCCGTGGCACACAGCGGTTTCTCAGTCGGCTGGATAGGCACGTTTGCGGACCGTTCAACCCATATCAGCAGCAGCTACACCAAACAGCCCGGCTATGCAGTAAACGACTTTTACGTGAGCTATCAGGGTCAACAGGCACTGAAAGGTATGACCACCACACTGGTACTGGGTAACGCTTTTGATAAAGAGTACTGGTCTCCACAAGGCATTCCGCAAGATGGCCGTAACGGCAAAGTTTTCGTGAGTTATCAGTGGTAATCACCCTGCCCCGACGAGCCGGGGCAGCAATCTGGAAGGAAGAGGCAATGAATCACTACACACGCTGGCTGGAACTGAAAAAAGAACATCCTGGAAAATATGCGCGTGACATCGCAGGGTTGATGAACATTAGCGAAGCTGAGCTGACTTTCGCACGCGTCGGTCATGACGCGTGGCGTTTACGTGGCGAAGTACGCGAAATCCTCGGCGCTCTGGAAGCCGTAGGCGAAACAAAATGTATTTGCCGTAATGAGTATGCGGTGCATGAACAGGTTGGCGCTTTTACCAATCAGCACCTGAACGGTCATGCCGGACTGGTTCTTAATCCGCGCGCCCTCGACCTGCGCCTGTTCCTTAATCAGTGGGCAAGCGCCTTTCATATCAGTGAGACCACCGCCCACGGCGAGCGTCAGAGCATTCAGTTCTTTGACCATCAGGGGGATGCGTTACTGAAAGTCTATGTCACACAGAATACCCTCGTTGAGGAATGGGCTGCGTTGCTGACCCGTTTCATCTTCGCTGAAAACCCGCCACTGGTACTGCAACCCGCCGACACTTCTGCACCAGCCACCATCACGGTCGATGCGAAGACGGTTGATCAAGAGTGGCGAGCCATGACCGATGTACATCAGTTCTTTGGTCTGCTGAAACGCCACGATCTCACCCGTCAACAGGCATTTAATCTCGTTGGCGACGATCTGGCCTGTAAAGTCTCTAATAGCGCACTGGCGCAATTACTTGATACCGCGCGCCAGGATGGCAATGAAATTATGGTCTTCGTGGGTAATCGCGGCTGCGTACAGATTTTTACCGGCGTGATAGAAAAACTGGTGCCGATGAAAGGCTGGCTAAATATATTCAACCCGGCATTTACCTTACATCTGCTGGAAGAGAGCGTGGCAGAAACGTGGGTAACGCGCAAACCGACCGCCGATGGCCACGTCACCAGTCTGGAACTGTTTGCTGCCGACGGTACGCAAATCGCCCAGCTGTATGGTCAACGTACGGAAGGCGAACCAGAGCAGACGCAATGGCGCGCACAGATTGACGCGCTCACGCCAAAAGGACTGGCCGCATGAAAAAACTGCTGGTCCTGATTGCGTTGTTCCCCGTCGCGGCGCTGGCAGCGCCTGAAGAAAGGATTGTGGCTCTCGGTGGCGATGTCACCGAAATTGTGTATGCGCTGGATGCGCAATCATCCCTCGTGGCACGTGACAGCACCAGCCAGTGGCCACAGGAAGCGACCCAATTACCCGATGTAGGCTATTTACGTCAGCTCAACGCCGAAGGAATCCTGGCTACCCGCCCTACGCTGGTGCTGGCCAGCGCACAAGCGCAGCCTTCTCTGGCCCTGAAGCAGGTCGAGCACAGCAACGTCAGGGTTGTCATGGTCCCTGCCAGCAATACGCTTAGCGTGATTGATGAGAAAGTGCAGGTTATTGCGCAGGCTACACACCAGGAGGCTAAAGGCGAAGCCCTGCGCAACAGGTTACGCCAGGAACTCGCAGCATTACCCGCCACGCAGCTTGATAAACGTGTTCTGTTTATTCTCAATCATGGTGGAATGACCGCAATGGCTGCAGGGCAGGAAACGGGGGCTGATGCCGCTATTCGCGCTGCCGGCTTACGTAACGCAATGCAGGGTTTTAGCCGTTACCAGCCGTTATCACAAGAAGGCGTAATAGCCAGCCAGCCCGACCTGGTGGTGATCTCGCGGGATGGTATTCAGGCCGTTGGTGGTGAAGCTAACCTGTGGGCACTGCCTGGGCTTGCGCAAACGCCTGCCGGGCGCAATAAGCAGGTGCTGCAGATTGATGATATGGCATTACTGGGCTTTAGCGTTCGTACGGCACAGGCCATTTTGCAGCTACGCGCCAAAGCGGAGCAATTGCCCTGATGGCCCGAAGAATCACTTGCTCGTTATGGATGCTGGCCTTTCTGCTGGGTGTAATGACGATACTGGCGACCGGTTTTGGCGCGCTGCGTCTGCCGGTAAGCCTGCTCTGGCTGGACCGAGATGATGCTTTGCGTCAAATCTGGCTCACCATTCGGCTACCGCGCGTTCTGCTGGCGCTGGTGATTGGCGGCTCACTGGCACTGGCTGGTTGCGTCATGCAGGGATTGTTTCGCAACCCGCTTGCCGACCCAGGGCTACTGGGCATTAGCAGCGGTGCGGCCTGCGCCGTCGCCCTGTGGGTGGTGTTACCAGTCTCATTACCCGCGTTACTCATGCTGTATGCGCCAATGATGGCGGCATTTCTCGGTGCGCTGGCTGCCACCGTGGTGATTTTTATCCTCAGCCAGCAGCGTGACGGTTCGCTATCGCGTCTGTTGTTGGTCGGAATTGCCATCAACGCACTCTGCGGGGCCGCGGTCGGCGTTCTGTCGTGGATCAGCAATGATGCGCAACTGCGGCAGCTGTCACTTTGGGGGATGGGCAGTTTGGGTTCTGCGCAGTGGTCAACACTACTGGCTGTCACCTCGCTAATGCTCCCAACAGTACTGGTTATCTGGCGCCTGGCCACGGCACTGAACCTGCTACAACTGGGTGAGGAGGAGGCGCATTATCTCGGCATTGATGTTCGGACGATCCAACGTATTTTGTTGTTGTGCAGCGCATTACTCGTGGCCGCTGCTGTAGCGGTCAGCGGAGTCATTGGGTTCATCGGTTTGGTTGTCCCGCATTTAATGCGTATGTGGCTCGGTTCAGACCATCGGGCCGTGATCCCCGGCTCTGTTCTGGCTGGCGCATTGTTACTACTGATTGCCGATACTCTCGCCCGCACCGCAGTTGCGCCTGCGGAAATGCCCGTTGGTCTGCTGACCAGTATTCTCGGTGCGCCATGGTTTTTATGGCTTATTTTTCGTCAGCGAGGAGCGCATGGCTGAACATTTTATTGCCGAAGGACTTCACTATCGCCTCGCTGAGCGCTCAGTTATTGACGACGTATCGCTCAAACTCGCTAAAGGTGAACTGGTCGTGTTAATCGGGCCGAATGGTGCGGGAAAATCCACCCTGCTACGTCTGTTGACCGGCTTTCTTAAACCGACTGCCGGACACTGTTTGTTAGATGGCAAATTACTGGCTGACTGGAGTACGCAGTCGCTGTCGCGCCATCGTGCGGTTATGCGCCAGCAAACACAGGTAGGTTTTGACTGGCAGACAGAAGCCGTCATCGCGATGGGCCGTGCCCCCTGGTCCCAACATCCCGAGCCCGAGCTTATCGCTCAGGTAATGGCAATCACCGGCTGCACACCGTTGGTGGGCAGGCAATACGCTGCGCTTTCCGGTGGCGAACAACAACGCGTTCAGTTAGCCCGTGCGCTGGCGCAATTGTGGTGCAACACCGGACCCCGCGGTTGGCTATTTCTCGACGAACCGACGTCAGCGTTAGATCTTTACCATCAGCAGCATCTGCTGAGATTACTAAAGACACTCACCGCTGCAGGAGAATTGCATGTTTGCATCATCCTTCACGATCTCAATCTGGCTGCACTGTGGGCTGACCGGATCATACTGCTCCATCAAGGAAGCATTGTGTCTCAAGGGACGCCCGACGCCGTGTTACAGGCTGATGATCTGATACGCTGGTACGGTGCCCAGGTTCACGTTGGCCAACACCCGGCCAACGCATCCCCACACGTTTTTCTCGCACCTTAGCTGGAACAACTTACCTCCAGCCGTTTACCCCAGTCAGGTGGACGGCTGATATAATCATCATCCCGATCGATGAACGGCGTACGTAACGCAGCGTGTAACCGATGTAGTTCGCTATAATCACCCTGCTCTGCCTGGCTTATTGCCCGCTGCGCCAGCCAGTTACGTAGCACCATCGCCGGATTCGCCGTCTTCATCTGCGCTTGTCTGACAACGTCAGCCACATTGTCTTGTTGCAGGCGCGTGCGGTAACGTGTGAACCAGTCGTCAAATGATGCACGGTCAATAAACTCATCGCGCAGTGGGGACAAGGTGCTGTGTTGCTCAGTTTGGCTGAGCATGCGGAACGTTCGCGTGTAGTCGCTACCTTCCCGCGCCATCAGGCTAAACAGTTCGCTAAGGATTTCGTTATCGTTTTTCTGCTCGCTAAAGAAACCCAGTTTTTGCCGCATGCGTTGCCCATAGCGGGTTAGCAAGGCCAGTTGATAACCGTCCAGCGCATCATTGAGCACATCAACCGGGATGAATGGCGAAAGCGTCTGCGCCAGACGTTGTAGGTTCCACAAAGCCGCAGCAGGTTGATTATCAAAACTATAGCGCCCCTGATGATCGGAGTGGTTGCAGATAAAATCTGGCACGTAATCATCAAGGAAACCGAAGGGACCATAATCCATCGTCAGGCCAAGAATCGACATGTTGTCCGTGTTCATCACCCCATGCGCAAAGCCTACGGCTTGCCAGTCGGCCATTAACGTCGCCGTGCGCATAACAACATCCGTAAACCACAACTGATACTTATCCGCCTCTTCCTGCCATTGTGGCCAGTAATGACGGATCGCAAAGTCAGCAAGCTGGCGTACTTTTTCCGGTTCACGACGATAATAAAAGTGCTCAAAATGACCAAAACGCATATGGCTTTGTGCCACGCGAATGAGCATCGCGCCTGCTTCAGTGGTCTCTCGCTGCACCGGAGTCTCGCTGGTGACAATCGACAAGGCCCGGGTTGTAGGTATCCCCAGATAATGCATGGCTTCACTGGCCAGGCTCTCTCTAATCGTCGAGCGCAGCACGGCGCGCCCATCCCCCATGCGGGAATAAGGCGTTAAACCAGCGCCTTTCAGATGCCAGTCAAGGGTTGTGCCATCGGCAAGCAATTGCTCACCCAGCAGAATCCCTCGTCCATCGCCGAGCTGCCCAGCCCAGACACCGAACTGATGCCCGCTGTAGACTTGTGCCAAAGGCACCATCCCAGGTAATAGCGATTCGCCCCCCCATACACCTGCCCCACTAGAAGCATCAAACAACGCAGCGGGAATTCCCAATTGCGCAGCCAGAGCATCGTTATGCCAGATGATGCGCGCGTTTTTCAGGGGGGTGGGCGAAAGAGCGGTATAGGTTGCTGGTAATTCATCATGCCAGCGAGTAGTAAAAGACAGGGTCATAGGGCCTCCTGTCTCTAGTGTAGACTGTTAATAGTCTGTTAAACACCAGCAAATAAAAGGGTTATCATTTTACCAGTGAAATGATCTTTACAGGTGATACCGCTGGCCACAGCCCCCCTTGCATCGCGCTGAATCCCAAAGGTAATACCCGCGCCAGCATCTCTTGTGTATCAATACCGCTAATGATGATTGATTCACAACTGGGGGATAATTGCGCCAGAATAGCCCGCATAAACGGCTCAAACGAAATATGTGTAATCCTCTGTTGAACAAAGTTTTTATCCAGCACGACACGTTTGAACAGACCATCAAAAATTGCCCGCGTGGATATGCCCCCGGCACCGTAGTTTGTCAGTATTAATGGGAATCGCGCAGCCAGGGCAGCCAGTGTGGGATTTTCTTTGCCACTGTTTAACTCCGGATAACTTTCATTAATCGTCAGTTCAATAAATGAAAATCGTTCAACACGTGAAGCATATTCAGCATCTGATAATAAAGTATTAGCAACCGCTGGCGTTAAATTAAGCCAGGCAGGAATTTTGCGTTGAATAAAAAAGTGTTGGCACGTTTCGATTAATTCCAGCTTCTCGGCAAATAAACGACATTGATCGTCGTCTGACATCCGGGGCATAACCAACTCTGTTGGCATGCGTACGTTGCCATCCGCACTGACAAAATTTGTAACAATATCGACGTACTCAAGGTCACCTTTTTCACTTCGTGCAGGAAGAAAAGAGAACTCTGAATGATAAAGATAATCCAGTGAAACAATCATTGTGCCAGCCCCTCTGCATGGGTGTAATCCGGGATCCTGTAGCAAAGGATGGAAAAATACGTTGCTGCTGATACAAATAGAGGCCCTTTCATTTTTCCCTTTTTAGCCAGTAAATCGAATCCTTTTTTTTTAGCTTATCCTGATTATAAACGAATATCCAGCTTTGCACTTTTTAATATCTCGGGATAAATCATATTTTTAGCAAGATACGCTCTTAACGTTTGGGGTTATTGACCGACAAACAGCAGAAGTGAAAGTTGGCATTTAAAATGAGGATGACGAGACAACCGCGCGCCGATCTCGTCATCCGTAATGATTAAATTCGGCGTGCCTGCCAAAAGTTTTTACGCCAGTAGACATTATCCAGCGAAGAACGCATCACTCCGCGACTGGTTGAAGCATGGATAAATTGATTATTGGTATCGTAGATTCCGACATGCAGACCACTTTCACCGGAGCCCGTTTTAAAGAAAACCAGATCGCCGGGTAGCAAGTCATCTTTATCGATCTCGGTACCAATCTTTGATTGAGTACGCGTGTCTCGCGGTAATTGAAGATCGAATTGGTCACGCATCGTCATCAACACAAATCCCGAACAATCCACCCCGCTACGGCTCATGCCGCCATAGCGATAGGGAGTGCCATGCCAGGTTTGCAACTGATCGTTAAGACCCGCGATAACAGCGATAGAGTCCGACAGTCGGGCATTCGGCGCAGGAGCACGATGGCTGCTGCACCCCGCCAAAAACAATGCTGTGATGAAAAGGAGCCAAAAGCGCATTCAGGACGAATCCTCTGATTTTTATTTTTGTGTCAATTTAGCGTGGAAATTATGTGATTTTCAAGAACCCATTTAACTTAAGTGGTTGATATGAGCATTCTGTGGCCTTCAATATCCAGGCGACGGAAATTTACACCATAGGCCAACGACAGATTTGCTGGCGTCAACACCACATCACGCGAACCGCTCGCCAGCAGCTTTCCGCGTTTGAGCAACCACGCCTTGTGCGCATGGCGTAGCGTATGGTTAAGATCATGACTACTCATCACAATGGCGATTCCCTGCAGACACAGCTGGCTCAACACTCTATCCAGCGCGTTTTGTTGCGCCACATCCAGGCTATTCATCGGCTCATCCAGCAACAAAAGTTGCCCATGTGGATTAGACTGCGGACTCATTTGCAGGATGACGGCCGCCAGACGCACACGTTGCCATTCCCCCCCTGAAAGCTGATTAACACCACGTCCCAGTTTATCTCCCAGCCCAAGCGCATCAGCCACCTCCTGCAGCAGGTCTGTTCGCGCTTTATCAGACTGATGCAGCGTCAGAAAATGCCAGACCGGCATCGCAAATGGCGGATTTTGCTGTTGCGCAAGATAAGCACGATATTGCGCCAACTTCGCTGCCGGCCAGTCACCGAGCGGTATATCACCGAAGGTGATGCTCCCCTCTCCGGTCGTCAGTCCCGCCATTCGCGCCAACAACGTACTTTTCCCCGCGCCGTTGGGGCCCACTAAATGCAGGATCTCGCCTGCTTTAATTTCACCAGATAGCGGGCCGAGTCTGGTCGATTCAGCAACATCCTGTAGCAACATTAATCGGGACATTAGTTGGCCAATGCAGTCTTTATAGCGTGTACAAGAATCGGGTCCTCAGGCGTCATATCAGGTGAATAACGGTGCAGCACCTGTCCATCCCGGCCGACTAAGAACTTTTCGAAGTTCCACAGAATATCGTCCGGGTAGAGCGGTGCCCGGCCTTTACTCGCCATACGCGCATAAAATCCGCTATCTGCCGGTGCAACCGCAGTGGGTGCCGCATCAATCAGCTTCTGATACAACGGATGGCGGGCTTCGCCATTGACATCAATCTTACTGAACATCGGGAAAGTAACACCCCAGGTTGTGCTGCAATACATCTTAATCTCGTCTTCACTGCCGGGCTCCTGCCCCAGAAACTGGTTGCAGGGGAATCCCAGAACGGTGAAACCCTGCCCATGCCAGGCTTTCTGCAGGTTTTCCAGTTGCTCATACTGTGGCGTTAACCCACATTTTGAGGCTACGTTGACAATTAACAGTACATTTCCGGCATACGCCTGTAATGAGGTCGCCTCGCCGTCGATGGTTGTCACTTCCGTATTAAAAAGCGTGTTTTGCATAGCATCTCCAGAACAACTGGTGAATAGTGGAATGACCTTGTTCAGCTTGTAAGCATAGACCGAACCTGCACTTTCTAGCGCGCAGCTTTTAACAATAACCAGATAAATACCGGTGCGCCCATCGTGGCCGTCACCACGCCAATGGGTAACTCAGCCGATGCCAGTACCAGACGTGCGACGACATCAGCAAACAGTAGTGCAATTGCCCCCGCCAACGCACACCCAGGGAGTAAAACACGGTGATCGGTTAATCCACACAGTCGCAGAATATGGGGGATTACCAGCCCGATAAAACCAATTGCCCCTGCCAGCGCCACGCTCACACCCACCATCCATCCCGTGGCAACCACCAGCAGGTTGCGCCAGAACCATAAAGGCAGCCCCAGCTGGCGCGCGGAGGTTTCCCCCAGCGCCAGCATATTCATCGGCTGCGACTGGCAGCAAATCCACAGCAATACGGGGAGCAACGCGACCATGAGCCAGGCCTGATGCCAGTCTACGCCACCGAAGCCCCCCATCATCCAGTACATCAACTGTCGAAGATCAAAAGAGGTGGAAAAATAGATAGCCCAGGTCATCAGAGCGCTGCAGATAATCCCCAGCGCCACGCCGGCCAACAGCAAGCGACTGGTCGATAAATGTCGACGGGCAAAACGAAGAAGAATGAGGGTGATAATCAGCGCACCAGCAATGGCGCATAGGCCCAATGCCCAGCCGGGCAATTGCCCTTGCCCCAACAGAACAGCCGCAATAAGCCCTACCCCCGCGCCATTAGACACGCCGAGTAAGCCAGGCTCCGCGAGTGGGTTTTCAAACAGCGCCTGCATCACCGCGCCAGAGAGGGCCAGTGCGGCACCTACCAGCAATACGGCAAGTGTACGGGGAAGTCGAATTTGCCAGACGAACAGATCGCCACGAGCGCTAAACCAATCACCGGGAGCAATCCACTGTTCTCCTGCGCATAAACTTATAATTGTTGCCAGCAGCATCAGCACTGACAGAGACAGTATCCAGCGCACGTTTCGTCGCTGCTGTTGATGGGCAAAAGTCAGCATGTTTTCCATTCTGCTGAAAAGAGATGGGGGAGATTCTACGGTGCTGATTCAGTAGTGAAAAGGAAAAAGGCCGCATAGCGGCCTTTTTAGTTATACGCGTCATACTTTGCGTATCGTTAAATCACTCTTCTTTGGGCGTTGCGTTTTCAACCCGGCTTTTTAACTTCTGCCCGGGTCTGAAGGTCACCACGCGCCGTGCTGTAATGGGAATATCTTCGCCCGTTTTCGGATTGCGGCCCGGACGTTGATTCTTATCACGCAGATCGAAGTTACCAAAACCAGAGAGTTTTACCTGCTCACCATTTTCCAGAGCACGACGGATCTCTTCGAAAAATAGCTCGACCAGTTCTTTGGCATCCCGCTTGCTAAGCCCAAGCTTATCAAACAGATATTCTGACATTTCAGCTTTTGTAAGCGCCATAGGTTCAATCCCTCAATGATGCCTGGAATCGCTCTTTTAATGCCTCTACACATTTGGCGACGGTAGCGGCAATCTCCTCTTCTTCAAGTGTACGGCTGGTATCCTGAAGGATCAGGCTGATAGCGAGGCTCTTATAACCCTCCGCAACACCCTTACCGCGGTACACGTCAAACAAGTTTACGCCAACTACCTGATTTACGCCAACTTTCTTACATTCGGATAAAATATCCGCTGCGGGAACGTTTTCAGCCACAACAACGGCGATGTCACGGCGGTTCGCCGGGAAGCGAGAAACTTCACGCGCCTGAGGCACCACGCGGTCTGCGAGCTTATTCCACTCCAGTTCGAACACCAGAGTGCGACCGTTCAGATCCAGTTTACGTTCCAGTTCAGGATGAACAACCCCAATGAAACCAATACGTTCACCTTTCAGATAAATCGCCGCAGACTGGCCCGGATGCAGGGCTGGATTCGCTTCAGCTTTGAACTGGATGTCCGCCAGTTTGCCGGTCAGGTCGAGAACCGCTTCCAGATCGCCCTTCAGATCATAGAAATCAACCGTCTCTTTCGCCAGATTCCAGTGTTCATCGTGGCGGTTGCCGCAGATCACGCCAGCCAGCATCAGATCCTGACGGATACCGAGGTTAGCCTGCGTATCCGGTACAAAACGCAAACCCGTTTCAAAAATGCGCACACGGTTTTGCTGACGGTTTTGGTTATAAACCACCGTTGACAGCAAACCGGTCCACAGAGAAAGACGCATTGCTGACATATCGATAGAGATTGGGCTTGGCAGCAGCAGCGCCTCTTCTCCCGGATGCAACAGCGACTGGACTTTAGGATCAACAAAGCTGTAGGTAATAACTTCCTGGTAGCCTTTGTCATTCAGCATGGTTTTAACACGTTTCAGCGAGAGGTCCGCTTCACGATGCTCACCCATGATAAGTCCTGCCTGAATTGGGGTATTTGGGATATTGTCGTAACCGTATACGCGGGCAATTTCTTCGACCAGGTCTTCTTCAATCTCCATATCGAAACGCCAGCTTGGCGCGACCGCCTGCCACTCGTCCTGGCCTTCAGTCACTTCACAACCCAGACGGGTCAGGATATCAGTCACCTGATCATCGGCAATGTGATGGCCAATCAGACGGTTCAGCTTGCTACGACGCAGGGTGATGGTCGCACGCTTCGGCAACGTCGCTTCGTTGGTCACATCAATCACCGGGCCGGCTTCGCCGCCACAGATATCAATCAGCAGACGCGTTGCTCGCTCCATTGCTTTGTACTGCAGCGCAGGATCGACACCACGCTCATAGCGGTGAGAAGCATCGGTGTGCAGGCCGTGACGGCGCGCGCGACCGGTAATAGACAGCGGGCTGAAGAACGCGCATTCCAGCAGAACGTTTTGCGTTTCATCATTCACACCAGAGTGCTCACCACCAAAGATCCCCCCCATGGCCAGCGCTTTGTTGTGGTCAGCAATCACCAGCGTATCCGCACTCAGTTTTGCTTCACTGCCGTCGAGCAGGACCAGGGTTTCCCCTTCTTTTGCCATACGCACGACAATTCCGCCTTCAATGCGGTCTTTGTCGAATGCGTGCATCGGCTGGCCCAGTTCGAGCAGCACATAGTTAGTCACGTCAACCACTGCATCGATGGAGCGAATACCGCAACGGCGCAGTTTCTCTTTCATCCACAGTGGCGTTGGCGCTTTCACGTTGATACCTTTCACCACACGTCCCAAATAGCGTGGGCACGCGTCAGCAGCATCAACCTGAATAGGCAGCACATCGTTAATGGTCGCCGCTACCGGGGTGATTTCCGGTTCAACCAGCGGAGCTTTGTTCAGCACAGCCACATCGCGCGCAACACCGATAATGCCTAAGCAGTCGGCACGGTTCGGCGTAACGCTGATTTCAATGGTGTTATCGTTGAGTTTCAGATATTCACGAATGTCGGTGCCAATCGGCGCATCAGCAGGCAGTTCAATAATACCGTTATGATCGTCGGAAATACCCAGTTCAGAGAACGAGCACAGCATCCCCTCAGACGGCTCACCGCGAAGCTTAGCCGCTTTGATTTTAAAATCACCAGGCAGAACGGCACCAATGGTCGCTACCGCAACTTTCAGTCCCTGGCGGCAGTTCGGCGCACCACAGACGATATCCAGCAGGCGATCGCCACCGACGTTCACTTTAGTGACACGCAGCTTGTCAGCGTTCGGGTGCTGACCGCACTCAACCACTTCACCGACAACAACACCGTTAAATTCACCGGCAACGGCTTCCACACCGTCAACTTCCAGACCCGCCATCGTAATTTGGTTTGACAGCGCATCGCTATCAATTGCTGGGTTAACCCATTCGCGTAACCACAGTTCACTGAATTTCATTGTATTACCCTGCCTTTATTTAAACTGTTTGAGGAAACGCAGATCGTTTTCGAAGAATGAACGCAGATCGGTAACGCCATAACGCAACATGGTCAGACGCTCCATCCCCATGCCGAAGGCAAAACCGGAGTAGATTTCTGGATCGATACCGACGTTACGCAGCACGTTCGGGTGGACCATACCGCAACCCAGTACTTCCAGCCATTTTCCGTTTTTACCCATGACGTCAACTTCCGCAGAAGGTTCAGTGAACGGGAAGTAAGAAGGACGGAAACGAACCTGCAGATCTTCTTCAAAGAAGTTACGCAGGAAATCGTGCAGCGTACCTTTCAGGTTGGTGAAGTTGATATTGGTATCAACGATCAGACCTTCCATCTGATGGAACATCGGGGTGTGCGTCTGATCGTAGTCGTTACGATATACACGACCCGGCGCAATGATGCGGATCGGCGGCTGTTTTTCTTTCATGGTGCGGATCTGTACGCCGGAGGTCTGCGTGCGCAGCAGACGCGTTGCGTCAAACCAGAAGGTATCGTGGTCAGCACGCGCTGGGTGATGGCCAGGAATATTCAGCGCGTCAAAGTTATGATAATCGTCCTCAATCTCTGGACCCGTCGCCACGGTAAAGCCCAGCTCACCGAAGAAACTTTCAATCCTGTCGATAGTACGCGTTACCGGGTGCAGTCCACCATTTTCGATACGGCGTCCCGGCAGGGAGATATCGATAGTTTCTTCAGCCAGGCGCGCGTTCAGTGCCGCATTTTCTAATTCGGCTTTACGCGCGTTCAGCGCCTGCTGTACCTGCTCTTTGGCTTCATTGATTACCGCACCTGCTGCCGGGCGCTCTTCTGGTGGCAGTTCGCGCAGGGTTGTCATCTGAAGGGTCAAGTGCCCTTTCTTGCCCAAATATTCGACGCGGACATTGTCTAACGCGGCAACATCTGAAGCCTGGTTAATGGCGGCCGTTGCACTGGCAACCAGCTCTGCGAGATGTGACATGGTTTTCCTCGTTATGTTGCGATATTCACTAGTCGCTCGTATATACGCAAAATCATTCAAGTTGTATCAACGCGGCAAAAGAGCGAATGCAGCCAATACAGAGACAACCTGAAGGATGGCGCGTATAAAAAAAGCCTCCACCAGGGAGGCTTTTAGGCGCTGTTTTCCGTTTCTTCTTTCACGCGCAAGCCTCCTGAGTTCAGGTGCTAAAGTAAAAGAAGAAGCGGAAAATAGCAGCATTCATGCTTGCGTTACCTTGTGTGGTAAAAACCGGACAACCTTTATTGAAAAGGCTTACGGATAAATTGTCAACCAATTGATTGAACTACAAATAAAAGAGAGGGAGCCAGGCTCCCTCTTTTCACCGGCTTATGCCAGAGCTGCTTTCGCTTTTTCGACCAGAGCGGTGAACGCTACTTTGTCGAATACTGCGATGTCAGCCAGGATCTTACGGTCGATTTCAACAGAGGCTTTTTTCAGGCCGTTGATGAATTTGCTGTAAGAAATACCGTTCTGACGTGCTGCTGCGTTGATACGCGCAATCCACAGTTGACGGAACTGACGCTTTTTCTGACGACGGTCACGATAAGCGTACTGACCAGCTTTGATAACAGCCTGGAAGGCAACGCGGTATACGCGAGAACGCGCACCGTAGTAGCCTTTAGCTTGTTTCAAAATTTTCTTGTGACGTGCACGGGCAACTACACCACGTTTTACGCGAGCCATATGTGCTCTCCTGTATCTATATTCTTAGTAAAAAAATTAATTAAACGTTAACGGCTTATGCGTACGGCAAGCACGCGATAACCAGACCCAGATCGCCTTTAGAAACGAGGCCTTTTGGACGCAGGTGACGTTTACGCTTAGTAGATTTTTTGGTCAGAATATGACGCAGGTTTGCGTGCTTACGCTTAAATCCACCACCACCGGTTTTTTTGAAACGCTTAGCAGCACCGCGTACGGTCTTAATTTTTGGCATTTTAATAACTTCCACTTCGCATTGTTAATAAACGAAACGTAGGCGAACAACGGCTGTGGAACCCGCAGGCTCCACAGACATTGCTACTTGAAGGCCTTACTGTTTCTTCTTAGGAGCGAGCACCATGATCATCTGACGGCCTTCGATCTTCGTTGGGAAGGATTCGACTACTGCCAGTTCACTCAGATCGTCACGGACGCGGTTGAGCACTTCCATACCGATCTGTTGGTGGGCCATCTCACGACCGCGAAAACGCAGCGTGATCTTAGCCTTATCGCCATCTTCCAGAAAGCGTACCAGGCTGCGGAGTTTTACCTGGTAATCGCCATCGTCGGTGCCAGGACGGAATTTAATTTCCTTAACCTGGATAACTTTTTGCTTTTTCTTCTGTTCCTTAGAAGACTTACTCTTTTCATAAAGGAACTTGCCGTAGTCCATAATACGACAAACTGGCGGTTCGGCGTTAGGGCTGATTTCAACTAAATCTACTCCAGCTTCTTCAGCCTTTTCGATTGCTTCTCTCAGACTCACAATACCCAAAGCTTCGCCTTCCAGACCTGTTAAGCGAACTTCCAGGGCGCGAATCTCGCCATTGATACGATTCGGACGTGCCGTTTGAACTCGTTTTCCGCCTTTAATACCTTATTCCTCCAGTTGTTGAAGACTGCGGCTGCGAATCTCTTGTTGCAGCTTCTCAATCACTTCATTTACGTCCAGGCTGCCCAAGTCTTTGCCACGACGGGTGCGCACGGCAACTTTGCCTGCTTCTACCTCTTTGTCGCCACAGACCAACATGTAAGGGACACGACGTAAAGTGTGCTCGCGGATTTTAAAGCCTATCTTCTCATTTCTCAAGTCTGCTTTTACACGAATACCCGCATTTTGTAGTTTCTGCGTTAATTCGTTGACGTATTCAGACTGAGAATCGGTAATGTTCATGACCACAACCTGAACTGGCGCAAGCCAGGTCGGGAAGAAGCCGGCGAACTCTTCAGTCAGGATACCGATGAAACGTTCCATAGACCCAAGAATTGCGCGGTGAATCATAACCGGCACCTGACGTTCGTTGTTTTCGCCAACATAAGAGGCACTTAAACGGGACGGCAGGGAGAAGTCCAGCTGTACAGTACCGCACTGCCATGCACGATCGAGGCAGTCATACAGGGTAAATTCAATTTTCGGACCGTAGAACGCGCCCTCACCCAGTTGGAACTCAAACGGGATGTTATTTTCTTCCAACGCAACGGCCAGGTCAGCTTCAGCACGGTCCCACATTTCATCGCTACCGATACGTTTTTCGGGGCGAGTGGACAGTTTGACGACGATTTTCTCGAAGCCAAAAGTGCTGTACATATCGTAGACCATACGAATGCATGCGTTAACTTCATCACGAATCTGCTCTTCAGTACAGAAGATATGTGCATCATCCTGAGTAAAGCCACGTACACGCATCAGACCGTGCAGCGCACCTGACGGCTCGTTACGGTGACAGCTACCAAATTCAGCCATACGCAACGGCAGATCACGATAGGATTTCAGACCCTGATTAAAGATCTGAACGTGGCCCGGGCAGTTCATTGGTTTAATGCAGTATTCACGGTTCTCAGACGAGGTAGTGAACATTGCATCTTTGTAGTTGTCCCAGTGACCTGTTTTTTCCCACAGCACACGGTCCATCATGAACGGACCTTTAACTTCCTGATACTGATATTCTTTCAGTTTCGAGCGAACAAAAACTTCCAGCTCGCGGAAGATAGTCCAGCCATCGTTATGCCAGAACACCATACCCGGTGCTTCTTCCTGCATATGATACAGGTCAAGCTGCTTACCGATTTTGCGGTGGTCACGCTTGGCTGCTTCTTCCAGGCGTTGCAGGTATGCATTCAGGGCTTTTTTATCGGCCCATGCAGTACCATAAATACGCTGCAGCATCTTGTTGTTGCTGTCGCCGCGCCAGTATGCCCCTGCGGTCTTCATCAGTTTGAAGTGATGGCAGAAACGCATGTTCGGCACATGCGGGCCACGGCACATATCGACGTATTCTTCATGATGATACAAGCCTGGCTTGTCATCATGGGCAATGTTTTCATCAAGAATAGAGACTTTATAGGTCTCACCACGCTTCACGAAGGTTTCGCGCGCTTCGTACCAGCTGACTTTCTTCTTAATGACATCGTAGTTTTTCTCAGCGAGCTCGTGCATCCGCTTCTCGAGCGCGTCGACATCTTCCTGGGTTAACGTACGGTCAAGATCGATATCGTAGTAAAAACCGTTGTCAACAACCGGTCCGATCGCCATTTTGGTGTTCGGCCAAAGTTGTTTGATAGCATGCCCTAACAGGTGCGCACAAGAGTGACGAATGATCTCCAGACCTTCTTCATCTTTCGCGGTGATAATGGAGAGTTTCGCATCATGTTCAATCAGATCGGAAGCATCTACCAGCTCACCGTTAACACGGCCAGCAATAGTCGCTTTTGCCAGACCTGGACCGATGTCCAGCGCAACATCCATGGGGCTTACAGCGTGGTCGTAATGGCGTTGGCTGCCATCAGGAAGAGTAATAACAGGCATGTTATATCCTTATTTGCAGTGGTGCCCCACACGTAAGAGCACATACAAAGATTCAATATTTAAAATTATCAAAAAGATCTGGGCTGATTCCCGCTTCACTCTGCGAAATATGTCACAGGTCACCTGACAGGCAACGCTGGACCTACGCCCGTTTTTTGATAACACCGTTTGACAGTGTACACGGCATTACGAGCCGATCAAAGCTGCAATCACAGCGCTTTCCATGATGTAAATCAATTCACTGCCCCCCTTCCATCTTTGTTACACTAAGCAGAATGGTCTGACCTGGGCAGGAAAAGAACAATGCCAACAAATCGTTTTGCCAAAAAACACTGGAAGATGGTTGTAATACTGCTGGTTATTTGTGTGGCAATGTTGATGCTACGCTGGGCAGCCATGATCTGGGGTTAAACGTCAGAAGCACTACGCCAGCCTGAGCAAATATATTCTACACACTGTTAATTGTGTTTAATTATGATGGTAATGCTGGAATGCCATTTTCAGAACAGCCTATTTATTCATTAAATTGAAAGCATCTAAAAATGCGGGATGTCAGAAAAGCATCAAAAGTAAAGCGCGGTCAGGATAATAAAAAGACTTAACGTTAATTTATAAAAGCCGGGCCATTTAAGTGGCCCGGTTAACTATTACATCCGATAGCCGAGCGAAAGCGTCGTGCGGCGATCGGTATGCTCCGGCGCGGTTGCCGGCGGTTCAGAGTTCCAGGTCACGTTGTACGCAACCTTCAATCCAAAGTGTTCGTTAATAGCAACATTCAAAGCCGTTTCAGAATTCAGCGTTGTATCATCGGCACCAAATACCGACACACCCTGCGTAAACTTGGTGTTATCCGTCATCTGCCACGCATAAGCCCCGGACGCATAACCTAACGGCTGCGTTTCAGTGGTGCCATCAGTGTGCTCGTCATAACGTACACCTGGACCGAATTCAAAGCGGAAACTGTGCACCGGTCCATTAAGAAACTGGCGACCATAACCGGCCGTTAACACGTCACGCTCACGGTATCCGTTATAACGGTCTGTTAACCAACTGCCCTGACCAAAGAGATAGTCATAGTCAGTCATGTTGTAACGACTACGACCACCTACAGCATATTTCTCAGATGAACGCTCATCATTTGAGGAGGTGTTGCTGGCATTTCCCCACAGAGACCACGCCGTAGATTGACCATACCAGGTCATGGTGGTGTCTGCGGTTAAAGAAGAACTTTTTGTGTTGCCTGACTGGGCAAGATATCCCGCGTTCAGGTTACCTTCAAAAGGTTTTTTCGCGCTGGAAGGGTCATCCATGACAGTAAAAACGGAATCATCGGCGGCGGCATGCATTGACGCAAACACGCACCCCGTCAGCAATACTGCTGCGGGCACTGTCTTCAAAAGCTTCATTTATAAAGAGTCCGTACAACAAAAAAAGAGACCATAACGGTCTCGGAAACTTTCATGTGGATCAATGACAAAAGACCCTTGAAAGGTAACAAATTATAAAAAGACTCGAATAACATAGCAATAAATTCTTATTTCATTTTTTGAATAAGAGCGTTCCTAATCCTTTATTTTATTTATATATCTTTGGCACGAGAATTTTAAATAAATCTGCGAGAAATCATGTTGTTAATTACTTCACTTTCGTGTCGTTAAGTGCCAGACTGGAGTCAGCCTAACAGGAGGTAAAGATGGTACGTATCTATACGTTAACACTTGCGCCCTCTCTCGATAGCGCAACAATCACTCCACAAATCTACCCCGAAGGTAAACTTCGCTGTACCTCACCGGTTTTTGAACCTGGCGGCGGAGGCATCAACGTCGCCCGCGCTATTGCACATCTTGGCGGAACTGCAACGGCCATCTTTCCGGTCGGTGGTGCGACCGGCGAGCACTTAGTTTCTTTACTTGCCGACGAAAATGTTCCCGTCTCTACTGTCGAAGCCAAAGACTGGACCCGACAAAATCTCCATGTCCACGTCGAATCCAGCGGCGAGCAGTATCGTTTTGTCATGCCCGGTGCCGCGCTGACTGATGACGAATTCTACCAACTACAGGATCAGGTACTGGAAATTGAATCGGGTGCGATACTGGTCATTAGCGGCAGTTTGCCGCCCGGTGTACAAATAGAAAAACTGACAAGGCTCATCACCACCGCACAAAAACAGGGTATTCGCTGCATTGTCGATAGCTCCGGTGAGGCGCTAACGGCGGCATTAGCCATCGGCGGCATCGAACTGGTAAAACCCAACCTCAAAGAATTGAGTGCGCTGGTGAAGCGCGAACTCACACAACCCGATGACGTCCGCAAAGCGGCACAGGAGATTGTACAAAGCGGCAAAGCACTTCGCGTTGTCGTCTCTCTTGGGCCACAAGGGGCATTGGGCGTCAATAAAGAAACATGCGTCCAGGTCGTCCCTCCGCCGGTGAAAAGCCAAAGTACCGTTGGCGCAGGCGACAGTATGGTCGGCGCGATGACGTTGAAACTGGCAGAAAATGCCCCTTTTGAAGAGATTGTGCGTTTTGGCGTCGCTGCGGGTAGCGCAGCAACGCTGAATCAGGGCACACGTCTGTGCGCTTTGGACGATACGCAAAAAATATATTCGTATCTTGCCCGGTGATTACACCCTCCCCCTTATCAAGCATTAAGGGGGATTAACCCACAAAACTGTCGGCATGCGTATTATGCGTCTATGATAAAAAATCACGTGATTACAAAGAAGTGAATCATGTTAAAGCGGAGGTCGTAATTTCTCAGGGAGGTGTGGAAGAACGACATACAATAAGTGCCTTTCCAGCGATGACGCGTCTACGGTGTGCGTCAGTTCGTGTTTTTTTACCGCATTCTTGCGCTAACCTTATGATCTGGCAGACAACATGGGGAGAGACATCATGTGGCAGGCTATCAGTCGTCTTTTAAGCGAGCAATTAGGTGAAGGCGAAATCGAACTGCGTAATGAACTGCCCGGCGGAGAGATCCACGCCGCATGGCATTTACGCTATGCGGGGCGCGATTTTTTCGTCAAATGTGATGAAAGAGAGCTGTTGTCTGGCTTTACGGCGGAGGCCGACCAGTTGGAACTGCTTTCCCGGAGTCAAACCGTTTCTGTTCCCAAAGTCTGGGCAGTGGGTGCAGACAGAGATTACAGTTTTCTGGTAATGGATTTCCTCCCTCCCCGCCCGCTTGATGCCCACAACGCGTTTATTCTCGGACAACAACTTGCACATTTGCACGAATGGAGCGACCAGCCACAGTTCGGTCTCGACTTCGATAATGCCCTCTCCACTACACCGCAACCCAATGCCTGGCAGCGTCGCTGGTCAACCTTCTTCGCCGAGCAACGCATCGGCTGGCAACTGGAACTTGCGGCGGAAAAAGGAATCGCGTTTGGCAATATTGACGCCATTGTCGATCATGTTCAGCAACGACTCGCCGCCCATCAGCCACAGCCTTCTCTCCTGCACGGTGATTTGTGGTCGGCAAACTGTGCACTTGGACCGAATGGCCCCTACATCTTTGACCCTGCCTGTTACTGGGGCGACAGAGAGTGCGACCTGGCAATGTTGCCGTTACATACCGATCAGCCACCGCAGATTTATGACGGTTATCAGTCTGTCTCGCCGCTACCGTTAGATTTTCTCGACAGGCAGCCTATCTATCAGCTGTATACGCTGCTTAATCGGGCCATTCTGTTTGGCGGGCAGCACCTGGTGGTGGCGCAAAAAGCGATGGAAAGATTACTGGCGGCTTAACGTATAGACAGACCGAAGGTAGCTTTGCTTATCAGGCCTGACGCTTCACGTAGCCCAGGCCTGATAATATCGGACTTACAAAAAGCCCAGTAATGAAAAGAAGAAATAGCCGATCACAATAACGATCACCGGCAAAATATAGAGCGGGAAGATTTGTAAAAAGATCGTATGGTGCGGCACGACAATACGCGACTCAATTTGCTCACGCGATAACCCTTCACTGCCTTTTGCCTGTTCCAGAATCAACTGGTCTTCAACTCCCTCGCGTAAAAAACGCGCCTGACGACTCATTCTGGCGCCAGAGTCCTGCAATGCCAGACCGATGAATATCAGAATGAAAATCAACCAAAAAACAAGATTCAGTCCGGTCTGAAAATCCGGTGTCGGTGAGTTATACCAAAACAGGTTAAGAAATGGCGTATTTACTCGCATCATGTCGATCATCACATGGGCAAAATCGAGCATTACCGCATTAATCCCTTCCTGCTTTTCGCTGTGCGCATACATAAACTTCAGTACTGAAACCAGTGTTGAAATCAGCGCCGGGATGAAAATTACCCATCCCAGCAACCTTTTCAAGACAGCAATGCGTCCAGCTTGTTGATACGTCATGAGTTCCCCTTGATAAAGACGTGTCATTTTGGCCTAAGTTTACCCGTTGATAACCGTTTTCGCCTGCTCTTTAAAGGCGGTATACTACCAAATTAGCCATAATGAACGCTTAGAGCTCGTTCTGGTGGGCTCTTAATCCCTGTTATCACCCTAAAGGAGAGGTTGCGATGTCAACCCCGCGTCAAATTCTTGCTGCAATTTTCGATATGGATGGATTACTGGTCGATTCAGAACCACTCTGGGATCAGGCTGAACTGGATGTGATTGCAAGTTTAGGCGTAGATATCACCCGCCGCCATGAACTTCCCGATACGCTTGGTTTACGTATCGATATGGTTGTTGATCTTTGGTTCGCACAACAACCGTGGAAAGGTCCCTCCCGTCAGGAGGTGACGGAACGCATCATTACACGGGCTATTGCACTGGTAGAAGAAACAAGACCCCTGTTGCCGGGCGTACGTGAAGCGGTGGCACTGTGCAAATCCCAGGGGATGCAGGTAGGACTGGCCTCCGCGTCACCGCTGCATATGCTGGAAAAAGTGCTGACCATGTTTGATCTGCGCGATAGCTTTGACGCGCTGGCCTCGGCAGAAAAACTACCTTACAGCAAACCGCACCCGCAGGTTTACCTCGATTGTGCCCAGAAACTGGGCGTATCCCCATTATCTTGTGTCGCGCTGGAAGATTCCGTGAACGGGATGATTGCGTCGAAAGCAGCCCGAATGCGCTCAATTGTTGTCCCCGCCCATGAAAATGAGGATGATCCCCGTTTTGTGCTTGCCGATGTCAAACTGGCCTCGTTGACTGAGCTCACTGCCGCGCATCTTCACGGTTAATCTCCCGCCGGGCAATAACTCTATTGCCCTTTTCTTTGCTTGCTTAATATTTTTGAAACGCAGTTTCAAAAATATTGTATTCTTGTGCAACCTCTTCTATTCTTCTCCTGTAGCAATGCATTAACAGTAAAAATAGCTGAGGTGAACATGGTTCTGGACGCTTTTCGTCTTAAGGATAAAGTTGCAATCGTCACCGGTTGTGATACCGGACTTGGACAAGGTATGGCCCTGGCGCTGGCTGAAGCCGGATGTGACGTGGTTGGCGTAAACCGCAAAATCCCGCATGACACTGAGGAAAAAGTCACCGCAGTGGGTCGGCGCTTTATGGCCATTCAGGCCGACCTCAGCCAACAGAAAGCGCTGTCCAGCGTGGTTACGCAAACTGTGGCGGCATTTGGTCGGGTCGATATTCTGGTCAACAATGCTGGTACGATTCGTCGCCAGGACGCGCTGGATTTTAGTGAAAAAGACTGGGATGACGTAATGAACCTGAATCTCAAATCCGTTTTCTTTCTGTCGCAAGCGGTGGCGCGTCAGTTCCTGGCGCAGGGTAACGGCGGTAAAATTATCAATATTGCCTCAATGCTCTCTTTTCAGGGGGGGATCCGCGTTCCGTCCTACACCGCATCAAAAAGTGGCGTGCTTGGGATCACCCGCTTACTGGCTAATGAGTGGGCAGCTCAGGGAATTAATGTCAATGCCATCGCACCTGGTTATATGGCGACAAACAATACGCAACAGTTGCGTGAAGACAGTGCGCGTAATCAGCAAATTGTCGATCGCATTCCCGCAGGGCGCTGGGGAACACCGGATGACTTGCAAGGCCCGGTCGTTTTTCTCGCCAGCCAGGCTTCTGACTATATTAATGGTTACACGCTTGCCGTGGACGGCGGTTGGTTGGCGCGTTAATCGTGCATTTGTGATAAAGGGTTACAACGTCACCTCTTCCGCCTACTGTATAAAACCCCTATACTGTATGAATTGACAGTTCATTGGGTTTTATCATGACGGCGGAAGGCCACCTTCTTTTTTCTATTGCCTGTGCGGTATTTGCCAAAAATGCCGAGCTGACGCCCGTTCTCGCTCAGGGTGACTGGTGGCATATTGTTCCTTCGGCCATTCTAACGTGTCTGCTGCCCGATATCGATCACCCGAAATCCCTGCTTGGGCAGCGGCTGAAGTGGATATCAAAGCCTGTTGCCCGGGCATTTGGCCATCGCGGGTTTACACACAGTCTGCTGGCCGTTTTTGCCCTGCTGGCCACATTTTACCTAAAAGTGCCGGATAGCTGGATAATCCCGGCCGATGCGCTACAAGGTATGGTGTTGGGCTATCTCAGTCACATACTGGCCGATATGCTGACCCCGGCAGGTGTACCGCTGCTTTGGCCCTGTCGCTGGCGCTTCCGTCTGCCAATCCTCGTCCCGCAGAAGGGAAATCAGCTGGAGCGCTTTTTGTGCATGGCGCTGTTTGCATGGGCCATCTGGATGCCTCAGACGATGCCGGAGAACAGCGCGGTGCGCTGGTCATCGCAGATGATTAACACGCTACAGATGCAGTTTAATCGTTTTATAAAACATCAGGCTGATTAAGAAATCGGCCAAAATGTCGTTTTGGGTATAAACAATTCCATTTGAATATAAGAGGCAAGTCACAGTTCTGCTAATCTTGCGCCAACAGAATCACTGTAGTTCGGTGATAGATAAAAAAAGATCAGGAGAACGGGGATGAACTTTCCATTAATCGCGAACATTATCGTGTTCGTAGTACTGCTGTTCGTGCTGGCGCAAGCCCGCCACAAACAGTGGAGTCTGGCCAAAAAAGTACTGGTCGGTCTGGTCATGGGCGTGGTGTTTGGTCTCGCCCTGCACACCATTTACGGGTCCGACAGCCAGGTACTGAAAGATTCCGTACAGTGGTTTAACATTGTTGGCAACGGTTACGTGCAACTGCTGCAAATGATTGTCATGCCGTTGGTTTTTGCCTCTATTCTCAGTGCCGTTGCGCGTCTACACAACGCCTCTCAGTTAGGCAAAATCAGTTTCCTCACTATCGGAACACTACTGTTTACCACGCTGATCGCCGCGCTGGTGGGGGTTCTGGTGACAAACCTGTTTGGTCTGACTGCTGAAGGGCTGGTGCAAGGAGGCGCTGAAACCGCACGTCTGACCGCCATTGAAACCAATTATGTGGGTAAAGTTGCCGACCTCAGCGTGCCGCAGTTGGTGCTGTCGTTTATCCCGAAAAACCCATTTGCCGATCTTACTGGTGCAAACCCGACGTCGATTATCAGCGTCGTTATTTTCGCGGCCTTCCTGGGCGTTGCGGCACTTAAACTGTTGAAAGATGATGCGCCGAAAGGCGAGCGCGTATTAACGGCTATCGATACCCTGCAGAGCTGGGTGATGAAGCTGGTTCGTCTGGTGATGCAACTGACGCCGTATGGTGTTCTGGCGCTGATGACCAAAGTGGTTGCCGGTTCCAATCTGCAGGACATCATCAAGCTGGGTAGCTTCGTCGTTGCCTCGTATCTCGGCCTGGGCATTATGTTCGTCGTACACGGCATCCTGCTGGGTATTAACGGCATTAGCCCACTGAAATACTTCCGCAAAGTCTGGCCAGTACTGACTTTCGCCTTCACCAGCCGCTCCAGCGCCGCGTCTATTCCACTGAACGTCGAAGCGCAAACCCGCCGTCTGGGCGTCCCTGAGTCCATCGCCAGCTTTGCAGCCTCTTTTGGTGCAACGATTGGTCAAAACGGTTGTGCGGGTCTGTACCCGGCGATGCTGGCCGTGATGGTGGCACCGACTGTCGGTATTAACCCGCTTGACCCAATGTGGATTGCCACGCTGGTGGGTATCGTGACCGTCAGTTCCGCAGGGGTTGCGGGTGTGGGCGGTGGTGCGACCTTCGCGGCACTGATCGTACTGCCTGCCATGGGGCTGCCGGTCACACTGGTTGCTCTGCTGATCTCTGTTGAACCACTGATCGATATGGGCCGTACTGCCTTGAACGTTAGCGGTTCCATGACCGCTGGTACGCTTACCAGCCAATGGCTGAAACAGACAGATAAAACGATTCTGGACAGCGACGATCACGCCGAACTGGCGCATCGCTAAAAGCCTGTCTGCGTAAAACAAAAAACCGCCGGTGAGTTATGCTCCGGCGGTTTTTTTATATCCGATTAATCGCTCAGTTCGTTTTCCTGGCGAATTTGGTTAGCCCAGCGCTGTGCCGACTCCGGAACCGTAAATGCAGGCGAACGCTGAAACGCCTCCCCCATTAAGACAAAAGCGACATATTTTCCGCGCAGTATCCATACGTCACGAAACGCATCCATTTTTACCGCATGCTCTGGTGGAGCGGGCTCCACGCGAGGAACATAGCTGATAACCGGACGATTTTGTTGGCGAAGAGGTTTCATAATCAGTTGCTTCACTAAAGACAAATTCTAAAAATCTGAAAAACGCTATCTTAGCTGATTTTACCCTCGGACGGTGCAAAAACAGTGAATTCGTGAAGTGGGTGGCGGTAACGGGGGGACAGACAGGTTGCAGCAAATATCAATGACGCAGACAAAAAAATGCGGCGCACCGACGCGCCGCCAACTCAGGAATTAAACGTTCAGAAAACTGCCAAGACGATAACCGCGCTCCGCAATAGCGTATTTCAATGACGAAGACGTCAGTACGTCAAGCTCAGTTAAGCGGGGGTAACAGTAGGCACTTTGTCGAATGATGTCATCGATAAACGCCGGATGACACATCACTTCCAGCGAGGACTCTCCCCGGTCTGCGGACGCGTCCAGTGCCTGCAAAAACAGGGCCTCAGAAATCGCGTCGCCATAAAACTCACTGCTAAATCCCTGGGAGGTACGCAACGTTTCCGGTAAATCAGATGCCAGGAACACTGTCTGTCGATCGATCCGCAACGCAACGCCCCTCTCCGCGGCAAAACTGGCGACAATCGGGAAAATCTGCGGGAACATATGCACGTGGTGATGACTATCCAGATGCGTCGGCTCCCGCCCGAACAGGTCAATAAAACGCTGATACTGTGCAGCCAGCTCCTGAGAAATCTCTTCCAGCGGCAATGTATCTTCCTCTGCCATCTGCCAGATCCATTTCCCTAACACACCGTCACGCGTCAGACCCGGCATAGCCGTTAACGGTTTGCCAAGCGTCAGGACAAAGTGCATCCCAACGGCAAGTTCCGGTATATCTCGACTAAGCTGTACCGCATGCTCTATCGCCTCGCCATTCACCAGAGCAGTGGTTGAGGTGACAACGCCATTGCGACAGGCTTCAACAATGCCGTAGTTTTGTCCTTTGCTCAGGCCAAAATCATCCGCATTCACAATCAGTACGCGTTCCATAGCCAACCTCAGTTAGTGTTGTTCGCTTTTAAGCTTCTCGATGCATTCGGCGAAGTTTGGCAGCCATTTTTCATGCGCCAGGATCAGCTCGCGGGCAAGAATTTCAGCATCAGTATCTGAATGCACCAATGGGCTCAGGTTTAACGCCAACAGTACATCATTCAACTCGCCGCTCAGTGCCGCGTTGCTCGCCGCCACTTCAAAACCTTTAATGGTATAGATAAGGCCCAGGACCTTTTCATCGAAATGGGTGATACGTGGGTGCGGAGTTGCACCATTGCGTCCCAGCGTGCAGGTCATCTCAACGGCCCAGTCCGCAGGAATATTATCAACATGGCCATGATGAGGAATGTTGACGTAATGCTCGGTCTGTTTGTCGTTGTAGATAGCATTGATGACTTCACACGCAGCATCAGAGTAATAAGCCCCGCCACGCTGTTCCAGCTCTTTCGGCTTAACATTCAACTCAGGATTTTTATACAGTTCAAACAGTTGCTTCTCAACTTTCTGTACTACCTGTGCACGTGCGCCACCTTTGTAATATTCGCCCATTTCAATCGCCAGCATCTCTTTTGGCTTGAAGTAGTACAGCAAATACGAGCACGGCAGCAGTCTCAGTGAACGAATCAGCCCTTCACTGAACGGCAGATCGAAGATGTTCTTCACGCCAGAGGCTTTCAACTGACCCGATGCTACGCCGTCCAGCAGTTCATCAAAACGTGACACACCGTTGACCAGAACATCCCTAATGAAGACCATATGGTTCAGACCAAACAGATCGATGGATAAATCATCGCTCTCTTTCAGCGCCAGTACATCGCTGATAAACATCTTCATACCGATCGGAATATTGCACACGCCGATAAACTTCTTGAAGTTAGTATGGCGATAGACCGCTTCAGTTACCATGCCAGCCGGGTTGGTAAAGTTAATCACCCACGCATTCGGACACAGTTCTTCCACATCTTTCACAATGTCAAAGATCACCGGAATGGTACGTAGTCCTTTAAACAGGCCTCCAGCACCGTTAGTTTCCTGCCCCAGATAGCCATGGCTCAGAGGGATACGTTCATCCTGTTCACGAGCCTTAAGTTGTCCTACGCGCAACTGCGTGGTGACAAAATCAGCATCTTTCAGCGCTTCCCGGCGATCCAGCGTTTTATACACTTTCATCGGGACGCCAGCTTTATCAATCATGCGCTGGCAGAGGTCAAAAATAATGTCCAGCTTCTCTTTACCACCGTCGACATCCACCAGCCACAATTCAGAGACCGGTAATTCATGATAACGTTTAATAAAGCCTTCAAGTAATTCAGGGGTGTAGCTGCTCCCGCCACCGATAGTGACGACTTTTAATTTCTGGCTCATAATTTCTCCCTTCAGTGTAAAAACACTGACACGTATTATGCTCAACCCATTCGTCAGGTATAGCGTGGCAGTCCCAGCGCTATTTTGGGCAAGCTATAAAAATTGGTTATTGGTAAATAAAATTTACTGATTAAATTCCGTTAATTTCTTACGGTAGCTATTTGGTGTAAACGACGTCAGCTTCTTAAACGTTTTAATAAACAGGCTCGGACTGCTGTAACCAGCCTCATAGGCAATATCAGTTACAGAATAGTTAGTCATTTCCAGCTGTTTTTTAGCAAAATTAATGCGAATTTCATTAATAATCTGCATTGGCGTTTTACTGTAATAACGCTGGGTTGCACGGGTCAGATACTCCTGGGATTTTGCGGACAGGTGTATCATATTTTCCAGCGCACTTTCGCTGAACAGCCTTTTGTCATGCATGCTTTCCACGGTAGTTTTAAGCCATTGTGGAATATCATCCAGCACCTGCTCTTCTCGATGATGGCGTAACCGATTAATAATATAGAAGGTGACCACTTCTACAAATTCATCCAGTCCGCTTTCACGAAAATTCAGTGATGCTATAACCGTTTCGATGTAGGTAAGGAACGAGCTGTTCGCCCGATACACCTGCGATGCAACGAAACAAAATGGCAGCAACGGGTGGTAGTGCTGTTCAAAAAAACGTTTACTGATACCAACGTTAAGAATTCGCGTCGCGCCGAAATCATAGAAACTTTGATGATGCGACCCCAACGGGATAAAGACAAAGTCTCCGCGCTCAAGCAGTACACGCTTACCGTTGATCTCCTGATAGTAACGTCCAGTTAAGACAAGGGTAAATTCGTAGTAATCATGCTGATGCAGCCCACTGATGCTCTCAGTTTTGTTGTAGATGAACACATGAAAATTTTTGCCATTAAAAAGCTGCTGCTCATAGACGGTTTTGATTTCCGGTGCGTTAATCTGTAGCTGCATAATGCACTCCTCGCTATTTCAGCTTCTCGTGAAGCTCAATCAGTTCTGTCACCAGTTCACGTGCCAGCATCGACGTCATCAGGTGGTCCTGTGCATGGACCAGCACCAGGCTGACTTTCATTTTACCTTCACCCTGATCGCCTTCAATCAGTTTGGTCTGGACAAGGTGTGCTTCGTTCAGCGCCATGCGGGACTGTTCCATCATGGTCTTCGCTGACTCAAAATCACCCTGTTTGGCCAATTTGAGCGCGCCGTACGCCAGACTACGTGCCTGACCCGAGTTGATGATGAGCCCCATCACCACTTCTTCAAGCTCTTCAGCCTCTGACTGCGTATCGACGATATTTTCGATATCTAACATACTCTTTTCCTCTGGTTCAGTCCGGCATGGCCGCATAGCCATGCCGGATTAAATTTAGAATTTCAATGCGTTAGCGATATCTTCTTCGCTTTCTTCTTTATCAATGACGTTCTGAGCTTTGTTGGCGACGACCACGAATGGCAGGTACACCAGCGTTGCGATACCAAGGTTAAACAACGCGACCAGCAGAGCGGCGACGCTACCGTTGGTGTTAAAGAATGCGCCCAACCCGGTTGGCATAGTCCACGGTGCAATGTTGGTAATCGGTGGAATAATGCCTGTGTAATAAGCGGCCAGTGTAATCGCTGCCAGAATCGGCTGAACCAGGATGAACGGAATAAACATAACCGGGTTCATGATAATCGGCAGACCGAACAGAATGGGTTCGTTAATCTGGAACAGACCTGATGGCAGTGCCAGTTTTGCTACCTGACGATAATCAGCACGACGAGAAGCCAGGAAGATAGCAATAATCAGACCCAGCGTTGCCCCACTCCCGCCCAGGAAAATATAGGAGTCCAGCATCGGCTTCGCCCAGACGTGGAACGTCTTACCCGCTTCCAGTGCCGCGTCTACGGAACCAAACTGTTGGTAGATAGCGATGTTTTCCAGCGCCCAGGGGGTCATGATACCGCTGTCCAGTGCAGTCAGTGCCAAAGAACCGTGTATACCAAAGAACCACAACAGCGGAACAAAAATCACGTACGCCCAACCCACCACGCTACCCAGTGACGCCAGCGGGGTCGAAATAGAATCCATGATGATCTGGTGGAAGTTCGTTCCCCAGGTGTTCAACGCCCAGGCGATAATCCCCATAATAGAGAGGATAATGAAGCCAGGAATCAATGCAGAAAACGAGCGAGAAACAGAAGCCGGAACGCTATCAGGTAATTTAATTACCCAATTACGATGCACGACGAAGGTGAACATTTCCGCGACCACCAGGCCGATAATAATACCGGAAATAATGTTCGCACCGCCCAGCCAGTTAGCCCCCACGGCATAGGCTTCGCCCACGCTGTATGGCGTAACTGTCATAAAGGCGGCGACAGATAATAAACCAGCAGCCAGTGCATCGACTTTGCGTTCTTCCGCCAGCGCCATACCGATAAAGAATGGCGCCATCAATGACATAATACCCAGCGTACCGTTATAGACGTTCCCACCGATGCCTTTTAAACTATTTAATGTTTCAATAGTTGAAGCATCAAGTCGAATGCCCATGGAATAAAAAAACGACCCCTCCCCAAAGCTCAGGAAAACGTTATTGATTAATACAAACATTGCCCCTGCGAGGGTTAACGGCATTAAACGAATAAAACCATTTTTGATTGCATTAACGTGTGGCTGCTTTCCAATTTTTACAGCAAAAGGAAGGAGTACCTTTTCAAGTGAAGCAATAGCGTTACTCATAGAAAAATACCCTTAAATACCGCAACTAACAATTGCGGTGAATGTTAATGAAATAACTCTTTGACGGGAAAATTTAAAATAAAATAATTAATTTGCTGCGGCCTTTTTAATTGCTGCAACTGCAGCCTTAAGCACGCCTAAACCATCGACTTTGCCATACAACAGCGAGTCAATCACTTCTACAGGTTTGTTAGGTAACAAACGCTGAATTTCGGGCAACATATAAGCAATCTGTGGACCTAATAACACCACATCGGCTACTGGGCCTTTTTCTCCGGCCAGCGTTTCGGGAAACGCTTCAATGATAACCGGCACTTCGTATTTTTCAGCCTGAGCACGCATCTTCGAGACCAACAAAGAAGTCGACATGCCCGCAGAACAAAACAGATAAATGTGTTTCTTTTCCATTAAAACGATCCTCATGTGCGATTATCTGTGTACCAGACACTCCGCAAGCCATAACCTGCATCCATGCTCTGGGTAACTTGCGTCAGCTAAATTACTTTTTTAGGTGGCTGAAATGAGTATACGGGATTGCATCAGCGGATGGTATTTCATTGACCTACTAAATTGTCTCTCCTTGACCTGTGGTTATGACGCCCCTCACACTTCAGGCAAATAATTCGCGACAATAAATAAGATCGCGTGACACAAAAAAACCGGCACAGCGGCCGGTTTTTCAGAGTGCTCAGGCAATAAACAGAGGCAACTACTTAGCAGACTGCGGGTCGGTGTCGTACTCCGCACAGGTCTGGTAGCCGGAATTAATCACATGCCCAGTATCATCTAATGCAACAAAATAGGTCTCTGCTTTACCATCTCGTTGACCCAGGATGTAGGTCTGACATGTACCACGCGCATGGATCATGCTGACTTCAGATGACGGTTTGCCGGCAATCTGCGCCACTTGCGCCCGGCTCATCCCTTTCTTCACATCTTTCACCACGGGCTGCACAAATTGGTCTTTGGTACGATCGTAAGCCGTACACCCTGCCAGCATAGTCAATACCGCCGCTGCGCTCAGAATTCCTGTTAGATTCTTGTTCATATTCCGTCCTCTTGTTTTTCAGCGTGTTATATAAGCCTGGAGCACAACAACGCATTTTTCAAGCGGTCAGTTGATACTCGGGCCATTTCAGAAAATTCCATCAAAACAAAATGATGTTATATCCGGCTGCATCCCTTGTCGTTTGGGCGTCAACGCGTTAGCTTTAACACATCATTATTTTTGATCATTTCATTTTTCACAGGGGGTCAAATGACTCTGCAGCAAGAGATAATTCGGGCACTTGGTGCCAAACCACACATTAATGCAGAAGAGGAAATTCGCCGCAGCGTGGATTTTCTGAAATCGTACCTCAAAACCTACCCTTTCCTTAAATCACTGGTGTTAGGGATTAGCGGCGGGCAGGACTCAACCCTGGCCGGAAAGTTATGCCAAATGGCGATTTCCGAGTTACGCAAAGAAACCGGTAACGATGCTTTGCAGTTTATTGCGGTGCGACTGCCTTATGGTATGCAGGCCGATGAACAGGACTGTCAGGACGCGATAGCGTTCATACAACCTGACCGGGTGCTCACCGTCAACATCAAAGGCGCGGTATTGGCCAGTGAGCAGGCATTGCGTGAAGCAGGTATCGAACTGAGCGATTTTGTGCGCGGCAATGAAAAAGCCCGCGAGCGTATGAAAGCGCAATACAGTATCGCCGGAATGACCAGCGGTGTTGTCGTGGGTACCGATCACGCCGCAGAAGCCATTACCGGTTTCTTTACCAAGTATGGCGATGGCGGCACTGACATTAACCCACTATTCCGCCTCAACAAGCGCCAGGGTAAGCAGCTTCTTGCTGCATTGGGTTGCCCTGAGCACTTATATAAGAAAGCGCCAACCGCCGATCTCGAAGACGATCGTCCCTCTCTGCCAGATGAGGCTGCATTAGGCGTTACCTACGACAACATTGACGATTACCTGGAAGGAAAAACGTTGGATGCCGATGTTGCGAAGAAAATTGAAGGCTGGTACGTGAAGACAGAACACAAACGTCGCCCACCGATTACGGTGTTTGACGACTTCTGGAAAAAATCGTAATTCGCTGATTTACCCGAGCCGGATAACCACAAAATGGGTATCCGGCCCAAACGACGTCATTGCACCGAATCAGGCGAAAAACCTGGCTTCCAGTTAATCTCACTAAACAACAACTTCCCCTCGCGCTCCAACAGTCGCAACGTATGCTTACCGTCATGCCAGCACGCTCCCTGGTCAGCCGTCAGCAACTTATCCCCCAGTTGCCAGGCTCCGCTAATAACAAATACCACGCCGCCACGCGAACCAAAGGTCGTAAACGTCCGGTCAGCCACACGAACTTTAGCCTGGCAAACATCCCGACGGGTCATGATATTAAAATCCATCGACATCTGCCCTTCCGTCAGCTTCGCTTTTACCACACGGTCACCGGCGAAAGTAAAAGGCTGATGCTGTTTTAGCGTATGCGGTTGCGTGTTAGCGCCTTCCAGCGTGACTTCGCCCCCTTCCAGCAGCGTAATAACACGCTCAACGCCTGGGAAAAGTGAAAATTCGCCGTTCGCAGCAATGGAGGCAATACTCGCCCGCCAGTGAAAGTCGCGTGTTGCTGGCGGAAAACAACATATTTCACGCGTTTCTCCCGCACCATTACGCCAGAGATTAACCGGCATTTTGCGGATATCAAAGTACTCCATCATCCCTCCAGAAAGGCACTGTGCGCCGACATGCCGTCATCAGGCAGCCAAATAATCATTGTTATCATTCACCCTGCTCGTTGTTATCGGCAGCAGAGTTGATTTGCCTTAGCGATGACCATAGCGTTTTGCAAAAAAGTTTAACGCTCTGATCCAGGTAGCATTTTCGCGGACCTCAGGAGCATAACGTGTCCGAAGCGCTGTGCAATAGGTGGGAAAGAAAAAACCGCCGATCCTGCCCACATCGTTAAACATGTTGTGGACAAGGCCGGCGGTCTTGAGTTTTTTTCACGCTGTCCGGAGCAACGGCTCCGACACAGCGTGAATGATTGAGTATAGACGCCTACCGATTATTCGGCAGCCTGTGGCATTTTACCTTTCTGCGCTGCACGTTCTGTCAGACGCTTCTCAAAATTGGCATTAAACTGTTTTTTCTGTTCCGGGGTCAGAATGTTGTAAATTTTGTTCTGCGTTTCCATATGCGCCAGCATGTTAGCTTTGCGCTGCTCTTCCATCTTCGCAATCTGCGCTTCAGCTTTCGCTTTATCGAAGCTATCGCTGGCGATGATATCGTGCATTGCACGGCGTTCTTCCAGCGGAGGACGTTTCATCTGATCGCGCTGACCTTTCATGATGTCGCGGATCTGCTGTTTCTGTGCATCGGTCAGGTTCAGGTCTTTAAACATCATGTCATGATGCGGGGCAAACTTACCGTTGTGGTGCATCATCGGTTTGGCATCTGCCGGAGCTGCTGTGGTCGTGTCAGCGGCATGCGCCAGATTTGCAGCGCCCAGCGCCAGGGTAGAGGCAACAATCAGAGCAGTCAGTTTACGCATAATTTCTATCCTTCCTTTCAGTTATTCTTACGACATTCATGCAACTCTTATGCAATGTGATGTCGTGTTGACGAGATTAACTTTACCGGCTTAAGCGTCAATTAATCAGAGCAACGGTAAAACAATGAAAGTGTAAAAAACAAACTTTCATCAATTATGAAGAAAAAAAGAATAAATTGCGGAGAGTTGAAATAAAAAATTACAACAGGATGATTTTGAAAGGATTATGAAGAACTATACCTGAACTCTGGTTATTAAGAAAGCAACTTACCAGGAATAATCCGTAATAAATATAAACAGCACGCAAAAATAAGCCCTCAGTGATTAATCCGAGGGCGGATATATCTGTCACAACCTTTCCAGCATCAGTCCCGCGCGTAAACCACAGGCCACATTTGGATTAGGAAAGAGAACATATTCAACGTCATGGGTGACGATAAAACGCTCATCACCATCCTGGGCCAGTACGGTTCCCTCTTTAAACGCGGTAAAGTTCAGCGTCTGGTTGTCCATGTAGAGAATAAAATCGTCGCTGCGCCGTGTAATTTGCGCCACTACGCGATAGCGTAACGGCGGCGTCTCAGCTGCCGTTACGGGTCTGCCTGCCAACAACATTGTCAGCGCCTGCGCAGTGCGAGCAAACTGTGACAGGTTGTTTTGCCCAAACGGCAGCGCTTTGCCCAGCTCCAGCGTGCAGGCCAGCGCGCCAAAATGTTCCCCACTAAAATGGGTAAACGTTCCGCCCGGTGCCTGGTGGAACACCAAAGCCTCCAGCCCCGCATCCCCCAGCCAGTGAAGAAACGCCTCATCCCATGCCACATCACGCTGCGGTAGTACGCCAAAACGCAAGTGACGTGACCCGCGAATAGCCGTGTGGAGATCGAGATGCCAGCGAACTGATGACGCTGCACGCGCGTAAAAATCCTCCAGACACAGCTCAAGCTCGCGGGCACGCCGTGTTTCACCGCTCTCATCAAAGCACTGCCAGCGGCCGCCAAACATACGGTTCAGATCGCTATGACAATAGCGCTTTCCCGCAGCTAAGGCCTGCGGATTGCCAAGGATCACCAATAGCCGCCATGTCAGCGGCAGCTTGCCGCTAAACAACCCGGACAGCAAGGTGTCCAGTATTTCTACAGGTGCGGTTTCATTACCATGAATGCCCGCAGACAAAACCAGCGAACGCTCAATCGGCACAACCGGCGTCAGCTCCAGCATGCCATGCCCAATCCATTGCCAGTCAAAACCGTGAGCTCTCCCCCAGGAGGTATCTGGCGAGTCCCCCGCAAGCGTCAGCATCAGGAAATTATCCATGACGGGTACGCTCCTGCTGGAAGGGATACACCGAACCGAGGTTGAGTAATTGTGTCAACGTATCCAGTGCTTCACGCCCTTCGCGCAGCAACTGCGGGTCAGCAAGATCGGCTGCGGTAAGGCGATCGCGATAGTAACGATCAACCCAGTTATTCAGCGTGTTAAACAGCGCATCATTCATGAGAACCGCCGGGTTCACCGCCTGTTGCTCCTGTGGGGTTAACACGACCCGAAGGCGCAGACACGCCGGGCCACCACCGTTGGACATGCTTTCGCGCAGATCGAATACCCGTAGATCGTCAATCGGGTTGTCATCTTCAAGCAGACGGTTTAAATAATGCCATACCCCCGCATGCTCCCGGCATTCCTGCGGCAAGACCAACATCATTGAACCGTCATCACGACTGAGTAGCTGGCTGTTAAACAGATACGTTGCCACGGCATCCTGCACTGACACCTCCTCCAGGGGAACTTCCAGCGCCGTAAATCCCGCCACCTGGCTACGCAACTGCTGTAACAAAGCCTGCTGGTTGGCAAACGCCAATTCATGACAAAACAGCACCTGACGATTTGATACCGCAATAACATCGTTATGAAACACACCAAGATCGATAACATCCGGGTTTTGCTGAGCAAAGATAATCTGATTAGGATTCACCTGATTCAGGCGCGCAACAGCTTCGCTGGCCTCACGTGATTGCCTCGCCGGATAACGCTTCGGCTGCACGCCGTTGCCCTCTTCACGGCCATAGACAAACACCTGTACACCGGGATCACCATAATCACCGCCGAGGCGGTTATGGTTTGCCGCACCTTCATCCCCCAGTAACGCAACCTGTGGCAATGCACTATGGACCGTAAAGCGGCTCTCATCGCGGAAGATCGCGCTGAGTAACGCTTCAGTGGTCGGAGCCTCCAGCGAACGGTGAAACTTGTTATTCAGGTTGGCGACTGTCAGATGCACTTTCCCGTCCAGTGAATCTGCCGAAGGACAGACCGTTGCCGCATTCGCCACCCACATCGGCGAAGCGGAACTGGCACTGGAGAGCCAGTGAGGTGCCTGCCGTGCCACCTTTTCCAGCACCTGTTCGTCACTGCCGCTAAATCCCAACTGGCGCAGCACGGGAATACAGGGACGCTCGTGAGGTGGGATCACCGCCTGCGGGAATCCGGCATCGGCCAACGCCTTCATCTTCAATAAGCCCTGTTTCGCCGCCAGACGGGGATTCGACACCTGAAAGCGGTGTCGGGTTGAGGCTTCATTGCCAAATGACAACCCCGCATAATGGTGAGTCAGTCCCACCAGACCGTCGAAATTTACTTCGCGCGCTTTCATGGCTTATCCTCGCATGAAAAATCGAGTCCTGGGCTAAGCGCTGTCGGCAGCGTCAGGGTCGGAGATTCCAGGCTCGCCATCGGCCAGGCGCAATAATCTGCGGCATACCACGCACTGGCGCGATGGTTGCCTGAGGCACCAATCCCACCGAACGGCGCGGTGCTTGCCGCTCCGGTTAGCGGCTTATTCCAGTTGACGATGCCCGCACGAGCTTCCAGTAACAATTGGTCAAACTGATTACGATCCGGTGACACCAGCCCGCACGACAAACCAAAGCGCGTATTGTTGGCCATGCGAATGGCATCATCAAAGCTGTCATAACGCCAGACACCGAGCAGCGGGCCGAAGACCTCTTCATCCGCGACATTCGCCACGCCGGTCAGTTCAATAATGCCGGGGGTCAACAGTGAAGTCCCCGCTTGCACTTGACGTGGTGCCAGTAGGGTTCGCCCTCCCTGCGCTTCAAGGCGTTGCCAGGCGTCACAAACATGTTGCGCGGCCTGTTCAGAAATAAGCCCGCCAATAAACGGCTGCGGTTCAGCATCCCAGTTACCAGGCATTAAACGCTGACTGACATCCACCAGCCGCGCCAGAAACGCATCGCCCTGCGCCCCTTTTTTAACCAGCAGACGACGGGCACAGGTACACCGTTGCCCGGCTGTAACAAACGCTGACTGAATAGTCAGATGTACCGCCGCATCAATATCTTCGGGGTTCTCGATAATCAGCGGGTTGTTCCCTCCCATCTCCAGCGCGAGGATCTTCTCCGGCTGGCCAGATAGCTGACGATGCAGCTGATAACCCGTATTTGCGCTACCGGTAAACAGCAGACCATCAAGGTCCTCCAGTGCACTCAGTGCCTGCCCTGTTTCACGCCCGCCCTGCACCAGGTTCAATACGCCCGGCGGTAATCCCGCCTGTTCCCACAGTTTGATCACCGCCTCACCGGTCCACGGCGTCAGCTCGCTGGGCTTGAAAACCAGCGTATTGCCAGCCAACAGCGCCGGAACGATATGACCATTAGGTAAATGACCAGGAAAGTTATACGGGCCAAACACAGCCAGCACACCGTGTGGGCGATGACGTAACGTCGCTGCGCCATCTGGCAGCGCGTTATGCTGTTCCCCGGTACGGGTGTGATACGCCTTCACTGAGATCGCAATTTTATTGATCATCGCCGCCAGCTCGGTTGCAGCTTCCCAGCGCGGCTTGCCGGTTTCCCGTGCAATGATTGCCGTCAGTTCTACTTTATGACTCTCCAGCAGCGTCGCGAATTTCTCGATAATGTCCTGGCGGGCAGCAAATGCCTGTTTAGCCCAGCCCGGAAAGGCTGCCCGCGCCGCCTGGCATGCCAGTGCTACCTGAGTCGCATCGGCATCATTGCCTTGCCAAAGCACGTCCCCGCTCACCGGGTTCGTTTTCACCCGACGTGCGCCCAGCCCGGTCACCCAGTCACCGTTTATCCATAATGTCATGCTGCTTTCTCCTCTGCACAAAGACGCACAAAACGTACATGGTCCCCCGCGTGGCATTTCAGGGCGTCCAGTTGCGCTGCCGTCAGTACCAGTCGCTGGGTATTCGGGTCGGCACGCACTAACATGACGCGGAAGTTTTGGTAATTTTCATTAGCAACCAGGCAGGCAGGATATTCGCCCGGTGCAGGCTGACCTTCAGCCACTTCCACCAGTCGACTTTTGCGGATGGCACGTACCCGGTCAATATCGCATTCCAGCGTCGGCCCGCCGTCGAAAATATCGATATAGTTGCGGTAGCGAAACCCTTCTTTCTCGAGCACCGCACGGGCTGGCGCCGTTTGCGGATGCACTTCGCCAATCACGCTTTGTGCTTCCTCCGACAGGAAGTGGGTGTATATAGGATGTTTAGGCATCAGCTCAGCAATAAACGCTTTTTGTCCGGTGCCACAGAGAAAATCTGCGCGGCTGAATTCCATCGAGAAAAAGCGCTTGCCAAGGCTTTGCCAGAATGGCGAATAACCGTGCTCATCAATGACACCACGCATCTCTGCAACGACTTTTTCGTTAAAACGATCACGAAACGCCGCCATAAACATAAAGCGCGACTTCGACAACAAATAACCGTTACCTTCTTTACGCCAGTCCGGATCGAGAAACAGAGTGCAAAGCTCACTGCTTCCGGTGTGATCGTTACTGAGAAACAGCGTCGGCAATGCGTTATAGACATTCAACTCTTTCGAAGCATGAACCAGCGTGCCAACACGGTAGTTGTACCAGGGATCGTTAAGCCCTACCGCCACTTCAATAGCACAAATCCCCGCCACGGTTCCGGTGGCACTGTCTTCCAATACAAAAACGTAGCCCTGCTCGCTTTTAGGCAACTCGCCTCGCCAGGTTTTCAACGAACGATCAATACGCGCCGCCAGCGTGGCTTCATTTGCGGGCAATGACGTCAACCCACCGCCGGTCTTACTGGCAAGCTGCATTAACGCGGTGATATCCGCGTGTTCAATGGGACGGATCACCATCATGATGAACCTCCTGCTTTAATGCGTTCGCATGCCAGCGCAAAACGGTCGAGCCCGGTGGCCACCTCTTCCTGGCTGACGTTCAGCGCTGGCGCAAAACGCACCACGTTACCGCCGGCAATCAACACCATCACGCCAGCATTGGCCGCTTCCTGGGAGATCTGTTTCGCTTTTCCGGCAAATTCCGCATTCAGCACACAACCGATCAGCAGCCCAAGACCACGGATTTCACTAAACAGTCCAAAACGTTCGTTAATGGCGTTAATACGCGCCACAAACCAGTCATGACGCTGTTTCACACCATTGAGGACTTCCGGCGTGTTAACAATGTCCAACAGCTTACCCGCCACGGCAGTGGCTAATGGATTTCCGCCGTAAGTTGTGCCGTGAGTGCCCACGGTCATCACGCTGCTGCAACGTTCTGTGGTCAATAACGCGCCAATAGGGAACCCACCGCCAAGCGCTTTCGCCGTCGTCAGCAGGTCTGGCGTCACACCGTAGTGCATATAGGCATACAGTTCACCGGTACGCCCGACGCCGGTCTGTACCTCATCAAAAATCAGCAGCGCATTATGACGATCGCATAATTCACGCAGCCCCTGTAAAAACGCGGTGGTTGCAGGCACGACGCCGCCTTCCCCCTGCACGGGCTCCACAATAACCGCACAGGTGGTGTCATCAATCAATTGGCTGGCGGAGTCGAGGTCGTTATACACCGCGTGACGGATATCCGGCGGCAGTGGCGCGAAATCCTGTGAATAGGCTGGCTGCCCCCCAGCACTGACGGTAAACAGCGTGCGACCGTGGAAGGCGTTTTTAAATGCCACAATGCCGCTTTTTTGGCTGCCAAACCGATCGTGCGCAAATTTACGCGCCAGTTTTAGTGCAGCTTCGTTGGCCTCTGCGCCGGAGTTGCAGAAGAAAACACGCTCGGCAAACGTCGCGTCAATAAGCTTCTTCGCCAGACGCAATACCGGTTCGTTGGTGTAACCGTTGCCGGTGTGCCAGAATTTGCTGGCCTGGTCGTTTAATGCCTCACGCAATGCCGGATGAGCATGACCCAGTGCGTTAACCGCAATACCCCCCGCGAAATCGATATATTCTTTACCCTGTTGATCCCACAGACGTGAACCTTCACCACGCACCGGAATAAAAGGCGCTGGAGCATAGACAGGCATCATCCATTCATCAAAATTTTCACGCGTAACTGACAGAGACATAGCGACCTCAACGGTAAATAAAAGGTTATTTATATGTTAATAAATATAGTGTTTGCGGTGTAAATGTAGATTGCAGGGTTCGTGCCAGCCAGCGAAAAAAGTGCATAAACGGGGTCGAAGAACGGAATATCAACAAGTTACAACACAGAGATATTCACTATCTGTGCATATAAAGTGAATATGTTTGCGTATCAGATGACGAAATAGAGGAAAAACCGCAATTTTATTCAGTCACCAAATATAATTCTGGAATTGTGATCGTATACGAAATTTATCGGAAATTATTGCCCCATAGCGACGCGCTTCGCGCCAAAACGGTGCAGTTTTTGCTCCATCGTTAACACCATTAGCAATCATTGTTGGAATCAGGTGACAAGAAGCAGTCAGTTCGTGGAAATTCTGCTACCATCCTTGCACTATTCATCTTACAAAGTGGCAGCGACTATGAAATTTGTCTCTTTTAATATCAACGGCCTGCGTGCCCGTCCTCATCAACTGGCAGCCATTGTCGAAAAACACCAACCGGATGTTATTGGCTTACAGGAGACAAAAGTTCACGACGATATGTTCCCTCTCGAAGAGGTAGCAAAACTGGGCTATAACGTTTTCTATCACGGTCAGAAAGGCCATTACGGTGTGGCACTGTTGACCAAAGAAACACCGATTGCAGTGCGCCGTGGTTTCCCGAATGATGACGAAGAGGCTCAGCGCCGTATCATTATGGCGGAGATCCCGTCTCCGCTTGGCAACATTACCGTCATCAACGGCTACTTCCCACAGGGCGAAAGCCGCGACCATGAAACTAAATTCCCGGCGAAAGCGGCGTTCTATCAGAACTTACAAAGCTATCTTGAGACGGAGCTGAAACGCGATAATCCGGTGCTGATCATGGGTGATATGAATATCAGCCCAACCGACCTGGATATCGGCATCGGTGAAGAGAATCGCAAACGCTGGCTACGTACCGGGAAATGTTCCTTCCTGCCGGAAGAACGCGAGTGGATGGAGCGTCTGTTAGGTTGGGGGCTGGTGGACACCTATCGTCACGCGCATCCTGATAAAAACGACCAGTTTTCGTGGTTTGATTACCGCTCGAAAGGCTTTGACGATAACCGTGGTCTGCGTATTGATCTGCTGCTGGCAAGCAATCCGCTGGCAGAACGCTGTGAAGAAACGGGTATCGACTATGAGATCCGCAGCATGGAAAAACCGTCCGACCACGCGCCAGTGTGGGCAAAATTCCGCGTCTAATCATCTGCATTTTTTCGCTCTCCGGGCCTCGCCTGGAGAGTCAGTATATTCTGTGCAAAATCAATAAAGCGACGGTAATACATTGTTGCGAGCGGGATTTTAATATATCTTCGCGCGCACTTTTCGCTGGTGAAAACGCGTCATTACCCACGGATTTACAGGAGCCCCCCATGAAAAAGAAGTTCGCATAAGGCAGAATGCCGACTGCTGATTGTGGCAGTGCTATTCTGCGCCCTGGCTGGGGTTTTCCACTATTTTGGTCTGTCTGATCTGATAACCAATCTCCATCATTTACAGGATGTCATCCGCCAAAGCGGCCTGTTCGGCTACGCGCTTTATATTCTGCTATTTATCGTCGCGGCGCTGAGCCTGATACCCGGCAGCATTCTGGTGATTGTCGGCGGTATCCTTTTCGGCCCGCTGGTTGGCACGCTTATCTCTTTATTGGCAGCAACCGTTGCCTCGGCATTGTCATTTTTACTGGCACGCTGGCTTGGGCGGGAACTATTACTGAAACATGCCGGGCATACGGCGACGTTTCAGGCGATCGAAAAAGGGATTGCCCATAGCGGTATCGACTTTCTGATTCTGACCCGCCTCGTTCCACTGTTTCCTTATAATATTCAAAATTATGCTTACGGACTGACGGCCATTCCGTTCTGGTCATTTACGCTGATTTCAGCTGTCACCACGTTACCTGGCATCTTTATCTATACGCTGATGTCACACGAACTCGCCAGTGAAGGCATCACCTGGGCGTTTATCGTTAAACTCAGTGTTGCAGGCTTTGCCTTGTTTGCCCTTGTGCAGGCGGCAAAAGCCTGGGCCCGATATAAACATGTCGACCCCTCTGCAAATCGAGAACTTGCCGGTAAATGAGAACGTTGAATAAAATGCAGATCAGAACGTGTTGCCGGGTTGGGTTAATTGCCCTGTTGGTAGCCGCGTTGATGGCGTGGGCATGGCTGCCCGACGTGAGAGACTTTCTCACGCAGAGCCTGACTGCGTTTACCACGCTTGATCAGCTTGCTCTTGAAAATTTTATTCGTTCCTGGGGACCTCAGGCAGCGATCGTATCGTTCTTCCTGATGATTTTACAGGCAATCATCGCCCCGCTTCCCGCCTTCCTGATCACCTTTGCGAATGCCTCATTATTCGGCGCATTCTGGGGAGGTGTTCTCTCCTGGACCAGTGCGATGGCAGGTGCAGCACTCTGCTTTTTTATCGCCCGGGTGTTCGGTCGCAGCGCAGTAGAAAGATTAACCGGTAAAACGGTGCTGAAAAATATGGACGTTTTTTTTGAACGCTACGGTAAACACGCCATTCTGGTCTGCCGCCTGTTACCTTTCGTTCCGTTCGATCCGGTCAGCTACGCCGCCGGCCTGACGTCCATCCGCTTTCGTCATTTTTTCATCGCCACCGGTATTGGCCAGTTGCCTGCCACTATCGTTTACTCATGGGCCGGTAGCCTGCTGACCGGCGGCACATATTGGTGCGTGACCGGGCTGTTTATTCTGTTTGCCCTGAGTGTTGTGATTTCAGTGACAAGAGGCTTTTACCTTGAGCGGCACAGGAAGCGTTCCTGAAGCCTCCATAAACGATTGGAGATACTATGCGTTACTGTTTATTATGCCTGAGTTTGCTGCTCTCTCCGCTGGCAACCTTTGCGCAGAGCGATAACTGGCAGCAAATCAAAAACGACGCCCGGGGTCAGACGGTGTGGTTTAACGCCTGGGGAGGCGATAATGCCGTTAATCAGTATCTCGACTGGGTTAGCGGTGAAATGAAAACACACTACGCCATTAACCTGAAAATTGTCCGTCTGGCGGATGCAGCCGATGCGGTAAAACGCATCCAGACCGAAGCGGCATCAGGGCGTAAAACAGGCGGTTCGGTTGATCTTCTGTGGGTCAATGGCGAGAATTTTCGCGCGCTGAAAGATGCTGGCCTGCTGCAAACGCAGTGGGCACAAATGCTGCCCAACTGGCACTACGTCGATACCCAACAACCGGTGACTGAAGACTTCGCCATTCCGACAGAGGGCGCCGAATCTCCATGGGGTGGCGCGCAGTTAACCTTTATCGCCAATCGGGATATCACCGAACAACCACCTCGCTCTGCGCAGGCACTGCTGGAATTTGCGCGAGCGCATCCCGGTACGGTGACCTATCCGCGCCCACCCGACTTTACCGGCACCGCTTTTCTCGAACAGTTGCTGATTACGCTCACCGCTAAACCACAAGCACTGAAAAGTGCTCCCGATACAGCCACGTTCGCCGAGGTTACCGCCCCATTGTGGCAATATCTTGATGCTTTACATCCCGTACTGTGGCGCGAAGGGAAAGACTTTCCCCCTACGCCTGCCCGGATGGATGCCCTGCTGAATACCGGCACGCTGCGGATATCGTTAACCTTTAACCCCGCGCATGCACAGCAAAAAATCGCTCGCGGCGAGTTACCGAAAAACAGCTATAGTTTTGGCTTCTCTCAGGGCATGCTGGGCAATGTGCATTTTGTCACCATTCCCGCTAATGCGCGTGCCAGTGCCGGGGCGAAAGTAGTGGCTAACTTCCTGCTCTCGCCCGAAGCGCAGCTCCGCAAAGCTGACCCCACCTTTTGGGGCGATCCTTCCGTGCTTGACCCCCAAAAATTACCAGACCAACAGCGGGAAGCGCTACTGGCTCGAATCCCGAATGGACTCCCGGCTGTCCTGCCTGAGCCACACGCAGCCTGGGTAAATGCACTGGAACAAGAATGGCTACGCCGTTACGGTACACATTAAATCTGCTGCTCTGGACCTTCATGGCGGCAATCTATTTACCGCTGGTCCCTGCGGCTTTTACGCTAATTGCACCCGCGCTTGCCATTGCACACTGGCTGGCGTTGTTTGCCGATCCCCAACTCCTGCAGGCGTTACTGGCGACGTTGGTTTCTGTCACGCTGGCAGCCACTGGCGCGCTCAGTATCGCCCTGCTGACCGTCCTTGCATTCTGGCCCGGCGCCAGATGGGCACGGCTTTGTACTCGCCTCCCCTGGCTGCTGGCGGTTCCGCATGTTGCTTTTGCCACCAGTACGCTGTTACTTTTCGCCGAGGGCGGCATGCTCTACCGTATATTGCCGTTTCTCAGCCCACTGTTGGACCGCTACGGTGTGGGTCTGGGCTTCACATTGGCGGTGAAAGAAAGCGCTTTTTTACTCTGGATCCTTTCCGCTTTATTGAGTGAAAAGCAGTTGTCACAGCAGGTCATCGTGCTGGACTCTCTGGGTTACAGCCGGTTGCAGTGTCTGAACTGGCTGGTACTGCCCTCTATCGCGCCGGCGCTGGGGAAAGTTATGCTGGCGATTGTCGCGTGGTCTCTCTCCGTCGTTGATGTCGCCATCATCCTTGGACCCGGCAACCCCCCAACGCTTGCGGTGTTGAGCTGGCAATGGTTAAGCCAGGGCGACGCCGACCAGCAAACAAAAGGCGCGCTCGCCAGTTTGCTGCTGGTGCTGTTACTGGTCATTTTTGCGCTGGTGGGCTATCTGCTCTGGCGCGGCTGGCGACGCACAATTCCGGCAATCAGCGGTGTACGCCTGCATTTTTCATCCTGTACAGCCGGACGCTCGCTGATACAACTTCTGCCCATCAGCGGCGTTGTGTGTGCAGTCGTTCTGCTCCTGATGGCGGAATACTCATCGCTGAACAGAGATGCGCTGATCAACAGCCTGCAAATGGGGGTTCTGGCCAGTACGCTTGCCCTGGTCACACTGTTGATATGGCTGGAATGGGGGCCACAAACCGGACATCGTTGGGTCTGGTTGCCCATTATCTTACCCGCGTTACCGCTGGTCACCGGGCAATATACACTGGCGCTATATGCTGAACAGGATGGCCAGTTCATCACGGTGGTCTGGGGGCATTTATTGTGGGTAACACCATGGATGTTGTTTGTGCTTAAACCTGCATGGCAGCGTATTGACTCGCGCCTTATTGTGATTGCGCAAACGCTGGGCTGGACACAAAACCGAATCTTCTGGCAGGTAAAATGCCCGTTGATTCTGCGCCCGGCACTGATTGCCTTCGCCGTAGGATTTTCGGTTAGTATTGCCCAGTACATGCCAACCTTATGGCTAGGCGCAGGTCGTTATCCCACACTTACGACCGAAGCCGTAGCATTAAGCAGCGGTGGCAGCACCGCTATTCTGGCGGCACAGGCACTATGGCAATTGCTGTTACCGTTGGTTGTTTTCGCACTCGCAGCCTCGCTTTCCGCCTGGGTTGGCCGCTTTCGACAAGGACTCCGCTAATGCTCATAGTGCAAAATGTTTCCCTGTACCAGGGTTCAACTCCGCTGCTGACGGGCGTCAACCTCCAGGTCAACAAAGGTGACATTGTCACTATTATGGGACCTTCGGGAAGCGGCAAGTCTTCACTATTTTCATGGATGATTGGTGCGCTCTCCGATCAATTTCGTGCATCCGGTCAACTATGGCTCAATGAACGGCGCATTGACACATTACCTACCGCGCAGCGCCAGATTGGTATTCTGTTCCAGGATGCCCTGCTGTTTGATCATTTCAGTGTTGGACAAAATTTATCACTGGCGCTACCCGCTGACCTGAAAGGTACGGCGAGACGCGATGAAGTGGAACATGCCCTTGAGCGCGCTGACCTGGCAGGCTTTTACCATCGCGACCCGGCATCGCTGTCCGGAGGGCAACGCTCACGCATTGCCCTGCTTCGCGCCCTGCTGGCACAACCGCAGGCTTTGCTGCTGGATGAACCCTTCAGTCGCCTGGATACGTCACTGCGGGATACGTTTCGCCAGTGGGTTTTCACCGAAGTGCGCAAGTTGGGGATCCCTGTGGTGCAAGTAACCCATGATACACAAGACGTTCCCCCGGCAGGCCGTGTATTACAAATGAACGCCTGGGTGTGAATGTGGTCTTATGCTGCGTTAACGCAAGGATTTTACTTAACTGGCGGCACAAAATGTCGTCCTCTTTTTTCAACGTCGGGCTATTCGATGAAACGTGTTTCTCAAATGACCGCGCTGGCACTGGCTTTAGGGCTCGCTTGCGCTTCTTCATGGGCTGCTGAAACAGCACAGACGCTTACCCTCAACCAGTTACAGCAAAAACAAGGCGCGGCAATCGATACCCGTCAGAGCGCTTTTTATAATGGCTGGCCTCAGTCGCTCAATGGCCCTTCCGGGCACGAACCCTCCGCACTGAATCTGTCTGCCGCCTGGCTCGACAAGATGAACGATGAACAACTTACCGCCTGGGTTCAGGCACATCAGTTAAAAACCGATGCGCCAGTGGCACTGTATGGCAACGACAGCGATGTGAAAGCCGTCAAAGCCCGCCTGCAAAAAGTGGGTTTTAACTCTATTTCGACCCTTAGCGACGCGCTACAGGACCCTGCACGCTTGCAGCGTCTGCCGCACTTCGAACAATTAGTCTACCCACAATGGCTACACGATCTTCAGCAAGGCAAAGACGTTACCGCAAAACCGGCTGGTGACTGGAAAGTTATTGAAGCGGCCTGGGGTGCGCCAAAATTTTATCTGCTGAGCCATATTCCGGGGGCGGGATACATTGACACTAACGAAGTGGAAAGCGAACCGCTGTGGAATAAAGTCTCCGACGGACAGCTAAAAGCGATGCTGGCTAAACACGGTATCCGCCATGACACCACGGTAATTTTGTATGGCCGCGATGTGTACGCCGCCGCACGCGTGGCGCAAATCATGCTGTATGCGGGCGTAAAAGATGTTCGCCTGCTCGACGGTGGCTGGCAAACCTGGTCCGACGCAGGTTTACCCGTAGAACGCGGCACCCCGCCGACGGTCAAACCAGAACCGGATTTTGGCGTCACGATCCCCGCCCAACCACAATTGATGCTGGATATGGCACAGGCTCGCGGCTTGCTGCATCGCCAGGATGCGTCACTGGTCAGCATCCGTTCGTGGCCAGAGTTTATCGGCACCACCAGTGGATACAGCTACATCAAGCCAAAAGGTGAAATCTCCGGCGCTCGTTGGGGCCATGCAGGAAGTGACTCCACCCACATGGAGGATTTCCATAATCCGGATGGCACGATGCGCAGTGCAGACGACATCGCCGCCATGTGGAAGCAATGGAACATTCTGCCGGATCAGCAGGTCTCTTTTTATTGCGGTACCGGTTGGCGCGCCTCAGAAACCTTTATGTACGCCCGCGCAATGGGCTGGCAAAACGTGTCGGTCTATGATGGCGGTTGGTATGAATGGAGCAGCGATCCAAAGAACCCGGTAGCCAGCGGTGAACGTGGTCCGGACAGCAGCAAGTAAGACTGTCATGATTGCCGGATACGGCGAAAATGCTTTCCCGGCCTACATTAGCCATCGTTGTAGGCCGGATAAGCGTCGGACATCCGGCAACGCAATACGTTACGCCTGACGCGAAACCGCTTTCAGCGTCAAATATCCACTCCAGATCCGGGTGAGTGTTGTCATCCAGCACAGTGCGCCAAATATCCATGCCATCAGGGCAAAATATCCTGGGAACAGACAGCCAAGCACAAACAGCAAAATGGTCTCGGTTCCTTCGGTCAGCCCGCCCAGATAATAAAACGACTTATGCGCATAACCCGGATTATCAATCTGGTGTTTCGCCGCCAACGCGGCAAAGGCGAGAAAGCTGCTACCCGTTCCGATAAAGGCAAACAACAGCCAGCTTCCGGCCAGCGCATTCAGCTCCGGTGCGGCCAGAATAAAACCAAACGGTACTAAGGCGTAAAAAAGAAAGTCGAGCGAGATATCGAGAAACCCGCCGGCATCAGTAAGCCCCCTGCGCCGCGCCAGCGCACCGTCCAGTCCATCAAACAGTCGATTTAGCACGATAACCACCAACGCCGCCTGATACCAGCCTAAAGCCAGAAACGGCAACGCCAGCACGCCAATGGCAAAACCAACCAGTGTCAGGCCATCCGGCGTAATTGCGGGCTTATCGATAACCAGCACACACCTATGCAAAAGCGGTTTTAAGCGCGGATGAAGATGGCGATCAAGCATGTGGGCGTCCTTTGACGGTGTCGCACAGTCCCTGCGAAGGAATATCAAGGGCGGCATTAAAGCGCGCCGAGAGATTTTGGAACGCAATCAGCGCGGTCATTTCAGTAATTGCATCCTCGGTAAAATGCAGCTTCATTTGCGCCTTTAATGCCTCATCAACCCGAGGCGGCGTGGCAGTAACGGCATCGGCATAAGCTAATGCGACACGTTCTTCTTCACTGAACAGCGCCGATTCTTGCCAGGCAGCAACCTGCCATACTTTATCCAGTGCGCCACAGCGTTCAGCCAGACGTAAACTGTTGGCATCCACACAAAAGGCGCAATGGCACACCTGAGAAACACGTGTCATCAACAATGCTCGCATTACCGGCGTTAAGCGCGCCCGCTTACGCTCCAGGAAACCAACAAACAGCGCCACAAGCCAGAACAGAAATGGCATTCGCCCCCACCAGCGTGTGGGATGTAGTACATCGCCATAGTGTTTTTTCTGTGTTGCAACAAGCGGTTTCAAACTGGAAGGGATACGCGTCAACGGTTTTACCCATGACTGAGGCTCATTCAACGGTTGCTCCTGAATACTTTTGGTCAAACCCATGGTTAACTATATTATGTCATTTTCTGCTGTTAGATCCTGATGAATATGATGAAAACCCTCGACGTGGTCGCCGCGATTATTGAACGTGATGGCAAAATTTTACTGGCTCAACGCCCGCAGCATGCAGATCAGTCCGGTATGTGGGAATTTGCTGGTGGTAAGGTTGAACCAGGCGAGAGCCAACCACAGGCGCTGGTCCGTGAATTACGAGAGGAATTGGGTATCGAGGCTATCGTAGGGGATTACATCGCCAGTCATCAGCGTGAAGTGTCAGGCCGATTGATACTTCTGCATGCCTGGCACGTGGCGGCTTATCAGGGCGAGCTTTACGCCCATGAGCATCAGGATTTGGTCTGGTGCTCACCCGAAGAGGCGCTGCGTTATCCACTCGCGCCTGCCGATATCCCGCTATTAGAAGCGTTTATTCTTTTACACGCCGCCAGACCAGCGGATTCGTGCTGATGGTTTTCTCATCGCGCTGGCACTGTAGCAGCACGCCATCGGCTTTCACCACCGCCCCTTCTGAATAGTTTTGATCCTGATAAATGCAGCACTGATTACAGGGCTGCGCGCGCTGGCCGCTGGAACTGAACACTTCCGGCGGCACATTCACTTGCACATCCGGACGATAAAGCTGATTTGCCAGTACCCCGTTGGATAACATCACCAACGCACCTGCCATGATTAAACGGCGCATATTCGTTCCTTTTTAACTGACATCTATGCTCAGTATAACGGTATAAACCGGCAGAAACTTTAGTTCCTCCATCATCGTTTTTGGTTATGAGCAACGCTGCGATATTAATTTACTTAGCGGGATTAATTTTTTCTTGCGTCTCGTCACACCGCTGATGGTATAGTCAAAAACTGCAAAACACTTAACACAAATATCAAAAATATAACCATATCAATACATAAGAGGTTCTTATATCTATGGATCAGACATGTTCTCTGGAGTCGTTTCTCAACCATGTACAAAAGCGCGACCCGAATCAGACCGAGTTCGCGCAAGCCGTTCGTGAGGTAATGACGACACTGTGGCCGTTCCTTGAGCAAAATCCGCGTTATCGTCAAATGTCATTGCTGGAACGTCTGGTTGAACCGGAGCGCGTGATCCAGTTCCGCGTGGTCTGGCTCGACGATCGTAATCAGGTACAGGTTAACCGTGCGTGGCGCGTACAGTTCAGCTCCGCGATTGGCCCGTATAAAGGCGGCATGCGTTTCCATCCTTCGGTGAACCTGTCGATCCTGAAGTTCCTCGGCTTCGAGCAGACCTTTAAAAACGCACTCACCACGCTGCCGATGGGCGGTGGTAAAGGCGGCAGCGACTTTGACCCGAAAGGTAAAAGCGAAGGCGAAATCATGCGTTTTTGTCAGGCGCTGATGACGGAACTGTTCCGCCATTTAGGGCCCGATACCGACGTCCCTGCGGGTGATATCGGCGTGGGCGGTCGTGAGGTCGGCTTTATGGCCGGGATGATGAAAAAGCTGTCCAATAACAGCGCCTGCGTCTTCACCGGAAAAGGCCTTTCTTTCGGTGGCAGCCTGATTCGCCCGGAAGCAACTGGCTACGGTCTGGTGTACTTCACCGAAGCGATGCTCAAACGTCATGGTCTGGGTTTTGAAGGGATGCGTGTGGCGGTCTCCGGCTCCGGTAACGTTGCACAATTCGCTATTGAGAAGGCGATGGAGTTTGGTGCGCGCGTGGTTACTGCCTCCGATTCCAGCGGTACCGTAGTTGATGAAAGTGGATTTACAAAAGAAAAACTGGCGCGTCTGTGCGCGATTAAAGACAGCCGTGACGGTCGCGTGGCGGATTACGCCCGTGAGTTTGGTCTGACCTACCTGGAAGGGAAACAACCATGGTCTGTTCCGGTTGATATCGCCCTGCCATGCGCAACCCAGAACGAGCTGGATGTCGATGCAGCACGCGTACTGATCGCCAATGGCGTGAAAGCCGTCGCCGAAGGCGCCAATATGCCAACGACCATCGAGGCCACCGATCTGTTCCTGGAAGCTGGCGTTTTGTTCGCGCCAGGCAAAGCCGCTAACGCGGGTGGTGTAGCCACATCCGGTCTGGAAATGGCGCAGAATGCCGCGCGTCTGGGCTGGAAGGCAGAGAAAGTCGATGCCCGTCTGCACCATATCATGCTGGATATTCACCATGCCTGTGTCGAGTACGGCGGTGAAAGCAAACAAACCAACTATGTGCGCGGTGCCAACATCGCGGGCTTCGTAAAAGTTGCCGACGCGATGCTGGGCCAGGGTGTGATTTAATTCACCCCGTAGGCCAGATGCGGCACACGTGCCTTATCCGGCCTACACATTACACGCCTGCCTCTTCGGATGGCGGGCTTTTTTTCGCCGGGCGTTTACGCGGCACACTCTTTTTCTTCTCACTACCGCCAGGTGCAGCAATCCCCCGGAACCGGCGAACTGGTGTACTACGAGCCTGGTCGATTAACTGATACAGCGTTCCGACCAACGGTTGCATAAAGTCCTGATAACGACACTGTTTTTCACTAATTTGTGTCAAAATCGACTCCCAGTGCGCGGTCATATCCGGGCGCGTCGCCATTTCAGGCAGCGAGTGGAACAGCGCTTTTCCGGCATCGGTCGAATGGATATAGCGCCCTTTTTTCACCAGGAATCCGCGTTTAAACAGTAATTCGATAATCCCGGCTCGTGTTGCTTCTGTTCCCAGTCCGTCTGTCGCGCGGAGGATCTTTTTCAGATCTTTATCCTGCACAAAACGCGCGATCCCGGTCATTGCCGACAACAACGTCGCATCGGTAAAGTGGCGCGGCGGCTGGGTCTGGCGTTCAACCACTTCGCCTTTTTCACACAGCAACTCATCGTCTTTTGCCACCACTGGCAGCGGCGTACCGTCGTTATCTTCATCGCGCTCTTTGTTACCGAGCAGCGTACGCCATCCGGCCTCGGCCAGGAAACGCGCCTTGGCAACAAACTTACCTTTGGCGATATCCAGTTCAATGACGCACTTACGAAAAACAGCATCCGCGCAAAACTGCATCAGATACTGACGCGCAATCAGGTTGTAAATCTTCGACTCATTGTCATTGAGATTGATAGTTGAGCTACGCGCTGTCGGAATAATAGCGTGGTGCGCATCCACCTTTTTATCGTCCCAACAACGATTTCGCGTATCAGGATTCACAGCAGGCTGCGGTAACAGATCCGGCGCATGGATGCTAATCGCATTCATCACCGCATGGCGTCCGGCAAAGTGCTCTTCCGGCAGATAGCGACTATCCGAGCGCGGGTAGGTGATCAGCTTGTGGGTTTCGTACAGTTTCTGGCAGATATCCAGAACATTTTGCGCACTTAAACCGAAGCGTTTCGCGGCTTCAATCTGCAACGCTGACAGCGAAAACGGCAGCGGCGCGGATTCTGATTCCCGTTTATCATTATAACTGGTGACTATCGCCGGCTGACCATTGATGCGCTTCACCACATGCTCAGCCAGCGTACGATTCAGTAAACGCCCTTCTTCGTCCTGATAAGGTTCACAGGCCTCACTGGGTTGCCAGATGGCGGTAAAACGCTCATCGGCGGGCGTCACAATATGCGCTTTCACCTCAAAAAAATCTTTCGCGACAAAGTTTTCGATCTCTTCATCACGACGCACAACCAGGCCAAGCACCGGTGTCTGTACACGGCCTACAGAGAGGACGCCCTGGTAACCTGCGTTGCGCCCGAGAATAGTGTAGGCGCGCGTCATATTGATGCCGTACAGCCAGTCCGCGCGTGCACGAGCCAGTGCCGACACGCACAGTGGGATGAAATCGCTGTTTGCACGTAGGCGCTCTATCGCCCGTTCCACTGCCTGTGGGTTCAGATCGTTAATCAGGCAACGTTGCACCTGCTGGCGTTTTTCGGGGGCAAGCTGCAGGTAATCCAGTACCTCGTCCACCAGCAGTTGTCCTTCACGATCGGGGTCTCCGGCGTGAATAACTTCACTGGCTTCATGTAAAAAGCGTTTAATAACGTTGAGTTGTTTGGTCACAGAGGGACGCGGCTGTAGTTGCCACTTTTCCGGAACAATCGGCAGATCGGCCAGGCTCCAGCGAGCATAACGACTGTCGTAGGCGTCTGGCTGTGCCTGTTCAAGCAGGTGACCGATACACCAGGTCACCACTTGCCCATTTCCGCATTCAATAAAACCGTCACCTTTACGATGTGGCTTGGGTAGCACATCGGCGATGGCGCGCGCCAGACTCGGTTTTTCGGCAATAAACAACCGCATCGGGTTAACGAATCTCAACCATGGCGCGACCGCCGCGGGCTTCCACCAGCTCACCGATAGCCGTGAGATCGATACCAAACTGCGCAGCTGCGGCTTTGACCTCAGCTTCAGATTCCGGTGTTACAGCCAGCAGCAAGCCGCCGGACGTTTGCGGATCGCACAACAGATCGCGTACCGATTGCGGCATTTCCCCCATCAGGTGTCCATAGCTCGCGTAGTTACGCTGCGTACCTCCCGGCACTGCGCCCTGTGCGATGTATTCTTCAACGCCAGGAAGCTTAGGAATGTCCTGGTAGACGATCTGCGCCTGAACGCCTGCCCCCTGGCACATCTCGCTCAGATGGCCCAGCAGACCAAAACCGGTTACATCCGTCATGGCTTTCACACCGTCGATGTCGGCAAATGCCGCACCTGCGATGTTCATCCGGCACATCACTTCCGTCGCCAGTCCGACGTGTTCCGGTTTCAGCAGCGATTTCTTCTCTGCGGTGGTCAGTACACCAATACCCAGCGGTTTGGTGAGGAACAGCTTACATCCAGCCTCGGCGGTGCTGTTTTTCTTCACACGTTCGGTTGGCACAATACCCGTCACAGCAAGGCCAAAGATAGGTTCAGGGGCATCAATAGAGTGTCCACCTGCCAGTGCAATCCCCGCCTGACGACAGGCAAAACGCCCGCCTTCGGTGACTTCGCGGGCTATTTCCGGCGCCAGTTTATCAAGAGGCCAGCCCAGAATAGCGATTGCCATAATCGGTTTGCCGCCCATCGCAAAAATGTCGCTGATGGCGTTGGTCGCAGCGATGCGGCCAAAATCAAACGGATTATCGACAATCGGCATAAAGAAATCGGTGGTGCTGATAACGCTGGTACCGTTACCCAGATCGTATACCGCCGCGTCATCGCGGGTTTCATTACCCACGAGTAAATTCGGATCAACAAACTTCGCCTGCTCGCTGTGCAGGATGGTTTCCAACACTTTCGGGGAAATTTTACAACCGCAACCGGCTCCGTGGCTGTATTGCGTTAAACGAATAGCTTGCTCGCTCATGGACATCTCCTGTCATTGCAATGCGGATATGGTAGCGCTCATTCCATGATGTGGTAAGAGTGACTGTCTGAATTAGAGTGTCTTTGCTCATAATCCAGACAGTTTTGCCGTTGATGTCAGAAATAACGGACGAATGAGGTCGGATCGGCAAGATTAATCGAGGTGGAGGCTTTTAGCTGCGGCGTTCCCAGATAGAGAAAACCGACGATTTTATCCTGTGGACGACAGTCAAACGCTTCACGGACTACCGTACTTTCCGTTAAGGCTCCGCTGCGCCAGATCCCGCCAAACCCTTGTGCAATCGCCGCCATTTGCATCGCCATTACCGCGCAGCCTGCAGACATTTCTTGTTCCCACATCGGGACCTTGTCGCTTTCTTCACATTTCGCCACCACAGCGATAATCAGCGGCGCGCGAAACGGTGCTGTACGGGCTTTTTCCTGTGCTTTTTCATCACTTCCGGCAGCAATCGCGCCTTTTTCAAGCACGGCACTAAAACGTTCGCGCCCTTCACCTTCAATCACAAAAAATTGCCACGGTTGCAGTGATTTATGGTCTGGCGCACGCATACCGGCGCGCAGAATATTTTGCAGTTGCTCTCCCTCCGGGGCCGGTTCGACAAGACGAGAAGCGCTACGACGGGTCATAAGTAATTCGAGTGCATCCATTTGCTTAACTCCAACAATGATATTTATTCACAAAATTAACACGCGGGCGGATTTTGTTACAGCACAGGTGGTGATTCCTGCTGACAAGTGCCTGTCGGGTCATTACGATAGCCACATCTTAACGCCTTTCTCGTGGCTCACGTGGGCGTGTTGTTAATCGATAGGGAGAATACATGCGAACCCTGTGGCGATTTATTGCCGGATTTTTTAAATGGACATGGCGATTACTCAATTTCGTCCGTGAATTTGTGCTTAACCTGTTCTTTATCTTTTTAGTACTGGTGGGTGTTGGGATCTGGATGCAGGTCAGTAGCAGCAACACCAGCGAACATGCTGAACGTGGCGCACTGCTGCTGGATATCTCGGGGGTTATTGTTGATAAACCTTCAAGCACCAGTCGGTTAAGTGCCATCGGTCGTCAACTGTTTGGCGCAAGTTCCGATCGTCTACAGGAAAACTCCCTGTTCGATATCGTGAATACCATTCGACAGGCCAAAGATGACCGCAACATTACCGGTATCGTGATGGACTTGAAAAACTTCGCCGGGGCCGACCAACCGTCGATGCAATATATCGGCAAAGCACTCCGCGAGTTCCGCGACAGCGGTAAGCCTGTCTTTGCTGTAGGCGATAACTTCAGCCAGGGGCAGTATTACCTGGCAAGTTTTGCCAACAAAATTTGGCTATCTCCGCAGGGTTCCGTTGATCTGCACGGCTTTGCCACTAACGGTCTGTACTACAAATCTCTGCTGGATAAGCTGAAGGTCTCAACACACGTATTCCGCGTGGGTACCTATAAATCCGCCGTCGAGCCGTTTATCCGTGATGATATGTCACCTGCCGCGCGTGAGGCTGACAGTCGCTGGATTGGCGAGCTGTGGCAGAACTATCTCGATACGGTCGCCGCTAACCGTCAGATCCCGGCGCAACAGGTATTCCCTGGGGCGCAAGCGATGCTGGACGGTTTGACGAAAGTCGACGGTGATACCGCAAAATACGCTCTCGATAACAAATTGGTAGATGCTCTCGCTTCCAGTGCTGAAGTCGAAAAGTTGCTGACCAAACAGTTTGGCTGGAGCAAAGCGGATAAAAACTACCGCTCTGTCAGCTACTACGATTACACACTGAAAGCACCCGCTGATACCGGGGACAGTATCGGTGTCGTCTTCGCCAACGGTGCCATTATGGACGGAGAAGAAACGCCAGGGAATGTGGGTGGCGATACTACCGCTGCACAGATCCGTGAAGCACGCCTCGATCCGAAAGTGAAGGCCATTGTTCTGCGCGTGAATAGCCCAGGCGGTAGCGTCAGCGCCTCGGAAGTGATCCGTTCTGAGCTGGCAGCAGCAAAAGCAGCGGGCAAACCGGTTGTCGTTTCCATGGGCGGCATGGCGGCGTCCGGGGGGTACTGGATCTCCACGCCTGCAAGCTACATCGTGGCAAACCCCAGCACCCTGACCGGTTCCATCGGTATCTTTGGTGTTATCAATACGGTGGAAAACAGCCTGGATTCAATAGGCGTGCATACTGACGGTGTTGCAACTTCCCCACTGGCGGATATCTCCATCACCAAAGCGTTACCGTCAGAAGTACAGCAAATGATGCAGTTAAGCATTGAGAACGGCTATAAGCGCTTTATCACGTTGGTTGCGGATGCTCGTAAGACGACACCGGAGCAGATTGATAAAATTGCTCAGGGTCACGTCTGGACGGGTCAGGATGCGAAAGCAAACGGACTGGTAGACAGCCTGGGCGATTTTGATGATGCCGTCGCAAAAGCTGCAGAGCTGGCAAAACTGAAACAATGGCACATTGAGTATTATCAGGACGAGCCTACCTTCGTGGATATGGTGATGGACAGTATGTCAGGTTCGGTGCGCGCCATGTTGCCAGAAGCCCTTCAGGCAATGCTCCCGGCGCCACTGGCTTCAGCTGCCAGCGTGGTAAAAGCTGAAGGAGATAAACTGGCTGCGTTTAACGATCCGCAAAACCGTTATGCGTTCTGCCTGACCTGCGCCAACGTTCGCTAACTATTGACCCCTCTTCGGGATGAAGAGGGGTTTTCTTTGAGACAGAAGAAAAGTCATGCAGAAAAAATCAATTTACGTTGCCTATACCGGCGGCACCATAGGTATGCAGCGCTCTGAACAGGGTTACATTCCGGTTTCGGGTCACCTGCAGCGCCAACTGGCATTGATGCCTGAATTCCACCGTCCGGAGATGCCAGACTTCACCATCCACGAATACGCCCCGCTGATGGATTCCTCCGATATGACGCCGGAAGACTGGCAGCATATTGCGGAAGACATTAAAGCGCACTACGACGATTACGATGGTTTTGTCATTCTGCACGGCACCGACACCATGGCATTTACCGCCTCGGCACTCTCTTTTATGCTGGAGAATCTGGGCAAACCCGTTATTGTGACAGGGTCACAAATCCCACTGGCAGAGCTACGCTCGGACGGACAAATCAATTTGCTGAATGCATTGTACGTTGCGGCAAATTACCCGATTAATGAAGTCACCCTGTTTTTCAACAATCGCCTGTTTCGCGGCAATCGTACAACTAAAGCCCATGCTGACGGTTTTGACGCCTTCGCCTCCCCGAACCTTGCTCCACTACTGGAAGCGGGGATCCACATCCGCCGGCTGGGGACGCCACCCGCACCGCATGGTGCGGGTGATCTGATTGTTCACCCCATCACCCCGCAGCCGATCGGCGTGGTCACGATTTATCCAGGGATCTCTGCTGACGTGGTGCGAAATTTCCTGCGCCAGCCCGTGAAAGCGTTAATTCTTCGCTCTTACGGTGTCGGTAATGCACCACAAAACAAAGAGTTTTTGAAAGAACTTGAAGATGCGAGTTCGCGTGGCATTGTGGTGGTGAATCTCACCCAATGCATGTCCGGCAAGGTCAATATGGGCGGTTACGCGACGGGGAATGCGCTGGCGCACGCTGGTGTCATTGGCGGCGCGGATATGACCGTCGAGGCTACGCTGACCAAGCTGCATTATTTGCTGAGTCAGAACCTGGATACCCAGGCTATTCGCGAAGCGATGACGCAAAATCTGCGTGGCGAGCTCACGCCAGACGAGTAAAGGAGTCTATGACGATGGCCCGAGCCTTATTGCTGGTCGATTTACAGAATGATTTTTGTGCCGGTGGTGCACTTGCCGTCCCGCAAGGTGACAGCACTATAGAGATAGCCAACCGACTGATTGACTGGTGTGCCATACGCGGCGATGCAATTGTTGCCAGCCAGGACTGGCACCCGGCAAATCATGGTAGTTTTGCCAGCCAACATCAGGTTGCGCCATACAGCCAGGGACAACTGGACGGACTGCCACAGACGTTCTGGCCCGATCACTGTGTGCAAAACAGTGAAGGTGCCGCGCTACACCCGCTGCTTAACCAGACAGCAATTAATCAGACTTTCTGTAAGGGCGAGGATCCACTGGTCGACAGTTACAGCGCATTTTTTGATAACGGCCGTCGCCAGGCAACTGCGCTTAATGCTTGGCTGCTGGAAAATCGAATGGCTGAACTGATCATCATGGGTCTGGCAACCGACTATTGCGTAAAATTTACCGTGCTTGATGCGCTCGATCTTGGCTATACCGTCAGCGTCATTACTGACGGTTGCCGTGGGGTAAATATTCAGCCAGAGGACAGTGCACACGCCTTTATGGAAATGGCTGCGGCCGGAGCAACGCTCTACACGCTGGCTGACTGGGAAGAAACGCAGCGCTAATGTTTTGCCTGATGGCGACGTAAAATGCGCTTATCAGGCTTATTCAAATGGCATTTTTACTCAATGCTGTAGGCCGGATAAGGCGCTTGCGCCGCCATCCGGCAATCAACAACCCTACTGCACCTACAAAAATTGGTACACCGCTTCGCCAGCACGGCGTGAATCCCTTCGCATTTTTCCTCTTTTGAAACTGCTAGTCTGCGAGAGCTGTTTTTCGCCACGCCATTTCCGTGGCGTGTTTGCATTTTTAATTGTCAAAGAGGAACTCCGATGAAACTTTTGCCTTTGTTGGCAGCATTACCCCTGCTCTGTGCCAGCGTTGTTTCCGCTAACTCACTGATGTCTGTCGGCTACTTCAACGGCGGCGGCGACGTCACTGCCGGTCCTGGCGGTGATATCGACAAACTGGATGTTCGCCAGATAACCCACCTGAACTACTCATTTGGCCTGATCTATAACAACGAGAAGGACGAGACCAATGACGCGCTAAAAGATGCCAGTAAGCTGCATCAAATTTGGCTTTCAGAAAAAGTGCAGTCTGATCTGCAAAAGATCCCGGAATTGCGCAAACAGAACCCGAATCTTAACGTTCTGCTTTCCGTTGGCGGTTGGGGGGCGCGTGGATTCTCAGGCGCTGCAGCCACAAAAGAATCCCGGGCGGTATTTATTCAGTCGGTGCAGGACATCATTGCGAAATATGGCCTGGATGGTATCGACCTCGACTGGGAGTATCCGGTAAACGGTGCATGGGGATTAGTTGAAAGTAAACCGGCCGATCGTGCAAACTTTACTTCGCTGCTGAAGGAGTTACGTGCCGCAGTGGGGCATAAAAAACTGGTGACCATCGCGGTTGGTGCCAACGCAGAAAGCCCGAAAAGCTGGGTAGACGTCAAAGCCATTGCGCCATTGCTCGATTACATCAATCTGATGACCTACGATATGGCTTACGGTACTCAGTACTTCAACTCAAACCTGTACGATTCGACAACGTGGCCAACGGTCGCCGAAGCGGATAAGTACAGCGCCGATTTTGTCGTCAATAACTACCTCGCTGCAGGGCTAAAGCCAGCTCAGATGAACCTGGGTATTGGGTTCTACGGTCGCGTGCCTAAACGTGCCGTTGAGCCGGGGATTGACTGGAGCAAACCCGACGCACAGAAAAATCCCGCCACTCAGCCCTATTTTGAACCACAACAAATTGCGTTGTTCAAATCACTGGGCGTTGACCTGACCAAAGATACCTATGTGAAGTACAACGACATTGTGGCGAAGCTCATCAACGATCCGCAAAAGCGCTTTACCCAGCACTGGGACGATGAAGCAAAAGTACCGTGGCTGTCGGTGCAGTCTGCCGACGGAAAGGCACTTTTCGCCCTCTCCTACGAGAATCCGCGCTCTGTTGCCATCAAAGCGGACTACATCAAAAACAAGGGACTGGGAGGCGCTATGTTCTGGGAGTATGGTGCGGATGATAAAAACCAGTTAGCGAAGCAGTTGGCCGATTCATTGGGTATCAAACACTGATCCCAACGCTTGCCACAATAGGTTATGATTATCGCAATCCGCTGCGCCATTCGCTGGCGCAGCTTTTCATCTTCTACTGGAGGCATGAGCTGGTATGGCTTTCATCCCTAAAAATTACGCCCGTCTGGAAGTCGGTTATCGGGAAAAGGCACTTAAGCTCTTTCCCTGGGTCTGTGGACGTTGTTCCCGCGAATTCGTGTACTCAAATCTGCGCGAATTGACCGTACACCATATCGATCACGACCACTCTAACAACCCGGAAGATGGTAGCAACTGGGAGATGTTGTGCCTGTACTGCCACGATCATGAGCATTCCAAATATACGGAAGCGGACCAGTATGGTTCAACAGTGGTTGCCGGAGAAGACGCGCAGAAGGCCGTCGGCGAAGCGAAATATAATCCGTTTGCTGACCTTAAAGCGATGATGAACAAAAAGTAGTCTACTGCATATGCCCGGCATACACACTCACCGGGCATCTACCATCAGGATTTGAACGTCGCAATCGGCTCAGGCGTAATGCCAAACTCCACTTTAAGTTGCTGCTTACTCTTCATCACCATCTCACCGTTGGTATCGATAGTCATGTGTTGTGCATTCGTGTTGTTACGTGCCTGCCATAACATTACCAGTTGCAAACTGTTCTCTTTTTGTTCTGCGGTCAGCGCGACGCCATCCGGCCATTTTCCCAGTTCAACGGCAGTCGATAAGCGCTGATAAACTTCCGGCGTCATGCTGTTGATCATCTCATCAAGATTCATGTTAAATCCACTCTCCGTAGAATAATTAGCTGAATCGTTTCTTCAGCCTTTCGTTTGCTCACCGTTTTCGCCGTCTGTGAAGTTCAATGATGCTGAATTAACGCAGTAACGCTCGCCTGTGGGCTGAGGCCCATCCGGAAAGACATGCCCCAGATGCGCATCACAGTTTCCACAGCGGATTTCAATGCGCTGCATGCCGTGAGACGTGTCATTTATGTAACGGATAGCCTCTTCGCTCACCGGCTCGTAAAAGCTAGGCCAGCCGCAGCCAGAGTCGTATTTTGTCTCTGAACGAAACAAGGCATTATCGCAGATCAGACAATGGTAGATGCCATCACGCTTATTGTGCAGCAAACGCCCGGTAAATGGCGGTTCTGTCCCATGATTTTGTGTCACGTAAAACTGCATTTCGGACAAATTTTTTTTCAGTTCTTCTGGGGAAGGTTGCTTAGCCATTTGCTCACATCTCGCTTTATCTAAACTCACATCGCGAGACAGATTCTAACAAAACATTAACACCATAGTGCGAACTTTTGTTCTAAACTTGATCCGTGCGAAATGGCAGCCCAGAAATCGTGATCTACATCACGTTTTTATCTTGATTGCCCTTTAAAATTCGGGCCGCCGCCCCCATGTGGTTTCAAGCCCAAAGGAAGAGTGAGGCGAGTCAGTTGCGCAAAGCTTAAGCAGCAGTTTGATTTGTCGCAATGATTGACACGATTCCGCTTGACGCTGCGTAAGGTTTTTGTAATTTTACAGGCAACCTTTTATTCACTAACAAATAGCTGGTGGAATATATGACTATCAAAGTAGGTATCAACGGTTTTGGCCGTATCGGTCGCATTGTTTTCCGTGCTGCTCAAGAACGTTCTGACATCGAGATCGTTGCAATCAACGACCTGTTAGACGCTGACTACATGGCTTACATGCTGAAATATGACTCCACTCACGGCCGTTTCAACGGTACCGTTGAAGTGAAAGACGGTCATCTGATCGTAAACGGTAAAAAAATCCGTGTTACCGCTGAACGTGATCCGGCTAACCTGAAATGGGACGAAGTTGGTGTTGACGTAGTAGCTGAAGCTACTGGCCTGTTCCTGACAGATGAAACCGCTCGTAAGCACATCACTGCTGGCGCGAAAAAAGTTGTTCTGACTGGCCCTTCCAAAGACAACACTCCGATGTTTGTTAAAGGCGCTAACTTTGACAAATACGAAGGCCAGGACATCGTTTCTAACGCTTCCTGCACCACTAACTGCCTGGCTCCGCTGGCTAAAGTTATCAACGACAACTTCGGTATCATCGAAGGTCTGATGACAACTGTTCACGCGACCACCGCAACTCAGAAAACCGTTGATGGCCCGTCTCACAAAGACTGGCGCGGCGGCCGCGGCGCATCCCAGAACATCATCCCGTCCTCTACCGGTGCTGCTAAAGCTGTAGGTAAAGTACTGCCTGAACTGAATGGCAAACTGACTGGTATGGCGTTCCGCGTTCCTACTCCGAACGTATCCGTTGTTGACCTGACCGTTCGTCTGGAAAAAGCTGCTTCTTACGAAGAAATTAAGAAAGCAATCAAAGCTGCTTCCGAAGGCGCAATGAAAGGCGTTCTGGGTTACACCGAAGACGACGTTGTATCTACCGATTTCAACGGTGAAGTTTGCACTTCCGTGTTCGATGCTAAAGCAGGTATCGCACTGAACGACAACTTCGTGAAACTGGTTTCCTGGTACGACAACGAAACTGGCTACTCCAACAAAGTTCTGGATCTGATTGCTCACATCTCCAAATAAGTTGAGATGAGACAGTAATCTGTAAGAGCGACTCTGGTCGCTCTTTTTTTTGCTCAAAATAAAGGATTGCGTAATGATTAATAAAATTTTTGCACTTCCGATAATCGAACAAATTACCCCAGTCCTCTCCCGCCGTCAGCTTGATGAGCTTGAGATTGTGGTTGTCGATCACCCGCAGGTTAAAGCCTCTTTCGCACTGCAGGGCGCACATCTTCTGTCCTGGAAACCTAACGGCGAAGACGAAGTCCTGTGGTTAAGCAACAACACACCGTTTAAAACGGGCGTGGCGCTGCGGGGTGGCGTACCCATTTGTTGGCCGTGGTTTGGCCCGGCGGCTCAGCAAGGTCTGCCTTCTCACGGCTTCGCGCGTAACCTGCCCTGGACGCTGAAGGCGCACAACGAAGATGACAACGGCGTGGTTCTGACGTTTGAGCTGCAAAGCAACGCTGAAACGCATCAGCTATGGCCACACGACTTTACCCTGCTTGCCCGCTTCAAAGTCGGTGCAACCTGTGAAATGGAACTGGAAGCCCACGGCGAGTTTGAAACCACCTCCGCACTGCATACCTACTTCAACGTGGGTGATATTGCCGCAGTGAAAGTAAGTGGTCTTGGCGACCGCCTGATCGATAAAGTGAACAATGCGAAAGAAGATATGCTGGCCGATGGTATCCAGACCTTCCCGGATCGTACTGACCGCGTTTATCTGAACCCGGAAGCATGCAGTGTCATCCATGATGATTCGCTCAAGCGTAATATCGATGTCGTGCACCACCACCATCTGAACGTTGTGGGCTGGAACCCGGGTCCGGCGCTGTCTGTCAGCATGGGTGACATGCCGGACGATGGCTACAAAACGTTTGTTTGCGTAGAAACAGCGTACGCAACAGCACCGCAGAAGACCACTGCAGAGAAACCTTCTCGTCTGGCGCAAACTATTCGTGTTGCGAAACGCTAAGATTTTGCCTGTTGCCTGATGGCGACTTATCCGGCCTACTGACGCATTGCATAGGCCGGACAAGAGAAGTAAACATCGCTATCAGGCCATATCCAATACTGTTTTGCCTGCTGGAGCAGGCCAGGCCTGATCTAATAACCTTAACTCATCAGTAGAGAGCGTTATCTCTAACGCGGCCGCATTCTGTTCGACGTGCGCCACACTCGCCGCTTTTGGAATCGCGATCACGCCTGGTTGACGAATAACCCATGCCAGCAAGATCTGGGCGGCAGTAGCATCGTGTGCACGTGCAATGTCGTTAATCACCGAATGAGTGAGCAGACCACTGCGCAACCGTCCTGCCTGTGCCAACGGGCTATAGGCCATAACCGGCATCTGCTGTTGCTGACACCATGGTAGCAAGTCATATTCAATGCCGCGCGACGCTAAATGATATAACACCTGGTTGGTGGCGCATTGCCGTCCACCCGCAACCTGCCATAGGGCCTGCATCTCGTCATAATCGAGATTTGAAACACCCCACCGACGAATTTTCCCCTGTCCGATCAGCGTTTCCATTACCTCGATGGTTTCTTCAAATGAATAGTCGCCCATCCAGTGCAATAAATAGAGATCCAGATAGTCGGTTTTCAGTCGGCGCAGACTCCCTTCGCAGGCTGCAATCGCTTTCTGGCCTCCGGCATTCCATGGATACACTTTTGACACCAAAAACGCCTCATCGCGCCGACCGTTCAGCGCCTCTCCCACGATCTTTTCTGCTGCACCATCAGCATACATTTCTGCGGTATCAATAAGCCGCAAGCCAAGATCTAACCCTGCCTGCAATGCGGCCACTTCATCCCGACGGCGGCTGGTATTCTCGCCCATGTACCACGTCCCCTGCCCTATGGCCGGAAGTCTTACCTGCTGCGTAAAAATCACCTGCTTGTCAGTCATCGTCCCCTCCTGTCTTTACGCACCACAATAGCGCAAAGTCACGGGTGTCGCCTTATGACGGTGCACAAAATGCACCATCACTCATTGGGCGGTGTATTGAACTGGGGCAGTAACGGAGAGATTAAAGAACGAAACATATTGAAGATACAAAATAAAAACCCGGAGAGCGTATATCCCCGGGCTTAAATAACCTATGATTTATTATCAATGCAAGCTTATTTTAAACGCCCTAAATATTTGCCCTGTTGCATTGCTTCAATTTTACCATTTTTATACATAATAACAGTAATTAAACCTGCGCTATACGTTTGTGCAGTCGCTGTATTCTCATCGTTTGATGCGGGTTTGCCATTAATATAGGCAATACCATCAGCACCACGTTTGAAATCGACACCCAGTTTTTTCACATGTACAGGTTTTGCATTGCTGGCATGAACGGGTGCGCTGGCTTCGCTGACCATCGTTTTATGTTCATGTTCTAACTGCTGGCGGTAGGCCTCGCTAATGGCATAGGCTGGCGCGACAGATGACGCCACCAGTGCAGCGATAATGATATACTTTTTCATTGAATATCCGATGCGAATAATTTTCTTCGCTGTATTTTAAGAGTTGAGTAATATCTGCAATTCAATATTTAATGTCAATTCCATTTTTCAGATCATCACCTAAAAAAGCAAAATAAATATATTAAACAGGTTTCGAATAAAAGATAACTTTCACCGTTAAATAAAATGAAGAAATACGTTATCAAAACCAGGTAGCTGCGGTAAAAAAATAAAAAGCCCGCATTCTGCGGGCCTGAAATTATTATCTGTTTCTCGCTTAGCGAAATCAGAATTTATAGGTGATACCGGTTGAGATCAGACCCGTCCAGGATTTGTCTACCATCGGGCTGTCTGTCACCTCATCAGACAGACGGGTGTAACGTGCAGTACCGTACACGCTCCAGTCGCCTAAGAAATTATAGTTAGCGCTGAGTTCAAGGTACGGATTCCAGCTGCTTTCGGGATCGTAGCTACGTAAACCACTGCGGGACGATTCGTGACGCGATACACCATAGTAGTACTGGTTCTGGTTTTCACTGTTCCACTCAACACCAATCCCCGGTGTCAGTGTCAGGCCCCCGTTGGTATAACGGTACAGCCATGCCAGATCCCATACGATACCATTACTGTTATCCAGTGCGTCTCCCGCGAGGCTAGTACGCAGGAAACCATATTGCGTGTTATGCACGTAAGAAAGCCCGGCCATCATGGTGCTCTTACGCTTATCGAGATTGCGCAGACGGCTATCGTCGCTGTCGCCCGGCTTGAAGTACAGTGGCGACCAGTACGCCATAACAGATAATTTATCTGTATTATCATTCCACAGGTAGTATCCGCCGCCCAGACCACGGAACCAGAAGTTGTCGCTTTCATAGGTCACAACAGGGATCGGGTAAACGTCACTATCGTAGTTTTTGTAAGGGTGTTCAACCACACCAACGCCTGCGCCCAGCGTCAGGTTGCTTTCTGCTTGCGCGACGCTCGCGGACGTGGCAATGAGCACGCCAAGTGCCAGAAGTTTGAGTTTGGTCACAATCCATAATTCCTTATTCAAATGTTTAGCGACGAAAGTGTAACCGCCAATACGCTTCAGCCCAACTATTTTACGTATTACCTGCCCAATGTAACCCCCTAATTTCTCAGCGAGTGATGACATTTTGCTTGCAGTACGGTGAACACCACATGAATTCAGCCCCATTTCTTTACATAACATGTGCTTTTTTTGCTGATGAGTTATTGATATGCCATTGAAATTCACTTGCGCGTACAGGCAAGTTTTGCAAATGCCATCTACGCTTAGATTTAGAAGGTGTATCACCGAATACGTTGATCTCCTGACCATCGAAATGGCATGAGAGTTGCTTATTTCTTCAGCAGCGACGTCGTTCAGTTTACCTCTTCAGGGGCCTCTACTATTCATATGAACGGCTCTTAACATGTGCTAAAAAACGAAAGGACGGCATACCATGAATATATTCGATCACTATCGCCAGCGTTATGAAGCTGCCAAGGACGAAGAGTTCACGCTGCAGGAGTTTCTTACCACTTGTCGGCAAGATCGCAGTGCTTATGCCAACGCGGCAGAGCGGCTATTAATGGCTATTGGTGAGCCTGTCATGGTTGACACTGCCCACGAACCTCGACTTTCTCGACTCTTTTCGAATCGGGTGATTGCACGTTATCCCGCTTTTGAAGAGTTTTACGGCATGGAAGACGCAATTGAACAGATTGTTTCTTATCTGAAACATGCGGCTCAGGGGCTGGAAGAGAAGAAGCAGATCCTGTATCTGCTGGGGCCGGTGGGAGGGGGAAAATCATCGCTTGCAGAACGACTGAAATCGCTGATGCAAAGAGTGCCCATTTATGTTCTCAGCGCTAATGGTGAACGTAGCCCGGTTAACGATCATCCGTTATGCCTGTTTAATCCGCAGGAAGATGCACAGATCCTGGAAAAAGAGTATGGGGTCCCGCGTCGCTATCTCGGTACGATCATGTCGCCGTGGGCCGCGAAGCGTTTGCATGATTTCGGCGGGGACATCACTAAATTCCGCGTCGTCAAAGTCTGGCCGTCTATTCTGGAGCAAATCGCCATCGCTAAAACGGAGCCTGGTGATGAAAACAACCAGGATATTTCCGCTCTGGTCGGGAAAGTGGATATTCGTAAACTCGAACACCATGCACAGAACGATCCTGATGCCTACGGCTACTCAGGTGCGTTATGCCGCTCCAACCAGGGGATTATGGAATTCGTAGAGATGTTTAAAGCACCGATTAAAGTGCTGCATCCTCTGCTGACTGCAACCCAGGAAGGAAACTACAACGGGACAGAAGGTATCTCTGCCCTGCCGTTTAACGGGATTATTCTCGCCCACTCGAACGAATCTGAATGGGTGACGTTCCGCAACAACAAAAATAACGAAGCCTTCCTCGACCGTGTATACATCGTGAAGGTCCCGTATTGCTTACGTATATCTGAAGAGATCAAGATCTACGAAAAACTGCTTAACCACAGTGAGTTGACACATGCGCCTTGCGCACCGGGCACGCTGGAAACGCTCTCTCGCTTCACTATTCTTTCTCGTCTGAAAGAACCTGAAAACTCTAGCATTTATTCGAAGATGCGCGTTTATGACGGTGAAAGCCTGAAAGATACCGATCCTAAAGCAAAATCTTATCAGGAGTACCGGGATTACGCCGGAGTTGATGAGGGGATGAACGGTCTGTCCACGCGTTTCGCGTTTAAGATCCTCTCCCGCGTGTTCAACTTTGACCATGCCGAAGTCGCGGCAAACCCGGTGCATCTGTTCTATGTGCTTGAGCAGCAAATCGAGCGTGAGCAATTCCCTCAGGAGCAGGCCGAACGTTATCTTGAGTTCCTGAAGGGCTATCTGATCCCGAAATACGCCGAGTTTATTGGCAAAGAGATCCAGACGGCTTACCTCGAGTCCTATTCAGAATATGGACAGAACATTTTCGACCGTTATGTTACCTATGCGGATTTTTGGATTCAGGATCAGGAGTATCGCGACCCGGATACCGGTCAGTTGTTCGATCGCGAGTCACTGAACTCCGAACTGGAGAAAATTGAAAAACCGGCGGGTATCAGTAACCCGAAAGACTTCCGTAACGAGATCGTCAACTTTGTTCTGCGTGCGAGAGCGAATAACAGCGGTCGTAATCCAAACTGGACCAGTTACGAAAAACTGCGCACGGTTATTGAGAAGAAAATGTTCTCGAATACCGAAGAGTTGTTGCCGGTCATTTCGTTTAACGCCAAAACCTCGACTGACGAGCAGAAAAAACACGACGACTTTGTCGATCGGATGATGGAAAAAGGCTACACGCGTAAACAGGTGCGTTTACTGTGCGAATGGTATTTGCGCGTACGTAAATCGTCTTAACTTTCATGCCCGATGTTGCCGGGCTTATAACGACACTCTGTAGGCCGGATAAGCTTAACGCTATCCGGCATCTACAGAATCTGCGAATAGTTGGCAGTACGGGGGGCATATGACCTGGTTCATAGACCGACGTCTTAACGGCAAAAACAAGAGCACGGTAAACCGTCAGCGCTTCTTACGCCGTTATAAATCGCAAATTAAACAGTCGATCTCCGAGGCCATTAACAAGCGTTCGGTGACTGATGTCGATAGCGGCGAGTCTGTCTCTATCCCGACCGATGATATTAGCGAACCGATGTTTCATCAGGGGCGTGGTGGCCTGCGTCATCGCGTGCATCCGGGTAACGATCATTTTGTACAGAATGACCGTATCGAACGTCCGCAGGGGGGCGGAGGTTCAGGAAGCGGACAAGGCCAGGCCAGTCAGGATGGAGAGGGTCAGGATGAGTTCGTCTTTCAGATATCTAAAGATGAATATCTTGATCTGCTGTTCGAAGATTTAGCACTCCCTAACCTGAAGCAGAATCAGCAGCGTCAGTTAACGGAGTTTAAAACGCACCGGGCAGGATTTACCTCCAACGGTGTGCCCGCCAACATCAGCGTGGTGCGCTCCCTGCAAAACTCACTGGCGCGCCGCACAGCAATGACGGCGGGTAAACGTCGTGAACTGCATGCGCTTGAGGCCGATCTGGAAACCATCGCCAAAAGTGAACCCGCGCAGTTGCTGGAAGAAGAGCGATTACGCAAAGAAATTGCTGAATTACGGGCCAAAATTGAACGCGTACCGTTTATTGATACCTTTGATTTGCGCTACAAGAATTATGAGAAACGACCCGATCCTTCCAGCCAGGCCGTGATGTTCTGCCTGATGGATGTCTCTGGGTCAATGGACCAGTCGACTAAAGATATGGCAAAACGGTTTTATATCCTGCTGTATCTGTTCTTAAGCCGCACTTACAAGAACGTGGAGGTTGTCTATATTCGCCATCATACTCAGGCAAAAGAGGTTGATGAACACGAGTTCTTCTACTCTCAGGAAACGGGGGGAACCATCGTTTCCAGCGCCCTGAAGTTAATGGATGAAGTGGTAAAAGATCGCTACAACCCTGCCCAGTGGAATATCTATGCCGCTCAGGCATCGGATGGCGATAACTGGGCAGATGATTCACCACTGTGTCATGAAATTTTGGCGAAAAAGCTGCTGCCGGTGGTGCGATATTATAGCTATATTGAAATCACCCGGCGTGCACACCAGACCCTGTGGCGTGAGTATGAGCATCTGCAATCTACCTTTGATAACTTTGCGATGCAGCATATTCGCGACCAGGATGATATTTATCCGGTATTCCGCGAGCTGTTCCATAAGCAAAGCGCCACTAGCAATAGTTAGCGGTTAGTGACGTAAAAAATCAGCCAGTTTTTCATCTCTGGCTGATTTTTTCTTGCCGGGTGCGGTGCGTTGCGTTCATACGTAAAATGACGCTACATTCTTTCCACCAGTGGATAGAAGTCTTTATTTTCCCGTTGCATACGCTCATACACTTTACGCAAAACAATGTTGGCATCGCGTCTGAACGCGTCATCGTTGCCCATCAACTTACTGGCAATATTCCAGCGGCGGGAGAAAACCTCATATTCACTAACGATGTCCGCCATTTCACGCTTAAATTTTGTGCTGACTTGCCGAAGTGCATTATTACCATCCTGCTCAATATGCGGATAAAGGAACTGATCTTCAGCGGATAAATGCGTTTTAATGATCGCGCTCATGCTCACAATCGCAGTAGCGATTTCCTGAGCATTGGCTGAAACGCCAGCGAGGCTTAACTGACGCAAAAATGATATTTTTCCCAGTATATCAACATGCTGACTTTTCATTTTTTCAATATTCATCCGTTTATCCTTTTTATTTTCCTTTGATAGAACAGCAGGCAATGTAGTTTAGTTGGTGACGTTGCGAGTGGAAGAAACGAAACATTTTCAAGAATCGGCGACGATTTTCGTACGTCCGCATACCGTTAAACGCAATTTTAATCGCACCCTTTACTCCTTCATCGCGAATTAATCCGCGCGGTGACATCAACGACATTTTGCCATTCTGTTGTATGACCTGTTCAAATCCCGCACTCATCAACAGGTCACTCCATCCTTGTTTCGTCATCGGACTGACGTTTGATTTCACCACCTGAACCAACTGATATTGGTCACCTTCTTCCAGTTTTTGCGCAGTGAACATAATGTCGTGGGTCAACAAACGTCCACCGGGTTTCAGCACCCGATGATATTCCGCAATCAATTTCGCTTTAGCTTTGTCTGCATACATCGTCAGCATGGCTTCGTTAATCACTACGTCGAAGCTGTTATCCGCAAAAGGCAGAGTACTGGCGTTTGCCGCCATGACATGAATGTAATTTTCCAGTCCGTTGAGCGCTACATTACTTCTGGCCTTGCTCAGCACATTTTTATCCATATCAATGGCATAGACTGTACATCCAAAGCGCTGTACCAGTTCGATGGCCGTCGTAGCCATATTGCAGGCCACTTCAAGGACCTGGCTGTCAGGGGTCAGTTGGGACTGCCGGAATAACCATTCCGTCGCTTCAACCCCGCCTGGGCGCAGGCGGGTTTTTCCCAGGCTGGCTAAAAATGTATGGCCCGCTTTTTCAGTCGCGCTCATTCGCCTGTCTCCTTTTCTATAAGTTGCATTATAAATACAACATTAGAGATTAAAGGTGAAGAGCACGAATGATTTTTATTACAAATAATGCACAATCCTGCAGGATTTTCCGTACTGTTAGAGTGGATGTATGCCGTGTGATAGACTGATGCATCTGACTTACAGGGTTGTAAATCATTATGAAATTGCATCATAAAGCGCTTCGGCACTTTATCTCCGTAAGCGTTATTGTTTTGACATCTTCTTTTTTGGTTTATGAACTGGTTGCCAGCGATCGGGCAATGAGCGCGTATATGCGCTACATCATAGAGAAAGCAGATTCATCCTTTCTCTATGATAAATATACTAATCAGAGCATTGCCGCCCATATGATGCGCCAATTTTCATCCCCGAGAAAGCCCATCACAGTCGAACAACGAAAAGCGCTGTGTACCGCTTTCGAAACCGTTAACGGCATACATGGATTCAATCTCACTGCCCATAATTATCTTCCGTTACGCGGTACGTTACAGACCCACTCATCGAGTTGTATTGAACAACTTGACGATATCTTTCTGCTCCCCGCCTTCGATCAGGCCGTAAACGCAAATCGTGAACGGGTAGATTATGGTCAGGGATTAGGCACCATGGAATACAAGTTTCGCTATTACATTGACCTGAAAAACGACTACATCTATTTCTACAACCTGATAAATTCATATCAATTTGCCATGAATCACTGGTCTTTTTTACAGAAAGGTACACTGGGAATTAACCAGAACGATATTGATGATATTTTTACTGGCCGAACCGTCATTTCCAGTATTTATCAGGACGATCTCACCCAGGAGAAAGTGATGAGCTTTTTGACCCCGGTCTACTATACCGGCAAGCTAAAAGGCGTCGTCATGGTGGATGTTAACAAAGACAATTTAAAGAACATATTTTATACCAACGACCGTCCCCTCGTCTGGCGCTATCTCAATGTGACCTTATCTGACATCAACTCAGGTAAAGAGATTATCATTCACCAAAGTGAGAGCGACTTGTTTAAGTATGTTCATTATATTAATGATATCCCAGGCGGAATGCGCATTACATTGTCGCTTGATTTTATGTATTTTATTGTTGCTTCCTGGAAGATATTTGCCTTCTATTTACTGGCAACGGCACTGCTGCTGAACATGGTCAGAATGCATTTTCGTTTGTATCACAACGTCACACGCGAAAATATCAGTGATGCGATGACCGGGCTTTATAACCGTAAAATATTAACGCCCACGCTTGAGCAGCGTTTGCAGCAGTTGGTCAACACCGGAACCTGCGTAACTTTTATTGCTATTGATTGCGATAAACTAAAGACAATTAATGACACACTCGGACACCAGGAAGGCGACCGCATTATCACCATTCTGGCCAAAGCTATTCAGGCCTCTATTCGCAAAAGTGACTATGCCATCCGTCTTGGCGGAGATGAGTTTTGTATTATCCTTGTTGATTCTGCCCCTGAACTCACCCCCCAACTACTGGATCGTATTCGCGATAACTTACACACTATTGCTCCGGATACCTCCGTCAGTTTTTCCGCGGGGATTTATAACATGCAGCCAAACGACACTATTGATGACGCTTATAAGGCATCAGATGTACAGCTCTATCTGAACAAACAGAAAAAATACCACCGTGAGTGATATTGTATTCGTCAGGATTTTTATCGTAGTACCAGGAGTAAGAAATGACAGATGTAAATAAAGGCAACGTGACGCACCAACGTTTAATTTCGCTGTTGTCAGAACAAGGCGCGACGTATCGTGTGCTCAGCCATAAAGCCGTTGGCAAATGTGAAGCTGTCTCGGAAATTCGCGGTACAGCGCTGGGTCAGGGAGCAAAAGCCCTCGTCTGTAAAGTAAAAGGCAACGGCGTCAATCAGCATGTGCTGGCCATTCTCCCGGCTGACCAACAGGCTGACCTGAACCAGCTTGCCGGACATATCGGCGGTTTACGCGCATCACTTGCCAGCCCGGCGGAAGTGGATGAACTGACCGGCTGCGTGTTCGGCGCTATCCCACCGTTTAGTTTCCATCCAAAACTCAAGCTGGTTGCCGATCCGCTGTTGTTTGAGCGCTTTACTGAAATTGCGTTCAACGCCGGACTGCTCGAAAAGTCCGTGATCATGGACACCAAAGATTATTTGCGCATTGCGCAACCTGAATTAGTCCCATTCCATCGCGCACAATAGCAAGCCCGTAACATCAGCATCAAAACGCGATATTATGCGTTCGCCCAAAAATAATAATAATCAATAAAAAAGCCTGTTCCGTCACGCATTTACGCGTACAGTAAGCAGGCTTATTTTTTCTTTTGGCAAGGAAACTACGATGTTTGATGTCACACTGCTGATCCTGCTTGGACTGGCAGCTCTGGGCTTTGTCAGCCACAACACCACTGTCGCCGTTTCAATTCTGGTGCTGATAATCGTCCGTGTTACTCCGCTGAATACATTCTTCCCGTGGATTGAAAAACAGGGGCTTACCGTTGGGATTATTATTCTGACAATCGGCGTCATGGCCCCCATCGCCAGCGGCACGCTGCCCCCCTCCACGCTTATTCACTCCTTTGTAAACTGGAAATCTCTGGTCGCCATCGCCATCGGCGTTGTTGTCTCCTGGCTTGGCGGGCGCGGCGTCACGCTGATGGGCAGCCAACCTCAACTCGTCGCGGGTTTACTGGTGGGCACAGTATTGGGCGTTGCCCTCTTTCGCGGCGTGCCGGTGGGTCCGCTTATTGCGGCAGGTCTGGTGTCGCTGATTGTCGGGAAGCAGTAGTCAAGCCCGCCAGATAGCGACCAGGTGTTTGACCCAGGCCTTTCTTGAACATGGTGATAAACGCGGTCGTTGAATCGTAACCAAGCATTTGAGCGACCTGTTGTACATTGTGCCCGTCGATCAGTGCCTGCAGCGCCAGGATCAGTTGCAACTGATGGCGCCAGCGGCGAAAACTTAGCCCCGTTTCTTTGACGACCAGACGGGCAAGGTTACGCTCACTCATGGCAAACACGTTGGCCCACTGCCCCAGTGTTTGCCATTGTGCAGGCTCCTGCGCCATCGTCGCCACCATCTTGCGAATTTTCGGGTGATCGGATACCGGTAACTGCATTTGCTCCTGTGGCTGCTGTGGTAGTTCGTCAAACAACACCTGCGTTAACCGCTGGGTGGCTGGTTCACAGAGCTGGGCATCCGTTTTGTTCGCCAGCGCAAGAATAAGCTCCCGGCATAATGGCGTTATTTTCAGCGTACAACAGCGTTCCGGCATCACTACTGCATGAGGTTCAATGAATAAAAAGCACAATTGCGCGCCAACGGTAACGTGGTTGCTGTGCGGAATTTCACCTGGTATCCACACAGCATATTGCGGCGGCACCATCCACATGGCGTTCTCAACTTCGCACGTAATTGCGCCATGCAACGCCAGGATTAACTGGCCTTTGCGGTGTTGATGCAGTGGGCTGAAAAGTTCGTCTTCCTGAGCCTGAATACAAAAAGCCACGGCGGCATCATGGTAAAGGTCGGGTTGATACCCGTCCAGCCTCAGTCCAAACATAAGAATGTCCGATTTTAGCGATAAACTGTCATTTTAGCTTGATTCATCCACAGAGTAAAAACGCTAAGGTAACGCCTTGCCTGACGATATGAGAAAAAAATGACTAACTCCCCTTCTTCCCGCGGTAAAAACGGTGCGCTGTTAATTGCGGGAATCCTGATGATCGCGACCACACTACGCGTTACGTTTACCGGCGCAGCCCCTTTACTGGACGCGATTCGCACTGACTACGGTCTGACCACCGCCCAGACGGGACTCCTGACCACGCTACCACTGCTTGCTTTTGCACTGGTGTCGCCTCTGGCGGCAACCGTCGCTCGCCGTTGGGGTATTGAGCGCAGTCTGTTAGCCGCCATGCTGCTGATCTGTGTGGGTATTGCTATACGTTCACTCCCTTCATCCGGAGCCCTGTTTGGCGGGACGGCAGTTATTGGCTGTGGCATCGCACTGGGAAATGTCCTTTTGCCGGGCCTCATTAAGCGTGATTTTTCACAGCATGTGGCAAAGCTCACCGGGGCGTATTCGTTAACAATGGGCGCTGCAGCAGCGCTGGGTTCGGCAATGGTCGTGCCGCTGGCGTTAAATGGCTTTGGCTGGCGCGGTGCGTTGATGATGTTAATGGTCTTTCCGCTGCTGGCGTTATTGATCTGGTTACCTCAGTGGCGCCAGACGGCCAATGCCAGCCTCAGCAATTCGCGAGCGTTACACTCCCGCGCAATCTGGCGCTCCAGTCTCGCCTGGCAGGTCACGCTGTTTTTGGGCATCAACTCGCTTATTTATTACGTTATTATCGGCTGGCTACCCGCCATTATGATCAGTCACGGCTACAGTGAAGCTCAGGCGGGGTCGCTGCATGGCTTGCTACAACTGGCGACCGCAGCGCCCGGGCTACTGATCCCCCTCGTTCTGTATCGGTTTAAAGATCAGCGTACTATCGCCGCACTGGTCTCGTTAATGTGCGCTGTTGGCGCGACAGGGTTTGCTGTCATGCCTGGCCAGGCGGCCCTGTGGACCGTGTTGTTTGGCTTTGGCTCCGGTGCCACGATGATCCTTGGCCTCACCTTCATCGGGCTACGTGCAAGCTCTGCGCACCAGGCCGCCGCACTATCGGGCATGGCGCAATCTGTCGGGTATTTACTGGCCGCATGTGGGCCGCCAATGATGGGGAAAATTCACGATCTTAACGATAGCTGGCAGATCCCGCTGGTTGGCGTCGCGCTGCTAGCCCTCGTCATGGCCGTGTTTGGCGTCTGTTCAGGACGCGAGAAAGAGATCGCCTGCGCGTAATACACCGGGCAGGCGAATAACCAACCTGCCCGGTTGTTATCCTCTGGCCGCGCGCAGCAGTGCCTGGACGAGTGGCACAGGCTTTCCTGCCAGTGCCCCTCGTTCGTGCTGAAAAAGCGTCCCGACATAAAACGGATGTGTCACCAGTTCAATAGCGCGAACGTCACCAGCGTCATCCCAGCCCGTCACTCGCAGATCGCCGCTTTCAAGCTCAGCGGCAAAAGCTTCCGACACGCCATAGTTACAGTGATACCTCTCTGTAATGACATCCCGTCCGTAGGCTCTGGCGATCAGCGTATTCGCACGCAGTTCAATATCATCCGTCTTTTCGACCAATGAGCAGGTCAGCGGTGCAATCACCATACGCCCCGTGGTATCTGTTTCCGCATGTGCGGCATCACGCCAGCCCAGCACATTGCGAGCATACTCGAGAATAGCATGCTGAAAACCGCCACAAGTGCCCAAAAAGGGAATGCTGTTTTCGCGTGCGTAACGTATTGCCGTCAGCGCGCCTTCCGGGTGCTGGTAAGGACTGCCGGGGACCACCCAGATGGCATCATAGCCGACTAAATCTTCGCCACTACTAATATCAGATGTGGTGAGCCAGTCATAATCAGCCACTAATTCCAGAACGGCAGCAGCATCATCGATAGCAAGGGGAATAGCCTGGTGCGCCACAATATCGGGGCTGTAATCGCCCACCAGCGCAATGCGAAGCGTATCTTTAACAGGGGAAATGTCCATTAACTTTCCTTATGTCCAAACAATGAGGGACAACATAAGGAGCCTCAGCCTACCGATTTTTTGTTGTTATCACAATCCCTTAAATTGAGAGTCTGTGTGGCCCAAATGCTATAATGGTCACGTTTTACGATCTTATTTAACCGTAATGAAGACGGGTTCAGTGGCTTAGCGGAGCGGATTAAAAGATGAATATTCAGTGTAAACGCGTGTATGACCCGGCAGAAAAAAGTGATGGCTATCGTGTTCTGGTCGACAGGCTGTGGCCGCGCGGGGTGAAAAAAACCGATCTTGTTTTCAATGAATGGGATAAAGCGCTGACGCCCTCGTCTGATTTACGTAAGGCATTCCACGCAGATGTCATCGATTTTGCCCATTTCGCCGAGCAATACCGCGCAGAACTTGCCCAGCAACAGCAGGAAGGCAAGCGACTCGCGGATATTGCCCAGCAACAGCCGTTAACGCTGCTGTATGCGGCGAAGGATACGCAGCAAAACCATGCGCGGGTTCTGGCTGAGTGGTTACGTCAATTGTGACAGCGGGTTATTTGCCCGTTGCCGGATGATCTCTGCGCCAAAGCGCCCATTCATCAATAACTTCGCCACCGGGGAGTTTGCAATCTGACCTTACGCCTTGCGGTGTCTGCACCGCAATCAGCACGCCGCCCTTTTGCTCACAATACACGGATGCCGGGTTCGCCATGCCAACTTTCGGTGGTACGGGTGCTTCAGGTGATGTGGAACACCCCGCCAGCACCAAAATGCCGGGCACAACAATAGAGGCCAGTTTCATATTAACTCCTGTTATAAACGTTACACTGGGAGAGTACCCCGACTCTCCACCTATCTCCATGTTTTACTGATGTGTTTCAAACCCATGTATACATTTTGCCCCGGATAGCGTGTTTCATCTTTCCCTCCGATGTTCTATTATGCGGGCAATAAAGGACTTATCAGCATTCTGGAGTATTTACCTCTCATGTCAGACATGATCCTCGCCCGAGTCTCACAATCATTAGCCATGGAGCAGTCTGTTGAGAGTCTGGTCCGGCAACTTCTGGAGATGCTGGAGGTAGTGACTGAGATGGAATCGACCTATCTTACTAAGGTCGATTTAGATGCGCGTCTGCAGCATATTCTGTATGCGCGTAATAGTAAGCAGATGCAGATCCCCGAAGGGCTGTCGGTGCCATGGGATGAGACACTCTGCAAGCGCGCAATAGATGCGAACTGTCTGTATAGCGATAACGTTCCCGCGCGTTGGCCAGAATGTACCGCCGCACGTGCACTGGAGATCACAACCTTTCTGAGTACTCCAGTTCATCTGCCCGATGGCACATTCTATGGCACCCTCTGCGCAACCAGTCGTCAGCAACAACCGCTAAGCGAACGAGGTGAGCAGGTACTGCATCTGTTCGCGGGGCTGATTGCGCAGTCTATCCAGAAAGAATCTCTGGTTGCTCAGTTACGTGAAGCGAATGCTGCGCTGATAGCCCACTCCTACACTGACGTTCTGACCGGGCTACCTAACCGTCGGGCAATATTTGAAAATATCGAAACCCTCTTCTCGCTGGCACGCCACCTCAGACGCAAAATTATTGTCGCCTATATTGATTTAGATGATTTCAAACTGATCAACGATCGTTTTGGGCACGAAGTTGGTGACCAGTTTTTGATCCAAATTGGCCAGCGTTTACGCCGTGGATGCAGTGAGAATGATATTCTTGGTCGTCTGGGCGGTGATGAATTTTTAGTCGCCTGCCTGTCAGTGGAAAACGAAATGTCGCCGTGTGTTCGTTTGCGAAGTGTGCAAAACCACTTACAGCAGCTAATTTGTGGTGACTATGACCTGGGTGAAATCTGTCTGTATTATCCGGGAGCCAGTCTGGGCGTTGTGGAAATAGACCCGCTGGAGACAGACGTCAACTGTGCGCTTCATCTTGCAGACAGTGCGATGTATCAGGATAAGAAACGTCAGGATAAAACCGCTTTTGTCGTACATTAAGCCCTGTTATGCTTAATCGTCTTTAAATTATTCTGGCAGATAAGCGTATGCGACTCGGTATTATTTTCCCCGTTATTATTTTCATTTCCGCTGTCGTTTTCCTGTCCTGGTTCTTTATTGGCGGCTACGCCTCACCAGGAGCATAACGATGAAAAAAACAACGCTTATTATGATTGGCGTGGCCATTGTTGTCGTGCTGGGAACGGAACTGGGCTGGTGGTAACCCAAAATAAAGGCCACAAAAATGTGGCCTTTATTGTCTGTTTCGTTACTTAGCTTTTGATTTTTCTGTAGATAAACAACACTACAATTGCGCCAATAATTGCCACGACAAAGCTGCCGAAGTTGAAACCATCAACTTTACCAAATCCAAAGAATGTACTGATCCACCCGCCCACGACGGCACCAACAACCCCTAAGATAATGGTCATAAAGAAACCGCCGCCATCTTTCCCTGGCATGATCCATTTTGCCAGGATCCCCGCGATAAGACCAAAAATCACCCATGAAATAATACCCATTATTTTCCTCGCTTATGTTTTTACGTGAACGATTTACTCGTTGTATAAAAGCATAGCATAGCGCCGAAAAATTAAAATTTGTGATCATGGTCACTTTGATTTTTCATCTTTATCTGATGTTTCATGAGGTTAAACCACGCAAAAACGGTGATATTTACTGACGTTTGTCGTCATTAGTGTCGAATCGTCAGTCATTATTCTGCTATTTTTGCTTTCGCTCCCTGTTATTGCTGAATTTTCAATTCTGGCACAGTTTATGCTTTACACAGCCCGTCGCTACGACAAATCGTAGTCCGCGAAAACGCTCGCGAGGCTCCGTCTACAATTCGCGCTATTTCAGCATTTAACAGGTCTGTTATTGATGAAAAAAATCACCAGTGTTTGCCCGTACTGTGGGGCCGGGTGCAAGCTTAAGCTTGTTGTTGAAAATAACAAAATCATCCGCGCTGAAGCCGCTGAGGGTGTAACGAACCAAAACCAGCTATGTCTGAAAGGCTACTATGGCTGGGACTTTCTGAACGACACTCGCCTTTTGACTCCCCGTCTGACCCGACCAATGATCCGTTATGAAAAAGGTGGGAAATTCACGCCCGTCAGTTGGGATGAAGCCATCCGCTATACCGCAAAACGCTTATCCGATATCAAAAATACCTATGGTCCTCGCGCCATCATGACTACGGGTTCGTCTCGTGGAACCGGGAATGAGACCAACTACGTGATGCAAAAATTTGCACGTGGCGTACTCCACACCAACAATGTCGATTGCTGCGCCCGCGTATGCCACGGTCCATCCGTCGCGGGGCTGCAGGAAACGCTGGGCAATGGTGCGATGAGTAACTCAATTAGCGACATTGAAAACTCAAAATGCCTGCTCATCTTTGGCTATAATTGCGCCGACTCCCACCCGATTGTGGCTCGTAGGGTGATCAAAGCCCGCCAGAACGGGGCTAAAATCATTGTCTGCGATCCCCGCCGCATTGAAACAGCCCGAATAGCAGACCAGCATCTGCAGTTGAAAAACGGTTGTAACATGGCGCTGGTCAACGCGTTTGGCCATGTGCTTATCGAAGAGAAGCTGTATGATCACGAGTATGTGCAAAAACATGCCGAAGGCCTCGAAACCTACTGGGAAACCGTCAAGGATTACGCGCCCGAAGCCGTTGAACATTTAACGGGTGTGCCTGCACAGCAGGTTCGTCAGGCAATGCGTACGTTCGCTTCCGCCCCCTCGGCGACCGTGATGTGGGGAATGGGCGTGACCCAGTTTGGTCAGGCGGTTGACGTGGTTCGTGGTCTGTCGAGTCTGGCATTGCTGACCGGAAACCTGGGGCGTCCAAATGTCGGCGTTGGCCCGGTGCGCGGGCAAAATAACGTGCAGGGCGCGTGTGATATGGGCGTACTGCCGAACCAGTTCCCGGGCTATCAGGACGTTACCGATTTCGCCGTGAGAGAGAAGTTTGCCAACGCATGGGGTATTGACGTAAATCTGATGGATGACAAGGTCGGTACCCGGATCACCGAAGTCCCCCATCTGGCAATCGAAGGTAAAGTCAAAGCCTACTACATCATGGGTGAAGATCCGCTGCAAACCGAGGCCGATCTGGGCCTGGTCCGTGAAGGCTTTAACGCGCTCGATTTTATCGTGGTACAAGACATCTTCATGACCAAGACGGCAGAAATGGCTGACGTTCTCCTGCCCGCAACATCGTGGGGCGAACACGGCGGCGTCTTTACCTGCGCCGACCGCGGATTCCAGCGGTTTGAACAGGCGATTGAACCGACGGGGGATGTCAAACGCGACTGGGAAATCATCAGTCTGCTTGCCACCGCAATGGGCTATCCGATGCAGTATCAAAATAACCAGCAAATCTGGGATGAGATGCGCGAGCTATGCCCGCTCTTCTACGGTGTGACTTACGAAAAGATGGGTGACATGGGCCACGTTCAGTGGCCATGTCCGGAGCTTGATCACCCAGGCACGCCATATCTGTATGCACACAGCCAGTTTGATACCGCCAATGGCAAAGGTAAATTGTTTGCCGCACAGTGGCGTGCTCCTGCAGAAGTGCCTGATGAAAAGTACCCAATGGTATTATGCACTGTGCGCGAAGTCGGCCACTATTCGTGCCGCTCGATGACCGGCAACTGCGCAGCATTGCAGGCCCTGGCCGATGAGCCGGGCTATGTTCAAATCAGCACGCGTGATGCGGAAAACCTTGGTATCCGTCATCGTGATCTGGTTTGGGTGAGCTCGCGTCGTGGCAAGGTTATCAGTCGGGCTGATGTCTCTGAACGCATCAATCCCGGAACCGTGTACATGACCTATCAATGGTGGATTGGCGCGTGTAATGAGTTGACTCAGGATAATCTGGACCCCATCTCGAAAACCCCGGAAACCAAATATTGCGCCGTCAATGTTGAGCACATCACCGATCAAGGTTGGGCGGAGAACTATGCCGCGAGATCTTACAGCGAGATGAAATCACGTCTGTGTGAAGCCATCGCGTAAGCAACTTACACATTTGCCTGAGTCGCCCTTCCTGGCTCAGGCAAATGCCATTGCGTTACTTCGCCAACTGCGGATCGTTAAAATGAATAGCCATATATTCCGCCTGCTTATCCCTTGCCATAAAGTTAAAACTCATCAGAAATAGCCCAACCATAAACGGCAATTCGTACAGCTCTTCAATCAGATCGCCATACTGCGCGTTGTGAAGAAATATGGGAGCCAGCAGACGATGGTGCTCGACCGTGTCGGAGATCAAAAACGCGCAGCTGGTGATCGCAAACAACCAGAGCGGTAGCGATTCATTGCGCAAGCGATTGACGATCTCCCGGCGCAGGTTCACTGATATCACTACCGGCAAGATAATCATGGCGATTAATACCACTGAGATAGCCCTGAATAACAACCTGGGGTGGTCGGGAAAATAATCGCGCCCCCAACTGGTGCTTCGTCCCAGCAAAACCAACCACCACAGCGCAGCCCACAGCCAAAATTGCTTCTCGCCATCAGGACGCGAAAAAGGCCGGATATAGCAGAAAGTAAACACGGCACCAAATAACAACCAAAGCGCCTGACCATTTTCAATCCATCTGACGACGCTGCCATTTAGCAAGGGGAGATTCAGGTTGGCAGTAAACGGAATCAACACAGTGACCAGCCCCAGCAGGAGTGTCGGGCATGTTAACCGGGTATCAAGTTTCATAAGCACGATGTTCTGTTGAATGAAAGACGGCCGATCATAACCCCTGTGAAATTTACGCCATTAGCAATCAATGCGATTTTCTTAAGGTTTTCTTAAGAAAACTTTTACCAAAAATGAACTGGAAAAATATGCATAATGAATAAAAAAACCGCATCGCGCCGTCAAAGCGCAATGCGGTTTTAATTCCAAAATGAATGCAATCAAGCAATAGCAGAGATGAAAACCCTACCAGCCGCAGACTTCGTGCTCATTCTCGGTATCGTATGAACGAACCGTATTGACCAGGTCTTTAACAACTTCAGCGGCCACATCCGGAATCAACAATGTCATCGGCGCTTCAGTTTCATAATCGACAGACACGCCATTGCTGTTATTGGTGACTGTAACGGTGTAGGTTGCTTTACCCATGATTTACTCCTTGCCGGTACGCACAACTTTTCGTTGATTTGCGCTCTCCATCAACACTTCGGGCGCCACGAAAAAGTCGATATTAAAGTAGGTGTCGTCGGTCATCACTTCGATGTTATGCCATTTTTCCGGTGGAAAAACGCCGAACTGACCGGCTTCGATAATCATCACCTCTTCAGGCTCCGGGCTGTGTTCATCTGCAAATCCGAGATATTTGACCGCCCCCTGCATCACAGAAAGTCGAGGATAAACCCCGGCACGGGTACCCTTATCAAGGTGGCGTTCGAAAATTCCGGCGGGTGCAGTTTCTTTGTTCCAGAACGGAGTTGAGCGTGTATGAATATGGTTCTGTGGAATTTGAAGCATTTTTCTTCCCTTTTCCAGTCGACAACCAGCGAGTCTTATTGAATCGCTGCTGTGAACAGGGTACGCCTCAAAATATATATTTAAAATACCATTTATTGGTTATAACAATCACATTTTTCAACGAAAGGAACAGTTTAATACTGAAAGCCCGCCGTCAACAGCGGGCCAATAGCGTTACGACTGAAGCGTCGCCAGACGTGCGGCAAAACCGACAAAGATCAAGCCAATGAGGGAATTCCCAACTTTAGCCAGTTTTTTCTTCGTGCGAATATACTGTGTCACAAACGCACCGGAGAAAATAAGGAAGCTCAGATAAAAAAAGCTCACTATTTCAAGCGTCATAGCCAAAATAAAGAACGACAACCCTGAGTGAGTCGCGTTGACATCAATAAACTGTACGAAAAACGATACATAAAACAAAATAGCTTTCGGATTCGTCAGACTCAAAATTAATGCACGTTTGAAAATCGCACCAAACGGAACTTCTTCTGGCGCAGCGTCGCTGGCTTTCGATTTCAGTGTGGCATACAGGATCTTCGCACCGAGATACAGCAGATAAAATGCGCCGAGATAACGAACGATATTGAACAATACGGGCGTTGTTTTGATAAGCGCAGCTACGCCGGCATAAGCCAGAAACATCAATACGGCATCACCGATAAACACACCGCTTGCTGCCAGATAACCGCCCTTCACTCCACGACCGACGCTGTTCTTCAGCACAAATATCGTATTCGGCCCCGGTACCAACACGATAAAAATAGCCCCCACCAGATACGTCCAGTAATTCAGAACTCCATACTCTGCGAACACGTTAACCTCTTCCTGAAAAAACACATGCACTTGCTGCGAGACAATATGCTAACGAATGCGCCAGGGGATGGAAAGAGAAGCTTTAGAATATAGCATTCTGTTTCAGTCCGGTTGCAACATCATTATTCGTTCCAGATTTGCAACGATGAAACCCACTTTTACGCCTACCCAATGCCCCGTTTAGCCACTAATGTTTATCAGTAGATTCAGCCCGCAAGGCACCCTCTCATCGCATGGAGAAAGAAAAATGACTATTGCTTATAAACGTCTTGATAAAGATCAGGCTGCCGTCCTACTGGTCGATCACCAAACGGGTTTACTTTCACTGGTCCGTGACATCGATCCAGACAAGTTCAAAAACAACGTACTGGCATTAGGCGATCTGGCGAAATATTTCAAACTCCCGACTATTCTGACCACCAGCTTTGAAACGGGTCCTAACGGTCCATTAGTTCCTGAACTGAAAGAACTGTTCCCCGATGCCCCTTACATCGCTCGTCCTGGCCAGATTAATGCCTGGGATAACGAAGATTTTGTTAACGCGATCAAAGCAACAGGTAAAAAGCAGCTAATTATCGCCGGGGTAGTAACCGAAGTCTGCGTCGCATTCCCTGCGCTTTCTGCCATTGAAGCCGGTTTCGACGTGTTTGTGGTCACCGATGCATCCGGTACGTTTAATCCGCTGACCCGTGATTCCGCGTGGAATCGTATGTCATCTGCTGGCGTACAATTAATGACATGGTTCGGTCTGGCCTGTGAATTACACCGTGACTGGCGCAACGATATTGAAGGGCTGGGAACATTGTTCTCCAACCATATTCCTGACTATCGCAACCTGATGACCAGCTACAACACGCTGACCTCCGGAAAATAATGTTCCTGTCAGTGTAATACACAGAAACCCGCCAACATCGGCGGGTTTCATTGAACAGTTTCAGTCGGGATTAGTGGTGCAGCATGTCATCCACCACCTCTTCTCCCTTGAGCTGATAAGGGTAATAGGTTGGCCAGTTATCCATCTCTTCAAGCAGGGCCGCCTGCGAGGTATTCCCCATAAAGATATGGAAGTGGCTCGACTTACGTGGCGCAATAATGTGATCGCTGAATTGCACGTATTTCGGCGCGTCGCTGCCAGCGTCTTTACACTCGAACAGATAACGCACACCTTTCTTGCCTGACGGATAGTTCAAAATTTTATATCCGGCATAATCATACTTACACGATGCCACCTTTTTACCGGTATGAAACTCCATTACGCCGTTTTCAATACCAATCGTGTCAACATCGGTCGCATAACCCATACGGTAATAGGCTTTAACCTGTTCTGCCGTTTTGCTCTTATCTTTCTCCGCTTTCTTTTTGAATACCGGATCCAGTTCGCCACTCACCAGATACGGATAGACAGACTGCCACATGCCATCCCAGTCGGCTAGCGTACGGTTCTGCACATTTTTGTCATCAAAAACGCCTTCTGCCGCCTTTTGTTCTATTTCGCTCATTGGTGCACCATGGGAATGGTGACCATGCGCCAGTACCTGACTACTAACAAAAAGCATCCCCAGAGCGACTGCCAATTTTTCCAAATGCATAGCCAAAATTTCACCCTCACATCATTTTTGATGTGAAATGTTATAATATAACATTACGATTTAATCAATAGCGTTTTACGCCACTCAATCATGCTGGCGCGCAATTTTCCAACGGCTGTCAAAATGGGCCTGGTACTGGGCCACAACGTCAGGCTCTCCACGGATCACCAACACGTTTTCAGAATTCGCAAATTCGGCGGATTTGGCAAAATTAAACGAGCCGGTCTCCAGCGTGTCACCATCAATAATCATGGTCTTGTCGTGTTGTATGTGATAATGGTCATCCAGCTCGATATCGATACCGTTGGCCGTCGCAAACGCGATCGCTTTCTGGCTGACTTTCCCCTGATTTCGTTTTTTATCGATCACTGCCCGGACAACAACGCCTCTTTTTTCTGCATCTACCAGCGCCTGAACAATATCCGCAGACTGAAAGGAATACGCCATCACGTCGATGGTGTGTCGCGCATGACGAATGGTGTCGAGAACCAAGCCCCGCGCCGAACCTTCCGGTGAAAAACCTACCTGAACAGAGGCATTTGCCATCGGCACCGCGGCCCACAACAGGGTCACGGCCATAGCCATTGATTTTATCTTCATGTTAGTGACCAGTGAGTGGTTTAATCTGAGGAGCGACCCGGACAGAGTAGCGTTCGCGTGCAAATCTGATCAAGCAATGCCTGTTGATGGCTGATAATTAACATACCTAACGGACGGCGCTGACACTCTTCAAGCAGCAGCGCCCAGATATCCCGTTGGATAGAGGGATCGAGCTGCGCAGTTATTTCATCGGCAATCAGAAAACGCGTACGCGGGTCGAGCGCCCGCACTATGGCAATTCGTGCCAACTCACCGCCCGAAAGTTGTCCGGGACGACGCGTTAGCCACTCCGGCTTAATATGCAGTCGGGTAAGCGTTTCTGCATCTGGCCGCCAGGCATCATGAACCGCATCACCGGTACTCCGTCTGGGGTTAAAGGTTAATTCCGGATGCTGCGGCACGAGCTGCACCGGGCAATATTGATGGCGCGGCAACGGTTGGTCATCAACCAGAACGTCGCCGGATGTCGGCTTTTGCCACCCCGCGAGCACACGTCCCAGCGTTGTTTTTCCGGTTCCACTGGGTGCGCAAATCCCAATACGTTCCCCAGGCGAAAGCGAGAACGAGAGATTTTGCCACAGTATTTTGCCTCCCTGACGAATGAACACATCACGACAGCACAGCATACCGCTCTCCAAAAAGTTGATTTCTTTCGGGCAGCGCTCGCCATTGCCGTTGCAGATGTTCACTAATCTCACCGCGCACCAGCTGTTCCCGACTGACATTATCCGACACCGTTCCATGATGCAGCGCGACAATGCGATCTGCGTGACGTGCGGCCAGAGTGAGATCATGTGTCACCCATAAAACGCCTGCTCCCTGCTCGCACAGGCCGCGTAGCTGTTCCAGCAGTTGATTTGCCAGAGGTGCATCAAGCCAGGCGGTAATCTCATCAGCAAGAATATAACGAGCCTGGCTGAGCGCGGCGTGACACGCCAGAATGCGTTTGGCCATCCCTCCCGAAAGCTGACGCGGGAAAGCCTCTAGCACGGTGGTTTCCAGATGATTACGTTCGAGCAAGCGTTCAATTTGCCCTGCGTTCCACTCCTGACCGGAAAGCTGGCTGGCTCTTCGTAAATGCTTTTCAATAGACAGCAGCGGATTCAGCGCCTGCACACCTTGCGGAACGTAACTAAACGTATTGCCACGGCATGCCCTGATGTCATTGTTATCCAGCATTTTTCCATCAAGGGTGATATTGCCATGAAAGCGCAAATTTTCCGGCAATAGATCAAGTAAGCATTGCAGCAGCAGGCTCTTACCCTCACCGCTGCCCCCCACTAACGCCACCATCTGGCCCGGCGCAACATCAAAGGAGACATCCTGCAGCAACGAGGACCATTTTTTTGCGCCGTACCAGCGATAACGCGCCACTTCCAGCGAAATCTGCCGCAAACTCAACATGTATCACCTCTCAACCATAAACGATGTACCGCCCGGGCAAGTTGATCAAATAGCATCACAAGGAGAAATAGCATCAGCCCTGGAAACAGCACCAGCCACCAGTCACCATGACTGATAAACCGCAGCGCATCTGCCAGCAACAGTCCCAGCGAAGGTTCGTGTGGTGCCAGCCCGAAGCCAAGAAAACTTAACGCTGCACTGTGCAATACCGCGTGAGGGAACATCAGCAACGTTCCCGTTAGCCACTGGGGCAATAGCGCGGGTAAATAGTGATGTCGCCAGCAGTAAAAGTGGCCATGCCCCAATCGCCAGGTGAGTGTCAGGTAATCACTGTGGGCCACGCGTTCCGCTTCAGCACGTAAAATCAATGCCAGCCGCGGCCAGTGTGTGAGCGCAACCGCCATAATCACCCCGCTTTTCCCGCCGCCCAACGTAAAACAGATCAAAATCAGCAGCAGAAGGTGCGGCATGGACAACATCGCATCGGTGATCAGACGCATAACGACATCCAGGCGTGGATGCAAACGGGAAATCGCCGCCATCAGTAACGCAATGAACCCGCTGCACAGGGCCGCGCCAGTACCGATTTGCAGGCTGGTAAGCGCCCCCTGAAAGCAACGAACCCACAAGTCGCGCCCCAGATTGTCGGTACCAAACCAGTACAGCGCATCAGGCGGAAGATGACGGGCAAGAAGATTCACGTTCAGCGGATTATCCAGCATGGCCGCGCCATATACTGCAATAAATAACAGACCACTCACGGACAGCAGAAGACGAACAAGCGTCGGCGTCGGGTTATAGAGCATCGGGTCGCTCCAGCGCACGATTCAGAACATGGACAAACCAGGCAGAGAGAGAATTACCAATAAACACCAGCACGGTACTGAACAAGACAATCCCCATCAGTAACGGCAGGTCACCGCGTAACCCGGCATCGATGGTAGCCTGCCCCAGCCCCGGATAGGCAAAAACCTTTTCAGCCAGCAATGCCCCCCCCAACAGTTCGCCCAACGAAGCAAACTGTAGACATAGCGCTGGGGTGATGGCGTGTCGCAGAACCTGGTGTCGCAACAGCGACCACCCCTTGTCCCCCTGCGAACGCGCAAAGCGGACAAATTCGCTTTTCATCACGCTGGCGATACTTTCCCGCGTGTGCAACGTAATTTGCCCCAACCCCAGCAGGCTAAGTGCGCAAACAGGGAGCACCAGATGGCGCAGACGTTCAGGCAGCGTTGCCATATCGCTGTTATTTCCCGGCTCCCACGCACAACAGACCGGGAACAGCGGCCAGCGCACCGCAAATACCGCCAACAGCAGCATGCCAATCCAGAAGGTCGGTAAGGAAGAAAGCAGATAGCTAAGTCGGCAGATGGCTTTATCCGGCCAACGGTTCAGGTAGCGGCCGGCAACAAACCCCATTGTCGTTCCCAATAAACCGGAAACCAACCACGCACCGCTCAGCAGCGCAAACGAAGTCGCAAACCGCTCCTTAATCACGCTGGCAACAGGGGCATTAAACAACATCGAGTAACCAAGATCGCCCTGTAGCACGCGTGAGAACCAGTGGAAAAAACGCTCCCACAACGGTTGATCCAGGCCCCAACGAGCAGCAATACGTGCATATTGCTCCGGCGGAACATGCAGCAAATCGTTGCCAATATAGGCACGGATTGGATCGACCGGAGAAAAGCTGAGCAAGATGAAAGTACCAGCCGCAACCAGCACTAACAACACTATCAGCCGTAATACATGGCCTAAAACAGACTTCATCAACGGCAGGTCCAGGTCCATTCATCAAGATTGTTGAGCAATGACCAGCTACCATGTATTTCCGGTGCACCTTTGCCCAGATTAATGCACGGATTCGCCAGATAGGTGTGCTGAATATTCAGCAGCCATGCCCATGCGGCATCCCCCTGTACGCCTGCGCCTTGTTTACCATCCCACTCAACCTGTTGCCAGAAAGGCAACGCTTTTTGCCAGTCTGGTGCATCAATGGCCTGCTTGAGATGTTGCTCGACCACCGGATTACTGTAGTAGCCCGGGTTGTAATACTCCACCCCCGCAGCCTGCCCGCTGTAGTGATGGAAAAGCTCCATCGGATCCAGGCTTCCCCAACCGAACAGCGTAGGATTAGCATGCATATGACGTTCAACGGTTTCCCAGCTTCCTGATTGTAGTGACACCGCAATGCCCACCGGTTCCAGCATGGCCCGCACAGCTTCGGCTAAATCCCGACGCGTACTGTCGCCGCTGGCATACCACAACGTCAGACGCGCCTCTTTACCGTCTTTCACCCGTACACCGTCTTTGCCCACCTTCCAGCCGGCCTGATCCAGAATCGTCCGGGCTTTTTCAGCATCACCATCTTTGAATGCCACCGAAGTCCCCTGCCAAGGCAACCCCTGAACCGCGCTATACGCGGGGATTGCATGGCCTTCCATAACCTGCCCGGCAAGCTGCTTACGGTCAATCGCGTAATTGATCGCACGCCTGATAGCAATATCGGCTGTAATATCATTCCCAACCGGATAACCATTAGCATCTTTCTTCCCAGCCGGAACCATTGGGAAAACAATACCGCGGTTTTCTACACTGTCGCGAACCCACAGTTTTAAATTCTGTTGTGCTGGTGCTACCGCCATCGACGGCGCAATGCGTACCAGTCCCAGTTGACCACTACGCGCTGCAGCGTATGCGTTATCCTCATCGAGGAAAACAAACACTAGCCGGTTGAAATCATTCTTCTTACCGGCATACCACGGGTTCGCTTCCACGATCAGTTGCTGCCCCGGCTGAAAGCTCACCAGGCGGTAAGGACCTGCGCCAATCGGATTTTTGGCAAATGTTTTTTCGTCATACTGTTTTGCCGGAACAATACCTAACGAACCGAGCACGTTAACAAAAGTGCTCTGCGGATGACTAAGCGTAATTTCTGCCGTACGGTTGTCTATCACGCGGGCATGAGTGAAATTCCCCATGTCAATTTTTCCACCACTTTTTGCGGCTTTGTTATAGGTGAAGACCACATCTTCAGCCGTTAGCGGTGAACCATCAGAGAATTTGAGATCGGGCTTAAGCGTCAGCATCCAGGTTTTGCCGTCGGCACTGGTCACCACTTTCTCCGTCAGCAGGTTTCCCCAGCTCATATCCGCATTTTGCTTTAACAAAGGTGCATGCAACAGCAGATAGCTGCCATGACTCCAGCCCAACATCGGGTCAAATCCCTCCGTCGGCTCGGGGCCAATTGCCAGTTTTAACGTCTGGCCTTCGTCTGCATTTTGTGCAGCGAAGAGTGGTGAGGTTAATGCGAGAGTCAGTGCGCACGTCAGCAGTGCCAGCTTACCTTTAATCATTCTCTTATCCAGATTTACGTTATTTTTATCTCGTTTAACGAACAAGTTACGTTAGACGGTCTCCTGGGGAAGGGATTATGGCGGACAGTAATGCCGAAAAAAATGATACAGCGCAGAAAAGTATGACGATTTTTAAAAAACATCATACGGCTTTCTAATACCCGGCGCTTTCACCTTTCACTTCGCTGACGTGGCTAAGCAAAATCACCGTATTTATTCGGCTTTATATTAAACAAAAAGCAATAGTTGCAGGGAAAACTACTCACCCACTTCGGTTCTTGCCCACCTCAAATTCATGACAATTTATGTATATTTATTAAAGAAAGGCACAGTAAGTGACAAGTTATGTAAATATATAATGATAATTATTTGTATTAGCATTTTCATCAATTATCTTATTGCCTTTGAATTTTTAACAAAGGAAGTTTGACTATGCGTTTAAAACCTGTTGCCTCTGTCGTTCTGTCCTGCATAGGGTTTACCAGCCCCGTTGTCTTCGCTGAAGACGTGATGGTAGTAACCGCTTCGGGTTACGAAAAAAAGATCACCAACGCGGCTGCCAGCGTTTCCGTTATTTCGCAGCAAGAGTTACAAACCAATAAATATAACGACTTAGGTGAGGCTCTACGTTCAGTGGAAGGTGTGGATGTCGAAAGCAGCACGGGTAAAACCGGCGGTCTGGAAATTAGCATCCGTGGTATGCCAGCCAGCTATACCCTGCTCTTGATTGACGGTATCCGTCAAAATGGAAGCAGCGACGTGACACCAAACGGCTTCTCGGCCATGAACACCAGCTTTATGCCTCCACTGGCAGCGATCGACCATATTGAAGTGATCCGCGGTCCGATGTCGACGCTATACGGATCCGATGCCATTGGCGGCGTCGTCAATATCATCACCAAAAAGAGCACCGATAAATGGAGCACGTCCATTAATACTGGCGTTAACCTGCAAGAAAGTAATAAATGGGGTAACAGCACGGTCGCCAACTTCTGGTCTAGCGGCCCATTGATCGCCGGTGTACTGGATATGCAGATTCGCGGCAGCACCACGCAGCGTCAAGGCTCCAGTGTCACTTCTCTGAGTGATTCCTCTTCCACCCGCGTGCCGTATCCTACGGAATCCGAGAATTACAATATCGGTACTCGTCTGGACTGGAAAACCAGCGACAGCAATACGTTATGGTTGGATCTCGATTCCGCCAGACAACGCTACGATAACGATGATGGGCAGCTTGGCAATCTGACCGGCGGATATGATAAGACCCTGCGTTATGAGCGTAACAAAGTGACGCTCGGCCACGATACCGCATTAACATTTGGTACCTGGAAGTCCTCTGTAGGCTGGAATGAAACCGAGAACAAAGGCCGCCAGTTGGTCTCCTCGGCACTGACACCAGAGAACGCGAGCCGGGCTGGCGACGCGCGTGAACTGAAGAACACCAACGTTATTCTGGATTCCATGCTGCTGACGCCGTTAGGTGACTCGCACCTGTTGACCCTCGGAGGGGAATACTGGGATGCCCGCATGAAGGACGGTGTCGTGCTGGCCAATACCGGCGAGACATTCCACCAGAAAACATGGTCAGCCTATGCTGAAGATGAATGGCATATCCTCGATTCTCTGGCCTTAACCGTGGGGACACGCTATGAACATAACGACGTCTTTGGCGGGCACCTCAGCCCACGTGCCTATATGGTCTGGGACGTATCCGACGAGTGGACCCTCAAAGGCGGTGTCACAACGGGCTATAAAGCGCCATCGCTCAGCCAGCTTCATAATGGCATCAGCGGTGTAACGGCACAGGGAACCGTCAATACCGTCGGAAACCCGAACCTTAAACCTGAAGAAAGTACCAGTTACGAAACCGGGCTTTACTATGAGAATGACGCTGGGCTGAACGCCAACGTGACGGGTTTCTATACTGAATACAAAAATAAAATCGTTTCGTATTCTATCGATGATAATACCAACAGCTACACCAACAGCGGTAAAGCAAGAACCGATGGTATCGAGTTTGCCAGTACATTCCCGCTGTGGTCGGACTCGCTGAGTTTATCTCTCAACTACACCTATACCCAGAGCAAGCAAAAAGATGGCGAGAATAAAGGCGCGCCACTGAGTTATACCCCGAAACACATGGCGAACGCCCGTCTGAACTGGCAGGCAACGGAAGATATGAACGCCTGGCTGAGCGCTCGCTACCGCGGTAAGGCTCCACGCTATACGGAGAATTACGACAACCTCAGCGCCGTCCAAAAAGCGGTGTATGACGACAAAGGTGCAAACTTAAAAGCCTGGACCGTTCTGGACATGGGGATGTCTTATAAGCTGACCAAAGAACTGACGCTGAATACCGCGGTGAACAACGTACTGGATAAAGACTTTAGTGACGTCACACTGTATCAGGTTGGCCGCAATAGTACTTATGCGGGCGACTACTATCAGACTGCACAATCCACGACCGGATACGTCAACCCGGGCCGTAACTACTGGGTCTCCTTAAACTACCAGTTCTAGTTTTGCTTACCTCTGTTGGCCAGGCTATAACTGATAGCCTGGCCGCTATCAGCGTGTATTCATTGCGCATACGTAAGGAGAGACAATGCCCTTTTCAACCACTGAGCGTCAGGCACTCCTGTCATTAAATGGCGTTGGCCCCAAAGTCATCGAGCGGCTTGAGCAACTTGGTTTCCACTCGCTTGCCGATCTCAAAAACGCTACTGTAGACGAGATAACCCACCAGGCGGCATCTCTGGTAGGCTCAACGTGCTGGAAAAACAGTCCGCAGGCGAAAGCGGCAATTGCCAGCGTCTTAGCGCTTGCCAGCGCTAAGACGTTAAGCTGATATAGCGCATCACCAGGGCACGAGGAACGTGCGCGATTTAACCGTTTCTGATTTTCCCATTGATACCCGGCTGCGGTTTACCAAACAGATACCCTTGCGCAAAATCGCAGCCCAGAGCCTGAAGGCTCGCCAGCTGTTCCTCCGTTTCAACACCTTCTGCAACAGCTTTCATATTCAGCGATTTCGCCATACCAGTAATAAGCCTGATGATATTAAGGGCGTCTTCCTGCGTGGATATCGAATGCACAAAGGACTTGTCTATTTTGATTTTATCGAAGGCAAGCCGACTCAGCCGCGAAAGAGAAGAGTATCCGGTACCAAAATCATCAATGGAGATTCTTACACCCAGGGCTCTGAGCTTGTTAAGTGTATTCATCGGCGTATTGCTCTCCGTAAAGAGAGAGGATTCCGTCACTTCTAATTCGAGACGTTCAGCCGGAAGTCCCGTTTCTTTCAGAATGGACAGCACGATTCCGGCGAAAGCCTTGCTGCTTAGCTGGACAGGTGAAACATTGACTGAAATTTTAACCGGTACCGCCCAGGAAGCCGCTTCCCTGCATGCAGTTTCAAGCACAGATTTTCCCATCTCGTTAATCATTCCTGTTTTTTCAGCGACAGGAATAAAACTATCCGGCGGCAGAAGTCCCTTTAGAGGATGTATCCAACGAATAAGCGCTTCATAGCTGTAAATTTCCCGGCTGAAAGAATCAACAATAGGCTGATAATAAACCACGAACTCTTTATTCACTATGGCCATTGCCATATCATGCTCAAGGGTTCTACTTTCTTGCAGTTTTTCTAACATCCGCTGCCGGAAGACTTTTATTTTACCCGAGCCTTCATTTTTCGCCTCATAAAGCGCCAGATCGGCAAATTTATAAAGATAGTCGGAACGGCGTTCAGTTTCTGAGATAACAATGCCAACACAAGTGGTTATATTTATAATTGCGTTATAAATAGTGTAGGGCTGGTTGATAAAATCACATATTTTTTGAGCCCGAGAAACGGCACGACTCTCTGTCAGACCGCTCGAAAGAAACGCAAATTCATCCCCACCTAAACGATATAGCGTATCTGAAGCCTGGCTCATAGAAATCAAACGATGGGATATCTGACGTAATAACATATCACCGGCATCATGCCCATACGTGTCATTTACCTCTTTGAATCGATCTAAATCAAACAACATCACCGTCACCGAGTCATTGTTTTTTTCGGCCATCTGAATGGTTTTATTTAAATCCCCCCAGAACAACTGGCGGTTATTCATCTCGGTGAGAGAGTCATGATAGACGTCATACTCCAGTTTTGCATTCTGGATCTGTAGTTTTTCTTTAGATTCCTGAAGCTCCTCAGCAAGGCACTTAACCTGGAGATGTGCTCTCAAAATGTTTCTGTTCTGAAAAAAAATCAGAACCCCCAGTATCGCACTCAATATTATAAGCAATACTGAAGTCGCCGAATAAATATAGTACAGAGTTTGAATGTTAGTGTTTGTATTATTAACTGAGCTAACATCTTTATCTAACGCACCGGATGAAAGACGGGCTAACGGTGCATCAAGCGTATGCATTTCTTTCAAATACGCCTTGAGTTCTGAACGGTTCATTTTCTCAAGATGAACATCCAGATAATTAAGCATCTTTTCAAGCTGTATAGCCAGTTCATAATGCGCTTGATTGCTTTCTATATAGTGTCCTAAATCGCCTTCTTTTATTAAATCGCTCTGGCTGAGCATAATGTCGAGACGCAGACGCACAACATCGAGCGCCATCGTATCATCGCTAATGTACAGACCAAGCCACGATTCAAATCGGTAATATTCTGATACCATTTGAACAGCAGACCATGAGTCGGTGTAGTGAGTCAGTTTCTGTAGTTCTTGTTGTCTTTCATGCACAAGGGAAGATATATATCCGGTAGATATAAAAAGGAAGAATATAATGCCAGCCAGTATTCTGTTCATGATGCTCCTCTGAACCCCTACTCAATATTCATTGAGCTGACCTGCCATGCTGACCTTGAATAAAAAATCTGATTATTCAGTTCAGGAATGCTGTCATAGGGATACACGATGAATAGCGGGCCTTTATCACGGATGCGCATATATTCTCCGTTGATTTTTAGAGCAAGAATAACATTGTATTTCTTGAAATCACTGAGTGGGATAACGGTGGTGTAGTCATTGAGCGCAGTGACCTTAACAACAGAACCTTTCGCCCCAACATAATCCATCAGCTTTTGCAGTGGGATACCCGTAAAGGTAGTGCGTCCATTATACCAGGGTGAGGTAGTCTGGAAACTTACCGTGCCCAGTTTCTCGAGACTGGCGATATCAAAAACGGCTTTCCCCCCTTCATTGGTATTTTCTATATTACCGGACAGTGTTAAAAGGACTTTACCGACAGGCTTGGGAAGTTCACCAGCCCAGACCTGAGTAGTGACGACGAAGCTTAACAACATTACAATTAACCGCATTCTAACCTCACCAATCTATCGAATGTAAGAGAATTATAATTTAGTTGTTATGCTATTTACACATGCTACCCAGCGATTATTGAAACAGTAAGCTCACTCACATTTTAACCCATTAAAATCAAATAGTTAAGTCGAAATTACTTTCTGATATTGTTTGAAAAGGTCGTTGCTGTTATTTGAGACACAGCAAATCTCGCCACCACCGTACAAAAAATAAGCTACCTGTTTAGTCAGCAAAAATAAACACACATAAATATAAAGGTCTATTTTTTTATGCAACAACAGGATATTGTTTTCCAACCGAGGGCTTCAGGTGTAAGTACCCCGGTTTACCGGACCATTCACGTTTAGAGATCTTCCGGCATACTGACTATATCCCTGGAGAAGGACGCCATGCCGTGGCTCGAGCCATTTGCTACGGACAACGTGGTGAGATGAGAAAACACTATTATGAAGGACAGGAAGATCAACCAGGTGCTCTGTGAATAGTGACCAATGGGATTGTGCTGTGGAACACACTTTACATCTAGGAGGCGTTATCACATCTTCGCAAATCGGGGGAAACGCCTGCAGAGAAGCATTTGGCAAGATTATCGCCGTTAATATATGGCCATATAAATATGCTTGGGCATTACACCTTTTCGTTATCGGAAGGTATTCTGAAGAGCGAGCTAAGACCTCTAAGTTTCAATATAAACAATAAACTAAGCTCTTAGCGTGACTTTTACAACATTGGCCCCCGAAGTCCTAAACCAGCGTTTAATTATTATAAATTTACTATGCGCTGTCGGAGTGATCAAAACAAGCCAAAGCCGCAATTGCGGCGTATTTCAGCGTGAGCTGCATGAAGGTGCAGTTAAGGCTTTCAAAGAAAAATAGTTTAGTTAAGAAGATTATTGATCATGAAAATACAGTCCCACCCCATAGAATCTTTCCAGGCCTGGTCTGACTCTGCGCGTTCCCAACTCCATTGATACCATTCAGTCTTCGCGCTATCAACGATACACTTCCTCTTAACGAGGTCGACAACTCGTGCATCTTTTCCACGAGCCAGAAATACGTAAAACGGATTTTCAGGCTGGCGACCAACAAGGATCTCAGCTGCAGCATCGATTCTTGGATCTGTAATTCCAAGTTTTTTGGCAATATAGATTTCGATAGCTACTAGATGGACACGGTAGCCCAGCTTGTTAATCATCGCCTTCCAGGGCAACATGCCAACAGGATCCCCAAATTTAGCAATATAATCTCTGGCATCTGCCGGTATCTGAGAGTTTACACCAAATCGGTCAGCAAATATGTTTAACCATCGCCATTCTTCATCGATTAGGTTGCATTTGCCTCCAGGATCCATCGTGCAGCCATTATACATGCGTACAAGATTTGTTGCTTTACTGGGATATGGAAGCCATTTTTTGCTTATTCTATTCAGATAAGATGTAAAAGATTGAATATCTCCAGTTTTAGCCCAAAATGCGGCAATACCTTTGAACTGATCGCCACTAAACTGATCATCGGTATCTGAATTTGCTCGAGCGGGGGAACGCCAGAACTCGCCATTTAATCCTTGACTCCGCCGGACAAGTTCACAACCCTCCGGCTCGCCTGAGAGACAAAGTAGTCCACCAAATATGGTCATATCTCCATCATCGTATTGTCCTCCATGGATTTTGGCCGGAAATGCATATCCGTTCGGGTCATTAGGCAATGGCATACGTGGAGATATTTTTCGTAATTCTTCTCGTAGTTCTGCGAGGCCAGAAATGTCAGCGGGTGTAGTAGCCGGTGGCACGGAAGCTCGCACTGCATTTCGATGGTCACCCAAGCTTCTTTGAGGCCAACTTACTTTCAAACATATCCCAGGTGGGAACGGTGCTTCGCAATCTGTTCCGCCGATCCATGCCTGTTCAAGTAGGGTTTTAAGGGCCGGATCATCAACGACCCAATCGTTAAAGTCTTCCTCATTAATCACAGCCCCCACTAAACCAACAGCCTGAGATGCCAAGGTTGAGCGTATTGTGCCGGCCATAAGAGCATCAAGCCCAAAGGCGTGGCTAAAAAATCCCGAAGCATCACAAGAGCTGTCGGCTCCTTGAATCCATATGCCAACCTTTGTGCCGGCGGTGACCGGGGAAGCAGGAAATGAAAATCCAACCTTAACTGTGCAATCGACATTTTCAGCGATACTCTTCAAACTAACTTTAAGACTCAGATCAAATCGTTCTTTAAATTTCTCACTCGTATTACTTTGATGTACAGATACATGTGCATCTGAAACTTTCCATGAATATATGAGCCACACACCATCTTTTTGGGCATTAAGCTCTGATTCTAGTATTCCGAATGGTAAAGCAATTGTCAGTTCCGGAAAATTGTCAACGAAGGAGAACGGAAATACACCATTGAATTTTCCTGAATAGTCAAATGGTTCAGCGGAAGGTGGGTCTTTTTGAACGATTTTTGGTTCAAAACGAGGAATTGTTACTTTGCAGCGAACGGCTGCTTTCCGGTCAAGACCAAACTGGCTTTCAGCCTTGGCCACTATGCAAAACTGTCGTGGAAATGAAGGATTTTTCCGGCCCGGAAAATAAAGATAATTGTTGAATAGGATATAGCAAGCTCGTTCAATGCCCTCTTCATTACTTTTATCTACCTGAATTTGGCTATCAACCAAGCCGCGCCCATCCAATGGGCCCTTTGGGAAACATACAGTTTGGCTACACCGCGCTATACCTGCTGCTGAATAGTCAGAACATTCGACCGTTTCAGTTTGGGATGGCGCTACAGGTCCTGGCCAGACAGGGCCCGCATTTGCGATTGAGGTATTAACCAAAATCACGAGCATGGGTATAAAATACCACAATGAACGAATTACAATAAAATGCATCCGTCTCACCCAATTTATATGGTTACTACAGCAAACTTTAGTTGGTATCTTTAAGAATACAAATCAACTAATGGGTGAGTAAGTCAGGTGTAATTGACTTATTCCTACTACGAAATTACAGCACGGGTGATAATAACGTCTGGCTTTGACCTAACCTACAACCACAACCAAACCTTGTGTATTTTCCAGCACTCATACACCCAGGTAAGGTTACGAATATGATTTCTTGTGGGCTTCAAGACCCTTTTATGGCACTGAGCTGCAGTGATTTATATGCGCCAACGGTGCATGTAGGTGCCAGCTGTATCTGAAAGGGGCTGCAATGTGTTCAGCCCAAAAATACTGACCGTTAATCTTGAGAACCCAGTAATTAGTGCGGAGAATCACCTGGCAAGCATCACTGTTTCGAGGTGAAGGTTTAGTTAACATGTCCGCTCCTGGCATGCAACGGTCAGGCTACGTAGTAATTGGGTCTGTTTTGAGCGAGGAGCCGACGATAAACGCAGTTGACGTTGCAAGAAAAGGTATTCTTAATGTGTACTTGCAGACTGCAATCTATGTTTATATGAAAATCCGAATGAGAGTTTAAATTTTATTTAAGAGAGAATATATGCGTACTCGTCCAGCCTCTCGATTGATAGTCCTTTCACCTGAAAATCATGTTCTGCTCTTTAGGTTCTGCCATAAAGATGATGCTCTAAAAGGAAAAACATACTGGGCAACGCCAGGGGGAGGACTTGAGCACAACGAGTCTTTTGAGCAGGCGGCGTTACGTGAATTATTTGAAGAAACGGGCGTGACAAGAAGAACGACGGGACCACAAATAGCCTTGAGAACCTTCCCTATGATGCTGCCAAGTGGTGAGAACGTTCTTGCTGAAGAACGTTTCTTTATTATTACTGCAGATAAATCAGATATTGACCGCTCAGGTTGGAGTGACAACGAAAAAAAAGTCATTCGCGATCACTACTGGTGGAGCTTAGAAGAGCTTAGACAGACCAATGAAATCATCTTCCCACTCGATTTGATAATTAACATACTTGAAGACGTCCCCTGCACTTAACTATCTGAAATGATCGGGATGTCCGCTTCTGGCACGGAGCGGACCTAAACATTTTAGAGAGTAAAACAACAGCAGTATCTATCAGATACTTCACAAAAAATGAATTTTAAATCATGTATGTTTTACATAGTTACCAGTAAGCTACTTATTTTCATCAATAATTCATAAATTAACTATCATTTAAGACAGAATCTTTCCGGTATAAATAAACGCGGACGGCAGCCTTTCGACTTCCGCCCGCAGCGCAGGGTTTAATCCCTGCGGTGTTCAGGACACGGCTCAGAAATTAAAACGGAACCCGACACTGCCCGTGACCGGAGACTCGGTCTGCTTACCATTTTCATAACGGGCTTCAGCCCAGACGCCAGCATTTGGGGTCAGCTGCGCACTGACGCCCAGTCCGTATTTCCCGGTCGTCCCGGAGATGTCATTCCTGAAGTCGTAGGTGTCATTAATACGGACTTTGTTGTTGTCCGAAAATTCATGACTCACCGCCGCCGACAGGTACGGCTTGACTTCTTTTCCTGCAACGTCAAGGGTCATCCCCAGCTTCACGCCAGCTTCAGTCTGCAGGGATTTGGTCGCACCGATACTGGCTTTCATGCCGTTATTCAGGCTGATATCTTTCGCATCGGCCCGGAACGCCGTTGTCCGCACGTATGGCTGCGCCCATGCATTCTCATTCAGACTGAAGGTCCTGCCCGCTTCGAGACTGCCGCCGAAACCGTTCTGGCTGTAATCCCCTTTCACCGCCGAGCCGTCGCTCATCCAGGTACGCAGCTCATTACTGAAGCGGTTGAATTTGATAACCCCGTCCACGTAGTAGCCGTCATTATCAAACCAGGTCGCGTACAGACCACCACCGGTGCTGTCGACCGTGCTCTTTCCGCCACGCGCATGCTTAATGCTGTTGTCGCTGTAAGAGAAGAAAGTGCCTGCAGCTAGACGGCTCTCACCCAGGTCAAAGACCTTGTCGGCGCCGGTTTCGAAACCGTTCTGCGTCAGGGTATAGCCTGAGCTGGCCCCACCGCTGATGCGCTTGTCTGACCCGGTATAACGGCCCCATACGCCCCCTGGTGCACGGGTATTCTGCATCACATCACCGTGACGGAAACGCAGGTTATCCAGCTCGCTGTTGAAAACGTATGCCGGCGCTGTCGCCATGCCCAGTACCGCGTCGGCTGATTTTGTTGTGCGGCGCACCGGAGACGACGATGTACCTGCATCTGGTTTACCTGCATCCGGGTCAGCCGGCGGAGTAACCGGAGGTGGGGTGTCAGCCTGCAGATACCAGTCGGTATTTTCCTTACTCAGGGTGTATTCCCAGGTACCGGCATCGACTTTCCCGCCTTTCAGGGTAAACGCGGCATCACCGCCGCCGGTCTGCACCACCTGAAGCGGCGCACCAGCAGATACTGGCTCCAGGCCGGTGTTTTTGATATCCAGCACAAAGTTACCGCTGGCATTACCCGTTACCTTCAGCATATCCCCGGTATGTGCTGCGATATCCGTGTTCATCCGGAACGTCCCGCTACCCGACAGGCTCCCGAGCGCCAGCGACACCGCCTGGAAGGCTGGCGTCAGACGCGTGGTTGTTGGCGGACGGAAATCAACGCTCCCGTTATCCAGCGTTAATGCGCCGACAGTGGAGTCACCATCGAGATGCCAGACAGACGCACCTTTAACCGTCATATCACCTGCGCCGGTGTTGTCTCCCTCAACGCTCCCCGTCAGGATGCTCCCGTTATCCAGCGTCAGGGTGGTGCCTGACTGGGTCGTCACATTAGCTTTCGCCTGAAGGGCATCCATCGTCATGGCACCGCCACTCTGAAGGATAATCCCGCCGTCCTGAGACAACAGACCGCTGAAGCGGGTGCTCCCGCCTTCCTGTGTCAGGATACCGCTACCTGTCAGGCTGCCTGTGAAGGTCGCAGCACTGTTGTTGAGGTAATACAGGTTCCCTTCATTTGTGACTACGTCACCGACGAGCGTCCCTTTATCAGTCAGGGTGGTGGTGCC
>NZ_JAOWIF010000038.1 GCF_030332225.1 Citrobacter sp. Cu233
AAAATATGTCAACGCTGAAGAATACATTTTTTATCCCTCCGCCTGACACGCCAACACAGGCCGGACCTGAAAATATCTTTTATGATTTTAATGATGGCGCCCGTGTATTGCTTCCTGAAGGAAAATGGCACGTGCGTCTGCTGGATGCGGATTCAGACAATATTCTTTTCTGCTGCGATGTGGATAAAGGCTGGGTGACCAGCCGTAAGAAATATTTTGTGCGTTTTCGCATTCAGGTATTCCGTCGGGGGGAAGAAACGCCCCTGCTGGATGAAACCCTGAAATTAAAAGACCGGCCTGTGCTGATTTCATTCCCGACCGGGACGCTGGGCGATTTGCTCGGCTGGTTCCCTTATGCCGAACGATTCCAGTCCCTGCACAAGTGCCGGCTGGAATGCACGATGGCGCAGGACATTATTGACCTGCTGGCACCTCAGTATCCGCAGATACAGTTTTCCACGCCGGATAAGCCGCGCACGATGGCGCCTTATGCCACCTATCGTGTGGGGCTCTATTTCGGTGGAGATACAGACAATCAGCCGGTGGATTTCCGCAAGGTCGGTTTCCACCGTTCTGCGGGCTACATTCTGGGCGTTGACCCGCGTGAAGCCCCCGTCCGGCTTGACCTGTCTGCGCCCCGGGTTATCCAGGCGCCCTATGTGTGCATCGCCACACAGTCCACCTGTCAGGCGAAATACTGGAACAACGGCACCGGCTGGAGTGAGGTTGTCGCTCATCTGAAATCGCTGGGTTACCGGGTGCTGTGCATTGACCGGGATGCCCATTATGGCCAGGGCTTTGTCTGGAACCATATCCCCTGGGGAGCAGAGGACTTCACCGGCAGGCTCCCGCTGCAGGAGCGGGTGAACCTGCTGCGGCATGCCAGCTTCTTCATTGGCCTGCCAAGCGGCCTGTCATGGCTGGCGTGGGCAACCGGAATCCCGGTGGTGCTGATAAGCGGCTTCAGCCTGCCCAACAGCGAATTTTATACCCCGTGGCGGGTATTTAACTCTCACGGGTGCAATGGATGCTGGGACGACACGTCGCTGAATTTTGACCATAAAGATTTTATGTGGTGCCCGAGACATAAAAACACCGACCGGCAATTTGAATGTACCCGGCTGATAACCGGCGCCCAGGTCAATGGCGTCATCAATAAACTTCACCGTTCTTTAACTGAGCAGGGTGTTGAGGTCCCCCTGGAGAAAGGAGTAAGCAATGAATAAGGTTTATAACACTGTGTGGAACGAATCCACCGGGATGTGGGTCGTTACCTCAGAACTGACCCGGAAAGGAGGCCGGCGTCCCCGCCAAATCAAACGTACCGTGCTGGCAGGGCTGATTGCCGGGCTGCTTATGCCGTCACAGTCTGCACTGGCTGCAACCTATGATAACCAGACAATCGGAAGTGGTGGAACGAGCATGGGCATGCCCCTGTATGCAGGTGACACAGCTACCAACACAACTATTAACTATGGTGGATCCCAGCCTGTCTACAGTGGCGGTAGCTCGACGAACACCACCATTAACGATGGTGGGAGTCAACCTGTCTACGACGGTGCCAGTGTGACGAGCACCACCATTAACGATGGTGGGGTGCAGATTGTTTACGACAACAGCAATGGTGTCACGAGCACTAACATCAACAATGGTGGGCTCCAGCTTGTCTACGGGAACACCAATAACACCATGATAAATGGCGGAATTCAGGAATTAAGAGGAGTGGCGAGTGATACCACGATCAACGATGGCGGTACTCAGTCAGTTTTAGATGGAACCGCGAGTGATACCACAATCAATAATGGCGGACATCAGTATGTCCAACGTTACGGCAGTGCTTCTAACACCTTCATTAACAGTGGAGGAATGCAGAGTGTCTCCTGGGGTGGCCGTGCCACGAACACCATCATTAACAGCGATGGTTTACTGGCGGTGTATTCTGGAGGAAGTGCTGTAGCCATTACTCAGAACAGCGGCGGCGCCATTACCACTGACACTGGTTCTTTCATGAATGGCAACAATGCTAAAGGTAACTTCAGTATCTCTGGTGGCCGTGCGGGCAATATGCTGCTGGAAAATGGTGGCTCATTAACCGTACTTAATGGACATAAGGCCACAGATACTACCATTAACAGTGGTGGAGAAGTGATAGTCAAGGGTAACTCGACTGACACCACCATTAACAGCAATGGCTTACTGCATGTCTCCAGCGGCGGTAGTGTCACGGGTACCATCATTAATAACGGTGGCCGCGAGAATATCTATTCAGGCGGCAGTGCCACGAGCACTACCCTTAACAGTGGTGGTGTCCAGGCTGTCTCTGGTGGCGGTGTTGCCTCGGCCACTCTCATTAACAGCGGAGGGAGCCAATATGTCTACAGCGGCGGCAATGCTTTGAATGCCTCTGTTAATGACGGAGGGCGTCAGTTTGTCTCAAAAGGCGGCAGCGCCAGGGCAACTTCTGTTAATAGCGGCGGTCGCCAGTATGTCCGTATCGGCGGCAGTGCCACTGATACCGTGATTAACAATACTGGGCGCCAGTTTGTCTCCAGCGGCGGCATTACCACTGACACTACAATTAATTCCGGTGGGGGGCAGTTTCTCTACGGCGGAAGTGCCACAGGTACCTCTATTCTCAACGGCGGACGCCAGTACGTCTCCAGTGGTGGCAGTGCCACGGACACAACCGTTAACAGTGGTGGACGTCAGCATGTTTACATCGACGGCAATGTCACAGAAACGACCATTACAAGCGGCGGTATGCTGCAGGTGGAGGCCGGTGGCTCAGCCTCTAAGGTTACCCAGAACAGTGGCGGTGCAGTCGTCACCAATACCAGTGCATTCCTGAGTGGTACCAGCGATAAAGGCAGTTTTAGTATCGCTGGCGGCAGTGCCACCAATATGCTGCTGGAAAACGGCGGATACCTGACGGTGTTTGACGGTCACCAGGCCAGCGCTACAACTGTTGGCAGTGGTGGTACGCTGGATGTCCGCAGCGGCGGTATACTCTATGGCACCACCACCCTGACTGATAAAGGGACGCTCGTCGGTGACGTAGTCACAAATGAAGGGAACCTGTATTACCTCAACAACAGTGCTGCGACCTTCACAGGCAGCCTGACAGGTAGCGGTATCCTGACACAGGAAGGCGGGAGCACCCGCTTCAGCGGTCTGTTGTCTCAGGACGGCGGGATTATCCTTCAGAGTGGCGGTGCCATGACGATGGATGCCCTTCAGGCGAAAGCTAATGTGACGACCCAGTCAGGCACCACCCTGACGCTGGATAACGGGAGCATCCTGACGGGGAGCGTTGAGGGAGACAACACCGGCGCAGGTGATATGACGGTTAAAGGTGCGTCTGTCTGGCATCTCGATGGTGACTCCACTGTCGGCGCATTAACGCTGGATAACGGGAGCGTTGATTTCCGTCCGCCAACAACCACGCGTCTGACGCCAGCCTTCCAGGCGGTGTCGCTGGCGCTCGGGAGCCTGTCGGGTAGCGGGACGTTCCGGATGAACACGGATATCGCAGCACATACCGGGGATATGCTGAAGGTAACGGGTAATGCCAGCGGTAACTTTGTGCTGGATATCAAAAACACCGGCCTGGAGCCAGTATCTGCTGGTGCGCCGCTTCAGGTGGTGCAGACCGGCGGCGGTGATGCCGCGTTTACCCTGAAAGGCGGGAAAGTCGATGCCGGTACCTGGGAATACACCCTGAGTAAGGAAAATACCGACTGGTATCTGCAGGCTGACACCCCACCTCCGGTTACTCCGCCGGCTGACCCGGATGCAGGTAAACCAGATGCAGGTACATCGTCGTCTCCGGTGCGCCGCACAACAAAATCAGCCGACGCGGTACTGGGCATGGCGACAGCGCCGGCATACGTTTTCAACAGCGAGCTGGATAACCTGCGTTTCCGTCACGGTGATGTGATGCAGAATACCCGTGCACCAGGGGGCGTATGGGGCCGTTATACCGGGTCAGACAAGCGCATCAGCGGTGGGGCCAGCTCAGGCTATACCCTGACGCAGAACGGTTTCGAAACCGGCGCCGACAAGGTCTTTGACCTGGGTGAGAGCCGTCTAGCTGCAGGCACTTTCTTCTCTTACAGCGACAACAGCATTAAGCATGCGCGTGGCGGAAAGAGCACGGTCGACAGCACCGGTGGTGGTCTGTACGCGACCTGGTTTGATAATGACGGCTACTACGTGGACGGGGTTATCAAATTCAACCGCTTCAGTAATGAGCTGCGTACCTGGATGAGCGACGGCTCGGCGGTGAAAGGGGATTACAGCCAGAACGGTTTCGGCGGCAGTCTCGAAGCGGGCAGGACCTTCAGTCTGAATGAGAATGCATGGGCGCAGCCATACGTGCGGACAACGGCGTTCCGGGCCGATGCGAAAGATATCAGCCTGAATAACGGCATGAAAGCCAGTATCGGTGCGACCAAATCCCTGCAGACTGAAGCTGGCGTGAAGCTGGGGATGACCCTTGACGTTGCAGGAAAAGAAGTCAAGCCGTACCTGTCGGCGGCGGTGAGTCATGAATTTTCGGACAACAACAAAGTCCGTATTAATGACACCTACGACTTCAGGAATGACATCTCCGGGACGACCGGGAAATACGGACTGGGCGTCAGTGCGCAGCTGACCCCAAATGCTGGCGTCTGGGCTGAAGCCCGTTATGAAAATGGTAAGCAGACCGAGTCTCCGGTCACGGGCAGTGTCGGGTTCCGTTTTAATTTCTGAGCCGTGTCC
>NZ_JAOWIF010000039.1 GCF_030332225.1 Citrobacter sp. Cu233
AAAATATGTCAACGCTGAAGAATACATTTTTTATCCCTCCGCCTGACACGCCAACACAGGCCGGACCTGAAAATATCTTTTATGATTTTAATGATGGCGCCCGTGTATTGCTTCCTGAAGGAAAATGGCACGTGCGTCTGCTGGATGCGGATTCAGACAATATTCTTTTCTGCTGCGATGTGGATAAAGGCTGGGTGACCAGCCGTAAGAAATATTTTGTGCGTTTTCGCATTCAGGTATTCCGTCGGGGGGAAGAAACGCCCCTGCTGGATGAAACCCTGAAATTAAAAGACCGGCCTGTGCTGATTTCATTCCCGACCGGGACGCTGGGCGATTTGCTCGGCTGGTTCCCTTATGCCGAACGATTCCAGTCCCTGCACAAGTGCCGGCTGGAATGCACGATGGCGCAGGACATTATTGACCTGCTGGCACCTCAGTATCCGCAGATACAGTTTTCCACGCCGGATAAGCCGCGCACGATGGCGCCTTATGCCACCTATCGTGTGGGGCTCTATTTCGGTGGAGATACAGACAATCAGCCGGTGGATTTCCGCAAGGTCGGTTTCCACCGTTCTGCGGGCTACATTCTGGGCGTTGACCCGCGTGAAGCCCCCGTCCGGCTTGACCTGTCTGCGCCCCGGGTTATCCAGGCGCCCTATGTGTGCATCGCCACACAGTCCACCTGTCAGGCGAAATACTGGAACAACGGCACCGGCTGGAGTGAGGTTGTCGCTCATCTGAAATCGCTGGGTTACCGGGTGCTGTGCATTGACCGGGATGCCCATTATGGCCAGGGCTTTGTCTGGAACCATATCCCCTGGGGAGCAGAGGACTTCACCGGCAGGCTCCCGCTGCAGGAGCGGGTGAACCTGCTGCGGCATGCCAGCTTCTTCATTGGCCTGCCAAGCGGCCTGTCATGGCTGGCGTGGGCAACCGGAATCCCGGTGGTGCTGATAAGCGGCTTCAGCCTGCCCAACAGCGAATTTTATACCCCGTGGCGGGTATTTAACTCTCACGGGTGCAATGGATGCTGGGACGACACGTCGCTGAATTTTGACCATAAAGATTTTATGTGGTGCCCGAGACATAAAAACACCGACCGGCAATTTGAATGTACCCGGCTGATAACCGGCGCCCAGGTCAATGGCGTCATCAATAAACTTCACCGTTCTTTAACTGAGCAGGGTGTTGAGGTCCCCCTGGAGAAAGGAGTAAGCAATGAATAAGGTTTATAACACTGTGTGGAACGAATCCACCGGGATGTGGGTCGTTACCTCAGAGCTGACCCGGAAAGGAGGCCGACGCCCCCGTCAAATCAAACGTACCGTGCTGGCAGGGCTGATTGCCGGCCTGCTTCTGCCGTCGGCGCCTGCTCTGGCAGTGGATTATAACGATCAGGTGCTGGGGAAAGGAGGTACAAGCTCATCCATGTCTCTGGGGCCTGGCGACACGGCAACAAACACGACCATTAACAGTGGTGGGCAACAGCATATCTCCAGCGGCGGCAGTGCCACGAGTACCACCATTAACCAGTTTGGCGCGCAGTATGTTTCCAACGGCGGCAGTGCCACAGACACCACCATTAAATATGGGGGGCAGCATGTCTTCAGCGGGGGGAGTGCCACGAATACCAACGTTAGCGGTATGCAAGCTGAACAACATGTCTATATCGGTGGCAGTGCCACGAACACCAGTGTTAGCGCCTCCGGGAAGCAACAAGTCTTCGGTAGTGCCACCAGTACTACCGTAAGTGGTACTGGTATCCAGTATGTTCACAGCGGTGGTAGCGCCACGAGCACTACCATTAACAGCGGAGGAAAGCAGATCGTCTCTAGCGGCGGCAGCGTGATCGCTACAACAATCAACCATGCAACCCAGAATGTTCTCAGCGGCGGCAGTGCGACGAGTACCACCATTAACGCCTATGGGATTCAGGGTGTCCATAGCGGCGCCAGCGCTACGGATACCATTATTAACAGCGATGGGACACAATACGTCTCCAGCGGCGGCAGTGCCACGGACACTACTGTTAACACGAATGGTAAGCAGGTAGTTTACTCATGTGGTCTTGCGATCGGCACCACCATTTTGGGAGGGTGGCAGGTTATTAATCCAGGTGGCTCTGCCACAGACACTGTTATCCACTCTGGTGGCACTCAGCAATTATGGCTAACTAGTGTCGCAGACACTGTTATCCACACTGGTGGAGAACAGTATGTGTATGGCGGTAGCGCAACCGACACTACCATTAATGGTGGGGTCCAGTATGTGACGGAAGATACAACTGCTGGTTCCCCACCAGGCAGTGCCACAAATACGATAATCAACTCAGGCGGGACCCAGCTTGTATTTATTGCCAGCGTGACCAGCACCACCATTAATGAAGGTGGTGTTCAGGAACTGCTGGCGCGTGGCAGTGCAACGGACACGATCGTCCACTCCGGCGGGACTCAGCATGTTCTTGGCGGCAGTGCAGTCAACACCACCCTCAACGGTGGTGTTCAGTATGTGGTGGAATATCCTGACCCTCAAACTTCCATCGTATCGACTGGATCTGCCACCGATACTGTGATCAATTCAGGTGGCGTACAGAATATCTTAGGTGGTTCAGTGACCAACACCTCTATTAATGACGCCGGTACCCAGAATGTGCAGGTAGGTGGCAGTGCATCCCTGACCACTATTAATAACGGGGGGATCCAGACTGTGCTACGTGATGGTAAGGCCAGTGACACCATTCTCAAGAGTGGCGGCACCCTGATGGTGAATGCGGGGGGCATCGCCACCGCAATTACCCAGAATGATGGCGGTGCGGTGGTGACAAACACCAGTGCAGTCCTGGAGGGCAGTAACCGGAACGGCAGTTTCTCTATAACCGGCGGCAGTGCAGCCAATATGCTGCTGGAGAACGGCGGATACCTGACAGTGCTTGACGGTCACCAGGCCAGCGCTACAACTGTTGGCAGTGGTGGTACGCTGGATGTCCGCAGCGGCGGTGTGCTCTACGGCACCACCACCCTGACTGATAAAGGGACGCTCGTCGGTGACGTAGTCACAAATGAAGGGAACCTGTATTACCTCAACAACAGTGCTGCGACCTTCACAGGCAGCCTGACAGGTAGCGGTATCCTGACACAGGAAGGCGGGAGCACCCGCTTCAGCGGTCTGTTGTCTCAGGACGGCGGGATTATCCTTCAGAGTGGCGGTGCCATGACGATGGATGCCCTTCAGGCGAAAGCTAATGTGACGACCCAGTCAGGCACCACCCTGACGCTGGATAACGGGAGCATCCTGACGGGGAGCGTTGAGGGAGACAACACCGGCGCAGGTGATATGACGGTTAAAGGTGCGTCTGTCTGGCATCTCGATGGTGACTCCACTGTCGGCGCATTAACGCTGGATAACGGGAGCGTTGATTTCCGTCCGCCAACAACCACGCGTCTGACGCCAGCCTTCCAGGCGGTGTCGCTGGCGCTCGGGAGCCTGTCGGGTAGCGGGACGTTCCGGATGAACACGGATATCGCAGCACATACCGGGGATATGCTGAAGGTAACGGGTAATGCCAGCGGTAACTTTGTGCTGGATATCAAAAACACCGGCCTGGAGCCAGTATCTGCTGGTGCGCCGCTTCAGGTGGTGCAGACCGGCGGCGGTGATGCCGCGTTTACCCTGAAAGGCGGGAAAGTCGATGCCGGTACCTGGGAATACACCCTGAGTAAGGAAAATACCGACTGGTATCTGCAGGCTGACACCCCACCTCCGGTTACTCCGCCGGCTGACCCGGATGCAGGTAAACCAGATGCAGGTACATCGTCGTCTCCGGTGCGCCGCACAACAAAATCAGCCGACGCGGTACTGGGCATGGCGACAGCGCCGGCATACGTTTTCAACAGCGAGCTGGATAACCTGCGTTTCCGTCACGGTGATGTGATGCAGAATACCCGTGCACCAGGGGGCGTATGGGGCCGTTATACCGGGTCAGACAAGCGCATCAGCGGTGGGGCCAGCTCAGGCTATACCCTGACGCAGAACGGTTTCGAAACCGGCGCCGACAAGGTCTTTGACCTGGGTGAGAGCCGTCTAGCTGCAGGCACTTTCTTCTCTTACAGCGACAACAGCATTAAGCATGCGCGTGGCGGAAAGAGCACGGTCGACAGCACCGGTGGTGGTCTGTACGCGACCTGGTTTGATAATGACGGCTACTACGTGGACGGGGTTATCAAATTCAACCGCTTCAGTAATGAGCTGCGTACCTGGATGAGCGACGGCTCGGCGGTGAAAGGGGATTACAGCCAGAACGGTTTCGGCGGCAGTCTCGAAGCGGGCAGGACCTTCAGTCTGAATGAGAATGCATGGGCGCAGCCATACGTGCGGACAACGGCGTTCCGGGCCGATGCGAAAGATATCAGCCTGAATAACGGCATGAAAGCCAGTATCGGTGCGACCAAATCCCTGCAGACTGAAGCTGGCGTGAAGCTGGGGATGACCCTTGACGTTGCAGGAAAAGAAGTCAAGCCGTACCTGTCGGCGGCGGTGAGTCATGAATTTTCGGACAACAACAAAGTCCGTATTAATGACACCTACGACTTCAGGAATGACATCTCCGGGACGACCGGGAAATACGGACTGGGCGTCAGTGCGCAGCTGACCCCAAATGCTGGCGTCTGGGCTGAAGCCCGTTATGAAAATGGTAAGCAGACCGAGTCTCCGGTCACGGGCAGTGTCGGGTTCCGTTTTAATTTCTGAGCCGTGTCC
>NZ_JAOWIF010000040.1 GCF_030332225.1 Citrobacter sp. Cu233
GGCACCACCACCCTGACTGATAAAGGGACGCTCGTCGGTGACGTAGTCACAAATGAAGGGAACCTGTATTACCTCAACAACAGTGCTGCGACCTTCACAGGCAGCCTGACAGGTAGCGGTATCCTGACACAGGAAGGCGGGAGCACCCGCTTCAGCGGTCTGTTGTCTCAGGACGGCGGGATTATCCTTCAGAGTGGCGGTGCCATGACGATGGATGCCCTTCAGGCGAAAGCTAATGTGACGACCCAGTCAGGCACCACCCTGACGCTGGATAACGGGAGCATCCTGACGGGGAGCGTTGAGGGAGACAACACCGGCGCAGGTGATATGACGGTTAAAGGTGCGTCTGTCTGGCATCTCGATGGTGACTCCACTGTCGGCGCATTAACGCTGGATAACGGGAGCGTTGATTTCCGTCCGCCAACAACCACGCGTCTGACGCCAGCCTTCCAGGCGGTGTCGCTGGCGCTCGGGAGCCTGTCGGGTAGCGGGACGTTCCGGATGAACACGGATATCGCAGCACATACCGGGGATATGCTGAAGGTAACGGGTAATGCCAGCGGTAACTTTGTGCTGGATATCAAAAACACCGGCCTGGAGCCAGTATCTGCTGGTGCGCCGCTTCAGGTGGTGCAGACCGGCGGCGGTGATGCCGCGTTTACCCTGAAAGGCGGGAAAGTCGATGCCGGTACCTGGGAATACACCCTGAGTAAGGAAAATACCGACTGGTATCTGCAGGCTGACACCCCACCTCCGGTTACTCCGCCGGCTGACCCGGATGCAGGTAAACCAGATGCAGGTACATCGTCGTCTCCGGTGCGCCGCACAACAAAATCAGCCGACGCGGTACTGGGCATGGCGACAGCGCCGGCATACGTTTTCAACAGCGAGCTGGATAACCTGCGTTTCCGTCACGGTGATGTGATGCAGAATACCCGTGCACCAGGGGGCGTATGGGGCCGTTATACCGGGTCAGACAAGCGCATCAGCGGTGGGGCCAGCTCAGGCTATACCCTGACGCAGAACGGTTTCGAAACCGGCGCCGACAAGGTCTTTGACCTGGGTGAGAGCCGTCTAGCTGCAGGCACTTTCTTCTCTTACAGCGACAACAGCATTAAGCATGCGCGTGGCGGAAAGAGCACGGTCGACAGCACCGGTGGTGGTCTGTACGCGACCTGGTTTGATAATGACGGCTACTACGTGGACGGGGTTATCAAATTCAACCGCTTCAGTAATGAGCTGCGTACCTGGATGAGCGACGGCTCGGCGGTGAAAGGGGATTACAGCCAGAACGGTTTCGGCGGCAGTCTCGAAGCGGGCAGGACCTTCAGTCTGAATGAGAATGCATGGGCGCAGCCATACGTGCGGACAACGGCGTTCCGGGCCGATGCGAAAGATATCAGCCTGAATAACGGCATGAAAGCCAGTATCGGTGCGACCAAATCCCTGCAGACTGAAGCTGGCGTGAAGCTGGGGATGACCCTTGACGTTGCAGGAAAAGAAGTCAAGCCGTACCTGTCGGCGGCGGTGAGTCATGAATTTTCGGACAACAACAAAGTCCGTATTAATGACACCTACGACTTCAGGAATGACATCTCCGGGACGACCGGGAAATACGGACTGGGCGTCAGTGCGCAGCTGACCCCAAATGCTGGCGTCTGGGCTGAAGCCCGTTATGAAAATGGTAAGCAGACCGAGTCTCCGGTCACGGGCAGTGTCGGGTTCCGTTTTAATTTCTGAGCCGTGTCCAGAACACCGCAGGGATTAAACCCTGCGCTGCGGGCGGAAGTCGAAAGGCTGCCGTCCGCGTTGAATACAAAGCTTTATATAAAAAATATTTTTTATTATGGAAAATAGAGGAGTTATCATGGAAATAGCAATCAAACATCCACGTTTTCAGGGTAAAAAACTCAGCGTTAGTACCAGGACAATATTTAAAAACCCCTCTCTACTGATAGATGGTATAGAGCAAAAGAAGATGAAAGGTCTAAAAAAACGGTATCTGTTGGAAGACGATAATGGATCACCAGCCATAGTAGAAATTAAGTCAGTCATCGATCCTATCCCAACTATTGTCATTGACGGGGAAAAAATACCGCTGGCTCCTCCAATGGCTTGGTATGAATATGTATTATTATGTCTTCCATTTCTTCTCATATTCATTGGCGGTGCGATAGGCGGTTTCGTAGGTTTAGTTGGGGCAATGATCAATGCCAGTATTATTCGTGGCCAGGGCTCAGTTATAGCACGTTACGGGTATGCTTTGTTGGTGACGATTATTTGTTATCTTGTATTTTTCGTTATAGCGAGCGTTATAGCGAGCATGTTTTCATACTTGAAATAATACATATTGCTCGTCTGGAGAATACTAATTCGGCACGAAAGTGATATATCAAATGGTTGTGCAAGAAGGTTATTCATCAATAAACTAACAACATACTGTGTAATGATTAAGGACACTTTTTAGATTGGCATCCTCCCCGTCCTGAAGGACGGGGTTCTACGGTGTTGTGCTGGCTTGGAGTTGGGCTATTTCGCCTCCCTAAGCGTAAGCGGCTTTGTTAATTGATGAAATCCTAATTTTAAACTCCTGATTCAGTCAAAACCGATAGCTAAAGAAGATAAAGTCTGGGGGCATATTGGGGGCAAAATTGCTTTGGAGGCAGATTTTGGGGCATGAAAAAGGCTGTGTATGCCCACATATGTCTATATGTGCTGTTTGTACAACTCATTAAATAATAACAAGTTATTTATTTTACAATTAGTTAAAGAAACTGATACCATACCCCCCTATAGTATATGGAGGGCGTATGCCGCATTCACCTGAAGATAAGAAACGCATTCTCACCCGTGTACGGCGTATTCGCGGCCAGGTTGATGCGCTTGAGCGCGCGCTGGAGTCCGGCGAGCCGTGTCTGGCTATCCTGCAACAAATTGCCGCCGTGCGCGGCGCATCCAATGGCCTGATGGGCGAAATGGTTGAGATCCACCTGAAAGATGAACTGGTCAGCGGGGATACAACCCCAGACCAGCGTGCTGTGCGCATGGCTGAAATCGGCCATCTTCTGCGCGCTTATCTAAAATAACACTATCACCTCGCAATAATGGGAAGAGACAAATGAAATCACGTGCAGCAGTTGCATTCGGCCCCGGCCAGCCGTTAAAAATTGTCGAGATCGACGTCGCACCGCCAAAGAAAGGTGAAGTGCTGGTTAAAATTACCCACACAGGCGTGTGCCATACTGACGCTTTTACGCTCTCTGGCGACGATCCGGAAGGTGTGTTTCCGGCGGTACTCGGTCATGAAGGCGGTGGTATCGTGGTTGAAGTGGGTGAGGGCGTCACCAGTCTGAAACCGGGTGACCATGTGATCCCGCTGTACACGGCAGAATGTGGTGAGTGTAAGTTCTGTAAGTCTGGCAAAACTAACTTGTGTCAGGCCGTACGTGCTACCCAGGGTAAAGGCCTGATGCCGGATGGCACTACGCGTTTCTCTTATAACGGCGAACCCATCTATCACTATATGGGTACCAGTACTTTCAGCGAATACACCGTTTGTGCAGAGATCTCGCTGGCAAAGGTTAACCCGCAAGCACCGCTGGATAAAGTGTGTCTGTTGGGCTGTGGCGTAACCACCGGGATCGGTGCAGTACATAATACGGCGAAAGTGAAAGAAGGCGATACCGTGGCCGTATTTGGACTGGGCGGCATTGGTCTGGCAGTGATCCAGGGGGCAGTACAGGCGAAAGCAGGGCGTATTCTGGCGGTTGATACTAACCCGGAAAAATTCAAGCTGGCGGCTGAAATGGGGGCGACCGATTTCATCAACCCGACCGATTATGATAAACCGGTTCAGGATGTGATTGTCGAGCTTACCGACGGTGGCGTGGACTTCAGCTTTGAATGCATTGGTAACGTAAATGTCATGCGTGCGGCGCTGGAATGCTGCCATAAAGGATGGGGTGAAAGCATCATCATTGGTGTGGCCGGTGCCGGACAGGAAATAAAAACCCGTCCGTTCCAACTGGTAACCGGACGCGTGTGGCGCGGGTCTGCGTTTGGTGGCGTGAAAGGGCGCACCCAGTTGCCTGGAATGGTTGAAGATGCAATGAGCGGGAAAATCCAGTTGGACCCGTTTATTACCCATCGCTTACCGCTGGAGCAGATCAACGAAGCGTTTGATTTAATGCATCAGGGTAAGTCCATTCGTACCGTTATCCACTTTGGCGATAACTGATTCATTGGCCAGCGGAATTCACCGCTGGCACTTTCCTGAATTTCTTTGAATGATGTTGTGAAAGTGTGACGAATCTTGCGCTTTTCACGGTAAGCAAACGTTATGAATTGCCGATGACTATCTAATGGGCGTGTTTTCACGCATAACCCCTACAAGAGAGTCGACGGTCATGGACAATACAATATCGATGCAAGCCCAGAATAAACTGGGCTTTCTGCATCAAATCAGACTGGTTCCGCTGTTTTCCTCCATTCTCGGTGGCATCCTTCTGCTGTTTGCTTTGAGTTCCGGGCTGGCAGGCTATTTTCTTATGCAGGCCGATCGCGATCAGCGCGACGTGACCGATGAGATTCAGGTCAGGATGGGGTTATCTAACAGTTCTAATCACCTACGTACAGCCCGTATCAATATGATCCACGCCGGCGCAGCGAGTCGCATTGCCGAAATGGACGATATGAAAGCCAATATCGCAGAGGCGGAAAAACGCATTAAACAATCTCAGGATGGTTTTACTGCTTATATGTCTCGCGTGGTGAAAACGTCGGAGGACGAAGCCTTAGACGCTGAACTGAGCGCAAGCTTTAAGGCATATGTCGACGGTTTACAACCGATGCTCAAGTACGCCAAAAACGGCATGTTTGAAGCGATCATCAACCATGAAAATGAACAGGCCAGGTCGCTGGATTCTGCCTACAACAAGGCGCTACTGAAAGCCATTGAAATTCGTACTGCAAGGGCGAATCATCTCAGCGAGCAGGCTCACCAGCGCACGCAACTCGGCATGGCCTTTATGCTGGGTGCATTTATTCTGGCACTGGTGTTAACCATGATGACGTTTGTTGTCCTGCGTCGTACCGTGATTCATCCACTGTTGCGCGCGGCCCAGCGTATTGAGCAAATTTCTGCAGGCGATCTGACCATGCAGGATGAACCAACCGGACGCAGTGAGATTGGTCGTCTGAGTCATCATCTTCAGACGATGCAACATTCACTGCAGAAAACCGTAGGCACGGTACGCCAGGGGGCGGAAGAAATCTATCGCGGCACCAGTGAAATCTCGGCGGGCAATACCGATCTGTCATCACGTACTGAAGAACAGGCCGCGGCGATTGAACAAACGGCGGCCAGCATGGAAGAACTGACTGCTACGGTGAAACAAAACGCGGACAACGCACACCATGCCAGTAAACTGGCGGAAGATGCCTCCGGCAAAGCCAGTCGCGGTGGGCAGATGGTTTCTGGCGTGGTGAAAACCATGGGCAATATCTCGACCAGCTCGAAAAAAATCTCTGAAATTACCGCTGTCATCAACAGCATTGCCTTCCAGACCAATATTCTGGCGCTGAATGCGGCGGTGGAAGCGGCGCGGGCAGGAGAACAAGGGCGTGGATTTGCCGTCGTCGCCAGTGAAGTTCGCACGTTGGCAAGCCGCAGCGCCCAGGCAGCGAAAGAGATTGAAGGATTGATCAGTGAGTCAGTGCGGTTGATTGACCAGGGGTCTGGTGAGGTTGTGGCTGCGGGTAATACCATGACGGACATTGTCGATGCGGTAAAACGTGTCACCGATATTATGCTGGAAATTGCAGCGGCCTCTGATGAACAGAGCCGGGGTATCGTGCAGGTAAGCCAGGCGATTTCAGAGATGGATAAAGTGACGCAGCAGAACGCCTCACTGGTCGAAGAAGCCTCGGCTGCAGCGGCCTCCCTGGAAGAACAGGCTGCGCGCTTAACGGAGGCGGTCGGTATATTCCGCTTACAGGGTGCAAGTGCTGTAAAGCGTGTGCCATTTGCCAAAAACTCGGGACATACGCTGCCGAAGACAGCGGGAACCAGCGGTGATAACTGGGAAACATTTTAATGAGATAAGGGACCGAATGGTCCCTTATTTTTTACCTCAGAATGGTACGGTTTTGCGTATTGCGGCAATGAGAACTTGCGCTGCTGAGGGCAATGGCACGTCCACGCGGGTAAGTATCCCAATGGGCTCTCCCGCGCCATGCGTAGGTACCGGTAATGACACCAGCGTTGCCTGGCGTAAATCTTCCCGCACTGCGCCTGAAGGCACAAACCAAACATAGTCGTAATCCACCGTCAGTTGGCGGGAAAGCGAAGCTGACAACGTTTCGATACATCCAGAGGGCATTTTACAGCCCTGGCTTTGCAGCAAGGCTTCCGCGTGCTGTCGTGGCGCGGTCCCTTTGGGGGACACCACGACAGGCCATTCCATTACCCGACTCAGCGTGATGGTCTCTTGCAACAACGGATGATTAGGTCGCACAACCAGCTTGAGCGATTCAAGAAATAACAGTTCGTAGTTCAGACCAACCATCAATTCCGGATCGGCCATACGGCCAATACCGAGGTCGATCTCCCCGGATTTTAAGCCAGCCAGAATCATGGGATTACTCATGGTGGCAACCTGCAACGTTGTTTCCATTTGCTGCTTGTGATACTGACCAATTACTGCAGGCAGAATACCTAATGCAGCTGTTGGCAAGGCACCAATACGAACGACATCATTCTGAGATTCTTCACGATGATTTAATGCCTGACCGGCGGTGTTGAGTGCATCAAGCACTCTTACTGCATGGGTAAGAAACTGTTCGCCGGGCAACGTTAACTGCGCACCAAGACGACCGCGTTCAAAGAGTCGGGTTCCGGTCAATTGCTCCAGTTCGTTCAGGGTTTTGGAGAGGGCTGGTTGACTCAGGTTAAGGGTTTCGGCCGCGCGCCCCAACGTTCCCTGTTGGGCAACGGCGACAAAAGTATGAAGATGGCGCAAGCGAATGCGCTGATTGAACAGAACATTTTTTTCCATAAGCGATGTTAAAAACAGAGCCGTATCGGTGACAAGTGAAGTTGTTTGTTTTTGATAACTTGATAGCAAAATATTATTAACATTTAACGCGTTTTACTTACAACTGATTTATTTTGCTTATGTTTTGTACAGTGTGACTGCGTGGTGGGATCATGGAAGGGAATGTAGCCAGTCGTTATACTCTGACAATTGTTCGCTTTTTCATCATTCATCATCACAAGGCACTGACCAATGATCCATGTAATAGGGCACCTTAACCCCGATAGCGATGCCATTTGCACCGCGGCAATGACAGCGCGCTGGCTTACGTTACGAGGCCAGCAGGCGACGGCATGGCGCGCGGGGGAACCTAACCGCGAAACGCAATTTATCTTTGCGCATGCAGGACTGGATATGCCCGAACGACTCACGTTTCCGCTGACCGATCTGGATGTTTGGGTGGTCGATTTCACCGAACCGACACAAGGACCGGAATCGCTGTCTGAGAGCAATGTCGTCGGTATCATCGACCATCATCGACTCGGCGGATTAGTGACTCGTCTTCCTCCAGAGGTCTGGGTTAAGCCTGTTGGCAGCAGCGCAACGCTGTTGTGGCAACTGATGACGGATGACGAGCGCAGTCAGTTGTCGTCTGCGGAAGCTGTTTTGCTCCTGGGGGCTATTCTAAGTGACACCGTCACGCTTCGTTCGCCCACTACTACGTCGGATGACAGCCAGGCGGTGGGGGCTCTGGTTCAAAAAACGGGTGTGGATCTGGACGCTTTCAGCCGTGATCTGCTGTCGGCCAAAACCAGCGTCGAAGGTATGAGTGCCCGTGAGCTGCTGCATAAAGACATTAAAACGTTCACTATTCATGGGCATAAAGTCTGCGTGGCGCAACTCGAGCTGTATGCACTGCGCCAGGTTGACGGTGTGCTGGACGATCTCCGCGAGGAGATGACCCGTTATGCTGAGGAAAATCAGGCCGCGCTGGTGGTACTGATGCTGACGGACATCAATCTTGGCGACACCAGTCTGTGGTTCGCTGGATCGGCGTTGTCAGATATCCCGCAACCCTGCAAGGTCGAAGGCATGCTCAGTCGTAAAAAACAGATGCTGCCATGGCTGGAAAGTCATTTAAAACCACGTCAGTAAGTTTCAGTTCACTGTCCTGGTGGGTGGGGGGAATTTATGCGGGATCACAGTTTGTAAATTCTTCCCACCGGACTCAGCGGTGTTTTCTACACTCCAGGTAATATTCACTGGAGGCATGACATTATGGCGAACACCATCACGGCAGATGAGATTCGGGAACAATTTTCGCAGGCAATGTCAGCAATGTACCAGCAGGAAGTCCCGCAGTATGGCACGTTGCTGGAACTTGTCGCTGATGTGAATCTGGCGGTACTGGAAAATAATCCGACACTGCATGAAAAACTGGCCAATGCGGATGAACTGGCACGGCTCAATGTTGAACGCCATGGGGCAATCCGGGTCGGTACTGCGCAGGAGTTGTCTACACTGCGGCGGATGTTTGCCATTATGGGCATGTATCCGGTCAGCTATTACGATCTCTCCCAGGCGGGCGTCCCCGTCCATTCCACGGCGTTTCGCCCCATCGACGATGCCTCGCTTTCGCGCAACCCGTTTCGGGTATTTACTTCACTATTACGCCTCGAATTAATCGAGAACGTAGTGTTGCGCCAGCAGGCAGCGGAGATCCTCGCAAAGCGTGATATTTTCACGCGTCGTTGTCACGAATTGCTGGATGAGTTTGATGCACAGGGCAGTTTCACACCCGCACAGGCCCAGGAATTTGTGCATGAAGCACTGGAAACCTTCCGTTGGCATCAACACGCCACTGTTGATGAGCAAACGTATCATGCCTTGCATAACGAGCATCGACTGATTGCCGATGTGGTCTGTTTTCCCGGTTGCCATATCAACCACCTGACGCCGCGCACGCTGGATATTGATCGGGTACAGTCGATGATGCCGGAGTGCGGTATTGCACCGAAAATTCTCATTGAAGGCCCACCACGGCGAGAGGTGCCCATCTTGCTGCGCCAGACCAGCTTTAAGGCGCTGGAAGAGCCGGTGTTGTTTGCCGGCGAAATGCGTGGAACTCACACTGCGCGTTTTGGCGAAATCGAGCAACGTGGTGTGGCGCTGACGCCAAAGGGACGGGCGTTGTACGACGAACTGTTGAGTATAGCGGGAACAGGGAAAGACAACCTGACACACCAGCTGCATCTTCAGGACGTGTTTAAGTCGTTCCCGGACAGCGAGTTTCTGCTGCGCCAACAGGGACTGGCCTGGTTCCGTTATCGCCTGACGCCGTCGGGCGAAGCGCATCGCCAGGCTATTCGCCCGGATGACGATCCACAACCGCTCATCGAGCGGGGCTGGCTGGTTGCTCAACCTATCACCTATGAAGATTTCTTGCCGGTGAGCGCCGCAGGGATTTTCCAGTCTAATCTGGGTAATGAAACACAGGCGCGCAGCCACGGTAATTCCAGCCGCGATGCCTTTGAACAGGCGCTGGGTTGCGCGGTATATGATGAGTTTGCGTTGTATCAGGAGGCAGAAGAACGCAGTAAACGGCGGTGTGGTTTACTTTAACTGAATTTACACGGGATTCGGCCTGTTCTCATCGACATAAAATATTTTCGATATTGTACAGATAATCGGCGACCAACAATTGGATTATTAATCAATTTTGTCTAGAGTGAGCGGTCAGAAATGTGCACTCTCTTGCCGCAGATGTTGACCGGCGCGGGACCATTTACACGACCAGAAGGATTCACTTTCAGGCATGAATCGCAGACGATTTATTAAAGGTTCAATGGCAGTGGCCGCCGTGTGCGGAACCAGTGGTATTGCATCACTCTTTTCCCGCGCCGCCTATGCGGCAGAGTCTGACATTGCAGACGGAAAAACGGTACGTTTTGATTTTTCCGTTCTGCAATCGATGGCCCATGATTTAGCACAGAAGCCGTGGGGCGGTGCACCGCGTGCATTGCCGGATACGCTGGCTAAACTGACGCCGCAGGCTTACAACAGTATTCAGTACGACGCAGAACAGTCACTGTGGAACAACGTTGAAAATCGTCAGCTTGACGCGCAGTTCTTCCATGTGGGAATGGGCTTCCGTCGCCGCGTACGCATGTTCTCGGTTGATGACAGTACGCATATGGCGCGTGAGATCCATTTCCGCCCGGAGCTTTTCAAGTACAACGATGCCGGTGTGGATACCAAACAACTGGAAGGGCAAACTGACCTCGGTTTTGCCGGTTTCCGCGTGTTCAAAGCGCCTGAACTGGCCCGTCGTGATGTCGTGTCCTTCCTGGGAGCCAGCTATTTTCGCGCTGTAGATGACACCTATCAGTACGGTTTGTCGGCGCGTGGTCTGGCGGTTGATACGTATACCGATAGCAAAGAAGAGTTTCCTGACTTCACTGCATTCTGGTTCGAAACGGTTAAACCGGGCGCCACTTCATTTACGGTTTATGCACTGCTCGATAGCCCAAGCGTAACCGGCGCGTTTAAATTTGTGATCCACTGTGAGAAAACGCAGGTGATCATGGATGTGCAGAACCATGTCTACGCCCGCAAAGACATCAAGCAACTCGGTATTGCGCCGATGACCAGCATGTTCAGCTGTGGCAATAATGAACGCCGGATGTGCGACACCATTCACCCGCAAATTCACGACTCCGATCGCCTGGCAATGTGGCGTGGCAACGGCGAGTGGATCTGTCGTCCGCTGAACAACCCGCAAAAACTGCAGTTTAATGCCTATACCGATAACAACCCGCGCGGGTTTGGCCTGCTGCAGTTGGATCGTGACTTCTCCCACTATCAGGACATCATGGGCTGGTACAACAAGCGGCCAAGCCTGTGGGTCGAGCCGCGTAACCAGTGGGGCAAGGGGACCATCGGCCTGATGGAGATCCCGACGACTGGCGAAACGCTGGATAACGTCGTCTGCTTCTGGCAGCCGGATAAAGCAATCAAAGCCGGTGACGATCTGGAATTCAAATATCGCCTGTACTGGAGCGCACAACCACCGGTACGTTCGCCGCTGGCACGCGTCATGGCAACCCGCACCGGTATGGGTGGCTTCCCGGAAGGATGGGCACCGGGCGAGCATTACCCGGAAAAATGGGCACGTCGTTTTGCCGTTGATTTCGTGGGGGGGGACCTGAAAGCGGCTGCGCCGAAGGGAATTGAACCGGTCATTACGCTTTCCAGCGGCGAAGCGAAGCAGATTGAAATTCTCTACGTGGAGCCTATCGACGGCTACCGTATCCAGTTTGACTGGTATCCAACGTCTGATTCAACCGACCCGGTCGATATGCGCATGTTCCTGCGCTGCCAGGGCGATGCTATCAGTGAAACCTGGCTGTATCAGTATTTCCCGCCTGCACCGGATAAACGTCAGTACGTTGACGACCGTGAAATGCGTTAATTGATCTTCTGATGGCTCTCCTTCTGGGGAGCCATTGCTGAAACCTCTATCGCAACAATCTGTACACTATTTACTCGATCCTGTTCGCATTTTTCCCTGACCTAACCGGGTAAGCTGATCATGTGTATTTCATATACACATTCTTTACCACTAACAGGGAGAAAGTATGTTTCCAGAATACAGAGACCTTATTTCCCGACTGAAATCCGAGAATCCTCGTTTTCTGTCCTTATTCGAAAAACACAACAGCCTTGATCATGAGATTTCCAGACTGGAAGGTTCGGATGGTCGGGGATACAGTTTGGACATTGTTCGTCTTAAGAAACAGAAACTCCACCTGAAGGAAGATTTGCTCAAAATTTTGCAAAGAGAGAGTGTCAGTGAGAGCTAAATAGTACTGTGCTCACTGTGTAAAAGGGCTTCCAGCGAGAAAAGGAAGCCCTTCCTGTTTTAGGCGTTAATCGACCATCACGCGTTTGTTTGTTGCCCCCCAGAGGATCGACATTTCAGTGAACAGCGCACCGCTAATTTCTTCGACTTCTTCTGCGCTCACCTGTGCATTTCCCTGTTTACCGAATAACACCACTTCATCGCCGGAGGCAACCTGCGGCAGATCGGTCACATCAACGATCACGGTATTCATGGATGTTTTACCCAGCACAGGAACCCGCTGGCCGCGGATCAATACGTGCCCCACGTTACTGAACACACGGCGATATCCATCAGCATAACCCGTCGGAATATTGGCAAGAACGGAATTACGTTTAAGGGTATAGGTTCTGTCATACCCGACGGTATTTCCTTTGGGGTAATGGTTTACCGACGCGATGGCCGATTTAAACGTCATGACGCGTTTGTATTCGGTGCTGGCGATCGTATCGCCATAAAAAATACCGCCAACACGCACCATGTCGAGCCAGGATTCAGGAACGGTCAGGGTGGCAAACGTATTCGCGACATGCAGGGTTACCTCTTCGCGCTTAAGCCCGGTAATGTTGAGTACCTGGGCCGATTGCGTATTGAAACGGGCCAGATCGCGTTTAACCACCGCCGCATCTTCTTCCGGGAAATGCGACATGATGCCAACAATTTTCAGACCGGGTAATGTGGAAATGGCGCGGGCCTCTTCCAGACCTGCCGCCGTGCTGACTTCCAGACCGTTTCGTGACATACCGCCAGAGTTGAGAGCCAGATGGATACGAATCGTTTTCCCTTTCTCCAGGGCAATCGCATTCAGTCGTTTAGCCATATCCAGATTACCAATCAGCTCTTCGGTATCAAAATCCGCCGCCTGGCGCATCTCTTTTTCCGTCGCGTTGCGAACGCGCATTAGCTGCGATGTATAACCTGACTGACGAACAGTGCTAATTTCCTCGTTGCTGGCGATGCCAATACACTGCACACCGTTTTGCATCATCACCGGCGTAACCAGTGAGAGATCGTGGCCATACGCATCGCCTTTAAGAATGGCGCACATCCGGGTTTTGTCTCCCAGCAGTTGCTGAACTTTATGAATGTTATATTCCAGCGCGCTACGGGAAATTTCCAGCGTAGTATTATCCACAACCTGTTGTTTGTTAACGGCAAAGGGAACAGGCCCCGCTTGCGTGGTGGGGACGGGTTGGTGACAGGCGGTAATCAGTAAAAGCGGAATAAGTGCTAAACGACCCAAAGGTGCTGCCATGCTTGCTCCTTAGCAATAAAATGAAAGTGTTGTTGTCATCAGTACGGCCTATCCCTGCCAGGGATAACCGGACATCCAGAGTAACGGCTTCCGCGCCAGAGATTGTTTCTAAGTGATTGCTGTTACAGCATAAAAATATGACATCCCCGGCCATAAACAGATTAATATCGGCTACTGCCAGTCAGAAATCCCCCGTTTACAATCGCAAAGGAGATAAACATGTCAGAAATTATTACCGTCAGTAACACGCTGGAACTGCGGGCAGTGGAAGAACAACACGTCACGCCTTTGCATCAGCTGGTGCTCAAAAATAAAGTTTGGCTCCAGCGGTCGCTGAACTGGCCGCAGTTTGTCGAATCTGAGGACGATACGCGTAAGAATGTGCAGGGGAATATGATGTTGCACCAGCGTGGCTACGCCAAAATGTTCCTTATTTTCAAACAAGGTGAAGTGGTTGGTGTTATCTCGTTTAACCAAATAGAACCGTTGAACAAAGCGGCCTACATCGGCTATTGGCTGGATGAGGCGCATCAGGGACAGGGCATTATGTCCCGGTCACTACAGGCATTGATTCATCATTATGCACAGCGTGGCGAGATCCGTCGGTTCATTATTAAATGCCGCGTGGATAACCAGGAAAGCAACCAGGTGGCGCTGCGCAACGGTTTTCAGCTGGAAGGATGCTTAAAGCAGGCCGAGTTTCTCAATGATGGCTATCATGATGTGAATCTCTATGCCCGTATCATTGATAGCGTTTCAGAATAAGCCGGCGAGGGGGGTACGCGTAATACGTTGTTCGCCGTTGATAACTTTTGGCCCGCGCAGATGGATCTCATCACCATCAAAGGCTTCAACGTGGGCCTGACCGGTTATCTCAATATGATGCTCGATCAGCACTTCACCCAGAATACAGGCGTGGCCTTCAATCAGGATGTGATCATCCAGCAGGAGTGGCCCGCCGCGTAATTTTGCATGCCCCCCGACCAGCACATGGTGTTTCAGGACACAGTTACCTTCAACTACCGCATGCTCAGCCACCTGAGAGCTATAGCGCAGGGTTGGTATCGCATCTTCATCGGTGCCAGCAATGATGCGGGCGTTGCCGTATACCTTCGCACAATCGCAGATCCAAACGTTATTTTCCTCATTACCTTCGATGCGAGCACAATCAAAAACCTCGGCGCGGTGTTCAATAAAGGCGTAGTCAATGGTCGCATCGCCATAGATCTGCACCTGATGCACAATGCGCGAATGGTTTACGGTTGCGCGATCATATATTTGCAGGGACTGGTCGCTTTCACAGGTTAACCCTTTGGCGGCGATGACTTCAGAGCCTCCCAGAACACGTGCATCACCCGACAGAAGACACTCGCCACGCACAACAGAATCCTGGATGGTGACGTTGTCACGTATTTGTGCGCCATGGCTAATTTCAGCCCGATCTATCCATACGGCACCGTCAATCCGTGCGCCATCTCTGACCACGCTGGCCTGCGTAATACGGGCATTTCCTGAGATGGTTGCCCCAGCAAATGCCATCGCATTCTCATCGTAAATCCAGCAATCACCGCACTGCGCCAGTACGGCTTCATCATCAATCCAGCCTCCAGACGTGCCAGCCGGAACATCATTAAAATCAATCAGTGCAATGATCTGGCGTAGTAATACGCTCCTTTTGTTGCCATTATCCTGATAACTGAAGGACCGGGGTTCGTCGCTCAGACGGTATTTGGTCATAGCTCATTTCCGTGTTGCGCACCTTAGTTAAACGTAGCAAAGTTTTCCGTACTGGCTAAATCGCCATAATTTCCATAAAATGCATTTCAAATATACTTTAAAAAATAAACAAAATGAGTAATAACAAGCATAGTGATCGGGTCCTTAATCTTCCGGCCGGTTATTTTGGCATGGTACTGGGCACCATCGGCATGGGATTCGCCTGGCGATATGCCAGTCAGGTGTGGCCGGTGAGCCACTGGATTGGCGATGGGTTAGTCATCCTGGCGATGGTTATTTGGGGTCTGTTAACGTTGGCTTTTCTGACCCGTTTAGTGCGTTTTCCCCAGAGTGTGCTGGCCGAGATTCGCCACCCGGTGATGAGTAGTTTTGTCAGCCTTTTTCCGGCAACAACCATGCTGGTGGCGATTGGTTTTGTTCCCTGGTACCGCCCGTTAGCCGTCGGGCTATTTAGCATTGGCGTGGTGATACAGCTATCGTATGCGGCCTGGCAAACGGCAGGCCTGTGGCGAGGTTCGCATCCCGAGGAGGCCACCACGCCGGGGTTGTATCTGCCGACCGTCGCCAATAACTTTATCAGCGCGATGGCCTGTGGTGCACTCGGCTATAACGATGCCGGACTGGTATTTCTCGGGGCCGGGGTTTTCTCCTGGCTTAGTCTTGAACCCGTGATCCTGCAGCGTTTACGCAGTTCTGGTGAGTTGCCCGCGGTATTACGCACGTCGCTGGGTATTCAATTGGCACCCGCGTTAGTGGCCTGTAGCGCATGGCTTAGCGTCAACGGCGGAGAGGGCGATACGCTGGCGAAAATGCTGTTCGGCTATGGCCTGCTGCAACTGCTGTTTATGCTTCGGCTGATGCCGTGGTATCTGTCCCAGCCGTTTAATGCGTCTTTCTGGAGTTTCTCGTTCGGCGTGTCGGCACTGGCAACCACAGGGCTACATCTGGGACATGCCAGTGAATCGGGATTTTTCCATACGCTGTCGATTCCACTGTTTATTTTTACCAATGTTATCATTGCGTTATTACTGGTACGTACGTTTGCATTGCTGATGCAGGGGAAACTGCTCATCCGCACGGAGCGTGCTGCATTACTGAAATCTGAGGATAAATAATGACCCTTTGCGACGAAAACTACTTTACTGAAAAATACGATCTCACCCGGACCCATTCCGAGGTTGTTGAAGCGGCCAACATTGTCCCGCCAGGTAAAACACTGGATCTGGGCTGTGGCAATGGCCGTAACAGTTTGTATCTGGCGGCAAACGGCTATGACGTCACCGCGTGGGATAAAAACCCCATGAGCATCGCTAATCTTGAGCGCATCAAAGCGGCTGAGGGACTGACCAATTTACACACGAACGTCGCAGACCTGAATGCACTCAGCTTTGACGGCGAATATGACTTTATTCTTTCTACCGTGGTGCTGATGTTCCTGGAAGCGAAAACGATCCCGGGGCTTATCGAAAATATGCAACGTTGCACGAAACCGGGTGGATATAATTTAATCGTAGCGGCAATGGATACCGAAGATTTCCCGTGCACTGTCGGTTTCCCGTTTGCATTTAAAGCAGGTGAATTACGTCACTATTACAGTGGATGGGATCTGCTGAAATACAATGAGGATGTGGGTGAACTTCATCGTACAGATGAAAATGGCAACCGCATTAAACTGCGCTTTGCCACCATGCTGGCGCGTAAAACTGCCTGAACATCCCGCCTGGCTTAACTCGTTCTGCGTTCAGCATTTTTTGGTGCTGAGCGCAGAGAAAGAATTGTGCGGTCGTTACCATTTTTCGTACATCCAAAATGAAACTGTTTTGCTATCCTTTATAGGCATCATTGCGAAAACTAAAGGGATCGTTTCATGCGTACTCAAACTTTATTTAAAGTTGCAGTGCTTACTGGTCTGTTGGCATTATCGGGCTGTGCGTCAAAAGTGACGCAGCCGGATAAATATTCTGGGTTTTTAAAAGATTATTCTGGCCTGAAGGAAACGAAATCGGCAACAGGACAGCCTGTGCTGCGTTGGGTTGACCCCAACTTCAGTGAGTCCAAATATGACAGTATTGTGTATAACCCTATAACCTATTATCCGATCCCTAAACCAACGACTCAGGTTGGTCAACAGGTGCTGGATAAACTGTTGATCTATACCAATACGCAGATGAAAACCGCCATCAGCAAGCGTAAACCTCTGGTGGCAACGCCAGGGCCACGCAGTCTGATTTTCCGCGGGGCAATCACCGGTGTTGCGACCAGTAAAGAAGGTTTGCAATTCTATGAAGTCGTCCCGGTTGCGTTGCTCGTAGCGGGCACACAAATGGCGACAGGCCACCGTACCATGGATACTCACCTCTATTTTGAAGGTGAGTTGATCGATGCGGCAACCAATAAGCCTGTGATTAAAGTGGTACGTCAGGGTGAAGGCAAGGACCTGAACAACGAAAGTACGCCGATGGCGTTCGAAACGTTGAAGAAAGTTGTTGATGACATGGCGACAGATGCCTCCATGTTTGATGTGAACAAAAAATAATAATGAAGGACGCACCATCTGCGGATGGTGCGTTTTTTTTTATGCCACTCTCCGACGGTACAACAGTTTTCCCATCAAGCCTTCCGGTCGCGCAAACATCACCAGATTTCCCAGCAAAATCAGCACTAAACCGGCAATCGCGTTAGCCTGCCAAACATACCCTTCATACAGTGTTGACAGCGTGAGCGCCACCAGAGGGAAAAGCAACGTACTGTAAGCGGCCTTACTCGGACCGATGCGTCCTACCAGTGTGAAATAAGCGCCGAAGGCAATCACAGAGCCAAAAATAGCCAGATACAACAGCGCGCTAAGGTAGCTAAAAGTCCACTGTGGCGTGAAGTCATCACCACGAACCAGTGCAATGGTGGCAATCAGCAAGGTACCGTATAGCATGGCCCAGCTGTTGGTGGTCATCACCTCCAGCCCTTTTTTCTGATGACGCAGGCTTATCATATTGCCCAGGGAAAAACCAAACGTTCCCAGAGCGCTTAAACCAATACCCAGCAGAAGCGAGTGATTCAGGCCGCTATTAGCCAAATCCTGCCAGAACAGGGTGATGATACCCGTCAACCCCAGCGCCGCGGCGAAATAAAAGCGTAGCGGTGGTTTTTGACCAAAAAATACAAAACTATTCACCGCATTGAACAGCACGGCCATCGAGAAAATTACTGACTCCAGACCGGTGTTAATCCAGGCCGCTGCCGTGTAGAAACACCAGAAATTGAAGCAAAAAACACATCCGCCCTGTAACAGACAAAACAGATGGTCGCGTCCGGAGAGTTTACGCAATTTGCCGCTGAACAGCAGGAGAAGGATCATCACCGAGCTGGCGACCGCAAAGCGCCAAAAGATAGAGACCGGGGCAGCAACAGGCCCTTGCTGCAGGTAAATGGCAATCCATGTCGTTCCCCATATCACGACCACCAGGCAGTACAACAATGCGTTCATACATCTCTCTCATTTTGGTATTTAATTGCACACAGTGTCATGGCTGGCCGGGGTTGGCTTTCATCTGATTGCGGTCGACTTGCAAAATCTTGCGCTTTTTTCTCGCAAACATGAAAAGGAGGCTGTTAACAACATGTAGCTGATATAGACTGAAAGCCTGCTAACTTATTCTGAATGTGATGGTATGTCTCAGCCCTATGGCGCCTTTGAAAACTTACGCAAACATAATGCCGTGCTGCATGAGTCGGTTGCGTTACATTCAGGGATCCAACTGGCGGCGTGGTCAAACAAACGCGACACCATTACCCAATATTGCGATCACCACACGCTCAGCTTATATGTCGCGGATGGCTACGAGAGCTATCACAAGACGGCTGGGGGCTGGAAAAACGGCGGCGGCCCGGATCGCTTCTGCCTGATGCCGAAAGAGAGCGAATCCAGTTGGGATATTCGTGACGATCTCTCCTTTGTACATCTTTATTGTACCGACGCGCATCTACGGGAAGTGGGTGAGAAAGTTTGGGACAAAAGCCCTTATCGCTTCACGCTGGACGAACATACGTTCGGCAGCGATCCGGGGATCACGGCGGTTTATCGCCAGTTTTTACTGGGTAATGACTGGCAACAACCGGCTAATCACCTAACGCTCAGCGCGGCATCGTCGCTGTTGCTGACGCACCTGATTCAACATTACAGCAATGTTCAATGGCGGCCGCCGGTGGTAACCGGTGGGCTTGCGCCAGCGACATTGCGCAACGTGCTGGCCTATATTGACGCGCATCTGGCCTACCCAATGACCCTCAGCGATTTGGCAGGTGAAGCGGCACTGAGCGATTTCCACTTTGCCAGAATGTTTCGCCAGTCGATGAATATGGCCCCGCATCAGTATGTTATGCAACGTCGTATGGCGCTGGCGCAGCAACTGGTCTGTTATTCTTCACGTAGTTTGTCGGATATCGCGATGGCTTGCGGATTCAGTTCAGCAAGCCATTTTAGCAATCGGTTTAAACAGGTGACGGGCAAGACGCCAACGCAATTACGTGCGTCGCGATAACCTCAGCACGGCATAACATATCCCTCCGGCGATTAATCCCCAGAACGCAGAACCAACCCCCAATAACGTCAAACCACTGGCAGTAACCAGAAAGGTGACGATGGCAGCATCTCGCTCAGCTTCATGAAGCAATGCCTGATACAGACTACCGCTAATCGTACCGAGCAAGGCGAGGCCAGCCAGCATCTGGATCCAGCTTGCCGGCAGAGCGGCCATCAATCCGGTTACCGACCCACCAAACACCCCGGCCAGAAGGTAAAACATCCCGGCAGCGGCAGCGGCTAACCAGCGTCGCTGGGGATCTGGATGCGCATCCGGACTTTGGCAAATTGCGGCGGTGATGGCAGCAATACAGATGGAGTAGACGCCAAAGGGAGAAAACAGTAACGCCAGCAGCCCCGTGAAAATAATCAGCGGTGAAACGGGCAAGGAATAACCTGACGCTTTCATGGTGGCAATGCCTGGGGCATTTTGTGACGCCATGGTCACCAGGAAGAGCGGCAATGCGATGCTTATACTGTGTGCAAGAGAAAAGTGGGGTGCAATGAATTCAGGCATCACCGGAGATAAATTAATGTTATAGGTGACAATGTCACCTTTTAGTCGTGCGATGGCGATACCCACCAGCATTGCAGCAATGACGGCGTATCTGGGTGCGACAACTTTTAACATCAGCCACGCCAGCAGCATGCTGCCGCACAGGAGAAGCGCATTATTAAGGCTATTGAATGCCTGCAAACCAAAACGCAGCAGGATCCCGGCCAGCATTGCCGACGCCAGTGAGTGTGGGATTATCTGCATCAGACGTGCAAACAACCCCGTCACACCACACAGGACTATCAGCGCGTTAGCAACAATAAAAACGCCGATAGCATCCTGAACGGTCACGCCTTGCAGACCCGTAACCAGCAGCGCAGCACCGGGCGTAGACCAGGCGGTCAGGATGGGAGCACGATACCACACTGACAATGCCAGCGTACTCACGCCCATTGCGATTCCCAGTGCGGTCATCCAGCCCGCAATCTGCCCGGTCGTTGCGCCTGCGGCTATCGCCGCTTGCCAGATGATGGCTGCTGAGCTTGCATAGCCGACCAGCACGGCAACAAAACCGGATAAAACGGTGGGCAAAGGGATTGATACTGTGCGCATAGTGACTCCGCGTGCGTTATAACGGTCATTCACTGTAGCACTGTGCGTTATAGCGTACAAGTGATAAGCTGATGGACAGAAACAGGAGATAGAGGAAGGCGACAATGGACAATTTAACCCACCATCTGGCTACCACGCTCCGGACATTACGTCACCAGCGGGAATGGAGTCTGTCGCGTCTGGCAGAGGAAACCGGCGTATCCAAGGCCATGTTGGGGCAGATAGAACGCAATGAATCCAGTCCAACAGTGGCGACGCTATGGAAAATTGCCACCGGACTGAACGTGCCGTTTTCGACGTTTATTTCACCACCAGAGTCAGAAGGCACAGCGACTTTTGATCCCGAGCAGCAGGCAATGATAGTGACACCCTTGTTTCCATGGGATCCACAACTCTGCTTTGACCATTTTTCAATATTGCTGGCACCGGGGGCGTTGAGTGAATCTACACCGCATGAAACCGGTGTGATTGAGCACGTCGTGGTGATTAGTGGCCTGCTGGATATGTGCATTGATGGGCAGTGGCGAACCATCAAATCAGGCGAGGGTGTCCGTTTTGCGGGTGATACTGCACATAGTTACCGTAACAGCAGCGAACAGACAGTTCACTTTCATTCCCTGATCCATTACCCACGCGGTTAATCGGGAAAACTATTCCGAAATGCCGCGCTTCTGACTACAATAGCCGCCATTTTACCGCTTGTGGATGGTAACAACTGTATGCGCCAGCAACCTCATCACCTTGAATTGTTAAGCCCGGCTCGTGATACCGCCATTGCGCGCGAAGCCATTTTGCACGGCGCGGATGCCGTATATATTGGCGGTCCCGGTTTTGGTGCGCGTCACAACGCCAGTAACAGCCTGAAAGACATCGCTGAACTGGTGCCATTCGCTCATCGATATGGGGCGAAAATCTTTGTGACGTTGAACACGATTTTGCATGATGATGAGCTGGAACCTGCTCAGCGGTTAATTACCGACTTGTATCAGACTGGCGTGGATGCGCTGATTGTGCAGGATATGGGGATTATGGAGCTGGATATCCCGCCGATTGAACTGCATGCCAGCACCCAGTGTGATATTCGCAGCGTCGAGAAGGCGAAGTTTCTTTCTGACGTCGGATTCACACAGATTGTGCTGGCGCGCGAACTGAGCCTTGAGCAAATTCACGCGATTCATCAGGCGACGGACGCGACGATCGAGTTTTTCATCCACGGTGCGTTATGCGTTGCCTATTCAGGCCAGTGTTATATCTCTCATGCGCAAACCGGGCGCAGCGCTAACCGCGGCGACTGTTCACAAGCCTGCCGACTACCGTATACCCTGAAAGACGATCAGGGTCGGGTGGTGTCGTATGAAAAACACCTGCTGTCGATGAAAGATAATGATCAGACCGCCAACCTCGGTGCGTTGATTGATGCCGGAGTACGTTCCTTCAAAATTGAAGGACGCTACAAAGACATGAGCTATGTGAAAAACATCACTGCACATTATCGGCAGATGCTGGATGCCATCATCGAAGAACGCGGCGATCTGGCTCGTTCATCTGCAGGTCGCACTGAGCATTTCTTCACGCCATCTACAGAGAAAACGTTCCACCGCGGCAGCACTGACTATTTTGTAAATGCCCGTAAAGGCGACATCGGGGCATTCGACTCACCTAAATTCATTGGCTTACCAGTGGGTGAAGTACTGAAGGTGGCGAAGGATTATCTTGATGTCGAGGTGACGGAACCACTGGCAAACGGGGATGGCCTGAACGTATTGATTAAGCGTGATGTGGTTGGATTCCGTGCCAATACGGTAGAGAAAACGGGGAATAATCGTTATCGGGTATGGCCAAATGAAATGCCAACGGACCTGCACAAAGTGCGGCCGCACCATCCGCTCAATCGCAATCTCGATCATAACTGGCAGCAGGCGTTAACCAGGACATCCAGCGAACGCCGTGTCGCGGTTGATATTGAATTGGGCGGCTGGCAGGAACAATTGATCCTGACGTTGACCAGTGAAGATGGCGTGAGTATCACCCATACGCTGGATGGCCAGTTTGCAGAAGCGAACAATGCCGAAAAAGCGTTGAGTAACTTGCAGGAGGGTCTGGCAAAACTTGGCCAGACGCTGTACTACGCCCGCGATATTCAGGTGAATCTGCCGGGTGCGCTGTTTGTTCCGAATGGTCAACTCAATCAACTTCGCCGCGAAGCTATCGACATGCTGGATACTGCGCGTCTGGAAAACTACCCGCGTGGCAGTCGTAAACCCGTTGCCCAGCCGGCGCCGGTCTATCCGCAGACGCATCTGAGTTTTCTGGCAAACGTCTATAACCATAAAGCGCGTGAGTTTTACCACCGTTATGGTGTCCAGTTGATTGATGCAGCATATGAAGCGCATGAAGAAAAGGGCGATGTTCCGGTGATGATTACCAAGCACTGCCTGCGTTTTGCATTCAATTTGTGTCCGAAACAGGCAAAAGGGAATATCAAAAGCTGGAAAGCCACACCGATGCAATTGGTGAATGGCGATGAAGTGCTGACGCTGAAATTTGATTGCCGACCGTGCGAAATGCACGTTATCGGCAAGATGAAACACCACATTCTGAAAATGCCATTGCCGGGCAGCGTAGTGGCTTCTGTCAGCCCTGATGAGCTGATGAAAACACTGCCGAAGCGGAAAGGCTAACTCAGGTGTGTATCTGGCTTGCGTGATTTTTGCCAGTGATGGTGTTCGCGAAGATCGGCGGCGGATTCTTCCGCCGTCACTCTCAGCTCATCGCTGTCAGCCGTATGGCGTAATAAATGATCGGCATCCTGTACCTGAAGATATTCATGTCCCTGATGAGTAGCGAAAAGCTGGCCGGAGAAAAGCGCGCTGACCAGCAATAACACCGTTAACCCTTTCTTAAACATCATGCACCCTCTGGCACGTTAGCTGTGGACGTGGCGATAATTTCGCCGGGTGACTATTCAATAATTTAATCGCTGTAAAGGCAATCGTCCGTTGCGTAAAATCGAGAGTTATTGCGCATTTGTTTAATAAGTGTGGGCAGTGAGTTCGCCGGGAAGTGCAGGCCCCGCCCGGCTTTTATTCATGTTTATCAGGACTTAAAGCCTGCTGCGGTCATCAGTAGGCGAAAGAACATACCGACGGCGGCCAGAGCCAATACGCTTCCCCCCCACAGGATCACCAACCACATCAGACGTTTCCAGATTGATTGTTCCATCAATGATACCCCTCACCATGTTGAACTTTGCCGCGAAAGACGTAGTAGCTCCAGAAGGTGTACACCAGAATGATCGGGATAATCAGTAGCGCGCCCACCAACATAAAGCCCTGGCTTTGTGTTGGCGCCGCGGCCTGCCAAAGGGTAATAGACGGCGGAATAATATGTGGCCAGATACTGATCCCCAGCCCGCTGAAACCGAGGAAAATTAAACCCAGCGTCAACATAAATGGCAGGGCATGACTATGTTGCTGGCCCAGAGAACGCCACAGCCACAGGCTGATGAGTGCGACCAGCAGCGGAACCGGCATCAGGAACCACAGATTTGGCAGGCTAAACCAACGATCGGCAATCGCACTGTGTGCCAGCGGTGTCCACAAACTGATAATGACAATGACGACCAGCAGCGCCAGCAGCAGTTTTATTGCCACACTGCGCATTTTATCCTGTAGCGGGTTTTCGCTTTTCATTACCAGCCATGTTGCGCCAAGCAGCGCGTAGGCCACGACGAGCCCCAGCCCGCAAAACAGCGTGAAAGGCGTTAGCCAGTCAAACGGACCGCCGCTGTAGCTGCGGCCAGTAACGGAAAATCCATTGAGAACCGCACCCACAACCACGCCCTGGGTAAACGTGGCAAGAATTGACCCCCCCAGAAAGGCTTTATCCCAGAACGGTCGGTGTGCAGGCGTGGCTTTGAAACGAAACTCAAAGGCCACGCCACGAAAAATCAGGCCAATCAGCATCAGGGTGAGTGGGATCGTCAGGGCATCGACAATGACCGCATAGGCCAGAGGAAATGCGCCAAACAATCCTGCGCCGCCCAGTACCAGCCAGGTTTCATTCCCATCCCATACTGGTGCGACGCTGTTGACCATCACGTCACGGTCATCAGCATCCTGAATGGCGGGGAATAAGATACCGATCCCGAGATCAAAGCCGTCCATCACGATATACATCAGCGTGGCGAACACGATAATAACGAACCAGATAACTGATAAATCAATACCCATTAGCGATGAGCCTCAGCTTGAGAATCGAGGACGGCAGCGGAAAGCGGCCGTGCAGGTGTGCCGGTTGGCGGAAGGGTCGGATCATCTTCCTGTGGCCCTTTACGGATCAGGCGAATCATGTAGCTATAACCCACGCCGAAGACCGAACTGTAAACCACAAAGAAAGCCAGCAGGCTGATGCTCATATGCAAATCACCATGTGCGGAAACCGCATCCGCTGTGCGTTGCAAACCGTAAACCACCCACGGCTGACGACCAACTTCGGTGGTGACCCAACCGGCCAGAATAGCGATCAGACCAGACGGCCCCATCCACAGCGCGAAACGCAGGAAGGGACGTGAGGTATACAGGCGTTGCTTGTAACGTAACCACAAGGCGAATGTGCCCAACAGGATCATCAGCATGCCAAGCCCCGCCATGATGCGGAACGACCAAAACACCATGGTGGAATTGGGCCGGTCTTCTTTAGGAAACTCTTTTAGCGCCGGGACCTGTTTATCCAGGCTGTGAGTCAGGATTAGGCTTCCCAGCGCCGGAATTTCCAGCCCATAGCGGGTACGCTCTTGCGCCATATCTGGCCAACCGAACAATAGCAGCGGAGTGGGTTCGCCGGGCGGGTTTTCCCAGTGCCCCTCGATGGCGGCAATTTTGGCAGGCTGATGCTCAAGCGTATTCAACCCGTGCATATCGCCAATCAACGCCTGCAACGGGGCGACGATTAACGTCATCCACAGCGCCATAGAAAACATGGCGCGAATAGCCGGGGTGTTATTCCCGCGTAATAAATGCCATGCCCCTGACGCTGCGACAAACAGCGCGCTGCTCAGGAAGGCGGCGACCGACATATGCAGCAGGCGATAAGGGAATGACGGGTTGAAAATAACGGCAAACCAGTCCACAGGAACGACCTGTCCATTGACTATTTCATAGCCCTGTGGGGTTTGCATCCAGCTGTTGGAGGCCAGTATCCAGAAGGTAGAAATAATTGTCCCCAGCGCAACCATGCAAGTCGCGAAGAAGTGCAGGCCCGGCCCCACACGGTTCCAGCCAAACAGCATTACGCCGAGGAAGCCTGCTTCGAGGAAGAAGGCGGTTAACACTTCATAGGTCAGCAGTGGCCCGGTGATGCTCCCGGCAAACTCGGAGAAACCACTCCAGTTGGTGCCAAACTGGTAGGCCATGACGAGACCTGATACCACACCCATACCAAAGTTAACGGCAAAGATTTTGGACCAGAAATGATACAGCGAACGCCAGGTCGGATTTTTGGTTTTCAGCCACAGTCCTTCAAGTACCGCCAGATAGCTGGCAAGACCGATAGTTATGGCAGGAAAGATGATGTGAAAGGATACCGTAAACGCGAACTGGATCCTCGCCAGGTGAAACGCGTCAAGACCGAACATGCTTAACTCCGCAGGCAAAATTGATTTAGCGCAATTCTAAGCCTGAGGAGCATAAGGGGGCAGAAACAGAACAGTTCTTTTTACCCATAACAGTTGCATCAATAGTGTCAGTTAACAGACCTGATATGGGATCTGGAATGTGCATTCCGATCCGGACACACCATCCTCCCCATGACATCGATTTTTCGCTATGAATAACAAAACAACGGAAAAGTAAACATAAATGTTTACTTTTTATGTATCCTGGTCAATAGGGAGGCGCAGTGAAGCAAAGTGAGTTCAGATGCTGGCTTGAATCTCAGGGCGTTGAAGTAACGCAGGGTGCAAATCACTTGAAGCTGAGATACAGGGAAAGCGAAGCGTTATGCCCAGACATCCTGGTGATGAAATAAAAGAAGCCTTGCGAAAAGCCATTCTTAAGCAGTTTGGTTTGTATTAAACATCACTGTTATAAGGCTAATTACATGAGAGATTTTACAGAAATTATGCGCTATCCCGTCAATATCACCCCTGCGGAAGAAGGTGGCTTTGTGGTTTCGTTTCCTGATGTTCCTGAAGCATTAACTCAGGGCGATACCCGCCATGAAGCGCTGCTGGCCGCACAGGAGGCACTGGTCACTGCATTTGAATTTTACTTCGATGACAATGAACCCATCCCGTTGCCTTCGGCGGTTGATCCCGCTGATGACTATGTCGAAATTCCCCTTAGCGTTGCGTCCAAGGTTCTTCTGTTAAATGCCTTCCTCGAATCAAATATCACGCAACAGGAACTGGCGAGCAGAATCGGCAGGCCAAAGCAGGAAATCACGCGTTTATTCGATTTAAAGCATGCAACGAAAATTGATGCTGTTCAGGTAGCGGCACGGGCGCTAGGGAAAGCACTCTCGTTGACTATGTTGTAAAGCTGTTAACTATAACAGTTATCAAAAATTTATGATTTATGTAAACTGATATACACAGAGGCTATTGCCTACACCGGTTATCAGGACAAAAAAATGAAGAAGTACCAGCGACTGGCGGAGCAAATTCGCGATCAAATCGCGTCTGGCGTATGGCAACCGGGCGATCGGTTGCCCTCTTTGCGCGAGCAGGTGGCAAGCAGCGGGATGAGTTTTATGACCGTGGGGCATGCCTACCAACTGCTGGAAAGCCAGGGGCGGATCATTGCCCGGCCACAGTCGGGTTATTATGTTGCTGCGCGTCCCGAGCGCGAAAACGTCGTGCCGCAGGTACAGGTCATGCGCGATGAAGCCGTGGATATCAACACCTACATCTTTGACATGCTGCAGGCCAGTCGTGATGCTTCAGTGATGCCGTTTGCATCCGCTTTCCCCGATCCACGTTTATTTCCGCTTCAGCAGCTTAATCGTTCGCTGGCTCAGGTGAGTAAAACAGCTACCGCCATGAGTGTTATCGAAAACCTGCCGCCAGGGAATGATGAACTGCGTCATGCTATTGCCCGTCGTTATGCGCAACAGGGAATGACCCTTTCCCCGGATGAAATTGTAATCACCACCGGCGCACTTGAAGCGCTTAACCTGAGCCTGCAGGCCGTCACCGAGCCGGGGGACTGGGTGATTGTCGAGAACCCGTGTTTTTACGGCGCATTGCAGGCTCTGGAGCGATTGCGCCTGAAGGCGTTGTCCGTTGCCACCGACGTGAAGGAAGGAATCGACCTTGTCGCACTGGAGCAGGCACTCCAGGAGTACCCGGTCAAAGCCTGCTGGCTGATGACCAACAGCCAAAATCCGCTGGGTTTTACGCTCAGCGCACAGAAAAAAGCCCATCTGGTCGCATTACTGGAAAAATACAATGTGATGCTGATTGAAGATGATGTTTACAGCGAACTCTATTTTGGCCGGGAGAAACCACTGCCGGCTAAAGCCTGGGATCGAGGGGACAGGGTGTTGCACTGTTCATCTTTCTCGAAATGTCTGGTCCCCGGCTTTCGCATCGGCTGGGTTGCTGCCGGGAAACATGCCCGTCGTATTCAGCGACTCCAGTTGATGAGCACCTTATCCACCAGTTCCCCAATGCAGCTTGCGCTGGTGGACTACCTGTCGACCCGGCGTTATGACGCGCATTTGCGACGGCTGCGTCGTCAACTGGCGGAACGCAAACAGCAGGCCTGGCAAACGCTGCTGCGTCATCTTCCGGCGGAGGTCAAAATACACCATAACGACAGCGGCTATTTTCTGTGGCTCGAACTGCCAGAACCGTTGGATGCGGGGGAGCTCAGCACCCAGGCGCTGGCGCACCACATCAGCATTGCACCCGGTAAGATGTTTTCAACCTCAGGGGCATGGTCACGTTTCTTTCGTTTTAATACCGCATGGCACTGGGGAGAACGTGAAGAACTGGCGGTTAAACAGCTTGGAAAATTAATTCGCGAGATGATGAAATAAAACTGAATGTGCTATTCAATATAAAAGAATAGCGCATTCTTATTTTAGAAATAGTAAATGTTAAATCCTGATGTTATTTATATCAGGTGCCACCATACGAAATATCAATAGTTCTTCCTGGTGCCACCCTGGCACCTAACTCCTTGTCTATACTCCAGAAGATTAAATCACCTTGCTATAACCCGTGGCGTAATGAGCGTTAGCTCACAACCTGATTAAATTTCCTTGCGCCAGCAGGAACGCTTTCAACACCCCGACTATTTTTAGGAAAGGACATATATTTACGGCAAGGCTGCCGCTCAATATTTTTTCGACAGGAGTAAGACGTTATGAGCAAGCAATTTGCCCTCAGTAGCTTGTGTGCACTCAGTATGACGCTGATGACAGCACAGGCAGCCGAACCCCCAACATCATTAGATAAACCGGAAGGGCGCTTGGACATTATTGCCTGGCCGGGTTATATCGAACGCGGCCAAACCGATAAACAATATGACTGGGTTTCGCAGTTTGAGAAGGAAACCGGTTGTGCCGTCAATGTTAAAACAGCGGCCACATCAGACGAAATGGTGAGCCTGATGGCGAAAGGCGGCTATGACCTGGTGACGGCTTCTGGCGATGCGTCACTGCGCCTGATTATGGGCAAACGTGTCCAGCCTATTAATCCTGCGCTTATTCCAAACTGGAAAACTATCGATCCGCGAGTCGTCAAAGGGGAATGGTTTAACGTCGGGGGGAAAGTTTACGGTACTCCGTATCAATGGGGGCCCAACTTGCTGATGTATAACACCAAAACTTTCCCAACGCCGCCAGATAGTTGGAACGTGGTGTTTGTCGAGCAGAAACTTGAGGACGGAAAAAGCAATAAAGGGCGAGTCCAGGCGTACGATGGCCCGATCTATATCGCCGATGCGGCGCTGTTCGTCAAAGCCACTCAACCGCAGTTGGGTATCACCGATCCTTATCAGCTCACCGAGAAACAGTATCAGGCGGTCATCAAAGTCCTGAGCGATCAGCACGCATTGATCCATCGCTACTGGCATGACACCACTGTGCAAATGAGTGACTTCAAAAACGAAGGTGTGGTGGCATCAAGTGCCTGGCCTTATCAGGCTAACGCCCTGAAAGCAGAAGGCCAGCCAATTGCCACGGTTTTCCCGAAAGAGGGCGTTACCGGTTGGGCTGACACGACCATGCTGCATAGCGAAGCGAAGCATCCTGTCTGTGCTTACAAATGGATGAACTGGTCATTAACCCCGAAAGTTCAGGGCGACGTCGCTGCCTGGTTTGGATCTCTGCCGGTAGTCCCTGAAGGCTGTAAAGCCAGCCCGCTGCTGGGTGAGAAAGGCTGTGAAACCAACGGCTATAGTTATTTTGACAAGATTGCTTTCTGGAAAACGCCAATCGCAGAAGGTGGAAAATTCGTTCCTTACAGTCGCTGGACGCAGGATTACATCGCCATTATGGGCGGTCGTTAATTCCGCTGGGGGTTTTATGACGTACGCAGTGGAGTTTCATAATGTCTCGCGTCTGTACGGGGATGTTCGTGCAGTTGATGGGGTAAGTATTGCAATTAATGATGGTGAGTTTTTCTCAATGCTGGGGCCATCCGGCTCCGGCAAAACGACCTGTCTGCGCATGATTGCAGGGTTTGAGCAGCTTTCTGGCGGTTCAATTAAAATTTTTGGTAAGCAAGCCAGTGAATTACCGCCCTGGGAACGGGACGTCAACACGGTGTTTCAGGATTACGCACTATTCCCGCATATGTCGATTCTCGACAACGTGGCTTATGGGCTGATGGTGAAAGGCATTGATAAAAAGCAGCGTCATGCCAGGGCGCGAGAAGCGTTAGATAAGGTTGCGCTCGGTTTTGTCCATGAGCGCAAGCCATCACAACTCTCTGGTGGACAGCGTCAGCGTGTAGCGATTGCCCGTGCGTTGGTTAATGAGCCTCGCGTTTTACTGTTGGATGAGCCACTCGGTGCGTTGGATCTCAAGCTACGCGAACAGATGCAACTGGAGCTGAAAAAACTCCAGCAGTCTCTCGGCATCACCTTTATTTTTGTCACCCACGATCAGGGTGAGGCGCTGTCGATGTCCGATCGTGTGGCGGTATTTAACAATGGCCGTATTGAGCAGGTGGATTCACCACGAGAACTCTACATGCGTCCACGCACGCCGTTTGTGGCGAGTTTTGTTGGGACTTCAAACGTCTTTGACGAAGCGATGTCAGCAAACGTCTGTGGGTTACAGGGTATGTTCTCGCTGCGCCCGGAACACATTCGGCTAAATGATATGGGGGGCGAGGTTCAGGCTCGGGGTGTCATTCAGGCGGTGCAGTACCAGGGGGCGGCGACGCGTTTTGAGCTGAAACTTGCTGGCGGTGAAAAATTGCTGGTTAGCCAGGCGAACCTGACGGGAGAAATGCTGCCGTCGACGCTGTCACCGGGTCAGCAGGTGATGGCATCGTGGTCACGCGATGTCATGGTTCCGTTGGTAGAGGAGAGGTGAATGGCTATGAACGTCATACATTCGCCCGCACAGCCGACAAAGCTTAACCGTATCTCGGGGTTCTTCTGGCGTAATCCAGGGCTTGGGCTGTTTTTACTGCTGCTCGGGCCGTTGATGTGGTTTGGCATCGTCTACTTTGGATCGTTGCTGACGCTGTTGTGGCAAGGTTTTTACACCTTCGACGATTTCACTATGTCGGTGACGCCAGACCTGACGCTGGCGAATCTGCAGGCGCTGTTTAATCCGGCCAATTACGACATCATTGTGCGAACGTTGACAATGGCGGTGGCGGTGACGATTGCCAGCGCCATTCTGGCGTTCCCGATGGCATGGTATATGGCACGTTATACCCGTGGCAAAATGAAAGCCTTTTTTTACATTGCCGTCATGTTGCCGATGTGGGCGAGCTATATCGTCAAAGCCTATGCGTGGACGCTGCTGTTAGCGAAAGACGGCGTGGCGCAGTGGTTTTTAACCCATCTCGGGCTGGAGCCACTGTTGACCGCTTTCCTCACCTTGCCCGCTGTCGGCGGTAATACGTTGTCAACATCGGGATTAGGGCGCTTTCTGGTTTTTGTCTACATCTGGCTTCCCTTTATGATCCTGCCGGTTCAGGCTGCTCTGGAACGGCTTCCACCTTCGCTTTTGCAGGCATCGGCTGATTTGGGGGCGCGTCCTCGCCAAACCTTCCGCTATGTGGTTTTCCCGCTGGCAATACCCGGTATAGCCGCTGGTTCTATCTTTACTTTCTCACTGACGCTGGGTGACTTTATTGTGCCGCAACTGGTGGGACCGCCGGGATATTTCATCGGCAACATGGTGTATTCGCAACAGGGGGCTATCGGCAATATGCCAATGGCGGCGGCATTCACTCTGGTGCCAATTGTCTTAATTGCACTGTATCTGGCGTTCGTGAAGCGTCTGGGAGCTTTTGATGCACTCTGAACGCGCACCCTGGTTACTCAAACTGGCCGCATGGGGCGGGGTTCTTTTTCTGCACTTTCCCATCCTCATCATCGGCACCTATGCTTTTAATACAGAGGAGGCTGCTTTTAGTTTTCCGCCTCAGGGACTGACATTGCGTTGGTTTAGCGTGGCGGCGCAGCGTAGCGATATTCTTGAATCAGTGACGTTGTCACTTAAGATCGCCGCGTTGTCGACAGCAATAGCTCTGGTACTGGGTACGCTGGCGGCGGCTGCGCTGTGGCGCAGGGACTTTTTCGGTAAAAGCGCAATATCGCTGTTGCTGCTATTGCCGATTGCGCTGCCGGGCATTATTACCGGCCTGGCACTGCTGACGGCATTTAAAACCATCAACCTGGAACCGGGTTTTCTCACGATCGTGGTGGGCCATGCGACGTTTTGCGTGGTGGTTGTCTTTAACAACGTCGTGGCGCGTTTTCGCCGCACCTCATGGAGTCTGGTTGAAGCGTCTATGGATCTTGGCGCCAACGGCTGGCAAACCTTTCGTTATGTCGTGCTGCCCAATCTGGCATCAGCACTGCTGGCGGGAGGCATGCTGGCGTTTGCCTTGTCATTCGATGAAATCATCGTGACAACGTTCACCGCCGGACATGAAAGAACACTTCCTCTGTGGCTGCTCAATCAACTGGGCCGTCCACGAGATGTGCCTGTTACCAACGTTGTGGCATTGCTGGTAATGCTGGTAACAACACTGCCAATTTTAGGGGCCTGGTGGCTAACGCGTGAAGGCGACACCGTCGCCGGAAACGGTAAATAAACGACGATATGGGAAATTGCTATGCAACATCAATTACTGATTAACGGTGAGCTGGTCAGCGGTGAAGGTGAAAAGCAACCAGTTTATAACCCTGCTACTGGTGAACTTATTCTGGAGATTGCTGAGGCGTCAGCCATGCAGGTTGATGCCGCAGTGCGCGCGGCAGACCACGCGTTTTCCTCCTGGGGCCAAACCACGCCGAAAGTGCGTTCGGAGCTGTTGTTAAAGCTGGCGGATACCATTGCCGATAACGCACAGACCTTCGCGGAGCTGGAATCGCTCAACTGCGGTAAACCACTTCATTGTGTGCTTAATGATGAAATTCCGGCCATCGTGGATGTTTTCCGTTTCTTCGCGGGGGCAGCGCGCACCCTGCAAGGACAGGCTGCCGGGGAATATCTGGAAGGGCATACTTCCATGATTCGTCGCGATCCGCTGGGTGTGGTGGCCTCCATCGCGCCCTGGAACTATCCGCTAATGATGGCCGCATGGAAGCTGGCTCCTGCACTGGCCGCCGGCAACTGTGTGGTGATTAAACCTTCAGAAATTACCCCGCTGACGGCACTTAAACTGGCGGAATATGCGAAAGATATTTACCCGGCAGGCGTGATTAACGTCCTGTTTGGCCGTGGTAAAACGGTGGGCGATCCGCTGACCGGGCATGAAAAAGTACGCATGGTTTCACTGACCGGTTCAATTGTGACCGGGGAACATATTATCCAGCATACTGCGCCTTCGATTAAACGCACGCATATGGAGCTGGGTGGGAAAGCCCCGGTGATTATTTTTGATGATGCCGATCTTGATGCGGTGGTCAGTGGTGTACGGACCTTTGGGTACTACAACGCCGGGCAGGATTGCACTGCTGCGTGTCGAATCTACGCGCAAAAAGGCATCTATGATGCGTTGGTCGAAAAACTCGGCGCCGCAGTTGCCAGCCTGAAAATTGGCGCACCGAATGATGAAACGACAGAACTGGGACCGTTAAGCTCACAGGCGCATCTTGACAGGGTAGCAAAAGCGGTCGATGACGCGAAAGCGCTCGGACACATCAAGGTTATCACCGGCGGCAAAAAAGTGGAGGGTTCAGGCTACTATTTTGCGCCAACGTTGCTGGCGGGAGCGAAACAGGAAGATGCTATTGTGCAGCGTGAGGTCTTTGGTCCGGTGGTCAGTGTTACCGTTTTTGATGATGAAGATCAGGTCCTGGCGTGGGCCAATGATTCGAAGTATGGACTGGCATCGTCAGTCTGGACGCGGGATGTTGGTCGCGCGCACCGACTGAGCGCTCGCCTGCAGTATGGCTGTACCTGGGTCAACACCCACTTCACGCTGGTGAGTGAAATGCCGCACGGGGGACAAAAACAATCCGGCTATGGCAAAGACATGTCGGTCTACGGACTGGAAGATTACACGGTGATTCGCCATGTCATGATCAAGCATGAGTAATATCGTAACCCGCGGACGGTAAAAGGAGCACGGATAGCTAAATATCAGCAAACGTGTCTCTATACTATGCGCGCCACTGGCCTCGTCGCCATCGGACGGCGGTAAGTTGGAAATATCCGCGAGGTCAGGCTAATTTGCACACAATCAGGCCCCGGCACAATGTCGGGGCCTGATTATTTAGGTGATTGTTCAAACGACGACGACACAGGCGACATAGCCAGCCGATGAACGCACAGACAGTCAGAACCCGTCCCGGTTGTTGCACGATACCCGCTAACCCTAACATCATTCCCGGTAACAGGTAGTAGCATAATCTGAACGCAGCAGTTATCCCGCCAGGTCGGTGCCTGCGAACGAACAATCAGCCGCATTTTTATCAGAGATACCGGGATGAACTATCAGACCTGGCGGCAGCAATTCCGGGTATTAAACGCTATGGAGATGCTGGCGGAGGGGGGACTCAGTCAGCCAGGTGGCGCAACAGCTGGAATTTGTTAGCGACAGTGCTTTCATCGTGTTTTTTCGGTAGCTAACAGGTACAACACCGACCCGCTATCACGGAGAAATAATGCTGCGGAAGGATTAGGGGGGGTACATATTAAGGATAATTTACCGGGCACTGGCGGAGTGGGAAGATCGTTTACTAATGGCAGAGAGAAGATTTTCTCTCTGCCAGCAGGCGCTGCAATTCATCAAAAAGAGTCACATCAAGCAAACCAGCCGAACCTTACGGATATCAGGCTGAAAAGTCCTACAGCAGCAAATATATTTATCAGCACCACAGTCTTACTGGAAACATTCATTTTTGCCACCTTTCATTTTAACCCCTTTGGGTATAGTACGGCTTATAACTATCCGCAATAGTACGAAATCTGAACATATTGAAAGTGGGCTGTTTTTCAGGCGTTTTTCTTAAAGAAGTGAATAAAACTTGATGTGGATCATAAAAGAGAGCATATTGCGCGCGTTTTTCCCTTCTGGCCTGGAAGCCCTAAATGTCTCTGTACCAAAAAATGTTGGTTTTTTATGCGGTGATGGCCGCTATTGCGGCAATCATCACCTGGTTTCTGTCGCGTGATAAAAAACGTATTCGCTTTCTGAGCGCGATATTAGTCGGGGCGACATGGCCGATGAGCTTTCCTGTCGCACTCCTGTTTTCTCTTTTCTGATGGCGCTGTCAATGCCGTATCAGGGGGTCAGCAGAGCGACTAATCGCAGTCTGTCGTCTTTGGTTACGTCCAGAGGATGCTGGTATCCCACGTTTTCTTTCGCACGAGTGTACAAAGCAACCAGCCAGTCGTAAACATGTCGGCTTGCACCGTGCTGCGGCTGCTCATCCAGCTGAGTCAGGCGCGACATCGGTTGTTGTGCTGGCGCACTGAAAATAGCCGCACCCTTGAGGACCCTGCTGGCAGGCCGTTGATCCTCTGCAACGTTGGCGTAGCCAAGCCAGGTAATAAAATCACCAATATCGGCGTGTAACTGTGCCCCGCAGACATTCTCTCGCTGCATAATCTGCTGAAGTCGTTGAGGCATCTCAAGCCGATAGCTGGTCGTGATAAGAATATCGGCTACCTGTCTAAGCGTTCGCGGATCAAGCCGCAATCGGCGCGCGTTATTGTCATCACGACACCACTGACGCACATGGTTGATCCACATTTTGTGTGCCTGGTACCCGGTCTCTTTGCTTTCGGATGAGTGCGATGGCTCCCGGACGTCGGCAAACAGGTCAATCTCTTCATTAAAGAGTCCACTGACTTGTTCTTCGCGTGGCTGCTGAATACGCAGCAACGACTCAAAGCAGCGCATCGGTGGTAGTAACCCCTCCAGGAGTTCACCATGTTTTGCTGCCTGGGCCTGAAGCTGGCGGATCACTGTCTCGCTGGCGTCGGGCACGCTTTCGCTATCGTTAAGCCAACTCATCAGCGTCTCACGAACATGCTGTTGATGCTGTTCATGCAGGGACGTTAACCGTGACTGGCGTTGTTGCGCTGATGTCGCCTGCGACAACCATTCAGCAAGGCGCAACAGGCTGTGTTTATCCAGTGCCTGTAATGTCCCCCAGCGCAACCCGGGCTTGCCCATTAATTGCTGCACGGCCTCATCGAGGTTTTGCTGTGTGCTAAAACGTGCATCTTGTGGCGTAATGGCCCACACAACCCCCGGTAATGCCGCATCATGTACGGGTTGGGTATCGCTGGCCCAGCTCATCAGTTTACGCGTGATGGCTGGTGTCTGCGAGCGTGAAGACACTGCGTTGCAGATCAGCAGGACGTCGGGTTGCAGATGCTGGCGGTAATGTTCCAACATCCAGCCTAATTTGGCCCGCCACAGCGGGTTGGGGTGGGCATCCGGTGCGAGGGGAATATCGAGCAGGTCGACGTCTTCCAAAACTGAGTCTTCAACAGTCAGCACCAGTTCACGCGTCAGCAGCGCCAGCGATTCCAGCGACAGACTGACCGCGTTAAGCAACTGATGGTTTTCAACAGGATGAACCACCACATCGCTTTGCGCGTCGTTCCCGGTTAATGCGACCTGGGTCAGGAAGCTTTCGGCAGGCAAGCCAAAATGATCGACCAGCAAACTCAGCGGCGCGGCTAGCTCGTGTGCCTGTCCGGTTTGTTGCAAAGTGTGCGCTAATGCCAGCCATTGCTGCGTTAACTCTGGTTGTTCTCCCCACAACAGCGCCCAGGCGTGAGCGCGAGTGGTCAGATCCAGCGCCGGCAGCAACGTAGCAAATTGATGCCATAGCGCATCATCAATTTGCTGCTGGTTTGCAGGAACACAAGAGCGCCAGAAACGGCCGATGGCGGCTACGTCATGTGCCGTGATGCCCTGAACTGGATGACGTTGACGCAGCGTTTGCCATTTTTCTAACCGGGCTTCAATAATCGATTTTTCCACCTGGCGGTTGTCAGGCATTGCGCAAAACTGCGTGATAAACAGCTGTACCAGTTCCGCTTCACTCAGTAAGCGCAGACGCAGAGGCCACTCGCTATCAACGGAATTGTCTTCACGCGTAAAACGGAGCGCCATATTGGTTGGCGCATGGCCCGGATTGATATGCGAAAAGTAATCAAAGCTGCGATCCGGTGTGGTAATAGTCAATTTCCCACTGGTGTTGTTGCACAGTGCGGACAACAGATGTGCTTTTGCTGGCTGTGAATGACCGTACAGCCCCACACAGCCACGCGATGAAAACGCCGTGTTCAGCGCAGACTCAGTCACTGCGGCGATGGTGAGCTGAGCGAGCAGAGAATCCGCTTCATCATCAAGACGCGCTGCGCGCTGGCGTGTGTCATTCACCCATTTGGTGGCGGCTTGTGCTGTGTTAAACATCTTACTCATTTCAGGTACACACTCCCGCTATCAATCCAGTAATGGCTGCCGCTATGGCGACGATCTGCCAGCGTATTCAGTTTTAACGTCAGGGCATTGGCGGCAACGGGCGTGCCATCCTGTAGCCAGGCATCGCTGAGAACGAAAAATTCCGGTCCCGTCTCTTTGCTGCCGCCGCGCAGTTGCAGCCGCACATTTAATACACCGTCACCGGCAATCGTTTTTGCCAGCTCAGCAGAATTGATACTCAGCGTATACAGCGGGGTGGCTGGCCAGCGGCTGTTTGCTAACTGGCGAAAGCCCAGTGTCACGTTCCCGCGCAGCGGGAAGTGCAGACGGGTATCCAGTTTTGCGCCAGGTTTATCCAGATCGATGTCGTGATACCAGATGTTTTCATCGCGCAACGTATTAACCGTATTATCCAGTACACCGAGGTAGCGGACCGTCGAGTACGCGCCGATATCCGCAGCTTTAAAGTTAAAGCGCGGCAGGCGTAAATCCAACGCCAGGCTACACAGCATCGCGCCAACGGCAGCGGTAGATTTTGGATTGCCAATACGCCCTTGCTGGCTGAACGGATACCACTCATGTACGCGATAGCTGTCCATCCAGATCATGCGGTTGACCGGAACGGGTTGCAGATGGCGGATTAGCGCCTGAACCCCCGGCAAACAGGCGGGTCTGCCAGTGACTAACAAAATATCGCAACGATAGTGGGAAATCGCTTCACAAACGGCGTGCAGAGGGGAGGTCAGGGTAAATTGCCCTGCCAGCAGCGCTTCTTGCAACTGTCTGAACTGCACCTGCAACGGAACGCTCAGTACATCAAAAGCCGGTGAACCAGACGGTAATGCATGATCGATAGCCTGTTGGATATAGTTCATCACATTGCGTGTCGGACGCTGTGAAAGCAGTTCGCCAAAGGTGGCGTGTAACCCCGCGACGGGATCGTTAATATCGCTTTGCTCCCAGGCACTTAGCACCGCATGACCCAGTGGCATGAAGAGTTGCAATGCGGTTTGTTGCCGCAAAATAGCCTGAGTATCGATCCGCCCGGAATCACCAAACAGTGTGGCCAGCAGGGCGGCGGCATCGGTCACGCCAGCCTGTTGTAAGCGGGTTTGCAGGGCGGGCAGTATGCAGCGTTGTATGACATCCAACAACATGTCATCCCCGGCGACTTTGAAGCCTTCTCGAAACAGCAGATGCGGAGTAATTTTGACATTCGCCCCAACGCCGTCATCCAGTTGATAATGGACCACGGCCATATCCGTTGTGCCGCCGCCAATATCGATGGAGGCGACGCGCAGTGCACGACCTCTAACTTCACCGGGCTCTGGCTGGCGGTCAGGACGGGCGAGGGCGTTAAAGAACGATTCTGTGTGCCCGTCATAGTGTGAAATCGCTTCGTTGTACAGCCAAACCAACTGTCCGCAGCTGGCCTCATCCCACTCCATCTGGATCTCAGGTACGGGAACGACGCTTTTTTCCTGCTGTTTGCGGGTGGTAAAGTCTTCGTCCTGCGGGTGCCAGCCCATTGCTTTCCAGACCAGAGCAATGGCTTCAAACATCCGCAGACGGAAGATCTCACGTTCCTGTTTTGGCATGGCTGACGGCAGAGTGAGGATCAGCGTGCGCAACTGGCGTGGAGAGGCCGGGAAACCGAGACGCAGCCGCGTCGCTACGCTGTTAATTTGTCCCAGCGCCTGGGCCAGAATCTCGCACAACATATGTGTCATCAGCGTGCTGCGGCTGTATTGTGGTGAGAACACCGGCAGCCGATCATCTTGTGGCAGGCTGAACAGCGGTTGACCGTCATCGTTCATCAGATTCATCAGCGGGAAGGCGGTAGCCAGCGGCTCACGCTGCGTTTTACTGTTCATCTGGCTAAAGCGCCAGTCGTGTAACACGGGGGTTTCATCCCATAAGTACCGACGTGGGCTGGAGATCCCACTGCTGCCTTCCGTTCCCATACGCTGCATCGCCAGCTTACGGGCTTCATCCCCAACGCGGACAATCGACGGCCAGATAAAGGCATCATCGCGACCGCTCTCAACGGAGAAATGTTGCTTACCAAAGCGCGCCTCGGAAAACTCCAGTCGGCTGGTGAACAGTGGATCGTTGAGGAACTGGGGTTCGCTTAATGAACGCACCTGCAATTCTGCCGTCTGACGCAGACCGTCATTGGCATCGCCATGATCTTCAATCAACACGCCGCAGGTATGCGTATTGCCAATATCCAGAATCAGATCGACAGGAATAGCGGGGGTGCTGAGCGTATGGGTCACCAACTTCACTTCCGGGACGGAAAGTTGTTCGCCTAACAGGGTCAACACATTCAGCCAGTGCGCCTGGTATTCAAAATTTCGTAGAGCTTGTTGGATCTCCTGCTCAGAACGGTTTTCTTGCTGCGTGACGTGCTGCAAAAAGGACTCGCGTAGCCAACCATCAATCCACGTCTGGTCGAGGAAATCTGCGATCTCATTATCGTGCCAGGCCAGCGCAAATCGCGTGCCATTCAGCAGATCGTTCTCATTTGGCGTCAATGCTGCCGGGGCTTCAGTCAACTGACTGTCCAGCGCCACTGTGACACGGTGAGTATTGCCGGCACTGTCCGGTTGCGCGAGTTTTCGCACCTGGACGCGCGCCCAGTTATCCGGGCCTTCAACAAATGTGCGCGGCGGGTTAAAACGCAGGAACGGCAGGGGCAACCAGACACCGTCAAGTACGTCCAGAGAATAATGCAGCGTCTGCGTGCTTTCCGGTTTCACTACTTCGGGTTGACCACCGGTATTGCCCGGCAGGGTATAGCGTCCCGACGCCAGATCGAAATCCAGACGCAGTAGGGGACCGTTTGCCGTTTTACGAACAAAACGACCGTGGTGCGCAGATTCCTGTGGTGTCAGCCCAAAATCCAGAAATTGCACACCGCTATTGGCGATGAGCGTTACGCTCTGTTTGTAATCACACAGATTCACCAACATAAAATCAGGCACCTATCTTTTTGATCGTCAAAGGGACTTCCGCGTGTTCGTCATAACGCGCGGTACAAGCTGCGACGTCGTTTGTTCCTGCTTTACAGGTGATTTCGGGCATTGGGTACCGCGAACCGTCCGTGCAACGAGCATTCCCGCGACTCTTAATCATTAATTCGCCCGATTGATGCAGACCAGAGAAAATTTCGGCGCGGCAAACGATATTGTCGCCATGCACGACGCGGGCAGTGCCCTTATTGGCCTGGATTTGATAACGCAGCGACGGGGCTTTACCACTGACGGGATCTTTTATATCGACCAGCACACGCCAGTTGCCGTTAAGAAAACGTGTTGTACCTGCCTTCATCTGGTTAGCATCCATTACCAGTGCATCTTTCGGGATGGCGGCAATCACCACCGGCCCTTCTACGGGCTTCTCTTTTTTCACCGGTGGAATAACTTCAGCCCGATGCAGCGGCAGTGAAGGTGTTAGTTCAGGCAGTTGTTTACTCTCTACCTTTGCCACTTCAATGGGGGCAACCGCAGGTGCGGGAGATTCTGAGTACTGTTTCCACAATAGCGGCCCAGCAATGGCGGCAATCACTGCCGCAGCAACGGGCAGACTCCACAGCGGCAGGCGACGCGTGGGCTTACGCTGTACTGGCGGCGGCGCGATCTCTGGCTCACTCACGATGACCGGGGGAGGGAGTTCGGGTTCAGCGAGTTTCGGTAGCTCGATAGCCGTTGTCAGCAGCGGGGTATCGGCCTCGGCGAAAGTGATTTCCGCCGGGATTTCTTCGGCTTGCGGCTCCGGTTCAGGTGCCAATACAACCGGCGGAACATCGGTATGGCGCAGGCAATCAAGTACATCGTCACGGGTGTTTTCATTCAGATTGACGAAGCCCCAGAACGTAATGACGGGTTTGCCATCAACCAGGAACACGTGGTTCTCACCCGGAAACTGGATGGCTTTGTCGAGTAGTGAACCAAACAGTTGCAGGGACGTTTTACCCGATTGCAGGCTTTTTCGACTCAGAGCTGCGGCATTCTCCAGCGTACTGGACAGATAGCGCAGAGCCCGAAAACGCGCATCGTCATCAGCGGCTTTCCACGCGACAGCCTTTCCTTCAACCGGGGAATACCAGTCCACCCGATCGCCACTGTCGTTAACTTGTGGGATTGCCAGACAATCCGCCATCGCCTGTTGTTTACGCAGACGAAGCGTTTCACGAATTTGTAGTGCTGAATCAAACACGGCCTGACCACCGCCACCCACGGCCTGATAGTCATCCAAATTGCCGCTGCGCAAGAGAGTTTTTGCCACGTAATTGCCCCTTAGACTTCTTCACACATCTACTTTACGGGGAATAAAAGTAAGCAAACGTCGGAAGAGAGGCAAAAAGGGGCGAATTTTCATGGCATAGAGTATCGGGAAAAATCTTGACGTTTTGAAAAAGACTTAAGGTAAATTATTTCGCCTGCGATGATGAATTAATCAGCGAAAACCACCAGATTAGAATAACCTGATAGAGATTTGTTATTAGTGCGTCTTTGCCAGCTATGCTCTGATAGACGAGTAAATAATAAAAGAAGAAGGCTTATAACCATGATTGCAAGGAAAACGCTGCTCGCGCTGGCACTCAGCGCCGTTTTACCAACAGGTGCGGCATATGCCGCCAGTACTGATACCATTGTTTACTGCTCTGAAGCATCACCGGAATCATTTAACCCCCAAATTGCCAGTTCAGGTCCGTCGTTTGTCGCCAGTTCACAGGTGTTGTACAACCGATTGATCAACTTCGATCCGGTCAAAAATACCCCGGTCCCGTCTCTGGCAACGGAGTGGACAATTTCCCCAGACGGCAAGACCTACACGTTTACCCTGCGTCAGGGCGTGAAATTCAATAGTAATAAGTTCTTTAAACCTACCCGTGATTTCAATGCCGATGACGTCGTTTTCTCGGTATTACGCCAGAAAGATGCCGATCATCCGTACCATAAGGTTTCACAGGGTAGCTATGAATACTTCAACGATGTTGGCCTTGACAAACTGATTAAAGAGGTTAAGAAGGTTGATGATTATCACGTTCAGTTTGTCCTGAACGAGCCCAACGCTGCATTTCTTGCTGACTGGGGGATGGATTTTGCCTCCATTCTTTCGGCAGAATATGCCGATGAGATGCTGAAAAAAGGCACGCCGGAAAACGTCGATAACTGGCCGATTGGTACCGGGCCTTATGTCTTGCAACAGTACAAGCAGGATTCACAAATCCGCTATCTGGCAAACCCGAACTACTGGGATGGAGCGGTGCCAACGAAACATCTGATTTTCTCCATCACACCAAACGTACAGACACGACTGGCGAAACTGCAAACCAACGAATGCCAGATTATTCCTGCGCCAGCACCGGTGCAGTTTGATGAAATCAAAAAGAACAAGGATCTGACGCTGCATTCGGTTGACGCGCTGAACGTCGGTTATCTGGCGTTTAATACGGAGAAAAAGCCGTTTGATAACGTACTGGTGCGCCAGGCGCTGAACTATGCGACAGATAAAAAAGCCATTATTAATGCGGTCTTTTTAGGTTCCGGAACGGTGGCGAAATCGCCAATCCCGCCGAATATGATGGGCTTCAATAAAGACCTGAAAGATTATGATTACGACCCACAGAAAGCGAAAGAACTGCTGAAGAAAGCGGGGCTGGAAAACGGTTTTGAAGCGACATTGTGGTCTATGCCAGTGCAGCGCCCATATAACCCGAACTCTCGTCGTATTGCTGAGATGATTCAAAGCGACTGGGCAAAAGTCGGTGTGAAGGCGAAAATCGTCTCCTGGGAATGGGGGGAATATCTCTCCGGGATGCGTAAAGGCGAGCACGATACTGCGTTGTTTGGCTGGATGTCAGATAACGGTGATCCGGATAACTTTGCCGATGTTCTGCTGGGTTGCGACAGCATTAAAACCGGATCAAACGCCGCGCGCTGGTGTGATAAAGAGTATAATTCGCTGGTTCAAAAGGCGAAACTGGTGAGCAAACCGCAAGAACGCGCCGCGCTTTACCAGCAGTCGCAGGAAATTTTCTATCAGCAGGCTCCGTGGATTGCGCTGGCGAATGGCAAAACCTTCTATGCCACACGCAGCAACGTCAGCGGATACAGCGTTAGCCTGATGGGCAGTGATTTTTCAAAAGCGAAATTAAATTAATGAGTTAAGGAGGGAGTATGTCGCATCTGGATGAGGTCAGTGCACGTGTTGATGCCGCCATTGAAGACAGCGTCATTACGCATATGAATGAATTGCTGATTGAACTGAGCGATGATGTTGCGCTGAGCCGGGAAGAACGATACACCCAGCAACAACGTTTGCGTACGGCAATTGCACATCATGGGCGCCAGCATAAAGAAGATATGGACGCTCGTCGTGAGCAACTGACCCAGGGCGGCACGATCCTCTGATTTTTTTCGTTGCCCGATGACGGTGTAAACACCTTATCCGGCCTACGGGCAGGTTATCTGTAGGCCGGATAAACGCAGCAATTAAAACGAACGTCTTGCCACCAGCCAGGCACCCACTACCAGCAATATCGCACCACATACCGGACCCACTAGCGCGCGAAGCGGTACACCATGGCTACGCAGAATATCCAGCACCAGACCGCCAATAAGCTGGCTGGCGACCAGCACCGCGATGGTGGTGGCGGCGCCTACGTTTTGGTATCCGCTGATACTGGCAAAAACAAAGAACGATCCCAGTAAACCCGGGATCAATGTCCACCAGCGAACGCTGGAAACCAGTTCGCCAAACCCCGCCGCACCTTGTTTAAACCACAGTATGCTGACAAACAGGACGATCCCGACCAGTGAGTTGAGCAACATAGCAATGAGGATTGTCGAAGACGTCTGGGTAATGCGCACCATCAAGGTATTTTGCACCACCAGACCAATACCTGCGGCAATCAGAAAGGAGAGGGTCAGCGTCTGGTTCATCCACGCGCATCCGGTTCGCTGCGGTCATCTAACTGCAACTGCATAAAAGTCAGATCCAGCCAACGACCAAATTTCGTCCCAACCTGGGGCATCTGCGCGGTAATAGTGAAGCCCAGCGTGCTGTGCAGGTGGAGCGATGCCTGATTTTGTGACTCGATACCTGCTACCATGACATGCTTACCACACGCGCGCGCTTCTTCAATGAGTCTGCTGAGCAGCCTGCGTCCCAGTCCTTGTCCCTGATGTTCCGGGTGCACATACACTGAATGTTCGACGGTATGACGGAAACCGTCAAAGTTGCGCCAGTCGCCAAAAGAGGCGTACCCCGTAACGACACCCTTCTCTTCACTTACCAGCACCGGATACCCCATCAGTTGGCGAGCTTCATACCAGGAGATACGGTTTTCAGCATCGACCGTTTGATCGTTCCAGATTGCAGCCGTATGCAGTACGGCGTGATTGTAGATTTCTGCGATGGCGGCGCAGTCGTCTTTGTTGGCAAATCGAATTGACATGTTGAACCTCAGGGGTTGTTCACTATAGTATTACAATATGAATACTATTGAAGACAGCATAAATCAACGGATCAGTGCAAGAATTCGCATTGAGCGGGAATCTCGCGGCTGGTCGCTGACGGAGCTTGCCGAGCGTGCAGGGGTGTCGCGGGCGATGATCCATAAAATAGAACGCACAGAGAGCAGTCCAACGGCGACGCTACTGGGACGGCTTTCCGGTGCGTTTGGTATCAGCATGTCCACGCTGATTGCCCGAGCCGAAATGCAGGAGGGTAAACTGCTGCGTTTCGCCGACCAGCCGGTCTGGCACGATCCGCAAAGCCACTATTTGCGCCGCCACGTTTCTCCGCGCAGCGATCTGCCTATCGATCTGGTGCAAATCGAATTACCGGCTGGCAGTGATATCCCGATGCCCGCCTCTTCTTACGTGCAGGCCCGACAGCTTCTCTGGTTGCAGCAGGGAGAATTGGTGTTTGTGGAAGGTGATACCCGCCACGAAATGAAAGCCGGGGACTGCCTGGAGCTGGGGCCGCCAAATGACTGTCGGTTTATCAATGAAACCGCACAGTCCTGCGTTTATCTGGTTGTGCGGTTAAATCACGCCGGCAATTAATGTGAAAGCATCACAGAGATAGCGCGTCTACTATTGATGGATTCATGCTAAAAGCAGAGGAGAACATCAATGGGTCAACAAATGCAACGCAATCGTCGCTGGGTTCTGGCGTCACGTCCGCATGGCGCACCGGTGCCCGGTAACTTCCGTCTTGAAGAAGAGGCCATCGCGATCCCCGGTGACGGAGAGGTATTACTGCGTAACGTCTACCTCTCACTCGATCCCTATATGCGTGGACGTATGAGCGACGAGCCGTCTTATTCGCCCCCGGTTGAGATTGGTGCAGTGATGGTGGGCGGCACGGTCAGTCGGGTCGTGGCATCGAATCATACGGATTTTAAACCCGGTGAATGGGTGTTGAGCTATAGCGGTTGGCAGGATTTCGCCATCTCTAATGGTTCTGATTTGGTAACGTTAGGTGATCACCCTGAGCATCCTTCCTGGGCGCTTGGTCTGTTGGGTATGCCAGGCTTTACGGCGTATATGGGGCTGCTGGATATTGGCCAGCCAAAAGCCGGCGAGACACTGGTTGTCGCTGCGGCAACCGGACCTGTTGGCGCAACCGTGGGCCAGATCGGCAAGTTGAAAGGCTGTCGGGTCGTTGGTGTGGCAGGTGGGGCAGAGAAATGTCGTCATGCTACCGACGTGTTGGGCTTTGATATCTGCCTCGATCATCATGCCCCTGATTTCGCACTCCAACTGGCACAAGCCTGTCCGCAGGGTATTGATATCTATTATGAAAACGTTGGCGGTAAAGTTTTTGATGCCGTTTTGCCGTTACTCAACACCTCTGCCCGTATTCCTCTGTGTGGTCTGGTGAGCGGTTATAACGCCACATCACTGCCGACGGGCCCGGACCGTTTACCGCTGCTTATGGCCACGTTACTGAAAAAACGTATCCGCTTGCAGGGCTTTATCATTGGTCAGGATTATGGTCACCGCATTTATGAATTTCAGAGAGAAATGGGGCGCTGGGTTCAGGAAGGCAAGATCCACTATCGCGAGCAGGTCACTGAGGGTCTGGAAAATGCACCGGAGACCTTTATCGGTCTGCTGACTGGTAAAAACTTTGGCAAGGTCGTCATTCGTCTTGCTGAAGAGTGATACCGAGGGGGTAAAGACGGTAACAGCCTGATGGCGCTTCGCTTATCTGGCCTGCATAGTGCGTCAATGTAGGCCAGATTTGGCGTCAATGCCGCCATCCGGTACGAGATTTAGAACCAATCTGTTCGCCGCAAACGAGTATTCATGGAGAAAATAAGAAGGTTTTCACCGAAAGTGAATAAACACTCCACTTTGCGATAAATAATGATTACTATTCTCATTCTTAAAAAGCAAAACCATGATTTTGCTCATTGAAGCACTGTGAAGCAGTAACAACTGAATTTATCAAAGGGAGTCGTCATGTCTTTACGTCATCTGTTTTCACCGCGCCTGCGTGGTTCTTTACTGTTAGGTTCACTGCTGGTTGCATCATCATTTAGCACGCAGGCTGCGGAAGAACTGCTGCGCAAAGGCGTAGGTAAAGGCGCCTACGAAATGGCGTACAGCCAGCAGGAAAACGCACTGTGGCTGGCCACCTCGCAGAGTCGTAAGCTGGATAAAGGTGGGATAGTTTACCGTCTTGATCCGGTTACGCTTGAAGTGACTCAGGTTATTCATAACGATCTCAAGCCGTTTGGCGCGACCATCAATAACGCGACGCAAACGCTGTGGTTTGGTAATACCGTGAATAGCGCGGTGACGGCGATTGATGCGAAAACCGGTGAGGTGAAAGGGCGTCTGGTACTGGATGCGCGTAAACGTTCTGAAGACGTCCGTCCGCTGCAACCTCGTGAACTGGTCGCCGATGACGCCACCAATAAGGTATACATCAGCGGAATTGGTAAGGATAGCGTGATTTGGGTCGTGGACGGTGAGACTGTCACACTTCAGGACACGATTCAAAATACCGGTAAAATGAGCACTGCACTGGCCGTCGACAGCAAAGCTAAACGCCTGTATACCGCCAATGCCGATGGTGAATTCATTACCATCGATACCGCCACCAACAAAATTCTCAGCCGCAAAAAATTGCTGGACGATGGCAAAGAGCACTTTTTCATTAACCTGAGCCTTGATACGGCAGGTCATCGTGCGTTTGTCACTGACTCCAAAGCAGCGGAAGTGCTGGTTATCGATACCCGTAACGGCAACGTGCTGGCAAAAGTTGCCGCGCCGGAATCTCTGGCCGTACTGTTCAACCCGACACGCAATGAAGCCTATGTAACCCACCGTCAGGCCGGTAAAGTCAGCGTGATCGACGCGAAAAGCTATAAAGTGGTTAAAACCTTCGATACCCCGACGTTCCCAAACAGCCTGGCGCTCTCTGCCGATGGCAAAACCCTGTACGTGAGTGTGAAACAGAAATCCACACGCGAGCAGGAAGCGACGCAACCGGACGATGTTATTCGTATCGCCCTGTAATTATTCGGAGGGGGCAACCCCTCCTGTCATTTCTCTATACCCCACGATACGCCTCGTTACACCCCATCGGTAGCCTGACAAACTTCAGAGACTTACACTACGCCCTCAACGGCTAACTGAATAACACGGGAATACCATGAAAAAGCCATTAATCTGTCTTTGTGCGGGCGTAATGTTGTTTACGCTGGCTGGCTGTACCACCGATTACGTCATGACGACGAAAAGCGGGCAAACTATTACCACCCAGGGCAAACCGAAACTGGATAAAGATACGGGAATGACCAGCTATACCGATCAGGACGGGAATGCGCGGGAAATTAACAGCAATGATGTTGCTCAGCTAATTGAAGCAAACTAAGTCGCTCAAACGGGTAGGCCAGAAATCTGACCTACCTTAAAGCGTTACGGCGCGGTACGGTGGATTTCCGCGACGCGTTTACGTACACCAAACCAGCCAGCGACCAGCAGAATGGCAATCAGCGGTAATGAGGCGATAGTGTAGGTCCCATTCGGATAGTCAAACGCCATCAGCACCAACACAGCCAGTAAAAACAACAGTGTTAACCAGGACGTAAACGGCGCACCAGGCAGTTTGAAGTGAACGTCTGCCGCTTTGCCATCTTTAATGGCCCGACGCAGACGCATCTGACACACCATAATGAATGCCCACGATGCAATGATGCCCAGCGAGGCAAAGTTAAGCACGATCTCGAACACCTGCGAAGGCACCAGATAGTTGAGGAAAACCCCGACGACGTACACGACAAGCGTGGCAAGTATCCCGGCATAAGGTACGTGTTGACGGCTCATTTTGGCCATAAATTTTGGCGCGGAACCGCCCATCGACATTGAGCGCAAAATACGACCGGTGCAGTACAAGCCCGAGTTGAGGCTGGAAAGCGCAGCGGTAAGCACCACGATATTCATAATACTGCCAATATAGGGAACGCCGAGTTTGGAAAAGAAGGTAACAAACGGACTTTGACCTGCCTGATAGGCATTCCACGGCAGCAGCATGACCAGCAACACCACTGAACCCACATAGAACAGGCCAATTCGCCAGATAACGCTGTTAATCGCTTTTGGCACCATCGTTTGTGGATCTTTGCACTCGCCAGCCGCAGTGCCTACCAGCTCAATGGAGGCAAATGCAAAGACGACGCCCTGAACCAGTACCAGCGCTGGCAGCAGCCCATGTGGGAAAAAACCACCATTATCGGTGATCAAATGAAAGCCCGTGGTGTTACCATCCAGCGGTTTTCCCGTTCCCAAAAAAACCGTCCCGACGACCAGGAAGATAACGATAGCCAGTACTTTGACCAGCGCAAACCAAAACTCCATCTCCGCAAACCACTTTACGCCGATCATGTTCATGGTGCCGACAATGGCCAACGCGCCGAGGGCAAACACCCATTGCGGTACATCACCAAATGCGCCCCAGTAGTGCATATACAATGCTACGGCCGTGATATCCACGATTCCGGTCATCGCCCAGTTGATGAAGTACATCCAGCCAGCCACATAGGCCGCTTTCTCACCTAAAAATTCGCGGGCATAAGAGACAAAGCTGCCGCTGGAAGGGCGGTGTAAAACCAGTTCCCCGAGTGCCCGCAGAATGAAGAATGAAAAAATACCGCAGACCAGATAGACCAGTGCTAAAGCGGGTCCGGCCATTTGTAAACGTGCGCCGGCCCCTAAAAATAACCCGGTACCAATAGCACCGCCAATGGCGATCATTTGTACCTGCCGGTTACCCATCGCTTTGTGATACCCCTCTTCGTGAGCATTCAACCAGCGTCGTTTCGCCGCGTGTTGTTCCGCGGCTTGCGTGTTGTGTGTGTTCATTACGTTTCCTGTTAACCTGACGAATTTACAAAATCCTTTTTGCCGCAGCAGCTGCGGCGAAAACAGCGTTACCCTTCATGGTGTTACCGCGGGAAAACTGTCGGCCGAGCATCCTACATTCAATTGAGAAGTGACGCAAAGCCTGGACACGGGGAAGTGGTTTTTTCTGTGGCCTGAATTGACGGGATGTGAACTCGATTCAGTAAAAATAGATGAGGGGGGCAATGTGAAGGTATGCGCTCATCCTGATCGTCAGCAGAATGAGCGCAGTTTGCTTTATGCCGACACGCCAAAGACCTGTACGGCCTGCTGCAATCGCGATGAGCGTTGCGTTAAATCGGCAGTCGCGTCAGTGACACGCTCTACCATCTCGGCATTATTGTGCGTCATGGTACCGACACGCGAAATTGAATCATTAATCAGATCCAGCGCCTGAGTTTGCTCCCGCGTTGCCAGACTAATGTCTTTAATCATCATCGACATCTGTAACACATCGCTGATCATCCCGGTGAGATGCGTTTCTGTCTGTTCAACCATTTTTACGCCGGTATTGACGTTAGCGACGTTCTTCTCGATAAGCTGTTTGATCTCTTTTGCCGCTGATGCCGAGTGTTGTGCAAGATTGCGCACCTCCGCTGCCACGACGGCAAAACCTCGCCCAGATTCTCCGGCACGCGCCGCCTCAACAGCCGCGTTGAGCGCCAGAATATTTGTCTGGAAGGCGATGCTATCAATTACGCCAATGATGTCGACAATCTGACCATTATCACGAGAGATTGCCTGCATCATGGCGATAGTTTGTTTCATAATATCGCCGCCTTCAGCGGCATTGGTGCTGGTTTTATCGGCCATCGTCATGGTATGTGCCGCAGTTTCTGCAGTTTGCTGCACTGCACTACCAATTTCTTCAATGGCGGCAGCTGTTTGCTGAAGGTCTGCGGATGTTTCTTCAGAACGTGTATGTAGCGCGCTACCTTCTTTTGAAACGCGTTGACTGATGGCACGAATTCCGGATATTTGCGTACTGACGTCATCAACCAGTGAATTTAGATTAAGTCCAGATTGATTAACCAGTCGCATTAACATGCCAATTTCATCTACGCGATTTAAATGGCAGTTATCGGGTTTTCGTCCGGATACGACTTTCTTCATTTGAGTCAATAGTGTATTAACTGGCTGACAAATTTGGCACTTAAGGTAAATGGCAAATAACAGAAATAACGCCAGCAAACCACCGGATTGAATAAAGTGATTTATGGGGGCGAAGATTAATAACAAAGAGAGCAGGGCAACGACTCCCAAAGCATAATTGACGCGTTGACTAATGCTCAACCATTTAAACATTGAAGTCCATGCCAATATGCCACGGCGAATGATAATACCCTTAAAAAGACGGAACCCGCTAAGTTGTTGATTATTTATTTTTTCATACAACTGCTCACTCTGAGATATTTCGTCTCGCGAAGGAACCGTACGCACGGAGATGTAACCCGTTAACTTTTCATTGTGCCAAACAGGTGTGACGTTGGCACGTACCCAGTAGTGATCACCGTTTTGACGCCGGTTTTTCACCATTCCCGTCCAGCTGTCACCTTGCTGCAACGTGTACCACATGTCAGCAAACGCGGCAGGCGGCATATCCGGATGGCGAATAATATTATGTGGTTCACCCATTAATTGACTTTCGTTAAAACCACTGGCATCGATAAACGCGGAGTTTGCATAGGTAATATGACTCTCTTTATCTGTCGTCGATAGCAGCGTCGCTTTACCGTTAAGTGTGTGCTCAATTTGTGTAACGGGCATGTTACTTTTCATAAAGGCCCCATGATGGTATGTATAATTCATACAAAGATCCCCGTAATAATGTCAGGGGATATTAAAAAGCTGTTTTAAACCATTTTAATAAGAAACGCTGCATTCTCTACTAATCATCAGTTCTGTGAAAGTATTTAAAATAAAAAAATTAAGGTGTGGAACCCATGTCCCTTTCATAAAAATGAAACAATCAATACAAGCGCATAACACGGACAGGTGTTTAGTCTGACTTAAATTAAATTCATTGCTGAACGGGTGCGTAAAAATAACTCAAACGGAAAAGGATGTTGCCGTCTTTCCAGTATCAATAAAAAACCTATTATATTTTGTAGTATGTAAATACAAGCCATTTTTTCTGCATAGTGCCGCATTCAAAACCGGAAGTTTGACTCCTGTTGGTACGAACGTTATCCCTGATAGCTGCGGGGTTGGTTATCTGTTTTTTAGCTGAGCAAATGTGAATTAAATGTTTCTATATGGTTATTTGATAATTTAATAATACTGACATGTTAACAAATATAGGCCTGCAACATGTCATACCGCCTGAGTATTCTGGACAAAAGCCCCATCGGGGAAGGTGAAACTGCCGTCACCGCACTGGCCCGCACGCTGCGCCTGGCACAACATGCTGAAGAGTGGGGATATCATCGTTTTTGGATAGCTGAGCATCACAATACGCCGCAACTTGCCAGCCCATCACCGGAACTGGTGATCGCCTGGATACTGGGACAAACCCAGCGCATTCGTGTGGGTTCCGGTGGCGTCATGCTGCAACACTATAGCCCCTACAAAGTCGCGGAAAACTTTAATCTTCTGGCCTCACTGGCGCCGGGGCGTGTCGATCTTGGGGTCGGGAAAGCGCCAGGCGGCTTACCGCTGTCAACGCAGGCATTGCAGCTGGGTCTTCATCAGGAAGAAAAAGGCAGTTTTACCGACCAGCTTACTCAACTGAACGCCTGGCTGACGCTGACCGGGACAGAAAGCGGGCAGACAGTATTCCCGACACCGCTCCCGCCTGCGCCGCCGCAAAGATTTGTGCTGGGCGCGAGCGTAGAAAGTGCACGCCTGGCGGCAGAGTCTGACTGGAACTTTATTTTCGCGGCGCACCTGAACGGAGATAAAGCGTTACTGCATGAGGTGTTGAGCTTCTGGCAGGCCAACAGTTCACGTCCAACGATTGTTGCAGTGCAGGTTATTGTGGCTGACAGCAGTGATATGGCTGCGCAACTGGCGGAAGATGTACAAATCTGGGGCGTCGAACTGGAGGATGGACAACGCGTCACCGTTGCCAGCGAAGAGCAGGCGCTGGCTTTCGCCGCGCAGGCGGGCAGCGCACCACGAACAATTGCCCGGCGTGAGCAGGCCTTACTGCAGGGGAGTGCCCAGGAGGTGGTGGCAACACTGCGTTCATGGCAGGTGCAATACGGTATTGATGAATTCATTATCGATACTCCGGTGGCCGAAGGTCATGCGCGCCTGACATCGTTACGCCTGTTGGCACAGGCCCACAGTACGATGGAGGTTGTCTGATGTCATTAGCCTCACAGCTTATCGACTGGCGTCGCGAGTTACATCAGCACCCGGAGCTGTCCCTCCAGGAAGTCGCGACAACAGCACGTATTCGTGACTGGTTGCATGCTGCAGATGTCACGCTATTGCCGTTCAATCTGAAAACAGGTGTCGTTGCCGAAATTGGTCAGGGAGATGATGTCATCGCTCTGCGGGCGGATATCGATGCTTTACCGATAGAAGAAAACACCGATGTACCGTTTCGCTCCGTCACACCGGGGGTGATGCATGCCTGCGGACATGATATTCACACCAGCGTGATGCTCGGCGCCGCACTGTTACTCAAGCAGGAGGAAAACACACTACCGGGACGTGTGCGTATTTTGTTTCAGCCGGCAGAAGAAAGTTTTGGGGGTGCTAAAACACTGATCCGTGCCGGAGCCCTGCAAAATGTGGCCGCGATTTTTGGCATGCACAACGAGCCTGGACTGGCGGTAGGCGATTTTGCCACCCGAGGTGGGGCGTTTTACGCCAATGTGGATCGCTTTGTGCTGCGTATTACCGGAAAAGGCGCGCATGCAGCACGTCCACACGAGGGAAAAGATGCCATCCTGCTCGCCAGTCAACTGGTGACGGTATTACAAAGTGTCGCCAGCCGTGAGGTCAATACGCTGGATTCGGTGGTGCTTAGCGTAACCAGAATTCAGGGGGGAAATACATGGAACGTACTACCGGAATCCGTTGAGCTGGAAGGGACGCTGCGGACACATCGCGCTGAGGTGCAACAACAGGTCAAATCACGGGTCAGTGATATTGCCGCTGGGTTTGCCCACGCCTTTGGCGCACAGATCGATGTTATCTGGCACGCGGGGCCTACGGCTCTGGTCAATGACGCGCACTGGGCCGATATTGCGACCAAAGTCGCCAGACAGTCCGGTTACACGACGCATCATGCCGACCTGCACATGGGCGGGGAGGATTTTGCCGTTTATTTGCAAAATACGCCTGGTGCGTTTGTTAGCATCGGTAGTGCCAGTGAATATGGATTACATCATCCGGGGTTTAATCCGGATGAACGGTTAATTGAACCTGCCGCCCACTACTTTGCACATTTAGCAAAAACGGCATTCACACACCTTTAATTTACCTGTTGGGTAGGGGTTACTATGGCTGAAAATCGGCAACTACGTCTGGGCACTATTTTGCATGGCGCCTCCGGGAATATGTCAGCATGGCGTCATCCGGCAGCGCGTGCTGATGCCAGTATTAATTTTGATTTTGTAAAAGAGACTGCGCATATTGCGGAAAAAGGGAAACTGGATTTTATTTTTGTCGCTGACGGCCTGTATATTAATGAAAAATCGATTCCACATTTTTTAAATCGCTTTGAGCCGCTGACGGTATTATCTGCGCTGGCAAGCGTCACCCGTCATCTTGGTCTGGTGGGTACGGTTTCTACTTCCTATAGCGAGCCGTTTACTACCGCGCGACAGTTTGCCAGCCTGGACCATCTTAGCCAGGGCAGGGCTGGATGGAATGTGGTGACATCCCCACTGGAGGGTTCGGCTAAAAACTATTCCCGTGCCCAGCATCCTGAGCATGCTCAACGTTATCGCATTGCCGATGAATATTTACAGGTAGTGAAAGGTCTGTGGGATTCCTGGGAAGATGATGCGTTTGTCCGCAATAAAACAAGTGGCGAGTTCTTTAATCCGCAGAAATTGCACACCCTGAACCATCATGGCGATTATTTCCAGGTGGCAGGGCCATTAAATATTGGCCGAACCCCGCAAGGTCGTCCGATTATATTTCAGGCAGGGGCATCACATGATGGGAAAAAATTGGCGGCGCAGCATGCGGACGCTATTTTCACCCATCAGGAATCGCTGTCTGAAGCCAAAGCATTTTATCAGGATGTGAAAAGTCAGCTTGAAGCTGTCGGACGTCATGCCGATGAGCTGCATATTTTCCAGGGCGTCAGCATTATTGTTGGCGACAGTGACACTGACGTAGAGCAACAGTATCAGGATACCGCAGCACTGGTGTCGATTACCGATGCGCTGAATTACCTGGGACGCTATTTTGAACATCACGATTTTAGCCAGTACCCGCTGGACGCACCGTTCCCGGATCTTGGCACCCTCGGAGAAAACAGTTTTCGCAGTACGACTGACGAGATCAAGCGCAATGCGCGGGAACGGGAATTAACCCTGCGTCAGGTGGCGCTGGAAGCGGCCAGTCCACGTCCACGTTTTAGCGGAACGCCGGCGCAGGTAGCTGATGGGCTGCAGCAGTGGTTCGAGGAGAAAGCCGCCGACGGTTTCATCATTCAGGGGGGAACGCCAGATACCTTTCCACGGTTTGTCGAACAGGTTATTCCCGTGCTTCAGGCACGCGGTTTATTTCGCCACGACTATCCTGGCACGACGCTGCGCGCAAGCCTGGGGTTGGCAACACCTGCAAATCAATTCACACAATAAGAGAAAAACGCTATGCAGAAAAAATCACTACTTCTTGCGCTGTCACTGGCTTTCAGCGCGACTGTCTGGGCAAATGACGTCACCATCAACGGTACCGGCGTGAGCCTGGAGGCCAATAAAACACCGATTCACACGGCCAAAAATCCACAGGCGATTGCACAGTTACCCGCTAACCTGAACCTGGCTGTACCGGGTAAATTCACGGTCGCTATCGCCGGACTGAGCCAGCCACCGCTGACGGTATTTGCCGATGATAATAAAACGCTCATCGGCAGTGAGGCCGATATCGCTCGCCTGGTTGCCGATAGCCTGGGGCTGGAGCTGAATGTCGTACCCACTTCATGGGAAGACTGGCCACTGGGCGTGGCGTCCGGGAAATACGATGCGGCGATCAGCAATATCACTGTGACTAAAGCGCGTAAAGAGAAGTTCGATTTCGCCACTTATCGTAAGGACTCCCTTGGTTTTTATGTCAAAACCGGCAGCACGCTGACGAAAATTAACCAGGCGGAAGATATTGCCGGACTGCGCATTATTGTCGGTTCAGGGACTAACCAGGAAGCCATTCTGTTGGCGTGGAACGAAGAGAACCTGAAGAAAGGATTAAAACCGTTTACGCCAGTGTATACCAAAGATGATGCGGCTCAGACGCTGGCGCTACAGTCAGGTCGTGCAGATGCTTACTTTGGTCCGAATGTCATTGGGGCCTGGAAAGCAGCGCTCAATGGTAAAACGCAATTGGTGGGCAGCGTCGATGGCGGATGGCCGAAAGCCGCACATATTGCCGTCACGCTGAAAAAAGACAGTGGCCTGGTGCTGCCGGTACAAACTGCCCTTAACGGTGTGATCGGCAATGGCGACTATGACAAGGTGCTGAATCGCTGGGGGGAAGGGGTAGAACGTATCCCACAATCTGAAGTTAACCCGGCCGGTTTAGGCGACTAAGGAGGTCAATGTGAGCGATCAATTCCGTGTTGTCTCGCCCGAAGCCATTGAGCTACAGCCGATCCTCAACGGACTATTTGGTGAATATGCCGCCCGTTATGGTGATTATTTTTCTCGTGATGCGGAAGTGGAGCTAACCGAATGGTATCTGGCCCCACAGGGGATCTTTGTGGTGCTGGAGCGCGACGGCGAAATTATCGCCACCGGGGCCTACAAACCCTATGACAAAGACACTGCTGAAATTAAGCGTATCTGGACTAAAAGCGGCCTGCGTAAGCAGGGACTGGCAGCACACGTGGTGCAGGAACTGGAGCGCCGGGCATTACTGGCAGGCTATAGCCGTATCTATCTGACCACGGGCTTTCGCCAGCCAGAGGCCGTCCGGCTTTATTTGAGTCAGGGGTACGATCCGCAGTTCGATACAACACGTAATCCAGAAGAGTATAGCCAGCCGCCCTTTGATGGACGGCTGCGCTTCACCAAACTGTTGACTATCGCAGGTCAGGCCAAAATTGCCTGAGGAGAGAAGATGAAAACGACTGCAACCATCAAAGTCGTGCCGGCACGTTACCCGATGCGCACCGTAGGGGCGATTGTTGCCCTGTTTGTGCTGGCGGCGATTATTCAGTCTGTCGCGTTTAATCCACGCTGGGAATGGGGCGTGTTTGCTCGCTGGTTCTTCGACCCGGTTATCTTGTCTGGACTTGGGCAAACGCTGCTGTTGACACTCATTGGGACATTACTGAGCGTGGTATTGGGTGGGTTGCTGGCGCTGGCCAGACTCTCATCATCCTGGCTGCTAAACAGCCTGGCGTGGGGATACATCTGGTTGTTTCGTTCACTCCCGTTGATTGTGGTGTTGATCATTTTGTACAACTTCTCCTATTTGTACGACACGCTGGCGATCGGCATACCGTTCACTGCTATCCAGTGGGGCCGCTTTGAGACGATTAATGTACTCGGACAGTTTTCCACTGCGGTTGTTGGTCTGACGCTGGTGCAAAGTGCTTATACCGCTGAGATCATTCGCGGCGGGTTTCTTGGGGTTGATCATGGTCAGTATGAGGCGGCAGCCGCACTGGGATTACCCGCCTGGCGCCGCACGCTGCGTATTATCCTGCCACAGGCGTTGCGCACTATTTTGCCCGCCGGGTTCAATGAAATTATCAGCCTGGCAAAAGGGACAGCGATGGTTTATGTGCTGGCTATGCCGGAACTGTTCTACACCATCCAGATGATCTACAACCGCACCCAGGAAGTCATTCCGCTGCTGATGGTTGGAGCCGTGTGGTATCTGGTGATCACCAGCGTTTTGTCATTAATTCAGCATCTGGTTGAACGCGCGCTGGCACGCAGTGAAAGACGATCCGCGATTAACACCGCCAGGGTGAGTCGCACGGCTAAACGTCGTCAGGTTCCACAGCAGGAGGCTATCCATGTCCCACTCGCCTGAAGGTCATATTTCCATTACCGGCGTCAGCAAATATTTTGGTCGCCATAAAGCGCTGGATAACGTATCGCTGGAGATCCCACCCGGTACGGTCACGGTCATTCTCGGGCCTTCCGGTTCAGGTAAATCAACGCTATTGCGGGCGATTAATCATCTGGAGCGTGTCGATGAGGGGTTTATTCAGATTGACGGTGATTATATTGGCTATCGCCTTCAGGGAGACAGGTTGTATGAACTGAAAGAGGCGGAAATCCTGCGCCAGCGCATCAATGTAGGCTACGTATTTCAGAACTTTAACCTGTTCCCGCATTTAACGGTGCTGGAAAACCTGATTGAAGCGCCTGTTGCACACGGACTGGCTTCGCGCAAAGAGGCTATTGAGCGGGCATTTACCTTGTTGGATGCTGTCGGACTGCGGCAAAAAGCCGATGCCTGGTCGCGGCATTTATCCGGAGGCCAGCAGCAACGTATCGCTATTGCCCGCGCGCTGGCATTAAATCCGCGCGTGATGCTGTTTGATGAGCCGACTTCCGCACTCGATCCTGAACTGGTGGGCGAAGTGTTGGATGTGATTAAGTCACTGGCACGGTCGGGAACCACGCTGGTTGTGGTGACACATGAAATTGGGTTTGCCCGGGAAGTGGCCGATCAGGTGGTGTTTATGGTTGACGGCAAAATCGTCGAGCAGGGTAGCAGCGAACAGGTGCTAAATTATCCGCGTCACACGCGCACGCAGCAGTTTTTGTCGAAAGTTCTGTAAATACGCTGCGGCACAGGGTTGTGCCGCACAGCGATTACAGGGTAACGATGATTTTGCCTACCTCTGAAAAGTTAGTCCAGAATTGATCACTTCCCTACATGCTCTACACTTAGGATTTTAACTTTGAGATTGCAGCATGATTAAGCTCTATGGGGTACCGGGCTGGGGATCGGCCATCAGTGAAGTGATGCTTACACTGGCGGAGATCCCTTACACGTTTATTAATGTGGACGGTTTTGACCGCGCAGGGCCTTCTCGGGAGTTACTAAAAAAAATGAATCCACTGTGTCAGATTCCAACGCTCACGCTGGAAAATGGCGACGTTATGACGGAAACGGCGGCAATTGCGCTGATGATTCTTGATCGCAGGCCCGATCTGGCGCCTCCTGTCGGACATGTGGAACGTCAGCAATTTCAGCGCCTGCTGGTTTGGCTGGTGGCCAATGTCTATCCCACGTTCACTTATGCTGACTATCCTGAACGCTGGACTCCGGATGCCCCGGCGCAGTTGAAAACGGGCTGTATTGAGTATCGTAAATCGCTCTATATGTGGCTGAATGACCAGCTAAGCGCCGAACCGTACGCGTTTGGCGATCAGCTCACGTTGCTGGACGTTTATATTGCCGTTATGCGCACCTGGGGGCCCGGACATGACTGGTTCCAGGACAATACACCCAATATCAGCGCCATCGCGGACGCGGTTTGTCAAATCCCTCGGCTGCGTACTGTACTGAAAGATAACAGAATTATTTGAAGAGATAGACGCTTAAAACATGTCTTGCCCCTGTTCGCGGATCATCCTGATAAGTCGTTCTGTGATGGGAGAGGGGCTGCGATCCTTGAGTCGACCAAGAATAAAATGACGGGAATTTGCTGTTCCTTCCAGCGGAATTTCCCTTAGTTGTTTATATACCACGCCGCCCCTGGTTAAATTACGGCGGGGTATGAAGCCCAGTAATTCTTTATTTGCCGCAAGGATTTTTGGCATAAGATGGAACGATGATGTTTCTATCTGGGCTCGTGGCGGCGGAAGCCCCCGGCTAATAAAAAACTGATCAATCCAGCGTCGGGAGGCCGTATTTTTCCCCGATAACAACCATCTGTATTCGACGAGGTCTTTAGGCGTAATTGACTTCAACTCTTGTGTAAAAATAGGATGTTCGCAGCTGCCGACTAAAACCACAGCATCCTCCATTATTGGGTAAATAATGGCGTTCTCATAGCTAATCGTTTTAGTGACAATAATGATATCTAACTGATAATTCTGCAGATTATCCCATAGATAATTATTCACTCCGGGAACAATCTCGAGCATAGCGAGGGGGTTTTCTGTCAGAAAAGTCTGACAAAGTTTAGGAATGAGATATTCAGCGACAGTAGGTACACAACCTATACGTATCTTCCCTGACACCCCGCGAACATAGTTTTCGAGGTCCTGTTCCGTTTGCTCCATAAAAAAACAGAGCTTTCTGGCCCGTTCGCGCATTAACTCGCCCGCGGCGGTAAGCGTTATACCGTGCCCGCTGCGGGTCAGCAATTGTGTACCAACTTCCTCTTCCAGACGCTGGATGCATTTTGACAGCGCAGGTTGCGAGCGCCCAAGGCGTTCTGAGGCTTGAGCGAGGCTACCCACTTCTGCAATAGCATGAAAAAACTTCAAATCGCGAATATTGAGATTCATGACTCACCAGCACCTTTTCCCATCCGCCCGGTATTAGCGTCACAGCATAGTAGAGAATGACGCGCCATTATTTTTTGACCTGACAGTAAAAAGATAACGTTTTCTCTTGCATAAAAAGTAAGAAAATACGGCGAAATTTGTGAACCAGGCCGCCTGTTAGTTCTGCATTATTCCGCAATAACATTCCATGGAATTAATATAATCAATTGTATTTGATGATGTTTTTAAATTTATTTTGCTTTTTTACTCTTTAACGAAAAGTTATTGCCGCTATCAATATTATTGCCTGTTGCGTCACCTTGTCCTGGGTTAAAAATCTCCTACCCCGACTATGGCAAGGAGAAGATGATGCGTTTTACCGTTTTAATGACGGCACCAAAACTGGCGCCGAAGGGTGTTAAAAAACTAACAGATGCTAACTGTAAAATAATATATGTAAATGATTCAACGGATCCGCAGGCGATCCTGTCGATTTTATCCACTGAGCCTGTTGATGCCGTCATTTCACGCACGATGACGCTAACCGGCGAAGCTATCCGTGCTTGTCCAACACTGAAAGTCATCACGAAACATGGCGTAGGCGTAAGCAACATTGATGTCGATGCGGCGACGGAACGAAATATTCCCGTCCTGGTGACGCCGGGGACAAACTCACAATCGGTTGCCGAACTGGCATTAGGGCTCATGCTGGCGGCCGCCAGACGCATTGCATCCTATGACCGGGATTTACGCACAGGGAACTGGAGCCGCGCCGGAAACGGCCAACAATTAAGTGGACGCACTTTAGGATTGGTGGGTTTTGGCCAGATAGGACAAACGCTGGCTCAATTCTGTATAGCGCTGGGCATGAAGGTCGTCGCTTACGATCCCATGCTCAAGGCCAGCCCAATCGAACAGGTCACACTTATCCACGATTTACCGGCGTTGCTTCGCCAAAGCCAGGTGCTCAGCCTGCATTGCCCGCTGGTTCCCGCTACCCGAAATCTGATTAACGAAGAGGCGCTTTCACTACTGCCTGATGGTGCAATTCTGGTTAATACCGCCAGAGGGCCGCTGATTGATGAAAGTGCGCTGGTAGCTGCCTTGCAGAGTGGAAAACTTGCAGGTGCAGGTCTGGACACTTTCGTTAATGAACCACTGCCCCTCAGCGATGCCATTGCCTCACAGCCCACCGTTGTTATGACCCCGCATGTTGGCGGGTCCACACCTGATGCGTTGGACGCGATGGCTGAGCATGCCGCGGACAACGTGATTAATTTCCTTAACGGAAAACCGTTATCCCCGAGTCTGTGTGTTAACCACCTGATTAAATAATATTTACGACGTACTGGAGAACTAAAATGTCTATTGGATTCAGAGTATTTACCCAACGTGAACTGCCTACAGCTGATGTTATCAATGGTTTCAAAACCATACCCGCAGCAAATATTGCCGACTGTATGGGGCGTCTGAGTGCGATGAATTGCCGCATCCGTCGGATGACGGCACCTGCGGAGCAAAATATGGTTGGCGTCGCGCTGACGGTAAAAGCGCGTCCGGGCGACAATCTGATGATGCACAAAGCGCTGAACATGATTAAACCTGGCGACATTCTGATCGTTTCCAACGAAGGGGACAGCAGCCAGTCGCTGATGGGCGAGATCATGGTCGCCTATGCCAAATCTCAAGGCATTGCGGGTATCGTGCTGGACGGACCAATGCGTGATCTTGATACCATCTATGCAATGGGGGTTCCAGTTTATGCGACAGGTCATACCCCTGGCGGCCCATTCAAAGAAGGTCCTGGTGAAGTCAATGTTCCAGTCGCCTGTGGCAATATTCACGTTATGCCGGGCGATATTATCGTCGGTGACAGCGATGGCGTCATTGTGATCCCTAAACACGATGCGGCAAAATTGCTGGAAGAAGCTCGCAAGTTTTCTGCCAACGATCATGCAAAACTGGTTGCGGCGCAGACCGGAAAAGCCGATCGCAGTTGGGTGGATAAAGCGCTCGCGGCGAAAGGCTGTGAAACGATTGACGCTGTTTATCCGGGTTAACTTTACAGATGCCAGCCACGTTTGTGGCTGGCTTGCTCAAATAGGCTAATAATAATGGCAGAAAAAATAAAAACGTTGTCGTTTAAGAAACGGTGGGGAATTCCGTTAGCGATCCTGGCGATGGCGATTACTTATACATTTCCCATGGCCGGACTCTCTATGGAGGGGAAGCATGCGCTGGTATTGTTTGCGGGTGTTTTTATCCTGTTCTTATCCGAACCTATCCCCATTGTTGTTTCAAGCTTGCTGATTGTTCCTGCAGCTGTATTATTAAAAGTATGCAGCTTAAAAATGGCGCTATCGGGTTTTTCATCATCTTCATCTTATCTTCTGGTCGGCGCATTTATTATGGCTGTGGCGCTAACCAAAACGCGATTAGCGGAACGGATTACTTTTTTAATTCTTAAAGTTACCGGCAGTAGTGTGCGTAATTTAACACTGGGGGTGACAATTGCTAATATTGTGCTGGCATTCTTTATTCCGTCGTCCACGCCAAGAGTCGCGATCCTGCTACCCATTTGTCTGAATTTAATTGCGTTGTTTAAAGAGGAAGGGCGAACGAAATTCGCAGTAAATTTACTGCTTACCATGTCGTTTACTAATTCCACGATCAGTGGCGGTATTTTGACAGCCAATTTACCGAACCCCATTACCGTTGAGTTTATTCATAATGCCGGCGGGCCAATGATCTCCTATCTTGATTTTTTGATAGTCGGATTCCCGCCAGCGTTACTGATGACGTTTATTACCTGGATCTACCTGCAGTTTGCTTATCCGCCTGAGCAATCGCATATCCCCGGCGGAGAGCGGTTGATTAAAGACAGCCTGGACGGGATGGGGAAAATGTCTGCGGCTGAGTGGAAAACGTTGTGGATTTTCCTCGGCGTAGTCTTCCTGTGGGTCACCGGCGATTGGATAGGTGTCGATTCTACCACGGCCTGTATGCTGGGGGCTTGTCTACTCTTTTTCCCTAAAATTGGCGTTATTAATTGGTCGGAAGCCAATAAAGGCGTGTCGTGGCAAGTGCTGTTCATTTGCGGCGGTGGTGTCAGTATGGGGGCTATTTTGATGAAAACCGGTGCGGCAGAATGGATATCGATGTTGATCTTTAACCATCTGGGTTTATCCACGCTGAGTACCATCGCCTTGCTGATTGTCGTGCTTATCGTCGTGCAATACATGCATATTTTCTTTGTGGGCACTACGGCGATGGCGGCAGCAATGTTGCCTGTATTGATTGGTATTGCCCATGCTGCAGGTTTGCCACCGGCAATGCTGGCGTTACCGGGTGGGATGATTATTGGGGCTTATCCATTGTTGATGTTTTATAACACCATTCCGGGTGTGTTGGTTTTTGGTACCGGGAAGGTTGCTATCAATGATTATCCGCGCGTGGGTATTGTGCTGTGTGCGATTGCTTGTCTGATTTATGCATTGTGCGCATTGTATTATTGGCCAATGCTTGGCGTATTTTAATTTTCAGAAATAATTACTTATTTGTTGTTAACGATTATTTTACCGTGGTGTTCATCTGAGCCATCGCGTGGTTAATTATATCTATCGATAACCCTGTAAAGGATATTATATGAAAGTTACACTTCTTGGCGCTGCCGGAGGAATAGGGCAGGCTTTGTCGTTACTCCTTAAATTACACATGCCAGAGGGGGCTGAACTAGCACTATACGATATATCAACAGCAACACCAGGGATTGCTGTTGATTTAAGCCATATTCCAACCGATGTGCATATTCACGGGTATTGTGGCGCTCAGATCCAACATGCGTTAGAAGGTGCAAATATTGTTATTGTCTGTGCCGGTATTGCCCGTAAGCCGGGAATGGATCGTTCTGATCTCTTCAGTATTAATGCCAATATTATTCATCAGCTTATTGGTGATGTCGCAAAGATATGCCCGGATGCCTGTATTGGTATTATTACTAACCCTGTCAATACCACGGTGGCGATTGCCGCTAATGTCCTGCAAAAGGCTGGTGTCTACGATAAAAACAAGCTCTTTGGTATCACCACGTTGGATGTCATTCGCGCAAATACGTTTGTTGCACAAATGAAAGGCTGCAGCGTGCGGGACATTGAGGTTCCGGTTATCGGCGGACATTCGGGCGTCACGATCCTGCCGTTGTTCTCGCAGCTTACGGAGATAAAACTATCCGATGACGATATCCGTGCGCTGACAGACCTGGTACAAAATGCCGGGACTCGGGTAGTCGAAGCAAAAGCGGGAGCCGGGTCGGCCACATTATCAATGGGGCAGGCAGCCGCACGTTTTTGTTTGTCGTTACTCCGTGCACTGAATGGGGAACAAGGCATTGTGGAATGCGCATATGTAGAAGGCGGCAGCCAATACGCCCGTTTTTTTGCCCAGCCAGTCGAATTGGGCGTCAACGGAGTATCTCGCGTTATTGCGCTAACTGACCTGAGCCGCGCTGAGCAGGATGCACTCGAGGCAATGCAAAGCGAACTGCGTAAAGATATTGCGTTTGGTGAGCGGTTTGTTTGTAAGAATTAACCGTGGCGGTTTTTAAAAAGCCGATCATCGAAATCGGCTTTCAACGTTTGCCGGGCCGGTAACGTTGTGCATCTGAGCATCATTGCAGACGAATGACGTCTGGAGGAATTTTGCTAACTGGCGCATATTACGTTATCGCTTTTTTGCCAAAACAATAAGGAACCTGCAATGCCGCATATCGATATTAAATGTTTTCCTCGCGCCCTTACCAACGAACAAAAAACCGCACTGGCGGCGGATATTACAGATGTCATTATTCGCCATTTGCAAAGCAAAGACAGCTCAGTCAGCGTGGCGTTGAATGAAATTGAGCCTGAGGCGTGGCAAGCCGTATGGGATGCGGAAATCGTGCCGCAGATGGACACGTTGATTAAAAAACCCGGTTACAGTATGTGAGAAAAACGGGCGAGTGATTCGCCCGTTTTTAATGCTGTTATGGTGTGACAATATTGAACCAGAATTCAAATTTATCCATGTAACCGAGCATGGCGTCGAGCCTGGCGCTGTCACCGGTAATTTTCACGTCACCGCTGTCCTGCGCCTGCTTCAGCGTCACTTCCTTGAGGATGATTTTGTTCAGCGTATCGCGATTGAGCGCGATAGTGGCATCCGCATCTTTCGCTTCGGAATTCGCGGTATGGTTCAGAACACCGTTTTCCAGCTCCAGTTTGTATTTACCACCATCGCTACCAAGGTCGATATTGAATACTGATTTCGCATCGCCCGCTTTCTGCCCGTTAATATGTACCGCCAGGTAGTCGAAGAACATTTCTGGCGTCATGGCGCGGACGGTATCCGGACTGGCCGTATTCGGCGTCGGGCCTTTCACCACGCCGTTGCGCAGTTCTTGTGCGCCCGTCAGGTAGAAGTTACGCCACGGACCAGACTCTGCCTGATAGCCTAATTGTTCCAGCGCATCGGCTTCCAGATTACGTGCGGCCTGGTTGTTCGGATCGGCAAACACCACTTTGCTCACCACCTGTGCCACCCAGCGATAGTTACCCTGGTCGTAGTCAGCTTTCGCTTTTTGCAGAATGGCATCCGCACCGCCCATATAGTCGACGAATTTCTTCGCCGCTTCTTCCGGCGGCAGTTCATCAAGTGTGGCTGGGTTGCCGTCAAACCAGCCGAGGTACAGCACATAGGTGGCTTTTACATCGTGACTGACGGAACCATAGTACCCGCGGTTCGCCCAGGTGTGTGCCAGTGAATCCGGTAGCTTAAAGTTCGCCGCGATTTCATCACGGGTCAGACCTTCGTTGGCCATGCGTAGCGTCTGGTCGTTAATATAACGATACAGGTCGCGCTGGCTCTTCAGCAGTTTCACCACCTTGTCATTACCCCAGGTCGGCCAATGGTGCTGTGCCATCAGAATTTCCGCTTTATCACCCCAGCGAACAATCGCTTCGTTGATATATTTGGACCACGGCAACGGTTCACGGATTTTTGCACCGCGCAGAGAGTAGGTGTTGTGCAGGGTATGGGTGACATCTTCAGCCGATTCGATGAGTTTTTTCTCTTCGATGTACCACAACATTTCTGAAGGCGCTTCGGAGCCCGGAGCCAACATGAAGTCATAGGTCAGGCCATCGATAACCTCTTTTTGCCCATCTTTCTCGATGATATTCGTTGGCGCAATCAGAGTAACCGTTCCTGCGGAGGTGGTGGTTCCCAGCCCCGCGCCGACCTGACCTTTAGCATCAGGTTTTAGCAGGTTGCCGTACATGTAGCTGGCACGGCGGCTCATGACGTTACCGGCCATGATGTTTTCAGCAACCGCAGCTTCCATAAAGCCGGCAGGTGCATAGACCTTCACTTTGCCTGCTTTAACATCGGCTTCATCAACAACGCCGCGCACACCACCGTAATGGTCGACGTGGCTGTGGGTATAAATCACCGCGACAACCGGTTTTTTGCCACGGTTTTTAAAGTAGAGCTCCATGCCTGCCCTGGCCGTTTCTGCCGACACTAATGGGTCAACAACGGTGATGCCTTCTTTACCTTCGATGATGGTCATATTCGACAAATCGAGGTTACGGATCTGATAGACACCCTCCGTGACTTCAAACAACCCGCTGATATTGATCAACTGAGACTGGCGCCACAAGCTCGGGTTTACCGTATCCGGCGCCTTATCGCCTTCCTTAATAAACGCATACTGTTGCGGATTCCAGATTACGTTGCCTTGTTCACCTTTAATCATGTCCTGAGGAATCGGGGCGATAAAGCCTTTGTGCGCGTCGGTAAAGTCGGTGTTATCAGAAAAGGAGAGTTGATTGTAGAGTGCATTGTTGGCTTGTTGCGTGGCTGCCGTAGCCTCTTTCGGGGCTTCAGCAGACATGACGGGAACAGCAAAAGACGTTAATAACCCAGCAAGCATAAAACTTTGTGCGATTCTATTAAGTTGCATCGTAAAACCTCTCTGATACTTCATAAGTACAGTTCTGGGGGGATGCTGCTTTAATGGATTGCGTTTTGAATCAATATTTGACTTAGTGCACGATTAACTATAATTCACATGAATGATTCAGCAAGGTAAGGGAAACGATTTATCTGGCTGGTTTTTCGGAAGTTTTGATAAGGATGATGGGGATGACAGGCGGATCTGCCATCCGTTTGTCTGTGATTATTTACCGGCAGTAACCTGTTTTCCACTGGTGATAAATGTGCCTGCGCCAAGATGGTGCAAAGTATTGAGTTTGCCATCATCAAACTGCCATCGTCCTTGCACAAATACCCGCTCATCGGCAGCGGCAGAAACCACTTCTCCAAACAAGGTGTCATATTTGTCCTGAGCCGCTGTGGCAGGAAGCAGGCGGCATTCCATCCAGGCGAGACACTTGGTTTCTATTAGCGGCAATCCCAATACTGGGCCTTTGACCACCGGAATGCCGTAGCAGTTGAACTTATCTTCTATTCGACCGGAAACACTCCCCACGGCATAGGTCCAGTTTGTCGCGGCAACACCTGGAATAACAATACCAAATTGACCGCTACGTTCGATCAGTTCGCGCGACCAGGCGGTTTTGTCGACAACAATGGCCACCCGCGGCGGATCAAATTCCACGGGCATTGACCACGCGGCCGCCATCACATTACGCCGTTCTGTATTCGCGTCACGACTGGTTATCAAAATGGTGGGGCCGTGATTAAGCAGTCGGCAGGCGTGTTGTAATTCAACCGGACGAAAATGACTCATAGCGACTCCTTGGCAGAATAAAAATGACATCACAATAAACATAGATATTAACGGGATTAGCGATTTTGTCGCCTCATCGGGGTGAACAGCGCACAAAAGCGACCGCGTAAAATTAAAAATGCGTTATAAGTACAGCATTCAACAAACAGGAATCCCGTATGACGCCTTTTTTAAACGCTTATTTTGCCCGTATTGGCTGGTCAGATGTGCCCAACGTCGATATTGAAACTTTGAGAGCGCTGCACTTACTGCATAACAGTGCCATACCCTTTGAAAATCTTGATGTGCTGCTGCCACGTGAAATGCAGCTTGACGATGTGTCCCTTGAAGAGAAGTTGGTCACTGCCCGCCGCGGTGGTTATTGCTTTGAACAAAATGGTGTATTTGAACGGGCGCTACGCGACATCGGCTTTACCGTACGTAGTTTGCTGGGACGCGTGGTATTGGCGAATCCGTCAAGTCTGCCGCCGCGTACACATCGCCTGTTACTGGTTGAATTACAGGGTGAACAGTGGATCGCTGACGTTGGATTTGGCGGACAAACGCTGACGGCCCCCATTCGTCTGCAGGCTGATCTTGAACAGCAAACGCCGCACGGAAACTATCGGCTGGTTCAGGAGGGTGAAGACTGGATATTGCAGTTCCGCCATCATGATCACTGGCAGTCAATGTACCGATTCGATCTGGTGGTGCAACATCACAGCGATTATCTGATGGGTAACTTCTGGTCTGCACACTGGCCACAGTCGCATTTCCGTCACCATCTGCTGATGTGTCGCCATTTACCCGACGGTGGCAAGCTGACCCTGACCAACTTCCATTTTACTCACTATGAAGATGGCCATGCGGTAGAGCAGATTAACTTACCAGACGTTGCGAGCCTGTATGCGCTGTTGCAGGACCGCTTTGGTCTGGGGGTTGATGACGTCAAACATGGCTTTACTGAGGCTGAACTGGCGACGGTAATGGCAGCGTTTGACACGCATCCGGAGGCGGGGAAATAGGGTGTTTTGGCCGGATGGCGACACAAGCGCGACATCCGGCAATGCGTTTATTTAAAAATCAATCTTCCATTCGGCGTGGAACAGGATTACTGCTGCGCCGGAAATCGTCACTTTTTCTGGCTGGTTTTCACGGATAGTCACCGTCACATCAACAATACCGTCGCGTCCCAGCGCACGGCCCTGATGCCCCTGAACCTGCAACGTTTTTCCGTCATGCGCCATCAGATTGTGGTGCACCAGCCAGGCCCCCATTGGACCGTTGGCGTTACCCGTGACCGGATCTTCCACAATGCCGATAGCCGGTGAAAACATGCGCCCATCGGTGGCGTTTTCTCCTGGGCGGATCTGGAACGGGAAGAAGCCATTGCAGCCGATGTGCTGGCTGAGCGTGGTTAATGCCGACAGGTCTGGGGACAGGGCGTCCAGATCGACTTCTGGCTTCAGCGGGATCATCACTTTCGAATGCCCGGTGGACGCAATCTGGACTGGCAGCCCAGGCAGCATATCGTCCTCGGTCAGGTGCAGGGCCGCGATGATGGCTGTACGCGTTGCCCCCTCCAGCGGCGGTTCAAAACTTGGCTTCCCCTGTTCCAGACTGATACGATAGTTACCACCTTCAGCATGAATTTCAACGCGATGACGCCCGGCGAGTGACGTTTGCCAGACGGTCGTATCACCGAGCCCCAGTACGTTGGCGCGAACATAATGCGCGGCAACTGTGGCATGCCCACAGATAGGCACTTCGACCGTTGGGGTGAAGTAGCGAATGCGTACATCGCTGTCGTTGCTGGACAGCAGAAAAGCGGTTTCCGAATGACGCAGTTCACGCGCAATCAGCTGCATCTGCGCGTCACTCAGCCCGTCCGCATGCAGCACAACGCCTGCGGAATTGCCGCGAAACGGTTCTGACGTAAAGGCATCGACGTGGTAAACCTGTGGTTTCATTGACGTTCTCCCTGGGATAGAGAAGCATCATAGCGCACAAAAAGTGGTATAGCGATGTCGCCCGGTAAGCATAAGCGCCACCGGGCATCAGAGACACTTAACGGCGGGAACGTACTATCTGGTAACGGCGGGTGAAATACTCAACCGGTGCGCTCCAGACATGAACCAGGCGGGTGAACGGGAACAGCAGAAAAATGGTCATTCCAAGCACCAGATGAACACGGAAAATGAGCGCCACGCCATCCAGATGTGCAGACGCGCCGCCCTGGAAGGTGACTACCGACTGCGCCCAACCCACCAGTTTCAGCATTTCACTGCCGTCAGGATGTTGCGCCGAGAACGGTATGGTGGTCAGACCGAGAATGCACTGGATCAGCAACACGCACAGGATCAGAATATCCGCCGTCGAGGACGTGGCCCGCACACGCGAGTTGGTTAGACGACGAACCAGCAAACCCATACCGCCAACGAGCGTCAGCACGCCGCAGATACCGCCCGCAATCATCGCCATTTGCTGCTTTACCGCAATCGGCAGGAACCAGGCGTACATCCAGTGTGGGGTTAACATGCCGAACAGGTGGCCAAAGAAAATCCCCAAAATGCCGATATGGAACAGGTTTGACCACAGTACCATGCCGCGTTTGTCCAGCATCTGACTGGAGGCGGCGCGCCAGGTGTACTGTCCGTAGTCGTAACGTAACCAACTGCCGAGGATAAACACCGTACCGCACAAATATGGGTAGATGTCGTAAAAAAAGACGTTCAGATACTGTATCATTTCGGGCCTCCCGCGCTGACGTCAACATACTGTGGCGCCGCATCCTGGCTAAAGCGCCGTTGGTAGCTTTGTAACGGTGAACTGTCACAGGCGGTGGCGTTATCCTCAATAAACTTCACCTGTTCCTCTTCCCAGACGGCATCCAGCGCCTGACGGGTATCGTCACGGGTTTCTGCGCCAACCTGTTTCGTGACACTGTCACTTGAAAGAGAACTTCCGGCAAGCAGCAGCAGGGCGTCAAACAGTTGATACCAGGGTGTTTCTCGCTGCTTCAGGCGACCACCAAGCAACGCCAGGATCGGCGCGACGTTCTGCAATCCTTCTTTGGCCTCCGCTTCCGGCAGCACGCTTAAATATTCCAGATACAGCGGCAGGTGATCCGGCAGTTCGCGACAGTCGAGTTGTAGGCCGACTTTTTCGTACTGGGCCAGCAAGTCGACCATCGCCTGGCCGCGATCGCGGGATTCCGCATGCACATGTTCGAACAGCAGCAGTGAGGTGGCGCGGCCACGGTCAAATATCTCGCACCATTCGGCTTGCTTATCCAGCAGCGGGGCATTTAACAGTTCGTGAGTGAATGCGCTCAGCATCGGCGCATCGCTGGCGACCAGCGCCAGCGCATCGTCCTTGCATTCCCACAGCAGTTCGTCCGGATACTCCATCAGCAGACCGATAACCTTGAGGATTTGCATTATTGCCCCTCCGTTTTATCGCGCACTTCGGTGATGTCGATAGCGTCAATGCGGCTGCTGTTGAACAGATTGAATTTGGTATCGGAACCATGGCAGCCGTCGCCGAAAGTAAAGCCGCAGCCATTGCGCTCCCCGAAAGCGTCGCCCGCCATTTCCCGATGGCTGGTCGGGATAACGAAACGATCTTCATAGTTGGCGATGGCCAGGTAGCGATACATTTCTTCGACCTGTTCAACGCTCAAACCGACTTCTTCGATGGCACGGGTATCCGTAACGCCTTCGACAGTTTGCGAACGCATATAGTGGCGCATCGCCATCATGCGTTTCAGAGCGCGCAGCACCGGACCGGTATCGCCCGCGCTGAGCATGTTGGCGAGGTACTGCACCGGAATACGCAATGACTCGACCGCGGGCAGAATATTGCCATTGTGCGGCAGTCCACCGGCGTCGGCGACCGACTGAATCGGTGACAACGGCGGCACGTACCAGACCATCGGCAGGGTGCGATACTCAGGATGCAGCGGCAGCGCCAGCTTCCAGTCCATTGCCATTTTATACACAGGTGAACGTTGAGCCGCTTCGATGACGTTGTGCGGAATACCCTGTTTTAGCGCTTCTTCAATTACCGTCGGATCGTTCGGGTTGAGGAACACATCGCACTGGCGCTCGTAGAGATCGGTTTCATGCTCGGTGCTGGCTGCTTCTTCAATACGATCGGCGTCGTACAACAATACACCGAGGTAACGAATGCGCCCGACGCAGGTTTCAGAACACACGGTAGGTTGGCCGGATTCGATGCGCGGATAGCAGAAAATACATTTTTCTGACTTGCCGCTCTTCCAGTTAAAGTAGATTTTTTTATACGGACAACCGCTGATGCACAAACGCCAGCCGCGGCATTTGTCCTGGTCGATCAGCACGATGCCATCTTCTTCACGCTTATAGATGGCCCCGCTCGGGCAGGTGGCGACACAGCTTGGGTTCAGGCAGTGTTCGCACAGGCGCGGCAGATACATCATGAAGGTGTTTTCGAACTGGCCGTACATCTCCTTTTGCATCTTCTCGAAGTTACGGTCGCGGGCGCGTTTGGAAAACTCGCCGCCAAGCAGTTCTTCCCAGTTCGGCCCCCAGATAATCTTGTCCATCCGCTTACCGTCAATCAACGAACGCGGACGGGCGGTGGGCTGATGTTTGCCTTCCGGCGCGCTATGCAGATGCTGGTAATCGTAGGTAAACGGCTCGTAGTAATCATCGATTTGCGGGATCACCGGGTTGGCGAAGATTTTGGTGATCACGCCCATCTTGCCACCCAGGCGCGGTCTGATCTTACCGTTAACATCGCGCACCCAGCCGCCTTGCCACTCTTCCTGGTCTTCCCAGTTTTTTGGGTAACCAATGCCTGGTTTGGTCTCGACGTTGTTAAACCACGCATATTCCATCCCTTCACGCCCGGTCCAGACGTTTTTACAGGTAACGGAGCAGGTGTGGCAGCCGATGCATTTATCCAGATTCAGAACCATGCCTACCTGTGAGCGTATTTTCATTTTTTCGCCTCCTGTACCTGATCGCGACCTTCATCATCCAGCCAGTTAATATTTTTCATTTTCCTAATCATGATGAACTCATCGCGGTTAGAGCCGACGGTACCGTAATAGTTGAAGCTGTATGCCAGTTGCGCATAGCCGCCAATCATGTGGGTCGGTTTAGGACACACTCGGGTGACGGAGTTATGAATACCGCCGCGCATGCCGGTGACTTCAGAACCGGGAATATTCATGATTCGTTCCTGTGCGTGGTACATCATGGTCATTCCCGGCGGTACACGCTGGCTGACCACCGCTCGAGCGGTCAGCGCGCCGTTAGCGTTGAAGGCTTCGATCCAGTCGTTATCCTCAATCCCCAGTTCTTTGGCGTCGGTTTCACTGATCCAGACAATCGGCCCGCCACGCGACAGCGTCAGCATCAGCAGGTTTTCACTGTAGGTAGAGTGGATGCCCCATTTCTGGTGCGGCGTCAGGAAGTTGAGTGCTTTCTCGGGGAAGCCGTTTGGCGGGATCTCACGCATTTCGCTGACGCTACGGGTGTCAATGGGGGGGCGATAAGCCACCAGACTCTCGCCAAAAGCGCGCATCCACGCGTGATCCTGATACAGCTGCTGGCGACCGGACAGCGTGCGCCACGGGATCAGCTCATGCACGTTGGTGTAGCCTGCGTTGTAGGAGACATGCTCGCTTTCAAGACCCGACCAGGTGGGGCTGGAGATGATTTTGCGCGGCTGCGCCTGAATGTCGCGAAAACGAATCTTCTCGTCTTCTTTGTTCAACGCCAGATGCGTATGGTCACGCCCGGTCATTGCGCCCAGCGCTTCCCACGCCTTCACCGCCACCTGACCGTTGGTTTCTGGCGCCAGCGCGAGGATCACTTCAGAGGCGTCCAGTGCGGTATCGATCAGCGGGCGGCCTTTTGCCGGGCCTTCGCGTTTGGTGTAGTTCAGCTTGCCAAGGAAATCGACTTCAGTCTGAGTATTCCAGGAAATGCCTTTCCCACCGTTGCCCAGCTTATCCATCAATGGACCCAGCGAGGTGAAGCGCTCGTAAGTGGCAGGGTAGTCGCGTTCCACAACGGCAATATTCGGCGCGGTCTTACCCGGAATAAGATCGCATTCACCCTTGCGCCAGTCCTGTATATCAAACGGCTGCGCCAGTTCCGCCGGAGAGTCATGCTGGAGCGGTTGCAGTACCACGTCGGTTTCCAGCCCCAGATGACCGACGCACACCTCGGAGAACACTTTGGCAATGCCCTTATAAATCTCCCAGTCGCTTTTTGACTCCCAGGCAGGATCGACTGCAGCCGACAGCGGGTGAATAAACGGATGCATATCCGAGGTATTCATATCGTCTTTTTCATACCAGGTTGCGGTAGGTAACACGATGTCGGAGAACAGGCAGGTGCTGGACATGCGGAAATCGAGCGTCACCAGCAGGTCAAGCTTGCCTTCAATCGCCGCAGACTGCCATTCCACGTCCTCCGGTTTAATGCCATCGCTTGCGCCAAGCGCTTCACCCTGAATCCCGCTTTCAGTACCCAGCAGATATTTGAGCATATACTCATGCCCTTTACCGGAAGAACCCAACAGGTTAGAACGCCAGACGAACAGGTTACGTGGATGGTTTTTGCCGCTGTCGGGTTGTTCGCAGGCAAAGCGGATATCACCGGACTTCAGCGCCTGCGCGGTATATTCTACAGGGGATAATCCTGCTTGTTGTGCCTTTGCTTTTACCGTGAGTGGGTTAAGGTTGAGTTGCGGAGCAGAAGGCAGCCAGCCCATCCGCTCGGCGCGGACGTTGAAGTCAATCAGATGTCCGGTGAACTTCGAGGCATCGGCCAACGGAGAGAGCAGCTCCTGCGCGGTGACTTTCTCATAGCGCCACTGGCTGGAGTGGTTGTAGAAAAACGAGGTACTGTTCATCTGACGCGGTGGACGGTTCCAGTCCAGCGCAAAGGCCAGTGGCAACCAGCCGGTTTGCGGACGCAGTTTCTCCTGACCCACATAGTGGGCCCAGCCGCCGCCGCTTTGTCCGACACAGCCACAGAACACCAGGATGTTGATCATCCCTCGATAGTTCATGTCCATGTGGTACCAGTGGTTCACACCAGCACCGAGGATGATCATCGAGCGACCGTGGGTTTTGTGTGCGGTATCGGCAAACTCACGGGCGATTTGTTCGATATGACGGCTCGGAACACCCGTAATTTGTTCGCCCCAGGCCGGGGTGTAAGCTTTAACTTCGGTGTAATCTTTCGCGCTATGAATATCATCCAGTCCGCGGTCCAGACCATAATTTGCCAGTACCAGGTCATAGACGCTGACCACCGGACAAACGCTGCCATCCGCGAGGGTGAGACGTTTTACCGGCAATTGTCGAATCAGCACCGGTTCCTGCTTCACACTGCGAAAATGCGGGTTTTCATTGCCGCCAAAGTAAGGGAAAGCGACACCGGCCACGTCATCGTGCTGTCCGAGCAATGACAACGACAGCTCGGTTTCCGCGCCAGCCGCCAGCGGCTCCAGGTTCCATTTCCCTTTTTCACCCCAACGAAAACCAATCGAACCATTCGGCACAACCAGTTCACTGTTACTGTTAAAGGCCACGGTTTTCCATTCAGGATTATTGCTTTCACCCAACCCGTCAACGAGGTCAGAGGCACGCATCATCCGGCCTGGTACGAAGCTACCGTCTTCACGGGCATCCAGCAGCACCAGCATCGGCATATCGGTGTAGCGGCGGCAGTAATTGAGGAAGTAGTCGCTGGGCTTATCAAGGTGGAATTCTTTGAGGATCACGTGGCCCATGGCCATCGCCAGCGCGCTGTCGGTGCCTTGCTTCGGCGCCAGCCACTGGTCGCACAGTTTGGCAACCTCCGAGTAATCCGGCGTAATGGCGATGGTCTTGGTGCCTTTGTAGCGCACTTCCGTAAAGAAGTGGGCATCTGGCGTACGGGTCTGCGGGACGTTAGAACCCCAGGCAATGATATAGCTGGAGTTATACCAGTCGGCGGATTCCGGCACATCGGTCTGCTCGCCCCAGGTCATTGGAGAGGCGGGAGGCAAGTCACAGTACCAGTCATAAAAACTCAGGCAGGTTCCGCCGAGCAGGGAGAGATAACGTGTACCCGCTGCGTAGGAGACCATCGACATGGCAGGGATAGGGGAGAATCCCACGATACGATCCGGGCCATAGGTTTTCACCGTCCAGACGTTGGCAGCGGCGATCAGTTGATTCAACTCTTTCCAGTTGGAACGAATAAACCCGCCGCGTCCGCGCACCTGTTTGTAGCTCTGGCACTTCTGCGGGTCGTTCATGATCGATTCCCACGCCAGTACCGGGTCGGGCTGGCGGGAAAGGGCATCACGCCACAGTTCGATCAGGCGTTTCCGCACCAGCGGGTACTTCAGGCGGTTGGCGCTATAGAGATACCAGGAATAGCTGGCACCGCGCGGACATCCACGGGGCTCATGATTGGGCAGGTCCGGACGGGTGCGCGGATAGTCAGTTTGCTGGGTTTCCCAGGTGACCAGACCGTTTTTAACGTAGATTTTCCAGCTGCATGAGCCGGTACAGTTCACGCCGTGAGTCGAGCGTACAATTTTATCGAACTGCCAGCGCTGACGATAGCTGTCTTCCCAGTCCCGGTTGGTGTGCATCACTTGCCCGTGTCCGTCGGCAAACGTGTCGCCCTTTTGTTTAAAGTAACGAAAGCGATCCAACAGTTTACTCATGACATTTCTCCTGCTCCATTATGTGTCAGGGGTGTTGTTATTTTTTTTGTGATTTACGGCCATAGACCAGCCAGGTCACCAGCACGCAGACGATGTAAAACACGAGGAAAATTTTCATTGCCCCCACCGGAGAGCCCGTCAACGCCAGCGATGAACCAAACGCTTTCGGGATAAAGAAGCCACCCACCGCGCCGATGGCAGAGATAAACCCGAGGGCCGCGGCGGTATCGGTCACCGCCTCTCGCTGGGCCTGTTCTTCTGTACCACCGTGCAGTTTCACGCGGTAGATGGTGATTTTGCGAAAGATCACGGCAATCATCTGGAAGGTTGAACCGCTGCCCAGACCTGCGGTCAGGAACAAGCCCATGAACACCAGATAGAAGGCAACAAAATTTCCTTCTCCTGAGCCGGGGAGGGTAAGAAACAGCAGCGCACTAAACAGCGCCATGAAGATGAAGTTGATTAACGTGACCCGTACTCCGCCGAACTTGTCGGAGATAACGCCGCCCGCCGAGCGTGCCAGTGCGCCAATAAATGGCCCAAAGAACGCCAGCTGCAGAATATTCACGTCAGGGAACTGGGTTTTTGCCAGCATGGCAAACCCGGCGGAAAAACCGATAAACGATCCGAACGTCGCGAGATACAGCAGACTTAACAGCCACAGGTGAAAACGCTTCAGCACCGGTAATTGCGAGGCGATAGAGGCTTTAGAACTGGCGATATCATTCATGCCGATTCCCGCCGCCAGGGTGGAGAGCAGCAGCAACGGCACCCAAATCCAGGCGGCGTTGGCCAGCGACAGTAACGAGCCATCAGGTTGTGGCACACCCTGTACGCCCAGGAAGGTAAAAATAGGCAGAAAAATCACCAGCGGGGCGATCAATTGCATCACGCTGACGCCAAGATTGCCGAGTCCGCCATTCACACCCAGCGCGCTGCCTTGCTTCGCTTTTGGGAAGAAGAAGCTGATATTGCCCATACTCGAGGCAAAATTGGCACCGGCAAAACCACACATCAGCGCAATGATGATAAATACACCGAAAGGAGTAGCGGTATTTTGCACAGCGAAGCCGAGCCATACACAGGGAATAACCAGGATTACCGTACTAAAAACGGTCCAACGGCGGCCGCCAAATATAGGTACCATAAAGGAGTAGGGGACGCGTAATATTGCGCCAGACAGAGAGGGTAATGCCGTTAATAAAAAGAGTTGATCGGTGGTGAAATTAAAACCAATTTTATTTAAATTTACCGCAACCGCACTAAATAACATCCAGACGCAGAACGCAAGCAGTAAGCAACTCACTGATATCCAGAGGTTTCTTCGTGCTATGTGCTTGCCTTTATTTTCCCAAAAAGCGGGGTTTTCTGGTTTCCAGTCAGTCAAAAGATAACGATTATTCTTCTCATTTGATGATGGCATATTTTCCTCGCATGCACACGTCGTTCAATAAATAAACGCCTATGGTTCCGCACAGGTCCTGATTAGAAATTATTGAAAGGTTTTAGGAATATTGACTGAAAGGATAGATAAAAAAGCGCAATAACGCGGCGCGGCAGGGGAATAACGCGTTGCTTAAGTGTTACTAATTGTAAACTAAAAAGTTGTGTTGTTAATTCATGTATAACATCAAATAAATAACTCCAGCGTTATCATGCGATCCAGGTGGCGATCGAAAGCCGGATCGGCCATCTCGGCAATGCCCAGCATATACATCCCATCCAGTCCGCAAACCAGCGCAATTAAACGCCAGGCTACGTCGGCCGCATCAGACCTGGAGGAGAACTCGCCGGCTTTCTGCCCGTGGGTAATGATCGCGGCAGTTTCTTCATGCCACATACGCATTGTGAGCAGGTAAGCGCTTTTGATTTCCGGGTCCTTATCGGCCAGGATCTGCGCTTCGCGCCAGAGCTTGATATACGGTTCGAATCCACCGTCATCACTTCCCAACATGGCATGAAGTCGTTCACGGTAAGTTGCATTTTCACTGACCAGTTCGGCATCAAGAAGGGTGCGGATAAGGCGGACAAATGCCTGGGATTTAAGCTCACCGGCAGAGGTAAAATGATGATGCAGTTGCCCGGTAGCTACCTGAGCCTCTGCGGCAATGCGTCTAACGGTCATGGCGGTAAATCCTTCTTCAAGCGCCACGCGCATGGCTGCCTGCAGGATAACTTCCCGACGATCATCCCGATTCATATAGCTCATACTTCCTCCCTATATTCATATTATTGGCAGTGTAACAAAAAGTTGGACATATGTTCAATTTTCCGTAGGATCGCTAAAGCTGGACATGTGTCCAGTTTCCGTTTTGTAGGGAGTTTTATGTTTCGTCAGTGGTTAACGTTAGTGATTATTGTGCTGGTCTACATCCCTGTTGCGATTGATGCAACGGTGCTGCACGTTGCCGCGCCCACGCTGAGTATGACGCTGGGTGCCAGTGGTAACGAGCTGCTGTGGATCATTGATATCTATTCTCTGGTGATGGCCGGTATGGTGTTACCCATGGGCGCGCTCGGCGATCGCATCGGCTTTAAACGTTTGCTGATGCTGGGTGGTGGGTTATTTGGTCTGGCATCGCTGGCTGCCGCGTTTGCTCACAGTGCCGCCTGGCTAATCGCGACCCGGGCCGTGCTGGCCATTGGTGCGGCGATGATCGTTCCCGCGACGCTGGCAGGTATTCGCGCCACCTTTTCCGAACAACGTCATCGCAATATGGCGCTTGGCGTCTGGGCTGCCGTCGGTTCCGGCGGTGCGGCATTTGGTCCATTAGTCGGTGGTATGTTGCTGGAGCATTTCTACTGGGGCTCAGTGTTCTTAATCAATGTTCCGATTGTGGTAGTGGTGATGGCATTGACCGCACGTTACGTGCCACGCCAGACCGGGCGTCACGATCAGTCGTTAAATTTTGGTCATGCGATTATGTTGATCGTGGCGATTTTACTGCTGGTTTACAGTGCTAAAACAGCACTAAAAGGGCATATGGCAACCGGAGCGATCGCATTGGCGCTGTTAACCGGAGCAGTGCTGTTGTGGACATTTGTTCGTATTCAACTTGCGGCCTCACGTCCGATGATTGATATGCGGTTGTTCACCCATCGCATTATCTTAAGCGGTGTGGTGATGGCGATGACTGCGATGATCACCCTGGTAGGGTTTGAGTTGCTGATGGCCCAGGAATTACAGTTTGTTCACGGTTTAACGCCGTATCAGGCGGGGCTGTTTATGCTACCCGTCATGTTGGCGAGTGGCTTCAGCGGCCCGATTGCCGGTATGTTGGTTTCACGGCTGGGATTGCGCTGCGTGGCAACGGCAGGTATGGCGTTGAGTGCAGTCAGTTTCTACGGTCTGGCAATGACGGATTTCAGCACTCAGCAGATCCAGGCCTGGATATTAATGGCGTTACTGGGGTTCAGTGCCGCCAGCGCGCTACTGGCCTCAACAGCGGCTATTATGGCGGCCGCCCCGGCTGAAAAAGCAGCCGCTGCGGGGGCTATCGAAACCATGGCCTATGAACTGGGTGCCGGCCTTGGGATCGCGATTTTTGGTCTCTTGCTAAGCCGTAGTTTTTCCGCGTCGATTTTACCGCCTGCCGGCCTCAATGCGCAGGAGATGGAACGTGCTTCATCGTCAATGGGTGAGGCGGTGCAATTAGCACATTCACTTTCGCCGTCTCTTAGCGACGCGTTGCTTGCAGCTGCCAGAGAAGCATTTACCTGGTCGCACAGCGTGGCATTGAGCAGCGCTGGCAGCATGCTTATCGTATTAGCGGTAGGGATGTGGTTCAGCCTGGCAAAGGTGAACCGTCAATAACTAGTGAGCTAAATGACAGGGGTAATCCATCGCTTCGACTTCTTTTCCACTCAGGCGAGCGTATTGCCCCGTCAACCTCCAGAAAGCAGGCTGTGTTTCGGTATAGATTTCAGCCGCCAGAATCAGACGGCGGCGATCGACCTCATTCAGTTCCAGCAATGTCCACGGAATAAAGTAGCGATCGCTATCGATCAGCGTAAACCACAAGGGGCATCCACAGCCGGAACAGAAGAAACGTTCTCCGCGCGTTGATGAGGGAAAGTGCGAAGGTTCTGCTGAATCAGGGGAAAGTAGTGGATGACCGCTGGCTTCCAGATACATGGCGATACCACCGGACCATTTCTGGCACAGCGTGCAGTGGCAGGCATAGACATCAAGCATTTCGACGTTTACGGTAAAATGACTCTGTCCGCAAAGACAACGACCAGTGAACGTCTGCACGGCATACTCCTTATGACCGAGTCTACATCAAGAGAAAAAGCCAGCCCTGGATGGACTGGCTTTGTATTCAACTTACAACAAAATTAGAACTGGTAGTTCAGACCAACTGCAACGATGTTGTCAGTGCTAACACGTGCGTCAGAAGTGAATTTGTTGTCGTCCAGCAGGTTGATTTTGTAATCAACGAAGGTAGACATGTTTTTGTTGAAGTAGTAGGTCGCACCCAGGTCGATGTATTCAACCAGATCCTGGTCGCCGTAAACACCCAGATCTTTACCTTTGGATTTCAGGTAAGCGATGGACGGACGCAGACCGAAGTCGAACTGGTACTGAGCAACAGCTTCAAAGTTCTGAGCTTTGTTCGCGATACCGTCAACTTTACCGAACGTGGTCATGTTGCGGGTTTCAGAGTAGGTGGTTGCCAGGTAGATGTTGTTCGCATCATATTTCAGGCCAGCAGCCCATACTTCTGCGTTTTTACCGGAAGCGTAGAATTCGTTGTTGCCATTACGCATCTGGTCATCAGTACGGTCAGATTTCGCATAGGTCGCACCGATGCCGAAACCTTCGTATTCATAAGTAGAAGACAGACCGAAACCGTCGCCGTTCGCTTCAACGTCGCTGCTGCGGTCGTTTTTGCCCTGATACTGAGCAGCAAAGTTCAGACCTTCAACCAGACCGAAGAAGTCAGTGTTACGGTAAGTTGCAACGCCGGTAGCACGCTGAGTCATGAAGACGTCAGTCTGGGTCCAGGTATCACCACCGAATTCTGGCAGGACGTCAGTCCATGCGCCGATGTCGTAGGCTACGCCGTAGTTACGACCGTAGTCGAAAGAACCGTATTCAGCGAATTTCAGGCCAGCGAATGCCAGACGGGTTTTGTCTGCTTCGGAACCTTGATCTTCAGAACGGTTGCCTTTGAATTCATATTCCCACTGGCCGAAACCAACCAGTTGGTCGTTGATCTGAGTTTCGCCTTTGAAGCCCAGACGCGCGTAAGTTTTGTCACCATCACTGCTGGTATCGTCAGAGAAGTAATGCTGAGCGTGAACTTTACCGTACAGATCCAGTTTGTTACCGTCTTTGTTATAAATCTCAGCTGCGTTTACCGCACCTGCTGCCAACAGGGTAGTCACTGCCACTGCAACTAATTTAAGTTTCATTCTAAATAATCCTTATAATTTTTTCTTGGTGTGTTTCCTAAACCATTGCTAAACGAGGCCGTTCATCAATGACGAACTATTTTTAAATGACGATGTGGTATTAGTTCAATAATAAGTTTCATAATATTGCGGAATATTTGGATTTGTGTGATCCAGATCTACATAATACAGACGATTATATTAATCTTAATATGTGACCTTTTGCTGGGGTATATTTTCGGCGGGGACTATTGTTCTGATTATGGTTTAGTAATCGTTAGTAACCTATGTAAAATATATACAACCAGAGGGTTATAAGTAAACATATAATATTTTCGGTTGTTGATTAATTACCAGTTGCTTAACATTTAATTAAACAAATAAAAACATAAAACACAAGCGGAATGTACAATTATTATCCGTTAACTGACCAGAGTGTAGCCGGGTTTATCTGTATGCAGAAACCCGGCATGATTTCTATGCCCGACGTGTTGCCAGCCAGCACAGCAGCGAGCCAGCACAGACCATCAGTGCGCCTTGCCAGAACGAGAACGACAGTGGGGCGCTGAGCAATACGGCAGCCAGTGCAGAAGAAAGCACTGGAGTGAAATAAGACCCTACCGCCATGACAGTGACATTACCGTGCAAAATTCCGATATTCCATGCTGCATAGGCAAATCCTAGCGTTAATGCAGCCGTGAACATCTTAATGGTCACCGGTGTGCTGAAAACCATTTCTGGTTGTGGTGTCATAAAATAGTAGACCCACAAACTTGTCGCTGTCAGTAAAACAAAAACGGTAATACCGTTAAACCCTTTCGCAAATTTATTAGTGACGGTGCAATACGTTGCCCAGATAAAAGCGCCCAAAAATGCGAGACAATAACTCAGCGGACTACTGGCAATGTTGCTGATAATTTCACCTGGATTTAGACCGTTATCACCACCTAAAACCCAGCAGACTCCGGTCAATGCGAGAATTAATCCTGGAATTATCATCCAGTTTGTTTTTTGACCGTTAAATAATATAGCAAACAAAATCGTCAGACTTGGCCAGAGATAATTGACCATTCCTACTTCTATTGCCTGGTGTCGGGTAGCGGCATAACCTAATGCCAAAGCCAGGCAAATTTCATAGCTGACAAAAAGCACACTACCGGCGATTAAATAACGAACAGGTATTTTTCTAATATTTGGGAATCCGACGGTAAATATCAACAGCAGGCCGCTTAGCGAGAAGATCATCGCTGCGCCGCCCGCGGGCCCAAGACCTTCGCTTACCCCACGAATCAACCCCACCATTGTGCTCCACAGCACGATGGCGATGAGCCCGATTAACGTTGCTTTTTGTTTTGTCATGCTGTTTGTCTGTCCGTCGTCCTGGCAAAAATGAAGCTGAAATATATAGCACTTTTACGTCAGCACGGGCTAACTAATTAGCTTTTAGCTAACTCCTTGTGGGTACAAAGGTTACACAAACTGCACTATTTAGTAGCGGAACCGTTTCGTTATTGATTTGACGCAAAAAAAATATGGATATAGCTGTTAGTTTCGTCGCGAAGTTGTACATGTCATCTTTCAGACTGCCGCGCTGGCGCAAGGTGAAAGATTTCTTGTACGAACCCCTGTAAAAAAGAGGAAAGCAATGGACGTCAGCCGCAGACAATTCTTTAAAATCTGCGCGGGCGGTATGGCGGGAACAACAGTGGCCGCACTGGGTTTTGCACCCAAAATGGCACTGGCTCAAGCGCGAAACTACAAACTGTTACGCGCAAAAGAGATCCGAAACACCTGCACATACTGTTCCGTAGGTTGCGGGCTATTAATGTATAGCCTTGGTGATGGAGCAAAAAACGCCAAAGAGTCGATTTATCATATCGAAGGGGATCCGGATCATCCGGTGAGCCGTGGGGCACTTTGTCCTAAGGGCGCAGGATTACTGGATTACGTGCACAGCGAAAGCCGTTTACGCTACCCGGAATATCGCGCTCCCGGTTCCGATAAATGGCAACGCATCAGTTGGGATGACGCTTTCTCCCGCATCGCAAAACTGATGAAAGCCGACCGTGACGCCAACTTTATTGAGAAAAATGAGCAGGGTGTTACGGTAAACCGCTGGCTTTCAACCGGGATGCTGTGTGCATCTGCGGCGAGTAATGAAACCGGCATGCTGACGCAAAAATTCGTGCGCTCACTCGGCATGCTGGCGGTAGACAACCAGGCACGCGTCTGACACGGACCAACGGTAGCAAGTCTTGCTCCAACATTTGGTCGCGGTGCGATGACCAACCACTGGGTTGATATCAAAAATGCTAACGTCGTGATGGTGATGGGCGGTAACGCCGCTGAAGCACATCCGGTGGGATTCCGCTGGGCGATGGAAGCTAAAAACAACAATGATGCCACGCTGATTGTTGTCGATCCCCGTTTTACACGTACAGCCTCCGTCGCGGATATCTACGCGCCGATTCGCTCCGGTACGGACATTACGTTCCTGTCCGGCGTATTGCTGTATCTGATTGAAAACAACAAAATTAACGCTGAATACGTTAAGCACTACACCAACGCCAGCCTACTGGTGCGGGATGATTTTGCTTTTGAAGATGGTCTGTTCAGTGGCTACGACGCGAAAAAGCGTCAGTACGATAAGTCGTCCTGGAACTACCAGTTCGATGAAAATGGCTACGCAAAACGCGATGAAACCTTAAGCCATCCACGTTGCGTGTGGAACCTGCTCAAACAGCACGTTTCCCGTTATACGCCGGATGTGGTGGAAAACATCTGCGGTACGCCAAAAGCCGACTTCCTGAAAGTGTGTGAAGTTCTGGCCTCAACCAGTGCGGCCGATCGAACCACGACTTTCCTGTACGCGCTGGGCTGGACACAGCATACCGTTGGGGCGCAGAACATCCGCACCATGGCGATGATCCAGTTGCTGCTCGGTAACATGGGGATGGCAGGTGGGGGTATAAACGCCTTACGCGGTCACTCCAACATTCAGGGGTTAACCGACTTAGGTCTGCTGTCTACCAGCCTGCCTGGCTATCTGACGCTACCGTCTGAGAAACAGACCGATCTGCAAACCTATCTGGCTGCCAATACGCCAAAAGCGGCGCTGGCCGATCAGGTGAACTACTGGGGCAACTACCCTAAGTTCTTCGTCAGTTTGATGAAGTCTTTCTACGGCAATGCGGCGCAGAAAGAAAACGACTGGGGCTTTGAATGGCTGCCGAAGTGGGATCAGTCCTACGACGTCATCAAATATTTCAACATGATGGATAGCGGGAAAGTCACCGGCTACATCTGTCAGGGCTTTAACCCGGTTGCGTCCTTCCCGGACAAAAACAAAGTGGTGCAATGCCTCAGCAAACTGAAGTATCTGGTGGTTATTGATCCGCTGGTCACAGAAACGTCCACATTCTGGCAAAACCACGGCGAATCCAACGATGTTGATCCGGCGTCGATTCAGACTGAAGTTTTCCGTCTGCCATCCACCTGCTTTGCAGAAGAAGACGGCTCGATTGCTAACTCTGGCCGTTGGCTGCAGTGGCACTGGAAAGGTCAGGATGCACCAGGTGAAGCACGTAATGACGGCGAAATTCTGGCGGGTATTTACCATCGTCTGCGCGAAATGTATCGCACTGAAGGTGGTAAAGGCGTAGAGCCGGTGCTGAAAATGAGCTGGAACTACAAGCAACCGGATGAACCGCATTCCGAGGAAGTGGCCAAAGAGAACAACGGCTATGCGCTGGAAGATCTCTATGATGCCAATGGCGTGCTGGTGGCGAAAAAAGGTCAGTTACTCAACAGCTTTGCCCTCCTGCGTGATGACGGTACAACGTCATCTTCCTGCTGGATTTATACAGGTAGCTGGACCGAGCAGGGCAACCAGATGGCCAATCGCGATAACGCCGACCCATCAGGTCTTGGTAATACGCTGGGTTGGGCATGGGCATGGCCACTGAACCGTCGTGTACTGTACAACCGCGCGTCGGCAGATCCGCAGGGTAAACCGTGGGATCCGAAACGAATGTTGATCCAGTGGAACGGTACTAAGTGGACCGGTAACGATATCCCTGACTTCAACAACGCCGCACCGGGCAGTGGCACCAATCCGTTTATCATGCAGCCGGAAGGGCTGGGGCGTCTGTTTGCTATCGATAAGCTGGCGGAAGGGCCGTTCCCGGAACACTACGAGCCGATGGAAACGCCGCTGGGTACTAACCCGCTGCATCCGAACGTGATCTCCAACCCGGCAGCACGTCTGTACGAGGCGGATGCATTGCGTATGGGGACGAAGCAGGACTTCCCATACGTCGGGACCACCTATCGTCTGACCGAACATTTCCACACCTGGACCAAACACGCATTGTTGAATGCGATTGCCCAGCCAGAGCAGTTTGTGGAAATCAGCGAAACGCTGGCGTCAGCAAAAGGTATCGGTAACGGCGATTACGTGAAAGTCAGCAGCAAACGTGGATTTATTCGTGCGGTTGCGGTGGTCACCCGCCGTCTGCAAACCCTGAACGTCAACGGCCAGAAGGTCGAAACCGTAGGGATCCCGATCCACTGGGGCTTTGAAGGAGTCGCGCGTAAAGGCTTTATCGCCAACACCCTGACGCCGAATGTCGGTGATGCAAACTCGCAAACGCCGGAATACAAAGCGTTTTTAGTTAACATCGAGAAGGCGTAAGGGGGCGAATATATGTCTATGGAAACGCAGGACATCATCAAAAGGTCCGCAACAAACTCCATCACGCCGCCACCTCAGGCCCGTGATTACAAAGCCGAAGTCGCGAAACTGATCGACGTTTCCACCTGCATAGGCTGCAAGGCCTGTCAGGTGGCCTGCTCAGAGTGGAACGATATCCGTGATGAAGTGGGGCATTGCGTCGGGGTGTATGACAACCCCGCCGATCTCAGCGCCAAGTCCTGGACGGTGATGCGGTTTACCGAAACCGAACAGAACGGCAAGCTGGAATGGCTGATCCGTAAAGACGGCTGTATGCACTGTGAAGATCCGGGCTGCCTGAAGGCATGCCCGTCTGCCGGAGCAATCATCCAGTACGCCAACGGGATTGTTGATTTTCAGTCAGAGCATTGCATTGGTTGCGGGTACTGTATTGCCGGGTGTCCATTTAATATTCCGCGCCTCAATAAAGAGGATAACCGCGTGTATAAATGTACGCTGTGTGTGGATCGCGTCAGCGTCGGGCAGGAACCTGCCTGCGTGAAAACCTGTCCGACCGGGGCGATACACTTTGGTACTAAGCAAGAGATGCTGGAAATGGCCGAGCAGCGCGTGGAGAAGCTGAAATCACGCGGCTACGAACATGCTGGTGTCTACAACCCGCAGGGTGTGGGCGGTACGCACGTCATGTACGTCCTGCATCACGCCAACCAGCCGGAGTTGTACCACGGTTTGCCGAAAGATCCGCAGATAGATACGTCTATCAATCTGTGGAAAGGGGCGCTGAAACCGCTGGCCGCCGCCGGATTTATCGCCACCTTCGCCGGGCTGATTTACCACTACATTGGTATTGGCCCGAACAAGGAAGTGGACGACGACGAGGAGGATCATCATGAGTAAGTCGAAAATGATTGTGCGCACGAAATTTATCGACCGCGCCTGTCACTGGACGGTGGTGATCTGCTTCTTTCTGGTGTCGCTGTCGGGGATTTCGTTTTTCTTCCCGACGTTGCAATGGCTGACGCAAACCTTCGGTACGCCGCAGATGGGGCGTATTTTGCACCCGTTCTTCGGTCTGCTGATCTTCGTTGCGCTGATGTTCATGTTTGTGCGCTTTGTGCACCACAACATCCCGGATAAGAAAGATATTCCGTGGCTGAAAAACATTGTGGAAGTGCTGAAGGGCAATGAACACAAGGTGGCGGATGTCGGTAAATACAACGCCGGACAGAAAATGATGTTCTGGTCGATCATGGGCATGATTTTTGTGCTGCTGGTGACCGGGGTGATTATCTGGCGTCCGTACTTTGCGCAGTTCTTCCCGATGCAGGTAGTGCGCTACAGCCTGCTGATCCACGCTGCAGCGGGCATTATTTTGATGCACGCTATCCTCATCCATATGTACATGGCATTTTGGGTGAAAGGATCGATTAAAGGCATGGTCGAAGGGAAGGTCAGCCGCCGCTGGGCGAAGAAGCACCATCCGCGCTGGTATCGCGAAGTTGAACGCGAAGAGGCGAAGAAAGAGAACGAGGAAGGGTTACAATAATCCATTAACGTTCTGCTGATAAAAATGGCGCTACATCGGTAGCGCCATTTTTTTGCCCAAACGTCGTTCTGCGTCTAAAAAGAGTTGCCGAAAGACGCGAGCTTATCCGGCAATGCGGTTTACTCCAGTTGTGAATTCAGACGCTCAATCTCCTTACGCCATTGCGCCTGCAGTTGCGGTTTCTGATGCTTCGGTTTGCGTGCGAGGTCGTCGGCCAGCCGCTGCTCCAGCTCAAGAAGTTTCTCCAGGATCTCGTCACTATTGCGATGGAGATCAGAAGCAACCTGTATCACGGTTTTGGTCGCCGTTAACTCACTGGCGGTGTCCTGAATACGCGCATTGATCGCCTCCAGGTCATGCCATTCGCTAAGCTCACCCTCGTCGATAAACCAGAAGCGGTTACAGCTTTGGCTGATAAGCTGACGGTCGTGACTGACCAGCAGCACGCCGCCGCTGAAACTTTGTAGCGTCTGCGCCAGGGCTTCTTTACCCTCCATATCCAGATGGTTGGTTGGTTCATCGAGCATCAGCAGGCTATAACGCGCAAGCGTCAGCCCAACAAACAGTAGCCTCGAGCGCTCTCCACCACTTAAGGTGCTGACCCGTTGCGGATGGCGGACCCACGGGAAACCTGCGCTTATCAGCGCCATCTTGCGAACATCCGGCTGCGGAGCAAACGGTTCGAGCGCATCAAACAACGTGTCGTCATCTGCGAGCTGGTGTAGCGTCTGATCGTAATACCCCAGTGTGACGCGAGGGTGCAACACCAGTGATGTCGAGGCCATTTGCGACTGATATTGCTGCCAGATAAGCTTTAGCAGCGATGATTTCCCGCAGCCGTTACGCCCGACAATCGCCACGCGATCGCCGCTTTTAATACGAATGCCCGCAATGGAAAACAACGTTGCTGCATCGGGTGCCGGAGAGACTGGCAGATTGGTCATTTCCAGCAGTCGATCGGCACGCAGGGCATCCCCCTGCAATGTTAGTGTCCACTGACTTCCTGCGGTCACTTCCGTCTGAACGTCTTTCAGCCGTAGCACCTGTTTTTCCATCTGCCTGGCTTTGCGGGACAAATCCTCGTTGTCGTAGACCCGTCCCCAGGTAGCCAGACGTTTGGCGCTGGCGGTGATGCGATCGATTTCCTTTTGCTCCGCTTTATAGCGCAGGGCGTCGCTGGCATCTCTGTCTACCAGCGCCTGGCGCGCCGCGCTACAGGGAAGATCAAAAGCGTGCAACGTGCGATCGCGCAGGATCCACGTTCCGTGCGTCACCGCATCCAGCAGCTGCGGGTCGTGAGAAACCACCACGAAGCTGCCAGACCAGTTCTGTAAGAACTGCTCCAGCCACAGCAATGTGGGCAAATCCAGATGGTTTCCCGGCTCATCCAGCAGCAACAGGTCTGGATTGCGCATCAATGCACGGGCTAACAGTAGGCGCGTGTGCTGCCCGCCGCTCAGCGTCTGTGCAGTGAGGTGAAAATTCTCCGACGTAAAACCCATTTCGGCGAGCAACGCTTCAACCCGCCACTGCTGGCTGGCGCGTTCATACTCGGGAAGTTGGGCCAGTACCGCCTCCTGCAATGTAAGTGGCAGTATATTGTCCGGCAAGTGTTGCTCCACGCGGGCGAGGTGGCAGTGATTCGCCTGCGCAATGGTTCCACTGGTGGGGGGGATTGTGCCATCAAGCAGTTTTAACAGCGTGCTTTTTCCGCAGCCGTTGTAGCCGATAAGTCCGATGCGGTCGCCTTTTTTCAGCGTAAAGGTGAGATCGTCAAACAGCGTGCCGAATGCCGTATCAACGTGTAAGGATTGTGCGGTTAGTAATGTGCTCATTGTTGCTTACTCAAGAGTTACAGGCGCAAAAACGCCTCGTCAAACATCGCTGACGATAACCCGGTAAGCCCGAGAGAAGGGGATTTAGAAGTTAGCTTCGCTCAAGCAGAAGTTATCGCAGCACGATACCGATAACGCTTGAGCACAGGCGATCGCCAAAAGCATGTGAAACGATGAAACGTTCACAGTACAGCATAAGTATCCTCCTTATATTTTTCCGAATGTTAATCGATGGTGAAAGTGTAATCGCAAGTCGCTGAATTGTGCAAGTGTTGAACATCCGGCGGCAGGCGCCGCCGGGTGATTCGTCAGATAGAGGTACGACGGTAGTCGCGATATTCTGCCTGCCAGAAATTGTCGTCGATTGCCTGTTGCAGCGCTTCGGCAGACGTTTTCACCGCCACACCTTGCTGCTGGGCCATTTTACCTACGGCAAAGGCAATGGCGCGGGAAACGGTCTGAATATCTTTCAGCTCCGGTAACACCAGCCCTTCGCCGTTGAGTACCAGCGGTGAGTACTGCGCCAGGGTTTCACTTGCTGACATCAGCATCTCATCGGTAATACGTGAAGCACCTGAGGCAATGACGCCAAGGCCGATACCCGGGAAGATATAGGCGTTGTTACACTGGGCAATGGGGTAGATCTTATCTTTCCACACTACCGGAGAGAACGGGCTACCGGTCGCGACCAGCGCGTTACCTTCGGTCCAGGCGATAATATCCTGCGGCGTCGCTTCTACGCGCGAGGTCGGGTTAGACAGCGGCATGACGATCGGACGCGGACAATGCTTGTGCATCTCACGGATGATTTCTTCGGTAAACAGGCCCGTCTGCCCGGAAACGCCGATCAGGATGTCTGGCTTGACGTTACGAACAACATCAAGCAGTGACAGCACATCTTCCTGCGTATCCCAGTGCTGCAGGTTCTCGCGTTTTTGCACCAGCTTAGTCTGGAAGGAGAGCAAGTTTGGCATTTTATCGGTTAACAGGCCAAAGCGATCGACCATAAACACGCGTTGACGCGCGGCTTCTTCGCTCAATCCTTCACGCTGGATTTGCGCGATGATCTGTTCGGCTATCCCGCAACCTGCAGAACCGGCCCCAAGGAAAACAATGTTCTGTTCGCTCAACTGGCTGCCGGCCGCGCGGCTGGCTGCAATCAGCGTTCCCACTGTGACCGCCGCAGTACCCTGAATATCATCGTTGAATGAGCAAATTTCGTCGCGATAGCGATTCAGCAACGGCATGGCGTTTTTCTGCGCGAAGTCTTCGAATTGCAGCAGTACGTCCGGCCAGCGATGCTTCACGGCCTGGATGAACTCATCGACGAATTCGTAGTATTCATCATCAGTAATGCGCGGGTTACGCCAACCCATATACAGCGGATCGTTCAGCAATTGCTGGTTGTTGGTCCCCACGTCCAGCACCACGGGCAGCGTGTACGCCGGACTAATCCCACCGCAGGCGGTGTACAGAGACAGCTTACCGATCGGGATACCCATGCCGCCGATACCCTGATCGCCAAGACCAAGGATGCGTTCACCGTCGGTGACAACGATGACTTTGATATTGTGGTTCGGGACGTTTTGCAGAATATCGTCCATGTTGTGACGGTTCTGGTACGAGATAAACACGCCGCGTGCACGACGGTAGATCTCGGAAAAACGCTCACAGGCCGCCCCCACCGTTGGGGTGTAGATGACCGGCATCATCTCATCAAGATGATTATGTACCAGTCGGTAGAACAGGGTTTCGTTGGTGTCCTGGATGTTGCGCAGGTAGATATGTTTGTCGATTTCTGTTTTGAATCCCTGATATTGGATCCAGGCACGTTCAGCCTGTTCTTCAATAGACTCGACAACTTCCGGCAGTAACCCCAGCAGGTTGAAGTTACGGCGTTCTTCGATGCTGAAGGCACTCCCTTTGTTCAGAAGGGGAAACTCAAGCAGTACCGGGCCAGCGTAAGGGATGTAAAGGGAACGCAGTTTTTTAGTTTCGTTTTCCATGTCACTCACTCTTTTTTGAATAACCGTCCCTGGCACTCTTTATGATCGTATGTGGCCTGTCTGCCAGGGAAACGGGCGAAGTATAAAGCATTGTGAATGGGTTAAGGGGTTTTATAAGCAAAAACACCACTGCGGTTGCAATGGTGTTTATCTCGTTAATCAGTATGTCGTGCGGGAAACTACTTGCTGTCAGCGCGGCGTTTTCTTCCGGTAGGATTGTTGACCACGCTGGATTTGTCGCCTTCGGTCACGACTTTACGTTGATTGGAGATTTTGTGGTCCAGTCCAAGAATATGACGGGCCTGACGGTTCGATTTCATTCTAACTCCTTAATCCTGTTACTGGTTTCAAGGGCGAGCCCGCGTAAGAACGGACGAAATACAACCTGATAGAAAGCCGATGTTTAAAAATGCGGCTTTCTGGATGGTCGGTCATTTTCTCCGAAAGGTCAATGCTTAAGCGCTAAATGCAGGACTATCCCGCATGTGTCATGTTTTTTCCCAGGCGTCCTATACTTGTTACTCCGATGACAACACAGGAGAGCGGTAATGACTATCCATAAGAAAGGTCAGGCCCACTGGGAAGGCGGCATTAAACACGGTAAAGGGACCGTGTCGACCGAAAGTGGTGTGTTGAATCAGCAACCGTATGGGTTTAATACACGATTTGAAGGCGTCAAAGGCACCAATCCTGAAGAGTTGATTGGCGCGGCCCATGCCGCCTGCTTCTCGATGGCGCTTTCGCTTATGCTGGGCGAAGCGGGATTTACCCCAGATGCCATTGATACCACGGCCGATGTTTCTCTGGATAAGGTGGATGCCGGTTTTGCGATCACCAAAGTGGCGCTGCACAGTGAAGTCGCCGTGCCTGGCATTGATGCCGCAACCTTTGACGGTATTATTCAGAAGGCGAAAGCCGGTTGTCCGGTATCGCAGGTTCTGAACGCGGAAATCACGCTGGATTACCAGTTGAAATCCTGATGGCTACCTGCCGGATGCGATGCTGCATCCGGCAGGCATAACTTACTGCGCCACCCAACCACCGTCCATATTCCACGCCACGCCGCGCACCTGCGCCGCACCGTCTGAGCACAGAAATAGTGCCAGCTCCCCCAACTGTTCCGGCGTGACAAACTCGCGTGACGGCTGCTTTTCTGCCAGTAAGGCATCGCGTGCCGCAGCGGGCTCTGCACCATCAGCAATACGCTTGTCGATCTGCTGCTGGACCAGCGGGGTCAGCACCCAGCCAGGACACAGTGCGTTACAGGTCACGCCAGTCTGCGCCGTTTCCAGCGCCGTGGTCTTGGTTAAACCCACCACGCCGTGCTTGGCTGCGACATACGCCGATTTCTCTTTTGAGGCCACCAGCCCATGTACAGAGGCGATATTAATGATGCGTCCCCAGTTGCGCTGACGCATCCCGGGCAGCGCCAGACGGGTGGTGTGGAAAACAGAGGACAGGTTTATCGCGATGATCGCATTCCACTTATCAACTGGAAAAGTTTCCAGCGGCGAAACGTGCTGGATCCCCGCGTTGTTGACCAGAATATCCACGCCGCCAAACTCACTTTCAGCGTAACGCATCATCTCGGAAATTTGTGTTTCATCACTGAGATCCGCACCGTGATACCCCGGCGTTTTGCCATACTGCGCCACGGCATCTTTCGCCGCCTCAACATCACCGAAACCGTTGAGAATCAGGGTGGCTCCTGCTTGTGCCAGTACCTGAGCGATACCTAAACCGATACCGCTGGTTGATCCGGTAACCAGAGCGGTTTTACCCGTTAAGTTCATGATGATTCTCCTTAAACGATTCCTGTGGTGTAGAAGACGCCGATAACAAACAGTACGGCCAGGCTTTTGATTACGGTGATGGCAAAAATCCCGCCGTACGCCTGACGGTGGCTTAAGCCCGTGATGGCTAACAACGTAATGACTGCCCCGTTATGCGGCAGGGTATCCATGCCGCCGCTGGCCATCGATGCGACGCGGTGGAAGACTTCAAGTGGAATATTGGCGGCATGTGCGGCAGCAATAAACGTATCGGACATGGCCGCAAGCGCAATACTCATCCCGCCGGATGCCGAACCGGTGATCCCGGCCAGAGTGGTAATGCTGATGGCTTCATTGAGCAACGGGTCGGGAATTGCCGCCAGTGCTTTTGACAATACCAGGAATCCCGGCAGGGCGGCGATAACCGCGCCAAAACCGTATTCTGACGCGGTATTCATGGCGGCAAGGATCGCACCGCCAACCGCCGTTCGGCTGCCTTCCGCCAGGCGACCTTTAATATTGCGGAAACCAAAAATGACTACCAGCAAAATCCCGGCAATCAGCGCGGCCTCCACCGCCCAGATAGCGGTGATCTTCCCAACTTCGGTGGTAATTGGCTTGGCAAGGCCCGGCAGCTCCAGTTGATGCGTCGCGCCGTAAAACTCCGGGATCCAACGGGTAAACAGCAGGTTAAATACACCGACCAGAATCAGCGGAGAAATCGCAATAATCGGGTTTGGCAGGTTAATGTTATCCGGTGTTTCCGGCTCGTTTAACAGTTCAGTGCCATAGCCTTCGTTTTTTGCCTGCGCTTTGCGACGCTGACGCTCAAGATAAATCAGGCCCACAAAGATTATAAACAGCGATCCTATCAGCCCCAGCCAGGGGGCAGCCCAGGCGTTGGTGCCAAAAAAGCTGGTCGGGATAATGTTCTGGATCTGCGGCGTGCCCGGCAGGGCATCCATCGTGAAGGAGAATGCCCCCAGCGCGACGGTTGCCGGGATCAGTCGTTTGGGGATATTACTTTGACGGAACAGTTCAGCCGCGAACGGATACACTGCAAAGGCGACCACGAACAATGACACGCCACCGTAGGTCAGCAGAGCACATACCAGCACAATGACCGGGATTGCATGGCGTCGCCCGAGAATATTAATGGCAGCAGCAACGATCGAACGGGAAAAACCGGATAACTCGATTAACTTGCCAAACACCGCTCCCAGCAAGAACACCGGAAAGTATAGCTTTACAAAACCGACCATTTTTTCCATAAACAGACCGGTGAAGGCGGGGCCGACGGCACTGGGTTCAGTCAGCAGAACAGCACCTAATGCCGCGATGGGGGCAAACAGGATAACGCTGTATCCGCGATAGGCTGCCAGCATCAGCAGGCCCAGCGCTGCCAGGGCGATTAATACACTCATCATGACTCCTTATTATTATAGTGGGGTACAGAAAGTGAAATTACGGTTTCAGGGCAAAGCGCAACTGATGCTCTCTGCGTTGCTGGATGTATTCCTTGCGCGGATCATCCCAGCGATAAAAACCCTGACCACTACGCAAGCCGGTGTCGCCGTTGGCAACCTTGTCAGCAACAAGTGACATCATGTCGCTGCCGGTGGCCAGCTCCGGGAGCAGATGGCGGCAAATGTCCTGCACGGTGGACAGTCCGGTCATATCTGCCGCTTCCAGCGGGCCGACCATCGCATAGCGACGTCCGAGAGACGCACGCATCACCTGGTCCACCACTTCCGCGCTGGCGATCCCGCTTTTGACGATATGCAGCGCTTCACGCAGCAGTGCGAATTGCAAGCGGTTGCCGACAAACCCCGGTGCGGCGCGATCGAGCACCACCGCTTCCAGTTGCATCGAGAGCAACAGACGTTGCAACTCGCTGAGATATTCTGGTTTCGTTGCTGAACCCGGCACAATTTCAACCAGCGGAATAAAGTGTGGTGGGTGCCAGAAATGGGCGATCAGCAACCGTTCGGGGTGGGTGAGTTTTTCTGCCAGCGCATCCGGCGGCAGACCGCTGGTATTACTGGCAATCACCGCATCTGGGGCGATCAATGCTTCCAGTTGTGCATACAGTGCGTGCTTAAGCTCGAGTCGTTCCGGGATCGCTTCAATCAGTAATTGCGCGGTGGCGATATCCTGCAGCGAGGTCGTACCGTGCAGGCGACTCAGAACTGACGCTTTTTCCTCTGCGTGAAACTGGTCAGTCGCGATCAGCTCATCGAGAATGCTACTGGCAACGGCGTTAATTTCAGCAATCCGGTCGCTATCGGTATCAAATAACCAGATATCATGGCCAAAACGGGCAAAATGGGTGGCAATGCCGACGCCCATTAAACCCGCGCCCAGGACGCTAAAGTGATTATTTTGCATGCTGTTCTCCTGTTGAACGCTCTACCGCCAGCGCGACCCCCTGACCGCCCCCCACGCACAATGTGGCCAGTCCTTTGGTCGCGTTGCTGCGCGCCATTTCATGTAACAGGGTCACCAGAATGCGGCAGCCAGAGGCGCCAATCGGATGACCCAGCGCAATCGCACCGCCGTTGACGTTAACTTTGTTGCTGTCCCAGTTCAGGGCTTCACCCACCGCCAGCGCCTGTGCGGCAAATGCTTCGTTAGCTTCGATAAGATCAACGTCATTGAGTGTCCACCCGGCGCGTTTCAGACATTGGAGCGAGGCTTCGACCGGGCCAATACCCATGATAGACGGGTCGACACCGGAAACAGCGTAACCCGCGACCCGGGCCAGTATCGGCAGGTTGAGCGTTGCCGCCCTGGCGGCGCTCATCAGCATCACCGCCGCCGCGCCGTCGTTGATTGATGAGGCATTTCCTGCGGTGACCGTGCCATTACCAGGGCGAAAAGCCGGTTTCAGTTGTGCCAGTTTCTCAGCCTGAGTATCCGGGCGTGGCTGTTCATCACGCTCAACCAAACGTGGTGGTTTTTTCCCTTGTGGAACGCTGACTGGCGTGATTTCTGCAGTGAATCGACCGGCTTCAATTGCCGCTGCGGCTTTCTGCTGAGACTGCAGCGCAAAGGCATCCTGTTGTTCGCGGCTGATAACAAATTTATCTGCCAGGTTTTCAGCCGTAATGCCCATGTGGTAGTCGTTGAACGCATCCCACAGTCCATCATGTACCACGCTGTCTTTCAGACTGGCGTGACCCAGACGCAAGCCCGAGCGTGCGCCGTCGAGAAAATAGGGCGCATTGCTCATGCTTTCCTGACCGCCGGCAATGACGATGTCCGCATCACCACAGCGGATAGCCTGCACCGCCTGTTGCACCGCTTTAAGACCTGAACCACATACCAGATTGATGGTTAGCGCAGGGACTGTCACTGGCAAGCCAGCCCGTAATGCTGTCTGTCTGGCCGGATTCTGACCGCTGCCCACCGTCAGAACCTGTCCCAGGATCACCTCGTCAATTTGCTCCGGTGCGACGGCGGTTTTTTCCAACAGAGAGCGGATCACCACCGCCCCCAGTTCCACGGCACTGAGTGGTGCCAGCGTCCCGTGGAAACTGCCAATGGGTGTGCGCGTTGCCGCGACAATAACAACATCCTGCATGGTCAGATCCTCAGTTGAATTGCATTTCGGGCACACTGTCGGGAACGATCAGTTTTCCCGCGGTCCTGGCAACAATCTCCTCGACGCTGATGCCCGGCGCACGTTCGCGCAGGATGAATGCGCCGTTGGCGATCTCCAGTAGTGCCAGGTCGGTAAGCACGCGTTTAATGCAGCCCACGCCGGTTAATGGCAGGGTGCAGGCGGGGAGCAGCTTGGACTCCCCGTTTTTGGACGCATGAGTCATGACCACAATGATGTTTTCAGCCCCGGCCACCAGGTCCATTGCGCCGCCCATGCCTTTCACCATCTTTCCGGGGATCATCCACGACGCAATGTTGCCATTGGTGTCCACCTCAAATGCGCCAAGCACCGTCAGGTCGACATGGCCGCCACGGATCATGGCGAAAGACTGTGCTGAATCGAAAATTGCCGCGCCTTTACGTGCCGTCACGGTCTGTTTTCCGGCGTTGATCATGTCGGCATCCAGTTCGTCTTCGGTCGGAAACGGGCCCATGCCGAGCAAACCGTTCTCCGACTGCAGCATCACGTCCATACCATCGGGGATATAGTTGGCCACTAAGGTTGGAATGCCGATCCCGAGGTTGACGTAATAACCGTCGCGCAGTTCCCGGGCGACACGCATCGCCATTTGTTCACGTGTTAACATGGTCAGGCTCCTTTCTGGCGCAGGGTGCGTTGTTCAATGCGTTTTTCAAACTGCCCCTGAATGATGCGGTTGACGAAAATTCCGGGGGTATGAATCGCCGCGGGGTCCAGTTCACCGGGAGGAACAATTTCTTCAACTTCCACGACGGTAATGCGTCCGGCGGCAGCCATCAGCGGATTAAAGTTCTGGGCAGTGTGGCGGTAGATAACGTTGCCGTACCAGTCGGCTTTCCAGCCTTTGACCAGCGCAAAATCACCCGTAATCGCCTGTTCCATGATGTAAGGACGTCCGTCAAATTCACGGACCTCTTTGCCTTCGGCGACGGGTGTACCGTATCCCGTGGCGGTGAAAAACGCCGGGATCCCTGCGCCACCGGCACGTAACTGCTCAGCCAGCGTGCCCTGCGGGGTCAGAATGGCTTCCAGTTCACCGCTCAGTACCTGCTTTTCAAACAGCGCATTTTCGCCAACATAGGACGCCACCACTTTACGTACCTGGCGTGTTTCCAGCAGCACACCGAGGCCAAAACCATCCACGCCGCAGTTGTTTGAGACGACAGTCAATCCCTGAACCTCCCGACGGCGTACTTCGGCAATCAGGTTTTCAGGAATGCCGCATAAGCCAAAACCGCCAGCCAGCAGCGTCATGTTGTCGGTCAGCCCAGCCAGCGCCTCTTGATACGTGGCGACACGTTTATCCAGTCCAGCCATACACTTGTCCCTCCAGTTGTCCTTGCCGACATCATTGGGGGTGAAAAATGATTTGTTAATTTTAAATTTGTGACTCACTCATTGGGTTTTTTTATCAATTTAATGTTAATTAAAGGTATTCAATAGGTTAAAGGAATGCGAAATGGGAATGAGCATCAAACAGTTACGCGCGTTTTTAGCGGTAGCTCACACTCTGAATTTTGCTCATGCCAGTGAACGACTGAATATGTCGCAGCCTGCGTTAAGCCTGGCGATTAAAGGACTTGAGGACTCGCTGGGCGGGGCCTTACTGCTGCGCACGACGCGCAAAGTCACCCTGACACAGGAGGGCGAAACGCTGCTGAATATGGGGCGGCAACTGCTTGCTGATTGGGAGAATACTGAAGAAGCGATGCGTCAGCGCTTTACGTTGCAACGCGGAAAAATCTCTATTGCTGCCATGCCTTCGTTTGCGGCTAACGTCTTGCCACAGGTACTGAAAACCTTTCGGGATTGCTATTCCGGGATTAACGTGACGGTTCACGATGTCATAAACGAGCAGGTCATTGAAATGGTGAGTGAAGGGCGGGTGGAGATGGGGATCGCCTTCGAGCCTGATTATTCAGGGCAACTGCACTTCACGCCGCTCGGTGTCGAACGTTTTGTGGCGATCGTCCCGCCAACGTCCAGGCTGGCGGGGCGAGAGCGTATTGCGTGGCGCGAATTGCTGACGCTGGATTTTATTACGCTGCAACGTCCATCTGCCGTGCGCCTGATGCTGGAAGAACAACTGGTGCAAAGCGGACATACGCTGGACGTGGCGCTGGAAAGCCATCAACTGGTGACCGTTGGCCGTATGGTGGCAAACGGATTAGGCGGCAGCGCAGTTCCCGCACTGTGTCGAACACAAATGACGGAGCTTGGCGCAACCTGTATAGAGCTTGACAGTCCCGTGATCCAGCGGCGGATCGGGGTGCTGCGTTCGGCACACCATAAATTATCAACCGCGTCGGGAATGCTGGTGGATGCGCTGAAAAAGGCGTATCTCGCCTGAAAATGCGCAGTCAGCAGATATCAATGGTGCGCCAACAGCGAACTTCCCGCCCGGCTTCATTTTTCAGTAATGTCTGTTTTTTTTCGCATCCGTGGGTTGCCAGCGGGCATCTGTCGCGGAAAAAACAGCCTTGCGGTAGCGTTCTGTTGCCGGGAAGTTCGGTTTTACGCAGGACCAGGTCCTCAGCCAGTGGCGTACCCGTTTTAGGCACCGAATCCAGTAACAGACGGGTGTAAGGATGCGCCGGATGCGAGAGAACCTGCTGCGCATCGCCCAGCTCGACAATTTGCCCAAGATACATCACCGCCACACGGTCGCTCATATGCCGTACGACCGATACGTTATGCGATATCAGCACAAACGTCAGATTCCGGCGTGCCTGCAATGCAACCAGCAGATTGAGGATTTGCGCCTGTACCGAAATATCCAGTGCCGACGTCGGCTCATCAAGGACGATCACATCCGGTGACGATGACAGCGCGCGGGCGATGGCAATACGCTGGCGCTGCCCGCCAGAAAATGCATGCGGCAGGCGATCGAGGTATTCCGGGCGAATCCCTACCTGTCGAGCCAAATCCTCGGCCAGGGCGCGGCGTTCGCGTTCAGGGCTGCGCTTTTGGATCCATACCGGCTCAGTGATAATTCTCCATACCGGCAAGCGTGGATCCAGGGATGAAAGCGGGTCCTGAAAGACCATCTGCATACCGTTGTGTTGTTTGCCTCCGCCGCAAGAATAGTGCCCCTGGCTCGGTTTTAGCATCCCCATCAGCAGTTGTGCCAGCGTACTTTTACCACAGCCGGATTCGCCAACAATCCCCAGCGTTTCCCCCTGGCGGATTTGTAAATCCAGACCGTTGAGTGCATGCACGCGCTCTGTTACTTTGCCGAGCCAGTTTTTTCGCGCGGGGAAGTTGATATGAACATCCTGCAGATCCAGTAAAATATCAGACATGTGTCGTCTCCAGTTGTGGATACCAGCAGGCGGATTGTTGATCCGCACCGCCCTGGCTGCATAAATCAGGTGTTTCTTCACAGCGAGGCCCCGCGGCAAAGCAGCGCTCGCGGAATGCGCATCCGCCAGGTAAACAGGTTAAATTCGGTACGGTACCCGGAATGGCGGGGAGCAAAGCACGCGGTTCACCGTGCTCAGGCGCACATTTCAGGAGGCCAATAGAGTAGGGATGCGTGGGGTGCTGAATAACGGTTTGCGTCGGGCCGCTTTCAATCACGCTCCCGGCATACATAACGTATAACCGGTCACACAATTGCGAGACGACGGCCATATCATGGCTGATAAACAACACGGCGGTACCGCTGGCCCGCGCTTTAAGCTTCAGTAATCGCAGTACCTGAAGCTGTACCGTGACATCCAGCGCGGTGGTGGGTTCATCGGCAATGATCAGGTCTGGCTCGCAGGAAAACGCGAGCGCAATCATCACGCGCTGACGCATACCACCAGAAAGCTCAAACGGGAAGCGGGACATCACTTCCGGGGCATCCGGGATTTGCATTTCTTCCAGTAAGGCGATGGCTTTTTGCCGGGCATCCGTGCGGCTCAATGCCTGATGGTGACGAATGACCTCCACCATTTGTTGGCCGATTCGTCGTGTGGGATTCAACGCCGTCATCGGCTCCTGGAAAATCATCGCCACGCGTTGGCCGCGCCACTGGCGCATCTTTTTTTCGCTGGCATTTAAAACATCTTCACCCAACAGCGTAACGCGCCCCTGATGGATACGATAGCTTCCTTCGGGTAACAGACGCATGGCGAGCATGGCCGTGACGGATTTCCCTGAGCCAGACTCGCCGACCACGCCGACAATTTCACCCCGGTTGATATGCAGCGACACATGATTCAGCGCATGCACATCCGCTTTATAACCGGGGAAGCTCAGGTGTAAATTCTCGATCTCCAGGACAGGTTGTGTCATGACTGTTTTCCTCCGGCTTTCGGATCCAGCAGATCGCGAATACCATCACCAAAGAGATTAAAGCCCACGGCGGTAATCAGAATGGCGGCACCAGGAAATGCGCAATACCACCACTGGTCAAGTACGTAGTTTCTACCAATCGCCACCATTGCGCCCCATTCAGCGCTGGGTTGTTGGGCGCCGAGCCCAATAAATCCGAGCGTGGCGGCCATCAGGATCGCACTGCCAATATCCAGTGATGCCTGCACAATCAGCGGGGGAAGTGAATTGCGTAAAATATGCCAGCTGATCAGATGCCAGCGTGATGCACCATAGGTTCGCGCGGCCTGTACATAAGTAAACTGACGAACGACCAACGTTTGACCGCGCGCGAGGCGTACATAGAAAGGAATACGTACAATCGCAATCGCCAGCATGGCGTTGAACAGGCTTGGCCCTAATGCGGCGGCCAGTGCCATTGTCAGTACCAGCGAAGGAATGGACAGCATAACATCCATCATACGCATGATGATCGCATCGGCACGTCCGCCCATCACGCCAGACAGACATCCCAACAGCGAGCCCAGCCCGCCAGCGATACCGACTACCACCAGACCGGCAACAATTGACTGCTGACTTCCGACCAGGACGCGACTGAACAGATCACGACCCACTTCATCGGTACCAAACCAGTGGATGGCCGACGGTGGTAACAGGCGTGCGGTCAGATCGATGGCGTTAGGATCGTAAGGGGTGATCCACGGAGATAGCACCATTAACAGTAGCATCAGTACAATAATGACGCCGCCAATCAGCGTCAGCGGACTGCTCTTCATCATCCAGAATAGTTTTGCCCAGTCAAAACGGCGGCGGGTCGCTGGTGATGGTGCGGGTGTTTCTTGTGTGAGCATCACTGTGCACCTCCACGTCCGATTCGCGGGTCAATCCACAGGTAAAGGAGATCCACCACCAGGTTGACCAGTACATACGCAAAAGAGACCACCACGGCAAATCCCATTACTGCCGGGAAATCGAGCGCCTGAATGGAGGTCACAACCCAGGCGCCCATGCCTGGCCAGGCAAAGACCGTTTCGGTCAGTACCGCACCATAAAGCAGATCGCCCAGGGCCAAACCCAGCACGGTTATCGACGGAATCAACGCATTCGGCAGCGCATAACACAAAATGATGTACCACCCCGGTAAACCACTGGCACGCGCGGTACGGATATAATCTTCGCTCAGTTGTTCCAGCATGGCGGAGCGAATCTGTCGGGCGACAATGCCCAGGTGCACAAAGGCCAGCGTCAGTGACGGCAGGATCAGGTGCTGCAGCGCATTGAAAAAGACCTCGGCGTTGCCTTCCAGCAACGCATCAACCAGATAGAAACCGGTGACGTGCGTGGGGGGATCGAGCCAGTCATCAAGCCGTCCGCCGCCGGGTAAAATCTGCAAATGGCCATAAAACAGCACGATAACACCGAGGCCCAACCAGAATGCCGGGGTCGAAATACCAGTAATCGCCATCAGACGCACAAGATGGTCGAGCCAGCGGTTGCGCCAGACAGCAGACAGGATACCCAGCGGGATACCGATGATAAGCGCCAGCAGCAGAGAGCAGAAGGCCAGTTCAAGCGTGGCGGGGAAGAAGACGCGCAGTTCATCCAGCACCGGACGGCCGGTGCGAATGGACGTGCCTAAATCACCCTGAAAAATATCGCTGACGTAACGGAAAAACTGAATATACAGCGGCTGATTCAGTCCCAGCTGTTGGCGAATATTTTCGACAATTTCATCGCTGGCGCGATCGCCGGCCAGCAGCCGTGCGGGGTCGCCCGGGATCAGGTGCGAAATAATAAAAGTGATCACACAGACACCGGCAACCACCAGGATAAGTCCCCAGCATCGCTGGCGTAAAATGCTCCAGAACGTCATTGGCTTCCCCTTGCGGAGCCAAATCGGCTCCGCATTAACGTGGCTTATTTACTCATGGTGGCGATGTTGAAAACCTGTTCCAGCATGGGGTTGAAGACAAAACCTTTGACGTCTTTATTCATCGCCAGCTGATAGTTCTTCTGGAATAAATAGACGTAGGCCGCTTCATCAATGACAATGGTTTGCGCCTGCTGGTAATCATTGGTTCTGGCGACCTGGTCGGTAGTGGCCAGCGCACTGCGCAGCAGCTTATCGACCTCACTGTTTTCATAGAATGAACGATTACCTGGTAAGCCTTTCTTATCCGACTCAAACCAGTAGTTCATGAACATGTACGGGTCAGCAAAGTCTGGGCTCCAGTTACCGATGGCAATGTCATAGTCACCTTTACCGACGCGATCGCGCATGGTGGCATTCGCCAGTTTTTCCAGTTTCACCTTAATGCCTAACTTGCCGAGGCTGGCCTGAGTGGAGAGCGCAATCGGCTCCCAGTTAGGATCGTTATCGGAATACAGGAAGCTCAGGGTTTCGGGTTTGTTGGCAACGTTACCTAATGCTTCTTTTGCTTTCGCTTCATCAAAGCTGTACTGCATTGCTTTTTCATCAAAGCCCCACATGCCCTCAGGGATCGGACCACGCATCTGCTTACCGTTGCCGCTGAGGATCCCGTTCACCATCCCCTTATAATCAGTGGCCCATGAGATGGCGCGGCGTAAATCCACCTGGTTGAGCGGCGCTTTGCTGTTGTTCAGGTACAGGTAAGTCACGCGCAGCGACGGGTAATCCGCCACGTTGACTTTACCTTCCTGTTTGAGGGCAGCAAGCTGGTCAACAGGGAGTGCATCGGCGATATCAATATCGCCCCGGGACAGTTGCAAACGACGGGAAGCGCTTTCTCCGATGATTTTGACCGATACGCGTTTAAACGTGGGTTTGGGACCGGAATAATGTGGGTTGGGCACCAGTACCAGTTGTTGTCCTTTTTGCCAGCTCTTCAACATGAAGGGACCGGACCCGGCCGTATTTTGTGCCAGGAATCCACGAGCATCATCCGCGGCATGCTCTTTTAAGATCGCCGGGTTGATAATTGAGGCGCCGTCATTTGCCAGCGTATATAAGAACGGCGCGAATGGTTGGCTAAGGGTAAATTTCACCGTGTTGTTGTCGATGGCATCAACTTTCAGATCTTTCGGAAATGCCTCAGCCGGCCCTTGGCCGATCTTGAGCAGACGCTCAAAAGATTGTTTTACTGCATCAGCTGTCACTGGCGTGCCGTCGGCGAATTTAGCATCGCTTTTCAGGGTAAAGGTCCATTCTTTTTGATCATCAGACGCTTTCCAGCCGCTGGCCAAATCTCCTTCAACTTCCGTGGAACCTTTGCCGCCCTCTGTTTTGTACTGAACCAAACGTTGATATGAGGGATAAGTCACCGTCCAGTCGTTGTTATCGATTGTTACAGCAGGGTCGAGCGTTTGTGGATCGGCGGCTTTGCCGATAACCAGCATATCTTTAGGGACGGCGGCCTGTGCGGCAGGCAAGGCGACCGCCAGCGCAACGGCTAACAGAGCGGGGCGAAAAAACGAGGTTAACGCAGGTGTAGTCTTCATAACCAGGCTCCAGAATTAAAGGGGATGTTGTGTTGTTATTGACGTGACAGTGTAACAAGATATTTGATCGTCAAGCAGCGGGTAACGCGCGGCATTCGGCAGTTCGAAATGCCACCACTCGCTGTTGATGCCGACAAAACCGCCGCCGAACATGATGGCATTGAGCAGCAGTCGATTACGCTGCGCAGCCGGAGGAACTGAAGGGTGCCAGGCATGGGAACGGTCATGCATTTCATCAAAACCGGCTCCCATATCGAGAATATCACCGTGAGCGTCCATCAGCGTGACGTCAATGGCCGTACCCCGGCTGTGATTCGAGCCGATCGCCACATCTACCACATACTGCGGGTCAGGACAGGCATTCCACAGTATCGCTTGCGCCTGCTGTGGGCGGTACGCGTCATACACCACCAATGACAAACCCGCCAGCTGCGCGATGCTGATGCTTTTGGCCAGCGCAGTGACGGCCTCGGAATGCAGCAGACAGCGCGCTTCCCGGTAGATAGGCGCGCCGGTAATGTTATCGGCTGTAGCGTATTTCAGATCGATATGCAGTGACGGGAATATCACCGACAAATCGACCAGTTCTGGGGTTTCTGACATAGCACGTTTCCTGTTTACTGTTCGAATTGACCAAATTGTTGTTGTAACTGGCGATTAGTTTGCAGGCGTCCCGCGAGGGAGTCGCCCAGTTGCGCGACCACCGCGGAGAGTAATAAGTTGAACAGGCAACTCACCGGAGCAAGTGAATCCCAGAAGTGCCCGGTGTCCGTTTTCACCTGAAGTAAATCAATGGAATAGTCTCTAGCCCAGGGGCACCATACATCCGTGATTAACGCGAGAGGAATGCCGCGCTCACTGGCAACACGGCAATACTGTCGGGATGTCGCCGAGTAAGCGCGTGTATCGGTGATCACGACATAAGGTTGATTGAATCCCGAGTTCAGCGACTCAACCCAGCTACCGGAAAGTCCTTCGGAGTAACTCACTTTCGGGCGCAGATATTCCAGATGGCTAAAAAAGGCGTTGGCGATCCCGCGGGTGGACTGGATCCCAAGAATATAAACGGCTTCTGCCTGCGCCAATTGCTGCGCGATACGTAAAAAAGTCTCGCTTTGCGCCAGTTGGTAGACGTAGGTGATAGCGTCAATTTCCAGCAACAGCGACTGTTGTACGCGGTCAGGTAGATCTTGCTGCTGGTGCCAGGAGTCCAGGCGCTCGTTCATTCCCCAGGGCTGATAGGGAATAACGGGTATTTCACGCAGGCTGGCTTTCGCATCTTCCAGGTTACGAAAACCGAGTTTACGCAGGTAACGCCCGACGGTAATGCCACTGGTTCCTGCTGCTTTTGCGATGCCGTCTGCCGTTTCAAAAGGGATCTGTGCAGCGTGCGCTAACAACCAACCGGCAACGCGCTTTTCGCTGGGCGTTAGCTGGCTAAAGGTCTGTTCTATGCGGGCAAATAACTCAGGTTTTGATGTCATTACCATCTCGCTGTTAGTTGTTTGTCAGATACCGCTTCACTGTTACCGGATTAACAATGCAGGACGCGTGCCAGGTCGGCGACAGCGCCGCGTCGGGACTCTTTGTTAAAAAACATCAATTTTCATTAACTAATGATCAACATTTGTGCAGCGTAGTTCAGTTTTGGTGCAACGGTAGGGTAAGTGAGGGATGAATCTGCTGATTTCGTCGTAACGATCACATTGTGTGCAACATTTCTTATCAGACATCAGAATTAGTAATGTGAAATATAAATTTCAGCCATATCAATGGCCGTAATCTTTATTCTTCTGACTGTGGGAGTATTATTTTTTGCGAACTACATTAACGGTTTAAAGCGCAAGTGTAGATATTATCTGGATTATAAATGGAGTACTACAATGAATAAATTCTCCCTTTCTACAGCAGGCATCCTGGTCGCAGCGCTGTTAACCAGTGTAAGCGTCAATGCAGCAACTGATAACGCTAAAACTGAAGTCACTCCGAAAGGCATGAGCTGCCAGGAGTTTATTGATTTGAACCCGCAAACTATGGCTCCGGTTGCTTTCTGGGTGCTGAATGAAGACGAAGACTTCAAAGGCGGCGACTTCGTAGACTATAACGAAACTATCACTACAGCTGTGCCTCTGACCGTTGAACTTTGCAAAAAACATCCGCAAAGTGAATTAAGCAAAATAAAAGAAGAAATCAAAAAAGAATTATCTAAATAAGATTAAGCATGTATTAAAACCCAGCCAGAGTGCTGGGTTTTGCTATTTGTGACAACGTCACTTATTTATTTTGTAATACTTAAGAAAACGTTATAAAGATATAAACTCCTGTGCCGATACTGGGTAAAAGTTAGCCTTTTGCAGAAGGAGTTTGTATGGCCTGGTATCCTACTCGTATTTCAACGCGGTTAACCATTGGCGGCATCCTGCTGCTTGCGGTGACCACCCTTGTTATTGTTGCAATTATGCTCTGGCGTGGTCAGCCACGCGTCGTTGAAATCAATACCGCCCTGATAGAAGAGACAGGGCAAGGTTTAACCCGTCAACTGAGTACTGTGCTCTCTCGTATCGAGGGCGAAACCGTCAGTCTGTCACGACTGGCCGAAGTACTGCCTAATGATGAGTCTTTGTATCAAAGCGTGGTTCCACACCTGATAGGCGAAGACAGCCACTCAATTATTACCGGCGGCGGGATCTGGCCAGAGCCCAACGCGTTCACCCCGGGAGTAGAGAAACGTAGCTTTTTCTGGGCGCGTAATGCTGAGGGTAAGCTTGATTTTTCGAATGATTATAATGCCGAAGGATCCGCCGGTTATCACAATGAAAGTTGGTATCAGCATGCTAAAGGTCACTCACAGAACAGTTGCCTGTGGTCGGATGTTTACCAGGATGCCAGTTCCGGCGTGAACATGGTGACGTGCAGTATTCCGTATCAACTAGCCGGCAAGTTTGCCGGTGTGGCCACCACCGATATTCGTCTGGATAACGTTGCGACCTTTATGCAGCAGCAGGGCAACAGCACCGGTGGCTACGCATTTGTGGTTGATAAACAGGGGCAGATCCTCTATTTCCCCCAGGCCGATCAGACAAAATACAAAACCTTTAGCGATCTGGCGCAAAGCGCACACTGGCTGGCCCCGGTGGAAGCCGGGCTGAAATCGCTTCGTGCGACTGATGGCGTGAAAACCATCACGCTTGAAAGCGACAACGTGCTGAATGCTCCATCACGCGTAATGTTGTTCCCAATGGCTGATACTGGCTGGGTCGTAGGGCTGGTGACACCGGAAACGCGCATCGTTGGCCTCGCCAAAGTCATGATGCAGGATGTGCTGGAAGTGCTGATCCCGATTATGACCGTGTTACTCGTAGGATCATGGCTGGTGGTGCGTCGCTTGATCTCTCGTCTCGATGATACTCGTCGCGCACTCGATGATATCGCACAGGGTGAAGGCGATCTTACCCGACGTCTGGATGTTCGGGGTAAAGATGAGATTTCAGATATCGCGGAAGCCTTTAACCTGTTCGTCGATAAAATTTCCGCCATTCTGATCACCGTCAGAAGCAGTAGCGTAGTGGTAGCCAATAACGCCGTCAGTCTGGCCGACAGTAACATGGAGCTTTCTTCACGGGTTACTCAACAGGCGGCCGCGCTGGAAGAGAGCTCGGCAGCGATGGAACAGTTAAATGCGACCGTTCATCAAAATGCGAGCAACACGCAACTGGCAGATGAACTTTCCGACAACACTGCGCAAACGGCGAATCGCTGTGGGGACGTGATGCAGGGTGTGATTTCGACAATGGATAACGTCAGTGCCTCGTCCGGTAGAATGGTAGAAATTGTAGCCGTCATCGACAGCATCGCATTCCAGACCAATATTCTGGCGCTGAATGCTGCCGTTGAAGCCGCCAGAGCGGGGGATGCAGGCAGAGGATTTGCGGTTGTCGCATCTGAAGTTCGTACACTGGCACAGCGCAGTGCCACTGCTGCCCAGGAAATCAAAGCGCTGATCGATGAGTCCGTCTCACATGTTGGCAGCAGCAGCCAGCAAATCCACAACGCAGGTGAGCGCCTGGAAGAGCTGGTCAACAACGTGCGTCAGGTTAGCCAACTGATGGGGGAAATCCGTGTCGCTGGTGACGAGCAGCGTAAGGGCGTTTCCGAAGTCACGCTCGCCGTTACCGAAATGGACAGCACCGTGCAGCAAAACGCATCGTTGATTGATGATGCCGCCACACGAACCCAGGTGCTGAAAGAAGAGGCGGAACAATTAGCTTTACTGGTTTCCTCATTCAAATTGCCGGAGCCTTCAGCGGCCTGAATCCCACGTAACGTATCCGGGTGCTTTGTCTGCGCCCGGATAACACCAGGCTACACTTAACGTGGTTAACACGTCGGGAGCCAGAGTATGGATGAGTTTGTCGTCGCGATGCTGGTGCACACACCGGTGTGGGTGTATGTCTTGTTGGTATTCCTGTTATTTCGGGGGATAAAAGCCAGGATACCCGCTACCGTTACGCTGGAAAAGCTGGCACTGATCCCGGCGCTCTTTCTTTTCTGGGATATTTACGATTTGGTCACTTACCGCGATCAGTCCATCAGCACGTATCTACAGTGGATGGTTGGTATTATTAGCGGCGCGATTGTGGGCTATATGTTGATAAAACCCGACCGTCTGGCACGCAGTACCGCACCACGCAGCATTCATCGCCCGGCAGATTACTCTGCATTACCGTTCATGATGTTGGCCTTTGGCATCAAATATGTACAGGGTGTATTGAATGCTATCGCTCCCGAAATTTTACGCCAGCCGGTAATGAGCGCGTTGGCAATCATTACCGGTGGTGTGTTTGCCGGTGTGTTTATCGGGAAATTTATCCGTTACGTCAGCGTTTATCTCCGGTCACCAGCCCCCGGCAACACTTAGCGTCCCCAACGATCACGAATATAGGTCACGGCTTCCTGGGTTTGCGGTTGGTTAAGATAGTCCTCCCGAAACAAGATAGTGCCATTAATATTCGGTTCGGACTCGTTCAGATCGAGTTGTTTTTTCAACTCCGGCACACCGCCTTGTACCGTCCAGTCCGGTTCTTTTCGTGACGGCTCACCCACTTTATACAGCGCAACGCCAATATACAGGCGGGTATTGGTGGATTTCACCACGCCAGCCCACCATTTAGCCAGTACATCATAACGTGCCGCATCACGGGCGAAGGGCCAGTACAGTTGTGGTGCAATGTAATCCAGCAGACCTGATTGCACCCAGCGCCGGGTATCGGCATACGATTCATCATACGCTGCCGCCCCGCGGGTGTCGGAGCCTGCCGGATCGTGGGAGCGATTACGCCACACGCCTGCAGGACTAACACCAAACTCCACTTCAGGCTTAATTTTTTTGATGGTCTGTGAGACCTGTTCGATCAGTCGTTGCGTGTTATGACGTCGCCAGTCGGCTTTTGAATCAAAACCCTGACCATACTTTCTGAAAGTCTGGCTGTCGCTTAGCGTCGAACCCGGCGATTCGGTATAGAAGTAGTCGTCAAATTGCACGCCATCAACCGGATAATTCTCAACGACTTCCGCGACGATGCTGGTTATCCAGTCGCGCACGTCAGGAATACCCGGGTCCAGTACAAAACGTTCACCCGATGTACGGATCCAGTCCCGATGCAGAACATAAACGCTGGACGGGTTCTGCGACAGCGTGCTGTTTAATTCTGCGACCGTTGAAGACTTCGTATTGACGGAGACGCGGTAGGGGTTAAACCAGGCATGAACTTTCATCCCGCGTTTGTGCGCCTCATCGAGCATAAATTGCAACGGATCGTAACCAGGGTCCTGGCCGATGGTGCCGGTCAGAGTGTCTGACCAGGGAAGAATTTTAGATTGCCACAGTGCAGTGCCGTCCGGTTTTACCTGGAAAAAGACGGTATTGATCCCAAGACGTTTCAGATTATCCAGCTTATCCGTCAGCGCTTTCTGCTGCTGGCTAATGCGGATGACGGGCGAACTGATGTTTACCGATGAGATCGGCGGCCAGTCCAGACGGGAAACCGTTGCCAGCCAGATACCACGAACTGGCTCTTTGCTCTGTTGCGGGGTTGTTACCGGGGGGGGAGGGGTAACCTTCGGCCCTGGCGGTTGTGAAGAGCAACTGCCAAGTAACAGCATACTGCCAACCAGTACAGCAAACCATTTCACATTGGTTAGCGGTAGCGTGTTGCGGGAACGGGCGAGGAGAGTCGCCAGTTTTTTCTGATAATGACCTGAAAAAAAACCGGATGCTGACATCGGATTTTGCTCTTATTTCTTCTTGTTGCGGCTGTTAGCCCAGGGATCAATAGCAGGAGCGGTGGGAGCTGGTGCAACGTCATGCAGGGCATCAAGATACAGTGCTTCAACTTCTGCACGCGCCCACGGCGTACGACGCAGAAACTTCAAACTGGATTTAACGCTCGGTTCATTTTTAAAACAGTTGATGTTTATCCGTTGGCCAAGTTCAGCCCAACCATAACGATCAACCAGGGCATTGATCTGCATTTCGAGCGTCACGCCATGCAAGGGGTCTTTAGAAATATGAGCATTCATATGAAGTCCAGTTCGGTGGTTCCAGATTTTGTCAGTCGTGCGAGCGAAAGATTACAAGAAAGCAAAGCGACCAGCAATGGTATAAACCGATAGCACTGTGAATGGGGACCATGTCAGCAATGTGTTTGGTACGCATTAATTGAATTTAACATAATATACATTATGCGCACCAATATAGAGAGCGGTAAAATCTGGTTTATTTGGTTCATCATTGTGCTGGTCGTTGATAACGCTTAACAGCACTGTTCCTGGATTCATGCTATGCGACCATTCAACCTTACACTTTACGCATACGTCAAACCGTTGACGTTGTAATTGCTCACTCAGTCCTTTTCGCGTACAACCTGGGTATGACACAAACCTGTGCCCCTGGAATTTCACAGCAACGGACCATACAACACAATGCCAGCAACTATCCATGTTCATAAAAATGACAACGCTATCTTTCGCGTCGCTTTTTTATTGATTCTTTCATTCGCGCTGACGAGTTGCGCATTGACCCGCGTCTCTGCCAGTTCACACGACAAAGACGTCGATGAGCTCAATGTTATTGGTTTGAATCTGGATGCTGCAAGACAAAGAGCAATCATGGACGGTTTTGTGTGCAGTAAGGATGCAAACCTCCATCTGGTGCAAACCGAAAGTGGCAATCATAAATGGTTACAAACGGAATGCAGTAAAAAAAGCCTGGAACTGTTCTGCCCACAAATGCGTTTTATGGTACTCAATGTTGACCCCGATACAAATAAAGTTGTTGATGTGGGGAAATATATTACTCAGCATACTTGTTTTTGAAGATGACTCTGATATCAACCTATGCGATACCAATGTCCCCTGCTGCCTCCACTTCGATTCAAGAGTACTGGATTGTATTGGACCTATGAAAATAATATAATAGACGCTTATTTTTTAATGATAATCGTTACTGTGTAGCGGATAGTCGGCTGCCAGATTAAACATAAATCTAATCAATAGTTTTATTTTCAATAATTACTTGGGGTTATGATGGATGATTTAAACCGTTTTTACTTTGACTTACCACAATGGCTAGGTAAGAGTGAAGGCATTCATCGACAATTTATTGGCAACTTTATATCTTGTCTCCATGATGAACAATTACAAGTAATACTGAACCCAGCAAATTTCCCTTGTTATGGTCTTAAAAGACTAGCAATTAAAGGGGCTATTACATTCTCCTTTCATTCATATAATAATGACAAAAATGTTTTCTCGATAAAAGAATCACCTATATATGGACTGTACTCTGTAGATAAAAACGGATATTCGGGGTGGGCGGATATTTGAGTTAACTTCAGCTCATATGTCGATAAGATAAATAAAATAGATCATGATAGTGCCAAGAATATCATTGGCGAGAAACGGGATTTTTTTAAGGAGACAAAACTCTCCAAGCATCAACAACCACAGAACCACGTTGTTCTCCCCTCTGATTACCTGTTTTTCCCCATGCAGGTCAACTCTGATTCGGTTACCGATCATGAGAACATCAGCGCCATGGAGGCATTAGACTATGTTGCGGCATTGGCTAAAAAGACAAATCGAACGTTGGTAATCAAACGCCACCCGATGTGTAAATCCAGAGGTATTGATGCCAAGATCGCGTATCTATTAGCAACCAACGAGAATGTTTTGTCTGTTGATGCTAATATCCACGAATTAATTGAAGGGAGTTCTGCCGTTATCGCATGTAATTCCGGCACAAGCATTGAAGCCTTAATTCTGGGTAAACCAGTTTATTGCTTTGGCCGAAGCGAATGGTACGAAGCTACACATAAAATTGAAGTCTTAGAAGATTTCGATGCGATATTTTTGAATGATAAACACAGTACCATGTCTGCTTTCCAGGAAAAGTTGATAGCATACTTATTATCTGAATATTGGATTCAATTTGATGACATTGAGTCTATTAAGGAAAAAATAAAATATTGTATTAGCCTCTATGAAAGCAACTACGGTGATGATTTTATCGATAATCATAATGATGGTGAATGTTATGTCAGGAGTTTTTTAAATGCCCAAAGAGAGATCGCGATCCTGAAGAGAAAGCAAAAAAAGTATAAGAAAGATTATGAATTATTATCTTTTGTAATGCGGTTTGTCCTGTTTTTACCCTTTAAAGCTACACTTACTATGCTGGGAAGGAACAAGAATCATTGATTCTGAGGGACGTGATGGAAATTGCTGACTCAGAATCATACTATTTCATCGCATACAGGATACTGAAACATGGCTGACTGGAACCCTTCGCTCTATCTGCAATATGAAACCGAACGTTCAAGACCTGCAGCTGAATTACTCAGCAGAGTCGCACTGGAGAATGTCCGCTCAGTCGTCGACCTCGGCTGCGGTCCGGGTAACAGCACCGCATTGCTACATCAGCGTTGGCCATCAGCAAAAATAACAGGCGTGGATTCTTCACCGGCAATGCTCAGCGAAGCGCGTAACGCGCTGCCTGGCTGCCATTTTATCGAAGCGGATATTAGTGCATTTCAGACAGAAGAGCCTGTAGATCTGCTGTATGCAAACGCATCTTTGCAATGGGTTCCCGATCACTATCAGCTGTTTCCCCACCTGGTCTCTCTGCTAGGGAGAGATGGCGTACTGGCCGTACAAATGCCGGATAACTGGCTGGAGCCAACGCATGTTCTGATGCGTGAAGTCGCCTATGAACTGGGTTACCCCGATCGCGGCCGCTCGCCTCTTCCCGGAGTGCATGCATATTATGATATTTTGACTGACATGGGCTGCGATGTTGATATCTGGCGTACAACTTACTATCACGTTATGGATTCACACCAGTCAATTATCGACTGGGTGAGTTCGACGGGGTTGCGTCCATGGTTGCAGGACCTGAGTGAAAGCGAACAACATCGCTATCTGGCGCGCTACCATGCTTTGCTGCAGGAGCAATATCCGCTGCAAGAAAATGGGAAAATACTACTGGCGTTTCCGCGGTTGTTTATTGTTGCTAAACACAATTCTTAAGCACTGACCTCCAATTATCAGCCTCTTTGTATCCGGGGCTGATAATTATTGTGAATTCTCCATGCGCGCCCTCGCCTTTTTACGATGAGGATCTAGTGATAAAGCCAGTCATCTGCTAGTGTCTGAGAACGTTTACTGACGGGGGTTGTCATGTCTAAAGTCTACATTGGCGGTTGTCTGTGTGGCTCTATTCGCTTTGCCGCGACGAGCCCTAATAATTCGCATACCTGCTCGTGCGATATTTGCCGCAAGCATACCGGTGCACCGACCGTCGTCTGGATTGAATTTAATGCTGAAAATGTAGAGTGGACGGGAAAAGCGGGTAAACCGACTACCTGGCGTTCTTCAGAAACTTCCAGTCGCGCTTTTTGCCCTCAATGTGGAAGTTCTGTTGGTGCCATTGATGATGCTCCGGTAATTGCGCTATTGACAGGCGTTTTTGATGATCCCAATGATGAAGATCTGGCCCCCGAGTCTCATTCATTTACCGATATGCAACCTGCATGGTGGCAAAAAGAATTCGGCTAAAGCCGCACTACCTGGCGTATCAAGTCTTACCTATTCCTTCAGTGAAACAATGAGAGCTGGTCGTGCTACCAGCTCTACCGGATGTTATGTCAGCTGGTAATGCTTATCGGGCATATGTTTCACCGGAACAACGGTTTCATCATTCATCTGCAGCAAATCGATTTCAATTGCATTACAAATCGCATCGAGTGGCAGATCATTATTCTCTGTACCAAACGGATCTTCGAGCTCTTCGGCTAGCGTATCGAGCGAGATAAAGGTATAGGAAATAAGCACCGAGATGAACGGTGTCATATAGTGTAAATCCACCACTAACGCGAACGGCAACATAATACAAAACAGATATACCGTGCGATGAAGGATTAAGGTGTAAGCAAACGGGACTGGCGTGTTCGCAATACGCTCACAACCTGCCAGCACTGCCGACATATCATTTAACCTGTTGTTTAAACTGTGAAATAATATATCAGATAGCTGCCCATTTCGTCTGCGAACGGCCAGCCATTCCCCCATCAGCAGCAGAATGCGGTTGGCCGGTGATTGAGACGCAAAAACGGTCTGTAAATCGCTCTCGCTGAGGTATTTCGCCAGGGGTTCTGCTTGCGGTTGTCGACGTAAAGTCATACGCAGGCAATGGGCAAATGCGATTTGCAGACGAACGAACTGCCCCAGTTCAGCATCATTTGGTAAGGTCGTTTTCACCTCGCGCAGAAGTGAACGGGAAGCAATCATCAACTGCCCCCACAAATGTCGGGCTTCAACATAGCGCGAATAACAGGCGTTGTTGCGAAAGCCTAAGAAAATTGCAATTGCGACACCGAGAATGCTGAACGGTGCGAGGGTAAATTTGATACCCAGCATCGTATACCATGGCAGCATGATGATGACGGCAATGGAGAGCAGGAAATTCAGCAACAAGCGTGAAAAGATTTTGGATAAAACTGAGCCATGCCAGACGAATATCAGGCGTAACCAGTGTTGTTGGGGGCGAACGATCATGGTTATCTTCGGAAAATGTGAAAGCCGGAATATTAAACGTGATCGCGATCAATGTTGCAAGCTTATAGCAACACAATCTAAACATCTTTTCCTGTCGACCCTGGCGTGCACTGAAGCTACAGATGATGGTATTTAAAAATAGATATATTGTATGTTGTAACTAAATAAAGACGGTGAAAAACCCGGCCTGAACCGGGTTAACCTATTAGCACAGTGGCTTAACAGCTACGCGCATGCCTTTCGCCAGAATAGAATCCAGGTCTGCAGTGACCTGTTCTACCAGGCCGGAAACCTGTGTCAGATCCTGTTCCCAGTGCTCTTTTACGGCCAATACCGCGTTGACCAGCGCTTCAGTAGTCATCTGGTGGTCACGATGCTGAGCCCACAACACCTGGAAACGCTCCATCCAGTGCGCATCATCCTGAACCGGATAAGATTCACCGTTACGCTCACCGCGGTAGAAAGCAATCAAGGCCGCCAGGGCGAATGTCAGACGCGGCGGCAGTTGGCCGCTGGCTTTCTGCCCTGCCAACAGCTGCGGCAAAATACGGGTACGGAATTTGGTCATGCCATTGAGCGCAATCGACAATAGCTGATGCTTAATGTACGGGTTGCAGAATCGGCCGGTCACCGCACTGGCAAATGAAGCCAATTCATCACGCGGCAGATCCAGCACAGGGATAATCTCTTCATAGATAGCTTTCTCAACGAAGGCGCGGATTTCTGCATCATTCATTGCCTCACCCACGGTATCAAGCCCTGCCTGCCAGGCGACCGGTACCAGTGCAGTGTGCGCACCGTTGAGAATGGCGACTTTACGCTCTTTATACGGCTTGATGTCATCGACAATCAGAACATTCAGCGGGTATTTATCGAGGCGAAGTTCAGTGGCTAATGATTTTGGCCCCTGAATAACAAACAGATAGAAGTGTTCTGCAGTATCAAGGAACGCATCATGATAACCCAGTTCAGCCTCAAGCTTCGCAACTTCGTCACGTGGGTAGCCGGTAACAATACGGTCCACCAGCGTAGAACAAAATGCGTTTGCCTGGTCCAGCCACTGTACGAATGCTTCCGGCAACGCCCATTCCTGAGCATAACGCAGAACCAGTTCATGTAGCGCTTCACCATTGTAATCAATCAGCTCGCAAGGAATGATAATCCAGCCTTTATCAAGCGCACCGTTGAAATGGCTATAGCGTTCGAACAGCAGTCGGGTCAGTTTGGCCGGATAACTCACCGCCGGCGCATCATCAAACTTATCTCCCGCGTGGTAACTGATACCCGCTTCCGTGGTGTTAGAGAAAACAAAACGCATTTCAGGATTATGCGCCAGCTTCAGGAACTCATCGTATTCGCTATAGACGCTGATTTCACGGTTAACCGAACGAATTAAACGGGCATCGCTGACGGCCTCGCCCTTTTCATTCAAACCACGAATGATGGTGGTATAGAGACCATCCTGGGTACTCAGTGACGGCGGGAAGGTACTTTCGATAGGACGAACAATGACCACACCAGCGTTCAGATCGGTATGTTCATTCAGCAGATCAACTTGCCAGTCAACAAAGGCGCGCAGGAAGTTTCCTTCACCAAACTGAATAATGCGTTCAGGATAGTGAGCACCGGGAAAATCGCGACGATTTAGTGTTTGCACAATGGGTTCCCTTTTTGATTAGTCATACAACCTGATTGAATTGGTCCAATAGGTTAGCAAACTTTAATACAATGAAACCCTGTTTTGATCAATCCCCGGTGACAAATTAGAGCGTTTTATAAAAAAGTGTGGTCCCGGCCAGTGTTCCATCAGGCATTTTTGCATAGTCAGGGATTACCCCTGCTTTTTGCCATCCACAATTGTGGTAGAACAACTCGGCGGCGCTGCCTGTAGACGTATCAAGAACCAGGAGGGTTTTCCCTTCATGATGTGCGCAAATTTCCAGTGCATTCATCAATTCCCGGGCGATCCCACACCGCCGTGCAGAGGTATGAACCAGGAGTTTGGCAACATCTGCACGATGAGGCTGGTTTTCGGGTTGATCGATAATGAGCTGAACGGTCCCGACAAGCGTCCCTTGTGCATTTTCAGCCCCCAGAACAATGCGTTCTCCACAAGAGACACTTTGTGCAACACGCGTCCAGAAAGGCCGTGACTTATCGCGGTTAAAAGGGAGCATAAAACTGACAGATGCGCCATCATTCACGCACTGTTCAAGGACATCACTCAGCTCGTCGATTCTCGACAGGATCTGTCCCGCGCTCAGTATAAAGCAGGGTGTGTGGGTAGCCATTTGGTCTCCTTAGATTGACCCCTTCATACTGCAATTAACAATTACACAACACAAGGAGTCGGATCATAGGATTATGTTATCTATGGCTTATTCATTTGCAGCACTAACCAGTGGTAGATAACAGTGACAACGTAACGTTGCTGTTGCTCGCTCAGCGGTTGCCCCTGAGGTATATCATGCCATTTGGCCAGACATCCCCTACAGCACGTCGCCGTAGCATGTTGAGCGATAAATACCGGATGTCCACGCATCGGCGTTTGCTTTCCGTCATTGGCCGGGAACGCGGGAGCCAATCGCTTAGCAATAAAATCGGCCGCGTGTTGTTCAATGACCGGCGCACCTTTTTCCAGACAATATTGTCTCTCTTTCTGACCGAGACGAAACCGCGATCGAAAAGTCGATTTCGCCAGTCGGGCAAAAAGCGGGTCGAGTGTGTTCATCAGTAAACCGAGCGCCCTAACTGTTGCGTTAATTGTTCCAGTACCGCAATACCCGCCAGCGAGTTCCCTGCGGGATCCAGCTCCGGACTCCAGACCGCAATCGCCATCTCATGCGGCACGATTGCCACAATGCCACCACCCACACCCGATTTCGCCGGCAGACCTACCCGCCAGGCAAACTCCCCGGCATTTTGATACATACCGCTGGTCGCCATTAACGCGTTAATCTGCCGCGCCTGCATCGGCGTGACCACCGGCTCGGTGAGATGGAATGCGTTCCCTTGATTAGCCAGAAACACGAAGGTCCGCGCCAATTCCACGCAACTCATTTTCAGCGCGCAGTAGTGAAAATAATTTTGCAGAACGGTCGTCACATCGTGATGAAAATTGCCAAAGGACTTCATCAGCCAGGCGATTGCCGCGTTGCGGGCGGAATGCTCAAACTCAGAGCGAGCAACCGTCGCATCATAAGCGATATCTGAAACGCCGCTTAATGCACGTACCACTTCTAGCATTCGTTGCCGTGGCGCGCTCAGCCGACCTTGCAGCATATCGCATACCACCAATGCCCCGGCATTTATAAAAGGATTACGCGGTATACCCTGCTCCATTTCCAGCTGAACCAGCGAGTTAAACGGATGACCGGAAGGATCTTTGCCAACACGTTGCCAGATCTCGTCTTCCTGGTAATGACGCATTGCGACAACCAGGCTAAGCACCTTTGAAATCGACTGAATAGAAAAACGTTCTTGCGCATCCCCCGCCTGATAGTGCTGACCATCAACGGTGCAAATGGCAATACCCAGTTTTGAGCCATCGACGGAGGCTAATGCAGGAATATAATCGGCGACTTTTCCCTGACCAATCAGCGGACGAACCTGCTGCACAATGGTCTCTAAAATTGAATTGTCCATGGCCCTGGCCACAACATGCTCCTTGCTCGCAGGTATGAAAGGCCTGCGAGTATAACAGAGCTGAATACACAGCGTCAGGTCGGAAGACGGAATCGGGCAACGGCCTGCAGAAGCTGATGAGACTCATGATGTAACTGTAGGGAAGAATCAGACGCGGCGTTCACCAGATCGCTGGTCTGTCGGGCTTCGTTATTCAGCGCCTGAAGCTGACTGGTCAACTCGTGAATACGGGTTCCTTGATTCATCGTCGCAGCAGAAATGTCATTCAATAAGGCACCCAGATTTTCCACCAGCGATATAACCTGGTGTAAGTTGTCATCTAGTCCGTTCACCGCATGAAAGCCCTCATCAATACCCGCTAAGGAATGATGAATCAACGCCTGAATATTCTGCGTGGACTGACTGCTTTTTCTCGCCAACAACCCGACTTCTTTTGCTACAACCGCAAATCCACGCCCTTGTTCACCGGCATGCGCAGCTTCGATCGCCGCATTTAACGCCAGAATATTGGTCTGAAACGCGATGCTGTCAATCAGTGAGATGATCCCGCGCATCTCTGATGAACGGGCAACAATCGCCTGCATCGACGCATTTACCGTTGCCATCATCCGGTCGCCACCCGCAGCAATATCCCGCGCCTGAACGGCGCGTTGATTTGCCAGTTGAGCAAACCCACTGTTATCTTCAACATGTGTTTCCAGAAACGAAATATGTGATGTCACCGTATTTAGCTCATCGCTCTGTTTCGCAGATTGCTGATACAACTGTTTATTGCTTTGCGTAAGCTGAGTGATATTCCCCACCATTGAGGTAGTAGCGTCATTCACCTGCTGCACCAGCATACATAGCCCCTGCTGCATCGCGTCGATACGTGAGCTCAGTTGTGTCACTTCACGATTAAACTGACTCACCTGGGGGGCTGGACGGGAAAGATCGCCAGCCGCTAACACATCAATATGATCGATCAATTGTCTCAGTGGCGCGATTACCCAGCGGGACATACTGCGCCAGACCAGTACCGCAATCACCACCAGCACAAGAGGAATAAATAAAAAGAGCTGCTGTAAACGTTCAAGACTGGTCAACAGCTGCTCTCGCCCCTTTTCCGCCTGCTGGCCACTGTCTTGCTGAAAGCGTGCATAATTTTCATTAAAGTCTGTCTGAAACGCCTGTACAGGCACGGCAAAAAAAGCATCAATGCTATTAGATTGCATTAATCCATCTGCCTGCTCCTGAACACCGCTATAAAAACGCTGATAGCTCTCCATCAAGTCGGGAGCCTGATGAGGCTCCATTGCAAGCCAGGCATCCCATGCCGTTTTTGACTGCGTTAACGCATGCTGAGCCTCTTCCATTAACGGACGCCAGCTCCCTTCCGAGCCGGTAGCCGCATCCTGCATAAAGTAAACGCCGGCACGATTAAGTAAGTCGCTGGCAGATAACAACGCCACCCTTGCTTCATCAATCTTCGACTGTTGCAAAAGCACCTGCTGATTATGCTGTTCATTAATCTGCGCGTCCCTGACAGAGGTTGAGAGCATAACTGAGGATGCAATCTGCAAAACAGAGAACAGCGCAATAATACAAATAATGCCGGTTAACAGCCCAAACTGACGAGGATTTAGACGACGAAAAATTTGCGTTATGTTCATATTACTCTTCTGTATCAAAGCGTTAGACGCGAGTGTACGCAGAGTAAATGACAAATTTATTGCAGAAATAAGACGGGTGCCCCTGCAGAGGCACCCGGGCTATCAGAGACGGTTTTTCCAGACGGTTTGCACATTGCAAAACTCATGCAGACCAAAGTGAGAAAGTTCACGACCAAACCCACTTTTCTTCACGCCGCCAAAAGCAACGCGAGCATCACTGGCACTGTAACCATTAATAAACACGCCACCACACTCCAGACGGGCCGCCATATTTTGCGCCAGTGCCTCATCCGCGGTAAACAACGTGGCCGACAAGCCAAACTCGCTGTCATTAGCCAGTGCTAATGCGTGCTCAGCATCCTTCGCGACGGTAATTGCCGCAACCGGGCCAAACAACTCCTGACGAAATGCCGTCATTTCCGGCGTAACATCACCCAGTACCGTCACGGCATAGTAATTACCCTGACCGGCGATCTTTTCCCCGCCGAGGAGTAAGCGCGCCCCTTGAGCCAGTGAGGCTTCAACCTGCTGATGCAGTTCATCCCGCAGATCAAAACGTGCCATTGGGCCAAGATCGTTCTCTTCATTTAGCGGGTCACCCATTTTCAGTGCGCTGGCTGCCGCGACAAAACGTTGGGTGAATTCTGCGGCAATGCCCTGTTCAATAATAAAGCGTTTCGCTGCGGCACAAACCTGCCCGGTATTCTGATAACGCCCTGCCACTGCTGCTTTGACGGCTAAATCCAGGTCTGCATCCTTCAGCACGATAAACGGATCGGAACCCCCTAACTCAAGCACGCATTTCTTCAGCGCAGCACCGGCCTGAGCGCCAATCGCAGCCCCTGCCCGCACGCTGCCCGTCACGGTTATCGCTGCGACACGCGGGTCATTAATCATCTGGCTAACCCCGGCGTTATCGGCATTAACCCAGCCATATACCCCAGCCGGTATTTCCGCATCGGTAAACACCTGGGCGATAATCGCGGCGCACCCGGTCACATTCGGTGCATGCTTTAACAGATAGCCATTTCCGGCCAGCAAAATCGGTACGGCACCCCGCATAACCTGCCAGAGCGGGAAGTTCCACGGCATGATCGCCAGGATAGTCCCCAGGGGGCGGTACTCAATCACGGCCTGGTTATCCTCAACCTGCGTTGCCTCAGTATTAAGCATCGCTGGCCCATGTTCGGCGTACCAGTCACATAATGCCGCAGACTTTGCCACTTCCGCACGAGCCTGCCTGACAGGCTTACCCATTTCACGCGAGATACACTGCGCCATCTCTTCGGCGCGTTCACGCAGCGCCTGTCCGACCCGGCGCAACATCTGTGCACGATGGGCGACGGTCGTGCGTTTCCATTCATTGAATCCAGTCGCCGCCAGATTCAGCGCATGTGTAATCTCATCGGCGCGGGCCCACGGCATTGCCGTCAGCATTTCGCCACAGGTAGGGTCAACGGAAATAGCATGTGTTGCTGCTGTGATGGTCATAAGTGCCTCTCTTTCTCGCAAGGTATGGTTATATCATGCGCAGGTTTACTCTTTCTGAAAAATGAATAATATTAACCATACCATTCACGAATAGAGAAAATTATGGACCTGACGCAACTGGAAATGTTCAATGCCGTAGCAGAGACCGGCAGCATCACGCAAGCAGCTGCGAAGGTGCATCGCGTGCCGTCCAACCTCACCACGCGTATTCGCCAGCTTGAAGCGGACCTTGGCGTCTCTCTGTTTATTCGTGAAAATCAACGTCTGCGACTTTCTCCATCCGGGCACAATTTTTTGCGTTACAGCCAGCGGATCCTGGCGCTGGTAGAAGAAGCGCGGATGGTGGTCGCAGGAGATGAACCACAGGGATTGTTCTCTCTGGGGTCGCTGGAAAGTACAGCCGCCGTGCGTATTCCGGCCACTCTTGCCGAATATAATCAGCGCTACCCTAAAATCCAGTTTGCACTGGCAACAGGACCGTCCGGTACCATGCTGGACGGTGTGCTGGACGGTACGCTGAACGCCGCTTTTGCTGATGGCCCTATTACCCATCCAGGTCTTGAAGGAATGCCGGTGTACCGTGAAGAGATGATGATTGTCGCCCCACACGGGCACCCGCCCATAAAACGGGCCAGCGATGTGAATGGTTACAATATCTATGCCTTTCGCGCCAACTGTTCATATCGCCGCCATTTTGAAAGCTGGTTTCACGCCGATCGCGCGATGCCGGGCACGATCCACGAAATGGAGTCCTACCACGGTATGCTGGCCTGTGTGATTGCCGGCGCCGGAATCGCGCTGATTCCGCGTTCTATGCTGGAAAGCATGCCGGGCCACCATCAGGTCAATGCCTGGCCGCTGAGCGAAAACTGGCGTTGGTTAAATACGTGGCTGGTCTGGCGTCGGGGGGCGATGACGCGACAGCTGGAAGCATTTATTGAGGTACTGGAACCTCAGCTGTCGCAGAATGCGGATTAACTGGCGAACGTCAGATGGCAAGGCAGTTGCTCAAGCTGCTGCCGTACCTGTTCATTGAGTCGGGCATCGGTCACGATATCCGTCAACGCATCCAGATGCGTAACGTTGAAAAGTGACCATGCACCGTATTTTGAGCTGTCGGCCAGCAGAACCCGCCGCCCTGCATTCGCAATCAGGTCACGCTTCAGACCGGCCTTTTCTTCCGTCGGCGCGGTGATCCCGCGGGCCAGGTCCCAGCCGTTACAGCTTAAAAACGCGATATCCGGCCACACGTTTTGCAACAGTTTACGCCCGTGTTCGCCGATACATGACTGGCTGGAGTCATCAATACGCCCACCGATGATCGTCACTTCAATTTGCTTGAACTCAGAAAGAAATAGCGCAATGTGCAGATCGCTGGTGATGACGCGCAACGGCAGATGGGTAAGCTGGCGCGCCAGTTCAATCATCGTCGTTCCCGCATCCAGGACAATGGCATCCCCGGCTTTCACCAGGCTTGCCGCCGCGCTGGCAATAGCCTGTTTTTCCATCAGGCTACGCTGCATTTTCTCATGTGTGGTTGGTTGTGAAGGGATAAACCGGTTGAGCGTCACACCGCCGTGAGTACGGCTGATAACACCTTCCTGATCGAGTTTAATCAGGTCGCGGCGAATGGTCGCCGGAGAGGCCTGAGTCACAGCAACAAGCTGTTCTACCGTCGCCAGATTATGCCCTTTCAGATAATCCATAATCTGTTCTAACCGATTATATCCCTTCATTTTAATCCCGCGTAATTTGCATTGCTAACTGGATGGACACGGCCATGCTCTCAGACTTGGCTTTACCTGTCCAGGCAATATCAAACGCCGTACCGTGGTCTGCAGAAGTGCGAATAAATGGCAATCCAGCGGTAATATTCACCCCATCATAGAATCCCAGCAATTTTAGCGGAATATGGCCCTGATCGTGATACATCGCCACCACCATGTCATACATACCTTCGTGGCACTGCATAAAGACAGTATCCGGTGGGCAAGGCCCGGTGACATTCAGCCCCTGCTCCCGCATAGCCTGTACCGCGGGCCCGACTATGGTCATCTCTTCATCACCAAACAGACCGTTTTCCCCGGCATGAGGATTAACGCCCGCTACCGCAATACGTGGATTATCAAACCCGACACGACGCAGGAAATCATCCGCGACCCGAATGACTGTTTTCACACGCTGTTCACTGAGCGTATCAAGGAATTTACGCAGTGCAATATGTGTAGTGACATGAATCACTTTAAGCTGTTCGGTATACAACACCATTGCGTAGTCTTTGCTGTTAGTCAGTTGCGCCAGTAATTCGGTATGGCCGGGATAATGATGTCCCGCCATGTGCAGTGCTTCTTTATTCAGCGGCGCAGTGGCAATGGCTTTCACTTCCCCGCTGAGCGCCAGCGCGGTGGCGCGTTTAATACAGCGGTATGCCAGATCACCGGCCTGTGCCTGGACCACACCAGGTTCAAGTGCAGCGGGATCGGCAAGGGGTTCATCAATTACATTGATAACACCGGGGGCGAATTGTGCCTGGGTTACGTTATCGATCACCCGGAGTTCCACAGGCGGCGTGACATTTAATGCCTGGATGCGCTTCAGCGTTTGCGCACAGCCCACGACCACGACCGGCGAGCCAGCCAGCTCTCCTTCCGCTAACGATTTAATAATGATCTCCGGTCCAATACCTGCCGGGTCGCCCATGGTTACCGCAATAGTGTTATTCACTCATTTTCTCCTCGATATAATTCAAAACCTGACGCAGAGTGGTTTCGTCGCCGAATCCCCCTGCTTTTGTCATAACCGGGCGTTGCCAGTAGCTACCGGCAAGATGACCGTACGGCACACACTGGGCCACACGGTCGGTAATACGGAATCCTGTTGCCTCCAGCGCATCCGCGATCGCCATCGCGACATCACCGCCGGAAAGATACAGTGCCCCAGGTGATACTTCGTGCAGCACCTGGCGGGTAAGTTGTCCAAGAAACTGGCAGATTGTTTCGCCGAGCTGCGCGCGGCTCATCTGCAGGTGCGCACACAGCATTGGAATATGATGGCGTGCTTCGCTGTCGGGACAGGTGTGAACGATGCAGTGTTTACCTGAGATGAGAACCCTGGCAATACGCTGCACATAATCTGTCAGGCTGCCACTGAGGATATTTTCGATATCAATGAATACAGTCTCCACCTGCGGGTCCTGGCAAACTACAGCAATCTGCTGTTGAGCGATTTCACTCATTGAACCCACTACCGCCAGTAAACACTGTGAGGACGGTGTCCGGACATGGCGGGCCAGCGCGTCACAGATCCCGGCAGACCCCACCAGCAGCGGCAGTTCCTCCTGCATCAGCGCTTCCGTAGCAATAACATCAAGATCGGTCTGCGTGCGGGCATCCACCACCCAGATTTGTGGCGTTTTCGCAACAGGCTCTCTGAGGTGCTGCAGATAGTTGCTCAGAGACATTGCCCTACACGCAATGGCGGTTTGCGCCTGTAACACCTCACAGATATCGGCGCTAATAACCGGCGTTTTCGGATCGCTGGCAAATTCAGTCTGCGTCACGGGAATACCGTTAACGAGGCACTGCCCCTGCTCAGTGGTACGCCCGGCTGAGGGACAAGCCAGTGCCACGACGGCCCGCTTTTTACCTGTAATCCGCATTAACGCGTCCAGTTCGGCCCCTGGGTTTCCGCGCAATGTTGAATCCATTTTCTTGAGCCACTGCGTCTGAGGACCGGCCTGACTGGCAATAGCCAACTCTCTTACCCTGGCGGCGGCCTGCTCAGCCTCCAGCGCACGACTATCCGTGTTGATGACCAGCACATCTGCGTCATCGGCACAGGGCAAGGTGAAAGCGACATTCACCGTCATTCCCGTCAACGCCAGACTTACCCCAGCATCATTACCACCAGTAAAGTCGTCGGCAATCACTAGTACCTGTGGCCTTGCTACCTGTCTACTCATCCATGCTCCGGGTTGTTGTATGTTGATAATGATTATATTCAATCACATTTGATTAAATGTGAGCAAGCTCAAGTTATTCAGCTCGGAGATAAATTATAAATTTAGCCCATGATGCAATCGTTCCTGAATCTCAGTGAGCGAATTCAATCACTCGAATAACAGGAGAATGTTGTGGCAACAATCAATAGCACAGTGATTAGTGGTTCGAATGCCATCCCCGCACTGGAACCATTACTGGCGGGGAAACACCAGCTGTTACTGGTGACGGATAGCAATATTGTTGGACTGGATGCGGTAATACAGATCCGTAACTTACTGGCCAACGATGGACGTCATGTGGCCCTGATTGACAATGTGCCTGCAGAACCCGGGCATCACGATGTCAGCGCATTATTAACAAACGTACAAGGTATCAACGTGGAAATGGTGATCGGTATCGGCGGTGGCAGCGTACTGGATGTGGCGAAACTGCTCTCCGTCTTATGCCATCCTGAATCTCCGACGCTTGACGCCATGCTGGCGGGAGAAAAACCGCTGCAACGTGTTGCTTCTGTGCTAATCCCCGCCACGGCGGGTACAGGGTCTGAAGCAACCCCGAATGCCATTCTGGCTATCCCGGAGCAAAACACCAAAGTCGGTATCATCTCCCCGGTGCTGTTACCGGATTACGTGGCCCTGTTGCCAGAACTCACCACCAGCATGCCGGCGCATATTGCCTCATCCACTGGAATTGACGCGTTATGTCATCTGATTGAATGCTTTACCGCTACCGTCGCCAATCCGGTAAGCGATAACGCTGCGCTCATTGGTCTGCGTAAGCTACTCAACAATATCGAAACCTCCGTCAATGAGCCTGAAAATCTGCTGGCCAAACTGGAGATGCTGTGGGCATCGTATTACGGCGGTGTGGCGATTAATCATGCCGGTACTCACCTGGTCCACGCGCTCTCTTACCCGCTCGGCGGTCGATACCATCTCCCACATGGTGTCGCTAACGCCATTCTGTTAGCACCCTGCATGAAAGTGATTCGCCCTTTTGTGGTCGACAAGTTTGCCCTGGTATGGGATCTGCTACCTGAGGCCGATCGCACACTCAGTGCCGAAGAAAAATCCTGCGCCCTTGTGGAGTACTTCTCCACACTCGTGAAACGCCTGAACCTGCCCGATAACCTGGCAACGCTTGGTGTGCCGTCTACTGATATTCCCGCACTGGCCGATGCCGCACTGAACGTAAAGCGCCTGATGAATAATGCTCCCTGTGAGGTGAGCCATGACGATATTCAGGCCATTTATCAAACTCTGTTTCCAGAACTGATGACCAAGGAGTGAATAATGAGTAGCAAAATCCGAGGAGTACTGACTGCAATCGTTACGCCGTTCGACCACGACGGCGGGCTTAACCTTAACGAACTGAGAAACCAGGTAAACCGCCAGTTAACTGCCGGAAACGGCATTTTCTGCGGCGGTACCAACGGCGAATTCTTTGTACTTAACGAAGATGAAAAAATCGCAGTCACGCGGACCTGTGTAGAGGAAGTGGCGGGTCGGGCACATGTAGTGGCACACATTGGCGAAATATCTACCCGTGAAACCATTCGACTGGGTAAGCAAATTGAAAAGCTGGGTGTCGATGCGGTGTCGGTAATTACCCCGTACTTTGTTCCTCTGAAGCAACCTGAGCTCATTGCCCATTACACCGCGATTGCCGATGCGCTCTCCGTCCCGGTATTTCTCTATAACATTCCGGCGCGTACGGGGAACACCATTGAGCCTGAAACAGCCAGAGTGCTGGCAGCACACCCGAACATTATCGGGATCAAAGACAGTGCCGGCAGTTATGAAAGTCTTAGCAGGTTCCTGGATGCAGTGAAAGATATCGAGGGATTTGATGTGCTGAATGGACCAGATTCACTCATTCATCAGGGGTTTGTTGATGGCTGTTCCGCCTGTATTTCGGGGTTGGCTAACGTCGCACCAAAAGAAATCAACGCTATCTGGTCCCGATTTAACGCGGGCGACGTTGCCGGATCGCATCAGGCTCAGGAGAGCGTCACCGGCCTGCGCACCGATCTCTATAAAGTGGCCTTCTCTCCGGCTGCGGTAAAAAAAGCATTACAAATCATGGGCCATGATGTTGGCTCAAGCCGTTACGCTGTCACGTTTGATGCACACCAGGAACGCCAGATTCAGCAAATTATCAATAACTATTTGCGATAGACACTTTTACAGCGGCGGCAACGCCGCTTAACCAACAGGATTGTGTTATGAACGTCATCTGTACATCACCTTCATTTGCAAAATACGATCAGCAACCGATCAAACTGCTTAACGACGCAGAGCTTGAATTAATCATGCTACCTGCAGATGCCGGCTTAGAAGCGCTTGCACCTCATCTGGAACAGACAGTGGCAATGATCGTCGCTTTTACCGATGTTAATGCCGAACTAATCGCTGCGGCACCAAATCTGAAAATCGTCTGCAAACACGGCGTGGGCGTCGATAATATCGACCTTAATATTACGCGTGAAAAAGGTATTTTTGTTACCAATGTGCCGGATGCCAATAAGCATGCCGTCGCAGACTTTGCGTTTTCCCTGATCCTTAACTGCGCACGTCAGCTCCCCTACGCGATTGAACAAACCCGCGCAGGAAACTGGCCACGGATCTTCGCCTCCGATGTATATGGGAAAACTATTGGCATTATTGGGTTAGGTAACATCGGTAAACAGGTTGCACTGCGAGCCCGCGGCTTTAACATGCGCGTGCTGGCTCACGACGCATGGCAGGATGCACAGTTCGCCGCAGATAATCACATTGAATACGTTTCGCTCGATGAACTAACAGAACACAGTGATTTCATCACGTTACACACTCCGCTGACGTCAGAAACCAAAGATCTCTTTGATTTAGCGCATATGAAAAAAATGAAGAGCAGTAGTTATCTCATTAACGTTTCACGCGGTGGTGTCGTTAATGAAGAGGATCTCTTTCTGGCTCTGACGCAGGGTATCATTAAGGGCGCTGCCGCCGATGTCTTTTTACAAGAGCCGTGCAATTCACATCCTTTATTTTCGCTCGATAATTTCATACCTACGGCACATATTGCAGGTTATACCGAGGGTGCGATCAGCAATATAGGCGAGCAATGCGTTTATAACATCATTGAACATGTCATTCATCAGCGTAAGCCTAAAAACATCATGAACGGATTATAACATTGTGGAGATACCCCTACCCTTTCCACAATAATAAAAATGAACATCTACCATGGGCCAGATATATGAATAATTTTGCAGAAAAATCACGAATTCGTTGGTGGATTGCGGGATTAATGTGGCTTGCTATTGCAATTAACTATATTGACCGGACGGTATTATCTGCTGCTGCACCTCACCTCATTGATGAGCTAAAACTCGATCCTGAAATGATGGGGTTTATTATGGCGGCGTTCTTTTGGTCATATTCTTTATTGCAAATACCGGCTGGTTGGTTTGCAGACCGTTTTGGTCAGAAAAAAGGTCTGGGTTTTGCCGTTGCGTGGTGGTCAATCGCCACCTCAATGATGGGTTTAGCCACTGGATTTAAATCTCTACTCGCATTGAGACTTGCTCTGGGCGTTGGTGAAGCCGCCGCCTATCCAAGCAATGCGGGTATCGCTGCGCGCTGGTTCCCGGATCGGGAGAGAGCCACCGTCTCAGGATTGTTTGATAGTGCCTCTAAATTTGGTGGTGCCGTCGCGATGCCGCTTATTGTCTGGATGATCTACCAGTTTGACTGGCGGATGACATTTCTGATTATTGGCGGCGTAGGCATTTTTTGGGTCATTGCCTGGTATTTTATTTATACAGAAAACCCGGAAGATCACAAAAGGATCAGTACAAGCGAAATTAAACACATTCGCGAAGGGCAAAAGCAAAAACACGGCGATAAATCCGTGTTACCGATGCGTTGGTATAAACTGTTGCGCTACCGGAATATTTGGGCAATGTGTATCGGTTTCTTTACCATCAACTATACATCCTATTTCTTTATTACCTGGTTGCCCACTTATCTGGTAAAAGACAAAGGAATGGATTTTATCAAAATGGGGATGGTTGCCGCCTTGCCATTATTATGTGGGATGGTGATAGAAGTCTTTGCCGGCTGGGCCTCTGACCGTATGGTACATAAGCGGGTCCTGTCACTGACTGCCACAAGAAAATTATTTCTGACAATCGGTCTGTTAATGGCTTTATGTATTGGTTTTGCCCCTTTCACTGATTCCGTATTTATGACCGTGTTTTTACTGTGTGTGGCGAAATCAGGCACCACGGTTGCCGCCTCGCAGGTCTGGGCACTACCGGGTGACGTTGCACCTAAAAACAGCGTATCGATTGTTGCAGGGTTACAGAACACCGTCTCCAATATGGGGGGCGCGGTAGGACCGATTATTACCGGTGCCATTGTTGCGGCCACGGGCTCCTTTACCTGGGCGCTGGTGTTCTCTGCCGCACTGGTGGTTCTGGGAATTTTGAACTATCTATTCTTGATGGGCAAAGTTGAGCCAATCATCGATAGCGAGCATGAAGCGTTGTGCATGAAAGAAGTGCAGCAGCACTAAACTCGCTCTGGTAACTGTCTACTCCGGTCAGTCAGTAGTACTGACCGGCTTTATTTTTTGTCGTAACGCACCGCCTTATCATCCGCAAAATTGCGTGATCTTAATCACGAAATGATTGTATTTTCACCAGTAAACGTTTTAAGATCGCCACCTCTCCTTTTTGCAGCTAACCCGATTTATACATATGACAACAAACACTGTTTCCCGCAGGATCGCGTGGCTACGGGTAGTTACGCTTGCTATTGCCGGTTTTATTTTCAATACCACTGAGTTTGTCCCGGTCGGTTTGCTGTCCGACATCGCGCAAAGTTTTAATATGCAAACCGCGCAGGTTGGGATCATGTTGACGATCTACGCCTGGGTGGTGGCCCTGATGTCGCTGCCATTTATGCTGCTCACCAGTCAGATGGAACGACGTAAGCTTCTGATCTGTCTGTTTGTGGTGTTTATTGCCAGCCATGTTCTCTCTTTCCTCGCATGGAGCTTCACTGTACTGGTCATTAGTCGCATTGGGATTGCCTTTGCCCATGCCATCTTCTGGTCAATTACCGCGTCACTGGCTATTCGCATGGCCCCTGCCGGGAAACGCGCACAGGCGTTGAGCCTGATTGCCACCGGTACCGCGCTGGCGATGGTATTAGGCTTGCCTATCGGGCGTATTGTTGGGCAATATTTTGGCTGGCGTACCACCTTTTTTGTCATCGGTATGGGGGCGTTAATAACGCTTCTTTGCCTGATTAAGCTGTTGCCTAAACTGCCAAGCGAGCATTCAGGCTCATTAAAAAGCCTGCCACTGTTGTTCCGTCGCCCTGCGCTGATGAGTTTGTATTTGTTAACGGTGATCGTGGTGACCGCACACTACACGGCTTACAGCTATATCGAACCGTTTGTCCAGACGGTCGCCGGGCTGAGCGCTAACTTTGCCACCATGCTGCTTCTGGTTCTCGGTGGAGCAGGTATTATTGGCAGCGTTATTTTTGGCAAGCTGGGTAATCAGTACGCCTCGGTGTTGATAAGCGCGGCTATCGCTCTTTTGACCCTGTGCCTGGTGCTGCTATTGCCTGCTGCTGATAGCGAAATGCACCTTGCGATCCTGAGTATTTTCTGGGGTATTGCCATTATGGTGATCGGTCTGGGAATGCAGGTGAAAGTACTGGCGCTGGCTCCGGATGCCACTGATGTCGCGATGGCGCTGTTCTCCGGTATCTTTAATATTGGTATTGGCGCGGGGGCGCTGGTGGGAAATCAGGTAAGTCTGCACTGGTCGATGTCGACGATTGGTTACGTCGGTGCGCTCCCTGCCGTTGCCGCGTTATTCTGGTCAGTGATTATATTCCGCAAATGGCCGGTAACGCTGGAAGAGCAACCACAGCAGCAATAATAAAATGGCCCGGTAGACATACCGGGCCCGTTGTTTAATGGTAGGTTTGGATGATTTCCAACACGCCGTTAATAATAAACTGCACACCCATACACACCAGCAGGAAGCCCATCAGACGGGAAATAGCTTCGATTCCCCCTTTCCCCACCAGCCGCATAATTCCGCCAGAACTGCGCAGACATCCCCACAGGATAATCCCGACGACGGCAAAAATAATGGGTGGCGCCACCATGATCACCCAGTCCGGGAATTCGGAGCCGTGACGCACGGTGGAGGCCGAACTGATGATCATTGCAATCGTCCCCGGCCCGGCAGTACTCGGCATTGCCAGCGGAACAAAAGCAATATTAGCCGTCGGTTCGTCTTCCAGTTCTTCGGATTTGCTTCTCGCTTCCGGAGACTCATGCGCTTTCTGCTGAGGGAACAGCATACGAAAGCCGATAAACGCAACGATTAACCCGCCCGCAATACGCAATCCGGGAATCGAAATCCCGAAAGTATTCATCACCAGTTGCCCGGCATAGTACGCCACCATCATGATGGCAAACACGTAAACAGATGCCATTAATGACTGACGGTTACGCTCTGCGCTGTTCATGTTGCCGGCTAACCCGAGGAACAACGCCACGGTAGTTAACGGGTTTGCCAGCGGTAACAGGACTACCAGTCCCAGACCTATGGCCTTAAACAAATCCATCATAATGTCATCTTTCCTGTGCGTTAATCGTCAGCGGCAAGTATACGGTGAAACCATCGTGTTAAGCCATTTTCGCGATGTAAGGATTCATTTTTCGCCTTTATCCATAAACCAGTATTATCAAAATCTTGAAAAGAAAGTGCAGTGAACGGGAGTCTGGCGTTTTAGCAAAACGTGGCATGCGGCGACTCATTCATTTGACTTATATTTGCCTGAGCAATAATATCAGCCGTGACTAACTACTTGCCAGGGCAACCATTGTGAAAAGCACCAGTGATCTGTTCAATGAAATCATCCCACTGGGTCGTTTGATCTACATGGTTAATCAGAAAAAAGATCGTTTATTAAACGACTATTTGTCACCGCTGGATATCACGGCATCGCAGTTTAAGGTGCTCTGCTCCATCCGTTGTGCGGTGTGCATTACCCCTGTCGAATTGAAAAAAGTGCTGTCTGTCGATCTCGGCGCCCTGACACGGATGCTGGACAGACTGGCCTGTAAAGGCTGGATTGAAAGGCTTCCGAATCCACATGACAAGCGCGGCGTGCTGGTGAAACTCACCGAAGACGGCGCAGCGATTTGCGAGCAGTGTCATCAATTAGTAGGGCAAGACCTGCACCAGGAACTAACAAAAAACTTAACGGCGGAAGAAGTAGCAACACTTGAGCATTTGCTTAAGCGAATCCTGCCGTAAACAGAAAGAGGTATGACGATGTCCAGACGCAATACTGACACAATCACTATTCATAGCATTTTGGACTGGATCGAAAATAACCTTGAATCGCCACTCTCGCTGGAAAAAGTGTCTGAGCGTTCAGGTTACTCCAAATGGCACCTGCAGCGGATGTTCAAAAAAGAAACCGGTCATTCATTAGGTCAATACATCCGTAGCCGTAAAATGACTGAAATAGCGCAAAAATTGAAAGAGAGTAACGAACCGATCCTCTATCTTGCAGAGCGTTACGGTTTTGAGTCTCAGCAAACGCTGACCCGGACCTTCAAGAACTATTTTGATGTACCGCCGCATAAATATCGGATGACGAATATGCATGGCGAATCCCGGTATTTACTACCGCTCAATCAATGCAATTGCTAATCGCCAGTTAACGACGTAACCGAGGAAATAATGAAACTTCTGTCTTATGCGATGCTGGCCCTGCTGCTTGTTGTGTCGGGCCAGAGCATGGCGGAACAGACCCCGCAACCGACAACGCAAAATAATCGCGACGCGATGATTATGCCCCCTGCGCACGATCGGTCACCGTTCGATTTTAATCATATGGGTGCAGGCAGCGATAAATCCGATGAGTTAGGCGTGCCTTATTACAATATGCACAGCCTGTAATTTTTTGCCCCGTCACTGCGGGGCTTTTTTTTAGCCCCTCGCCTGTGCAATCTTGCGCAGTCGAAAACCGAACACATTGATATACAACCCCGCCATGATCAACAACGCACCGAGCAGTTGCAGCCCGGTTAACGTTTCATCCAGCAGCACGGCGGCACTGGCCAACCCCACCACGGGTACCAGCAACGACAGTGGCGCAACACGCCAGGTTTCATAGCGCCCCAGCAGAGAACCCCAAATGCCGTAGCCCACAATGGTCGCCACAAAGGCCAGATACACCAGGGACAAGATAGTCGTCATATCGATCGCCACAAGACTCTGCACGATTTGCGCTGGACCATCAAGAAATGCCGATGCCAGAAAAAACGGAACGACAGGAATTAATGCGCTCCACACCACCAGCGACATGACCGCTGGACGCGAAGTATGCTGCATAATTTTCTTATTAAAGATATTGCCGCAGGCCCAGCTCAGTGCAGCCGCCAGCGTCAGCATAAAGCCAAGCATACCGACATGTTGGCCATTGAGACTTGCCTCAATCAATACCAGTACACCAAACACCGCCAGCGCGATACCGACCAGTTGTTTCCCCTGCAAACGCTCGCCAAAGGCGAATGCGCCCAGCACGATGGTGAAAAATGCTTGCGCCTGTAAAACCAGCGATGCCAGACCAGCAGGCATCCCAAACTTGATGGCGCTGAACAGGAAAGCGAACTGACCGAAGCTGATGGTCAGGCCGTAACCGAGTAACAGCGAGAGCGGGATCTTCGGGCGGGCAACAAAAAAAATTGCGGGAAACGCCACCAGTAAAAAGCGCAAGCCTGCCAGCATCAACGGCGGCATATTGTGCAAGCCCACTTTGATGACGACAAAGTTGAGCCCCCATACCACGACGACCAGTAACGCCAACAACCCATCTTTACGCGACATACCACCGCCCCTGCAAATATTAAATTTTTGTAAACAAGTTAAGGTAACGGAAATCGTTGTACCGTAACAGATCATTAATTCAGGTAGGCCACACAGGCATTTTCAGACAACTTATTGAGTGTACATCACACTTTTAGCATGCTATTTGTTTCTGATATCTAAAAAAAACATAACAACATGCACTGTCGGGCAAAAAAATGAATATCTCGCTGAGAAGGTCGACCCTTGCATTACTTGCGTCATCATTACTATTAACCATTGGGCGCGGAGCCACGCTGCCATTCATGACGATTTACCTCAGTCGCCAGTATGGTCTGGGTGTCGATCTGATCGGTTATGCAATGACGGTAGCACTGACTATTGGCGTCGTTTTCAGCCTTGGATTCGGTATTCTGGCCGATAAATTTGAAAAAAAACGCTTTATGCTGCTGGCGATCGCGGGTTTTGCATCCGGCTTCATCGCGATTCCTTTGGTGCATAACGTAGTGGTGGTGGTTCTGCTCTTCGCACTGATCAACTGCGCCTACTCCGTATTTGCAACAGTGCTGAAAGCCTGGTTTGCCGATAACCTCTCAGCCACTAATAAAACAAAGATTTTCTCACTTAACTACACCGTGTTGAACATCGGATGGACCGTTGGCCCGCCGTTGGGCACGCTGCTGGTAATGCAAAGCATCAACCTGCCGTTTTGGTTGGCGGCCGTATGTTCAGCCTTCCCGTTGGTGTTTATCCAGACATGGGTAAAACGCTCCGCAACCCCCTCCGAAAGTTTGAACGCGGCAGTATGGTCACCCTCGGTTCTGCTGCGCGATAAAGCACTATGCTGGTTTACGTTGTCTGCTTTTCTGGCCTCGTTTGTTGGTGGCGCATTTGCATCCTGTATTTCTCAGTACGTGATGGTGGTTGCCAATGGCGATTTTGCTGAGAAAGTGGTGGCGGTCGTTCTGCCCGTCAACGCGGCAATTGTGGTATCGCTGCAATATGCTGTCGGGCGCAGGCTGACGTCTGCAAACATCCGCCCGCTGATGGCTGCGGGTACACTTTTTTTTGTTATCGGTCTGGTCGGTTTTACATTCTCAGGCAACAGTCTGCTGTTCTGGGGGATTTCAGCCGCCTTTTTCACCATTGGCGAGGTCATCTATGCGCCAGGTGAATACATGCTGATCGATAACATTGCTCCGGCGGGCATGAAAGCCAGTTACTTTTCCGCCCAGTCACTGGGCTGGCTTGGCGCGGCGGCTAACCCATTAGTCAGCGGGGTCATCCTGACCACACTGCCCCCATGGTCGCTGTTTGTCGCACTGATGGTGGCGATTGTCCTTGCCTGGGCGTTAATGATAAAAGGCATGCGCACCAAACCCTGGAGCCAGCCTGCAGTCTGCTGAAAATGACGTCGACAGTGCCATAACGGCACTGTCTCCTGATTCAGATGGCAACCAACCCACGCACGCCTTCAGCTGCCATGTTTTCTCCTGATCCGCGTTGAATAATGCTTCCTCGCGACATTAACAGGTATTTGTCCGCCAGCTGTTCGGCAAAGTCATAAAACTGCTCCACCAGCAATATAGCCATATCACCACGATGAGCCAGTTGGCTGATAACCAGGCCAATCTCCTTAATCACCGAAGGCTGGATCCCCTCTGTTGGTTCATCGAGGATCAACAACTGCGGGCGACTGGCCAGCGCCCGGCCAATCGCTAACTGTTGTTGTTGCCCGCCTGATAAATCACCGCCCCGTCGGTATTTCATCTCCTGCAATACCGGAAACAACGCATAAATTTCATCCGGTACACGCTTTGCCTCTTGTGCTGAAAACCGGGAGAGTCCCAGCAACAGATTCTCTTCCACCGTCAGGCGAGGAAAAATATCGCGGCCCTGCGGCACATACGCTACCCCCGCCTGCACCCGCTGATGTGGCTTACGGTGAGTAATGTTCTTACCCTGCCAGATAACGCTGCCGCTGCGGGTTGGAATCAGCCCCATCAGGCACTTCAGCAGTGTTGTTTTGCCAACCCCATTACGCCCCAGCAGACATGTTACTTCACCGATACGCGCCTCAAAACTCACGCCGCGCAGGATATGGCTGCCGCCATAGTATTGATTTAGTTCATTTACCTGTAGCATCAGCACTCCTTAGCGTCCGAGATACACTTCAATCACCTGCTCATTGGCCTGAACATCGCGCAGGCTTCCCTCGGCCAGCACCCGCCCCTGGTGCAATACCGTGACGTGATCGGCAATGCTCTCAACAAATCCCATATCGTGCTCAACCACCATCAGAGAATGTTTTCCGGCAAGCTGGCGAAACAGTTCAGCGGTGTATTCCGTCTCGGCATCCGTCATCCCGGCAGCCGGTTCATCCAGTAGCAGCAAATGCGGCTCCTGCACCAGCAACATTCCAATCTCCAGAAATTGTTTCTGTCCATGGGAAAGGAGTCCGGCACGACGGGCGCGTTCATTACTCAGTCGCAACAGCGTCAACATGTCATCGATGCGATCCCGCTGTTCTCCCGACAAACACGCCCGTAAGGAACCCCAAACAGACTTATCATTTTTCATCGCCAACTCGAGGTTCTCTTCCACCGTCAGCGCTTCAAATACGGTCGGTTTCTGAAATTTGCGACCAATGCCCTGGCGAGCAATGGCGATGGCGTCGAGTGATGTTAAATCAATGGATTGATCGTAAATCGCCTGCCCACTTTGCGGCTTCGTTTTCCCGGTGATGACATCCATCAACGTGGTTTTTCCCGCGCCATTGGGTCCAATAACGCAGCGTAACTCTCCAACCCCAATATTAAGCGTCAAATCCGTTAGCGCCTGGAAACCATCAAAGTTAACGTTTATTTTTTCCAGTTGGAGCACAGGATCGGTTTGATTGCGAAAACGATCGCCTGGCATCTGGCGGGTAAAAAGCCCTTCATCTGGCTGCATTATTTGTCTCCCTTGCGAAACAGACCAATCACGCCGCGAGGCAAAAACAGCGTAACACCAATAAAAATCAGGCCGAGAAACAGCTGCCAGTATTCCGGCATGATGACGGTAAACCAACTTTTAGCGCCGTTCACCAGCACCGCGCCAAACACCGGGCCAATCAACGTACCGCGCCCACCCAGTGCGACCCAAATTGCGGCTTCAATTGAGTTGGTCGGTGACATTTCACTGGGGTTAATGATGCCCACCTGCGGAACATACAACGCCCCCGCCAGCCCGCACAGGACGGCAGAGAGCGTCCACACCAGTAGTTTGAAGCCCTTAGGGTCATATCCGCAGAACATCAACCGATTTTCAGCGTCGCGAACGGCCGTCAAAATACGGCCAAATTTACTGCGAGCCAGCGCCCACCCGATCCACAGCGCCAGAACCAGCAGCAGCACTGTCGCCAGGAACAACGCGATACGTGTCGTGGTCGCCGTCACCGAAAATCCCAGAATGGTGGTAAAACCGGTAAATCCGTTATTACCGCCAAACCCGGTTTCGTTACGGAAGAACAACAGCATTCCGGCAAAGGTGAGCGCCTGCGTCATGATGGAGAAATAGACGCCTTTGATTTTTGAGCGGAAGGCAAACCAGCCAAACACCAACGCCAGCAAACCAGGCACCATAACAACCAGCACCATCGCCCAAAGAAAATACTGCGTTCCCCACCAGAACCACGGCAGTTCAGTCCACGACAGGAACGACATAAAAGCGGGAACCCCTTCACCAGATGCCTGGCGCATCAGGTACATCCCCATCGCATAACCGCCCAGCGCAAAGAAAATACCGTGGCCCAGCGACAGCATTCCGGCATATCCCCACACCAGATCCAGAGCAACGGCCACAATGGCATAACAGAGAATTTTCCCGACCAGTGTCAATGTCCAGACAGATATCGCCAGAGGATGATCCACAGGCAGCAGCGCGAGAAATGGCAGAATAATCAGCGCCAGCAGTAAAGTCAGTCCCAGCACACAGGTAATACGCGGCGCTTTGCGCGCCAGTGTTAATGTCATTGGCATCGTCATCAGTCAATGACCCTCCCTTTTAGCGCAAACAGCCCCTGCGGACGTTTTTGAATAAACAGAATAATCAGCACCAGTATCATAATTTTACCGAGAACGGCCCCAACCTGCGGTTCGAGAATTTTGTTGAAAATCCCCAAACCAAACGCCGCCGCGACGCTCCCGGCAAGCTGGCCAACCCCCCCCAGTACCACCACCAAAAATGAATCAATGATGTAGCTTTGCCCCAGTTCTGGTCCCACGTTGCCCAACTGCGATAGCGCCACGCCCCCAAGTCCGGCAATGCCGGAGCCGAGCCCAAATGCCAACATATCCACGCGCCCCGTGGGAACCCCGCAGCAATCCGCCATGCTGCGGTTTTGCGTCACCGCACGCACGCGCATACCCAGACGGGTTTTATTCAGCAACAGCCAGGTGAAGAACAGCACCAGAATGGCAAATCCCAGCACCACAATCCGGTTCCAGGGCAAAATCAGATTGGCATAGACCTGAATACCACCCGACAGCCACGCCGGGTTAGCGACCTCCAGGTTTTGCGCACCAAAGGTCATACGCACCAACTGGATCAGCATCAGGCTAATCCCCCATGTTGCCAGTAGCGTTTCAAGTGGGCGTCCGTACAAATGGCGGATCACTCCGCGTTCCAGCAGCATTCCAATAGCGGCGGTCAGCAAGAAGGCAACCGGCAGCGCAACCAGCGGATAAAAAGCTAACCACTGTGGGAAAAACTGGCTCATCAGCTGTTGCACTATCCAGGTACAGTAAGCGCCAAGCATCAGCATTTCACCGTGTGCCATATTAATGACGCCGAGTAGCCCGTAGGTGATGGCAAGCCCCAGCGCCGCCAGCAATAAAATAGACCCCAGCGATAACCCCATAAACGCCTGGCCAAGCAGCTCTCCAACCTTCATTCGATGTCCGATGGTATTCAGGCTTTCGCTGGCGGCAGCGCGTACGCGCGCATCGGGTTCATGTTCCACGTGGGTGAAAGGCTGTAATCGCGCTTGTGTTTCAGGATCATTGGATGCGCCCAGCAATTCGATGGCCTGACGCCTGACGTCGGGCGAAGTACTGTTCAGTTGCAGGTTTGCCAGTGCAGCCGCGAGGGTGGATTTCACGCCAGCATCCGTCTCCTGCAGCAGCCTTTGCTGCAAAAATGGCAGCATCACTGGCAGTGCTTCACGTTGTAATGTCTTCGCGGCAGTCATCCTTAAAGTGACACTGTCACTTAAAAGTTGATGAATAGCCAATGTGCCAGCCACCAGATTACGCAGGCGGTTAGTCAAGCGGATTTTTTTTAATTCGCCACTGGGAAAGCCGGACGCCCCCAGTGATTGCACACGTGAGCCATTCATCGTGAACGCATTTTTAGCGTCATCGGCCAGCAGGTTTTCACCACTCAGGGCATTAAGCAAAGGTAAACGCTGAACATCGGGGTTAATCGCCCATTGTTCCAGTAATGTCGCCTGCTGTGCCCGACTGGACGCAGCGAAGGTATCGGCATCTGTTGCCTGCGCTATCCACGGCAAAAGCCACGTCAGCAGCAACACACCACGAATAAAGCGCATGGCTTTCATGATAGCGTTCTCCAAAATTGGGCCCTCCCACAGGAGGGCGTAAGATCAGTTGCTGGCGGTTTTGACGGGCTGCTCAGATTTTTTATCATTCCCGGCGATATACGGACTCCACGGTTGGGCACGGACCGTGGCATCCGTTTGCCATACCACGTTAAACTGACCGTTGCTTTCGATTTCGCCAATCATGACGGGTTTATGCAGGTGGTGGTTCGTTGCATCCATTGTCAACGTAAAGCCAGAAGGTGCAGCGAATGATTGCCCCGCCATGGCTGCGCGAACTTTATCCACATCCGTCGTCCCGGCTTTTTCAACGGCCTGCGCCCACATATGCAGGCCAACATACGTTGCTTCCATCGGATCGTTCGTGACCACAGAATCAGCATTCGGCAGTTTGTGCGTTTTCGCGTAGGCGCGGTAATCCGCGATAAATTGCTTATTGGTGGCATTATCAACGGATTCAAAATAGTTCCAGGCCGCAAGATTGCCTACCAGGGGTTTGGTATCAATACCGCGCAACTCCTCTTCTCCAACAGAGAACGCAACGACCGGAACATCGGTCGCTTTCAGGCCCTGGTTTGCCAACTCTTTATAGAACGGAACGTTAGAGTCGCCATTAATGGTTGATACCACCGCCGTTTTCCCCCCTGCGGAGAATTTTTTGATGCTGGCGACGATGGTCTGGTAATCGCTGTGGCCAAACGGGGTATAAACCTCTTCAATGTCTTTATCCGCAACACCTTTTGAATGCAGCCAGGCACGGAGAATTTTATTGGTTGTTCGCGGATAGACGTAGTCGGTGCCCAGCAGGAAGAAACGTTTTGCACTGCCACCGTCTTCACTCATCAGATACTCAACCGCCGGAATGGCCTGCTGGTTGGGCGCGGCGCCGGTATAGAAAACGTTAGGTGACATCTCTTCACCTTCGTACTGCACGGGATAAAACAACAGGCCGTTTAACTCTTCAAATACCGGCAGTACAGATTTGCGCGAAACCGATGTCCAGCAACCAAAAACCACCGCCACTTTGTCCTGGCTTAGCAACTGACGGGCTTTTTCGGCAAACAGCGGCCAGTTTGATGCCGGATCGACCACTACCGGCTCCAGTTTTTTCCCCAGTACACCGCCTTTGGCGTTGATCTCATCAATGGTCATCAACGCCACATCTTTTAGCGGTGTTTCAGAAATAGCCATTGTCCCGGACAACGAATGCATGATGCCAACTTTAATGGTGTCGGCAGCCTGAACGCTAAAACTCATCCCCATAGCCACAACAGAGGCTGAAAGAGTAAAGGCTTTTAATAATGTGCGACGCTGCATAGTTTCACTCCTGAAAATAGACTTGCTGAAAGCTCCGGTGCAACCGGGCAGACAAAACGGTGCAAATTAAGGGTGTTCAGAAGTGATAAGGCAAAAACAGTGCCAGTTATAAAACATTATTTAAATTCAATAAGTTATAAATAACACCAAAGAAATGCAGGTAAAAATAATGCGTCGTCATGACGGCAAGAGAGAAGAAATGAACCACCATGACACGGTGTTGCATTATAAACGTGCAACATCTTGTGTCCGGCCAACCCGATAACTGCAACGGATTACAGGATAAAATTATGATTATTTGCAGATGGGGCCGCCTGTTTCGTCACTATTATTTATTTTCTTCGACGTGAAAAAGCCAAAACTTTACATTTCAGACGAAATAATCACACAGTTCACTCTTTGTTTAAGTTCGAATTGCTACTATAGTCATTGACGAGGTGAAATTAAGGTAAGAGAGGAAACTCATAGATAAAGGAGCATTTACTATGCTGGGTAATATGAATATTTTTATGGCTGTTCTGGGAATTATTTTATTTTCCGGTTTCCTGGCCGCGTATTTTAGCCACAGATGGGATGATTGATGAACGGAGATAGTCCTGCACCGAACCGGCCCCTTGTAGCGTAACTGCACAAGGGGCCATTTTTTTACCTGCTTCCCTTCCCTGAATCATTTCTCTGAATTACAGGTAAAAAAAACCGCCGGAGAAACCAGCGGTAAATGCTTGCATGGATAGATTTGTGTTTTGCTTTATACGTTATCTGGCAATTCCCTGCGAAGATAACGAATAGTCGGCTAACATATCATCGACAACCCCAATGGAAGTTAAACGAAACGTAACTACAGCCGTTCTGCGCTGATAAAATTCACGCTCTGACGCGCGTTGTAAGTTGATCATTGGTGCCAACTAACGTGATTTTCTCTTTTTCACCCATAAACATGCAGCGATTCCTGCCGGTCTGTTTTCCCTCATACATGGCTCTGTCAGCACGTCCAAGACCGTTGTCCAGCGTTTCACCCTGTTGAACTCTGGTAATGCCTGCCGTTACCGTTATGCCTATTTCGCCTTCTGGAAAAGGGATTTTTTTCTGGCCAATCAGATGACAAAGACGCAACCCCGCCTGGCAGGCCTGCTCGTCCGTTTTGGTTCGGATGATGACAATAAATTCCTCACCACCATAGCGATAGGCAACCTCATCATATCGAGTCCATGATAATAAATTTGACGCCAGGCTACGCAACACCATGTCGCCAACCAGATGTCCGTAGGTATCATTAACATGTTTAAAACGGTCGATATCCAGCAACAATATGTACAGGTTAAGCGGCTCAGCATCGAGTAACTGCTGGTCAAACGTCTCATCAAGCATTCTTCTGCCAGGCAAACCTGTTAAGACATCAATATTACTGCGAATAGTCAGTAAATAAATTTTGTAGTCCATGACCGCAGACGTAAATGCCAGTAACGCATCCTGGAAACTGTCGAAATGCCATGAATGGCTACGCGCTTCCACGATTGCCAATAGCAATTCCTTGCCTAACAAATGCATTTTCTCATGTGTCGCGTTAATCTTGCTGACATAACGACATTCATCATCATCGTGCTGTGGATGGTCTTTAAGCCACTGCCCAAATTGACAAACAAAGTGAGCGTCATCGCCCGTAATATCAGGCTGAGTAACGTCTGATGACACGACACAGCGGAACATTTTCACTAGCCACTTATAATGAGCATCAATTGATTTGTTAAGTTCGATTAAAATTGCATCTATTTCCTTTGTTCTTCTGATCATCTCGGTTTCCTTCCCTGTATGAACATTTAGACACGGGTATTTTATCGCCAAAAAGGAAAATTTATGTAAACTTTTTAATAGTAATTAATATTATGGAAAGCTACCAAAGATTACTTCGCATGGTAATAAATTATTATTAAGTTAAAATGGTCATGATAATCAATACGATAGAGTTGATGTAATTATTCTTGTTTTATATTAAATGAAACAAAACACTGCTGAGTTAAATCGCAAGAAAGACGATAATATTATCCGCATGACATGTGATTAAGAATCAACCACCACCTTGACGGAGTCATGTCGAAATTACTGCTATGGTTTCCAAATTAAAAAACACACCGGCCATGAACATCGTGGTGAAAGTGATCCCTGACGTAGCGGAAATTCCCGTAAACCTAAAAATAAAAAATACCGCCAAAAGAATCTGCCCGCCCATACCAGCATTCGTCCATTACACATTTTGAGGAAGAAAAAATCCAGCTAAAAACCGGGCATCACGCCCGGTTCAGTTTTTTTCGCTGACAATGTCTTAAGCGCTCAAACCACGATGTTTAAGCATTGGCTCCATTTTGGGAGCGCGGCCACTCCATTGGCAATAAAGTTCAGCTAAATCAGTGCTGTTACCACGGGACAAAATCGCGTCGCGGAATTTCTGCCCGTTTTCACGGGTCAATCCCCCCTGCTCTACAAACCACTGATATCCGTCGTCGGCCAGCATTTGCGTCCACAAATAGGCGTAATATCCTGCGGCATAGCCACCGCCGAAGATATGGGCAAAATAGCTACTGCGATAACGCGGTGGTACAGCCTGCAGATCCAGTCCTTCCGCAGCCAGGGCCTGCCGCTCAAATTCATCGACTGACAGCGATGACACACTCTGCTCCAGGCTGTGCCAGCGCATATCCAGCAATGCGGCACTGAGAAGCTCCGTCATATCATAACCTTTGTTAAATAAGCTGGCCCGTTGCATCTTCTCCAGCAATGACTGGGGCATTTTTTCACCCGTTTCAACATGACGAGCATAACGCGCGAAAACCTGCGGATTACTCGCCCAGTGTTCGTTAATCTGCGACGGGAACTCGACGAAATCACGCGGGGTATTCGTGCCTGACAGCGTTGCATACCGTTGGCTGGCAAACAGACCATGTAGCGTGTGTCCGAACTCATGGAACAACGTGATAACATCATCCCACAGCAGCAAGGCGGCTTGGCCCTGAGCAGGTTTCTGATAGTTACAGACGTTGTAAATTACCGGTCTGGTTTCATTTTGCAGCGATTGCTCAACAAAATTCCCCATCCAGGCACCACCGCTTTTTGATTCACGGGCAAAGAAATCACCATAAAATAGCGCCAGTCCTACGCCATCATGATCGAAAATCTCCCAAACCCGTACATCCGGATGATAAACAGGGATGTCAAAGCGCTCGATGAATTTAATGCCAAACAGTTGGTTTGCTGTCCAGAAAACACCTTCATTCAGCACCGTGTCCAGGGCAAAGTAAGGTTTAAGCAGAGCTTCATCAAGCGCATATTTTTCACGACGCACCTGCTCGGCATAAAATGCCCAGTCCCAGGCCTCAACCTCGAATTCGCCCTGTTGCTGATCAATCGCTTTCTGAATTTCAGTCTGCTCATTCAGCGCGCGTTGACGTGCAGCGGGCACGATCTCCCGCATAAATGAAAGTGCCGCTTCTGGCGTTTTCGCCATCTGATCGGCAATTTTCCAGGCCGCAAAATTCGCAAAGCCCAGTAATGTTGCCTGCTCTCTGCGGATCTCCACCAGCCGTTTAATTATGGCGCGGGTATCGTTGGCATCATTTTTTTCCGCCCGCGTCCATGCCTGGGTAAACAGGTTTTCTCGTGTCTGTCGATCGCGTAACGCAGCAAGTGCCGGTTGTTGTGTGGTGTTCAATAGTGAAATAACCCAGCGTACCTCAAGTCCTTTGTTGCTGGCGGCTTCCGCCGCAACGGCAATTTCCTCTGCGCTGAATCCGTCAAGTTGCCGGACATCATCCACGACCAGTGCACCCGCTTTGTTCGCCGCCAGCAGACGCTGATTGAACTGGCTGGTTAACGTTGCCGACTCCGTATTTAGCGCTTTCAGGCGCGCTTTGTCGGCGTCATTAAGACGCGCACCTGCCAACACAAAGCGTTGGTGAACCACCTCCAACAGACGCAATGATTCACCTTCCAGCTCCAGCGAAGCGCGTTGCTGCCAGACGGCATCTATACGCGCAAAAAGTGCGTCATTAAGGTAGATATCATTGGCCAGCGCGGCCAGTTCGGCGGAGAACGCCTCGTCAAGACGCTGAAGTTCATCGTTGGTATGCGCGGCTGTCATCGCAAAGAAAACGCTGGTGACGCGCGTCAACAACGCCCCACTTTGCTCAAGCGCCAGCAACGTATTTGTGAAATCAGGAGCCTGTTGGTTTTGCACAATCGCCGCTATTTCAGCGCGTTTTTGTTTCACACCTTCATCAAACGCGGGCCGATAATGGCAATCTTCAATCTGATCAAATTGCGGTGCCTGGTAAGGTAATGTGCTGTGGTGCAAAAAAGGATTTGTTAACGACATCTTTTCCTCCTGAAAACGATTTGTTTCATAGAGTAGGCCTACCAGGATTCGACCGCAATCTCGTTAAGCAGGAATAGCTCTGAACAGAAATGACGTGCTATGGTAGTACTACATAAAAAGCGTTGAGGAACAGTGAGATGATCGTTTTAGTAACCGGAGCAACAGCAGGTTTTGGTGAGTGCATTACGCGTCGTTTTATTGAGAATGGGCATAAAGTTATTGCCACCGGACGCCGCCAGGAACGTCTGCAGGAACTGAAAGATGAACTGGGTAACAATCTGTATATCGCCCAGCTTGACGTACGCAATCGCGCATCCATTGAAGAGATGCTGGACGCCCTGCCTGCCGAATGGCGCAATATCGATATCCTGGTCAACAATGCCGGTCTGGCGCTGGGTCTTGAACCAGCCCACAAAGCGAATGTCGATGACTGGGAAACCATGATCGATACTAACAACAAAGGCCTGATTTATATGACTCGTGCCGTTCTGCCTGGCATGGTCGAGCGTAACCGCGGCCACATTATTAATATCGGCTCTACCGCCGGTAGTTGGCCGTACGCTGGCGGGAACGTGTATGGTGCAACCAAAGCGTTTGTTCGTCAGTTTAGTCTGAACCTGCGAACAGACTTACACGGCACAGCGATCCGCGTTACCGACATTGAACCCGGACTGGTTGGCGGTACCGAGTTCTCTAATGTGCGTTTCAAAGGCGATGATGATAAAGCAGGTAAAACCTACGAAAATACAACTGCACTGACTCCGCAGGATGTCACTGAAGCCGTATGGTGGGTAGCTTCGTTACCGGCTCATGTCAACATCAATACCCTTGAGATGATGCCTGTCACCCAGTCTTTTGCCGGGCTCAGCGTGCATCGAAGCTAAATGAGATACCCGGCCTTGTGCCGGGTATAGAAAGCGCTCGATAAGTGATAAAATATCCGGGTTAACTCTCTAATAAGTAAGAATGAATGACCGTAGAAACGCAGCTCAATCCTACACAGCCGGTAAATCAACAGATTTACCGTATTCTTCGCAGCGATATCGTGCATTGTCTGATTGCGCCCGGTACGCCATTGTCGGAGAAAGAGGTTTCCGTACGCTTTAACGTGTCTCGCCAGCCGGTACGAGAAGCATTCATCAAACTGGCAGAAAACGGTTTGATTCAGATCCGTCCACAACGTGGCAGTTACGTGAATAAGATCTCGCTGTCGCAGGTGCAAAATGGCTGTTTTGTCCGTCAGGCCATTGAGTGTGCCGTGGCCCGCCGCGCCGCCTCAACGATCACCGACAACCAGTGTTATCAACTTGAACAAAACCTGCATCAGCAACGCATTGCAATTGACCGTAAGCAGCTCAACGATTTCTTTCAGCTTGATGATGAGTTTCATCAGAAACTGGCATTAATCGCTGATTGCCAGCTTGCCTGGGACACCGTCGAGAATATTAAAGCCACGATTGACCGTGTGCGCTATATGAGTCTGGATCACGTCTCCCCGCCTGAAATGCTACTTCGTCAGCACCATGATATCTTTGCGGCGCTGGTAAAGCATGATGGCGATGCCGTCGAGCATGCAATGATGCTGCATCTACAGGAAATTAGTGAATCTGTTCAGCTTATTCGTCAGGAAAATAGCGACTGGTTTAGCGAAGACTAATACGTAACTCACCTCTCACTGAGGTGAGTTTCCCCGTACTGCCCCCTCTCCTGCATATCCCCATAAAAAAAGCTGTGATTTTGATCGAAAACAAAAAAAATCATTAACGAGAAGCGTATTTATATTGCGCCCGTTACGTGGGACTAAAAGCCCACGGGCTTTGACGGTAAGTTGGAAAGGAGAAAACACCATGAAAACATACGATCGTAACCGCAACGCAATCACCACTGGCAGCCGCGTCATGATTAGTGACACCGGACTCACCGGCCGTATTACAGCCATTGACACCGATGGCCTGACCGCTGAGCAAATCCGCCGCGGTAAAACAGTGGAAATCGAAGGATGCGAAGGCAAATATGCCCCCCTCGAACTGATTCGTTTAGGCATGAACTGATTGGTGTGAATGCCAAAAACAATGCGCCATCTGGCTGTCGTTAAAGCCGGATGGCGACATAGAGAGTTATCTTACTGACTGTAATTTCGCAGCATATTTCGCAACCGTTGCCTTCGCGCCTTCTGCCAGCAAAGTCAGGTATGCTTCTGTCACCCGCTTTTTAAACCGTTCAATCTGTGGCAATTCGTCACCAAAAATAGCGTCAATAGCCAATAGCGCCTGCACACGATCTTCACCTTCGTGACTGTTCTGTACCGCTTTCTGGATCACAGGCAGCAGCGGATCGCTAATTTCAATTGCTTGTCCCTGCTCATCCACGCCCCCGACATAGCGCATCCAACCCGCCACACCGAGTGCAAGCAGCTCAAAACCACTACCGTGCACAATGTGCCAGCGCACAGAGTCAAGCATACGTTGCGGCAGTTTCTGGCTACCGTCCATGGCAATCTGCCAGGTACGATGGCGCAACGCCGGGTTGCTATAGCGATCAATCAGCATGTCGGCGTAATGCTGGAGATCCACCCCTTTCACTTTCAATGTTGGAGCTTGCTCCTGCAGCATCAACGCGCGGGCGGCGACACGATAGTTCTCATCCCCCATACAGTCGTTGATGTGTTGATATCCTGCCAGGTAGCCGAGGTAAGCAAGGAAAGAGTGGCTGCCGTTGAGCATGCGCAACTTCATCTCTTCAAACGGGATAACATCTGCCACCAGTTCAGCTCCGGCCTTTTCCCACTCTGGACGCCCAGCGACAAAGTTATCTTCAATGACCCACTGACGGAACGGTTCGCATGCCACACCAGCCGGATCGCGTACCCCGGTAAGCTGTTCAATTTTGTCCAGCGTATCTGGGGTTACCGCCGGGACAATACGATCAACCATTGTTGACGGGAACGTCACATGTTGTTCGATCCATGCAGCCAGCTCAGCATCCACCGCGCGTGCATATGCAGTCACAACATTACGCATCACATGACCGTTTTCAGGCATGTTGTCACAGGACATCACGGTAAACGCAGCTAAACCTGCGGCTTTACGGCGTGCAAGTGCTTCAACCACCACACCCGGCGCGGTCTTCGGCTGTTTTGGGTTTTGCAGGTCGGCGGCAATCATCGGGTTATCCAACATCAATTGCCCGGTCGCCGGAGAATGGCAATACCCCTTCTCAGTGATGGTCAGGGAAACGATCGCCACCTGCGGCTCGCACAGCGCAGCCAGTACAGCTTCCAGACCATCAACCTGCGCATGCAACGCCTTTTTAACCACGCCAACAACTCTTGCTGTCCAGGCATCCGCAGACATTTCCGCTACGGTATACAGGTTATCTTGCTGTTTCAAATCAGCTATCTGCTGCTCTCCGCCAATCAGGTTTACTTCGCAATATCCCCAGTCACTATGGTGATCTGCTGCCAGAATGTCAGCGTATACCCCCTGGTGTGCGCGGTGGAAAGCACCGAACCCGAGGTGAACAATACGTGGAACCAGTTTTGTACGATCGTAGCCAGGAAGTGCAGCCTTTGCCGCTAAGAGCTTGTTTTGCATTGTATGACCTACTTATCAATGAAATCAGGACTGTCTCAGAGTAACGCCTGTATGGTTGTATGTTTTGATTTGCATTAAGCTTTCTATGATTGGTATGACATCATCTAAAGCTGTGTAATAGCATGATCAGGCCATCAGTTCAGGCCTGACCATACCCTGTCCATACTAGCCAGCCTGAGTGGCTCCAGCACGAACCTTCCCGGTTTTGCTCACTTCCGCAGCATCCTCCAGGACACTCAAATCACGGTCTTTCACTTCAGGCATTAGCAGTGCTGAAACCAAACCAATGAGCGAGTAAGCCATAACCATCACCAGAATCGGCCACCAGGAATTAGTCATGTTGCAGAAAATACCGGCCAGAACAGGACCAAAACCAACAGCCACCAATCCACCGGCCTCTTTTGAGATTGCCATTCGGGTGAAGCGATTACGCGCGCCGAACATTTCAGCCATGGTAATATTTTCGAGAGCGAACAATCCCAGTACCGCAAAATTATGAATAACAATCAGCGCTGTCATAATGACGCCAGGGCTATATGTTTTATCTACAACAATCGATAGCATTGGATAAGCAAGAATAATTGCAGATATATTCAGAATGATATATGGCAAACGGCGACCAAATTTATCTGACAACCACCCTAACAAAGGTATTGTAATAAACCCAAGCACAGAACTAATCATTAAGGCATCTGTCGGTATTGATTTATCAAACAACAATGTTTGCACCAAATATCCGGCAAGGAAAGTCTGAATTAAACCTGAGTTACCCGCCTGTCCAAAACGTAAGCCGGTTGCCAACCAGAAAGACTTACTGGTAAACATTGCACCCAGCGTATTTTCTGTCGGATTATTCAATGCGGGCGCATTCTCCTCATCATTAACTTTCTCAAATACTGGACTTTCTTTGAGGTTCATTCGCAACCAGATGGCAAAAATCATAACCACTACACTCGCCAGGAACGGAATTCGCCAACCCCAGGCTAACAATTCCTCACGATCAAGGGCAAAGAACATCACGGCCCAGATTGCAGTAGCACTTAATGTGCCACAGTTAGTTCCCATTGCAACAAGAGAGGAAATGATGCCGCGTTTCCCTTTTGGTGCGTACTCTGCGAGCATTGTACCAGCCCCAGAGATTTCGGCTCCTGCACCGAGTCCCTGCACAATACGCAGCGTAACCAGCAACACAGGAGCAAAAATTCCGATTTGCGCATATGTCGGTAACACGCCAATTAATGTTGTACAGATCCCCATCATAGTTATTGTAATAAACAGTACTTTTTTTCGACCAATGCTATCCCCCATTTTACCGAAAATAAATGCTCCAACTATTCGTGCAATATACCCTGCCCCGTATGTACCCATTGCCAGAATGAGCGCCATCGCGGCAGATTGTTCCGGGAAAAATATTTCATGAAATACCAGTGCGGCACCCAGTGAATATAATTGAAAATCCATAAATTCGAGAGCTGTCCCTAACCATCCTGAAATGGCTGCTCTCACCAGATCTTTCGTTGACCTTTCGTGTTTTTCTTGATTCATATTGGCTATCTCTAGAGGTAAGATGCGTACCACTTACTCGCAGTTATTAATATTATTCAGTGAAGGTGAGTAAAACTTTGCAGCAGTGCTGCTGATCTTTCTCAAACAATTCAATTGCGTCGGTAACGTGGTGATAGTCAAAAGTATGGGTAATGAGTTTATTGGGGTCGATAAGTCCTTTGACCAACCAATCAATAACAACCGGGAATTTATTTGCATTTAATCTTGAAGAATAGATTGAAAGCTCTTTCCCTGTAATACCTTGCTGTACAATCTGGCAAGGCTCGCTGGAGAATCCCATTATAACTATTCGCGCAGCCGGTGATGCCAGCGTGATAGCCTCCTGTAAAATGGATGGATGACAAGCCGCATCCACAATAATCGTAGGTTTCAGCGCCTTCTCAGCAAGAAAATCCTGCAATGATTGCTGCCCATTATTGACTGTCCAGTCAGCACCGCACTGTTTTGCCATCGTCAGACGTTCGTCAATTCTGTCTGCAATCACTACCGTTTTTACGTTGTAGACATGTTTAAGTGCCTGAACAGTCGTGAGCCCCATCGGGCCAGCCCCGTAAATCAGTGCGATATCGTTCTCTGTTGGTTTAACTTGTCCGGTCACGTTCGCCGCGATGGTAAAAGGTTCCACCATAACAGCGTGCTCATCTTTCACGGCATCAGGGATTAACCAGGCATTTTTCGCGGGTACAACGGTGTACTCACTAAAACCGCCATCACGATGAACCCCCAATACCACCAGCGATGTGCAAACGTTTGGTTTACCAATTGAGCAAGGGTAGCAGTGTCCACAACTGATAACCGGATCAACGGACACACGTTCACCTATACGCGAACGCTCAACCCCTTCACCTACAGCATCAATTACACCAAAGAATTCATGGCCAATAACTCGCGGATATTTCGCAAATGGATTATGTCCACGATAAATATGGCTGTCTGAACCGCAAATCCCCGCCAGTTTTACTTTTACCCGGACCTCTCCTGCTGAAGGTTCTGGTAGCAGTCGCTGTGCGATAACAAGCGTATTCGGTTTTTCAATCACAATACTCTTCATAACAAATCACTCCTTACCAGTTCCACAGCGTGCCATCTTCAAGACGGGCGACCGGCAGATATGCGGGATCGTACGGATATTTCGCGGCAAGTTTTTCGTCAAACTCGATACCGAGCCCGGGTTTGTCACCTGGGTGCATATAGCCGTTATCAAAGGTCCAGTTATGCGGGAACACTTCCAACATCTGTTCTGAGTACCCCATATATTCCTGCACACCGAAGTTTGGTACCCACAGATCGAAATGCAGCGCGGCAGCCATGCAAACTGGCGATAAATCGGAAGGTCCATGAGAACCCGTGCGTACCTGATAAAGTGAGGCAAAATCAGCAATACGACGCATGCCGGTGATACCGCCAGCGTGGGTAATAGTGGTGCGAATATAGTCAATCAGCTGTTCTTCAATAAGCTGCTTGCAGTCCCAGATACTGTTGAAGACTTCCCCTACTGCAATTGGTGTAACCGTATGCTGACGGATCAAGCGGAAACATGCCTGATTTTCAGCCGGGGTAGGATCTTCCATCCAAAATAAACGGTATTGTTCAATGCTCTTGCCAAAACGGGCCGCTTCAATTGGCGTCAGGCGGTGATGCATGTCATGCAGAAGATGTTCATCAAAACCAAATTTGTTGCGCACGGCTTCAAACAATTTCGGTGTGAAATCGAGATATTTCTCCGTCGACCACAGCTGCTCTTCCGGCCACTGGCCTTTGGTCGCAGGTTCGTAGGCCAGGCCTTTACCTTTAGACATACCGTAGGTGGTCTTCATCCCCGGTACACCACACTGCACACGGATCGCTTTAAACCCCATCTCTTGATGACGCGCGTAATCCTCCAGCACATCATCAATGGAATGACCCGTTGTGTGACAGTACACCATGACGCCTTCACGCGATGCACCACCCAGCAACTGGTATAACGGCATATTCGCCGCTTTCGCTTTGATATCCCACAGGGCCATATCCACCGCGGAAATCGCTGACATCGTTACCGGGCCGCGACGCCAGTAAGCCCCCTTGTAGAAAAACTGCCAGATATCTTCAATTCGCTGCGCATCACGCCCAATTAGCTGCGGACACACATGATCTTTCAGGTAGGACGCCACGGATAATTCACGCCCGTTCAGCGTGGCATCCCCTAATCCGGTGATCCCATCGTCTGTCGTGATTTTCAGCGTGACAAAATTACGTCCTGGACAGGTAACAAAAACTTCAGCCCCGACAATCTTCATTTTTTAATCCTTACATCTCTTCTTGTGATGCAGGAAATTTACCCAACTGAGCTACTACCATACAAGTATGAAGATCAAAAAAACGCTCACTGATCACAAAAAAGGCGCTATGCGCGCCCCCATCCAGCCACGATGATCAACATCCCACACAGTGCCACTAACGCGCCGGACCAGTCGTACAGGCTCAGTTTTACGCCATCTACAATGCGTAACCATAGCAATGCAGTCACCACATAGACGCCACCATACGCGGCATATACCCGCCCGCTCGCCGCCGGATGTAGCGTCAGCAACCAGACGAACAGAGCTAATGACACCCCAGCGGGAACCAGCAACCAGGCCGTCGCCCCACGCTTAAGCCAGAGCCAGGGTAAAAAGCAGCCAATGATTTCGCATAACGCGGTGACGAAAAAAAGTAATGTTGTCTTAAGCATTGAAGTTATTCAGTTACCTTCGGTTTAACCATGATACGACAGAATATGTCCAACGTATCCATATGCGCCCAGTGGGTATGCCCTGGCGCAGGAATAGTGTAGAATTTAACCCTGTTTTATCGTTTTTTTCCCCTTTCTCATTAAAGGAATTCGCCATGAAAATTACACTGACCAAACGCCTGTGCCTGACGGCGATGCTGACTCTGGCGGCGGCTGTGTACACCTCTTCCGCATTTGCTGAAACCAGTAAACTGGTCATAGAGTCCGGGGACAGTGCGCAAAGTCGTCAACAGGCTGCAATGGAAAAGGAACAATGGAACGATACGCGTCAGTTGCGTCAGAAAGTCAACAAGCGTACAGAGAAAGAGTGGGACAAAGCCGACGCTGCTTTTGATAGCCGTGATAAATGCGAACAAAGCGCTAACCTGAACGCGTACTGGGAGCCTAACACCCTGCGTTGTCTCGATCGTCGCACTGGCCGCGTCGTTGCCCCATAATCATTGTGCTCACCAGAAGATATTGAAAGGATACGATATGGCAAGCGCCCTCAGTGTAAAGCTGCGCCCGCTGGAGCGTGAAGATTTACGTTTCGTCCATCAGCTTGATAACAACGCCAGCGTCATGCGCTACTGGTTTGAAGAACCTTACGAAGCGTTTGTTGAGCTGTCAGACCTGTATGACAAACACATTCACGACCAAAGTGAACGCCGTTTTGTGGTCGAGTGTGACGGTGAGAAAGCCGGGCTGGTGGAGCTGGTTGAAATTAACCATGTGCACCGCCGCGCTGAATTTCAGATCATCATTTCCCCGGATTACCAGGGCAAAGGTCTGGCAACGCGCGCGGCAAAGCTGGCGATGGATTACGGTTTTACCGTGCTTAATTTATATAAGCTGTATCTGATCGTTGATAAAGAGAACGAAAAAGCAATTCACATCTACCGCAAACTTGGCTTTATGGTGGAAGGTGAACTGATTCATGAGTTCTTTATTAACGGCCAATACCGTAACACCATTCGCATGTGTATCTTCCAACAGCAATATCTGGCCGATCACAAAACACCGGGTTCCAACCTGTTACAACCTACCGCTCAGTAAAAACGGTTAGTAGTAATCAATGGTGTTTTCAATCGAATAATGATGTTCAACTGCCGGCTTTACGCTTTCGTCAACGATAACCAGCTGGCAGTTGACCGGATTAGCATACGAATCATACTCACAGGTTTGTTTGACGTTACCTAAAGGGTGATCGTTCAGCATACTTACTGCTGTGTAATCCAGTTTTTTCAATGGATCGCCTGACGGTCTAGCATCAACCTGCAGCGTATTGTCCTTACTGATGGTGGTTTTGCCGAGCGGGTAGCCTTCCGCGTCATACCGGTACTGCACCTTCATCTCTTTTCCCGTAGCGGACACAACAAAACCGTTATCGTCGGTATCCCACACTACGCCCGCAGAAGGCAGTTCCGCCAGTTGGCATTTCCCCTGTAAGCGGATCCGTTTTTCCAGCGTTTCGGCGTCCCGATAGAAGTTCGCATCCAGCACTAATGCCATTCCAGTATTATTTTCGACATCATGCAATTCCAGCGTATCAAAACAGCCTTCCTGCGACAGCGTACCTGTGACGCGCTTAGTCACTTCGCCTTTGTCATTGAGCAGTGTCTGACTAAAATCTTTCACCGGGCCACGTAGCGGATCGAAATCAAATTCATTGGAGAAGCTGGCCATTTCCGGCGTAAAGGAAACCAGCCCTTTGGCGTTATCACACCCAACCAACACAATACACAGGAAACCTAACAGGGTCTGTTTCTTCACATTTTTCACCGGGATAAGAAGATAATTCTCAATCATATTAGCAAATACAGTTATTTACACCAGAAATGCTAATCTTAGTTTATGTCGATCACGAAAGGAGTTGATGATGAAATACATAACAGGAATTACCGCGAGCTTATTACTGGTCGCTTCCCCGCAGATCCTCGCGGCGCCTGCGTCATGTGAGCGCGTGAAGAGTGATATCGAACAGCGCATTATTAATAATGGTGTCACGGAATCCAGTTTCACGCTGAATATTGTTCCTAATGACCAGGCCGATCAGCCTGATTCACTGGTGGTTGGTCATTGTGCCAATGATACACACAAAATCCTCTATACCCGCACTAACAGCGGTAACGCTCCCGCGAACAGTAGTCCTTCTCAGGACGGTCATGTGGCTGAGCCGCAATAAATTTTTACCCTCCGTTCGCGGAGGGTCACTCCTGTTTGATATGCATTAATAAGATTTACCTATAAATAGGTAGACTCAACTTCATTGTTAGCAAGCTAGTTATTTCGTTATAAAACAATATATATAACGACAATTGCAATGGAGTGGGTTATGTCTGAAGATGAGCAATATGGAGGTATTAGCCGCAGGACGTTAGTGAAATCCTCGGCTATAGGTTCACTGGCATTTGCTGCCGGAGGCCTGTCACTACCCTTTGGTATTCGTGCCGCTGCTGCTGCAGTACAGCAATCAGTGCAACCTGTTGAAGATAAAGCTGTCTGGAGTTCCTGTACGGTTAACTGCGGCAGCCGTTGCCTTTTACGTCTGCATGTGAAAGATGATACGGTCTACTGGGTTGAATCTGACACGACCGGCGATGATACCTACGGTAATCACCAGGTTCGCGCCTGTTTGCGTGGTCGTTCGATTCGCCGTCGTATGAATCACCCTGACCGCCTCAAATACCCGATGAAACGCGTTGGTAAGCGCGGTGAAGGTAAATTTGAGCGTATCAGTTGGGATGAAGCGCTGGATACCGTTGCCGGAAATCTGAAGCGTATTTTGCATGATTACGGTAATGAAGCCGTTCACGTTCTTTACGGTACCGGTGTGGATGGCGGTAATATCACGAACTCCAACGTCCCCTACCGTTTGATGAATTCCTGTGGTGGCTATTTAAGCCGTTACGGGAGTTACAGCACCGCACAAATCAGCGCCGCCATGGGATATATGTTCGGTGCTAACGACGGTAACAGCCCCGACGATATCGCCAACACAAAGCTGGTTGTGATGTTTGGTAATAATCCAGCCGAAACGCGTATGAGCGGCGGTGGCGTAACCTGGTATGTCGAGCAGGCACGTGAGCGGTCAAATGCCAGAATGATCGTTATCGATCCACGCTACAACGACACCGCCGCAGGTCGTGAAGATGAATGGCTGCCTATTCGCCCAGGAACGGATGCTGCACTGGCCGCCGCAATCGCCTGGGTGCTGATCACAGAAGATCTGATTGATAAACCTTTCCTTGATAAATACTGCGTCGGCTACGATGAAACCACTCTCCCTGCCAGCGCACCGCGTAATGCGCACTACAAGGCCTATATATTAGGTGACGGCCCGGACGGAATGGCCAAAACACCGCAATGGGCATCTCAGATTACCAGTATCCCTGCAGACAAAATCATCCAGTTAGCGCGTGAAATAGGTTCGGCAAAACCGGCTTACATCTGTCAGGGCTGGGGACCGCAACGCCATTCCAATGGTGAACAGACAGCCCGAGCAATCACTATGCTCTCTGTTTTGACAGGAAATGTGGGAATAAACGGCGGTAACTCCGGTATGCGTGAAGGGACGTGGGATCTGGGCGTTGAATGGTTCTCCATGTTAGAGAACCCGGTCAAAACACAGATATCGGTGTTCACCTGGACGGATGCTATCGATCATGGCGCAGAAATGACAGCCACCCGCGACGGTGTACGCGGCAAAGATAAACTGGATGTGCCTATCAAGTTTATCTGGTGCTATGCCAGCAATACGCTCATCAACCAGCATGGCAATATTGCTCATACTCATGACGTTTTACAGGATGACAGTAAATGCGAAATGATTGTCGGCATTGAGCATTTTATGACCGCATCAGCGAAGTACTGCGACATCCTGCTGCCGGACCTGATGCCTACTGAACAGGAAGACCTCATTTCACATGAGTCCGCCGGGAATATGGGCTATGTGATCCTCGGACAACCCGCTACCTCACCTAAATTTGAGCGAAAACCCATCTACTGGATGTTAAGTGAAGTCGCTAAACGCCTGGGCCCGGACGTCTATCAAAAATTCACGGAAGGCCGCACCCAACACGAGTGGGTGAAATATCTGCATGCTAAAACCAAAGAACGTAACCCGGAAATGCCGGATTACGAAGAGATGAAAACGACCGGTATTTTCAAGAAAAAATGCCCGGAAGAACACTATGTCGCCTTCCGTTCATTCCGCGACGATCCTGCTGCAAACCCGTTGAAAACTCCATCAGGGAAAATTGAGATTTACTCTGAAAGACTGGCCACCATTGCCGAAACATGGGAACTCAAAAAAGACGAGATTGTGCATCCGCTACCGGCTTATGCGCCAGGTTTTGACGGCTGGGACGACCCCAAACGCAAAACGTATCCGCTACAGCTCACCGGATTCCACTATAAGGCGCGAACTCACTCAAGCTACGGCAACATTGATGTTTTACAACAGGCATGCCCGCAGGAAATCTGGATTAACCCCGTCGATGCGAGTTCACGTGGCATTCATAACGGCGATACGGTACGGGTGTTTAACAGCAATGGTGAGATGCTGATCGCTGCGAAAGTCACACCGCGTATTTTGCCCGGCGTGACAGCCATCGGCCAAGGCGCATGGCTCAATGCTGATATGTTTGGTGACCAGATCGATCACGGTGGTTCTATTAACATTCTCACGTCACATCGTCCTTCTCCGTTAGCGAAGGGGAATCCATCCCACAGTAATCTCGTTCAGGTTGAAAAGGCGTAAGGTGTAACCCATGACGACTCAATACGGATTTTTTATCGACTCCGCCCGTTGCACTGGTTGCAAAACTTGCGAACTGGCCTGCAAAGACTTCAAAAATTTAACGCCGGACGTCAGTTTCCGCCGTATTTACGAATACGCTGGCGGTGACTGGCAGGAAGATAACGGTGTCTGGCACCAGAACGTTTTCGCCTACTACCTCTCCATTGCGTGTAACCACTGTGAAGACCCGGCCTGTACCAAGGTTTGTCCAAGCGGCGCGATGCACAAACGTGAAGATGGTTTTGTGGTCGTGGATGAAGACGTGTGCATTGGCTGCCGCTATTGCCACATGGCCTGCCCGTATGGCGCACCGCAATACAATGCGGCCAAAGGACACATGACCAAGTGCGATGGCTGTCATGAACGCGTTGCTGAGGGTAAGAAACCCATCTGCGTCGAATCCTGCCCGCTACGTGCACTGGACTTCGGCCCGATAGAGGAACTGCGTAAAAAACACGGCACCCTGGCTGCGGTTGCGCCGTTACCTGGCGCGCACTTTACCAAACCGAGCATCGTCATCAAACCAAATGCCAATAGCCGCCCGACCGGGGATACCACGGGTTATCTGGCTAATCCGAAGGAGGTCTAAAATGGGAAGTGGATGGCATGAATGGCCGCTGGTACTGTTCACGGTTCTGGGCCAATGTGTGGCAGGCGCGCTAATCGTCAGTGGGCTGGGTTGGTTTACCGCCAAAGATGATGTTATAAGGCAGCGCATTGTTCGCAGTATGTTTTTTCTTTGGCTGGTAATGGGCATCGCATTCCTGGCCTCGGTTATGCATTTGGGGTCTCCGTTACGCGCATTTAACTCGCTGAACAGAATCGGTGAGTCAGCGCTAAGTAATGAAATTGCCAGCGGTTCGCTGTTTTTTGCCGTCGGTGGTTTATGGTGGCTGGTCGCTTTTCTCGGTAAAATGCCTGCTGCATTAGGTAAAATATGGCTGCTGGTAAGCATACTGCTGGGCGTGGTGTTTGTCTGGGCGATGACCAACGTCTACCAGATAGATACCGTACCGACCTGGTATAATGGTTACACTACGGTGGCCTTTTTCATGACCATGCTTCTGAGCGGGCCACTCTTTGCCGCCCTGCTACTGCGTGCTGCTGGTGTTTCTTTTAATGCCAACGTGTTCGCGGGGATCAGTGTGCTGGCGTTGCTGGTTAGTGCGGGTGTGATTGTCCTGCAGGGACTTTCCCTCGGCACCATCCACAGTTCGGTGCAATTCGCCAATGCACTGGTACCTGACTACGGCCGCTTACAGGTGTGGCGCATCATCTTACTGGCCGCGGGTCTGGGGTGCTGGATATGCCCGCTTATCCGCCGTAAAGATCCGCATGCTGCTGGGCTGGCGTTAGGTTTAATTTTAGTCCTGGCCGGTGAAATCATTGGTCGTGGTTTGTTTTATGGTTTGCATATGACAGTCGGAATGGCTGTTGCAGGTTAACTCTCGGGTGCGGGGCAACCCGCACTGTTCAGGATTGTTTGCATGACCCATTTTTCACAACGTGACAACTTTTCAACCGCTGCGCGCGTTCTGGGCGCCTTGTTCTACTATGCGCCAGATAGCGCTGAAGCATCTGCGATGGTCAGTGCGTTAAAAGCTGATGGCTGGCAAGCACAGTGGCCGCTGCCGGAAGCTACGTTGTCGCCACTGGCTGCGCTGATGCAAACGGATAGCGATGAAACGCTCCCGCAAGCCTGGCAACGTTTATTTATCGGTCCCTACGCATTGCCATCCCCGCCCTGGGGTTCGGTCTGGCTGGATCGCGAAAACGTGTTATTTGGTGAATCCACTCTGGCGTTACGTCAATGGATGCGCGACAACGGCATTCAGTTTGCACTGCAACAGAATGAGCCAGAAGATCACTTTGGTTCGTTGTTACTGCTGACAGCCTGGCTTGCCGAAAATGGCCGCCACACCGAATGTGAGCAATTGCTGGCCTGGCATCTACTGCCGTGGTCGACTCGCTTCCTCGACGTTTTTATCGAGAAGGCAGACCATCCGTTCTACCAGGCGTTGGGTAAACTGGCACGCCTGACGCTGGCACAATGGCAGTCACAGTTATTAGTTCCGGTGGCAGATAAACCATTGTTCCGTTAATTTCGCCCATGGGCAGGATATTCCCTGCCCATTTACCGCTGGGTTTCGCATGCTGAGCTTTTGCTTCTGCTGCAAATTACCCGCAAAATAGGCCGTCTGAATTTTCCTGTCTGGCAACCCATGCATCGTTTACATGCTTATCCTGACCTGCGAACCCTGTTTCGGCGTCTACTGTTCGCCGCACTGATTGGTATCCTTGCAGCCCTGGCCGTTGCCGGATTTCGTCATGCGATGCAATTGCTTGAGTGGCTGTTCCTGAGTAACGATACGGGAAGCCTGGTCAACGCCGCGACAAATCTGCCGCCGTTCAGACGCATGCTGACACCTGCGCTCGGTGGCCTGGCGGCTGGGCTTTTGCTCTGGGGCTGGCAAAAATTTAATCGTTTACGCCCACAGGCCCCCACAGATTATATGGAAGCCCTGCAGACTGACGGACAGTTCGACGTCAGCGCAAGTCTGGTGAAATCACTGGCCTCTTTGATCGTCGTGGCAAGCGGCAGCGCCATTGGTCGTGAAGGCGCAATGATTTTATTGGCAGCACTGGCGGCCTCGTGCTTCGCGCAACGCTTCACACCGCGTTCGGAATGGAAATTATGGATTGCCTGTGGGGCTGCCGCAGGTATGGCTGGTGCGTATCACGCTCCGTTGGCGGGTAGCTTATTTATTGCCGAAGTGCTGTTTGGCACGTTGATCCTCGCCTCATTAGGACCGGTGGTTGTCTCCGCCGTCGTCGCATTGTTAACAACCAATGCGCTTAGCGACAGCAACGCGCTGCTGTATACCGTTCATCTGACACGGGAACTGCATGTGCTGGAATACTTGATGATTATCAGCACTGGCCTGTTAGCTGGTCTCTGCGGACCTCTTTTTATGTGGCTTATGACCACCAGCCACAACGGTTTTTTGCGCTTAAAACTCGCACCACCAGGCCAGTTAGCCCTTGGCGGGCTGATTGTTGGCCTGTTGTCGCTACTTACTCCTGCGGTCTGGGGCAACGGCTACAGCGTGGTACAGTCGTATTTACTCTCTCCACCCTTGCTCGCCGTCATCAGTGGAATTTTCATCTGCAAGTTACTGGCCGTACTCGCCAGTAGCGGGTCAGGTGCACCCGGCGGCGTGTTTACACCAACACTGTTCGTCGGTTTATCGATCGGTATGTTGCTGGGTCGGGTATGGGGATTCTGGCTTCCGGGTACGGATGAAATTGCGGTACTGTTGGGCTTAACAGGAATGGCTACACTGCTGGCGGCGACTACCCATGCCCCCATTATGTCGACATTGATGGTCTGTGAAATGACCGGGGAGTATCGACTGCTCCCCGGCCTGTTGATTGCTTGCGTCGTGGCGTCAGTGCTGTCGCGAACGTTACGCCATGACTCTATCTACAGACAACACGCTGCCGAGCATTGACAGACGAATATACTGAGAAAGCTCGCGCTGCTCTGCACGTGGCAAATAAGGCAATTCACCTATCAACGGCGCCGGTAATTTTTTGCTTAGCACGTCGATGATTTCAGCATAATGCGCCAATCCTGGGTTAATACGGTTTGCTACCCAGCCAATCAACGGCAGCCCGTCACTGGCAATCGCCTGTGCAGTAAGAATGGCATGGTTAATACAGCCCTCCTGAATACCCACCACCATCAGAACCGGGAGTTGCTCCTGTACCACCCACTCCGATAGCGGACGCAGATCGTTCATCAGACTACGCCAGCCACCAGTGCCTTCAACAACAACGTGATCAACCTTCTCACTCAGGCTTGCAAGTCCATTGGATAACAGGGTGTAGTTAACCGGACCGCTATGTGCCACGCTACTTTCGTCTTCGCTCAGCGCGATAGGGTTAACCGCCTCGTACGGCAGTTCGATGGATGACACGCTTTGCAGTACCAGCGCATCTTTATTGCGCATACCTTCCGGTGTCTCTTTGCTGCCTTTGGCGACGGGTTTGTAACCCGCCACACTTTTACCCCCTGACGCTAACGCTTGTAGTAATGCGCGGGAAACCACGGTCTTCCCAACAGAAGTGTCTGTACCTGTAATAAAGAAACGCTTCAGCATCACTAACTCCACCGTATGCTATGAAAATATAAGTCAGGAAAATAAAACAGTGGAGAAAGTCTAAGGTATGACGGCCAGAACCAGCTTGAGATAGCGCAATTTTTCGTACAACAGTTAAAAAATGTTAACCCTGTAATAGACGAATCAACAAAGAACCGTTATACATCGCGTCCTTAACGAGGGCAGCCCCCGCCATCGTTCCCTGATTAGAGAATTGCGTACTTTCGACAACAATGTGCTGGCTGTAGGCCGGAAGCGACTGTTGACGAATGCTGTCAGCAATGGTCGGAAACAAAATGTCAGCGGCTTTACTGAGAGGAGATCCTATCAATATCTTTTGCGGGTTGAACAAATTCACCATGATGGCCAGGATACGACCGACATGTGTTCCAACGCCGCTAATAATATCTTTCGCCAATAAATCGCCCTGCATGGCCGCTTGACACAGTGCGTCTACCGTTAACGGTTGTCCGTGCAGAGAGGAGCTCATTGACTGCTTCAATCGCACTTGCGCCAGTTCCAGCACGCTGTCGACGCTGGCGATCGTTTCCAGACACCCATGGTTACCGCAGTAGCACCGTTTGCCGTAAGGGTCCACCTGCGTATGACCTATTTCAACCAGGCTACTGCTGCCTGCATGCAGTAAATGACCATCAGTGATCACCCCTGCACCCACGTTGTGATCGATGACCACCTGAATAACATCACGCGCCCCGCGTGATGCACCGAACAGCGCTTCTGCCATGGTCCAGGCGCTGATATCGTGCTGAATGTACACCGGCACGCCGGTATGCCGCTCCAGCGTTTCGCCCAGCGGCATCTCTTTGACGTCATCATAGAACGGCATACGATGTACGATACCGTTCTCTGTATCAATAATGCCGGGTAAGGTAATCGCGATAGAGGTCAAGCGTTCGAGTTTTTGCTGGTGACGGATAAAAAACTGATCGACTTGTGCAACAACCCGTTCAAGTAACGGCGTCTCGCTGACCAGCGCCATTTCAAGACAATCCTCGACCACCAGTTTGCTGCTTAGATCGCGCAGCGCCAGGAAAATTTCGCCTCGACTAATACGAATAGACAGGTAATGCCAGGCTTCTGTTTCAACCACCAGTCCGACAGCCGGACGTCCACGGTTACCGGCTTCTTTTATTTCCAGCTCCTGCACCAAATGCGCTTCAAGCATTTCTCGGACAATTTTGGTAATACTGGCAGGCGCCAATTGTGCCAGGCGAGAGAGATCAATACGCGATACCGGTCCCAGCTGATCAATCAGACGATAAACCGCGCCCGCATTGGTCTGCTTAATTTGATCGATATGCCCAGGCTGACTATCAGCAACCACCACTTACTCCCTTTATTTTCGCGCTCCGAAATAATCTGTGGACTATGGTGAAGCACTTCAATGGTTTCCGTCAACTTTTTACTTAGCCTTGTGATTTACTGCACATTTTCGACCATTTTTAAACTAAATTAACCGCGCTGCACCGCGGCTAAAAGCTGTTGGCGAAAACGTTGCGCTGCGTGGCTTTGTTCATGATGCTTCGGCCACACCAACCACATTTCGGAGACCGCATCGTCTTCCGCAATGGGGATCCAACACATTTCATACAATTGCACCCGTTTAAAAGAGGCTGGCAAAATGGAAACCCCCAATCCTGCGGCCACCAGTCCAATGATGGTCATCGCCTCACCGACTTCCTGGGCGATGGTTGGCTTCAGATCATAACGGCGCATCAGGCCAAGAATATCGTCATACAACCCCGTTCCAACATGCGGATCAAAAAAGACAAACGGCTCGTTTGCCAGCTCCGCCAGCGTAACCACTGGTTTTTGCGCCAGAGAATGTGCGCGTGGGATCATCGCCATCAGCGGCTCATGCAAAATGACCTCCCGCGCCAGCGTGTCCGGAAGTTGCGTATTGCGCAGGAGCCCTAAATCCAGTGTTCCCTCGTTGAGCGGGGCAATTTGCTCGCGCGTATTCATTTCACGGGTTTGCATATGCACCGCAGGATAGCATTGGCGAAAAAGAGACAATGTATCGGACACAGCCTTAATAAACGGGGCTGATGACGTAAAACCGATACGCAGTTCCCCCGACTCTCCCAGGTGTAATCGCTCGGCACGGGCGGCAGCCTCATTTACCAGCCCCAGGATCTGCCGACTGTCCGCCAGAAACTGTTTTCCGGCAGCGGTAAGCGCCACGCTGCGGTTAGTCCGCGCCAGTAGCCGTGCACCAACCTGCTGTTCGAGGATCTGGATCTGCTGACTCAGCGGCGGTTGCGAAATATTCAGTCGTGCCGCTGCGCGACCAAAATGCAACTCTTCCGCAACTGCCACAAAGTAACGTAGGTGACGCAGTTCAATATTCATACTTTTAAAATATTATTTGAGATTATTAATATATTAGACAGAATATTGTGATTTTCATACTCTTAAAGCTGGTCCTGTAGACCCAATGGATTTCACGTCGCAGTACGTGGCTTGAAAAACGCTGGGTATAGATGCAAATGATTGAGCAAGGATTTTAAGTGAGCCGTACAACTACTGTCGATACCGCCCCGGCGAGCGATGTTGATGAACAGATAGTCACTCCGCCGGATGGTTTTATTAAACGCGGTACATCCCCTTTTATGCGCGTCACGCTGGCGCTTTTTTCTGCCGGTCTGGCGACATTTGCCCTTCTCTATTGCGTACAGCCCATACTGCCCGTGCTGTCGCATGAGTTTGGCGTATCGCCTGCCAGCAGTAGTATTTCGCTTTCTGTCTCAACGGCCATGTTGGCGATCGGCTTACTGTTTACCGGCCCACTTTCCGATGCCATAGGCCGTAAACCGGTGATGGTCACCGCGTTGCTGCTGGCCTCCTGCTGTACGTTGCTTTCGACAATGATGACCAGCTGGCACGGTATTTTAATCATGCGTGCGCTGATAGGCCTTTCGCTCAGCGGCGTGGCGGCCGTGGGAATGACCTATTTGAGTGAGGAAATTCATCCGAGTTTTGTTGCCTTTTCAATGGGCTTATACATCAGCGGGAACTCGATTGGTGGTATGAGTGGTCGTTTGATTAGCGGCGTGTTTACCGACTTTTTCAACTGGCGAATCGCACTGGCGGCGATTGGCTGCTTTGCCCTTGCCTCCGCGCTAATGTTCTGGAAGATCTTACCGGAATCACGGCACTTCAGACCGACATCGTTACGGCCTAAAACGCTGTTTATCAACTTCCGTTTGCACTGGCGTGACAGAGGACTTCCGCTGTTGTTCGCAGAAGGATTCTTGCTGATGGGTTCGTTTGTCACCCTGTTTAATTACATCGGCTACCGTCTGATGCTCTCTCCGTGGGAACTCAGCCAGGCGGTGGTCGGCCTGTTGTCCGTAGCGTATCTAACCGGGACCTGGAGCTCACCCAAAGCCGGTTCCATGACCACCCGTTATGGACGCGGCCCGGTGATGTTGTTCTCGACAGGCGTGATGTTGTTCGGGCTAATAATGACCCTGTTTACCTCGTTATGGCTGATTTTTGCCGGTATGTTGCTTTTTTCAGCCGGCTTTTTTGCGGCGCATTCCGTGGCAAGTAGTTGGATCGGGCCGCGAGCCAAACGCGCGAAAGGCCAGGCCTCTTCACTGTACCTGTTCAGCTATTACCTGGGCTCAAGCATTGCCGGTACATTAGGGGGTGTTTTCTGGCATAGCTATGGCTGGAACGGCGTGGGCGGGTTTATCGCATTGATGCTGGTGCTGGCGCTATTGGTTGGTGCCCGTTTGCACCATCGTCTGCACGCATAATCAATGATGCCCGAAAACCGGGCATCATAAACACTTCACGGTAACATAAACGTCTGGGCGCTAATTTGCAGGGCAATTACCGTACCGTTCATCAAAATATGTAGCATCATCGGCATCAGTAAACCGTTACTTTTCAGCCTCGCGAGGATCAAAACCTGGGACACAATAAACAACATCAATAGCGTTCTCAGATCCACATACTGTGTATGCATCACGGCGAAAATAGCCGACACCATAACGGACGACAATCCGGTTTTATTATTGAACCAGTACTGAAAGGCATTAAACAGGCAGCCCCTGAAGATGATTTCTTCATACACGGGTGCAATAAATATCAGCGTGACACAGGATAACCAGAGCGCGTAGCTGTTCAGTGAGACCTGACTTGTCACCCATTCTTCGGTCTTTCTGATCCCCAGTACCCAGGGCAGGACGAGTTGCACAATCAGCAGCGCAACAAACAATATGGCAAACCACCGGGCGTTGAATGTTCCTTTTCCCAGACCGTCTCTTTTTCTAAAGAAAACGTAATACAACGGCACCAGGACGACGAATTCCAGTATAAACAGCAGCGGAAAAAGTAGCCCTTTGGCAAGCAGAGTCTGGCTTGCGGGGAAAAATAACGGGATGAACGTGAGGCTAAACATCAGCAAAAACATTGAAAAACAGCCAGCAACCGCTTTGGTTCTGACGAGATACAGGTTGTCGGCATCCTGTGACATACGATCTCCTTACGCTTATCAAAGATAAGTTGATGAATTATCAATATACGATAAAAATTCTCATTATCACTGACAACCTACCAATTTTTACGCCATGTCCAGGGTTACAATGCCAGAAAGCGTTATAAACCCTGTACGCCGGAACATCATGGTCAGCGACTCAGTGAAGAATCCATCAGCGGCAACGAAAAACGGAAGCAGGCCCCTGCCGTTGAATTAACCAGGCTGATATCTCCCCCATGCAGTTCGAGCATTCTGCGCACAATCAGTAAGCCCAGTCCGCCTCGCTCAGCCCGCTGCTCACGGGGAATTAACGCGGTCGGGCGCTGAAATAATACTTCTCGTACAGCCTCTTCTACCCCCGGCCCGTTGTCCTGCACTTCAGCTAACAAGCGGTCTGCATCACGCCAGACTTTTAGCCGCACTTCGCCCCCGTCAGGTGTATGGCGGATAGCGTTATCCAGCAAATTCGTCACAACTCTTTCCATCATCGATAAATCAGCATTCACCAACGGTAGTGGCCCCATTACGTCAAGGTGCAACTGTAAATGACGCGTGGCAACAGGGAGATCAAACTTCTGCGCCACATCCTGGATTAGCTCGCCAATAGCAAATCGTTCACGCTGCGGTTTTATACCGCCATGCTCAAGCCTTGCCAGCTCAAACAGCTGTTGTGACAGATGGCGAACCTTATGTCCCTGGCGCAGCGCGATGCCAAGATAATGTCGGTTTTCCTCCGGCGTCATTGTATCGGCTTTCAGCGACAGCATTTCCAGATACCCCAGCAGTGAAGTCAGCGGTGTACGTAAATCGTGCGATATATTGGCTATAAACTCTCTGCGCTGACGATCGCTGTCAGCCAATAGATCCCACTGCTGTGCAATTTTCTGCGCTAACTCGATAAACGCATTGTTCAGCAACGCTATTTCATTCGCCGGGGCCGGTTCGGGATTTTTTTGCGCCAGCTGTTTGATGACGCTAATGCTGTCCTGCTCCAGCTTGACCACCTGACCAGTTAGCCTTTTCACCGGGTTCGTCACCCATCGCCACACCAGTCCCCCCGCGATTGCACCGGCTAATAAAACCAGTATTAACGTCCAGGCAACGGTATTCCAGAGCGTTTTTTGCCAGGCTGTATTCGCCAGCATATTCACGTCTTCGCCCTGCAGAATGATGTACAAATAGCCATGCAGCTCACCATTAAATAAGACTGGCGCGGCGCTGAATACTTTTTGCTGGCTGCTGCGCGGATCGTTGCCGTATACGGGAAGTTCGTCCGAATTAAGGAAAACCTGGATCGGCTGTACGCTAATTTTCTGGCGTTGAATATGTCCAGGCGGAGCGGCATCGGCGAGTATTTCACCTGACGGTGAAACCAGATACAGCTCCACGCTTGGGTTGAGCGTCATCAGGTGATTAAAAAGTTCTTTTAACGTCTGGCGATTCACCTGCCCACGGGCATCAATAAGCGACTCACTTTTGACAATCTTGCTCGCCAGTTCCAGCGAGAGCCTTTGCACCATGGCGTCGCCATACTGTTTACTGCTGCGGATCTGGACAGCGCTGACGGCAACCGCGCAAATCAGCATAATGGCGGTAAAAACAAGGGTCAGACGCTGGCTCAGCGACAGGCGATAAATCATGGCTGATGCTCCGCGTTAACCGCAGCAAGCTTATAGCCTCGTCCCCAAACCGTGAGAATAATTTCCGGCTCCGCAGCATCTTTTTCAATTTTGGTCCGCAGGCGATTGATATGACTGTTCACCGTATGCTCATACCCTTCATGCTGGTAACCCCACACCTGATCTAACAGCGCCTGACGCGAAAAGACCTCCCCTGGATGACGGGCAAAAAAATAGAGCAGATCGAATTCACGCGGCGTTAAATCGAGGGATGTACCATGCTGGCGGACTTCCCGGGCTAAGGGATCAATCTGCACGCCATGGACGGTAATAATCCCCGCCTCCACACGTAAATTCTGACTCATAGCCGCCTGACGGCGAAACAGTGCCTTCACCCGAGCCATCAATTCCAGCACCGAGAAAGGTTTGGCTAAATAATCATCGGCCCCCATTTCCAGTCCTAATACGCGGTGAGTTTCACTGGTGCGGGCGCTGATAATGATGACAGGGAGATAGAAACTCATTTGACGAATGCGACGACAAATCTCCAGACCGTCCACGCCCGGCAGCATCAAATCGAGGATAACAGCATCCCAGACGTGCTTCTCAAGTTGCTCAAGCGCTCGTGCTCCATCAGCCTCATGAATAATTTCGTACCCCTCATCCTTCAGGCTCAGTTGCAAAAGTGCGGCAATATCACTGTCATCTTCCACCAAAAATATCTTTTTTGCGCCTGCCATCGGTGTCATCCCCCCTCTCGTCGTGCTGAAAGCTTACCTCAGGCAAGGGGCGGAAGTTATCACAAAATTTTTAACTTTTCGTGAGGATCCAGGGATACGCAGGCGCGCAGTATGTTGTTATCGACACGTCAGGCATCAACAGGGAAACGCCGCTTTGTTTTCCCTAACATGAAAATAAAAAGGAAACGTTATGCAGAAAAAACGTCCACTTCGGGAAGCTGATGTTACAGCCGAGTCAGTATTTTTTATGCAACGACGACAGATCCTCAAAGCCCTTGGGATAGGCGCGGCGGCGGCGTCGTTGCCTGCCCCGACACAGGCCAGTTTGTTGAATTGGTTTAAAGGCAACGATCGTCCGCCTGCACCGGCGGGCAAAACGCTCGAGTTCATAAAGCCTGAGCGCTGGCAAAACAATCTGTCCCTGACGCCGGAAGATAAGGTGACGGGCTACAACAATTTCTATGAATTTGGTCTGGATAAAGCCGATCCAGCCGCCAATGGCGGTAGCCTGAAAACCGATCCCTGGACGTTGACCATCAGCGGTGAGGTGAACAAACCTTTAACGTTGGATCATGATGCGCTGACCACGCGTTTTCCATTAGAAGAGCGTATTTACCGGATGCGTTGCGTTGAGGCCTGGTCGATGGTTATACCGTGGGTGGGTTTTCCTTTGCATAAATTATTAGCTCTGGTTGAGCCAACCAGTCACGCCAAATACGTCGCCTTTGAAACTCGCTACGCCCCTGATGAAATGCCCGGCCAGAAAGATCGCTTCATTGGCGGAGGGTTGAAATATCCCTATGTTGAAGGTCTGCGTTTGGATGAGGCTATGCACCCGCTAACACTGCTAACCGTGGGCGTGTATGGCAAAGCTTTGCCACCGCAAAACGGGGCGCCGATACGCCTGACCGTCCCCTGGAAGTACGGCTTCAAGGGCATTAAATCGATAGTCAGTATTAAGCTGACGCGCGAGCAGCCGCCGACGACCTGGAATATGTCAGCGCCGAACGAATACGGTTTTTACGCCAATGTAAATCCACAGGTCGATCACCCTCGTTGGTCTCAGGCCACGGAGCGTTTTATCGGTTCGGGTGGCATTCTTGATGTACAGCGACAGCCCACGTTGCCTTTTAATGGTTATGCCGATGAGGTGGCTTCTTTATATCAGGGCATGGATTTACGGGAGTATTTTTAAGTGAGGCTAACCGCAAAACAGATAACCAGCCTGAAAGGGTTGCTGCATCTCGCCGGTTTTTTACCCCTGCTATGGCTCTTCTGGGCCGCACAGCATGGTGGGTTAGGTGCCGATCCGGGAAAAGATATCCAGCACTTTACAGGCATTACCGCGCTGAAGTTTTTGCTGGCTACCCTGCTGATATCGCCGCTTGCGCGCTATGCAAAGCAGCCTTTGTTGTTTCGCACCCGGCGGTTGTTAGGTTTATGGTGTTTTGCATGGGCCACGCTGCATTTGACCAGCTATGCGTTGCTGGAGCTGGGTATACAAAATCCAGGATTGTTAGGACGTGAACTGGTTTCGCGCCCATGGCTAACGCTGGGCATGACGGGTTGGGCTATCTTACTCCTGCTGACGCTGACCTCCACACAAGTCGCGCAACGTAAAATGGGCAAACGCTGGCAAACGTTGCACAACTACGTCTATCTGGCCGCTATTTTGCTACCGCTGCATTACCTGTGGTCGGTAAAAGTGTTATCACCGCTCCCCATTATCTACGCCATTTGTTTTGTCGTGCTGCTGGCTTTTCGCTATAAAAAGCTGTTACGGAAAACCAGTTATAAAGGTGTGTTTATGAAAAGTGAATGAATCACGATAAACTTCTCACTACACCTAAGCAGAACGAGAACAAAAAATGAGTAACAATGATAATTACCATCAACTCACCCGCACGTTCCAGCGCCTCTCTCGCTTCTCTCACCTCTCGGCAATCGCCAGTTGGGACATGTTTACCATGATGCCGCCTGGCGGTAGCAAAGCCCGGGGTGAAGCGCTGGCCGAACTGAGCGTGCTTGAACATCAACTGTTAACCGATGCCAATGTGGCAAAGTGGATCGCCGCCGCACAGCAGGAAGACCTGAACGATGTCGAGCAGGCCAATCTGCGCGAAATGTCACGGCTACATCATCAAGCGTCCTTGCTACCCGAATCACTGGTAGAAGCGAAATCACTGGCGGGCAGTCGTTGCGAACATGCCTGGCGCAGCCAACGCCCGGCCAATGACTGGGAAGGGTTTGCTGAAAACCTGAAAGAGGTGGTTAAGTACAGCCGCGAAGAAGCCCAACTGCGTGCAGAAGCGAAAGGATGTTCGCCCTACGACGCATTGCTGGATGTCTTTGAACCAGAGATGACCAGCGCCCGGCTGGATATTCTCTTTGCCGATATCAAAAGCTGGCTACCCGAATTGCTCAATAAGGTGGTAGCCAAACAATCACAACAATCGCTTATCGCCCCCACCGGCCCCTTCCCGACTGCAGTTCAGCGTGAGCTGGGCCTTGAAACCATGGCGCAGTTAGGTTTTGATTTTACCGCAGGACGGCTGGACATCAGTGCACATCCGTTCTGTGGCGGCGTACCAGAAGATGTTCGGATTACCACCCGCTATGATGAAAACGAACTGCTCAGCGCGTTATTTGGCGTCATTCATGAGACAGGTCATGCGCGTTATGAGCAAAATCTGCCGCGTAACTGGTCAGGACAACCTATTGCCCTGGCACGATCGACCGCCATCCATGAGTCTCAGAGCCTGTTCTTTGAAATGCAATTAGGCCGTAGTCCGGCGTTTCTGAAACGGTTAATTCCCGCAGTAACACGGCATTTTGGCGATCAACCCGCCTTTGAGGAAAGCAATTTCATCGCCTGGAACCAGCAGGTCAAACCGGGCTTTATCCGCGTTGACGCTGACGAGGTTAGCTATCCTGCTCACGTGATCCTGCGTTATGAAATCGAGCGCGCGTTGATTAACGGCGACATTGAGGTCGATGATATTCCTGCCTTGTGGAATGAAAAAATGCAGGCCTGGTTAGGGCTCTCTACGATCGGGAACTATCGTAATGGATGTATGCAGGATATCCACTGGACCGATGGCGGTTTTGGTTACTTCCCTTCGTACACATTGGGGGCGATGTATGCAGCACAGCTTTTCAGTGCGGCTAACCGCGCATTGCCAGACTTAAACCACGCCATTGCGCAAGGAAACTTCAGCGCCTTGTTTGACTGGTTGCGCCAGAATATCTGGCAACATGGCAGTCGTTTCACGACCGAGCAGCTCATTACCCAGGCAACCGGAGAACCGCTGAGCAGCCGCTATTTCCGCGCCCATCTGGAAGCCCGCTATCTGTAATCATATACCGTGAGTCATTGTACAAACGGTTACACGTCGAAACCAATGACTCACGGAAGCCCAGAGATTACAGCGATATAGTTATTTCAACGGCCCCGCAGTGGGGTTGAATGAAAAACCAAATCGAGGGTATGAGAATGAAAAAAGTATTAGCTCTGGTTGTTGCCGCTGCTATGGGTCTGTCTTCCGCTGCATTTGCTGCTGAAACAACTGCTACTACCGCTCCGACTGCTGCTGCGACCACGAAAGCCGCACCGGCAAAAACCACTCATCATAAAAAACAACACAAAGCAGCTCCGCAGAAAGCACAGGCTGCCAAAAAGCACGCTAAAAAATCCGCAGCTAAACCGGCTGTAGAACAAAAAGCGCCAGAGCAGAAAGCTCAGGCTGCGAAGAAACACACCAAAAAAGCAGCAACCAAACCAGCCGCAGAGCAGAAAGCTCAGGCCGCTAAAAAACACACCAAAAAAGCAGTAAAACACGAAACCGCTAAACCCGCTGCTCAACCGGCTGCATAAAACATCTGTAGTAACCATGGCGTCCCCCATGCCATAGCATACGGCGCTAAATCAGTCTGATTTAGCGCCGCCTTTCGGAGGGTAAAATGGTGTCACATTACCGCTTTGAGTTCATTCTTATTACCCTGATAATTTGCGCGCTTATCGCCATGCATTTTTATCTTTCCTGAGTGTAGTTATCTGATTTTACTCCCACTTTCCCGCCGTCCCGTCTATAGTATTAACTGAGGGTTTGCTGTTAATAATCATAATTCCCCACCAGAGTGTGATATGCATAAAACCATTGCGGTATTACTGGGTTCAATTTGTCTATTTCCTGTCGTTGCACATGCGGAGCAACCTGCAACGACCATTGCTGAAGCCGATAACATAAAAACGCTGTTTTTTGGTCATGACGATCGTGTGAGGGTGACTGACCCAACGCAATCACCGTGGGACGCTATCGGGCAACTGGAAACCGCCAGCGGCAACCTGTGTACGGCTACGCTCATTTCACCTCACCTGGCCCTGACCGCCGGGCACTGCTTACTCACCCCACCGAAAGGCAAGCCGGATAAAGCCGTCGCGCTTCGTTTTGTATCGAAAAAGGGTATCTGGCGCTATGAAATCCACGGCATTGAAGGTCGGGTTGATCCCTCTCTCGGCAAGCGTCTAAAAGCAGATGGTGACGGCTGGATTGTCCCCCCTTCTGCGGCACCGTGGGATTTTGGTCTGGTGGTGTTACGTTATCCCCCCTCCGGGATCGCGCCGCTACCGTTATTTGACGGTGATAAAGCCGCGTTAACCGCTGCGCTAAAAGCAGCTGACCGTAAAGTGACTCAGTCGGGGTACCCGGAAGATCACCTGGATGACCTGTACACGCATCAGGATTGCGTGGTAACTGGCTGGGCGCAAAATACAGTCTTGTCGCATCAGTGCGATACGCTCCCTGGCGACAGCGGCTCCCCATTGATGTTAAAGACAGATTCAGGCTGGCAATTGATTGGTGTGCAAAGCTCCGCTCCAGCAGCAAAAGATCGCTGGCGGGCAGATAATCGCGCCATTTCTGTGACGGGTTTTCGCGATAAACTCGAAGCACTGGCGAAAGGATGACACATGCTGCCCACGTTTGCGGGCAGCACGAAGATTAGGCAAGTTTGATCATTATCATTCCAGCCAGAAGCAGTGCGACGCCAATCCAGCCTTTGTTATTCAGGCGCTGACCAAAAAGCACCCATCCTGCGGCTAACGTTGCGGCGATCCCGAATCCTCCCCACAGCGCGTAGGCGACAGAAAGGTCGATCCCTTTTACCGCCTGGGACAGCGCACTAAAGGCCGCTAACACCGCCACCAGCGACAACACGCCATAAGCCTTACGGCGGAAACCATCGGAAAATTTTAAGAAGACGTTAGCGACGATTTCAAGAACGATGGCCATTCCAAGCCAGGCGCCGTGAACCCACTCAAACTGCTGCATGGATCACCTCCCTCCTCGCTTTTGCCGGCTTGCGTGTACCCGATTTGATCAACACAATGCCTAACACCAGCGAGACCAGTCCAGCAACTTTCATCGTGGATAAGGTTTCGTCGAATAACAGCACGCTAAACAGCGTAATAAATAAAATTCCGATACCTTCCCATAAGGCATAGGCCACACCAAGGGCGATTTTTTTAACGGCAAAACTAAGAAAAATATACGATAAGGCGATCATTACCAGCATTAAAATAAAGCCCGCATTACCATGGCCTACACTTGCCCATTTCATTGACAGCGTACCGGTAATTTCAGCCACGATGGCCAGACCTAATAATATCCAGTAAAACATGATGCTTCTCCTGCTTGAGAATATAGTCCTTTGGGCCTACTGCACGCAGTAAACCAAAAAATAGAATCAGATAGCTCAGCGCATAACGCCAGCTCAGGCAGAAGAAGGGACTAAAGCGCGTTGCGCCAGTGTTGCTCACCCGCAAGCAAGAAAGTGGAAGAGGTACGAAGAAGTGTAGGTAAACGCAAAAACATCCTGAACGTATTGTCCATAATATTACAATTATCCGCAGTGTTGCTTCTCATCATCGCGGATGATAATTGTCCTCGGTAGTTAAACACAGATGATTTGTATCATAGCTTCAATGCGAACTCAAAATCTTTTCACTTCTTTACCCGGCTCGTTTGATTTTTGTTATAACGGCTCGAGGCAGATCACATTATTATATTGATAAAAAAATTCAGGGATTCACATGGCAAAACCGATCATCACGCTTAACGGCCTAAAAATAGTTATTATGCTTGGCATGTTAGTTATCATTCTAACCGGTATCCGATTTGCTGCCGATATCATCGTACCGTTTATTCTGGCGTTATTTATCGCCGTCGTACTCAATCCTGTAGTACAACGCATGGCTAAGCTCCGCATACCGCGTGTATTCGCCGTATCATTGCTGGTTGTTATTATTGTCATGCTAATGGTGCTGCTTCTGGCTTATTTAGGTACATCCTTAAATGAGCTTGCGCGTACACTACCGCAATATCGTTCGTCATTGGTTATCCCACTGAAAAATATCGAACCGTGGCTACAACGTGCGGGGATCGGTGTTTCCGTAGACGAGTTGGTGAAATATGTCGATCCAAACGCTGCGATGACGTTGGTCACCAATTTATTGACGCAACTCTCTAATGCGATGTCCTCGATATTCCTATTGTTGCTGACCGTGGTTTTTATGCTGCTGGAAGTACCGCAACTCCCCAGCAAACTTAAACAAATGATGAGCCGGCCGCTTGAAGGAATGGCCGCGATCCAACGCGCTATCGACAGTGTCTCACACTATCTGGTACTAAAAACCGCCATCAGTATCGTCACCGGTCTGGTCGCCTGGGGCATGCTTGCCGCACTGGATGTCCGCTTCGCGTTTGTCTGGGGACTACTGGCCTTTGCCCTGAACTATATTCCTAACATCGGTTCGGTGCTGGCAGCAATTCCCCCTATTGCTCAGGTACTGGTATTCAGTGGTTTTTACGACGCATTGCTCGTGCTGGCAGGTTATCTTGTGATTAACCTGGTATTCGGCAATATCCTCGAACCCCGCATCATGGGGCGTGGGCTGGGACTTTCTACGCTGGTGGTATTCCTGTCGCTGATTTTTTGGGGCTGGCTGCTCGGCCCCGTTGGAATGCTGCTTTCAGTACCGCTGACCATCATCGTAAAGATTGCCCTTGAGCAAACAAATGGTGGTCAAAGCATTGCCGTCCTGCTGAGCGATCTTAACAAAGAATAAGTGTATGCCCCGCTATCGCGGGGCTGTTCAACTACTGTTTGACACGGAATACCAGTGCGGCGCTCATCAGTGTGAATAGCGCAATAATCCATGCCATGGTCCAGGGGGTGCCGTCACTCAATCTCGCCAGCAGTAAAGACGAGATGATGCCACTGCCATACTGTAATGAGCCAATCAGCGCCGAAGCTGAACCGGCGATATTGGGGGCCGCATCCAGCGCGGCGGCCGTCGACGTTGCTGCAATGATCCCATTCATCGAAAACAACAGAAACACAGTGATGATAATGGCAATAACCCCCCCTATTTCCAGCTTAACCAACAGTGCCAATGCAACAGCAGCCAGTGCCGCCAACATCGTCGCGTACTTCAGCAACTGTTCTAACGCATGCCGTTGCACCAGCCGGCGGTTGACCGCACTCATCGCCATAACGCCGACAATATTTAACGCAAATAACCAGCCGTAATGCTGCGGATCGACATGATAATAGCGAATGTAAACAAATGGCGAACCGGTAATAAACGCATACGCACCCACGTAATAAAAGGTCAGACTCAGGGTGTAGCGCATAAATCGACCATTGGTTAATAGCACGCGGTAATGATGAAATGCGCCTGCCAGTGAGGCTTTTACACGTCTTTCTTCAGGTAGTGTTTCAGGCAACCACAGCAAAGAGATAAACATCAGCACACCAATGACGACCAGTAACCAAAAAATAGAGTGCCAGGTGCTCAGTCGAATAATTTGCCCGCCAATCAATGGCCCTGCGATGGGGGCAATCGCCATAACCAGTACCAGGGTTGACAACATTTGTGCCGCACGAGTACGAGCAAAGAGATCACGAATCATGGCACGCGCCAGCATCGGTCCGGTACAGGCCCCCAGCGCCTGAAAGACCCGCCAGAAAACAATTTGCGTAATATCCGTAGACAGCGCACACCCCGCTGAGCCGATGATAAACAGCACCATGCCGATGAACAGCGGTTTACGTCTGCCCAGATGATCGCTGATCGGTCCCCAGATCAACTGCGCAATAGCAAACCCCACCAAAAAACCGGTAACAGTAAGCTCCACATTACCGTTTAAATCCCCTGCCATAGTCGGCATCGCCGGGAGGTAGATATCTGTTGAAAGTGAAGTAAAGGCCATCAAACCGCTGAGGATAAGAATAAAAGAGAAACCGGTGTGGCTTGCAGTAGCAACCGGCGAGCGCTGTTTACATATACGCATAGCGTCCTGATATCTTAGGAAAAGTCAGGTGGCAGTATATACAGGGTGAATGGCCGTGATTAGATAGCGAAAGAAGCATAAGTTTATGAGTGTCAATCATGAATAACACCCTTTTCGCACCAAACATATGTGACAATCTTCGCATATTATCCTGCTAAAAATGAATTTAGCTCATAGGTCTATGCCGATTTAACCGACTAATGGTGTGAACAGATATTTGCTAATCTGCTGCCAATGCAAAAATGATGTTCAGGAGCGTTCCATGAATACAACCGTCTTAAATAACGGTGTTGAGATGCCTCTGCTCGGTTTCGGCGTATACCAAATGACCGAAGCAAACGAGTGTGAGCAAGCCGTGCGGGATGCCATCGAAACAGGATATCGCCTGATCGATACCGCCGCCTCCTATCTGAATGAAACTCAGGTCGGCAATGCGCTGAAACAAAGCGGCGTACCCCGCGATGAACTCTTCATCACAACCAAGCTGTGGTTACAGGATACCAGCTACGCTGGCGCGAAAGCTCAGTTTGCGCGTTCGTTGCAGCGTCTTCAGCTTGACTACCTTGACCTGTATTTAATCCACCAGCCCTATGGCGACGTACACGGTGCCTGGCGTGCTATAGAGGAACTCTACGAAGAAGGGAAAATTCGTGCGATTGGCGTCAGCAATTTTCACCCGGACCGTCTGGCAGATTTGATGGCCTTCAACCGCATCATCCCGGCGGTGAACCAGATAGAGGTGAATCCCTTCCACCAGCAACCGCATGCCGTAGCCTGGATGCAGAGCCGCAATATTCAACCACAGGCCTGGGCGCCATTCGCCGAGGGACGCAATGACCTGTTTCAAAATCCGACACTGACCGCGATTGGTGAGAAGTACGGGAAAAGCGTCGGTCAGGTGGTGCTGCGTTGGATTTATCAACGCGGAATTATTTCTCTGGCGAAAACCGTGCGTGAAGCGCGTATGGCAGAGAATATTCAGATACTGGATTTTACCCTAACGGCTGAAGAAATGACGCAAATCGCCGCCATGGACGCCGGGGTCAGTGCATTTTTCTCGCATCGCGATCCCGCTCGCGTGGAATGGTTAACCCAGCGTAAACTGGATGTGTAACAAAAAAACGGCCTCCGCAGAGGCCGTCTTACTTTTAAGCACGCATTACAACGCTTTTAGAATCGCATCCACGCTGGCTTTGGCATCGCCAAACAGCATATGGGTGTTTTCTTTAAAGAACAGCGGGTTCTGCACGCCTGCATAGCCGGTGTTCATTGAACGTTTGAACACGATAACATTCTGCGCTTTCCACACTTCCAGTACTGGCATTCCGGCAATCGGGCTGCGCGGATCGTCTTGCGCTGCCGGGTTTACCGTATCATTCGCGCCAATCACCAGCACGGTATCGGTGTCGGCGAAATCATCGTTGATCTCATCCATTTCCAACACGATGTCATACGGCACTTTGGCTTCCGCCAGCAGCACGTTCATATGACCAGGCAAGCGCCCTGCTACCGGGTGAATACCAAAGCGAACTTTGATACCACGGGCGCGCAGTTTCTCAGTAATTTCTGCCACCGGATACTGCGCCTGCGCCACCGCCATACCGTAGCCTGGGGTGATAATCACGGAATGCGAATTTTTCAGCATTTCAGCGGTATCTTCGGCATTAATCTCACGATGTTCACCTGCTTCTTCGGTATCACCGGTTGAGGAGCCGTCAGTGCCAAATCCCCCCGCAATAACGCTGATGAAAGAGCGGTTCATTGCCTTACACATAATGTAAGACAGGATCGCACCCGAGGAACCGACCAGCGCCCCCGTAACGATCAGCAGATCGTTGCTCAGCATAAAGCCTGCCGCTGCTGCCGCCCATCCTGAATAGGAGTTCAGCATAGAGACGACGACCGGCATATCGGCCCCACCGATGGATGCTACCAGGTGCCAGCCAAACGCCAGTGCGATAATAGTCATCACCAGCAGCGCCAGGACCTGCAGGCCCACGCTCTCGGTACGAACAAACACGACCAGCAGCAGGAAAGAGACCACCAGCGCCGCCAGGTTCAACTTGTGGCGATTCGGCAGCATCAGCGGCTTCGATGAGATCTTGCCGCGCAGTTTACCAAACGCCACGACAGAACCGGTGAAGGTTACTGCACCGATAAAGATGCCGAGGAACACTTCTGTCAGGTGAATGTTCACCAGGATCGGTTCCAGACCGGTATCGTGATACAGATAGCTGTTGAAACCAACCAGTACGGCTGCCAGACCGACGAAGCTGTGCAGAATCGCCACCAGCTCCGGCATCTCGGTCATCTCGACTCTTTTCGCCAGACGAATACCAATTGCACCACCGATAATCATTGCGACCAGAATCCAGGCGACGTTACCGGTATCCGGGCCAAAAATCGTGGCAATCAGCGCAATCGCCATCCCGGCGATACCATAGTTGTTACCCTGTTGAGACGTTTCGTGTTTGGAAAGCCCCGCCAGACTAAAAATAAACAGGATTGCGGCAACAATGTATGCAGCTGTAACTAATCCTCCAGACATATGTTACCCCTTAGTTTTTCCGGAACATTTTCAGCATGCGCTGAGTCACGGTGAAGCCACCGAAAATATTAATGCTGGCAATAAGCACCGCGATAAAACTCAGGAAACTCACCCAGCCGCCCTGGCCAATTTGTAATAATGCCCCCACGACGATGATCCCGGAGATAGCGTTAGTCACGGACATCAGCGGGGTATGCAACGCATGCGAGACATTCCACACCACGTAGTAACCCACCACGCAGGAAAGTGCGAACACCGTAAAGTGTCCGAGGAACTCTTTTGGCGCGACATCGGCTAGCCAGCCAAACAGAATCACCACCAGAGCCATCAGGGCATATTTACGCCATGGAGACGCAGGTTTTTTCTCTTCCTGTGGTGCAGGTGCAGCTTTAGGCGCCGCTTGTGGCTGAGCAGAAACCTGGATTGGTGGTGCAGGCCACGTAATTTCACCATCGCGAACCACTGTCACGCCGCGCACCACCACATCGTCAAAATCAACGGTGATGTTGCCGTCTTTCTCTTTGCACAAGAGTTTCAGCAGGTTGACAAGGTTGGTGCCATACAATTGTGAAGACTGCGTCGGCAAACGACCCGGTAAATCGGTATAGCCGATAACCTTGACGCCGTTCTCGGTGGTGGTCACCTGATTGGCAACGGTATACTCGCAGTTACCTCCGTTTTGCGCGGCGAGATCGACAATGACACTGCCGGACTTCATCGAATCAACCATCTCTCGCGTGATCAGTTTCGGCGCGGGTTTCCCCGGGATCAGCGCGGTGGTAACGATGATGTCGACGTCTTTTGCCTGAGCGGCGAACAGCGCCATCTCCGCTTTAATAAACGCTTCGGACATCACTTTGGCGTAGCCATCACCGCTGCCCGCTTCTTCTTTAAAGTCCAGTTCGAGGAACTCAGCGCCCATACTTTGAACTTGTTCTTTTACTTCCGGGCGAGTGTCAAAAGCGCGAACAATTGCCCCGAGGCTGTTTGCTGCACCGATAGCGGCCAATCCCGCCACTCCCGCACCGATCACCATCACCTTGGCAGGTGGAACTTTACCCGCCGCGGTAATTTGTCCGGTAAAGAACCGTCCGAACTCATGTGCAGCTTCAACAATTGCACGATACCCTGCAATGTTGGCCATCGAGCTTAAGGCATCCAGTGACTGCGCACGCGAAATACGTGGCACTGAATCCATGGCCATGACCGTCACATTTCTCTCAGCGAGTTTTTGCAGTAGCTCAGGGTTCTGCGCAGGCCAGAGAAAGCTCACCAGCGTTGTACCCGGATTAAGCAACGGAATCTCAAACGCTTCTGGCGCATTGACCTTCAGGATAATCTCTGACTGCCAGACCGCATTCCCGTCAACAATTTCTGCGCCTGCTTGCACAAACGCCTTATCGTCAAAACTAGCCAGTTGACCTGCGCCGCTTTCAACCGCGACGCTAAAACCCAGCTTCAGCAGCTGCTCAACCGTTTTCGGTGTGGCTGCAACACGGGTTTCATTGGTTAACCGTTCTTTTGGTATGCCAATTCGCATAATGTTCCCTTCCATCTGTATTTTTGATGATGGTTTATCAATGTTCGCAAGAGGCATGCGCACACTCCCGAGAGAGCTCAGTGTTACCTCAATAAAATAAAACAGTAACAAACTCTGTATAACCTACTGAAAATGACGCCTGTGATCTAGCGCCAAAAAACAGTATTTATTATGAAATTTGCAAAACAGGAATGAATTCACTCGCAAGCAGGGATAATGCCCTTTAAATAGCCCGCAAAGGCTGATAATTCGCTCAAGCGAAGCGGCAAAACATGATTAAGCGCCACCGTAGAACAATTAATTAACATTAAATTAACTTATGAAATTCAACCGCTTTATCAGTTTTAGCCGCCAAACGCCGAATTTTTAGACATATCACTAAATGTTATCGATGTTGTTAGCATGGGTGGCACGATGAGTGAAAAATCACGCAGACACTGACACAATTTAAATGCAATAATCAGCCACGTTTCTAGTCAATAACAATACCAGTACCTGGTTTGCGCAAGGCGAAGGATTATTTTTATGAAGCTTAAGAACACTCTCCTGGCGTCCGCTCTTCTTTCTGCGACTGCTTTTTCTGTAAATGCAGCGACAGAATTGACGCCGGAGCAAGCAGCTGCCCTGAAACCCTATGACCGCATTGTGGTTACCGGTCGTTTTAATGCTATCGGTGATGCGGTAGACGCTGTATCCCGTCGTGCAGATAAAGACGGTGCAGCCTCCTTTTATGTTGTTGATACCTCAGATTTTGGCAGTGGCGGTAACTGGCGTGTTGTCGCCGATATCTATAAAGCCGACGCTGAAAAAGCAGAAGTCACCAAAAATCGCGTCATCAACGGCGTTATGGAATTACCGAAAGACCAGGCCGTTCTGATTGAACCTTTCGATACCGTTACGGTTCAGGGTTTCTACCGCAGCCAGCCTGAAGTCAATGATGCCATCACCAAAGTGGCGAAAGAAAAAGGGGCTTACTCTTTCTATATTGTACGCCAGGTTGATGCCAACCAGGGGGGTAACCAACGTATTACCGCATTCATCTACAAAGAAGATGCGAAAAAACGTGTTGTTCAAAGCCCTGATGCGATCCCGGCTGATTCTGATGCCGGACGTGCCGCGTTAGCAGCAGGTGGCGAAGCCGCGAAGAAAGTTGAAATTCCTGGCGTGGCAACAACCGCGTCTCCGAGTGCCGAAGTGGGTCGTTTCTTCGAAACGCAGTCAACTAAAGGCGGACGTTACACTGTCACCCTGCCTGACGGTACTAAAGTTGAAGAGCTGAACAAAGCTACCGCCGCGATGATGGTGCCATTCGACAGCATCAAGTTCACCGGTAACTATGGCAACATGACCGAAGTATCTTACCAGGTTGCTAAACGTGCAGCGAAAAAAGGGGCTAAGTACTACCACATCACCCGCCAGTGGTCGGAACGTGGTAACAACATGACCATCAGCGCCGACCTGTATAAGTAACAGACAATAGTAATAATAAAAGGCGGCTTTATGCCGCCTTTAGCATTTTTAGTCACAAATCTGCCTATCCCCATTGCATGCGCTGTCTTCTCTCCGTAAAATCCCGCGCCTTAGTGGCTTTCACCATTTTTATGCGGTTTGCCAAAATAATTATTCTCTCACTCTCGTTTTTGTAACTGGATACAAATGGAAAAGAAATTGGGTCTGAGCGCACTGACAGCGCTGGTTTTAAGCTCAATGCTTGGCGCTGGTGTTTTCAGCCTGCCACAAAATATGGCTGCGGTAGCGAGCCCGGCAGCGTTATTGATTGGCTGGGCGATTACGGGGGCGGGGATCCTGCTGCTCGCGTTTGCCATGCTTATCCTGACACGTATCCGCCCGGAACTGGACGGCGGTATCTTTACCTACGCGCGTGAAGGTTTCGGAGAGCTGATCGGTTTCTGTTCCGCGTGGGGATATTGGCTGTGTGCCGTTATCGCTAACGTTTCCTATCTGGTTATCGTCTTTTCCGCACTTAGCTTCTTTACCGATACACCTGCATTTCGTCTGTTTGGCGACGGGAATACCTGGCAGTCTATTGTTGGAGCATCGGTACTGCTGTGGATCGTGCATTTTCTGGTGTTACGTGGCGTACAGACAGCCGCCAGCATTAATCTGGTGGCGACGCTGGCGAAGCTACTGCCGCTTGGCCTGTTTATCGTTCTGGCATTCATGTTATTTAAGCTTGACACCTTTAGCCTCGACTTTACCGGTGTGAAACTGGGGGTTCCTGTTTGGGAGCAAGTCAAAAACACCATGCTTATCACCCTGTGGGTGTTTATCGGTGTGGAAGGCGCTGTCGTAGTTTCCGCACGGGCGAGGAACAAACGCGATGTCGGACGCGCAACGCTGCTGGCCGTACTTGCCGCGCTTGGCGTATACCTGTTGGTGACCCTGCTTTCTCTTGGCGTGGTCGCACGCCCGGAACTGGCTGAAATCCGCAACCCATCAATGGCTGGTCTGATGGTAAAAATGATGGGGCCGTGGGGCGAAATCATTATCGCCGCGGGTTTAATTGTCTCTGTCTGCGGCGCCTATTTGAGCTGGACGATTATGGCAGCGGAAGTCCCGTTTCTGGCATCCACGCACAAAGCATTCCCGCGTATTTTTGCCCGTCAGAATGCGCAAGGTGCACCATCTGCATCACTGTGGCTGACTAACATCTGCGTACAGGTCTGTCTGGTGCTGATCTGGCTCACAGGTTCTGACTACAATACGCTGCTGACTATTGCCTCAGAGATGATTCTGGTGCCCTATTTCCTCGTCGGCGCATTTTTACTGAAAATAGCGACCCGTCCAATTCATCAGGCTGTGGGTGTCGGTGCATGCATTTATGGCTTATGGTTACTGTACGCGTCAGGTCCGATGCACCTGCTGTTGTCCGTGGTGCTGTATGCTCCGGGGTTGCTGGTTTTCCTTTATGCCCGCAAAACTCACGCGCATGACAACGTATTAAAACGCCAGGAAATGGCTTTGATCGGCCTGCTTCTTGTAGCAGCTGTTCCAGCGACCTGGATGCTGATGGGTTAAATTTTTGACCCATCGTTTGCGACTCATGGAGATCTCGATGGGTAAAAAGCCCGCTTTGCCAATACTTATCACCGGAGGAGGCCGTCGCATCGGTCTCGCCATCGCGTGGCATTTTCTGAATCAAAAGCAGCCGGTGATCGTCAGCTACCGGACACACTACCCGGCGATTGATGGCCTGCAAGAGGCGGGTGCACTGTGTATTCAGGCTGACTTCTCGACCGACGAAGGTGTCCTCGCTTTTGCCAATGAAGTGAAAGCCCGTACAGAAGGGTTACGCGCTATTGTGCATAATGCCAGCGCCTGGGTTGCCGAAAAACCGGGGCTGCCGCTTTCTGACGTGCTGTCCAGTATGATGCAGATCCACGTGAATACCCCTTACCTGCTTAATCACGCGCTGGAAGGACTGCTGCGAGGACATGGGCATGCGGCCAGCGATATTATCCATTTTACTGATTACGTCGTAGAACGCGGCAGCGACAAGCATATTGCGTATGCTGCCAGTAAAGCGGCTCTGGATAATATGACCCGCTCATTCGCCCGCAAACTGGCCCCGGAAGTGAAAGTTAATGCAATCGCCCCCTCGCTAATCCTGTTTAACGAAGGTGACGATGCAGAATATCGCCAGCAGGCGCTGAATAAATCGTTGATGAAAACAGCGCCCGGTGAAAAAGAAGTCATTGATTTAATAGACTACCTGTTTACCAGTTGTTTTGTCACTGGCCGCAGCTTTGCCGTTGACGGTGGTCGCCACCTGCGCTAGTGCAGTTTTATCCAACAAAAGATTAGCAACCACGCGCTCAGGCTCCAGCAAACTACCGAGCCAATGAGCGCGACGGGTAAACGCATAAAACCGGTGAAGTACCACAGTGAAATGAGGTAGACAAAATAGGGAATAATCGACCACATGCTGAATACAATGGTTGTACGTAATGCCTCTATTCCACGCTCACTGGCCACAATATAGTGAGCTATCAGCGCAAAGGTCGGGAACAGTGGAATTAATCCCGCAATATAGTAATTCTTTGTTTTAGCCAGTAAACCAATCAGCACCACTACCAGCGCACCCAGCGCCGCTTTTACTACGAGTCCCATCGTTTTGCCTTAACACATCAATAACATCAGTCCCTAGCATAACGGAAGCGTTCTCGTTTAGAAAAGATTAATGGAAGGAAAAACGATGGCGGTGTATGTTGGCGTTTTATATTCAAAATGAATGATATGAACACCATCGTATTTGTTGAAGATGATCCCGAAGTAGGTTCGCTGATTGCGGCCTATCTGGCCCGGCATGATATTGAGGTTATCGTTGAACCTCGTGGTGATTTGGCCGAAGAGAAAATCCTGCAAGTGCAACCCGACCTGGTGTTGTTAGATATTATGCTTCCAGGTAAAGACGGTATGACTATTTGCCGTGATTTGCGTGGGCGCTGGCAAGGTCCAATTGTCCTGCTGACTTCGCTGGACAGCGACATGAACCATATTCTGGCCCTCGAAATGGGTGCCTGCGACTATATCCTGAAAACCACACCACCGGCAGTACTGCTGGCTCGCCTGCGCCTGCATTTACGCCAAAACGAACATTCAGCCCAGGCTAAAGGGATTCAGACTGCCACCATCACCCCGCACACCACACTGCGTTTTGGCGCACTGACCATTGACCCAACGAATCGGTCTGTGCTGCTCGGCGGTGAACAAGTCGCCCTCTCTACGGCGGATTTTGAGTTACTTTGGGAACTGGCAACCCATGCCGGGCAGATTATGGATCGCGATGCCTTGCTGAAAAACCTGCGCGGCGTAAGTTACGACGGTATGGACCGCAGTGTCGATGTTGCGATCTCCCGGTTGCGCAAAAAACTGCTTGATAACGCGACTGAACCCTATCGAATCAAAACGGTACGCAACAAAGGTTATCTGTTCGCTCCGCATGCCTGGGACGACGAGTCTCGTCAGTAATTTAACCGGGCTGGCTCCCCAACCAGCCATGTTAATCCGTTACATTGTCACAAAAACTGTTTGCAGAATAAGCATAAGGATGCCGCTTGAATCAGTTCCACACTTTTTGTGTGGCTGTGAACGGCCTCCCTCCCTATAATCCCCCCGGTCCTGAAACCATGGGGGTTTTGGGGATAGTTCAGAAAACAACTCTTTCCGGCATTTCAGGTGCTGAATGAGGCAAGAGGCTACAATATGTTCGTTACTCTCGCGTATATCGCGATTTTTTTGGTTTGTTCATGGGCAATTTTCAGAATTCATCAAAAAAGCCATTCCCTTTCTAAAAGCGTCTTTATAGCCATTTTCTTGGGCGCTGTCATTGGCATGTCTCTACATCTGGTTGCCGCCGACAATAGTAAAATAGTCATCGACTGGTATAACATTATTGGCAATGGCTATGTGAACTTGCTGAAATTGGTTGCCGTTCCGCTGATTTTTATCTCGATTCTCTCCGCCATCAATAAACTCGAAAACAACGCAGGTATTGGTAAAATGTCGCTAACCATCGTTGGCTGCATGCTGTGTCTGGTGATGATTGCTGGGTTTATTGGGCTACTCACAGCGCATGTGTTAGGTCTCGATGCCAGTGCATTTAGTCATATGCAATCAACGCTGACAGCGGATGATGTGAGCAAAACCACGGCAATTTCCCTGCCTAAACTGATTACATCGTTAATCCCCACCAATGTTTTTCTCGATTTAACAGGAGCAAGAAGCGTCTCTGTTATTGGTATCGTGATCTTCACTCTTCTGGCCGGTATTGCATTATTAAAAGTTAAACAAGACGCGCCAGAAGACGGGAAGAAATTAAGCGTGGGAATTAATGCCATCCAGATTTGGGTGATGAAAATGGTGCGTATCGTTATTGCTCTCACACCCTACGGCGTGATGGCATTAATGGCCGGTGTATTCTCCGCATATCGGTTGGAACAGTTCGCTAGCCTGTTAGGTTTTATTGCTGCCTGTTATATCGCGATCTTAATGATGTTTATCGTGCATGCGCTGATACTGGTATTCAGCGGCAATAATCCCATTAACTATTTTAAAACCGTCTGGCCAGTATTAACCTTTGCATTTGTGTCACGCAGCAGCGCTGCATCGATCCCGCTGGCTATTTCAGCACAGGAAAAAATGGGGGTACAAAGTACCATAGCCAACATCGCGGCTTCATTTGGCTCCAGCATGGGACAAAATGGTTGCGCCGGGATCTATCCTGCCATCATGGTGGCAATGATTGCGCCGACAATGGGCATTGACCCGCTTTCAATCCACTTTCTCCTCGCCATGTTACCTGCAATTGCGCTGGGGTCTATCGGTGTTGCCGGCGTTGGTGGAGGCGGCACATTTGCCGCGTTGATTGTTCTTTCAACCCTTAATTTCCCGGTGGCGCTGGTGGGGATTTTTATCGCCATTGAACCGATTGTCGATATGGCGCGAACGGCATTAAATGTGAACGGCTCTATGATGTCTGGCGTGGTGGCCAACCGGATGTTGAACAAGCGCATAGTGGGTTCACAATGTGCAAATTCAAATGAGTTAGTAGACCACTAATAAGATCAAAGCCTTCCTTATCACGGAAGGCTTTTTTATGTTAACCGAACGTCAGACCGTCATATTTTTTCCAGCGGTAGTTCAACGCGGAAATAATCCAACAGGCAATAAAGACACCAATAATGGCAAACCCGACGTTGCCCATGTGGTCACTTAAGTTACTGACCGTGTCCCACAACCCGCCCTGTAACGAAAACGCATCAGACAGCAGGCTCAATCCCTCCAGTCCGCCAATAAACAGCGCCACAATCACTGAGGTTCCGGTAATGGTCATATTGTAATACAGCTTACGTTGTGGCTTATTGAATGCCCAACCGTAGGCCTCAACCATCAGAATACTGTCGAGACAATCAATCAGCGCCATACCGCAGGTAAACAGCGCAGGGAATACTAAAATGGACCAGACAGACATCCCGTTGGAGGCGCTTGAAGCCGATATGCCCAATAACGAGATTTCAGTCGCGGTGTCAAAGCCCAGGCCAAATAAGAAACCAACAAAATACATGTGCCAGTCTTTCCCAACCAACCTGAAGGCTGAGCGGAATAGCCAACTCAGCGGACCTGAAACCGTGACATCTTCCGTGGAGAGATCATAAATACCGGTACGTTTCAGATGGCGGAACGCCTTCCAGACCTGACAGAAAATAATGAGGTTGATGGTAGCCAGAATCAGCAGAAATGCGGCAGAAACGGAGGTTCCGATAATTCCACCAATATTCTGAAACCATATCATATGCTGCTTAAACGCGCTGGTGGTCAGAGCAATACCAATGCTTGCCAGCACGACGATGGTAGAGTGCCCCAGAGAAAACCATGCCCCCGTCGTCAGTGCACGTTTGTTTTGCTGCATGAGCTTTCGCGTCGCACTATCTATGGCAGCAATATGATCGGCATCGACTGCATGACGCAAACCATAGCACCACGCGATCAGGCTCAGCGCCAGAAGTGACGTATTATGACTAAACGCGGCGAATGCCCAAAACCAGGCGACGATGTTTGCTCCGATGAGAAAAACCACCAGCAATATGAGGTTTGGCCGTTTTTTTATTAATGAAAACCACGAAGTCATTATTTCCGGCCCACTCGTTTTGTAATAAACAACACAACATCACCGCCGTTCACTGATAGATTAATAAAACGTTTACCAGCCTAATGATAACGTTTAAGAATTACCAGCCCCGTGTCTTAGATCAACATTGCCTGCTCTCTTCGTCCAGTTCAGCAATCGCTAACTCCGCGACACGCAAGGTTATCGCCGCATTTTCCCCATCCTCCAGAAACCATGCAGAAGATAAACCGCACCATGCAGCTATCCACATCAGCAGCCGCTGTCGTTCAATCCCGGCTATCTCAGAGACAAGTTGCACGCGTTGCTTAAAAATATTTGGGTCTGTCGCGATAGCAACACGGGGATCGGCAAGGTCAGGATTCGTGAATATATTGGCATAATCAAACCCTCGCTCACCCAGTAGCCCCTTGGGATCAATTGCCAGCCATCCTGCCGGACCAAAATCGAGGACATTGCCGTGGTGTAAGTCACCATGCAATACGACGTCATCCTGAGGAGAAGAGAACAATTGGTTTGCGATCTCTGCGCAGCGCCTCATGACTCCACCATAAATTTTCGCCGCAGGGGCAAGATTGCGAAACCAGTGCCGCAGCGGCGTTAATACCGGTGTAGACGCATTTGCAGGCCGATGGAGCTGTCGGCGGTATTGCAAAGAATGCGGCATGCCAGCCCATCCTCCCCCGTTCTGGACATCGCGGATAACGAATCCGCTCCTGTGGCGCGTACCAGCAAGGTCGCGCCATTATCATGAGCCATCACTTGCGCCGCACCGCTGCCATTCCACCACACCATAAGCTCACCACCAGTACGCTCATTTTCATCATCAGTAAGCTTAAGCATGGCTTTCCGGCCCTCTTTAATTGTGGCAACAGGTAATAGCGTTGATGTTCGCGTCATAACCGGATTGCCGTCAGGAATAAGCGCCCATTGGCGAAGCCAGGTTTGAAACATGCATTTTTCCAATGTATTCCCTCATGCTAGCCAGGAGGCTGCGCTCTTTTGCTGAATCGATTCTTGTAGTAATATAGCACACAGGGGATGGCATTCCCCCTTGAACCGCCATGTGGCTAATGATGCCTGCTTTATATTCCCGGACCGGGAAGAAGCAGGTGTACGTATTTTTAGCCATGCTGCGCTGTGTGTCCGGGATGATAATTCATCAGAGGATGCGTCAATGCGCTCAAATCACTTTCTGCTCAATAATTCAATAACTGCACTCGGGCAATGGCTTGCCCTTGCTTTTCTCATCGCCGTACTAACCGGTACAGCTTCTGCATTATTCCTGTTTTCTCTTGACTGGGCCACCACGACCCGAGTCAACCACCATTGGCTTATCTGGTTACTTCCTGTCGCCGGTTTCATTGTAGGATGGATTTATCTGTTGTACGGAAGCGCCGTTGAAGGTGGCAATAACCTCGTTCTTGATGAAATCCACCATCCTCACAGCATCATCCGCCTACGCATGGCGCCGCTGGTATTTATCAGCACCGTGATTTCTCATCTGTTTGGTGCCTCTGTCGGGCGTGAAGGAACGGCAGTACAAATGGGTGCATCCATCGCCGATCAGTTTACGCGTCTTTTTAGACTGACACCTGACTCCCGGCGTCTTGTTCTGATGGCGGGCATCAGCGCGGGGTTTTCATCCGTATTTGGCACCCCGCTGGCAGGTGCAGTCTTTGGCCTTGAGGTGCTGGCGATCGGCCGCATGAATTACAATGCGCTTATTCCCTGTATTTTTGCGGCTATCATCGCCGATCAGACAGGTTTGTTGTGGGGTGTGAAGCATACACATTACGTCATCTCTCAGGTCCCTGATTTCTCCGCATGGACACTGATTGCCGTTATTATCGCCGGTTGCTGCTTTGGTTTTACCGCGCGGGTCTTCGCTAACCTCACGCATACTATCGGTAGCATTATGCAACGAACCTTTCGTTACGCACCGCTCAGGCCGTTCATTGGGGGACTTGTCGTGGCCGTCGCGGTGTATTTTTTAGCTGCAGATCGCTATATCGGCCTCGGCATTCCGGTGATCGTGGATGCTTTCCAGCAACAGCTGGCCCCCTGGGATTTTCTGGGCAAACTGGTATTTACCGCGGTCTCACTGGGCACAGGTTTTAAAGGAGGGGAAGTCACCCCGCTTTTTTATATTGGGGCCACCCTGGGCAATGCACTTGCACCATTACTGCATTTACCCGTCAGTTTCCTTGCGGGTATGGGGTTTGTCGCTGTCTTTGCCGGGGCCGCAAATACACCTGTCGCTTCAACACTGATGGCCATTGAGTTATTTGGATCAGAAACGGGAATTTATGCCGCACTGGCCTGCGCGGTTGCCTGGCTGATATCTGGCTATACCAGTATTTATCGTTCTCAGCGTGTTGCCTGCCCGAAACACGGTTTTGTCCCGGAGAACATTAAACTGGCGGATATACCGGCTTTCCTCGCGGCAAATACCCGCAAACAGGATTAAATCATTTGGATAGATAAAGAATTCTAAATACACCCGTTTATATAAATGGTTTATCTTTTGAACCGGCGCAGGATATCGCTATTTTTTCGGCGGGTAGTGTTGTTGTATAAATCGAAATTTTCCCCTGGTGTAGGCTCAGGTAAGCTATTGAGTGACTGGTCTGCGTAGAGTTATACCCATTAAATGACGCTCCTGTATAGTCGCCTGGTAGCTCATAAGAATGCAGAAATGGTTTATACCGTGTAATCTGCCAGGATAAGTGCGTTGATGGTGGTCGGATTGATATTCACCCTGTGCGCCAGTGGATACGGGATACCGTCCACCTGCTCCGGGGGCAACTGCACATTAGCTAACCTATTAAGTGTTCGGTGGTTTGTATGAAAAAGCTGTTTGTGCAGTTTTATCTCTTGTTGTTTGTCTGTTTTCTGGTGATGACCCTGCTGGTTGGCCTGGTGTACAAATTCACCGCAGAACGTGCGGGCAGACAGTCGCTCGACGATTTGATGAAAAGCTCGTTGTATCTGATGCGCAGCGAATTACGCGAAATCCCACCGCGTGACTGGGGGAAAACCCTGAAAGAGATGGATTTAAACCTGTCTTTTGATCTTCGCGTAGAACCGTTGAATAAATACCATCTGGATGCTCCCACCATGCAGCGCTTACGGGAAGGTGATATCGTTGCGCTCGACGATCAGTACACCTTTATTCAACGAATTCCGCGAAGCCACTATGTACTGGCTGTCGGCCCGGTACCTTATCTCTATTTCCTGCACCAGATGCGCTTGCTGGACGTCGCACTGATGGCCTTCATTGCTATTTCATTGGCCTTCCCTGTGCTGATCTGGATGCGCCCACACTGGCAAGAGATGCTCAGACTGGAGGCCGCTGCGCAGCGTTTTGGTGAAGGACATCTTAATGAGCGGTTGCACTTCGACAGTGGCTCAAGCTTTGAACGTCTGGGCGTGGCGTTTAACCAAATGGCAGACAATATCAATGCCCTGATTGCCAGTAAAAAACAGCTGATTGACGGTATTGCCCATGAGCTTCGCACACCGCTGGTGCGGTTGCGTTACCGCCTGGAGATGAGCGATAACCTCACCGCTCAGGAATCGCAGGCGCTAAACCGCGATATTGGTCAACTGGAAGCGTTAATTGAAGAATTGCTCACCTATGCTCGTCTGGATCGGCCGCAAAATGAGCTAAAACTCAGTGTTCCGGACCTGCCCGTGTGGCTAACAACCCATCTGGAAGATGTACAAAGCGTCAACCCTGATCGTGCGGTACGCCTGCGCCATCTTCAGAGCGGAGACTACGGCGCACTGGATATGCGTTTGATGGAGCGTGTGCTGGATAATTTGTTAAACAACGCTCTGCGTTACTGCCAGTCTACTGTTCAAGCCAGCCTGCAACTCAATGGGAGTCAGGCAACGCTGACCGTCGAAGATGATGGACCCGGCATCGCGCCCGCTGCGCGCGAGCAAATTTTTGAACCGTTTGTACGTCTGGACCCCAGCCGTGACCGGGCGACAGGTGGCTGCGGACTTGGCCTCGCCATCGTCCACTCTATCGCTCTGGCTATGGGCGGTACGGTGGTCTGTGATGAAAGTGAACTGGGTGGTGCCCGCTTCTCCTTCAGTTGGCCTGTCTGGCATAACATACCTGAATTTTCAGCTGCCTGACCTGCACTGCTCGGTGGTCAGGCTGAGTGTCTTGTGTTATAAAAAAGTATGTTGTAACTAAAATGGTAAACCTATGGCTCGTTACGATCTCGTCGAACGCTTAAACGGAACCTTTCGCCAGATGGAACAAGAACTGGCACACCTCACCGGGCAATTGCAACAGCAGACACTACTGATTGCTCGTGTGTTCTCTTTGCCGGAAGTGGTGAAAGAGGCAGAACACGCGCCACTGGAAACCATCGACGTTAAACAGCACCTGGGTAAAGAGGCGGAAACCCTGGCACTGCGCCACTATCGCCACTTGTTTATTCAACAGCAGTCCGAGAATCGCAGTAGCAAAGCGGCTGTCCGCCTGCCGGGGGTACTCTGCTATCAGGTGGATACCGGCACACAAGTCGTGCTGGAAGAGCAAATACAACGTATTAATCAGCTTAAAACTACCTTTGAGCGTATTGTCACCGTAGATTCTGGTCTGCCATCGGCCGCGCGTTTTGAATGGGTGCACCGCCACTTACCGGGGCTGATTACGTTGAACGCCTATCGTACGCTAACGGTCGTCAGAGAACCGGCTACCCTGCGATTTGGCTGGGCTAACAAGCACATTATTAAGAACCTGACGCGTGATGAGGTACTGCAACAACTGGAAAAGAGCCTGACATCACCCCGCAGCGTGCATCCGTGGACCCGCGAAGAGTGGCAGGCCAGGCTTGAGCGCGAATACCAGGACATCGCTGCCCTGCCACAACAGGCAAAATTGAAGATCAAACGCCCGGTCAAAGTACAACCCATCGCCCGTGTCTGGTACAAAGGGCAACAAAAACAGGTGCAATATGCCTGCCCGACGCCATTAATTGCACTAATAAATAACGAAAACAGCATGACGGTACCGGATATCGGAGGATTACTGAACTACGATGCTGACAATGTTCAGCACCGTTTTAAACCTCAGGCGCAACCGTTAAGACTGATTATCCCACGGCTGCACCTGTATGTAGCAGATTAACGATCCGGACGCAGGCTACCGACCATCAGTTCTGGGCGGACCCAGCTGTCGAATTCGGCCTCGGTTAAATATCCCAACGCCAGGGCTGACGCTTTTAAGGTCAGTCCTTCTTTATGCGCTTTTTTAGCAATCTCAGCCGCTTTATCGTAGCCAATATGGGTGTTTAGCGCGGTTACCAGCATCAGTGACTCGTTGAGCAACTGATCAATGCGTTCACGATTGGGCTCGATCCCTGTCGCACAGTGCTCATTGAAGCTTTCCATACCATCAGCCAACAGGCGAACCGATTGCAGGAAGTTGTGGATAACCATCGGGCGATAGACGTTCAGTTCAAAATTCCCTGACGCCCCGCCGATATTAACGGCAACATCGTTACCCATGACCTGACAGCACAGCATAGTCAGGGCTTCACATTGTGTCGGGTTGACCTTACCCGGCATGATGGAACTGCCCGGTTCATTTTCAGGAATAGAAATTTCGCCAATGCCGCAGCGCGGACCGGATGCCAGCCAGCGTACATCATTGGCGATTTTCATCAGCGATGCTGCCAGGCCTTTGAGCGCACCGTGGGCATGTACCAGTGCATCACAGCTGGCTAGGGCTTCGAATTTATTCGGGGCGGTGACAAAAGGTGCAGAGGTCAACATAGCCAGTTCATCCGCAACCCGCTCGGCATATTCCGGGTGGGTGTTCAGCCCGGTCCCTACCGCCGTACCGCCCAACGCCAGTTCAGCAACGTGCGGCAGACTATACTCGATATGCTTCAGGTTATGTTCCAGCATTGCCACCCAGCCTGAGATCTCCTGGCCCAGCGTCAGTGGCGTCGCATCCTGTAAGTGGGTTCTGCCGATTTTGACAATGTCGGCGAAGGCATGCGATTTTTCACGTAACGTGGTGGTCAACACATTCAACTGAGGGATCAGATGCTCACGCAAAGACAACAGCGCGGCAACATGCATTGCCGTGGGAAAAACATCATTTGAACTTTGGCTTTTGTTGACGTCATCGTTCGGATGTATTTTTCGTTCCATCCCCCGCGCGCCGCCCAACAATTCGCTGGCCCGGTTTGCCAGTACCTCATTCATATTCATATTGCTTTGCGTACCGGAGCCGGTCTGCCAGATAGCCAGCGGAAACTCATCACGATGTTTGTCTGCCAGCACCTCGTCTGCAGCCTGCATGATGGCAGCGGCTTTCTCCGCAGCCAGCAATCCCAGATCCTGGTTAACCTTCGCAGTGGCCCGCTTAGTCAGCGCCAGCGCGTGGATTAGCGAGACCGGCATTTTCTCTGTTGATATGCGAAAATGCTCCAGCGATCGTTGAGTTTGCGCGCCCCAGAGTTTATCGGCCGGAACATCGATCGCACCCATTGAATCATTCTCGCGGCGTACCGTTACCATTACCTGCTCCTTATATTAACGATTGATTAGGTTATGTTTCGACATTGCCCACTTGCATTGGTCTTATGAGTATTAACGAGGAAAAAACTGTCGTTTGGTGGTTCGTGCGGTAAAAAAAACCGCCCCGTAGGGCGGTTGACGTTACTTAACGCAGCGTGCGCACTGCGACGTCTGAATTTGCTGGAAGAAATCGTTGCCTTTGTCATCCACCAGGATAAACGCCGGGAAATCTTCCACTTCAATTTTCCAGATGGCTTCCATCCCCAGTTCGGGATATTCCACGCACTCCAGACTCTTGATACTGCCCTGGGCCAGCACAGCTGCTGGACCACCAATGCTGCCTAAGTAGAAACCACCATGCTTATGGCAAGCATCAGTAACCTGCTGGCTGCGGTTTCCTTTTGCCAGCATGATCATACTCCCGCCCGCGGCCTGAAGCTGATCAACATAGGAATCCATGCGACCGGCGGTGGTAGGGCCAAGCGAGCCAGAGGCATAACCTTCCGGCGTTTTTGCCGGTCCGGCGTAATAGATTGGGTGATCTTTAACATACTGCGGCAAACTTTCGCCGTTATCCAGACGTTCTTTTAGTTTCGCATGCGCTATGTCACGTCCAACGATGATCGTACCATTCAGCGACAAGCGGGTAGAAACCGGATACTGCGACAACTGTGCCAGGATATCTTTCATCGGACGGTTCAGGTCGACACGCACGGCTTCGCCTTCTCCAGCCTGACGCAGTTCTTCCGGGATATATTTGCCAGGATTGTGCTCGAGCTTCTCAATCCAGATCCCTTCACGGTTGATCCTGGCTTTAATATTACGATCCGCTGAACAGGAAACGCCCATGCCAACCGGGCACGACGCGCCGTGACGTGGCAAGCGGATCACACGGATATCGTGTGCGAAGTATTTCCCACCAAACTGAGCGCCTAAACCAAGGTTCTGCGCTTCAATCAGCAGTTCTTTTTCCAGTTCAACATCGCGGAATGCCTGACCATGCTCGTTACCTTCGGTCGGCAGTTCATCGTAGTATTTCGCCGACGCCAGTTTCACCGTTTTCAGCGTGGCTTCTGCGGACGTTCCGCCAATCACAAACGCAATGTGGTACGGCGGGCAAGCTGCTGTTCCCAGCGTACGCATCTTCTCCACCAGGTAATTTTTTAATTTGCCTGGTGTAAGCAGTGCTTTGGTTTCCTGGTACAGATAGGTTTTGTTCGCCGAACCACCGCCCTTGGCAATACACAGGAATTTGTATTCATCGCCATCGACGGTATACAAGTCAATCTGTGCTGGCAGATTGGTACCGGTGTTCACCTCTTTGTACATATCCAGCGCGGCGTTTTGTGAATAGCGCAGGTTATCTTCGATGTAGGTGTTATAAACCCCACGCGCCAGCGCCGCTTCGTCACCGCCGCCGGTCCAGACACGCTGTCCTTTTTTACCCACGATAATCGCTGTGCCGGTGTCCTGACATGTCGGCAGAATGCCCTTTGCCGCGATATCAGAGTTACGCAGGAATTGCAGGGCGACATATTTATCGTTTTCGCTGGCATCCGGATCACGCAGAATGTCCGCAACCTGCTGCTGATGCGCAGGACGCAACATAAACGATGCGTCATGAAACGCCTGGCGAGCCAACAAAGTTAAGGCCTCAGGCGCAACTTTGACAATCTCCTGACCTTCAAATTCGGCAATAGAGACATGGTCGCTGGTCAGCAGATAGTATTCGGTATCATCCTTTTTGAGGGGAAAAGGATGCTGATAATGAAAGGGTTTGTTTGACATTGTGCTCTCACTTACTGCTCGGTCTGGTTATTCTCTGGGCAGATGTTCCATTGCCCTGCTTCCCTGCCGCAGATCGGGTTGTAGAAGGTATGGCTTTCTGCAACCGGAATTACTCAGGGTATTAAAAGCGAGTCACCATATCCTACACAATTTTTTAACAAAAACTGAGACTAGTACGACTTTTTGCACGTGCAGGTTACTTCGTCCGGGGTTTCTTGGTTTAATAGCCAGAGATTTTTCAACATTGAAACAGGGCATTGATAATGCAAAAACTCATCAACTCAGTGCAACACTACGCCTGGGGAAGTAAAACTGCGTTAACGGAACTTTATGGCATTGCCAACCCCACCCAGCAGCCAATGGCCGAGCTGTGGATGGGGGCTCATCCGAAAAGCAGCTCTCAGGTTCAAGGGCCCGATGGCCACCCCGTTGCTCTGCGCGATGTTATCGAGCACGATAAATCCGCACTGTTAGGCGATGCCGTAGCAAAACGCTTTGGCGAACTGCCCTTCCTGTTTAAAGTGCTCTGCGCCGCTCAACCACTTTCTATTCAGGTCCATCCGAACAAACACAACTCTGAGATAGGATTCGCCAAAGAAAACGCAGCCGGGATCCCGATGGATGCCGCTGAGCGTAACTACAAAGATCCGAACCACAAGCCAGAGCTGGTTTTTGCCCTGACGCCATTCCTGGCGATGAATGCGTTTCGCGAGTTCTCTGACATCGTTGCGTTGTTACAACCGGTTGCAGGCGCGCATCCTGCCATTGCTCACTTTTTGCAGGAACCCGGTGCCGAGCGCCTGAGCTACCTTTTCGCCAGCCTGTTAAATATGCAGGACCAGGAAAAAACGCATGCACTGGCAATACTGAAATCAGCCCTTAACAGCCAGCAAGGCGAACCGTGGCAGACTATTCGCCTTATCGCTGATGTCTACCCGAACGACAGCGGTCTTTTCTCCCCACTGCTGCTGAATGTAGTGAAGCTAAATCCTGGCGAAGCGATGTTCCTGTTCGCCGAAACGCCGCACGCCTATCTGCAAGGTGTGGCACTTGAGGTCATGGCAAACTCTGATAACGTGCTGCGTGCAGGGCTGACACCGAAATATATTGATATTCCGGAGTTGGTGGCCAACGTTAAATTTGTCGCAAAACCGGCGAACCAACTGTTGACCACTCCGGTCAAAACCGGTGGTGAACTCGACTTCCCGATCCCGGTTGATGATTTCGCCTTCTCTCTGCACGAACTTTCTGCCGGGGAAGCCGTAATTAGCCAGCACAGCGCGGCGATTTTGTTCTGCATAGAAGGTGAAGCGCTACTGAGCAAAGGCGATCAACGGCTGGTACTAAAACCGGGTGAATCCGCATTTATTAGTGCGAATGAATCGCCAATAAGCGTCAGCGGTGTCGGCCGTTTAGCCCGTGTTTACAACAAGCTCTAGCAAGATACTGATATTTTTAACAACTCTTGCTAAGCTAGTAGAGAGTTAAAAACATGTCACTCCTCCAGGCGTCTTCAAACGCCTGGTTTTATTTTATGGATATCGAAATGAAAAAATCGCTGGTAGCTGCGGGTGTGGTGGTTGCGCTGGGTATCGTCTGGACGGGCGGCGCATGGTACACCGGAAAGAAACTGGAAACGCATCTCGCTGAGATGGTGACGCAGGCAAATGATCAGATCAAACGCTACTCACCTGAGGCGGGAATTGAACTGAGTTATCAAAACTACCAGCGCGGCGTGTTCAGTAGCCAACTGCAACTGGTAGTGAAACCTATCGCCGGGCAGGAAAACGCATGGCTGAAAGCAGGCCAAACGATCGTTCTGGATGAAACGGTGGATCACGGACCTTTCCCGTTAACCCAGCTTAAGTCATTGAACCTTATTCCTGCTATGGCTTCGGTGAGAACAATACTGGTGAATAATGATGTCACTAAGCCCTTGTTTGATATAGCCAAAGGCGAGTCTCCTTTCGTCATCAACTCCCGTATTAGCTATAGTGGTGACACCCGTTCAGATCTCTCCCTCAAACCGTTGAACTACGAAAAAGGCGACGAAAAAGTGACCTTTAGCGGTGGGGAATTCCAGTTCACCGCAGATAAAGACGGTAACGCGGTTTCCCTGACGGGCGCTGCGCAAAACGGTCAGGTTAATGCAGTCAACGAATACGACCAGAAGGTGCAAATTACCTTTAATAACCTGACAACCGAAGGGTCGAGCAGCGTCGCCAGTTTTGGTGAACGCATCGGCGACCAGAAGCTGTCTCTCGATAAACTGTCAATATCGGTCGAAGGCAATGAACTGGCCGTGCTGGAAGGCATGGGAATTGATGGTAAATCCGATCTGATTAACGATGGAAAAACCGTGAACAGTCAGCTGGATTACACCCTGAACAGCCTTAAATTACAGGGTCAGGATTTGGGTAGCGGTAAGCTGACGCTGAAAGTGGGTCAGATTGACGGTGAAGCCCTGCATCAGTTCAGCCAGCAGTACAGTGCCCAAACCAAGGCGTTGATGTCGCAGATTGATGTCGTCCAAAACCCAGAGCTGTATCAGCAGAAAGTCACGGAAGCGTTCTTTAATGCGCTGCCCATTCTGATGAAGGGTGAACCCGTCATCACCCTTGCGCCGTTAAGCTGGAAAAATGCGAAAGGCGAAACAACGTTTAACCTGTCACTGCTGCTCAAAGATCCAACCGCGACCAAAGAAGAGCCACAAACGCTGGCTCAGGAAGTGGATCGCTCTGTCAAATCACTGGACGCGAAGCTGGCTATTCCTGTGGATATGGCGACTGAGTTCATGACACAGATAGCCAAAATTGAAGGCTATCAGCAGGAGCAAGCCGCGGGTCTGGCTAAACAGCAGGTCAATGGTCTGGCTGCGATGGGGCAAATGTTCCGCATTACCACGATGCAGGACAACACCATCGGCTCCAGCCTGCAGTACACCAATGGCCAGGTAACGCTCAACGGGCAGAAGATGCCGCTGGATGAGTTTGTTGGTATGTTCGGCATGCCGACCCTTGGCGAACCGGATGCGCCGGCAGTTCCACAACAGTAATTCTTCTCTGAACCAAGCCCGATAATACCGCTTATCGGGCTTTTGATCGTCGGCAAGCTACTTCTGCGTGACCAGGCGGGCGGAAAGCGTCAGATTGCGGGATTGGTTGTCATCATTACCAATGCGCTGCAGTATACGTTCAGCCAGGGTATAACCCATTTCGCGTGCCGGGGTACTGGCCCAGATAATGGGAATGTCATCCAGCGAGTTTTCCGCCACATCCGCAAATCCAGCCAGTGAAACTTGTTGTTCAAAATAGCGATCGACGCCAATTTCGCCGCTCTGACGCCCCGCTCTCATCAGACCAAACCAGGCACCAACAGCGATAGTTTCGTTGTAACACACAACGGCGCTGATCGTCGGGTTGTGGCGTAACAGTGCAGTAACGGCTTCGGCAGCCTGCTTCTGACTGGAAGAACATTCCATAACCCAATCACTATGAAACGGTAAACCATATTTTAACAGCGTCGCACAATAGCCGCCGACCCGCTCGGCGCGGGTTAAAGAAGAACTCTGTCCACCCAGCCACGCGATTCGCTGGTGACCGTGCCGAATGAGATGCTCAACCAACAATTGCGCTGCCTGCATGTTGTCAGGTCGGACCGTATCCACATCATCCAGGTAACTGGCTCGTGAGGCAAATACGACCGGAATCCCTTTTTCTTCAGCCAGCTGTCGCAGTGCATCACTGCTGTCAGCAGCACCAGCAATGACTACGCCATCCACTCCCTGATTGAGTAGCATCGTGAAACGCTGAGCCAATTGCTCACCGTCTTTACCGCCGTGCAAAAGAAATACCATCCGACCCTGTGCTTCTAATGCTTCCGTCAGGCCTGCCGTCAGTTCAGCATAAAATGGCGCAGACAGATCGCGTACAATCAGCCCGACCACACCACTCTGACCGCCACGCAGCACCGATGCCTGACGATTACGTACAAACCCCAGTTGCTCAATGGCAGCGTTTACCCGCTCCCCGGTTGCGGTGGAGATACGTCCTTTTCCACTCAGCACCAATGAGACTGTACTGACCGAAACTCCCGCAGCGAGCGCAACATCATGGATGGTTATTTTTTTGGCTATAGCCATAAAAACAGAAAACTCCCTGATAACGTGACGGATAAAACGTTTTATCAATCGGTTATAGTTATACGCCCTATTATCATTCGATAATGTGATGTATACCGCACTAAAATTAGGTAAAACGTTTTATCTTCTCGCCATCATTAGTCACCGTGCTTTCACGAGGAGTCGTTAGATGACGACGAGAACCACACCAAAAATAACGTTATGGGAATTTTTCCAGCAGTTGGGCAAAACCTTTATGTTGCCCGTGGCTCTGCTCTCCTTCTGCGGGATCATGTTGGGGATCGGCAGTTCGTTAAGCAGTCATGATGTCTTAACGCTGATCCCCGCATTGGGTAACCCGGTGCTTCAGGTTCTTTTTACCTGGATGAGTAAAGTCGGCTCTTTCGCATTTAGTTTCTTACCCGTGATGTTCTGTATTGCTATTCCTCTCGGTCTGGCGCGCGAGAACAAAGGTGTGGCGGCATTTGCCGGGTTTGTTGGCTACGCGGTTATGAACCTTGCCGTTAACTTCTGGTTGACGGCGAAAGGGATTTTACCTACCACAGATGCGGCAATACTGAAGGCCAACAACATACAAAACATCCTGGGGATCCAGTCGATCGACACCGGGATCCTCGGTGCAGTCATCGCCGGGATCATTGTCTGGATGCTGCATGAACGCTTCCACAATATCCGTCTGCCGGACGCATTGGCTTTCTTCGGCGGCACCCGTTTTGTCCCCATCATCTCTTCACTGGTCATGGGGCTGGTTGGGTTAGTTATCCCTCTGATCTGGCCTGTATTTGCGATGGGTATTACCGGGCTCGGCAATATCATCAACAGCGCAGGTGAATTTGGTCCGATGCTGTTTGGTACCGGTGAACGCCTTCTGCTGCCTTTTGGCCTGCACCATATTCTGGTGGCCCTCATTCGCTTTACTGAAGCGGGCGGAACCCAGGAAGTGTGTGGTCATAGCGTCAGTGGCGCACTCACTATTTTCCAGGCCCAGCTGAGTTGCCCAACCACGCAAGGCTTCTCTGAAAGCGCAACCCGCTTCCTGTCTCAGGGTAAAATGCCGGCATTCCTCGGCGGTTTGCCGGGTGCAGCATTAGCGATGTATCACTGTGCTCGTCCTGAGAATCGACATAAAATTAAAGGGTTATTAATTTCTGGTCTGATTGCCTGCGTCATTGGCGGTACCACCGAACCACTGGAATTCTTGTTCTTGTTTGTTGCCCCAGTTCTGTACGTGATTCACGCCTTGTTGACCGGCCTCGGCTTTACCGTGATGGCGGTGCTCGGTGTGACTATCGGCAACACAGACGGTAACCTGATTGACTTCGTGGTGTTCGGGATCCTGCACGGGTTGTCCACCAAGTGGTATCTGGTCCCTGTTGTCGCGGCCATCTGGTTTGCCGTGTACTACGTTATCTTCCGTTTCGCGATCACCCGCTTTAATCTGAAGACACCCGGCCGTGATGTCGAAGTTGCCAGCAATATCGAGAAAGTGATGGCAGGCACACCCGGTAAATCTGGCTACAATGTCCCGGCAATTCTGGCGGCACTGGGTGGCGCGGAGAATATCGTTAGTCTTGATAACTGCATTACGCGTTTGCGTTTGTCGGTCAAAGATATGTCACGTGTAAATGTCCAGGCACTGAAAGACAACCGGGCTATTGGCGTGGTACAGCTTAATCAGCATAACCTTCAGGTCGTTATTGGTCCGCAGGTCCAGTCAGTGAAAGACGAAATCGCGGTTCTGATGAATACAGTACAAGCGTGAGGACAACGACATGTTTGATTTTTCAAAGGTTGTGAACAGGCAGGGAACATGGTGCACCCAGTGGGATTATGTCGCTGACCGTTTTGGCACTGCCGATCTGCTGCCGTTCACCATCTCTGATATGGATTTCGCAACGGCTCCTTGCATTCTGGAGGCGCTGACCCAGCGCCTGTCACACGGTGTATTAGGATACAGCCGCTGGAAAAATGACGAATTTCTGGCGGCCATTAGCCACTGGTTTCTAACTCGTCACAATACCCGGATCGATCCTCAATCGCTGGTATATGGCCCCTCAGTTATCTATATGGTCTCTGAACTCATCCGCCAGTGGTCGTCTGCTGGCGACGCGGTCGTTGTCCATACGCCCGCTTACGATGCATTTTACAAGGCTATCGAAGGCAACCAGCGCACAGTGCTCCCCGTCGGTCTGGAAAAGCGGAGCGACGGTTGGTATTGCGACATGGCAAAGCTGGAGGCAGCTCTCTCAAGGCCTGAGAGTAAAATTCTTCTGCTATGTAGCCCACAAAATCCAACAGGCAAAGTGTGGACACGCGATGAACTGGAAACCATGGCCGACTTATGCCAGCGACATGGTGTAAACGTCATTTCCGATGAAATCCATATGGATATGGTTTGGGGAGACCAACCGCATATTCCGTGGATCAATGTCGCACGCGGCGACTGGGCGCTACTCACCTCCGGCTCCAAGAGTTTCAATATCCCGGCATTAACCGGAGCGTATGGGATCATCGAAAACGCCAATAGCCGCAACGATTATCTCAGTGCACTAAAGGGACGCGACGGATTGTCTTCTCCTGCGGTGCTGGCACTCACCGCACATATTGCCGCCTATCAGCAAGGTGATCGCTGGTTGGATGCCTTACGGGATTATCTTGCCGGCAACCTGCATTACGTTGCAGATGAACTTAATACCGCGTTCCCAGAACTTAACTGGCAGATCCCACAATCCACCTATCTGGCCTGGATAGATTTACGTCCGCTCAAGGTTGATGACAAGGCGTTACAAAATGCGCTTATCCACCAGCAAAAAGTGGCGATCATGCCAGGTTCGACCTACGGAGAGGAAGGGCACGGTTTTGTGCGCCTGAATACCGGATGCCCCCGCTCAAAACTTGAAAAAGGCGTTCAGGGATTAATTAACGCTCTGTGCTCTCTGCGCTAACTAAAGTTGCGCAATGAAATTAATCATTGCGCAACATAGATTTTTATCCCAATTTATTCTTATAATACTGCGCACTTTACCTAAAAACATGAGTGCGACCATGATTGATACTTCCCTTCCTTTAACCGACGTCCATCGCCATCTTGATGGGAACATCCGTGCCCAAACGATCCTGGATCTTGGTCGTCAGTTTAATTTAACGCTTCCTGCGCAAACACTTGAAACGCTGATCCCTCACGTGCAGGTGACGTCAACTGAGCCTGATTTGGTCAGTTTTTTGTCAAAGCTTGACTGGGGTGTGAAAATGCTGGCATCGCTGGATGCCTGTCGTCGCGTCGCATTTGAGAATATTGAGGATGCCGCACGTAATGGTCTGCACTACGTTGAACTACGCTTTTCTCCAGGCTACATGGCTATGGCGCATCAACTCCCCGTCGCAGGTGTGGTTGAAGCCGTTATTGCAGGCGTACGCGAAGGTTGTAAGGCTTTCGGCGTTGAAGCCCGTTTAATTGGTATCATGAGCCGTACTTTCGGCGAAGCTGCCTGTCTGCAGGAACTGGATGCACTGTTAGCCCACCGTGATCACATCACCGCCCTGGATTTGGCCGGCGATGAACTCGGTTTCCCAGGCAGTTTGTTCCTGTCCCATTTCAACCGTGCGCGCGACGCAGGTTGGCATATCACGGTTCATGCAGGTGAAGCGGCGGGCCCGGAAAGCATCTGGCAAGCTATCAGAGAACTGGGAGCAGAGCGCATTGGCCACGGCGTAAAAGCAGTCGAAGATCGCGCCCTGATGGATTTTCTCGCCGAGCAGCGTATCGGCATTGAATCCTGCCTGACATCGAATATTCAAACCAGTACCGTCGCCTCACTGACGACACATCCGCTAAAAACATTCCTTGAGCACGGTGTGCTGGCGAGTCTGAATACGGACGATCCGGCGGTTCAGGGCGTGGATATTATTCACGAGTACACCGTAGCAGCCCCGGCTGCAGGATTGACGCGTGAACAGATTCGCCAGGCGCAAATCAATGGTCTGGAAATGGCGTTCCTGAGCAATGAAGAGAAACAAGCACTGCGTGAGAAAGTTGCCGCAGCGTAGTGGTTTGATTGCCGGATGGCGCTAACGTTTATCCGGCCTACGTTACACTGTAGGTCGGATAAGATGCCCCGACATCCGGCATTGACATTATCAGGCAAGGCACAGTGTCGATCGGTGTTTCGCCGATTCAATGCCCAGCTCAATCAGTTCCATGATTTGAATGGCTTGTCTGGCTGGAACCGGGTTTTCGCCATTACCATTCAGCGCATCACGGATACTCGCATAGTAAGCCGGATAATTGCCTGGAACGGTTAACCAGGTTTCTTCCACCTGCTCATCACCTTCCATGCGTGTCAGTACACCATCACGCATGTCATAACCCCAGTCTTCCTGCGGCAGGCGTTCGCCATTTTTAAGACGTTCCTCTTGTGGGTCCAGACCATACTTCACATAGCTGCCACGCGATCCGTGAACGATATAACGAGCAGACTCAGCGGCTGCCAGCATCGTTCCGTGCAGAATCACCCGACGCTGCGGATACGTCAGGATGGCATGGAAGTAATCTGTCGACTGCGCCCCCGGGCGGAGCTGTGCCAGATCGACCGTCAAACTAACGGGTAAGCCAAACAGGTTAATTGCCTGATCTAAAAGATGCGGCGCTAAGTCATACCAGATACCACTCCCCGGACCACCCTGTTCACGCCAGCGGTCACGGACCTGCGGGCGGAAGCGATCGAAATGAGATTCAAAATAAGCCACTTCACCCAACGCACCATCAGCCAGCAACGCTTTCAGCGTCAGAAAATCGCTGTCCCAGCGACGGTTATGGAAGACAGAAAGCAGGCGACCTACGCTTCTGGCCAGCGCATCCAGCTCGCGCGCTTGTGACAGTGTCACAGTAAAAGGCTTATCAACAACCACATGCTTACCTGCTTCCAACGCCGCTTTCGCCAGCGGGAAGTGTGTATCATTGGGTGTCGGGATCACAATCAGGTCGATACTCGGATCGTTAAACAGATGTTTAGGCTCAGTAACAACTGCCACTGAAGGCCAGTCCGCCTTCACTTTTGTTTCATCACTACTGGACACCGCAACCAGTTCCAGACCCGGAGTGCCCACGATCAGGGGGGCATGGAAAGTTTTACTGGCATAACCGTAGCCGATTAGCCCAACGCGGATGTTGTCACTCATGTTTTTGCCTCTCAATTCAGATCTGGCCTATTTCACACCATAGATAGTAGCGCCACAATAGTTTAATAACCTTTGTGCTACAAAGGGTGTTGCTTAACTTAAGTCAAACATATGCCACTTAGCGTTAACTTGCCGTGAAAAAGTCATCGAAATCGTTCCCAATACTCTTGCTGTATTATTTATTGATAAGTAACATTTGCTACCTGTGTTTATGGATAAATCAAAGCAAATGTCGTCAGTAATGAATCGTCTTATTGAATTAACAGGTTGGATTGTTCTCGTGGTCTCCGTGATCCTGTTGGGTGTTGCCAATCATATTGACAACTACCAACCACCGGAACCCGTCGCTGCAGTACAGAAAAAATAAATAGACGCATCCCGCTCCAGCACGTATTGCCTGCGATCGTGAAGGGCGTTACCCTTTCCGCAGGCGCTAATAGCGCCTGGTTTCCCACAGGGTTGAAAACTCTTCTTACATTTGCGCGCAAATTCGCGTTTAACCTGTACAACGTTGGTTGTTTTTTAATATTTACTACTCCGTTAGTATTATTTTATTAATATGGATTGCCTTTTATGACTGTTCAGGATTACTTATTAAAATTCCGCAAAATCAGTTCGCTAGAAAGTCTGGAAAAATTGTTCGATCATCTTAACTACACACTTACTGACGATAGCGACATTATCAATATGTATCGCGCTGCAGACCACCGCCGTGCCGAGCTCATTTCGGGAGGTCGCCTGTTCGATGTCGGTCAGGTGCCCAAATCCGTTTGGCATTACGTGCAATAAACAAGAAAGTAGCGCCTGGCGTTAAAAGCTATATAATCATTGCCCCAAAATGAACGGCATGTCTGTTCACGCGCGTAAACCTGGAGATGAAATGACTACAACACCGGCACAACGTATCGGAGGCTGGCTACTTGGACCATTGGCCTGGCTGTTAGTCGCGTTGTTAAGTGCTTCGCTGGCGTTACTGCTGTATGTCACTGCGTTGGCCACACCGCAGACATTTCACACGCTGAGCGAGCAAAGTACGACGAATTTGCTGCTCTGGGGCGTCTCCTTTATTACCGCTATCGCCATGTGGTACTACACGCTGTGGCTGACTATCGCGTTTTTCAAACGCAGAGCCTGTGTGCCAAAACACTATATTATATGGCTGCTGATCTCGGTGTTGCTGGCGATTAAAGCGTTTGCATTCTCTCCTGTTCCGGATGCGTTTGCCGTGCGTCAGCTGCTGTTCCCCTTGTTGGCTGCTGCGCTGCTGGTGCCCTATTTCAAACGCTCGCAGCGCGTTAAGACAACGTTTGTGAACCCGTAATAACCCTACAGTTAACCTGTTGTCGCCTGTTGTAGATTGTCAGATAATAGGCGGCTTTTTTATTTCAGGCCGAAAAATGACTGATTACCTGCTGCTGTTTGTCGGAACTGTACTGGTCAATAACTTTGTACTGGTCAAGTTTCTGGGCTTATGCCCCTTTATGGGCGTTTCCAAAAAACTGGAAACCGCAATGGGTATGGGCCTCGCCACGACCTTTGTAATGACGCTGGCATCCATTTGCGCATGGCTGATTGACACCTGGATCCTCATCCCTCTCGATCTCATCTACCTGCGCACGCTGGCCTTTATTCTGGTCATCGCCGTGGTGGTGCAATTTACCGAGATGGTTGTACGCAAAACCAGCCCTGCGCTGTATCGCCTGCTGGGGATCTTCTTACCGCTGATCACCACTAACTGCGCGGTTTTGGGGGTAGCGTTGTTGAACATCAACCTCGGGCATAATTTTTTACAGTCGGCGCTGTACGGTTTTTCCGCCGCCGTCGGCTTCTCACTGGTGATGGTTCTGTTCGCCGCCATTCGCGAACGCCTCGCCGTGGCAGACGTTCCTGCCCCGTTCCGCGGTAATGCGATTGCGCTGATTACCGCTGGTTTAATGTCTTTGGCCTTTATGGGCTTTAGTGGTTTGGTGAAGTTGTAATGAATGCTATCTGGATTGCCGTTGCCGCAGTGAGTCTACTGGGTCTGGCGTTCGGCGCTATTTTGGGTTATGCCTCTCGTCGATTTGCCGTCGAGGATGATCCGGTCGTGGAGAAAATTGATGAAATTCTCCCGCAAAGCCAGTGTGGACAGTGCGGTTACCCGGGCTGCCGTCCTTATGCGGAAGCGATTGGTTGTCAGGGCGAAAAAATCAACCGCTGCGCCCCCGGTGGCGAAGCGGTGATGCTAAAAATTGCGGCCCTGTTGAACGTCGATCCGCAACCTATTGATGGTGATGAGCAGGATGCTACCCCCGTTCGTATGCTGGCGGTCATTGATGAAAATAACTGTATCGGCTGCACGAAATGTATTCAGGCCTGCCCGGTCGATGCCATCGTGGGCGCTACGCGCGCCATGCACACGGTGATGAGCGATCTGTGCACCGGATGCAACTTGTGCGTCGACCCGTGTCCGACGCAATGTATCGAATTACGTCCGGTCGCCGAGACACCTGACAGCTGGAAGTGGGATTTAAACACGATTCCTGTACGCATCATTCCTGTGGAACAACATGCTTAAGTTATTCTCTGCATTCAGAAAAAATAAAATCTGGGACTTTGATGGCGGCATTCATCCACCAGAAATGAAGACCCAGTCTAACGGGACACCGCTGCGACAGGTTCCGCTGGCTCCGCGCTTTATTATTCCGTTGAAGCAGCATATTGGCGCTGAAGGTGAACTGTGTGTCAATGTGGGCGACACCGTGCTGCGTGGTCAGGCGCTAACCCGTGGGCGCGGCAGAATGTTGCCCGTGCACGCCCCCACCTCCGGCACCGTTGTAGCCATTGCCCCACACTCTACCGCGCATCCTTCGGCTTTAGCTGAACTTAGCGTCATCATTGATGCGGACGGTGAAGATCGCTGGATTGAGCGTGACGGCTGGGCAAATTATCGTGCCCACAGCCGAGAGGAGCTCATCGCCCGTATTCACCAATTCGGTGTTGCCGGACTCGGCGGCGCAGGTTTTCCAACTGGCGTCAAATTGCAAGGTGGCGGTGATAAAATTGAAACGCTGATCATCAACGCCGCTGAATGCGAACCTTACATTACCGCTGACGACCGCCTGATGCAGGATTGTGCCGCCCAGGTGGTGGAAGGTATCCGCATCCTGGCCCACATTTTACAACCGCGCGAGATTCTGCTGGGCATTGAAGATAACAAACCACAGGCCATTTCCATGCTGCGTGCGGTGCTGGCGGACTCACACGACATCAGCCTGCGCGTTATCCCGACCAAATACCCTTCCGGCGGGGCGAAGCAACTGACCCAAATTCTGACCGGGAAACAGGTCCCGCACGGCGGGCGTTCCTCGGATATTGGCGTTCTGATGCAAAACGTGGGGACTGCCTATGCTGTCAAGCGGGCCGTTATTGACGGCGAGCCAATCACTGAGCGAGTGGTCACGCTAACGGGCGAAGCAGTCAGTCGCCCGGGCAATGTTTGGGCACGATTAGGTACACCTGTTCGTCACCTGCTCAACGATGCAGGTTTCTGTCCTTCTGCTGACCAGATGGTGATCATGGGCGGTCCGCTGATGGGCTTTACCCTGCCCTGGCTGGATGTTCCTATCGTGAAGATCAGCAACTGCCTGCTTGCGCCCTCTGCCAGTGAAATGGGTGAACCGCAGGAAGAGAAAGGGTGTATTCGCTGTAGCGCTTGTGCCGATGCCTGCCCTGCCGATCTTCTGCCGCAGCAACTTTACTGGTTCAGTAAAGGCCAGCAGCATGATAAAGCGACAACCCACAATATTGCTGACTGCATTGAATGCGGCGCATGTGCATGGGTATGCCCAAGCAATATTCCGCTGGTACAGTACTTCCGCCAGGAAAAGGCTGAGATTTACGCCATCAGTCAGGAAGAAAAACGCGCAGCAGAAGCAAAAGCACGCTTTGAGGCCCGACAGGCGCGACTTGAACGTGAAAAAGCGGCACGTCTTGAGCGGCATAAAAGCGCAGCTGTACAACCTGCAGCGAAAGATCATGATGCCATCGCTGCCGCACTGGCTCGCGTAAAAGAGAAACAGGCTCAGGCTATGCAGCCGGTTGTAATCCAGGCGGGTGAAAAACCTGATAACAGCGCAGTGATTGCCGCACGTGAAGCGCGAAAAGCGCAGGCTCGCGCCGCACGCACTGAAAATCCGTCAAAGGATGAGGACAGCAGCGCGGGTACGGATCCACGCAAAGCTGCCGTCGAAGCCGCGATTGCCCGCGCTAAAGCCCGGAAGCTCGAGCAACAGGCCGCTACGGAATCTGTCGAACCGGTTGACTCGCGCAAAGCTGCCGTTGAAGCCGCGATTGCCCGCGCAAAAGCCCGGAAGCTCGAGCAACAGGCCGCCACGGAATCTGTCGAACCGGTTGACTCGCGCAAAGCTGCCGTTGAAGCCGCGATTGCCCGCGCTAAAGCCCGGAAGCTTGAGCAACAAGCCACCACAGAACCCACCGAACCGGTTGACTCGCGCAAAGCTGCCGTTGAAGCCGCGATTGCCCGTGCTAAAGCCCGGAAGCTCGAGCAACAGGCCGCCACGGAATCTGTCGAACCGGTTGACTCGCGCAAAGCTGCCGTTGCGGCCGCTATTGCACGCGCTCAGGCCAAGAAAGCCGCACAGCAGCAGGTTGTAAACGAGGAATAAATGGTATTCAGAATAGCTAGCTCCCCTTATACCCATAACCAGCGTCAGACATCACGTATCATGATGTGGGTTCTTATTGCTGCATTGCCAGGGATTGCCGCTCAATTGTGGTTCTTCGGCTGGGGTACATTGTTCCAGATAGCGCTGGCGTCAGTGAGTGCCATCGCTGCCGAAGCGGGCGTGCTTAAACTACGTAAACAGCCAGTGGCCGCGACCCTGAAAGACAATTCCGCCCTGCTCACAGGGTTGCTGCTTGCCGTCAGTATTCCCCCCCTGGCTCCGTGGTGGATGGTGATTCTGGGTACCGTCTTTGCCGTTATCATTGCCAAGCAACTGTATGGCGGTCTTGGGCAGAACCCATTTAATCCAGCAATGATTGGTTATGTTGTTCTGTTGATCTCCTTCCCGGTGCAGATGACAAGCTGGCTGCCACCGCATGAAATTGCCGCTACAGTGCCCGGATTTTTTGATGCTTTAAACGTTATCTTTACCGGACATACCGCTGGCGGCGGCGATATGAACACGCTCCGTATAGGGATCGACGGCATCAGTCAGGCAACACCTCTGGACACCTTTAAGACCTCCCTGCACGCGGGACACTCTGTTGAACAGGTGATGCAGTATCCGATCTACAGCGGCATGCTCGCGGGTGCAGGTTGGCAGTGGGTTAACCTTGCCTGGCTTGCGGGCGGCATCGTGTTGTTATGGCAAAAAGCAATTCGTTGGCATATCCCGGTTAGTTTTCTGCTGTCGCTTGCCGTTTGTTCAACATTAGGCTGGTTTTTCTCTCCTGCGTCGCTGGCATCACCGCAGTTGCATCTGCTTTCAGGTGCCACCATGCTGGGCGCATTCTTTATTCTTACCGATCCCGTTACGGCATCAACAACCAACCGTGGTCGCCTGATTTTTGGCGCGCTCGCGGGTCTGTTAGTCTGGCTGATTCGTAGTTTTGGGGGATATCCTGATGGCGTGGCCTTTGCCGTGTTACTGGCAAATATCACCGTTCCGCTGATTGATTATTACACCCGTCCTCGTGTGTACGGACATCGCTAAGGACAACGCATGCTGAAAACGATTCGTAAACACGGTATCACTCTGGCACTGTTTGCCGCGGGCTCTACAGGGTTAACGGCGGCGATTAATCAGTTAACCAAGTCTACCATTGATGAACAAGCGGCCCTTCAGCAAAAGGCGCTGTTTGATCAGGTACTGCCTGGCGATCGCTACAATAACAATCTGCCTGAAAGTTGCTATCTGGTGAATGCTCAGGCATTAGGTAAAGGTACGCATCGTGTCTATATTGCCCGCCAGGACGACCGTCCGGTTGCGGCAATTCTGGAGGCCACGGCACCCGATGGTTATTCCGGTGCAATTCAGCTGCTGGTTGGTGTCGATTTCAACGGTACTGTGCTGGGTACGCGGGTGACGGAACATCATGAAACACCAGGCCTCGGTGATAAAATTGAATTACGTCTGTCTGACTGGATCACTCATTTTAGCGGCAAAACGATTAGTGCGGAGAACGACCCGCACTGGGCCGTGAAAAAAGATGGCGGCGATTTTGATCAGTTCACCGGCGCGACCATTACGCCCAGGGCCGTGGTTAATGCTGTGAAACGTGCAGGCCTGTTTGCACAGACGCTGCCTGCACAACTTCCTCAACTTAGCGCCTGTGGAGAATAACCATGAGCGAAATTAAAGACGTCATTGTTCAGGGACTTTGGAAAAATAACTCCGCCCTTGTACAGTTACTCGGCATGTGCCCGTTGCTGGCCGTGACCTCTACCGCAACCAATGCCTTAGGTCTGGGGCTTGCAACTACGCTGGTGTTGACCCTAACAAACCTGACTATTTCAGCGTTGCGCCGCTGGACGCCCCCCGAAATTCGTATTCCGATCTATGTCATGATCATCGCCTCCGTGGTGAGTGCGGTACAAATGCTTATCAATGCCTACGCCTTTGGCCTGTATCAATCACTGGGTATCTTTATCCCCTTGATTGTGACCAACTGCATTGTCGTTGGCCGTGCTGAAGCCTTTGCCGCGAAAAAGGGCCCCGCTTTATCCGCGCTCGATGGTTTTTCTATTGGCATGGGGGCGACCGGTGCCATGTTTGTTCTCGGATCGCTGCGTGAAATAATCGGTAACGGTACATTGTTCGACGGTGCAGACGGACTGCTGGGCAATTGGGCCAAAGTCCTGCGCGTGGAGATCTTCCATACTGACACACCATTTTTGCTGGCCATGCTACCGCCGGGAGCATTCATTGGCCTTGGGCTGATGCTGGCTGTTAAATATCTGATTGATGAGAAGGTGAAGAAACGTCGCGCCGAGGCCGCCATGGCAGAAGACCCGATGGGTGAAACAGGGAATGTGTAATGAACAAAACGAAACGGCTGGAAATACTGACGCGCCTGCGTGACAACAATCCGCATCCCACTACCGAACTCAACTTTACGTCACCGTTTGAGCTGCTGATATCGGTGCTGCTTTCTGCGCAGGCCACTGATGTCAGCGTTAATAAAGCCACAGCAAAGCTGTATCCTGTCGCTAATACGCCTGCTGCCATGCTCGAGCTCGGTGTTGAGGGGGTTAAGTCGTACATCAAGACGATTGGTCTGTTCAACAGTAAAGCAGAGAACGTGATTAAGACCTGTCGTATCCTGCTGGAACAGCATAATGGCGAAGTTCCGGAAAACAGAGCGGCACTGGAAGCGCTGCCAGGCGTTGGTCGTAAAACGGCCAATGTGGTATTGAATACCGCCTTCGGCTGGCCAACGATTGCTGTAGATACCCATATTTTTCGGGTCTGTAATCGTACACAATTTGCCCCGGGTAAAAACGTAGAACAGGTCGAAGAGAAACTGCTGAAAGTCGTCCCCAGTGAATTTAAAGTCGATTGTCATCACTGGTTAATTCTTCATGGTCGCTACACCTGCATAGCCAGAAAACCACGCTGCGGGTCGTGTATTATCGAAGATCTTTGCGAATTCAAAGAGAAAGTCGATATCTGACAAAATGGGGCCATAACGTTGGCCCCCATTCCATAACGATTAGTTATGCACTTCTCAATCATTCATTTCCCGACAATGATGCCGTACCTTCCAGCATATCTAATGTAATATTCTTGTGAACTAACACCTGAGCAGGTTAATCGTTTTTTTTATAGTAGAAATTTCTATCCATCCGTGATCAAGATCACCATGATAACACCATGTAAAATATTTATTATTCTGTAGTTAAAATGACAATCAGATGACCTGACAGGCTCGTTTCGATACAAAACATTACACTGACTATTTTTAAGATAATGGCCTATATCACTACCTTCATACCAAAATAGCAGAACATATCGCCACATTCCCATTTTCACCCTATCCTGACAGTGTAAAAATCTGCCATTCTTCAAATGAAGAAATTTAACGCTGGATAACATTTCTCAGCCCCGACGATTTCACCACCTGAGTTATATGTAACAGATTATTACAAACCCCTTGTCTGAATGGTCAAGATAGTGAACATTACTTGCCGTTTCCCCTCCCACTATAACAATCGGACGGATGAACTTGACTCATCACGTACCAGAACACCCCCGTTGATATGGGATGTAAAAAAAGAGGTAAAAGTGTCTACTGCAAACAATAAACCAACAGAAAGCGTCAGTTTAAACGCCTTCAAACAACCAAAAGCGTTCTATCTCATTTTCTCAATTGAGCTGTGGGAACGTTTTGGTTATTACGGCCTGCAAGGGATTATGGCCGTCTACCTGGTGAAGCAACTGGGTATGTCAGAAGCGGATTCCATCACTCTTTTCTCCTCCTTTAGCGCCCTGGTTTATGGCCTTGTGGCTATTGGTGGCTGGTTAGGTGATAAAGTTCTGGGCACAAAGCGTGTAATTATGTTGGGTGCTGTTGTCCTGGCCATCGGTTATGCACTGGTTGCATGGTCTGGTCACGATGCAGGTATTGTTTATATGGGTATGGCGGCCATCGCGGTCGGTAACGGCCTGTTTAAAGCAAACCCATCTTCTCTGCTTTCTACCTGCTATGCCAAAGATGACCCGCGTCTTGATGGTGCATTCACCATGTACTACATGTCCGTCAACATCGGTTCATTCTTCTCTATGCTGGCAACACCGTGGCTGGCAGCACGTTACGGTTGGAGCACCGCGTTCGCCCTGAGCGTCGTGGGTATGCTGATCACCGTTGTTAACTTCGCATTCTGCCAGCGTTGGGTTAAACAGTACGGTTCCAAGCCTGACTTTGAACCCATTAACTTCCGCAACCTGTTGCTGACCATTGTTGGTGTTGTGGTTCTTATCGCTATCGCGACATGGCTGCTGCACAACCAGGGCATCGCACGTATGGTTCTGGGTGTTATCGCCATGGGTATCGTGGTTATTTTTGCGAAAGAAGCGTTCTCTATGCAGGGTGCTGCGCGTCGTAAGATGATCGTCGCCTTTATTCTGATGCTGGAAGCCATTATCTTCTTCGTGCTGTACAGCCAGATGCCGACGTCCCTGAACTTCTTTGCGATTCGTAACGTTGAACACTCTATTCTGGGTATTGCTTTCGAACCAGAACAGTATCAGGCACTGAACCCGTTCTGGATCATCATCGGTAGCCCAATTCTTGCCGCTATCTATAACAAGATGGGCGACACTCTGCCAATGCCTACCAAGTTCGCTATCGGTATGGTGCTGTGCTCAGGTGCATTCCTGATCCTGCCGCTGGGTGCGAAATTCGCGACCGATGCGGGCATCGTTTCTGTGAACTGGCTGATCATCTGCTACGGTCTGCAAAGTATTGGTGAGTTGATGATTTCTGGTCTGGGTCTGGCGATGGTGGCACAGTTGGTTCCACAGCGTCTGATGGGCTTCATTATGGGTAGCTGGTTCCTGACAACTGCAGGTGCAAACATCATCGGTGGCTACGTGGCTAACATGATGGCTGTTCCGGAGAATGTGACCGACCCATTGATGTCCCTCGAAGTCTACGGTCGTGTGTTCCTGCAGATTGGTGTTGCTACCGCAGTTATCGCCGTTCTGATGCTGCTGACTGCGCCGAAACTGAACCGCATGACGCAAGATGACGACGTCAGTGAGAAAGCCTCTAAGGCCGCAACAGCGTAATTCTCAGGGAAACTTTATTTCAGGCCGCTAACTGTTGTTAGCGGCTTTTTTTTTGTTCCAGGTAGCACTACCATACGGTATACCTCAGCCAAAAGGAGTTACCGATGAAACTGTTCTACAAACCGGGCGCTTGTTCTCTTGCTTCCCACATCACACTTCGTGAGAGCGGTAAAGATTTCACGCTGGATGGTGTTGATCTGATGAAGAAACGTCTGGAAAACGGCGACGATTTTTTCGCGGTAACCCCGAAAGGACAAGTTCCCGCACTGTTGCTGGATGACGGTACACTACTGACCGAAGGCGTCGCCATCATGCAATATCTGGCAGATACCGTTCCAGACCGTCATCTCCTGGCCCCTACCAGCAGTCTCTCCCGCTACAAAACTATCGAATGGCTTAACTATATCGCGACAGAGCTACATAAAGGTTTTACCCCTCTGTTCCGCCCGGATACACCAGAGGAGTACAAACCAACCGTTCGCGCATTGCTTGAGAAAAAAATGCAGTATGTGAACGAATCGCTGAAAGACAATCCGTGGATTTGCGGCGCACGCTTCAGCATTGCTGATGCCTATCTGTTTACCGTGCTGCGTTGGGCGTATGCGGTTAAGTTGAATATGGCAGGATTAAGCCATATCGAGGCGTATATGACGCGCATGGCTGAGCGTCCGGCAGTTGCCGCAGCGCTTAAAGCGGAAGGATTAAATTAATTGGTGTTGCCGGGTAGCGCTTGCGCTTACCCGGCCTACAGACAAACGTAGGCCCGATAAGCGTGAGCGCCATTGCATCTTGATTACAGCTGAGTGGCGCTAAAGTAGTGTTCTGGTTTCGCGATACGATCCTGCGCGGCAACCACCTGCAGTTCATACTCCTGCATCTCTTTGGTGGCGATCATAATTTCGTACACCGCCGCAGTCACATGCTCCAGCGCCTGCTGCAATGAAGCCCCCTGCAACAGTTTAACCAACAACAAGCCACTGGTGACGTCACCAACACCAACCGGTTGGCGTGCGCCAAAATCGACAAGTGGACGGCTGATATGCCACGCCTGTTCAGCGGTGACCAACAGCATCTCAAAGCGATCTGTGCTGATACCAGCACGGGCAAGATGCTTAACCAGAACAATTTCCGGTCCCTGAGCAATCAGTTCACGGGCAGCCATCACCGCCTCATCAACATTGTTAACCGCATGCTCGCACAGAATTTCGAGTTCAATCAGATTTGGCGCGATAATGTCGCTGGCCGGAAGTGCATGACGAACATGAAATTCCGCAACACCAGGCGCCACGATGCACCCTTTTTCAGGATGCCCCATCACTGGATCGCAAAAGAATTTCGCCTGAGGATTTGCCGCTTTCACTTTGCGCACAATACCCAGAATATGCTCGCCCTGCTCTGCGGATCCCAGATAACCACTCAGCACCGCATCGCAGGTCTGAAGTTTATCGATATCAGCAATGCCCTGAACAATTTCAGTCAGATGACTGGGCGGCATAACACAGCCGGTCCATTTACCGTACTGCGTGTGGTTAGAAAACTGAACGGTGTTGAGCGGCCAGACATTCGCGCCAAGACGACGCATCGGAAATTCGGCAGCACTGTTGCCGGCATGGCCAAAAACAACGTGGGACTGGATGGCGAGGATATTCTTCATTTTACTTACCACAACCCTAAAAAATAAAGGGGCGTAGTTTCCCACGCCCCTGCTGACTTTGACTTATTTCCAGCAAATCAGACAGTAATTCTTTTTGCCACGGCGCAGTAAGGTGTAGCGGCCGAACAAAATATCACTTTCCTGGAAGAAATATTCCGGGTCAGATTGTTTCTCACCATTAATGGTGACCGCATTAGACGCAATGGTCTTACGCGCCTGACCGCGCGAAGGCTGCAGTTCAGAATCCACCAGCGCCTGCATCAGGTCGGCACCCTTGTCCATTTCGATCATGGGTACACCATCCTGCGCCAGCTGTTCGAAGTCCGCTTCGCTCAGGGAGGCCAGGTTACCATTGAACAGGCTTTCGGTAATGCGTTTCGCCGCCACTAAACCTTCTTCGCCGTGAACCAGACGCGTTACCTGCTCAGCCAGAACATACTGGGCACGCGGTGCTTTACCGCTGTTCTTATCTTCTTCTTCCAGCGCATTGATCTCTTCAATGTCCATAAAGGTGAAGAATTTCAGGAAGCGATAGACGTCCGCATCAGCCGTGTTGATCCAGAACTGGTAGAACTTGTATGGACTGGTTTTCTTCGGATCCAGCCAAACTGCACCACCTTCCGTTTTACCGAATTTGGTACCGTCAGCTTTAGTGATCAGCGGAACCGTCAGGCCAAAGACCTGATTCTGATGCAGACGTCGGGTCAGATCGATACCAGAGGTAATGTTACCCCACTGGTCAGAACCACCAATTTGCAATGCCACGCCATGCAGTTTATTCAGGCAGGCAAAATCATAACCTTGCAGCAGGTTGTAAGAAAACTCGGTAAAGGAGATCCCCTGATCGTCACGGTTCAAACGCTGCTTAACCGCTTCTTTGTTGATCATCTGGTTTACGGAGAAGTGTTTGCCGATATCACGCAGGAAAGTCAGTACGTTCATACCGCCAAACCAGTCGTAGTTGTTCGCAGCAATCGCCGAGTTGTCGCCACAGTCGAAATCGAGGAACGGTGCAACCTGTTTGCGGATTTTATCCACCCACTCTTGCACGGTATCTTCGGTATTCAGTTTACGCTCGGCGGCTTTAAAGCTCGGATCGCCAATCAGACCCGTTGCACCACCTACCAACGCAACAGGCTTATGGCCTGCCTGCTGGAAGCGTTTCAGGCATAACAATGGAACCAGATGCCCCAAATGCAAGCTGTCAGCGGTAGGATCGAAGCCGCAATAGAGCGCGATCGGGCCTTGCGCCAGTCGCTCTGCTAACGCTTCCTCGTCCGTCACCTGGGCCACCAGCCCCCGCTCTTGCAATTGTTTAATCAAGTTACTGCTTGCCATCAAAATCTCCATGTATAAAACGACTGCACCTTTGCCGGTACACGACTTTTCGCCTGATGCGAAAGAGACATAGAATAAAGCGCCGGATTCATCAGCACCAGCGCTTAAAACAAGAATTTTGCATCTTTAGGGGGCCAGACGGTCAATTTTCCACGCGTCATCTTCACGTTGGTATAAAAAACGGTCGTGCAGACGGTTTTCGCCACCCTGCCAGAACTCCATTTGTTCAATGCTCACGCGAAAGCCGCCCCAGAAACTCGGCAACGGAACTTCCCCTTGCTGAAACTTCTGCTTCAACTCAAGAAATTTACTTTCCAGAATTCCGCGTGCGGAGATCCGACTGGACTGCTTAGAAACCCAGGCACCAATCTGGCTATCGCGCGGGCGACTGTGGAAATATTTTACCACCTCAAGCGTGGACAAGCGTTCGGCCTTGCCGATGACCATCACCTGCCGTTCCAGCGTATGCCAGGGGAATAACAGGCTGATACGCGGGTTGTTTTCGATCTGGTGCGCCTTACGGCTACCCATGTTGGTATAAAACACCAGCCCTTTGTCATCATAATGTTTGAGCAACACGATTCGCTGGTACGGTTGACCGTTTTCATCGACTGTTGCGACGACCATAGCGGTAGGGTCTGCCAGTTTGGCATCACAGGCTTGCCCCAGCCAGCGCTCAAACAGCGCGAGGGGTTCGGCGGGAAGATCGCGGCGGCGAAGACCGCCTTTCGTGTATTCACGGCGCAGATGCGCGATTTGCTGCAATTCGTCGTTATCAGACATGATGTTGGGCTACGGATTGTCAGTGGGTGACGCTATTGTGCGCCGCCCTGCTGGAAATCTCAACGCTTCGGGTTCTGTAACTGACAGTTATTCAGCACAATTCTGTCTCGTTTATATACCGTCGCGCTGTCGCCTTTAGACCAGAAGACGTAGATACCATCTGTGTAGCGTGCACCCGATGCCGACACGCCCTGTTTGAGATTCAATAGCTGATTATCATAAACAAAGCTCGCCACCTGTCGGGTATTATTCAATTTTACGGTAAGCGGTTTTTCATCACAGCGATATTCGAGCGTATCCGTTTGCATACGCTCGACAAATTGGTTGTACACACTACAACCGGTAAGCAATACGGGCAGACACACTAATAACAGTTTTTTCATAGCCATATCCTGAAGACTTTCCTGGTCCCGGAGGGCAAAAACACCCTCCCTAACATCCCTAGTTTATCGGTATACCGCCTGGAATAATTTCAGTTAACTCTGAGTTCGTGGATTGGCGGGGAAAATAGCCCCTAAAACACTGGGCTCAGATGCACCGGTCACAGAAGGCAGGTTCCCCGGCAGTCCTGCAAGTGTACGCCACGCCAGCCAGGCAAAGGCTAACGCTTCCATATCATCACCACTGATCCCAGCGTCATCGGTGGAGGTCACTTCCGTACCCGGCAGCAGCGCCGCCAGACGCATCATAAGAAGTGGATTGCGACTACCGCCGCCACATACCATTAACCGTTCACACCCACCGCTCAACAGGACCTGCTCTGAAATCGTCACTGCCGTCAGTTCAGCCAAAGTCGCCTGTACGTCTCGTGGGCTAATTCCCGGAAACTGCGCCAGATGGCGTTCAATCCAGCCATAATTGAAATACTCACGCCCCGTACTCTTTGGCGCGGGTGCGGCGAAGTAAGGATCGCTAAGCATATTTTGCAGCAGAGGGAGAATCACCGTTCCTTCACTGGCCCACTGCGCGTCTTTATCATAAGACTTACCACATTGCCGCCAAATCCAGGCATCCATCAGCATATTGCCCGGACCAGTGTCATATCCCCGAACCGGTTGTTTTGGTATGAGCAGTGACAGATTGGCAATACCACCAATATTTAACACCATCCGGCGCTCCGTTGGATGCGCCAGCAACGCCTGGTGAAAAGCAGGAACCAGCGGTGCCCCCTGTCCGCCTAACGCGATATCGCGCCGACGAAAATCACCGACCACCGTTACCCCGGTACGCGCAACAATTTGGTTGTTATCACCAATTTGTAGCGTGTGTGGCGCGATTCCTGTCGGTTCATGCCACACGGTTTGCCCATGACAGCCGATCGCGACAATATCCTGCGGTTTTAATTTTTCCTGCTGCAGCAACGCATTCACCGCATCGGCGAACAAACGCCCCAACTGCGTGTCCAGTTGACCGTATTGAGAAAGCGTCAGTTGCTGCCCCTGGCAGATATCCAGAATGGCCTGTTTTACATGTACGGGTATGGGCCATGTCAGACTTGCCTGTTGCGCAACCATCGTTTCATCTATCGCCGCCAGCACAACATCCACACCATCAAGGCTGGTTCCAGACATCACTCCGATAAAACGGCCTGATTTCATACGTCATCCTTTTAAGCAAATTAGCCTTGACACTCCACCATAAAGTGTCGACTAATTCCATGCTTCCTTGATGATTTTTGCGGGTTAATCTTTTCAGTAACCTCTAAATTCCATCAACGAGATGAATGATTCGTTTATACTCGGTTAACCCGATTTCAGTTAAGATTTTCATATTGTTCCAGTAGAACATGTGACCTTAGACTCACAAATGCCATATAATTTAGCCATGAGGAGTGCTTTATTAGCGTTTCGTGGTGGCAAAGGAGATTTGTAAATGATTAAACGTGTGCTGATTGTTTCATTAATGGGCGTATCTTTAGCGGGCTGCGTTAACAATGATAGCCTTTCAGGTGATGTGTATACCGCATCCGAAGCGAAACAAGTTCAGAACGTTACCTACGGTACGATTGTTCATGTTCGTCCGGTGCAAATCCAGGGTGGTGACGACGCAAACGTGATTGGCGCTATTGGTGGTGCTGTGCTGGGTGGGTTCCTCGGTAACACAGTAGGCGGCGGTACCGGTCGTTCATTAGCGACAGCGGCAGGTGCGGTTGCCGGTGGCGTAGCAGGCCAGGGCGTACAAGGCGCGATGAATAAAACCCAGGGCGTAGAACTGGAAATTCGTAAGGATGACGGCAATACCATCATGGTGGTTCAGAAGCAGGGTGCGACCAAATTCTCTGCGGGTCAGCGCGTTGTTATGGCTAACAATGGTAGCCAGGTTACCGTGTCTCCACGTTAATCGAATTCACGTGTGGTCAGCCTCTGGCCACACGTCGTTTTGATCGCTTTAGCCCTGCGACTGCAGTTCAATGATATTGTGTTCCAGTCTGGCGACCAGTTTTATCAGCAGATCAATTTCCTCAGCAGAAATCCCTTCCAAAATTTCGCCGCGCGTTTTGTTGATAACCGCTTCCATATCAGCAATCAGCGGTTCGGCCTTCTCCGTTAATTTAATTCTCTTTGCCCGACGATCGCTGGCGCAAGTCTGTCGTGAAATGAGTCCCTTTTCTTCTAACTGGTCGAGCGTACGCACCAATGAAGGCTGCTCAATACCAATCGCTTTAGCCAGTTGAATCTGTGATTGATCCGGTGGCAACTGATGAATGTTGTGCAGCGTAACCCAATGCGTCTGCGTCAACTCCAGAGGTTTCAGGCGATGGTCAATCAGAGCACGCCAAATGCGCACCAACCGTGCCAGATCAGAACCTAATGGCGATTCCAATTTCATCTCCTTATAATTAGCTTGCTAAGTTATTGTGCTGATTTTAGAATAGTGTGCAGCATTTGTATTCCCAAAACAAATGTATTGCCAAATTTGCTTACCGGATGACATTTTTTCAGACATTCTGCGTTACAGAGACACATTGTCCCTTTTTTTGCTAAACCTATAGCAACGCTCTTTTCGCCAAGGATTTTGCCCGTGAAGTTTATGTTTAATGCAACAGGATTGCCCCTACAAGATTTAATGATCGGAGCATCTGTCTACTTCCCCCCTATTTTCAAGGCGTTTGTTACAGGATTTATCCTCTGGCTAGTTGTTCATCGCCTGCTACGCGACGGGATCTATTCTGGCGAAATCTGGCATCCCCTGCTAATGGATCTGTCCCTCTTTACGCTTTGCGTGTGTCTGGCCTTTGTCATGTTGATTGCGTGGTGATTATGTCGCTTAAAACCCTTAAATACTTCTCCACTATTATAGTCGCTGCCATTGCCGTCCTCGCCGGATGGTGGATGTGGAATTACTATATGCAATCGCCCTGGACGCGTGACGGAAAAGTCCGCGCTGAACAGGTCAGCATCACACCGCAAATCTCTGGCAGCATTAGCGAACTCAACATTAAAGATAATCAACTGGTTAACAAAGGTGATATTCTTTTTGTTATCGACAAGACCCCTTTCCAAATTGCTGAGCTGAACGCACAGGCTCAGTTGGCCAAAGCGCAGTCCGATCTGACCAAAGCCAATAATGAAGCCAAACGCCGCCGCAATTTGTCGCAAAACTTCATCTCTGCAGAAGATTTGGACAGTGCACTGCTCAATGTAAAAGCCATGCAGGCGACCGTTGCCGCCGCCCAGGCCAGTTTGCGCCATGCTCAGTGGCAACTGGCGCAAACGGTAGTCAAAGCTCCGGTCACAGGCTGGATCACCAATCTATCAACCCGTACCGGAGACTACGCCTCAACGGGTAAACCTCTGTTTGCTCTGGTCGACAGTCACTCTTTTTATGTCATGGGGTATTTCGAAGAAACCAAGCTACGCCACATTCAAGACGGGGCACCTGCACTAATCACACTCTACAGTGGCAATATTAAGTTACAGGGTCACGTTTCCAGCATTGGTCGCGCCATTTATGATCAGAGTGTGGAAAGCAATTCTGGTCTGGTTCCTGACATCAAACCAAACGTTCCGTGGGTTCGTCTGGCGCAGCGGGTTCCCGTTCGTATCGAATTTGATACCCTTCCGCACGATGTGACGCTGGTTTCAGGGACAACCTGTAGCGTGTCCATCGGTCAGCAAAAATGAAACTACCCCGCCTGACACCAGCCAGTCTGCCGTGGTTTAAAGCCACGGGTGGACAGTGGCGTTACGCGCTGCGTAATACTATTGCGATGTGTCTGGCGTTAACCTTCGCCTATTACCTGGATCTGGACGAACCCTACTGGGCGATGACATCAGCAGCGGTGGTCAGTTTTCCAACCGTTGGTGGCGTGATCAGCAAAAGCCTGGGGCGTATAGCGGGCAGTTTACTTGGTGCAACGGCCGCGTTGATTATAGCTGGCCATACCCTCAATGAACCCTGGCTGTTTCTGTTGAGCATGTCAGTCTGGATCGGTTTTTGTACCTGGGCGTGCGCGCATTTCACCAACAACGTGGCCTACGCTTTCCAACTGGCAGGCTATACAGCGGCGATTATTGCGTTTCCAATGGTGCATATTACAGAGGTTACGCAGCTGTGGGATATCGCCCAGGCACGAGTGTGCGAAGTCATCGTCGGGATCCTCTGTGGCGGCTTGATGATGATGATCCTGCCCAGTACATCCGATGGCACCACGCTGCTGACCGCATTGAAAAACATGCATGCACGTTTGCTGGAGCATGCCAGTTTACTCTGGCAGCCAGAAACCACAGATGCTATCCGCACCGCCCATGAAGGGGTGATCGGTCAAATCCTGACAATGAATCTGCTACGTATTCAGGCGTTCTGGAGCCACTACCGTTTTCGTCGTCAAAATACCTTACTCAATGCGTTGTTACACCAACAATTGCGATTGACCAGCGTCATTTCCAGTCTGCGGCGGATGCTACTGAACTGGCCAAATCCTCCGGCTAATACCCGTGATGTCATCGAGCAGTTGCTGACCGCGTTAGTCAAACCTGATACCGACAGCTACGCCGTCTCACGGATTATCGCCCCGCTGTGCCCTGTCGATCAGCATGACTATCGGCACGTCGCCTTCTGGCAGCGTCTGCGCTATTTTTGCCGTATCTATCTGAAAAGCAGTCATTATCTACGCTTACTGGAAAAAGGTGTCACGGCCGATCGTATCAATGTTGAGCGCACGCCGGGTCTTGCCCGTCATACCGATAACGCGGAGGCTCTCTGGAGCGGATTGCGTACCTTCATTACGCTGATGGCAATCGGCGCGTGGAGCATTGGCGCACAATGGGAGTCAGGCTCCGGGGCTCTGACGCTTGCCGCCATCAGTTGTGTGCTGTATTCCGCCGTAGCGGCCCCATTCAAATCACTCTCTTTGCTGATGCGCACGCTGGTCCTGCTGTCACTGTTCAGTTTTGTGGTGAAATTCGGCCTGATGGTACAAATTACCGATCTCTGGCAGTTCATTCTGTTTCTCTTCCCGCTGCTTGCCACCATGCAGTTATTAAAATTACAGATGCCCAAACTGGCGGGGCTTTGGGGACAGCTGATTGTCTTTATGGGATCGTTCATCGCGGTGACCAATCCTCCCGTCTATGATTTTGCAGGTTTTTTGAATGACAATACGGCGAAGATCACTGGCGTCGCGCTGTCGTGGTTGGCTTTTGCTATTCTAAGGCCCGGTTCTGATGCGAGAAAAAGCCGCCGTCATATTCGCGCGTTACGACGTAACTTTGTCGATCAGCTTAGCCGTCATCCTTCACTCAGTGAAAATGAGTTTGAGTCACTGACCTACCATCATGTCAGCCAACTCAGCAACAGCCAGGATGCACTGGCGCGACGTTGGTTACTCCGCTGGGGAGTGGTGTTACTAAACTGCTCACACGTAGTATGGCAACTTCGCGTCTGGGAGGTGCGATCAGATCCGCTGGCGCGCGTCAGGGATGTATGTATCTCACTGTTACGCGATGTGATGAGTGAACGTGGCGTGCAGCAACGTCCGCTGAATGCCACGCTTAATGAACTCCAGCGCATCTGTGATGCACTGGCCCATCATCATCAGCCCGCAGCGCAGGAGTTATCGGCCCTTATCTGGCGACTACACTGCTCACTTTCACAACTTGAGCAAGCGCCGCCACCGGGTACGCTGAGTCGCTGATTACTTGATAACACCACAGGCGTAGCGCGCCCCTCCGCCACCAAGTGGTTTCGGTTGATCGGACATATTATCGCCACCAACGTGGATCATCAGCGCTTTACCTTTAATTTCATCAAGTGATTTCAACCGGGGGGCTGTCACTGCCGTCGTGGCATTCCCTTCGTTATTTACCACCAGCAATGGCAGGTCGCCCATGTGGCCTGCGCCTTCCGGACCTTCATGCTTGCCAGTTTTATGCGGGTCATAATGACCACCAGCAGATTCTGCTGCCGAGGCTTTCCCCTCTTTAATAGCGGGTTGGCAACTGCCATTAGCATGCACATGAAAACCATGTTCACCCGGCGGCAGTGCTTTAAGAGCGGGCGTAAACTCCAGCCCTTTTGCGGATTCAGCAATGGTGACAGTACCAATTTCCTGGCCAACGCCCTGCGACGTCACCAGATTCATCACCACTTTCTCACTGGCAGCCTGTGCACCTGCACAGGCCAGTAACGTGATGATGGCTAAACTCAAACGTTTCATACAACCTCCGTTATCCAGGTGTCTGACTGATAAGTGTAATCCAGTGACACAAATTTGAACGACGGAACGCTGAATACGTGATTAAGGCACGTCGTAACCAAGAGCCGCTTTACGAATACGGAACCACTGCTGACGAGACATGTTCAATGACTCTGATTCAATTGCAGCACGCACACGTTCGATTTTACCCGAGCCAATAATCGGCAGTGGCTGCGAGGGCAGACGCAGGATCCACGCATACACCACTTGTTCTATGGACTGCGCGTTCAGTTCTTCTGCTATCACTGCCAGTTCATTGCGCAGCGGCTGGAAGGCGTCATCATTGAAAAGACGCCCACCTCCCAGACAAGACCAGGCCATTGGGCGGATACGCAGCTGTTGCAGCTGATCTAACGTTCCATCCAACAGGAGCGGTTGATGCACCGGTGAAATTTCGACCTGATTGGTTGCCAGGGTAAAGGGTAATCGCGATTGCAGCAGTGAAAACTGTGCTGGCGTGAAGTTAGAGACACCAAAATGGCGCACCTTACCGCTATGATGTAATGCCTTGAAAGCTTCCGCCACATCGTCTGCATCCATTAACGGATCGGGGCGGTGGATCAACAGCAGATCAAGACGATCGGTTGCCAGCAGCTTCAGCGACTGCTCGGCACTGGCTATAATATGGGCGCTGTCAGTGATGTAATGACCCAGCGCGTTTTCCTCTTTCGCCGTCGTGGCAATACCGCATTTGGTCACAATCTGCATTTTTTCACGCAGGTGCGGCGCCAGTTTCATCGCCTCGCCAAACGCTGCCTCACACTGGTATCCGCCATAAATATCCGCGTGATCGACTGTCGTGACACCCAGATCGAGATGTTCCTCAATAAAGCTGACTAGCTGACGCGCGGACATATTCCAGTCCATCAGGCGCCAGTACCCCATCACAAAGCGCGAAAATTCCGGGCCTTGCGGCGCAATAGTAATACGCTGAACCATAGCAGCTTCCTTATAAATGAGTGTGCATCGAGTATACGCAATTACGCGTTTAAAAGAGTGAAGGTTGTTGCGGTTCTTCCGGCGGGTTGGGTTTGCTTGCGCGCAATTTACGCATCAGTCGCTGGCGACAAAGCCGCAGTACCTCTTGCTTTTGGGCATCGCTCATTTTCTGCCAGTTAAAACGCTCATCCCGACTGCGAAAACATCCACGACAAAAACCGCGATCGTCAGACTGACATATACCGCGGCATGGGCTCTGGACGGGGAAAAACTCCAGCTGTTCGGCCACATCCCCTCCTTTTGTAAGATTGATATACCTATTGAAGACGGTAACTGAAAATCTGGCAAGCGCTATTGCATTAGACCGACTGGTCTATTACACTCCTCGACATGAACAAAGTAACTGAACACGATACACGCGAACATCTTTTGGCGACCGGCGAGCAACTGTGTATGCAGCGCGGTTTCACCGGTATGGGTTTAAGCGAGCTACTGAAAACCGCAGAGGTTCCCAAGGGTTCGTTTTATCACTATTTTCGCTCAAAAGAAGCGTTCGGTGTGGCGATGCTGGAGCGTCATTACGCGGCCTATCATCAGCGACTGGCTGCGCATTTTGAGACGGGCGCAGGGAACTACCGTGACCGTATTCTGGCCTACTATCAGGAAACCCTGAACCAGTTTAGCCAGCACGGCATCATCAGTGGCTGTTTAACCGTAAAATTGTCCGCCGAAGTGTGCGATCTTTCCGAAGATATGCGTACAGCAATGGACAAAGGCGCCCGACACATTATTACGCTGCTGGCGCAGGCGCTGGAAAAAGGTCAGGCGAACCATTGTCTGTCGTTTATGGGCGAACCTTTGCAGCAGGCGCAGGTGTTATATGCGCTGTGGCTGGGAGCCAACCTGCAGGCCAAAATGTCGCGTAGTGCCACGCCGCTGGAAAACGCGCTGGCTCACGTTAAAACCATCATTGCAGCGCCTGCCGTTTAACAGGCGTTTTTATTTACCCAATTACTAGACGACCGGTCTATTCATACCTGGAGTTAATATGTCATCTGATAAATTGTTTTCCCCGCTCAAAGTGGGTGCGATCACCGCGGCAAACCGCGTCTTTATGGCCCCGCTGACGCGTCTGCGTAGTATCGAACCTGGCGACATCCCTACTCCGCTGATGGCCGAGTACTATCGTCAACGCGCCAGTGCAGGTCTGATCATTAGCGAAGCTACACAGATTTCAGCGCAAGCGAAAGGTTATGCCGGAGCACCAGGTTTGCACAGTGATGCACAAATTGCTGCGTGGAAAAAGATTACGGCGGCTGTACACGCTGAGCAGGGCCATATTGCCGTTCAGCTGTGGCATACCGGGCGTATCTCCCACTCCAGTCTGCAGCCAAACGGTCAGGCTCCGGTTGCCCCGTCCGCCATCAGTGCCGGAACCCGAACGTCTCTACGCGATGAAAATGGACTGGCCACACGTGCCGATACCTCAATGCCGCGTGCGCTGGAAACCGAAGAAATCCCTGGCATCGTGAATGATTTCCGCCAGGCGATTGCCAATGCGCGTGAAGCCGGCTTTGACCTGGTTGAGCTGCACTCGGCTCACGGTTACTTACTGCACCAGTTCTTGTCGCCAACCTCAAACCAGCGTACCGATCAATACGGCGGTAGCGTTGAAAATCGCGCGCGTCTGGTGCTGGACGTCGTCGATGCAGGTATTAAAGAATGGGGTGCCGATCGTATTGGTATCCGTGTTTCCCCTATCGGCTCGTTCCAGAACGTCGACAACGGTCCGAATGAAGAAGCTGATGCTCTGTACCTGATCGAACAATTGGGCAAGCGCGGCATCGCTTATCTGCATATGTCCGAGCCAGACTGGGCGGGTGGCGAACCGTATTCAGACGCGTTTCGCGAGAAAGTTCGCGCACGTTTCCACGGTCCGATTATTGGTGCGGGTGCCTATACGCCAGAGAAAGCCGAATCACTGATCGAGAAAGGTCTGATCGATGCAGTTGCCTTTGGTCGTGCTTACATTGCTAACCCGGATCTGGTTGCACGTCTGCAGCGTAAGGCAGAGCTCAATCCACAGCGTGCGGAAAGTTTCTACGGCGGCGGAGCTGAAGGCTATACCGATTATCCTACCCTGTAACGTCCTGAGAATTGCCAATCGATTTCTAATCGTTCATTGATAGCGGCGTTATAACGCCGCTATACTAAAACAACATTTTGAATGTATTAGCCATTTTTGAAGGGGAAGAAAGATGCGTTTACTTCATACCATGCTGCGTGTGGGTGACCTGCAGCGTTCTATCGAGTTTTATACCAACGTGTTGGGCATGAAGCTGCTGCGTACCAGCGAAAACCCTGAATATAAGTACTCTCTGGCGTTTGTCGGTTACGGCCCTGAAACCAGCGAAGCCGTGATCGAACTGACCTATAACTGGGGTGTAGACAAGTATGAACTGGGTACCGCATATGGTCACATTGCCCTGAGCGTAGATAACGCGGCAGAGGCCTGTGAACGTATCCGTCAAAACGGCGGTAACGTGACGCGTGAAGCGGGTCCGGTAAAAGGCGGTACGACGGTCATCGCGTTTGTTGAAGATCCAGATGGCTATAAAATTGAGCTGATCGAAGAAAAAGACGCCGGTCGCGGTCTGGGCGACTAACCTCTCCTCGGGCGCAGATCGTCTGTGCCCGTAGTTTTATACTCATCATTTTGCCATAATACGCGCTGCAATTTTCCCGTATTAAGAGACCCAGATGTCCGATAACGCTCAACTTTCCGGTCTGTGTGACCGTTTTCGTGGTTTTTATCCTGTCGTCATTGATGTCGAAACAGCAGGATTTAACGCCAAAACCGATGCGCTGCTTGAAATTGCCGCCATCACACTGAAAATGGATGAACAAGGCTGGCTGATGCCGGACATGACGTTACATTTCCACGTTGAACCGTTTGAAGGGGCGAATTTACAACCCGAAGCGCTGGCATTTAACGGCATTGACCCGAGCAACCCGCTGCGTGGCGCCGTCAGCGAGCACGACGCGCTGCATGCCATCTTTAAAATGGTGCGTAAAGGTATCAAAGATAGCGGCTGTAATCGGGCGATCATGGTGGCGCACAATGCGACATTCGATCACAGTTTTATGATGGCTGCGGCAGAACGCGCCTCACTGAAACGCAATCCGTTTCACCCCTTCGTCACCTTTGATACGGCAGCATTAAGCGGCCTGTCGTTGGGGCAAACAGTACTGTCAAAAGCCTGTCTGGCTGCAGGAATGGAGTTTGATGGGACTCAGGCGCACTCGGCGCTGTATGACACAGAACGGACAGCCGTTCTGTTCTGCGAAATTGTTAACCGCTGGAAACGTCTCGGCGGCTGGCCTCTGCCAGTGCCCGAAGAGGCGTAACGGCGGCATAAAAAAAGCGACCTGCTGAGGTCGCTTTTTTATTTTTGCTGGTTACTCAGCGTCCGGCTCTTCGGTTTTGTATTTCGCCGCAGTTTCTTTAATCAACTGCTGCAACTCACCGCGCTGGTACATTTCAATTAAAATGTCACAGCCGCCTACCAGTTCACCATCAACCCACAGCTGTGGGAAAGTCGGCCAGTTGGCATATTTCGGCAGCTCGGCGCGAATATCCGGGTTCTGCAGAATATCAACGTAAGCAAAACGTTCACCACAGGCGGACAACGCCTGCACAGCCTGAGCAGAGAAACCGCAGCTTGGCAGTTTTGGGGAACCTTTCATGTACAGGAGAATCGGGTTTTCAGCGATCTGGCGCTGGATTTTTTCGATAGTGGTGCTCATTATCTTGCTTCCTTAAACTTCTTTTACGGCAGTAGTCTGACATTGTAGCGGGTCAGGCAGGTAACGGAAAATAACATTTTCATTACGCGGTATTATTTTATCGCCTGTCGTTAAAAGTTGCATTCACAATCTCATTTATCCGCATAATGCCTGTGGATTTGATTATCTGTTCACCAATTACGCCTTGAATTGCTGTTTTTTTTTGCGGTCGGTTACGAAACGTAGTTTTAAACGAAAAAAGCTATTAACTTTCCCTCTTTCTATAGATTAGAATCGTCAAGTTTTGAAAATCACACGCAGGCACGATAGACCTGCCTTACCAGAGGACTGCTCAGTGGCGCGGATAAACCGAATCTCGATCACGCTCTGTGCTTTGCTTTTTACCACACTGCCTTTTACGTCAGTGGCCCATGCTTCCAGGCAGGCCAGGACGACACCTACCGTTTCCCACACCGTCAAGACGGTAGATAAAAAGAAAAGCGCAACAACCAGCCAAAAAGCAACAAAAACCAACAAGAAAACAGCGGCAAAAAACACCAGTAAAACCAGTACGAAAACGGCCTCCTCTTCCAAAAAACGCACAGCGACTCCGGCAAAATCGACGAAAACAGCAAATCGTCGCAGTAAAGCAGCGGCAATACAAACCCCCGCCGTCACCTGGACTGAAAAATGTACCCCGCGCAAAGGTCATAAGCCACGTTGTGTAAAAGTGAAGACGACTGCACCAACAGCCGTTGCGGATGTACATAAAGTGAAAGTACAGAAAGCGACCAAAACCGCCATGTCTACCCTGATGAACCAAATCGGTAAACCTTACCGTTGGGGTGGTACATCACCCAGAACCGGTTTTGATTGCAGCGGGCTGGTTTATTATGCATACAAAGATCTGGTGAAGTTCCGCATTCCGCGTACCGCTAATGAAATGTATCACCTGCGCGACGCTGCGCCGATTGAACGTGGTGAACTGAAAAACGGTGATCTGGTCTTCTTCCGCACGCAGGGTCGCGGTACCGCCGACCACGTTGGCGTCTATGTCGGCAATGGTAAATTTATCCAGTCTCCACGTAGCGGTCAGGAAATTCAAATAACCTCTCTGAGCGAAGACTACTGGCAACGCCACTACGTGGGCGCTCGCCGTGTGATGACGCCGAAAACAATTCGCTAAAAACTTACCCTGCAGAATATGCTGTAGGGTAAGTTCTTCTTTTGCATAACCTTTCAATTTGCTACCCTATCCTTACTCACAATGAGGCTATTGTGTGTACTCAATATAAATAATAAGGAGAGAAGCAATGTCGTTCGAATTACCTGCATTACCGTATGCCAAAGATGCTCTGGCACCGCACATTTCTGCCGAAACGCTGGAATACCACTATGGCAAACACCATCAAACTTACGTGACCAATCTGAATAACCTGATTAAAGGCACCGCGTTTGAAGGTAAATCACTGGAAGAGATCGTACGTAGCTCTGAAGGTGGTGTATTCAATAACGCAGCACAGGTATGGAACCACACGTTCTACTGGAACTGCCTGGCACCAAACGCAGGTGGCGAGCCGACCGGTAAACTGGCCGAAGCGATTGCTGCCTCCTTTGGCAGCTTTGCAGACTTCAAAGCACAATTCACCGACGCCGCTATCAAGAATTTCGGTTCTGGCTGGACCTGGCTGGTAAAAGGAACGGATGGCAAACTGGCTATCGTGTCCACCTCCAACGCAGGTACACCGCTGACGACTGACGCGACGCCTCTGATGACCGTTGACGTGTGGGAACATGCCTACTACATCGATTATCGTAATGCCCGTCCTGGCTACCTGGAACACTTCTGGGCACTGGTGAACTGGGAATTTGTTGCGAAAAACTTCGCAGCATAAAATGACAACGCAGAAGGGGTTCCCTTCTGCGTTTTTGTTTTTAATTCGTTGCGTTGCAGACTTCTTCCGCTTGTTTCCTTGCCGAGACAAAGACCAGCAGTAGCGCAAGACCCGCCACAATCGCCCCCATTACCGGTACGAAACTGTAGCCCAACCCTCCGGAAATTACCGCCCCACCAGCAGCCGCTCCCAGGGCATTCCCCAGATTAAACGCGCCAATATTAACTGACGATGACAATCCAGGTGCCTCGCTGGCAACGCGCATCACTCGCATCTGCAGCGGCGGAACCACCGCAAACGTTGCTGCGCCCCACACCACCATACTCACGGCCGCACCCAGCTCATTACGAGCAAGGAAAGGTATTGCCAGCATAATAATCATTAGCAGCAGCAAAAAGCCTTTCAGCGTACCGTTAACCGAACGGTCAGCCAGTTTCCCCCCCAGATAGTTACCGATAGAGAACCCAACGCCAATCAGCACCAGCATACCGGTGACAAACGCCGGCGTAGCATGAGTAATGCTATGCAGCACGGGTGAGATGTAGGTATAAAGCGTAAACATCGCCCCGGCCCCCAGAACGGTCGTCAGTAACGCTGACACCACTTGTGGACGCATTAGCACCGCCAGTTCTTTGCGCACATCAGGGCGCTCACCAGCCCCACCTTTCGGTAACGAAAAGAACAGACTGACCATTGCGATAACACCCAGTCCCGCCGTCGCCATAAAGGACATACGCCAGCCGATGGTTTCCCCAAGCCAGGTTGCCGCAGGAACACCGCCAATATTGGCGATAGTTAACCCCATAAACATAGTCGCAACGGCGCTGGCCTGTTTATGTTTGGGGACAACGCTTGCTGCCACAACCGAACCGAGGCCAAAAAATGCCCCGTGGTTAAGACTGGTCAAAATGCGCGACAGCATCAGCGTCGTGTAATCCGGAGATATCGCCGAAAGCACATTACCCAACGTAAAAATGGCCATCAGGAAGATAAGCGCATTGCGACGCGCACGATGGGACAGCAGTAATGTCATCAGCGGTGCGCCAACCATCACGCCTACCGCATACGCGCTGATTAACATCCCAGCTGCCGGAATTGAAACATCCACACCTTTGGCAATGACGGGTAGCAATCCCATGGGAGAAAATTCTGTCGTTCCAATGCCAAACGCACCTATCGCCAGTGCCAGTAAAGGATAATTTATTTTCATCTATCGACTCCGTAACGTCGAGCCTTGGCACGACACATCATAAGAGTCAAAAGCATGACATTGATCGCAAAATTAATAAAGTTAACAAAATTGCAAAAGACTTTTGCTTATTGGCAAAAAATAGGACGGAAAAGACAAGCAGAAAGGATGAGGGAGAGCAAACTCCCTCGGGGGGAAATCAGTGCAGTGCTGCAGTCAGGCCACCCGCGACAATCAGGCCCAGAACAATTATGGTTGTCACTAACGAAAATTTCAGATCGGTGCTCATCAAGTTTTCTCCTTTTTATTCCCACACAAAAAGTGATATTGCGCATTTTTACACACTTGAAAGCAAAAATCTCTCACGATTTATATTGATAACTGCTTTTAACTCTTCCCCTTTTCGTTAAGATCAGACAAAATTCCACGCTTACTTGATTAGCGTACCGGCCATTGACCCCTTCCTGACGTTCCGTGTCGTTTTCCCGGCGTGCCGCAACCCCGACGTTGCGTTGAGGGTGTGTGAAGGCAAACGTTTACCTGGAGTATTCTCAGGAGCTTAGGATATGGTCTGGAGTGAGATGTAATGGCAACTATTAAAGATGTAGCGAAGCGAGCAAACGTTTCCACTACAACCGTATCACACGTAATTAACAAAACGCGCTTTGTCGCAGAAGAAACGCGCAACGCTGTCTGGGCAGCGATTAAAGAACTGCACTACTCCCCCAGCGCAGTGGCACGTAGCCTGAAGGTGAATCACACCAAATCGATCGGTTTGTTGGCAACCAGCAGTGAAGCTGCCTATTTTGCCGAAATTATCGAGGCTGTTGAGAAGAATTGTTTCCAGAAAGGCTACACGCTGATTCTGGGCAACGCCTGGAACAGTCTTGAAAAACAGCAGGCATACCTGTCTATGATGGCGCAAAAGCGCGTAGATGGCCTGTTGGTAATGTGTTCAGAGTATCCAGAATCACTGCTTTCCATGCTCGAAGAGTATCGCCATATTCCAATGGTGGTCATGGACTGGGGCGAAGCAAAAGCCGACTTTACCGATACCGTCATTGATAACGCTTTCGAAGGTGGTTACATGGCGGGCCGGTATCTGATTGAACGCGGTCATCGTGAGATCGGTGTGATCCCGGGTCCCATGGAGCGTAATACCGGCGCAGGCCGTCTGGCTGGCTTCATGAAAGCGATGGAAGAAGCGCTGATTAAAGTTCCCGAAAACTGGATTGTACAGGGTGATTTCGAACCTGAATCCGGCTACCGCGCTATGCAGCAAATCATCTCCCAGTCGCATCGCCCAACCGCCGTATTCTGTGGTGGCGATATTATGGCGATGGGTGCGCTGTGTGCCGCAGACGAGATGGGACTGCGCGTGCCGCAGGATATCTCAGTTATCGGTTACGACAACGTGCGCAACGCTCGTTACTTCACCCCTGCGCTGACCACCATCCACCAGCCAAAAGATTCACTTGGTGAAACAGCTTTCAACATGCTGTTAGACCGTATCGTGAATAAACGTGAAGAATCGCAGTCAATCGAGGTGCATCCACGTCTGGTAGAACGTCGTTCCGTTGCCGACGGTCCATTCCGCGATTATCGTCGTTAAGTCAGTTGTGCGGGAGCCTCATCCGGCTCCCGCAGCCACTCTTTATTCAGCGTCTCACTATCCCCCAGGTAGTCCAGTAACCAGCTCAGTGCAGGCGACGTATCATTCTGCTGCCAGGTCAGGCAACAAGCGGCATCCGGGAACGGATTTTCCAGCTGTAACGCCACCCATTTTCCACTATCGATCCACGGTTTTGCAAAATGCGTCGGTACCATCCCGACACAGAGTCCGGCTGACAAGCAGGTGGCCGAGGATTCCCAGTCAGGAACCACGACGCGTTTTTGGTTGTCCAGCAACCATGTAATACGTTTCGGCAGCGTGCGGGACGTGTCTTCGCGCACCAGCGATGGCCAGTTGCGCAACGTATCGTCACTGAGCGGTCCCGGCATTGTCGCCAGCGGATGATGACTGGCTACCACACAACTCCAGCTCAGCATTCCCATATCCCGGAACGTATAGCGTCCCCCTACAGGAATGGCCTGCGTTGCTCCGATAGCTAACTCCACGCGACCATCCGAAAGCGCATCCCAGACGCCATTAAACACCTCCTGAAAGACCAGAAGTTCCACATCATCGAAATGGCGGTAGAAATCCACAATCATCTGTCGGGTTCGTTCCGGGCGAACAATATTATCTACCGCAATCGCCAGCTGTCCTCGCCAGCCATTGGCGATTTGTTGACATTGCTGCCGGGTGATCTGCATTTTTTTGATAACAGACCGACCTTCTTTTAAAAACCACGCGCCAGCAGGCGTTAATTCCACGTCCCGATGACGACGTTCAAAAAGAGGTACAGCCAGCCACTCTTCCAGTTGGCGCACAGTGTAGCTTACCGCCGAAGGTACGCGGTGCAACTCCTGAGCGGCCGAACTAAAGCTACCGTTACGCGCCACCGCATCAACAACCTCAAGTGAATATTCCGACCACATGCTCTGCCTGCAAAAAATTTGAAATCAGTAAGCAAATATTAGCGTTTCACAGCGAGAATTACACTCACTACACTCAGCGGCAATGTTCTATTGCTAAAAAGAGAAACGATAATGCAACCAGGAAAAGGTTTTTTAGTCTGGCTGGCAGGTCTAAGCGTGCTAGGATTTCTGGCAACCGATATGTATTTGCCCGCCTTTGCTGCTATTCAGTCCGATTTACAGACACCCGCTTCTGCCGTGAGTGCCAGCCTTAGTTTGTTCTTAGCCGGTTTTGCCGTTGCACAACTTTTGTGGGGTCCACTCTCCGACCACTATGGTCGTAAACCGATTTTGATGCTGGGCTTATCCATCTTCGCGCTGGGCAGCCTGGGCATGTTGTGGGTAGAAAACGCCACCGGCTTACTGGTGCTTCGCTTTATTCAGGCCGTTGGTGTCTGTGCGGCTTCGGTTATCTGGCAGGCGCTGGTTACCGATTATTATCCTTCACAAAAAGTAAACCGCATCTTTGCCACCATTATGCCGCTGGTCGGATTGTCACCTGCACTTGCACCGTTATTAGGCAGTTGGATCCTGATACATTTTTCCTGGCAGGCCATTTTTGCCACCCTTTTTGCGATTACCCTGATCCTGATGTTGCCGGCTCTGCGCTTAAAACCAACAGCAAAAGCGCGCGATGATAGCCAGGATAAACTGACGTTCGCTACGCTGCTGCGCTCCAAAGCATACCGTGGAAATGTACTGATTTACGCAGCATGTTCTGCGAGCTTCTTCGCATGGCTGACGGGTTCACCGTTTATCCTTAGCGAAATGGGCTATAGTCCGGCTGTGATAGGTTTGAGCTATGTTCCGCAAACTATTGCATTTTTGATCGGTGGTTACGGCTGCCGCGCGGCACTGCAAAAATGGCAGGGTCGCCAGCTTCTGCCGTGGTTACTTATCCTGTATGCCATTAGCGTTATCGCCACCTGGGCTACTGGCTTTATTCACCACGTTGCGTTGGCTGAAATCCTGATCCCATTCTGCGTGATGGCCATTGCAAACGGGGCAATCTACCCTATCGTTGTCGCCCAGGCGCTGCGTCCATTCCCTCAGGCAACAGGGCGTGCCGCTGCGCTGCAGAACACGCTGCAACTGGGGTTATGCTTCCTGGCAAGCCTGGTCGTTTCGTGGTTAATCAGCACGCCGCTGCTCACCACCACCAGCGTTATGCTGACGACAGTGCTGCTGGCCGCGCTAGGCTACAAAATGCAGTCACAGACTGACAACACATCCTTGCCGGATGAGAGCGCGCAAATTGCGCACGGTGAGTCGCATTAATCATTGTTGCGGGCACTTAATTAGCCCGCTAACAATTATCGGTTGAATAGCCAAAAATTCAGGCCTATACTGATTTTCGGCTGTTAATAAAACGATAAGATTTATAGAGTAACGGGAGCAAGCAGGTTCCCGTTTTCCCATGGATGGCCTTTTCGGCAAGGGTTTCTCCCTTCCTCTGTTCTACGTCGGATTATAGATTCGCGGATTAATTCCGTGAGATTTCTCACAAAGCCCAAAAAAGCGTCTACGCTGTTTTAAGGTTCTGATCACCGACCAGTGATGGAGAAGCTATGAGTTCATCATGTATAGAAGACGTCAGCGTACCGGATGATAACTGGTACCGAATCACCAATGAGTTATTGAGCCGTGCAGGCATTACCATTAATGGCCCGGCACCGGCAGATATTCGCGTTAAAAACCCCGACTTTTTCAAACGTGTGTTGCAGGAAGGATCGTTGGGTTTAGGTGAAAGTTATATGGACGGCTGGTGGGAATGCGATCGGCTGGATATGTTTTTTAGCAAAGTCCTGCGTGCAGGTCTTGAAAGCCAACTCCCCCGCAACTTCAGAGATACGCTACGTATCGCAACGGCTCGTCTGTTTAATTTACAAACCAAAAAACGTGCGTGGGTCGTTGGCAAAGAACACTACGATCTTGGCAACGATCTCTTTACCCGCATGCTTGATCCCTACATGCAATATTCCTGCGCCTACTGGAAAGATGCCGATACCCTGGAATCTGCCCAGCAGGCGAAGCTAAAAATGATTGCCGAGAAATTGCAATTGAAGCCAGGTATGCGCGTACTCGATATTGGCTGCGGCTGGGGAGGCTTGTCCCAGTTCATGGCGTCACAATACGGGGTGAGCGTGACTGGCGTAACGATTTCAGCAGAACAGCAAAAAATGGCGCAGACGCGCTGTGAAGGGCTGGATGTCACGATTTTACTGCAGGACTACCGTGACCTGAACGACCGGTTCGACCGTATCGTTTCCGTCGGTATGTTTGAGCATGTGGGACCCAAAAACTACAACACCTATTTTGACGTTGTTGACCGCAATTTAAAGCAAGATGGTCTTTTCTTGCTGCATACCATCGGTTCCAGAAAAACCGACAATAATGTTGATCCATGGATCAATAAATATATCTTCCCGAACGGCTGTTTACCGTCAGTTCGCCAGATTGCCAATGCCAGCGAGCCACATTTTGTGATGGAGGACTGGCACAACTTTGGTGCGGATTACGATACCACCCTGATGGCCTGGCACGAGCGTTTCATGACAGCCTGGCCAGAAATTGCCGACAACTATACTGAGCGCTTTAAACGGATGTTCAGTTATTACCTGAATGCGTGTGCTGGCGCATTTCGCGCGCGCGACATTCAGCTGTGGCAGGTTGTGTTCTCTCGTGGCGTTGAACACGGGCTCCGTGTTCCGCGTTAGAGGGTATCGCCTGTCGCCCCCGAGCTATCGGGGGCTTTTTATTCTGACTTAAATTCCCGCTTCGCCAGTAACGGTACCCATCGCACTTTCACGCGCAGCCAATACACGTTCAACCGTATCAACAACGGCCTGTGTTTGCGGGTCAATTTCGATATTGACTCGCGCACCCAGTTTTTTCTTGCCCAGCGTCGTACGTTCCAGGGTTTCCGGAATCAAATGCACGCAAAAGCGTGTCGGTGTGACTTCACCTACCGTCAGGCTAATACCGTCAATACCGATAAATCCTTTGTACAGGATGTATTTCATCAGCGACGGATCCTGAACTTTAAACCACACCTGGCGATTATTTTCAGAGGTCAGGATTTTAGATATTTCAGCGGTAGTCATAATATGGCCTGACATCAAATGTCCGCCGATCTCATCGCTGAATTTTGCCGCACGTTCAACGTTGACCAGATCCCCGACTTTCAGGTCACCCAGATTAGTGATACGCAGCGTTTCTTTCATCAGATCGAAGCTTATCTGGTTACCGTTAATGTCGGTCACTGTCAGACAACAACCGTTGTGCGCCACTGATGCGCCGGTCTCCAGCCCATCCAACATGTATTCAGGTAACTCCACTACATGTGTGCGAAAATTCGGTTTTTCATCAATCGACACCAGTTTCGCGGTGCCCTGCACAATACCCGTAAACATACCTGTAACTCCTGAACTCAATTAAGACATCTCTGCTGTGCACAATAGCAGGTGGAAAATCAGGTTGCCAGCAATGCGCCACTGCCGCCTATTTTTTCACTGGAGAAATACGGATTCCTCGCTACAATAGACTGAAATTTCCCCTGCATTTTCTTCTTGCTGCCATATAAGGCGGCTTTTTTAGTCTCTCAAATAACAACAATATAGTGGTGTACACGTGCAAAAGTATGTAAGTGAAGCGCGTCAGTTATTAGCTCTGGCAATTCCGGTGATTCTTGCGCAAATCGCTCAAACCGCAATGGGATTCGTCGATACCGTGATGGCCGGCGGATACAGCGCGACGGACATGGCAGCCGTTGCTATTGGTACGTCCATCTGGCTACCCGCAATTCTGTTTGGCCACGGTCTGTTGCTGGCGCTGACGCCAGTGATTGCGCAACTTAACGGTTCCGGTCGCCGCGATCGTATTGCTCATCAAATACGTCAGGGGTTCTGGCTGGCGGGGATCGTATCCGTTCTGATCATGATTGTGCTTTGGAATGCGGGATACATTATCCGCTCGATGCATAACATTGATCCTGCTCTGGCCGACAAAGCTGTTGGCTATCTGCGCGCGCTACTATGGGGGGCGCCCGGATATTTATTCTTCCAGGTTGCCCGTAACCAGTGCGAAGGTCTGGCCAAGACCAAACCGGCAATGGTAATGGGTTTTCTCGGCCTGTTGGTGAACATTCCGGTTAACTATGTTTTCATCTATGGCCATTTAGGTATGCCGGAACTGGGCGGCGTAGGCTGTGGTGTGGCAACGGCGGCGGTATATTGGGTGATGTTTGCCGCTATGCTTTCTTACATAAAACGAGCCCGATCAATGCGCGACATCCGTAATGTCCGTGGCTTCCAGAAACCTGACACCGCGGTGATGAAACGCCTGGTGCAGTTGGGTTTACCAATTGCGCTGGCACTATTTTTCGAAGTCACGCTGTTTGCCGTGGTGGCGCTGTTGGTCTCCCCTCTGGGGATTGTCGACGTCGCCGGACACCAAATCGCACTGAACTTCAGCTCATTAATGTTTGTCTTGCCGATGTCTCTGGCTGCTGCCGTTACCATTCGTGTGGGATACCGCCTGGGTCAGGGATCAACGTTGGATGCACAGACTGCTGCCAGAACAGGTTTAGGTGTCGGCGTATGTATGGCGATGATGACCGCCATTTTCACCGTCACATTGCGCGAACACATCGCCCTGCTCTACAACAATAATCCTGAAGTTGTCACACTGGCTGCACAGCTGATGTTACTGGCTGCCGTGTACCAGATTTCGGACTCAATTCAGGTTATTGGCAGCGGGATCCTGCGTGGTTATAAAGATACGCGTTCCATTTTCTTTATCACCTTCACGGCGTACTGGGTGCTGGGTTTGCCAAGTGGATATATTCTTGCGCTCACCGATCTGGTCGTCGACCGCATGGGGCCTGCAGGCTTCTGGATGGGCTTTATTATTGGCCTGACCTCTGCCGCAGTGTTGATGATGCTACGGATGCGTTTTCTGCAACGCCAGCCGTCAGCCGTCATTCTGCAACGTGCAGCGAGATAACACTCTAATAGCCGTCGAGTTAAAATGGGCTGGCATGGCAGGCGTTGATTTGTTCTTTGCTGATGGGATGTACCAGGCGCAGTTCGCTGGCGTGTAGCATCAGCCGCGACGTCTGCTCCGTGCCAGGCCACTCACGCCCACCATAAAGATCGCAGCCCCAAATCGGATGACCCAAATGCTGACAATGAAGACGTAGCTGATGGGTTCGTCCGGTCTCCGGCATCAGTTGCACCCGCGTCAGGGGCAGTGACCTTCCATCCTTCAGTCGCTTATTGAAGCGCTCAATCACCCGAAAACGAGAACGCGCAGGCTTACCGCTAACTGCGCTAATCGACATCAACGGAAACAGTGCTGGATCTTTGACAATGGCAGCATCAATCACACCTTCATCCTGTTTAAGGTGTCCACATAACAATGCGCTGTACACCTTTGTCACCGAACGCTGGCTGAACTGCTGACAGAGCGCAGCATTGATTGTTTTATTGCGTGCAACGACCATCAGACCAGAAGTACCAAAATCAAGCCGGTGCACCAGCGTGCAGCCCGGGAATATCTGTACCAGTCGATAGTGCACTGAGTCGAGATTTTGCGGATTTTTCCCCGACAGACTCAGCAACCCACTGGGTTTATTGATAAGCAGCAGATGTTCATCCTGGTAAAGGATCTCTATTTCGTCATGGCACGGCGGAGCAACAAAGGAATCAAGAATCGTAGACATCAGACAACCAGACTAAAAAGTGGGGGGGGATCATAACGAATTTTCAACCGGCTGGCGAATCAAGCCCGTCCTGCGTCACATTACAGATGAACAACCTGGTTACATCGTTCAACATCCACAGTTGGTAATTCTGCTGAACAGTTCTATAGTCGAGACTGCTTCTCAGTTACAGGATTCACTAATGCGATTTAACGGACTGACCAAAGGTTTCTTCATTTTCATTCTTGCCCTCGTAACCTGGGCGTTTTTCGACGTGTTGTCCCCCTACTTCTCCGCAATCTTGTGGGCCGCAATTCTGACGACTATCTTTAACCCGGTGAAAAACAAACTGCGCAGTGCGCTTGGCGAACGTAACGGTCTGGCATCGTTAATCACTATCGGGATTATCTGTTTGATTGTCTTTATTCCGCTGATGGTGACCCTGTCGTCGTTGGCAATCGAACTGAATGTGGTTTACACCAAGTTGCAGCAAAACAATACGCAGTTTCCGGAAGTGGTCAGTTCTATTCTTTCTTATCTTCCTGACTGGGCCAGAGGATTCCTCGCGGAACACAATCTGGATGATGTCGCGCAGATCCAGAAAAAATTATCCGACATTGCGCTACAGGGCGGACAGTACCTCGCAGGCAGTGCTTTCCTGATTGGTAAAGGAACCTTTGGCTTCGCCATCAGCTTTGGCATCATGCTGTACTTGCTGTTTTTCCTGCTGAAGGATGGACCGTATCTGGTGCGTCAGATTCTGGATTCCTTACCGCTGTCTGATTTTGCCAAACAGCACTTGTTTGCCAAATTCGTGGGTGTCACACGGGCGACAGTCAAAGGCACGGCGGTTGTCGCTGTCGTACAGGGCACGCTTGGCGGCATTGCTTTCGCCATTGTCGACATCGACGGCAGCATTTTGTGGGGCGCACTAATGGCATTTCTCTCGCTAGTGCCTGCGGTTGGCTCGGCGATAGTTTGGGTTCCCGCTGCCATTTTCCTCTTCGCTACCCACCAGCTGTGGCAAGGGCTGTTTATTGTCGGATTTTTCGTCATTATTGTCGGACTGGTGGACAATATCCTGCGCCCGCTACTGGTTGGAAAAGACACAAAAATGCCGGATTACCTGATATTGATTACCACTCTTGGCGGGATGGAGATATACGGTATCAACGGTTTTGTGATTGGCCCGCTGATCGCCGCACTCTTTTTGGCCAGCTGGAATCTGTTCTCCGGACGTGACCATGAGGGCAACGTAGAAGGTATCGATGAAGCGTTCATGGAAGAAGGAAAAAACCCTCCAGATTTATGATGGCATGACGATAACAAGGGGCGGCCTCGGGCCGCCTTTTGTTTTCACGCAAAATCATACGTTTCCTATAATTTCAATCATGCTTATTCATTAATCGTCGCAGAAGGAACGAAAAAGTGCGAATAGCCACAATCACCAACTGGGCTTACAGTGCGACGGTATGTCTGACCATTGCCTCCGGCGTTGTTATGCTGATGGCATCCGGAGCAGACAATACTGAACGTCAGGTGGTAGAGCAGCGGTATAAATTTGATCAGCTAACTGAAGAGGTAGAGCTCGATGCCTGGTCATTGTCCGATTTAGCTCGCGAGTACGTGATCGCTAAAGATCCAGAGGCGCTGAACGCCTATCGCCAGAAGGCGTCGTCGCTAAAAGCGGTTGAGCTGCGGTTAACAAAATTAAAAGACTTCGGCGCGACAGATGAAGAACTGGCGCTACTGCATGAAGGATTACAAATTGTCGATGCGCTGCAGGAAGAGCAAGCAACGGCGCTCGCCAGTATGGCCCGCGGAGAAACGTCACAGGCTATCGTTCTGCTCTACGGTAAAGCCTATGAACAGGAGCTGGAACGGGCGCAGGTGCGGATAGATCATTTCCGGCAGTTGCTCGATAACCGTGTACGTAACAGCATTGAAGATGCTACCAGGACATCCCGCATACTGCGAACGCTCTCTGAAGTTATGGTCGGATTAACCGCGCTGTTGTTTTTGTTTGTCCTCGGCTTTATTTTGAAACGCCGCGTACTGCGTCCGGTTGTGCGTCTGAGCGACGTGGTTCATCGCCTCGCCTCGCAGGATTACGCCGTAGAAACGCCAAACTTTAATCAGATTGATGAGATTGGCGATATGGCACAAGCCATTCGCATTTTTCGCGAGAACGGCCTTGCGCGGCAGCGGCTGGAGAAAGAGCGGGATGCCGACTGGGCGATCCGCGAACTGTTGGCTCGTATGACCCAGCGCTTACAGGGCTGCGAAAACTTTGCCGATGTTATCAATGTCGCACAGCTTTTTGCTCCGAACATTGCCCCAGGCGTTGCCGGGCGGCTCTACATTCTTGACCGGGAAGCCTGGCACATGCGCTGTGCCGCCGAGTGGCTCTCGCCGCAAGGCAAAGCAGACCCTTTCCATCCGGATGAATGCTGGGCAGTGCGCCGTGGGCAAAGTCATCCTCCCGTGCAGGGCGAGCCCGATATCGCCTGCTACCACCTGCCTGAGTCGTGTCAGGCTCATACCCTGTGCATACCGTTGATCGCCCAGGGGGAAGCCATCGGCCTGCTCTCATTCCAGAATCTCAGCGACAATTCTGCCCCTTCTCGTGCTTATCTGGAGCTGATGGCCGAGGCACTTGGACTGGCATTAGCCAACCAACGTCTGCGCGATGCACTACTGGAAAAAGCGCTTTATGACCCACTGACCGGCCTGCGCAACCGCCATCACCTTGAAGACACGCTGCGCACCCAGATGAGTCAGGCTGTCCACAACCAGGAACCGATCAGTTGCCTGATGATCGATATCGATCACTTCAAAAGCATCAACGACCGTTTTGGTCATGAGGCAGGTGATGGTGTGATAAAAAGTATTGCGGCAATTATTCAGCGCGTTGTTCACGACCACGGAATGGCCTTCCGCTACGGTGGTGAAGAGTTTCTGGTTCTACTTGCCGGTATGGATGAAGAAGCGGCCAATCGCTTTGCGACGGACATTTACAACGGCGTACGCGAGTTGACGCTCAGCTTTGGCGTTTCTGATATCGGTCACGTTGATGTCTCTATTGGTGTCGCCAGCTACCCGCAGCACGCCCAGAGCGATAACCTGTTACGTGCCGCGGATGTCGCGCTGTATCGTGCAAAAGAGCTGGGGCGTTCGCGCATAGTGAGCTTTGGTATGCTGGAAGCGAGCTAAAAAGCGGTGCGCAAGCCCAAACGGGTACTTCCTAAAATAACCCACCCGAGGAAGTCCCCTCATTAAGTGGTATATTCATCGATAAGTGACTGGTGAGTTTTCTGGATTACATCCTGAATATATGCAGTTGCCTGCTCACCAGGCGCCCCTGCAGGTAATAATCTTATACAGGAATCAAGGCCGGTGTAACTGTCTGTTTTATACTGGCACCAAAGTTTCAAATTATTAGCTCGTAAGCGTCTAAATTTGGCTAACTGTATTCGGCCTGGCGGTGAATTTTTGTGCATACTTCTTATTCTGCGCAAACCTGAAAGTGCCGTGTTTCTAATTAGTGCACGCTGGGCACAATATAGCATCTGGCTGGCGCTAATCTGAAGCGTTGCACTGGCCTGATTCCAGGCAGCAATGTCAATAAGGGGACTATCTCCGAACCAATAGTGATGATTAAGTTCATATAAATTTTGTAGTAAGCGGTAGCCATATTTAAACATTATCGCGTAACGCTGTAATTTCTCGACTTGTTCATACTCATGCCACTGTTCTGCCAGCGCAATCTGCTCAGCAAACTGGCGTTCCATAGCACTGGCATTCTTAATGTGCTGTGCAATAATCCAGGCGCTTGCTTCCTGCAGAGCGCTCTCTGCACCTTCCATACTTACGGCGATTTTATCGTATACGTCGCGATTGCTTATCATCGTACGCAAAAAAGGATCTTTACTCCGTTTTTGATAAGGCGTTCCGTAGCCGTAGGTTCCCGGTAGCAAACTGTCTGCATCGACAAACGCATCGGTAACCACGGTTAATCGGCATTCTGGCAATAAAAAATCATTTGGCGAAACGGTGTGCGGATCACGTCCATCGGTAAACAGTTCCAGACCGAGCCTGGAAAAAAATGTAGCAACAAGCTCAGAACAAAATGTGCCTCGCGTTCCTTTATCAAAACGACAGGACTCGATTGCTTGCGCAACATGTTTTGCCAGTAAATGTGGAAAATCGGGTAGCGTTATGGCATCAAGAAGTCTCGGTACAGCAGAGTAGGTTTTATAAAAATCATTTTCCTGTAGATCTTTCGAAGCCTGAATCATCCTGGCGAGATCAATATTTTCGCATGCAGGATGGCGCAATAAAATCCATTCTCTCGGATTTTCGGGGATGCAAATAACCCTTTCAGCAGTGGACTGCCCTCCGGGATACAGACTCATTGGTAATAAGAAAGTAAATCCGACCCCCGATGTATCCGATTCGGCAAGATATAGACTTTCAATGCCTGAATCACCCCCATGAATCCAGATAGCGGCATGAGAGTACGGTCCGCGGCTCGCTTTCACAATTAGTGAGCTGAATGGGCTGTTCCCACAAACTAACAAAACGTCACCTGGACGCAGCTTTTTCTCCCACAGCAATGGCCCACGACTTTGTAATGCCGCAAGATCGAGTTTCACAGGAACTTCTTTATGCATTGTACTTCCTTGTCGAAAGTTATCGCCATGATTAAGAAGGGATTTCCAAACATAAGTATGGGTGCCCTACCCGTAAAGCCAAAATAATGTTGCCCACCCCGGCCGGGCAGAGTATTACTTTACCTCTACTCCTGGCAGTGATATGTTGATCAGATGAATATAAAACACGATTGCAACGGTTTTAACTACAAACGTTGGTGGCTGCCTTCTTAAAGGCGGTCAGAATGTGTTTATCCATTTTTAAATAACCGCCGAAAGGCGGTTATTTACATTTTGAGACCCCTTTCGGTTTTATACTTAAGGAGTCCTCTATGAACAACAAATCCATCATCCTTACCGGCGACCGCCCTACCGGGCCACTGCATCTTGGCCACTATGTAGGCTCCCTGCGCCAACGCGCGATACTGCAACACGATTATCAGCAGTTTGTTCTGGTCGCAGACCTGCAAGGTCTGACTGATAACGGCAGCAATCCACAAAAGATCCAAAATAACATACCCGAAGTGTTGGCCGATTATCTCGCTGCAGGTATTGATCCCTCACTCACCACCCTTTGTTTACAATCGGCACTACCTGCCCTTGCCGAACTCACCGCGCTGTATATGAATATCGTTACCGTGGCTCGCGTCGAGCGTAACCCAACGGTCAAAAATGAAATTGCGCAAAAAGGTTTCGCCCGTTCGCTTCCGGTCGGCTTCCTGGTTTACCCGATCAGCCAGGCAGCAGATATTACGGCGTTCAAAGCCAGCCTGGTACCGGTCGGCGACGATCAGTTGCCGATGATCGAGCAAACTAATGAAATCGTACACAAAATGAATAGCCTGTTACCGGCCCCGGTTCTGCATCATTGTAAAGCTATGTTAAGCGAAACCAGCCGTCTTCCGGGTATTGACGGCAACGCCAAGATGTCGAAATCACTCGGTAATACACTGCTCCTGTCGGCAAGTGAAGAGGCTATCCATCGCGCCGTCGGCGCAATGTACACTGATCCTAACCACCTAAAAGTGTCCGATCCGGGGCAAGTTGAGGGCAATGTCGTGTTCACCTACCTGGATGCTTTCCACCCGGATAAGGCCAAAGTCGCAGCAATGAAAGCGCATTATCAGCAAGGAGGATTGGGTGATCGGGCATGCAAAAATGAGCTGGAGATGTGCCTGCAAGAGCTCATCGCGCCAATGCGTGAGCGTCGGGCAACCTATATTCAGGATAAAGGTATGCTGATGGCTATGCTTAAAAAAGGAAGCGAGCGGGCCTACGACATCACGCAGCAAACGCTAAGAGAAGTAAAACAAGGATTGGGACTGTCGGTATTTTAATCTGGATTGATGCCCCTCCCGACGGAAAATAACCACCGGGAGGAAGGGCTCTGCCGATGTCTAACAGGTTCTGTTCTGAGGAGTTCGCTATGACCACCTTTTATCAACTAACAGCCACCAGCCTACACGGCCAGCGTGTCCCTATGGCTGACTATGCTGGCAAGCTGGTTTTGGTGGTTAATACCGCCAGCCATTGTGGCTTCACGCCACAATATGCAGGTCTGGAAGCGCTTTACAAAAAGTACGCCGCTCGGGGACTGGTGGTCCTTGGCTTCCCCTGCAACCAGTTCGGTAAGCAGGAACCCGGCGACGCCAACGAAATCGCGCAGACCTGCCACGTCAACTACGGTGTAAGCTTCCCGATGTTTGAAAAAGTGGAAGTTAACGGTGCCGCTACGCATCCGGTATTTCGTTATCTAAAAGATGAATTGCCCGGCATGCTGGGGGGACGGATAAAATGGAACTTCACAAAATTTCTTATCGGACGTGATGGCAAGCCGCTAAAGCGTTTTGCACCGTTCACTACCCCGGAGAAAATGGAAACTGCCATCCTTGCTGCACTTGAAATCTAGGTATTCTTGTCATTTGAACCGTCAGCCTGGTGCCAGGAGCGGACATGATGAGAATTCCAGTGCATTCGTGAACGGGATAAACGCCATGACAACCACTATCCGAATCAGAACGTTATGATTAAACGTCGGTGTGACCTGTGGCGTAGCAAGCAACCTGTAGAAGCTGACGGAATTGTGTCACGCATAGTGCAAACGTCACTAAACCGCGAAAGTGTTAAGCGCTACCCCGTCTCGCAGTACGTAACTGGCACCTGATGAGTGAGCAGCCAGTGTTCTATTGTTTCGCCAAATATTTCCGCATCAGTGCATTTTGTAGTGTCACGCCACGGCAGACAGGGAAACCTCGTCCCACGATATGAAAGCCGTGTCGTAGAAAGAACGCTTCTGCAGCCATACTGACATTTGAAGTAAGTTCACCTATTCCACGCTGTCTGGCTTCTTCATGAATGCGGTTCATCAGTAGCGTTCCTATGCCCTGTCCCGGGTAGGCTCCCGAGACAAAGAAATGGTCAATGTACCCATTTGGCTGAACATCCGCATATCCCGCGATTTCACCATCCACTTCAACAACAAAGGGACGCAGTGCCTTCATGCGGTTGGCCCACTGTTCCGGGTCAATATCTGATGGGGCCCATGCTTCTATTTGTTCATGTGTGTAGTAGTGGGATGCGAGGGTATGTACAGAAGATAAAAACACGCGGAATAACGAAATTTCATCTCCATTTCTGAACCTTCTGATTTTCATAAAACCTCGTTATGAGCGTGGTGTGTAGAACGATATCATTACTTTTCATAACGTTCTATTTTATAGACTGACCAGGCGATCCCGACATTATCTGCATCGAAGTCTGGATAATCCTGGCTTCTGATCATCTCATATCCAGTTTTGGGTATCGGTTCTGGGTTAAGATGATCGTCTCTCAGTTCTGGCTGTGGTTAATGATATGAATCTCAATCGTTGTTGTTATTTGCTACTGGTCTTCGCTGCAGTCAGCAGCCTTTTTGCCCCACATCCGTTGCTGATATGGGGCCTGCTCGCCAACATATTGACGCTAACTATTTACGGCGTGGATAAAATAGCAGCGCGTAAGGCCTGGCACAGAGTACCAGAATCTACGTTGCTGGTATTTGGCGTTGTGGGCGGATGGGCTGGCGCCATTGTCGGCCAACAACTCTTTCGCCATAAAACACAAAAGCAGCCCTTCAAAACTTACTTCATCATCAGTGTGATATTAAGCACCTCCGCGATGGTGGCCGTTTATCATTTCTTTCCATTCTCACTTTCCTGAACATCACTTAGGGATAGCGCCAGCACTTTGCAGTTGAGCGTGCCCTGTATTGCTGCGGTAGGTGGGGTACTATTTTTTGGCGAATTACCTGATTTGAGAATTCTGGTATGCACACTGATCGGTCTGGCTGGCATAGCCATTGTTATTTCATCCGATCGAACACAGAGTAAGGAATCAGCACAGGGATAACGTCGGGGAGTCGCACACTGTGCTTCCGTGTTTTGACTCCCCCCACATGCATCCTGTCACGCCCTTTGCGCGAAAAACACGCTGCAAAATCAACAAAATATAATCAACTTGCTTAATTACTCTGCAATCGCGTGAAAACATGCAGAAAAATGCTAATTCCCTCTTGCCTCATTCGGCCTGTGCCGCTAATATTCGTCCCCGTTGTCACCTACAACGTTGCGTTCATAGCTCAGTTGGTTAGAGCACCACCTTGACATGGTGGGGGTCGTTGGTTCGAGTCCAATTGAACGCACCATTTGCGTCCGTAGCTCAGTTGGTTAGAGCACCACCTTGACATGGTGGGGGTCGGTGGTTCGAGTCCACTCGGACGCACCAAATCATATCCTTTTGATTTGGTGCTTATCTACTTCGAAAATTCTCAAACACACTCCTGAAAGTCACCTTATTCTTCTTGCAGGCCAAGCAAGATACTTTCGTACCGAAAACACCACAATCTGTGGCGTCACCAGATGCCTTCAAAATCCCTTGTGCAGAGCGTATCATTCATCATCTTCGCATAACCTCTATAGCCCAGAGATCAGATTTCATGCCCTCTTCAATCACCCTCCTTGCTGCAGGAAGTTTACGACTGGCATTTACCCCATTGCTCAATCAGTTCACCCGCCTTAGCGGCATTGAGGTCAACGTTGGCTATGGCCCGGCAGGGTTGCTACGCGAGCGTATCGAAGGCGGGGAACCGTGTGCACTGTTCGCCAGTGCAAATCGGGCACATCCGCAACGGCTACTGGACACACACCAGGCCGTTTCCACGCATACACTGTGCTGGAATCAACTGGCTCTGGCCACCAACCGGCGCGGTGAATGGCTGGATTTACTACGCGACCCAGCGCTGCGTATTGGCACATCAACACCGGGCTGCGACCCTTCCGGTGATTATACCTGGGCATTTTTCGACAACATGGATGCACTGGAACCGGGTCTTGGACGACAGCTCCGTGCACGCGCCCTGCCACTGGTTGGCGGCCGCGATACGCTCAACATCCCGCCTGGCGAATTGGCAAGCAGTTGGCTTCTTCGCCAGGGGTTGGCCGATCTGTTTATTGGTTATGCGCATTATGCAAAAGCACCCGGTTCACCGTCCGATGTTCGCTACGTTGCTATTCCTGGTGAACAGAACATCTTGTGTGAATACCAACTCGCTGTGCTCGATGCTTCCGAAGAGGTGATGAGACTGGTTACATTTATGCTCGCCCACGACGGTCAGGCGTTCCTGACCGCCGCCGGATTCTTGCCCGCTAGCGGCGGATCGCAAACAGCGGCGCAATAAACGGAGTCTGATAGTTTTCCACACTGAATTTTCGCAATGGCAGGCCATAGGCCTGGAACAGATTGTCTTCTGTCACAACACCGTCCGTCGGCCCTGCCAGCCATTTTCCCTCAGGAAGCAGCAACAGTGTATGCGTTGCAATCTGTAAGGCGTGCAACGGATCGTGCGTCGAGAAAAGCACGCTACAGCCCTGTCGGTGTGCCAAATCGCTGATGAGCTGCAGCACGACCTGCTGATTGGCAAGATCCAGCGCTGAACATGGCTCATCAAGCAACAGCGTCTGGCATTCCGTAACCAGAGCGCGGGCAATCATCACCAGTTGCTGCTGACCGCCAGAAAGAGAGCTAAACGATAGAGCAGCGAGATGCGCAATGTTTAGCTGTTCCAGCGCCTGCTCCGCCCGTCGTTGATCCTGACGGCCGGGCTGAGCAAACAATTTTACGTGCTGCGCCCGCCCCATCAACACCACATCGCTCACCGTATAGGGAAACGGCAGATGGCAATGCTGGGCCACAATGCCTATACCCCCATGAACGTCAATACTCCCGCCCAGTGCGGGTCGCGTGCCAGTTAGCGTATCCAGCAGAGTGCTCTTGCCAAGACCGTTTCGCCCAAGCACCGCCCAGATCTGGCCTTTCTCACACTGAAAAGTGAGGGGGTCAAACAGTGGAGAGCGATAGCCATACCTAAGCTGATTCACGCTGAGCGCAACAGATGTCATTGTTTCCCCCGACGGCTGGTACGAATGAGCAAGAAGGCAAACAGCGGTGCGCCGAGCAACGCGGTGATGATCCCCAGCGGTATTTCCGCATGCATCAGGGTGCGGGCGATATCATCGACCGCAATCATAAAACCGCCCCCCATCCAAAAAGCACACGGGAGCAAGCGACGATGATCAACACCCACCAGCAGCCGCGCAAGATGGGGAATAACCAGACCAACCCAGGCAATGCTGCCACTGACCGCCACCTGAGCGGCAACTAAAAATGCGCAGCACACCAGCACACTACGCCGCAGCGGGACCACCGCCACGCCCAGCGCTTTCGCATCTTTATCATTGAGCGATAACAGATTTATCCGCCAGCGCAACTGGTACAACATCGTCGCTGCAATGGATACCGGGATCGCCAGCAGCAGGACTTTATGCCAGTTAGCCGTTGCAAAACTGCCCAGCAGCCAGAATACGATGTTCGGCAAGGTTTCTTCCGTATCGGCCTGGTATTGAATCAGGCTCACCAACGCAGCAAAAAAACCACTTAAAATAATGCCAGACAAGATCAGCACCAGCGTATTTTCCAGCCCTTGTAAGGCCGCAATGGCATACACCAGAATGAGTGCCGCCAGACCGAAGAAGAAGGTTGACCCCATCATCAGCCACGGCTCAAGACCCAGCAGAATGGCCAGCGTCCCGCCGAAGGCTGCCCCCGAGGTTACGCCTATGATGTGCGGGTCGACCAATGGGTTGTGAAACACCCCTTGCAAGGTAGCGCCGCACAACCCCAGCGCCCCGCCCGCCAGCAACGCCATCAGAATACGCGGTAGTCTGACCGTCCATATCACCTGACTGGCAATACCCTGCGCATCGCCAAAATGGGTGAGTTGATAAAACACTTCACGTAGCGACAGCGGATATTGTCCAAGGCACAGCGAACTGACACCCAGCACCAACACCCCTGCTATCAGTAATAATTGCAGGGGGAAACCCCGTTTACTTAACAGCATCAGACTGCCAGTTCACACGATAAAAACGTTGATAGTAATCCTGCGCCTGCGCATCCACGTCGACATTTTTATAAGCATCCGGGTAAAGTTTTTTGGCCATCCACAGCTCACCTATTGCCAAAGCTTCCGGCATTGGATAGCCCCAGGCTTTGGCATATTCAGGCATCAGCCACACACGATGATTTTTCACCGCATCAATGCCCTGCCAGTTAGGATCGTTTTGGATCTCCGTGACCACCTGTGGATATCGGTCCTGAACAAAAATCACCTGCGGGTTCCACGCCAGCACCTGCTCAAGCGCCACCTGACGTGCACCTTTCACGCTGGCCGCCGCCACATTTAACCCACCCGCATGTTGCATCATCAGGCCTGTGTATTTCCCGGAACCGTAGGTCATAAGGTCAGGGTTCGCCATATAAATGCGAACCTTTTGCGCTTCCGGTATGGCCGCAACGGGTGCATTGAATTTTGCTCGCGCCGTAAAGACGTAATTGATCAGCGTTTCCGCCTGCGTTTTACGTCCTATCACATCCGCAATCAGGCGGATCCCCTGCTTTAAACCTTCGTTGTAAACCCGCTCTTCATCAGCCATCGTCGGGTTCATTTTATTCTGTTGCCCGGCAAGATCCTGACGTAACGAGATTGCCACCACCGGGATACCGGCATTCTGAATCTGCTGGATCATCTCGGCGGGCGCATAGTTGGCGACAAACACAACCTGCGGATGAATCGCCAGCAGACTTTCAATATTCACGCTGGTGAGATCGCCAGGCGTAGGCAGCGTAGTGATTGTCGGCATAAACCGGGCAAACTCAGGCCCAAGTTGTTTTTTCCAGCTCGACATCACGCCGACGATATCCTGCGCAGCATCCAGTTGCACCAGAATATTCAGCGTCTGGTGTTGCAGCACTACCACCTTATCGACATGGTCAGGGATCGTAACCTGACGCCCAAGCTGATCGGTGATAGTGCGATCCGCCTGTGCGGAAAAGGCAAAAAACATGCTGGCGCAAACCAGCACAAAAGAGCGAAGAGTTAACATAGATACCATCTGAACTGGGAAAAAATCGATATGCATTAAATTATATAACGTGATGACTGGCAACCCATTATCGCCAGACACGGTATACAGCCACGCGATTCATCACGGCAAATACAGCGTGTAGCCCTGAACTGACCTGCATTTGCCCGTCAGCGCTTGCCGCTTTACCCCTGTGGAGGTAGCCCTGCTAAAATCCGCGTCGCCTGCGCCTCGCTAAGCGAATAATCAAAAAACTGGCGGTAAAAATCGCGGGTTACATTAACCATATCCAGACCGCCAAACCGTGCTGGATGTAGCTTTGACGCGGCCCACAGCAACTGCAACGCGCTTTCGGTTCCGTAGCGATCCCAGGGGAAGACCCCTGCCGGATTGCGCCAGACTTTGTCCTGTCTCACCGCGTTAAGTTCTTTGAACAACGCAGCGTAAGGTGAACTGGCAATATCGCCACATCCCGCCCCGAGAATAATCACCTCCGGCTGCCAATACAGTACCCGCTCAGGTGAGACTTCTTTCATGTTACCGTCCACTTCCCCGGCAACGTTCCGCCCACCCGAGAGCGTAATCCAGGTATCAATCAACGTGTTTCTACCGTCGACTTTCAGTGGGTTCAGCGACTGAATGTGCAGAACCCGGGGGCGCTGATTTTCCGCTAACGTCGCCGTTTTAGCGCGAACATCCGCAATAGTGCGGGTTAAAAATTGATTATATGCCACCGCCCTGGCGCGAGCCTGGTCCGTGCCCAACACTTCCGCCGTGGTCGTGACTGACTTTTCCATCGAAGGATAATCAGTAAATGCCATTTCCAGCGTCGGGATACCCGCCTGGTTGTAGCTCTGCGCCTCCCCCTTGCCCTTTGCGACAAACAGAACGTCGGTATGCAGAGCCAGCAGGGCCTCGCTATTAAATGATGCCCCGTGAATTTGTAAGGCCTGATTAAGCGATGGGTTTATTTTGAACATCCACGGCTGGCTCTGTGGATGGTTGACTGTTGCGACAATCTGACGTCCCGCACCCAGCGTCATCAGCACCGAGTGATGGGCAAACCAGCTATCCGCAATACGTTGAACCTGTGTGGGGACGGTGACAGTGTGACCGGCATCATCCACAACCTGACGCGTGGCCAGGGCGGGAAACGCCAGCCACACACAGAGCAACCATGTGTGGCACGTTTTCATCAGCAATCCTTAAAAATCAACCTGAACAGAAATCTGTGCCTGACGTGGTGCACCAAGTTGCGCACTGGCCGCCCCGGCCCCCGTATAACCCGTCAATGCGCCCGGGACAATGTTGGTCCAGTAGCGGCGGTCGGTCAGGTTAGTGATATCAAACCGGAAAGTCGTGGGCGTGTTCCACAGTCTGGTGGCATAACGGCTACCAATATCCACCGTGGTATAACTGCCTACCCAGGTATCATTCGCGTTATCGGTAGCCCGACGTCCGACGTAATGCACGTTGGCATCCACATCCAGTCCCTGAACCTGTTTAATGCTATAGACTGCCAGCACATTCGAAGTAAAGCGTGGCAAGCCGACAACCTGCTTACCATCTGCATTACTGGCGGCAGTATTGTGCAGCATGGGATCCAACCAGGCAGCTCCCCCTAACACCCGTAAATTTTCCGTGATATGCCCATCAGCCATCAGTTCCAGCCCACGGTTTTTCTGCGTACCGTCCTGAGCAAATTCACCGTTGTCGTTGGTATAAGCAAAGGGACGTTTTGCTTCAAATAGCGCCGCAGTGAGCAGTAGATCTTTGACAGGCGCATATTTTGCCCCCACCTCCACCTGATGGCTGCGATACGGATCCAGTACGTGTCCTGCGTTGCTGGCCCCGGCCGGTGCGGTATCCCCCTGCTGCAAACTGTCAGCCCAGGTGGTATACAGCGTGATGTTCTCAACCGGTTTATACATCAGGCTGGCGGAGCCGCTCATGCCGTTATCCTTTTGGCGACTGGTTTCATGACCGGATTTGTTATAGTTGCTGACGGTAAACAGGTTTTCGCTACCAGACAGCAACAAACTCCATTGCGGAGTGAAATGCAGCGTATCGCTTAACAGAAATGCATGCTGCGTAGTGGTCGCCGAATGATAGCGATTATTAAAGTCAGGATAAGGCGGGCGCGGATAGTCGGGATGTTGATCAAGTGAAGAATGCCCCAGCGTAAAGGTTCCCCCATTTCTCGGGTTATAGTTTTTCCATACAAATCCACGCATTCCAGTCGCGATATCCTGCGTCAGCCAGCCGGAATCTATGCTGCCGGTCAGGTTCGCTAAATAGCTGTTGATCGTAAAGCGACTGGCCGCTGAATTAGAGGTCGTGGTGGTGTAGTTACCCCGATTATCCGTCAGGGTATTGGTTACCGCCGTCGATTCACGGTCAGCAACCTGGTGCAAGGCCCCCAGATCCAGCATCCAGTTTCCGTCAAAATCATGCTTGATGTGCATGTCCGCGGTGGTCGTTTCATCATCATGGCCTGCATACGACTGACCATACTTACTGTTAGTCGGATCGAATGCCGAAGGAAACTGCACGCCTTTTGCCAGCGCAAAGCTGCCCGGCATGCCTTTTTCATAATAATGGTAATAGCTGAAATTACTCTCCAGAACGGTTTGATCGGTCAGCTGAAAATCCAGGCCCAATCCCGCGTACTGCCGACGAACATGACTATCGGTGGTGTAACTGTGTCCTTCATCATTCATCAGGTTGAGGCGGTACTTCACTCTGTCTCCCGCGTCGATCGGGCCGCTGAAATCCATTGATGCCAGCGTTCCTGACCCTGTACCTTGCCCTACGGTAACCCGGTGCAAAGGCGTATCCTGAGGGCGTTTCGAGACCAGATTAAACATCCCCGCCGGGTTGGCTGGTCCGTACAGTGAACCCGCGATGCCGCTCAGTACGTCTATATTCTGGAACTGTTCTGTCGGATATTCGGTGGTGGAAACAGCATTCAGCCCATCAATCATATGGTTTTGCACCACACTCCCTTGCATGCCACGGGTTTGTGGTCGAACACCCTCTCCCTGAACGGACGGTATGTAGCGGTAAACATCCTTAACATCTTTGATTTGTTGTTGATCAATCACCTTTTTCGACAGTGTTTGTACCGACCACGGAACATCGATTAACTCTCGCTGGCCCAGGCTACCGATAGTCGCCTTTTTTTCAGCCGCCGCAGGCTCCTGCTCGGGAAACGAAGATTGAGCAGGCGCAGAGGCGGTAACGGTAATGGTGTCATCAGCATGGGCCGACAGAACGGTAGCAAGACAAGAAAACGTCAGCAACCCGGAGGCAATTGGGGTGATTTTGCAATTTAACATGTGTTGATTCAATTCGTTAGATAGAAAGACTGGCGGTCGCTAACACAAGCGCCTTCTCTTGCGGGGCACGTTTATTATATTTGTATGATGAATAGAATAGGCCTAATCGATATGTATGTAAATATATAACGAGAGGAGATTAGCGAATGGGTTACAACAAAAAAGCCGACGGTAATGGCTACTGTCGGCTTTACACACGATCTGTGCTGAACGAGATTACTTCATCGACGTTTTGATTATCTCTAACGCTTTTGCAAACTGATCCTGCGGGATAGTCAGTGGGTAAAGGAAGCGGATCACGTTACCATACTGGCCGCAAGTTAACAGCAGCAGCCCCTGCTCAAGCGCTTTTTTCTGCACGCGCTGTGCGGCGGTGGCACTGGGTTCACCCGTGGCTGCATCACAGAATTCAGCGGCAATCATCGAGCCTAATCCCCGCACTTCGGCAAGTTCAGGACACGCTGCACGCGCATCGGTCAGCACCGCACGCAGTTGCTCGCCAAGCGCTGCCGCACGCTGGCACAGTTTTTCATCACGAATAATATCCAGTACCGCATGAGCTGCCGCAATCGATAGCGGGTTCCCGGCGTAAGTACCACCCAGTCCACCCGGTGCAGGTGCATCCATAATATCGGCTTTGCCTACAACACCCGACAACGGCATCCCCCCCGCAAGGCTTTTCGCCATGGTCATCAGGTCTGCTTTATCAGCATAGTGATCCATCGCAAACATTTCCCCGGTACGGGCAAAACCACTTTGCACCTCATCGGCAATCATCACGATGCCATGCTCATCGCAGATACGGCGAATTGCCGCGACAAACTCCGCTGGTGCGACAACAAAGCCGCCTTCACCCTGGACGGGTTCGAAGATAATCGCAGCGACCTGGCTCGGATCGATATCCGCCTTAAACAAACGTTCTATCGCTTTAATCGAGTCTGCAGTTGAAATCCCCTGCAGCGCAGAAGGATATGGCGCATGGTAAACGGACCCCGGGAACGGGCCGAAGCCTTTTTTGTATGGCGCCACTTTACCGGTTAACGCCATCGTCATGTATGTCCGCCCATGGAACCCCCCGCCAAAGGCGATAACGCCAGGGCGACCGGTGTGAGCGCGGGCAATTTTAACCGCATTTTCCACGGCCTCAGCCCCGGTAGTAAAGAATGTCGTTTTACGCCTGCCGTCTATTGGCGCAACCGCGTTGATTTTCTCCGCCAGCGACACATAGCTCTCGTAGGGAACAATCTGATAAGCCGTATGGGTAAAGGCTTGCAGTTGCGCTTCAACGGCCTGCACCAGACGCGGATGACGGTGCCCGGTGTTCAGCACGGCAATCCCGGCGGCGAAATCAATATACTGATTGCCTTCAATATCGGTAATCGTGCTGTTTTCAGCCGACTGGGCATAAAAATCACACATCACACCCACGCCACGTGGGGTGGCATCCAGACGACGTTGTTGCAGGTTTTTATTGTTCATTCTCTATACCTTGTCCATAAACACAATGGGTTGAATTACCCTTTAAATTTAGACGCCATCTGGTACTTTAATCGAGAGCCAAATCGTTTTATTTTAAGGATCCAAATGCGTTCACTTGCCGGAGATGTGATCAAGCATGCATTTAGCCAGCAGACTGACGTTAAGCTGCATCGTCGCCTGTATGCCGCCATCTGTAGCTGCATCCTTGAAGGTAGCCTAAAACCCGCTACACGCATGCCTCCTTCACGCGACCTGGCGAGTGAGCTGGCGTTATCACGAAATACTGTCCTGCGGGTTTACGAGCAGTTACAGGCCGAAGGCTATATCTCCGCGCGCACCAGCAGCGGTACATTTGTGACCGACAGCGTGCTGGATAATCTCGGCCGGGCCCCTAATAAACTTCCGGTTTCACCTGTAACACGTGAAGATCACGCCAGTTTGTCCGTCCGTAGCCTTGAACTGCTAGGGCATGCCAGCGCCAGCCCCCGCCAGTGGGGGGCTTTTATTCCTGGTGTACCGGACGTGCATTCTTTCCCGCATCGCACACTGAAAAAGATTCAGGATCGGTTGGCAAGGCGGCTACGCCCGGAGTTTCTCACCTACGACGCCACTGGTGGTTTGATTGAACTGAAAGACGCGCTGGCGGACTATCTGCGCACCGCACGCGGCGTGCGCTGTACGCCAGATCAAATATTGATCACCGAGGGCATTCACCAGGCGTTGGATCTGGTCACCCGCTCTTTGTGTAATCCTGGCGATAATACGTGGATTGAAGAACCCGGTTACTGGGGAATAAAAAACATTCTGCGCATCAATGCGGTCAACTTTTCGGCCATCCCGGTTGATGAACAAGGCATGGTTCCGCCTGCTTGCGTCGAACCGGCACCGAAACTCATTTTTGTGACACCGTCACATCAATACCCGCTTGGCCCGGTAATGAGCCTTGGCCGACGGCGGCAACTACTCTATCAGGCACGTGAAACGCACAGCTGGATTGTGGAAGATGACTACGACAGCGAGTTTCGTTTTTCCGGCCAACCCATCCCGTCATTGCAGGGACTGGAAGAAGATACTCCGGTTATCTATATCGGCACCTTCAGCAAGACCCTCTATCCGGCACTGCGTCTCGGGTACGTTGTGATACCCAAACCACTTGCCGCTCCACTGATGAAGGTACATAACGATCTCTATCGTGGTGGGCATCTCCTGATTCAGGCGGCGCTGGCTGAGTTTATTCGTGAGGGTTATTATGCGGCGCACATCCGTAAAATGCGCCAGTTATATAGCCGCCGACGACATACGTTGGTAGAGCTCATCATCAACCAGCTTGGTGAGGATTATCTGGGACCTTACAGCAGCAACGCCGGACTACATCTGATTTTACAGCTACCTGCGGGTACTGATGATGGCGCCATTGCCCAACAGGCCAACGCACAAGGTCTTCTGGTTCGCCCACTTTCGCGGTACTACGTGAAAGAAGAAAAACGCAGCGGTCTGCTGCTGGGCTTTGCCAGTATTGAAGAACATGAGATGGCTGCGGCGTTTACCCGACTGGCGGGTATTATCAGAATAAACACCGGGTAAGCACTGCCGGATGGCGGTGCAAGCACCTTATCCGGCCTACAAAAATGCGTAATTCACAGACTGGATAAGCGCAGCGCCATCCGGCATCATTGCACAAATTAATGTGAAGCTTTTTTAATCCCGGACAGATCTTCCTGGCTTACTTCACCATTACCCTCACCCCAGCTTTTACGCACGTAATTGATCACGTCGCGCATTTCGCTGTCGCTGAGCAACCCACCATAGGCTGGCATCTTAAAGGAGACATTCCCCCGTGTCGTCGGTGTTTCTGCGCCGTGGGCAATCACCCTGAACAACGGCGTTGGGTCGTCTACCATCACTAACGGGTTGTGAATGAGCGAAGGTGCATTATCATCGGTCCCTTTCCCTTCCAGACCATGACAGGTCGAGCAATAGCGGTTGTAGGTCACTTTACCCGCCTCCGGCGAATTCGACCAGGAGGTCATAGCGCCTGCCGTACGCGCCGGTTCCGTCTTCGCGCTTTTCAGGCTCAACAGATACTGTGCAATCGCCGTGGCATCTTCGTCCGTCAGATACTGTGTGCTCTGGCTGACGACTTCAGACATCGATCCCGATACTGCAGCATGTTTGCTTTTCCCCGTCAGCAGCAATGATTTTAACTCCTGCTCAGACATCCCGGTTCCCCGCAGCGATGGCGCATACCAGCCGTCGATCATCGCCCCGCTCAGGTACTCAGCAGCGGCATTGGTATAGGCTTTTTCGTTCATCGCCATCCCTCTCGGGGTATGGCATGACCCGCAGTGACCCGGACCTTCCACCAGATAAGCACCCCGTTTTACCCGCGCTGCCGTATCATCCGCGTTGTTGTCTTCAAAAGCGGCAGTCGGCGCATCGGTAAACAACCAATTCCAGATATGCAGCGGCCAGCGGGCCGAGATAAGCCAGGGAATAGCGTTCTCTTTATTGGGCTCTGCTGATGGCTTAACATCATGCATGAAGTAGCTATACAGCGCCTGAACATCTGCGTCGGACAGTTTCGAGTAAGAAGGATAAGGCATCGCCGGGTACAGCGGATGACCGTCTTTGGCAATTCCCTGGCGCACGGCTTTCTCAAAATCATCGTAAGAATAGTTGCCGATACCGTGAGTCTTATCCGGGGTAATATTCGTCGAATAGATATCACCAACCGGCGTGGGGAACTTCTTGCCTCCCGCCATCGTTGCTCCGCCTTCTGCGGTATGGCATGCCACGCAGTCTGAGATCCTCGCGATGTACTCACCGTGAGATTCAGCGGCAGAGACAGAAGCGGTAAACAGGCAGGCGATTAGAACGGTTACATTACGCATAGATCACCCCATATCCTTGAGTTCATTAACCGCGCGCCATGCCTGATCGATCGCAGCATGAGCATAAGCGCTCCAGTCAGCATCAGAGTTAGCGATGGCAATACGTCCGATAGGTTTACGCGCCCGCTCAATAATCTCCGGCATTTTTTCCATATCGTCGAACAGTGAATTAGCGTAATACGCATAACCATGTGCCCAGCGGTTAACAGTAATGGCCGCGATATCCCGCTGGTTGTCAAAACCGGTTGAGTCAAACATTTCCTGCAACTGAGAACGGATCATCTCTTCATGTGCGGCAAACGTGGTCCCCAGCAGATAAGCACGCCCCAAACGGAACTGCTCCCTCGCGGACAGATTACTGCCAGGATACGTGGGCACATAGACCATATGAATCACCATGGGCTCGTCCGGCGAGGCTGGGTGTTGATAACCGCCGATACTGACCGGATAGTCGAGCTTGATTCGGCTGTAAGGCGCGGCCGGTGAATAAAACTCATGCACACCCAGTTGCTTAAACGCTTGCCAGTTTTTAACCACCACATTGGTGTACACCAGCGGCGCCTTCACGTTCAGTTTGAGATCGGCCTGCTGTTGCTCCGGTGTTTCCGGTACCAGATACGGGATCATCATGTTATAGCCCGCCATAATGGCGTTCTTACCGTGCACGCGATGCATTTTGCCGTCGCGGAGATACGTGACGGCAACGCCCCCCTCCACGTTCGCCGCATTTATCACCGTGCTGTTCAGGCGTAAACGCGTGGCGTTTTCCGGCAGATCGAGCTTTTCATAATGCAATCTGGCGAGAACAGAATCTTCCATGGTATTACCCGGCAGCGCGTCCGGCAGCATGTGTCTGACCAGCAACCGTGCCAGACCCGCATTGCCATCCGGGAAATGATAGACATATGGCTCTTCGAGGTCGGCCAGCGATTCACCGTCCAGCGGCGGCAGCCCTAACGCTTCCATTCCCGGCAATGCGCACGCACGAGCATCACTACCGGATATACCTTCAATACCGATGGCAAAGAAATCATTGGAACGCTGCTGAAAATAGAGCAGCGCCATTTTGCTTAAACCAACCCTGGTGGAAAGAAACTCACTATAGCTGTGGGTATCCAGCCATTCCGTTTTCTCATCAACCGTCATCCCGGGAAGATAATCAACCGGACGCACGTGCAGATCGATCAGCGCTTTACGATCTTCCTCACTTAATGGGAAGTCGTTGATAAAGTCTTCGATATTACGGCCATTGAGCCGATCCGGCGGAATATCATCGGATACCGCACGCCCCGGATCGCCGCTGACTATTTTCGTCTCACCAAAATTCTTTTTATCGAAGAAGACGCCGCGACTAAGCTGCCAGTCAGGGTAGAAATTAACGTCAAAACTCTTTTTCAACCGCGTGACGCTTACGCCAACGGTTTCCATCAGCTTATTCACTTCGGGACTGAAATTATGCGCAGGTGACTGAAAGGCTTCACTCCCGCCATATCCGATAAGTTTTTTGCCTGCTGAGGTGAATTCGTTGCGTTTGGCGTGACCACCAAAATCATCATGGTTATCGAGGATCAGCACCTTGCTGTTTTTCCCGGCCAGTTCATGCCAGAAACAACCCGCGGCCAGTCCGCTGATACCGCCGCCCACAATCACCAGATCGTACTCTTCCTCAACGGGCAGAGCGCTTAAATCAAAGTGCTTATGTTCACGGCCTAACGCATGGGCCATTTCAAACGAGCCCGGATGGTTACCACGTAGCCCCGTTAACGCTGGCGGATAATAACTTCCATCAATAAATTCGTGCCCCTTTCCTGCCGCTCTGACCAGATCCAAAGGGGTCAGTCCCGCAGCGATAGTCACCGCCACGCCGTTGAGAAAATCACGTCGGGTAATTGCCATTAACGTTGTCCTTTTGCCACTGACACATTGTCCTAAAAACACTACAAATGAGAGGTTCCCCCTCGTAGATACAAGGAGGACACCGCCGACTACTTCACTGGCTTCAGCTCTTCATCCAGTTTTTTAGAGTCATAATAATCACCCTGCCAGGTGATTTTTCCTGCCTTAACATGAATATAGCTGACACCTTCAAATTTGATCGGATTATTTGTCGGCGGTCTTCCCGCCCATTCGCCGCTATTTTTACCCGAGAATTCCCAACGAAATGCCACAGTATCTTCATCAGCGACAGGTTTACCGACCATTTTCCAGGTCAGATCCGGGACCGCCTTAATAAATGCACCGATCACCTCTTTTTCAGCCTTTTCCCGGCCGGTTACCGGCTCCCCTGCGGCGGCATCGTAATAAACGGCATCATCCGCCAGGTACTGGGCAGCCAGTGGCGCATTATGCGCATTCCATGCTGCCATATACTCTTTTACCGTGTTCAGCGGTGAGCTTTCTGCCAGGCAGAACCCTGAGAACATCACCAATGAAAGTGCTGCTATTTTTAATGTTTTCATCGTATTACCTGTTATTCGGAAATATCACACATGATATGTTTCACCCGGGTATACTCATCGAGCGAATAAGAGGAGAGATCTTTTCCGTAGCCGGATTTTTTGAATCCACCGTGCGGCATTTCGGCGCACAGAGGAATATGACTGTTAATCCATACTGTGCCGAAATCGAGATCAATACTGAAACGCTGTGCGCGACTGTGATTGCAGGTCCAGACGCTCGCGGCCAGGCCATATTCCACATCATTCGCCTTGTGCAACGCATCTTCATCACCAGAAAACGACTGAATAGTCATTACCGGGCCAAACACTTCGTGTTGAATGGCTTCATCGTGTTGACGCAGACCGGAAATTATCGTCGGCTCAAAGTAGAAACCTGGCCCTGGCCCCGCATGACCACCGGCTTCAATTTTCGCATGTGCAGGTAAACGCTCAATAAACCCCTTCACCTGCTCAAGCTGGTTTTTGCTATTCAGAGCGCCATATAACGCATCCTGATCCTGCGGAGGACCAAACTTGATACTTTTCGTTTTTTGGATCAGCTTTTCCAGGAACGTCGCATAAACAGAATCTTCCACCAGGATGCGCGTGGCGGCAGTACAATCCTGTCCGCCATTAAAAAATCCTGCGGTAGTGATAGCAGTAATCGCCTTGTCCATATCTGCATCAGCGAACACGACGGCGGGCGCTTTGCCACCCAGTTCAAGATGGGCCTTTGTCAGGTTAGCTGCTGCTGATGCCGCAACCTGCAGACCCGCGCGTACCGAACCGGTAATCGACACCAATGATGCTGTCGGGTTAGAAACCACCAGTGAGCCAGTACTGGCCTTGCCCAACACGACGTTAATCGCCCCTCTCGGAAACAGCGGCGCGGCCAGTTCTGCCAGCAGCAGCGTACTTACCGGGGTGGTATCGCTCGGCTTTAAAACCACCGTATTGCCTGCAGCAAGCGCCGGTGCAATCTTCCATACCGCCATCATAAACGGGTAGTTCCACGGTGTGACTTGTCCCACTATGCCTAACGGCTCACGACGAATAGTTGAGGTGAACCCGGCGGAATATTCTCCGGCGGCCTTCCCTTCCAGACAACGCGCTGCGCCGGCAAAAAAACGGATCGCATCGCACGAAGCAGCGATCTCTTCTTTTTCGATAAAATGACGCAATTGACCGGTTTCCTGGCTTTGCGCGTTGACCAGTCGTTCAACATTTTTTTCGATCTCATCTGCCAGTTGCAGCAGTGCTTTTTGCCGCTGGGCAGGAGTCGATTTTTTCCAAATGTTAAATGCCGCCGCGGCCGCCGAGTAGGCAAGCTCCACCTCAGTCGCACCAGCATTAGGCGATAACGCGTACGTTTCACCGTCAACCGGACTCACCAGCTCAAACGTGTCTTCTGTGTTACCCGCTACATATTGCCCGTTGATAAAATGCTTCAGGGTTCTCATGCCTGTCTCCCGTCAAATAATACATAAAGAAGCTTATGTAATATATATATTGTAAAAATTTTTCAAATGCGCAACATTGACACTATGATAAACCTCGCACTTTTAACTTAAATTTTACATTTTCGGGGTAAGGTTTTTCATCGTCAGCGCGCTGTGCGTTTTGACGTTATCGGGACACACATCCGCCTGTGCAGCGATGTTGCGCGTGGGCATGTAAAATAACGCGGCCATTCTGACCTTTCGTGCCCCGCGGGCATGTGTTAAGAATGGTCGTTGTTTCAGGGAATTGAGTGCAGAAAAGATTATGATTACTCATGCGGTCATATTTGCGCCTATCGGGCAGGTCAGTCGTTCAGACCAGATAGTGCAGCGCCTTTCGAACGCCATTATTACCGGGTTGCTGGAGCCAAAAGAACAGTTGCCCAATGAAACCGATTTGGCAAAGATGATGGGTGTCTCACATATCACTATCAGAGAAGCGCTCAACACGCTTCGGGCTAATAATCTTATCCATACGGTTCGTGGCCGTAATGGCGGGAGCTTCGTTTGCGAGAATATTGATGGCAAAAATAGCGCCCTGCATCCGTTTAAATCGATCAGTACCGATTACCTTTCGGATTTAGGCGAAATGCATTGTGCCATTATCAGCCACAGCGCCAGGTTAGCCTCCAGGCGCATGACCGGGGCGGACATTGCCAAATTTCGCGAGTTTGTAGACGTGCTGAGGAAAGCCGATTCACCTGAACTGATGACTCAGGCCGATATGCGTTGTTTGCTGGCAATTGCGGCCAGCTCTCATTCGGCACGGCTGGCCAACCAGGAGCTTCAGGTCCAGGCCGAGTGGGCATCACTGGTGGCAATACTCTATCGCGCCGACAATATTCATGCGGAAATTATTGCGCTTTATTCGGCGCTGGCTGACGCGCTAGCCGCCCATAACGAGACCGAGTCAGTCCAGTACGCCACGCAGATCATCGACACGTTTACCTATTACCTTATTGAAAAAAAGCTGAAATATAACTCGAACTGACAATCAGTGAAGGCAGGACAGACCATGAGCTCTTCGACATCCTTAAGCGCATTAATCCGTAAAATTGATGATATTACCGTCTCTACCGTAGAGTCTACCGTTGCGCTGGCGAGGAGCATTCACGAGGCCATTGCCGGTGTGCAAAAAGCTTCAGCCGAAGTTGTCCTTGACCCCGCAGTCAGATCAACGGTTCAGCAACACATCAAGAACACACTGAACAACAATCACTACTGTTCAGGCGCAGGTTTCGCCAGCCATATTGAGAGTACAGAAACCACCAAAGAATATTGGCTGCTGGAATGGTGGTATAAGAAAGATAATGGATTGAGTCAGGCACATCTGGATTTGGATCAGGCGACGCAGCAGCGGCTGGATTTCAGAACCTTTGCGTGGTTTAAGCATTCGCCTCCGGCAGGTGAAGCGTATATCCATGGCCCGTATGTCGACTATATCTGTAACATCTCCTACACCCTAACCTCAGCGGTTCCGGTTTACTATCATGATCAGTTTCTCGGCGTCGCCGCTGTCGATCTGCTGGTCAGTCAGATAGAAGCCGAACTGCTCTCCTGCCCTCACCCTGATTATGTCATTCTGACCAATCTGGAAAACCGGATTATCTTTTCCAGTTGGCCGCGCTTTCGTGTCGGTGAATTATTGTCACCTGCGCACAGCACGGTGGTGTATCAAAGCGACTACTTTATCCTTTATCACTACCAGAAAGAGTCAATCCAAGGTTGAGCGTTACCGGATAAGGATGCCAGCGTCGTATCCGGCTCGTAAAACGGTCGAAATTAAGGGCCCGAAGGCCCTTAGTTTTAGTTATCCTGCCCCATATTGAGCTTCGTGGCGTAGGCAATAGCATCGTTTTCCGGTGCAGCCGAGCGGCCAAAGGGTCGGGTAAGGAACATGTAGATCAATCCTGAACCAACCACAATCGCCAGACCAAACAGGACTGTCCAACGATCGATGAAGTCACTGCTGTCAGCAGGCTGTGCCAGTAACCAGATCCCACACAGGCCGTAAGCTAATGCCAGCACGTTTACAATCACACCCCAACCACCAATCGTCCACTCTCCGGCGGGTTTCCAGCCTTTCAGACGTTGACGCAGCGCGGCCAGTACCACCATCTGGAATGAAATATAAATACCGATAACAGCAAATGCGGTGATACGCGATAAGTTATCTGGCTGGAAATAGACCCAGACACAAATGACAACCGGCAGCACGCAGCTGACGACCATGGCATTATCCGGGACACCATTTTTAGAAATTTTGGCCATCCATTCACTGCCCGGCAGCATTCTGTCGCGAGAGAAAGAAAAGATAAGACGACTTAATGCCGCTTGCAGAGACAGAATGCACGACAGCATCGCTATAATAGCGACGACGATAAAGACCGTCGCACCGGTTTCCCCCAACGCTTCATTGAGGATTGCCGGGATCGGATCGGCGGTTTTGCCATTCACGATACTCACCAGGTTCGGTGACGCCAGCAGGTAGCCCATGACGGAGATAATGGCGGAGATCGCGCCAAACACGATACTTAAAATCATGGCTACCGGGATTTTTTTGCTTGGATTTTGCACTTCCTCTGCAACGTTACCGCACGCCTCGAAGCCAAAGAACATAAACAGGCCCATCAGCGCAGCGGACATAAAGGCGGTGGAATAACTTCCGTCATGCGCCAGTACCCCCATCGAATCAAAGATGACGGAGAAAGGCTGTGAACGGTGGAAAATCAGCAGGTAAATACCCAGCGCAATAACGCTAACGATTTCGCACCAGAAACCAATTTTGGCGACCCTGGCCAGATTTCTGGTGCCGGACATATTGACGGCCATCATCAAGAGCAGCAACAAAACGGAGGTCACCAGCATGGTGGCGGGTGTCTGGCCATAATGAAAGAGTGATTCGACAAATGTTGATGTATATTCCGCGATCGAGGTAATTGTCACCACCAGCGCCCACAGGTAGATCCAGGCGGCGATCCACGCATATTTCTTACCCCACAACCTTCTCGCCCAGGGATACAGTCCCCCGGTGATCGGATATTGAGACGCAACCTCACCAAACACCAGGGCGACTAACAGCTGCCCACACGCGACGATCAAAATCCACCACACAGCGGGGGGGCCCGCCAACGTCACTGCCAACGCGAACAGCGAATACACAGCGGTGAGCGGCGACAGGTAGGTAAAACCCAACGCAAAATTTGAAATAAGCCCGATCGAGCGGTTGAACTGTTCTTTGCCATCTTTTTGAAAATTATCGTTTTTCTTATCAGGTGTCTGTTCCATATTTCTTTCTCTTTTGTGGAATAGTCGCAGGGTTGAACAATTAATGTATAAAAGATATTAAGTTATATGTATAGTGATTTTGTCGCATATTTGTTAAAACAAATCGCACATCACGTTCCTGAATGAACAAGGATATGGCCCATTTCGTTAACATTAAATTAACACAATGAGTGGATTACACGAGGGAGATATTGACAGAACGTACAGTGCCGACCCGCCGCCACTTACCAGGGCAAACGCAACAATCACCCAAGACACATCATAATTTCCTGTCAGATCGTTCAACCGTCCCCTGGGCAGCGGAAACCATGATGCTGTCGTTTAAACAGACGCAGGGATCCTCAGTACGAGAAACCGAGCACGCTGTTGAGCAACACCGTCTGCTGCCGGAAAAATACGCTGACCTGGTATAAGAACGTGCTTAGTAGCAATAATCGCTGCTGTTCAGCAACATTTTTGCAATATAATGGAATGATGTTAAACGCTGAACCTGAGCAGGTGAATGATGGAAATTGATCTCGATAATCTGGTCTTTGATGGGCTGGAAGAAGCGCAAGAGCGTAATGCTGAACGTCTGGAAGATGCAGACAAAAAAGCGCAGGAAATTATTGCTGATAACGACTGCGGCGATGCCTGCAAAATCTAATTTATGAACCGGCGCAATGCCGGTTTTTTTATAGCCAACCTGCGCTTCACGCCGTATAACGCAACGCCTCAATCAACTGTGCAAAGGCCGCAGTATGTTGTCTGCGGCTGGGATAGTACAGGTAATAACCGGGAAAAGGTTCACACCAGTCTTCCAGCACTTTTTCCAGTGCTCCTTCTGCAACTGCCTGTTCGACGGTATCTTCCGGTACAAATGCCAGGCCCATGCCCGAAATTGCCGCACTGATACGCGGTGGAAGATTGTTAAAAATAAGCTGCCCTTCTACCCGCACGCGGAGATCCTGCCCATTCCTGGTAAACTCCCAGGCATACAGCCCACCCAGGGTCGGCATGCGCATATTGATGCAGTTATGATTCTGTAGATCGTGTGGGGTTTGCGGTTTGCCATGGCGGGCAAAATAAGCGGGAGCCCCCACCACTACCATGCGCCAGTCGGGACCGATCCTGACAGCAACCATATCTTTGGCCACCTGCTCACCGAGCCTGATACCGGCATCATAGCGGCCCGTCACGATATCCGTCAGGCTATTGTCGATGGTCATTTCCACATTGACATCAGGATACGCCTGCAAAAACGGCTGTAGTGCAGGCCAGACGGTCGATTGCAACGCATGTTCCCCGAGCGTCAGACGGATATTACCCGCCACACGCTGGCGAATATCGGTGAGTGCCAGTAGCTCCGTTTCAATGTCATCGAAACGCGGACTGATACTGTTGATAAGCCGTTCTCCGGCTTCGGTTGGCGCGACGCTTCGCGTGGTACGGGTCAGCAGTCTGACATCCAGTCGCTCCTCAAGCCCGCGAATTGCATGGCTTAATGCTGACTGCGAGACCCCTAGCTTCGCTGCGGCACGGGTAAAACTGCGTTCACGGGCGACGACAATGAGATAATAGAGATCGTTAAAATTATCACGCAGCATGCTTGTTCCCAATCCAGACCTGTTTTGATGTATGTTACAGGTCAGAATTGGGATTCAGTAGTTTTTCTGATTATTTTGCACACTTCATTCCAGTACATTTCGCGCGTCAGGCGAAGTTCAGCGTGTTGTTTTATCACGGAACCACTCCGGATCAATATTGGCGATATCCACCCCATACAGGCTGGCGACAGGAAGAACGGACTCCACAACACGCTGAAGATTTCGTTCCGCACTATGTTGTGGAGTCTGTGGATGTCGATTCTTTATACGCAACCAAAGATATTTAACCCCGTTCATCTTCTCCGCCTCCTCTGTCTGTTGGACACAACTTATTCCAACGCAGAATGCGTAAAAAATGAAATGCGAATTTTTGCCAACGTTGTGCACTATTTTGCATTTCAGTTTTTCATTATTTTCACCCGTAATTAACATCCCTTTCACTAATATCATTTTGTATATAGATAAGAATTTTTTCTTATTTGGTCACCACCGCAAGTTATGGGAGCGTAAAAAGCACAAACCAAAACAACAGGGATTCAAAGAAAATGATGGCAACGACGATTCACAGCACAAAAAAAACATGGCTGGCACTCAGTGTCCTGCTGGCGTCAGGCATTGCCGCGTCATATGCTCAGGCCGATCAACTGGCCGATATCAAAGCCGCAGGCGTGGTAAAAATCGCCACCTTTGACGCCAATCCACCGTTCGGCTCTATTGATGCAAAAACGCATAAGATTGTCGGCTACGACGTTGATTTTGCGGAAGCGCTGGCTAAATCACTTGGCGTTAAACTGGAACTGGTCGCCACCAATCCGGCTAACCGTATACCGTTATTGCAGTCCGGTAAGGCCGATTTAATCGTAGCGGATATCACCATTACGCCTGAGCGTGCACAGGTTATCGATTTCTCCGCCCCTTACTTTGTTACCGGACAGCAATTTCTTGTCCCGGCAAAATCTCCGGATAACCTTGATGACTACAGCAAGGCCCGTATCGGCGCAGTGAAAGGGACGACAGGTGAGCAGGCGTTGCATCAGCGTTTTCCACAATCACGTGTGCTGGCCTATGATGATATTCCGCTGGCATTAACCGCACTGCGTAATGGTAATGTCCAGGCGATCACCCAGGACAGCACCATTCTGGCAGGGTTGTTAGGTGGTGCGCCGGATAAAGCCGATTTCAAAATTTTGCCCGACCTGTTGAGCAAAGAAGAGATTGGTGTAGGTGTGAAAAAAGGTGAACCTGCGCTGTTAAAGGCCGTGAACGATGAGCTCTTAAAGCTCGAGTCTACTGGGCAGGCAGCCAAAATTTATGATGTCTGGTTTGGTCCGCAAACCAAAAATCCACAGCCCCGCGCCTTCAAAATAGAAGCGAAGTAATATGCTCTCAGGCCTTTTTAATCGTCCCGCAGCTTCGGCTGCGGATTTTACGCATTTGCGCCAGGCGCGTGTTGAACTGCGTAATGTCATAAAACACTATGACAATCATACCGTGCTTAACGGCGTCAGCCTGTTGGTTGAACCGGGTGAAGTCGTCACCATTCTCGGGCCCTCTGGCTCAGGAAAATCGACGCTTATTCGCCTGATCAACCAACTGGAGTCACTGAGCGGCGGCGATATTTTTATTGATGACAAACCAATCGGTCAGCTGCGCGGTCCCGCATTGCGTCAGTTACGCAGTCGAATTGGCTTTGTGTTCCAGCAATTTAATCTCTACACCCACCTGACGGCACAGCAGAACATCACGCTGGCGCTGGAATATGTTCACGGTTGGAAAAAAGCCGATGCAGAGCAACGGGCACTTGAACTGCTGGAACAGGTAGGATTGGCCGAGAAAGCCGATGCATATGCCGCCCAACTTTCCGGCGGACAGCAACAACGTGTTGCCATCGCCCGCGCACTGGCCTCCTCACCACAAATCATCCTGTTCGATGAACCCACCTCCGCGCTGGATCCAGAGATGATCGGCGAAGTGTTGCAGGTCATGAAGAGTCTGGCCCATAGCGGTATCACCATGATTGTCGTGACCCATGAAATGCATTTCGCCCGGGAGATTGCCGATCGAGTGGTGTTTATTGATGGCGGCGATATTCTCGAAGTCGCGCCTCCTGAGGCGTTTTTCACTCGCCCTCAGCACCCCAGGACCCAACGTTTTCTGAAAAAAGTGCTCGACCCGTTACACCAGGAGTCATCGTTATAATGCATGCAATGGACTGGCAGGGGGTGCTGAGCGGGCAACCTCTGCAATGGATAATCTCCGGTTTTCTGACCACGCTTTGGGTCACGTTAGCCGGCGTGGTACTCGCCACGGTGTTTGCCATCTTTCTGCTCAGCCTGCGCCTGACAGGATATCGCTTTGCGACCACCGTGGTCAGCGTGTGGGTCTCTGTTTTTCGCAATACCCCTTTACTCGTTCAACTGATGTTCTGGTACTTCGCGGCGTGGAATCTCCTTCCTCGCGACGTGATTACCTTCATTAATGCGGAACATTCCTGGTCCATTCTGCCAGGGGATGTCTGGTGGTTAACACCGGAGTTTCTCTGCTCCGCATGGGGACTGGGTGTTTTTACCTCGGCCTTTCTGGTCGAGGAGGTAGCCTCCGGTTTACAGGCTGTGTCTGGCGGGCAACGCGAGGCAGCCATAGCACAGGGGTTTTCGTCATGGGCGACGTTCCGTCACATCCTGCTCCCTCAGGGGCTGGCAAATGCCTGGCAGCCGATCGTGGGGCAATATCTTAATCTGATGAAGCTGTCTTCATTGGCCAGCGGCATTGGTTTTGCTGAACTTACGTACCAGGTGCGGCAAATTGAAAGCTATAACGCCCATGCGTTGGAAGCCTTTGCCGTCGGCACGGCACTCTACCTGCTGACCGGTATTGTGCTGGGGGTGTTGTTAACCCGTCTTGGCCCTGTACCTGCAGCAGGTAAACCGTTGGCGCGTAAAACACGCATATTTCGTTTCAGGAGCCTACTGCATGATCGCTAATATTTCGGTTATTACCGACAATCTGGACTATCTCCTGTGGGGGCGGGTCGCAGAGGGTCAACCGGGGGGCGTTCTGCTCACGCTGTTGATGGCGATTGGCGCAGCGGTACTGGCGCTTCCCGCCGGGATTGCGCTCGCCTGCTGTGCCTGGCGTTTTCCTGGAGGGATACGTAAGGGGCTGTTTATCTGGGCAGAGTTTATTCGTGGTATTCCGTTAATCTTCGTGATTTTCTGGATGTGGTATCTGTTGCCCATGCTCACAGGCAGTGATTTACCGGGAGCCATAACCGTCACGCTGGCATTGGCCTGGTTTACCGCCGCCTCGGTGATGCATTCCGTGTATGCAGGCATGACTGCGTTGCCTGGCGGTCAGTCTGATGCTGCCGTCGTTCAGGGATTTAGCCCACTCCAGGCGCTCGGGTTAATTCTGTTGCCACAGGTTCTGCGCAACGTACTCCCCTCGCTAACGGGGATTTTTATCGGACTACTAAAGGACACGTCGCTGGCGTTTATCGTCAACGTACCTGAGCTCACGACGGTTGCGGGTCAGGTTAACAGCCGGGTACAAATTTACCCGGCTGCCATTTTTGTCTTTACCGGGCTGGTCTATTACCTGCTGTGCTTTAGCCTGGAGAAGATCACTCAGCGTCGGTTCGCCTTGAAATAGCACCACGGCTCAACATGCCACAAACTGATGGTCTTCGTTGAGCCGATACTTCACCCCTGCACGGATGTTATTTTCCCCCTCAATAGCCACCGCAAAGCGCATTCTCTTACCGTCGTGATAGGCGAGCGCCGCGCATCCGCCGGGGCCGAGGATTATCGAATCGACCACGCCAGTACTGGCAATAACGGTGTTTTCTCCGTTGGCGATGATCTGCACGTTGTCTGCGCAATTGGCGATTTTCGACTCTGCGCCAAAACTGGCTATCTGGGTTAAATCACCGCTGCAGGCAATACGACTTCTGTCACCCAGCGAACTGATGCGCACCCGCATACCCGTGCTGGCCATTCGTGTACCGCCCCCCACACTACTGATACGTGTGGAATTTCCCGCGATGGCAATACGACCACGCTCACCGGAGCTGGCAACATGGGCGTTATAACCCACGCAGCCAATACGTGCGCTGTAGCCTGCACTGGCAATCTGTGCGGCGTACCCGGCGCTGGCGATTTTGATGTTAGCCCCCGCGCTACCTAAGCTGTCGCCATCAGCCGCGCTCGCCAATTGTTTACCGTTGTCGTCTGCCGTCTGCGGGCAGGCAACATTGCCCATCGCACAGATATCCTGCTGGACAAAATTCTCTTCATCCTGCCATCTTGACCAGCCGTATTCTACGAGGCTATTCGCCCAGTCACTGTATCCTTCCTGCTGGAGTGCACGGTGCACCTCCGCATAGCTGCCTCCCTCAGGAAACGCACGCAGAAACCAGCGATACATCACAGGCCCGACGCGCCAGGCCCGTAAGTCACCACGAGTAATCATCATCTCTTAATGCCGGTGATAGCCATCCACCATGCACTTAAAGGTTTCGCCCGGTGTGCGTCCTGTCGTGCAGAGATAAAGATGTCCAAAAATGAAAAACAAGCTCACGATCGCCAGCGCAAAGTGCGCCTGCAGCAACCAGTAACGTACGCCAGGGAACAGATCGCCCACAGCCTGTGGGTACAGGGATAGCAATCCAGAGATCAGCAGTAGCGGCAGCAAACCGTACATCACGCCGACATACGCCGCCTGCTGTAACGGATTGAATTTCGAACGTGTTGATGCCGGGAATGGATGCGCTTCGCCCTGCATAATACCAAACAGGTAGAATCGCGTCTGCCTCTGCGCCCGGCCGATCCAGCCCTGACGCTGAATAATATAATGATGACCGTTCCCCCCAATCAGGTTAATCAGGACAAAACCGATCCAGCAGGCAAGCAGCAAAAAGCCACAGACCTCATGCACAGTCAGCAGGCTTTTCATCACTGGGGCACTGACCGCGGTGAAATGGTTTATCAGGCCGCTGGTCAGCAGCAACAGAAATAACAGCGCATTCGACCAGTGCCACAAACGGACAGCTTTCGAGTATAAATAGACCTTCTCTCCGTGTCCTGCAGACGCTTTATTCGCTGAACGAAAGCGCAACATTGCGTGGAGTGCCAGCACCAGCCACATCCCCACCAGCATTAACCCGGCGAAAACCAACCAGACAGGCCAGTAATCCGGCGAAAACATCGGGACGTACTGAGCAAGCTGTGCGTGAAACTGTTCGGCATTCTGCGACGCGTTCATACATTATCCTTTTTAATCAAATGTTGACCGAACCGACGATACAGATGGGGCTTCCCGGCGCCTGCAAGTTGATATTCGTAGTACTTGTTTTCCCGTAACCAGGTCTGAATTTCCGGGCTGTCCTCGCGGCCAAAAATCAACGCATGTTCTGGACAAGAATTGACGCAAATTGGCGGGAAACCTTTCGCCAGGCGTGATTCGGCGCAGAAGTCGCATTTATCCGCCACTTTGGTGTGTGGGTTGAGATAGCGTACCTGATACGGACATGCGCCAATGCAGTAACTGCAGCCGATACAACGAGAGGTGTCGACTCGCACAATCCCGTTTTCATCTCGCCAGGAAGCACCGGTAGGACACACCTCAATGCAGGGGGCATCGTCACAATGCTGACAGGACTGACGAAAATAGTGATACAACGTTTCGTTATCGTTATCCGTTACCGGGATATGGGCTATCGATAAACGACTCCCCTGAACAGGAACATGATTCGTTTTCCTGCATGCCCGGGCGCAAATATTACATCCGTTGCACAATGATTCGTCGTGGATCATGACATAACGAACGTCTTTAGTACTCTTCGTACTCGCTAACAGGTTTTGGCCTGGGCCGGTGAAAAAAATCACCGTCCCCATGCCAATGACAAATTTTCGTCGGGTGAAGGACATCGGGTTATCCTCTAATGCTGTGACAGTGATCGTCCACACGTTCCATGACATCAACCTGAAAAATTCAGGGGTTCTGATACTGCTCAACCTCAAGCCATTCGCACAGGCCATACGCTTTGCCGTAACTCATAAAGCGCTCGCTAAACAGATAAGGTTCCGCATTCGACGATTCCACAGCACGTATGTCTGCATAATCAGGATGCGTTTCCATTGCCGTGAGCGCCGCTGTAACCTGCTCAGGTTCAAAGTGGTATGGCGGCTGCGCCAGCATGGCGACCTTATAGGGGCGAGGATACGTTTGGCAGTCAAAACGTACCGCTTCTGCAATGGCACGGCAGATATCATTTTCCACCACCTGCACACACATCTCGGCGTAGTTTGCCGTCATGGTTTGCGTCGAGTAGAAGTAGGTATCCTCTGAGCCCTGGATACAGGTAATATCTGCGTCGGATGCGTGCTGACATATCGCGTCCAGCAGCGTAGCCAGGTCACTTTCTGGAACCGAATAAGGTGGCAACAGAAACACACTGCGTGCCACCAGTTGACCTGACGCAGAATGCTGGCGGATAAAATCCGCCACTATCGACTCCGCCGTTACGGGCTCTTCGACCTGCGATGCGTTGCTGGGCGCTATGGCCGGGTGTAACGCCTGTAGCCATTGTCTCTTTTGGCTATCCACCTCATCAGGAAGCGCCATGCACGCTTCCTCATCGGCGACCAGAGCGTTGCTCACGTTAGTCATCTTGCGTTCCTTACGCCGGCAACAGATTGTGTGCAGCCAGGTCGGCTGCCACATCCTCAAGGCCGAGTCGGTGAAGGGTGTCGCGAGTTGGGCAGCCCAACGCCGGGTCCCAGCCCATTTCCTGATAGAACATGGTAAGCGACTGACGCATATCTTCCCGGTCCATCTTGTCGGTCCCTTCGGTAAAGACCGGGATCTTCGGATCTTTATCGAACACCCAGGAGCAGATCAGGTCGTGCTCATTACGCATATCCATGGTTTGCATCAACTTGACTGTATAAGCACGATGCAGGGTAAAAATGCGCTCCGCCGCCAAATCCAGACTAGCCTGAGTCGTTTCATCCCCCGTTACGGCCTGGAAGAATTTCGCTTCCAGATCGAGGTCTCCGCGATAGTTTCGACTCTTCAGTGGCGAGACCGTCATTGGCCAGACCCAGTTACACAGCGTAACCGCATTGTGCAGACAGACTTTCAGCAGTGTCCATTTGGCATATTTGATTTTGGCGGCATTAATCGGGGTGTAGTTTTTGGTTTCATCGTATGCATCCTGTGAACCAAACAGTTCGCCCGCCACTTCGCGCTGTAGCGCCAGCGGTAAACCGGAGCCGATAAAGTTGATATGGGTATGCGCCATACAGTCGCGGTTGAACATACAGTTGGTGATCGCCCCCACCTGCGCCGAGGCTTCGTTCGCATGGTGAACAGGGAAACCAAACGGCGACCACAGTTTATTCTTCGCGTAACCCCAGTACTCTTCGCCTAAGTTCCAGCGTTCTGCAATCGCATAGGAGCCATCTGCCAGGTGGCTGAGTTCACCCACGCGGTGCGCCAGTCGATAGTAGAAATCCTTGATAAAGTTCGGATCGCCTGCTTCCAGTTGATCCCAACGGATCTCTGCATACTCTGTTGCAGGTAACACCCGCTTAAAGACGCCTTTGGCGTAGCAGTACGTAAAGTCACGATGTAACTGACCGTAGTTACACCAAATACCATAATCATCGAACAGGTTCAGGCCAACCAGGTTCCCTACGACGCGTCCATCGTCTTTATCGTCGAAATCTTTCGGCCCATTCGGAAAAATAGTGGTATGTACAAAGTTCGCCACGCAAGTATTCCCGCCGGTACTCGGCACACCAAAGTCTTTCACACGGGGAACATTGAGTTGCGACATACAGCGAATTGGACATGAATGGCAGCCACTCATTTTGACGGTGTACTTCTCAGCGGCCGGGCCGAGATCAAAGACGGATTTATGGGTACGAAAACCGACAGTATTCTGGTTTCCCGGCGGAATTTCCCCCGTTTCGATTGGCCCGCCTTCCGCAGCGCCCCAGAACAGCCCTTTGCGAGCCGTCCAGCGCGAATTAGGTGAAGAGTATTCAGCCCAGGCCTGCGGCGTGCTCGGCACAACATGGTTATTGTTGGCGCCGATAAGTTCGGTCATCATGTAGTCATTAAGCCGCTTCATCTCTTTGCGATCGGCAATGTTGACCCCTTTGGTCCCTTCTACCGCGATGGCCTTCAGGTTTTTAGACCCCATGATTGCGCCAGTGCCGGCCCCGCCGCTGTGGTTACGGCTGTTAATCATGCAGGAAAGCGGAACGAGATTTTCACCCGCCTGACCAATAGCTGCAACGCACGTTTCCGGACTGGTGATACGGCAAATTTCTTCGGTGGTTGCGCGCGTACCCTTACCCCATATGAAGTCCGCTTTTTCGATGCTGACCTTATCGTCTTTGATGTTAATCCAAACCGGAGAAGGTGATTTCCCTTCGATAATAATGGCGTCGTAACCCGCGAATTTCATTTGTGCGGCAAAGAAACCGCCCATATGGGCATCGACCACTAAATTGCCTTTGGTAAATGTCGATAATGAGGTGATATTGACGCGAGAACTGCAGGGGGCGCCCGAACCGGTTAGCGGCCCGGTCGCGAAAACCAGTTTATTTCCTTCATCAAAAGGTTTGGTGCCTGGCTGGACTTCGTCGTACATAATTTTATAGCCAAAGCCCATCCCACCGACAAATTTCTTAAATTTACTGGAATCTTCAACGGTGATATTACCCGTGGAGAGATTGACCCGTAAAATATTACCTGTCCAACCATTAGCCATCATGTTTTCCTTTGCAAGAAGGTCCGATAGATATACTCGCCACCTTTCAGGCAGTTCTTTTATTCAAAAACTGCAATTTTTCTGGCAATAAATGACGCGTATCAGGCAGCCCTGCTATCCATCAAACAGTAATATCTTTCCACTCAATAATTTTTAATGCCCCAGTCGGACAAGCATTAGCGCATTCCCCGCATAAAACACATTTTGAGGATTTCTTCGTTACGGTATTAACAGTCGCCATCATCCATGGGCAGGCCGTGGTACAGGCACTGCAGCCAATACAGCGTTTATGATCTACGGCAATGCAACCGTCTTCCTGTTTCCAGGTAATTGCGCCAATCGGGCAGACTTTCATGCACTGGGGATCTTTACACTGACGGCAAGTGTCTGCGGTGTAGTTTAAATCGCCGTACAACCCGCCACCGGACCCGACTCCATCATCGCCAAAGAAGTAGTTTCGATGAATTTTGATGCGGGAAAAGAAGGTGCCAACAGCGCCATCGTTATAATTAGTACAGGAAATTTCACAGCGGTGGCAGCCAGTACAGCGGGCTCGTTGAGTCACCAGCACCCCTTTCGGCGTATTGATAAGTCCGACGGTGCCGCTATCGATATCTTCCTGCTTACACCCCAAAAGGGATAGCAGCGCGGGGGCAATAGTTAATCCTGCCAGCCCCTTCCCTGATATACGCAGAAACTCAAGCCGCGTTAAACCACAATCTAAAAATGGACGATCAACCTGGTTCATTTATTTCGCATCCTCTTCGCAAACGCTGTAGTAGCAACAGATCCAGGCTAATTTTAATGAATGCAGATCAGGTCAAATCGGCCATAAATGTTGCCAACAACACGTGAATTTTTGCCCTAACCTGATCGCACAGATGACGGTGGTTAAACTGAATCAATCCATACCCTAAACACGGGTATAATCCTTTAGGGTTAGGCGGATAAATAATGTGGTTATTCCCCCCCTGTAACCTTGATCGTTATCAATTAAAAATCGGAAGGGAAATAATTAATGTGGAGTGATATTTATTATCATTAAGCGAGATTGAAATAATATTTCATATGCACGATAAATATTTGGGAGTACAATCACAAATACCGTGTTATATACCACTCGATATATAATGAAATATATAACGAAATTTGTAATTTTAGTGACCAAACTAAATTATATTTATTGGAAGATAACGAAGATTAAAATAAGAGGACGGCAGAATATTTCTACCGACCTCTTTTATGGATTAACCGGCCAATGCTTTGATCACCGTCTCAATAGCCTGTTTTTCTAACTCACTGCGCTTCACACGCTGATTGGCGAGGGTTGTTCTCAGTACACCAGCAATGACGATATGCTTAGGCTCTTGCCCCAGATCGCGCATTTCCAGCACTACTTTACCGACTACTCTGCACATCTCGCGGTACAGCTCGTCGTCTTTGGTCTGATTTCCCATATTCACCCGCTCGTCATTAACTCAAACCCACAGCATATATCACTCTGGTGAATTAGACAAAATCCAATGAAAATCAAACAAATGTCACAATTTCACTGGATCTGCTGAAGTCGATTTACCAGCCCGGCAAGGCTTCCGGCCTGCATTTTTTCCATCACCCGCGCCCGATGCACTTCAACCGTGCGAACGGCAATATTCATGGCATCGGCTATTTCCCGGTTTATCAATCCCTTTGCAACCAGATTCGCCAGTTCTCGTTCCTTCGGTGTAAGTTGCTGATAGCAAGCAACGATTTCCTGTCGCGAAAAAGCCGCTACCGAGGCCTGCAAAGCATTTTCCAGCGCAGCCTGTAGCGGCGAGGCTGAAACCGGCTTCTGTAAGAAATCAACGGCTCCGCGCTTCATTTGTTCAACCGCCATGGGCACATCACCATGCCCGGTCAGGAATACCACCGCCAGGGTGCTCTCGCGCTGACGCATTGCTTCATGCACGGCATGTCCATCCAGTACCGGCATGCGCATATCCAGCAGCAATACGCCGACCTGGTGCAGATCGGCCTGAGCCAAAAACGCGCCACCCTGCTCCCAGCAACGCACCTCATACCCCATACTTTCCAGTAAAAATGCACAGGCCTGAGTTACAGCTACATCATCATCCAACAGATGAATTATTGCCACGACGCCCTCCTTCCTGTGTTTGCTTAAATTGTAATGTCACCACTACGCCGGCCAGACCGTCAGGCGCGGGGTGATTTTTGATACTAATATCGCCATTTGCATAGCGAACCAGTCGCTGACAAATGGCCAGCCCGAGTCCCATCCCTTCCTTGCGGGTGGTCATAAAGGGCTGGAATGCCTGATATAACTGCGCATCGTCGATCCCTCCGGCGTTATCCTGCACCAGAATGCGCACACCATGCTCCTCACTGCACGCTGAGAACCACACCGTTTTTGCCCCCGCCTGGGCCGCGTTTAATACCAGATTAGCCAGAACCTGCTCCAGCAAAACGGTCGGCAGTGTCACCGTGAGCGAATTGTCGACCTGCGTTTGTAACGCTACCGTCGGGAATTGCTGTGCCATGCGTAATAACTGCCAGACATGATGGATCGCATCATGAACGTTAATGGGCTCCCAGTCATCGGTCATCACCGGATTTCCCTGAGCCTGACTGACCCACTGACGTAAATTGCGTAGCGTATCGGCGCCCCGCTGTGCCTGCACGTCAATCTGTTCAAGGGCGGGTAACAACGGATGCTGCTGATCCTGGCCACGCAGACGAATCAGGCAGCCCTGTGCATAGTGACGGATAGCCGAAAGCGGCTGGTTGAGTTCATGAGCGAATCCGGATGTCATCTCTCCCAGCACACTCATTTGACGCGCGGTTTCCAGCGCCTGTTCCTGTTTGCGCAACAGCACATTATTACGCTCAAGCAGTCTTCCGCGTCGGCGGACCAACAGCATGACCCAGATGTAATTGAGCGTCAGCAACAACAGGACGATACCCGCCGCCCCCATGGCCAGACGATGTTGAATAAACCAGCTTTTAACATCCAGCCAGAGTTGGCGCTGCTGTGGGTGCTGGCGGACATCGCGCAGCAAGGCTTCTACTTCGCGGGTCGAAGCCGGCGCGCCCCAACGAAAGACGGCGTTTTGTGGCGCGTTAAACAGTACCCGCGTCACGCGATCGGCCAGTTCATCACTGACCGCGGGCAATGCAGCAAACGACCAGTCAGGATAGAGCGGCGTGCTGGTTACGCAAGGAATTGACGTTGGATAGGTAATCACGGCCCTAAAGTCCGCTTTGCGGATTAGTCCTTCTTCGTCCATTTTTTCCAGCAGACACACGGGCACAATCACCGCCTGAACCGCTTTTTCGCGTAATAAATACAGCAAGGCATCGGCAGGAAAGCCGGTAAACGTCAGACGTAAATCATGCTCAGGGCGCAAACCAGTATCGCTGAGTGCTTTGTATCCCAGCAAATAACCGCCAAATGCCTGGGCATCAATGGCACCTACCGTTTTACCAATCAGATCGTGTGCATTCGCAATCCCACTGTCGCGTCTGACGAGGACAGCACTGCCAATCACGTTGCTGGTTGCCTTTCCGCCACGAGTGGAGCGTAATGATGCCAGCCAGCGCAGCGCGGCATGGCTGTTTAGCTGCACGAATTGTGCAGGGTTGGTGACCACAAACTGGACTGTTCCACGGTTAACCGCCTCCTGCATCTGCTGAAGATCCAGCGGTTGAATATGAAACTGTTCACCCGGGATTTGCTGATTTAACAGGGTTTCCAGCGGTTGCCAGTGGGTACGTGTAGAGACCTCTCCACGCATCGCCAAAACACCCACATTCCACGAACCTGCCCATGCCACGGTGTTTAGCATCCACACGGAGGCCAATACCGTCAGACATCGAACGACGTTACATCCCACTGAATTATCCCTGTCAATGATGTTGTTTTAGATCAACAACAAGCCGGGTATGTGGTTAACCACAATAGAGCTACCCCCGCCACGATTTTTACACTGTAAATCATTGAGATTCTTTATTCATCACACGCAAATCAACGGCGTGACCAATGTTTCGTTGTTGCATCGTGACGGGAGAAAATATGGACAGCAGTAAACGGCAGTTTCTCCAGCAACTTGGCGTCCTGACCGCTGGCGCATCACTGGTTCCCCTGGCACAGGCCCAGTTTCCTTTTTCGCCTGAACGGCATGAAGGATCGCCCCAGCACCGCTATGGCATGCTGGTCGATCTGCGTCGGTGTATCGGCTGCCAGGCCTGCACCGTGAGTTGCGCGATTGAAAACCAGACGCCGCAAGGTGAGTTTCGTACCAACGTTAATCAGTATCAGGTGCAACTTGAAGGCCAGCAAAGCGTCACCAACGTCCTGCTGCCGCGCCTGTGCAACCATTGTGATAACCCCCCTTGCGTGCCGGTGTGTCCGGTGCAGGCCACCTTTCAGCGCGAAGATGGCATTGTGGTTGTCGACAACACACGCTGTGTTGGCTGCGCCTACTGTGTGCAGGCCTGCCCATACGATGCACGGTTTATCAACCATGAAACGCAAACCGCCGATAAATGCACTTTTTGCGTTCATCGACTGGAAGCGGGCCTGCTCCCGGCCTGCGTCGAGTCGTGCGTTGGTGGCGCGCGCATCATCGGTGATATCAAAGATCCACACAGCCGGATTTCTCAAATGCTGCATCAACATCATGACGCCATCAAGGTCCTGAAACCCGAAAATGGCACCTCACCGCACGTGTTCTATCTGGGCCTGGATGAGGCCTTTGTAACACCATTAATTGGGCGTGCCCAGCCCGCGCTTTGGCAGGAGGTTTAAATGAACCCTACCCTGATTATCGAAGAGGTTCTGACGCATCCACAGGACGTAAGCTGGTTACCCTGGGCGGTGCAATATTTCTTTTTTATCGGCATTGCCGCCTGCGCCGCACTGTTTGCCTGCGTGCTCCACTGGCGCAAAAAGGAGAGGCCGGAGTTAGAAAACCTCACGCTGCTGGTCGCCCTGACCTGCGCGATTACCGCACCGTTGGCACTGACGGCTGATTTACACCAGACGGCACGCGTCTGGCATTTCTATGCCTGGCCGACACCGTGGTCATGGATGCCGTGGGGGGCGCTATTTTTACCGCTGTTCACCGGGTTTTTAGGGTTATGGTTTATCGCACAGCAGGTTAAGCGATTAACCGCGAAAAGTTACAGCGTCACAAAATGGTTAGCCGTGGGAAGTGCGCTGTCGGCCATTGGACTGTTGGTCTATACCGGTCGCGAGGTCTCTATTGTCGAGGCGCGTCCGATCTGGTTCAGCTACGCCTTCCCGGTAGCGATGTTCCTCAGTGCCCTGCAAACGTTCCTTGCCCTGCTTATCGCCACGGTGAAAAACGCAGGGACAACATTACCGCGCAAACTGGCATGGGGACAGATAGTCACGCTGTGCGCACTGGCTATCGTAGTGGTGATGTGGGCAAGTGGCGACACGCTATCGGGGTCAGCGATTCGCCAGTGGCTGGATGTAGCGACTTCTGCGCGGCATTACGCCATCGGTTGGATTGCACTTTGGGTTACCTCACTGGGCCTTTGCGCCCTGGTGTTACGCCATCCGTTATCACTGCCATTACGTATTTTGCTGGCAATAAGTGCAATGGCATTGTGCTGGCTGATGCGCTGGACATTACTCATTCAGGTACAGACCGTGCCGAAATATAACGCCCAGTTTAACCCCTATACCCTGCCCGGTGGCACTGATGGCTGGCTGGCTATTCTTGGCACTTTTGGCCTGTGGGTCGCACTGATCATTATGGTTCGTGAAGCCCTGAACGCGATCGCAAGGAGAATGCAACATGGCTAATTTAACTCGTCGTCAGTGGCTTAAAGTCGGTCTTGCCGTCGGTGGCATGGTAACTTTTGGTCTGAGTTATCGGGATGTGGCAAAGCGTGCGATTGATGGTTTACTTGACGGAACCTCGGGCAAAATTACCCGCGACCGTATCTTTGGTAACGCCCTTATCCCCGAAGCACATGCCCAACCGCGCTGGCAGCAGAACCCACAGCAGGTGATCTCCATGACGCAGTGTTTCGGCTGCTGGACGCAATGTGGCGTGCGTGTCCGTGTTGATAACGAACAAGGCAAAGTGTTGCGTATTGCGGGCAACCCGTACCATCCGCTATCTCACGAACACCACATTGACTCCTCGGTTCCCTTTGCCACCGCGATGGAACAACTGGCGGGTGAAACCGGCCTCGATGCCCGCTCCACCGCCTGTGCTCGCGGTGCAACGTTACTTGAGGGCCTGTACAGCCCACTGCGTATTCTGGATCCAATGAAACGCGTGGGTAAACGTGGGGAAGGCAAATGGCAGCGCATCAGCTTTGAGCAACTGATCAAAGAAGTGGTGGAAGGTGGCGATCTGTTTGGCGAAGGCCACGTTGACGGTCTGCGAGCGATCCACGATCCCGATACGCCGATTGATGCCCGACACCCCGGTTTCGGCCCAAAATCCAATCAGCTACTGGTCACCAATACCAGTGATGAAGGACGCGATACATTTTTGCGTCGCTTTGCCCTGAACAGTTTCGGCAGCAAAAACTTTGGTGCACATGGGGCGTACTGTGGTCTGGCTTATCGCGCCGGATCTGGCGCGTTGATGGGCGATCTGGATAAAAATACCCACGTAAAACCCGACTGGGATAATGTCGAATTTGCGTTGTTTATGGGGACGTCTCCAGCACAATCCGGCAACCCGTTTAAGCGCCAGGCTCGCCAGCTCGCCAGTGCCCGTTTACGTGATGACTTCCGCTATGTTGTGGTCGCACCAGCCCTACCGCTAACGACTGTGCTTGCCGACGATCGTGGGCACTGGCAGCCCGTACGCCCAGGGACGGACTCCGCACTGGCAATGGGGATGATCCGCTGGATAATCGAAAAGCAGCGCTATAACGCTGATTACCTGGCTATTCCTGACGTACAGGCCATGAAGCAGGCCGGGGAAAAAAGCTGGACCAACGCCACCCATCTGGTCATTACCGATGAAATTCCAACGCTCGCCGGTCAGCATTTAACGCTGGCGCATTTACGCGCAGACGGCGCCGACGAACCAACAGTCATTAACGAAGCCGGCGAGATCGTCGCCGCCAGCAGTTGCCAACGTGCCCAGCTGTTCATCTCCCGTGAAGTCACGCTGGCCGGGGGGCAAACCGTCACGGTAAAAAGTGGCTTCCAGTGTCTGAAAGCGTCCGCTGAGAAACTGTCAATGGCGCAATACAGCCAGCAGTGTGGCGTTTCTGAGGCAGACATTGGCGCGCTGGCCGATGCGTTCACTCGTCACGGACGGAAAGCGGCAGTGATCACCCACGGCGGGATGATGGCAGGTAACGGTTTTTATAATGCCTGGTCGGTGATGATGCTCAATGCGTTGATCGGGAACCTGAGCCTCGAAGGCGGCGTGTTCGTCGGCGGCGGTAAGTTCAACGGTGCAACTGACGGCCCGCGCTACAATATGGACAGCTTTGCCGGGAAGGTGAAACCTAAAGGTCTGAGCATCGCCCGCAGCAAGACAGCCTATGAGTCTTCCGAAGAATACCGCAACAAAGTCGCCGCCGGGCAATCGCCCTTCCCGGCCAAAGCCCCCTGGTATCCGTTTGTCGCAGGCCAGCTTACCGAATTACTGGTCTCAGCACTGGAAGGTTATCCGTATCCGCTAAAGGCCTGGATCTCCAACATGACCAACCCGTTTTATGGGATTGCGGGCTTACGCGGTGTGGCAGAAGAAAAGCTAAAAGACCCTGCGCGTTTGCCGCTGTTTATCGCTATTGATGCGTTCATGAACGAGACAACCGCGCTTGCGGATTACATTGTACCGGACACGCATAACTTTGAAAGCTGGGGATTCAGCGCCCCATGGGCCGGTGTCGCCAGTAAAGCCACCACCGCCCGCTGGCCTGTGGTCAGGCCTGCTACCCGTCAGACCGCTGACGGTCAACCCGTCTCGATGGAGGCTTTCTGCATCGCGGTGGCAAAACGCATTGGCCTCCCCGGTTTTGGTGACAATGCCATTACCGACCCGCAGGGCAACCCGTATCCGCTTAACCGCGCCGAAGATTATTATCTGCGACTTGCCGCCAACATTGCCTTTATGGGCAAAGCGCCGGTTGCAGAGGCACGGGAAGATGATATCGCACTGACCGGGGTGCAACGAATCTTGCCGGTAATGACCCAAACGTTAAAAGCCGATGAGGTGAGTCGCGTGGCGTTTATCTATTCGCGCGGTGGCCGTTTTGCACCAGACAACAGTGGTCGGGTCGATAACCGCGTCGGCAATGCGTGGGAAAAACCGTTGCAAATATGGAATGCGGATGTCGCTGCACACCGTCATGCGATTACCGGCGAACGCTACAGCGGCTGTCCGGCCTGGTATCCTTCGCGGCTTTCTGACGGGCGTTCAGTAGAGGAACTATTCCCTGAGCAGGAATGGCCGCTGAAGTTGATTTCATTTAAATCGAATACCATGTCCAGCGCGTCGGCCGTGATCCCTCGGCTGCATCATCTTAAGCCGGTCAATCTGGTGGCGCTTAACCCACAGGACGGCAAGCGCTATGGTTTATCTCACGGTGATACCGTTCGCATCACCACGCCGGGTGGGCAGGTTGAAGCGCAAATCAGCTTACTGCATGGCGTGATGCCAGGGGTAATCGCGATTGAGCATGGCTATGGACATAAGGAGATGGGCGCTGCGCAGCATACGCTAGACGGTGAGCCGATGCCGTTTGATAAAAAGATAAAGTCGGGAATCAATATCAACGATCTGGGTTTTGCGGATCCGACACGAAAGGTTGCCAACACCTGGCTGGATTGGGTTTCAGGAGCCGCCGTGCGTCAGGGATTGCCAGCGAGGCTTGAACGAGTGTAACGCGGGTGCCGGATGGCAACGCTAAGGCGTGTTACCCGGCCTACAGGACAACGTAGGCCGGGTAAGGCAAAAACGGATCAGTTATTAACCGGAATAACCGCGCCTTTATATTTGGTGCGGATCCAGTCCTGGATCTCTTTTGAGTGCAGCACATCAACCAGTGCCACGATATCCTTTTTCTTCTCATCACCGCGATGAACGGTAATGATATTGGCATACGGGTTGTTTTCACCGCTTTCTACGGCAATCGGATCTTTCACCGGATCCAGCCCGGCGTCGATTGCGTAGTTGGCGTTAATCACAACCGCATCCCCTTCTTCATTGTTATACATCTGCGGTAACAGCGCCGCTTCAACGTTAGGTAAGAACTTCAGCTTTTTCGGGTTCTCTACGATGTCGCTAATGCGCGCCGTCACTTTATCCACACCCGGCTTCAGCTTGATCACGCCCTCTTTTTCAAAAATCGACAGAATACGACCTTCTTCAGATACCGCATCACGCATGATCACCTTGCCACCTTCCGGCAAATCCTTTAGTGACTTCACCTTTTTCGAATAGATACCAATCGGCTCGATATGAATCGCCCCTGCGCTGACGAAATCGTAGGATTTGTCGCCAGCATGATCTTTAATCACGCTATTCAGGTACGGGATATGCTGAAAATAGTTTGCATCAATCTCACGACCCGCCAGGGCGGTGTTCGGCAGAATGTAGTCCTGGAATGGTTTAATCTCCAGGTCTATCCCTTGCTTCGCCAGAATCGGCCTGGCCTGCTCAAGGATCTCCGCATGGGGTACGTTTGACGCGCCAACGGTCAGCGTATCAGCCCATGAAGCAAAGCTCAGGGCGCTTAAGGTTGCTGCTGCGAGTAATGTCAGTGATTTTTTCATGATGATGGTTTCCGTATTTTATTAGCGTTTATCTAACAGAGAGGTGATCACATCGCCGCAAAGCTGAATGATGAAGACGATGAGCAGAATCGTTACCGTCGCCACCAGCGTGACGTCGCTGTGGTTGCGCTGGAATCCTTCCAGATAAGCCAGGTTCCCTAAACCACCGGCACCAATCACCCCTGCCATCGCGCTGTAGCTAACCAGTGCAATCAGCGTCACGGTGATCCCGGACACCAGAGCGGGTGAGGATTCCGGCAGTAAAACCCGAAAAACAAGCGTAGTCAGACGTGCGCCCATCGAGCGCGTCGCTTCAATAACGCCTTTATCTACTTCACGCAGGGCGATTTCGACCAGGCGTGCGTAAAAAGGTGCAGCCCCCACAATCAACGCGGGCAACGCGGCATTCGCACCGAGAATGGTGCCAACGATCGTTTTGGTAAAAGGTATTAGCAACACGATCAGAATGATGAACGGGATCGAGCGGAAAATATTAACCACCAGCGAGATCGCGCTATACAAGGCGCGGTTCTGGAATAGTCCACCGCGAGCGGTCAGGAACAGCGCCAGCCCGAGTGCAATCCCAAGGACAAACGTTGCTGCGCCAGAAAATGCCGTCATATAGAGCGTTTCCTGGGTCGCTGCCAGCAGTTGGTCCCACTTCAGGTGGGGAAACAGATCTTCAGGCATGTTGAATCACCTCGCCTTCAATGTCGCTGTGGCGCAGGTCGGCCAGAATATTGTTAAGTTGTTCTTCGCTGGCCACGACATGCACCCATAGCTGACCGAACACGCCATGCGCAGTTTGCGTCATCTTGCCGTGCAAAATGTTAAACGGCAGGCCATAACGCAGGGTTAATTCGCCAACAACCGGTCGGTGAGTGCGCTGCCCGGTAAAGGTTAACTTGATCACGACACCGCCCAGTTCGCTTGCCAATTGCGGATTAAACGCCTCCTCTTCGGTGTATTGGCTCACCTGCCGGACAAACTGTCGGGTAATCGGCTGCTGTGGATGGGTAAAGACAGTCAGTACATCGCCCTCTTCAACCACCTTGCCGTTTTCCATCACCGCGACGCGGTCGCAGATTTTGCGCACCACATGCATCTCGTGAGTGATCAACACAATGGTCAATTTGAAGCGACGGTTAATATCGAGCAGTAACTCCAGAATCTGATCGGTAGTTTGCGGATCAAGAGCTGACGTCGCCTCGTCACAGAGCAGTACATCAGGATTATTCGCCAGCGCGCGGGCAATCCCTACACGCTGCTTTTGGCCGCCGCTAAGCTGCGATGGATACGCATTTTCGCGACCGCTCAGACCGACAAGAGTAATCAGCTCAGCCACTCGCGCCTTAATCATCGCTTTCGGCGCACCAGCAATTTGCATAGAGAAAGCGATATTTTCACTGACGGTGCGTGACCACAGTAAATTAAAGTGCTGAAACACCATGCTGATTTTCAACCGTGCCTGCCGCAGCGATTCCCCACGTGCGGCAGAAATATCGTGGCCGTTAATGGTCACGCTGCCGGACGTGGGCTTCTCAAGACCATTCAGCAGACGAATCAAGGTGCTCTTCCCTGCACCACTGTAGCCAATGATCCCGTAAATCTGCCCCTGCTCAACCGTCAGGTTGACATCATCGACAGCGGTAATGGAAAGCCTGCCTGGCGTAAACACTTTCGAAATATTTTTCAGGACAATCATGTCGTTTGGGTATCAGCTGCTGCTTCGTTGTTATTCTGCTAGTGCTTTTGGCTGTTTAGCAGTATGGATGTCCAAATGAGTGTAATCAGCGAGATGATGTTTTAAAATGAATTAAAACGAATTTGATATAACTTTTAGAAATATGAAGACATTCGAGCCGGGATGACCGAATAACATTCAACTGAGAGGACCAATGCAGGTTGTTGCGCAACAAACCTCGACGGTGGACAACCTCTTTATCCATACCGATGAACAAATTAGTGAATATTTCCTGTGAAACTGCACAGAACTCTTTTGAAACGCTGTTTCCATTTTCCTTTTTGATAATTTTCAGCGTATAATGCGCGCCAATTGTCTCTTGAATGGTTTCAGCACATTGACCTGTAAAACTCAACGACTACAAAACTCACCATCCCGTTGGGCTGAAACGCAAGCACACATTCCTCTGCACGCTTTATCGATGTCACCTATTCTTAGAGCGAGGCATCACAACTTTCGTAACTCCGGTTTAGCTTTCCATCCGTGCGCGATGGAAGCCAGATTTCCATATCCTTCTCAACTTAAAGACTAAGACTGTCATGAAAAAGACGAAAATTGTTTGCACCATCGGCCCAAAAACCGAATCCGAAGAGATGTTATCCAAAATGCTGGACGCGGGCATGAACGTCATGCGTCTGAACTTCTCCCACGGTGATTATGCAGAACACGGTCAGCGCATCAAGAATTTGCGCAACGTCATGAGCAAAACCGGTAAAAAAGCCGCTATTCTGCTCGACACCAAAGGTCCGGAAATCCGTACCATTAAGCTGGAAGGCGGTAACGACGTTTCTCTGAAAGCCGGCCAGACCTTCACTTTCACTACCGACAAATCTGTTGTGGGCAACAACGAAATTGTTGCTGTTACCTACGAAGGCTTCACTAAAGACCTGTCTGTCGGCAACACCGTACTGGTTGATGATGGCCTGATTGGCATGGAAGTTACCGCTATTGAAGGTAACAAAGTTATCTGTAAAGTGCTGAACAACGGCGATCTGGGCGAAAACAAAGGCGTTAACCTGCCAGGCGTTTCCATTGCCCTGCCAGCACTGGCTGAAAAAGACAAACAGGATCTGATCTTCGGTTGTGAGCAAGGCGTTGACTTCGTTGCAGCATCCTTTATCCGTAAACGTTCTGACGTCGTTGAAATCCGTGAGCACCTGAAAGCACACGGCGGCGAAAACATCCAGATCATCTCTAAGATTGAAAACCAGGAAGGCCTGAACAACTTCGACGAAATCCTCGAAGCGTCCGACGGCATCATGGTTGCTCGCGGCGACATGGGCGTTGAGATCCCGGTTGAAGAGGTTATCTTCGCGCAGAAGATGATCATCGAGAAATGTATCCGTGCACGTAAGGTCGTTATCACTGCGACCCAGATGCTGGATTCCATGATCAAAAACCCACGTCCGACCCGCGCTGAAGCCGGCGACGTTGCGAACGCCATTCTCGATGGCACCGATGCCGTTATGCTGTCTGGTGAATCCGCGAAAGGTAAATACCCGCTGGAAGCTGTGACCATCATGGCCACCATCTGCGAACGTACCGACCGTGTGATGACCAGCCGCCTGGACTTCAATAATGACAGCCGTAAACTGCGCATCACTGAAGCGGTGTGCCGTGGTGCTGTTGAAACTGCAGAAAAACTGGATGCTCCGCTGATCGTCGTGGCAACCCAGGGCGGTAAATCTGCACGTGCGGTGCGTAAATACTTCCCGGATGCCACCATCCTGGCGCTGACAACCAATGAAACGACCGCTCGCCAACTGGTGCTGAGCAAAGGTGTCGTTGCACAGGTTGTCAAAGAAATCACCTCTACTGATGATTTCTACCGTCTGGGCAAAGAAGTGGCTCTTGAAAGCGGTCTGGCACAGAAAGGTGACGTCGTTGTTATGGTTTCCGGCGCACTGGTTCCGAGCGGCACGACCAATACGGCATCTGTTCACGTGCTGTAATAATTCCATCGCGAATTAATTTGCTTAAAAAGCGCCCTTGCGGCGCTTTTTTATTTTTTTGATAGCCACTATGAATAAAAAAATCAAATCGGATTTCACTATCTAATCCGAGATTATCTAAGATGAATCCGATGGAAGCTTTCTGTTTTCTCTCGGGTTTTTAGCTGTTTTTGCACAATTCGATGCTTCTTTGAGCGAACGATCAAAAATAAGTGCATTCCCATCAAAAAAATATTCTCAACATAAAAAACTTTGTGTAATACTTGTAACGCTACATGGAGATTAACTCAATCTAGAGGGTATTAATAATGAATCGTACTAAACTGGTACTGGGCGCGGTAATCCTGGGTTCTACTCTGCTGGCAGGTTGCTCCAGCAACGCTAAAATCGATCAGCTGTCTTCTGACGTTCAGACTCTGAACGCTAAAGTTGACCAGCTGAGCAACGACGTGAACGCAATGCGTTCCGACGTTCAGGCTGCTAAAGATGACGCAGCTCGCGCTAACCAGCGTCTGGACAACGCAGCTACTAAATACCGCAAGTAATAGTATCTGTGTAATAAAAATGGCGCACATTGTGCGCCATTTTTTTTGCCCGTTATTTCCTTCCCTGTTACTGCGTTGTGCGCATCTGCGCATTCTCCCCTGGTGCACCGTTCTGCGCTGACTTCACTTCGGGTCCATTGGCAACAACAGGTGTCTGCCCGGCACTTACGGTCACGGGATAACCCGCACGGCGATACAGTGCTCTCTCAACCAGACTGTTATCGACGGCCTTATTCTCTTTGAACTGATTAAAACCTACCGGTAATACATAGGGCATGGTCTGAACGTTTTGTTCCTCTTCCGGCGACAACGGCCTGTGCACCTCAACATAGCGCATACCATTTGGCTCAACGGCGTACTTTATCGGCTCGTTGATCACTCTGACAGGCGTACCGGGTCGCACCTGCTCGAACAACGCTTTGATATCCGGCGCGTTCATACGGATACATCCAGAGCTTACGCGCAGACCAACACTGTCAGGAGCACTGGTCCCATGGATAAGGTATTCACCATTTCCATGCGCCAGACGCAATGCAAAGCGTCCTAACGGGTTATTTGGCCCCGCAGGCACTACCGGCGGTAATGTTATGCCGCGCTCCAGAGAGCGCTTACGGATGCCCGGTGTAGGCGTCCAGGTCGGATTGGGTATTTTTTGCCCAACACGAGTTTCCATCACCGGTGTTTCCAGCCCCTGCAAACCAATGCCAATGGGGAATACCTGAACCATATTTTCTCCCGGCGGGAAGTAATACAAACGCAGTTCCGCAAGATTCACAATAATGCCTTCGCGTGGCACATCCGGTAGCAATAATTGCGAGGGAATGGTGATCAGGGTTCCAGGCCTGGGTACGGGGGCTATGGTGTTATTTGCTTCAAGGATCAGCATTGCAGCGGTGTCAAAACGCCGGGCTATCGCCTGGAGATTCTTATCACCTTCCTGCACGGTGTATGTTTGATTTTGCCCAACAAGACGGCTATTCGCCGGAGGCAACGGATAATCGACCGCCCAAGCGGTCTGTATAGCGCTGTAAGCGCCAATCAGCATTAACGTAATAATAGACGCGCGTTTCATACTCACTCACCCCCCTGGCGTTATTGCCGGATGACGGCAAGCGTCCGATCCGGCCTACGAGTCATTGCGGTGCCTTTCACGGAATCATTCCAGTCAGCCTGAAAGATGACGTGTTTTATCAGTTTAGCTAAGAGTTGCGGCTTTGGTGCGGATCGCCCGTATCATCGCTTCCAGTCCCTGTGAACGTGAAGGTGTGAGATGCTGTGCGAGCGCCATTTTTTCGAACCACGGACGCACATCAAAATTCACAATATCCTGAGCCGTCATCCGGTCATACAAAATGAAAACGACGGCGATAAGTCCTTTCACAATTGCCGCATCACTGTCGCCCTGTAATTCAATAATACCTTCAGCATTCTGCCGCATAACAATCCATACCTGACTTTGACATCCCTGAATGCTATTTTCCGGGCAGCGATCGTCGGCATTTAATTCCGGCAGCCGCTGACCCAGTTCAATGATGTACAGGTATTTCTCTTCCCAATTAGCGCAACGCAGAAAATTACGCAACAGTTTTTCTTTATCCGGTAGCGCAGCCATAATGCCTCCCTGTTATCCCAACAAGTGATGAATACGCTTGAGTCCCGTCACCAGGCGATCCACTTCTTCATGGGTGTTATACATGGCAATGGAAGCCCGGCACATAGCGGGAACGTTATAATAAGCCATCAACGGCATAGCGCAGTGATGTCCCGTGCGAACGGCAATTCCATAGTTATCAAGAAAGCTACCGACGTCATACGCGTGATGTTTGCCCAGGTTAAAGGCGATCACGCCTAAACGATTCTCCGGGCCGTAGAGCGTCAAATCAGGGACCTCCGCCAATTGCTCCAACGCATAGCGCATCATGAACTGCTCATATTCACTGATTTCTGTCAGCCCCAGCGCGCTAACATATTCAATGGCCGCACCCAGACCGATAATCCCTCCGGTGTTCGGCGTTCCGGCTTCAAAACGCCAGGGGGCTTTGGCCCACGTCGTTCCCTGGCTCAGACTGACGGTTGCTATCATCGAGCCACCGCCTTCCCACGGCGGCATTTCCTGCAGCAGCGATTCTCTGGCATACAGCACGCCAATGCCGGTGGGTCCATAAAGCTTATGTCCGGAGAAAACATAAAAGTCACAATCCAGTGCCTGCACATCCACCGGGTGGTGCATGACCGCCTGTGCGCCATCTACCAGCACTTTTGCGCCGTACTGATGCGCCAGCGCGATCATTTCCGGCAGTGGGTTTTCCGTGCCCAGGACATTCGATACGTGAGTAATGGCCAGCAGTTGAGTACGGTCATCAAACAGCGTCGGCAACCTTTCCAGTTGCAACGTCCCGTCGGCATTCAGTGGGATAACTCGCAGTTCCGCACCTACACGGGCGCACAGCATCTGCCAGGGGACAATATTGGCGTGGTGTTCCATTTCACTGATGATGATGTTATCCCCAGCCCGTACGTTGCTGGTTCCCCAGCTGTTCGCCACCAGGTTGATGCCCTCCGTCGTACCGCGGACAAACACCAGCTCTTCGGCTGAACGCGCGTTAATAAACAATGACGCCAGCTTGCGGACATTCTCCATTTTCTCCGTAGCCTGGGCGCTGAGCGTATGAATACCCCGATGGACTGCCGCATAGCCATGCCGATAAAACTCAGCCTCGGCATCAATCACCTGGTTGGGCTTTTGCGCGCTGGCGGCGCTGTCCAGATAAGCCAGCGGTAAGCCGTTGACCTCACGCGTCAGGACCGGAAAGTCCGCCCGTACTTTTTCAATGGGAAATGTCATGCTACGCCTCCCGGCAGACGTTGGGCTATCCGCGCCAGTACCTGTTGTTTCAGCGTTTCATCGCTCAGGGCTTCCGTCAGCTCAGCGGCAAACGCGTAGAGAATCATCTGTTGGGCATCCTGCTGGCCAATCCCACGCGAACGCAGATAGAACATCTGTTCATCATCGATCCGCCCTACCGTCGCCCCGTGGCTGCATTTCACGTCATCAGCGTAGATTTCCAGTTGCGGCTTGGTATCCACTTCTGCCAGTTTACCGAGCAGTAAATTATTGTTCGTCATCTGACCGTCAGTTTTAATGGCATGCTGCGCCACGTTAATCAGGCCATTAAACACCGCACGGCCTTTATCGCTGACAATCGTTTTATGTAGCTGGCGGCTGTTGCAGTACCCTTTATGGTGTGCAAGCCAGGTTCGGGTATCGCAAACCTCATTTTTCACCGGCATCGCCAGGCTGTTAAGGCGCAGCGTGCTGTTCTCCCCATTAAGCTGGGTACTGGTGTTATGGCGTAATACCGCACCACCGAGTAAGAAGCTGTAGCTCACCGCCGTCGCATCTGCCCCTAACTGGATATCATTATGCGCGAAATGGTGGCTAACCGGATTCTCAAACGCCAGTTTGATATGGTGCAGATGCGCATTTGCCGCCACGTTCATCGTTAAGCGTGCACCGGTAAAATGTCGATGCGCATTCAGGCTAACATAGTGCTCAATGACGGTAGCTTCTGCGCCTTCAGCCAGTTCAAGATGGTGGCGATAGTGCGCAGTATTCACCTCATCACCCGCCACTCCCTGGGTGATGTGCATCAACAGCAGCGGTTTCGCCGGATGTTGATGACGTTTAACCTGAATGCGGGTGACGCTGCGTGAGAGGCTTTCGGTCAGATGCAGAAACACCTCTGGCTGGATAGCCGCAGGAAGTGCCTGATGCGCATCATCAACGGTAATGTCAAAGCCGCTGCCGTCAATGCTGTCGCTAAGCGCCTCGCAAAACTGACCGTCAACAAACACCAGACGTAGGGCATCAATAGCGCAGCTCAGTGCGTCGCACTGTGCTGAAGTTATTGCAGAAAAACGACTGACAAACTGGCTGTTGGTTAACCCTTCCAGCGGCGTATATTTCCAGTCCTCATGTTTACGCGTCGGCAACCCCAGACGCAACATCTGTTGCAGGTGTTGTTGCGCATGCTGTGAGCGACGCTCACCCTGCGCTTCAAACAGATGATGCCACTGCTGGAGCACGTTACTGCTGTTCACTGAGCCAGCCATACCCTTGCTCCTCCAGCTGTTTAACCAGCGTAAAATCACCAGACTTCACAATGCGCCCCTGGTAGAGAACGTGGACGTAATCGGGTTTGATATAGTCGAGGATTCGCTGGTAGTGGGTGACAATAACAAACGAACGCTTTCCGTCACGCAATGCGTTCACGCCATCTGCCACGATTTTCAGCGCATCGATATCCAGACCAGAGTCAGACTCATCAAGAATGCACAGCTGTGGTTCCAGTACCGCCATTTGCAGAATGTCATTACGTTTTTTCTCACCACCGGAGAAACCCACATTCACGGAGCGGGTGAGCAAATCTGCCGGCATCTTCAGCAACGCAATCTTCTCTTCCATCAGGTCCTGGAAGTCAAACCTGTCCAGCGACTCTTCGCCACGGTAACTGCGCACGGCATTCAGTGCCGTTTGCAGGAAAAACTGATTGCTGACGCCGGGGATCTCCACTGGATACTGAAACGCCATAAAGATACCTTCACCGGCCCGGTCTTCCGGTGACAGTTCCAGCAAGTTCTTACCGTTAAATTCAACCGTCCCGCCAGTGACTTCATAATCTTCTCGTCCGGCGAGTGTCGCAGACAACGTGCTTTTCCCGGAACCGTTCGGCCCCATAATGGCGTGAACTTCCCCGGGGCGAATCTCAAGACTCAGCCCACGCAGGATCGCCTTTTCTTCCACACTGACCTGTAAATCTTTAATGCTTAACATGTGCTTTCCTTAAATTTTAGCCGACGCTGTGTTCAAGACTTATGGCGAGAAGTTTTTGCGCTTCCACAGCGAATTCCAGCGGCAGCTCAGAGAACACGTCTTTACAGAAGCCATTGACGATCATTGAGATAGCATCTTCTTCGCTGATGCCTCGTTGCAGGCAGTAGAACAGTTGGTCTTCACCAATGCGCGAGGTCGTCGCTTCGTGTTCAAGCTGAGCGCTGTTGTTACGACACTCAACATACGGGAAGGTATGCGCCCCACAGTCCGCACCAATCAACATGGAGTCACATTGGGTGTAGTTACGGGCGTTAGTGGCGGTAGGCATAATTTTCACTAAGCCACGATAGCTGTTCTGGCTATGTCCGGCGGAAATCCCTTTCGAGATAATGGTCGATTTCGTGTTCTTGCCGATGTGAATCATTTTGGTGCCGGTATCAGCCTGCTGATGCCCGCTGGTCAGCGCAACGGAATAGAATTCACCGATCGAATTATCACCGCGCAGAATACAGCTCGGGTATTTCCAGGTAATGGCTGAACCGGTCTCTGACTGCGTCCATGACATTTTGCTGTTTTCACCTTCACACAGCGCACGTTTGGTCACGAAGTTCAGAATGCCGCCGGTATTGCCATCGCCTGGGAACCAGTTTTGCACCGTCGAGTATTTCACTTCAGCATCTTTGTGGATGATCACTTCCACCACTGCCGCATGTAGCTGGTAACTGTCACGTACCGGGGCCGAACAACCTTCGATATAGCTGACGTAACTCCCCTCATCCGCCACCAGAATTGTGCGTTCAAACTGTCCGGTTTTTTCTGCATTAATACGGAAATAGGTAGACAGTTCCATTGGGCAACGCACACCTTTCGGCACATAAATAAACGTGCCGTCCGATGCCACCGCCGCATTCAGCGCGGCAAAGAAATTGTCATTCCCCGGGACGACGGTACCGAGGTATTTTTTTACCAGTTCGGGATGATCGTGGATGGCCTCGCCGAACGAGCAGAAAATAATACCTTGTTCCGCCAGCTTATCGCGGTAGGTCGTTGCGACTGACACCGAATCGAAAATGGCATCCACCGCCACTTCTTTGCCTTCACGGACCGGTACGCCAAGCTGCTCGAACGCGTCTTCAACCTCTTTGCTTAAAAACGCATTCGCGCCCGTTTGCTGAACTGCTCCCGGCTCAGAGGCGCAGGTTTCATCACAGTTGCCGCAAGAAGGTGCAGAGTAATAGCTGTAATCCTGATAGTTCAGTTTGTCATAGTGCGCTTTTAGCCAGTGTGGTTCTTCCATCGTCAGCCACGCTTTAAACGCATTCAGACGGAATTCCAGCATCCAGTCGGGTTCATTTCGTTTTGCCGAAATTGCCCGTACAACCTCTTCGTTGATCCCTTTGGCCAGTTCATCAGTTTTGAGTTGGGTAAAGAACCCCTCTTTGTAGTTGAGGTGCCCGCCAGCCCAGGTGTTGACATCGTCAGTTGCTTCAGTGTTACGAGACATAGTACCGCCTATACCCCAAAACTTTCGCCACAGCCACATTCGTTCTGGGCTTTCGGGTTATGAAATTTAAATAACTGATTTAATCCTTCACGAACGAAATCGACTTCAGTTCCATCGATAAACGGCATCGCCTGTAACGGGACATAAAGTCTGGCGCCCTCTGTTTCAAATAGCAGATCGTCTTTCTCAGGTTGCTTGACGGTGTCCAGCACATAACCGAATCCCGCGCACCCGGTTTGTTTCACGCCTAACCGCACGCCCAACATATCGGGTTGCCTTGCCACCAGTTCCCGAATATGCGCCGCTGCCGCTGGCGTTAACGTCAGCCCGCGCCACGCAAAATCGTTGGGATTAAATGTTCCTGAATGCAATTCCATAGGGTTACCTCGAGTCATTAGCTTTCACGCTATAACACCATGTTAGTGATAATGATTATCACTTCAACCCCTCAACAGCAGGGGCATTCGGGTTAACCGCCCTTTTTGACGACTTTTATTAAGCATAGACCCTGCGGCGAGGGTTAACAGGGATGGATTTTTTTGTTCAATACATTGATTAATAATAGATTATGAATGCGTAATCGTTCCGGCAGGTCAAACGCTAAAAGATGTATAGATAATGTCTATTTATGCGATAGCTTTTAAAAGTTTAATCAAATCATGCAATTACAACATAATCAGTGGCTTAGCTTTTTTACTATGCGGTCAGGTGCAGACATTTACGGGCTTTTTAATGCCCTTAATTACACCCAAATGCCATTTTGCCCCCAAATCTGCCCCCAAAAAATAACGCAAGCATGAGAAAAAGCAGATAAGCCGTACTGTTCAGGAAATGTTTGAAGAGGAAGTTCTTTCATGCGATCAATGGTTAATTCAACTTTCATAATGGCCTCCATTGCACATACTGTGTTTTTATACAGAATTCCTGTGCACGGAAATGATCAACGTTTTAAGAGCACAAATTGTTAATTTTCTGTCAGGAGTAAAAAAAGAAAACCAGCCGTAGCGGGTTGAATTAGCAGTGTTTTATTAAGCCGCCATTTGTTTCTGCTGGCATAACCCCGAGAGATTCTCCCTCACTAACGCCTCATCAATGAGCAACTGTGTAACCATGAGGCAAAGCGTTATCCAACTTTCATTCATATTTTTCAATCGCAATGGGGCTGGTTAGTGCCAAGAGCGGACATAGACCTTTTAGCCATGCACACGACTATCTGGTTACAAGAACCTGTGAAGCTCCGTTCACAATTTGGGCATTGAAATTGACATGGTGTTTGAGATCTCTGAATCGATTGAAGTCTAAGGTTGTCAGGGCAGCAACAGCAGCCCTGTGCCAATTACAGACTTTGGCGTAAATTTATATGTATGTTTATCAATCTATGAGGTTAGTCGGTCAAATCGATAGCAATTTAGCATTTTTATCAAGATAGATTTTTACTTCACCTTCCCAAAGCCCATAATCTTTTACCTGCACACTGATAAAGACAGTAAAAAAATCTTTATCTAAAATGTCACTGACCACATAAAAATCTTCTACTCGATCAATACACTCAAGAGTGGTTTGTCTTTCCACCGGCAAATGGTTTTCTGTGCCTAAAGCCGAATGATAAATCACCTCAAGTTTTAAAATCCGCTCAAGCCAAGTAGTGCACTTGAACAAATTATAATATTCAAAAAGGTTTACTCCAATTTGAGGCTGTCCGTAAACTTCTCCTTTCTGCGTTGATAGGCAAAACATGAGATGCTGTGATAGTCTATCTATGCCTGAAATGATCTTAATATCACCGTTTTCAATAAGAAGATCACCAGTATCATCTAAAGCCAAATCACTCCCAAGGTTATGACCACTAATTCGTTTGGTTCTTGGTGATACTTTTAACTCTAAAATTAGGCCAGCAGATGTAAAAACTATTCTAGGGGGAATTGTGAGTAAACGGGCATCACTAAGTGATTCTGAAATTATACATTTCCCTTCATTAGTAAGATCCTCGAAGCAATTTATCACATTTAAAATGTCAAACTTATCACCAGAAATGTATTCATCAAGTTTTATATTCCATGAGGTGGGTTCAACTGATAATAATTCTCCAGTAAAAATTAATTGACTACCTAACCTAAACAACTCGGATTTGGCTTCTTCCGGTAACTTTAAATGTTCATGTTGAATCTTACGTTCATGTTCCTCTTTCATTTGAAATGATACATCGGAGTAAATATTACTTCATCTCTATCAATCATTACAGAATGGGTTACGCATAACCAAATACCATTAGTGATATCGGAACGTTCTTCAGAGGTCATATCACTTCTGTATCGCCTGCCACCAGGAGCTGCAGCATAAATATGAGAAGCAACGCCGGTGTTATTCACCGCAGAACCAGACTCATGACTGGGTCCACATGTAATCTGGGCGCAGCCTGTAAAAGAACATCTAAAATTCGCTCTTGCTGCTAAAGCTTGCTTAGTCTTGGAAGAAAAATCATCTCTGTTTTCTTTGCCCATCTTTCCTTTCTCATCACACTGCCAATCTAAATAAAATCGTTATACAACAACCAACGGCCCCTGTCTGCTTCTCGCTCTTAGCTGACATGATTGATCGGGAAAATCTTCCGCACATATCTCCCGACTGTAACTATGAAGCACAGGTTTAAGCTCAGAAAATTTTGGTTTATTAAGTATGGGTAAACTCGTAACTCATTGATTTATAATAAGTGTAATATTGCGGATACACCAGCACGGAAAGTTAACGTGTTGACAATAAATTCGGTATCGAAAACCGGGTTAGGTACAAGTCTACCGAGGTTAAAATCCCTATCTCTCGGCTATTATTCAAGAAGTAACCCTTCCTGTTGATAGTGACACATACCGTTGAGAAAAAATGGGAAAAACCAGTGAAAAAAATAGCGCCAGAGTAATGACTGACGCTACAGTGTTAATCACATTTTTATGTTCAGGGTTGAGCTTATTTTTACCTTTCTGTCGTATACGAGAACCTGAGATTCATGGATGTTATTTGGTCTTTTCTTGTACTTCTTTTTCAGCCGCTTCAACATCACGATACCAGCGAGGATGATGTTTCTTAGCCCACCGTCGACTGACTTTTCCTTCGATCATGCCGGTGATGGAGCCTTTCACCCAGAACGCCATATACATATGAATCAAAATAGCGTGGATCAGCACGATAGCCGCAGTTGCGTGAATCAATAAACTCCAGCGAACGACGACGATTGGAAAATAATGGGTAAAGTAAGGTCGCCAGATAATGACACCCGTCACCAGTAGTACAAAGATCAGGCTCATGATGCTCCAGAACATCATTTTCTGTCCGGCATTATATTTCCCGACATCCGCGACTTTATGTTCATTTCCTTTCAGTACCTCGACAATACCTTTAATCCATGGAATATCTTGTTTATCAGGGATATTGTGATGGACAAAACGGACGAACATAAACATCAGTACGACGAAGATCAGCACGCCGAAGAAGGGATGCAATATCCTTCCCATCTGCGGTGTACCAAAGGTTTCGGTCAACCATTGCAGAGTAGGGAAGAACAGAGCGATACCAGAAAGCGCTACCAGAAAGAAACTGATTACTACTGTCCAGTGACAGGCACGATCAATGAACTTCGTTCTCAGGATCATTTTGCTTTTACTCATGAGCGTTTTCCTCATCATCTGTCTCTTTGTTGGGCCCAATCCCTACATAGTGGTAAATCAGCCCAGCAAAGGTAGCGATAAATCCAGCAGCGGAAAGCGGTTTGAGGATCCCTTTCCATAGATTCACCGGGGTAGCAATATGCGGATCGTTCGGTAAGTTATGGTAAAGTTCCGGCTGATCGGCATGGTGCAAAACATACATCACATGAGTACCGCCCACACCTTGCGGGTTGTACACACCCGCGTTGGTGTATCCGCGTTTTTTTAGTTGTGTTGCACGGGTTTCCGCTACGTTCAGCATCTCTTTCTTGGTGCCAAACTGGATGGCACCTGTCGGGCAGGTTTTCACACAGGCTGGTTCCTGGCCGACGCTGATCCTGTCCACACAGAGCGTGCATTTATAGACACGATTATCTTCAGGGTTCAGCCGTGGGACATTAAACGGGCAACCGGCAATACAGTAACCACAACCGATACAGTGCTCAGACTGGAAATCGACGATACCGTTGGCGTACTGGATGATTGCTCCTGCAGACGGACATGCTTTAAGACAGCCAGGATCCGCGCAGTGCATGCAGCCATCTTTGCGGATCAACCATTCCAGCTTCTCATTCTGGGTGGTTTCGCTAAAACGCATCACAGTCCAGGATTTGGCACTGAGATCTGTAGGGTTGTCATATACCCCGGTGCAATATCCGACGTCATCGCGGATGTCGTTCCATTCGGAGCAGGCTACCTGACAGCCCTTGCAGCCAATACAGGTCGTGACATCAATGAGTTTTGCCACTTCGGCACGAAAATCCCGTGCATGCGGCGGTGGAGTAATATTGTTGGTTGCAGAGCGTTTAATAATATCTTGTGATTGCATAGCCATTAGATCCTCCCTTACGCTCGCTCAATGTTAACCAGGAATGCTTTGTATTCTGGTGTTTGTGAGTTGGCATCGCCGACGGATGGCGTCAGCGTGTTAGCGAGGAACCCTTTGCGTGTAGCCCCTTCAAATCCCCAGTGGCATGGGATCCCAATTGTATCCACCTGCCTGCCGTCAATTGTCAGCGTTTGCAGGCGTTTGGTTACAACGGCTTTCGCTTTGATAAAACCACGTTTGGACATGACCTTCACTGTGTCGCCTGCCGTAATCCCCTTCTTGCTCGCCAGCGCTTCGCCAATTTCGACGAACTGATCAGGTTGGGCGATGGCGTTCAGAAGAGCATGTTTAGTCCAGTGACGGAATAGCTCGGTAATCGAGTACGTGGTCGCGACGTATGGGAAAATGTCGGATTTGCCCATATTAGCGATATCTCCAGGGTAGATGCGCACAACCGGACTGGAAACAACATCCGGATGAAGCGGGTTGGTACCAATAGGTGATTCAATGGGTTCGTAATGTTCCGGGAATGGCCCGTCGTTCATTTTGTCGAGCGAAAACAGACGTGCGACACCTTCCGGATTCATGATAAAGGGCCCAACGTTACTGCCCGGAGCGGCCTGACTGTAGTCCGCCACATCCATTCCGGTCCATTTATTACCGTCCCAGTGTAGAAGGGCCCGTTTGACATCCCATGGCTTGCCGGCAGGGTCAGCTGAAGCGCGGTTGTAGAGAATTCGGCGATTTGCCGGCCAGGACCATGCCCAACCTGGCGTACAGCCCAGACCATACGGATCGCTGTTATCGCGATTGGCCATTTGGTTACCTTGCTCGGTCCAGCTTCCACAGTAGACCCAACAGAAGCTGCTGGTCGAGCCATCATCACGAAGCTGAGCAAAGCTGCTCAATTGTTGACCTTTCTTCGCGATCAATTGCCCTTTATCATCGTAGAGGTCTGCCAGCGCTATTCCGTTGGCTTCGCGGGCGATTTCTTCCGGATGTGGGTCATACGGGTCTTTATAGTTCCAGTTGATGCTCATAAGCGGTTCTGGATTCGCACCGCCTTCCTGTTGGTATAGCTCACGCAGACGCATAAACAGACGGCCGAGAATTTTGCCATCATGCAACGCCTCACCCGGCGGTTCGGCTGCGGCCCAATGCCACTGTAACCATCGTCCAGAGTTAGCAATTGAACCGTTCTCTTCTGCAAAACAGGATGACGGCAGGCGGAACACTTCTGTCTGGATATCTTCCGGTTTAACCTCGTTCATTTCGCCGTGGTGCTGCCAGAAGTTAGATGATTCGGTAACCAGTGGATCGATAACCACCATATACTTCAGCTTCGAAAGTGCGCGGGACGATTTGTTTTTATCGGGAAATGCAGCCAGTGGATTGAAACCCTGAACGATGTAGCCGTTTATTTTGCCTTCCAGCATCAGCTCGGCCTGAGTCATCACGTCATAAAGACGATCCCATTTAGGCAGCCAGTCATAACCCCAGCTATTTTCCGCAGTTGCATGATCACCCCAGAAGCTTTTCATCATGCTGACAAAGAACTTCGGCGTATTCTGCCAATAGTTCACTTCATTTACGCCCAACGCAGGTGGGGTAATTTGCGAGATATAGGTCTGATAGTCCGGCTGTTTTTCGGAAGGCAGCGGCATATACCCGGGGAGGTTGGTCGACAGCAAGCCAAGGTCAGTATAGCCCTGAATGTTTGAGTGGCCACGCAGGGCGTTTACGCCACCGCCAGCCATACCGATATTGCCCAATAGCAGTTGCAGCATTCCGGCCGCACGAATGATCTGCGCCCCGGCAGAATGGTGTGTCCAGCCCAACGCGTACAGAATAGTCGCGGTGCGGTCAGGTACGCTGGTACTGGCGAGAATGTCGCAAATACGGTTGAAGTCCTCCACCGATGTTCCGCACAGGCGACTCACCATTTCCGGGGTGTAACGATCGACATGAGTTTTGAGTAAATTCCAGACACAGCGGGGATGACTCAGCGTTTCATCACGCAGGGCATTTTCCTGCTCATCAAGCTGATAGAACCAACTCGATTTATCATATTGCCGTTTTTTAGGGTCATAGCCGCTGAATAATCCGTCATTGAACTGATAGTCTTCGCGGATCAGTAGAGCAGCATTGGTGTAATGGAGTACGTATTCGTACTGTACGCGTTTGTGTTTCAGCAGATACCGAATGACACCCAGCAGGAACGCGGTATCCGAACCCGCACGGATCGGTGCATAGAGATCGGCAACAGCGGCGCTACGGTTAAAACGTGGGTCGACCACCACAACGGTGGCGTCATTTTTGGTCTGTGCTTCAACCACCCATTTAAAACCAACTGGGTGAGCTTCAGCCGCGTTGCCGCCCATAATCAGCACCACGTTGGCGTTTTTAATATCCACCCAGTTGTTGGTCATTGCGCCACGACCAAACGTTGGTGCCAGCGCAGAAACGGTTGGACCATGGCACAGACGAGCCTGGCAGTCGATGGCGACCATCCCCAGGCTACGGGTAAATTTGTCGTCGAGGATACCGGTTTCATTGCTGGCTGCCGAAGAACACAGCATGCCTGTGGTCGTCCAGCGATTGACGGTCACACCCTGCGCATTTTTCTCGATGAAATTAGCATCGCGATCATCCTTCATTAACCGCGCGATACGGTTGATGGCATCATCCCAACTGATACGTTCCCATTTATCAGAACCAGGGGCGCGATATTCGGGATACTGCAGGCGTGTTTCACTGTGAATATAATCCAACACGCCAGCACCTTTCGGACACAAAGAACCGCGGCTGACCGGATGATCAGGATCACCTTCAATGTGGTAGATGCTTTCTTTGACGTTTTTAGCTGTATCGCCAAGACTGTACATCAGCATGCCGCAACCTACTGAGCAATAAGTACAGTTATTACGAGTCTCTTTTGCTTTTAAGAGTTTGTACTGACGTGTTTCCGCATGAACGGAAAAAGATGATAAGAATCCGAGAGATGCAACAGTTGTTCCTGCCATACCACCCGCGCAGATTCGAAAGAACTGCCTCCGGCTGAGCTCCATTTTTTCTCCAGCTTAAACTTAAGACATGAAAAAGTTCGGTTATTGTAAGGTTAAATCGAATGATAAACCATTAACTTTTAGTGGTTATTGACATGATGAAATATTGTTTTTTTGATCTCGAGGGGGATTGCCAGGTAAAGAGTTGAACTGATATCTGATGATGGAGAAGCGCTAGAAGGGTTGGCGCTGGATGGTGTCGAACTATTAGGCATCGTGACATACTTCATCAACCGTAGGAGTAATGATAATTGCCCGGTGATCTGACATCGATTCGCGTCGGGATAATACCCCCGGTGTTACCGCAACAATACCTCGCATAAAAAACCAGCATAACAGGCTGGTTCTTAAGGGGAATTTTGGTCGCACGAGAAGATTTGAACCTCCGCCTCCCTGGCACCTTATAATGGAGCTGAAGGCTGCTATTTGCCAGGAGCGGAAGTTGGAGTGCCAGAGACGCCCTAAAAGTTGATGGTTCGTTTTGCAGGGATACTTACAAATGGTCAGTTCCAGTATTCATATTTCGCCGTCATTACTGCGTTATGTTTGTCTACATACTGTTTACCTGTCCGATCAGTTGGGGTGATTGTGATATCTATATTGGCATGTGTGCATTCTCCATGTGAGTTCCACTCCTCGCAGGTGGTCAGATTTTTTTCGATGGTGAAATACGTCTGGGTCTTGCTCAGGGTCAACTCACGGCCCTCGTTATCATAGCCATACTCTTCTATGGTTGAGGGTGATTGGGTTTTGATCAGGCGATGATTGTCATCATAACTATATACAATCGTATTATTATCTATCGCCATACTTCCTTTGCTTGCCGCGCTTGCCAGTAATCCTGATGAATTGAAGGCGTAGTCGATTGTGCCCACTACGGTTTTGTCTTTATCTTCTGGTTTTGTGGCCGCGATAACCGAACGATTAACTGCACGGCTGATAATTCCTTTATCGTTAAGCAGGTACATTCCCTCAAGAGTCTGCCGATATGCCTGCGTGGTTTTCTGACTGTTTTTATCGGCTATGACGCCGTTTGAGTCCACCTGGATGCGCCAGCCAAATTCCGTTTTATTCAACTGAATTTCAGAGGTTGCCGTGAAAACTGCTTTCTGGCCTGTTGAGGTTTTGACCTCTTTCATACGGCCGCCAATTAATTCACCGCATTGACTGAAGTTGCTTTGAACCGATGTGCGGAGATACCCGTCAGGACTATCAATAGTGATTGATACAGATTTAGGAATTTCAGTTCTTGTCGGCTCGCTCAGAAGGATGAAGTTGTTCAGTTTGTTTTTAGCTAAGGTTTCCGCAGTGCATTGTGCTGCATAAGTCTGAAATGTGCAGAGGGATAAGAGAGTAATTAACAGTTTTTTATTATTGAATGACATTATTTGTTGTCCTCATGAACCGATCAGTTATCCAGATTTGATTACGTTTGCGAAGTTTTTGTTTCATTGGCTACTGTTCTGATTCGACTCACTTATAAATCAATGATCTCACTGTAATCCGACACAATGCTTTGTTCAAGAATGACTATACTTCGCTCACAGCCGATCTTCAGCATAGATTGCCTGTCCTCTTCGAGCCAGAATAGAAAGTTGCCTACCCTTATAAGATTGTGTTTACTTGATATCCGATGACGACTTTAGGTTAGGGAGCAATTATGAAGATCAACAGGGTGGTATTAGTGAGTGTAGTGATGTTAACAGGCTGCGTGGTCGCCGATATGGACTCATCCAATTACGACTATGTCCCCTGGGTCCAGGTATTCCAGAAGCCGGAGGCTTCTGGCTTAACCAATGTTGCACAACGTAAAGTCGATCTGTATGCCTGCGGTGTTAACCCAAAGGCAAACCTTGACGGAGCTAACTGGAGTCTGAATGGAATAGAACCTGGAGAGACATTTGAGAGTTTTAATACCAGGCGCGATCACATCCTGAGCTGCATGGAAGAAAAGGGATATAAAGTGTATGGCTTTGCGGCGTGCGGTCCGAAAAAAGCCCCGACGGGACTTTGTCCTAATTAGCCAGAACAGAGATGCTGAGTCGACACGTTTAAACTAAACCCAATAAGCAGAAATCCATAGTGAATGACAGGACGCTCCGGGCACCGCCATACTAATTCAGTTCCTGGCGGAGGTTGTCTCATGACGGGATGAGTGCTCATGCCAGACAATCCATGCTACAGCCGCTTCCCATGATATATATCCGTTATTGCCATGTTTCGCCCTACGGAGATCAACTGCATCACCAAACCTTTCAATGATGAATTTTTCAAATTCTATGCGTTTTTCTTCGTCGTTCGTTGAATCCATGTTCTCCCCAGCAGCATCCTACTACTCGCTCTTAATGCATAAAAAATAACATATCCGTTAGAGAGTGAA
>NZ_JAOWIF010000041.1 GCF_030332225.1 Citrobacter sp. Cu233
CGTTGCTTTAGCAACGACCCGTAGGGCGAGGGTAACTGAGTCATCCTCCCGGATGCACCATCTTCTCCTGAATTAACGCCTTATCTTCCCTGAACAATCCTCAATTCGCTGTCAGCGACAAAATCAATCAATTACGATAAAATAACGTCTGGTTAATCGGCTTGTGAGAAGACGATGTACGAACGTTATGCAGGTTTAATTTTTGATATGGATGGTACCATCCTGGATACCGAGCCTACGCACCGTAAAGCGTGGCATGAGGTATTAGGACGCTATGGGCTACGTTTTGATGAGCAGGCTATGGTCGCTCTCAACGGTTCCCCAACATGGCGTATTGCCCAATCGGTGATTGAACTGAACCATGCCGATCTTGACCCCCATGCTCTGGCGCGTGAAAAAACCGATAAGGTTAAAAGCATGCTGCTGGATAGCGTCCAGCCTTTACCGTTGGTCGATGTTGTGAAAGCCTGGTATGGTCGCCGTCCTATGTCAGTTGGCACAGGGAGCGAAAGTGCGATTGCAGAAGTTCTGCTCACTCACCTTGGGCTGCGTCATTATTTTGATGCCGTGGTCGCGGCCGATCACGTACAACGCCATAAACCGGCTCCTGATACCTTCTTGTTATGTGCTGAGCGTATGGGCGTTGTTCCGGCTCGTTGCGTTGTGTTTGAAGATGCCGATTTTGGGTTGCAAGCAGCGCGTGCGGCAGGAATGGATGCCGTGGATGTTCGGTTACTGTGAGTGATGGACTGTCGCTACTTTCACTGTTTGCCAGCAGCTTTCTCAGCGCCACGCTATTACCTGGTAATTCTGAAGTTGTTTTAGTTGCCTTACTGGTTTCTGGAGCGAGTCATCCCTGGGTCTTAGTTTTAACAGCAACAATGGGTAATAGCCTTGGAGGGTTAACTAACGTTATCCTTGGGCGTTTCTTTCCGTTGCGTAAAACATCGCGCTGGCAAGAGAAAGCCACTGGCTGGCTGAAGCGCTATGGCGCTGTCACACTATTATTAAGCTGGATGCCGGTTGTGGGTGATTTACTGTGCTTGTTAGCGGGATGGATGCGCATCTCGTGGGGGCCGGTGATCTTTTTTTTATGTCTTGGCAAAGCGCTGCGCTATGTTGTGGTCGCGGCGGTTACGACGCAAGGCATTATGTGGTGGCACTAATTGTGTTGTGGAATAACCTTCAGGGTGACCAATACCATTATGCTAATTAAAACGATTTTGACAGGCGGGAGGTCAATTTGATCCCGAACGTATCACAGGCGCTGGCCTGGCTGGAAAAACATCCTCATGCATTAGAGGGGATTCAACGCGGGCTCGAGCGTGAAACGCTGCGTGTTAATGCTGATGGTTCATTGGCAACAACAGGTCATCCTGAAGTGTTAGGCTCAGCGCTAACGCATAAATGGATAACCACTGACTTTGCCGAAACGCTGCTGGAGTTTATTACTCCACCGGGTGACGATATTCACAAAATGCTCACGTTCATGCGCGATCTGCACCGCTATACAGCCAGAAACCTTGGCGATGAGCGTATGTGGCCGCTGAGCATGCCTTGCTATATTGCCGAAGGTCAGGATATCGAGTTGGCGCAGTACGGTACTTCGAATATCGGTCGTCTGAAAACCCTTTACCGTGAAGGCCTCAAAAACCGTTACGGTGCGTTGATGCAGACTATCTCCGGCGTACACTATAACTTCTCGCTGCCGATGGCTTTCTGGCAGGCGAAATGTGGTGTAACAGATAGTGATGAAGACGTTAAAGAAAAAGTGTCCGCTGGGTATTTCCGTTTGATCCGCAACTACTACCGTTTCGGGTGGGTGATCCCGTATCTGTTTGGTGCTTCGCCAGCAATTTGTTCCTCCTTCCTGCAAGGAAAACCGACAACGCTGCCGTTTGAAAAAACCGATTGTGGTATGTATTACCTGCCTTATGCCACGTCGCTGCGTCTGAGTGACCTGGGTTATACCAATAAGTCGCAAAGCAATCTCGGAATTACGTTTAACTCCCTGCATGAATATGTGGCAGGATTGAAGCGTGCGATTAAAACGCCTTCTGAGGAGTACGCGGCGATCGGTCTGGAGAAAGACGGTAAGCGCTTGCAAATCAACAGCAACGTTTTACAGATCGAAAATGAACTGTATGCGCCAATTCGTCCGAAACGCGTGACTCGCAGCGGTGAAACGCCATCTGATGCACTTCTACGCGGCGGCATTGAGTACATTGAAGTGCGTTCACTTGACATCAACCCATTCTCGCCAATCGGCGTAGATGAACAGCAGGTACGCTTCCTCGATTTGTTCATGGTTTGGTGTGTTCTGGCAGATGCCCCGGAAATGAGTAGCGACGAGCTGCTGTGTACGCGTACTAACTGGAATCGCGTTATTCTGGAAGGGCGCAAGCCAGGTCTGACGTTAGGCATTGGTTGTGAAACAGCTCAGTTCCCGCTGCCTAAAGTGGGTAAAGATCTGTTCCGTGACCTGAAACGGGTGGCACAAACGCTGGACAGCATTCACGGGGGAGAGGAATATCAAAAAGTCTGTGACGAACTGGTTGCCTGCTTTGATAATCCTGAGCTGACATTCTCAGCGCGTATCCTGCGGTCTATGATTGATACAGGTATTGGCGGCACGGGTAAAGCGTTGGGTGAAGCCTACCGTAACCTGCTGCGCGAAGAACCGTTGGAACTGCTACAGGAAGAAGAATTTATTGCTGAAAGTGCGGCTTCTAAGCGTCGTCAGCAGGAAATTGAAGCGGCAGATACTGAGCCGTTTGGTGTGTGGCTGGAAAAGCACGCCTGATACAAAAGAAAAAGGCCACTCGGGAGTGGCCAAAATTTCATCTCTGAAAACAGGGATGATGATAACAAATGCGCGTCTTTCATATACTCAGACTCGCCCCGGAACAAAGAGTTCAGAATATTTTAAAAAAATTTATCGGAGGTGGCTAAATGCCGTTGTTAGATAGTTTTACTGTCGATCACACCCGGATGGAAGCTCCTGCAGTCCGGGTTGCAAAAACGATGAACACCCCGCATGGCGACGCTATCACCGTGTTTGATCTGCGTTTCTGCATTCCGAACAAAGAAGTGATGCCTGAGAAAGGTATTCATACGCTGGAACACCTGTTTGCTGGTTTTATGCGTAACCACCTGAATGGCAATGGTGTCGAGATTATTGATATTTCGCCAATGGGTTGCCGTACCGGCTTCTACATGAGCCTGATTGGAACGCCGGACGAACAACGCGTAGCTGATGCCTGGAAAGCGGCAATGGCAGATGTGTTGAAAGTACAGGATCAGAATCAGATCCCGGAACTGAACGTCTACCAGTGCGGTACGTATCAGATGCACTCCCTCAGCGAAGCGCAGGATATTGCTCGTCATATTCTGGAACGTGATGTTCGCGTTAACAGCAATGAAGAGTTGGCGCTGCCGAAAGAGAAATTGCAGGAACTGCATATTTAGTTGTCATGCTGAAAGATGGTACTTACACATACTATCTGACCGACAGAATTGTGCTGAGTGCAGGCCCGGTAAGCAACGAGTTACCGGGCAAAAAAAGGTTCATTGCAGGTTAGCGTGAACCAATAGAAAACGGCAGTCAGAACGTTTAGGTTTGTATTCGCCAAAACACACCCTGAACCTTCAAAACTGCCGTTACTATGAATGCTAACCAGACTTCTCTTTTCTGGAAAGGATTCAGTGTCTTTTCCTGCACTGAAATTGCCCACGATACCCCGCTCATCCGCCTTCAGCCCCTGACTTTCCCACAGCCATGTTGTCGTGGATGCAACTGCAATATTCCGCATATTCACGATACTCCCCTGACGGCGTGTCAAGGAGCGTGAACTGCTCAACTGGAAGGTCTGGCTGGATGTGCCTGTTTGCCGTCTGCGCTGTTCACCCTGCGGCATTATGACTGAAAAAATCGGCTGGCTGCCAGGACGTCAGCGATACACCGCCATCCGACGTATAACCTTGTACGGTACCAGATGATCAAAATAGCGTGGAGATTCTCTGTCTTATCACCTGAGTTTTAGCGGCGCGGTATCAGAGATATTACGGTTACTAATCGGACAGCCGTGGTCATCTCCGGGAGCCATCCAGAGTCATCTGAAGCACTTTTACAGCAGCGCAGCGATGCTGAAACAGCCCTCACGGCGGGGGCGGGAGTATGCGAGGGAAGTGAGGGAGAAAAGGTCAAATATCCCTTAAAAAATAATGCCGGTCACCTTAAGTGACCGGCATTATCCCATCAAGGGCCATTTTACGTTCTGTTAGTGCGCGCCGCCGCCGCCACTGCCTGCACCGAATGGCGGTTTGGCAAACCACACCAGGCCGAGTAGCACGAGGAAGATCCCAGCAGACATCCAGAAGATTTCGTTAGCCGAAATAATCAGCCCCTGGTTGGTGATTTGCTGCGCCAGCCAGCCGGATGCCTGTTCTTTGGTCATCCCTAATCCCTGCAGCTGGTTATACATAGCCTGTGCATTAGGATTATAAGGATTTACTGACTCCGTCAGTTGCGCGTGGTGCAGAGACTCACGGCTAGTCCACATCGTTGTGGTGATCGATGTACCAATAGAACCCGCCAGCGTTCGCGTAAAGTTAGACAGGCTCGATGCCGCCGCCATACGTTCAGGCGGTAAACCCGATAGCGTGATGGTGGTCAGTGGCATAAAGAAGCAAGCTACCGCGAACCCCTGAATAAACTGCGGCCAGGCCGATGCGCCAAAATCCATACCGGGTTCGAACGTCCACGCACGCCAGTAGAAACAGACGGCATACATGATGAAGCTGAACGTAACCAGCCGACGCATATCCAGTTTGTGTGCGAAACGGCCGATAATCGGCGACAGGATCACCGGAATCACCCCAACCGGCGCAGACGCCAGACCTGCCCAGGTTGCCGTATATCCGTACACCTCCTGCAATAACTGCGGCAACAGGACGATTGCGCCGAAGTAGAGCATATAGGCCAGACTGATACACAGACAGCCGATGGTAAAGTTACGCGACTTAAACAGCGAGAGATCGACAATGGGGTGCTCGTCGGTAAGCTCCCAGACGATGAGGAAGCTGATTGCCACCACGGCAACCACCGTCAGGATGATAATTTCCTGCGAGGCGAACCAGTCCAATTCTTTGCCGCGGTCGAGCATAATCTGCAAACTGCCGATACCAATGACCAGCAGTGCCAGACCAATGGCGTCGATACGCCGCTGCTCGGTTTTGGTTTCCCGACCGCGCAGGGTTTGCAGCGTCATCAATACCACTACAGCACCGATTGGCACGTTGATGAAAAATATCCAGCCCCAGTGATAGTTGTCGCTGATATAGCCCCCAAGAATTGGGCCACATATCGGGGCAACAATCACCGTCATCGACCAGAGCGCGAGGGCAATGGAGCGTTTGGCGGGAGGATAGTTATTCAGTAACAGGCTTTGCGAGAGCGGAATTAACGGACCGGCGACAATACCCTGAATGACGCGGAAGAAAATCAGCATGTTCAGGCTGGTGGACATCCCACATGCCCATGACGCAATGACGAAGGCGATAGTTGACCACATGAATAGTCTTACTTCGCCAACGCGTTTTGCCAGCCAGCCGGTGATCGGAATAGAGATAGCATTCGCCACCCCGAATGAGGTGATCACCCAGGTTCCCTGGCTCAGCGAAGAGCCGAGGTTCCCGGCGATAGTGGGGATCGCCACGTTAGCAATGGTGGAGTCCAGCACCTGCATGAATGTCGCCAGGGACAGCGCAATCGTCATAATGACGAGCTGCGCGCCTTCCAGCGGTTTTTGCTGTTGCATCACACGCACCTTTGAATTAGCCCGCGTTGGCCTGCACGATCTCTTCGATCATCTTATTGACCGGATCAAGGTTGATTTCACGTGCATTACTTTCTGATACTGGCGTTGTGCGGACCTGGCTTGCCAGGATCTGCCCGTCACGATTAGCGGTATCTACCGTAACCAGTGTCGACAAACCAATACGCAGTGGATGTTGTGCCAGTTGCTGTGCATCCAGTTCGATACGTACCGGCAAACGCTGGACGACTTTGATCCAGTTACCGGTCGCGTTTTGCGCCGGCAGCAAGGAGAACGCGCTGCCCGTCCCCATATCCAGGCCGACGACTTTCCCGGTGTATTTCACATCATCACCGTAAATATCACTGATAACGGTCGCCGGTTGGCCAATACGCATGTGCGCCAGCTGTGTTTCTTTGAAGTTGGCATCCACCCACAGATTAGTCGCCGGAACAACTGCCATCAGCGGCGTCGTGGGGCTAATTTGTGCGCCAGGCTGCACGGCACGACGGGAAACGTAGCCGGTCATCGGACTGACAATTTTGGTACGTTCCAGTGCCAGCCAGGCATTACGCACTTCGGTGGCAGCCTGTTGTACAGCAGGCTGATCTTCCAGCTTGCTACCCAGAATCATTGCCTGGTTCGCATTATATTGTTGGATAGCGACATCAAGCTGAGCCTGAGCGCTGGCGACGGCATCGCGGGCATGTTGCAGTTCTTCGCGGCCAATCAGGTTGGCGTTACCCAGTGGGACACGGCGGTTAAAGTCGCTTTGTGCCTGGGCCAGCGCGGTTCTCTGCACTTCAATGCTTGCCTGCAGTTGCTTGCTGTTGATCATCAACTGGTGTGTCTGGCGCACGCTGGACGCCAGCGCAGTTTTGGCTTTTTCAAATGCCTGTTTGGCATCTGTCTGATCGAGAGTGACCAGTACATCGCCCTGTTTTACAAAGTCAGTGTTATCAGCCCAGACTTTCGTCACGCTGCCTGATACCTGCGCCATAATTTGAACCTGGTTCCCTGCCACGTAAGCATCGTCTGTCTCTTCGATATGACGCAGTACTAAAAACCAATAAATCCCATATGCCACGGCAATGATAATAAAGAGCAAGGTCAGCAGGAGCAGCATACTTTTACGTTTGCCATTCTTCTTGACCGGTTGCTGCGGGGTTTGAGTCTCCGCATTTGCGCTCATGTTGTTCTCCACGATCTTATTTTTTTCACATCGGCTGGGGCCGACCTGTTTATCAGAAAGGCCAGCACTGTGCGTGCTGGCCTGTCGGTTTTTCATTTTTAAATCTGGATTTCTGAGCGAGTCAGCGCGTTAGCGCAGCGCTTCTAATACCGCGCCATCCTGCTCCATCTGATCAAGACGGGTCAGAAGTTTACGGGTGATGTGCTCAAGTTGATCTTTTTCGGTGGTGCTGAGAGATGACCAAAGCTGATGAAGGCAGTTGTGCTGAGGCGGTAATACCTCCTGCAAAAAAGCATGGCCTTTTTCGGTCAATTGCAGATGCAGACAGCGGCGATCGTTATCGCTTTCGCGACGCTCGATCCAGCCACGCTTTTCTAACTCATCCGCGATGCGGGTGGCGTTAGTCCGTGACGAGCCAAGTGCGCAACTCAGTTCAGAAGGCTGAATACTGTGGTTTTCCTGAGACTCCAGCGTAATCAACGCCATAAACAACGTCTCGTTAATCCCTTGAGCTTTCAGCATCTTATTGCGGTTTTCCAGCAGCTTGCCCTGCATATGCATGCAAAGACGAGTCAGAAGCACTTCCTGATAAGGGAACTCTTCGTAGCGGCTGGCGCGAAATTTTAGCATTTGTTCAATGGGCGTAAACGAACTATCCATTTGGGTATAACCTCATTAATTTCAGCCGATATAGTAACGACAGTGACAAATAAAGTAAATGTATTATTTATTTAAAATGATTATTTTCATCTATGAAACAAACAGCATTTTCCAGGCTAATCCATAGCCCAGAGCACTCAGTAGGGTCGGAATGATGATGCTGCGGGTCTTATAGAAGCTTGCACCCAGTACCACAAACCCCACCAGCGTAGGCACAAAACGACGAGCGTCGTGCATCACCTCTGGCGCGGTAGACACCACCAGCAGGGCGCAAATTGATGCAATACCGATGGTGTCGAGTAATATTCCAGTGGCTCCGCGTTTTGTCGGGCGTACATTCCCCATTCGCAGACGCAGTGGTAAATAGCGAAAACAGAAATTGACGCAGCCGACCAGCAGACCGAGCAGCAGAACCTCATAGCTCATCAGGGCCTCCCAGCCAGAACGACTGAACGAGCGCGGTCAGGCATCCGCAGGCTATGCCTGCCAGGATGGCTGCCGGGATGGAAAACAGCATCACGCCAGCCAGCGCACCGGCTAATGCTGCCGTGACGCATAGCGTTTGCTTACGCTGGAAAGAGGCAAGCAGAAAACTCATAAACAGTGCCGGGAGCATAAACCCCAGCGCAGCTTCTACCGCCGGGAACCCCTTCAGTAAGCCAGTGCCGGAAAATGCGCCGATAACCGTGCCAAGTACCCAGGAAGCCCAGGAGCATAGCGCGATGCCGATCATCCAGTTTTCACTCCAGCGCCGGTTATCCCGCACCAGCTTCGCCGTTGCAGCGGCAAAGACTTCGTCGGTGAGGCCAAAGGCCCATAGCGCGCTTTTAGGTTTGCTCAGCTGTCGGGCGATACGGCTACGTAAAGATGGGCCGTACAAAACGTGGCGAACATCCATCGCCATGACGGTCAGAGCCGCGACCCACAGTGAGCTGCCTGCGGCGAGCATGGTTGTGATGACAAACTGGCTGGCGCCGGCGTAAATGATGCAGGAGAAAAAAACGCTTTCAACGGGAGTAAAGCCCAGGCGAGTCGCATTCATGCCAAATGCAAATGCAACCGGAATATAACTGATAACTATCGGTAGGCTGTCTTTGAATCCTTCAGTTAACGTTGCAGAACGGAATTCAGACTGGGGAACAGGGCTTTCCATAGGATTATAGGCTTCATTACCGAAATTAAAATAACCTGGCTCAATGAGTTATAACCTTAGCAGACTGATGGGCTCCTTAACACCCTGAGGAGCCCAATCAAAGGTAAACAGACGTTATACGCTTAATTTACGGCTTCCTGGCGGTGAAAACCTCGCCACCAGACCAGCAGGTTGAGTACGGCAACGGTCACACCTGCCAGACAAACGCCAGCCCAGCCAGCATGCTGCCAGGCTGAGGCTGAAATCAGAGAACCTGCCGCACCACCAATGAAATAGCTGGTCATGTACCCGGCAGTCAGACGATTACGCGCGTCCGGGTGAATGCGATAGATCACCGTCTGGTTGGTGATATGTACCCCCTGAACGGTCAGGTCCAGTACCAGGATACCGATAATCAGCATCGGCACTGAAGTATGTCCAAGCCAGATAGCCAGCCAGGAGAGCAACAGTAACAGCAGGCCTGCGGTAGTTGTGAGATGTGATTTACCCTTATCGGCAAAACCGCCCGCCGGACGAGCGCCTAACGCACCGGCAGCACCTGCCAGACCGAACAGGCCAATCATTCCCTCTGAATAGTTAAACGGCGGTGCGGCGAGTAAAAATGCCATTGATGTCCAGAGGATACTGAAGTTGGCAAAGGTCAGGCAGCCCAGCATCGCGCGGGTGCGGAGTAATTTATCGTGGATAAACAGGCTAAACACGGAGCCCAATAGCTGCGGGTAGTTAAGATGGGTCTCTGATTTCATCTTCGGCAAACCACGCCACAGGGCAATCGCCATCAGCGCCATCAATACTGAGGCCACCCAAAACACGGTGCGCCAACCGCCGAGATTCGCCAGCAACCCTGCAACAGTTCGCGCCAGCAAAATCCCCAGCAACAGGCCGCTCATAATCGTACCAACGACTTTACCGCGCTTGTCTGGTGTGGCGAGCGTCGCCGCCAGCGGAACAAGGATCTGTGCGACAACGGAGAACAACCCGGTTAGCGCAGTGCCGAGGATAAGCATCCCCAGCGACTGACTGCTGGCAGTAATCAACATGCCACCTGCGGCTAACAGTGTCATTGAGACAATCAGCATCCGACGTTCAAACATATCGCCAAGCGGTACCAGAAACAGTAGCCCCGCAGCGTAGCCAAGCTGTGCTGCAGTGACGATAAAGCCCGCAGTACTGGCCGACAGCGAAAAGTTTCGCGCGATGGTGTCGAGCAGTGGCTGGGCGTAATAGTTACTGGCAACGGCGAGGCCGGTCGCCACAGACATTAAAACAATCAGTGCCGGGCTAAGCCCGTGAGTGGGTTTGGTCATTGTTTTCAACTGAATAATGGGTTGCAGAAAACAATCATAACGGAAGTGATTAAATGTTGCTGATTTGTTGGGTGATGGATTGTGCGGTGAGGGGAAGGCGTGTAGGCCGGATAAGGCGCATCGCGCCGCCATCCGGCTTTGGTGTGGTGACTGGGCCTGAGAGCGCTATGCTTGTCAGGCCGATGAGTGGGTTATTTCTGCGCAGCCAGCGCTTCTTTTACCCAGCCGTCGAACTGCTGCTGGTGGGCTTTGATCCAGCCATCAACGTGGCCCTGAACGTCAGCTTCTGAGGCTTTACCATCATGCATCATTGCGTTCTGCGCGTTGATATCTGCCAGTGGCAATTTCATGATGGCAAACAGTTTCGCCGCAGCCGGGTTTTTCTCCGCCCAGGCCTTGTTCGCGACAATGTGCATGGTGTTTACCGGGAAGCCATAGTTCGCGCCGTTCGGCAGTTTGGTATCGATATCTTTCTGTTCACCGGGCAGAGAAGAGAACGGGACCTGCAGCCAGACGACATCTTTGCCCGGTTTCATCACGTCACTGACCCAGTATGGTGTCCAGGTGTAGTACAGGATTGGTTTGCCTTCTTTAAAGCGGGTAATGGTGTCAGCCATCATTGCTGCATAGTTACCGTGGCTGACCTCGACTGTTTTTTCCAGATCGAACGCTTTGTTCTGGTGGTTAATCACGGCTTCACAACCCCAGCCCGGCGAGCAGCCCATCATGTCAGCTTTACCGTCGCCGTTGGTATCAAAGATTTTGGCGATTTTTGGATCTTTTAGCTGGGCAATATTGGTGATTTTGTACTGCTCAGCGGTTTTCTTATCGATCAGATAACCCTGTGCAGCGCCTGTTACGAATACCCCCTCGCGATAGAATTTTTTATCTCCGCCCGCAGCAGCGTACATATCATCATGTAGCGGCTGCCAGTTCACGGCGGTAAACGTCGCATCGCCAGAGGCAATAGAGGTATAGCCGACGTTGTAGTCGACTTCGCTTGTCTTATTTACGGTGTAGCCCAGTTTCTCCAGCGCACGGCTAACTAACTGCGTCTGGAAGGACTCTTCAGAGATGGTGCTCTGGATAGGTTGTACAGTGATGCCTTTGCCCGGCAGGTCAGAAGCGAAAGCGCTGGTGGAGACAAGGGTGGCAAACGCTGTGGCAAAAATTACGGTATGTCGCATCGTTGTTCCTTATTACACTTCATCCTTCAAGCTACCTCTTAGTTGGCTGCACTCCGGCCCCCAGTCACGTCTACTGGTACGCTCCAGGGGATACATTCGTTTGCCGCCGCGATGCAACTTGAACGATTTTGTGTAAGCTAATGAATTGTAGGCCCGGTAAGCAAGGTGTTACCGGGCAACGGGTGAACTACTTAGTGAAAGGGCGGGTGAGAAGCCCAACCGGACCGGTGGTGTACCAGCGACGGTTACCGCGGCTACGCGAGTCGCGGCCTACGGCCTGTGTCAGACGGTCCAGAATGATGGCGAGGATCACGATCCCCACACCGCCAACGGTAGCCAGACCCATGTCCAGACGACCGATACCGCGCAAAACCATCTGACCCAGCCCACCGACGGCGATCATCGACGCGATAACCACCATGGAGAGTGCCAGCATCAGCGTCTGGTTCACCCCTGCCATAATCGTGGGCATCGCCAGCGGCAACTGCACTTTAAACAGCATCTGACGCGGGCTGGCACCAAAGGAGCGTGAGGCCTCGATCAGATCGGCCGGGACCTGATTAATCCCCAGAATGGTCAGACGCACGATGGGCGGCAGGGCGAAGATAATTGTCACCACGACGCCGGGGACGTTGCCAATACCGAACAGCATGACGATCGGTACCAGATAGACGAACGCGGGCGTAGTCTGCATGGCATCCAGCAGAGGGCGTACAATCTTCGCCGCACGCGGGCTGCGCGCCAGCCAGATCCCCATTGGCAGGCCTATCACCACGCAGAACAGCAACGCGGTTAGCACCAGCGCCAGGGTGATCATTGCCTGCGACCAGGCACCGATAGCACCGATAGCAATCAGTGAAATCAGCGTGGCGGTGCCCATTCCGATACCGGAAATTTGCCATGCGATCAGGGCAAACAGGATAATTGCCACCGGCGCAGGCATGCCCAGCAGGAGTTGCTGAAAGCCATTAAGTATGTAATCCACCGGGACACGAATGCCCTGGAAGACAGGACGGAAATGGGTGACCACCCAATCGATCCCTTCGGTGACCCAGCTATCCAGCGGGATCAGCGTTTTATGGAATGGATCCATAATATTGAAATGTTCTGGTGCCGGTGCAGGTGCACTGGTCAGCCAGTCTGCGCTAGTGCCGTCGGCAGGTGCGCCTGCGGGCGTCCCCCAGGCATCAGCAGATTGCGCGGCGCTGTCGGCCGCAGGTGTGGTATCCCACGGATTGGTTTGATCAGCCATTGTTTACCCCCTCGCGATCTAAAGCCTGTAGCAGCATGCGTTTTGAAATAATGCCCACATACTGTTGTTCCTCATCGACAACCGGCACCGCGCACGGGGCCTGACCGACATGAGAAAGTAACTCGCTAAGAGGAGTTTGTGCATCCACGGCTAGCGGCTCGTTGATTAATGCCGCATCAATACCTTGTGCCTGGCTTAACGCTGTTTTTAATGAATCGATCGACACCACGCCGACGAATTTATTGCCGCGTTCAATCACGTAACCATATTCGCGATCTTTGTCCTGCAGTAATTGCAGGGCCGAACGGGGGCCGACGCCTGGCGTTTTACGAATTAGCCCTTCAGGGCTACGACGGGATATATCTTTAGCGCTAAAGACCTGGCTAATATCTACGCCACGGAAGAAGGTACGCACATAATCATTCGCCGGATTATTCAGGATTTCATCCGGTGTACCGACCTGTACCACTTCACCGTTTTGCATAATGGCAATTCTGTCGCCAATACGCATCGCTTCGTCAAGATCGTGGGAAATAAAGACCACGGTACGCTGATGCTTCGCCTGTAGTTTTACCAGTTCATCCTGCATTTCGGTGCGAATTAACGGATCGAGCGCCGAGAAGGCTTCATCCATTAATAAGATATCGGGATTGATGGCTAATGCGCGGGCAAGACCCACGCGCTGGCGCATTCCGCCGGAAAGTTCATCCGGGTAGCCGTGCGCGTAATTCTCCAGACCTACCTGACGTAACGCATCCAGCGCTTTTTCACGACGCTCTTCAGCGGCAACACCGGCTAATTCCATACCGAACGCCGTATTGTCCAACACCGTCATGTGCGGCATCAGGGCAAAGGACTGGAAGACCATCGCAATCTTTTTTCTGCGCACCTCGCGAAGTTCAGCATCGGAGATTCGGGCAATATCTACGCCGTCTATCAATACCTGTCCGCGGGTGGGTTCAATCAGGCGATTGAGAAGGCGTACCATTGTGGATTTACCCGAACCAGATAATCCCATGATGACAAATATCTCGCCTTCTTCAATGGCCAGACTGGCGTCTTTAACGCCAAGCGATAGCCCTGTTTTATCCAGAATTTGCTCTTTTGAAAGTCCTTTTTCAATATATTTGAACGCTCTCTGGGGATGCTCGCCAAATATCTTATAGAGATTTTTAACTTCTAATTTAATTGCCATGCAATAGAATGATTCCTGTTATTTGTTTATATCGATATATTACCTGATGGAAATAGTGACCTTTTTCTACCCTAACATACTGAGAATCTGAGACAACCCTGAATTTGTTTGTGGCATGAATATTGCCAAACGTCAGATGGCGGGATTTCCCATGATATAAGGGCTGAGCGCGGATGCGCCTTGAGGGATATTTTTTGTAAATGACACTGAAAACGCGCCTGAATTGTTGAAATACAGGCGAATATTGCGGCTGATATTGAGTGTAGATCACCCAATCATATTTGTGTGATAAAAATGTGATCTCGTTAAAATATTAACGCGGAAAATGTAAGGTATTTCCCGCGGAAGGAAACATTAAAAATTCCAGTCGTCATCTTCTGTTTCGACGGCTTTACCCATCACATAAGATGACCCTGAACCGGAGAAGAAATCGTGGTTTTCGTCTGCGTTGGGTGAGAGTGCAGCGAGGATTGCCGGGTTCACATCCGCCATTTCTGCCGGGAACAGGGCCTCATAACCTAAATTCATTAGCGCCTTATTGGCGTTGTAGCAGAGAAAGGCTTTGACGTCTTCCACCCACGGGGTTTTTGCATACAGTTCCTCCGTATAACGAACTTCGTTGTCATATAATTCCATCAACAGATCGAGGGCATAATTCTGTAGCGCTTCACGCGCAGATGGTGAAACTTGCTCCAGACCTTTTTGGTATTTATAGCCAATGTAATAACCATGAACCGCTTCATCACGAATGATCAGGCGGATAAGGTCAGCGGTATTCGTCAGTTTGCCGCGGCTGGAGAAATACATCGGTAGCCAGAAGCCGGAATAGAACAGGAAGGATTCGAGAAATACGCTGGCTATTTTCTTTTTCAGCGGTTCCTCGCTGGCGTAATGCGTCAGAATTATCTGTGCCTTGTGCTGGAGCGGAGAATTTTTCTCACTCCAGAGGTAAGCTGCATCCACATCTTTGGTCTGACAAAGCGTGGAAAAAATAGAACTGTAGGAGCGCGCGTGCACGGCTTCCATAAAGCTGATATTCGACAGTACCGCCTCTTCATGTGGCGTGATTGAATCCGCCATCAGCGCGGGGGCTCCGGCGATATTTTGAATCGTGTCGAGCAGCGTCAGGCCGGTAAATACGCGGATAGTGAGCTGCTGCTCGGCAGCGCTCAACGTTTGCCATGCCGGAATGTCATTGGAAAGCGGGACTTTTTCCGGTAGCCAGAAGTTACTGGTCAGGCGATTCCATACCTCAAGGTCTTTATCATCTTCAATCTTGTTCCAGTTGATGGCGCTGACGCGAGATAGTTTCATGCTGTTCTCCTTACAGTGCGCATGACACGCAACCCTCAATTTCGGTTCCTTCCAGCGCCAACTGGCGTAACCGTATGTAGTACAACGATTTGATACCCTTACGCCAGGCGTAGATCTGTGCCTTGTTGATATCTCGAGTGGTAGCGGTATCGGGGAAAAAAAGCGTCAGTGAGAGTCCCTGATCAACATGCCGTGTCGCTTCGGCGTAGGTATCAATAATCTTCTGTGGGCCAATCTCGTAGGCATCCTGATACAGGGCCAAATTCTCGTTGGTCATAAACGGGGCCGGGTAGTAAACGCGCCCGGTTTTACCCTCTTTGCGAATTTCCACTTTCGATACAATCGGGTGAATGCTTGAGGTTGCGTGGTTGATATAGGAGATCGAACCGGTCGGCGGAACGGCCTGTAAATTCTGGTTATAGATGCCGTAGCGCATCACATCATCCCGTAGTTGCAGCCACATCTCCCGGGTTGGCAATGTAATGCCGCTCGTGGCAAACAGTGCGCGGACTTTCTCTGTTTTAGGCTGCCAGTCTCCCTGCAAATACTGGGAAAAGTACTCGCCGCTGGCATAGCGTGACTGACTAAATCCGGCAAAAGATTTTCCGCGTTCGCGGGCCAGTTTCATCGATGTATTCAACGCATGCCAGGTGATGGTGTAAAAATACAGATTGGTGAAATCCAGCCCTTCGGGTGAACCGTAGGCGATTCCTTCCCGCGCCAGATAACCATGCAGGTTCATCTGCCCGAGACCAATGGCGTGTGACGCGCTGTTCCCGGCTTCAATGGAAGGAACGCTGCGAATATGACTCATGTCCGAGACGGCGGTTAAGCCACGCACGGCGGTTTCAACGGTACGACCAAAGTCAGGTGAATCCATGGTATGGGCAATGTTCAGCGATCCAAGATTGCAGGAAATATCATGCCCTACCTGCGTATAGCCCAGTGCCTCATCATAGGTTGATGGACTGTTGACCTGTAAAATCTCCGAGCACAGGTTGCTCATATTGATGCGACCGGCAATCGGATTCACACGATTCACCGTATCTTCAAACATAATGTAGGGGTAGCCAGACTCGAACTGGATCTCTGCCAGTCGCTGGAAGAAGTCGCGGGCATTAATGTATTTTTTGCGCACGCGCGTGTCGGCAACCAGTTCGTCATAGCGTTCGCTGATCGCGATATCACCCAATGCTGTGCCGTAAAGGCGTTCTACGTCATATGGTGAAAAAAGCGCCATCTGCGCATTTTCTTTGGCCAGACGGAAGGTGATATCCGGGATCACCACGCCGAGCGAGAGTGTTTTGATGCGGATTTTTTCATCGGCATTTTCACGTTTGGTATCGAGAAAACGCAAAATATCGGGATGGTGCGCGTGCAGATACACCGCGCCCGCGCCCTGACGCGCGCCCAACTGATTAGCATAAGAAAAGGCATCTTCCAGCATTTTCATTATTGGGATCACGCCGGAAGACTGGTTTTCAATACGCTTAATAGGCGCTCCGGCCTCGCGCAGATTCGAGAGCAAAAATGCCACGCCGCCGCCGCGTTTGGAAAGCTGCAGCGCTGAGTTAACCGCCCGGCCGATGGACTCCATGTTGTCTTCAATGCGTAGCAGGAAGCAGGAAACCAGCTCGCCACGCTGCTGTTTGCCGCAGTTTAAGAAGGTTGGTGTGGCGGGTTGAAAACGACCAGAGAGCATTTCATCAGTGAGCTGCATGGCGAGCGCCTCGTCACCCTGCGCCAGGGTGAGTGCCACCATCGTCACGCGATCCTCAAAATCTTCAAGGTAGCGTTTGCCGTCAAAGGTTTTCAGCGTATAGCTGGTGTAGTACTTCCATGCGCCGAGGAATGTCTGAAAGCGGAATCCGCTGGCGTGGGCGTGGGCAAACAGCTTCACCACGAACGCGCGATCGTAGCGGGCTAAAACGCTTTCGTCGTAATAGCCTTCACGAATCAGCGTTTCCAGGCGTTCTTGCTGACTGGCAAAGACCACCGAATGGGGGCGGACGTGGGTAGCAAAAAAAGCCTCCACCGCCTGATGATCTTTATCGAACTGAATACGCCCGGTTTTATCGTACAGATTTAACATGGCGTTCAGGGCGTGATAATCCAGTGCTGGCTGGATTACGCGTTCTGCGGTTGTCGTTGCCAAAATTCGCTCACTCCTTTTCGAACGTTTTCGATATCGCTTTGCGTACCCATCAGCTCAAAACGATAGAGCCATGGCACGCCGCATTTTTGTGAGACGACCTCACCCGCACGCCCATAAGCCTCGCCGAAATTGCGATTGCCAGAAGCGATCACGCCACGGATTAATGCCCGGTTATGAGGATCGTTTAAAAAGCGGATCACCTGACGCGGGACTGCGCCTGCGGTACCGCCGCCGCCGTAAGACGGCACGATTAAAATGTAAGGCTCGTCTACCCGGATCCTCTCGCGTTCATTAAGCGGAATGCGGATGGCGGGCAGCGCCAGACGCAGCACAAAGCGGTGCGTATTTTCGGAGCTGCTGGAGAAGTAGACGAGCGTCGTCATGCGCTGACCACGCGTGGTTCCGGGCGCAGGCGATTGATCATGTCCGGGCGAAATCCTGACCAACGGGTTTCACCTGCCACCACGACAGGCAACTGACGAAAACCTTGCTCGCGCAGGGTATCTGCCAGTTCAGGCTGCAAATCGACATTCACCATCTCAAAGTCAAAACCACGGCTTTCCATTGCCCGCTTTGTGGCATGGCACTGAACACAGTTATTACGAGTGTAAATAATAATACGCATGATTCGTATTTCCATTTAAAGGTAAAAGAGCGATGCATAGTGAACATCGGTTTATGTGTGTGCTGATAGAGAAGATACTAGATGTAGATGAAAGAAGATTCAACCATACAAGATATGGGAATTTTGGCGGGGTGATGTTCAAGGCGATGCGTGGGGGCGAGGGGGCTTGTTGCCGGATAGGGCTATCCGGCGACCGATAAATTACATGCGCATACCCACCGCCAGGCGGTTAAAGCAGTTCATCAGGCTAATGGCGAACGTCAGATCGCTTATCTCTTTGGCGCTAAAATGGTCAAGCAGCGGCAGATAAACAGCGTCTTCGGCGTGCGTAGAGGCGATATGAGTGACGGACTCAGCCCAGGCCAGCGCCACTTGCTCCCGCTCACTGAAATGGTGGCTAACCCGCCACCCTGCCAGTGCATCCAGTTTGGCCTGTTCTACGCCAGACTTGCGCAGCGCTTTGCTGTGCATTTCAAGGCAAAATGCGCAGCCGTTGATTTGTGAAACCCGCAGGTAAATCAGTTCCGTCAGCGTGGGTTCCAGTGCGCAGTTTTCCAGCGCTTTGCTTGCCAGAACCAGGGCGTTATAAATTTCAGGGCTGAGTTCATAATAGGGCTGGCGTAACATTGTCATGGTATTGCTCCTCATTTGGATGACCTGCAATGTAGCACTATAATGGTCTGCTAAAGAGAACCATATTCTTACTTAAAAAGCAGACCATAAATGCCGCGCTACCAGCAAATCGCTCGTCAGTTAAAAACCGCCATTGAGAAAGGGGAGCTTAAGCCTGGCACACGATTGCCATCCAGCCGAACCTGGTCTCAGGAGCTTGGCGTTTCACGCTCGACGGTGGAAAACGCCTACGCTGAGTTGGTGGCGCAGGGTTGGCTTACGCGACGCGGGCAGGCAGGAACCTTTGTCAGCGAGCAATTGCGACTGGAAACCTCGCCCGCCACCCCTGCCGTATTCGCCGGAGAAAACGACACACCACAGCTCTTTCAGATGGGATTGCCTGCCCTCGATCTTTTTCCACGCGATATCTGGGCACGGGTAATGGGGCGACGTTTGCGTACCCAAACACGTTTTGACCTTGCAGTGGGGGATGTTTGCGGTGAACGGCTGTTACGCCAGGCGATAGTCGATTACCTGCGAGTGTCGCGCAGCATTGAATGTCTACCGGAACAGGTTTTTATTACTTCGGGTTATGCGGCATCAATGATGTTGATCCTGCGCACGCTGGCAAAGCCCGGTGAAGGGATGTGGGTTGAAGATCCCGGTTTCCCGCTCATCAGGCCAGTGGTCGCGCAGGAGAGTGTGGTACTGATGCCTGTTGCGGCTGATGCCGATGGCCTTGATGTCAGTGCCGGGATCCGTGACTACCCACAGGCGCGTTTTGCCTTGCTGACACCCGCTCACCAAAGCCCACTGGGCGTGGCGCTTTCTCTGGCTCGTCGTCATCAGTTGCTGGAATGGGCTGACCGCGCACAGGCGTGGATCATCGAAGATGACTACGACAGTGAGTTTCGTTACCACGGCAAACCGCTACCACCGCTTAAAAGTCTGGATGCGCCGCAGCGAGTGATTTATGCGGGTACGTTCAGTAAATCGTTATTTCCCGCTTTACGCACCGCCTGGCTGGTGGTTCCGCTGACTCAGGTCGCACATTTTCGCCAACAGGCCGCGCTAACAGCTTGCAGTGTGCCGGTTTTATGGCAACAAACGCTGGCCGATTTTATGCGCGACGGTCATTTCTGGCGGCACTTAAAACGTATGCGCCAGCATTATGCCCAACGGCGTCAATGGATGGACAGCGCCCTGACAGAGCAGGGTTTTAGCGTGGTGCCACAAGAGGGCGGGATCCAACTGGTGATCGCCGTGGCGGGGGATGACAATGCGTTAGTACGCAAAGCGAATCAGGCCGGGTTGGCGGTTCAGGCCTTAAGCCGATGGCGCATCACCTCAACAGGTCAGGGAGGAATATTACTGTCATTTACCAATATCCGATCGGCAGAAATGGCGCAGCAGGCTGCATATCAACTCCGGTTGGCGCTGACATAAATTTGCGTTGTTCTTAAGATATTCATCTCACCGTCTGCACTCGTTTATGGACTTTTCTGAAAGCGTTGCTAATGCTGAATCAGGTAAGGTAAGCCCGCAGTAAAAGATAACGAGGAAAATAATATGTATTTACGACCTGATGAGGTGGCGCGCGTACTTGAAAAAGTGGGCTTTACCGTTGATGTAGTCACACAGAAAACATACGGTTATCGACGTGGCGAGAATTATGTATACGTAAACCGTGAAGCGCGGATGGGACGTACCGCATTGGTGATTCATCCCACGCTAAAAGAGCGTAGTTCTTCACTGGCAGAACCGGCCACGGATATTAAAACCTGCGATCACTATCAGCAATTCCCGCTTTATTTAGCCGGCGATACTCATGAACATTATGGTATTCCACACGGCTTTAGCTCGCGTATCGCGCTGGAGCGCTATCTGAATGGGTTGTTTGGCGACGTGAGTTCAAACTGATAACGCGACTGGCGGTGCCAGTCGCGATGATATGTTGCTAAGCTTTAGCCTGGTGGTAGCTGCTGACCTTAAACAGGCGGCGGCAATAATCAAGGAAGTAGCCATATACTGCACCCATCAGCATTGAGACCACGATGTTTGAACTTACCGCAGCCGTGATCTGGTGCCAGTCTGCGCCAACCGTCAGCAGAATAATCACATACACCGGTGACTGGAATGTGACATAGGCCAGTACATCCGCCAGATTTTTTGCCCATCCTGCCTGCGTGGCTTTGCGTGCCGCGCGCATAAACAAATCGCGGTACATACCGTATGGCCAGGCGATCAGGATGTTGACGGGGATGGCGACCAGTCTGGAATACAGTGACTGTTCGAAGCTCATTCCTGAAAGGAATATCTCGATCAACATGTTCACGACAGAACAATAAACAACCATCGCGAACGTGTCTGCTACAGCATGACGCAAGCGTGACTGCGGAGAGAACATGTTAATGCTCCTTGTAAAAAGGGGAAAAAAGGTTTTCAATACCTTTGTTGCTAGTGATTTGTCTTGTTGCTTTCGCGTTTTAATAGGATATCTGCCTGCATAATAACTAGCAACTAGCTTAAAATTTTTATTTATTGCCTTTTTGTCGATAAAATGCTCTGTGATGGTTTGTTTTTTGTTCGTTTTGGCATTTTCGTTGTCATGTAAATTAAAATGATTAAAAATCAATAGGTTGCTTTGACTTGTTTTTCTGAACTTTTTGCGCTCCTTTTTGAATGCTGACGAATATTTCGCATATCTACCGCAACGCCTGTGCGATGCCTGTATTGGTTTATCTGGTGCAGCAGTGGGATATCCCGAAGTCTATTTATTCTGGTTTTTGGCCGAATATAAAATATCGGTGACTAAAGAATATTGTATGACAAGATAAATAATAATAGTGGTTGTCGTTTTAATATCTTGCGACAAAAAAGAGACTGGAAAAAGAAAAAGTACTCGCATACAATTTGCCTCGTAATACCGATTTTTGTTTTTGCGTTAAAGAGGTTTTATTAATATGAGTTCAATGTTAAAAAACTTAAATAATATTCGAGCGCTACGTGTCATGGCGCGTGAATTATCCGTTGAGGTTCTGGATGATATGCTGGAAAAACTCCGGGTAGTCACCAAAGAACGACGTGACGAAGAAGAACAGCTGCAGCGCCAACGTGCAGAACAGCAGGAAAAAATTAATACACTGCTGGCGATGATGAGAGCTGATGGGATTGATCCTGAAGAACTGCTGAGCATGTCGGCGGCAACGTCGCGTTCGGTTAAAAAGCGTCAGCCACGTCCGGCGAAATACCGTTTTACGGATACCAATGGTGAAATCAAAACATGGACTGGACAAGGCCGCACGCCGAAGCCGATTGCGCAGGCGCTGGCTGCCGGTAAATCTCTCGATGATTTTTTGATCTAATATCAATGCGGTGAGGGGAACCTCACCGCTTATTTTCAGCAGACGCCGAAATCGCCTTCTTCAGAATATCGCGTGACATCAGCTGTTTTTAGGGTGTATTTTTCGCCGCTTTCATTGCTGGCTTGTACAGCCACAATTTGTTCGTCTTTCACTTCGACAACTTTCAGTTTTGGTCCGCCCATACGCGGTTGCACCACATCGCCAGGTTTAAACATATTGCGCTCCTTTCTTGATCACAAAACCCACCATAGATCACGTCAATCGGCGGGTACAGCGCTGTTTCTTCTATTACCGCTTAATGAGTACGTCGGTTCCAGGGCATTTTGTCGAGCAGTCGCGCCATACCGCAGAAGCCAGTTACACCCGCAAGTACCAGCCCTGCACCGACAAAACCGCTGAGTAAGAAGAAGCCGCTGTTAACGGCGTAACCGAGAATGACGCCAAGCAAGGCAAGGCTGCCTGCGGCAATCTGCACCTGACGCATTAGCGGCAATGGTTGTGAGCTATCTTTCACAACCGGCAGACCTGCTGCTTTCCAGCCGTCGAGCCCCCCCTCAAGCAGCCAGACCTGTGCCGGCGCGGCGGCGGCATTCAATTTTGCCGCCGCATTTTGTGTACGCTTGCCTGACTGGCAGTGAAAAATAATGCACTCAGCCCGTAAGTTTGCGGGGAGTGAACCCTGCTCCAGGGTGGATAACGGTGCCAGGTGCGCCACGGGGATATGCTCGTACAGATACTCGTCAGCGTTGCGGATATCAATCAGTTTTGCGCCCTGAGCCAACAGCGTCTGCGCTTCGTGGGGGGAAATCATCCCAATGGTCATAGTGGTTCCTTATGGGCAATACAGTGTTTTTAATGTGGCGATCAGCGAATTCACGGCCGCATTTTTAATGGAGTAAAGGATGCGCTGGGCATCACGCTGGCTGTCTATCAACCCCTCTTCACGCATTCTTGCCAGATGCTGAGAGGTGGCCGATGCACTAAGACCAGTAACGCGGGCTAACTCTCCCGCGCTGGTACCCGGTGAGCCACAAAGCATGCACAAAATCAGTAACCGTTTGGGATGACTCATCGCTTTGAGCAAGGTGGCAGCCTGTTCTGCGCTGGCCTGCAGTTGTTCAAGTTCAGTCATATGTATTTTAGCATTTCCTAAGTTAAGTTAATTCTAAAGTAAATGCGCGTCGTACGCCAGCGTAAAGAGCGTAAAGGAGGGTAAAACAGCAGGGGAAGCCAGGCAGAGTTGGATAAACTCACTAACCTTAGATTTCTATGAAATGATTATTTTTTTTGCTTGTAGGGAGTGTGTATGGGTTTCTGGAGAATCGTTTTTACTATTATTCTGCCGCCGCTTGGCGTGTTGCTGGGGAAAGGATTCGGCTGGGCGTTTATCCTCAATATCGTTTTGACATTGTTGGGCTACATCCCAGGCCTTATCCATGCCTTCTGGGTGCAAACACGTCACTGATAGTCGTCACCGTAGCGGTGCAATCGCGCCGCTTTCCTTACCGCCTGTTCTCCTCTGCTACACTTTCTGGTGCTGCTTGTTAATCATCGAGGTGAATATGGGACTCTTCAATTTCGTGAAAGATGCAGGTGAAAAACTCTGGGATGCGGTTACCGGAAACCATGACAGCGCGGAGCTGGTGAAAAAAGTGCAGGAGCATCTGAGCAAAACCGGTATTCCGGATGCAGATAAAGTGGACGTCCAAATTATCGAAGGTAAGGCAACCGTTTCTGGCGATGGATTAAGTCAGGAGGCGAAAGAAAAAATCCTGATTGCTGTCGGTAATATCTCCGGTATCGCCAGCGTGGACGATCAGGTTACAACTTCTGCGCCGGCGAGCGAAAGTCAGTTTTATACCGTAAAGTCAGGCGATACGCTGAGTGCGATTGCCAGGCAGGTTTACGGTAATGCCAATCTGTACAATAAAATATTCGAAGCCAATAAACCGATGCTAAAAAGCCCGGATAAAATCTACCCCGGCCAGGTTTTGCGTATTCCGCAAGAATAATGATATTCAGATCTATTCCGTCAGTAATTTGCCGGACATGGCTTGCTGAATAATGGGAATTGGCGTCAGCAGATGCTGGCGCATTAACTCGCTGGCGCGTGCGGCATCGCGCGCCAGAATAGCGTCGGTCAGCGTTTGATGCTGATCGTGCTTATCTTCCAGCATCTCTACCGACAGCACCGTTTTACGCAACCAGATGAAACGGTATCGTGCCGCCAAATCAAACAGTCGTTCACGCATTTGCAGCAGATATTGCGAGCCACAGCCAGCAACAATCGCCGTGTGAAACGCCTGATGACGCTGATCCCACTCATCAAGCATCTGCTCGCTGGCGTCAACGGCCTCCAGCTTGCCGAGCATATGCGCGCGTGCCAGAATCTCTGCTTCCCAGGCGTCGTCGCCGCGCGCGATAGCCAGACCCACCAGCATGGCTTCCATATTGGCGCGGGCATCGAAAATATCGAGTAACTCTTGCCCGGACATCGGTGCCACCCGATACCCTTTCTGATTGACCACCGTGACCAGTCGCTCTGCAACCAGTTGCGAAAGCGCTTCGCGTAGTGGCCCAACACCCAGTTCATAACGTGAGGTCAGCAGGCTCATACGCAGTTTCTCATCAGGCTGATATATACCGCGGATGATATCGTTCTTCAGCCAGCGGTACCCATCAATGGCCGTCGGTTGGGAAATGGCGGTCATGGTCTTACTCCTGAATAAATGTCCCGGCCTGCGCCGGGATCAGATTTAATGCGTATTTTGCAACGGTGCTTTTTGCCACGATAGCAGTTTTTTCCAGCGTGACATAATGGGTACGGTGCAAATAATCGCGATGGCGAGTAGCCCGGTCGAAACCACCTCCAGCTGTTGCGCCGGACGGAAGAGCATCACCACTAATACGAAGACAATAAAGGCGATCACCAGCCAGGTAAGCCATGGAAAGAGCCACATTCTCAGCTTAATTTCACCGCCTTGCGCCAGCAGGATTTTGCGCATCCGTAACTGAGAAATAGCAATCACCAGATAGACCAGCAGTGCGATGGCGCCGGAACTGTCGATCAGAAACTTAAATACTTTGGCCGGCGCGTAATAATTGACGATCACGGTGAGGAATGCCGCTCCGGTAGAGAGTAGTACTGCCACGTACGGCGTTTTGCTGCGGTTTGTTTTACCCATAAAGGCTGGGGCATCGCCGCGACGGCTCAGGGAATAGAGCATACGGGATGACGTATATAGCGCTGAATTCAGGCAACTGGTTACCGACAGCAAAATGACGCAATCCATGATCAGCCTGGCATATGGAATATGCAGTAACTCCAGCACCGAGCGGTACGATCCCACCTCTTTCAGCCCCGGCATGTTCCATGGGATCAGCGCGACTACCACGAAAATGGAACACAGATAGAAAATGGAGATACGCCAGATGACCGAATTCGTGGCGCGCACGATGTGTTTATCCGGGGTGTCGGATTCTGCGGCGGCAATGGTGACAATTTCAGCCCCCATAAAGGAAAACATGGTGATGAGCATCGCACTGAGTACTGCGCCAAAACCATTGGGCATAAAGCCGCCCTGATCCCACAGTCGTGAAACGCCGCTGACCTCCGCGTACGGATAAAATCCGCTAATCGCTACCGCACCCAGGGCGATGAATGCCAGAATGGCAATCACTTTACACAGCGCCAGCCAGAATTCAAACTCGCCGTAATTTTTGACGCTCAGCAAATTACTGCCGGTTAATGCCAGGGTGATAACCAGGGAAAACAGCCAGATAGGCACTCCAGGGATCCATGAATGCAGGATGATGGCCGCAATATTAGCCTCCAGTGGGATAACCAACACCCAGAACCACCAGTATAGCCAACCGATGGTATAACCAGCCCACGGCCCGATAGCCTTATCGGCATAGGTGGAAAAGGAACCGGTATCTGGGGTGGCGACGGCCATTTCGGCCAGCATGCGCATAATCATCACCACCAGTAACCCGGCGAACAGATAGGCCAGCAGCACAGCCGGACCGGCTTCGGCAATCGCGACGCTTGAACCTACAAATAAACTGGCGCCGATAACCCCGGCAATGGACAACATGGTGACGTGGCGTGATTTCAGCCCGCCCCCTAAATCATGTGATTGTGACACTTGCCCCATCTTTAAACCTCTCGAAAGTATTTCACTTGGGAGAGCACCCCGGCATTCCCGCGCCGGGGCACGCGTATTATTGTTATTGACCCTGTTTACCGGATGGCGGCTCCGCCTTATCCGACCTACGGATTGCGTTTTTTATTGGCAGAATGTGGTGTTAAGCCTGCTTCGCCTCGGCAAAACACTGAGCAATAATGTCCAGACCCTGACGGATTTGTGCCTCTTCAATGGTGAGTGGAACAAGGATGCGCAGCACGTTGTAGTACGGTCCGCAGGAGAGCAGGATCAACCCTTTGTCACGTGCACGCGCGACAACGTCGGCGGTCAGTTTGGCATCGGGCCTGGTGTGGTCGCCGTCTTCGAACAACTCAATGGCAATCATTGCGCCCAGCCCGCGAACATCACCAATCTCGCGGTGCGTTTCCGCAATGGCCAGCAGACCATCGCGCAGGGTTTTGCCCAGGTCGTTCGCCTTTTGCAGCAGGTTTTCCTGCTCGAAAATGTTCAGCACTGCCAGCGCGGCGGCACAGGCAATCGGGTTACCGGCATAGGTGCCGCCCAGACCACCCGGTGGGACGGCGTCCATCACCTCGGCGCGTCCGGTGACGCCGGCCAGCGGGAAGCCACCGGCGATGGATTTTGCGAAGGTGGTCAGATCCGGGGCCACACCCATTTGCTCCATCGCAAACAGCGTACCGGTACGACCTGCGCCGCTCTGCACTTCATCGGCAATCAACATTATCCCGTGTTCGTCACAAATTGTGCGCAGGCGCTGCATAAAGGCCGGGGAGGCGGCGTAAAAACCCCCTTCGCCTTGTACGGGTTCAATGACGATAGCGGCAATATCTTCCGGGGCCGCGTCGTTTTTGAAAATACGGTGGATGCTGGCAATCGCATCGTCATCGCTGATACCGTGCAGCGCGCAAGGGTACAGCGCACGATACACATGACCCGGCATCAGCCCCATGCCAGCAGAGTACGGGTTCACTTTCCCGGTTAATGAGAGGGTGTAGTGGGTACGGCCATGATAGGCACCGCTAAAGGCGATGGTCCCGGTTCGTTTGGTGGCCGCGCGGGCGATTTTCACCGCATTTTCCACGGCTTCAGAGCCGGTGGTGACCAGCAGGGTTTTCTTGGCGAAATCACCCGGTACTTTTTGGTTCATAATTTCACACAGCTCGAGGTACGGCTCATAGGCCAGCACCTGGAAGCAGGTATGTGACAGTTTTTTCAACTGCGCTTCTACCGCAGAGACAATCTGCGGATGCAGATGACCGGTATTCAACACCGCAATACCGCCAGCAAAATCGAGGAACTCACGGCCTTCAACGTCCCAAACCCGGCAGTTTTCTGCGCGTTCGGCAAAAATCGGGTGGATTTGTCCTACGCCACGAGGAACGGCGTTGCTGCGACGTTGCATGAGTTCTTTATTGGTGCTCATCAGGTGTTCTCCAGTATTTATTTTATTAAAGGCCAATACACATATATTTGATTTCTAAGTAGTCTTCGATGCCGTACTTCGAACCTTCGCGGCCAAGACCGGAGGCTTTAATGCCGCCAAAGGGGGCAACTTCATTTGAGATGATGCCGGTATTAATACCGACGATGCCGTACTCCAGCGCTTCACCCACGCGGAATACCCGGCTGAGATCACGGGCGTAGAAGTAGGCCGCCAGCCCAAACTCGGTGTCGTTGGCTTGTGCAATGACGTCAGCTTCATCTTTAAAGCGAAACAGCGGCGCCAGCGGGCCGAAGGTCTCTTCTTTGGCGACCCTGGCAGTATTGGGCACGTCCACCAGAATCGTGGGCTGGAAGAAGTTGCCGCCCAGTGCGTGAGCCTTACCTCCCGCTACGATGCGTGCGCCTTTATCCAGCGCGTCGGCGATGTGTTCCTGCACTTTTGCGACGGCTTTTTCATCGATCAGCGGTCCGGTGGTGACCTGCGGATCCAGACCGTCACCGAGGTGCAGTTTGTTCACCGCCTGCTGGAGCTTGTCGGCAAACTGCTCATACACGCCGTCCTGAACATACAGACGGTTGGCGCAAACGCAGGTCTGCCCGGCATTACGAAACTTCGATGCCAGCGCACCTTCCACGGCTTTATCAAGGTTGGCATCGTCAAAGACGATAAACGGCGCATTGCCGCCCAGTTCGAGTGACACCTTCTTGATATCTTTGGCGCACTGCTGCATTAGCTGGCGTCCAATCTCAGTGGAGCCGGTAAACGACAGCTTGCGTACCAGCGGGTTGCCAGTCAGCTCATTACCAACAGCACTGGCTGAACCCGTCACGACGCTGAAAACACCTGCCGGGATCCCGGCGCGATTGGCCAGTTCAGCCAGCGCCAGCGCGGAGTACGGCGTCTGGCTGGCCGGTTTGAGTACCATCGTGCAGCCTGCCGCCAGCGCCGGACCGGCTTTACGGGTGATCATTGCGGAAGGGAAGTTCCACGGTGTGATAGCGGCGGTAACGCCGATCGGCTGTTTGATGACGATCAGACGCTTATCAGCTTGATGGCCTGGAATGGTGTCGCCGTAAATACGTTTGCCCTCTTCGGCAAACCACTCGATAAATGAGGCGGCATAAGTGATTTCGCCTTTGGCTTCCGCCAGCGGTTTACCTTGTTCGAGGGTCATCAGGCGGGCGAGATCGTCCTGATGCTCAATCATCAGATTGAACCAGCGACGCAGGATATTGGCCCGCTCTTTAGCGGTCAGCGCCCGCCATGCGGGTAGGGCGCGATTAGCGGCTTCAATGGCTTCACGGGTTTCATCGGCCCCCATTTTCGGTACGCTACCCAGTTGCTGACCATTCGCGGGGTTGGTCACCGCGAGGGTCTCGCCGCTGTTGGCGTCACGCCAGTGACCGTCAATCAGTGCCTGCTGGCGAAACAAGGTGGGATCGTTAAGTTGCATGATTGCTTCCTGTCGTAAAAAGGTTAACGGGTAAAGGCGGCGTGTAATGTCTCCACGCTACGTGCCGCACGCAGCGTGCGTCCGGGATTGCTCTGGTTTTCCAGCAGGGCGTGAACTTTGCTGACGATATGCGCGCCGATAGGGAGAGCCGACGTTGCCGCCGGAGACGGGGCGTTACAGGTGTGAATTGAACGCGGCGTAGTGACAAACAGAAAATCGTCGATCAGCTTGCCGTCCGGCGATACCGCCTGTGCCCGCACGCCTGCAGGCCACGGCTGCAGATCGTTAAGCGTCAGGCTCGGGCAGTATTTTTGTACCAACCGCAGATAGCCGCTTTTGCACAGCGAATTTTTCATTTCGCCAAGCCCGGATCGCAGATTGTTTTGCAGCACGCGGCGGATGCCGGAAGAGCCGAGGATCTCCAGCGTATCGCTGAGCGAGAAGTCGCGTTTACGGTAGCCTTCGCGTTTAAACGCCAGCACCGCGTTGGGGCCGACCGTGACGCTGCCGTCGATCATGCGGGTAAGATGCACGCCGAGAAACGGCATCGCCGGATCGGGGATTGGGTAGATCAGATGATTAACTATCTGGTTATGTTCTGACGCCAGGCGGAAGTATTCGCCACGGAACGGACAGATGATAAAACCGGGCTCGACGCCAAGCATTTTCACCAGCCGGTCAGCCATCAGCCCGGAACAGCTAATCAGCGTCGCGCCCTCATATTCCTGGCCCTGACGGGTATGCACAATCACGCCCGCGGCGTGCTCTTTCAGTGCGCTGACTTCGGCGTTATAAATAATCTCGCCGCCTTTGGCCTGGAAAATCTTCGCCATCGCGGTGGTCACTTCACGGTAGCTGACTATCCCACTTGAGGGGACAAAAATGCCGCCCAGTCCGGTAATGTTCGGCTCACGCTCACGCAATTCTTCGGCGTTTAACCACTCGCGCTCTAAACCGTTAGCGGCGGTGCGATCCCAAAGCGCACGCATGCGCTCCATTTCCAGCTCCGAGGTGGCAACCAGCATTTTTCCGCAAACGTCATAGCGGATGCCGTTTTGGTCGCAAAAGGCTTTGGTGGCGCGATTTCCGGCCAGGCAAAACTGCGCCTTCAGGCTGCCGGGGGTGTAATAAACCCCGGCATGAATCACGCCGCTGTTGTGGCCCGTCTGGTGACAGGCCGGGCCGGACTCTTTTTCCAGCAGCGCGATTTTGGCGTCCGGATAGACATCAATCAGTTGCATGGCGGTCGACATGCCGATAATGCCGCCGCCAATAATCACAAAATCATACATCCGCTTAATTCCTTCGCGCTTACTGATGGGTCTGGTAATGGTGGGTGGCGTAGGCAAAATAACCACGCTGGCGCATCAGTTCGCGACGCAGGTCAGGATGCGAGGTGAAGCGGTCGCGACCGTGTAGCCAGAACAGGTTGTTGATCAGCAGGAATTTACCGACAGATACCGGAACGGAAAGAATGTTCTTGCTGGTTTCCAGCGCATCAGACAGGTCGCTCAGCCAGACGCCTTCTTCATAATCCTTCGGCTGGACAAACTGGTCGATGTAGCGCATCACCGGGCGGCCCTGCTGGTCGACGTCAAACACTGGATGAAACACGTCCTGGCTAACGTTTTTGCTTGGCGGTGCGGCAAAGCGCATGGCACGGCGTGCCAGCGGGTGGGTAAAGTACTGATCCAGATGTTCCCAGTCGTCGAGATGCAGCAGCAGCGAGTTTCCGCCGGTCATGTTCTGCTCGTCGATTTTCATCATCAGCACGTAGTCGGTGATTTCTTCGAGGTAGGTACCGTCGTTATGTAGCTCCATGACACGGTGCGGCTGACGCAGGTAGCTGTCGGAGTTATCGACGTTTTTCACCACGAAGCGCGCATAGTACTGACCGCTCATCGCATCAAAATTGGAGCGCCCGATAAGATGGGCGACGGCTGTCGCCAGTTTGACCATCTCCTCCGCCTGCGCCACGTCATCAACGCCCACGGCGTTGATCAGCAGCGCACCTTCAGCGCGGTCCAGCAGCGTTTTTAGCAGCAGCGGCTGCAACTGATTACCGCACAGATCGTCGAGGATATTCGCCACTTTGAAACGCAAGAAAGATTTGTATTCCAGCGCCTGCACCGGCCACTGCGCGACGGCTTGCAGAAATTGCTCCGTAGTCTCAGCACAGAAAGTCAGCTCCAGTAAGCGTGGAGACTGGGCTGATGGTTTCAGCGTGAAGCCGCTGTAGTGTTGGGCTGGATCTTCAGCGTTCGGTTGTACGGCAGTCAGTGCGTTCATCAGAATCGATCCTCTCAGTAGATTGTCAGGGAGACATGGCGATGCTCGTTTCGTAGCCATAAATTAAAAATATCTACATTTTTGAAAAACGCGCACAGAATGCGCTTGTTTGTTTATTATTTGTGATCAAAAGCAACAAATATTTAACATTATAAACGGTGAGGTTAAATGAAAAACGCGGAAGATAAACAGGAGAATGTTATTTAAAAACAGAGGATTAATAATACCGCCGCTGATGGGGGGCAGCGGCAGTAAAAATGTTAGTAACCGACTTTATAAATACGTCCGGTTTGAATGCCTTCCACGCTGCGGCGGTAAGCGTTGGCCACCGTTGCCGCTGGCACGCTTTCAAAGCCAGGGAAGAATCCATCGTAGGCTTCAGCAGATTCACTCAGTACGGTCGGGCTAATCAGGTTAATGCGCAAACCGCGTCCTAACTCGCAGGCTGCTGCGCGCACAAATCCTTCCAGCCCGGCATTTATGGTCGCGGCATTTGCCCCTTGGGCAATGGGCTCATGGGCGATAATGCCGCTGATCAGCGTAATAGAACCGCCATCGTTCAGGTAATGTTGCCCGGTCAGGGCCAGACGCACCTGGCCTAATAACTTATCCTGCAGACCCTGATTAAATTCACTGTCAGTCATCGTCGATAGCGGGCCAAAGAACAGATTGCCGGTGGCGGAAACAATAGCATCCACGCGTCCTGTTTTTTCAAATAGCGCCTGTACGCTCTCTTGTGAGGTGATATCGACCTGGTAATCACCCTGCGTGCGGCCCACGCGGATAACCTCATGTTTACGACTCAACGTCTCTGTGACTGCACGACCCACTGTACCGCTGGCACCAATAATGACGATTTTCATAACCACCTCCGCAATAGTGTGAGCCGCTATTCTTTAATGAAAATGAAATCAGATAAACTGGCTAAAAGTTAGATGATTACTAACCAGAGGTTTGTAATATGGATAAGCTGCGCGGCATGGAAACGTTTATCGCGGTGGTGGAAAGTGGAAGCTTTACCGGCGCGGCAACGCGACTGGAGATATCAGCGGTGATGGTGGGGAAATATATCGCGCTGCTGGAGGCGCAACTCGGTACGCGTTTGCTGGAACGTAACACCCGTCGCCAGAGCCTGACTGACGCCGGGCGCGTCTATTTTGAAGAAGCCCGGCGGGTAGTGGAACAGGTATCGATAGCTGAACGCTCGGTGGAGCGACTGCGTTTGGCCCCGGCGGGGACGTTGCGCATCAGCGCGCCCACCTCCTTTGGCGCGTGTGTTATCTCGCCGCTGGCTGCGGATTTTTTGCAAACCTGGCCAGAAGTACGTATTGAGCTGGATCTGACCAACCGAATGGTGGATCTGGTCGATGAAGGGGTCGATCTGGCGATCCGCATTGGTGATATTCATCAGACGGATGTAGTGGCGAAATATCTGTGTCCGTACCGTATGGCGATCTGTGCCTCGCCGGACTATCTTGCCAGACACGGCACACCACGAACGCCCGCGGATCTGGTGGATCATCTGTGTTTGTCGCATACCGTGTGGACGGCACGTAACGAATGGATACTGCCGGGTATGGAAGGTGAGGTCAGATGGAAACGCGATGCGATCCTGCGGTGTAACGATGGTCATGGTCTGCGTATGGCGGCGGTCGCGGGTGCGGGTCTGCTGTTACAGCCGGAAGTGCTACTGGCAGAAGAGCTTGCCAGCGGCAAACTGGTGAGGGTACTGGAGGGCTTTACGCCAGAGCCGCGACCGATTCATCTGTTGTGGCGACAGGATCTGCGCCCACTGCCCAAGCTGACGCAGTTTGTTGAACATGTGCTGGAAGGAACGCAGGGGCTACGCGGAAACTAAAAATGCCGGATGGCGCTGTGAACTGCGCCATCCGGCAATTTGTTAGCCGATATCCACCTGCGGCTTATTGTTGCGTTTGCGGATCAGGCGCAGTACTGGCGGGATAACGATAACCATCACCGCCATCACCAGCAGGACTTTCGCCACGCCGCTGGCCCACAGAATATCCATGCTGCCATTACTGATGGACAGGGCCCGACGCAGGTTCTGCTCCAGCATTTCCCCCAGTACAAAGCCTAAAATTAACGGCGACATCGGGAAGTGCATTTTACGCAAAATGTATCCCAGTACGCCGAGACCGACCATCAGTACCAGATCGAAGGTGGTGCTGTGCACGGCATACACACCGACCGCTGAGACCGCCGCAATGGCCGGAACCAGGAACCACAGCGGAATGGTCAGCATGCGGGTGAACAGACCGATTAACGGGATGTTCATGACCAGCAGCATCACGTTCGCAATCAGCAGCGCCGCGATCAGTCCCCAGACGATATCCGGCTGTTCGGTGAACATTGCCGGCCCTGGCGTGATGTTGTACAGCGTCAGCGCACCCATCATCACTGCCGTGGTGCCGGAGCCCGGCACGCCGAGCGTCAGCATTGGGATAAACGAGCCACAGGCCGAGGCATTGTTGGCCGCCTCCGGTGCGGCCACGCCGCGAATGTCCCCTTTCCCAAAGCTGTCGCTGTTACCGCTGAGTTTTTTCTCCGTCATGTAGGTGATAGCACTGGCGATGGTGGCCCCGGCACCGGGCAGGACGCCGACGAAAAAGCCAATCACCGACGAGCGCAGCGTGGCGCCCACGCACTGCGCGCCTTCTTTGGCGTTGAACATCATGCGGCCCGTTTTACGCACCAGCGCCTGACCGCTGCTGGTATGTTCCAGCATTAATAATATTTCTGAGACAGAGAACAGCCCAATCACCACCACGATAAACTGCACGCCGTCGGAGAGATGGACACTGTCAAAGGTGAAGCGATAAACCCCGGTGTTGGCGTCTACGCCGACGGTCGCAAGGCCAAGACCGATAAGCGCTGCCAGAAATGATTTCAGTGGATTCTGTGCCATCATGCTGCCGAGACAGGCAATGGCGAAGACCATTAAGGCAAAGTATTCTGCAGGACCGAATGACAGCGACCATTGTGCTAACGCCGGGGCAAACAGAATGATGCCGCCGATGGCGATGAGCGAACCAAAGAACGAGCTGACCGCTGAGATAGAAAGCGCTACGCCGCCGCGTCCCTGTTGGGCCATTGGATAGCCGTCAAGGGCGGTCATAATGGCTGCCGCATCGCCAGGAACATTGAGCAGGATAGAGGAAATGCGCCCGCCGTATTCGCAGCCGATATAAACAGTCGCCAGCAGGATCAGTGCAGACTCCGCAGGCAGATGCAATGCGAAGGCCAGCGGCAGCAGGATCGCCACGCCGTTGATTGGCCCCAGGCCCGGCAGCAACCCAACGATGGTGCCGACAAAGCAGCCGATCAAGGCGATAACCAGGTTTTCCGGTGTCATCGCCACCGCGAAACCCTGAGAAAGATAAATCCAGGTATCCATCGTTTCTCCGTTAACCCAGCCAGGCGCCGAGAGGTAAGGTGACGTCAAGCAGTCGATCGAAGGCATACCACAACAGAATGCCGAGAACCGACCCGGAAATACCCGCTGCCGGGATGGTGGCCCCGAACAGCAGGCCGATCACCACGGTGAGAATGGCTGTGGCAATGGGGAATCCCAGCCATTCAAAACCCCAGGCGTACATAAACAGAATAATCACCATCGTCAGCAGCTTTTGCAGCACGTGGCGGCGAGGCCAACTGATGGTGTCCGGGTGGCGCAACAGCAGCGCGACGGCACACAAGAGCATCAAGCTGATAATGCCCAGCGGAAAGGGGCGTGGCCCGACGGGTTCATAGCTGTATTCGCTGCTGATTTGCCAGGCCACGAACAGCCCGGCTATACAGAGCAACAGCCAGATACCCGCAAAAATACGATCGCTCATCATGGTTGCCCCTGTGCTTATTTAGCCAGACCAAAGGCTTTTGCCTGCTCACGATAATCCGTGACCTGTTTCTTCACGTAGGCGTCGAGTTGCTTCCCGCTCATGTTGAATTCAAACAGGCCGCGCAGATCGCGTTGCTTTTTAAATTCATCGGTTTGCTGGAGTTTGTTAAAGGCGTCTACCCACCATTGATATTCGGCATCGCTGACTTTTGGCCCAACGTAGAAACCACGAATAATCGGCCAAACAAGGTCATAGCCCTGCTCTTTGGCGGTGGGCACATTGGCTAACTGACCCGGCAGACGTTCATCAGAGAACACCGCCAGTACGCGGATTTTGTCGCCGTTGAGATACGGCACCATTTCACTGAGATCGCCGGAGACGACCTGGACGTGATTGCCCATCAACGCGGTGACCGGCTCGCCGCCGCCTTCAAAGGCGACATAACGCATTTTGTGCGGATCGACGTTGGCTTTTTGCGCCAGCAGCGCCGACTTCATCCAGTCCTGACTGCCGATAGAGGCGCCTGCGCCAATCACCACGCTGTTGGGATCTTTTTCCATCGCCGTCAGCAGGTCTTTCAGCGTCTTCCACGGGGAATCACTACGCACGGCAATCATGCCGTAGTCGGTGCCTACACTCGCCAGCCAGCGCACATCATCAACGCCATAGCGGCCAAATTTTCCCTGCGACAGGTTCAGCAACGAACCACCAGAGAACGCCACTACGGTTCCGGCTTCGGCAGGACGTTGCGCGACGATGGCGTTATACGCCACAGCCCCCACGCCGCCTGGCATATAGGTCACGCGCATCGGTTTTTCGATGGCGCCAGTTTCCATCATGCTCACCTGAATCAGCTTACAGGTGAGGTCGAACCCACCGCCGGGTTTTGCCGGGGCGATACATTCGGTGCGCGAGGGCGCTTGTTCCGCCAGAACAGAGGTACTCATCAGTAACATGCTTGCAGTAAGTGTACGAAATAATTGTTTTTTCATTGTTTATCCTCACGCCGGAAAACCGGATTTTCGGGTACGGAAGAAGATTTTTGTGATTATGTGAGCCGATGTGTAGCAGTTCGGTTGCGTGATTGTTAAAACATTAACCTTTCAATTCCCTTTCAATGCGGCAGAAACTTTACAGGATGTGATATGCGTCTCTTATTAGCGGAAGATAACCGTGAGCTCGCTCACTGGCTGGAGAAAGCGCTGGTACAAAACGGTTTTGCCGTTGACTGCGTTTTTGACGGTCAGTCGGCCGATCATCTTTTACATAGCGAAACCTACGCGCTGGCGGTGCTGGACATCAATATGCCGGGACTGGACGGCCTTGAGGTGGTTCAGCGGCTGCGTAAGCGCGGGCAGACGCTGCCCGTTCTGTTGTTGACGGCGCGCAGCGCGGTGGCGGATCGGGTGAAGGGACTCAACGCAGGCGCGGATGACTATCTGGCAAAACCGTTTGAAATTGAAGAGCTTGATGCCAGGCTACGGGCCTTGTTGCGGCGTAGTGCAGGCCAGGTGCAAGGGATACAGCAACTGGGAGAATTGGCGTTTCACGATGAAGGTTACTTTCTGCTGCAGGGACAACCGCTGGCGCTTACACCGCGTGAGCAGGCCCTGCTGACAGTACTGATGTACCGTCGACTGCGCCCGGTTTCACGTCAACAGTTGTTTGAGCAGGTTTTCAGTTTGAGCGATGAGGTCAGCCCCGAGAGCATTGAGCTGTATATCCATCGGTTGCGGAAGAAGCTGCAAGGGAGCGACGTGCGTATCGCGACGCTGCGTGGCCTGGGTTATGTGCTGGAACGCTGCGATGAGGTGGGTTAAGCCCCAGTCGTTGTACCTGCAACTGCTGATGTTTCTCGGGCTACCGCTGCTGTTGTTGTGGGGACTCTCGGCGTTTAACAGCTACGTTAGCGCATTACAGGCCGCGACGCAGGCGTATGACCGGACGCTGCTCTCATCGGCCAGAACGGTTTCAGAGCGGCTGGTCGTGCGCAATAAACACCTGGAAGTCAACGTGCCGTGGGTGGTACTGGACAGCTTTGAACTGAATATGAACGACAGGCTGTATTACAAGGTGGTCGATCCTGCGGGGAAGGTTATCTCGGGTTATGACGATTTACCGGCCATGCCGCCCGCGACCTCGCGTACCCGGCTGTATCCGGCGTTAGCGTGGTTTTATCATACGGAATATCGCGGTGAGGCGATCCGCGTGGCACGCCTGCTCCAGCCGGTCAATGAGGGCGGGATTGTTGGCATGGCCGAAATTTATGTTGCCGAAACGCTGCAATCACGTCGTTATCTGGCGCGGCAACTGCTGTTTTCCTCATGGGTGTCACAAGGTCTATTAGTACTCCTGACGCTGGTGCTGGTCGGTTGGCTGCTACGTCGGGTATTGCGCCCCATGCGCCAGTTGTCATCGCTTATGGTTCGCCGCGAACCAGGACTGCTGACGCCATTGCCGGAGTTACTGCCGTGGTCGGAAACCCGTCTGCTGATTGTCGCATTCAACCGCTATATCGACCGACTGCGGGGGCTTATCTCCCGCCAGGAGCGCTTCAGCGCAGATGCTTCCCATCAGCTCAAAACACCACTGGCAGTGCTAAAAACGCAGGCGGCAGTGGCGTTGGCGAGCCCTCAGCCGCAACAATGGTATGAGAGCTTACAGGCGATGAGTTCAACGCTGGATAACACCATTCAACTGACGGAAAGGTTGTTACAGCTTTCAGCGGTGAAGCGTAAAGAGCAGGGGGAAAGGCACTTTTCGCCCGTTAATCTGTATGACGTGGTGCAAACCAGCTGTTTTACCCGTCTGGCGCAGGCTCGCAGTAAAGCCATCGATCTGGGATATGAGGGAGAGCAGGAGGCGCTGTGGATTGAAGGGGATGAGGTGCTGCTCGGTGAACTGTGCGGAAATCTGCTGGATAATGCGCTGAAATATACGCCAGTACAGGGCGTGGTGACGGCGCGTTTAGTACGCGAGGGGGAGGCCGTGGTGCTGGTGGTTGAAGATAGCGGGCCAGGTATTGATGAGCAACGGGTGCATCAGGCGCTGTTGCCGTTTCATCGCCTGGATAACGTCGGCAATGTCCCGGGCGCAGGGATAGGCCTGGCTCTGGTCAACGATATTGCGCGTCTACACCGCACACACCCGCAGTTGTCGCGTAGCAATACACTAGGGGGGCTGAGCGTACGAGTCCGATTTTTAAGCATCACGATCTGATGTCTTTATTTCTTTGGTACAGATTATTCTCAGTAAATTGCAAATAATAAAGTTAATTATCATTGTTATTTTAACAATAACGGTGTGTGATTTATTGTTTTTATTTGTATTGTGACACCGTTAATTAATTTTAACGGTTATCCTGGGAAAAAAGAGAAACGATTTTGTGCTATTCATCATACATATAGCAGTATTCATAGTCTAAGAATTGTTATCTGTCAATAACGGTTGTGTTGTAAATTATCATCTTTTTTGGTGGTGGTGAAAAAATGCTCACTCATAAATTAATGATTGAAATCATGGTGATACAAATGATACATGGGTGATAGTCACACTAATAAACATTATTTTTTACATTTACTGACAATGTGCCATTGCGTTTTTTAGACTTGTGATATAATTAGCAACATGAAAAGAGAAAAAAACAATTAAATATCAATAAATAATGGGCTGAGATATGCTTAAAAATTCGCTAAAGATTAGCAGTCAAGGATATCCAGTCTTTTTGAAACTGGTCGATTTTATTGTAATTAATATTACGTTAATTTTTAGCGCCCATCTGTTAGATATGGTGCCATTTAAGACCATTGTCATTCTGAGTATCCTCTTCTCAGTGTTTTTCTTACTGCTTGCTGAATACACAAAAATGTACCAGCAGAAGATAAAAACCATCGGCATACGCAACCAAAAACGGCTGCTTTTTTGTACACTGTTGGCGATATCGTTCAACGAAGTGATCAGCATGACGGTGGCCGAACCGGAGTCACTTGGATACCTGACAAGCCTGACACCGTCTTTTTTATCTCCTATTGTTTATTGGTATTTTATTCCTTTACCTTTTCTTTATTTTATTCGTTTTTTCATTTTTAAATATTCAACGAAAAAAAGCATTCGTGTGGCGATTATTGGTCTTACCGACAACGGTGTGGCAGCTGAAAAAGCATTGATAGCCGAATACTCCAATATCAAATTAGATTTGGCTTTTTATGACGAACGCGCTTTGTCCCGCTGTGGTGATATCGTGGATAAGATAAAAAGTCCTTTTCGTGGCCCTGTCATTAATCTGGTTGAAGAGGCCAAACAAGGGAATATCGACGAGATCTATATCGCATTACCGATGGTGGCATTACATCGTATTCGTCACTTTTTGGCCATGATGTCAGATACCACGGTAGATACCTATATTGTTCCTGATTTTTATACCTACAGTAACAATATGTCCAAGCTGCGCTCGATCCACAATCTGCAAACCATTGGCATCTTTAGCTCACCGTTTGAAGGGGCCGGTTCATTTATTAAACGTGCTGAAGACCTGATTCTCGGTAGCATCATTATGGTGATGATCTCCTCACTGATGTTAGCGATTGCTATTGGTATTAAACTTACCTCACGTGGCCCGGTGTTTTTCAAACAAGATCGATACGGCCTGAGTGGACAAAAAATTAAGGTATGGAAGTTTCGCTCGATGCGAGTTATGGAGAATTCCGATACGGTTATCCAGGCCACCAAGAATGATCCACGTGTGACAAAATTTGGTAGTTTCTTGCGACGCACCTCTCTTGATGAACTCCCGCAATTCATTAATGTATTGCAGGGAAGTATGTCTATTGTCGGTCCCAGACCTCATGCGGTTACGCACAATGAACAGTACCGCAAACAGGTCGAAAACTACATGATCCGCCATAAAGTTAAGCCGGGGATCACCGGGCTTGCGCAGATTAACGGTTTCCGTGGCGAAATCGATGCACTTTATAAGATGGAAAAGCGCGTTCAGTATGATATTGAATATATTCAAAACTGGTCGCTATGGCTGGATATAAAAATTATTATTAAAACTATTTTCAAAGGATTTGTCGGTAAGAATGCATACTAAATTAATAGTTATTACCGGAATCGTGATATCGCAGTCCGCATGGGCTGATCTCACACCGAAATCACACATTGGCTTTGCGGGGATCGACTTCCAGGGCAAAGTTGCTGTGGATTACGGTTATGATGATAACGTGACTTATCAACCCCATAACAGCGATGCGATAGGTTCAGCTTTCCAGAGCGCGGCACCTGTGTTTAGTATGATCGGTGAGCGCGGTCAGGATAAGTATTTGTTAATGTATTCAGGAGATTATCGTAACTACTCAAGCGATTCTGCCGATAACTATAACGACCATTTTTTCCGTTTTAACGGTGCCTGGCGTTATGGGCAAATGCACGGCTTAACCTTGAATCTGGAAGATTCAATTGGGCATGAATCTCGCGGCCGCGATATCACAGAGGGCTTTTTGCCGAACCAGTTCCGCCAGTATGGAGTTAACTCTCCGCTGACGAATAATTTTATCAACAGTGAATTGCGCTATAGCTATGGCGCACCAGATGGACGCGGCAAAGCGGAACTGGCACTGTTATATAAAAAACTGACGTTCGGGAATACCTCGGATGTGCAGGATACCAGCCCGGATTTTTACAATTACATTCAGCAGCAGGAATGGCATGAAAATAGTCTGGTTGCTGAAGTTTTTGACCAATACACATCGAGAACGCGCTTTCGCTATAGTTTTATTACTAATCAGCGTCACTATGATAACAACTCAGAAAAAGACAGTAATGAATACTATTTGCTTTACGGTCTGAAATCGCAGTTGACGGGGAAAACCAACGTCGACATGAATATTTCATGGCTGTACAAAACATTTGAAAATGCCCCAAACTCGAATGATTTTAATGGTCTAAACTGGGATATAAAGGGGGAGTGGAAGCCGTTAAATCAGTCAGTCTTCACTGCCCATTCTGCTCAAAGTATTAAAGACCCCTCGGAAGTTGGGGGGTATATTTTAGTGACTGAATATGGGCTTTCTTACCAGCATTTCTGGCTGGGTAATCGTTTTTCTACTTTGCTGGACTACTCATACACCACGGAAGACTATAAAAAACAGAACAAGGATCGACATGATAAAAATGGTGTATTTAGCGTAACCATGAGCTATGACTACACGCCGTCTGTCAATTTTGAGATTAAATATCAATTAGATACCCTGAATTCGAATAAGGATACTGATTCGTTTTATATCGGTCCCAACGACAATCAGGAAGTCATTAGAACGTTGGGTTATGATAATTCTATGATTATGCTTAAAGCTAAGGTTCAGATCTAAAATGAAAATAATAGAACTGTGCGCGTTTTTGCTATTCAGTATCCTGTTGGTCGGATGCACAACGTCCAGGCCACCATTAATGGACGATCCTGCTGCGGTGGCAGAGGATTACCGAATTGGGGCGGGGGATACTGTCAATATCGTTGTTTACGGGGAACCCGAGATGACGATGAAATTTATTGTGGATAAGAGTGGAACAATAAACTTCCCTTATATCGGCGTGCTGGGTTTAAAAGATAAAACACCAGAACAGGTGAATATTGAATTAACTCAACGCTTGCGCAATGGGTATATGGTTAATCCCATGGTGACAGTGAGTATTGCCGAGTTCCGTAAATTCTACGTGTCAGGGGAAGTGAAAAGCCCGAATGGATTCGCCTGGGAGCCGGGACTTACCGTAGAGAAAGCGATTGCTCAGGCGGGTGGATTTACTGACCGTGCAGATCGCAAAGATATCAACATTCGCCTCTCCGGTAGCAATCAGCTACTTGAGAATGTTGATTTAACGCACTCTGTTCGTCCTGGGGATGTCGTGATTATTGGCATGGGGTTCTTCTAACGATGAAACTATCTATAGTGGAAAACGGCAAGCAACGAGAAAACTCCGTCGATTTCTCCCGCTTTGCCAAAGAACTGAAAAAGAACGCCTGGAAAATCGCGCTGGCCGGTATTATTGCCGGGGTTGTCGCATATCCATTAATCAGCATGATGTCATCCAGGTATGTTTCGACTGCCACGGTGTTGATTAAGGCTCAGGCTGATAATGTGTCGCCCTTTCCCCAGGTTGATGGTTTTGATTCAACGCGTAGTGGTTACTACGAAACACAGTATGCATTGATGCAGTCTCGCATTATCCTCGAGCAGGCGGTCCGCGATCTGAAGCTGGATGAAAACCCGGATTTTACCGGGGTGAAGCCCGGCTCTGGCAGTGAAGATCAGCAGCTGAGGGTTGATCAGGCGCTGAAAACATTGTCGAAAGACCTGAAGGTCATCGGTATCCGTACCACTAATCTGGCCTCTATTTCTTATGAATCGTCCTCGCCTCAACTTTCAGCTGAGATAGCCAATGGCGTCGCTCAGGCTTTTATCAACTACACGGTAGAACAAAAGCGTCTGAACGCAGAGCAGGCTCGCAATCTCAACTTTGAAAAAATGGAAGAGATTCAGAAATCGATAGCGAAACAAAAAGAGGAAATGGATAGCTACCTGAAAAACTCTGGGCTGCTGACCTTCCGTGGTATTGATGGTTTTGAAACAGAGCAGTTAAGCATTGTGACCAACCGTCTTGCCGATGCGACCCAACGGCGTGTCGCCGCGGAGTCTGTTTACAATGAAGTCAATAGCCGAGGGAAATCTTCAGGCGATATCATTTCTCTGCCATCAGTTTCTGACCATGCGCAGATTCAGGATTTACGCATTGCGCTGATCCAGGCGCAGCGTACGTTGTCGGAACTGCGCAAAGTGTATGGGCCTAAAAGTGCCAATATTTTAAAAGCAGAAGCCGATGTGCAATCAATCCAAAATCAAACGGGTCGGGTACTGGGTGAGCTAAAACTTGGCTTACGTCAGCAGTATTTGGCTGCGCTGGCCGACGAAAAGAATTACCAGCAGCAGGTTGCTGAGCAAAAAGAGATCTTCCAGAAGATGGCATCAAAACGGGATGCCTATAACAGCCAAAAATTGGCGTTAGATAAAATGGAAGATCTGTATAAAACGCTTTATCAGCGGACTCAGGAATTGTCGCTGTCCGGGGTTAATGCGGATGCGGTGCTGTATGATCCAGCCGTTCCTCCGTTAAAGCCGTCTAAGCCGAATAAATCGCTGCTGCTCGTGATGGTGGTGATGCTGGTTGTGGTATTCAGCATCATGTATTTCATCGTCAAAGCGGCAATGGATAATTCAATAAGCTCCCTGAGCCGTCTGAAGAAACGTCTCAATGTCGAGCCATTGGGCGAAATTCGTCGATTTACCGGTACTTCGGGACGTGCACAGGTGCGGGATATGATACTGAAGAACCCGCTGAATGCCGATATCATCCACGGTATTCGCACCCGAATTATGCTGGATAACCGGCCGCTGCAGACGGTCGCTATTGCTTCGGCGGAGCAGGGGGAAGGGCGCTCCCTGTTGGCGAATCTGTTGGCCAGCTCATTCAGCTTTGATCAGAAAACGTTGCTTATTGATGCAGATTTCTTCAATACCAACGGCCTGTCTTCTGAACTGGCATCGGCGACTTCTGCTGGTGTGGCGGAGCTGTTGCGGGGTGAGGCTCCGCTTGAAAAGGCACGGGTTAAGATCGCTGAAAATCTTGATTTTATCCCCCACGGTAAGACGACCATTTCCTCTTTACTGATGCTGTCGTCAGAGCACGTTGAACCCGTGATGCGCGAACTGAAGTCGCAGTATCAACGCATTATTATTGACGTTGCTGCGGTCAATCAAAGTCAGGATATCCAACTGATCAAACGCGCTGTTGATGGGGTTATCTTTATCGTGAAAGCCGGGACCGGTTCTGCGGAGAATATCGCCAGCGCACTGGATAAGATTGAGGATAATCAGGGCGTGGTGATTGGCGCCGTGTTGAATGCGGTCGAGGAAAAAAACCTTGAAACGCAGGAAGGGTTGCGCTCATTGAACTTCAATACTGACCAACTGATGACTACGCCAGGTCGTGTATGAGCTTACTGAAGAGCGCTTCTACGATAGCCAGTTCATCAGTCGTTTCGCAGCTGATTGGTGCGCTGTCTATCTGGTTGATCTCACATAAGTACGATATGGCAGAGGTTGGGCTGTATGCGCTCAATTACAGTATCGCGGTGGTGGGGGCACAGGTATGTACCTTTGCCTCCCAGCTTTTGATTCCCAAACAGCAGGATGACGAGCTGGCGCAAAATGTGGTGTTCTGTTTGCTGCAAAGCGCGCTCATTGCATTACCGTATGCCGTCCTGACCGCGTGGTTGTTTCACCAGAACATACTGTTTCTCTATTTGCTGACGCTTTCAACGGCGTGGGCGTTAATATCGGAAAACTTATCGCTGCGGACAGCCAACTTTTATTTTCTGATTTTTCAGCGTATTTCGGTCTCTGTGGTGGTGGTGCTCTCGGTACTGCTCACGCACCAGGTACAGACATTTTACTGGTCGTGGGCCTGCGCCATGATACTGCTGACCACCAGCTGTATTTTACATTCGTTTGATATTCGCTCGGTGACGTCGCAGCATTTGCGTCCGGCAAGTAATTTGCGATTTTTTAAACAGAATATTCATCACATCACTAAAGTCGGTAGTGCTGAGGTGCTGGCAATGGCGAGCAGTAACTTGCCTATTATGCTGATTAACTTCTGGTTTTCGGCGCTGACGGCGGGGTATTTTTCCGTTGTAAGCCGGTTCTGTCTGGCGCCGGTAGTGATTATCGGCAACGCGGTACGCAATACCATTTTTTCTAAATGGTCCATCGACTTCAGAAATAACACCTTCAATTATCAGGAGTATACGAAGGTACGTATGCTGCTGTTAGTGCTGGGGGGGGGCTGTACCTTAGGCGTCTTTATTTTCTATCCCATTGTGATGCGGCTGGGTTTTAGCGAAGACTGGATTAACTCCATTGAGACGTCGCGCTACATGTTGCCCTATTTGTTCCCGGCACTGGCGATAAGTCCTTTAACGGTGATTGAGCTTATTTTTGGCTCGCACCGCTATTTTCTGCGTATCCAACTTGAACAGTTGGCGATTGTGCTACTGGCGTTTGTGGTCGTTCCCTATTTTTACCATGATTATGCGGCGTCAGTAATATTGTTCTCTTCACTGACATTTATTCGCTATGCGTTCATTTACCTGAAAATGAACAAGCGGGCCAATCTCCTGAAAAACAAGCCGGTGATGCCATGACACTGAATACCGGAAATTATTTACAGGTCTACACATTTATAACGCTGATCCTGTGTGGTCTGGTGCAGTATTTTACCGGCCTGCAATCCGTGTTGTGGCTCCCGTTTTTCCTGACATTACTGATGGTGGGATTACTGGTGATGCAGACGCGAGACGGGGCGCTACGTCTGGATGCACAGGAAACCATTATCCTTGCGCTGTATTTTTCCTTTCTGGTACTGGCGGGAACATCGACCCTGATTCAGGGCGGGGTAACCGTTGCAATTGTGGCCTTCAAAAACGAAATCGCGTTATCGTTGGTGATGGTGTGTTTGCTGTTGGGTTTTTGCCGGGAATCGCAGATATATCGAGCGACACGCTATCTGTACTGGGTGTTCTACGCGCAAATCCCGGTGATGATTTATCAGGTTTTGCTGGTTGTTCCTCAGCGTGTGGCTGTGCGCGGGGAAGATGAAAAATGGGACTCCGTGGTAGGGACATTCGGCGGAGACCCAATGGGTGGCGGCAATACGGCGGCGATGGGGTTATTTTGCCTGTTAATTATGTTGCTGAAACTCTCTGAATATAAGCACGGGCTTACGACGTTTAAATCCGCAGCGCTGCATATCATCCTTGGAATAGGGTTATGCATCATTGGTGAGGTTAAGTTTGTCATCCTGCTGTCACCGATATTTCTGGCATGGGTGTGGATATCGCCGAGCTATGTTAAAGATGTCAGTAAGGTAAATCTGAAGACGTTATTTGTCATTGTGGCAGGAATGCTGGTGCTCATCGGCCTGTCGATTATGATACTGGCCTGGTACTACGCTTCCGCTTTTGGCAGCGATCCGACGAAAGGCTCATTAAGCATTTTTATTGATTCATTGAGCTATATCTTTGATCCGAACTACATCATGTCGACCGGAGAGTTGGGGCGTTTCACAACGTTTCTGTTCTGGTTAAAAAATAACGATCTATGGGGACTGTCGGGCACATTATTTGGCTATGGGCTTAATGCCACAAACAGTGGTAGTACGGTCTCCCCTGGATTTTTGAACATTATCTATAACCTGATTTTAGACTCGACGGCTCTGAGTATGCTGCTGTGGGAAGTTGGCATTATTGGCACGCTGCTGTTTATTGGCTTGTTTGTTTATGTTCTGAAAGTATGCCAGCCAAAACCAGTATTGATGCTTGAGCAGTTGGATAAACAGGATCTGCAGTTACTGAGCTTTGCGCCAGCATTTAATGCTTTCGCTATCAGTTGTTTAATCAGCTTGCCTTACAGCCAGATATTGATGATTACGCCGATGTTACAGTTCCTGTTCTATTTATCGCTGGGGGCGAGCTTAGTGATTCGTCGAACCGTACTTCGCAGTGCAGGGGGATGGTATGGACAATAAGCCATTTATTTCAGTGAGTATTAAGACGCTCAACGAATCTAAAGGTATTGAGAAAACGATCGACAGCATTCGGCGTCAGTTGGTCGGGTATCCGCATAAAATTATTGTGGCTGACAGTCTGTCGACTGATAACACCCAGCAGTTGGCAGTCAATAAAGGCGTCACGGTAGTGTCACTCACCGATCCGGGCGATCGCTGTTGTGGGGTGGGCCATCAGTTGGGTTATCTGTACAGCGAAGGGGAATATTTATTACTGATGGATGGAGATATGGATCTGGAAGATGGCTTCATTGACCAGGCTGTTGCTTTTTTGCAGGCGGAACCGGACTATGCCGGGGTGGCCGGTACTGTCGAAATGGATGATGCCGTTAACTATGAATTTAAGTCTCGTAAGCAGCGGATCAATAAAATCTATCCTCTTGGCGATAGCGATCATCTGGGGGGCGGCGGACTGTATCGTCGGTCGGCAATTGAAAAAATTGGTTATCTGACCAACCGAAATTTGCACGCTTATGAAGAGGCTGAGCTGGGGCTGCGTTTAATCGAAGCGGGCTATAAACTGCGGCGTCTGGATATTCCTTACTTCAGCCATACGTCACATACGCTGCCGACGTTTAAGATGCTGGCGCGCCGCTGGACCAGCGGTTATTACCAGGCTCCAGGTGAGCTTTTGCGTTGTAGTTGGGGGAAACCCTGGTTTTCCCAGTCATTTAACATCGTGAAGAATGAGGCGGTATTTGCGCTATACCTTATTCTCTTATTTGTTGCGCTGCTCACCTTTAATATCAATGTGTTTGCCGTTGCGCTTTTACCATTACTGGCATTTGCCTTGTTGAAGATTGTGCAAAATCGCTCGTTAAGCGATGGGTTGCAAAGCGTTATTAATTTAATCGTACGCTCAGCGGGGCTGATCAAAGGTATTTTTTATCCGGTACGCGATCCGCTGACTCCGCCCAACAGTAAAATCATTCATGAATAACCGGGACAAGCGCCATGAAAGTATTATTAGTTAACAAGTTTTTTTTCATTAAAGGCGGCGCGGAAACGGTTTATTTTCAAGAACGCGACATGCTGAAACAGGCTGGTGTTCAGGTCATTGATTTTTCCATGCAGCATGAGAAAAATTTCCCCTCTGATTATGCTGATTATTTCGTCAGCAATGTTGATTACCATAAAGAGAGTAATCTGTTGGGGGGCATCAAAACTGCGGTTAACTTTATTCATAACACCCAGGCCTGCAAAAAAATGCTGGCGCTTTTACAAAAAGAACGCCCTGATATCGTTCACTTTCATAATATTTACCATCAGTTGACGCCAGCGTTAATTAAAGTGGCGCGTAATTTTGGCTGCAAAACGGTGCTGACGGCGCACGACTATAAGATTGTCTGTCCTGCATACTCCATGTTACGTGATGGGAAGGTGTGTGATGCCTGTATCACCGGTACCGTTTTCAATGCCTTCCGCTATCGTTGTCAGGAAGGCTCTGCCTCTAAAAGCTTGCTGCTCTCGTTAGAAGCGACCTGGCAATACATTGCCCAAAATTATCAGGCTCTGGATGTGATTGTTTCACCCAGCCTCTTTCTACGCGGCGTGTTACTCCGAACGTTGCCGAAATCGCGAATCGATGTGATCGTCAATGGTGTTGATGATAGCCAGCCCATCGATGAGGTCGTCGATGACGGTTATATACTGTACTTCGGCCGCCTGAGCCGTGAAAAGGGGGTGGCAACGTTGCTGGCCGCTCATCAGAAAATGCGTAACCCGGCTCCACTGAAAATAGTGGGGCACGGTCCGTTGCATGACGAGTTAGTGGCGAAATACCCGGAAGCGGAGTTTCTGGGTTATGTACAACAAGGTGATGCTCTCAATACGCTCATTAAGCATGCCCGAGTGGTGATCCTCCCCTCTGAATGTTATGAAAACTGCTCAATGGCGGTGCTAGAGGCGATGTCTTTCGCGAAACCGGTGATCGGGGCGCGTATTGGCGGGATCCCCGAACAAATACGCGACGGTATTGAAGGGATTTTATTTGAGCCGGGTAATGCGCAGGAACTGGCGAAGGCGATGGATACTCTGGTTGATGACCCGGATAAAGCACGCGTCATGGGCTTACGGGGTCGTGCGCGCCTGAGTGAAAAATATGCGCTTAGCAAACATATGGATACCTTACAGGCGCTATATAAAGAACTTCTGAGCAGGCCATAGAATGAGTAAAAAAATAACGGTTTTTGGTACCCGCGGTATTCCGGACGTATTGGGCGGTGTGGAAACCCACTGCCAGAATCTTTATCCGGCGATTAAACAACAGTTTGACGTTGATATTTGTGTTATCGCCCGCTCGCCGTATGTTAGCTACAAACGATCTTCTTATAAGAAAGTTGAGACCTATGCGCTGTGGGCACCCAAAAAACGGTCACTGGAAGCGATTGTGCATTCCGTTTTAGCGGCGTTTAGAACCTGTGTCGACCGTTCTGATATTGTGCATGTCCATGCTATAGGGCCGGGTTTGGTGATCCCATTATTACGCGTGTTAGGTAAGAAGGTGGTTTTTACCCACCACGGGCCTGATTACGATCGTCAAAAATGGGGATTTGTCGCCAAAAAAATATTGCTGCTGGGCGAACGCTGGGCGGTGAGATATGCCAATGAGGTGATAGTGATTTCTGAGGTCATTAACCAACTGATTCAGAAAAAACATGCTCGCTATGATGCGCATTTGATTTTCAACGGCGTCAATAAGCCCCGTCCGTTGTCAGATCAAACCATTCATGCCACGCTTTCCCGCTTTGGACTCGAAGCGAAAAACTATTTCGTGGTGGTCGGACGGTTTGTGGAAGAAAAGGGGATGCATGATGCCATCTCCGCGTACAAACAAAGTGGTTTGCAACAGCCGCTAGTGCTCATTGGTGATGCAGATCACCCAACAGAATACAGTATTCGACTCAAGCAACTTGCCGCTGATACCCCTGGCGTGGTGATGACCGGATTTTTAAGGGGAGATGAACTTCAGGCAGTGTTTTCGCAGGCCCGGCTGTTTGTTATGCCTTCTTACCATGAAGGACTACCGATTGCGCTTCTGGAGGCGATGTCGTATTCCCTCCCGGCGGTGGTGAGCGACATCCCCGCAAATTTGGAGGTGCAGTTGCCGTCTGAGGCCTATTTTCGGGTCGGCTCATTGTCCAGTCTTGCTGAGAAATTAACCGCCTGGGCCAGCGCAAATAGCGTGGACTATCGTGTATATTTGCAAAATTATGATTGGCAGGAAATTGCCAGAAAAACAGTCAATGTCTATCACTCAATTGATAAAGATATAGGTTAATTTTGACCAGTCCTCAGAATCGCCCCCCCGTCATTGAACGATTTTATGCTCAGCTTGATGTGCATATATCGGAGGGACTGACTCCGGAACAAAAAGAGGGGATCGAGAAAGCGATCGTCGCCAGCACTCTGGCATCAAGACATCGGATCGATATTCGCAGAAGTTTTCCATTTTTCGGTAAACGCTTTTATCTGGTTTTTTTATTCGGCAGAGACTTACGTCAGCGGCATCGTCAGGAGTCGACCTTATCGACCATGTTGCTCACTTTTTTGCTGCTGCTAGGCACGCTGTTTGTCACCTGCTGCGTATTACTGACGCTATACATGATCAAATCCGCATTGGGTATTGATGTATTCCAACATTTTCACGTTGGTATTTGGGACTGGTGGTTAAGCCTGAAAGACCGCTAGTGTTAACAAACCTGTGGAAGGCGTCACTGCGATGAAGTGTAAATGGTTTTCTGCGCTGTTGTGTCTGTTCTGTCCGCTGACGGTATTGGCCGCATTAACGACCGTAACCCCTAAAGCATTGACGGGCCCACTGACAAACCCAGGTATTGGGGTAGCCAGTTTTCATCAGGGATATGGTGAAACGCTTGGACTGGCGGATTATCCCGACACAGGCTTTGAGTATGAGCGCTTTTACTGGCGTGACCTTGAGCCTGTCGAAGGCCAGTACAATTTTGCACTGGTTGATGACGCCTTCAGGTATGCTGCCGCGCATCGACCGGCGATGAACGTCGGACTGCGGTTTATGGCGCTTGCTGAGCCGGAAACCGGTTCACAAATTCCCGACTGGTTGATTAAAAAAGGCGTAAAGGGAACCTGGACGCCTGACAATAAAACCTTTATCCCTGATTTAGACGATCCCCTATTTATTGAATATAGCCAGCGCCTGCTGAACGCGATGGGTAAACGCTATGATGGTAACGAGAACCTGGCTTTCGTGGATATCGGCATGGTGGGGTCGTGGGGAGAGTGGCATAACAGCAATTTCCCGATGCTGAAGCCATTACTGGAGCGCTACACCACGGCGCAGTTGGACCGTTATGTGACGATGCATTTCACGGCTTTCCCCCGTACGCCAAAAATCATGTTGATGAGTGGTGGGCAAAGCCTGGCGAATGCGGTCGCGCGCGGGGCGGGCTGGCGTGCGGACTGCCTGGGCGATCTCCGCGTGTTTTCTGATTCATGGAATCATATGGCGGATGATTATCCTCAACGGCTGCAGGCCGCACAGAAAAGCTCTTCAGGATTTAATGATGCCTGGAAACATGCGCCAGTGAGCTTTGAGATCTGCTCGTACATGCAGGACTGGAAAAATACGTTTCACTATACGCGAGAGGAAGTGCAGGGGATTTTTGACTGGGCGGTGAAGCAACATACCAGTACGATTAACCTGAAATCGAGAACCGTGCCCCGTGAGTATCGTCCGATTGTCGACGAGGCACTGACAAAACTGGGCTATCGGTTTCGCTTAGCCTCCCTGAGCCACGAGTCAGTCTGGGAAGGGGGACAAGAACTCACCCTGACAAGCACCTGGTATAATGAGGGGAACGCGCCGATTTACCTTCCCTACACGCTGGCATTTCGTCTGGTTGATGAGGCCAATAAGGTGGTGGCACAAGGGAATGTCCCTGAAGATATACGTCACTGGCTGCCCGGAAAACACCCACTGAGTTACGGGATGCCGATGCCCGGGACGCTGCCGAAAGGGAAATATGCTATTGAAGCGGCGATTGTGGATAAATCCGGTGCGGCAAGAATTAACTTTGCCAATGAAGGGAAGCTGAGCAACGGTTGGTATCGCGTGTCTGCGGTAACGGTGAAATAGCCTGCCATAGTAAGGAGCCTGGCAATCAGGCTCCTTATCGTTAAAAATTAAACGTGATAGCCATCTGGATTGTTTTTTTGCCAGTTCCAGGTATCGCGTATCATTTCATCCAGATTGTAGATGGCCTGCCATCCCAGCTCTTTTCGTGCTAACGACGGGTCGGACCAACATTCGGCAATATCCCCGGGTCTTCTGGCCACAATCTTATAATTAATTCGGGTTTGCGCCGCTTTCTCGAAGGCTGCGATCAGGTTAAGTACGGAATATCCGATACCGGTACCGAGATTGATGACTTTGTATGCCGCACCTTTTTCCTGGCAATCCAGTGCTGCTAAATGGCCAGTTGCCAGATCCATCACATGGATGTAATCACGCACACCGGTGCCGTCAGGGGTTGGATAGTCATTTCCATAGACCGACACGCTTTCCAGCTTGCCAATCGCCACCTGAGAAATATACGGTACCAGATTGTTGGGGATACCATTCGGATCTTCACCAATCCTGCCCGATGGATGTGCGCCGACTGGGTTAAAGTAGCGCAGGCAGGTTATGCGGAAATCGGGCTGTGCGCGGGAAAAGTCTGCCAGAATTTGCTCGACCATGAATTTTGATGTGCCATACGGATTGGTGGTACCACCGGTTGGCGATTGTTCACTTAATGGAACGCTTTCCGGGTTGCCATATACCGTGGCGGATGAGCTGAAAATAAAGTGCTTAACTCCCGCAGCTAGCATCTCACGCAGTAAAACCAGCGTGCCGGTGACATTATTGTCATAGTAGGCAAGCGGTTCTTTTATTGATTCTGAAACTGATTTTAGTCCAGCAAAATGAATAACATCGGTGATGTTATGGTTAGAGAAAATAGTTTTCAGAACATCGTTGTTCAGCACATCAGCAATATAAACGATGGGCGCTTTGCCAGTCAGTTCCGCAACCCTGTCCAGGGATGTTTGCGAGGCGTTGGAGAGATTATCGATGACCACAACATCATCACCTCTTTCCAGAAGCGTCAGCACGGTATGTGAACCAATATAACCAGCACCACCAGTGACCAGAATTTCCATACAGTCTCCAGATATTTTTTTTGCAAACTATCATTGATTCATCAATGCCACCGTCTTAAATAAACGTTATTGGTGGCGTCGGGTAAGGTAAAAATTCCGGTATTTCACCCTGCATTTATAAGATATTTTTTTAAGTATAGAAAACAGGCTGAATTTGCTTATCTTACTATCATACACGATATAGTTATCGGTGAAGTTCAGCGTGTGGACGCCCTCGCTTTGGTTGATGCTGGCATTGATCTGCGCAATCAAACGCTCATCAAAGCTGGATGCGTTAAGCGTGATTAACTCTTTGATATAAACTGACTTTCCGTACGTTTCTGGCGTGCATTCCTGGGTAAGGAAATAGAGTTTATTATCAACGCAGTGTGGTGCGCCAGCGCCCCGGGGGTGTTGATTCGACAGGTTAAGTGTGGGCTCTATTTTTTGCCATGGCCCGGTGACATCACTGGCAGTATGGATAACTAACTCATCTTCCATCGTGGTGGATAAAAGATAAAGATTTTCATGTAACGAGACGACGACGTTATCGGTGAGCGCCAGGTCAGGTACTAATACTTTTACCTGTCTCCAGCGCGTAGGGAAATCTATCGACTGGAATAAGATAACCTCTTTCCTTTCTGAAGACTCCGGGATCATGAAAAGCTGATCGTTGCTGTAAAATAAAAAAGGAAATGATAAATGGCATTTCAGGTTATCAAAACCGTCGAGTTTCACATCCTCAAGCTCAACCAGGTTAGCATCAAGGATACGGCAGCGCAGGATACCTTGCGAATTACGAAAGCTTAGTGCTTCATAAAAAATATAAACTTTATTGTCTTTTTCAATAATGAAAGGATCGGCCTGAAAGGTATATTTCTTTTTGAGCTGTTGGGCTCGGGTGCGGTTCAGAATTTCCAGCGTGTTCGTGGGAAAGGTATGCGAACCCTTATTTTTTAGGATCATAGTATCCCATGATTCATGAAAAAATAACATATTAATCAGTCTGTTATTTTTCGTTCGCATGCGTAACTGCTCCTTTTTATCGCTTAATCTATTGCGTGTTCCACGACGGCCACACTGATGGCTAGTGTAAAAGCTAGTCGCAAGAGGGGTGTTTGTCTACTGACAGAAATCGTAGTGGGAGGATTGCCAGAGCATCCGTGCTCCAGTGCTGATTTACTCGAAATGGACGTGTGGATTATCGGCCAGCGAAACGTAAGTTTTGCTGTTCTTATCCAGAGTACGAATTTCTCCGCTTTCGATGTCGTAAACCCAGCCGTGCAGACGAATCGCGTTGTTACGCAGGCCAACAGCCACGCAAGGGTGCGTTTTAATGTTGTTCAACTGGGCAATAACGTTTTCTTCCACCATGGCATTTACTTTATCGATTTCGTTAGCCCAGGTTTTCTTTTCAACCACGGCTTTCGCAGCATCGGCATAGTGCAACCAGTGGGCGACAGCAGGCATCGGATCCAGGGGTTGGCTTTCTGCGATGGCTTTCATCGCGCCACAGTTGGAGTGGCCACAGATAACGATATCAGTCACACCTAAAGCAACGACCGCGTACTCAATGGTGGCAGACACGCCGCCAGGCTCTGGGCCAAAAGACGGGACAATGTTACCGGCGTTACGGATAACGAAAAGCTGTCCTGGCTCTTGCTGCGTCACTAACTCAGGCACCAGACGGCTGTCAGAACAGGAGATGAAAAGCGCCTTAGGATTCTGGCTGGATGCCAGGCTGCGGAAGAGTTCCTTACGTTGAGGGAAAATCTCTTTTTGGAAGTTGAGGAAGCCCTCAATGATATGTTGCATAGCAGTGTCTCTTTTCTCTGTTTAAGCAGGTTATGATGAAGATCACACTTTCCAGTTTAACACCAGCCGACAGAAGAGAAAGACTTTATAGCAGTTCGGTCAATATCTTTGGGCAATTTTGCCCTGACAACGCAGGGCAAGCGTAGCGGTCTGTGTTACATGTTCTGCCGTTTCTGGTATGCCGTTTTTAGTCTGTTCATTGCGTCCACCAGTACGGCGCGCGGGCAGCCAACGTTGAGACGCATGTGCCCCTCTCCGCCTGGGCCATATTGTGACCCCGGAGACAGGCCGAGTCGCGCTTCATGGACAAAAAAATCGCGTAGCTGCGTCTCGCTAAGCGCCATTTTTTCGGCATTCAGAAAGAGCAGATAGGATGCGCCACCATAGACAATCGAGATCAACGGACAGTGCATTTCAATTTCACTTTTAACAAATGCCACGTTATCAGCCAGATAAGCCAATAATTCCCGGTGCCAGTCACCGCAATGGGTATAAGCGCTATAAATCGTTGCCTGTTGCAGTGAGTGAGTTTCTGCAAGATAACAGTTATCGAGAAAATGATAGAACCGGTGACGCAGTTCATCATTCTTTATAATGGCTATCCCGCCCTGGATCGCCGCCGTGTTGAAGGTCTTGCTGACAGAGGTCAGTACGATTGACTGACTTCCTGCTGTGTCATCGAGGGTAAAAAAGGGCAGGTGTTGCTTACCTGGCAGAGTTAAATCGCTATGTACTTCATCGGAGAGAATGATGACACCAGCCTGCTGGCAATAGTGACTGATTTTTTCAAGCGTTTCCCGCGACCACACCATTCCACCAGGATTATGTGGCGAGGGAAAAAGAAACATTTTGCACTGTTTAAGTTTTTCGCTGAAATCCTGCCAGTCAAATTCATAGCAACCGTCTTTTTCAATGAGACGGGTCTGGAGTAAATGCCTGCCGCTGGTTTTCACCAGGTTAGGGTAGGGATCATATATTGGGGTACAGGTTAATATATTGTCTCCCGTGCGGGTAAGCGCCAGCAAAGACATGACAATGGTTTTTATGACGCCGGGAACAAAATGCAGCCAGTGCGATTTAAGCTCGGCATCATACTGTTTTGCGTACCACTGGATAACGGACTCTTTCCATTGCGGATAATCCAGGTTATAGCCCTGAACAGGCTGCTCTACTACTGTGCGTAAGGTATTCATGATGGGCTCTGGTGTACCAAAATCCATATCCGCAATCCACAGTGGTAATACATCGCTGGTACCGTACATTTGTTGTAATTGTCCGTATTTGCGACAATTAACATCCCTTGTGACAATAGCATCAAACAAAGACATTGCTAACTCCTGGATAGTCTCTGAAATAAATAATTTAAGCCGCGTAAATGAGCCAATAATGTTTATGCACACGTCATGTACATATCTGGTTGATATAGTAAAATTACCCTGGTGATCGCTGTCTTTAGCTATTTATCACTTTACGATTCTTGTTCAACCCGATTGGTAGTAAGTTCATTAGGCTCATATTTAGCAATGCCAATACCGGTTGCTGCCCACAGCAATGCAAAGATGACGCCGCTGTAACATAGAATTGCCCATGGCAGATAATCAAGAGTTGTCACGCCCAGCATCGTGGCGCAATAAACGCCAGAAGCAGACCACGGAATAATAGGTTCGACAACGGTTCCGGCATCTTCGGTGGTTCGCGAAAGATTCTTCGCAGCCAGTCCACGTTTTTTGTATTCATCTTTAAAGGCATCGCCGCACAATAACAACGGTAAGGTTCCATTGGCGGTACAGGCGCAAATGGTGAACGTCGTAACAATGGTGGTAGCGACCAGGCGGAATGTTGATTTAACTCCTTTTGTCAGTGCGTTAATAACCGTGTGCAGGGAGCCTGTCGCGCTCATGGCACCAGCAAAACTAAAGGCGCTGAAGACGGTCACAAAACTGCTGAACATAGAGATTGCGCCGCCTCGCTCTAATAAGCGCGAGACATCAGATGACAGTGCAGGAATATGATCTCCGGTGAGCATCGCGAGCTTAAAGCCGCTGACCACGGATTCACCGACCGAAGATGCGCTGAATTGTTGAAAAACCAGAGCCAGAATCATTGATACGATGGTGGACAAAAACAGCATCGGGATAGGCGGTTTTTTCGACAGTGAGCCGTACAATACTATAATCGGTGGTAGCAACAACAGAATGTTGAACTGATAAATCTGGCCGATAGCGTTCATTAAATGGGTGATATTTTCTGGTGCGCTGGCAGAGGCATCAATGCCCATACCCATATAGCTATAAACCACGCAGCAAATAATGAATCCCGGGCCGGTGGTCCATAGCAAATGGCCAATATGTGAGTACAGATTTACACCGGCAGCCAGTGCCGCCATATTGGTTGAATCGGAGACAGGCGAGAGTTTATCGCCAAACCAGCAACCTGAAACAATGGCTCCGGCGGCGATGGGCAGAGAGACATTAAGGCCAATGGCCACACCAATCATGGCAATTCCGACGGTACCAATGGAACCCCATGACGTGCCGGTACACACTGAAATTAATGCACCCAGCATAAATGCTGAAATATAAAAATACTGGGGGTTAATCCACTTCAAACCATAATAGATCATCATCGGGATGGTACCTGATACCATCCAGGAGCCAATCAAAAAACCGATACTGGCGACAATCAGAATGACGGGCAGTGCTTCTGATATTTTATTGCAAATCGATTGCAGAATATCATCCCACGTATAGCCATGAGCAATAGCGATAAATGAAGCGGCTGCCGTTCCCATCAGGATCATAGGTTCGGCGCGAATATTGAATATAAAATATCCGATGCTAATCCCTCCCAGCATGATCACCATCGGTAATACTGACCAAAAGAAAGAGAGTTTTTTTCTGTAGTGTGAGGTACAGCTATTTTGTTCCATAATTCCATCCCAATCGTTAACGGTTGAACAAGCCAAAGAAATACCTGCTACAGGCCAATCAATAACGGAGTGGCGTAGTTACGTGAGTTGATGAACGAACTCTATTTTATTAACTGTTTCAGGCGATCTGTTCTGGCCTGCTGTTATGATGTTCATATTTCAGCAGTAAAATAAGCGATAGATTTGATAGTCAATTATCCCTCCGCATAAGGTGGATGATTTCGGCGTTGCTGGCTGAGCTTGCGATACTGCTGAGGCGGCATACCGACGTATTTATGAAATGAGCTATAAAATCGACTGCTGGAGCGAAAACCCGCAATCATCGCGATATCCAGAATGGTTTTATCGGTGTCGCTGAGTAATGCCCGTACATGGTTGATGCGCATCGCCGTAATATATTGTTTCATCGTTAGTTGCATTACGCGATGAAAGATACCCATTGCATAATTAGGATTAAGTTTGACGTGATCGGCAATGGCCTCGACTGTCAGCAATTTGTCACAGTTGGCGGCAATAAATTCCAGCATCTGGCTGACGTAAAATTGTGAATGCCGCGAAATGCTGTTCTTCTGGGTCCGTGCCGTTTGGTTTCCCAATACTGTCCGCCAGCCTGAGAGGCTAAACCGCTTGAGCATCAAGGCGATTTCATCAATGGCTAACTGACGAATCTGTTCGTTATCGCTGTTGAGCTCATTTTGCCAACGTTGAACCTCAAAAGCGCTAAGCTGCTGGGATGCTGACGAGGTAATCACCCTGCCGTGCGTCACGTGATTAATCAGCTCTCTATCCAGCGGCCAGGACAAAAATAAATGCATTGGCAAGTTGAAGATAGCCATTTGCTTACAGTGCCCTGCATTCGTGAGCTGATGAGGGGTACACGCCCAGAACAGTGTGATAAAGCCTTGTTTACTCTGTACCACTTCGTCATTGAACAGGTACTCAACATCACCATCAAATGGCACATTCACTTCAACCTGCCCATGCCAGTGACTGTAAGTCATGGCCAGTGGCTCCCGCAATTCGACATCCATACGCTGATACTCTGAATAGAGTGCCAGTGGGCTACGAGTCTTTTTTTCATAGCTGCGACACATATGGGGATCATGTGGCAGCAGCGGAATACTTTTAGCCATTACGGGTTGGTTCCTGAAAAGTGAATTTGACCATGAGGTAGCGCCAAAGCATGAACATAGCTTAACTGAAAAAAATCACCGTTTTCTCTCCATTTTCGCGAAATTATTCCCAAAAACTCAGATCGCCTGTCTGTCACGTGAAGATCTGAGTTATCGGGAATGACGAGCTTTACATCAGTATTCCCGGTATGCGAAGGCGCATAAATCGGAGTTATAGCAATGGCTTAAATTCACGCCATACCGTACCTTTTTAGAGGTAACCACTGATAAAGGAATCATCATGTCCAGACTCCGTACTTTAGCAACGGCTTTAGTCGCTGTTGCCGCGATGACGATGTGTGCCACGCCTGCATTTGCTAACCCCGGAAACGGTAATGGGAATGGAAATGGTAACAGCGGCAATCATGGTAATAGCCAGAAAGGAAATTCAGGTCACAAAGGCAATCCGCAGTCAGATCAGCGTAAAAATTATGGCAAACCTGATCACGTCGATAGTGACATCAGCTATCACGTGGCAAGGCAATACGCTGTCCAATATGGTTTGACGGGGTATAAGTCACTGCCACCGGGCATTGCCAAAAATCTGGCTCGAGGAAAACCGCTCCCTCCTGGAATTGCGAAGAAGAGCGTCCCCCCCTCCATGTTGAATCAACTTCCGTATTATCCTGGCTATGAATGGCAGGTTATCGGTGACAATCTGGTGTTGATTGCGCTGAGCACCGCGGTCGTCACCGCCATTATTAATGGTGTGTTTGATTAAGACGCTTAGCCGTAACTGCCCACTGATGTCTTATCCGGCCAGCTAAAGCCTGTAAAACGTAGGCCGGATAAGCGAAGCGCCATCAGGCATTGACAGCCCGTGGCGAAAGCAAGGGAAAATCATAGCCCATACAGTTTTATTTTTCGGTACAGCGTGGCAATGCTGATCCCCAATTCTGTCGCGGCTTGTTTCTTACCATCAACGCTTGAACCAAATCGCTGTATGACATTTTCAATGGCATCTCTTTCTGCTTGTTTACCCTGGTGGGCAAGCTGGCGAGGTTGCGCCATCATTGTGCTTTTTCTGCCATCGGCTGCGGTAAGCAGGTAAGGGGGCAGATGGCTGGCATTGATCCCGGCGGCTTCTCCGCGCATGACAAAAATGTACTCGATGACGTTGCGCAGTTCACGGATGTTGCCCGGCCAGTGCCAGGCATAAAGGCGGTTAATAACATCATCAGGAAGTTTCTGCGGTGGTCGCTGGTAGCTTAGCGAAAATTCATCGGCAAAATATTGTGCCAGGACGGCGATATCCGCCCGTCGTTCGCGCAGGGAAGGGAGAACCAATGGCACCACGTTCAGGCGATAGAAAAGATCTTCACGAAACTGATTATTCTCGACCATCGCGCTGATGTTTTTGTTGGTTGCGGCAATAATCCGCACGTCAATATTGATGGTGTTGTTAGACCCCACACGGGTGATGGCTTTTTCCTGCAGTACCCTGAGCAGCTTGGCCTGCAAATGCAGTGGCATATCGCCAATCTCGTCGAGGAACAGGCTACCCCCATTGGCCAGCTCAAATTTTCCCACACGTCCTTTGGGATCGGCACCGCTGAATGCGCCGCGTACGTAGCCAAACAGTTCGCTTTCCAGTAGTTGTTCAGGGATAGCGGCGCAGTTGATGGTCACGAAGGGGGCGGCTTTACGCGGACTGCTCTGATGAATGGCAAATGCCACAACTTCTTTACCTGAACCACTTTCCCCGGTGATCAGTACACTGGCATAGCTGTTGGCGATTTTGCCAATGGTACTTCTGAGTTGTTCCATTGAGGGGGAATGACCAATCAGACGTACCTGTGTGTCAGACTCATAGGGCGAGGGGGCAATCGTGCTCAGGTAGTCGTGCGCATCGCGAAAGATAACCATGGTTAGTCGGTCGTTATCCAGCGACGAGAGCGAGATCTGTTTACACAGCACATGGTGTTTTTGCCCTTCAAGCGTCAGCCATGCTTCCTCATCGCCATACAAACTGTCTCCGGTCGTTTCAATGGTCAGGGGTAATCCCTGAACCTCACGGTTAAGTATGCGATCTGCTGAATGGTTGGCATGCCAGATGCGACCCTTGCCATCAATGGCTACAACGCCGCGATCCATTGCATCAATCAGGCGACGAAAGGCACCGAGTGTTTCCTGCGCGCGTAAGCGTTCCAGGCATTCAAAGACCTTACTGGAGATCATGACGGCAATTTGCTCAATAAACGTGACAAATTTATCGATCTGGCTAAGCAAGGTGTCACGCTGTATTTGCGTTGAGCAAATAATGCCGATCACCCCAATGACGCGGTTATTGAGAAAAATAGGGGCATTCAAATCCAGCATTTCAGAGCAGTAATGGTGTTTTTCACACAGCTGACATAGAGGATGTTCACCGGGGTTTTTGATCAATACCGTCTCACGGACCTGCAAAACATGCCGATAGATATAACCATTTTTTGCCACGTTCTCATTGAGCATATGTCGGTACTTACCGGTGCCAGCAATGCGCATTAAAGATTCATCAATGATTTCTACATCAGTCCCGGTAATGCCAGAAATAGCATCGGCATAATTGCATATATCATCCTGGATATTGCTCAGTACTGAAATCATGATACTTCTCCGGTAAGCTCTCTCATTTCTCAATAAAAATGATAAATAGGCGAATTATTGCAAAATTGATTTGCGAAAAATCAATCTATTGCATTGTTTTTGTATGTTTTTTTAATTTTATCCTTCGCGATCACACTATTTCTCATTTATGAGAATTTATCAAAATCAGGCGATAAACTAACGCAGGCTGTTTTTACCTCGTTAGCGTTAGGAATTTTTTAACGCATTGAAATAAAAGTGTTTAATAAATTAATTCTAAGCATTCCCTCATTTTCTAAAAAACTGGTAAGTATTTTGCTTTTATGAATTACCGATAGCGTAAATAACTCTGTATTACACCGATTACAGGGAATGAATTACCAGGACAATGAGGTTTTATGATGCAGCAAAACTTATCATTTTTTATCAACCAGACGCCGTTTACCGAACACCCTAACGCACCGCTGGCACCATTTAGTCGCCAGGAACTGGTAAAAGCGTTGAATTTTCATCGGTCTATTCCGGGATATGCTCCGACGCCGCTGTATACGCTGCCGGCTCTTTCCCAAAAACTGGGCGTAAAAAATATTTACCTCAAAGATGAGTCTCAGCGTTTTGGCCTGAAAGCCTTCAAGGCACTGGGCGGCGCCTACGCGATGGCATGCCATATCGCGGAATTAGTGGGGAAGGATATCAGCGAATTACCGTTTGATGTCATGACCAGTGAAGCAGTACGCCATGACCTGAAGACCGTGACGTTTGCCACCACCACCGATGGTAACCACGGGCGCGGTGTCGCGTGGATGGCGCGCCAGTTAAAGCAAAATGCGGTGGTTTACATGCCGAAAGGGTCTTCACAGCAGCGGCTGACATCAATCCGCAATGAAGGTGCTACCGCTGAAATCGTGGATATGAACTATGACGATGCCGTGCGCATGACCGCGGATCAGGCGCAAAAGTATGGCTGGATCGTTGTACAAGACACGGCCTGGGAAGGGTATGAAAAGATCCCACTGTGGATTATGCAGGGCTACGGCACGCTGATGCTGGAGGCGATTGATCAGCTCCATCAGGTCGCCCCGACGCATGTTTTCGTTCAGGCCGGGGTGGGTTCATTTGCGGGAATGGTGCAGGGAATGGTGACGGCCGCGTGGGGTGAAAATCGTCCGAAAGTGATCGTCGCTGAAGCGTTAATTGCCGACTGTCTTTATCGTTCTGCCCGTGCAAAAGAGGGGGATGCTGTTGCGGTAGGCGGCGATTTACAGACCGTGATGGCGGGTCTGGCCTGCGGTGAGGCAAACAGCATTGGCTGGACGTTACTGCGTGATTATGCCACCGCATTTGCTTCCTGCCCTGATGAAATCGCGGCGCTGGGGATGCGTATGTTGGGTAACCCGCTGGCGGGCGACCCACAAATTATTTCAGGTGAATCTGGGGCCGTCACGACAGGTCTTCTGGCGCTGTTGATGACCTCCCCGGATTTGGCACCAACCCGTGAGCAACTGGGTCTGGATGAGCATTCCCGCGTGTTGCTGATAAGTACCGAAGGTGATACCGACCCGCAACAATATTTGGATATTGTCTGGGGCGGTCAGTACCCGGGCATCAATAAATAATTTCCTGATTGAGAGCATTAACGGAGAAACACATGTTATCTGCAACCCGTATTGAAGACGTTATTAAAAATTGTCAGGCGCTGATCCAGCAAAAAAGCTATTCCGGTCAGGAAGGGGACGTGGTAAATGCCATAAAAACAATGATGCAGCATTACCAGTTCGACGACATCCATGTTGATAAATACGGCAATATCGTCGGCGGTATTGTGGGAAATCAGCCGGGGAAAACGCTGGTTCTGGATGGTCATATCGATACTGTGCCGGTGAATGAAGAGAAGTGGACCCGCAACCCGTACGGCGGTGATATTGACGATGGTAAGATTTATGGCCGTGGCACCACCGATATGAAAGGTGCTGTTGCTGCGATGATCTCCGCCGTCGGTTTTTTCGGCCAGGATAATCAGCGCAATTTCGCCGGGAAAATTTACGTCGCCTGTATCGTTCATGAAGAGTGTTTTGAAGGCATTGCCGCTCGTCTGGTCAGTGAGCGCTATAAGCCTGATTACGTCATCATTGGCGAAGCTTCTGAACTGAATCTGAAAATCGGTCAGCGTGGTCGTGCTGAAATTGTGGTTGAAACCTTTGGTAAGCCAGCACACTCCGCCAACCCGCAGGCAGGAATTAACGCAGTGTACAAAATGGCGCAGTTGATCGACAAAATTCGCACCATCACTCCGCCAACTCACCCGGTGCTTGGTCCCGGTATCCTGGAACTGACAGACATTAAATCGTCGCCGTACCCAGGTGCATCAGTGGTGCCGGATTACTGCCGCGCCACCTACGATCGCCGCTTGCTGGTGGGTGAAACCAAAGAAAGCGTTATCGCTCCACTGGAAAATGCACTTGCGGAGCTAACCGCCCAGGACCCGCAGTTCAAAGCCCGCGTCTCTTACGCAGTTGGCAAGGAGTCTTGCTATACCGGAGCCACCATTGAGGGTGAGCGTTTCTTCCCTGGCTGGGTTTATGACGAGTCCGACGAGTTCGTGCAGGCCGCTCTGGCGGGTGTTCGCGAAGCGGGCTTCTCGCCAACGATTACTCAGTACTCATTTTGCACTAATGGCAGCCACTACGCGGGAGAAGCGGGGATCAAAACCATTGGGTTTGGGCCGTCGCGTGAAAATCTGGCGCATACCATCGACGAGTATATCGAGATCGATCAGTTGACCGGATCGGCCCGCGGCTATTACAGCATCATCCAGACACTCTATCGCCGTTAAAAAATAAAGATAAATACCTCTTACCTTACAGGCGGTGCTGCTTGGCGGCACCGCAATGGAGAATAACGATGAAAACCATTTTTAAAAACGGAACTGTGATTGATGGAACGGGTAATCCAGGCAGAATTGCCGATGTAATGGTTGATGAAGGGCATATTGTCGAAATTGGTCAAATTGATGTGGGTGTCAATGAACAGATTATTGATGCAACAGGGAAAATTATTTGTCCGGGCTTTATCGATACGCACACACACTCTGACCTGTCAGCCATTATTAATCCTGCGCTGTCAGCGAAAATCCGCCAGGGCATTACCACCGAGTTGCTGGGGCAGGATGGCGTAGCGCTGGCACCATTACCGGAGGAATATATTCCGGCATGGCGTAAAAATATTGCCGGACTGGACGGCGACACTGACAAAATTGACTGGAAATATAAAAACACGGACGGCTATCTCAACCTGTTGGCATCCCGACATCCGGCGACAAACCTGGCGTATCTGGTGCCACACGGTAACGTACGTATGGAAGCGATGGGCCTGGATGGACGCCCTTCCACGCGTGAAGATGTGGCGAAGATGTGTGAAGTCCTTGAGCGTGAGCTAAAAGCCGGCGCGTTTGGTCTTTCTACAGGGCTTATCTATATGCCGTGTGCTTTTGGTGATACCGCTGAAATGATTGAGTTGTGCAAGGTCACGGCGAAATATGACGGGATCTTTGTGGTACACCAGCGCAGTGAGGCTGACGATATCATCAGTTCAACACAGGAACTGATCGATATCGCTAAAGCCACCGGCGTCTGGCTGCATATTTCACATATGAAAGTCTGTGGGAAGAAAAACTGGGGGCTGATTGACCAGATGTTGGGCATGCTGGAGCAGGCCCAGGAAGAGGGGATCCGTATCTCTTACGACCAGTATCCGTACGTGGCGGGAAGCACCATGCTCGGCGTGATCCTGCCACCGTGGGTCCACTCCGGCGGGACGGACAAATTACTTGAGCGTCTGGCCTCGCCTGAATTGCGGGCCAAAATGATAGAGGATATCCAGCAGGGCATTCCTGGTTGGGATAACTTCATCGATTTTGCCGGTCTGGATCAGATTTTTGTCACCAGCGTCAAGACAGAGAAAAATCAGGATGCAGTTGGTCTGAACCTTGTTCAACTGGGGGAATTGCGCGGTAAAGATCCGTACAACGCCACCTTCGATCTGTTGTTTGAAGAAGAAAACGCCGTTGGCATGGTCGATTTTTACGGCACTGAAGAGCACGTCATTAAGTTTCTCTGCCGGCCAGAACAGAACGTGTGCACTGACGGACTGATGGGTGCGGGTAAACCACATCCACGTGTGTTTGGCGCCTTCCCGCGTGTGCTGGGTAAATACGTGCGTGAAGAAGGATGCCTGAGCTGGGAAGCGGCAATCCGCAAGATGACAGGCAAACCCGCTGAGGTGTTGGGTCTGCAGGATCGCGGGTTACTGAAGGTAGGGTATGCGGCGGATATTGTGATGTTCGATCCCAATACTATTGCGGATAAGGGGACATTTGTTGAACCTAATCAGTATCCGGAAGGGATTGAAATCGTGATGGTTAATGGACGCATTGCCTTAATTAATGGCACGGAAAGTTATGCCTGTAGCGGTACTGTTATCAGAAAACAATATTAATAAATAACGCTAAACACGCATTGATCTATCGCGACCATTTATGGCCGCGGTAGATCACTACACCCCAAGGACATCACAATGAACCTACAAACATCTTTACCTTCAGGTAAACCTAAGACCTGGAAAGCAAGATATACCGTCCTGACATTAATCTGGCTGGCGTGGCTACTCTCGTTCCTCGACAGAATGGTCATGAGCGTTTCGTTGCCTTATATCGGCAAAGATTTAAATCTTGATACCACCCAACAAGGTTTAATTATTAGCGCCTTTTTCATTGGTTACGCTGCGTTCCAAATCCCCGGTGGTTTACTGGCGGATAAGTTTGGCTCACGTAAAATTATGGCCATTGGTATTGCCTGGTGGTCTGTCTTCACCAGCTTAACCGGTGCGGTATTAACGCTGCCGTTGATGCTGGCTGTTCGCTTCTTCTTCGGTATTGGCGAAGGGTGCTTCCCGTCTGCTTCCTGGAAAATGATTTCCACCTATTTCCCTTCGAAAGAGCGCGGTCGGGCTACAGCAATTCAGTCAACGGTCAATACCTTAGGCCCCGCACTGGCGGTGGTGGTCGCTGCAAGTATTATCGGGGCGTTTGGCTGGCACATGGTCTTTATTGTGCTGGGGATCCCGGGCCTGTTTATTGCTGCAGGTATCTACTTATTTACTCGTGACAACCCAAAAGATCACCCTGCAATTACGCAACAGGATCTGGCCGATTTAGCTGCTGACGATCAGGGTGGCCTGCAAAACACGAGCGCTATCGCGTTTAAAGACGTGCTCAAGATGCCGGTGCTCTGGCAGATGGCCAGTATCTGGTTCTTGTTTGATATCACCTTCTGGGGGTTTTCAACCTGGTTGCCAAGCTATCTGATCACCGTGCGTGAATTCTCACTGGCGAAAACGGGGGTGATGGCGGCAATTCCGTTCCTGTTTGGTGCGGGTGGGACATTAATCGGCGGATATTGCTCAGATAAATTCAAACCGATGCGCAAAACGTTGTATGTCGTGACGTCGGTTATTGCGGCGGGCTTCTTGTACCTGACCTTCAGCGTGAGCAGCGCGGATATGGCGGTGGTTTATCAGTGTATCTCTGCGCTGTTTATGTTCTTTGCCATGGCGACATTTTGGGGCATTTTAATGGATACCATCCCCAGCAATATCATGGGGCGGGCTTCCGGTATCGTTAACTTTGGTGGTCAGATGGCGGGAGTCGTTTCTGCTCCGATTATTGGCTGGCTGATCCAAAGCAGCGGCGGAAGTTACAACAGTGCATTTATCTTTATGATCGCCGCACTGTTATGTTCCGCTGTGGTGACGCTGACTGTAAAAGGTTCGCATGCTGTAGGTGCAATACCCAGTAAAGCCTGATTAGCGTCAAACGCCTGTGGCTCTGCTGTTCCAGGGCCACAGGATCTCTGGCGATACTGTTAAATTAACCCTTTAATCGTTCTCTCTAAGGAAAACAATAGCGTTTTTTTTAAGCTGCAAAAATAAGATACCTTGCTGTTTATATACCTCTTTGGTGAATGAACGACATTTAGAACAATCATCCCGCCTGGTTACGCTATTATTTTACTACTCAGTTCCTTAAACATCTCCTGATTGCCAGTGAGCCAAATTGTTATCACCCGAAAGTATGAGAAAGTATATTTACTGATATATTAACTCATGCCGCACCGATGCACCCGGCAGCTTGTTTAGCGATCGTGCCGGCAATATTCAGATGTAGAAATAAGTGTAGGGTGATTTTATGTAGACATAAAACTCATGAGCAATAAGATATGAGCAACTTGTTGAAAAGTAATGTTTGTTTATTGATGGAAAATGTAGAATATATATAAATATGTCACTTTTCAGCATCGCGGGTATCTGGCCTCAGAAATCTGACAATTTCGGATTCTGCGGCTTTGCGAAACAGAGCCGCAGACGATGTGTTGAAAAATTAAGGTACAGTGCGGGGATGTTTACATAGAACTACCCGATATAATGGGTATCATCAGTTTTACATACGATACTCGATCATCCCACTCTTGCTGGCAACCCAGTCATAAAGGCGCTGACCGCGGAGGTTTGTTTCATGTGTGTGCCAGTATAATCTTGAAGCATGACGCTTACGGGCGTGTTTTTGAACATACTCGATAAGCTGCTTGCCGATGTGTTTGCCCCGGGTTTCTTCACTAACAAATAAGTCTTCCAGATAGCAATAATCAGACTCCGCCCATGTTGAACGATGAAAGAGATAATGCACCAGACCGACAATTTTACCGTCAGATTTTGCGACAGCACAGAAAACAGGCTCCACAGGATTGAGAAAACGCCCCCAGGTTAATTGTGTGACCTTGTCTGAAATTTCAGTACGATAAAAAATCTGGTAATTTATCCAAAGCGGTAGCCAGCCCGCGTAGTCTTGCTGGGTGGCGGGTTCGATGGTAATCGGCGCAGTTGTGTTTTGGTTACTCATAGGTCTCCTGATAATTTTACTAAGAGTGGTTTTCTATGGCGGTTATCCTAAATATTGCTCAAGCCACCGCAAAGAGACACTTTGCATATATTTCCAGGATCCACTTTTAACGTAAGAGTGAGCGCAATGAAAAAAAATAGTGCACCTTTATTTCAGGAGCTTTTTTTAGAGCAAGGCGTTATTAAGGAACAGGTGTACCATGCGCTACGCAACGCAATCGTAGAAGGCCGTCTGCCGCCAGGTACAAAGATACCCTCAACCCGGGGATTGTCCGAGATGATGTCAATTTCACGGAACTCGGTAATTGCGGGTTATGACCGGCTGTTAGACGAAGGGTATATTCAGACGCGAAAAGGCGCTGGAACCTTTGTCATGCCTGGTCTTCCTGACCGAAGCATCAGCAGTCTCTATCCTGAGGCGCAGCAAGGCGATGAACTGCCCGCTGACGGGCAGCTAAATGCAGATATCGAATCCGTTCGTGGTTTATGGTCTGGCGATGTTGAAGGGCGTGAAATGAACCGTCTGTTCGCCGTCGGTGTTGGCTGTACCGATCTCTTTCCTCATTCATTATGGGGCAAGTTACTGGGACGAGTCTGGAGACAATCCCGGCATCAACTCGGCTCTCATACCAGCCCCTGCGGTTTTTATCCCTTACGGAAAGCAATTTGTCACTACGTGAAAACGACGCGAGGGGTCAACTGTAGTGAAGATCAGATCATTATCGTAAACGGTATTCAGCAGGCGTTAAATATTACTGCCCGGGCGTTGCTGACAAAAGGAAATGACGTTTGGCTGGATGACCCCGGTTATAAAGGTGCGCGCGGGGTATTTATGTCGACAGGGGCAATTGTGAGACCCGTGCCGGTGGATAGCGAAGGAATGCATGTTCAATACGGCATCGATCATTTCCCTCATGCGAAACTGGCCTATGTTGTTCCTTCCGATCAGTACCCACTTAGCGGGGCACTCAGTTTATCCCGACGATTTGAGCTACTGGAATGGGCTCGGGTTAACCGGGCATGGATATTTGAAGATGATTACAATAGTGAATTTCGTTATGCCGCACGTTCTTTGCAAGCCTTGCAGGGATTAGATCAGCATCAGCGGGTAATATATTCGGGGACATTTTCAAAAATGATGTACCCAGAATTTCGTTTAGGTTTTTTAGTTGTCCCGCCAGGATTAAAAGAACAGTTTATCGTGACAAAATATTTTTCCGATATTGGCTCCAGTTATCTTGAGCAGGCGGTACTGGCGAGTTTTATTGAAGAAGGACATTACGCCAGCCATGTGCGACGGGTTCGTAAGGCATGCTACGAGAGGCGAACGGCGTTGGTCGATGCTATTCAATGCTATCTTGCCGATAAAATGACCGTCCAGCCTTCTGATTCTGGGGTGCATATTGTCTGCTGGTTGCATAACGGGTTGACTGGCGATGAGGTCGAACAGAAAGCCAGAACGCTGGGGATGGGGATTCAATCATTGAGTCATTATTATCATGGGGATATCTCCCGGCAGGGGATTTTGATCGGTTTTGCGAATCACCCTCCAGAGGTTATTGTTGAGGGTATTCGTCGTCTTGCCCATGCCATGTAGCGTCGCTTTAATGCTGATAGCGATGCGCGTAATAATGTCATTAATGGCAGTATTTCTTATTTCCATAACCGTTGCATGACCGGCATTTTTTAATTGCGGATAAGCAATACGGTGCGGGTGTTCGGTATAGCATTGTCATGTGGATCTGTTAAAAACATCCATTGTGGTTCTTTTTACCCCGTCAGATGTCTCTTACTCTGCAGTCATTTGACACTCTATTATGAGAGGTAAATAGCATGTCATCCACGTTTAATGAATTCCAGCAACCCGTTGGTTTAGGGTTACCTGACTGGCAAGGTGCGCGATTTCCCACGGCTCAGCACATCACCGGTCGTTATTGCAAACTTGAGCGTATTAACGTCGAACGCCACGCAAAGGCGCTTTATGACGCCTATTGCGATACGCCTGACTCTCGTGACTGGACCTATCTCGCGTCAGGGCCATTCGCGACCTTTGACTCTTTCTTAAGCTATTTAACGACGATTGCGGCGCAGACCGACCCCATGCATTTTGCCGTAATCGATTTGGCCAGCATGCAGGCTGTCGGCACGCTGGCACTTATGCGCATTGATGCATCGAATGGCGTAATAGAAGTGGGTTGGGTGACCTATTCATCACGCATGAAACGTTCACGAGTTTCAACGGAGGTCATGTCGCTGTTGTTAGACTATGTTTTTGAGGTGCTGGGGTATCGTCGCGTTGAATGGAAATGTGATGCACTTAATGCGCCTTCTCGTGCGGCAGCAACGCGCTTTGGTTTTACCTTTGAAGGCATATTCCGTCAGGCTGTTGTCGTACACCAGCGTAATCGGGACACCGCGTGGTATTCGATCATTGATAGTGAATATCCGACGCTGCGCGAAGCGTTCACTCTTTGGCTTGATGAGCGTAATTTTGATAGCGAAGGACAACAGATTAAGCGCCTGGCAACATTGATAAATAGTGAAAGCATGACGCCATAGGTGCCTGCTCCGCCATAACACGCCGACAACGTTATATCCGCTCGCGACCCCTTGCCGGGAGCGGTTTTCTGCATTAATACATCTCTTCTACTTCCTCGGCCAGCAGCGCTACCATCTCTTTACCATGACTGATAATCTCTTTTTCGCTCCACTGCTTATTGCGCTTCATCAGCGTGAGCATCGCCAGAAGTTTCAGACTGTCGATCTCTTTACGAGTCAGGCTGGCTTCAAAATGCTCTCTCTTTTGCTGGGGTTGGAAATTACTTAGCCGCGAGTTTTTACTGTGGCTAATCAGGCAGAGATTCCCAAAAGCATGTAACTGCTCTTCATCCATTCTGGGATGGCCATCTATAGGGTGCTGAGGATAAAAATGTTCCACCGAGCTTCTGAAGGTAAACTCAAAACGGCGGGCAATATCGTTACTCGTGTTTTGTTTTTTCCAAAGTAAATAGTCAAGATAGTTAAAAACAAAGTTATTTTCGATAGTCCCGAATCGTAATTTAGCGTTGATAGCCTGCGACCAACGTTTGTCGCAGATGATCTCTGGAAGAAAATCATCATCACCAAAGATCATATTGTAATATGATGCAGCTTCATCCGGGGCTAAAAATCGCATAAAGACAAAGCGGCGAGCCATGTTCTCAAGATATGCCAGGTAGTCTCCGGCATCAATTTCATCTTCCGGGCTGTGTTCATCAAACAAATATGTCAGCGCACCATTGAGCCAGTGTTTATAAACCAGCGTTGGCGTTGAGACATGGAAAGCTGATAGTAACATCAGGACCTGGCGGTTTATATCCTCAAACTCTCCCTCGTTATTATCAAAGGTATTAACATAACCTACACTTTGGGGCGAGTATTGATATAAGCGTTTCAGGCTCCATCCGTCAGTGCCCTGAGTGAATTCTCGCTTAATAATATAGCGATCAAAAAGGTATTTGCATTTCAGTAAACTATAAATGAAAGTTTTTGCCGCAGCGATTGGCTTTTCCTGCTTCAGCAGGCGTGACTCAAATTGCTCAACGAGTTGCTTGTCATCAAGTGGCACTCCCTCAGTTGTTCCCGGGTCTCTGCTGACAAGACGGAGTACATGAAGAAGGAAATTTGAAAAATTTATCACGCTGTTAAAACGCTCTGAGCCTGCGCTGTCTTCTTCTTGCTGGAGAGTACTGTCCAGACGAGTGTCACCCAATATTTCTTCCAGAGTTTGCCCCTGGCGTTGATGTTGTGCTTCTGTCGCGTCGGTATCTGGAAATGAGCCAGCTTGATCCAGCAATTCAACCAAATTGGAGAAACTGGTCGGATTAAATTGATGTATATGCTTTTTGCCAAACAGTTGTTGACGTTCTTTTGGCGTAAAACCGTATTGAATGTAACGTTCCATATTCGAACACGCGTCCCATACCCTGGCCAGAGTATCAAGACTTTTGTGCCGCTCTTTGGTATTCCTGATCCCATTCAGGACATTCATCAGACGCGCTTTGACGATTTCGTGTTTTTCGAGTTGTTCGCCGCGATTGTTCATCGCCTCAAAAAAATGATTAAGATCGGTATCGGCTGGCACTTCGATACGGGAAATCTGCACGTGATTGAACAGATACTTGCAAAACACCTTCAACGCGCGGCCGTTAAGCTGAAGCTCAGTCAGCGCTTTGCCGATCATCTCGTAACCTCTGATCAAACCTTCGTTATAATCGTCACCGCGCATATGTTGCACATCTACGCCTTGCCATAACTTTTCGAAGGTGAGGGTAGAGACAGGGCGACTTTCGAAAGTGAGATTGAGTTTTTGATACCACTGCATATCAACAGATTTATCTGCGTGGCATTTGAGCCAGTTAGCAAGTAGGGAGAGTGTTGTAAAGCGTTGTTGCCCGTCAATAACTTCATAGCAGTCATCACCCCGGGAAAACACCACTAATGTACCAATGTAATAAGTCTGCGGGTGCCTGGCGGAAGCGGATTTTTTCTGATAATCCAGCACATCCTGTAAAAGCTGGGTAATTTCGCCCTGGCCCCAGGCGTAATTACGCTGGTACATTGGAATCAAATATTTTGCGCGGTCGCTAAGTAAATCGTTTATAAAAAAAGGCTGTACGTGGGAATTACTCATAATATCTCATCTTCCTGAATAGCATGATTAGTTCATCTTCAGTTCCATTGCGATTATTTTTATTATCCTGGATGCCGAGCGTGCGCAGGGGGAATGCATGGAGATCTTTGGGGTGGCGTGCATCGCGGATAGTACGTAGTAGGTTGTTATGTAGCACATAGTTATCGACGGTAGCTAATTGAACCACCTGCTGACCGATACGGCAGGTATATGCCCAGATAAAGCATTTTTCTATCGCCAGAGACAGTTCCTGAGTCCCGAATTTATCAATATAAAAAATCAGAGCGCAATCGAACATCGCCCGGACATAGCGATCGCCAGTGCGTGTACGCCTGACATAGCTGTTCAGGGTGTATAGAATATTGCTTGCGCAGGGTTCCAGCACCTTATTCAATAGAGTAATTGGCTTATTCTCATCAGCATCTTGTTCTCTGTTGATAATAACGGCGACCTGCTTTTGATAATGTTCGGCCATTTCAAAGAAACGGCGGCCATTGATGATCATCTGATCCAGACTGAAGGGGAAACTTAGGTTCTGACCGTCAATTTTGCGTTGGTATTGACTGTTGTAATCATCGACATAGTGGTGGGCGATCCGCAATGAACCCACATACGGGTAATGCGCGATCTGAGAAATATTGATCCCTTTAAACAGGTCAACTTCACCTTTGCCAAAGAAGCGGGCTGATTTACCCTCTGCCCACTGACGAACCCGGAACAGGTAATTGGCAAAGAGCGTCGCCAGCCTTTCGCTAGGCAACCTCTCCCAGTGAGCGACGGCTTCAGCTTTTAGCCCAGCTTCATCAGAGGAAAACTCACGTAAGTGGAAGGCTTTAAGTAGATCGTGGGGAGCCAGATCTTTACCGCGTGCATTTTGTGAATCGAAGAACTGAAATGCTTCTGAAACGTCATTCAACACGAAAGTGACAACTTCGCAGCGGTTCAGCATAAAGTCGATAAGTTCTTCGCTGAATTCGGTGCGTTCAACAAGCCTGAGCAACTCCAGGTAATTACGTCGAAGATTGGCTTGTGAATCCAGACTGGCAAAACGTTGACGTGCCATAAAAGCATCGACATCAGGTTTGAGTTTGGTAAGTTGCTCGACCAGGTCTTTGCGTTTGAGGTTGTGCAGGCGAGTTTCTGTCAATGCTTTGACTGCCAGCATTAAGGTCAGGGTTCGTTGTTGACCATCAACAATATCCAGCCACGTTTTTTCTTCTTCCGAGTGCTTATGGAAAACAACAGAACCTAGCCGATAGGCCGTTTTATCGCGGTGTGATCCCAGATCGGCGAAAAGGTCGGCTATATTTTTGCTATTCCAGCGATAAGGACGCTGGTAACTTGGAATCGATAATTGCTTAACAGAAAGTAATTGACGAATGGGTATGACCTGTTTATCAAGCTGCTCCATCATGCCTCCTGCATGAATTTAAAATGGAGAACAGCTTTTTATTGTCCCTGAAACATTCTATTAATGCAATCAATGATGGTCTAACTTATTGTTATCACTTGACTAAAGCTAAATTTCTCATGATGCGTGGTTTTTTATTTATTATTATATTCACTAAGAACCTACCATTATTTTTAGATGTTGTGATTATTCTTTATTGTGCCATCCGTTTTTCATTTTTTGTAGATATATATTTGAATAGGATGTATTCATTCTATTTTACTCGTCAATTGAATGAATATAAGCAGATGATATGTTGTCCGGATGCTGTAAATGAAAAAATTACCGAAGTTACGAGAACTTGCGTCTGCCACGGGTAATCAGCGTACCGAAACCTGCATTTCACGGGTTGCGATGGTGCAGAGAGTAATCTCTGAACACCGCCTGTCTACGGTTTATGAACCGATGATTAACATGGTTTTGACTGGTCCTAAACGCATGATGATTGATGACAGAACGCTGCAATATAATTCAGCTCAGAACAGTTGAAATGTTACCTGGGCAGAGTGAAGTCATCGCAGCGCGAGTGATATGACTGGCGACCTGTTGAGACCATGGTACCATTACAGACTGTATCATCTACCTCACTACACACATCGGCCTGCCAGATACTGGTTCGGGGTGTATCTCCGTATCCACGCTGAATACTGTTCTCAGCAATCCAGGGTTCATCACCTCTTCTGGTGTGCCTTGCGACATAACATGTCCGTTCGCCATTACCACCAGATGGTCGCAGTACCGGCTGGCCTGATTAAGGTCGTGCAGTACTGCGACCACCGTTTTCCCCTGAGCCCGGAGTTCGCCCATCAGCCGCATCAGTTCCACCTGGTGATTGATATCGAGATAGGTGGTTGGCTCATCGAGTAGCACAACGGGCGTATCCTGCGCCAGGACCATCGCCAGAAATGCGCGCTGTCGCTGACCGCCTGAAAGATCGGTTAGCCGTCGGTCGGCAAGATGTTGGATCCGGGTCTGGCTCATAGCATCATGGACCCGCGCATTGTCTTCAACGCAGAGACGCCCCCAGAGTGACAACCACGGGTTGCGACCGTACGAAACAAGTTCCTGAACGGTTATCCCCTCGGGAGTTGAATGGTGCTGGGGCAGCAGCGCCAGCCTGCGGGCTAGCTGGCGTGATGAGAGCGTGTTGATAGCAATATCGCCGAGAAATATGCCACCGGACTGTGGCGTTAACAGTCGCGAAAAACAGTTTAATAACGTTGATTTCCCGCAGCCGTTAGGGCCGAGCAGGGCGGTTGTCTTCCCCGCTGGTAGAGTCAGTGAAACGCCATCAAGCACCTTGTTTGTACCGTAACAGACCGTCAGATTTTCAGTTCGTAATGTCATTTATCGCATTCTCACAAGCAGCCAGACAAACCATGGAGCACCGATAATGGCGGTCAGCACGCCAGCCGGAAGTTCCAGAGGAGGATGAATAATTCGCGCCAGCAGGTCGGCAACCACCAGCAGCAACGCACCTGTCATGGCTGAAACGGGCAGCAGCCAGCGGTGACGTCCACCGGTAATGCTGCGCACCATATGCGGCACCACAAGACCAATAAAGCTAATTGGGCCGCAGACGGCCACGCCGGTCGATGTCATGGCGATGGCCAGTAGCAAAGCCTGGAGCCGAATACGCGACACCGACACACCGAGCGTGGTGGCGCGCGCATCGCCCAATGCCAGGAGGTCGAGATCGCGGCAAAAACGCAGACTCAGCGGCAGAAACAAAATCAGCAGCGGGACGGCAATCTTCACAAAGCTCCAGTCACGCCCCCATAAGCTGCCGGTCAGCCACAGCAGGGCGCTGCTCACATTCTGCGGACGCGAAAGCATCAGATAATCGGTCAGACTGGCCCAGCAGGCAGAAAGCGCAACACCCGTGAGCGCCAGCTTCATAGGCTGGCTGGTGTTCGCCAGCATTCTCAGCAGGATCAGGCCCGCCATGCCACCGGCAAAGGCCAGCAGCGGCAGAGTAATCACCGGTAGTGATGGTAAGAGAAGCAGTGCGCCTACAGAGGCAAGGCTGGCGGCATGGTTTACGCCGAGAATATCCGGTGAAGCCAGAGGGTTACGTACAATCCCCTGCACCAGCACGCCTGCCACCGCGAGGGCGGCACCGACAAGCAGCGCCAGCAGCAGTCGCGGCAGGCGGTACGCCGTTAATACGTAATGATATTCGCGCCCGGTCTGCCAGTCGGTCAGCAGGGCACGCCAGGGTACGGCGATCACCCCCATTTGCAGCGATAGAACCGAAAATCCTGCCAGCGCGAGGGCGATGAAAATGACGAACGAAATTTTCACCCACGCCTCCTGACCAGCCAGACAAAACAGGGTGCACCAATCAGCGCCACTACTGCCCCCGCGGGCAATTCGCCAGGGAAGGCTAGCGCTCGGGCCAGAACATCAGCCAGCAGCAGCAGCGTGGCGCCCATAAGCATGCTCATCGGCAGGACCTTGCGCTGATCGAATCCCACCCAGAAGCGAGCCAGATGCGGCATCAGCAGACCGATAAACGCCACAGGACCTGCCACGCTGACGCAGGTACCGACCAGAAGCAACACCAGAATATTGATAATAAAACGGAGCTTCGGCAGATTCACCCCCAGCGTGTGGGCAGTGCTGTCACTGACGTTAAGCAGGTTCAGTTGATTAGCCAGCAGCAATACCACCGGTACAGCAACCACCACCATTGGGAAAAGCTGCCAGAACTCCTGCCAACGTGCGTGGGATACGCCTCCCGCAAGCCAGTAAAAAATGCCGTAGGCGTGATCTTCCGTCAGCAGCAGGGTGATGCGGGTAAGGGCCATACAGAAAGCCGAGAACGCGATGCCCGCGAGGATCAGTTTGTTTCTGTCCTGGGTGTGGCGAAATCCACCACCTGCGGTCATCACCATCAGCCAGCTTACGCCGCCACCGCAGGCGGCGATAAAGGCGATGGAGTAACCCGTAACGGGCGCAGGGCTGATAGCGCTGGTAAGCGCCATCGCCAGCGCTGCGCCGCTGTTAATACCGAGTAGTGAAGGGGAGGCCATTGCATTATGCGTCAGGGTTTGCAGCAGCGCTCCCGCCAGAGCCAGGCTTGCGCCGATCAAAATGGCAACCAGGCTTCTCGGCAAACGAAGGTTTTGCACCAGCGCTTGTGGAAGCGTCGGCGTATGGCCCGGTAGCAGGGCGTGAATGGCGTCAACACCGGAAACAGGAATGGCCGAGTAGCAAAACAGACTCAGCCAGAAGATAGCGATAAGCGTGACAAGGGGAAGCCCCCACTGTAGCGCTGGATGTTTGAAAACTGTCATTTCACATCGGATAAAGGCTGGTGGTGAAAGATTTTTACCGTGTCGCTGGCAATGCGTTCGGCTGCGAAAATGCCGCGCATCCGCGCCCAGGCGTTACTGTCGACCGATGCTGTCTGCTGTTTTTGCGCCGCAGTTAACATCTGCCACAGCGGGTCTTGTTGCCAGCGTTTCACGATGCTCTCTTCGCGATAGTGCGCGACCAGCAGCCATGCAGGATTGAGAGCTAGCAGCTGTTCCAGACCGATGGACGGCATAGACGAACCCGCCATCGCCGCAGGCACCGTCAGCCCCAGAGAGGTGAGGACGCCCCCGGTCCAGGTCTCCTGCGTGTGCAGGTTGAACTGCTGCTCCCGGGACGTACCAAACACCACCAACGTGCCTTTTGGCAGTTGGCTGGCCCACGCTGACATCTGTTGTTGGTGTTGCGCCAGGCGTGACTGCATCTGTGCCTTTTTACCCACGATTTCACCGATAATGGCCGCAGACTGAAGATTTTCAGCGTAGGTTTCATTGCGGGACTTGAGCAGCAGCACCGGTGCGATTTGCTGTAAGGCGCTGTAAATACCTGCATGGCGGCTGCTGTCGGCAATGATCAGATCCGGTTTCAGCGCGCTGATGGCTTCTAAACTCGGCTGCGCACGCGTGCCGACAGACTGCCAGGGTTTCAGATGGGCACGAACCTCTGGAAGAATGCGCATGGCATTGTTATCGTCGGCAATGCCGACCGGACTGACATCGACAGCGGCCAGTGCGTCCGCGAACGACAGTTCCAGCACCACTATCCGTTGTGGCGTTTTATCAAGCGTAAAGGTGCCATGTTCGTCATGAACCGTGGCGGCAAAAGCATGGCCGGTGAGCAGCAGAGCGGCGAACAGCGTGCGTAATGGTGTGAACATGTAAATTGCCTGCGTCGGGTGGCGTTTCGTTTGCCCGACCTACAAATCAGCATGCAGGCCGGGTAAACGGGGTTTAGAACTTCAACGAACCCTGCATATACAGCGTGCGCGGCTGGCCTGCGTAGATGCCTTTGTTGTTGTCGTCGTAAGAGCGGGTGAAATACTCTTGGTCGAAGATATTTTTCACGCCGAACGCCAGGTTCAGGTCTGCCATCTGCGGGCCAAAGTCATAGGCTACGCGTGCGCCCCAGAGCATAAAGCCAGGGATGCGACCGGTACTGCCGTCAGCGCTCTCTTTAACGGTGTTGGCGTTATCCGCAAACTGGCTGGACTGGAAATCGCTATTCAGGTTGAAGGTCCAGTTGCCCGGCTTATAGTCCACGCCCAATGTACCTTTGTGTTTCGGTGAGAACGGCACCTGGTTGCCGTAGGTGTCGCCTTTCTCGCGAATCTCAGCGTTCACATACGCATAGCTGGCGTAGACTGAAACGTTGTCGAGCGTTGGCGCCAATGTGCCGAGATCATAGCGAGCCTGAGTTTCCAGTCCGGTATGGCGCGTTTTACCGCGTGCGGTAACGGTGTCGTTGGTTTGGTTGGAATCGTACTGATTATTAAAGTTAATCAAGAACAGCCCCATTTCCGCCGTCAGCGCGCCATCGTCGTATCGGGTTCCGAGCTCCCAGGTTCGCGCTTTTTCCGGTTCCACATTGCCGCTTTGCACAGCCTTGCCAATTTGGCTGTACTGTACGGTGCCGAATGAGCCTTCAGTGTTTGCATAAAGATTCCAGCTATCAGTCAGGTGATAAAGTACGTTTAGCGCCGGAAGTGGGGCGTTGTAGCTTACTTCCTCATGTGTGCCTTTGATGGCGTTGTTCTGGTATGACTCGATATGTTCAAAGCGCATACCCGGTGTGATAGTCCAGTTGCCAATGTCGATTTTGTCATCCAGATACCAGGCGTGCGCTTCGGTGCCGGAACGAGTGTCGCGATCGTAAGGGCTGGCGCTGGACGGCAGTTGTCCACTGCTGGTGGCAGTGTAATAACGCATTTCATGCGTCGACTCGCTCACATAGCGGTATCCCAGGCCCACTTCGTGCGCGGAAGGCCCCACCATAAAGCTCTGACTGTAGCGTGGTTCAATGCCGCGTACCCAGTAGTTACGCGGTGAAAGGGTGAGGCGTTTGCCCTGTTCCAGGTAGCCGCTGCGCAGGGTTTCAGTGTAGAAGCCCTGAATATTGAATTTATGCTGGCTGTCCGGCTGGAACTGATAGCCGAGGCTTGCCAGCTTGCGGCGCCCCCAGAAGCGATCGTAAGGGCGCGTGGATTGCCAGCTGTTGGCGTCGTAATCCGCGCGAGACAGGCCGCCGGGCATGTCGGCTTCACCGTCGTAGTATTGCAACAGACTGTTGAAGGTATGCACTTCGTTTGGTGCATATTTGCTTTTCAGCATCAGGTCGTCGATGCGGGTCGCGCTGTGTTCGCGCCAGTCGCTTCCACGTGTACCGGAGTAAAGCAGGGCGGTACCAAAACCGTTATCCGCCGTGCCGCCCACCATCAGGTTGTGCGTTTCTTTTGGGTTATTTTGTGAAGATGTTGGGCTGAGCTGGCCTTCCACGCCGGCTTCGATGCCGAAGTTTTTCGGAATAGCGCGGGTAACAAAGTTCACCACACCGCCCACGCTCTGTGGCCCGTAACGCACCGCGCCACCGCCGCGAACCACGTCGATGGCGTCCATATTTCCGAGTGAGACGGGCGCCAGTGAAAGCTGCGGCTGGCCGTAAGGGGCAAACGGCACGGGAATACCGTCCATCAGTACCGTTGAGCGGCTGGCCAGGCGCGGGTTCAGGCCGCGAATACCAAAGTTCATCGCCAGATCGTGGCTACCGGTGCCGTTGTTTTCAGGGGCGGTAACGCCAGGAATGCGGTTCAGTACCTCGCGCATGGATGTTGCGCCGGTTTTGGCGAAATCCTCGCGGCGGATAACGTCGCGTGCGCCGGCATGCTCGAATACGTCGTTTTCGCGCGCATCCCCCAGCCAGTCGCCCACCACGGTCAGGGCATCTTCTTGCGGTGTTGGTGCGGGCTCCAGCGTCCAGCTGTCATTACCCAGCGGTTTCACCTGCAGGCCACTACCGTTCAGCAGGTGTTGCAGGCCGGTTTCGACGTCGTAGTCACCGTGAAGACCGTTACTCTGTTTGCCGCGTGTCAGGTTGGCGTCAACCGACAGGGTAATTCCGCTGAGCGCGGCATACTGATTAAGGGCTTTGTCGAGCGAACCCGGTGCAATATCAACCTGCGCTGCGAAGGCGGATAATGACAGCCCGGCCAGCGGCAGCAGGCTCAGGCGAACGGCGTTAACCAAAGGTGTTGTTTTGCGAAAAACGCGTAAAGGCGTCATACCTTCTCCATCATCATTTTTGTTGTGTTCAGTTATGAGTCGAATGAGAAGGGGAAAAAGGACAATCGAAATGAGAATTATTTTTCTTACAATGCAGAGATATTTATCCAGTATCGCGTAACTGACTGAATTTTCACTGGAAGAGTCATGGCAATAACATCCAGTATTGCATCAGTATTTTTCAGCGGGAAAGTGCCACTCAGGCGTAGCCCGGCCACAGCCGGATCGCAGCGCAGTACGCCGTTGCGATAACGGCTCAGCGTGGCAATCACTTCACCCAAAGGTTTATCGCTGAAGCTCAGAATGCCCTGCGTCCAGGCAGCGCTTTCATCATCCGCTGGGGCTATTGCACCAAATTCAGATGCGCTAAACTGCAGGCTCTCACCAGCGCTGACGATGCGTTTTTCCTGCGGACGATTTGCCAGTAAAACTTCAACAGCGTGTTGTTGAACGACAACGCGTGTGACGTTGTCCTGCTGGTAGACGGTAAATTCTGTGCCTAATGCGGTGAGCTGGCCCTGGCGGGTCACAACGCGGAAAGGTCTTTGCTGCGCGTCTTTTTCGGTGGTAATAGCAATTTCGCCGTACCAGAGATGGACAACTCGTTGACGCGTATCAAAACGAACGTCCGCGGCGCTTTGTGTGTTGAGTGTCAGCAGCGAGCCATCTTCCAGCCGCTGATGGCTGACCGCGCCTTTGGCGGTGCGGTAATCCGCGCGCAGACCTTCACCGGCTTCAGATTGCCAGAGCTGCCAGCCGCCGCCCACGCCGACCAGCAGAAGTAGCCCTTTCATGACATGACGACGGGTAAGGCGCGTATCGTGCAGCGCCCGGCTGGCGACATCACCCGGTACGCGGCTGAGCTGGCTGCGCAGGTTTTCAACCTGTTGCCAGGCCCACTGATGATCTTTGTCCTCTTCGTACCATTGTTGCCAGCGCGCTTCTTGCTGTGGGCTGACACGCTCGCCGCTCAATACAGCATACCAGTGTGATGCCGAGCGCAATGCCTGGCGGCGAGAATCGGTGATAGAAGCGTTCACAGGCCGTGCTCCAGACGAAACAGCAGACAATGTTCGACAGCCTTTGCCATATACTTTTTCACCGAGCTGACGGAGATACCGAGCTTCAGCGCGATCTCGCTGTATGTCAGACCATCCAGTTGCGAAAGCAGAAACGCTTCTCGTGTTTTTCCGTTCAGCCCGTCAAGCATGCTGTCGATGAGTTGCAGGGTTTCGAGCTGGCTCTCGCGTTCCTCGGGGGAAGGTGCGAGCGCCTCCGGCATAAGCGCCAGCATCTCCAGATAGGCTTTTTCCAGCGCGTTTCGGCGAAACAGGTCGACCATCACCCGTTTGGCGAGAGTGCACAGAAAGGAGCGCGGATCGCGGATCGTCGAGAGCGAGTCGCTGCCCATTACCCGTAGAAAAGTGTCCTGGGCAATGTCATCTGCATCAAAGGCGGACTGGAGTTTGCGCGTCAGCCAGCTTTTCAGCCAGCCGTGATGTGCGCCATAAAGCGACTCGAGCGTAAAGGAAGCAGTGGTAGTGGCGTGGTCAGACATGCGGAATGTATCAAAAGTTAATTATCACGCGATCATAGTAATATGAGAATGGTTATCATTACAATTGTAAATATGATTGTATTACGTTGAACTTCTTAATGCGTTGTTATTTATAAAAATGTTATGAGGTGGATATCAGAGGGGAAGGGGGAGTCTGCTTCTGGCATGTGACGTTGGACTGACATCTGACCATGTCTGCTGTGAGCGTGGCGCAGACGAATGCTTTAAATCATACTTAACTATTTAAAAGTAAAGCGTTTTTTTTGGAGAGTGCCGAGAGCAGAGCAGCTGTTACTTTTCGGGAAAAGGTGAGTTGCGGATCAGGAAATGCTCAATCGAGTCGATTAAACCGGGAGCTAAGGGGAGCGCAGGTTCAGCGTATGACTCGATATTCGCTTTGCGATCGTCCGAAGTCACCTCTTTCATAACATGGTTCATATTGGGCAGTATAACCAGGGACGCTTGAGGATTCGCAGCCTTAAGCAGTCTTGCATCCGTTTCCTCCACCTGGAGATCGCGTTGCCCTTGTAGCACTAACACGGGTTTGGAAATACTCGAAATGAGATGACCCGGATTATATGAAAACGCATTGATCAAAAACCCCTGAACAGCAGGATTAAAGATACTTTGCAGTGCTGGGTGAATATTCGTAATATCGACTCGCCGCCGATGCTCCAGAGCATCAATTATCGGCAGAGCCTGCTTTAATAGAATTTCATTTTCCGGATTCGCGTTAAGTTGCCCCCTCAACACCTCGCCCATCGGCCTCCCGGGCGTTGCGATAAGAACCACGCCGCACACATCCTCTTCTTGAGCCGAGGCAAGTGCGACTACGCCCCCTTCGCTGTGCCCTAAAACCCAAACACAGGGAGTGTGCATATGATGTCTAAGCTCGTCTACCCAGGATCGAACGTCGTCAACATAGTCAGCAATCGTCACCGCATTGGCATCCTCTACGGCCATTGCGCTAGCGAACATTCCACGTTTGTCGATACGAAGCGTCGCAAAACCTTTGGCAGCCAGGCCTTCAGCAAGAAGTCGGTAAGGGGATGCATTCACACCAAGCGGGTTGTTTCCATCCCGATCGGTTGGCCCGGAGCCAGGAACGATAAGAACAACGGCTGTTGGTTTTGAATTCGGGGTGAGTAACGTGCCTTTCAAAGGACCTTTTGGCCCTGCGGCATCCAGGACAGTTTCGGAAAAGGTTACCGGTACTGCCGCCAGACTCACAAATGGGCAAGCGCTCAAAAGGGCAATTGAGGCGGCAATATTCATCGGCGATGTTCCTGTAAAATTCAGTGTACCCGTCAATTTATATTATAAATATGGCCTGCTCTCCATTGATCAATACATCAGCGGCAATAGAAAAGTCCTCTGCTGGCACAGAACGGAGGTACTGGATGAGTTTAAAGTCTGCTGTGAGTGAGGAGCTGACATTCTTGAACAAAGCATTGTGTCGGATTACAGTGAGATCATTGATTTATAAGTGAGTCGAATCAGAACAGTAGCCAATGAAACAAAAACTTCGCAAACGTAATCAAATCTGGATAACTGATCGGTTCATGGGGTCAGTCCATACAGCTGGTAATCGGCATCTTTGAGTTTAGCTGCTTTGATTTCAGTATCGGTTAGAGGCTTGGTTTTTCTTGCCATTATTAGCTTCCACGCTTTTGGGCCCAACAAAGACAATAGATAGTTTTGTTGGGCCTATTAATGGGCCTAAAAGGTTCGGATTTAATTAGTTGGCATCAGACTTCGCGGGACAAATTGCAGGTACAAAAAAGCCCGCAGGGCTTGCGCCGTGCGGGCTCTTAGGACTTCATCGGATGACTCTGGTAATCACCGATGGAGAATTTTGGTGGAGCTGGCGGGAGTTGAACCCGCGTCCGAAATTCCTACATCCTATTGTTTCCGCAAGGAAAACAGTAATTTATCATTTAAATCATAGTCTTGGTGTTTTCTAATGTTTACCCGTTTTATACATTCTTAATGCTCTGCCGCCATATTGCCGCCACCTTTTGCAACATGAAGCTCCTTTGTCACATAAGCTAACCAAGATGGTGAGTAAATGGAGTTTTGTAACTTTGCATCTTTAAATATATCAAAACTAGGTTCTGAGTCATAAATATAGCTTGTAATATTCTCAAATTTAGACGATTCAATACCTTTTACTAAAAAAAACACTTTTCTTGAAGTATGATACGCAGCTTCTAAAATTTCTAAGAACATATATTCATTGTCAGTGAATGTTTTCATTTCCTTGTTCCCACTGCGTATTTTGTAAATAGCTAACGATATGTTTTCAACGCATAGGTGTTCAAGTAATAATGCTGTATAATATGACACTTCATTTAGTTTACTTAATGAAAGCCTTGCTAGCAAAGTGTTATTAATCTCGCTTCTTTCAAGGTTTTCATTTATAATATTAAGGTAATCTTCGGTTTTTTTTATGAAGTCTTCGTTATGATCATATTTAGCCTCTACTTCCATAGTAGCTTCGGGATAAATTTTCTTATAAAGATGGTAAGGGTTTGATATATTTATTTTATCTTTTATGGCTATTTTATAATTTGGGTCGTATATGTTGGTTTTTATACCGCCGTTGGAATCGTTGGCTTCAATTATATTGAAGCTAGGTATATCTTTTATTTTCTCAATGAAGTTTTTTTCATGTGCTAGATACCTATCTATAGCATTTTTAGATTCCGATGTATTAATTTGCGACTCAGTCTGGATCGTTCTGTGAATATTATTAACTATTGAAGCTAGAGGTACTGAGCTTGCCAATATTAATAAGGGAAATTTGCTTATTTCATAGAATCTAGAATATCCATGAGCAGAGAGGACAGGCGCTTTCCCTGACCATGCAAACACACCAAAGTATATAAAAGAAAGTAAAGGGATGCCTATTGAAAACCAAAAAAGCTTTTGTTGGAATAAATTTTCTTTACTAAGAATATACCATTTTTTCCAGATAATAATTGAAATTATAATCACTAGTGCCAGTAAATATAACCAAATGGCAGGAGTTTTAATAATGGAGGTCAAAAGAATCATCATCAGCTTAGGTTGTGTAGTGGGTTTTTAGTTACCGCATCCTCTAAATGCTCAGGTGCGAAATGTGCGTAGACCATAGTCATCGTAATATCTGAGTGACCTAATATATCTTTTAATACCAGTATGTTTCCTCCATTCATCATAAAATGGCTGGCGAATGTATGACGCAGAACGTGTGTACATTGGCCCTCCGGTAGATCTATACCTGCCCGTTTTACCGCACGCTCAAAAGCTTTTCTGCATGGGGTGAATAGCTTCCCTCTGTTCTTCGGGATTTCGTCATACAGAGCCTGAGATATCGGCACGGTACGGTTTTTCTTGCCCTTTGTCTTGGTATAAGTGATGCGGTACTTTGATAACTGATGGCCCTGCAGGTTTTCGGCTTCACTCCAGCGAGCGCCGGTGGCAAGGCATATTTTTGCTATCATCAGCAGGCTGGGGTTTTGAGAGTCAGCGCAGGCATCCAGCAGGCGCTTAATTTCTTCAGGCGCCAGGAACGCCAGTTCACCTTCTGCGATTTTAAATGTTGGCAAACCGGCGAGTGGGTTGGGTGCTGACCAGTGGCCCAACTTTTTCAGTGTGCCAAACACGGATGATAGGTTGCGTTGTTCAAGGTTTACCGTGCGAGGCTTAACTGGCGACATAAGCGCGCCATCTTCATTTCGCACCTCACCTTTTAGCCGTGCTTCGCGGTATTTTGTAAAGTCACCGGCGGTCAGCTCTGAAGCGATGGGATCACCCAGACCATTACAGATAATTTTAAGTTTCGCCATCAGGCGTTTGGGATCTGCAAGCGTCTGCCCGTAGAGTGAGTGCCATTGCTCAATTACTTCTGACAAGCGCCGACGATCTTCCTTCTCTCCAAGCCATGGCTTTTTGTTTACTTCGTCCATGGTGAAGTTTTCGAATGCTATGGCTTCGCCTTTCGTCGCAAATTGCTTACGCACGCGTTTGCCGTCGCGTCCGTTCGGGTAGCACTCACACAACCATTTTCCGTTCGGCTGCTTTCTGATCGTCATATCACAGACTCTTAATTACTTTTATAGCACGGCCTACTACCTCGATATCATCAAGGCTGCACTCAAAAGATGACTCACCCTGCTGGACAATTAAGCGATTGCCGGGGATGCGTGCAAGTTTAGCTATCGTTTTTATTCCATCAATATCAACGAGCCATACGCCATTTACTGGTGGAGTGCCGCTACGGTCAACGAGGTAAGAGCCATCGTCTGTATGGATGAGCCACGGATTAGTCATGTTGTGGGGGATTAGACTGTTATCCAATATCACCTTGCCTTGGTCCACTAAAGCGCCACCATCTAATGTGGCCTTATCAATTTCAGGCGCTACAACCTCGGATAACGGTTTGATGTGGGTCTGGTTCACAAAACCAAAACTATTTTCCTGCGCGTTAGTATCATTTTTATCACCTTGCCCAGTCGTTAACCAAAGCAGCGAAACCCCAGTTTCAAGAGCGCACTGTATAACCCATTCAGCAGGGAAGCTATCTCTTAAGTATCTGTTTGCCATGGTGCTTTTTGAAACGGAAAGATGGTCGCACAACTGTTGTCGAGAGTTGAAGTTATAAGCCTTAATCAGCCTATTGATAGCTTCACGCCCTCCGCTGTCATTACCTACCTTGATGGATCTCATAAGCAAAACCCTTGACGTATATAAAATGTGATCTTAGTATTCGCTCAGGGTTTGAAAAACAAACCCTAACCCTATAAAACGAGATAAATCGAAACCAAACTAAGAGATACTGCACTATGAGCACTGATATTTCAATTCGTGTACCAAAAGAGATGGCTACGCCTGCAGAGTTCGCTGAATGGGAAGGTATCTCCCGTGGCTCTGTTTACCAGAAAATTCACCATGGCCATCTTGCTAAGTACATGGTCAAGAAAGAAAAAAACAAAGGTCGCGTAAGTCTGCGTTACCTGTTGTACAAAACAGACCAGGTTCGTGAATCCCTCGGTCATTCCAACTTTCGCGTCATTGTTGGTCAGTAAGTTCAATTATGAGAACTTTTTGAGAGGGGCACATGTTTGATTATAAGATTTCCAAACATCCACATTTTGATGAAGCCTGCCGGGCTTTCGCGCTGCGTCACAACATGGCTAAGCTGGCAGAACGTGCAGGAATGAATGTCCAGACGCTGCGTAATAAGCTGAACCCGGAGCAACCGCATCAACTTACGCCGCCGGAGATCTGGCTTCTGACTGATATTACAGAAGACTCAACGCTGGTTGACGGTTTTCTGGCTCAAATCCATTGCCTGCCGTGCGTGCCATTGAATGAAGTGGCAAAAGAGAACCTGCCGCATTACGTCATGAGCGCAACTGCTGAGATCGGGCGAGTAGCTGCAGGCGCAGTATCCGGTGATGTGAAAACCAGTGCAGGCCGCCGCGATGTGATCAATAGCATCAACTCTGTTACGCGCTTAATGGCACTGACAGCTGTTTCATTACATGCGCGTTTGCAGGCCAACCCGGCAATGGCAAGTGCGGTGGATACCGTGACGGGCCTCGGTGCTTCGTTCGGTCTGATCTGAGGTGGTTATGCTGACTAAAGAACCATCTTTTGCATCGCTTCTCGTTAAGCAAAGCCCTGCAATGCACTGCGGTCATGGCTGGATTATGGGGAGGGATGGCAAGCGATGGCATCCTTGCCGCTCTCAGGATGCGCTGCTGGCTGAACTCTCTACAACCAAAAAGGGGAACACATGGCTATCGAAGGCGCTGCGGCGACTGTTCCATTAAGCCCCGGTAAACGCCTGGACGGACTGAACCATATTGCGGAACTACGAGCAAAAGTGTTTGGCCTGAATATTGAGTCGGAGCTTGAAAGATTTATTGAGGATATGCGTGACCCAAGGGACGTTAACAATAAACAGAATGAGAGGGCACTGGCAGCCATATTTTATATGGCAAAAATTCCGGCAGAACGTCACAGCGTCAAAATTAATGAGCTGACCACTGACGAAACGCGGGAGCTGATTAAAGCAATGAATCATTTTCGTGCAGTGGTGAGCTTATTTCCCAAACGGCTAACCATGCCGAATTAATCCACAACAGAAATTAGTGGCGTAAACCCGCCGGGCTTCTTATTGCCCAAATTCAGGAGAAACAACTATGCGAAATATTGAAACCCGTGTCACCAAAACAGGACCAGATGATGCTGGCCTTAACCAGATGCTGACTGATGCACGCATGGAAGAACGTCGGGCACGGGCCGCGGCAATGGCTGCCCGTCTTGATAGCCTGGCTTGCCATATCACGTCACGCCAGCTTAACCACGTTGAAGCGGCGGAACTGCTGCGTATTGCGGCTGAAAACATTCAGAACGAAGCGCAGGAGATCCACTGATGACTGATTCAATGGACCTTGTACAGCAGCGCGTTGAAGAAGAACGTCAGCGCCACATCCACACCGCCCGCAACAGAACGCCGGGCGTTTCCCGTGTGCTCTGCATTGATTGCGATGCACCGATCCCGCCAGCTCGCCGCCGCGCTATTCCGGGCGTGCAGTGTTGCGTCACCTGTCAGGAAATCGCAGGGCTGAAAGGCAAACATTACGTAGGGGGTGCTGTATGAGCACTATCCTGAAATGGGCGGGTAATAAAACCGCCATCATGGCAGAACTGAAAAAACACCTTCCAGCAGGCCCGCGACTGGTTGAACCTTTCGCGGGTTCCTGTGCTGTGATGATGGCGACAGACTATCCTCATTATCTTGTCGCGGATATTAATCCAGACCTGATTAATCTCTATCAGGTGATTAAGAATGATGTTGAATACTTCATCAAAGAGGGCAGATATCTTTTTGAAGCCCGTAATGATCCAGGGGCATATTATAAGACGAGACAGGAGTTTAACTTGCGCCATGGTGGCGCAATTGAACGTGCATTGTATTTCTTATATTTAAATCGCCATGGTTATCGCGGACTGTGTCGCTATAACTTAGACGGTAATTTTAATGTTCCTTACGGTAATTATAAAAAGCCGTACTTCCCTGAAAACGAAATACGCATATTTGCAGAAAAAGCAAAACGCGCAACGTTTATCTGCGCCAGCTATGACGAGACACTGGCACTGCTGCAAACGGGTGATGTTGTCTATTGCGATCCACCATATGACGGCACGTTTAACGGATATCACACAGCTGGTTTTACAGAGGATGATCAGTACCATCTGGCGTCTATTCTTGAACGCCGGTCATCAGAAGGCCATACGGTTATCGTGTCCAACAGCGATACGTCTCTGACCCGTTCACTTTATCGTGATTTTACTCGCCATCGTATAACCGCTAAGCGCAGCATGGGCGTGGCTGCCGGTGATAGTAAAACTGCAGTAGAAATCATCGCCACAAAATCAGCATGCTGGTTTGGTGCTGATTTGGCGTCTGGTCCTGATATCCCGGTGGAAACTGAGGTGCGGGCGTGGCAGTGAGTAAATTCACATTACATCATGCACAAACCACCGGCGGCTCGAATGAGGCCGCCGTGGCCTTTCCATGGAATACCCCAAAAAAAGCGGTTAACCCGTATCTGGAACCGGCGGACGTTGCGCCGGTGTCTGCACTTTCAAACCTGATCGCTCTGTACGCTGCGGATAACGAGCAGGAGCAACTGCGCCATGAGGTGTTGAGTGATGAGGTTTGGGAACGCTATTTCTTTAATGAATCCCGTGATCCTGTCCAGCGTGAAATAGAGCAGGATCAGCTAATTAGCCATGCCAAAATGGCCCGCGAACAGCAGCGCGTTAATCCCGATTTAGTGATTATTGCCGATGTAAGCGCCATGCCTGCCCATATCAGCAAGCCTCTGCTGGAGCGGATTAAATACTTCCATAGCCTGGGCAGGGCTAAAGCTTACTCCCGCTATCTGCGCGAAACAATCAGGCCTTGTCTTGAGCGGCTGGAGCGCGTGCGTGACAGCCAGTTGTCTGCGTCTTTCCGGTTCATGGCGAGCCAGGACGGGCTGGAGGGGCTGCTGGTACTGCCTGAAATGAATCAGGAGCAGGTCAAGCGCCTTTCCACGCTGGTTGCGGCACATATGAGCATGTGTCTTGATGCGGCTTGCGGTGATCTGTTTGTCAGTGACGATGTTAAACCAGAAGAAATCCGCCAGGCATGGGAAAGGGTTGCTGCAGAAGCCATGCGCCTTGAGGTCATCCCGCCTGCCTTTGAGAAGTTACGCCGCAAAAAGCGCCGCCGCAAGCCGGTGCCTTATGAACTGATCCCACCGTCGCTGGCGCGCATGCTGTGCGCGGACTGGTGGTATCGCAAATTGTGGCAGATGCGCTGCGAGTGGCGGGAGGAGCAGCTGCGCGCCGTCTGCCTGGTCAACAAGAAAGCGTCCCCGTATGTCAGCTATGAAGCCGTGATACACAAACGCGAGCAGCGTCGCAAATCGTTGGAGTTCTTCCGCTCGCATGAACTGGTGAACGAAGACGGTGACACGCTGGACATGGAAGATGTGGTGAACGCCAGCAACAGCAACCCGGCGCACCGCCGTAATGAAATGATGGCCTGTGTAAAAGGGCTGGAACTGATCGCGGAAATGCGCGGAGACTGCGCCGTGTTCTTTACCATCACCTGCCCGTCACGCTTCCACGCAACCCTCAACAACGGCAGACCTAATCCGAAATGGACCAGCGCCACGGTTCGGCAGAGCAGTGACTATCTGGTTGATACATTCGCCGCTTTCCGCAAGGCCATGCACAAAGCCGGGCTGCGCTGGTACGGCGTCCGCGTTGCAGAGCCGCACCATGACGGCACTGTGCACTGGCATCTTCTGTGCTTTATGCGCAAAAAAGACCGTCGTTCCATCACCGCGCTGCTGCGTAAGTTTGCCATCCGTGAAGACCGCGAGGAGCTGGGCACCAATACCGGACCGCGCTTCAAGTCCGAGCTAATCAACCCGCGCAAGGGCACACCGACAAGCTACATCGCCAAATACATCAGTAAGAACATCGACGGGCGCGGGCTGGCTAAAGAAATCAGCAAAGAAACCGGCAGATCACTGCGTGACAGCGCCGAGCATGTCAGCGCCTGGGCGTCACTGCACCGTGTCCAGCAATTTCGTTTCTTTGGTATTCCGGGGCGCCAGGCATACCGCGAGCTGCGCTTGCTGGCTGGTCAGGCGGCGAGAGTACAGGGCGAACGCAAAGCGGGTGCGCCGGTACTGGATAACCCGCGTCTGGATGCGGTACTGGCAGCTGCAGATGCGGGTTGCTTTGCCACCTACATCATGAAGCAGGGCGGTGTACTGGTTCCCCGCAAACATCACCTTGTCCGCACGGCTTATGAGCTTAACGACGAACCGAGCGCCTACGGCGATCACGGTATCCGTATCTATGGCATCTGGTCCCCTATTGTAGAGGGCAAGATTTGCACGCACGCGATGAAGTGGAAAAAGGTTCGTAAGGCCGTTGACGTTCAGGAGGCGGCAGCCGACCAGGGCGCTTGCGCCCCTTGGACTCGTGGCGATAACTGTCCCCCTGTTGAAAATTCAAACAAATCAGGGAGTGATTTACAAGATATTAAAACCATGAATGAGAAGGAACTGCAGGGTTACCTCCACAACATGAGCCTGAAGGAACGCCGGGAACTAACAGCCCGACTAAGGCTGATAAAACCTAAGAGGAAGAGAACATATAAACAGAGTATTTCGGAGCAGCAGCGCCTGCAGCTTGAGGCAGAACTGAGTTCCAGAGGATTTGATGCAAGTAATACGGAAGTAGATCTGCTTTTGCGTGGCGGTAGTATCCCATCTGGAGCCGGATTGCGCCTGTTCTATCGGGGGCAGCGTCTACAGGAAGATGATAAATGGCGGCAGTGGTACTGACCGCGAAGCTTTAACAATTCATGCTCTTAACGACCTGCGTAAGAGTGTTCTCATTGACGGATAAAAAATATTTTACATTTGAATATCAGAAGTATACTGTACATATAAACAGTGGATATAAATACAGGTGTTGTGTATCCGTGGTTGTGATAGGAGGGAAGATGCAGGACTATCTTTTGGAGTCGTTGAAGCTCCAGCGCATTGATTTTTTTATTAAGCTTGTAGCGGCTAGTGAGTGCAGTGACGAAGAAAAGCGGCTGGCTATCCAGTGGGTATCAGAGCTGACTGACGAACTCATGGCGAAAATCCGCAGCCATGAATACAGCAGGTCGATGGATGTAACCAGTTGAGCTGTGTCCTGATGGCCCTTGATCGGATAATCAAAAAGGGGCATTAGGCCCCTTTCTCATAAGTTGATTTAGTTGTTCCCCAAAGAGCCAGCCATGGCTGCATATTTAATTTCGTCGGCGGGTATTTCAGGATGTAGCTGGATTTGCCTGATGACATAACCAGGAACTTCATCACTCCATAGTTTAGCCGCATCCTTGCAAACCTTATACGCGAAGTCTCTATGCTCAAAGGCATAGGATTTTCCGTATGCGTATTGCTGGCAAGCGTGGACATAAGCTCCGAAGTCGCCGTCTTTATCCGGGAAAGCACATCCAGCCAGAGCTATGATGATTGCTGCTAACGTAAAGGGGGATGTTATGCGTTTCATGGTCTCTTTCTAAGCGTTTAGCTTTATTTATCTAGGGATTACTTGCAGGTGTCTGGTAGTCCCCAAGATATATATTCTCAGGGACTATGCTGTATCAGCTTTAATCACGACTTTATTTAGAAAGGTACTTTTCTCTAAGTTGATTCAGTCTGTCAGCATCGCGTTCTGAAAACTCGGCGTCACCATAGATCGATTTTCCATCTGCGTCTTCAAGGCCTGTGACTGTGACGGTAAATACTGCATCTGCCGGAACCTCAAGTTTTCCCCAATCAGAGTACCTGTTAGGGGCTAATTTCCAGTTGGCTTTCTCACTTGGTTCCAGACCCCCAGAAATTTTATAGTTGAAGACGTCAGAGAACCAAGGGACGCTTCTTCCTGGGCTTGCAATAACTCCTTTAAAGAATACTCTAGCAACCGCTTTGTCTGTTCCGTTTTCAACACTGATATCCAGAATTGGCTGATCATTGCCGTAATTCTCTTTTTGGAAATAAAAACGGGAGCGTTCGACCTTGAAGGCTTTCATTTTTTCAGCAGCCTGTGTCGCCGAGGTTTGTTTGGCTTCCAGTTCTTTTATTTCTTGCAGAGCCTGTTCTTTCTCCTTCTTCTCACGTTCAAGGCGAATAGCTTCTGCGTAATTTATAACCTCATCACCAGTCTTACCTTCCAGTGCCGTCTTAATTTTTGTTTCGTAAACGTCCCCAGAAGACGCTCCAGCTTGCATTAGCTCTCTCATGTCGATTTGGCTAAAGGCAACAACTTTAACCGCATCATCAAACTGAGCTTTTTTATCTGCAGGCAAGGACTCTCTTACCTTTTGAATGGACTCTTTCATCGACTGATCGCTTGAGGCATCGATTTTGGGTTTGTCACAAGCAGTAAGCAGCAGAGCTAGAGCAATTACGCCAGTTAATTTCTTCATATCCCTATTCCCAATCATAAAAAAACAAGACTAATCCTAACAGGATTAGCTGGTAGGACAAACCCGTAGCCATATCATGTGCCAGGGTGGGCTGTGATGGTTACTGGTCAGAGAAAACCTATGCGGATCTTCATGTTGAAACTTGGAAAACGGTTTGCTTTTAGATGGAATCAGTTACTCGAAAGAGCTGACGCTAGTGCATACAAGATGACTGATGTTTGATGACGCGTTTCACTGTTCTACCGATTTCCATGTCATGCATGTCTATGCTGCATGAATTCGCATGATCGTTTGATGATCGTTTTAGCTGTGGCCCGCCAGAGTTGGTAGGCTTTTACTTATGTCATGCAGGTGCATGAAAACCGCTACATAAAGCGGGCAGGCGTGGCGGGGATACGAGCGCGCGCTGAGGGTTACGTTAATCATGATCTTGATTAAAGCATTGGAGGTGGTAAATTGAATGGACTAAAATTTAAAGGATGATGACGATGTATGAAGTAATTGATATATCAGCGAAGGAAATTAAGGTTTTGTTAAGCACTGTAGAAGATCATTTTAATGATTTTAAAAGTAAGCAAATAGCACCTAATAAATTACAGGAAACTTTTGTGGCATTCGCTAATGCTGATGGTGGAAATATTTATATTGGTATAGAAGATGCTGCTTCAGATAGAGAGCGTTTATCTGGATTTAATGAACCAGAAGAAGCTAATGCAATAATTGCAACTTTGTTAGAAAATACTAATCCAGCAGTTGAAAATGTTGAGATTGAATATTTTAGAACGCCAGGTAATGGATTGATTTTACATATAGATATACCTAAGAGCCCTAAGGTGCATTACACGGCATCTGGTGACTGTTTTATAAGGGCAAATGCGCAAAAAGTTAAAATAAAAGGTGAAAGAATTACTCAGCTATCCTATTCAAAAGGTGCTGAGCCTTATGAGAAAAAAGCAGTAGATATAGTTGAAGTGCAAGATATGCTTGAAAGCAAATATTACATTGATTATCTGCGTAGAATAGGAACTTCTCAGTTGCCAGAGGTTTTTTTAAAAAAACAAAGACTATTAACTAAAAAAGAAGATGATTTTCTTCCCAATGTAGGTTGCGTTTTACTCTTTGATGAAGAGCCTCAGGGAAGTTTAGATACTCGATGTGCGGTAAAAGTATATCGCCTTAGAACGACTGAAACTGAATACAAACGGGAACAATTACAAGAAGATCCTGTAACAATTGATGGGCCTTTGGAAGTCGTTATTTTAAATACTATAGCGAAGGTTAAAGAATACGTTGATGGAGCATCATTCAAGGATGGCGATAATCTGGTTAAATTGAGTTATCCTGCGGAAGCATTGAAGGAAATATTGGTTAATGCTGTTATTCATAGAGATTACAGTCAAAAGGATGATGTACACGTAAAAGTGTATGACAATCGCATTGAAGTTCAAAGTCCAGGAAGGTTACCTGGATACATGACTATAGATAATTTATATGAAGAGCGATTTTCTCGTAATCCAAATTTAGTCCGCTTGTTACATAAACTCCCTAATCCAGTAAATCATGATATTGGTGAGGGTCTTGATACCGCTAAAAATGAGTTGCGTAAAGCTGGGCTTGTAGCTCCTGTATTCGAAGAGCGAGGTAACAATTTTGTTGTAATAGTTAAGCATCAAACTATAGCTTCAATTGAAGATGTGATTATTAATTATTTTAAAGATAATCCTACAGGTCAACTCACAAACAAACTGGTCAGACAGTTAAGTGGAGAGGATGACCTTCAGAAGGTTAAAAAGTCATTGCAAAAGCTGAGGGACGAAGGGATTATAAAACCATTGGATCCGAAGGCAAATGCTTTCAAATTTAAATATGTTAAAGCTTAAGTAAATGGTGGAGTTTTTCTCCACCTATTTTACTTTGAAAACGATGTTTAAATTATAGATGATAGGGTTCGAAAGTAATTAATTCTTCGTTAACCCAATCATTAAGTTCTTGTAGCCGTTTCTGTAGGGGCATCAGTTCATTGCGGACAAAAACACGGCTAGCCTTCTCTACATCCCCAAATCCACCAACGTTATTAGGCATAATTCCCATCATCTGCGGCGGAACGCGGTGCGCTGCCATCATGTCATCGCGGCTCACATTCTTAATGTTCAGAAACTCATCCTTTGCCGCGACCTCAGACAACGGAATGATTTGAATGCCGTCCTTCTTGCCGTTCGGCGAGTACATAAACAGGTTGCGGAAGTTGCCGGGTCCCTTTGCGCTTTTCATGGCCTGGCGGATGTTGTTCACGTCCTCCTGATTCTGTGCGGCATCAGTCATATACATGATGAACCCAGCGTGACTGCCGTTGATGTAATACTTGCGGCGGAACAGGGTGGCGGACTCATTCAGCAGGGCGGAAGGGATGGCGGACAGGTATTCCGGCAGACCGTAAATTTCCTGGTTCAAATCCGGTTCCATCAGGTGAAAAATGCTGCCTTTAGTAAATTCATATGGCTGCGTGGTCATGCCGTACTGCACAAACCAGTAAGTGTCGAGGTCCAGACCTCGACGAGTATATTTCGCCAGTGATGGCTCCAGCGATAGAATACCGCCGAGGCGATTGGTACGCTTTTCCAGATAGGCGTTACCGAATACCAGATAGTCCTGCACAAAGCGGCTGAATGCCTGCTGGCTGAGCAACGGATGAGGGATAAACGTGCTGGTCAGAATATTGCGCTTAACTGCAATCGGTGAGCTGTGGTGCACTGCGGCACGGTAGGTGCGAGCCAGCCCGTCAAAACTAACCGGCGGTTCATACCATCTGTCCATCTGTACGCATTCCACATAGTCCAGCAGCTCGCGGCGGTCCAGCACTGGGATCGGATCGCCAAAGCTGAACGCTTCGGTGTGAGTTGTATTCTTCTGCTTTTCGATCTCCTGCACTGGCGCGGTGCTGGTCAGGGCGTCGTGTTCACTCATCAAAAAATCTCCACAATGTTGCTGGTATTGGCGGATTCGCCCTGTAGTGGTTCGTTAAACAGGGCGTGCATCGTTGCCCAGGCCAAATCTGCGTGGCTGGCTTCTTCGCTGCGGCTGGCTTCGTAGGTAGGACGGTTGCCGCTGGCGGTGGTGGCGCGGCGGATAGCCATAAAGGACTGCGCAATGTCGGTGTGCCCTGCGTCAAACTCCAGACGACGGTGGCTGATAATGTCGTACGCCTTGAGCACCAGGGCATTTTTGACGTTGGGGTTGTAGACAAACTCCCGCGCGGCAGGAAAGAACGCTTTTACGTTCTCATAAACACCGTGCCCGACGCCGGTCGAGTCGATGCCGATATAGGTCACGTTGTACTGCTGCGTCAGCCTTTTGATAGCGTCCGACTGGGCGCGAAAGTCCATCCCGCGCCACTGATGACGCTCCAGAATACGGAACTTCCCGCCCGGGACAGTTGGCGGTGCCATAACCACGCACCCGGCGCTGTCACCGTTCTGCGTACCTTTCGCCGGGTCGTAACCGATCCAGACTTCCCGCCAGCCAAACGGGCGCAGCGCCAGCGCCTGAAAATCGGTCCAGACTTCCCAACTGTCCACCATGCACGCCTGCAGCTCGCTGAGCGGGAATACTGACGCCAGATCGTCAATAAATTCGCACATCAGCAGGTTCTGGTATTCGTCCGGGCTGTACTCCATGCGCAGCTGGTCGAGGTCGAACAGGTTACAGCCGCCGCGCACCGCATCCTCCACGGTGACGATCTGGCGGTACTGTCCGTCAGGGCAGAGCAGGCCGTGCGCAAGGTTGCTGTGGGTCAGGTCAATATCCACCTTGTCCGCTTTGGCGCGGCCCCGGTTAAACAGTGCGCCGGACCAGAACGGATAGGCGCTGTGGGTCAGACTGGACGGCGTAGAGAAGTAGGTTTGTCGCCATTTCTTGTGAATGGCCATACCGGAGGCAACCTTGCGCAGCTCCTGGAATTTCGGTATCCAGAAATATTCATCAAGGTACAGGTTGCCGTGGTAGCTCTGCGCCGTACGGGCGTTGGTGCCGAGGAAGTACAATGCTGCGCCATTGGGGAGCACCATGGGATCGCCTTTCAGCTCCACCTCAACTTCTTTGGCAAAGTCGATGATGTACTGCTTAAAAACGTGCGCCTGTGCCTTACTGGCAGAAAGGAAAATCTGGTTGCGTCCGGTCAGCAGGGCGTCAATTAGTGCTTCACGGGCAAAATAAAACGTGGCGCCAATCTGGCGCGATTTGAGCAGATTGCGGATGCGGTTTGTTTTCCCGGCTTCAAACCAGTGACGCTGATAGTCGAACATAGAGGCGTGGAAGACTTCTTCCAGCTTTTCGATCTGTTCGTCGGTGAAAACGTTCTTTTCCGGCTGCCTGCGCGGACCTTTGTTACGGTTGGCTACTTTCGGGTTTAAATCTGCTTCGTTCCCGCCGTCGTTAAATTTGCCGATCCGGGCGTGGCGCTCTGACTGGCGCGCCAGCAGGTCAATTTCCTTGAAGTCTTTCCCTTCTTTCTGCTCCTTCATGATGAGCTGGCAGTAACGTGCGGCGGTGGTGAGCTGCATCTGATCAAGCGGCCCATAGTCGCCCCATTTATCGCGTTTTTTCCAGCTGTGAACGGTTGCAACTTTTTCGCCCAGCATTTCAGCAATGCGGGCTACGCGGTATCCCTGAAAGTACAGCAGCATGGCCTGCCGACGGGGATCGAGGTCTGCGGGGGTCAGTGTCGTGTTCATGGCCCAAACATACGGCCTTGGATGGCGGCTTTCCCCGGCTGCGGTTTGTGTGGTTTACCGTACAAATACAGTGCGTTGTCTCACTCCCCCCATCGCCGCAAACATAAGGCTCCAGTAAGTTATTTCTAACGGAGCATGGCTCATGACAGTGAAAGCAAAGCGTTTCCGTATTGGGGTGGAAGGTGCCACCACTGACGGGCGCGAGATCCAGCGTGAATGGCTGGTACAGATGGCTGCCAGCTACAACCCGACGGTCTATACCGCGCTGATTAACCTGGAGCACATCAAGTCTTATCTGCCGGACAGCACGTTTAACCGCTATGGCAGGGTGACGGGGCTGGTTGCAGAAGAAATCCAGGACGGCCCGCTGGCGGGCAAGATGGCACTTTATGCCGATATCGAACCCACTGACGCCCTGGTGGAACTGGTGAAAAAAGGCCAGAAGCTTTTCACCTCCATGGAGGTCAGCACGAAGTTTGCCGACACCGGCAAAGCCTACCTTGTGGGGCTGGGTGCGACAGACGATCCTGCGAGCCTTGGCACCGAAATGCTGGCTTTCAGCGCCAGCGCCGCACATAACCCGCTGGCAAACCGTAAGCAGAACCCTGAAAACCTGTTTTCGGAAGCGGTTGAAACGCTGATCGAACTGGAAGAAGCCCAGGACGAAAAGCCGTCCCTCTTTGCCCGCGTTACTGCGCTGTTCACCAAAAAAGAGCAGACCGACGATGCGCGTTTCTCAGACGTGCATAAAGCCGTGGAGCTGGTCGCTACTGAGCAGCAGATCCTGAGCGAGCGCACTGACAAATCCCTGTCCGAACAGGACCAGCGCCTTTCTGAGCTGGAGTCCTCCCTGCAGGAACAGCAGACCGCCTTTGCCGAGTTACAGCAGCAACTGAGCCGCGAAGACAGCCGCAAGGATTACCGCCAGCGCGCGCCGGGCGGTGACGCACCGGCAGGCACCCTGACCAATTGCTGATGGAGCATAAAACCCGATGAAAAAGAAAACCCGCTTTGCCTTTAACGCTTACCTGCAGCAACTGGCGCGCCTGAACGGTGTGGAGGTTGAAGAACTCTCCAGTAAGTTCACCGTTGAGCCGTCCGTGCAGCAGACGCTGGAAGACCAGATCCAGCAGTCCGCCGCTTTCCTGACGCTGATTAACATCACGCCGGTCACTGAGCAGTCAGGGCAGTTGCTGGGGTTGGGCGTGGGCAGCACCATTGCCGGAACCACCGATACCACCACCAAAGAGCGCGAGCCTACCGATCCGACGCTGATGGAAGACGTGGAATACAAATGCGAGCAGACCAACTTTGATACGGTACTGACCTACGCAAAACTGGACCTGTGGGCGAAATTCCAGGACTTCCAGGTGCGTATCCGCAACGCCATCGTCAAACGTCAGGCGCTGGACCGTATCATGATCGGCTTTAACGGCGTGAAGCGCGCCAAAACCTCCAGTCGTGCTGAAAACCCGCTGCTGCAGGACGTCAATAAAGGCTGGTTACAGAAAATCCGCGAAGACGCGCCGGATCATGTTATGGGCAGCAAAACCGCCGAAGATGGCACCACTACTGCAGAGCCGGTAAAAGTTGGTCCGGGTGGCAAGTACGTAAATCTGGATGCGGTGGTGATGGATGCCGTTAACGAGCTGATCGATGTCGAGTATCAGGATGATGACGAGCTGGTTGTTGTCTGTGGTCGTGAACTGCTGGCTGACAAGTATTTCCCGCTGGTCAACAAAGAGCAGGACAACAGCGAAAAAATCTCTGCCGATCTGATTATCAGCCAGAAACGCATGGGTGGCCTGCAGGCCGTGCGTGCGCCTTTCTTCCCGGCAAATGCCCTGCTGATCACCCGTCTGGATAACCTGTCCATCTACTGGCAGGAAGACACCCGCCGTCGTTCCGTTATCGACAACCCGAAACGTGACCGGATTGAAAACTTTGAATCCGTCAACGAGGCGTATGTGGTCGAGGACTACCGTTGCTCGGCACTGGTGGAAAACATCGAAATCGGTGATTTCACCCCGCCTGCAGCAGAAACAGGAAACGGGGAGTAACGCATGAGCCTGAGTCCCGCACGGCAACACCGCCTGCGCATTCAGGCCGAACAGGCCGCCCGTGAGGGCGGCAGTGTTCGCCATGCGTCGGGTTATGACCTGATGCTGCTGCAACTGGCAGAAGATCGCCGCCGCCTCAAGGGCGTCCAGTCCACGGTGAAAAAGGCGGAAATCAAGGTGGAGCTGCTGCCGAAATATTCTGCCTGGGCGGAGGGCGTGCTGGCTGTCGGAGGTACACAACAGGATGACGTGCTGATGTACGTGATGTTGTGGCGTATTGACGCCGGTGATTATGTCGGTGCGCTGGAAATCGGGCGTCATGCGCTGCGCCATGGCTGGGTGATGCCGCTGGGCAACCGTAACGTGCAGACCGTGCTGGCAGAAGAAATGGCAGACGCGGCGCAAAGCGCTCTGCTTGCCGCTGCCGGTTTTGATGCCGATCTGCTTCTGCAGACGCTGGACCTGACAACCGATCTGGATATGCCGGACCAGTCGCGGGCGCGCCTGCATAAAGCCATCGGCGCTGTACTGAGCGAAAGCAACCCGGCGTCTGCCCTGAATCACCTTACCCATGCGCTGCAGCTTGATCCCCGCTGCGGTGTGAAAAAAGAAAAGCAGCAGCTGGAGCGCAGACTGCGCAACGACAACCGCTGCGCAGGCCAAGTTATTTAGCCAGGCGAAAACCCGCGTACAGGAACTGCAGCAGACATACAACGGTCTGTTGGGTTCGGTACAAAGACAGCGGCAGGCGCTGAAAGAATCTGGGATCGATACTAAACAGTTAAGTAGCGCACAGCGGGAGCTGCGGAAAAATGCAGATGAAACAAGGCAGGCTCTGGAGCGTCAGCAGAAATCCCTGAAACGTCTGGGCGAACAGCAGGCGAAAATGAATGCTGTCCGTGAGCAGTATTCCCGCCGTCTTGAGGTTCGTGATCGCATTGCGGGCGCTGGGGCGACCACGGCAGCCGCCGGTGCTGCGATGGGTGCGCCGGTTGTGGCGGCGGTCAGGAGCTATGCCAGCATGGAAGATGCCATGAAAGGCGTGGCAAAACAGGTCAATGGCCTGCGGGACGACAACGGCAACCGCACAAAGCAGTTTTATGAAATGCAGGACGCCATCAAAGCTGCCAGTGAACAGTTGCCGATGGAGAATGGCGCGATTGACTACGCAGCACTGGTTGAGGGTGGCGCCCGCATGGGCGTGACCAATCAGGATGATCCGTTTGAGGACCAGAAGCGCGATTTACTGGCCTTTGCCTCAACGGCAGCGAAAGCGGCAACCGCTTTTGAACTGCCCGCCGATGAACTGGCGGAGGGGCTGGGGAAAATTGCGCAGTTGTATAAAGTGCCGACGCGCAATATTGAGCAGCTGGGCGATGCGCTGAACTACCTGGACGATAACGCCATGTCAAAGGGCGGCGACATTATCAACGTCCTGCAGCGCATGGGGGGCGTAGCTGACCGCCTCGACTTCCGCAAAGCGGCGGCGCTGGGTTCAACCTTCCTTTCTCTGGGCGCTGCGCCTGAAATTGCCGCCAGCGCTTCCAATGCCATGGTGCGCGAACTGTCCATTGCCACAATGCAAAGTAAGCGCTTCTTTGAAGGTATGGACCTGCTGAAACTCGATCCGGAAGAGATTGAAAAGCAGATGACCAAAGATGCCATGGGCACTATTCAGCACGTGCTGCAGAAGGTTAACAGCCTGCCGAAAGACAAACGTCTGTCTGCAATGACGATGATTTTTGGTAAGGAGTTTGGGGATGATGCGGCAAAGCTGGCTAACAACCTGCCGGAGCTGCAGCGCCAGCTTGAACTCACATCAGGCAGTGGTGCTAATGGCTCCATGCAGAAAGAATCCGACATTAACAAGGATTCATTGTCCGCGCAGTGGTTGCTGGTTAAGACGGGCGCACAGAATGCTTTCAGTAGCCTGGGGGAAACCCTGCGGCAGCCACTGATGGACATTATGTCCATGGTTAAGAACGTGACCGGGGCGCTGCGGCGCTGGGTTGAACAGAATCCTGTGCTGGCTGGCACGCTGATGAAAGTGGTTGCAGCCACGGCAGCGATCACTGTTGGGCTGGGCACGCTTGCGGTGGCGGTGGCTGCAGTGCTGGGGCCGATTGCGGTGATTCGGTTCGCGTTGTCGATGCTGGCGGTTAAGGCGTTACCTTCTGCCGCTGCAGCGACGACCCGCACCGGCGGCGTGCTGCGTTTACTGGTTTCTGGCCCGCTGGCGTTACTCCGTGTGGCGCTGTTCACCGTGGGGAGTTTGCTTGGGGCGCTGCTGAGTCCGATCGGCCTGGTTGTGGCGGCGCTGGCTGGGGTGGCACTGGTGGTCTGGAAATACTGGCAGCCTATCAGCGCCTTTCTGGGGGGCGTGGTGGAAGGGTTTAAAGTGGCAGCTGCGCCAATTCTGACAGCATTTGCGCCATTAATGCCCATCTTTCAATGGGTAGGGGATAAGGTCCGGGAGCTATGGGGGTGGTTCACTAATCTGCTGACGCCGGTCAAATCGACGGCGGCAGAGCTGCAGAACGCGTCATCAATGGGGCGGTTGTTCGGGGAGATGCTGGCGGAAGGGCTGAACATGGCGCTGCATCCGCTGGAGTCTCTGAAATCCGGCGTGGTCTGGTTGCTTGAAAAGCTGGGCCTGGTCAATAAGGAGGCAGCCAGCACCCGGTTGCCAAATCAGACGCCTGCCACGGTAGGCGGTAACGGCAGCGTGATGTTACCGCCCGGCGGGTTCCCGGCTTACGCGGGGATGTACGACACGGGCGGGAGCATTCCACGCGGGCAGTTTGGCATTGTTGGAGAAAATGGCCCTGAAATTGTGAACGGACCGGCAAATGTCACCAGCAGGCGGCGTACTGCTGCGCTGGCCTCTGTCGTTGCAGGCGTGATGGGGGTAGCTGCTACACCTGCAGAAGCGGCTCCGCTTCATCCGTTCAGTCTGCCTGCCAGGGCATACCAGACGCAGCCAGTTAAGGCTGACAGCCCGCCGTCAGTTATTCGTTATGAGATAAATGCGCCTATTCATATTGTCGCGCAGCCGGGACAGAGTGCGCAGGATATTGCCCGTGAAGTGGCACGCCAGCTTGACGAGCGGGAACGTAGGGCCAGGGCAAAAGCGCGGAGCAATTTCAGCGATCAGGGGGGGTATGAGTCATGATGATGGTGCTGGGTTTATATGTATTTATGTTGCGCACAGTCCCTTATCAGGAGCTTCAGTATCAGCGTAGCTGGCGACATGCAGCCAACAGCCGGGTGAACCGCCGCCCGTCAACGCAGTTTCTTGGCCCGGATAATGATTCACTGACACTGTCCGGGGTTCTGCTGCCGGAAGTAACCGGAGGCAGGTTGTCAATGCTGGCGCTGGAGTTGATGGCAGAGCAGGGCAAAGCCTGGCCTTTGATTGAAGGCAGCGGAACCATTTACGGCATGTTTGTTATTGAAAGTCTGAGCCAGACAAAGACAGAGTTTTTTGCAAGCGGAATGCCCAGGCGCATTGAGTTTACGATCACCCTCAAACGGATTGATGAGTCGCTGTCTGACATGTTCGGGAGTCTGAGTGACCAGCTCAGCAACCTGCAGGACTCTGCCGCCTCTGCTATTGGGGGGATTAAAAACACGGTTGGAGGATTGCTGCAGTGAACGTTAATTCTGATCTCCTGAATGTGAACAGTAAAAGCCCGGCATTCAGTGTCGTCATTGAAGGTAAGGACGTGACGACCGTGTTGGATACCCGCCTGATGAGTCTGACGCTGACGGATAACCGGGGCTTTGAAGCGGACCAGCTTGATCTGGAGCTGGACGACGCCGACGGTCTGATTGCGCTGCCGCGACGTGGGGCAGTGATTCAGCTGGCGCTGGGCTGGAAAGGCCAGCCGCTTTTCCCTAAAGGGGCTTTTACCGTGGATGAAATTGAACACAGCGGAGCCCCTGACCGGCTGACCATCCGGGCGCGTAGCGCAGATTTCCGTGAAACCCTCAATACACGGCGCGAAAAATCATGGCATCAGACAACGGTGGGGGAGGTGGTAAAGGAAATCGCCGCCAGGCACAACCTAAAAGTGGCGCTGGGTAAAGACCTGACGGATAAGGCGCTGGATCATCAGGACCAGACCAATGAAAGCGATGCAAGTTTTCTGATGAAACTGGCGAGACAGTATGGGGCGATTGCTTCCGTTAAGGACGGGAATCTGCTGTTTATCCGGCAGGGACAAGGAAGAACGGCAAGCGGCAAGCCGCTGCCGGTTATCACCATCACGCGTAAAGCCGGTGACAATCATCGGTTCACCCTTGCTGATCGTGGTGCCTATACCGGTGTTATTGCCAGTTGGTTGCATACGCGTGAACCCAGGAAAAAAGAGACAACCAGTGTTAAACGTCGTCGAAAGAAAACCACCACACCCAAAGAGCCGGAAGCAAAACAGGGCGATTATCTGGTGGGAACGGATGAAAACGTGCTGGTTCTTAATCGTACCTACGCCAACCGGAGCAATGCAGAGCGCGCAGCAAAAATGCAGTGGGAACGTCTGCAGCGTGGGGTTGCTTCATTTTCCCTGCAGCTCGCTGAGGGGCGGGCTGATCTCTATACGGAAATGCCGGTGAAGGTTACAGGGTTTAAACAGCCGATCGATGATGCAGAATGGGCCATTACCACCCTGACACATTCTGTCAGCCCGGATAATGGATTTACGACCAGCATGGAGCTTGAAGTAAAGATTGATGATCTTGAAATTGAATAATTGGTTCTCAATATTGAATAATATTGTATCATTATTGCGACTACGGCAAGAGTGGTGGGATAACAGCGATGATGAACTGTCCAGAGTGCGGTCATGCAGCACATACCAGAAGCAGCTTTCAGGTATCAGCTACGACAAAAGAACGTTACAACCAGTGCCAAAATATAAATTGTGGCTGTACGTTCGTTACTCATGAAACGTTTGTACGGCACATTATAAAACCGAATCTAATTTCTTCTGCGCCGCCACATCCTGGAAAAGGTGGTCAAGGCCACATGAGTTTCTGAACAGAACCCGCTTTAATGGCGGGTTTTTTGTTGCCGCCAGTCCGACACTCTGTCGCCATTTTGCCGCCACTACCAAAGAAAAAGGGGCTACGTTTTCACGTAACCCCTTGTTTTATTTGGTGGAGCTGGCGGGAGTTGAACCCGCGTCCGAAATTCCTACATCCTCGGTACTACATGCTTAGTCAGTCTTTACATTCGCCTGGCACCTGCGGACAGACACGCCACTACCAGACTAGCCTGATTAGTTTTAACGCTTCAACCCCAGGCAGGGCATCCACGCGATCTCTTTTGGGTTTGACCTCTCTTTGATCCCCGTCTTAAGAGCGGAAGCTAGGGAGAGAGGGCTCAGAGCAGGTTATTAAGCTGCTAAAGCGTAGTTTTCGTCGTTTGCGACTATTTTTTTGCGGCTTTTTACGAGGCCAACCGCCCCTCGGCATGCACCTTGGGTTTCGCGAATCCCGTCGAATCCAGAATCAGCCCCAATGTGTTGTAGTAAGTATATCAGACTTGTGACACACGTGACCAGCCCCCACAACCCTTTAACCGCAAGGATTTACCGCTCGCGCAATGCTTCTTTTGCACGATTAAATGGTTTGATTAAATAGTCGACGATGGTTTTTTCACCTGTTTTTATATCCACAGTGGCAATCATGCCCGGTACGATAGAAAAATGGCGTCCCAGCTTGTTCTGCAAAAAGTCCTGATGGGTACGTATAAAAACACGGTAGTAGAAGATCTCCGGCTTCACTTTGTCCTGAATGGTATCTGGGGAGATGGTTTCGACCACGCCCTCCAGCCCTCCGTAAATGGCGTAGTCATAGGCAGTAATCTTTACCAGTGCCCGCTGTCCTGGGTGGATAAACGCGATATCGCGCGGTGACAGGCGGGTTTCAATCAGCAAATGATCGTCTACCGGGACAATCTCCATCATTTCGCCGTTAGGGGGGATAACGCCGCCAATCGTGGTGACCTGAATATTTTTTACGATACCGCGCATCGGGGCGCGAACGGTCAGGCGGGTGACGGAATCTTCTCGACCTTTTAAGATGGCCGCCAGCATATCTACTTCGGCGTTGGCCTTCGACAGCGCTTCTCGCGCCTGCACGTAATATTGCGAGCGCAGGTCGGTTATTTTGAGTCCAAGATCGCTTTTTTGTCGTTGCAGGCGCAGTACTTCCACATGGCTGGCGGCACCGCTTTTCTCCAGCCGTTGGGTGATCGCCAGTTCTTTGTTCACGGATACCAGCGCACCCTGTAGTTCCACCATCGAATCGGCAAGCTGTGCCCGGCGACTTTTATATAACCGGGTTTCAGAGGCGATAAGTTCCGGCCAGGCCTGCAGCAAGCTGGGGAACGTTAGCTGCAAATCGTTGACTTCGGCATTCAGTCTGGCGCTTGATGCTAAAGATGCACGGTATCGGGCGGCACTTTCACCCACGTTGGATTCAGAACGCGTTGGGTCGAGGCGGGCGACAATCTGGTTGGCCTGAACTTTATCACCTTCGTGCACGCTGAGTTCGGCGAGGATCCCACCGTCAAGCGACTGCAATACCTGTTCGCGAGAGCTGGGGATCACTTTCCCACTGCCAGTAGAGACTTCATCCAGCTTACCGAAATACGCCCATCCCCCCAGGATGACAAAAAGCAGTGTGCTGAGCAGAATAATGCGACTGGCGCCGGAAAAACGGTATTCCTGGCGGATATCGAGATCGTCCATGGCGGCGTCATGCGGATTGGTTTTCATTTTTCCACTCCCGAGCGTGAGTCTGTGCAGGTGCCCGATTTGCATTTAGCGCCTGCGCTTTTGGGGCATCCATGACCAGCTGACCTTCTTTGATCACCACCACGCGCTCGACCAGCTCCAGAACCGGAACGCGATGTGTGGCGACAATCAGTGTGCGGTTGCCCAGCCACTGGTTTAACCGTTGTATAAATTCCCGTTCGGTGTGTTCATCCAGCGAGGCACTGGGTTCGTCGAGCAGGACGATATTGGGCGAACGCAGTAACATTCTTGCGAGCAGAATCGACTGGCGCTGCCCGCCGGAAAGCCCATTACCGCCCTCCATAATGGGATGCGCCAGCCCTTTGGCGAGCTGTTTGACGAATGCAGACGCGCCACTGACTTCCAGCGCTTCGAATATCTGCGTGTCGCTGGCATGGGGTGCGCCGAGTGTCAGATTCTCGCGTAATGTACCGAAAAAAAGCCGAGCGTTCTGGCTGAGAAAGCCGATATTACGGCGTAAATCAGCCATATCAATTTGTGCCAGGCTTAGGTTATCGAGTCGGACATCACCCTGAATAATCTCTACGCCGCCCGCCATAGCCTGTAACAGGGTTGATTTACCCGCGCCGTTACGCCCGAGAATAGCAATCCGCTCCCCGGGCATCACTTCCAGACGCGAGATGCGTAACGGTACGCACTGGTCGTCACTGTGATAGCGAAAGTGCGCATTTTCAAACAGATAGTGGCCACGGAAGATTTCCTGGTGTACCCGGTCTTCATCGTGCTGCGTCTCGGTGGGAAGTTGCATAATGCTGTCCAGCCCCATTTTGGCGGCTTTGACCTGCTGCCAGCGTGCCAGCACACCACACAGGTTAGCCATCGGGGCGATCATCCTTGATCCGAGCATCGAGGCGGCCACCACTGCCCCGGTGGTCATCGTGCCTTCAATCACCATGGGCGCACCGAACATAATGATGGCGGCGTAAACCAGGCTTTGTACCGACATCCCCCAGCCGATCAGCCCCTGGGTAAGCTTGCGTGTGCGTAGTCCGGACTCGCCAGTAATGCGGATATAGCTGTTCCATTGCTGTAAAAAGCGGTTCTCCGCCTGCATTAGCTTGATATCTTCCAGCCCCTGAACGCTTTCGACCAGCACCGCGTTGCGCAGAGTGGATTCATGTGCGGCCTGGTTAGCAAGCACCGCCAGTTTTTTCTGTAATAACAGCCCCGGCAGAATCATCAGAATGGCAGCGACTGGGGCTATCCACGCCAGCGGCGGAGCAATGCACGCCAGGACGACAATAAACAGCAGGAAAAACGGCAGGTCGACGATGGTCGACAGGGTTGAGGAGGTGATCATCTCCCGGATCTGCTCCAGTTCGCGGAGTTGGGAAATAAAACTCCCTGTCGAGCGGGGAACCGCGCTATTGCGCAACCGCAGGGCGTGGCTGAACACGCGATCGGAAATACGCATGTCTGCGCGTTTACCGAGTCGATCCATAATGTGGGTACGTGCTTCGCGAAGCAAAAAGCCAAACAATACCGCGACCAGGACGCCGGTCGAGAGAACATAGAGAGTCGGATACGACTGGGCGGGGATCACCCGGTCGTAAACCTGCATTGAAAAAATGATTCCGGAGAGCGACAGGACGTTAATCAGAAACGCAGCAATCATAACGGGCAGGTAAGGGCGGATATCCTGCAAAACCAGCTCGCGTATCCAGTCGGGTTTAAAGCGCGAAATATAGCGTTCAACCCGACTGTCTTTTAACGCCGATAACGGGCGCAGTGCGGTGATAGCATGGATTTCTGGCAGAAGCTCTGCCACCGCCAGCCGGTTGCGTTGTCCCTCGCCGGCAATGATAAAGACATCCAGTGTGTCTTCACCGTTGAAATGTTCTATCACCATGATTTGGCCGTCGTGCAGTTCTGCCACCACTGGCAAACGCCATTGGTTAAGTACCTGCTTTGCGGTGTCCAGTGCATGAAAGGACAGTCCCGCCTGGCGCGCTAATTGCGTCAAAGCAAGGGTTTTGCTTTTCCCCTCGAACCATGGGGCGTTGGCCTGGATAGCGCCAGGCGAGCAAGTAAGGCGATAGTGTCTGGCAATGTGGGTAACGGCCTGCGCCCACTGGCTCAGGGCGGGTTCGCCAATCGCATCTTCAACAACCGTTTCGACGTCGCTCATAGCTGGATCTCCACCGATTGAATGCTGCGGTTATTTAAGGCGAACGCCTGGCGCAACGATCCGGTGTTGTAGAGGCAGTTCAGTTGTAGCTGGCGAAGCTGGCTTTGGGTCTGGAGTTCGGCAAAACGGGCCTGGTACACTTCCTGTTCGGCGTTAAGAACATCAAGTAATGGGCGTGAGCCGAGATCCAGATACTGCTGTTGATACAGTTCACGAGTGCGTTCGCTCAGCCGCTGCTGGCGGCGCAGGATCTGCAATGCAGTAGCGAGACTCATTGCCTGGCTGCGGGATTCCAGTAATTTCTGCCGTACTTCAAGTCGGGTGCGCTGAATAGAGTACTGTGCGGACTCTACCGCGTGGCTGGCGGCGTTGCGCCGGGCGGTGAGACCGCCGCCCTGATACAGCGGCATTTCGACTTTGACCCACGCGGAGTACTGTGTTTTGTCGAGCACCTCATGGCTGGGGTATTTGTCGTTGAGATAGTGTTGAACAGATGGCTCCAGGGAAATGGTTGGCGTCATCTGTGCGTTGGCGTAATCCAGATTTGCCTGTGCGACGTTCGCCTGCGCCCAGGCCGCCAGCACTGCAGGAACTAACTTATCCTCCGGTTTTACGACATCGCAACTGCTGTCCAGTTTTACCGGAAACTCATTGCTGATGCCGTTAAGTGAGCGCCAGCCGAGATAGCTCATCAATGTCGCTTTGCTACTGTCGAGATTGGCCTGATATTGCGCCAGCTGTGAACGAGCAGACTCAATACGCGCATCGGTTTGTACTACGTCAGACAGCGAGGTCGCCCCTTCATCATTACGTTCTCTGGTTAGCCGACCAATACCGTTTAGCGCGAACAGTTGCTCTTCGGCGGCATCCACCATCTGTTGCCATGTCTGAACCTGGACGAGGGCATTGGCGGTGGCGTGGGCGACAGTATCGATGCTGAGTAACACGTTTGCCTGTTGTTGTGCCGAACCGGCGGTTTCGGCGCGTACCTGGCTTGCGACTTTGCCGAAGTCATACAGCATTTGTGACACCGAAATGACCAGTGCAGGGCTGAAGCCATGGTCGGTGTAGGTATTGCTGTAGCCGTTGTTCATTCCGGCTGTAACTTGCGGATAATATTTCGCTTTCGCCACGTCTATCTGCTCATTTTGCGAGAGCAGTTTGCCAATGGACTCACGAATAGAAGGATGCCAGCTCACGGCGCGGCTCACCGCGTTGTTAAGTGTCAGGCTTCCGGGAGCGGCAACGCTTAGCGGTAGATCGGCCACAGAGCCATCCAGAGAGGGAAGCATCTGACGGGTTGCCAGCCCTTCCGGCGTAATAATTTGCGGTTCATCTTCGGCATTCGCACGAACGGAACAGAACGTTAATGCCAGCAGTACAGCGACAGGGGCGACATTTCTCATGGTTTATCCCTTGTAAAATAGGGCAGTGACGACTGTTATTGCCCCGGACGTCATGGCATCCGGGGCTGTTGTTATATCGTTATAGCGGTATGGCGTTCGTTTCAGGTCACAATGTGATTTTGTTGGATCAGCTCATCGAGCGTGGTGTGTACGTTCTCCAGCGTTACGAGGTTAGTTGTGTGGTACGTGCTGCCTGTACCGTCGCGATCAATGGAAACGACGGTGTTGTTACCGCTGGTGGTCACCGTGAGGTAGTTGCCGAGCGTGGCATTTTGTCCGTTCCAGCCTACCAACAGGTCGCCGATGTCTATTTTGTCGCCCTGAGCCAGTGAGAAATTGGTCCAGGTGTCTGCCGTTCCGTTACCGCCCGTTGCATTGCTGGCATTAAGCAGGTGATAAATCAGCGTATCGCCGTAAGCCGAGCCGATGATCACGTCATGCTGCGCGGTGCTTGCCATCTGTGGATTCATATTGATGGTCAGCGTCGCGGTGTCCGTATGCCCGTTTTGGTCGTTAAGCGTATAAGTAAAGGTCTCCTTGCTGGTCATCGACGCCACGGTTGTACCCGGCTTCAGCGTATAGATGTATGAACCATCCAGATTCATGGTCAGTGAGCCATAATGACCCTGAATTGTTGTGCTACTGATGCTGCTGGTCGGATTGAGTGTGGCGGTACTGCCGTTAAAGCCGGTGATAGTGAGCTGGGTATGGACGGTTGAGAGCTGATCGTGCGCGCCAGCGGCATCACTGCCATCAAAAATATTGCCATTCACCGTCGTGGCGTTAACGTCCCAGGTATTGAGGTGCCATGTCGTGCCCGTGACGTTCGGCGTAATGCTGACGTTGCCAACGGCCAGCCCTCCCATCGTTCCTGTGAAGCTGATGCTGTAATGACCCGCGGCTAGCTCGGCATTACCCAGCGAGACGGCAATTGAGCTGCCTAACAGGCTGATGGAACTGGCGGGTACAGAGCCTGAAAGCGAGAATCCGTCAGGACCGGTTATAGTCCAGGTTATGCCCAGTGTACCGACGGTGATAAGTGTGCCGATGCTGAAGTTGAGTGTGGCGCCTTTCAGCACATCATTTGTTGCTATGTCAAACGAACCTGAACCGGTTGCTTTGCTCCCCAGCGTCGGAATTGTCGCTGTGCCCAGCGCGCCGCTTCCGTATGCCGCAGAGTCCTGAACGGTACTCACCGCCATCATGCTGCTGACGTCATTGACTGCGTCCAGCGCCTGCGGGGTCGCCGTAATGTTCAGCGAGGCGCTTCCTGTATCGCCATTGGGGGCTTTGACCGTATAGACGAAACTGTCCGGTGTGCTGATGCTATCGGCACCCAGCCCACTTTTCAGGGTATAGGTATAGTTCCCCTTCGCATCGATAGACAGGGTGCCGTATTGTCCGTTAATACTGGTGGTGCCCGTCCCGTTAATCGCCACACCATTCACTTCGGTGATGACGCTGTTTATCGGGGCTGAGTCATTGACCAGAATATTACCGTTGGTTACCGCGCTGAGACTGTCCACCGCGTAGGTATGATCCGCCTGAATATTCAGGGTGTAGCTGGTCAGTAACGTCAGACCGCCGGAGGCGTTAAGCAGGAAAAGGTAGTCACCACCCGGCAGCGTAATGGTATACGCCGAAGAGTTGCCGCCCAGCAGTGCCGTAACCCAGTTTGGCTGCACCCGATATTGTTCATACTGCTGAATAGCCTCATTGAAGCGGTAGACATAGAGATCAAAACCGCCAAGCGTCACACCGAGGACGTTAGCCTGGACGGTTAGCGTACGGGTGGCTCCGTCATCAACGTTGAATTTGATCGGGTTGGTCAACCCGTTGACCAGGCTGACGTCGAGGACATCACCCAGCCCGACATTTGCCAGCGTGAAGCCCGTTTGTTTTGACGTGCCGTGGTCGACCGCGATCACCTGGGTTCCGTACGTCAGTGACGCCATATCGTCAGCTGCTGTTACCGTGCTGGTGGTTGGGGCCTGGCCCAGCGTGACAACCAGTTTGGCTGAGGAATGGTCTGCGCCATGCGTCAGCGTATAGGTGAAGCTTTCGGAGCGGCCATACACCGATATTGCTGTATTGGTCAGGGTATAGGTATAACTGCCGTCCTGGTTAATATGCAGGATGCCGTATTTACCCTGTACATCCACGCCGCCGGCCGTGACGTTTACCACGTTGCCGTTACCATCGGTAATGGCGGTGACCAGCGTACCGGAAGGAGCGTTATCTTGACCGTTTGTTGGGTCGGTATCGGTGATGATGTTACCGGATTCTGTGGTCCCTCCGGTGATTGTTCCGCCGCTGGTTTTCACCACGGCAACGTCCAGACTGGTGTAAGCGCCGGTCGCCAGTAGGTTAGTGTTGAAGCTGACCACGCGATAATCCCCGCCTGTCAGCCCATCATAATTGAGCGTCACTCCAGAGGCTCCGATGGTCAGCAAACTGGCAAAATCGGGTTTTGAGGTATCGACCACGGTTATCCAGGTGTTGAGCAAGGTGTCATAGCGCTGGATAACAATCTCCATTGAGCTCAATAGTGACAGCACAATGCCGGTCGCCGCGGCGTTGATGGTGATGGCGCCACTACCGCCAGACTGGATGCTGAAATTAACACTTGCCGTGTCGTTACCCAGCACATTGGCGACACTACCCAGTGCGTTCACCAGCAGGAAACCGTAATCGCTTTGATGCTCAGTGCTGACTGTCACGTCAGTCTGTAGCGGCAAACGGGTAACATTATCTTCAGCCAGCAGGGGGAGCACCGGCGCGGTGATGCTGGCAGGCGATGACGTGTTGCCTGCCGCGTCGGTTGCCGTTGCAGATAACGACTGACCTTCAATCTGGCGTACAGGTAAGGTGGCACTGTAGACCCCACTGTTGTTGGCGACCGCTGTCACGCTGGTGCCACCAGGCAGGGATATCGTAACCGTACTGCCGGCTTCGGCGATGCCGCTCACCGTTCCGCCATCGGCGCTGATCAGCATCGTAGGGGGGGAAGGTGGCGTGGTATCCACAATGACGCTGAACGAGCCAGACAACACGCTCGAGCCGTTGGCATTTGTGGCGTTGGCGGTAAACGCGTGGTTGCCTTCACTGAGGGCGCTGCCTGGCGTAAAACTCCAGATCCCATTCCCGTCTGCGGTTGTGCTACCCATCAACGTGCCGTTGTTATACAGGTTGATAACGGCGTTTGCCTGCGCAGTTCCGTTCAGTGTTGGGCGGGTATCATTCGTGGTTTTCCCAGCGGTGACCAGGCCCGTGATGGTGCCGACATCATCAAATACGCTGGAAATAATCGGCGCTGGCGGAACACCGGTAAACGGGGCCAGTACGTTGCCTGGAGTACCGATGTTACCGGCGGTATCCTGAGCGCTAACCAGCAGCGTTTGTCCGCTAATTTGCGGTGGATTCAGGATAAAGGTGAAGTTACCGGAAGCATTCGCCATTGTGGTGCCGAGTACCGTTCCGCTGCTGGAGGTGATGATCACCGTACTGTTCGCTTCGGCCACGCCGGTTAACGTCGTACCATTGGCATTGACCGCCAGCCCGGTTGGAACTCCGGGTGCGATGGTATCGATCACAATGGCTGCCGCAGACGATAATCCACTGGTATTCCCCGCAGCATCTGTCGCTGTGATGGTAAAAGAATGTGCCCCTTGAGCCAGAGCCGTGGACGGCGTGTAATTCCAGTTGCCGGTGCTGTCAGCCGTTACGCTGATGACAAAACTGCCATTATCATAAATATCGACTCGCGCGTTGGCCTCTGTGGAGCCGTTCAGGGTTGGGCGTGAGTCATTGGTGGGCTGGTTGCTGCCAATCGCACCGGTGTTGGGGCCAACATCATCAATAATGCTACTTATTGAAGGCTGTGCAGGAGCAGCGGTGTCCACCACCACGGTAAAACCTGTTGTTGCGCCGCTGGTATTACCTGCCGCATCGGTAGCGGTCACGGTGAAGGTATGGGACCCGGTCGCGAGCGGCGTGGTTGGGGTAAATGTCCAGCTATTATTGCTTTGCACCAGAGCAGTACCAAGCAGAGTGTTCCCGTCATAGATACTGACAGTGCTACCGGCTTCGGCGGTACCGTTGAGCGTTGGGCGGGCATCGTTGGTTAGCTGCCCATTGTTCAGCGCTGCATTGAAAACACCCCCTGCGATGTCATCTATGACCGAAATCAGTTGTGGGATCGGCGGTGGGTTCGTATCGACATTAATAATAAATCCGCTTGAGGTGGCACCGATATTGCCTGCAGCGTCTGTGGCGATAGCAGTGAATGTATGTTGCCCGTTGCTCAGTGTGGGGGGCAGATATTCCCATGTTCCATCTATTGTGGCTGTTACCGTCCCCAGCAGCGTGCCGTTATCGTAAATGGCGACCCGGGCATTCGCTTCCGTTGAGCCACTGAGTAGCGGACGGGTGTCATTGGTCCAGGCACCGCTCGACAGTGTCCCGGTGCCGGGCTGTACATCATCGAAGGCCTGGATAATGGTGGGGGCAAACGGGGCAACGGTATCCACAATGATGTTAAATGTGGCGGATGATTGACTGACGTTTCCGGCTGCGTCTGTGGCGGTCACCGTGAATGCATGGCTACCATTTCCAAGCACGGCTGTTGGCGTGAAGTTCCAGACTCCATTGCCGTCTACCGGAGCGGTACCGAGATAGGCACCATTGTCATAAATTTTGATCGTGGAATTGGCTTCTGCCGTACCACTGATCGTGGGGTGCGCATCATTTGTGGCCTGGCCGTTGTTCAGATTACCCGTCAGCGGGCCGACATCATCTGCTACCTGAGAAATGACGGGGATACCCGGCGATACGGTATCAACGATGAGCCCAAAGCCGTTCGACGCAGCGCTGGTGTTACCTGCACTGTCGGTCGCGGTGACGGTCAATGTATGCGGTCCGTTACTCAGCGCATCCGTCGGGGTAAAGTTCCAGATACCGCCTGCGCCCACGGTGGTGGTGCCAATGGGTTGGCCATCGCTCAGAACGGTAATGGTCGCCCCCACTTCGCCAGTGCCGCTCAGTGCCGGACGGGTTTCGTTCGTCGTTTGACCGTTACTGATAGGCCCGATGGAGGGGGCCGTGTTGTCTTGCACCGTACTGATGACCGGCGCTACGGGCGCAATAGAATCCAGTTCGAGGGTAAAGGATGAAGAAGCTCCCCCGGTATTACCGGCCAAATCGGTGGTCGTTGCGGTGAAGACGTGCTGCCCCTGACTTAGCGCGTTTTCCGGTGTAAAAGTCCAGTTGCCCGATTCGTCTACCCGTGCGGTACCTATTTTGATGCCCTTATCTTTTATCGTGATAGTCGCACCGGCTTCCCCTTTGCCGTTTAGCGTAGGCTGGGCGTCGTTGGTCAGTTGCCCGTTAGCCAGCGATGTATTGCCAGGTTGATCGTCAATGACTGAGGTGATGATCGGTGCGGCGGGCGGGAGTGTGTCGACGACCAGAACGAAAGGTGGGCTTGCCGGGCTGATATTACCAGCACCATCCGTGACGGTTGCGGTTAACGAATGATTGCCTTCACTAAGTGCTGGAGCCGGTGTAAAGCTCCAGTTGCCGTTTTCATCGCTGGTGGTTGTGCCAATTACCGCGCCATTATCGCGAACAGTGACCACAGAGTCTGCTTCAGTGACACCAGCAAATGTCGGAGTGTTATCGTTGGTTGACTGCCCGGAGGTGAGCGTCTGGGTCGTGCCAACGTTGTCCGTGACCGTGACAATGGACGGCGCATCCGGGACTAAGCTATCGACAATGATCCGAAAATCGTCGGATGCGACTCCCTGATTACCCGCCGCGTCGGTGGCGCGCACGGTGAAGTCATGCGTGCCTTCTTCCAATCCGTCTGCCGGAGTAAAGCTCCAGAATCCGTTGCTGTTTACCGAGGTTGTGGCATAAGCGATACCGTTATCGTAGAGGGTGATGGTTGCGCCCGCTTCGCCGGTTCCGTTTAAGGTTGGGCGTGAGTCATTGGTAATTTGCCCTTTATCCAGCGACCCGGTGCCGGGTGAAACGTCATCGACAATGTGGGTGATGGTTGGTGCCAGTGGCGCGGTGGTGTCGATGGTAATGGCATAATTGGGCGACTGACCGCTGGATATTGAGTTGACGGTTTGTGACACGCTGAAATTATAAGTTGTGCCATTTGTCAGCGCCGTAGGCAGTTGATAACTCCATGCGCCAGAAACGGCATCGGCAGTTACCGTGGTGAGGAGTGCGCCGTTCTGGAAAATGCTGACCGTTGCTCCCGCCGTGGCGGTTCCTTGCAACAGCGGTAAGGTGTCGTTGGTGGTGTTACCGTTGCCGATTAAGCCTATGCCGGGGGCAACGTCGTCCACGATGTCAAGTGTCGGCGGGTGTGGCACGCTGGATGTGGCAGCGGTAAACAGTGTGGGATTGCTCTGGTTACCCGCAGGATCCTGGGCGATGGCATTCAGTGCCTGACCTGCCGTTTGCGCCGGTGAAATCGTGATGGCGTAATTTCCTGAACCGTCTGCGACTCCCTGACCGAGAACCGTCGTTCCGTTGCGAATAATGACGGTGCTGCCAATTTCGGCTGTACCGCTTACCTGTGTACCATCAGGGTTAATGCTAGTCACGATTGGGTCGCCGGGGGGCAGCGTATCAACTTTCAACGTCACCGGATTGCCTGCCGCCAGCACGTTGCCGGCAGCATCTTCGGCACCGAAAGTTAGCGTGTGGGTGGTATTGGGTGTGAGGGGAACATCCACACTCCAGGTGCCATTTGCGGCAACGGTGGCAGTAGCAACAGGATTGCTACCCTCATAAATGAATACGGTACTGCCCGGCGTGCCGGTCCCACTGATCGTCGGGGTGGTATCGTCCGTCACACCGCCGCTGGTCAGTGAGCCGGTAATGACGCCGACATTATCCTGAATATCCGTTACCTGCGGCTGGGTCAGCGTTGTTGTGTTAACTGTAAACGAGACGCTGTTTGAGCTGCCGCTGGCGTTACCTGCTGCATCGGTGGCGGTGGCGGTCAGCGTGTAGCTTCCGTTTGCCAGCGCAGTTCCGGGAGTGATACTCCAGACGCCGCCAACCACCGTAGTGGTGCCGATCACCGTACTGCCGTTGTACAGGGTGATGATGTCACCGCTGATGCCAGTTCCGCGAATGGTCGGGGTTGTGTCATCGGTTATCGCGTTGGGGGCGAGATCCCCCTGGAAGCCGCCGACGTTATCATTGGCGGCGATAATCACCGGAGGAGCCGATGGCGTGGTGTCGATTTCCAGGTTAGTCGCTACTGATGGCAGGCTGACGTTTCCTGCAGGATCGGTTGCGGTGACGGTTATCTGGTAACTGCCTGGGGCTACAGGGACGGGTGGCGTAAAGCTCCAGGTACCGTCTGCGCCAACCGTTGCCGTACCTTGCAATGGCGGAGTACCGCTAAGATAAATGGTAATCAGATCCCCGGCGCTTCCCGTACCGCTGAAGGTTGGCGTGGTATCGTTGGTGATGCCGTTGGTGATAATTCCTGTTATCGGATTGGCATCATCAGTGATGGTCGGTGGTTCGGGTTTCGCTGGTGGTAGATTATCCACCGTCAGCGTAAAGCCCGCCGATGGGATCCCTGTGTTGCCCGCGGCGTCGGTCGCCGTGGCAGTGAATTTATGCGGCCCATCTGCAAGTGAGGTTGGGGTAAATGTCCATGTGCCGTCTGGCTGTACGGTAGCGACGCCAGCGAGGCCGCCATTATCATAAATCGTAATTGTCGCGCCCGGTTCACCTGTTCCGGACAGTTTGGGGTTGTCGCTTTTCGTACTGCCGCCATTACTCAGTACTTTAGTTTCAAGGCCAATAAGCCCTTCCGCTGAGGTGATGATCGGGGCCGCGGGTGGCGTTGTATCGACAGTCAGCATGAAACTTCCGGCGGTACTGGCGTTACCTGCCGCATCTGTCGCGATAGCTGACAATGTGTGCGAGCCTTCACTAAGTGGCTGGGTGACCGGAAAACTCCAGGTTCCTCCGGCCACAACTGTAGTCGTTCCAATAGGTGTGGCACCATCGTAGATAGTGATGGTGGATCCAACTTCTCCGGTCCCCTTCAGTGACGGCAGGTTATCGTTTGAGCGGTTCCCAGAAGGCAAGTCAACGGGTGCATTTCCGACGTTATCGGTGGCGGCTGAAATGGCGGGTACCCCTGGAGGCTGGGTGTCAACGGTAATGGTGACAGCAACGGGGGAGGTGACGACGTTACCGGCGGCATCCGTTGCGGATACCGTAAAACGATGGTCGCGTTCGGCAAGCTGCTTGTTGTCCGGGACGGTATAGCTCCAGGTACCTGACTTGTCGATGAGCATCACCGTCATCAGCAAACCGTTATCATACAGGTTCACCAGAGAGCCTGGCTCGCCGGTCCCTGAGAGGGTCGGTGTGTTGTCGTTGGTTACCCAGTTGTTATTCGCGATGTTACCGGTGATGGTTCCGACGTCATCGTTAATCAGAGTAATGGTCGGGACGGCCGGAGCGATGCTATCGACAATAATTTTCCAGCTGGCAGCGCTACTGGTGTTGTTGGCGGCATCGGTTGACGTAACCGTAAACACGTGTGCACCTTGGCTCAGCGCGGTGGCGGGCGTGTAGTCCCAGTTACCATTGATATCGGCGGTAACGGTAGTTAGCAGGGTGCCATTATCGTAAATTTTTACCTGCGAGCCTGCTTCGGCGGTGCCCTTAATTTCCGGTTTATCGTCGTTAGTCAGTGTGTTGTTATCAATTTTTCCGATGACATCGGGAACATCGTCTAAGACGGCAATAATAATCGGTTGGTCTGGCGCGGTAATATCCGGAGCCAGCGCGGAAGTGGGCAGACTTTCGTTGCCAGCACTGTCCGTTGCGGTCACTTTTACCGTTTCACCATTGATTTGTGTCGGGGTGATTGACACAACAAAGTTACCACCGCTGTCTGCCTGACCCACGCCAATCGTACTCCCGTTGCTGTTTTTTACGGTGATGGTGCTGCCGATTTCAGCATGTCCACTCACTGAACCACCATCCCCGGCGACGATCACCCCTGTCGGTGCTTCCGGTGCGGTGCTGTCTGGTGCTGTGACTGCAGTGTTACCACTGGTATTGCCTGCTGCATCCGTTGCATTGGCGATAAGATGTTCGCCGTTAGTTTGTGGCGGAACAAGTGTGGCGGTGAAATCTCCGTCAGCATCAGCGGTGGTTGTGCCAATGATAGTGCCACCAGGATTGAGAATATGTACGGTACTGTTGGGCTCTGCCGTGCCGGAAACCTGATCGCCCGCGTTATTGATTGTCAGGTTTGTGGGCGGTAGCGGGGCGGTGATATCGGGAGCGATCGCCGTTTCAGGCAAACTCGGATTTCCTGCCGGATCGGTAGCGATAGCGGTTATGGTTTCGCCATTGGTTTGCGGTGGGTTTAGGGTGATAGTAAACGAGCCATCTGGCCCGGTAACACCGCTGCCGATTAACTGATTGTTATTGTCGGTTATAGTCACGGTACTGCCGGGTTCAGCCGTACCCGTGACGAAAGCACCATCGGCGGATACGTTCAGATCGTCTGGTGATAACGGCGGCTGAGTATCGATAGTGATATTGAATGCCGTCGACATTCCCCCCGTACCCAGGTGGTTGGTAGCCGTAGCGGTGAAGGCATATGAGCCGTCCCGCAAGTTTATGCTGGAGGTCCAGTCCCAACGACCGTTGCTGTCGGCGACGACGCTGTCGATATATGCCCCGTTATTGTAAATTTTAACCGTACTGTTAGCGTCAGCTGTCCCGGAAAGCGTTGGGGTTGCATCATTAGTTGACTGATCGTTGGTCAATGGCCCAACGGAGGGGGCGACATCATCCATAACGCTGACAATCACAGGTACGCCTGGATAACCGGAATTCGAGGCACTGAATGAGGTATCTGGCCCGATATTGCCTGCTTCATCCTGAATCTTTGCTGTCAGCGTTTCACCGTGTGTTTGCGAGGGCGTTATGCCAATAGTGAAGGTACCACCTGAACCGACGAGTGCTGAGCCCAGGACCTGGTTGTTACTGCCAATGATAGTGACAGTGCTTCCTGGCTCTGCACTACCCGTTACCGTGGTGCCTTCCTGATTCACTGAAGAAATTATTGCGGCGGCAGGTGGGGTGATATCGATGGTAATGACCCAACTGTCCGACATTGCGCTGCTGCCCGCATTGTTTGATGCGCTGACCGTAAACTGGTGAGTACCTTCTGCAAGCGGGGAAGATGGAGTAAACGTCCAGTTCCCGTTGGCATCGATAGTGACCTGGCCTATTTCGGTACCGTTATCGAAAATATGTAAGATTGCGTTCGCGGGGCCGGTGCCCTGCAGTTCTGGCGTATTATCATTAGTAGACGTCTGTTGATTGACGAGACCAGTAATGGGAGCCTGATTGTCAGTGACGCTGGTAATAATCGGCACGGTGGGTATCGTGGGTGTTGTTGTGGGGGGGGAGCCGCCATCACCATTTCCTTCGTTGCCGTTGCCGTTGCCGTTGCCGTTGCCGTTGCCAGCATTATTGCCGTTGCCAGCATTATTGCCATTGCCAGCATTATTGTCACCGCCACCGCCACCGCCGCCGCCGCCTGCGGCGAGGCCGATTCCCCCAGCCACGGCGACCCCGCCAAGAACCCAGGGCCAAACTGCGCCGCCTTCATGACTGGCGTCGCTCGCCATCAATGGGGTGAGATCGTCCAGATGCTGGTAGTGGAATGCGCCATCCGTATCCTGAACCCACCATAGCGCACCGTTGCTATCTTCAAGTACGAGCTGGCTTTGTTCATCACCTTTTCCAACGTAAAAGTTTTTAATTGTGATGGTTTCACCGGAGCGGAGTGTGACAATCAGATCCTGATTTACGCGGGTAAGCTGACTGATTTCTTCCCGAGAAACAGACAGCTTCACGATAGAAGGTGAATTGAGCGTGACTTCAGAAGCTTCAATATTTGTGGAAACACCAGTCAATTTTGATACAACGGCGAGTAGACGCATATATTCACTCCTGATGAGAGGCCGAGAGTATTAATCCACAATAGCGTGTTGGGAAAATGAGCTGACAGATGCCCGTTCATCATATAGATGAGTTTGCACGTGTGATTTCATTGATTAGGTCACGCAGATATCAGTTTGTTTATCGAATACGTCAGGGCCCTTGAGTCTGAATAGTTCTTTCGTATTAGATGATATAGTCAGAAAGGATGTATTACGCAAATTATCTATATTAAAAATACATTGAGGTAATTGAAAAGGATACTTTCCAGTACATGTTTGGGTTGCTGTTGAAATGCAACTCACTGTATGTAAGATTGTTTTTCTTCTGTAGCGTCTTTTATAAAGTTAATAAACACCAGTAATAATAGTGTTATTGATTAGGTGTAAAATATAAACAATACACTCTTGAACTTTTATTTTATTAAGCTATGGGCCCGATAAAATAATGGGGAGACTATTTTAGGTTTTAACGATTCAGCGGTGTAAAAACTATAATTTTGGTGAATATAATGAGTGGGGTTCAATAACTAAACAATAAGGGCCAGCCTCGTGATGAGAGACTGGCTGCTGAGAAAGGATTTATCGACCTGCATTTTTCATAATACGAGCTTTGTCCAGCTGCCACTCACGTTCTTTTACATCGGAACGCTTGTCGTGCTGTTTCTTCCCTTTTGCGACACCAATTTTGACTTTGCACCAGGCATTCTTCCAGTACAGAGAAAGTGCCACAACGGTGTAACCGTCACGATTCATGCGCCCATATAAGGAGTCGAGTTCGCGTTGGTTTAACAGAAGCTTACGGGTGCGAGTAGGGTCACACACGACGTGGGTTGAGGCAACGGCCATCGGCGTGAAGTTGGCGCCAAACAGGAACGCTTCGCCGTCTTTGAGAATGACATAGCTATCGCCAATATTGGCCTTTCCTGCGCGCAGGGATTTGACTTCCCAGCCTTGCAGTGCGAGTCCAGCTTCGAACTCTTCTTCGATAAAGTATTCGTGTCGTGCGCGCTTGTTGAGCGCGATTGTGGCTGAGCCAGGTTTGTGTGCTTTTTTCTTCGTCATAATGCCGCTCAGTATAGGTAATCTGGAATTGAAAAACACCCCATTTCATCCAGCGGGGCGCAAGGCGCTATCTTAGCACGAGTTGGGCTATAGCGTTTTTTTTAGCGGATGATAAATGGTATTATTTGCACGATTGATATTGATGGAAATTGTTATGCCTCAGATTAGCCGGACCGCTTTAGTACCTTACAGTGCGGAACAGATGTATCAGTTAGTGAATGATGTTAAATCCTATCCTCAGTTTTTACCGGGTTGCACCGGAAGCCGTGTCCTGGAGTCGACTCCGGGGCAGATGACAGCGGCTGTGGATGTTTCTAAAGCAGGGATTAGCAAAACGTTCACCACGCGTAATCAACTGACCAGTAACCAGAGCATCCTTATGCATCTGGTCGATGGGCCGTTCAAAAAACTCATTGGGGGCTGGAAGTTTACGCCGCTGAGCCAGGAAGCCTGTCGCATTGAATTTCATCTTGATTTTGAGTTCACGAATAAACTGATCGAACTGGCATTTGGCCGTATCTTTAAAGAGCTGGCGTCGAACATGGTGCAGGCCTTCACGGTTCGCGCAAAAGAGGTTTACAGTGTCAGTGTCGGCTAAGATTGTCGTTGAAGTCGCGTACGCGCTACCGGAGAAACAGTATCTACAGCGCGTGACGTTGCAGCAGGGCGCAACCGTCGAAGAAGCGATTCGCGCTTCTGGATTGCTGGAACTACGTACTGATATCGATCTCAGCAAAAATAAGGTGGGCATCTACAGCCGACCGGTAAAGCTTGTTGATGTCGTACATGATGGCGATCGGGTGGAAATCTATCGACCGTTGATTGCTGATCCGAAAGAACTGCGCAGGCAGCGGGCAGAGAAATCGGCAAACAAATCAAGTAATGCCTGATATCGCTTTGCTTATCAGGACTGCAGGGACTGTACTACACGTTTAAAGATTGCAGTTTGTCGGTCTGGTAAGGCGCTTACGTTGCTATCCAACATAGTATGGACCGCGTTTGCTAATAAAAAAGGTGCTCATTGAGCACCTTTTTTTGATCTCTCAAACCTACTTGTTGTCGGTCAGGGCAGGTTTGTTATCAATGTTGGTCAATACACCACTGCTGTTAAAGGTCAGCGTCAGCGTTTGCTGCGTCACACCTTCATGCCCCGGCTGCTGACGGAACACATAAAACCAGGTATTGGTGCCAAAAGGATCGGACATCATTGGTGTACCCAGAGCATAAGCAACCTGTTGTTGCGTCATACCCGTACGTACTTTAGCAACATCAGTAGGTGTCAGATAGTTTCCCTGGTTGATGTCAGGGCGGTAAACCACTCGCTCCAGAGTGGAACAGCCTGCGGTCAACATCAGTAGTACTGCTGCAGCAGCAGTCAGCGTTTTACAGCGCATAGTGATTTGATTCCTTTTCGGGCCCGAGCAGTACGCGGCTCATATGTAATATGCCGATGATAATAGACCTTTCACCACTTTAAAACCTTTTGCTGTCAGGTCAGTCGGCGATTTTATGTTGAACTCAGACCTTAGCAAGGTAAAAAAGTTTATGCTGCCAGCAGTTCTTTTGCATTCGCGAGGGTATTACGCGTGACTTCGCTACCGCCTAGTAAGCGAGCGAGCTCCTGCAGACGTGCGCGTTTATCCAGCGCCTGCATATGTGTTTCAGTCATTGCGCCGTCCGTTTCTTTGCTGACATAGAAATGCTGATGACCGCAACCCGCAACCTGTGGCAAGTGGGTGACGCACATCACCTGAGTTGATTCACCCAACTGGCGCAGTAGCTTACCCACAACCGCTGCCGTCGGACCACTGATACCAACGTCAACTTCATCAAAAATCAGCGCAGGGGTTTCCATTTTACGCGCAGTAATCACCTGAATGGCCAGTGCGATACGCGACAGTTCTCCACCAGAAGCGACTTTCGCAATCGGCTGCAGCGGTTGGCCCGGGTTCGTGGTGACCTTAAATTCAACGCGATCGGCTCCGTCTATGCTCAGATGGTGTTCATCAAACCTCACATCGATGCAAAAGAGCCCGTGCGGCATTGAGAGAGCATGCATGCTTTCTGTGATGAGTTTCCCCAATTCCTGAGCGTAATGCTGGCGTTGGAGGTGCAATATTTTTGCCGTTTCCAGCGCCTGCTGGTGGTGCGTGTTTACGGCCAGGGTTAAGGTCTCGAGCGAGTCAGCCTGATCGTCAAGCTGTTGTTGCTCATCAAGCAGGGACTGGTAAAACTGTGGCAATGCTTCAGGGGCGACGTGATGCTTACGCGCCAGAGAGATTTGCTTAGAAATACGCTGTTCAAGCTCAAACAAACGGTTAGGGTCTAAATCCAGGCGATCACAATAGTGTCGTAGTTCGTCGCTGGCTTCGCTGAGCTGAATAGTCGCCTCTTCCAGCATGTCCAGAATACCGGAGAGCTTGCCATCCATGCCTACCAGTTCACTGACCAGCTGTTTGGCTGTGTGTAACTGGCTTTGCAGGTTAATGTCTTCGCCATCGGCCATGATAGCCAGCGCTTGCTGGCTGGTGGTGAGCAACTGCCCGCTGTTAGCCAGACGTTTGTACTCTTCATCAATTTGCTCAAACTCGCCCGCCTGCGGGTTAAATTCGTTCAACTCTTTTAACTGATATTGCAACAGTTCTGCCCGGGCAGCGCGTTCCTGGCTTTGTTGCTGATGATGGGCCAGATCACGGCAGCTCTGATGCCATAGCTGGTAGCGTGCGGACATTTCCTGAATCAGGGACGCTTCATTAGCGTAACCATCAAGCAGGAACTTTTGGTGTTCCGATTTTGTCAGGAGCTGATGGGCGTGCTGGCCATGGATTTGAATAAGCAACTGACCCAGTTCACGAAGCTGTGACAGGGGAACGGCAGTGCCATTGATAAAGCCGCGGGAGCGTCCGTCGCTGCTGATGACGCGGCGTAACAAACACTCACGACCTTCTTCAAGCTGGTTTTCTTCCAGCCAGCGTAGCGCCGCAGGAGTGTCTTTTAAAGAGAAACGCGCACACAGATCGGCGCGAGTGGCATCTGTACGCACCATGTCGGCATCTGCCCGCCCGCCCAGACACAACCCGAGAGCATCAATGGCAATGGATTTACCCGCGCCGGTCTCACCAGTGATGACGGTCATTCCGCTTTGGAAATCGATCTCCAGTTCACGAACGATAGCAAAATTGCTGATGGTCAGTTGTGCCAACATAGTTGTTTTCCTGTATGAAAAACCATAACTGTAATTACATACAGTATAAACTGGTTTTTTATACAGTAAAGAGGTTGGCGTTAAATTAGAATAATTTTTTTGACCAGCCTAACTTAGTGCTTAATGTGTTGAAATAGCTGTAATCTTTTGGATGAATCAGATTCAGGTGATAATCACAGCGACGAATCAATACGTCTTCGCCTTCCTGTATAGGTAAGGCAATCTGGCTGTCGCAGCTGATCTCCAGGTCATTACGGCGGTGCGAGAAGCGCAGGCGAATCGTGCTGTTGCTGTTAATCACCAGCGGGCGCGCGGAGAGCGTATGTGGGAACATCGGTACCAGCGTAATGGCATCCAGGGAAGGTGTGAGAATGGGACCTCCGGCAGACAGCGAGTAGGCGGTAGACCCAGTTGGTGTGGAGATAATCAGTCCGTCTGAACGCTGAGAGAAGGCAAAAATTTCATCTATATAGACTTCAAATTCAATCATGTGTGCAACTTTGCCTGGATGCAACACCACCTCATTGATTGCGGTACTGATGCGCTTCTGGCAGTCCTGCTGGCAGACCTGTGCTTCAAGTAAAAAACGTTTTTCGCTGATATAATGACCTTCCAGTACATCGGCTAATTGCTGTTGGGCATTGTCCGGGTCAAGATCGGTCAGAAAACCGAGGTTACCGCGGTTAATCCCGATGACCTTGATGTCGTAACGCGCAAGCGTGCGTGCGGCTCCAAGCATATTGCCGTCACCACCGACAACCACCGCAAGGTCCGCCTGTTGACCAATCTCTGCCAGCGTACCGGTCTGCACATTTTTCAGTTGGAGCTCATGGGCGATTTGTTGCTCCACGATAACCTCATAACCTTTCGTGCATAACCAGCGGTAGAGCATTTCATGTGTTGTCAGTGCAGTGGGGTGACGTGGATGCCCCACAATGCCAATACACTTGAAATGTTTGTTCATTTTCTTGAGGTCCTTGTAACGAAGATGAGTGACAATGTGAGTACTTCCCTTGAATCCCTGAATCTGATCCCCATAATAAGCCAAGTTAGCGAGATGAATGCGAAAAAACGCGGAGAAATTCATGAGTAGTAAAGAACAGAAAACGCCTGAGGGGCAAGCCCCGGAAGAAATTATCATGGATCAGCACGAAGAAGTTGAGGCGGTTGAGTCAGACGCTTCTGCTGAGCAGGTGGATCCGCGCGATGAAAAGATTGCGAATCTGGAGGCTCAGCTTGCAGAAGCTGAAACGCGCGAGCGTGACAGCGTGTTGCGTATCAAAGCGGAAATGGAAAACCTGCGCCGTCGTACTGAACTGGACGTAGAAAAAGCGCATAAGTTCGCGCTGGAAAAATTCGTCAACGAACTGCTGCCGGTGCTGGATAGCCTGGACCGTGCGCTGGAAGTGGCGGACAAAGATAATGACGCGATGGCGGCGATGGTTGAAGGTATTGAACTGACCCGCAAGTCGATGCTGGATGTCGTGGCGAAGTTTGGCGTGCAGGTGGTTGCGGATATCGATGTGCCGATGGACCCGAACGTACACCAGGCTATTGCAATGGTCGAGTCTGATGACGTTGCTGCCGGTAACGTGCTGATGGTAATGCAGAAAGGCTATACCCTTAACGGACGTACCATTCGCGCTGCAATGGTGTCTGTGGCGAAAGCAAAAAGCTAATCAGCTTCAGACCGGGTAGTGCTGATGCGTTACCCGGTCTGGATTATCCTCACTGGTCAGATACGCTCTCGCGAAGTGGTTTGACCGGCAATACCTGCACCTGCTTAATCATATTGTCCTGTACGTCGAGAATATCGATATCGTACTGACCAATGCGCACTCGCGTGCCGGCAACGGGGATTTCTTCCAGTGCTTCAAGGATAATACCGTTTACCGTTCGCGCATCATCTTCCGGCAAATGCCAGTTAAAAGCCTTATTGATTTCACGAACGTTAGCGCTGCCATCAATAATCACTGAGCCGTCATTCTGTGGCGTGACTTCTTCGGCAAGCGTCGGAGACATTGACGTGGTGAAGTCACCGACAATCTCCTCCAGAATATCTTCAACTGTGACCAACCCCTGAATATCGCCATATTCGTTGACCACCAGGCCGACCTTCTTCTTATTACGCTGAAATTTGATCAACTGAGTGCTGAGTGGGGTACCTTCCGGGACAAAATAGATCTCGTCGGCGGCGCGTAGCATGGTCTCTTTGGTGAACTCCTTTTTCTCGGCCATGAGTCGCCAGGCTTCACGGACGCGCAGCATACTAATGGCATCATCCAGTGAGTCGCGGTACAACACGATACGCCCGTGGGGGGAGTGCGAAAGTTGGCGGACGATTGATTTCCAGTCATCGTTAATATCGATACCGATGATTTCGTTACGCGGGATCATAATGTCATCGACGCTGACTTTTTCCAGATCCAGCACGGACAGTAGCATATCCTGGTTACGGCGAGAGATTTGCGAGCGCGATTCATTCACCAGCGTTCGTAGTTCATCTTTACTCAGCGAACCGCTTACCACGATATCTGTTTTGATACCCATCATCCGCATCAGCAGACGTGTGATGGTATTCAGTAACCAAACCAGCGGCATCATCAGAATCTGCAATGGCGCCAGTAAAAAACTGCTGGGGTAGGCGACTTTTTCGGGATATAGCGCAGCGATGGTTTTTGGCAGCACTTCAGCAAAAACCAGCACCACAAAGGTCAGTACCCCGGTGGCGATTGCCACGCCCGCATCGCCATACAGGCGCATACCGACGATAGTGCCGAGCGCGGAGGCCAGGATGTTGACCAGATTATTGCCAATGAGCACCAGGCTTATCAGACGGTCGGGCTTCCGAAGTAATTTCTCAACGCGTTTTGCCTGACGATTTCCCTGTTTTGCCCGGTGTCGCAGACGGTAGCGGTTCAGGGTCATCATTCCGGTTTCGGAACCGGAAAAATAGGCGGAAATAACCACCATGATGAGAAGTGTAACAATAAGCGTGGTGGTGGAGATGTGTTCCACGTAGGTTCCTTAAAAGACTTAACTCACAAACTGCTGCAAGATGCGGCTGCCGAAATAGGCCAGCGTCAGAATGCCTGCACCTGCGACGTTAAACCAGACGACACGACGTCCGCGCCAGCCTTCATGGTAATGCCCCCACAACAGAACGATATAGATAAACCATGCCACGATAGACAGAACGGCTTTATCAATATTTTCTGTGCTGAACAGGTTGTGCATATAAAACAGGCCAGTACATAGCGTCAGCGTCAGCAGCACCACGCCTATCTGGGTGATATGAAACATTTTGCGCTCAATGCTCATCAATGGCGGCATTTCATTGTTGAACGCCAGCCTTTTATTTTTGAGCTGATAATCGATCCACGCCAGCTGCAGCGCGTACAGTGCGGCAATAATCAGCGTGGCATAGGATAAGAGCGATAGCCCGATGTGGACCATCATACCCGGCGTGGCTTCAAGGTGGGTGATGTATTCGTTGGGCATAAATGTGGCGCAGGCCAGATTGATTAATGCAAATGCATACACGATCGGTAGCAATAGCCAGCCGCGGTTGCGCGAGGCCACAATGGTCATTACCGTACAGATCATCAGGCTAACCAGAGAACCGACGTTCAGCAGGCTCAGGTTTTGTCCGCTTTCACCACCTGGCAGAATACGTGCTTCCAGGGCAAACGCGTGACAGACCAGCGCGATAACCGCAGAAAGAATAGCCATACGCCGCCAGCCGCTGTTTTTTTGCAGCAGGGCGGGAACGATCAGCGCAAGGCTGACGGAATAGGCGACAAGGGCTAACAGAGCAAAAACGGGCATATGGGTGTCGACAGTTGGCCAATAATAAAGAAAAGCAGTATAGCGTTACGTGACCTCTGCTCCAACCGTTGCATAACAACAAAGGCGGCTTCATGTTATACTGCGGCAAATTTCTGTTGATGTGTCGCTGTTGCGACCGACCGTTTCCACCCCAGGCGAGAGACAATGTTTGATAATTTAACCGATCGTTTGTCGCGCACGCTGCGCAATATCAGTGGCCGTGGGCGCCTTACTGAAGACAACGTTAAAGAGACGCTGCGCGAAGTGCGCATGGCGCTGCTGGAGGCTGACGTTGCGCTGCCGGTAGTGCGTGAGTTTATCAATCGCGTAAAAGAGAAAGCGGTTGGTCATGAAGTGAATAAAAGCCTGACGCCGGGACAGGAGTTCGTCAAGATTGTTCGTAACGAACTCGTCGCGGCGATGGGCGAAGAGAACCAGACGCTGAACCTGGCAGCCCAACCACCGGCAGTAGTGTTGATGGCGGGTCTGCAGGGTGCGGGTAAAACGACCAGCGTGGGTAAGCTGGGTAAATTCCTGCGCGAGAAGCACAAGAAGAAAGTCCTGGTGGTCTCCGCGGACGTCTATCGCCCGGCGGCGATCAAACAGCTGGAAACGTTGGCCGAACAGGTCGGGGTGGACTTCTTCCCTTCTGACGTCGGTCAGAAGCCGATTGATATCGTTAATGCCGCGCTGAAAGAGGCTAAACTCAAATTCTACGACGTGCTACTGGTGGATACCGCCGGTCGTCTGCACGTTGATGAAGCGATGATGGACGAAATCAAACAGGTCCACGCGTCTATCAATCCGGTAGAAACGCTGTTTGTTGTCGATGCCATGACGGGTCAGGATGCGGCGAATACTGCGAAAGCGTTTAACGAAGCACTGCCGCTGACCGGTGTGGTACTGACTAAAGTCGACGGTGACGCCCGTGGCGGTGCGGCACTGTCTATTCGTCATATCACCGGTAAGCCGATTAAATTCCTCGGTGTCGGTGAGAAAACGGAAGCGCTGGAGCCGTTCCACCCGGACAGGATTGCTTCACGTATTCTCGGCATGGGTGATGTGCTGTCGCTGATCGAAGATATCGAAAGCAAAGTTGACCGCGCACAGGCAGAGAAATTAGCCAGCAAGCTGAAAAAAGGCGACGGCTTCGATCTGAACGATTTCCTTGAACAGCTTAAGCAGATGAAAAACATGGGCGGCATGGCCAGCCTGATGGGCAAACTGCCGGGCATGGGGCAGATCCCTGACAACGTGAAATCGCAGATGGACGATAAAGTGCTGGTGCGTATGGAAGCCATCATCAACTCGATGACGATGAAAGAACGCGCTAAGCCGGAAATCATCAAAGGTTCCCGCAAACGCCGTATCGCACTGGGGTGCGGGATGCAGGTACAGGACGTTAACCGTCTTCTGAAACAGTTCGACGACATGCAGCGCATGATGAAGAAAATGAAGAAGGGCGGAATGGCGAAGATGATGCGGAATATGAAGGGGATGATGCCTCCTGGATTCCCTGGTCGCTAAAAACAAGGGCATAAGGCTATCTTGTTTGCCATTTTAGCCCCGGGGTGTGCTCAAAATGCTCACGTACTACGTGTACGCTCCGCTTTTTGCGCGCACGCCGGAACTAAACTGGCTGCACCGATATACGCCTTATATCCCTTGTTTGGCATATGTGAAGCATATGCTGATTGCTTTTTTCTCAGAAATCAGTAAAATTTTCGGGCTTTTAATATGACACCGGGTCCCTTCCCTCGATGGGGCCCGGTGTTTTATTCACACAAGAGGATGTTATGGTAACTATTCGTTTAGCTCGTCACGGCGCTAAAAAGCGTCCGTTCTACCAGGTTGTTGTCACCGACAGCCGTAATGCACGCAACGGTCGCTTCATCGAGCGCGTTGGCTTCTTTAACCCGATCGCTAGCGAAAAAGAAGAAGGCACCCGCCTGGATCTGGATCGCATCGCTCACTGGGTTGGCCAGGGCGCGACTATTTCTGATCGCGTAGCTACGCTGATCAAAGCAGCAAACAAAGCAGCTTAATCTGTCACGGTGGTCATGATGAGCAAGCAACTCGCCGCACAGGCACCCGTGGAACCCATCGTTTTGGGGAAAATGGGGTCTTCTTACGGTATCCGTGGTTGGCTCAGAGTGTTTTCTTCCACTGAAGACGCCGAAAGCATTTTTGACTATCAGCCCTGGTTTATCCAGAAGGCGGGTCAGTGGCAGCAAGTACAGCTGGAAAGCTGGAAGCACCACAATCAGGATCTGATCATCAAGCTGAAAGGCGTTGACGATCGTGATTCGGCGAATCTACTGACTAATTGTGAAATTGTCGTGGATTCCTCGCAGTTGCCTGCGCTGGAAGATGGTTCCTACTACTGGAAAGACCTTATGGGCTGCCAGGTAGTGACCACTGAAGGTTACGATCTCGGAAAAGTCGTCGATATGATGGAAACCGGATCGAATGACGTGATCGTCATTAAGGCAAACCTGAAAGATGCGTTTGGTATCAAGGAACGTTTAGTACCGTTCCTCGATGGGCAGGTTATCAAGAAAGTCGATCTCGCTACTCGTACTATCGAAGTAGATTGGGATCCTGGTTTTTAAACCACCGGATAAACGGTAAAAGTCGGCGTTATGGGGATTGGCTTGTGTTTATAGGTATCGTTAGCCTGTTTCCAGAAATGTTCCGCGCAATTACCGATTACGGGGTAACTGGCCGGGCAGTAAAAAATGGCCTGCTGAACATCCAGAGCTGGAGTCCTCGTGACTTTACGCATGACCGGCACCGTACCGTGGACGATCGTCCTTACGGCGGCGGACCGGGGATGTTAATGATGGTGCAACCTTTACGGGATGCTATTCATGCAGCAAAAGCTGCGGCTGGTGAAGGCGCAAAGGTGATTTATCTGTCACCTCAGGGACGCAAGCTTGATCAAGCGGGCGTTAGCGAACTGGCAACGAATCAAAAGTTGATTCTGGTGTGCGGTCGCTATGAAGGAATAGATGAGCGCGTGATTCAAACCGAAATTGATGAAGAATGGTCAATCGGCGATTACGTTCTCAGCGGTGGTGAGTTACCGGCAATGACGCTGATTGACTCCGTTTCCCGGTTTATTCCGGGCGTTCTGGGTCATGAAGCATCAGCAATCGAAGATTCGTTTGCTGACGGGTTGCTGGACTGTCCACACTATACCCGACCTGAAGTGTTAGAACAGATGGAGGTACCGGCGGTATTACTGTCGGGAAACCACGCTGAAATACGTCGCTGGCGTTTGAAGCAGTCGCTGGGCCGGACCTGGCTTAGAAGACCTGAACTTCTGGAAAACCTGGCTCTGACTGAAGAGCAAGCAAGGTTGCTGGCGGAGTTCAAAAAGGAACACGCACAACAGCAACATAAACATGATGGGCTGGTCTGAGACCCCCAATATCAGTTTACCCAGGATAAGAGATTAAATTATGAGCAACATTATTAAGCAACTTGAACAAGAACAGATGAAGCAGGACGTACCTTCCTTCCGTCCGGGTGATACCGTGGAAGTGAAAGTATGGGTTGTTGAAGGTTCCAAAAAACGTCTGCAGGCATTCGAGGGCGTGGTTATCGCTATTCGTAACCGCGGTCTGCACTCTGCATTCACTGTTCGTAAAATTTCCAACGGCGAAGGCGTTGAGCGTGTCTTCCAGACTCACTCTCCGGTAGTTGACAGCATTGCTGTTAAACGTCGTGGTGCTGTTCGTAAAGCTAAACTGTACTACCTGCGTGAGCGTACTGGTAAGTCTGCTCGTATCAAAGAGCGTCTTAACTAAGATATCGCTCAGGCGACATCCTGACAGAAGGGGCTGGCCATTTGGCTGGCCCCTTTTTTTATATCGACAGAACACCTGGCCAGCGGTTAGCCGGGTAATTGATTTTGGGGCGTTTAAGGCTTAACGGGAAGGCGATTGTTATGCTACCGGCGAGGTGTTGAGTCGTGTGAGGCGGGTGTTTCGTTCGTCATTGCAATCGACTGACTGCGCGAGTTCAGTACGTCGTATTCGCTGTTAGCGCAGCCAGCCTGGTAATGACTAAGGTGTACTGATAACTACCGCAACGCGGCGGTTTTCGGCACGCCCTTTTGAAGTCTGGTTGCTGGCAATCGGGTATTTCTTCCCGAGCCCTTGGGTTGTCAGGTTTGTGCGTGGAATGTTGGCACCCTGAGCCCAGGCATCTGCAACCACATTGGCTCGTTTGAGCGACAGAGCTTCGTTGTAGCTGTCCTCACCATAGTTATCGGTATGACCATCCAGACGAGCATGGTTTAACCCGGTAGCAGCCAGTTTGGACGCCATTTCCTGGATTTGCTTTTCACTTTCAGGGCGGAGTTTATAGTCGTTTTTGTCAAACAGGATGGTGTCAGACAAACCCAGAGACCAGTCTCCTGAAGCTTCAGTGAATCCGTACGATTTCATGGCTGCAATTTGCTCTGGGGTAAATTTCCCCTGAGGTGCCTGACAGCCTGCCAGAATTAGCATGATGAGAATAAACGGGGATAATAAACGTTTTAGCATGTGTGTAATTCCTTATTTTTTAATAATGCGCTCAGCGCGCAAATTTTTAGCCTGATACATATTGTGATCGGCAAGTTCTTGTAATTTCTCGGCAGAGGCATGTTCCCACGTCAGTGCAAAACCAATACTGAGTGTCATGCTTGCCAGATGACCGTTATGCAGGTCAAAAGGTCGATTAAACTCTTGCGACAACGCCGCACAGATACGTTGAACTTCGTATTCAGAATGGACGCTGTAAAGCACCATGGCAAATTCATCGCCGCCAAGTCGGTATGGGTGATGCCGATTACCACCAAATTCGGCCAACCTTTTGGCAACTTCAATCAGGACCCGATCGCCTGCAGCGTGTCCCCAGGTATCATTAATAAATTTAAAATTATCGCCATCAAGGAATAACAACGCAGAGCTGCTGTGGGCCGCGTCGTCGTTCATCAGTGCGTTAATACTGCTACGAAATGCGGCACGGTTTGCAAGACCGGTCAAAGGGTCATGTAGCGCGGTACGCAACAGTTGGGCATTCTTTGCCTGGAGACGTAGTTGCCACTCTTCCATCTCATCCAGCAGGCTATTGAAGTCCTGCGCAAACAGATGAAATTCTTCAATCCGCTCTTCAGATACGCGCCGCGAGAAATTTCGATTGGTACGAACATCATGTACCACTTCAGTAATATTTTGCAGGGCGTCCACGACGCCATTGTGTAAATAACGAGTAAGCATTAATGCAATACCCGATGCCAGTAAAATGCATCCGGTAAGAACGGCCAGCGACAAATAAATGAAATGGCTAATAACGCTATCGCGGGCAATCAAGCGCACCTCACCAATAACGTTGCCATTGTGCAAAATGGGCTGAGTCACCGGTTGCGGGAATAGCCAGTGGCTGATGATGCTGCTGATTTTGTCAGTGGTATCCTGCGCATCATAGTGCCAGGTGGCGATCACTTTCTGCTGTTGATTGCGGACCTCTGCAACTGAAAATTGCCCTTGCTGTCCCAGTGCAGCCAGTGTTTCCGATGCTGCTACGCTATCCGAAAAGACTAATGCTGCTTCGAGCGTGCGGGTCATGGTTGCTGCCGTTAGATCCAGGTTCTTTTGTGCGTATTGCTTCAAAGCCAGCACCGACGAAATGCTAAGCAGCAGCCAAATCAGCGTCATGGTTACCAGTACGCTGACGATGCTGATACGCCGCAGTGTCCGCTTAAACGTTGGGCGTTTTATGGGAGAAGGACCCTTATTCATGCTTTTTATTCCGCGCAAGCATCAATACGTCCGGACTCACCCTTACACCGCTGCGTGACAGGGAATCCATATTTACGGAAAATCTCACGTCTTCATCTTTAATTATGAGGCAAAAAGCGCTGCCAATAACGCATTCGGGATTCTGTTCGGCAATTAATAACAATGCCTTAGTAGGATATTTATTCTTTAATTCCGCCTGATATGTAGGGCTTTCTTTTCCAAAATAAAAGCCATCACACTGCGCAACTAAAACTTCTTGTTCCGTATGAATGATGACAGGAAGATAGGGTAGTGCTCCTGCACGGGTATCTTCCAGCACGCTGGAAAAGCGCGAAGAAGAGAATATACACAGTTTTGGTGGCCCTGAAAGTGCGGGCCAGCGTGTATAACTGACGATACCGGAAACCATAGAGCGCACAGATTTTGCCTCTTCCGTAACGCTGTGAGCGTACAGAGGTAATCCGGTCAGAAGCAGTGCCAGTAGAAGTATGAGTCGGTAAGAAAAGCTCATGAATAGGTACCTACCAGCGTTTGCCGTAATGCGTCGATATACATTCAAGATTGTTTGCAACAAAATAACATTATTTTCCCAGGTCGTCATTATTCCTGGGATGAGTGTATTGAGTATTTAAGCTAAATCTCATTAATTTATAAAATTTAACCTCTTGTTTAATTTAACCTTGTTGAAGCCGCACCTTCGTTTGCACCTTTTTGCCATGCATCATGTAACTGGCTGACATTGTCTACCGTGTCGCAACTGGCAGGGAAGGTTTTGCCGGTCAATCCTCTCGCGTAAACAAAGTCCTGCTGACAGGTTTTCCTTTGTCCTTCGGCGTACCCCTTCAGATATTGGGCGCGATCGACCTCTGGGTCATTGTAGTTGTCGGCAAGTGTCTCGTTATCTTTAACGACATAGCCTGCAATGGCATCCTGTATCCCGGCATCAAACCAGTCGGTACCTGTCCAGGTGGGGGAAAAAGTATAGGGATCTATCTGACATCCGCTGAGAAATAATACAAATAAGGTACAGATGAGTTGCTTCATTGCCTGTTCTCCCCTTTTTTTAAAGCATAGCGGATTCATATATAGATGGGTGTAAATTTATATGTACGGTGTATTGCAGTATTTTTGCGATAAAACAGCTTGCTGTAAATAAAAATTTACGGAATGTGGATTGAAATCTTTACCTGTTGTGTTATCGTGATTACCTCCTCGCTGAGGAAAACTATCGCAAACGAGCTAAACAGGATCACCATCATGCAAAAAGACGCGCTGAACAACGTACACATTACCGACGAACAGGTTCTGATGACCCCAGAGCAGCTTAAAGCGGAATTTCCGCTGAGCCTCGTACAGGAGGCGCAAATCGCTCAGTCGCGTAAAACCATTTCAGACATTATCTCTGGCCGCGACCCGCGACTGCTGGTGGTGTGTGGTCCATGCTCGATTCACGATCCTGAAGCTGCTATTGAGTACGCTCGTCGATTTAAAGCCCTTGCCGCAGAGGTCAGCGATAGCCTCTACCTGGTGATGCGCGTCTATTTTGAAAAACCCCGTACTACCGTCGGCTGGAAAGGGTTGATTAACGATCCTCATATGGATGGCTCTTTTGATGTTGAAGCAGGTCTGAAAATTGCGCGTCAATTGCTGCTTGAATTGGTGAATATGGGGCTACCGCTGGCAACAGAAGCGTTAGATCCAAACAGCCCGCAATACCTGGGCGATCTGTTTAGCTGGTCAGCTATCGGTGCGCGTACCACTGAATCACAGACGCATCGTGAAATGGCTTCTGGTCTTTCCATGCCGGTTGGTTTTAAGAATGGTACCGATGGGAGCCTGGCGACGGCAATTAACGCCATGCGCGCCGCAGCACAATCACACCGCTTTGTTGGTATTAACCAGGCGGGGCAGGTTGCACTGCTGCAAACGCAGGGTAACCCAGATGGTCACGTGATCCTGCGCGGTGGTAAAGCGCCGAACTACAGCCCTGCTGATGTCGCCCAGTGCGAAAAAGAGATGGAGCAGGCAGGACTACGACCTTCTCTGATGGTAGATTGCAGTCATGGTAATTCTAATAAAGATTACCGTCGCCAGCCAGCCGTGGCTGAATCTGTGATTGCACAAATCAAAGATGGCAATCGCTCGATCATCGGCTTGATGATTGAAAGTAATATTCACGAAGGCAACCAGTCCTCCGAACAGCCGCGCAGCGAAATGAAATACGGTGTCTCTGTAACTGATGCCTGCATTAGCTGGGAAATGACGGATGCGCTACTGCGTGAAATTAGTCAAGATTTAAACGGCCAGCTGACGGCGCGTGTTGCATAAGAGGTTGGTATGGTTGCTGAATTGACCGCATTGCGCGATCAAATTGATGAAGTTGATAAGGCGTTGCTGGATTTACTGGCACGGCGTCTGGAGCTGGTTGCCGAAGTCGGTGAAGTCAAAAGCCGCTTTGGGCTGCCGATCTACGTACCAGAGCGGGAAGCCACGATGCTGGCTTCCCGCCGCGCAGAAGCTGAAGCGCTGGGGGTGCCGCCAGACCTGATCGAAGATGTATTGCGTCGGGTTATGCGCGAGTCTTATTCCAGTGAGAATGACAAAGGATTTAAGACGCTTTGCCCTTCTTTGCGTCCGGTGGTGATCGTCGGTGGTGGCGGACAGATGGGGAGGCTGTTCGAGAAGATGCTGACTCTGTCAGGCTATCAGGTGCGGATCCTGGAACAGCAGGACTGGGATCGCGCTACTGAGATCGTCGCCGATGCCGGTATGGTGATCGTCAGTGTGCCGATCCACGTTACCGAACAGGTAATCGCGAAATTACCGCGTCTGCCGTCTGATTGTATTCTGGTCGATCTGGCCTCGGTGAAAAATGGTCCTCTGCAGGCGATGCTGGCGGCACACGACGGTCCGGTTGTGGGTTTACACCCGATGTTTGGTCCGGACAGCGGAAGTCTGGCAAAGCAGGTGGTTGTCTGGTGCGATGGACGCCAGCCGGAAGCCTATCAATGGTTCCTGGAACAGATTCAGGTCTGGGGCGCGCGATTGCATCGGATTAGCGCCGTTGAGCACGACCAGAATATGGCGTTTATTCAGGCGTTACGTCACTTTGCAACATTTGCTTACGGGCTGCATTTAGCGGAGGAGAATGTGCAACTGGAGCAGTTGCTGGCCCTTTCTTCACCTATTTACCGTCTTGAACTGGCGATGGTTGGCCGTCTGTTTGCCCAGGATCCTCAGCTATATGCCGATATTATTATGTCGTCAGAGAGTAATCTTGCGCTCATCAAACGTTATTATAAACGTTTTGGTGAAGCGATTGGTTTGCTGGAGCAGGGTGATAAGCAGGCTTTTATCGACAGTTTCCGTAAGGTTGAACACTGGTTTGGCGACTATGCGCAGCGCTTCCAGAGTGAAAGTCGCACCTTGTTGCGTCAGGCCAACGATAGCCGACAATAAGCGAGATGCCTGATAGCGGTGTAGACTCGTTGTATCAGGCCAGGAAAAATGGCATGAATCGCAGGCCGGATAAGCGTATGCACTATCCGGCATTGCCCACGTTAGCTTGGATCGACTGGCACGACATTCTCACTTGGATAACAGCCAAGTACTTTCATCGAACGGGTTATTTCGCCCAACTCTTTCAGCGCTTTCTGCATCTCCGGCGACTCCAGGTTGGCCTGAATATCGAGATAAAACATCTCTTCCCACGGATTACCATGGATCGGGCGTGATTCCAGCCTGGTCATAATCAGATTATGGTTACGCAGTACCAGCAGCGCTTCAACCAGAGCACCTGCCTGTTGTCCTGTCGCCATCAGCAACGTTGTTTTCGCTGGAACCTGGTCGGAAACATTGATTGCTTTGCGTGCCAGTACCACGAAGCGGGTAATGTTTTGCGTCTGATTAGCTTCAATATGCTCAAGTACCTGCAGACCATGTAGTACACCACCGGCTTCGCTCCCCAGGGCTGCCACGCGTGGCGAGTTAGCCTGGGCGACCTTTTCCATCGCAGCTGAAGTGCTTTCAGTGTATTCAATCTTCCAGTGCGGATAGCGGTTCAGGAACTTGCTGCACTGCTGGAACGGTTGCGGGTGGCTGTATACCGTGTCGATGCTCTCCAGATCGGTTGTTCCCGACACCAGTACGCAATGGTCGATAGTAATCGTCATCTCTCCGACAATAGAGAGGCTGGTGTGCTGCAGCAGATCGTAAACGTCATTAATTGCACCGGAACTGGTGTTTTCAATAGGTACTACCGCATAGTCTGCCTGTCCGGTTTCAACCTGATTAAAAATATCGGCAAATTTCGCGCAGCCGCTTTCAATAAACTGCTCAAAATGACGTGCGGCGTACTGACGTGCTGCAAGGTGTGAGTAAGAACCTTTTGGTCCCAGGAAGGCAACACGAGCAGAATGCGGGTTGATCTTATTCAGATGCTGCTGAAGGAGTGCCTGCTGGGTCAGGACGGAGTCTTCGATAATAAGCTGGAACAAGCGCGTGATGTAGTGGGCATCGAGGTGATGTGCTTTACCAAGCTGAATTAAACGGTCCAGCAGGTCGCGTTCCCGATCAATATCGCGTACCGGGCGATGAGACAGCAACTTGGCTTTGCCGACTTCTACCGCCAGACCACGTCGTTCTGCCAGCAGGGCCAGTAATTTTTCATCCAGCGAGCTGATCTTTTCTCGCAGCGCCAGTAACGGGTTTTCCGATGTCATAGTGTTGCCTTTCTTGTTATCAATAAAAAAGGCCCCCCGGTGTGGGAGGCCTTATTGTTCGTCTTCGCATTCTTTATCACACGACGAAACGCCTCCCATTCAGGGGAAGGTAAAAAAGAATGCGAAGAAGAACGGGACAAGTTTCATGTCATTTTCCTTTGGCTACATCAGTAAAGTACCCGTACTGTTTTCACCCTGTCAACAAAAAACGCGCCCGAAGGCGCGTTGGCGATACACTCAATGTAAGGGACTACTCTTCTTCTGCTTCGACGAAGTTGGCGTCTTTTACTGAAGTTGTTGCACGACGGGCTTCGCCTTTGTGCTGCACTTTATTGAGCTGCCGTTCCAGCTTGTTGATCAAATCGTTAATGGCGGTGTACATATCCTCGTGTTTTGCGCTGGCAACCAGATGTCCATTCGGGGTATTGATGGTGGCATCAGCAATGAAACCCTGTGGCTCCTTAGACAGAATGATATGTGGATTAATCAGATGAGTTTGCCATTTATCCAGTTTGGAGAGACGGTCTGCGACATGCTGGCGAATTGCCGGAGTAATTTCCATTTGTTTACTGGTAATGTTCATTGTCATAAATTTTACCTCTTGTCTTTCCCGTCTTGGTGATTCCAGCATACCGTTCCTAATGTCAAAATGTGTGATTTAAATCACATTATTTTGTCGCTTTTTGTCAAGAAAACCTTTTTGTGAGGCACAGCAGGAACAGGCGATTTTTTACTTGAGGAATACCTGAAAGCAGGCCATATTTGATAGGATGCGTCGCAGCTAAACCGCTTCAGTTGTGGCCTTAACGGATAAAAAAACGGCAGCCCAAAGGCTGCCGTTTTGCATTATGAGGTCAATCAGGTGTTGCTGCTGTTAGCGGCAATGATTTTCGCTACTTTTTCTGCCTGGGCATTCATCTGCATTTGGCGATAAGCGTTTTCCATCAACGGCAGGGCATCACGCGTTGCCTGGGTATCCGGATAGTCACGCAGCATACCTTCCACACGGTTCACGACGGCAACCCATGCGCCACGGGCGGTATAGTACTCAGCAACAGAGTATTCATACTTCGCCAGACGATCTTTCAGGAACACCAGACGCTTAGTGGCATCGGTTGTGTACTGGCTGTTCGGATAACCACGTACCAGTTTGGAAAAGTCATTAAACGCAGCTCGGGCATGCTGTGGATCGCGATCGCTACGATCGACGCCAAAGAATCCTTGCAGTGCGCTATCGTCCAGCGCCATATTGGTCAGGCCACGCATGTACATGACATAATCAATGTTCGGGTGAGTCGGGTTCAGACGAATAAAACGATCGATGGCAGCCTGAGCAAGTGGCAGATCGGCGTTTTTGTAGTAGGCGTAGATGAGATCTAATTGCACCTGCTGGGAATACGGTCCAAATGGATAGCGGTTATCCAACGCTTCCAATTGCGTTATTGCCTGTTTCCAGTTACCGTCCTGCAGCTTTTGCTGAGCAGTCGCGTAGATTTCATTTGGCGGATTATCGGGCACCTCTTCCTTTGAACCAGAGCAACCCGCCAAAAACAGGCTCAACGTGGCTGCTGCCACCAGATATTTCATGCGCGTCATGACGTTTTGACTTTCCTCAAAATGTTATACGGGAGATTCTCTGTTCCTGCTCCCGGTTAAGACCAGCTACAATAGCACACTATATTAAACGGCAAAGCCGTAAAACCCAACGTTAAACGAAGAAGCAGTTTATGGCACAACGAGTAGAACTCACCGCAACAGTCTCCGAAAATCAGCTTGGTCAACGCTTAGATCAGGCTTTGGCCGAATTGTTCCCTGATTATTCGCGATCGCGCATAAAAGAATGGATCCTCGACCAGCGCGTACTGGTAAATGGCAATCTTTGCGATAAGCCAAAAGAAAAGGTGTTAGGTGGAGAGCGTGTCTCCATCAATGCTGAAATTGATGAAGAGATTCGTTTTGAAGCTCAGGATATCCCGCTGGATATCGTTTATGAAGATGACGACATTCTCGTCATCAACAAACCACGTGACCTGGTGGTACATCCAGGTGCGGGCAATCCTGATGGTACGGTCTTGAATGCGTTGCTGCATTACTACCCGCCCATTGCGGATGTTCCACGTGCAGGTATCGTGCACCGTCTGGATAAAGACACAACCGGGCTTATGGTTGTGGCAAAAACTGTCCCCGCGCAAACACGCCTGGTCGAGTCATTGCAGCTGCGCGAAATCACTCGTGAGTATGAAGCCGTGGCGATTGGCCATATGACAGCGGGCGGTACGGTCGAAGAACCGATCAGCCGTCATCCAACCAAACGTACGCATATGTCAGTGCATCCAATGGGGAAACCTGCGGTAACGCACTATCGCATTATGGAGCATTTCCGTGTGCACACGCGTCTGCGGTTGCGTCTGGAAACCGGACGTACGCACCAGATCCGCGTGCACATGGCGCATATCACCCATCCGCTGGTGGGCGATCAGGTCTACGGCGGTCGTCCGCGCCCGCCGAAAGGCGCTTCTGACGAGTTTATCTCCGTGCTGCGTAAGTTTGACCGTCAGGCGCTGCACGCGACCATGTTGCGTTTGTATCATCCGATTTCCGGTATCGAGATGGAATGGCATGCGCCAATTCCGCAAGATATGGTGGAGCTTATCGAAGTGATGCGCGCTGATTTCGAAGAGCATAAGGATGATGTTGCCTGGTTATGAGTAAGCTAATTGTCCCGCAGTGGCCGATACCTCAGGGTGTCGCGGCCTGTAGTTCTACCCGCATTGGCGGCGTCAGTATGTCGCCTTATGATTCGCTGAACCTGGGTGCCCATTGTGGCGATAACCCGGAGCATGTGGAAGAGAACCGCAAGCGGCTGTTTGCTGCGGGCAATCTGCCTTCGAAACCCGTCTGGCTTGAACAGGTACACGGTAAAGACGTCCTGAAATTAAGCGGCGGGCCATACTTATCTAAACGTGCAGATGCGTCCTACAGTAATACGCCAGGCACCGTATGTGCGGTGATGACGGCGGACTGTCTGCCGGTGCTGTTTTGTAATCGTGCTGGAACAGAAGTGGCGGCGGCCCATGCGGGCTGGCGCGGGTTATGTGAAGGTGTGCTGGAAGAAACTGTGGCGTGCTTTGCCGACAAACCGGAAAACATTATTGCCTGGTTAGGGCCGGCGATAGGTCCGATCGCGTTTGAGGTAGGTGCAGAAGTTCGCGCCGCGTTTATGGCAAAAGATCCGCAAGCTGACAGTGCATTTGTGCTGCGTGGTGAAAAATATCTGGCGGATATCTATCAGCTTGCACGTCAACGTCTGGCAAATGTGGGGGTAGAAAACGTCTACGGTGGTGACCATTGCACCTTCAGCGAAAGTGAGACGTTCTTCTCTTATCGTCGCGACAATACCACGGGTCGTATGGCAAGTTTTATTTGGCTGATATAACCTAAAGAATCAAGACGATCCGGTACGTGTAATTTTCTTTTCACATAATTCAGGTCATTCACCTTGAATAATTGAGGGATGACCTCATTTAATCTCCAGTAGCAATTTTGACCTGTTATGGGAGGAGTTATGCGTCTGGATCGTCTTACTAATAAATTCCAGCTTGCTCTTGCCGATGCCCAGTCACTCGCACTGGGGCACGACAACCAATTCATCGAACCACTTCATCTAATGAGCGCCTTGCTGAATCAGGAAGGGGGATCGGTTCGTCCTTTGTTAACGTCCGCTGGCATTAATGCTGGCCAGTTACGCACAGCGATTGATCAGGCATTGAGCCGTTTACCACAGGTAGAAGGTACCGGTGGTGATGTTCAGCCTTCTCAGGATCTGGTGCGTGCACTGAATCTTTGCGACAAGCTGGCGCAAAAACGTGGAGACAATTTCATTTCGTCAGAACTGTTCGTTCTGGCGGCGCTTGAGTCGCGCGGTACGCTGACCGATTTATTAAAATCAGCAGGAGCGACAACCGCCAATATCACTCAGGCAATTGAACAAATGCGTGGAGGTGAAAGCGTGAATGACCAGGGGGCTGAAGACCAACGTCAGGCCTTGAAAAAATATACTGTAGACCTGACCGAACGCGCCGAACAAGGCAAGCTCGATCCGGTTATCGGTCGTGATGAAGAAATTCGCCGTACGATTCAGGTGCTGCAACGTCGTACTAAAAACAACCCGGTTTTGATCGGTGAGCCAGGTGTTGGTAAAACCGCTATCGTCGAGGGGTTAGCACAGCGAATCATTAACGGTGAAGTACCTGAAGGGTTAAAAGGTCGTCGTGTCCTGGCGCTGGATATGGGCGCGCTGGTGGCCGGGGCGAAGTATCGCGGTGAGTTTGAAGAACGTTTAAAAGGTGTGCTGAACGATCTCTCGAAACAGGAAGGCAACGTCATTCTGTTTATCGATGAGTTGCATACTATGGTCGGTGCAGGTAAAGCCGATGGCGCGATGGACGCCGGTAACATGCTGAAACCGGCACTGGCGCGCGGGGAGTTGCACTGCGTAGGGGCCACCACGCTTGATGAATACCGCCAGTACATCGAAAAAGATGCGGCACTGGAACGTCGTTTCCAGAAAGTGTTTGTGGCTGAGCCATCAGTAGAAGACACCATCGCCATTTTGCGTGGTCTGAAAGAACGTTACGAGCTGCACCACCACGTACAGATTACTGACCCGGCAATTGTTGCGGCTGCCACGTTGTCTCACCGCTACATTGCTGACCGTCAGTTGCCGGATAAAGCTATCGACCTTATCGATGAAGCTGCGTCCAGTATCCGTATGCAGATTGACTCTAAGCCGGAAGAACTCGACAGACTCGATCGCCGTATTATCCAGCTCAAGCTGGAACAGCAGGCGTTAATGAAAGAGTCTGATGAGGCAAGTAAAAAACGCCTTGATATGCTTAATGAAGAACTGGACGACAAAGAGCGCCAGTATTCAGAATTAGAAGAAGAGTGGAAAGCTGAAAAAGCGTCCCTCTCCGGCACGCAAACCATCAAGGCTGAGCTGGAACAGGCAAAAATCGCTATCGAACAGGCGCGTCGTGTCGGTGATCTGGCGCGCATGTCTGAACTGCAGTACGGCAAAATTCCGGAACTGGAAAAACAGCTGGAAGCTGCAACCCAGTCTGAAGGTAAAACTATGCGTCTGCTGCGTAATAAAGTGACGGATGCAGAAATCGCCGAAGTGCTGGCGCGCTGGACCGGTATCCCGGTGGCTCGTATGTTGGAAGGCGAGCGGGAAAAATTGTTGCGAATGGAACAGGATCTGCACAGCCGCGTGATTGGCCAGAACGAAGCGGTAGAAGCGGTATCTAACGCCATCCGTCGTAGCCGTGCAGGATTGTCTGATCCGAATCGTCCGATCGGTTCATTCTTGTTCCTGGGACCAACCGGTGTCGGTAAAACCGAGCTGTGCAAAGCACTGGCGAACTTTATGTTCGACAGTGACGATGCGATGGTCCGTATCGATATGTCCGAGTTTATGGAGAAACACTCGGTATCTCGTCTGGTAGGTGCGCCTCCGGGATATGTCGGTTATGAAGAGGGGGGATACCTGACGGAAGCGGTGCGCCGTCGTCCTTATTCCGTCATTCTGCTGGATGAAGTGGAAAAAGCGCATCCGGATGTCTTCAACATTCTGCTGCAGGTGCTTGACGATGGTCGTTTGACTGACGGGCAGGGGAGAACGGTTGATTTCCGTAATACGGTTGTCATCATGACCTCGAACCTGGGCTCAGATCTGATTCAGGAGCGTTTCGGTGAGCTGGATTACAGCCATATGAAAGATATGGTACTGGGTGTCGTGAGTCAGAACTTCCGCCCGGAATTCATCAACCGTATAGATGAGGTTGTTGTATTCCACCCGCTGGGTGAGAAACACATTGCCTCTATTGCCAAAATTCAGCTGCAGCGTCTGTACAAACGTCTGGAAGAGCGTGGCTATGAAATCCACATCTCTGACGAAGCGCTTAAATTGCTGAGTGTGAATGGTTATGACCCTGTGTATGGTGCACGTCCATTGAAACGTGCTATCCAGCAGCAGATAGAAAACCCACTGGCACAGCAAATCTTGTCTGGTGAGCTGATTCCAGGCAAAACGATTCGTCTGGAAGTGAATGACGATCGTATTGTGGCAGTGCAATAAGTCACAAAACCTAAATAAACGGGCCCTGCGGGGCTCGTTTTTGTTTAAAAACCAGGCGAATATGGCCGTATTGGCTGAAAAATAATCGCTTGATAAGTTTTTCGTATTTTTAACTTGTCAGCCTGAAATAACTCCCTATAATGCGCCTCCACTGACACGGAACAACGGATTACACGCCGCCGGGTCAGCGGGGTTCCACTGAGAATCTCACGAAGAAAAGCGAAATTAAATGCTTGACTTCGTAGCGGGATGGCGTATTATGCACACCCCGCGCCGCTGAGAAAAAGCGAAGCGGCACTGCTCTTTAACAATTTATCAGACAATCTGTGTGGGCACTCGAGGATACGGATTCTTAACGTCGCAAGACGAAAAATGAATACCAAGTCTCAACGAGTGAACACGTAATTCATTACGAAGTTTAATTCATTGAGCATCAAACTTTAAATTGAAGAGTTTGATCATGGCTCAGATTGAACGCTGGCGGCAGGCCTAACACATGCAAGTCGAACGGTAGCACAG
>NZ_JAOWIF010000042.1:0-30060 GCF_030332225.1 Citrobacter sp. Cu233
TGGTGCCCGGACTCGGAATCGAACCAAGGACACGGGGATTTTCAATCCCCTGCTCTACCGACTGAGCTATCCGGGCAACGGGGCGCATTAAACCGTATTCACGCATGTCAGTCAATCAAATTTCCAGAAAAGCTGCTCAACCGCTTAATATTGCGACAATCTGTGCGTTTTTGCCTGAAGTTTGCACAAATTTCCTGATAATCCAGGTGGAAAGAGGCACAACCATGGTGACATGAGGTTGCGGGATATTGCGTGCTAAGTACGGTGGTTTCTGCTGATTCCAACTGCGTGGGTGTATGGTAAGACAAGGTGAATAACAGGGTATTTCGCACCACCGTGAAGATGGTGCGGTTTTAGCCGTGCGCCGGAAAGTAATGCTCGTTTAGGTGAGTGCGCCCCCCTGACGGCATTGGGCGAAACGCAGGATATCTTCTGCCAGGCGGTGTGCTGTTTCAACGTCAGCGTGGCTACGATTGACCAGCATGCGGCTCAGGCAGCCCTCCAGCACCAGTTCCATCTGTTTGGCGACCATTGCCGGGTCATCGACTTCCAGTGTCGTCAGCAGCTCATGTGTGAAGTCATGTGCGGCCTTTTTCTGCTGATCAGCTAACTGATGGACAGGATGTCCAGGATCGGGATAAAACGTGCAGGCAGCGATGAACAGGCAACCGGGATAGCGATTATTACTCACACATTCGGACAGTGCGTTATAGCGTGCCAGTAGTTTCTGCTCAGCGCTGAGCGTGTCATCCAGCAAAAGCTGACGCCGCCAGATATCCACCCGTTGGCTGAGGTAACGCAAGGCATCGTACAGAATGGCCTCTTTATCAGGCCAGAAGCGCTGCAGTTCATCAAGTGGATAATCGACATGCTCAGCCACCATTTCCAGTGTGGTATTGGCTATCCCTTGAACCTCAAGTAATTTCAGGGCTTCTCCCAGGACATCTTCACGTTGCACGGTATTCTCCTCCGTATTTCCTTTTGCAAGTGTCGCTCACGGTTGGCGATCGCGCAAATGCGCACTAAAGGTTGCTGCATCCATAAAGCCCGTTACCCGTGCTTGTGGATGCTCTTTACCCTGGGCATCAAAGAACAGAATGGTTGGCAGCCCTAATACCTGTAAATGTTTAAGAAGTGCGACATCTTGTGCATTGTTTGCGGTGACATCCGCCTGCAGCAGCACCGTATCGCCCAGCGCTTGTTGCACCTGTGGGTTACTGAAGGTGTACTTCTCGAACTCTTTACAGGCAACACACCAGTCAGCATACAAATCCAACATGACAGGCTTGCCTCTGGCTCGCTCCAGCGCCTGATTTAACTCGTCCACCGATGTCACTGGGATGAAGTTCAGGTGCGTCTGGGATTGGGCATGCGACGCACCGAATGCCCAATCCTGTAATGGTCGTACGCTTACCAGCGCCGCAGCTAACAGGACAATCTGCACGATACGCATCCAGCTTTGTTTTGCCTGCAGACTGGTGATGAACGCCCAGGCAAAGAATGCCATGCCAAGCAGTGACCACAGGCGAACGCCCCACTCATCACCGATAATCCGCTCAAGTAAAAAGACGGGAAGCGCAAGGATGACGAAACCAAAAGCGGTCTTGACGTGTTCCATCCATGGACCACTTTTGGGCAGCAGGCGGTTACCAAATACGGTAATCAGCATCAGGGGTAATCCCATCCCTAGTGCGTACAGATACAGCGTACCGCCTCCCAGCCACATATTCCCGCTCTGAGCGATATACAGCAAAATCGCGCTCAGTGGTGCCGTGGTGCAAGGGGAACAGATCAGTCCAGCAATTGCCCCCATTGTAAATACGCTGCCCGGAGAACCGCCTTGCTGGCGATTACTCATCAATGTCAGACGTGTTTGTAGTGAGGAAGGGAGTTGTAATGTGAACAAGCCGAACATCGACAAGGCCAGCAGCGTAAAGACAATGGCAAGCCCAATCAGTACATAGGGGTGCTGTAATGCGGCCTGGAACTGTAGCCCGGCAGCCGCAACGACCAGGCCCAGGGCAGTGTAGGTGAGCGCCATTCCCTGTACGTAGATAAAGGTCAGCAGTAGCGCTCGCCCGGTTGATAAGCGTTGTTTACCACCGAGTACGATCCCGGAAATCAGTGGATACATCGGCAGTACACAAGGGGTAAAGGCAATGCCAATCCCGATCAGCAATGCCCATAGTGCGGAAAAGGGGAGTTGGGCGGCTGGCTGTGATTGTTCTTCCGGGGCGACTGTAACAGGCGTTGGTGTGGATGTCGCATCTGTACGAGCCTTGACTTCACTGAGTGGAACGGTTTTGGTTTCTGGCGGATAGCAAAATCCGGCATCGGCACAGCCCTGGTAAGTGACGGTCAGCGTTGCACCAGATGCGGCCTGATTAATCGTTACCGGAACGTTCAACCGCTTACGGTAAATTTCACTTTTGCCGTAAAACTCATCTTCATGCCAGACGCCGGGCGGTAGCTTTACCTCGGCAATATCGGCCTGTGATGGCGTAATGCGTATCTGTTTGCGGTACAGGTAGTAGCCGTCTTTTACCTGCCATGAGAGGTTCAGGTCATGTTGGTTTTGCTGAAAATCAAAAATAAATGCCCGGTCGGCAGGGACAAACTGCGAGCGGCCAGGCGAATCAAATAATCCGGCAAAAGTGGATGTGCTGCATAGCAGCAGGATCAGCGTAAGGATGCGTTGAGCCATGAGCGGTAATTACAATCTCCGTGGGTGACGGGTAAAACCAGAAGTTCAGGTGTTTGGTACGGGTGATGTGACTTCAGGCAATCGAGAAGCGCTTGCTGGTGCGTGGCGGAGGTTTTTAAAATCATCTGGACTTCATATTCCTGCTCCAGCTTACCTTCCCAATAATAGAGAGACGTTGCACCGGGCAGTAGAGTCACGCAGGCGGCCAGTTTTTCTGCCAGTACTTTGGCTGCCAGATCCTGGGCTGTTGCTTCATCCGGGGCGGTGCAAAGCACCACAACGGTATCGGGGATGGCAATATCCTGACTCTTTACATCAAGCATAAACACCTCGAAATAACAGAGTAACCAGCAAGAGAACGGTAACTATACAACGGACGAGGGAAGGATGTTAGTTAAAGCGCGGCGGGGAGGAACTGCGGGATGCATAAGCACCCCGCAGGTAAAACTTACAGCATGAAGCTACCCAGCAAGAAGCCGAAGCAGACAGCCAGAACCACACCCAGAGTACCCGGGATGAAGAACGGATGGTTAAAGACGAATTTACCGATACGGGTAGTACCGGTGTCATCCATCTGAACCGCCGCAACCAGAGTTGGGTAGGTAGGCAGAATGAACAGACCAGAAACTGCAGCGAAAGACGCTACAGCGGTCAGTGGAGAAACGTTCAGTGCCAGAGCCATCGGCATCAGTGCTTTAGCCGTTGCAGCCTGAGAATACAGCAGTGCAGAAGCAAAGAAGAAGATGACGGCCAGCAGCCACGGATGACCCTGAATTACGCTACCTGCAGTATCTTTGATCCAGTCAATGTTGTGAGATACGAAGGTATCACCCAGCCATGCAACACCCAGGATACAAATACAGGCGCTCATACCTGCTTTGAAGGTGCTGGAGTTCAGGATGGAGTCAGTTTCAACGCGGCAGACGATTGTTGTCAGCGTTGCGATGCTCAGCATGATGATCAGAATGGCGTTGGTGGTGTTCATCAGCGGCTTAGCAACCAGACCAAGGCTTGGGCTGTTGACGATGGCGTAAACGACGACACAAACCACACCCAGCAGGAACAACCATACGGAGGTTTTCGCACCGGCTTTGATTTCAACTTGTCTTTCACCGCGCAGCTCAACCAAACCTTCTTCCAGACGCTTACGATAAATCGGATCGTCAGACAGTTTGGAGTTGAACAGCATGGTGACCAGGAAGGACATGACCAGTACAGCCAGCAGGGTGGACGGAATGACCACTGACAGCAGGTGAATGTAGCTGATACCATGACCTTCCATTACGGAAGACATGTAAACCACGGCCGCAGAGATAGGTGATGCGGTAATCGCAATCTGTGCAGAAACCACGGCAGTAGAGAGCGGACGGCAAGGTTTGATCCCTTGCTCCTTCGCTACTTCAGCGATAACTGGCAGCGTTGCCAGAGAGATGTTGCCGGTACCCGCGAAGATAGTCAGGAAATAGGTCACGATCGGCGCAAGGATCGTGATGTATTTCGGGTTCTTGCGCAGCAGTTTTTCAGTTTGATGGACCAGATAGTCCAGGCCACCTGCAATCTGCATGGCAGAGATAGCAGCGATAACCGCCATGATAATGGAAATAACATCGAACGGAATATTACCCGGTTTTACGCCAATAGCGGCGAGAACCAGAACACCCAGCCCACCTGCAAATCCAATACCGATACCCCCAAGTCTGGCACCTAAAAAGATTGCCAGCAAAACGATGATAAGTTCTAAAACTATCATATTAGCCTTCCTTGTTGTTTAACAAGTTGATATTAAATTGTTGTTTTTAAGTAACTTGGTGCAAGAAAAAAGGCACGTCATCATGACGTGCCTCCTCTGGTACTACCCTACACGATTACTGTTCGCTTTCATCAGTATAACGTTTTGCTTTATAAGCCGGGTGCATCAGGTTCTGTGCAGAGAAGATATCGTCCAGTTCTGCTTCGGTCAACAGACCACGTTCCAGGACAACTTCACGCACGCTCTTACCGGTTTCGGCACAAATTTTACCGACGATGTCACCGTTGTGGTGACCGATGAACGGGTTGAGGTAGGTGACGATACCGATGGAATTATAAACGAATGCTTCACACACTTCTTTGTTAGCAGTGATGCCGCTAACGCATTTTTCCAGCAGGTTGTAGCAAGCGTTGCTCAGAATGTGGATAGATTCGAACATTGCCTGGCCGATAACCGGTTCCATTACGTTCAGCTGCAGCTGACCTGCTTCAGATGCCATGGTAACAGTAACGTCGTTACCGATGACTTTAAAGCAAACCTGGTTTACAACTTCTGGAACAACCGGGTTCACTTTTGCTGGCATGATGGAAGAGCCCGCCTGCAGTTCCGGCAGGTTGATCTCATTCAGGCCGGCACGTGGGCCAGAGGAGAGCAAACGCAGGTCGTTACAGATTTTGGACATTTTCACAGCCAGACGTTTCAGTGCACCGTGCACCATAACGTATGCGCCGCAGTCGGAGGTTGCTTCAATCAGGTCTTCTGCCGGAACGCAGGCGAAACCGGTCACTTCAGCCAGTTTTTGCACTGCCAGCGGAGAGTACTCTTTCGGTGTGTTCAGACCCGTACCGATTGCAGTTGCGCCGAGGTTAACTTCCAGCAGCAGCTCAGCGGTACGTCCAATGTTTTTCACTTCTTCTTTCAACAGTACGCTGAAAGCACGGAATTCCTGACCGAGGGTCATCGGTACAGCATCCTGCAACTGGGTACGACCCATTTTCAGGATGTCCTGGAACTCAACAGCTTTTTGCTCGAAGCCTTCACGCAGCTGGTTCAGGGCATCAATCAGTTTGATGATGGATGCGTAAACAGCGATACGGAAACCGGTCGGGTAAGCGTCGTTGGTAGACTGACATTTGTTGACGTGGTCGTTCGGGTTCAGGTACTGATATTCACCTTTCTGGTGACCCATCAGTTCCAGACCGATATTGGCCAGCACTTCGTTGGTGTTCATGTTGACGGAGGTACCCGCACCGCCCTGGTAAACATCTACCGGGAACTGATCCATGCATTTTCCGTTATTCAGGACTTCATCACACGCCGCGATGATGGCATTTGCCACACTCTTAGGAATAGTTTGCAGCTCTTTGTTGGCCAGTGCCGCTGCCTTTTTAACCATTACCATGCCGCGAACAAATTCAGGAATGTCACTGATTTTGTTGTTGCTAATGTAGAAGTTTTCAATCGCTCTCAGAGTGTGAACACCATAGTAAGCGTCCGCTGGAACTTCCCTGGTACCCAACAAGTCTTCTTCGATACGAATGTTGTTTAACATGTGAACCTTCTTTTTCAAGCTGCCAATGATTTGACTAAACACACAGGATATATGTGATTTCGATTGTTTCTCGACCGACGATTATCCCCTGCATCGGTCTGATACCCGAGATCATATGCTGGTTCAGGATTTCTACCGTAATCTGGATCACTTAAAGCGTGGAATTTACCCCTTATTTATTATTCTGTGAAATAGATCACCCCTTTAGGATTAACACCAAATATTAGTGTACAAGCAGCTTGAAATTTTGCTAATCACCACAATATTAGAGTGATGCAAGTCACACAATTTTCGAACAGTTGTTGGTGAAAACGACTGTTTTCAACAGGAGAGCCCTTTGCGCTGGATACCATTACTTGCCATTTTTCTCTATGTTTACATAGAGATATCTATTTTTATCCAGGTTGCCCATGTGCTGGGTGTCCTGATGACCCTGATTTTGGTTATTTTTACCTCGGTTATCGGTATGTCTCTGGTTCGTAACCAAGGGTTTAAGAACTTTTTACTGATGCAACAGAAAATGGCAGCAGGTGAAAGTCCGGCTGCAGAAATGATCAAGAGCGTGTCGTTGATTATCGCCGGCTTGCTGTTGGTGTTGCCTGGATTCTTCACCGATTTCCTCGGTCTTCTTCTTTTATTACCACCGGTGCAGAAACATTTGACCATGAAGTTACTGCCACATTTGCGTTTTTCGCGTATGCCCGGTGGTGGATTTAGTGCCGGAACTGGCGGTGGTGATACCTTTGACGGTGAATTTCAGCGCAAGGATGACGATCGTAACCGCCTTGATCATAAAGATGACGATCGCCGTGACTGACCCGGTAGGCCCGGTAAGCGTTCGTGACACCGGGCTTTTTTACTGATTATCTGGCCTCCGCCATTTTCCGGTTCGGTAAAAACAGCCATAACCCCGCCAGCATAATCAACGCATACAGACTCTTCCAGCCGACCATCGCCAGCAGCAGTAGGCACAGCAGCCCCCCCACTATCGCCAGCACGCGATAGTGCCCTTTTAGCAATCGACACCCTGCCAGCATGCATAGCAGATAAATCATAATAAAGATGCCGTTAGCGTAGACGATTAACGCGTCGAGATTGATTTGCAGCATATAAATGCACAAGGTACTGACGACGCAACAACCCAATACTGCGTTTAGCGCATTGCTCGGGAGATGGCGAGGGGACAGGCGAGCCAGATAGCCTTCAGGTTTATATTGTGCTTGCGACCACACCAGACGGGCGAAACTTTGGATATAAATGTTCAGGCTGGCAAAGCAGGCCAGATAACCAATGATGCAGGCAACCCACAGGGCCTGAACGCCAAACAGTTGGACGACGATTTCAGGCAGCGATGCCGCCGCCGCCATCTGCTCACCGTAGGCATCAAAATGTAGTACAACGACGGTACATGCCCAGTACACGGAACCGGCCAGTAGCAGGCCAATCATCAGGGCGCGCGGGAAATCCCGTTCCGGATTTTTGAATTCAGAGGCCAGGTGTGCGAACGCTTCAAGGCCAACAAAGCACCAGAACATCACCGACAGCGCGGCAAAAAGCCCGGGAAACTCAATCTTGTCGATGGCAGGAAAGGGGATCTCACTCGGTTTCAACTCGCCAGCCCACCAGATGGCGACAACCAGCGCTACGATCAGTCCGGCAATCACCGTTTGCAGGTTAGCGCTGGAGCTGGCACCCCGCGAACCGATGTACCAGACCAATACCAGCGTGCCGAGCTCTGCCAACAGAAGCTGCCAACCATGCCAGCCAAACATTGCCTGGCCAAATCCTGCGGCGATGTGCAATGCCGCAGGTAACCCCACTGGAATTACCGATAAAAAAAGCCATCCGGTAACGCGCTCAAGTCTTGAGCCAAAGGCCATGCCGACAAAATGCGCCACGCCGCCTGCACTGGGAAAATGGCGACCGAGTACGGCAAAGACAATCGCCACCGGAAAGACTAAAACGATCAGTACCGGCCATGCCCACAGGCTGTTGTTGCCAGCAACCAGCGCGGCCAGCGCGGGGACGGCGAAAACGCCTGTACCTAACAATGATGTCGACAACAGGCCAACGCCCTGAGCCAGTCCCAGCTCTTGTTTTAGTCCGCTCATAAGTTGTTATCCGGTTATGCCCATGTACCGGGCTACAGCGCAGATTTTCGATGGTATCACAATAGGATTTGCTTATGACGACGCGGCTGAAATCGTTATGAAATGTGAGGCGTGTCGGTGTTTTGACGGGATTTTCTGCTGATAAAAATTTTTTTTCGCTTGCCCCCTTGAAGGCACAAAAGCCCATCCCCATCTCTCTGGTCACTAGCCGGGATACCGTTTACGGGCCGGCGTCACCCATAACTGATAAAGACTTTCTCAAAGGAGAGCTATCAATGAGTATTCGTCCGTTACATGATCGTGTGATCGTCAAACGTAAAGAAGTTGAATCCAAATCTGCTGGTGGCATCGTATTGACCGGTTCCGCAGCAGGTAAATCAACTCGTGGCGAAATCATCGCTGTCGGTAAGGGTCGCATCCTGGACAACGGTTCTGTACAGCCGCTGGACGTGAAAGTCGGCGATATCGTCATTTTCAACGATGGCTACGGTGTTAAATCTGAGAAGATCGACAATGAAGAAGTGTTGATCATGTCTGAAAGCGACATCCTGGCAATTGTTGAAGCCTAATCCGCGAACGACACTGAACATACGAATTTAAGGGAAAGAGAAAATGGCAGCTAAAGACGTAAAATTCGGTAACGACGCTCGTGTGAAAATGCTGCGCGGCGTGAATGTACTGGCAGATGCAGTGAAAGTTACCCTCGGTCCAAAAGGCCGTAACGTAGTTCTGGATAAATCTTTCGGCGCACCGACCATCACTAAAGATGGTGTTTCTGTTGCACGTGAAATCGAGCTGGAAGACAAGTTCGAAAACATGGGCGCGCAGATGGTGAAAGAAGTTGCCTCTAAAGCGAACGACGCTGCAGGCGACGGTACCACCACCGCAACCGTCCTGGCTCAGTCTATCATTACTGAAGGCCTGAAAGCTGTTGCAGCGGGTATGAACCCGATGGATCTGAAACGTGGTATCGACAAAGCTGTCGCTGCTGCAGTTGAAGAACTGAAAGCACTGTCCGTACCGTGCTCCGACTCTAAAGCGATTGCTCAGGTTGGTACCATCTCCGCTAACTCCGACGAAACCGTAGGTAAACTGATCGCTGAAGCGATGGACAAAGTCGGTAAAGAAGGCGTGATCACCGTTGAAGACGGTACCGGTCTGCAGGACGAACTGGACGTGGTTGAAGGTATGCAGTTTGACCGCGGTTACCTGTCTCCTTACTTCATCAACAAGCCGGAAACGGGCGCAGTAGAACTGGAAACGCCGTTCATCCTGCTGGCTGACAAGAAAATCTCCAACATTCGCGAAATGCTGCCGGTTCTGGAAGCCGTTGCTAAAGCAGGCAAACCGCTGCTGATCATCGCTGAAGATGTTGAAGGCGAAGCGCTGGCGACCCTGGTTGTTAACACCATGCGTGGCATCGTTAAAGTGGCTGCAGTTAAAGCACCTGGCTTCGGCGATCGTCGCAAAGCAATGCTGCAGGATATCGCAACCCTGACTGGCGGTACCGTCATCTCTGAAGAGATCGGTATGGAGCTGGAAAAAGCGACCCTGGAAGATCTGGGTCAGGCAAAACGTGTTGTTATCAACAAAGACACCACCACCATCATCGATGGCGTGGGTGAAGAAGCGGCAATCCAGGGTCGTGTGACTCAGATTCGTCAGCAGATCGAAGAAGCAACTTCTGATTACGACCGTGAAAAACTGCAGGAGCGCGTAGCGAAACTGGCTGGCGGTGTTGCTGTGATCAAAGTCGGTGCTGCAACCGAAGTTGAAATGAAAGAGAAGAAAGCTCGCGTTGAAGATGCTCTGCACGCGACCCGTGCTGCAGTAGAAGAAGGCGTGGTTGCTGGTGGTGGTGTAGCGCTGATCCGCGTAGCATCCAAAATTGCTGGCCTGAAAGGTCAGAACGAAGACCAGAACGTGGGTATCAAAGTTGCGCTGCGCGCAATGGAATCTCCGCTGCGTCAAATCGTTCTGAACTGCGGCGAAGAGCCGTCTGTTGTTGCTAACACCGTGAAAGCGGGCGACGGTAACTACGGTTACAACGCTGCAACTGAAGAATACGGCAACATGATCGATATGGGTATCCTGGATCCGACCAAAGTAACCCGTTCTGCTCTGCAGTACGCGGCTTCTGTTGCGGGCCTGATGATCACCACCGAGTGCATGGTTACCGACCTGCCGAAAGGCGATGCGCCTGACTTAGGGGCTGCTGGTATGGGTGGCATGGGTGGAATGGGCGGCATGATGTAATTGCCCACACCCTGCATCCTTCAGGCTGCAGATGCGTTGGCTGCGTTTGCTAACCCCAGTCACTTACTTGAGTAAGCTCCTGGGGATTAACAAACTGGCCGCCTTCCTGCAACCAGAATGATTTGGGTGCTCATTTCCCAGAATTGAGAAACCCCCGGGCAGAAATGTCCGGGGGTTTTTCTTTTGGTCATCTTTTTAGTATATGATTCAGCTACGGACATAAGGTCCAGCTCATTGATTATGGGGAATAACATGCACGTGAAATATTTAGCAGGGATCGTTGGTGCCGCGCTACTGATGGCGGGTTGTAGCTCCAGCAACGAATTGAGTTCAGCCGGACAAAGCGTTCGCTTTGTTGAAGATAAGCCTGGCGCTGAGTGTCAACTGATCGGCACTGCGACCGGTAAACAGAGCAACTGGCTTTCTGGCCAGCATGGCGAAGAAGGTGGTTCTATGCGTGGCGCGGCGAACGATCTGCGTAACCAGGCCGCAGCAATGGGCGGTAACGTGATTTATGGCGTCAGTAGCCCATCTCAGGGAATGCTCTCCAGTTTTGTCCCGACCGCCAGCGAGATGAATGGTCAGGTTTATAAGTGCCCTAACTGATAGACGCTGTTGATGCCGGCTGGCGAGGCTGACATGTCTTATCCGGCCTACAGGTATCAGTAAACGTAGGCCTGATAAGCACAGCATGGAGTGTCCCTGAACAGGGCACTCACAGAGGTTACTGCTGTCGTAATTGCAAATCCAACGGCGTTTTACTTGGCTCACCGCCAATTTCGCGCGCCAGTTTTGGGACCATATAGCCTGAAACAAGCGTCAGCAGCTCTCGCATGATTTTCCGCGCTTCATCGTCACTCACCATAAAGTGAGCGGCTCCCTGCACTTTATCCAAAACATGCAGGTAATAGGGCATCACGCCTGCATCAAACAGTGCATTGCTCAGGTTTGCCAGCGTTTGCGCGTTGTCGTTCACGCCACGCAGCAGGACGCTTTGGTTAAGCAATGTGACGCCCGCTTTACGCAAGCTTGCCATCGCCTGACGGAATGTCTCATCAATTTCGTTCGCGTGGTTAATGTGATTCACCAGCAGAATTTGCAGAGAAGACCGCGCAAAACGATCGACTAACCCTTCGGTAATGCGAGCCGGGATCACAATTGGCAAGCGGCTGTGAATTCGCAGACGCTTAATGTGTGAAATGGCCTCCAGTTGCGTGAGTAACCAGTCAAGCTCGTGATCCTTAGCCATGAGGGGATCGCCACCGGAGAAAATAATCTCATCCAGTTCAGGGTGCGCGGCGATGTAATCTAATGCAACCTGCCAGTTACGTTTATTCCCCTGGTTCTCGGCATACGGGAAGTGGCGACGGAAGCAATAGCGGCAGTTTACCGCACATCCGCCTTTGACCAGCAGCAACGCCCGGTTGCGATATTTATGCAGCAATCCAGGAACGACGCTGTGCTGCTCTTCCAGTGGATCGGTAGAAAACCCGGGGGCGGCAACGAATTCATCCTGCGAGGTTAGCACCTGACGCAGTAGCGGATCGTTGGGGTTGCCTTTCTCCATGCGTGCGATAAACGATCGCGGCACGCGAAGGGCAAAAAGACGTTTTGCCTCACGACCAGCGAGCAAATTTTCATCAGCGTCTATATTCAAAAGACGTAATAGTTCATCCGGATCGGTGAGAACATCGGCAAGTTGTACTAACCAATCTTCTCTGGATGGGGTGTTTAGGGTTACAATATGCGCCATTTTGTGGCTTAGCTACCAGTTAACAATTTCAGAGGGCCTTATGGCGACTTACTATAGCAACGATTTTCGTGCCGGTCTTAAAATCATGATGGATGGCGAACCTTATGCGGTTGAAGCCAGTGAATTCGTTAAACCGGGTAAAGGCCAGGCATTTGCACGCGTTAAGCTGCGCCGCCTGCTGACCGGTACTCGTGTAGAGAAAACCTTCAAATCTACCGACTCCGCAGAAGGCGCAGACGTTGTAGATATGAACCTGACTTACCTGTACAACGACGGTGAGTTCTACCATTTCATGAACAACTCCACTTTCGAACAGCTTGCTGCTGACGCGAAAGCGGTAGGTGATAGTGCTAAATGGCTGCTGGATCAGGCTGAGTGCATCGTGACCCTGTGGAATGGTCAGCCTATCTCCGTGACCCCGCCGAACTTCGTTGAGCTGGAAATCATTGAAACTGACCCAGGTCTGAAAGGTGACACTGCAGGTACTGGTGGTAAACCAGCGACTCTGTCCACCGGTGCAGTGGTTAAAGTTCCGCTGTTCGTACAGATCGGCGAAGTCATCAAAGTGGATACCCGCTCTGGCGAATACGTATCCCGCGTGAAGTAATATTCTTCATCTTTCAGGCTGCATCAGGCGGCCTGAATGATTTTGCGTATTTTTAAGATGTTGGTGCAGATTGCTGCGCCATACTTTTCCAGGGCAGGAATGATGAAACGTCTTCTCGGTCTTGTAATGCTTATCCTTTTCACCAGCACCCTCCTGGCGGGCTGTAATACGGCACGCGGCTTCGGTGAAGATATCAAACATCTTGGTAATTCAATTTCTCACGCTGCCAGTTAGTCCCCTCATATTGTCTTAAAAACGCTCGTTTATCCGTCACCCTCCCGGATCTTGTCTATTATTAAGTAGCTATACACAAACAATATTGGCTGGAAAAGGAAGACGTTATGGTTAAGAAGACAATTGCTGCGATCTTTTCTGTGTTGGTACTTTCTTCCGTATTAACGGCGTGTAATACGACGCGAGGCGTAGGTCAGGATATTTCTGAGGGCGGTAGTGCCATTTCTGGTGCAGCGACAAAGGCTCAGCAATAACTATTAACGGTACGACGCACAGTCGTACCGTTAATTCATCTTCTCAGGTAGAGAGAGAAACGGTGAAAAGCGGTTCCCAAGGTGTAGCTTCATACGGATATTTCGCTTATAGGTGTACACCGTTTTACCATGAATGCAGAGCGCGGCGGCTATTGCATTGTTATCAACGCCATCCATCCACAACGACAGTACCTTCTCTTCCTGTGGCGTAAGCAGCGGTGTGGCATTTTTAGGTGTATCTAATACGGGGCGGATCTGTAGCGCATCCTGGATCGTGCGCGAAAGATCATGCAGCGTGATATGTTTGGACAATGTCGAGTGAACGGCAGAGTGAGGGGGACCGATTGGGTTATGCGATCGGCCGCCTGATTGTAGTAAAATCAGAGGGATGGCGCCACAGCTCATAAAAAATGGTGCGATAGGGGGGCTGGAGTGAATATCGCTGAGAAAACTACATAAATCTGCGATTACCAGATGTGGCTTCCACTGCAAAATATGCTCTTTAGCCAACATCAGATTATTAATCCCTGACACCAGAAATGAAGAGTTGAACATACCAGAATGATTAAGCAAGGCCTCTATCCCTGTGCGGGTGAAGTGGCACCGGTCAATCACTAAAATTTTAAGCATAAACCTTTCGCATTCAGAAGAGGATCAAACGGCTTCCTGAGTTCAGAAAGCTCTTCATCATAGAGAAGTCCAATGTGAGACAAATGCGGGAACTACGCCTCTAATTGGGCTTAATTCTTGCTTTAAGTAAGCAATGAATAAAAAGGTTGAAATTCATTTTCTCCCGGGCAAAAATGCCATTTCATACATCTGCTTTGCGGGACGACCTGCAAACTGCATCTTTCACCCGGGGACGGCCCCATAGTGTTCTGGAGCCTGTTATGTCCTGGATTGTTTTACTTATCGCTGGCCTGCTTGAAGTTGTCTGGGCAATTGGTCTGAAATATACCCACGGTTTTACCCGTTTAACGCCAAGTATTATCACCATTGCGGCGATGATCGTCAGTATCGCTATGCTTTCCTGGGCGATGAGAACGCTGCCGGTTGGTACGGCTTATGCCGTCTGGACCGGGATTGGTGCGGTAGGGGCAGCCATTACCGGCATTCTGCTACTGGGTGAATCAGCCAGCCCGGCGCGTCTGCTCAGCCTGGGGTTGATTGTTGCTGGCATTATTGGCCTGAAGCTCAGCACCCACTAAGCGCCTGGCTGTTTTACCCAAATCAACTTGTTCACTTCAAACCCTTCCCGGGTCGCGACTGCCAGCATCTGCTGTTTCATCTCATCTGAAATCGTTGGGGTGCGAGAGAGGATCCACAGATAGTCGCGATCCGGGCCACAGACCAGCGCATGGCGATACTCCCGGTCGAGAGCAATCACGTTATACCCACCATAGAAGGGACCGAAGAACGAGACCTTAAGAGCAGCCCGTCCAGGGTCGCCGGTGAAATAGGCTTTGCCTTGCGTTTTTTGCCACATGCCTCGGTCCGGGTTGTAACCTTTGTTGATGACATTGATCCCACCGTCATCGCGCAAGCTATATGTTGCAGTAACTTTATCCAACCCACGTTCAAAGCGGTGGTCGAACCGCGCGATCTCATACCAGGTGCCAAGATAACGTTTAGCATCAAAGTTGTTTACAACAGTAACGCCTTTGGGCGGCGTAGGTGAACTGCAAGCCACTACCAGAAATGCAGCCGTGACTGCAGCAACGACAGGCAGAATGCGCATGGGATATTCCTTGCTGTATTTTTGTTAAGTGTAGATGACAGCAGGAAAATAAGTGGAAGAAAGGAGGCCCGACGGATCGGACCTCAACGTCGGTTACTGCAGTTTTTCAAGGATGCGCCAGGCCGCGTCGACGCGAGCAGGATTCGGGTAGCTTTTATTTGCCAGCATCACGATGCCAAGATTTTTCTCCGGAATAAAAGCGACATAACTACCAAATCCGCCAGTCGAACCTGTTTTATGTACCCAGGAAGCTTTTACTGCGGGGGCTGGTGGGTTTACCTCAACGGCCGGAAGCGCCGCCAGAGCGATTTTACTGTCGCTGCCGTTGATAACAGTGTCCGCGTTTACCGGCCAGTTCAGCATTTCCCAGCCTAAGCCCTGGTACATCTCACCAATGCGCCAGTAACGTGACTGTGCGAGCCCGATGCCCTGCTGTAGGGTTTTCTCCTGCACGTGGCTGGCGTCCATATTGGCCTGAACCCAGCGTGTCATATCCATAATGCTGGATTTCACACCATACGCTTCTGCATCAAGCTGGCCCGGCGAAACATGTACGGGCTTGCCATCGCGATAGCCCCAGGCATAATCCTGTTGCTCGTTCTGCGGAACGGTAATCCAGGTGTGTGTGAGTTTTAATGGCTGCAGGACGCGTCGGGTCATCGCCTCTTCGTAACTCATTCCAGAGGGTGTCACCGCCAGTGCGCCAAACAAACCAATACTGGAGTTAGCATAGAGACGTTTAGCGCCTGGAGCCCATTGCGGCTGCCAGTTTTGATAAAAGCGCAGCAATGCGGCTTTATCCGTCACCTCGTCGGGGATCTGAAGCGGCAGGCCACCTGCCGTGTATGTGGCTAAGTGCAGCAGACGAATGTCCTGCCACTGTTTGCCTGTGAGTTCCGGCCAGTACTGGGTGACCGGATCGCTGAGTTTGATTTCGCCGCGGGCGATCGCATCGCCGCCCAGCACGCCATTGAAGGTCTTACTGACTGAACCGAGCTCGAACAGCGTATTCTGTGTGACCGGGCGATTATTGGCGATATCAGCTTTACCCCAGGTAAAATAATACGGTTTTCCCTGGTAGATAACGGCCACGGCCATACCCGGAATGGCCTGTTCTTTCATTAGCGGTGTGATAGTGCGGTTAACGATATCGGCAATGTGTTGTTCTGTCTTTGAGGCGGCAAACGTTGAGAAAGAGGCGGCCAGCAGCAGCGCGCAGCATAACGATTTTTTCATCATGAAATCATTTCCGTAATAAAAAGCGAAAGGGTGTCCGGGCCCATCAGACGCGACCAGTTTGTTTGATTTGCACTGTGTTGACAAACGGTTAAATTTAGCAGCAGATATAAGTTTTTCTAACAGGCAAGATGATGACGCGTAGCTATATCCCACTTAATTCTCTGCGGGCTTTTGAAGCGGCCGCAAGGCATCTCAGCTTTACCCGCGCAGCAATTGAGCTGAATGTCACGCATTCTGCCATCAGCCAGCATGTGAAAGCGTTGGAGCAACAGCTGAATTGTCAGCTCTTTATTCGCGTTTCACGGGGCCTGATGCTCACGACAGAAGGTGAAAGTCTGTTACCTGTACTTAATGATTCCTTCGATCGTATGGCGGCGATGTTAGACCGTTTTGCCAGTAACCAGGCTCAGGAAAAACTGAAAATTGGTGTGGTGGGCACTTTTGCGGTGGGTTGCCTTTTCCCACTACTACGTGATTTTAAACGGGGTTTTCCGCATATCGATTTACAGCTTTCCACGCATAATAACCGTGTTGATCCTGCTGCAGAGGGGCTGGATTATACCATTCGCTATGGTGGTGGAGCCTGGCACGATACCGATGCGCAATATTTATGTAGCGCGCTGATGTCTCCGCTTTGTTCACCAGACCTGGCCTCTCAGATTCAGGCTCCTGCAGATATCCTGAAATTTCCGCTATTACGATCGTATCGTCGTGATGAATGGGCGCTGTGGATGCAGGCGGCCGGAGAGGCTCCCCCTTCACCAACGCACAATGTGGTCGTGTTTGACTCGTCCGTCACGATGCTTGAAGCGGCGCAATCAGGGCTGGGGGTGGCTATTGCTCCCGTCAGAATGTTCACGCATTTGCTGAACAGTGAGCGTATCGTGCAACCGTTTTTAACGCAAATTGATTTGGGAAGTTACTGGATTACGCGTTTGCAATCTCGCCCGGAGACGCCTGCAATGCGTGAGTTTTCCCGCTGGTTGATCGGCGTTGTGCACAAATAAAAAGGCCCGCCAGTGGCGGGCCCAATAGGTAACAACTGCGATTAGATAGTCAGAATGCCAATCGCTGTTACAACGGTCAGGATAGCAGCCAGACCGTAGAATACCCATTTGCCAGCAGGCACGTGGATTTTCAGGTCATGCATCGCGTGGTGCATACGGTGTAAGCCACACCACAGCGGCAGAACGATCATCAGGAACAGAAATGCGCGTCCGATGAAGCTCTGGGCAAATGCCATAATGCGCTCATAGCTCAGCGCATCGCCCGGGAACAGACCCAGCGGCAGCATAATACCAACCAGCAGAACCACTACCGGCGCAATGATTGCGCCCCACATACCACCTGCACCAAACAGACCCCAGAATACAGGTTCGTCAGAGCGTTTTGGATTTGGATTAATCATCCCGGACTCCTTACCAGTACAGGGCTACATACAGTATGACTACGGTCACAACCGCAGTAACTACCCAGAGACCTTTGATGATCGGCTCTGGCCCCATTTTTTCGTCTTTTACGATGATGTTGGCGGCTTTCGGCGCCAGTTCAAACCAGGTTTTGGTATGCAGCAGTGCTGCAGCCAGAACAACCAGGTTGAGGATCACCACCACCGGGTTTTGCAAAAAGCCGACAAAGCCCATCCAGGACTCAGCACCATGCTTCAGAGCAAACAGGCCGAAAATCAGTTCAATACTGAACCAGACTGCCGGAACTGCCGTGCCTTCGCGCAGCATGTAAAAGCGATAAAATGGCAGCTTTTTCCACCAGGTGGACGTCATCGGCCGCACATAGGGTTTGCGTTTAGTCGTCATCATGCACTCCTTAGCGTGGTTTCAGGGTAGCGATAAGAAAGTCTTTTGAACTTTCAACTTTACCCTGCTGAATGGCCGCAGCCGGATCGACGTGTTTCGGGCAGACTTCGGAGCAGTAGCCCACGAAAGTACAGGTCCAAACGCCGTTCGGGCTGTTCAACTGGGCCATACGCTCTTTCTTACCGTGGTCGCGGCTATCTTCGTTATAGCGATGCGCCAGCGTAATTGCAGCCGGTCCAATGAACTCAGGGTTCAGGCCGAACTGCGGGCACGCGGCGTAACACAGACCACAGTTGATGCAACCGGAGAACTGATGATATTTCGCCATTTGCGCCGGAGTCTGGGTGTTTGGACCCTGATCCGGAGTACGTGGGTTGCCAATGATGTACGGCTTGATCGCTTCCAGACTTTCGATAAAGTGCGTCATATCGACGACCAGATCGCGCTCAATCGGGAAGTTGCCCAGCGCTTCAACCTTCATACCGCTGGTGTAATCACGCAGGAAGGTTTTGCACGCCAGTTTCGGCACGTTGTTGACCATCATGCCGCAAGAGCCGCAGATTGCCATACGGCAGGACCAGCGATAGCTCAGGTCCGGGGCCAGGTTATCTTTGATGTAGCCCAACGCATCCAGCAGAGACGTGGTTTCATCATAAGGAACTTCATAGAAAGCACTGTGCGGCGCGGTATCGGTTTCCGGGTTATAGCGCACCACCTCAACTTTCAGGTTTTTCATCTCAGCCATTCGCCTTCTCCTTCTTATCGGCTGCTTCCGCTTCGCCACCGTATACACGTTTAGCTGGTGGCAGAGTGGTGATTTTCACGTCGCTGTATTCCAGGCGAGTCGTGCCGTCAGCATCGCGGAAGGCGAGGGTATGTTTGAGGAAGTTAACGTCGTCACGCTCGGTGCAGCCTTCATCCAGACGCTGGTGCGCGCCGCGGGATTCTTTACGTGCCAGCGCGGAGTGTGCCATACATTCGGCAACGTTCAGGCCGTGACCCAGTTCAATGGTGTACAGCAGGTCGGTGTTAAAGACGCTGGAGGTATCAGTGATACGTACGCGCTTGAATCGCTCCTGCAGCTCAGCCAGCTTATCAACGGTTTTCTGCATCAGTTCCGGTGTACGGTAGATACCGCAACCTTCTTCCATAGACAGACCCATTTCGTCGCGAATCTTAGACCAGTTTTCGTTACCTTCCTGGTTAACCAGATCTTTCAGACGTTTTTCAACGCCAGCAACCTGTGCATCGAGCGCGGCACTGTTTGCAGCGCCAGCCGTTGCAGCACGTTCTGCAGCCTGCTCACCCGCCATACGGCCAAAGACCACCAGTTCCGCCAGAGAGTTGGAACCCAGACGGTTAGCACCGTGCAGACCAACAGAGGAACATTCACCAACCGCGAACAGACCTTTAATACGGGTTTCGCAGTGCTGATCGGTTTCGATACCGCCCATGGTGTAGTGTGCGGTCGGGCGTACCGGGATCGGTTCTTTAACCGGATCGACACCCACGTAGGCTTTCGCCAGTTCGCAGATGAACGGTAAACGTTCGAGCAGTTTTTTCTCGCCGAGGTGACGCAGGTCGAGGTGAACGACATCGCCACGTGGGGTGGAGATAGTGTTGCCTTTACGCCATTCGTGCCAGAAAGCCTGAGAAACTTTGTCACGCGGACCGAGTTCCATGTATTTGTTTTTCGGCTCACCCAGCGGAGTTTCTGGACCCATGCCATAATCCTGCAGATAGCGGTAGCCATTTTTGTTGACCAGAATACCGCCTTCACCACGGCAGCCTTCAGTCATCAGGATACCGGAACCAGGCAGACCGGTTGGGTGATACTGAACGAATTCCATATCACGCAGCGGAACGCCGTGGCTCAGCGCCATGCCCATGCCATCGCCGGTTACGATACCGCCGTTGGTGTTGTAACGGTAAACACGACCAGCGCCGCCCGTTGCCATCACGACTGCGTTAGCACGGATTTGTACCAGGGTGCCTTCCATCATGTTCATGGCGACCAGGCCGCGAGCATGACCGTCGTCAACCAGGATATCCAGAACGAAGTGTTCATCAAAGCGCTGAATCTGCGGGAACTGCAAAGACGTTTGGAACAGCGTATGCAGCATGTGGAAGCCGGTTTTATCCGCGGCAAACCAGGTACGCTCGATTTTCATGCCGCCGAAGCGACGTACGTTGACGCTACCGTCTTCACGACGGCTCCATGGGCAACCCCATTGTTCCAGTTGCGTCATTTCAGTTGGGCAGTGGTGGACAAAGTAATCCACGACATCCTGCTCACACAGCCAGTCTCCGCCTGCTACCGTATCGTGAAAATGGTAGTCAAAGCTGTCATGATCCTGCGCGACAGCAGCAGAGCCGCCTTCGGCAGCAACGGTATGGCTGCGCATTGGGTACACTTTTGAGATCAGTGCGATTTTAGCGTTGGGATTTGCTTGTGCGGCAGCAATTGCAGCACGTAATCCCGCGCCACCGGCGCCTATAATGGCAAGATCGGCTTGAAAGGTTTGCACGACATTCCTCCAGATTGTTGTTATTTCATCCCCGCCCGAATTCAGATGCTTAATCGGATTCAAACAGGTTATGAACGCGTTTCCACTGCTCCTTTATAGGTACAATAGTATAGTCTTAGGGATGTGAGGGAAATTTGACGTGTTCGATTTTTTTAGCGTATCAGAGGGCTGAATTATCATTGAATTTGATTAATTTAATTACTAAACCACCTAATGTTGCTTTTTTTACCCGCCAGCCAGTGTTTATTATTCCCGCGTGAAATTTGTCTCGCTAGCGCGATACGAGTAGACTTCGTGCCCTTGTCTGAAATCGGAGAAACAACCATGAGCGAAACGGCAACCTGGCAGCCGAGCGCGTCCATCCCCAATCTGTTAAAACGTGCAGCAATTATAGCGGAGATTCGCCGCTTTTTTGCCGATCGTGGAGTGCTTGAGGTTGAGACACCTTGCATGAGTCAGGCGACGGTAACGGACATTCATCTGTTCCCGTTCGAAACGCGTTTCGTTGGCCCTGGTCATTCCCAGGGGATGAACCTCTATTTAATGACCAGCCCGGAATACCATATGAAGCGTCTGCTGGTCGCGGGATGTGGCCCGGTGTATCAGCTATGTCGCAGCTTCCGCAATGAAGAGATGGGGCGCCATCATAATCCTGAGTTCACCATGCTTGAGTGGTATCGCCCACACTACGACATGTATCGTCTGATGAACGAAGTGGATGATTTGCTGCAGCAAGTGCTGGACTGTTCACCTGCCGAAAGCCTTTCTTACCAGCAAGCTTTCCAGCGTCATCTGGAAATTGATCCGCTGTCTGCGGATAAAACCCAACTGCGAGAAGTGGCGGCGAAGCTGGATCTCAGCAATATCGCGGATACTGAAGAAGACCGGGATACCTTGCTGCAACTGCTGTTTACAATGGGTGTTGAGCCGCATATTGGCAAAGACAAACCGACGTTTGTGTACCATTTCCCGGCCAGCCAGGCATCACTGGCACAAATCAGTACCGAAGATCATCGGGTCGCAGAGCGATTTGAGGTTTATTACAAAGGTATTGAGCTGGCGAATGGTTTCCATGAGTTGACCGATGCGCGTGAACAGCAGCAACGGTTCGAGCAGGATAATCGTAAACGTGCCGCGCGTGGCCTGCCGCAACAGCCAATTGACAACAACTTGCTTGAAGCGTTGAAGGTTGGGATGCCGGATTGCTCAGGCGTGGCGCTGGGTGTTGATCGTCTGGTGATGCTGGCGCTGGGCGCTGATAGCCTGGCTGACGTTATTGCCTTTACCGTCGATCGTGCATAGCGTGTTATCCCTTCACAATGCAAAGTGGCGGTAAAACCGCCACTTTGTAGCACATTTTTTCACTTTCCCTCTAATGGCCACAATTTACCTCTGGATATCTGGTATCGTTTAGGTATCAATTCTGTGTTGATTTTTAATTGCTGAACTCTGCAAAGAGGGCGGTGCCAATCGGTGAGCGGCGTTTGCTAAACGCTTGCCAGAGTAAGGGATGGTTGAATGACCCAAACAATAAAGAAGATGAGCCTGCCAGGTCTCATCCTAATGATATTTACGTCAGTTTTCGGATTTGCCAATAGTCCTTCTGCATTTTATTTAATGGGATATAGTGCGATTCCCTGGTATATATTTTCTGCATTATTATTCTTTATTCCATTTGCTTTGATGATGGCTGAAATGGGATCCGCTTATCGGAAAGAAGAAGGTGGAATATATTCGTGGATGAATAATAGCGTTGGCCCACGCTATGCTTTTATCGGCACATTTATGTGGTTCTCTTCCTATGTGATTTGGATGGTCAGTACAGCGGCAAAAGTGTGGGTGCCTTTTTCCACCTTTCTGTTTGGCGCTGACATGACGCAGCACTGGCGTATCGCCGGGCTTGAGCCAACTCAGGTTGTCGGGCTGCTCGCTGTGGGCTGGATGATTCTGGTCACCTGTGTTGCTTCTCGTGGTATTAATAAGATTGCACGTATTACGGCTGTAGGCGGAATTGCTGTAATGTGTCTTAATTTAGTTCTGTTGTTAGTGAGTGTCACTATTTTGTTATTAACAGGTGGCCACTTTGCACAGGATATTAATTTTACTTCTTCACCCAATCCAGGGTATCAATCCGGCCTGGCCATGTTGTCATTCGTGGTATTTGCCATTTTTGCTTATGGTGGAATTGAAGCCGTGGGGGGACTGGTCGATAAAACGGAGAAACCAGAAAAGAACTTTGCGAAAGGCATTGTCTTTGCCGCTATCGTCATTTCAGTGGGGTATTCGCTGGCCATATTTTTGTGGGGTGTTAGCACCAACTGGCAGCAGGTATTAAGTAATGGTTCCGTTAACCTTGGTAATATTACTTATATCCTGATGAAAAGTCTTGGGATGACATTGGGTAATGCGCTGCACCTTTCCCCAGAGACGGCAATGACAATGGGGGGATGGTTCGCGCGTATTACCGGGCTTTCCATGTTTCTTGCCTATACCGGTGCTTTTTTTACCCTTAGCTACTCGCCGCTGAAAGCGATTATTCAGGGAACACCAAAAGCGCTGTGGCCGGCACCGATGACAAAACTGAATGCGATGGGCATGCCAACAACAGCAATGTGGATGCAGTGCCTGCTGGTGAGTCTGTTTATTCTGTTGGTTTCGTTCGGCGGTGATACGGCTTCCGCGTTTTATAACAAACTGACGCTGATGGCGAATGTCTCGATGACGTTGCCGTATCTGTTCCTGGCGCTGGCATTCCCATTCTTTAAATCCTGCGCGGGTCTGGAAAGGCCATTTGTGATTTTTAAAACCCGGGCCGCAACGCTACTGGCTACAGGCGTAGTGGTGCTGGTGGTGACGTTCGCCAACGTATTCACCATCATCCAGCCAGTGATTGAGGCCGGAGACTGGAACAGCGCGCTGTGGATGATTGGTGGTCCGATATTCTTCTCGTTGCTGGCGATGGCGATTTATCAGAACTACAGTCGCCGTATGGCTAATCAGCCACAGTGGGCGACGGAGTAATCTTCTTGCCGTACCCGGCCTACAAGAGACATCGTCCTTCGTAGGCCGGATAGGTGGGGCTGCCATCAGGCATCATTGATGCTTACAAACTTCCCGCCGGGCGAGCGCCTCTGCCCGCAGAGTTTAACGTTCTTCCCGTTTGCTTACCCCCCAGACTTTCCAGACGCATCTGGAACGGTGGGAATGGCATATCAATACCGTGCTCACGAAAACCTGCCAGAATCAGTTGGTGGATCTCGTGGCGCAGTGGCATACGGTGCCCCATCTCCGCAGCATAGATACGCAGCTCGAAGATCTGAATTCCCTGCTGCAGGTCGACCAGGAAGACTTCCGGGGCTGGTGTGTCGATAACCAGTGAGCAGCGGTGCGCGGCGGTAAGCAGGATTTGTGTGACTTCCTCACTGTTGGCCTCTGACGGTGCCGGGATAGTTAACACGACACGCGTGACCGAGTCAGATAGTGACCAGTTGATAAACTGCTCGGTGATGAACGCTTTGTTGGGCACAATGATCTCTTTGCGGTCCCAGTCGCTGATGGTGGTCGCGCGAGTATTAATTTTCGTCACGCTACCGGTGAGATCGCGAATTGTCACCGTGTCGCCAATACGGATTGGTTTTTCAAACAGGATGATCAGGCCGGAAATAAAGTTGGCGAAGATCTCCTGCAAGCCAAAGCCCAGCCCCACACCGAGAGCGGCTACCAGCCACTGCAGTTTCGACCATTCGATACCAATCATAGAGAAGCCAACCAAACCGCCAATCAGCATCAGCAGATATTTGGTTATGGTGGTGATGGCATAACCGGTGCCGGGGGTTAAATCCAGGTGCTGTAGCAACGCGAGTTCCAGCAATGCGGGCAAGTTTCGCACCAACTGCGTCGTGATGATAAACACCAGAATCGCAATTAACACCGCACCCAGTGTAATGGGCTCTAAACTTTCCACGCCCTGCACCGTGGAGGTGACATCCCATAGTGAGATATTTTCCAGGAAGCCGAAAGCGGAGTGAATTTCTGACCACAGCACGATAACCGAAAGCAGGGCGATGAGCATCAGGATAGAACGCACCAGGCGCAGCGATTGTGCACTGATCGCATCAAGATCCACTTCGCTTTCGTCAACATCAACGGCCCCTTCAAGGCTGGTTGAATGTGGCGGCTCTTCCTCACCTCGCGCGCGTTGCGCCAGCATTTCAGCACGTCGATGCTTGGCGCGATCGAATGCCAGACGGCGACGTTGGATGAGCATCCAACGACGGATGACGTGATAGACCACCAGTAACAAGAACCAGATTGCTACCGACGTCTCCAGGCGCGCCAGCAAGGCTTGTGATGTTGCCAGGTAGCCCACAGCTGCCGCGAGAATAGCAATGAGTGGTGCACCCATCAGCATATTCCACAGCATACTGTTGACCATGTTGTCGCCATTGCCTTCTTTGTCGAGATACAGCGGTATACCGGCGCGTTTCAGGCTCAGGGTTACGATCGCCAGTGCTCCGCAAATCAGGATAAAGCACAGGCGCCCCAATGAAGCGGAGAATTCCCGGTCATTGAGGTTATCAAACATAATCACCGCCATGATCAGCGGGACAATTAGCCCGATACTCATCAGGTAATAGTGCATGGCCTTCGCGACACGGTTACGCGGCCAGCCAAAGTGCGCAATGAACAGACCGTTGGGGCGCGCGAAGGTGGCGCAAATCATTACCGCCCACAGCATGGGTACCGTTGCGGTAACGCCGTCTCCTATCGCGACTGCCAGCGGGTAGGGCCAGGCTTCCTGTAATCCGTAACCCAGCGTTGCCCATAACACTGGCAGCGGTGAGGCAACGAGTATCGACCAGAATACCGTGCGTATCGTGAGCCAGAAGTGGTCCTGAGTCACTTTACCAACACGCGCTGACGAGCGTTCAAGAAAGCGAGTGAAGTGTTTACGTGAAGAAAGGCTAAACCCAACCAGCACCAGTGCACCGAACAGTGGTAGCAGCGTTTCCTTGCTGGTCAGCATCATGATCGTGGCTTTGCCAAGCTGATTAAATGTATCGAGTGAGATCAGGCGGCGCAGGTCCTGAACAATGTCGACAGGCCAGGAAAGCGAGATGGGGCTGACGTCTGATGTCCAGAACAGATAACGGTGCGTCGCCTCGTTGACCTCCTTCAACGCGTCTTCCAGTTGGCTATTGGAGACTTTTAGCTTAGTGAGCTCGAGGATCAGTGTATCGCCACCCTGCAGCAGAGAGTTCAGTAGTTCACGCTGAGTGCGCAACTGGGCGTTGAGAATGCTGCTCTGCTCAGCGGTTAGTGGTTGTCCGTCGGCCTGGTGAATTTGACGTAATTGCGGCTGCTTGTTGAGGAGGTCTTCATAGCGCATGCGGTGTACGCGCAGTTGCGCCATTTCGGTATCTAACTGCTGGGGTTTGGGCATTTCTGGCAGGCGAGAAACTTGTGCACGCAGTGCTTCCCCCAGCATATTCGAGACGCCAAGCCATTGTGACTGTTCCCGCAGTGTATTCAGCGCCTGACGTACCTGCAACGTTTGGCTGGTGGCCTGACGCTGCTGGGAGGCGACCAGATCCATACGTTGCGCCTGCTGATTGAGTGCCTGAGACAGCTCACGGTTAACTTTAAACTGGTCAATGATGCCTTCCGGCAATCCTGCGCTGTTTTCTGCCAACAGTTCCGTACTTTCCAGCGCACGTTCGGCTTCACGCTGGCGCTGGCTGTTGAGTTGGTTGCGTAATGCCTGCAGGTAAGCGTCGAGCTGTTGGCTCTGTTTTTCTGCCAGTTCGGAGCGCATTCGCGCCAGTTCCTGGCGGTTGTTTGCGGAAAGCTGAGCCAGTTCCAGTTCATCGACCTGGGCTTTAAGCCTGGCGGATTCTGCCTGCATCGCCTGATTGAGCGCTGAGTTACTGTTGGTTGTACCAAGGCGCCGCTCAATATCATTTAACTGGCGGCGAGCATCGGTTTGTTGCTGAGGAAGCTGGCTTAACGAGTCGGCGATTTCCCGGGCGCGATCCTGTTCCTGTTGAGCCTGGCGGCTTTTATCCAGTAACTGACTGCTGACCTGAAGGATCTCCTGGTTTAAAGCATCCGTCGTGAGGCCGGTCGGTACGCTACGCGGTTCGTCGCGCAGGTTGTTTAGCTGTGCGCGTAACGTGGCGGACAGCTTGGGGAAGTTATCGATAACCTGCTGATATTGTTCAGCTCGCTCAAGGGAGCCTTTCCGCTCTTCGAGAGCATTCAGCGCGGACTGGAGCGCCTCAACGGTTTCTGGCTGAGCGGGTTTCGCCGCCTTTGCCTGCTCCAGTTCCTGAGTGAGTTGTTTACTATCGGGGGCCGTCGCAGCGTACGCCCCCTGGCTGAGGCACCAGGCCATCAGAAAAGTGATAATCAGGCGCACAGCAGCGATTCCTATGGTTAACTTTCGTCTTTTTTGTCATCAACCAGCGGGCTGGCGTCGTGTTCTGCTTCGATTTCTTCTTTCGGCAATGGCGCTGGCTCTGCCTCTGGCGTCACGAAAGTCTCGGTAGAAATGGCCATCGGCTGGCCAATTTTGGTTACCGACAGATCCTGCAACTGCGCAACCAGATTAACTTTACCCGGTGCAAACAGGTTGATAACGGTTGAACCGAGTTTAAAGCGGCCCATTTCCTGACCTTTCAGCAGCGCCACAGAGCCTTCGCTTTCGCCTTCAGGCCACGTCCAGCGTTTGATCACGCCTTCACGCGGTGGGGTAATGGTGCCAGCCCATACGGTTTCAATGCTACCCACAATGGTGGCACCAACCAGAATCTGTACCATTGGACCAAATTCGGTATCAAACAGACAAATAATACGTTCGTTGCGGGCAAACAGGTTCGGTACGTTCTGCGCCGTCAGGATGTTTACTGAGAAGAGGTCGCCTGGCACGTACATCATTTCTCGCAGGATACCGTTACACGGCATGTGGACGCGGTGGTAATCACGCGGTGAGAGGTAAGTCGTGACAAACGTCCCGTTACGGAATTTATCCGCCATCTGGTAGTTGCCTGCCAGCAGCGCTTCAAGGGTGTAGCTATGCCCTTTGGCCTGTAACAGTTTGTCTTCCTCAATATTTCCCAACTGATTAATCACGCCGTCAGCGGGCATGACCAGTACATTGGGATCGGTATTGATCGGGCGTGCATCTTCGCGCAGTGGGCGAACAAAAAAGTCGTTAAAGGTACGATAGCTGGCGGTGTCCGGCTTTTGCGCCTCTTTCATATCGACCTTGTAATATTTCACGAACAGATCGATGACCAGTTTGGTCAACCATCCTGCACGTTTGCTCGCACCCCAACCCGCCAGGCGAGTGAGCCATAGTTTCGGCAGAATGTATTGTAGCGAAAGCTTAAATGAGTTTAACAAGGTAGCCTCCAGGCCATAATTTGTTCCCGATCCGGCATATGGGCCGGATCCTGAAAAAAGGGGGACGATTCTAGCGATGCTTAGCTTAGTTGTCAGTTGTCTGTATCAGAAAAGTTTTTACGCGTTTTTACCTGCGCCATGCTTTCCAGGATGCGGTGATAATTTTCAAACCGAATCTCAGCGATTTTTCCTTCCCCGACAGCTTCACGAATTGCACAGCCCGGATCTGCATCATGTTTACAGTCGCGGTACTTGCAATGGCCTAAATAGTCATGAAATTCGACAAAGCCATCGGTGATTTGTTCCGGTTCAAGATGCCACAGCCCAAACTCACGTACACCGGGGGAGTCGATGACATCGCCGCCGTGAGGGAAGTGGTACAGGCGAGAAGCTGTCGTGGTGTGCTGCCCAAGACCAGAGTTGTCGGAGACATCATTGGTCAGGATCTCTTCCTGCAGGCCGAGAAGGTTATTGAGCAGGCTGGACTTTCCTACGCCTGACTGACCAGCAAAGATACTAATACGATCGGTCAACGCTTCTTCAAGTGGTTTCAGGCCGTCTTTGGTGCGGCTTGAGACCATCAACACGCGATAACCAATGTTGCGATAGATGTCCATTTGTTCGTTAACGAAGGCCATACCTTCGTCGTCCAGCAGATCGATTTTGTTGAGTACGATGATGGGCTCTACGTGCAAGGTTTCACAAGCTACCAGATAACGGTCGATAATATTCAGTGACAGCTCAGGTAAGATGGCTGAGACAATCACGATTTGATCGATGTTGGCCGCAATGGGTTTTACCCCGTCGTAAAAGTCCGGGCGAGTGAGTACTGAGGTACGCTCATGTACCGCCTCAACGATCCCTTTAACATTCACGCCCTCAGCCGCCGCTTTCCCCGGACGCCAGACTACACGATCGCCGGTAACCAGCGAACGAATGGTACGGCGGATGTTGCAACGGTGAATTTCACCGTCAGCAGATTCTACGTCGGCATGCATGCCAAAACGGCTGATAACGATGCCTTCAGCGGTCTCGCCAAACAGGTTGTCGTCGTAGTCGGGCTTCTCCGCGGACGTTTTAAGACGACGCTGGTGATTGGCGTTCACGCGGCGCTGTTGGCCTTTGGAGAGTTTATTCTTACTCAATCGGACTGGCTCCTGGTCGCCCATAATGGGCAAAACATTTATGATACACGCAATTTTAGATGAATATAGTCACACTGAATGTGACGTCTGAAGGGTGGAAAATAGCATGAGTGCCAATGAAAACAACCTGATTTGGATCGATCTGGAGATGACAGGTCTGGATCCCGAGCGCGATCGCATTATTGAGATCGCTACGCTAGTGACTGATGCCAACCTGAATATCCTGGCTGAAGGACCGACAATTGCGGTGCATCAGTCTGATGAGCAACTGGCGTTAATGGATGACTGGAACGTACGTACGCATACCGAAAGTGGGCTGGTGGAACGCGTAAAAGCGAGCACCATGGGCGATCGTGAAGCCGAACTGGCGACACTGGCCTTTTTAAAAGAGTGGGTACCTGAAGGAAAATCACCCATTTGTGGTAACAGCATCGGCCAGGATCGCCGTTTCCTGTTTAAATATATGCCAGAACTGGAAGCCTATTTCCACTATCGCTATCTGGACGTCAGTACGCTTAAAGAGTTGGCCCGTCGCTGGAAACCAGAGATCCTTGATGGCTTCAAGAAACAAGGTACGCACCAGGCAATGGACGATATTCGTGAGTCCGTTGCTGAGCTGGCTTACTATCGCGAGCATTTTATTAAGCTTTGATTTTGTGGATTACCGGGTGGCGGTTGTACTCTGCCCGGCCTGCGAATATCGTTCCAGTGCGCTTGCACTGGGGCAGGATTGCCGCTAAATTAAACGACTTGTCGATAAATTCAGCATTTGAACAGAAAAACGAAAAAATCGCTTTTAGGGGGGTTGCAGCTAAACGGATTTCTCGTATAATGCGCCTCCCGTAACGACAGAGAATTACACGTTACGGCAGCAACAAAAGAAGTACAAGTTTGCGGGAATAGCTCAGTTGGTAGAGCACGACCTTGCCAAGGTCGGGGTCGCGAGTTCGAGTCTCGTTTCCCGCTCCAAA
>NZ_JAOWIF010000042.1:30175-493902 GCF_030332225.1 Citrobacter sp. Cu233
GCGGGAATAGCTCAGTTGGTAGAGCACGACCTTGCCAAGGTCGGGGTCGCGAGTTCGAGTCTCGTTTCCCGCTCCAAATTCTTATCTCAATAAAAATATCCACAACGTAGTATCGCGTTGGGGACGTTTTATTTCGCCATTGACATACTTCTGTAAACAGACTTATCCACAGGTCGACGCATCATTCCTTGAATGCAAATAACTTCGCTGGGTGAATAATATCTTCATAACCAATTGAAATCATTGAGTTAATTATCATTTCAAATTGTTAATACGATCACTTGACGATTTTTTCCTTCTTGAATATCAATGTGTTTTTATTTTTATACACAAGCTGTGGATGACTTAAGCATCGCGTGGCAATCCTTTTTCAACGACCCTGATCAGACGTTGTTTCTTCGGTAACTGCACTTCCACTACGCAGGCATTTCGCTTCTCAATTTGCCGGGCAATCGCCCACTCTATGTGCTCGTCGAGAAGTGGGTGCTCACCTCTGCGACTTTCCAGCGCATTGATTACGGCTTCATCACAGGGGGCATTTCCCAGCGCAACGGCGATATTCCGCAACCAGCGCAGATGGCCAATACGACGAATGGCAGAACCTTCCGTCACTTTCAAAAACCGCGCCTCGTTCCAGCCAAACAACTCAATTAACTCTGGTGCATGAAGTTGCTTGCGCGGGTTGAAGTCATCTTCGGTAGTCAGTTGCGAATAGCGGTTCCAGGGGCAGATGAGCTGGCAGTCATCGCAGCCATAGATGCGGTTCCCCAGTAGCGGGCGAAACTCTTCCGGGATAGCACCTTCCAGCTCGATAGTCAGATAAGAAATGCAGCGGCGGGCATCGACAGTATACGGTTCAACGATAGCACCGGTAGGACAAATGGTCATACAGGCCACGCATTTCCCGCATCCTTCTTCGACTGGCTTATCAACCGGGAGAGGCAAATCGATCAGTAGCTCACCGAGAAAGAAGAATGAGCCAGCCTCACGGTTGAGGATAAGTGAGTGCTTACCCGTCCAGCCAAGCCCTGCTTTTTCCGCCAGTGGACGCTCAAGAATGGGCGCAGAATCGACAAAAGGTCTAAAATTCAGCGAAGCGCAGTGCTGTTGAATCATCTCGCCCAGCTTTTTTAAGCGGTTACGTAGCAACTTATGGTAGTCACGTCCAAGCGCGTACCGGCTGACGTAGCCCAGAGAGGCATTTTTCAACGTACTGGCAAAGGCTGCGTTGGCAGGAAGATAGTTCATTCGTACGCTGACAACGCGTAATGTACCGGGCAATAATTCATGAGGTCGGGCGCGCATCATGCCGTGACGGGCCATCCAGTCCATCTCGCCGTGATAGTGTTTATCCAGCCAGTCCTGCAGTTTGGGTTCGGCTTCGCTGAGGTTGGTATCGGCAATACCGACCTGCTGAAAGCCAAGTTCCAGCCCCCACTGCTTAATATTTTGCGCTAACTGATTGAGATCGAGGGGCTCTGACATGACGGACCATACAATGAAGAAAAACCTCGCAAGTATACCACACTCCATCTGGCACGCCGATGACATCAAACGGATGGAACGAGAGGCGGCAGACAACTTAGGGCTGACGCTTTATGAACTGATGCTGCGCGCGGGAGAGGCTGTGTTTCAGGCTACCCGGAACGCATATCCGCACGCTCAACATTGGCTGGTGCTGTGCGGCCACGGTAACAATGGCGGTGATGGGTATGTGGTGGCAAGACTCGCCAAAGCGCTGGGTATTGATGTCACATTGCTGGCACAAGAGAGCGATAAAACGCTGCCCGAGGAAGCACAGCAGGCGCGTGATGCCTGGCTTAATGCGGGGGGCGTGATCCATTCAACAGATATCGTCTGGCCTGGTCGTGTGGATGTCATTATCGACGCGCTGTTGGGGACCGGTTTAAAACAGGCACCGCGCGAACCTCTCCGTATGCTGATTGAGCATGCCAATGCCCATCCTGCCCCCATCGTCGCCGTAGATATTCCTTCTGGCCTGCTGGCACAAACAGGAGCGACACCGGGGGCGGCGATAAATGCAGCGCATACCGTCACCTTTATTGCGTTGAAACCAGGGCTGTTAACTGGCAAAGCGCGCGATGTTACCGGACATCTGCACTTTAACGCGCTTGGGTTGGACGCCTGGCTTGACGGGCAAGATGCGCCGATTCAGCGTTATGACGCCTCGCAGCTTGCGCACTGGTTAACACCACGTCGACCTACCTCACACAAAGGTTCCCATGGTCGGTTGGTCATTATTGGCGGTGACCACGGCACGGCGGGCGCCATTCGTATGGCTGGTGAAGCGGCGCTGCGTGCGGGGGCTGGGTTGGTCAACGTGCTGACGCGCAGTGAAAATATCGCCCCCATTTTGACTGCCCGACCGGAACTCATGGTCGATACGCTAACGCCGAAGACGCTGGAAGAGGGTTTGGCCTGGGCAGATGTCGTGGTGATTGGTCCTGGTCTTGGACAGCAGGAGTGGGGCAAAAAAGCATTGCAAAAGGTCGAGAATTTTCGCAAACCGATGCTCTGGGATGCCGATGCGCTTAACCTGCTGGCAATCAATCCCGATAAACGTCACAATCGCGTGATCACGCCGCATCCGGGTGAGGCAGCACGGTTGCTGGGTTGTTCCATTGCAGAAATTGAAGACGATCGCTTACTTTGCGCACAACGTCTGGTAAAACGGTACGGAGGTGTGGTGGTGCTGAAAGGCGCGGGGACGGTAGTCGCCTCTGAACAGGCTGCATTGGGTATTATTGATGCCGGCAATGCCGGAATGGCCAGCGGCGGGATGGGGGATGTGCTCTCCGGTATTATTGGCGCATTGCTCGGACAGAAGCTTACCCCGTATGATGCAGCGTGTGCGGGATGTGTTGCGCACGGTGCGGCGGCGGATGTACTGGCAGCGCGTTTTGGTATGCGCGGCATGCTGGCGACAGATCTCTTTACCACGCTACAGCGTATTGTTAACCCTGATGTGATTGACGTTTATCATGATGAATCGAGTAATTCCACTACCTGATGAGCAGGCAACTTTAGACCTGGGACTGCGGGTAGCCAAAGCCTGTGACGGCGCGACGGTTATTTATTTATATGGCGACCTTGGGGCGGGTAAAACGACCTTCAGTCGGGGATTCCTGCAGGCGTTAGGTCACAAAGGTAATGTAAAAAGCCCGACCTACACGCTGGTCGAACCCTATGCGCTCGATAATTTAATGGTTTATCACTTCGACCTGTATCGCCTTGCGGACCCGGAGGAGCTGGAATTTATGGGGATCCGTGATTATTTTGCCAATGATGCCATCTGCCTGGTGGAATGGCCGCAACAAGGTAAAGGTGTACTGCCAGACCCGGACGTCGAAATACACATTGAATATCAGGCGCAAGGTCGTGAGGCGCGCGTAAGTGCTGTCTCCTCATCGGGTGATTTATTGCTGGCGCGTTTAGCCGATTAACCTTAAGGGTGGCGGGATGATTTATCGCATCAGAAACTGGCTGATGGCAACCCTGGTCCTGCTGTGCGCGCAGGCAGGGGCCGCCAGCCTCTCCGATCTTCAGGTTTCCAATGGCGATCAACAGGCGCGGATTACGCTGAGCTTTATCGGTGAGCCGGAATACGCTGTGTCGCAGGAGGGGAAACGAACGGTCACGCTGGATATTAAACAAACAGGTGTGATTCAGGGATTACCACTGCTGTTCAGCGGTAATAATCTGGTGAAGGCGATCCGTTCTGGTACGCCAAACGATGCCCAGTCTCTGCGGCTGGTCGTCGATTTAACCGAAAACGGAAAAGCTGAAGCCGTAAAACGACAAAACGGTGGCAATTACACCGTTGTGTTTACGATTAAAGCTGATGCGCCGCCGCCGCCACCTGTGGTGGTCAAGCGTGTCGAGGCACCGGCCGTTGCTCCACGTCCCGTTGAGCCAGCACGTAATCCGTTTAAAGCAGAAAATGATCGCACCACCGCTGTGACCAGCAGCAATACGGCCACGAGACCGGCAGCTCAGGCTCGCGTCAGCAACGGCGATAAAGTTGTTATTGCTATCGATGCCGGGCACGGCGGACAGGACCCTGGGGCGATCGGCCCTGGTGGTACACGCGAGAAAAACGTCACTATTGCTGTTGCGCGCAAACTGCGCGGCTTGCTGAATGATGATCCGATGTTTAAGGGGGTACTCACCCGTGACGGCGATTACTTTATCTCGGTGATGGGCCGTTCCGATGTTGCGCGTAAACAAAATGCCAACTTCCTGGTCTCTATTCATGCGGATGCCGCACCAAACCGCGATGCGACTGGCGCTTCAGTATGGGTGTTGTCAAACCGTCGTGCCAACAGTGAAATGGCCGGTTGGCTGGAGCAACACGAGAAACAGTCGGAATTGCTGGGCGGCGCGGGTGATGTGCTGGCTAACAGTCAGTCCGATCCATATCTCAGTCAGGCCGTACTGGACCTGCAGTTCGGTCATTCGCAGCGTGTCGGGTATGATGTGGCGACCAGCATGATCGGTCAGTTAGAGCGAATTGGTTCGATGCACAAACGCCGCCCGGAACACGCCAGCCTTGGCGTATTGCGCTCGCCGGATATCCCGTCAGTCCTGGTCGAAACCGGCTTTATCAGCAACAACAGCGAAGAACGGCTGTTGGCAAGCGATGATTACCAGCAGCAGCTGGCCGAGGCGATTTACAAAGGACTGCGTAACTATTTCCAGGCGCATCCGATGCAAACCGGCCCACAGGGCGCACCGGCGCAAACTGCCAGCGCCGTATCGCCTGGCAGCACGTTAACAAACTAAGGATTAGCCATGCCGATTCAGGTTCTACCGCCACAGTTGGCGAACCAGATTGCCGCAGGCGAGGTGGTGGAACGACCTGCGTCGGTGGTTAAAGAGCTGGTAGAAAACAGCATCGATGCGGGTGCTACGCGCATCGATATTGATATCGAACGCGGCGGGGCGAAGCTTATCCGTATTCGTGACAACGGCTGTGGGATTAAAAAAGACGAGCTGGCGCTGGCGCTGGCGCGTCATGCCACCAGTAAAATTGCCTCGCTTGATGATCTCGAAGCTATCGTCAGCCTTGGATTTCGTGGAGAGGCACTGGCGAGTATCAGCTCGGTTTCCCGTTTAACCCTGACATCGCGTACGCAAGAACAACCCGAAGCCTGGCAGGCCTATGCTGAAGGGCGTGACATGGATGTGACGGTTAAACCCGCTGCGCATCCGGTGGGGACCACGCTGGAAGTACTGGATCTGTTTTACAACACGCCAGCACGACGCAAGTTTATGCGCACGGAGAAAACGGAATTTAACCACATCGACGAAATTATCCGCCGCATTGCGTTGGCGCGTTTCGATGTGACGATTAATCTGTCGCATAACGGCAAAATGGTGCGCCAGTATCGTGCCGTAGCGGCGGATGGACAAAAAGAGCGTCGACTGGGTGCTATTTGCGGGACGCCGTTTCTGGAGCATGCTCTGGCGATTGAATGGCAGCATGGCGATTTGACGCTGCGCGGCTGGGTGGCCGATCCGAACCACACGACAGCGGCGCTGGCAGAAATCCAGTACTGCTATGTGAATGGCCGGATGATGCGCGACAGACTGATCAACCATGCCATTCGCCAGGCTTGTGAAGATAAGCTGGGCGCCGATCAGCAACCCGCATTTGTACTGTATCTGGAAATCGACCCGCATCAGGTAGATGTAAACGTGCACCCAGCCAAACATGAGGTACGTTTTCACCAGTCTCGTCTGGTGCATGATTTTATTTATCAAGGGGTGTTAAGCGTCCTGCAACAGCAGTTGGAAACCTCGCTGCCGTTGGCTGATGATGAAGAACCCGCCCCGAGACACATCCCGGAAAATCGCGTGGCGGCAGGGCGTAACCATTTTGCCGAACCTGCGGCAGCGCGTGAACCTGCTACTCCCCGTTATTCTGCCTCTTCCAGTAGTGGAAGTGGTCGCCAGGGGCAGGCAAGCGCCAGTTGGCCACATGCCCAGCCTGGATACCAAAAGCAGCAGGGCGAAATTTATCAGCGCCTGCTGCAGACACCGGCTCCGATGCACAAACCACCTGTCGCTGAAACAGCGGCGGTACCTCTTACCGGGAACAGTCAGGGGTTTGGACGGGTGCTGACTATCGTAGGGACAGACTGTGCATTACTGGAAAGCGATGGCCAGATTCGGCTGCTGGCGTTACCTGTTGCGGAACGGTGGTTGCGTCAGGCGCAGCTTACGCCTGGGCAGGGCCCTGTTTGCGCTCAGCCACTGCTGATCCCGTTGCGTCTAAAAGTCACCGCTGATGAAAAAGCAGCGTTGCAAAAAGGACAAAGCCAGCTGGCCGATTTGGGGATTGAATTTCAGCTGGATGCGCAGCATGTGACCATCCGAGCGGTGCCTTTACCCTTACGCCAACAAAATTTACAAATCTTGATTCCTGAACTGATAGGCTACCTGGCGCAGCAAACCGTATTCGAACCGGGCAACATTGCGCAGTGGATTGCTCGTAACCTGATGAGCGAGCATCCGCAGTGGAGCATGGCCCAGGCGATTACGCTGTTGGCGGATGTTGAGCGGCTATGCCCACAACTCGTGAAGGCGCCGCCGGGTGGTCTGTTACAACCTGTTGATTTACATTCGGTAATGAACGCCCTGAAACATGAGTGATACCTGTAAGGCGAGCCTGCCAAAGGCAATTTTTTTAATGGGGCCGACGGCCTCCGGTAAAACGGCATTAGCAATTGAATTGCGTAAAGTTTTGCCCGTAGAGTTGATAAGCGTTGATTCCGCCCTTATTTACAAGGGGATGGATATCGGCACCGCGAAACCTGATGCTGATGAATTGAAGGCCGCACCACACCGATTGCTGGATATTCGTGATCCGGCGCAAGCGTATTCTGCAGCGGATTTTCGTCGCGATGCGTTAGCCGAGATGGCCGATATCACCGCAGCGGGGCGTATCCCGCTGTTAGTGGGTGGCACAATGTTATATTTCAAAGCGTTGCTTGAAGGGTTGTCACCGTTACCGTCGGCGGACCCGGAGGTCAGGGCCAGAATCGAGCAGCAGGCGGCAGAGCGTGGATGGGACGCGTTACACCGACAGCTTCAGGAGAATGACCCGGTAGCTGCGGCGCGGATTCATCCAAATGATCCGCAAAGACTTTCCCGGGCACTGGAAGTTTTTTTCATTTCGGGTAAAACTTTAACGGAGCTGACGCAAACGTCAGGAGATGCTTTGCCGTATGAGGTGCACCAGTTTGCGATCGCTCCGGCGAGCCGTGAACTGCTCCATCAGCGAATTGAGCAGCGTTTTCATCAGATGTTAGCTTCAGGTTTTGAAGCAGAAGTCCGGGCGCTTTTTGCCCGAGGAGATTTGCATACGGATTTGCCTTCCATTCGTTGTGTCGGGTATCGCCAGATGTGGTCATACATTGAAGGCGAAATTTCATACGATGAAATGGTTTATAGAGGTGTTTGCGCCACGAGGCAGTTAGCGAAGCGGCAGATAACCTGGTTGCGTGGTTGGGAAGGGGTGCACTGGCTTGACAGTGAAAAGCCTGACCAGGCGCGAAACGAAGTATTACAGGTTGTTGGTGCTATCGCGAACTGAATGTGTACAATTGAAACGTATCGTGCGCAATTTTTCAGAATCGAAAGGTTCAAAGTACAAATAAGCATATAAGGAAAAGAGAGAATGGCTAAGGGGCAATCTTTACAAGATCCGTTCCTGAACGCACTGCGTCGGGAACGTGTTCCAGTTTCTATTTATTTGGTGAATGGTATTAAGCTGCAAGGTCAAATCGAGTCTTTTGATCAGTTCGTGATCCTGTTGAAAAACACGGTCAGCCAGATGGTTTATAAGCACGCGATTTCTACTGTTGTCCCGTCTCGCCCGGTTTCTCATCACAGTAATAATGCCACCGGCGGCACTGGCAGCAACTACCATCACGGTAGCAACGCGCAGGGTTCATCAGCGCAACAGGACAGCGAAGAAACCGAATAAGGTTTTAGGCTGTTTTACACACGGGGAGCCAGAGATCCTGCGTTCCCCGTTGATATATATTAAGGGGTTGACGCTTGTTTGACCGTTATGATGCCGGTGAGCAGGCGGTACTGGTACACATCTATTTTTCGCAAGACAAAGATATGGAAGACCTCCAGGAGTTTGAATCTCTGGTTTCTTCCGCCGGTGTCGAAGCAATGCAGGTGATTACCGGGAGCCGTAAAGCACCGCACCCGAAGTATTTTGTTGGTGAAGGTAAGGCAATCGAGATTGCTGAAGCCGTAAAAGCGACTGGCGCTGCGGTGGTGATTTTTGATCATGCTCTAAGCCCTGCCCAGGAACGTAACCTGGAACAGTTATGCCAGTGTCTTGTTATCGACAGGACTGGTCTTATTTTAGATATTTTTGCCCAGCGTGCGCGGACCCATGAGGGGAAGTTGCAGGTTGAGCTGGCGCAGTTGCGCCATATGGCTACACGCCTGGTCCGTGGCTGGACTCACCTTGAAAGGCAAAAAGGCGGGATTGGTTTGCGTGGTCCGGGTGAAACCCAGCTCGAAACCGACCGTCGTTTGCTGCGTAATCGCATTTTGCAAATACAGTCGCGCCTGGAAAAAGTTGAAAAGCAACGTGAGCAGGGGCGGCAGTCGCGCAAGAAAGCGGATGTCCCAACCGTATCACTGGTGGGATATACCAACGCCGGAAAATCCACCCTGTTCAACCAGATAACCGAAGCCCGGGTTTACGCAGCGGATCAACTGTTCGCGACCCTGGATCCGACGCTTCGTCGAATAGACGTTGCGGATGTCGGTGAAACCGTGCTGGCGGATACCGTAGGGTTTATCCGTCATTTGCCGCACGACCTGGTGGCGGCGTTTAAGGCCACTTTGCAGGAGACTCGTCAGGCAACCTTGCTGTTGCACGTTATTGATGCGGCAGATTTTCGTGTGCAGGAAAACATTGAGGCCGTCGACACGGTTCTTGAAGAGATCGATGCAAATGAAATCCCGACGCTGCTGGTAATGAATAAGATCGATATGCTGGATGATTTTGAACCGCGTATCGACAGAGATGAAGAGAATAAACCCATTCGCGTGTGGGTCTCAGCGCAAACGGGAATTGGCATACCACAGCTTTTTCAGGCTTTGACAGAGCGACTTTCCGGTGAGGTTGCGCAACATACGTTGCGTCTGCCGCCGCAGGAAGGACGACTGAGAAGCCGGTTTTACCAACTTCAGGCAATAGAGAAAGAGTGGATGGAGGAAGACGGTAGCGTAGGTCTGCAAGTACGTATGCCGATCGTAGACTGGCGTCGCCTCTGTAAACAAGAACCGGCACTGGAAGACTATGTTGTCTGACCTGACGGATATGGCCTGAAGATTTTTTCGCCTCTATTCCTCGTGGATTTTCTGCGGCAGGAAGGCGGCAAGTCCTGAAATCTCCAGGAGCATAGTCAACTATGTGACTGGGGGTGAAAGACGTAGCCAACGCATCTGCAGCGCAAAAGACGCAGGTATAGCATCGCATAACAAATATGGAGCACAAAAATGGCGTGGAATCAGCCCGGTAATAACGGACAAGACCGCGACCCCTGGGGAAGCAGCAAACCTGGCGGCAACCCTGAGGGAAATGGAAACAAAGGTGGTCGCGATCAGGGACCTCCCGATCTGGATGATATCTTCCGCAAACTGAGTAAAAAACTCGGTGGTTTGGGTGGCGGTAAAGGTACGGGTTCTGGCGGTGGTAGCTCATCACAAGGCCCGCGTCCGCAACTGGGGGGCCGAGTCTTTACTATCGCAGCGGCAGCTATCGTCATTATCTGGGCGGCTAGTGGTTTCTACACCATTAAAGAAGCGGAACGTGGTGTAGTGACACGCTTTGGTAAATTCAGCCATCTGGTTGAGCCGGGTCTGAACTGGAAACCGACCTTTATCGACGAAGTGACTCCGGTCAACGTTGAAGCTGTGCGTGAACTTGCAGCATCCGGTGTGATGCTGACCTCTGACGAAAACGTCGTGCGCGTTGAAATGAACGTGCAGTACCGTGTGACCGATCCGCAGCGTTACCTGTTTAGCGTAACCAGCGCGGATGACAGTCTGCGTCAGGCAACTGACAGCGCCCTGCGTGGGGTCATCGGTAAATACACCATGGATCGTATCCTGACTGAAGGGCGTACCGTTATTCGTAGCGATACCCAGCGTGAACTGGAAGAAACCATTCGTCCGTACAATATGGGTATCACCCTGCTGGACGTCAACTTCCAGGCTGCACGCCCGCCGGAAGAAGTAAAAGCGGCGTTTGATGATGCTATCGCAGCGCGTGAAAACGAGCAGCAGTACATCCGTGAAGCAGAAGCGTATACCAACGAAGTTCAGCCACGTGCAAACGGTCAGGCGCAGCGTATTCTGGAAGAAGCGCGTGCGTATAAGACCCAGACCATCCTGGAAGCACAGGGTGAAGTGGCTCGCTTCGCAAAAATTCTGCCGGAATATAAAGCCGCCCCGCAGATTACTCGCGAGCGTCTGTATATCGAAACCATGGAAAAAGTGCTGAGCCATACCCGTAAAGTACTGGTTAACGATAAGGGCAGTAATCTGATGGTTCTGCCGTTGGATCAGATGCTGAAAGGCGGTACTGCGCCAGCAGCTAAGACTGACAGCAGTTCAAATCTGCTGCGTCTGCCACCGGCAACGTCTTCCAGCACTGGAGCAAGCAACACCTCGTCCACCAGTCAGGGCGATATTATGGACCAACGCCGCGCGAATGCGCAGCGTAACGACTACCAGCGTCAGGGGGAATAACGATGCGTAAGTCAGTTATTGCGATTATCATCATCGTTCTGGTAGTTCTGTTCATGTCAGTCTTTGTGGTCAAAGAAGGCGAGCGCGGGATTACCCTACGCTTTGGTAAAGTTCTGCGTGACGATGACAACAAGCCGCTGGTGGTTGCACCAGGCCTGCACTTCAAGATTCCGTTTATTGAATCCGTGAAGATGCTGGATGCGCGTATTCAGACCATGGACAACCAGGCCGATCGCTTTGTTACCAAAGAGAAGAAAGACCTGATCGTTGACTCCTACATCAAGTGGCGCATCAGTGACTTTAGCCGCTACTACCTGGCAACGGGCGGTGGTGATGTTTCTCAGGCAGAAGTGTTGTTGAAACGTAAGTTCTCTGACCGTCTGCGTTCTGAAATCGGTCGCCTGGACGTGAAAGATATCGTTACCGATTCCCGTGGTCGTTTGACCCTGGAAGTCCGTGACGCGCTGAACTCCGGTTCTGCTGGCACAGAAGATGAAGTCGCGACTCCGGCGGCGGATAGCGCGATTGCCGAAGCGGCTGAACGTGTGCAGGCTGAAACGAACGGTAAAGTCCCGGTCATCAACCCGAACAGTATGGCGGCACTGGGTATCGAAGTGGTCGATGTGCGCATCAAGCAAATCAACCTGCCAGCTGAAGTGTCCGAGGCTATTTACAACCGTATGCGCGCTGAGCGTGAAGCGGTAGCCCGTCGCCATCGTTCACAGGGTCAGGAAGAAGCGGAAAAACTGCGTGCAACAGCGGACTATGAAGTCACCAAAACGCTGGCAGAAGCTGAGCGTCAGGGCCGCATTATGCGTGGTGAAGGCGATGCAGAAGCCGCTAAACTGTTTGCTGACGCATTCAGTCAGGATCCTGACTTCTACGCCTTCATCCGTAGCCTGCGCGCTTACGAGAAGAGCTTCGAAGGAAACCAGGATGTAATGGTCATGAGCCCGGACAGCGATTTCTTCCGTTACATGAAGACGCCGAATAGCGCAACACGCTAAAATAGCTCCAGCGGTTTTAGACCAGCAAAACCACCGGCATCCCCAGGGATGCGGTGGTTTTCTTTTTATATAAGGACGACGGATGAACTCAACAATTTTGCTGGCGCTCGCGCTGGTTTTGGTGCTGGAAGGCCTGGGTCCTATGCTGTATCCCCGCGCCTGGAAGAAAATGATCTCGGCGATGGCACAACTTCCTGAAAATATTTTGCGTCGTTTTGGTGGAGGTCTTGTGGTCGCGGGCATTGTCGTCTACTACATGTTGAGGAAAACGATTGGCTGATCAATAAGTAGACTAATTTGCGGATTTTTGGATGCAAAAAGTGCTGTATATCTGAAAAAGCGGTGGTAGAATCCATTTTTAAGCAAACGGTGATTTTGAAAAATGGGTAACAACGTCGTCGTACTGGGCACCCAATGGGGTGACGAAGGTAAAGGGAAGATCGTCGATCTTCTGACTGAACGGGCTAAATATGTTGTGCGCTACCAGGGTGGTCACAACGCAGGCCATACTCTCGTAATCAACGGTGAAAAAACCGTCCTCCATCTTATTCCATCAGGTATTCTTCGCGAGAATGTAACCAGCATCATCGGTAACGGTGTTGTACTGTCTCCGTCCGCGCTGATGAAAGAGATGAAAGGGCTGGAAGATCGTGGTATCCCGGTTCGTGAGCGCCTGCTGCTGTCTGAAGCGTGTCCGCTGATCCTTGATTATCATGTTGCGTTGGATAACGCTCGTGAGAAAGCGCGCGGTGAGAAAGCGATCGGTACCACCGGTCGTGGTATCGGCCCGGCTTATGAAGATAAAGTGGCTCGTCGCGGTCTGCGCGTTGGCGATCTGTTTGATAAAGCAACTTTCGCTGAAAAACTGAAAGAAGTGATGGAATATCACAACTTCCAGTTGGTGAATTTCTACAAAGTTGAAGCCGTTGACTACCAGAAAGTGCTGGATGATGTGATGGCGATTGCCGACATCCTGACGTCTATGGTTGTTGATGTTTCCGATCTGCTGGACCAGGCGCGTAAGCGTGGCGATTTCGTCATGTTTGAAGGTGCGCAGGGTACTTTGCTGGATATCGACCACGGTACCTATCCGTACGTAACGTCTTCCAACACCACTGCGGGTGGCGTGGCGACCGGCTCCGGCCTGGGCCCGCGTTATGTGGACTACGTTCTGGGTATCATCAAAGCTTATTCCACGCGTGTAGGTGCGGGTCCGTTCCCGACTGAATTGTTTGATGACGTCGGCGAATTCCTGTGCAAACAAGGTAACGAGTATGGCGCAACGACGGGTCGTCGTCGTCGTACCGGCTGGCTGGACTCCGTCGCTGTGCGCCGTGCGGTACAGATTAACTCCCTGTCTGGCTTCTGCCTGACCAAACTGGACGTACTGGACGGTTTGAAAGAGGTTAAAATCTGTGTTGCTTACCGTATGCCGGATGGCCGTGAAGTCACGACTACTCCGCTGGCAGCAGACGACTGGAAAGGTATTGAGCCGATTTACGAAACCATGCCAGGCTGGTCTGAATCCACCTTTGGTGTGAAGGAACGTAGTGGTCTGCCGCAGGCAGCGCTGAACTACATCAAGCGTATTGAAGAACTGACCGGTGTGCCGATTGATATTATCTCAACTGGCCCAGACCGTACTGAAACCATGATCCTGCGCGACCCGTTCGACGCATAATCATGTTTGGCGCAGTGCTGCTGGCGCTGCGCATATCAGGCCTGCATGTGTTATTTTGTAGGCCGGATCAGGCGCTTTTCACCGCCATCCGGCTTAACAAAGAGTGAATTCCTCGCTTTTTTCCTTCCCGAACTGAAATAAATTAGCGACCTGGCTGGTGGCTGGTTTATCATCAATATAATTAATACTACCAGGCTTATCCGTTTTATCCCTTTTCCTGAGGTTGATGTGCAGTTAACAAGTTTCACCGATTACGGATTACGTGCGCTAATCTACATGGCGTCGCTACCCGAAGGACGTATGACCAGTATTTCTGAGGTGACAGAAGTCTACGGCGTGTCCCGTAATCATATGGTCAAAATAATCAATCAACTTAGCCGGGCGGGCTTCGTTACTGCTATTCGTGGAAAAAATGGCGGCATCCGCCTGGGCAAACCGGCTAAAGCTATTGGAATTGGTGATGTGGTTCGCGAGCTGGAACCCTTATCGCTGGTTAACTGTAGCAGCGAGTTTTGCCACATTACCCCCGCCTGCCGACTCAAGCAGGCGCTTTCTAAGGCAGTGCAAAGTTTTCTCACGGAACTGGACAACTACACACTTGCTGATTTGGTTGAAGAGAATCAACCGCTTTATAAATTATTGCTGGTGGAGTGACGAAAATCTTCATCAGAGCTGACAATGGAGGAACCTCGATGTCACAAGATCCTTTCCAGGAGCGCGAAGCTGAAAAATACGCGAACCCTATCCCGAGCCGGGAATTTATCCTCGAACATTTAACTAAACGTGAAAAACCGGCCAACCGCGATGAGCTGGCCGCTGAACTCAATATTGAAGGTGAAGAGCAGCTGGAAGCGCTGCGTCGCCGGCTGCGCGCGATGGAGCGTGACGGGCAACTGGTCTTTACCCGTCGTCAGTGCTACGCGCTGCCGGAGCGTCTTGACCTGCTAAAAGGCACCGTTATTGGCCATCGTGATGGCTACGGTTTCTTGCGCGTCGAAGGACGCAAAGATGATTTGTACCTGTCCAGCGAGCAGATGAAAACCTGCATCCATGGCGATCAGGTACTGGCACAACCGCTGGGTGCGGATCGTAAAGGCCGCCGCGAAGCACGTATCGTGCGCGTACTGGTACCAAAAACTAGCCAGATTGTTGGTCGCTACTTTACTGACGCTGGTGTGGGATTTGTCGTACCGGACGATAGTCGACTGAGTTTTGACATCTTGATCCCGCCTGAAGAGGTGATGGGTGCTCGTATGGGCTTTGTGGTGGTGGTTGAACTCACCCAGCGCCCGACTCGCCGTACCAAAGCGGTGGGTAAAATTGTCGAAGTGCTGGGCGATAATATGGGCACCAGCATGGCCGTTGATATGGCCCTGCGTACTCATGAAATTCCCTATATTTGGCCGCAGGCAGTAGAGAAACAGGTCGCCGGTCTGAAAGAAGAAGTACCGGAAGAAGCGAAAATCGGGCGTGTTGATTTGCGCGATTTGCCGCTGGTTACTATCGATGGTGAAGATGCGCGTGATTTCGATGATGCCGTCTATTGCGAGAAAAAGCGTGGCGGCGGCTGGCGTTTGTGGGTGGCGATTGCTGACGTAAGTTATTACGTTCGCCCACCGACCCCGCTGGACCAGGAAGCCCGTAGTCGCGGTACATCCGTGTACTTCCCGTCGCAGGTCGTACCGATGCTGCCGGAAGTGCTTTCCAACGGATTGTGTTCGCTCAACCCGCAGGTGGACAGGCTGTGTATGGTGTGCGAAATGACCATTTCGTCAAAAGGTCGCTTAACCGGCTTTAAATTCTACGAAGCGGTAATGAGCTCCCATGCTCGTCTGACCTACACCAAAGTCTGGCATATGCTGCAGGGCGATCAGGAACTGCGTGAGCAGTACGCGCCGTTGGTGAAACATATTGAAGAGCTGCATAACCTCTACAAAGTGCTGGATAAAGCGCGTGAAGAGCGCGGCGGTATTTCGTTTGAAAGTGAAGAAGCGAAGTTTATCTTCAATGCTGAACGCCGTATCGAGCGTATTGAACAGACGCAGCGTAATGACGCGCACAAGCTGATTGAAGAGTGCATGATCATGGCGAATATCTCAGCGGCGCGATTCGTTGAGAAAGCCAAAGAGCCTGCACTGTTCCGTATTCACGATAAGCCAACGACCGAAGCGATTAACTCTTTCCGCTCGGTACTGGCCGAGCTGGGACTGGAGCTGCCGGGTGGTAACAAACCAGAGCCGCGTGATTATGCCGAGTTGCTGGAGTCGATTGCTGACCGACCTGACGCAGAAATGCTGCAGACCATGTTGCTGCGCTCCATGAAACAGGCCATTTACGATCCGGAAAACCGTGGTCACTTTGGTCTGGCGCTGCAATCTTATGCGCACTTTACCTCACCGATTCGTCGTTACCCGGACCTCTCGTTGCACCGTGCAATCAAATATTTGTTGGCGCAGGAGCAGGGCCATAAAGGTAACACCACGGAGACGGGTGGCTACCATTACTCGATGGAAGAGATGCTGCAACTGGGCCAGCACTGTTCTATGGCAGAGCGCCGTGCTGACGAAGCCACGCGCGATGTCTCTGACTGGCTGAAGTGTGACTTTATGCTGGATCAGGTCGGTAATGTCTTTAAGGGCGTTATTGCCAGCGTGACGGGTTTTGGCTTCTTTGTTCGTCTTGATGAGCTGTTTATCGACGGTCTGGTGCATGTCTCCTCGCTGGATAACGACTACTATCGTTTTGACCAGGTAGGGCAACGCCTGACAGGCGAATCCAGCGGTCAGATGTATCGCCTTGGCGATCGTGTGGAAGTCCGTGTGGAAGCTGTCAATATGGACGAGCGCAAAATCGACTTTAGTCTGATTTCCAGCGAACGTGCTCCGCGCAATGAGGGTAAAACCGCGCGCGAAAAAGCCAAAAAAGGCGATGCAGGTAAGAATACCGGTAAACGTCGCCAGATGGGAAAAAAGGTGAATTTCGAGCCGGACAGTGCTTTCCGCGGTGAGAAAAAAGGCAGAGCCAAACCTCAGGCGGATAAAAAAGCGGCTGAGAAAAAAAGCGACAAAAAAGCGAAAAAGCCATCGGCGAAAACGCTTAAAATCGCTGCCGCCACCAAAGCCAAACGCGCGGCGAAAAAGAAAGTCACGGAATAAGCCATAAACCGTAAGCCGGGTGGCCAGCGTGCCGCCCGGCGTACACCTAAACTATTAACGAGTACATTCATGAGTGAAATGATTTACGGCATCCATGCGGTGCAGGCTCTGTTGGAGCGTGCGCCTGAGCGCTTTCAGGACGTCTTTATTCTCAAAGGTCGTGAAGATAAACGTCTGCTGCCGCTGATCCATGCGCTGGAAGCACAGGGTGTTGTCATCCAGTTAGCTAACCGCCAGTTCCTGGATGAGAAAAGTGAGGGTGCGGTTCATCAGGGGATTATTGCGCGAGTGAAGCCGGGTCGTCAGTATCAGGAAAACGATCTTCCGGATCTGATTGCGGAACTCGACCAGCCGTTCTTTTTGATCCTCGATGGCGTCACCGATCCGCATAACCTGGGCGCATGCCTGCGTAGTGCAGACGCTGCCGGTGTGCATGCGGTTATCGTGCCGAAAGATCGTTCTGCACAATTGAATGCGACGGCGAAAAAAGTTGCCTGTGGCGCGGCAGAAAGCGTACCGCTGATCCGCGTGACCAACCTGGCGCGCACCATGCGTATGTTGCAGGAAGAGAACATCTGGATCGTTGGCACCGCAGGCGAAGCTGACCATACGCTGTATCAGAGCAAAATGACCGGGCGTCTGGCGCTGGTAATGGGCGCAGAGGGCGAAGGTATGCGTCGCCTGACCCGTGAACATTGTGATGAACTGATCAGCATCCCAATGGCCGGGAGCGTTTCATCGCTTAACGTCTCTGTCGCGACGGGAATTTGCCTGTTCGAAGCTGTTCGTCAGCGCGGGTAATTGACTCCCTCTTCTCTTAAGCCATCCTTCGGGATGGCTTTTTTGTGACCGTTATCCCAGGCACTCTCTTCTCTGACTGGCCATACTTATGGCGACGGCCATTGACGGAGGGAGACACAATGCACTGGCAAACGCATACCGTTTTTAACCAACCTGTACCGCTCAATAACAGCAACTTATACCTGTCCGATGGCGCACTGTGTGAAGCCGTTGTTCGCGAAGGCGCGGGCTGGGACAGCGATCTTCTCGCCAGTATTGGCCAGCAATTAGGGACCGCAGAATCACTTGAGTTGGGTCGCCTGGCCAATACCTTTCCCCCCGAATTATTGCGCTACGACTCGCAGGGACAGCGACTGGACGATGTGCGTTTCCATCCCGCCTGGCATTTGCTGATGCAGGGACTGTGCGCCAACCGTGTGCATAACCTGGCCTGGGAAGAGGAGGCCAGACAGGGTACGTTTGTTGCCCGGGCTGCACGTTTTATGCTGCATGCGCAGGTGGAGGCGGGCACCTTGTGCCCGATAACCATGACCTTTGCCGCCACGCCGCTGTTATTACAGATGCTACCTTCACAATTTCATGATTGGTTTACGCCACTGCTAAGCGATCGTTATGACTCGCATTTACTGCCGGGGGGGCAAAAGCGTGGTTTGTTGATTGGTATGGGAATGACGGAGAAGCAAGGTGGCTCAGATGTGCTGAGCAATACCACTCAGGCTGAACGTCTTGCTGATGGCTCATATCGCCTGGTGGGACATAAATGGTTTTTCTCCGTGCCGCAAAGCGATGCGCATTTGGTGCTGGCGCAGACAAGGGGGGGATTGTCCTGCTTTTTTATGCCGCGATTCTTGCCTGATGGTCGGCGCAACGCCATCCGCCTTGAACGCCTGAAAGATAAGCTCGGTAATCGTTCTAATGCCAGTTGTGAGGTCGAGTTTCAGGATGCTATCGGCTGGCTACTGGGCGAGGAAGGGGAAGGTATTCGCCACATCCTGAAAATGGGCGGTATGACGCGTTTCGACTGCGCGCTTGGTAGCCACAGCATGATGCGACGTGCTTTTTCCGTGGCGATTTATCATGCACATCAGCGGCAGGTATTTGGTAAGCCTTTGATCGAACAACCGATGATGCGTCAGGTACTAAGCCGAATGGCGTTGCAGTTGGAAGGGCAGACCGCGTTACTGTTTCGGCTGGCGCGAGCCTGGGATCGCCGCACCGATACGAAAGAAGCCCTGTGGGCCAGATTATTCACACCCGCAGCGAAATTTGCCATCTGCAAAAATGGCATGCCGTTTGTTGCCGAGGCGATGGAAGTACTGGGCGGGGTGGGATATTGCGAAGATAGTGAGTTGCCCCGTTTGTACCGTGAAATGCCGGTGAACAGTATCTGGGAGGGTTCCGGCAACATTATGTGTCTTGATGTATTGCGGGTGCTGACGAAACAACCCGGCATGTACGATATGCTCAGTGAGGCTTTTGCTGAAGTAAAAGGGCAAGATCGTCATTACGATCGGATGGTACGTCAGTTGCAGCAACACCTACGTAAGCCCAGTGAGGCGTTGGCGAGGGAGATTACGCAGCAGCTTTTTCTGCTCGGGTGTGGCGCGCAGATACTGCGTTATGCCTCTCCGCCAGTCGCACAGGCCTGGTGTCAGATGATGCTGGATACGCGTGGTGTAAAACAGTTGTCTGCACAGGTGCAGGGTGATTTGCTACTGCGGGCAACGGGGGGAATACGGTAATACTATGCCAGATGGCGATGCTGTCGCGTCGTATCCTGCCTGCGTTCAATGTAGGCAGGATACGTTTATGCCATCCGACAATCTGTTATGCATAAAGTATGGCCTGTACGCGCCAGTTATCTGGCTGCTGTTCTTCATACATCTGAATAATCCGGTACCATGAGGCACCTTGTTCATCCGCTTTTAACGCCACAACACGTTCTACGTCCTGCGGGTTTCCTGCAATGTTACTGACCGATATCAGGCCAATTTCGTTCAGGCCTGTTACGCAGTCAGCACTGGCGAACTCAGCAGACTGCGCCGTTGTACCTACCAGTCCGGCAGAAAGCAGCAGTGAGGATAAGGCAAGTGATTGTTTCATCGTCAGCTCCATTATTCGTACCCCTACACATGGCAGGGCATTCCATCGCGATAATAAACCTCAAGCTCCCTGCTGTTGGTTTATTGTGCACAGGTAAACGCATAGGGGCGCAAAGCAATGTAAAGCTGACTAAATTTCAACCCAATGTTATTTACGATACAAAATAGCCTGTGAATACCATTGGCCTGTCACTACGGTCTCATCAACTAATAAGACAACGTAATAATCAGCTTTAGCCGCGACGGCTTTGGCACGGATCTCTGCCAGCGCATCATCTGGAGAGCCTCTTACCAGCGCATTGACTGTCCCTATTCGCTGCAACCCGTTGCTCTGGTCGCGGCGGATCTCTTGCGGGTGGTCGGCTACGGGCGGTGCAGGTTGTGGTGTACCCTGTAACACGCTACAGGCGCTTAAAAACGTCACCAGCAACAAAGAGGCAAACCGACGCATAACTCTATCTCGTTTCCTGATAGCCATAGTGTAGTGCCTTATTAAATTCCCTTTAGGGGAATGTTCCCGAATTGTTATCTCTCACGCGATTTTCGAATGAAAATGTTGCGAAAGCGTAACCCAGTTCTCAACATTATGAATCATTGCTGAACACATTCACTTGCGTTAAGTATTTCTCCATGGCATACCAGAAAAAAAGAGGCGACAAATGATAGAAATTGAAACACGCCAGCTGGCTGGTATCCCTGTCCTGCACGCAGTTCCTGCGGGTAAACGCGAGTGTCCACTTCCTTGTATTATCTTCTATCACGGGTTTACCTCCTCCGGTCTGGTCTACAGCTATTTTGCCGTTGCTCTGGCACAGGCCGGATTCCGGGTCGTGATGCCAGATGCGCCCGATCATGGTGCCCGCTTCACTAGCGATGTACAGGGGAGAATGTATCGCTTCTGGCAGATTTTGCAGCAAAATATGCAGGAGTTTACGACGTTACGTGCGGCGCTGGTGGCGGAAAATTGGCTATCAGATGAACGTCTTGCCGTTGGGGGGGCCTCAATGGGGGCAATGACGGCTCTGGGCATTATGGCACGCCATCCTGACGTAAAATGTGCAGCTAGCCTGATGGGGTCGGGTTATTTTACCCGGCTTGCACAAACGCTTTTTCCCCCTGTAGCGGTTCAGACGCCAGAACAGCGGGCGGAATTTGATAAGATTATCGCCCCACTGGCCGAGTGGGATGTTACACATCAGTTGCAACGTCTGGCCGACAGACCATTGCTGTTGTGGCATGGTCAGGATGACGATGTGGTTCCGGCTGTGGAAACTTTCCGTTTGCAGCAGGCGTTAATTCAGGCAGGTCTGGATAACAATCTAACCTGCCTGTGGGAAGCGGGTGTCCGACACCGCATCACGCCAGAAGCGCTCGCTGCGACAGTATCGTTTTTCCGCCAGCACCTTTAAACCCGTAAAATGTTCACGCCCTGAGCTTCAAGTTGTTCCAGGATCTCAGGGTTAGCATTTTTGCCGGTAATCAGCATATCGATTTGATCGGCACGGCTGAACAACATTCCCGCGCGTTCTCCAACTTTACTGCTATCGACCAGCACGACCAGTTTGCCGACCACGTTAAGCATCTTTTGCTCTGCCATTGCCGTCAGCATATCGGTTTTATACAGTCCATCAGCGGTCAGTCCTTTACCACTCGTAAACATCCAGTGTCCGGCATACAGGCTATTCTCGCTGCCCTGTGGGCTAAGTGTGATGGATTGGCTCTTGTTGTATTGCCCTCCCATGATGATCACGCTTTCATGCTCCTGGTCGATCAGATAGTTTGCCAGCGGCAGATAATTCGTGATGATCTGCACGGGTTTGCCGCACATTTCACGTCCGAGCAGGAATGCGGTTGAGCCGCAGTTGATCACCACGCTTTCACCTGCATTCACTAACTGGGATGCCGCTTTGGCAATGCGAACTTTTTCATCGTGATTCTGTGCCTGGTGCAGATTCATCGGTGTCCAGCGTGGGCGCTGCTGGGTAATGGCTTCTGCACCGTTACGGACTTTCTTGAGTTTGCCGCTCTCGTCGAGTTTGTTGATATCCCTGCGTGCTGTGGCCGGTGAAATCCCCAGGCGCTCAATCACGTTCTCAACGGTAACAAAGCCCAATTGCGCCAGCATATCCAGCAATATTTGATGTCTTTGTGCTTCAGTCATGAGCTATTCCGATACAAATTGATTTTAAAAGATGATATTTGAAATAGCCTGAAAATACTAAAGTAAAAGCTGAAAAGCATCTTCAATGTGCTGAACTCTACGGCAAATGCTGACTTGAGTGAGTGGTAGTACCCGCCGTCCATCGCTCTTTCTGGTGTCACAACGTCAGGAATCGCTCGCCTGTTGCTGAAGATTCCCGGCGTCATGAAACTAATACTGCCCCCTTAGTCACAGGAAGAGGGAACTGGTTAAGGGGACGTATTATCGTAGTATGCCTGATGAAACTTCAGGGTCTGGTTCCCGCGTTATTCTATTACGTAAATCCCGGCGAATAATCTCAATAGACCAGAACCACACTAAATGACCAAATATTTCTGATACGTGTTCATACCAGGGTAGGGTGAAGAGAGAGGGGGTTAACCCCATGATAGGGAATGAAATCATGTGGACAAAAAGTTGGGCTAACGCACCGGCCAATAACCCCTGCCATAGCTTGATTTTTGGGAATATTTCGGCCACAACGCAGTATCCTACGGCGAACACAACCGAAAAGATGATGTGCGTTACACCAACCCAATTGAATACATGTCCGGCAAAAATATAAACCGCAGAATTAGGGTCCGCTACACCAAGCCAGTCGCGAAGAAAAATATAGGGTGGATTGAGAAAATTTCGAGAGCAGTCTATTTGTCCTGCTGCTCTCATTAATGATTCTGGTCCGCAAGCGCTTATAAATAGGTCTGTTGGGCTACGTGGAGGAAGAGGGACTTCGGCTCCCCATTTCACAAATGCGGAAACAATCCCGGCAATTAAGCCAATAAATGTAGCCAGCCCATAATGCCTGCGACTGGGAAGTGTCCGTTCTAATATATTCATCTTTTTGCCATTATTTTTTTTACGCCGGGCTTCCCCGGCGTTTTTTAACTCACAGGAAGGATTTAAACGGTAAATCCGGCTCGATCGTGAAGCAATCGTCAAATCCACGGGGATAGTGGTACTCGAAATTATCTTTATCCAGTGGCCAGGTGAATTTGCCGCCAACCTGCCAGATAAACGGCTTAAAGCCATATTTCAAACGATCTTTTTTCATCTCCCACAGAATACGGATCTCCTGCGGATCGGCCTGGAAGTTTGACCAGATATCATGATGGAAAGGGATCACCACTTTGGTGTTCAGTGCTTCCGCCATACGCAGCATGTCGGAACTGGTCATCTTGTCCGTAATACCACGCGGGTTCTCACCGTAGGAGCCGAGCGCCACGTCGATCTGATGTTCGTTGCCGTGTTTCGCGTAGTAGTTGGAGTAGTGGGAGTCACCGCTGTGGTACAACGTACCTCCCGGTGTTTTGAACAGGTAGTTTACTGCGCGTTCGTCCATGCCGTCCGGCAGTACGCCCGCTGCTTTTTGATCGGCTGGAAGGGTGATCAGAGCCGTACGGTCAAACGCGTCAAGTGCATGAATTTCAATGTCTTTCACTTTCACCACATCGCCCGGTTTGACCACGATACAACGCTCTTTCGGCACGCCCCAGCCAATCCATAAATCCACACAGGTTTTTGGTCCGATAAACGGGACATCGGCAGCGCAGTTTTGCATGACGGCTGCTGCGACGTTCACATCAATGTGATCGTTATGATCGTGAGTGGCCAGTACCGCGTCGATCTGACGAATGGCGAAAGGATCGAGAACAAACGGCGTGGTGCGCAGGTTTGGCTGCAGTTTCTTCACACCTGCCATGCGCTGCATCTGATGGCCCGCTTTCATCAGTGGATTACCGTGACTCTGCTTGCCTGTTCCGCACCAGAAATCGACGCAGACGTTCGTCCCGCCTTCTGATTTCAGCCAAATTCCGGTACAGCCCAGCCACCACATAGCAAAGGTGCCTGGCGCAACCTGTTCCTGTTCGATCTCTTCGTTTAGCCAGCTACCCCACTCCGGGAACGTGCTCAGGATCCATGATTCACGCGTGATACTTTTTACTTTACTCATCGCATTTACCCTCATGTTTATTCATATTGAATCATAATGTGATTTAATTTGATTGATACTGACATCATTTTATCAAGAAGGCAATGTGCTGATTTTTTATGTCACCGCAAGGGATAGGCAGGATTAACAGGGTTATAAGTAATTCCTGTATCAGGATTTGATTGTATTTGTTTGTTTTATATTGAATTATTTTTTTATCGTTGAATAGCGAACAAGACCTTTCTTACAGTGAGAGAATTATTTGCGTACTGTATCACATTTAATCAAATTCAATCTTGTTGTGATTACTTTTGAAAACTAGAGTGGGGGCACAACATCCTGGGCATCTGTAATGAATGTTCAGCAACTTCGTCTACTGGAGATCGTTATGGAGATCCTCTACAACATCTTTACCGTCTTTTTTAATCAGGTTATGACTAACGCCCCACTGCTGTTGGGGATTGTGACCTGTCTCGGCTACATCCTGTTGCGTAAAAGTGTCAGCGTCATTATCAAAGGCACGATCAAAACGATCATCGGCTTTATGCTGCTGCAGGCGGGGTCTGGCATTCTCACCAGCACGTTCAAACCAGTAGTAGCGAAGATGTCCGAGGTTTACGGTATCAACGGTGCGATTTCCGATACCTATGCCTCGATGATGGCGACCATCGAACGCATGGGGGATGCCTATAGCTGGGTGGGCTATGCGGTGCTGTTAGCGCTGGCGCTGAATATCTGTTACGTGTTGCTGCGGCGGATTACCGGTATTCGCACCATCATGCTGACCGGCCACATCATGTTCCAGCAGGCGGGATTGATTGCCGTCACGCTGTTTATTTTCGGCTACTCCATGTGGACGACCATTATCTGCACCGCGATTCTGGTTTCGCTTTATTGGGGCATTACCTCCAACATGATGTACAAGCCGACGCAGGAAGTGACAGACGGCTGTGGTTTCTCCATCGGCCACCAACAGCAGTTCGCCTCGTGGATCGCCTATAAAATTGCACCGTTTCTGGGCAAGAAAGAAGAGAGCGTCGAAGACCTCAAGTTGCCTGGCTGGCTGAATATTTTCCACGACAATATTGTTTCGACTGCAATTGTCATGACCATTTTCTTTGGCGCCATCCTGCTCTCCTTTGGCATCGACACCGTGCAGGCGATGGCGGGTAAAGTGCACTGGACGGTCTACATTCTGCAAACCGGTTTCTCGTTCGCTGTTGCCATTTTCATCATCACCCAGGGTGTACGTATGTTCGTTGCTGAACTTTCAGAAGCGTTCAACGGTATTTCTCAACGTTTGATTCCTGGGGCGGTACTGGCGATTGACTGTGCGGCGATATACAGCTTTGCCCCAAACGCTGTGGTCTGGGGTTTTATGTGGGGCACCATCGGCCAACTGATTGCTGTTGGCATTCTGGTAGGCCTTGGCTCTTCCATTCTGATTATCCCCGGCTTTATTCCAATGTTCTTCTCTAACGCCACTATCGGCGTATTTGCTAACCATTTTGGCGGCTGGCGAGCGGCGCTCAAGATTTGTCTGGTGATGGGCATGATCGAAATATTTGGCTGCGTTTGGGCGGTGAAACTCACCGGTATGAGCGCCTGGATGGGGATGGCGGACTGGTCGATTCTGGCACCACCGATGATGCAGGGCTTCTTCTCCATCGGTATCGCCTTTATGGCCGTCATTATTGTGATTGCACTGGCTTATATGTTCTTCGCAGGACGCTCATTGCGTGCTGAGGAAGACGCAGAAAAACAACTGGCAGAACACTCTGCTTAATAAGGAGTTCCGATTATGACCGTACGTATTCTGGCTGTATGTGGCAATGGACAGGGCAGTTCCATGATCATGAAAATGAAGGTGGATCAGTTTTTAACTCAGTCAAATATTGACCACACGGTGAATAGCTGCGCAGTGGGTGAGTACAAAAGTGAACTGAGCGGCGCGGATATCATCATCGCCTCTACCCATATCGCCGGCGAAATTACCGTTTCTGGCAATAAGTATGTAGTGGGGGTGCGCAACATGCTGTCTCCCGCTGATTTTGGTCCAAAACTGCTGGAAGTGATTAAAGAACACTTTCCACAGGACGTGAAATAAGGGCTCGCTATGAAACTACGTGATTCGCTGGCAGAAAATAACTCCATCCGCTTGCAGGCTGAAGCGGAGACCTGGCAGGAGGCGGTGAAAATCGGCGTCGATCTGCTGGTGGCTGCAGATGTGGTTGAACCACGTTACTACCAGGCCATCCTCGACGGAGTAGAACAGTTTGGTCCGTACTTTGTGATTGCGCCTGGCCTTGCTATGCCGCATGGACGTCCGGAGGAAGGGGTCAAGAAAACCGGTTTTGCGCTGGTCACGCTGCAAACACCGCTGGTGTTTAACCACGAAGATAATGACCCGGTCGATATCCTGATAACGATGGCGGCAGTTGATGCCAACACGCATCAGGAAGTCGGCATCATGCAGATTGTGAACCTGTTTGATGATGAAGCCAATTTTGACCGTTTACGCGCCTGCCGCACCGCGCAGGAAGTGCTGGATTTAATTGATAACGCCACTGCGGCGGCTGTTTAAAGGAACAATAAAATGCCATTACCTATGTTGCAGGTTGCGCTGGATAACCAATCAATGGCTTCTGCGTATGAAACAACACGGTTGATTGCCGAAGAGGTGGATATCATCGAGGTCGGCACCATCCTTTGTGTTGCAGAAGGCGTACGTGCCGTTCGCGATCTGAAAGCACTCTACCCGCATAAAATCGTGCTGGCAGACGCCAAAATCGCCGATGCGGGCAAAATCCTCTCTCGTATGTGCTTCGAAGCCAACGCTGACTGGGTCACTGTGATTTGCTGTGCAGATATCAACACCGCTAAAGGTGCGCTGGACGTAGCGCACGAGTTTAACGGCGACGTACAGATTGAACTGACTGGCTATTGGACGTGGGAACAAGCACAAGAGTGGCGCGAAGCGGGCATTGGGCAGGTGGTTTATCATCGCAGTCGTGACGCACAGGCCGCAGGCGTGGCGTGGGGCGAAGCGGACATTACGGCGATCAAACGTCTGTCCGATATGGGCTTCAAAGTCACTGTTACCGGGGGGCTGGCGCTGGAAGACCTACCGCTGTTCCAGGGGATTCCGATTCATGTCTTTATTGCCGGTCGCAGTATCCGAGACGCCGCCTCTCCTGTGGAGGCTGCGCGTCAGTTCAAACGTTCCATTGCCCAACTGTGGGGATAAGGAGCGGATATGTTATCCAAACAGATCCCACTTGGCATCTATGAAAAAGCGCTCCCCGCCGGGGAGTGCTGGCGGGAAAGGCTGCAACTGGCGAAAACGCTAGGGTTCGATTTTGTCGAGATGTCGGTGGATGAAACCGACGATCGCCTGTCGCGTCTGGACTGGAGCCGCGAGCAACGTCTGGCGTTGGTGAATGCGATTGTCGAAACCGGCGTGCGTGTGCCTTCTATGTGTCTCTCTGCGCATCGTCGCTTCCCGCTGGGTAGTGAAGACGACGCCGTGCGGTTGCAGGGGCTGGAGATTATGCGTAAAGCCATCCAGTTCGCGCAGGACGTGGGTATTCGCGTGATCCAACTGGCGGGCTATGACGTTTACTATCAGGAAGCGAACAACGAAACGCGTCGCCGTTTCCGGGACGGGCTGAAAGAGAGCGTCGAGATGGCAAGCCGTGCGCAGGTGACGCTGGCGATGGAGATCATGGATTATCCGTTGATGAACTCCATCAGCAAGGCGCTGGGCTATGCCCACTATCTCAACAACCCGTGGTTCCAGCTTTACCCGGATATCGGCAATCTGTCAGCGTGGGACAACGACGTGCAGATGGAATTGCAGGCTGGAATGGGGCATATCGTCGCGGTTCACGTCAAAGACACTAAACCGGGCGTCTTCAAAAACGTCCCGTTTGGCGAAGGCGTGGTGGATTTCGAACGTTGCTTCGAAACGCTCAAACAGAGTGGCTATTGCGGGCCCTATCTGATTGAGATGTGGAGCGAAACGGCTGAAGACCCGGCGGCGGAAGTGGCGAAAGCGCGTGATTGGGTGAAAGCGCGTATGGCCAACGCAGGTCTGGTGGAGGCGGCATAGTGCAAAAGCTGAAACAGCAGGTGTTTGAAGCCAACATGGATCTGCCGCGTTACGGGCTGGTGACCTTTACCTGGGGCAATGTCAGTGCCATCGACCGTGAAAGCGAGCGGGTGGTGATCAAGCCCAGCGGCGTCGCTTATGAAACCATGAAAGCGGACGATATGGTGGTGGTCGATATGTCTGGCAAGGTGGTGGACGGGCAGTATCGCCCGTCATCAGACACCGCGACGCATCTTGAACTCTATCGCCGTTACCCGTCGCTTGGTGGCATTGTCCATACCCACTCCACCCATGCCACCGCATGGGCGCAGGCGGGGCTGGCGATCCCGGCGCTAGGCACCACGCATGCGGACTACTTCTTTGGCGATATTCCCTGTACCAGGGCGTTAAACGAAGCAGAAGTGCAGGGCGAGTACGAACTGAACACCGGCAAAGTGATTATCGAAACGCTGGGCGACGCCGAGCCGCTGCATATGCCGGGAATTGTGGTGTATCAGCACGGGCCGTTTGCCTGGGGGAAAGATGCCCACGATGCGGTGCATAACGCGGTGGTGATGGAAGAAGTGGCGAAAATGGCGTGGATTGCGCGCGGCATCAACCCGGCGCTAAACCCCATTGATGGTTATTTGATGAAAAAGCATTTTATGCGTAAGCATGGACCTGATGCTTATTACGGGCAGACGTGAAACGGTTGCCCCGGGCTACGTACACTTCTGGGTGTGTGTAACCGATCGATCCGCTCGGGGTAACGCCTTCATGCAAAAAAAAGCCCCCAATGAAGGGGGCAAGTTAAACTGTGGCAATGTTCTTGTTGGTTATTTCCGGGTGCTAGCGATAAATGTCTGCGCTGGCGTGTATGTTACCGTTACTACCGGGTTCTCTGATGAGGATCTCATGGTAGTAAGTTGCGCCTTGCGCATCTGTCTCTTCGTTCAGAGCCTGAGTGGCTTCACTTTCAGTGGCGAAGTTATGATTTATGTAAATTACGCCTAAGCTCTGTACATCATCCATATTTCTGGCCTGATGATTGTCAATTTTGATGGCTGCCATTGCATTTGCGCTAAGCAAAAGCACAGCCAGAAGGGTCAAAACACGGGCTCGCATATGTACCTCCTCGACTGCGGTCTTTGGTTGCTTGTCTCCTGTGAGTCGTTAGCTTCTGATGTAATTTTAACCGCAACCAACGTAGTCGATAGCGACCATTTCTGATGCAGTTGTTCAAAAAATTACCGCATTGCCATCTTTCCTTTAATTAACAGTCAGCTGATATCTACCGCTGCGATAAAAAATACCTGTTTACCAGGCATAAACTCTTACCAAATTGTCAATTTAACCAGAGGAGTACGCCGTTTATAGTGGGCCTTATAATCAACATAACTTTATGATTATAAGGAAAAAACTTATGGATACTTCATTCATGGATTTCAGCTACTTTGTGATTATGTTTATGTTCGCGCTGGTGGCTGGCTTTATTAACGTGGTGTCAGGTGGCGGCGGGTTTCTCTCTATTGGCGCATTACTGATTTCCGGTTTACCCCCGGCTAACGCGCTAGCAACCAATAAGATTCAGGCGTTGGGCAGTTCGCTTACCTCTGGGATTTACTTTTTACGCCGGGGGCACATCAACGTACAGGAACATAAGTATGTGTTCTTATCTGCTTTTATTGGTTCGGCATTAGGTACGACGCTTATTCAGTTCATTGAACCAGAACTGCTGAAAAAACTGCTGCCAGTACTGATTATTGCCGTCGCTATCTACTTTATTTTTGCGCCTAATCTTAGCGAACCGAAGAGAAAGCAAAAGATCTCCCTGTTTCTCTTTTCGTTGATCGGTGGTGGTTGCATTGGTTTTTATGATGGATTTCTCGGGGCTGGGGCCGGCTCTTTTTATACGCTCAGCTATATCTTGTTGTGGGGATACAGCATCGATAAGGCGCAAATTCACTCTAACTTTATTAATCTGGCGTCGAATATCGCTTCGATTTTGTTTTTCATTTTCGGCGGTAAAATGATCTGGTCGCTGGGGCTGGTGATGTTTGCCGGGCAGTCCCTCGGAGCACGTCTTGGCGCGACGGTTGTACTGACGCGCGGGAAGAAAGTTATCCGGCCGATGATTGTCGTTGTCTCCATTTGTATCAGCGTCAAAATGCTGCTGGATATGTATTAATGGCGGCATGGTAAATAATCGTACAAGCACCTTGAGTTTAGCGGCTGACCTCAGTATTATGACGCGTCATTTTTCAGCCGACCTTTAACACGTTCCTTGCCTCCATGGGCCTCGGCTGACCCAGACAGGAGGCTGAATAATCCGTAAGGAGCAATTCGATGCGTCATTACGAAATCGTTTTTATGGTCCATCCTGACCAGAGCGAACAGGTTCCGGGTATGATCGAACGCTACACTGCTGCCATCACTGGTGCAGAAGGCACGATCCACCGTCTGGAAGACTGGGGCCGCCGTCAGCTGGCTTACCCGATCAACAAACTGCACAAAGCTCACTACGTTCTGATGAACGTTGAAGCGCCGCAGGAAGTGATCGATGAGCTGGAAACTACCTTCCGCTTCAACGATGCCGTTATCCGCAGCATGGTTATGCGTACTAAACACGCTGTTACCGAAGCATCTCCGATGGTTAAAGCGAAAGACGAGCGTCGTGAACGTCGCGATGATTTCGCTAACGAAACCGCAGATGATGCTGAAGCTGGGGATTCTGAAGAGTAATTTCTGATGACCAACCGTCTGGCGCTGTCCGGCACCGTGTGCAGGGCTCCCCTTCGAAAGGTCAGTCCATCAGGAATTCCTCATTGCCAGTTCGTGCTTGAGCATCGTTCTGTGCAGGAGGAAGCCGGGTTTCACCGGCAGGCGTGGTGCCAAATGCCCGTTATTATTAGCGGACACGAAAACCAGGCCATTACTCACAGTATAACGGTCGGTAGCGCAGTGACCGTTCAGGGGTTCATCTCTTGCCATAAGGCAAAGAACGGCCTGAGCAAAATGGTTCTGCATGCCGAGCAGATTGAATTGATAGATTCTGGAGACTAGCCATATGGCACGTTATTTCCGTCGTCGCAAGTTCTGCCGTTTCACCGCGGAAGGCGTTCAAGAGATCGACTATAAAGATATCGCTACGCTGAAAAACTACATCACCGAAAGCGGTAAGATTGTCCCAAGCCGTATCACCGGTACCCGTGCAAAATACCAGCGTCAGCTGGCTCGCGCTATCAAACGCGCTCGCTACCTGTCCCTGCTGCCGTACACTGATCGTCATCAGTAATCGGTCACGGTCCATTAATACGACTTTGAGAGGATAAGGTAATGCAAGTTATTCTGCTTGATAAAGTAGCAAACCTGGGTAGCCTGGGTGATCAGGTTAACGTTAAAGCGGGCTATGCTCGTAACTTCCTGGTACCACAGGGTAAAGCTGTTCCTGCTACCAAGAAAAACGTTGAATTTTTCGAAGCGCGTCGCGCTGAACTGGAAGCCAAACTGGCTGACGTTCTGGCCGCTGCTGAAGCTCGTGCTGAGAAAATCAATGCACTGGAAACCGTTACCATCGCGTCTAAAGCAGGCGACGAAGGTAAACTGTTCGGTTCCATCGGTACTCGCGACATCGCTGACGCTGTAACTGCAGCTGGCGTTGACGTTGCTAAGAGCGAAGTTCGTCTGCCGAACGGCGTTCTGCGTACCACTGGTGAGCACGAAGTGAGCTTCCAGGTTCACAGCGAAGTGTTTGCTAAGCTGACTGTAAACGTAGTTGCAGAATAAGTTTTTATTCTGACAATTTCGTAAAAAGCGCCGGCCTTGTGTCGGCGTTTTGCTTTTCTACCCTCCTGTTTTTCGCTCTGGCTATTCTTTGTCCTTTTCGGGATAATCATAAAAATAAAACATTATTTCAAAGTGGTGATGGAATGGAACCAACGCACCAACCTCTGTTCGCGCGTAAAAATGTTGTCTACCTGGGCGCAGCTTTCTGTTGCCTGTTGTGGGGAAGCGCTTATCCGGCGATAAAAAGCGGATACGAGGTTTTCCAGATTGCCACGGATGACATTCCGTCAAAAATTGTCTTTGCCGGATACCGTTTCCTGTTTGCGGGATTATTGCTGTTGCTGCTGGCGATGGTGCAACGTAAACCGATTGGCAGGTTAAGCCCGCGTCAGTTTGGCCAGCTTACGCTCCTTGGGTTGACGCAAACCTCGCTGCAATACATTTTCTTTTATATCGGTCTGGCGTTCACGACGGGCGTGAAGGGCTCAATCATGAATGCCACCGGTACGTTCTTTAGCGTGTTGCTGGCCCACTTTATCTATCAAAATGACAAGCTGAGTTACAACAAAACTCTGGGCTGTATTCTGGGCTTTACCGGCGTGATGGTGGTGAACTTCAACAGTGGAATGGATTTTAGTTTCAACCTGTTAGGGGACGGTTCAGTCGTGATGGCGGCCTTTATTCTCTCTGCGGCCACGCTATACGGTAAACGCATTTCTCAGACGGTAGACCCAACGGTCATGACAGGTTACCAACTGGGGATGGGCGGTCTGGCGTTAGTTATCGGCGGTTATGCTTTTGGCGGGACACTGACCGTACACGGCTCTGCTTCAGTGGCTATTCTGGGTTACCTGACGTTGCTTTCATCGGTGGCCTTCGCTTTGTGGAGCATTTTGCTCAAGTACAACCGCGTGGGAATGATCGCGCCGTTTAACTTCCTGATCCCGGTTTCAGGGGCGGTGCTGTCGTCAATTTTTCTCGGTGAGAACATTCTCGAATGGAAATATGCGGTGGCGCTGGTGCTGGTCTGTTCGGGGATTTGGTGGGTGAATAAGGTGAAGCGTTAGTGCTTCACCTTGATGCCTGATGACGCTATGCGCATCAGGCCTGTTGACTGAGACGGTCTTAGCGTGCGCGAATAAAGCTGCCGTTGGGCTGGCGGGTAAACAATACCTGCTGACCATTTCCACTATCAATGGTTAACCCGGTCACCACCCCGTTAGCATTCTGCCTGATTTGGATCATCTGACCGTCTTTCAGGTTGCTCAGCGGTTTTCCTGCGCCTTCTACCTGCGCCATTGCGTACACATCGGTCGGTGGAAGATTATGGTCCCGGAAGACCTGGGCCAGCGTTTTTCCGGAATCTACGCGGTAGGTACGCCACTGCTGCTCAATACCACTATTTTGCTGAAAGGGCTGCGTCTGAGGCTGTGATTGCTGGCTCTGTGTCTGTGTATCGGGATCGCCTTCCTGGATGGGTTCCGGTGCAACTGGAGCCACCTGGCCGGGATCATTTTGTGGTGCGATCAACTGCGCCTGAAGCTGCGCTTCAGTTGGCGGCTGGGACTGCGACTGCAAATCCAGCTGTGCATTACGCGTGACCACCGGGGTATCGTTGGTGTCACTGGAAGGAAGCAGGAAACCTATCACCAGCACGATGGCAGCAGCAATAATGCCACGGCGATGCATAGGCGGTAGCGGGTCCATAATGCGAAAATTGTCCGGTGCATGCCAGATTTTCGCCAGGGTTGGTTTTAATTCAAAGCGCCCGGGCATGGCTTTCCTCCTGCTCCGCGTCTCGTTCCTCTGTCATAGAGTATAGATCGCTAACTCTATGATACTTGTTCAGGTACCCGCTTTCGTGACATTGGTGCGGGCAATAGCATTGTTTCTTTTTCCTCGCGATTTGTCATCTGTTCCAGAGACAAAGTTTTACCGGATGCGGCATGGCTGATATGCTGCCCGCTACTTTACATCCGATGAAAGGAAATATGATGGCTACCCCGACTTTTGACACTATCGAAGCGCAAGCAAGCTACGGCATTGGTTTGCAGGTAGGACAGCAGCTGAGCGAATCCGGTCTGGAAGGGCTGTTGCCTGAAGCGCTGGTAGCGGGTATCGCTGATGCGCTGGAAGGTAAACACCCGGCAGTGCCTGTTGATGTTGTGCACCGTGCGCTGCGTGAAATTCACGAACGTGCTGATGCAGTACGTCGCGAGCGTTTTCAGGCTATGGCGGCTGATGGCGTCAAATATCTGGAAGAAAACCGTGAGAAAGACGGTGTGAACAGCACTGAATCCGGTCTGCAGTTCCGTGTGTTGACGCAGGGCGAAGGTGCTATCCCGGCACGTACCGATCACGTTCGCGTGCACTATACCGGTAAACTGATCGACGGTACCGTGTTTGACAGCTCTGTTGCGCGTGGTGAACCGGCGGAATTCCCGGTTAACGGCGTGATCCCTGGCTGGATTGAAGCACTGACCCTGATGCCGGTAGGTTCCAAATGGGAACTGACTATTCCTCAGGAACTGGCTTACGGTGAGCGTGGCGCTGGCGCGTCCATTCCTCCGTTCAGCACGCTGGTATTTGAAGTTGAGCTGCTTGAAATCCTGTAAGCAGTGACTTCTGTTCCCCCCGACGCAGGGGGGAGCAACAAAATAGCGTGAAAAATCTATTGTTATGCCAATGTCGATATTTTATCTTGCAAATGATGATATTGCGTGTATTTTTGTGAACTGATTCTCGCTATCAGAGTGATATGACACTCACTTTAAACATAAAATTAACATTATATCTAAATCTTAGTATTCATCCCGCCGATTCTTACCTAATATCGATGAGTCCTGCCAACAGGATCGTCGTATCATAGACACACTAAAGGCCGTAGAGCCTGAACAACACAGACAGGTACAGGAAGAAAAAACATGGTAGATCAGGTAAAAGTCGAAGCCGTTGAAGAGGCTTCGTCTGAACAGTCGCTACGGCGCAATCTCACAAACCGTCATATTCAACTTATTGCAATTGGTGGTGCTATCGGTACCGGCCTGTTTATGGGGTCCGGGAAAACCATCAGCCTCGCCGGGCCGTCGATCATTTTTGTCTATATGATCATCGGTTTTATGCTGTTTTTCGTGATGCGGGCAATGGGAGAATTGCTGCTCTCGAATCTCGAATACAAATCCTTTAGTGATTTCGCTTCCGACCTGCTCGGGCCATGGGCCGGGTATTTTACCGGCTGGACCTATTGGTTCTGCTGGGTGGTTACCGGGATGGCAGATGTCGTTGCCATTACAGCGTATGCGCAATTCTGGTTCCCCGGACTGTCAGACTGGGTGGCATCGCTGGCGGTGATCATTCTGTTGCTGGCTCTTAACCTCGCCACGGTGAAAATGTTTGGTGAGATGGAGTTCTGGTTTGCGATGATCAAAATCGTCGCCATTGTCGGCCTGATTGTCGTCGGTCTGGTGATGGTACTGACGCACTTCCAGTCGCCAACCGGCGTTCAGGCCTCGTTCACACATCTGTGGAATGACGGTGGCTGGTTCCCGAAAGGTCTGAGTGGCTTCTTTGCGGGCTTCCAGATAGCGGTCTTCGCATTTGTCGGTATTGAACTGGTGGGTACGACGGCTGCAGAAACTAAAGATCCGGAAAAGTCTCTGCCGCGCGCGATTAACTCGATTCCAATCCGTATCATCATGTTCTACGTTTTCGCGTTGATCGTGATTATGTCCGTGACGCCGTGGAGCTCGGTGGTTCCCACCAGGAGTCCATTCGTTGAACTGTTTGTGCTGGTAGGTCTGCCAGCGGCGGCGAGCCTGATTAACTTTGTGGTGCTGACATCAGCGGCCTCTTCCGCAAACAGCGGCGTGTTCTCTACCAGCCGTATGCTGTTTGGTCTGGCTCAGGAAGGTGTTGCGCCAAAAGCGTTTGCTAAGCTGTCTAAACGTGCGGTGCCGGCGAAGGGCTTGACCTTCTCCTGTATCTGCCTGTTGGGCGGCGTGGTCATGCTCTATGTGAACCCGAGCGTAATCGGTGCGTTCACTATGATCACCACCGTGTCGGCAATCCTGTTTATGTTTGTCTGGACCATCATTCTTTGCTCTTATCTGGTGTATCGCAAACAGCGTCCACACCTGCATGAGAAATCAATCTACAAGATGCCGTTAGGCAAGCTGATGTGCTGGGTATGTATGGCGTTCTTCGTCTTCGTACTGGTGCTGCTGACGCTGGAAGAGGATACCCGTCAGGCGCTGATCGTTACGCCGCTGTGGTTTATCGCTCTGGGTCTGGGCTGGTTGTTAATCGGTAAGAAACGTATGGCAGGTGTACGCTAATAAAAAAGAGCCGCGATGCGGCTCTCGTATTCAATCAAGGCGCTCTCGGGCGCCTTTTCTTATTCCCCGGCGAGGGCTCGTGGGAACAACACATTGTTTTCCAGGCTGATGTGTTCCATCAGATCGTCGATCATCTCATTGATGCCGTTATACATGGCTTTCCAGGTGGTGCAGGCTTCTGGCGGCGGCGTTACGTTGTTGGTGATGTGCTTGATCACTTCCACCAGTTCGCCGGCCTCGTCGTGTTCGCTTTCCATCACGCTGATTGGTCCCATCGCCTGACTCCCCATTCCCTGTTTGATCATTGGGAACAGAATTTGCTCTTCTTTCATCATGTGGCTGGACAGCTCTTCATGCAGCATGGTCAGGTTTTTCGCCAGACCGCGCGGTACGCTCGGCTTGTCGGCATGAACACGTTCAACTTTAGTGGCCTGCAGGATCAGCTCCGGCAGCTGTTCACGATGGCGGTCATGATAACGTATGACGATATGGTCGATGATTTCTGCCAGTGCCACGGTGCGCCAGTCTTTTTCCAGCGGCTGCTCAGCCAACTGAGCGAGCTGCGCTTCGATAGCTTCCACATCCAGCTCTTTACGTGCGGCAGCGCGTGCCAGCGTTTGCTTACCGCCGCAGCAGTAATCCATATCGTACTTACGAAACAGTGCCGACGCGCGAGGAATAGAGAGCGCCAGTTCACCTAAAGGTTGATCGCGATAAGACATAGCCGTTACCTCATTCTCAATAATATAAGATGTATTTTAAATGCAACTTATGGCAAAGGATATACCCCTTTCGAGGTGGGGGAATTTGTGATAGCTGTCACGAAAATTTCTTATCTCGTTAACATGCTGAATCTTATTGAAAAGGCGTAAAGCGGCGAAAAAAGCCGCGTCAGAAGGTTAAATAAGCGGGCGCGGCTGCCGATAGTTAGACCTCAGACAATACCTGCATAACTAAAAGGCAACAGATGTTCAAACGAATCAAAGTGATAACCTTACTTATCACCGTGTTACTCGCCCTGGGCGCGATGCAGCTCATTTCCGCAGGCGTTTTTATTGGCGCGCTTAAAAACGATAAGGAAAATTTTAACGTTTCTCAACTTTCCAGCCAGAACGTGGCGGAGTTTACCGATGCATGGATTAGCCTGAACCAGGCTCGCGTCACGCTCAACCGGGGCATGTTACGTTTGCAGGGCACGATGGCAAGCGAGGTTAACGGGGGCCAGTTAAAAGAACTGGTGATCACGGCGAACCGCCTGCTGGCAGACGCAAAAGAGCATTACGATAAATACTACGCGCTGCCGGAAACGCCGGGTCTGGATGAAAGTCTGGCAGACCGACTGGAAGAACAGTACGGCATTTATTCGACAACCCTTGCCAAAATGAATGCGCTGCTGGCTGAAGGCAAGCTGGAAGACATGTTCAAACAGAATGCCGAGCAAAAGCAGACGGCCATGCAAGAGGTTTATCAGGAGTGGCGTGCCGCGCAAGCCGCGCTGGCGAATGAGGGAGTACGGGATAACGAAAATGATTACCAGAAAATTATCTGGTTGTTATCCGCCGTACTGTTGATTGTGTTAACCGTCATTATCGTCAGTTGGATTGCCATGCAGCGTGTCCTGCTGAAACCACTCCACGAGGTGATGGGGCATATTCGCCATATCGCTTCAGGTGATCTGACCCACAATATTACCGCCGATGGCAGTAACGAAATGGCGCTACTGGCCCAGAACGTCCGTGATATGCAGCAGGCGCTGGCGAACACGGTTAGCGTGGTACGTGACGGTGCGGATACTATCTATACTGGTGCGGGTGAAATTGCCGCAGGCAGTAACGATCTCTCTTCTCGTACCGAACAGCAGGCTGCCTCTCTGGAAGAAACTGCTGCCAGTATGGAACAGCTCACGGCCACCGTAAAACAGAATGCGGACAATGCGCGACAGGCGACCAGCCTGGCAAAAAATGCCTCGCAGACGGCGCAGAAAGGCGGAGCAGTGGTCGACGGTGTGGTGCGTACGATGGATGAAATCGCCACCAGTTCCAGCAAAATTGCGCAAATTACCACGGTTATTGACGGTATTGCTTTCCAGACGAATATTCTGGCATTGAATGCGGCGGTAGAAGCGGCGCGTGCGGGTGAACAGGGGCGCGGTTTTGCCGTGGTGGCAGGTGAAGTGCGCACGCTGGCGCAGCGTAGCGCTCAGGCGGCGAAAGAGATTAAGGCACTGATTGATGACTCAGGGAATCGGGTCAATGCCGGTACGGCACTGGTGCATGAAGCGGGTGAGACGATGGCGGAAATTGTCAGTGCCGTCACCCAGGTTACCGATATTATGGGCGAAATTGCGTCGGCGTCCGATGAGCAGAGTCGGGGTATCGATCAAGTCGGGCAGGCCGTTGCCGAAATGGATCGTGTGACACAGCAAAACGCCTCGCTGGTGGAAGAGTCTGCCTCTGCAGCTGCCGCGCTCGAAGAGCAGGCCGCACGCCTGAATCAGACTGTGGCGGTGTTTAAAGTGTCGCGCCGGAAGGCGGCGTAAACGCCTTATCCGGCCTACAAGGCAGGCCGGGTTAGCGTAGCGCCACCGGCACATCATGATGGTGAAACCACGACGACGCTCGGTTTTTCCGGTTTGGCTCTGACCGCGACCACCACACCGACAACTAACAGTGCGATGCCGCTCAGGGTCAGCAACGGCGGCATCTCCTGACGCAGAATAAAGGTGTACAACAGGCCTGCCAGTGTTTCAAAGACAATCAGCGGTCCGAGGATCACCGTCGGCAACTTCTGACTGGCGACGTTCCAGCACAGTGCACCGACCCACGAGCACAATACGGCAATGGCGATCATCAGGCCGATAAACACGTCCGGTCGTGGGCCAAAGGGCAGCGAGAATTCTGGTGTTTGTCCACGCAGCCACAGACAGGCCGCGATGTACCCCAGCAGCGAAACCGGAAGCGTCACCAGTGCCTGAGCCGTCGCCCACATCATTGGGTGCTTATCCGGGTTTTCCCGCAGCCAGCGGGCATTGCGTAGCGCATACCAGGCCCAGCACACCACGGAAATCAGCGCCAGAGTGATGCCTGAACCATATCGCCAGCCGCTAAAATCAGGCAACCCCTGACTCAGCTCAGAGATATTCACACACAGCAGGCCCATGCCGATCAGTACCAGCGCGGGAGCCAGGCGCCACCACGATAATTTGCCGTCACGTTGGCTATAAAGCAGGTTCGCGAAGACCGGGATCACGACCGGTAATGTGCCGATGATCATGGTTGAAACGGGGGCGCCGGTGCGCTGAATGGCGCTGGCCAAACAAACATAATAAATCAGGTTGCCCATCATGGTTAACGCCAGAGCGGTTACCCAGTCTTTACACGTCAACTGACGCAGGCGTCCGCGACCCAGCCAGGCCAACGGTAGTGCGATCAGCCCCAGCGCCAGATAACGCCCCATCGACTGTAATACCGCCGGATATTCCGGTACGATCAACGGTCCGACAAAAATTAATCCCCACATCAGCCCGGCCAGCAGGGCATACAACACACCGCTAATCATTGTTGACATCCACATCATTAAACATAGCGCTGAGTGTAGGCAGGGAAAACATCACTGTATTGTATGAGATTGCGCATTAGCGCGAATAAACCTGCTTCTGATAGCGTACCGGCGTAATGCCATAGCGATGGGTAAAGGCGCGGGTGAGGTGTGACTGGTCGGTCAGTCCGGTGGCGGCAGCCACATCTGCAGCAGGCATGCCGTAGGTAAGAAAACCTTTGGCCCGCCACAGGCGGACAGCCATCAGCATCTGATGCGGTGTGACGTGAAAATGAGACTTGAACTGGCGCTGGAAATGCCAGGGACTGAGTGATGCCACGCGAGCCAGTTCGTCGAGTGTCACAGGGTGCATATAGTTATCGTGCAGATATTCACGCACGCGTTCGAAACGATGTCCCCCCTCCGGTAATACCGGAGTATGGCGAGCCAGCGGCTGGAATGTATCGATCAGATCGAGCAGCAATCCTTTTTGCGCCAGCGGATCTTCGGTGTTCCACAGACCGTGGATCAATGAACAGATCTGACGCGAACGCAGCGGATCGTGACGGGTAACGTCATGGAACCACCAGTGACGAACCCCGGTGATCTCTTCCAGAAGATCGGGCTCAAGGTAGATCATCCGGTAGCGCCAGCCGTCGGCGGTTTCGGCTTCACCGGTGTGCAGTTCATCGGGGTTCATGGTGACAACGGAGTGGGCAGGCGCTACGTATTGCGTGCCACGATAGCGAAAACGCTCGGCACCGGCTTCAATCGCGCCAATGCCGAAAGCTTCATGGGTGTGAGGCTCAAACGCATAACGGGAGATGTGCGCATGATACAGTTCAACGCCTGGCACCTGCGCCAGATGGCGAAAGCGGGCACTGTCTTTCTCATCAAAAAACTGCTCAGGTACACCTTGCACGTTATCTCTCCCCACGCATCATCTTGTCATTATCAGAGAGGATGCGTGAGGATGCCACCACAATTAACCGATTTTTAACACTTACACGATACCTTTGACGCTGTCCGCCAACGATGTGGTTGGTCGACCAATCAGTTTGCTCAGCGTATGGCTGTCGTCAAAGAGTCCGCCTTTGGAGGCGCCGACGTCAGAGTCGGCCAGCATGTCCGCCAGTCCGGCAGGCAGACCAAAACCTTTTAGCGCGGCGGCAAAATCGGCTTCACTCAGGTTCTGATACACCACCTTTTTACCACTCTGTTTGGCCAGTTCAGCGGCCAGTTGGCTCAGCGTCCAGCCCTCATCGCCTGCCAGCTCGTAGATTTTACCGGCGTGACCATCTTCGCTGATAACGCGCGCGGCGGCAGCAGCATAGTCGGCGCGGGTCGCCGAGGCGATTTTGCCTTCTCCTGCTGCCCCAATAAACACGCCATGCTCCAGTGCGGCTGGCGCACTCGCCAGATAGTTTTCGGTGTACCAGCCGTTACGTAACAACGCGTAGGCAATGCCGGAGTCTGCCAGCATCTTCTCGGTTGCCACATGCTCATCAGCCAGCCCCAGCGGGGAGGTATTGGCGTGAAGCAGGCTGGTATAGGCGATAAATTTCACGTGGGCAGCTTTCGCTGCGTTAATCACGTTGCGATGCTGCGGAGTACGTTGCCCGACTTCGCTCGACGAGATCAGCAGCAGCTTGTCGATACCCTGCAAAGCGGTCGTAAAGGCGGCTTCGTCGGTGTAATCCGCCTGACGGACTGTAATACCCTGCTGGCTGAGCGCAGTCGCTTTGGCTGGGTTACGTACAATCGCCACTATCTGGCTGGCAGGTACGGTTTTCAACAGGCTTTCAATAACGTGTTGGCCCAGTTGGCCAGTGGCGCCGGTAATCGCAATCATGGGGAACTCCTTGGTATTTGTCTTGTGTTTAGTAAAACTAGCACCTAAACTTACTTTTAGTAAGTACGTACAAAAAGGTAAGTATGAAGATGATCACGCAGACCCTTTCTCAACAATTGCGCGACGGCAATTTGTTTGCCGAGCAGTGTCCCTCCCGCGAGGTGTTAAAACACGTCACCAGTCGCTGGGGCGTATTGATTCTGGTGGCGCTACGTGACGGTACGCACCGGTTCAGCGATTTACGTCGCAAAATGGGCGGCGTCAGCGAAAAGATGCTGGCGCAGTCACTGCAGGCGCTGGAGCAGGATGGGTTTATCAACCGGGTGTCGTATCCGGTTGTACCGCCGCATGTGGAGTATAGTCTGACCCCGTTGGGCGAGCAGGTGAGCGATAAAGTTGCTGCGCTGGCAGACTGGATTGAAATGAATTTGCCGCAGGTGCTGGCGCAACGGGACGAACGGGCGGCGTAAAGTATTGCCGGATGGCGCTGTGGACTGCGTCATCCGGCATTAACGTTACTTACTCAAATCCAACTGATAAATCGCAAAGCCGACATCGTCGGTGGCGACTTTCTTCAGCGGATACTGTCCTTTGTCTTTGATAAACGCCGCGGCCTTATCGGACGGTGACGTTTCAAATCGAATATCCAGTTTCTTATCGCTGTGAATCGGTGCCAGACGCCAGTTGTTATCAGCCGCCGGGTGAATTTCACCGGCGCTTTTCGTTTGAGCGCTTATCCATGCAGCCAGCACCGCGCGGTTTTCATCCGGCGACGCAAAGGCGATATGGCTGTCGCCGGTACCGGCGAACTTGCCGCCATAGGCGCGATAGTTATTGGTTGCGACCAGGAAAGTGGCATTCGGGTCGATCGGTTTTCCGTTAAAGGTCAGGTTTTTAATACGTTCCGCTTGCGGGTTTATGGTCTGGCACTCGCCGTCGTAACGGGCCGGCTGTGAAACATCAATCTGGTAATCCACGCCGTCAATGACGTCAAAGTTATAGGTACGGAACCTATCCCAGTTAATCAACGACTGCGGCTTGCTGCTGTGAATATCTATCTGATTAAACTGGCCGGCGGAACATTCCAGCCACTCTTTAACCTCTTTACCGCTGGCTTTTACCACCACCAGGGTGTTGGGATAGAGATACAAATCAGCGGCATTACGGAAGGTCAGCTGGCCTTTTTCGACTTCCACAAAACTTGCCGGATCGTTCTTACGCCCGCCGACCTTAAATGGCGCGGCGGCGGAGAGCACCGGCAGTTTTGCCAGGTCCGGGTCCCCCTGGATAAAGTGCTCCACATACGCTTTCTGCGCGTTGTTCACGACCTGCACGGTGGGATCGTCCTGCACCAGTGCCAGATAGCTGTACATGTTGTCGGCGGATTTGCCGATGGGTTTGCTGACGAACTCGCGCGTGGCGTCGTGATCGCCCTTCAGGATCTTAACGATTTTCGTGTCTTCAGCGGCCAGGGATTTTTTCGCTGCGGCGTCGTAAATCGGGCGTGCCTCGGCTTTCGCCTGGGTGACCTGCCATTTCCCGCTGTCGTTATTCAGCACCAGGTCGACCACGCCCAGATGATCGCCCCACATGCCCGGCATGACTGCAGGTATGCCATTGAGCGTACCTTTCGTGATATCTGCCCCTTTGATGTTGGCAAAATCTTTCCCCGGGAAGACGGCATGAGCATGGCCAAACATAATGGCGTCCACGCCCGGGACTTCGCTGAGGTAATAAACGGAGTTTTCCGCCATGGTCTGATACGGGTCGGCAGAAAGGCCGGAGTGAGCAATCACTACTACTATATCCGCGCCTTTTTCCCGCATCTCCGGAATATATTTACGTGCGGTTTCGGTGATGTCGTTCACGGTCACTTTACCGCTGAGGTTGGCTTTATCCCAGGTCATGATTTGCGGCGGCACAAAGCCGATGTAGCCAATTTTCAGCGTTTGCTTGTTACCCTCTTTATCGACAACCTCGGTGTCTTTAATCAGATAAGGGGTAAACAGCGGCTTTTGGGTCTTAACGTCGATGATATTGGCGTTTACGTAGGGGAATTTCGCGCCAGCGAGTGCCTTATGCAGATAGTCGAGGCCGTAGTTAAATTCATGATTACCAAGGTTGCCAACTGCGTAGTCCAGCGTGTTGAGCGCTTTATATACCGGATGTGTTTCACCCGCTTTAAGCCCTTTGGCCGCCATGTAATCCCCAAGCGGGCTGCCCTGAATCAGATCGCCGTTATCGACCAGCACGCTGTTTTTGACTTCGTTGCGTGCTGCATTAATCAGACTTGCCGTCCTCACCAGGCCGAATTTTTCAGTCGCCGTATCTTTGTAATAATCGAAATCCATCATATTGCTATGCAAATCAGTGGTTTCCATTATGCGCAGATCGACGGTCGCGGCATTCACGCTGGCTGCAATCAGCGTGGCGAGAAGCGTTGCACTAAACTTAATCATCAGGGGCATCCTTTTAAGATCTAAGCCACAAAAGAAAATGTATATAAATCTTCTTGCTTACAGAACTGTGAATCATGACATGAATATAGCGTTTAAAACCGCAGACGCTATCACAGTTGGCGGATCCCTTGACGATCGGGTATAAGTAAAACAACGAGTTAACACCACTGACAGAAACGAGGTGGAGAATGCTAGAACATGTATGCCAGCTTGCACGGAATGCGGGCGATGCCATTATGCAGGTCTACGATGGACTCAAACCGATGGAGATTACCAGCAAGCAGGATGATTCTCCGGTCACTGCGGCGGATATTGCCGCGCACGCGGTGATCCTCGAAGGATTACTGGCACTCACGCCGGATATTCCGGTTCTGTCTGAAGAGGCACCTCCGGGTTGGGATGTTCGTCAACACTGGCAGCGCTACTGGTTGGTCGATCCGCTGGATGGGACCAAAGAGTTCATTAAGCGTAACGGTGAATTTACCGTTAACATTGCGCTTATCGAGAAGGGAAAGCCGGTGCTGGGCGTGGTGTATGCCCCAGTGATGAAAGTGATGTACAGTGCGGAACATGGCAAAGCGTGGAAAGAAGAGTGCGGTGTTCGCAAGCAAATCCAGGTTCGTGATGCTCGTCCACCGCTGGTGGTGATTAGCCGTTCACACGCGGACAATGAGCTAAAAGAGTATCTGCAACAGTTGGGCGAACATCAGACCACGTCGATTGGCTCGTCGCTGAAGTTTTGTCTGGTTGCCGAAGGGCAGGCGCAACTGTATCCGCGTTTTGGACCCACCAACGTGTGGGACACCGCAGCAGGCCACGCGGTTGCCGCCGCTGCCGGGGCTCACGTTCACGACTGGCAGGGAAAACCTCTGGATTACACCCCGCGTGAATCGTTCCTTAACCCCGGCTTCCGCGTCTCTATTTACTGAGCAATGTGTGCAGCAGGGCGATAACCTGCTGCACCTCTTCCTGCGTTAACGCCCCGTCTTTGGCCCACTGAACGCGTCCGTCCTTGTCGAGTACAGCGATGGCTGAACTCTCTTCATCCAGTTGCCAGGTTTTGCGCGCGATGCCGTCACTGTCGACAATAAATTGTGACCACGGGTAGAGTTTCTTATTGCTCTCTAAACTGCTGCGCACAAACATGCCGGTGCCAGGAATGGCATCATCCGTGTTGACGATGGTGGTGGTCTGGTATTTATCATGCGGCAGATTTGCCGCTTTGATGGCTTCAATCAGTGTCGCATTTTTCTCTTTGGCGGAGGTACGTCCGGCGATGTGTTGCACAATGCGGACTTTCCCTGGCAGTTGCGCGCTATTCCAGTTTTTGTAGCTAAACTTATCATTATCGAGAATCAGTTCGCCGCGATCGGCAATACCCACCGGCGGCACGCGCTGGTTGGTTTCAAACTTATGCGCAGAGGCCATCATCGGCAGCAACAGGCACGACAGCGCCAGCAGTTTTTGTAAGGTCATGGGTTTTCCTTCTTTCTTTATTTTGCAGGTGATCCGACCACTTGGGTCTGGAATTTAATCATATGTGCGAATGATGCTTTTTCCCGCAAGCGCGATGCCAGTTTGCGGACGGGCGCACAAATCCTGCGAAAAATGAAGGCTTATACTGAAGACAGCGAAGCGTTGAAAAGATAATTCTGAATAATTGTAACCTGAAGGTAAATAAACTTATACGCGCTGGAAACAACGTAGAGATAGTCTATAGTCATAAGGCATTAAAATTTGCGCCTGAGGATTGTCGGACCGATTGTGGTACCGCAAAGGCGTAACGCTCAGCAGGAGATACAATGAAAATTTTCCAACGATACAACCCGCTGCAGGTGGCGAAGTACGTGAAGATCCTGTTTCGTGGACGGTTATATATCAAGGATGTAGGCGCTTTTGAGTTTGATAAGGGTAAGATTCTTATCCCAAAAGTGAAGGACAAACTGCATTTTTCTGTTATGTCCGAAGTTAACCGTCAGGTTTTGCGTCTGCAGACAGAGATGGCTTAACCAAAGTGCTATGCAGTAGTTAAAAAAACGGCTCCTGATGGGAGCCGTTGATGTTTCTGGCGGGATTACGCCCTGGTCTCTTCTTTTGCATCCGGCAGTTTCGGTACCAGGACGCTCGGTTTACTGTCCAGACGTGTTACCAGCAGTTGATCGATCTTGTAGTTATCGATATCCACCACTTCAAATTTGTAGCCTGAGAACTTCACTGAATCGGTGCGTTTCGGGATTTTACGCAGCATAAACATCATGAAACCTCCGATGGTTTCATAGTTACCGGACTGCGGGAATTCGTCGATATCCAGCACACGCATCACGTCATCAATCGGCGTTCCGCCGTCAATCAGCCATGAATTCTCATCACGCGCGACGATTTGTTCTTCCAGCCCCTGGCCGACTAAGTCACCCATCAGCGTCGTCATTACGTCATTAAGCGTAATAATCCCCACCACCAGTGCATACTCGTTCATGATGACGGCAAAGTCTTCACCTGCGGTTTTGAAGCTCTCCAGCGCCTCAGACAGCGTCAGCGTATCCGGAACAATCAGCGTATTGCGGATCTGCACGCCGCTGTTCAGCGCCATGCTTTGGTTTGCCAGTACGCGATTAAGCAAGTCTTTGGAATCCACATAGCCAATGATGTGGTCGATATCTTCATTACAGACCAGAAACTTGGAATGCGGATGTTCCGCCACCTTGTTCTTCAGGCTCTGTTCGTCTTCGTGCAGATCAAACCAGATAACATTTTCGCGCGAGGTCATTGAAGACGGCACGGTACGGGATTCCAGTTCAAATACGTTTTCGATCAGCTCATGTTCCTGCTTACGCAGGACACCCGCCAGAGCCCCCGCTTCGACCACAGCGTAAATATCGTCAGAGGTGATGTCGTCTTTACGCACCATTGGGATCTTAAACAGACGGAAAATGTTATTTGCCAGACCATTAAAGAACCATACCAGTGGGCGGAACACGAGCAGGCAGAAGCGCATCGGGTTGATGATACGCAAAGCCACAGCTTCTGGCGCAATCATACCGATGCGTTTCGGGGTTAAATCCGCGAACAGGATGAACAGGCCAGTGACCAGAGAGAACGACAGAATAAAGCTCAATTGTTCGGACAGCTCTGGGGCAAAGTATTTCGAGAACAGACCGTTAAATGCTGGTGAAAACGCTGCGTCACCGACGATACCGCCAAGAATAGCAACCGCATTAAGACCAATTTGCACAACGGTAAAGAACATGCCGGGGTTTTCCTGCATCTTCAAAACACGCTGTGCATTTACGTTGCCTTCATCGGCAAGCAACTTAAGTTTTATTTTGCGTGATGCGGCGAGCGAGATCTCGGATATCGAGAAAAACGCACTCACGGCGATCAGGCAGAGAATGACTAAAATACTGTTTAACATATCATATCCAGCGTTACGCCAGATCCTCGGAAGGGAGAAGTTGGTACTCATCGTCTTTCAGGCTACAGGTGTTTTGTCCTGCAACTCGAAATCCATAAAGTATAAATCCAATGGAAAATTCATTGAAAACCGGCTCGTGGAGTTGAGCCGGTAAATTCAGACGCTAGTATAGCGTAAGGTACTGTAAAGCCGCCAGAGGTCACGTTAAGCGCGTGGAGATCCCGATAAGCGCTATCGGGCAGTTGCGGATTAATTCTGCGGTGGCAGGCAAACGCCTATGCCGCCAATGCCGCAGTATCCGTAAGGGTTTTTATGCAGATACTGCTGGTGATCGTCTTCGGCGTAGTAGAACGGGGTCGCCGTGCTGATTTCCGTTGTAATCTCGCGTTCGTCGCCCGCGGCTGTCATTGCTGCCTGAAAGCGTTCAAGGCTGGCCTGCGCGGCTGCGCTTTGCTCCGGGGTTAATGGATAAATTGCGGAACGGTACTGAGTACCCTGGTCATTACCCTGACGCATCCCCTGCGCCGGGTCATGATTTTCCCAGAACACCTGCAGCAGTTGTTCGTAGCTGATAACATGCGGGTCATAGACGATGCGTACCGCTTCGGCATGGCCCGTATCACCAGAACAAACTTCCCGATAGGTTGGGTTTGGGGTATAGCCACCGGTGTATCCGGCTGCTGTGCTGTAAACCCCTGGTAGTGACCAGAATAAGCGCTCCACGCCCCAGAAACATCCCATGGCGAAGAGGGCTATCTCCATGCCGTCGGGCACGTTGGTCATCGAATGCTGATTAACCGCATGCAACGTTGCTACCGGCATCGGGGTATTGCGTCCAGGTAGCGCATCTGCTTGAGTAACAAGATGCTTTCTATCAAATAAACTCATGGCCGTTCTCCCGAAATCAGTCATTTGGGTTAAGGTTGTAACGAGACGCGTCTTTGCCCACAATAAATAGCGTGAATGCGTCTAGAGTTAAACATAAGAAATATTTGGGTTGTCGTCTGTTTTTCAACTCTTATTGTTGATTTTTTGTTAAGCCGAGGAACGGCATAGTATTTTTTTCCAGGGGTGGGAAAAAAGGATATTCAGGAGAAAATGTGCCACATATCCGTCAGTTATGTTGGGTGGGATTACTGTGCTTAAGTGGCTCTGCCGCCGCTGCGAATGTTCGCTTACAGGTCGAAGGATTGTCAGGACCGCTGGAGAAAAACGTCCGTGCGCAGCTGTCCACGATTCAGAGTGACGAAGTCACACCAGACCGGCGTTTTCGTGCGCGCGTCGATGATGCTATCCGCGAAGGGCTAAAAGCGCTGGGCTACTTTGAGCCGACCATTGATTTTGAGTTACGTCCACCACCGGCGAAAGGACGTCAGGTGCTGATTGCCAAAGTGACGCCCGGCGAACCGGTACTGATTGGCGGCACTGAGGTGATTCTGCGCGGTGGCGCGCGTACGGATAAAGATTACCTGGATTTGCTGAAAACGCGTCCGGCAATTGGCACTGTGCTGAATCAAGGCGATTATGACAGCTTCAAAAAGTCGCTCACCAGTGTGGCGTTACGTAAAGGCTATTTCGACAGCGAATTTAATAAAAGTCAGCTCGGAATTGCACTCGATCGCCGCCAGGCATTCTGGGATATTGATTACAACAGCGGAGAGCGCTACCGCTTTGGCCATGTCACCTTTGAAGGCTCGCAAATTCGCGATGAATACCTGCAAAACCTGGTACCTTTCAAAGAAGGTAAAGAGTACGAATCAAAAGATCTGGCAGAGCTAAACCGTCGTCTTTCGGCAACCGGATGGTTTAATTCCGTGGTGGTGGCGCCCGAATTTGATAAAGCCCGTGAAACCAAAGTACTGCCGCTAAAAGGCGTGGTCTCGCCGCGCACCGAAAATACCATCGAAACCGGGGTCGGTTATTCAACTGACGTCGGGCCGCGGTTGAAAACCTCGTGGAAAAAGCCGTGGATGAACTCCTGGGGCCATAGCCTGACCACCAGTGCCAGTATTTCTGCGCCAGAGCAGGTCCTTGATTTCAGCTATAAAATGCCGCTGTTAAAGAACCCGTTGGAGCAGTATTACCTGGTGCAGGGGGGCTTTAAGCGTACCGATTTAAACGACACCGAGCAGGATTCCACCACGCTCGCGGTCTCCCGCTACTGGGATCTGTCGAGTGGCTGGCAGCGTGCAATCAACCTGCGCTGGAGCCTCGACCACTTTACCCAGGGTGACGTCACCAACACGACGATGTTGCTCTATCCGGGTGTGATGATTAGCCGGACGCGCTCGCGCGGCGGCCTGATGCCTGTCTGGGGGGATTCCCAGCGTTATTCCATTGACTATTCGAATACTGCCTGGGGTTCAGATGTTGATTTCTCCGTCTTCCAGGCGCAGAACGTCTGGATCCGTACACTGTACGACAAGCACCGTTTTGTGATGCGCGGTAATCTCGGCTGGATTGAAACCGGTGACTTCGACAAAGTACCGCCGGATCTGCGTTTCTTCGCCGGGGGCGATCGCAGTATCCGCGGCTACAAATACAAATCTATTTCGCCTGAAGGCAGTGACGGTAAGCTGAAAGGGGCCTCGAAGCTGGCGACGGGCTCTCTGGAATATCAGTATAACGTGACCGGGAAATGGTGGGGTGCGATGTTTGTCGATAGCGGCGAAGCGGTCAGCGATATCCGCAGAAGCGATTTCAAAACCGGTGCCGGGGTCGGTGTACGCTGGCAGTCTCCGGTGGGGCCTATCAAGCTCGATTTTGCCGTCCCTGTCGGAGACAAAGATGAGCATGGTTTACAGTTTTACATCGGTCTGGGGCCTGAATTATGAGTTTATGGAAGAAGATAAGCCTCGGCGTACTGGTTTTTATCCTGCTGTTATTAGGCACTGTGGCGTTCCTGGTAGGGACAACCTCGGGCCTGCATTTGATCTTCAAAGCAGCTAATCGCTGGGTGCCTGGGCTGGAAATTGGTCATGTCACCGGCGGCTGGCGGGATCTGTCGCTAAAAAATATCCGCTACGACCAGCCTGGTGTGGCGGTGAATGCCGGTGAAGTGCATCTGGCCGTGGGACTCAACTGTCTGTGGAACAGCAGCCTGTGCGTCAACGATCTGTCGCTGAAAGACATCAACGTGGCTATCGACAGTAAAAAGATGCCGCCTGCCGCGCCGGTTGAGGAAGAAGACAGTGGCCCGCTGAACCTCTCCACACCTTATCCGATCACGCTTTCTCGCGTGGCGCTTAATAACATCAATATCAAAATCGATGACACCACGGTGTCCGTCCTGGATTTCACCTCCGGCCTCAACTGGCAGGAAAAAACGCTGACCCTGAAGCCTACGTCATTACAGGGCCTGCTGATCGCGCTGCCTAAAGTGGCGGACGTGGCGCAGGAAGAGGTGGTGGAACCGAAGATCCAGAACCCGCAGCCGGATGAGAAACCGCTGGGCGAAACGCTGAAAGACCTGTTCTCAAAGCCTGTTTTGCCGGAAATGACCGATGTCCATCTGCCGCTGAATCTCAATATTGAAGAATTCCGCGGTGAACAGCTGCGAGTGACCGGGGATACTGACCTGACAGTGCATAGCATGCTGCTGAAGGTGAGCAGCATTGACGGCAATATGAGGCTCGATGCGCTGGATATCGACTCCAGCCAGGGCCAGGTGAACGCCAGCGGTACGGCGCAGTTGACCAACAACTGGCCGGTTGATATTACGCTGAACAGTACGCTGAACATCGAGCCGTTAAAAGGCGAAAAGGTGAAGCTGAAGGTCGGTGGCGCGCTGCGTGAGCAGCTGGAAGTCGGTGTGAATCTGTCTGGTCCGGTGGATATGGATCTGCGTGCGCAAACGCGTCTGGCGGAAGCGGGATTACCGCTCAATCTGGAAGTGGTCAGCAAGCAGATTTACTGGCCGTTTACCGGCGATAAGCAGTTCCAGGCCGATGATATCAAGCTCAAGCTGACCGGCAAAATGACCGACTACACGTTATCGATGCGCACCGCCGTGAAAGGGCAGGATATCCCTCCGGCCACCATTACGCTGGATGCCAAAGGTAACGAACAACAGATCAATCTCGACAAACTCAGTATTGCGGCGCTGGAAGGAAAAACAGAGCTGAAGGCACTGGTGGACTGGCAGCAGGCCATTAGCTGGCGCGGAGAGCTGACGCTGGATGGCATCAATACGGCAAAAGAGATCCCTGACTGGCCGTCAAAACTGAATGGTCTGGTGAAAACGCGCGGCAGTCTGTATGGCGGAAGCTGGCAGATGGATGTTCCGGAACTGAAGCTGACCGGGAATGTGAAACAGAATAAGGTTAATGTGAACGGCTCACTGAAGGGGAATAGCTACCTGCAGTGGACCATTCCGGGCCTGCACCTGGAACTGGGGCGCAACAGCGCTGAGGTAAAAGGGGAACTGGGGGTTAAAGATCTCAATCTGGATGCGACGATTGATGCCCCGAATCTGGATAACGCACTGCCGGGGTTAGGTGGTACGGCAAAAGGACTGATTAAAGTTCGCGGTACGGTCGAGGCACCACAGCTGCTGGCGGATATCACCGCTCGTGGACTGCGCTGGCAGGAGCTTTCCGTGGCCCAGGTGCGCGTAGAAGGCGATGTGAAATCGGCGGAACAGATTGCCGGTAACCTCAACGTGCGCGTAGAGCGGATTGTGCAACCTGACGTCAATATCGGGCTGGTCACTCTGAACGCGAAAGGCAGTGAAAAGCAGCATGAATTACAGCTACGCATTCAGGGGGAGCCGGTTTCCGGGCAACTGGATCTGGCCGGCAGCTTCGATCGCAAAGAACAGCGTTGGAAAGGGACGTTGAGCAATACCCGCTTCCAGACGCCGGTCGGTCCGTGGTCGCTTAACCGTGCGATTGCGCTGGATTACCGTAACCAGGAGCAGAAAATCAGTATTGGGCCACACTGCTGGAATAACCCAAATGCGGAACTGTGCGTACCGCAGACGATCGATGCCGGGGCGGAAGGTCGCGCGGTGGTTAACCTGAACCGCTTCGACCTGGCGATGTTGAAACCGTTTATGCCGGATACCACGCAGGCCAGCGGTGTGTTCACCGGTAAGGCTGACGTGAGCTGGGACACCACTAAAGAGGGGCTGCCGCAGGGACAAGTGACGCTAAGTGGGCGTAACGTGAAGGTCACCCAGAGCGTAAACGATGCCGCGTTACCGGTCGCGTTTGAGACGCTGAACCTGACCGCTGATCTGCACAACAACCGTGCCGAGTTGGGCTGGCTGATTCGCCTGACCAATAACGGCCAGTTTGACGGCCAGGTGCAGATAAGCGATCCACAAGGACGACGCAATCTTGGCGGTAACGTCAACATCCGTAACTTCAATCTGGCGATGGTGAATCCCATCTTCTCGCGTGGCGAAAAAGCCGCAGGGATGCTTAACGCCAACCTGCGCCTCGGCGGTGACGTGCAAAGTCCGCAGCTGCTTGGACAGCTGCAGCTTAGCGGCCTGGATATTGATGGTAACTTTATGCCGTTTGATATGCAGCCCAGCCAGCTGGCTGTGAACTTCAACGGAACGCGTTCGACGTTGGCGGGCGTGGTGCGTACGCAGCAGGGGCAGATTAACCTCAGTGGCGAGGCCGACTGGAGCCAGATAGATAACTGGCGGGCGCGTGTTGCAGCCAAAGGCAGCCGCGTGCGTATCACCGTGCCGCCGATGGTTCGTCTGGACGTCTCGCCGGATGTGGTCTTCGAAGCCACGCCGAGCCTGTTTACCCTTGATGGCAACGTAGACGTGCCGTGGGCGCGTATTGTGGTGCATGACCTGCCGGAAAGTGCGGTAGGGGTCTCCAGCGATATGGTGATGCTCAACGATAACCTGCAGCCAGAGAAGCCGCAAAGCGCCGGTATTCCGATCAACAGCAACCTGAACATCCACGTCGGCAACAACGTTCGCATCGATGCCTTTGGTCTGAAAGCGCGTCTGACGGGCGATCTCAAAGTGGCGCAGGATAAGCAGGGGCTGGGGCTGAACGGACAAATTAATATTCCGAGCGGCCGCTTCCATGCTTATGGTCAGGACCTGATAGTTCGCAAAGGTGAGCTGTTATTCTCTGGTCCTCCGGACCAGCCGTTGCTTAATATCGAGGCGATTCGTAACCCGGATGCGACTGAAGATGACGTTATCGCCGGTGTTCGCGTGACGGGTACGGCAGATGAACCGAAAGCGGAAATCTTCTCCGATCCGGCAATGTCACAGCAAATGGCCCTCTCTTATCTGTTACGTGGGCAAGGGCTGGACAGCGAGCAGAGCGATAGTGCGGCGATGACATCAATGCTTATTGGCCTGGGGGTTGCACAAAGTGGTCAGGTTGTGGGTAAAATCGGGGAGACATTTGGCGTAAGCAATCTGGCACTGGACACGCAAGGGGTGGGTGACTCCTCTCAGGTGGTTGTCAGCGGATACGTACTGCCAGGTCTGCAGGTGAAATATGGTGTGGGTATATTTGACTCTTTAGCGACACTCACGCTACGTTATCGTCTGATGCCTAAGCTATATCTGGAAGCCGTGTCTGGCGTAGATCAGGCACTTGATTTGCTCTATCAGTTCGAGTTTTAGCAATGCGAATATTTGTCTACGGCAGTTTACGAACCAAACAAGGCAACAGCCACTGGATGACCAATGCCCTGTTGCTGGGAAATTTCAGTATCGACAACTACCAGTTGTATAGCCTGGGCCACTATCCAGGCGCAGTTCCGGGGAACGGAACGGTACACGGGGAAGTTTATCGTATTGACAACGCCACGCTGGCAGAGCTTGACGCTCTGCGTACGCGAGGTGGCGAATATGCACGCCAGTTAATTCAGACGCCGTACGGAAGTGCATGGATGTACGTGTACCAACGTTCAGTCGAGGGATTAACGCTGATTGAAAGCGGTAACTGGTTAGACCGAGACCAGTACTGATATATCGACTACGAGAATAAACAACGCCGCCTTCGGGTGGCGTTGTTTATTTAAGGCTTAAAACTCTACGCGCGCGCCGAGATTATAGCGACGGCCTTCTACCTGAGCGGATTCGTTCCACGCGGTAGTCAGCTTCGGATCTTCATCCAACACGTTGTAGACCCCAGCCATCAGCTGCGTGTGCTTGTTGAGCTGATAACGTACGCCCACATCAACCATTGTGTAGTCATCGTACTTATAGTTATTGCCGCTGTTGCGGTTACTGCTGCGATAGTTCACCGTACTCCACACATCAAGACTTTGTGTCGCCGCCCAGGTCAGCGACAGATTCGCCATATGACGTGGATAATCGTTCAGCGCGTAACCTTTGTTGACGCCACTTTTCTGCTCGCTGTGGTTCCAGGTGTAGTTGGCGTTGGCTTTGAGGTCAGCACTAATCTGCCAGTCAGCATTCAGCTCAATGCCGTACACATCGGCTTCGCTGACGTTAAAGTATTTACTGACGGAGTCGGCGTTGTAACCATTCACCGAGCACTGGTTGGTCGCCGTGGTTTCACAAATGGTTTGTTCCGCAATCTTGTCTTTGAATTGCGTATAGAAAACGGTGCTATCCAGCGACAGGACATCGCCCGTCCAGTACAGACCTAATTCAGAGTTAACGCTTTTCTCCGGTTTTAGATTGTCATTGCCCACCGTCAGGAAGGGATAGGGAACGGTGGAACCGTAAGGGGTGACGAAGTCGCTGGACGTTGCCCGCAGTTCCGGTTTTTTATACCCGGCGGAGACGCCGCCTTTCAGCGCCCATGCATCGCTGAAGGCCCAGTTGCCGTACATTTTTGGCGTAATATGCGTACCAAAGTTATCGTCCTGATCCATACGCGCCGAGGTGGTCAGGATGAAATCGTCAATACTCCAGCCATCTTCAGCAAACAGCGCCCAGCCGTTGCGGCTGATTTTGGTTACCGGCTCTGAGCCGGGCAGCGTTTTGTTAGCCACATCAAAGCGGTCATTTAACTCTTCGCGGGTAAAATTCGCCCCGATGGTCAGTTTATGGTTGTCGAGCGTGAAGGTAGTTTGCGAGTTGGCGACGTAGTTTTCCATCTGCACATACTGCGGCGACTGGCTGTCATAAACGTACTTCGAACGGCCCTTTTCGTAGTTGATGTAGTTGGTCGTCGCGATAGTGTCGTCTGCATACCAGCCGGTATGCGTCAGGGTTGCGGCATTACGATCGAACAGCCATGACCACGGCGCACCGCGTTTCTGCGTGCGATTTTTCTCCTGCTCACCGGTGACCACGTTGAGATCAAACAGGTTATTTTCGCTGGCAGCCAGGCCCAGCGTCATATCAATGGATTTTCGGTTATGTTTGCCAAAATAATTATTGCGATCGTCATCGCGGCGGTCGAGCCAGTCCGCCGCCACGCTTAAACCCAGCACATCAGGGACAAGGGGACCCATTGTAAACAGGTTCATCTGACTGGTATTGCCAAGATACTGGTGTTCCTGAAGCCAGGTATTCGCCGCAATCGCCGTCGTCCAGTCTTTCGCGCCGTAAGGCTTTTTGGTGATGACGTTGACGACGCCACCGATAGCGTCTGAACCGTACAGCGATGACATCGGCCCGCGAATAACCTCGATACGCTCAATGGCTTCCATAGGTGGTAAGAAGTTGGCTTCGGTACCAATATCATGGCCGTAGGGGCGCGACTCACCGGTATTCTGTTTGACGCTGTTAACCATGAAGGCCGTGTAAGACGGGTCCATACCGCGGATCATAATGCTGCCCGCGTTCATGCCGCTGCTGTTCGTGACTGAGACACCGGGAAGATTTTTAATGGCTTCACCGATGTTACGGTCCGGCTGAATATCCAGTGTTTTACGGTCGATTACTGAAATTGTGGCAGGGGCTTCTCGTTTCTGCTGTGAGAAACCTGATGCGGTGATCACCATTTCATCTTCGGTATTGCGGGAGGCCTCGCTTAATTCCTCGGCCTGTGAGGGAAAGATAACGCCGCCTGAGAATGCAACGATCCCCGTCAGCGTAATAAGTTGACGCGTTTTCATAATATAAGACACCTGAAAAGAAAAAATAAGGCATCACCTTGCTGCTTAGAATAGCGGCAAGGTGGAAAATAATATTGATTGTTAGAATTTAGACAGATCGATTTTCAGAACGTAGTCGGGTTTTATGCCAATCATCTTTTCCGACAGCTTTACACTGACATACAAGGTGTTAGCATCAGCCGAAAGCGCCAGACTGTTAGGTAACGCCTGAGTTTCGATGCTTTGTTTCACCTGATAGGTCTTGCTGTCCACGATGCTGATACGTTTTGCATTGCGGTGGGTGATATACACTTCCTGGCGTTTTTCGTTATAAATTACGGCCAGTGAATTAATGACCTTGATCGGTGCAATGACCTTACCGGTATTAATGTCGACGACCAGAACATCCGCTAAATCCGGATCGGTGAGGAACGCTCGATTATTTTTGGTATCAAGCGCGATATTCAGGAAGAAATGTTTTTTGTCAGATTCAATGGTAAAACGGTTAATAATTTTAAGGCTGGTGGTATCCAGCGTAATCAGTTCATTTCGGCCATTCACGACATACAAGCGATCTTTATCAGCATCAACGGCCATACCGGTCGGGTACTGACCCATGTTTTCAAGAGTGGCAATTTTTTCACGTTTTTGTGTATCCACGACCCATACAATGCCTTTTTCAGCCACGCCGGAAACATACAGGCGGTGATGCTGTGTATCGAGCACCATTTCACGGGTATGGACAATGTCTTTCGGGTTGCTGGTTTCGCTCAGTTGCAGTATCGCCAACTCTTTACCGCTGCGGGTATCGATTAAGGTGACTGAACCTTCCAGCGTATTACCGACGTACAGCACCTGATTTTCTTCATCCATCGCCGTTGCAAAGGCACGGCGGCTGGTCTTGATGAGTTCGGTGGTGGTGAGCTTTTCCAGATCGAGCTTGTAGATAAGCCCGCTGGTTTTGTCTTTATCAAATGACGGAGACGAGGCGGCAAAAAGCGAGTTCTGCTGACTATCAACCGCCAGTTCATATACGCCGTTACCGACATCGTGGGTCAGAAAATTTTTTTCAGGCAGCGTCTCTGCCGTACTGGGCAGGCTGGTAAATAACAGCGCCGTGACGAGTGCTACGCCGGAATAGTGTTTCAGGGACTTCACAGTGTGGAGGTTCATTGACTTTTATTCACATTTATTTACGTGTTGCGAATGATAATGAGATCTAATCTCATTCGCAAATAAGATAAATGAAATGTGACTACCCAATCTGGTAGGTCAAAAAGAAACCAGTGAGCTACCGGGGAAATGAAGGAAGGGAAAGTACAGGCATAAAAAAACCCTTACTAACCAGAGGCTGGTGTTCAGGGTTTTCAGCGCAGACGAAATTATTTCTTCGCGCGCTCGAAGGAAGCAACGATTTCAGCTTTAGCTGCTTCAGCGTTGTCCCAACCGTCAACTTTCACCCATTTGCCCGCTTCGAGGTCTTTATAGTGCTCGAAGAAGTGAGTGATCTGCGCTTTCAGCAGGTCCGGCAGGTCGTTCACATCTTTGATGTGATCGTATTCTTTGCTCAGTTTGGTGTGCGGCACGGCAACCAGTTTTGCATCTTCACCGGATTCGTCGGTCATTTTCAGTACGCCAACCGGACGGCAACGAATGACAGAACCTGGTTCCAGCGGGTACGGAGTCGGGACCAGAACGTCTACCGGGTCACCATCCAGAGACAGGGTGTGGTTGATGTAACCGTAGTTGCACGGATAGAACATCGCGGTGGACATGAAGCGGTCAACGAACAGGGCGCCGCTCTCTTTGTCAACTTCGTATTTGATCGGATCTGCGTTTGCAGGGATCTCGATAACAACGTAGATATCTTCCGGCAGATCTTTACCGGCAGGGACGTTGAGTAAGCTCATGTCTGTTTCCTTTAAATAAGCTATGGCAAACAAGTGGCGGGTATTATAGCCAACTCGCGCCGAATGTCTCCGCTTGTTTTCGATTTCACGGCGCACATTTTCTTCTTTTTTCTTCTCTTTAATGACAGAAAAATCCATATCTTCAGCTGCATTTTTCATAGTGATATGAAAGCGATTACAAAGTTGTGATTAACGTTTTATTTACTTTTTTGAAGTGTGATGTAACGCAATTCGTTACATGCTCAATTGTCTATAGTTTTTTCGCGACTGTTTATTAATCAACAATAATCACCCTACGAGGATGCACTTATGTGGAAGCGCTTACTTTTAGTCACAGCAGTTTCGACAGCCATGTCGTCTATGGCAATGGCAGCCCCTTTAACCGTAGGATTTTCGCAGGTTGGCTCTGAATCCGGCTGGCGCGCGGCGGAAACCAATGTGGCGAAAAGCGAGGCCGAAAAGCGTGGTATTACGCTGAAAATCGCTGACGGCCAGCAAAAACAGGAAAACCAGATTAAAGCCGTACGCTCATTTGTTGCGCAGGGTGTGGATGCCATCTTCATTGCGCCGGTGGTGGCAACGGGTTGGGAGCCGGTGTTAAAAGAAGCGAAAGATGCCGACATTCCGGTCTTTTTGCTCGATCGTTCCATCGATGTAAAAGACAAATCTCTCTATATGACTACCGTTACTGCCAATAACGTGCTGGAAGGTAAATTAATCGGCGACTGGCTGATTAAAGAGGTGAACGGCAAACCGTGTAACGTGGTTGAGCTGCAAGGGACCGTTGGTGCCAGCGTGGCGATTGACCGTAAAAAAGGTTTTGCCGAAGCTATCGCCAGCGCGCCAAACATCAAAATTATTCGCTCTCAGTCCGGAGACTTCACCCGCAGCAAAGGTAAAGAAGTCATGGAGAGCTTTATCAAAGCTGAAAACAACGGCAAGAACATCTGCATGGTTTACGCTCATAACGATGACATGGTGATCGGGGCTATCCAGGCGATTAAAGAAGCGGGTCTGAAGCCGGGCAAAGATATTCTGACTGGTTCAATCGACGGCGTGCCGGATATCTATAAAGCGATGATTGATGGCGAAGCCAACGCCAGCGTCGAGCTGACGCCAAATATGGCAGGGCCAGCATTCGATGCGCTGGAGAAATTCAAGAAAGACGGCACGATGCCTGAGAAGCTAACCATTACCAAATCCATCCTCTATCTGCCGGATACGGCGAAAGAAGAGTTAGAGAAGAAGAAAAACATGGGCTACTAGTTTTCACTGAGCACAACCCGTAGGCCTGATAAGCGCAGCGCCATCAGGCGTTGAGATGCCGGATGGCGATGCAAATGCGCCTTATCCGGCCTACAGCCAGACCGGTTTAAACAATGCCGGAGGAATGCCATGGTCACCGAACAACATCAGGAAATCCTCCGCACCGAAGGATTAAGCAAATTCTTTCCCGGCGTTAAGGCGCTGGATAATGTGGATTTCAGTTTGCGTCGTGGCGAGATTATGGCGCTGCTGGGAGAAAACGGGGCCGGAAAATCGACGCTGATCAAAGCGCTGACCGGCGTTTATCATGCCGATCGCGGCACGATCTGGCTTGAAGGCCAGACCATCTCCCCTAAGAATACCGCTCATGCCCAGCAACTGGGGATTGGAACCGTATATCAGGAAGTAAACCTGCTGCCCAATATGTCGGTGGCAGATAATCTGTTTATTGGTCGTGAGCCGCGGCGCTTCGGTTTGTTGCAACGCAAGCAAATGGAAAAGCGTGCCGCGGAGCTGATGGCTTCTTACGGTTTTTCGCTTGATGTACGCGAGCCGCTGAACCGTTTTTCGGTGGCGATGCAGCAGATAGTCGCCATCTGTCGGGCGATCGATCTCTCTGCGAAAGTGCTGATCCTCGATGAACCCACCGCCAGCCTGGACACCCAGGAAGTTGAAATGCTGTTCGGTCTGATGCGCCATCTTCGCGATCGTGGCGTCAGTCTGATCTTCGTCACCCATTTCCTCGATCAGGTATACCAGGTCAGCGATCGCATCACTGTCCTGCGTAACGGCGGGTTTGTTGGCTGTCGTGAAACCCGCGAATTGCCGCAGATCGAACTGGTGAAAATGATGCTCGGTCGTGAACTGGATACCCATGCACTACAGCGCGCGGGCCGTACATTGCTGAGCGAAAAACCGGTGGCGGCATTCAGTGATTTTGGTAAGAAAGGCACGATTGCACCGTTCGATCTGCAGGTTCGTCCCGGCGAGATCGTTGGGCTGGCGGGGCTGCTGGGATCGGGACGAACAGAAACGGCGGAAGTGATCTTCGGTATTAAACCTGCTGACAGCGGTAGCGCGCTGATCAAAGGTAAACCGCAGGTACTGCGATCGCCGCATCAGGCTTCGTGTCTGGGGATCGGCTTCTGCCCGGAGGATCGCAAAACGGATGGCATCATTGCCGCGGCTTCGGTGCGTGAAAATATCATTCTGGCCCTGCAGGCGCAGCGCGGCTGGCTACGGCCCATTGCGCGAAAAGAACAAAACGAGATCGCCGAGCGCTTTATTCGTCAGCTCGGTATCCGTACGCCTAATGCCGAACAGCCGATTGAGTTTCTCTCCGGCGGCAATCAGCAAAAAGTCTTGCTCTCGCGCTGGTTGCTGACCAAACCGCAGTTCCTGATCCTCGATGAACCCACGCGGGGGATCGATGTCGGCGCGCATGCTGAGATCATCCGCCTGATCGAAACGCTGTGCGCCGACGGTCTGGCGCTGCTGGTGATTTCATCCGAACTGGAAGAGTTAGTGGGTTATGCCGATCGGGTCATTATCATGCGCGATCGCAAACAGGTAGCCGAGATCCCGCTGGCTGAATTGTCCGTACCGGCGATCATGAACGCCATTGCGGCCTAAGGAGACTATGGTGATGCCTCAATCTCTCCCTCAATCCAATCCGCCTGAGCGGCGGTTTCGCTGGCCAAAGGGAATGCCACAACTGGTGGCGCTGCTGTTGGTGCTGCTGGTGGATAGCCTGGTCGCTCCGCACTTCTATCAGGTGATTTTGCAGGATGGCCGCCTGTTCGGCAGCCCGATTGATATTCTCAACCGCGCAGCGCCCGTGGCGCTGCTGGCGATTGGCATGACGCTGGTGATTGCCACTGGCGGCATCGATCTTTCTGTTGGGGCGGTGATGGCCATTGCGGGGGCGACAACCGCTGCGATGACGGTTGCCGGGCACAGCTTACCCGTGGTGCTGCTTGCTGCCTTAGGCTCCGGTCTTCTGGCGGGATTGTGGAACGGGATTCTGGTGGCGATCCTCAAGATCCAGCCGTTTGTCGCGACGCTGATCCTGATGGTGGCTGGGCGCGGTGTTGCGCAGTTGATCACCTCCGGGCAGATCGTCACCTTCAACTCCCCTGATCTGTCGTGGTTTGGCAGTGGCTCGCTCTTACTGTTCCCCACGCCCGTGATTATCGCATTGCTAACGCTGGTGGTGTTCTGGTTGCTGACCCGAAAAACGGCGCTGGGCATGTTTATTGAAGCGGTAGGCATCAACATTCGCGCGGCGAAAAATGCCGGGGTCAACACCCGCATCATTGTGATGCTTACCTATGTACTGAGCGGCCTGTGCGCGGCGATTGCCGGGATTATCGTCACCGCAGATATTCGCGGAGCTGATGCCAATAACGCCGGGTTATGGCTGGAGCTGGATGCCATCCTGGCGGTGGTTATTGGCGGTGGTTCGCTGATGGGCGGACGTTTTAACCTGCTGCTATCGGTAATTGGCGCGTTGATCATTCAGGGGATGAACACCGGGATTTTACTGTCGGGCTTTCAGCCGGAACTGAATCAGGTGGTCAAAGCCATCGTGGTGTTGTGCGTGCTGGTCGTGCAGTCACAACGCTTTATCAGCCTGATAAAAGGAGTACGCGGTCGTGATAAAACGTAATTTACCGCTGATGATCACCCTCGGGGTCTTTATTTTGGGCTACCTCTACTGCCTGACGCAATTTCCGGCTTTTGCCTCCACCCGGGTGATCTGCAATATTCTGACTGATAACGCCTTTTTAGGGATTATCGCCGTGGGTATGACTTTCGTCATTCTCTCCGGGGGGATCGATCTTTCCGTCGGGTCGGTGATTGCCTTTACGGGTGTATTTTTAGCAAAGGCGATTGGTTACTGGGGGATTTCGCCACTGCTGGCGTTTCCTTTGATTCTGGCAATGGGCTGTGCGTTTGGTGCGTTTATGGGGTTGCTGATTGATGCCCTGAAGATCCCGGCATTTATCATTACCCTGGCGGGGATGTTCTTCCTGCGCGGTGTTAGCTATCTGATTTCCGAAGAGTCGATTCCGATCAACCATCCTGTTTATGACGCCCTCTCCAGTTTGGCATGGAAGATCCCCGGCGGTGGTCGCCTGAGTGCGATGGGATTGCTGATGCTAGGGGTCGTCATCATCGGTATATTCCTGGCACACCGTACGCGCTTTGGTAATCAAGTTTATGCCATTGGCGGCAACGCCACTTCGGCCAACCTGATGGGGATCTCAACCCGCAGCACGACAATCCGCATCTATATGCTGTCTACCGGGCTTGCGACGCTGGCCGGAATCGTCTTTTCCATTTATACCCAGGCCGGTTATGCGCTGGCAGGTGTCGGGGTAGAACTGGATGCTATTGCCTCGGTAGTGATTGGCGGTACGTTGCTCAGCGGTGGGGTTGGTACGGTTTTAGGTACCTTATTTGGGGTTGCCATTCAGGGGCTGATTCAGACCTATATTAATTTTGATGGCACATTAAGTTCCTGGTGGACAAAAATCGCGATTGGCATTTTATTGTTTATTTTTATTGCCTTACAACGTGGTCTCACGGTACTTTGGGAAAATCGTCAGAGCTCGCCGGTCACCCGCGTGAGCACGGCTGAAGTACCAAAGTAACATCATGATTTTCCAGGAAACATTTAAATACCTAAACTTTTTCCGGTTGTAGTCGATAGGTTCTGTACAGGTCTGTTTTATCCCTACAACCGGAAATATAACGATGCCAAAATCCCTTTCAATTCGATCAAGTTTGTTGGTGTTATTGTCTCTGCTGACGTTTCTTCTGTTGCTGACCGGCGGTATGGGGCTTTATGCCGCTACCCGAGTTATTAACTCTTTGGTTTATCACGGTATTATGAGTGCTGCTATGTTGGCTGCTATTGCGTTGCTGGCGGTCATTTGGTTTATGCTGCGAAATAAGTTTCTTAAACCCCTGGATAACATTATTGAACAGCTGGAACGTCTGGCGACAGGCGATTTGTCGCCTGTTAGCACGTTATCGGCCAGCGCTGAATTCAACCGCCTTAACGCTGCAATGGATGAAATGCGCCATGCGTTGGGGGATTCTGTGCAGCGTGTGCGTGAAGCCAGCTCGCAAATTGATGTTGGCAGCCGCGAATTGAGCGCCGGTAACCAGCATTTGGCGCAACGTACAGAATCCACCGCCACGTCGCTGGAACAGACTGCTGCCAGTATGGAAGAACTCACCGCGACCGTGAAACAAAATGCGGAAAACGCAGAACAGGCGCATCAGCTGGCGAAATCGGTATCGGATACCGCCGATCGGGGCAGTGAGATGGTGTGCTATGTAATTGAAAAAATGCGCGATATTTCCGGCAGCTCCAGCCGAATTGCCGATATCCTTAGTGTGATTGACGGTATTGCTTTCCAGACCAATATCCTGGCACTCAATGCCTCCGTTGAAGCGGCGCGCGCGGGTGAGCAAGGCCGTGGTTTTGCGGTGGTAGCAGGGGAAGTACGCAATCTTGCCAGCCGTAGCGCCGAGGCGGCAAAAGAGATCCGTACATTGATTAGCGATTCCCATACGCATGTGGGTGAGGGAAGTGAACTGGCGCAACAGGCGGGTGAAACCATGGATGAAATCGCGACCGAGGTTATGCGTATGACCAGGCTGATGCGTGAAATTGCCAGCGCGTCTCAGGAGCAGAGCCGTGGGATTGAGCAGGTGAATATTGCGGTGAGTCAGATGGATGAAACGGCGCAGCAGAATGCGGCGTTGGTACAGCAGTCTTCAGCAGCTACCCGCTCACTGGAAGAGCAGTCGCATGCGCTGCTGGAAGCGATGGCAGCGTTCCGGTTACAGGTGTCGTAATCGGGCTATGGATTTTGTAGGCCGGATAAAGGCGTTTACGCCGCTATCCGGCAATATTACGTATCGTGCCGGATGGTGCTTCGCTTATCCGGCCAACAACATGATGTAGACTGGGATGTTGCGTTTATGCGTCCGGGAACTCGCGGATAAAGCGCTCTACATCGTCCACCATATGGTCGTTACCGACGAAGAAAGAGCGACGCTGGTGCAGACTTTCTGGGGTGATATCCAGAATACGGTCTTTACCATCGCTTGCCTTGCCGCCCGCTTGCTCGGCCAGGAAGGCCATCGGGTTGCATTCGTACAGCAGACGCAGTTTCCCTTGCGGGTGGCTGGCGGTGCTTGGGTACAGATAGATCCCACCTTTCAGCAGGTTGCGATGGAAATCTGCAACCAGAGAGCCAATGTAGCGCGAGGTGTACGGGCGCTGAGTGGCCTTATCTTCTTCCTGGCAGAATTTAATGTATTTCTTCACGCCATTCGGGAATTTGATGTAGTTGCCTTCGTTAATGGAGTAAGTGCTTCCCTTTGCCGGGAAACGCATACGTTCCTGGCTGAGGCAAAATACGCCCAGAGAAGGATCGTAGGTGAAGGCGTGTACGCCACAACCGGTGGTGTACACCAGCATGGTGGATGAACCATAAACAACGTAACCCGCAGCAACCTGTTTGTTGCCCGGCTGCAGGAAATCCTCTTCCGTGACCGGTGTGCCGACAGGTGTTACGCGGCGGTAAATAGAGAAAATCGTACCGACAGAGACGTTTACATCGATGTTGGATGAGCCATCCAGTGGATCCATTAGCACAACGTATTTTGCGTGTTCACAGCCTTCAAAGACGACGATTTCATCTTCTTCTTCTGAGGCAATACCCGCCACAATGTCGCGCGCCTTCAGTGCAGCTTTCAGTTTTTCGTTTGCGAACAGATCGAGTTTTTGTTGCACCTCTCCCTGCACGTTCTCTGCACCGCTGGCACCCAGGATATCGACCAGACCGGCCTTATTGATATCGCGGTGGATGATCTTGGCGCCCAGCTTTATTGCCGACAACAAAGCAGTGAGTTCACCGGTAGCATGAGAAAACTCGTGCTGCTTTTCGACAATAAATTCACCTAACGTTTTCATAACACTTTCCCTGCAATTTATGTGGAGTAAAGCGACCGCAACAATATTAACAAATATTTCAGCTATCGCGCTCAGGTGAATCGCGCCAGCAAACTACGGAATATCCTGAAATGCGTTTCTCAGTTGCCAGACATGTGCGTAAAATGGCCCCCGGATTAAAAAAGGATAGTGACGTATGCGCATTCATATTTTGGGAATTTGTGGCACTTTCATGGGCGGTCTGGCGATGCTGGCACGCTCGCTCGGTCATGAAGTAACGGGTTCGGACGCCAATGTGTATCCGCCGATGAGTACCTTACTTGAGAAACAAGGTATCTCCCTGATTCAGGGTTACGATGCCAGTCAGCTCGATCCACAGCCGGACCTGGTGATCATCGGTAATGCGATGACCCGTGGTAATCCCTGCGTGGAAGCGGTGCTGGAGAAGAACATTCCATACATGTCTGGCCCGCAATGGCTGCATGACTTTGTGTTGCGCGATCGCTGGGTACTGGCGGTGGCGGGGACGCACGGCAAAACGACTACGGCTGGAATGGCAACCTGGATCCTCGAAGCCTGTGGTTATAAACCGGGATTCGTGATCGGCGGTGTGCCGGGTAATTTTGACGTTTCCGCGCGTCTGGGTGAAAGCAACTTTTTCGTGATTGAAGCGGATGAGTACGACTGCGCCTTCTTCGATAAGCGTTCCAAATTTGTGCATTACTGCCCGCGAACCCTGATCCTCAACAACCTTGAGTTCGATCACGCGGACATCTTTGACGATCTGAAAGCGATTCAGAAACAGTTCCATCACCTGGTGCGCATCGTGCCGGGTCAGGGACGCATCATCTACCCGGAAAACGACATCAATCTGAAACAGACGATGGCGATGGGATGCTGGAGCGAACAGGAGCTGGTGGGCGAGCAGGGGCGCTGGCAGACGAAAAAACTGACCACCGATGCTTCTGAGTGGGAAGTGTGGCTGGACGGTGAAAAAGCCGGTGTTGTGAAGTGGGGCCTGGTTGGCGAACACAATATGCACAATGGCCTGATGGCGATTGCGGCAGCCCGTCACGTGGGAGTGCTGCCAGCCGATGCGGCGAATGCGCTAGGCTCGTTCATTAACGCTCGTCGTCGTCTTGAACTGCGTGGTGAAGCGCACGGCGTGACGGTCTATGACGATTTTGCTCATCACCCAACCGCTATTCTGGCAACGCTTGCGGCGCTACGTGGGAAAGTTGGCGGCACGGCACGCATTATTGCGGTGCTGGAACCTCGCTCTAACACCATGAAAATGGGACTGTGCAAAGACGATCTCGCGCCATCATTAGGCCGAGCGGACGAAGTATTCCTGCTGCAACCACCGCATATTCCGTGGCAGGTAGCGGAAGTCGCTGAAGCCTGCGTCCAGCCAGCTCACTGGAGTGGTGATGTGGATGCGCTGGCGGATATGGTAGTGAAAACCGCACAGCCCGGCGATCATATTCTGGTCATGAGCAACGGTGGGTTTGGCGGTATTCATCAAAAACTGCTGGATGGTCTGGCGAAGAAAGCGCAGGCAGAAGCGGAAAAGTAAAAAAAGCCCGGTAGCGCTGATGATTACCGGGCCTACGATTTTTCGACCTTGTGGGCCGGATAAGGCATATGTGCCATCCGGCGCTTTCAACGTATGAAATTACGCTTCGTTTTCCGCCAGTTCACGCAGATACTGGAAGATCTGACGTGCTGATTTCGGCGGCTTGTTGCCTTCTTTCTCTTTCTTCGCATTACGAACCAGAGAGCGAAGCTGCTGGCGATCGGCGGTTGGCCACAGGTTCAGCACTTCTTCTACGGCATCATCACCTTCGACGATCAGGCGATCGCGCAGCTGCTCAAGCTTATGAAACAGCACAACCTGTTGGTTGTGACGGTTTTTCAGCTTGTCCAGTGCCTGGCGGATTGGATCGACATCGCGCTGGCGCAACATCTTACCAATGAGCTGCAGCTGGCGGCGGCGTCCTTCCATCTTAATACGCTGGGCCAACTCAATTGCGGCACGTAAATCCGCATCGAGCGGGATTTTATCCAGCGCGTTTTTCCCCAGTTCGACCAGTTCCACACCCAGGCGTTTTAACTCCTCGGCGTCACGTTTAATTTCACTTTTACTGACCCAGATAATTTCATCGTCTTCGTCTTCGATGTCATCACCGGGAACGTCGTCGAGCCAGTCTTCGGGCTGCTTAGTCATGTCAGGCTCCTTAAAAAAAGAGGCTAATGTTACCAGTTAAGATGCGCACTGAAAAACGGTTCTCTGTTAGACTTCAGAGAAACTCTCTCTACATTATGGCATTTGCGATGAAAGTAATCTCACAAGTTGAAGCGCAGCGTAAGATTCTGGAAGAAGCAGTCTCGACAGCACTGGAATTAGCGTCAGGTCAGTCGGATGGCGCGGAAGTCGCTGTAAGCAAGACCACGGGTATTAGCGTCAGCACCCGTTATGGTGAAGTGGAGAACGTAGAATTCAATAGCGATGGTGCGCTGGGGATTACGGTTTATCACCAGAACCGTAAGGGCAGCGCATCGTCCACTGATTTAAGCCCGCAGGCGATTGCGCGTACCGTGCAGGCCGCGCTGGATATCGCCCGTTACACTTCACCGGATCCGTGCGCAGGCGTGGCGGATAAAGAACTGCTGGCCTTTGATGCCCCCGATTTAGACCTGTTCCATCCGGCGGAGGTCTCGCCTGATGAAGCTATCGAACTGGCAGCGCGTGCTGAGCAAGCGGCGTTGCAGGCCGATAAGCGCATTACTAATACCGAAGGCGGCAGCTTTAACAGCCACTATGGCATCAAAGTGTTTGGTAACAGCCATGGCATGTTGCAGGGCTACTGCTCTACGCGTCACTCTCTTTCCAGCTGCGTGATCGCGGAAGAAAATGGCGATATGGAACGCGATTATGCCTACACGATTGGCCGGGCGATGGGCGATCTGCAAACGCCGGAATGGGTGGGGGCCGACTGTGCGCGTCGCACGTTATCGCGCCTGTCGCCGCGTAAGCTCTCCACCATGAAAGCGCCGGTTATTTTCGCCAATGAAGTGGCGACCGGGCTGTTTGGACACCTCGTCGGCGCCATTGCGGGTGGCTCGGTGTATCGTAAATCGACCTTCCTGTTAGACTCGCTGGGCAAACAAATTCTGCCGGAATGGCTGACCATTGAAGAACATCCGCACCTGCTGAAAGGACTGGCCTCTTCGCCATTTGACAGCGAAGGCGTGCGTACGGAACGCCGTGACATTATTAAAGACGGCGTGCTGACCCAGTGGCTGCTGACCAACTACTCTGCGCGTAAGCTGGGGCTTAAGAGCACCGGCCATGCTGGCGGTATTCACAACTGGCGAATTCCGGGGCAGGGACTAAGCTTCGAGCAGTTGATCAAAGAGATGGGCACCGGCCTGGTGGTGACTGAGCTGATGGGGCAGGGCGTGAGCGGTATTACCGGAGACTACTCGCGCGGCGCGGCGGGCTTCTGGGTTGAAAATGGCGAAATTCAGTACCCGGTGAGCGAAATTACCATCGCCGGTAACTTAAAAGATATGTGGCGAAATATCGTCACCGTCGGTAATGATATTGAAACCCGCAGCAATATACAGTGTGGTTCGGTACTGTTGCCGGAGATGAAGATCGCCGGGCAGTAATACCCGTCATACTTCAAGCTGCTGCTCGAATGATTTAGGGTATCTGGCGTTATTTTTTAATAATAAAAAGGAAGTGAGCAATGCGTAAACACCTGTTAGCGATCGTCGCGGCTTCAACGCTGGTTCTTGGTTCTTCTGCCTTTGCAGCCGATCTTGAAGACGACATGGGGATCCTCAACGACAACCTGAAGATCGTTGAAAAAACGGATAACGCGACCGAGCTAAAAGATGCGTTAACTAAAATGCGTACAGCTGCGCTGGATGCACAGAAGGGAACGCCGCCGAAGCTGGAAAGCAAATCCCCTGATAGCCCGGAGATGAAAGATTTCCGCCACGGTTTTGACACGCTGATTGGCCAGATCGACGGTGCGCTGAAACTGGCGAATGAAGGTAAAGTCTCAGAGGCGAAAGCCGCAGCGGAAGAGCTGAAAACAACCCGCAACGCTTACCACAAAAAGTACCGCTAATGTGTTGTATCCGGCCTGTGTAGTCTGCAGGTCGGATAAAACGCCATCGCGTCGCTATCTGGCAACACAATTCCCCATAAGTAAACGCTATACCCATCACATTTTTTCATTTTTATCGTCCACGCATTGTTCGTTCTGGCCTCCACTTTCCTTGTTTTTCTTGCGATCTTAATCACATTATTCCAGCGATAAATCGCGAATCCCGTCCTTTTTGCGGCACAGATCACTGTCGCTGCGTCCCTTTCCACTTCGAAGTGGAAAACAACTCGCTACAAACTTTTAACCTCCGCCGCTACTTTACCCTCAGAGCCATTAGTGGGGTAAGACGAGTGAATAACGGAGCTGTAATGAATGACATGGGGGAATCGGTGGAACTGGCCGACCGCATGCTGGCGCAGGTGTATGCCTTGCTGCGTGAACGCCACATTATTCCCAACGCTGTACAGGAACAGATGCTGACGTCGCACGTTCGCGCCATGGCGCACCGCTCGGTCACGGGTGAACCGCTACCTGAAGTCGATGCCAGCTTATTTGATGAAATATCTGCCGAATCAATGGCGCTTGCCCGCGACGTCGTCGCCGAGTTTGGCAATCTTCCTGAGGAAGAGGCCTGGCTGCTGTCGGTGCACTTCGAAGTCGCGAAAGACAACCTTTAAGGAGCAAAAGATGGAACAGATTACCGTAGTGATTGGCGATCGTCTGGGTAAAGGCCAGAAAGTGGCGGCAGGCGTTGAGAAAGCGGGCGGTCGCGCGGTTGTGGTACCGGGTGTTGCCGCTGATATGAAGCTGGGCGATGTGATGAAAGCGGAAAATGCCACCTTTGGCATCTCGTTTTGCGGCAGCGGCGGCGCGGGGGCTATCACCGCACAGACTAAATACGGCTACAAGGCGAAATATGGTATGCGCTCGGTTGAAGAGGGTGTGACCGCCATCAACGAAGGTTGCAACGTGCTGGGGTTCGGCTTTATGGACAAAGAAGAGCTCGGCGAGCGCCTGGTACAGGCGTGGCAAAAGAAATACGGCGCTTAAGTATGAAAGAGCAATTCACCACCACGGTGAGAGTCACTGGCAAGGGCGAAGCCAAAGCGCGCGCCTTTGCCGATGCCCTGAACCACGTTCAGGCTGCGGTGATGAAAGCATCGCCGCATATCTTACTGCGTATTGAGCCACAGGATGTGCAGGTCGTTCAAGCGCGTGAAACGGTGCGTAAGGAGGCGTTTTTATTCCTCTTTCTACGCCGGGAAAGACGCACTTTCAGCGTGGAGCTGGATGTGACTGTCAACGTGACTGCCATCAATCTCGACAAGGTGGATTTCGTTACGCAACGCTGATTCTCTATTAAAAGGCATAATTATGTTCCTGATAATATTAATAAAATCGCTCATCATCGGCGCGCTGGTTGGCGTCGGTGTCGGCGCTGGGGCTGCACGCATGTTTCATGCGCCTACCACTCAAGGGATGGGCGCATTTCGTACCCTGGGGGAACTGAATTCCTGTGAAGGGGATCCGGCTTCTCACTTCTCGTTTGGCCTGGGCTTCTTCTTTAACGCCTGGGCTTCTTCCGTTGCGGCGGGGGCGTTCACTCAGGACGTTGACCACCGCATCATCCCCAACTGGGGTGCCGCCGCGCTGATGATCAAAAATCGTAACGTGGGTGAAACGCTGCACGATCCTAAACGCATGGCGATTGCTTGTGGCGTCATTGGCATGATCGTTGTGACGTTCCTGAACCTTACCGCATCCTCCGTACCTGAAGCATTGCAGGTTACCGCCGTTAAGGTGCTGGTTCCCGCAGCCAACCTGCTGGTCAACACGGTAATGCCGGTGATCTTCTGGCTGGCGGCGATCGATGCCGGTAAAAAATCTGGCTTCTGGGCGACCGTTTTCGGTGGTGCAGCACAGTTGATTATGGGTAACGCCGTTCCGGGTCTGGTCCTCGGTATCCTGATTGGTAAAGGTGTTGAAGAAAGCGGCTGGAACCACGTCACCAAAGTGATGATGGTGGCTATCGTCGCGCTGTTCGTCCTGAGCGGCTTCTTCCGCGGATTCGATATGAAGATGATCGAATCTTTCCATCTGACCGTGCCTAACTGGCTGGAACTGATCCATAACTCGCTCAGCGGCAAATAACGGAGGCCATCATGGAACAAAATAAAGGTTTTTGGTTTGCCGACTGGTCGTTCCCGATCTTCGTTGGTTTGCTCTCTTCTGGCGTCTTTGCCGGGACGCACATGTACTACCTGTATGGCATTGGTGCATTTAACGAAGTGGCATTCGTGGCGATGCTGAAAGCGGGAATGGATACCGGCTCCTACGGCGCGGTAGCGGCGTTTGGTGCAAGTTTCCTGTTTGCCCGCATCATTGAAGGGTCTCTGGTGGGGATCCTGGACATCGGCGGGGCGATTCAGACCGGTGTTGGGTTAGGCGTTCCGGCGCTGCTACTGGGTGCGGGCATTATTTTCCCGGTTGCCAATTTTGCCGCCTCACTGGTCACCGGTCTGGTTATTGGTCTGGCGATTGGCTACATCATCATTCTGGCGCGTAAGTTCACCATCAATCAGAGCGACTCGACCTACGGGGCTGACGTGATGATGGGGGCCGGTAACGCCTCCGGCCGCTTCCTTGGGCCGTTGATTATCCTCAGTGCCATGACGGCATCTATTCCTATCGGGATCGGCTCTCTGGCTGGCGCACTGCTGTTTTACCTGTGGCAGAAACCAATCACCGGCGGGGCGATCCTTGGGGCGATGATCCTCGGTTCGATCTTCCCGATTGCCATTAGCTAACTGTTGATTTGTAGGCCGGATAAGGCGGTTGCGCCGCCATCCGGCAAAGGAGAGTGCGATGTTTGATTTACTCCTGCGCCATGCGCGTCTGGTTGACGATACGGTGAGTGATATTGCGCTCAAGGACGGCAAAATTGCGGCGCTGGGCGGCATTGATAGCCCGGCGGCGAACATCATCGACTTACGCGGCGAGTGCTACGTCAGCGCAGGCTGGATTGATTCCCACGTCCACTGTTATCCCAAATCCCCGATTTATCATGACCAACCCGACAGCGTCGGCATTGCCACTGGCGTCACCACGGTGGTCGATGCGGGCAGTACTGGCGCTGATGATATTGACGATTTTTACACGCTGACGCGCGATGCAGCCACTGAGGTTTATGCGCTGCTGAATATCTCACGCGTTGGGCTTATTGCCCAAAACGAACTGGCCAATATGGCCAATATCGACGCTGATGCGGTGCAGCAGGCGCTGAAACGCCACCCCGATTTTATCGTGGGTCTGAAGGCGCGCATGAGCAGCAGCGTGGTCGGTGAAAATGGCATTACACCGCTGGATCGGGCTAAAGCGATGCAGGCGCAAAACGGTGACCTGCCGCTGATGGTGCACATCGGCAACAATCCCCCGGATCTGGATGAGATTGCCGAGCGCCTGATGGCGGGCGACATCATCACCCACTGCTACAACGGCAAGCCAAACCGCATTCTGACACCGGAAGGTGAACTGCGTGCGTCGGTGACACGGGCGATTTCGCGCGGCGTGCGTCTGGATGTTGGGCACGGTACTGCCAGCCTGAGCTTTGCGGTGGCGAAACGCGCTATCGAACTGGGTGTTCTGCCGCACACCATTAGCTCCGACATTTACTGCCGCAACCGCATCATCGGTCCGGTGCATTCCCTGGCGAATGTGATGTCGAAGTTTCTCGCTATCGGCATGTCGCTACCACAGGTCATTGAGTGCGTGACCGCCAATGCCGCCGACGGTTTGCGCCTGAAACATAAAGGTCGGCTGCAGGTTGGTCTGGATGCTGATCTGACCCTCTTTACGCTGAAACGCCAGCCAGACGTGCTGGTAGATGCCGAAAACGACAGCCTGCAGGCTGAACAACTGCTGGTGCCGCTTGCCGCAATACGTGCTGGCAAGGGCTATATGACCGAACAAGGGAGCGCGGAACATGCCTTCAATTTTTGAGAAGTACCATTTAAAACAGGTGATTAATACATCCGGTCGCATGACGGCGCTGGGTGTCTCCACACCACGACCGGAAGTGGTTCAGGCTGCGATGGCGGGGATGAATCAATACTTCGAAATGAAAGATCTGGTCAATAAGACAGGTGAGTACATTGCGAAGTTACTGGATGTGGAAGGGGCTACCGTCGTTTCCTGTGCCTCGGCAGGGATTGCCCAGTCGGTGGCGGCGGTGCTGGTTAAAGACAGTGACTGGCTATTGGAAAACCTGCACGTGACGCCTGTCGACAACAACGAAATCGTGCTACCCAAAGGCCACAACGTTAACTTCGGTGCCCCGGTTGGCGCGATGGTGGCGCTCGGCGGCGGTAAGGTAGTGGAAGCGGGCTATGCCAACGAATGTTCGGCAGCGCAGCTGGCTGCGGCTATTACACCACGCACGGCGGCAATTCTGTATATCAAATCGCACCACTGTGTACAGAAAAGCATGCTCAGCGTGGAGCAGGCTGCGGTGGTTGCACGCACGCATAACCTACCGTTGATCGTCGATGCGGCGGCGGAAGAGGATTTGCAATGTTACTACCGTGTCGGTGCGGACCTGGTCATTTACAGCGGTGCGAAGGCGATCGAAGGGCCAACCAGTGGTCTGGTGATTGGCAAAACGCAGTATGTTGAATGGGTCAAACGCCAGACGGCGGGCATTGGCCGGGCAATGAAGGTCGGCAAAGAAGGCATCCTCGGTTTGACCTGCGCTATCGAACTGTACCTAAGCGCGCAGAAAGAGAGCGGCGCGGAGATGGTAGAAAAAATGACGCCGTTTATAGCGGCGTTGAATGCCCTTAATGGCGTGAGCGCTCGTGTCGTGTGGGATAGTGCAGGGCGTGACATTGCACGTACAGAAATTAAGTTTGACGAAGCGGTAACCGGTATCGCCACGGGCGAACTGGTCGACGCGCTGAAACAGGGGGAGTATGCGATTTACTTCCGTGGTTACAAAGCTAATGAAGGCATCATCGAGGCGGATGTGCGCAGCGTCGATCGCGCGCAACTGGAGATTGTGGCTCGCCGGATTGCTGAAGTGATTTCGCAGGAGAAAAAAGCATGAAATTAACCCCTAATTTTTACCGCGATCGCGTCTGTCTGAACGTGTTGGCGGGCTGTAAAGAGAACGCCCAGGATATTTATGCGGCGGCGGAAGGCCATGTGCTGGTTGGCGTGCTGTCTAAAAATTACCCCAACGTCGAAAGCGCGGTGGCGGATATGCGTGAATACGCGGCGCTTATTGACAACGCACTGTCTGTGGGGCTGGGGGCGGGCGATCCGAACCAGTCGGCGATGGTCAGTGAGATCTCCCGCCTGGTGCAGCCTCAGCATGTTAATCAGGTCTTTACCGGCGTGGCAACCAGCCGTGCGCTATTGGGACAGCATGATACGGTTGTCAATGGTCTGGTATCGCCAACGGGTACGCCGGGAAGGGTGAAAATTTCCACCGGGCCTTTGAGCAGCCAGACACCGGACGGCATTGTGCCGGTCGAAACCGCGATTGCTCTGCTCAAAGACATGGGGGGGAGCTCAATTAAGTACTTTCCGATGGGCGGTCTGAAATGCCGTGACGAATACATCGCGGTCGCGCAGGCCTGTGCTCGTCACGACTTCTGGCTTGAGCCTACTGGCGGCATAGACCTGGACAATTTCGCTGAAATCCTGCAGATCGCCCTTGATGCCGGAGTGAGCAAAATCATTCCTCACATCTATAGTTCGATTATTGATAAGGTGAGTGGTGATACCCGTCCGCAGGACGTTCGCCAACTGCTGGCGATCACCCGCACCTGCGTAGGCTAATTAACTGATGAGGAAACTGATGTGAGATTCCCCAACCAACGTTTAGCGCAGCTTTTTGACATGCTGCAAAACGAGGCGCTCCCGCAGGATGAGCTGGCGCAGCGGTTGTCGGTTTCTACACGCACCGTACGTGCAGATATTACGGCGCTAAACGCGCTGCTTACTCAGTATGGTGCACAGTTTATTCTCAGCAGGGGCAGCGGTTATCAGCTTAAAATTGATGACCCGGCAAGTTATCACTCTCTGCAAACGCAGCAGCCTGAAACGTTGCTGCGCATCCCGCGAACCAGCCAGGAGCGGGTACACTGGCTGGTGGTCCGTTTTCTGACGTCGGCCTTTTCGCTGAAGCTTGAAGATTTAGCTGATGAATGGTTTATCAGTCGTGCGACGCTGCAAAATGATATGGCCGAAGTCCGTGAACACCTGCAACGTTATCGTCTGACGCTGGAAACCCGGCCCCGGCATGGGATGAAATTGTTTGGCAGCGAAATGGCGATCCGTGCTTGTTTAACTGACCTGCTGTGGACGCTGGCTCAGCAGGACCCCCAGCACCCATTGGTGATGGAAGAGGCGCTTAATGCCGGGATACCTGAGCAGCTACAGCCGGTTCTACAGGATATTTTTGCCCGTTTTCATATTCGTCTGACCGATGAGGGCGAGCTGTTTCTGCGCTTGTACTGTGCGGTGGCTATCCGGCGGATTAGCGAAGGGTATCCACTGCCTGAATTTGCCGCTGAAGAAACTGAACAGGCGGTGTGCCTGGCGGCAAGAGAGATTGCGGGGATCTTGCACCAACTGGCAGACAAGCCGCTTTCCGAGTATGAAGAAAACTGGCTTCAGGTACATATTGCCGCCCGTCAGGTACAGGAAATTGCGCCCAGCGCCATTAATGCCGATGATGGCGAAGCACTGGTCAATTACATCCTGCGTTTTATCAACACCCAGTACAACTACAACCTGCTGAATGACCAGCAGTTGCATGCCGATCTGCTGACACATATTAAGACGATGATCACCCGGGTTCGCTACCAGATCATGATCCCTAATCCGTTGCTGGAAAATATTAAACAGCACTACCCGATGGCATGGGATATGACGCTGGCCGCCGTGTCAGGCTGGGGGAAATACACGCCGTATACCATCAGTGAAAATGAGATCGGCTTTCTGGTTCTGCATATTGGCGTTGGGCTGGAACGTAGTTACAACATCGGTTACCAGCGCCAGCCGCGTGTGCTGTTGGTCTGTGATGCGGGAAATGCGATGGTGCGGATGATTGAAGCGGTGCTGGCGCGAAAATATCCGCAGATTGATATTGTGGGCGCCGTGACGCTACGCGATTACGAACAGCGGGACAACATCAGTGAAGACTTCGTTATTTCTACTGCACGGATCGGTGAAAAAGATAAGCCTGTCGTGATGATTGCACCGTTTCCTACCGACTATCAACTGGAGCAGATCGGGAAACTGGTGCTGGTAGATCGAACCCGTCCGTGGATGCTGAACAAGTTTTTCGATGCCGCCCACTTTCGTGTTATCAACGGCACCATGGATCAGCAGACGCTGTTCAAAACGTTATGCCACCAGTTGCAGGATGAAGGTTTTGTCGACGCGGAGTTTCTTGATTCGGTTGTTGAACGTGAGGCCATTGTCAGCACGATGTTGGGTGACAGTATTGCCCTGCCGCATGCGCTCGGCTTGCTGGCAAAGAAAACGGTGGTCTACACCATCCTCGCCCCGCAGGGCATTGCCTGGGGCGATGACACGGCACACGTAATTTTCTTGCTCGCCATCAGCAAAAGCGAATACGAAGAAGCGATGGCGATCTACGATATCTTTGTCACTTTCCTGCGTGAACGCGCCATGACGCGGCTCTGTGCATGTCAGAATTTTGCCGAGTTCAAAACGGTTGCGATGGAATGTGTGAGTCGTTTTTGAGAGGCGTTTTCCAGAATTCGATGTAATGTGAATGTAATGCTAAACTGCATTACACATTCGATTCTACTGGAGGCATAATGGCCACGCTGAACGTCCGTCTGGATGAAAAACTCAAAAATGAGGCTTATGCCGTGCTGGAAAAACTGAACATTACGCCAACGGAAGCCGTGCGATTACTGTTTCAGTACGTCGCGGAAACGGGGCGCATGCCAGTGAAAACCGTTACCGTTAGCGACAGTGAAGATGCACTGATTCAGACAGCCCGGGAGAGGCTGGCCAGCCCGCAAAAGGGAATCAAGGTTAGTCTGGATGACTTATGAACTGGAATTCGACCCGAGAGCCTTAAAGGAGTGGCATAAATTGGGTGATACGGTGAAGGCTCCGTTTAAGAAGAAGTTGGCCGGCGTGTTGTTGAACCCCAGAATTGACTCTGCCCGTTTAAACGTTCTTCCAGATTGCTATAAAATTAAGCTTAAGTCGTCCGGCTATCGTCTGGTGTACCAGGTTCGGGATGAGGTTGTGATCGTGTTTGTTGTCGCGGTCGGCAAGCGAGAACATTCAGCCGTTTATCACGATGCAAACAAACGGCTTTAGCGATTAACGCAAATGATGTACAACCTGGTTGCTGCTGCCGCGCCAGATCAGCGCCGGGTCTTTAAGATCCTGCACAAACTTGCCATCGACCAGTACGTTGATGAGATCGACCACCTGCATCTGCGCGGCGTTGAGTTCATCAAGCTTGTAACCGGTCCACACCCAGATATCTTTCCCCGGACACTCAGCGCGAATACGCTGTACCAGTTTCAGGATATCCGGCACGTTTTGCGGATGCAGCGGATCGCCTCCGGACAGTGAAATACCCTGGCGATGAATGCGCGTGTCGTTCAGATCGGCAATGATCTTGTCTTCCATCTCCCGGGTAAACGGCATGCCGGAGTTCAACCGCCAGGTACTTTTGTTATAGCAGCCAGGGCATTCATGTACGCAGCCTGAAACAAACAGGGTGCAGCGAGTGCCGGGGCCGTTAACGATATCGACGGGATAGTACTGGTGAAAGTTCATAGCGTGTAACCATGCCCGGTAAGCGTAGCGCCACCGGGCGTTAACGTGGTAGGTGATTAACCGATCTGCCCGTTGCCTAAATGCTTAACGCGGCGCTTCACTTCTTCCTGCTTACCGGCGTTAAACGGACGGGCGTCCGGGCTACCTAAGTAACCGCAAACACGACGGGTTACCGATACGCGCGCGGCGTCGTGGTTACCACATTTCGGGCAGGTGAAGCCTTTGCTGGTGCATTCGAACTCACCGGTAAAGCCACATTCGTAGCACTCATCGATTGGCGTGTTGGTCCCGTAATACGGCACGTGCTGGTAGCTGTAATCCCACACGTCTTCCAGCGCTTTCAGGTTGTGCTGAATATTCGGATACTCGCCGTAGCAAATGAAGCCTCCGCTCGCCAGTGGCGGGTACGGCGCTTCGAAATCGATTTTGTCGTACGGGTTCACCTTCTTCTCTACATCAAGGTGGAAGCTGTTGGTGTAGTAACCTTTGTCGGTTACGCCTGGCACCACACCAAATTCGGCGGTATCGAGGCGGCAGAAACGGTCGCACAGGTTTTCGCTCGGTGTGCTGTACAGGCTGAAACCGTAGCCGGTCTCGTCTTTCCACTGATCAACAGCCTGACGCAGACGTTCGACAATGGCGATACCTTTGGCGCGCAGCTCTTCGCTGTCGTACAGGTGCTTATCACCAAACAACGCGTTAATGGTCTCGTGAATGCCGATGTAACCCAGAGAGATGGATGCGCGGCCATTTTTAAAAATTTCAGACACATCATCGTCCGCTTTCAGGCGAACACCACAGGCACCTTCCATATACAGGATTGGCGCAACGCGGGCTTTCACACCTTCCAGACGTGCAATACGGGTCATCAGCGCTTTACGTGCCAGAATCAGACGGTCGTCGAGCAGCTTCCAGAAGGTGGTTTCGTCACCATGGGCTTCCAGCGCGATGCGTGGCAGGTTCAGGCTAATAACGCCAAGGTTGTTACGTCCGTCGTGAACCTGTTCGCCGTTCTCGTTTTCCCAGACACCAAGGAAGCTACGGCAGCCCATTGGGGTTTTGAACGAACCGGTGACTTTCACTACCTGATCGTAGTTCAGGATATCCGGGTACATACGCTTGCTTGCGCATTCCAGCGCCAGCTGTTTAATGTCGTAGTTCGGATCGCCAAACTTGTGGTTCAAACCGTCACGAATCGCGAATACCAGTTTCGGGAAGACGGCTGTTTTACGGTTTTTACCCAGTCCCGCGATGCGGTTACGCAGAATGGACTGCTGGATCAAACGTGATTCCCAACTGGTTCCCAGGCCAAAACCAAAGGTGACGAACGGTGTCTGACCATTAGCGGTATGCAGGGTATTCACTTCATACTCGAGGGACTGGAATGCGTCATAGCACTCTTTCTCGGTACGAGAATGTGCATAACCGTCGGCATTCGGGATCTGCCACTCTTCAGCGGTTTTACGGTGCTTGTTAAAGCTCTCGGTGACGAACGGCGCGAGAACTTCATCAATACGGTTGATCGTGGTGCCACCATAAATGTGGCTGGCAACCTGCGCGATGATTTGTGCCGTGACGGCGGTCGCGGTGGAGATGGATTTTGGCGGCTCAATCTCCGCGTTACCCATCTTAAAGCCCTGTGTCAGCATGCCTTTCAGGTCGATCAGCATGCAGTTAAACATCGGGAAGAACGGCGAGTAGTCGAGATCGTGATAGTGAATATCACCGCGCTCGTGTGCCTGAACGACATCACGCGGCAGCAGGTGCTGGCGCGCATAATGTTTGGCGACGATACCGGCCAGCAGGTCACGCTGGGTCGGGATCACTTTGCTGTCTTTATTGGCATTTTCATTCAGCAGAGCAGAGTTGGTTTGCTCAACCAGACCACGAATTTCCTGGTTCAGACGGCCACGTTTTTCACGCTGTATATCACGGTCGTGGCGATATTCGATGTACGCACGGGCGAGTTGTTTGTACGGACCAGACATCAGCTGGTTTTCTACCGCTGTCTGGATCTCGTTGATATCGACCTGGCTGCGCTCATTCATCTGACTACTAACGACTTCTGCGACGGTGGCACAGTAATCTGCGTCATCGACTCCCGCTGCTTTAGCTGCACGCAGAATGGCTTCTTTGATGCGCTCTGATTTAAACGGCACTTTACAGCCATCTCGTTTCATCACATGCGGTGTCATGATCACTCCATATTTATAAGAACAGGTTATCCACAGAGGCTGGGGAAGCGGCCATGGGGTTATTCATCTATCAGGCCAATGACTTCCCACAATCCTGACCCACTTTATCCACAATTCCACCGCTAACCGGGGAAATGTCGTTGTAGCAATTGTAGTCGATTAATACAATATATTGGGTCGGCGTGCATTTTAAGTTCTATATGTAGTGATTTGCATCAAGGATGTTTACGATTTATTTGATGTAGCGCAAAGTAAAAACTGAAGCGTACAGATGACGGGCACTGCAGCCGATTGTAAATTGTGGTGAGAAAAATCTGATTAATTATTCAACAAAAACATGAAGGTAAGCTGGACACACGCAGTGAAGCCCGGCAACGCTATACGTGCCGGGCAAGAAGCCAATTGCAAGCTATTTTTGCAGCCACCAGACGGCTTCAAAAGGACGTAATGTCATGCCTCCTGGCTGGCTGGCGACCTCGGCATAGTTGTGCATCAGCACCTGCCAGTTGCCGTCGGTATGAGTGGGTTGCCAGGGCTGGAAGGTGTTGCTCAGGTTGGCAACGACCAGCAGCCGTTGCCCTTGCCACTCGCGCTGATAGCACCATATGTGCGGGCTGTCAGGTATCAGATCCTGGTAGTCACCCCAGGTGATTACCGGTTCTGCTTTACGCAAGGCGATCAGCTTCTGATAGGTATAGAACACCGAGTCGGTATCGCTCAGCGCGGCTGCCACGTTGATATCTGCTGCGTTGTCACACAGATTAATCCACGGCTCACCCTGGGTGAAGCCCGCGTGTTTGCTGGCATCCCACTGCATCGGGGTGCGGCTGTTATCGCGGGATTTACTGGCGAGGATCGCCAGTAAATCGTCGGCATCGCGTCCCTGACCGTTCAGTTCGGCAAACATGTTATGGCTTTCGACATCGCGATAATCGGTTATCTGGCGGAAGTGTGGGTTGGTCATGCCAATCTCTTCGCCCTGGTAGATATAAGGCGTACCCTGCATCCCGTGCAGCACCATGGCCAGCATTTTGGCGGCAGGAACGCGGTATTTCTCTTCATCGCCAAAACGCGAAACGATACGCGGCTGGTCGTGGTTACACCAGAACAGCGCGTTCCAGGCCTGATTATGCATTCCCTGCTGCCAGTGGCGGAACAGGGTTTTTAGCGCCACATAGTCGGGTTTTGCTAGCGTCCATTTCTCCCCATTGGGGTAATCCACTTTCAAATGGTGGAAGTTAAAGGTCATTGACAGTTCGCTGCCGCCCAGCGCGGCGTACTGCTGGCAATTTTCCAGCGTGGTGGAAGACATTTCGCCTACAGTCATCAGATTGCGTGGGGTGAATACGTCGCGGTTCATCTCACGCAAAAATTCATGTGCGCGTGGGCTGTCGGTATAAAAACGGCGTCCATCGCCGTCAGGATCGTTCGGGAAGTCCTGATCTTTAGAGATAAGATTCACCACGTCGAGACGCAGACCGTCCACGCCGCGATCGGCCCAGAACTCGCACACTTTTTTCAGTTCAGCACGAACCGCCGGGTTTTCCCAGTTCAGATCGGCCTGCTCCGGGGCAAAGAGGTGCAGGTAATACTGCTCGCTTTCGGCGTGCCAGCTCCAGGCGCTGCCGCCAAACTTGGAGCGCCAGTTGTTCGGGCTGACCTCTGACGTGCCATCGCGCCAGAGATAAAACTGACGATACGGACTGTCTTTATCCAGCGCCTCGCGAAACCAGGCGTGCTGTGTTGAAGTATGGTTAAACACCATATCAAGGATAATACGGATGCCGCGCACTTTTGCCTGCGCCACCAGTTCGTCGAAGTCTTCCAGCGTACCGTAGGCCGGGTCGACGGACGTGTAGTCAGCGACGTCGTAGCCGTTATCAACCTGTGGAGATATATAGAAAGGGGTCAGCCATATCGCATCGACGCCCAGTTTTTGCAGGTAGTCGAGGCGCTTTGTTACACCGCGTAAATCGCCGGTGCCGCTGCCGGTCGTGTCCTGAAAGCTCTTGGGGTAAATTTGATAGATAACGCCGTTTTGCCACCAGTGTGGAATATTCATGGTTGTTTCCTGCAAATGCGATGGGGCGCAACTGCGCCCCGAAGAAAAGTCAGACAATCTGTAAGGTGCCCTGACGGTATTTACGCTGGTAGATGAACGAGGTCAGTACCATCGGGATAACAATTGAAATCACCATCGCCAGACCAAATACCTGCCAGTACGTTGGCTGGATGGAGAGGATGCCTGGCAAGCCGCCGACGCCAATGCCGTTTGCCATCACGCCGTTCAGGCCGCACAACAGCCCGGCAAGGCCCGAACCAATCATCGCGCACAGCATCGGGAAGCGATATTTCAGGTTGATACCGTACATTGCGGGTTCAGTCACACCCAGATAGGCGGAGATCGCTGCGGGAACGGAGATTTCACGTTCGTTGTGTTTGCGACTGGAGATAATGATGCCGACCACTGCGGAGGCCTGAGCGATGTTAGACAGCGCGATCAGTGGCCATACCGGTGTGCCGCCCATGCTCTGGATCATCTGCATGTCAATAGCCAGCGTGGTCTGGTGCACGCCGGTAATCACCAGCGGGGCATACAGGAAGCCAAACAGCGCTGCACCAATCGGGGCAAAGCTGCCGGTCATCAGATGACGCACGGCAAACGCCACACCGTCGCCAATCCAGCGGCCAAATGGACCGATAAAGGCATGGGCGAGGAACACCGCCAGGATCAGCGAACATACCGGGACGATGACCAGATACAGATAATCCGGGACGATGCGTTTCATCCGCGTTTCAATAAAGCCGAGCGCCAGACCCGCCAGCAGCGCCGGAATAACCTGCGCCTGGTAGCCCACTTTCTCGATAGTAAACAGGCCGAAGTTCCACACTTCCGGTACCTGCTGGCCGAGCAAATAGGCGTTCATCAGTTGCGGAGAAACCAGCGTGACGCCGAGCACGATGCCGAGGATCGGCGTACCGCCCATTTTCTTCACCGCCGACCAGCAGATCCCGACTGGCAGATAGAAGAAGATCGCCTCGCCAATCAGCCACAGAAAGTCATAAAGCGTTTTGAGCGAGGGATGCATCTGCGCCAGCGTCTGGCCGTTGCTCATCGGCAGATCGCCGATCACATTACGAAAACCTAAGATCAAACCACCGCTAATCAGCGCAGGCAGCAGTGGGAAGAAGATCTCCGCGAAGTGAGAAATCAACTGCTCGTGCCACTTCATGTTCTGCCGCGCGGCTTTCTTTGCCTGCTCTTTGTCGGCACTGGCTTGTCCGGTGGTCGCCAACAGCGCCTTGTAGTAATCACCGACCTCGGTGCCGATCACTACCTGAAACTGCCCGGCGTTGGTGAAGCAGCCTTTGACCATCGGTAGCTGTTCGATCTCTTTGGGCCTGGCATTCGCGGGTTGATTCAACACAAAACGCAGGCGCGTAATGCAGTGACTCACCGTGGCGATATTGTCGCGCCCGCCAACCAGCTCTATCAGCCGGTCGATATCCGCTTGTTTTACTTTGCTCATGATGACGTGTGTTCCCCGTAGGTCGGATTAGACGCTTTCGCGACGTCATCCGGCAGCTGTCTCGTTGTTGGTGCCAGAGTATATCGTCGGTGAATATTTAAAAATGGGAACGTTCCCGAAACGCAGCGAAGATCACAAATTAGTGCTCAGAAAGCGATCAGGAGAGGGTGGCGGGAATGATGATTTGCCGCAGTTCGCTGCGGCCGTTGATCTGTTCGATCAGCTGTAATGCCGCTTGCCGTCCGGCTTCAGCATAGCCGGGATCGACGGTGATGATCTCCGGATGGAGGAATTTCATCAGCGGCGTATTACCAACGCTCGCCAGTTGCAGGTTGTTGATTCGCTGTTCCTGCAGATATTTGCTGACACCAAGGGCAAGTGTGTCCGTTGCACAGACTAACGCGGTGGTTTCCGGCGTAATGACATCGGCGGCATGCTCATAGCCCTGCTTCATGGCAAGACCGGGCAGAGCAGCGACAGGGTGTAGCTTATGTTTCTTGCAGAAGGTCAGGTAGGCCTCATGACGGCGCTTACCGGTGGTGACGTCGCTATGGGGGACACCAAGGAAACTGATATGACGATGTTCGCGATCGTACAGACGCTGCATCAGGGTATGAATGGCGCCTTCGTCGTCATAACAGACTGAGGCAAAACCTTTGGCATCCCTGGCCAGCAGCACCAGAGAGTCCTGCCAGGAGGTGAGCATGGTTTCCGTTACGCCGGTAAAACCAAACAGCACCACCCCATCAATGTTGCGACGTTTGAGCATTCCCAGATGTTCTTCTACCAGTTCAGGTGAGAACTGGCTTTCCATCATAATCGGATCGTAACCCTGCTCATAAAAGGCTGGCAGCATGGTCTGCACCGCGAGGTTTTCTGAAAGTGAGTCCAGACGTGTGACGATAATCGCCACGACTTTGTCGCTTTGCCCACGCATGGCACGTGCGGATCGGGAAGGGGAGAAACCGTGCTGATTCATCACTGCTTCAACACGTTCACGGGTGCGTTCACTAACGCCGCTTTCGTTGTTGAGCACACGGGAAACCGTTGATTTCCCCACGCCGCTTAAGCGGGCGATGTCTTTAATAGTCAGCCGATTTTGCATCCTGTTTTCCCGTTGCGCACTTTTTCAGTTATATCAAAGAGAGTAACTTTACTCATGTGGAGTGCAATGGGCAAAGTCTGCTTTAAACCGTTCACCATTCAGGCGATGTGTATACGTTTGGTTTAGTTTCCGTGCTGTATCATACCGCCATAATTGTCACAAACCTTATGGTTTTCTGCGTATAATCCGCAGCGCTTATCGTTCACTTACCGGAGGCTATATGGATCCCGATCCCACCCCTCTCCCTCAATGGAGAACCCCCCTTCTCCGGTAAGCCTGTTTTCACTGTCTTACCGGAGCTGTAAGACAGTGACGTTCTGACGTCCCTGTTGTGATTTTAAAATTGCCACCAGGCAAGGCTTTGCCACGCCTGAAGGATTTACTGCGCCTGTTTATACTGGTGCAGAGGGACTGCCTATGTTCAAAAATATTACCCGCCAGCTGTTTGCCCGGCTTAACCGCCATTTGCCGCATCGTTTGGTGCATCGCGATCCGTTGCCTAATGCGCAGACCGTTGCCAGCACACCGATCCCACCGTCACTCAGTGAACATTGCCTGAAGATGGCACTGATGGATGAAGAGGCGCTGTGGAAAACGTTTGATGCGCATCCGGAAGGATTGAATGCCGCAGAAGTGGAGAGCGCCCGCGAAAAGCATGGCGAAAACCAGTTGCCGACGCAAAAGCCGTCGCCGTGGTGGATACATCTGTGGGTCTGCTATCGCAACCCGTTTAATATTCTGCTGACTATTCTGGGCGGCATTTCTTATGCAACTGAGGATCTGTTTGCTGCTGGCGTCATCGCCTTGATGGTGTGTATCTCAACGCTGCTGAATTTTGTGCAGGAAGCGCGTTCGACCAAAGCGGCGGATGCGCTGAAAGCGATGGTCAGCAATACCGCAACCGTCCTGCGTGTCATCAACGAAAAAGGGGAGAACGGCTGGGTTGAACTGCCGATCGACCAGTTGGTTCCTGGCGATATTATTAAGCTGGCAGCTGGCGATATGATCCCGGCCGATTTACGTATCGTCCAGGCGCGCGATCTGTTTGTGGCGCAGGCTTCGCTGACCGGTGAATCTTTGCCGGTTGAGAAAGTGGCGACCAGCCGTGACCCGCAGCAAAGCAATCCGTTGGAGTGCGATACCCTGTGTTTTATGGGCACCAATGTGGTGAGCGGAACGGCACAGGCCATCGTCATTGCAACCGGGGCTAATACCTGGTTTGGACAACTGGCAGGCCGCGTCAGCGAGCAGGAAAATGAGCAAAATGCCTTCCAGAAAGGGATCAGCCGCGTCAGCATGTTGCTGATCCGTTTTATGTTGGTGATGGCGCCAATTGTTCTAATCATCAATGGCTACACCAAAGGTGACTGGTGGGAAGCGGCGCTGTTTGCGCTGTCTGTCGCGGTGGGGCTGACGCCGGAAATGCTGCCAATGATCGTCACCTCAACGCTGGCGCGCGGGGCGGTGAAGCTGTCCAAACAGAAGGTCATCGTCAAACACCTCGATGCCATCCAGAACTTTGGCGCGATGGATATTCTGTGCACCGATAAAACCGGTACCCTGACTCAGGATAAAATAGTGCTGGAGAATCATACCGATATCTCCGGTAAGCCCAGCGAACATGTCCTGTATTCCGCGTGGCTCAACAGTCATTACCAGACCGGGCTGAAAAACCTGTTGGATACTGCGGTTCTTGAAGGTGTGGATGAAGAATCAGCCCGTCAGCTCTCTACCCGCTGGCAGAAAATTGATGAGATCCCGTTTGATTTTGAGCGTCGGCGGATGTCCGTGGTTGTGGCGGAAGAAACCGATGTGCATCAGTTGGTATGTAAAGGGGCGTTGCAGGAGATCCTCAGTGTCTGTACCCAGGTGCGTCATAACGGTGAAATTGTCCCGTTGGATGAGAACATGCTGCGCCGGGTGAAACGCGTTACCGATACGCTGAACCGTCAGGGGTTGCGCGTGGTCGCGGTGGCGACGAAATACCTGCCTGCGCGTGAGGGAGATTACCAACGTATTGATGAGTCAGACCTGATCCTCGAAGGTTATATCGCCTTCCTCGATCCGCCGAAAGAAACGACCGCCCCGGCGCTGAAAGCCCTGAAAGCCAGTGGTATTACGGTGAAAATTCTCACCGGTGACAGCGAACTGGTTGCGGCGAAAGTGTGTCATGAAGTGGGTCTGGATGCAGGTGATGTGGTGATCGGCAGCAGCATTGAAGGGTTAAACGACGACGAGCTGGCAACACTGGCTCAGCGTACCACGCTATTTGCCCGTCTGACGCCAATGCACAAAGAGCGCATTGTCACCCTGCTCAAACGTGAAGGTCACGTAGTGGGCTTTATGGGCGATGGTATCAATGACGCTCCGGCGCTGCGCGCGGCGGACATCGGTATTTCCGTCGATGGTGCGGTTGATATTGCGCGTGAAGCGGCAGACATCATCCTGCTGGAAAAGAGCCTGATGGTGCTGGAAGAAGGGGTGATCGAAGGGCGTCGTACCTTCTCGAACATGCTGAAGTACATCAAAATGACGGCCAGTTCCAACTTTGGTAACGTGTTTAGCGTGCTGGTGGCGAGCGCATTTCTGCCGTTCCTGCCGATGTTGCCGCTGCACTTACTGATTCAGAACCTGCTGTACGATGTATCCCAGGTGGCGATCCCGTTTGATAACGTTGATGAAGAGCAGATTAAAAAGCCGCAGCGCTGGAACCCTGCCGAGCTGGGACGCTTTATGATCTTCTTTGGACCGATCAGCTCTATCTTCGATATTCTGACATTTTGCCTGATGTGGTTCGTTTTCCATGCCAATACGCCAGAACATCAGACGTTGTTCCAGTCAGGCTGGTTCGTGGTCGGTCTGCTGTCGCAAACGCTGATTGTGCATATGATCCGTACCCGTCGCGTGCCGTTCATCCAGAGTCGCGCCGCATGGCCGTTGATGCTGATGACGCTGGTCGTGATGGTGGTGGGCATTGCGTTACCGTTCTCGCCATTGGCCAGCTACCTGCAATTGCAGGCATTGCCGCTGAGCTACTTCCCGTGGCTGATTGCGATTCTGGCAGGCTACATGACACTGACCCAGTTAGTGAAAGGTTTTTATAGCCGTCGTTACGGCTGGCAATAACCGCGACACGTCTCAACAGGATGGTGTTAGCACCATCCTGCATTTCTCTTCTTCGTTCGAAGATATTCCTGCGTAATATTGTTGTTTTATTTTTATTGAAATACCAACGCGGCTAATTAGTATAAAACCGCGTCTTTTGCGTTGCTTTTTTATCAGGAAAACGATCTGCGTTGCAAAAATGAAACAGCGTGCTAAAAATTATAGAGCTTGGTTTTTTTTTGTGAAGGCAGTCATCGAAATAAATTGTTACACCAGTTAGTCTGCACCGGTAACGTCGTTAAGAAAGTTTCTCGCTGCCCATTTTTAATTCCGGCAGTCATTTGCTCTGCAAGCTATTCCTGTTAATGGATATTATGAACTTCTGGAGAAGGACAAATGAAACTGACAAAAAACCTGATAAGTCTGTGTATTGGCGCTTCGGTATTACTGGCCAGCCATTCAGCGTTGGCACAAACCTTCCGCGCCGCAGATGTGCATCCGGCTGATTACCCGAACGTGGTGGCAGTGAAACACATGGGGGAAAAGCTCAGCGCGGCGACTGATGGTCGTCTGGAAATTAAAACATTTCCCGGTGGTGTGTTAGGCGATGAAAAACAGATGATTGAACAGGCGCAATTAGGCGCTATCGATATTATTCGCGTCTCGATGACACCTGTCGCTGCTATCCTCCCTGAAATTAACGTCTTTACCCTGCCGTATATTTTCCGTGATGAAGACCATCTGCATAAGGTGCTCGACGGCATGATCGGCCAGGAAATTGGCGACCGTCTGACGGCCAATACCAAATCACGACTGGTGTTTTTGGGCTGGATGGATGCGGGGACGCGTAACCTGATCACCAAAAACCCGGTGGTGAAACCGGAAGATTTACACGGTATGAAAATCCGCGTTCAAGGGAGTCCGATAGCGCTGGACACCTTAAAAGCGATGGGCGCTAACTCTGTTGTAATGGGCGTCAGCGAAGTCTTTAGCGGCATGCAGACCGGCGTTATTGATGGCACGGAAAATAACCCGCCAACGTTTGTCGCGCACAACTATTTACCGGTCGTTAAAAACTACACCTGGAGCAAACATTTTATTATTCCTGAATTATTTCTTTTCTCGAAAGCGAAATGGGACAAATTGAAAAAAGAAGATCAGGATCTCATTATTAAACTCGCCAAAGAAGCACAGGTAGAACAACGCAAACTTTGGCAGGATTATAATGCGAAATCACTGGAAACGATGAAAGCCAACGGCGTTCAGTTCCACGATATTGATACGGATTATTTCTATAAAGCCACGCAGTCAGTGAGGGATAATTACGGTAAAGACCACCAGGATTTGATCAAGCGTATTCAGGATGTGCAGTAGTTCATCGGGCGGATGATATCCGCCTGAATCATTTGATTAATTCGAGGTGATGATTATGGGTGAATGCTATTCATCGGTAATGGATTTTCTTTATCGGGTCTCAATGTGGATTGCCGGTGTGGCATTATTGGTGATGGTTGCCATTATCCCGATTGGGATATTCGCACGTTATGTCCTGAACAATGCCCTGTCATGGCCTGAACCCGTCGCTATTCTCTGCATGGTGACATTCACCTTTATTGGTGCGGCGGTAAGTTATCGCGCAGGCTCGCATATCGCAGTGAGTATGGTCACTGACCGCCTGGGTGAAAGCGCCCGTCGTTATTGCTTTATTGTCGCGGATATCATGCTGGCGGCGATAAGCCTGTTTATCCTCTGGTACGGTTCCACGTTGTGTCTTGAACTGTGGGATCAACCCGTTGCGGAATTCCCGATTTTAAGCGCCGGGCAAAACTATCTTCCGCTGCCGATTGGCTCTGCTATCACGCTGCTCTTTATTGTTGAGAAGGTTTGCCGTGGCCCGCAGTACCAGCGTCCTGTTGTCATGCTGGGTTCGACCAGCTAATTACCGCCCCCATTTCATTAAGGAAAGCAGATGGATGCATTTATTCTCGTCTTTACGCTTGGCATCATGCTGGCGATTGGGGTACCGGTAGCGTACGCGGTAGGTATTAGCGCCATCATTGGCGCCTGGTACATTGATATCCCACTGGAAGCGGTGATGATCCAACTGACCAGCGGCGTGAACAAGTTCTCCCTGCTGGCGATTCCGTTCTTTATTCTGGCTGGCGCGATCATGGCCGAAGGCGGAATTGCGCGTCGGTTAGTGAATTTTGCCTACATTTTCGTGGGCTTTATTCGCGGTGGACTGTCGCTGGTGAACATTGTGGCCTCGACCTTTTTTGGCGCGATTTCGGGATCGTCGGTGGCAGACACCGCTTCCATCGGTTCGGTGATGATCCCGGAGATGGACAAAAAAGGCTACCCGCGTGACTTTGCAGCGGCAGTGACCGCCAGCGGTTCGGTACAGGCGATCCTCACGCCGCCCAGCCATAACTCGGTCATTTATTCGCTGGCAACCGGTGGCACGGTATCTATTGCCGCGCTGTTTATTGCCGGGATCCTACCGGGCCTGCTGTTAAGCTTGAGCCTGATGGTGATGTGCGTGGCGTTTGCCCATAAACGCGGTTACCCAAAAGGCGAGCGCGTGCCGTTTCGCCAGGCGCTGAAGATTTTCGTCGATACGCTGTGGGGACTGATGACGGTGGTGATCATCATGGGGGGGATCCTGTCGGGCATCTTTACCGCGACGGAATCCGCGGCGATTGCCTGCCTGTGGGCCTTCTTCGTCACCATGTTTATCTATCGTGACTATAAATGGTCCGAGCTGCCGAAGCTGATGTTCCGCACGGTGAAAACAGTCACCATCGTGATGATTCTGATTGGTTTTGCCGCCGCGTTTGGTGCTGTCATGACCTACATGCAGTTGCCGATGCGTATTACCGAAGCCTTCACCAGCATCTCGGATAACAAATACGTCATCCTGATGTGCATTAACATTATGCTGCTGCTGATTGGTACGCTGATGGATATGGCGCCGTTGATCCTGATCCTGACACCGGTCCTGCTGCCCGTGACCAACGCGCTCGGTATTGATCCGGTTCACTTCGGGATGATCATGTTGGTGAACTTAGGGATTGGGTTGATTACTCCACCGGTGGGGTCAGTGCTGTTTGTCGCCAGTGCGGTGAGTAAGCAGAAGATTGAGCAAGTGGTGAAGGCGATGCTGCCGTTCTACCTCGTCCTGTTCCTGGTGCTGATGTTGGTAACGTACATTCCGGCGATTTCGTTGTTCCTGCCGAAACTGTTTGGTGTGCTGTGATGATAATGCAGTGACAAAAATCCGGGCTTTTGCGCCCGGATTATTTATTGCTTAGCGACGAACGGCAATCGCTTCAATCTCGATTTTCACGTCTTTCGGCAGACGGGCAACTTCCACGCAAGAGCGTGCAGGGAAGGTGGCGTTGTGCTCGTTAAAGAACGCTTCGTAGGTGGCGTTTACGGTAGCGAAATCGTTCAGGTCTTTAACGAAGACGGTCGTTTTTACGATATCGCCCACTTTCAGGCCTGCTGCTTCAACGATAGCTTTTACGTTTTCCAGCGACTGACGCGCCTGAGCGGATACGTCTTCCGATACGGCACCGGTTTTCGGATCGACCGGAATCTGACCGGAAGTGATTACCATGCTACCCAGGTCAACGCCCTGAACGTATGGGCCGATAGCGGCTGGTGCATTTTCCGTCGCAATAGTTTTGCTCATGATATCTCCAGATGAACTGCAGTATTAAGGTGTTAGCCATTATAGAGAGGCAACATTTCAATACCAACCGCAATTAGTTGGCCAGCACCACATAATGCGAAAACTCTTTTTCACAGTATTTGCATTTGAGCGCGATGTCATCAGCACGTTTTTTCACTGAAAAGCTGGAGGAAACGGGTTCTGCATGACTGATGCAGTTGCTGTTCGGGCAGACCAGCACGTTGTCGATGCGCTCCGGCAGGCTGGGACGAGATTTACCCACAACGTCATAATCGTCAATGCGGTTCACCGTCGCCTGTGGCGCGTACAGAGAAAGCTGGTTAACTTGCTCATCGGTCAGGAAGGTGTTTTCGATTTTAATCAAGTCTTTACGACCCATTTCGCCTGACGGCAGGTTCAGACCGATGGTGATACGCTGATCGGTTTCTGTCAGCTTGAACAGCGTCAGCAGTTTAAAACCAACCTGTGCGGGAATATGGTCAATCACGGTGCCACGTTTGATGGCTTCAACCTGCAGTTTGTTATCGTGTGTCATCTCTTTTTCTCCCTTACAGTGCCAGTTCGCTATTCAGTACCAGTGCCAGTAACGCCTGGCGGGCGAAGATGCCGTTGCCAGCCTGCTGGAAATACCAGGCGTGCGGCGTCTTATCGACATCGGTGGTGATCTCATCGATACGCGGCAGTGGATGCAGCACCTTCATGTTCGCTCTGGCGCCATTCAGGTCGCTGGCACGCAGGACGAACTGTGCTTTCACGTTGGCGTACTCGGAAGGGTCCAGACGCTCTTTTTGTACGCGGGTCATGTAGAGGATATCGACCTCCGCCATGACCTCTTCAATCGTGCCGTGCAGGCTCCAGGCGATACCTTTTTCGTTGAGCATATCCAGAATGTATTGCGGCATGGCCAGCGCGTCCGGGGCGATGAAGTAGAAGCGGTTACCTTCGAATTTTGCCAGCGCCTGGGTCAGGGAGTGGACGGTGCGGCCATACTTCAGGTCACCCACCATGGCGATTTGCAGATTGTCCAGGCGGCCCTGCGTTTCCTGAATAGTGAACAGGTCCAGCAGCGTTTGGGTGGGATGCTGGTTAGAACCATCGCCTGCGTTGAGTACCGGTACGTTGCCGGAGAACTCTGTGGCCAGGCGCGCGGCGCCTTCCTGCGGATGACGCATTACGATGGCGTCGACATAGGTGCTGATGACGGAAATGGTGTCGGCCAGGGTTTCGCCTTTTTTGCCCAGCGACGTGTTGCTGCTGTCAGAGAAACCTACCACGCTGGCGCCCAGGCGGTGCATCGAGGTTTCAAAGGATAAACGCGTGCGGGTTGACGCCTCAAAGAAACAGCTGGCGATAACCTTATGCTTTAACAGTTCCGGCTGCGGGTTGGCTTTTAGTTTCGCCGCCGTCGCGAGGACCAGATTGAGGTCATCGCGGCTGAGGTCGTTTATGGAAATGATGTGTTTTTGATAGAGCGGGTTAGCCATGTTTATCTCCTGACGCCTGGGCAAAAAAAAAGCCCCTCAATTGAGGGGCTCGGAATGGGTGATCAACGGAAAGAAAAACGGCAGGCCAGCGTCCTTTTTCAGACGCGGTAAGACAAAATGTCGTACACACTGAACCATACATCCTCCCGGCAAATTGTCCGCGATTATACTCAGCTCCGTTATGGGATCAAGCGGAAAATGCACAATTTATTCACCGCAAACGGTTCTTATGAATTTTAATTCATTTTAAATAGATAGTTAATCTGCCTGTGCACCAACCCCGTTCGCTGCACCACTCGCGGCGCAACCCAGACAATACTGCTACCAGCGATGACACCCAGAATCTCTGGTAACGCGTGGTAATCGAGGATTCTGGCAACGGCACGGCCATAACCTGCTGCAGTGTGAATGAGGATAAACTCGCTATTGTGTTCCACGCTGACCACCATTTCAGCAATCGATCGGGCAGCATCAGGAGTGGGTCGTGATTGCGGATTTACAGAATAAATTTTTTGCCCTTTTGTATTTCTTATTTTTATAGCCCCGAGCAGTTTCAGCAGACGGGATACTGTTGACTGGCTAATTCCGGTAAAACCATGGTGTTGTAGATCGCGGCGAAGCGCTTCCTGGGACAGGTAGCTTTTTTCAGTAATCAGGCGCAGACAAATCGCCAGTTGTTTCTGCTCTTTGGTCGAGTACTCATTGAATTCCTTCATAAATACACCCTAAATTTATCATTTGTATCAATGTGATGGCAAAATTCACCACATTTGCAGTATCAATAACGGCTCAAACGGGCGGTTGTGCAGAAAAACGAGAGAGCGCGCAAAAAAGCCGTCGGGATCCGACGGCTAAAAGGGTTACAACATCGCGCCGATACTCAGGACGGCCATGTTCAGCAACGTCAAAATGAGCAGGAGCGGGGCGACCCATTTCAGGTATCGCACGTAAGGAACGCGGGCGATGGCCAACCCGCCCATCACAACTGCTGAGGTGGGCGTAATCAGATTCACAATGCCGGAAGCGGATTGATACGCGGTGACGACCAGATCCCTGGGGACATGCGCGAAGTCGGCCAGCGGGGCCATAATGGGCATGGTGAGGACCGCCAGACCCGAAGAGGAAGGGACCAGGAAGGAGAGCAAAACTTCCAGCCAGTAGGTCACATTGATGAAAATGGTGGTGGAAAGTCCGGAGACGACATTTTCCGCGCTGTGCAGAATAGTATGGGTGATCATGCCGTTATCCATCACCACCACGATGCCGCGTGCAATACCGATAATCAGCGCGACGCCAAGCAGGTCACGTGCCCCGTCAATGAATGTGCCAGTAAATTCCTCCTCACTCATGCGGGCGATAACGCCGACGATAATCGCAGATGCCAGAAAAACCCCGGAAATTTCTGCCATCCACCAACCGAGCACCGCCACCCCATAGATCATCACCGCAAAGGCAGCGGCGAAAATCAGCAGGATCCATTTACGCGTTGTTGTGAATTCAAGATTGGTATTGGCGCGACTACCAAGAAAATGGACGCGGTTTTCCGCCATTTTATCTGCCACGATGGAAAGTTCAGGATGGCTGCGAACTTTCCGTGCATAGCGCATGACCCAGACCACGCAGATAACATAGCCGACGACCAGCAGCAGAATGCGCATCAGCATTCCCTGGGTGAAGGGGATCCCGGCGGCGTTAGCCGCGATAACCGTTGCGAAAGGGTTGATTGTCGAACCGAGTGTGCCAATGCCCGCGCCGAGCAGAACGGTGGCGGCGGCAACCAATGGATCAAAGCGTGCGGCCATCATTACCGGAACCAGCAATGTGTAGAAAGGGAGTGACTCCTCCGCCATCCCGTAAATCGTACCTCCGGCGGCGAAAAGTCCCATCAGAATGGGGATCATCCACTCCTCTTTACCGTTCAGCCTGACCGTCACGCGCTCGATACCTGCGTCGATGGCGCCTGTTTTGTTTACTACGCCGAGAAATCCACCAATAATCAGGACAAACAACGCCACATCAATTGCGCCTGCGGTATAGGTTTCGTGGTTGTAAAGACCGTCAATCGGCGCCAGCAGTACAGCGGTAAAACCTTGCGGATGCGCCTCTGTGGGGGCATAAGTACCGGCAACCGGCACTTCTTTGCCCAGAGTGGCATTCATCGCCATCTGGTATTTCCCTGCCGGGACTATCCAGGTCATAACCGCGACGAGTGCAATGAGAATAAACAGGATGGTATATGCGCTGGGAAATTTGAATTTGCCCATGATGTTCTCCGGATAGCTTGGGCATATGCCGTCAGGCGACATATGCCCGCTGGGGTTAGTCGCCGAGGGTCGCTACCATTACCGCTTTAATGGTATGCATCCGGTTCTCAGCTTCGTCGAAGACGATTGAATGCGCTGACTCAAAAACCTCTTCCGTGACTTCAAGCCCTTTCAGACCGTAGGCCACTTCAATTTCACGTCCCACTTTTGTGTGCTCGTTATGGAAGGCGGGCAGACAGTGCATAAATTTCACATTGGGGTTAGCGGTTGCGTTGATGACCCGTTGGTTAATCTGATAGGGCGTCATCAGGCTGACGCGTTCTGCCCAGGCTTCTTTGGGCTCGCCCATAGAGACCCAGACATCGGTGTAGAGGAAATCGACGTCGTATACGCCTTCCTCGACATCCTCTGTGAGCGTAATGCGTGCGCCAGTCACACTGGCGATTTCACGGCATTCAGCAACCAGCGTCTCGTCCGGCCAGAAGGATTTCGGCGCGACCAGACGAATATCCATCCCCATTTTCGCCGCGCCGACCATCAGCGAATTTCCCATGTTATTACGGGCGTCACCGAGATAAGCGAAACTCAGCTCCGGCAAGGTTTTACCCGGCGCGTGCTCCAGCATGGTCATCAGATCCGCGAGGATCTGCGTGGGGTGAAATTCATTTGTCAGTCCATTCCATACTGGAACCCCGGCAAATTGCCCCAGTTCCTCCACAATGTCCTGACCGTATCCGCGGTACTCAATGCCGTCGTACATGCGGCCTAGCACGCGGGCGGTATCTTTCATTGATTCTTTGTGACCGATCTGCGATCCGCTTGGACCGAGATAGGTCACCTGCGCGCCCTGATCGAAAGCGCCGACTTCAAAGGCGCAGCGGGTGCGGGTAGAGGTTTTTTCGAAGATTAACGCGATGTTTTTACCCACCAGCGTCTGTCTTTCGCGCCCGGCCTTTTTTGCCGTTTTTAACTCGATAGCCAGATCGATCAGGTACTGGATTTCCGTTGGGCTGTAGTCCAGCAGTTTGAGAAAATTGCGATTTTTCAGGTTAACAGTCATGAAAATGTCCTTATGTAGGCCGGATAAGGCGCAGTCGCTATCCGGCAAAAAAGCCCTAAGCGTTAGCGTCGGTGGTTTCGGGCCGAATTAGCGTGCCTTTGTCTCCGGAGAGGATGACCGGACCGTCAGCCAATGAGCCGATGCCTGCTATTCCGTGACAGCGAGAGACAAATCCCGCGCAGGCGGTAACTTTGGGGCCCATTGAACCGGCGTCGAAATGCAGTTCGCTGAGCAGTTCCGGAGTAACCTGGGCCAGCGGGCGCTGAGTAGGCTTGCCCCAGTCGAGGTACACGGCATCAGCGTCGGTCAGGATCAACAGCGCATCGGCGTGGATTTGGTTGGCGAGCAGGGCGGCGGAGAGATCTTTGTCGATCACCGCTTCAATACCGTGGTAACCATCGGCTTTTTCCACCACCGGCACACCGCCGCCACCGTTGCAGATAACCAGATGATCGCAGGCGATCAATGTGCGAATAGCGTCACTTTCAACGATACGTTTAGGTTGTGGAGAGGGCACAACGCGACGGAATGCTTTGCCATCAGCTTTGAAAACCCAACCTTTTTCCGCCTGCAATGCGCCCGCCTGGTGAGCGTCGTAAATCGGTCCGATATATTTGGTGGGGTTGTTGAATGCCGGATCGTTGGCATCGACTTCAACCTGAGTCAGCAGCACACTAATTTCACGCTGTGGAAGCTGGTTTTTCAGCGCCTGTTGCAGCATATAGCCAATCATTCCCTGACTTTCCGCACCGAGAATGTCGAGCGGATAGGGGGTGACGCTGGCATACGCACTGTTTTGTAACGCCAAAAGTCCAACCTGGGGGCCATTGCCGTGTACCAGGATCACGCGCCACTGTTGCGTGAGCTGAGCGATAGTTTTTGCCGCTAACTCAATATTCTTGCGTTGGATGTCAGCTTCCAGCGGCTCGCCACGTTTAAGTAATGCATTGCCGCCCAGAGCCACAACCAGGGTAGGTTTGTTTTCCATGACTTTTCCTTAAATACCGTCGCGTTCCAGTGGGCAGCTCATGCAGCGTGCGCCGCCGCGTCCGCGTCCAAGTTCGTCGCCAGGAATGGGTAAAACGGTGATGCCTGCTTTGTCGTATTTCTCGTTGGTCCAGATGTTGCGCTCGTAGCCCACTACCACTCCGGGGCGTAGCGTCAGGACGTTGTTTGCGTCATTCCACTGTTCGCGTTCAGCTTCGAAGGCATCGCCACCGGTGGTGATCAGGCGAATTTGATCAAGGCCCAGCGCTTTTTCGAGAGCATGGACCAGGGTACTTTCCTGAGTTCGTTTCAGGCCGCCGCGCCCGTCTGGTGTCAGGGTCCAGCACTGCACATCCGGACGCACGACTTCCGGGTAGACGGAGAAGGTATCGATATCGATGTGGGTCATGACGGTATCGAGATGCATGCAGGAACGATGTTTCGGCAGTTCGACCGCAATGACGCGCTCTGCCTGGCGATGCTTAAATAGCGACTGGGCAAGGAACTCAATACCCTGCGGCGTTGTGCGTTCCGACATACCGATGAGAACTGCGCCGCGACCAATAACCAGCACATCGCCACCTTCTAATGTGGCATGGTCGTAATTAATATTTTCATCGCCGAAATATTTAATAAATTCACCATCAGAAAATAGGGGGTGCCAACGGTAGATCGCCCGCAGGTTATTGGTTTCTCTTTGTCGCGCTGTTTTTGCCATCGGATTAATGGATACACCGTTATATATCCAGCATGAGGTGTCGCGGGTAAATAAGTGATTTGGTAATGGCTTCATAATGAAGTCATTAATATCGTGAGTATCGACTACCATATTTTTGATTGAGGCGGGAATTTCTCCGTAGGTCAGCCCTCCGCTTAAATGCCGGGCGAGTTCCCGATGCTGCATATCGGCAAGCCAGGCGCGAATATCCGTGGCAAAAGCGGGGCCAAGGCGATAATCAGAAATTTGTGTATCCAGCAGCCAGATTTTGGCATCTGGGATATCCAGGGTTTGTGTCAATAAATCAGTGAGTAACAGAACCTCAATTCCCTGTTCACGCAACGTGTTGGCGAATATGTCATGCTCTTCTCCTGCACGTTCTACCGAAAGAACATCATCAAAAAGCAGTTCCTGACAATTTGATGGCGTCAGCCTTTTTAAACTGAGGTTAGGGCGATGTAGCATCACGCTACGTAATTGACCGATTTCAGACCCGACATAATGCTTTTCCATCATTATTCCTTTAATACTATTTTAAAAAATAAAGAGGAGATGCCTGCAAATAATATTTATCGCAGTCATGATTTTTCAGCTGATTTCAGAATCTATATTTAAATCTTATTCGATGAAGAAACGTGATTTATTTCACAGTCAGGTCGATATTTGGCTTTTGTTGTTTAATTTATGATATGGCTCTGAGTATTAAAAAAATAAAAATGAGAATAATTGAATTACTACTCTGGAATATGTCTTGTTATTTATTGATGTTAATTTTATGTACATTTTTAGAGTGCTGCAATATAATTAATTAATTAATTGATTTATTTGTGTTTTTTTCTGTGTAGTGAATTATTATGCGAATCTATGATTTTATTATTTGCGCGGTAAAGTTAATTTCAAAATAAATATGACGATGAAGAAGGATAACGAAGGAGATGTGAATTGTGATCGACAGCTAGTTTTTCTAACAAAGTTTTTTAGAACAGTTAGTTACTGATGGGTTTGAAAAAGAGGGGCCGAAATTTATGCAGAGTTTATGCATAACCTGTTGCTGAGAGTTAGCAATTATTTAACATCATCAGCGATAAACATGCGTTGACGCAAAATATCAGCAAATAGCAGTGGTATGGCAGACGGTTTTTTCGTATAACACATAAAATGAAACGTTGTTTTAATTAAGGGGTTTGAGATGATTGTCGGCAATATTCACAACCTGGATGCCTGGCTGCCAGAAGAGCTGCGTCAGGCGATTGAACACATCAAAGCACACGTGACGGATGCGACGGAAAAGGGTAAGCATGACATCGACGGTGATCGTCTGTTTTATCTGATTGCAGAAGATATGACGGAGCCGTTTGCTCAGCGCCGCGCCGAGTATCACGCCCGTTATCTGGATATTCAGATCCTGCTAAAAGGTCAGGAAGGGATGGTGTTCAGTACACAGCCTGCGGGTGCGCCGGAAACCGACTGGCTGGCGGATAAAGATATCGCCTTCCTGCCGGAAGGCCTACAGGAGAAAACGGTGGTACTGAATGAAGGTGACTTCGTGGTGTTCTATCCGGGTGAAGTGCATAAACCGCTGTGTGCAGTCGGGGCTCCGGCACTGGTGCGCAAAGCCGTAGTGAAAATGCGGGTGGCATAAGCGTGATTGCCGGGTGCGGCTTCGTCTTACCCGGCCTACAATTGTGCTCCCGTAGGCCGGATAAGATGCACTAGCATCGCCATCCGGCAAATCATGCCCGCAGCGCTATTATTTCGCGAGTGTTGCAACCATGACTGCTTTGATGGTGTGCATCCGGTTTTCCGCCTGAGAGAATACGATGCTGGCAGATGACTCAAACACCTCGTCGGTGACTTCCATCCCGCCGTGCAAACCATACTCTTGTGCCATTTGTTTACCCAGCACGGTCTGATCGTCATGAAACGCGGGCAGACAGTGCAGGAACTTCACCTGTGGATTACCCGTTAGCGCCATCATCGCGCTATTGACCTGGTAGTTACGCAGCAGCGCAATACGCTCCGCCCACTTCTCTTTTGCTTCGCCCATCGAGACCCATACATCGGTGTAGATAAAGTCTGCACCTTTTACACCTGTGGCAACGTCTTCGGTCAGCGTAATATTGCCGCCGTTTTTCAGCGCTTGCGCTTTGCATTCCGCCACCAGGCTCTCTTCAGGCCAGCATGCCTGTGGCGCAACCAGGCGTAGATCCAGCCCGGTTAATGCCGCAGCTTCCAGCATAGAGTTACCCATATTGTTACGTGCATCACCGGTGTAGGCCAATGTCATCTCATTAAACGCTTTACCCGGCAGATGTTCCTGCATAGTTAACAGATCTGCCAGCAACTGAGTGGGGTGAAATTCGTTGGTTAACCCGTTCCACACCGGCACCCCGGCAAATTCTGCCAGCGTTTCCACAACGTCCTGACCATGACCCCGATACTGAATACCGTCGTACATGCGGCCAAGCACGCGGGCAGTATCTTTAATCGACTCTTTATGGCCAATCTGGCTACCGCTTGGGCCGAGATACGTCACGCGAGCGCCCTGATCGTATGCGGCAACTTCGAAAGAGCAACGGGTACGAGTCGAGTCTTTTTCGAAGATGAGCGCAATGTTTTTGCCGGCAAGTCTGGCGACCTCTGTACCGTTTTTCTTCTCCGCCTTGAGCTGGGCGGCGAGCTGTAGCAGTGACGTGAGTTCAGCAGAGGTGAAATCGAGCAATTTCAAAAAGTGCTTCTGATAAAACGCAGACATGGTTCCCTCACATGGCTTAAGCCATTTATTGAATTAAAATTCAATTTATATGTATGTTTATTCATTTGCAACCTTGTTTAACAAATCTTTCCTGGAAAGGTGGAGGCAATGTCAGCGGTATGTGACAATAAGAGTATCGGCAGGACATTATGAGGAACGAGCCATGGCAAACCCGGAACTACTGGAAGAGCAGCGTGAAGAAACACGCTTGATTATTGAAGAGTTACTCGACGATGGCAGCGACCCTGATGCGCTGTACACCATCGAACATCACCTTTCCGCGGATGACTTTGAAACCCTGGAAAAAGCGGCAGTAGAGGCCTTCAAACTGGGTTATGAAGTGACCGAGCCAGAAGAGCTGGAAGTGGAAGAAGGCGACACGGTTATTTGCTGTGACATTCTCAGCGAATGCGCCCTGAATGCCGAACTGATCGACGCTCAGGTTGAGCAACTGATGAACCTGGCTGAAAAATATGATGTGGAATACGACGGTTGGGGCACCTATTTTGAAGACCCGAACGGCGAAGAAGGTGAAGACGGCGACGATGAAGACCTCGTCGACGAAGATGATGACGGCGTGCGTCACTAAATCATCTGATGACCTACGGCAGTACTTGCTGCCGTAGGGCAAGGACAATGTATGGATTACCCGCAAATACTCTCCCCAATCCTCAATTTTCTGCAGTGCAAAACACCCCAGGCATGGCTTGATAAAGCGCAAGACCCGGCAAATCTTCCCCTGTTGCTGACCGATCACCTCGTCTGCGAACTGAAAGCGGCACAAACAGCGATGCTGTTGGTGCGTAAATATGTCGCTGACAAAGCCGGTTCACAGGCGTTGCTGGACTGGCTGAAACCCTATGAGGCCTTTGCGTTCAGAGATGGAGAGGAACCTGACTTTATTGCACTGAATAAACAGATCGGCAAAAGTGTGATGCCGCAGACCGACGATCCGTGGGGGCGCAAGCTTATCGACAGCATGGTTTTGCTGATCAAAGAAGAGCTCCACCACTTCTGGCAGGTGCGCGAGGCGATGATGAGCCGCAATATCCCCTACATCAAAATTACTGCCAGTCGTTACGCCAAAGGCATGCTCAAAGAGGTTCGCACCCACGAGCCATTAACGCTGATTGATAAGCTAATTTGCGGCGCATACATTGAGGCGCGCTCCTGTGAACGTTTCGCGGCGCTGGCATCGTATCTGGATGATGATTTACAGGCGTTTTATCTGTCGCTACTACGATCAGAGGCGCGCCATTACCAGGATTACCTGGCATTAGCACAGCAGGTTTCAGGCGATGACATTAGCGCCCGGGTGCGTTTCTTTGGTGAAGTGGAAGCGTCGCTGATCCTGTCTCCAGATGATGAATTCCGCTTTCACAGCGGCGTACCCGCGTAATACACCTTCCTGGCGCGACTCGCCATGATTGCCGCGCCATCTCTCGTCTTCTGATACCTGCAGATAAATTCTGGTGGCTGGAAAACCATCGCCTCTACCGTAATAATCAGAACACACAACGGGGAAATATATCTCCGGCATACGTATTGATTTGAATAAGGATGGTTAATGAACTGGGCACACGTTGTGTTGGCGGGCTATATCGGGGCGGTGATTGCCGTCGTCGTAAGTATGTTTCGCAAAAAAGGCTGGGTAGGCAAGATCTCCGGCGCGGTGATTTTTGTGGTTGCGATTGTTGCATGGAATATTTTTGATGTGCACTACCTTATCCCGCGCGAAAGTCCGGAATATGGTATGACCGAAGAGCAGAAGTTTGACAATGCGATGCGTGCCAATCCGGTGTTTCAGGTGATTAGGGAGCAGGAGCCCGCGCTAACACAAAAAATCATCACCCAGGCCGTGCAGATGAAGAACGAGGGCAAAAGCGAGCAGCAGGTTATCGATGCCATACAGCCGCAAATCCTTCAGCTGCAGATGGCACGTTTGCAGCAAGCCCCTGATGCTAACGTAATTGAGTATATGAAGATTAACCTCGAGCAGATTGCCGCGGTGGAAAAGGTGGGTGATGACGAATGTTTCCGTTTCCTGTTTCCAGCAGTGAAAGGGGGAATTAACCCGGTACATCTTGTCCCGCGTGAGATTATGAGTCGGCGGATGGTGGGCGATATGGGCATGATGCGCGCCGCCTATGGCCCGGATAAACATACGGTGACGACAGAGGAAAAACAGCTGGCTCTGCAGGATTTACAAGCGATCAGCCCCGGACTGGTGCAGCGCTATGGGGATGATATTCAGATTATGGCCGACCCGAATAAAGGGATCGGCAAAGAGAAGATCGCTTGTGAGATTGTGCAGGATCTCTGGACTCAGGTGCTGAAACTCCCCACCGCTCGCGCGGCTGGCGTGATCCGTCTGATGCTTTCAGCCGAAATGCAGTAAGGCAGTAAGGCAGAAATGCTCCTTTGCCTGACGTCAGAGGGGCTTTAACATCCTTACTTCGCAATCGACGTGACCGGTGCAGCCAAGCGCTTCACTGATATGCTCAAACCCTAAATGTTCATACAGGCGGATAGCCTCGGTCAGGAATGCGGTCGTTTCCAGATAGCACTGTTTAAATCCCTGATCACGGGCGTGGTCGAGCGCCATGAGCGCCAGCTTTTTCGCCAGCCCCTGGCCACGCACGCCTGGCAGGAAGTACATTTTTTGCAGCTCGCAAATATCTGGCTCGCTACAGCCTAACGGCGCAACGCCACCGCCGCCGACGACCTGTCCATTTTGCTCAACCACCCAATAGGCTGCGCCCGGCTGGCTGTAAACCTGGAACAGTTCGTCCAGATTCGGGTCGGCTACCGTGTAGCCTTTATCGGCAGTCAGGCCGTATTCGGCGGAGACCTGGCGGATCACACAGGCAATGGCGGGGTTATCGTCGGCAGCAATGCGACGCAGCGTAGCCGAGACAGGCGTAATGACACTCATAGCGAACTCATGACATAAAAGTGAGACATATGCAGTTAATACCACTGCACAGAGGGGTAGTGCAAGCGAGGATAATTCAATAAAAAGCCTCTGAGCGAGTGCGTCAGAGGCTTTTATCGTCTGTGCTGTCGGATGCGTTATGCTTATCCGACCTGCAGTTTTACAGCGCGGCGATGACCGCCTGCTGCTCAATCAGCTTCGCTTTTGCTTCTGCGTAACCGTCCAGCTTCTCACGCTCTTTGGCGATCACGGCTTCTGGTGCGCGAGCAACGAAACCTTCGTTGGAGAGTTTGCTTTCGATACGGGCAATCTCACCTTCGATTTTCGTCACTTCTTTCGCCAGACGCGCCAGTTCATCGTCTTTGTTGATGAGACCCGCCATTGGGATCAGCAGTTCGGCACCATCGATGATTTTAGTCACGGAAACGGGACCTTTGTCATCGGCTGGCAGCACGGTGATGCTTTCCAGACGTGCCAGGTTCAGCAGGAAGCTGCGGTTGTCGTTCACACGACGCATCGCATCAGTACTGCAACCACGCAGCAGTAGTTCCAGCGGTTTGCCCGGGGCAATGTTCATTTCGGCACGGATGTTACGGATGGCAACGATCGCCTGCTTCAACCATTCAGTGTCAGCCAGCGCTGCTTCATCAACCTGCGCTGCGTTATATTCCGGGAACGGCTGCAACATGATGGTGTCAGCGGTATTGCCGCAGATCACTTTCACGCGTTGCCAGATGGTTTCGGTGATGAACGGAATGATCGGGTGCGCCAGACGCAGCAGACCTTCCAGCACGGTAACCAGCGTATTGCGGGTGCCGCGCAGTTCAGACTCAGAACCGCCGTTCATCACCGGCTTGGTCAGCTCCAGATACCAGTCACAGAACTGGTTCCAGGTGAATTCGTACAGAATGCCCGCAGCGATATCGAAGCGGAAGTTATCCAGCGCTTCACGGTACGCTTTGATGGTCTGGTTGAATTCAGCCAGGATCCAACGATCCGCCAGCGACAGCGTCATTTCGCCGCCATTGAAGCCGCAATCCTGGTCTTCGGTGTTCATCAGCACGAAGCGGCTGGCGTTCCACAGCTTGTTACAGAAGTTACGGTAACCTTCCAGACGTTTCATATCCCAGTTGATGTCGCGGCCGGTAGAGGCCAGCGCGGCCAGGGTGAAACGCAGGGCGTCAGTACCGTGCGGCTCAATGCCGTCCGGGAACTGCTTCTCGGTGCGTTTGGCAATTTTCTCGGCCAGCTGTGGCTGCATCATATTGCCGGTACGTTTTTCCAGCAGTTCTGCCAGAGAAATACCATCAACCATATCCAGCGGGTCGATGACGTTACCCTTAGATTTGGACATCTTCTGGCCTTCGTCGTCACGAATCAGACCGGTCATGTAGACGGTCTTAAACGGAACCTGCGGCTTGCCGTTTTCATCTTTGATGAAGTGCATGGTCATCATGATCATGCGGGCGATCCAGAAGAAGATGATGTCAAAGCCGGAGACCATCACGCTGGTTGGGTGGAACTGACGCAGCGCGTCGGTGTTTTCCGGCCAGCCGAGGGTAGAGAAGGTCCACAGCGCGGAGGAGAACCAGGTATCCAGAACGTCTTCGTCCTGACGCAGTGCAACGTCGGCACCGAGGTTGTTTTCCTGACGCACTTCAGCTTCGGTACGGCCAACGTAGACATTGCCGTCGTTGTCATACCATGCCGGGATACGATGACCCCACCACAGCTGACGGGAGATACACCAGTCCTGAATATCGCGCATCCAGGAGAAGTACATGTTTTCATACTGCTTAGGTACGAACTGGATGTCGCCGTTCTCAACCGCTTCAACCGCCGGTTTCGCCAGTACGTCAGCACGGACGTACCACTGGTCAGTCAGCATCGGTTCGATAACCACGCCGCCACGATCACCGTACGGCACAGTCAGATCGTGGGGTTTGATTTCTTCCAGCAGACCCAGAGCGTCGACGGCCGCAACCACGGCTTTACGCGCAGCAAAGCGTTCCAGTTTCTGGAATTCAGCCGGGATCTCGTTCGAGTAGACGTCGGATTCTTCACCTTTGGTGTCGTACACTTCCGCGGTTTCGCGGATATCACCGTCAAAGGTCAAAATGTTGATCATCGGCAGGCCGTGACGACGACCTACTTCATAGTCGTTAAAGTCGTGTGCCGGGGTGATCTTCACGCAGCCGGTGCCTTTTTCCATATCGGCGTGTTCATCGCCCACAACAGGAATACGACGGTTAACCAGCGGCAGAATGACGAATTTGCCGATAAGGTCTTTATAACGCGGATCTTCCGGGTTGACGGCAACACCGGTATCGCCCAGTACGGTTTCTGGACGCGTAGTGGCAACGACCAGGTAATCTTTACCGTCTGCGGTTTTCGCGCCATCGGCCAGCGGATAGCGGATGTGCCACATCGAGCCTTTGGACTCGCGGTTTTCCACTTCCAGGTCAGAGATAGCAGTGCGCAGTTTCGGATCCCAGTTTACCAGGCGTTTGCCACGGTAAATCAGGTCTTCTTTGTACAGGCGAACAAAGACTTCTTTCACGGCATTGGAAAGACCTTCGTCCATAGTGAAGCGCTCGCGCTCCCAGTCAACAGAGTTGCCGAGACGGCGCATCTGACGGGTAATGGTGCCGCCGGATTCCGCTTTCCACTGCCAAATTTTATCGATAAACGCTTCGCGACCGTAATCGTGACGGGTTTTACCTTCTTCAGCGGCAATCTTACGCTCAACCACCATCTGGGTTGCGATACCCGCGTGGTCGGTACCTGCCTGCCACAGAGTATTTTTACCCTGCATGCGCTGGTAGCGGATCATGGTATCCATGATGGTTTGCTGGAAAGCATGACCCATATGCAAACTGCCGGTGACGTTCGGCGGCGGGATCATGATGCAGAAGGACTCTTTGCTTTCATCGCCGTTAGGTTTGAAATAGCCCTGCTTTTCCCAGTGCTCGTAAAGCGGCTGTTCGATATCTTGTGGGTTGTATGTCTTGTCCATTATTTCCAGGTTGCCGTATTCAGGTTAAAACCAGCCACGCGGTAAGCTTTGTAGCGATCGCGTGCCGATTGTTTCAAAGAATCTTCGTAAGGGACGAAGTCTATCACTTCTGTGAAAGCGGTGGCAAAATCTGCAAAGCCAACGCGCAAACTGATTAGCAGGTCGCGCGGGTTGCTGCTGCGTTTTTCTGGCCAGGCTATCTCTACCGGCGCACCTCCTCTGGGGCCTTCACCCGCCAGATTATGCGGCACAAAGCTTTCTGCCGGTCTTGCCCACAATGCTTCATCCAGGCGTATGGCCTGTTTTTCATCTTCGCAGGCGATCAATACGCGCTTGCCCGCGCGCCAACGTTCTGCGGCAATTTCACACACCAGTTGCTCGACGGCGCTCAGACCGTCTTGCTGTGTGTCGTTGTCCAGAAGGTAGAACGTTGCATTCTTCATATATGGGGTTTCTTGTGGTGGATTTAAATGCGTAGCCATGATGCACACCGTAGGCCTGATAAGGCGTTTTGCCGGATGGTGCTGCGCTTATCCGGCCTACAGGGCAATCTCAAACTTACTCTTCGCCGTTAAAACCCGCGCGATTGAGCAGGAACTGCGACAGCAACGCGACCGGACGACCGGTTGCGCCTTTGGCTTTCCCTGAACGCCATGCGGTACCGGCGATGTCCAGGTGCGCCCAGTTGTACTTACGGGTAAAACGTGACAGGAAGCAGCCTGCGGTAATGGCTCCTCCAGGACGTCCACCGATGTTCGCCATATCCGCAAAGTTGGACTCTAACTGTTCCTGATACTCATCACCCAACGGCAGGCGCCACGCGCGGTCCCCCGCTTGTTCGGACGCCCCGATCAGCTCGTGCGCCAGCGGGTTATGGTTCGACATCAGGCCGGTGATGTGATGACCCAGCGCAATCACGCACGCGCCGGTCAGGGTGGCGACGTCAATGACGGCTTCGGGTTCAAAGCGCTCGACGTAGGTTAACACGTCACAGAGCACCAGACGGCCTTCAGCATCGGTATTGAGCACTTCAACGGTTTGACCGGACATGGTGGTGAGCACGTCGCCCGGACGATACGCGCGGCCGCCTGGCATGTTTTCACACCCCGCCAGTACGCCGACGACGTTAATCGGCAGTTGCAGTTCCGCCACCATGCGCATCACACCGTACACTGCCGCGGCGCCGCACATGTCGTATTTCATCTCATCCATGCCTTCGGCAGGCTTGATGGAAATACCGCCGGAGTCAAAGGTCAGTCCTTTGCCGACCAGCACAATCGGACGCGCATCTTCAGACGGGTTGCCTTTGTATTCGATAACCGACATCAGCGACTCGTTCTGCGAACCGTGGCCGACCGCCAGATAAGAGTGCATACCCAGCTCTTTCATTTGCTGCTCGCCAATCACGCGCGTCACCACATTTTTGCTGTAGCTGTCAGCCAACTGACGCGCCTGAGAAGCGAGGTAGGCTGCGTTACAGATGTTCGGCGGCATGTTGCCGAGGTCTTTCGCCGCTTTAATCCCGGCGGCAATGGCCAGACCGTGCTGAATAGCCCGTTCACCGCTGGTCAGCTCACGGCGGGTAGGGACGTTGAACACCATTTTACGCAGCGGACGACGCGGTTCGCTTTTGTTGGTCTTCAACTGATCAAAGCTGTACAGCGTTTCTTGCGCCGTTTCGACAGCCTGACGTACTTTCCAGTAGTTGTTGCGGCCTTTGACATGCAGCTCGGTCAGGAAGCAGACGGCTTCCATCGAACCTGTATCATTCAGCGTATTGATAGTTTTCTGAATGACCTGCTTGTACTGGCGCTCATCAAGCTCACGCTCTTTGCCACAACCAATGAGGAGAATTCGCTCAGACAGGACGTTAGGAACATGGTGCAGTAACAGGGTTTGACCCGGTTTACCTTCCAGTTCGCCACGACGCAGCAGTGCGCTGATGTACCCGTCGCTGATCTTGTCGAGCTGCTCTGCAATCGGAGAGAGGCGGCGTGGTTCAAAGACGCCCACGACGATGCAGGCACTCCGCTGTTTCTCCGGGCTACCGCTTTTTACACTGAACTCCATGCACTACGCTCCTGAATCTTAAAGACAACGGCGGTAGCTACAGATAGAATTGCAAGCTTTCGTAACTCATACCCGCTGTTGCGATGACTTCGTGTTAATCTTAACGTTATTACGGCATTGGCACGTCAGAACAATTTCTGAGAGGTGAATCCGTTGAGTATAATGATCTTAGCGACGATTTCGACGACTCAAGAGAATAAATGACGTTTAAGCCATGAAACAAGCTAAATTCCGGCAAAAGACGGGTTTTTACGGGCGTATTTAAAGTGATAATCATAAGATATCTGGTACGGGAAACGCTCAAAAGCCAACTTGCGATCCTATTCATCCTACTTTTGATTTTCTTTTGTCAAAAGTTAGTCAGGATCCTCGGTGCGGCAGTTGACGGTGACATCCCGGCAAATCTGGTGCTCTCGCTGCTGGGGCTGGGCGTGCCAGAAATGGCGCAACTTATCTTGCCCTTAAGCCTGTTCCTTGGGCTGCTAATGACGCTGGGCAAACTGTATACCGAAAGTGAAATTACGGTCATGCACGCCTGCGGGCTGAGCAAGGCTGTGCTGGTAAAAGCAGCGATGGTGCTGGCGTTGTTTACCAGTATCGTGGCGGCAGTCAACGTAATGTGGGCAGGGCCATGGTCCTCCAGACATCAGGACGAAGTGCTGGCGGAAGCGAAGGCGAACCCCGGCATGGCGGCGCTTGCTCAAGGGCAATTCCAGCAGGCAACGAACGGCAGTTCGGTGTTGTTTATCGAAAGTGTTGACGGTAGCAGCTTCAAAGATGTGTTCCTCGCGCAAATCCGCCCGAAAGGTAACGCCCGTCCTTCGGTGGTGGTGGCTGATTCCGGACATCTGACTCAGTTGCGTGACGGTTCTCAGGTCGTGGTGCTGAACAAAGGGACGCGCTTTGAAGGGACCGCGCTGCTGCGCGATTTCCGCATTACCGATTTCCAGGACTATCAGGCAATTATCGGCCATCAGGCCGTGGCGCTGGACCCTAACGATACCGACCAGATGGATATGCGTACGCTGTGGAATACCGACAACGATCGGGCCCGTGCGGAGCTGCACTGGCGTATCACATTGGTATTCACCGTGTTCATGATGGCGTTGATGGTTGTCCCGCTGAGCGTGGTTAACCCGCGTCAGGGTCGTGTACTGTCCATGCTGCCTGCCATGCTGCTCTATTTGCTGTTCTTCCTGGTGCAGACGTCGCTGAAGTCGAACGGCGGGAAAGGTAAGCTGGATCCGGTGTTCTGGATGTGGGTTGTTAACCTTGCCTATCTGGCACTGGCGATTGTGCTTAACCTCTGGGATACGGTGCCGATGCGCCGCTTGCGTGCCCGTTTTATGCGTAAAGGAGCGGTATAATGCAGCCCTTTGGTGTACTTGACCGCTATATCGGTAAAACCATTTTTACCACCATCATGATGACGTTGTTCATGCTGGTGTCACTCTCCGGGATCATCAAGTTTGTCGACCAGCTGAAAAAAGCCGGGCAGGGGAGCTACGATGCAATGGGCGCCGGGCTGTATACCCTGCTTAGCGCCCCGAAAGATATCCAAATCTTCTTCCCGATGGCGGCACTACTCGGCGCGTTGCTGGGGCTGGGTATGCTGGCTCAGCGTAGTGAACTGGTGGTGATGCAGGCGTCCGGTTTTACCCGTATGCAGGTGGCGCTGTCGGTGATGAAAACCGCGATCCCGCTGGTGCTGTTGACGATGGCTATCGGTGAATGGGTTGCGCCGCAGGGCGAACAGATGGCGCGTAACTATCGTGCACAGCAAATGTACGGCGGCTCGCTGCTGTCTACCCAGCAAGGGCTGTGGGCGAAAGATGGCGACAGCTTTGTTTACATCGAGCGAGTGAAAGGGGACGCCGAATTAGGCGGGATTAGCATTTACTCCTTTAACGATAAGCGTCGTCTGCAGTCGGTACGTTATGCTGCCAGCGCAACATTTGACCCGGAACAGAAAGTCTGGCGTTTGTCGCAGGTGGATGAGTCTAATCTGCAGGATCCGAAACAGATCACGGGGTCACAAACGGTGAGTGGGACGTGGAAAACCAATCTCACGCCGGACAAACTCGGTGTGGTGGCACTGGACCCGGATGCGCTCTCGATTAGCGGCCTGCACAATTACGTGAAGTACCTGAAGTCGAGCGGCCAGGACGCCGGACGTTACCAGCTTAATATGTGGAGCAAAGTCTTCCAGCCGTTATCTGTCGCGGTCATGATGCTGATGGCGCTGTCGTTTATCTTCGGTCCGCTGCGTAGCGTGCCGATGGGCGTGCGTGTGGTGACGGGGATTAGCTTTGGCTTTGTGTTCTACGTGCTGGATCAAATCTTTGGCCCACTAACGCTGGTGTATGGTATTCCGCCGATTATCGGTGCGCTGCTGCCAAGCGCCAGCTTCCTGCTGATTAGTCTGTGGCTAATGCTGCGTAGGTCGTAATATCTCCCCCTCCCGCGGTGCGGGAGGGGGCTTCCTGCTAGCGTTTTCTCCCGCCCATCAAGCTCCCCAGCATGCCGCGAATAATCTGATTGGTGACCTGTCGCGCCGCGCTTTTCGCTACGCTCTGTACCACGCCATCGCGTTTGCCGCCGCGCGGTCCGGTGCTGCCAAACAAAATATCCTTCAACCCACCGAGAATACCGTCGTCAACCTCGACTGCTTTGCCATTGGCTGGTGGCGTATTTTGCTGCCCGGTACTGGCCTGCACCCCTTTCTGTAAGCGTTCATAAGCCGATTCACGGTCGACCTCTTCTTCATATTTGCCGTACAGAGCAGAGTGGTTAATCAACCCATTGCGCTCATCCTCCGTCACCGGTCCCATCCGTGAGCACGGCGCAATCACCATCGCCCGCTCCACCACAGACGGGCTGCCTTTGGCATCAAGAAACGAGATTAGCGCCTCGCCGGTACCCAATTCCTGAATGGCTTTTTCGGTATCAAATGCGGGGTTGGCACGCATGGTTTGCGCTGCGGTTTTCACTGCTTTCTGATCTTTCGGCGTGAATGCGCGCAGGGCGTGTTGCACGCGGTTGCCCAACTGACCGAGCACGTTGTCCGGGATATCCGACGGGTTTTGCGAAACAAACCACACGCCGACCCCTTTCGAGCGGATCAGACGGATGACCTGCTCGATTTTATCCAGCAGCACCTGCGGGGCGTCGTTGAACAGCAGGTGAGCCTCATCGAAGAAGAACACCAGTTTTGGTTTTTCCAGATCGCCCGCTTCCGGTAACTGTTCGTACAGTTCGGAGAGCATCCACAGCAGGCTGGCGGCATACAGTTTGGGCATCTGGTAGAGCTTCTCGGCGCTGAGGATATTAATCACCCCTTTGCCATTGGCATCGGTACGCATCCAGTCTTTAATGTCCAGCATCGGTTCGCCAAAGAAGTGCGCCGCGCCCTGTTGCTCGAGTGACAGCAGCCCGCGCTGGATGGCTCCGACCGAGGCGCTGCTGATATTGCCGTACTGATTCTGGAAGGATTTAGCGTTATCGCCAATATACTGGGTGATGGCCCGCAGATCTTTGAAATCCAGCAGTAACAGTCCCTGGTCATCGGCAATGCGGAAGATAATATCCAGCACGCCAGACTGCACGTCGTTGAGATTCAGCAAACGGGCCAGCAGCAGTGGCCCGAGGTCAGATACCGTGGCACGCACCGGGTGGCCTTTTTCGCCGAAAATATCCCACACCGTGACCGGATTAGCATGCGGCTGCCAGTCGGTAATGCCGATGTTGTTCAGGCGGGCGAGCAGCTTTTCAGACGCTTGTCCTTCCTCCGCCACGCCGGTTAAGTCACCTTTCACATCGGCCATAAATACCGGTACGCCAATCTCTGACAGCGATTCGGCCAGCTTCTGTAGCGTAACGGTTTTACCGGTACCGGTTGCGCCGGTAATCAGCCCGTGACGATTAGCCATGGCTGGCAGTAAAAACAGTTCGGTGTCCGGCGTGCGGGCAATTAGCAAGGGTGCGCTCATTGAGATTTCCTCCATTTATCCTGCCTGGAGTATAGGCAATGTCGATGAAAGAAAGTATGCGGGGTGTGAGAAAAGGCGTTAAAGCGTATTGCCGTGATAAATCTGATACCCCAAATCGACAGTATTGTGGTTGTGGTCGTTGTTCTTGATTTTGCTCAGTAACATCTGCGCCGCCATGCGACCGATGTCAAAACGCGGGGTAATGACGCTGGCAAGACTTGGGATCATCTGCCGACCCATTTCCAGACCGTGGAACCCGGCAATCGAGATCTGCTCCGGGACGGCAAGCTCGCGCTCGCGACACAGCAGCAGTGCGCCCATCGCGATGTCGTCGTTGGTGCAAAACACGCCGTCTACATCCGGGTGCGCAGTCAGCGCATCACGCATCATCTGGGTGCCGAGATGGATGGAGGAGATAGCGCGCGGATTAACGCGCAGCGGTTCAAGACCACGGCGGGTCATCGCATCGCAATAACCGCGATAACGTTGTTCATCGCGGATATCGTCTTTTGACCCCAGATAGAGGATTTTGTGACGCTGGCGTTTATCCAGCATGGTGCTGACCATATCAAACGCCGCCTGGCGGTTATCGAAGCCTACCTCCATGTCCAGGCGATCGCCCTGGATATCCATCAGCTCGACCACCGGAATGTTGGCGGAGCGCAGAAATTTAACCGTGCGCAGGGTGTGGTATTTCTCGGAAAGAATAATGCCGTCGATATTGTATGACAGCAGGTTGATCACCGACTCTTCTTCGGATTCCCGGTCGTAGTTGTAGTTGGCGATCAGCGTCTGATAGTTATGGTCTGAGGTGACAGATTCAATACCGGCCAGAATGTCAGCGAACAGCTGGTTTTGAAACGAGGGGATCAGTACGCCGAGCGTATAGCTTTGTGCGTTCAACAGCATGGCGGGCGCGCGGTTAGGGATGTAATTAATCTCCTCCATAATCTGCGCGATACGTTCACCGGTTTCCTTTGCGACCTTTTTCGGTGAACGGATGTAGCGGCTCACCGTCATTTTGGTCACACCCGCCAGGGTGGCGATGTCTTGCAAAGAAATTCTGTGGTTCCTCATTTTCTCTCCTGAGCCGGGGAGCGCGGACTGATGCTCCCCGGTAATACCGTATTAATGCAGGATGGCGTTCAGCGCCAGAACCCCCAACAGACCCATAATGGAAATCAGCGTTTCCATCACCGTCCAGGTACGCAACGTTTCGCCCACGCTGAGATTAAAATAGCCTTTAAACAGCCAGAATCCCGGATCGTTAACGTGGGAAGCAATCACGCTACCCGCACCGGTTGCCAGCACCATCAGCGCCGGGTCAGCATGGGTGACGTTAATAATCGGCAGCACCACGCCTGCGGTGGTGATCGCCGCGACAGTCGCAGAACCGAGCGCGATGCGCAGCAACGCGGCGACCGTCCAGCACATCAGCAGCGGAGAGAGCGACGTGCCGGTCATCAGGTGCGAGATATATTGCCCCACGCCACTGTCGACCAGAACCTGCTTAAACGCACCGCCCCCGGCGATGATAAACACAATCATCGCAATCGCGCCGATAGAGTCGCCAATGATATCCATAATTTGCTCAATCGTACGTCCGTTACGTCGACCAAGGGTAAAAATGGCGAGCACGATAGCGATAAACAACGCGACCGCAGGGTTACCGATAAACTCAAAGAACACCCGCACGCTGTTGGTCTTCGGCAGCGTAATCTCACACACCGCCGCTACCGCCATCAGTATGACCGGGATAACCGCCGCAAAGATACTGTTCCAGAACGACGGCATCTCTTCTTCGGTGAACAGATGCGGGTTGAATAACCCTTCCGGCGGCGCTTTCTCAAAGCGGGTTAGCAGCTTAGAAAACAGCGGCCCGGCAACAATCACCGTCGGGATAGTAATAATAAAGCCATACAGCAGGGTGGTACCGAGATTGGCCTCGAAAATGGTGGCAATCGCGGTCGGCCCCGGATGCGGCGGCAGAAAACAGTGGGTCACGGACAGCGCTGCGACCATCGGCACGCCGACATACAACAGCGGCAGACCAGACGAGGCCACCACCGTAAACACCAGCGGCAGTAGCAGAACAAAACCGACTTCGAAGAACATCGCCAGACCCACCACCAGACCGGTGATCACCAGCGCCCATTGCACACGTTTCTTACCGAACGTGCCAATCAGCGTGGTGGCGATGCGCTGAGCAGCGCCGGTATCGGAAATCAGCTTACCGAGCATCGCGCCGAACCCGAGGATCATCGCCAGCCCGCCGAGCGTCCCGCCGATCCCATTTTGTATAGAGTGTAAAACGGCCTGTGCATCCATCCCTTCGGCAAAACCGACGACCGCCGCAACCAGTACCAGGGCAATAAAGCCGTTAACTTTAAAGCCAATCATCAGGACCAGAAGCAGCGCGACGCCTGCCGCAATTATTATTAATGGCATAATCGTTTCTCTTATATCCCCGTCATACTTCAAGTTGCAGGTGTGTTGGCTGCGCTCACTCACCCGAATCACTTACTCAAGTAAGCTCATCGGGTTCATTCACTTGCCGCCTTCCTGCAACTCGAATTATTTAGGGGAGGGTGCCAGTAAGGCAGCGCCTGGGCGCTGCGTGATATTGCGTTGTGCTGTATCAGACGGCGACCAGCATGCCGCCATCGACAAACAGCAGGTGTCCGTTAACAAAATCGGATGCTTTGGAAGAGAGGAATACCGCCGCGCCAATCAGCTCCTGCGGATCGCCCCAGCGCGCGGCTGGTGTACGTTTGCACAACCAGGAGGTGAAGGCTTCATCTTCAACCAGCGCTTTGGTCATCTCAGTTTTGAAGTAGCCCGGCGCGATACCGTTGACCTGGATATTGTGGCGTGCCAGTTCTACGCACATCCCACGGGTGAGCATTTTCACTGCGCCTTTCGAGGCGGCATACGGCGTAATGGTGTCGCGCCCCAGTTCGCTCTGCATCGAGCAGATGTTGATGACCTTCCCGGCCTGGCGTTCCACCATGCGACGGGTTACCGCCTGCGAGACCAGGAACACCGCCGTCTGGTTAACCGCAATTACATCGTTCCAGTCCTGTTCCGGGAACTCGGTAAACGGATGGCGGCGCTGAATACCGGCGTTATTTACCAGCACATCAATTTGGCCAATGTCTTTTTCGATATGGTCAATGGCAGCATCAATATCTTGTTTATGCGTAACATTAAAAGGTGCAGCAACGGCACGAATCCCTTCCTGCTGCAGTTTGGCGACGGCGGCTTCTGCACGCTCTGGCGTAATATCATTGACGATAATCTGTGCGCCATATTTACCCAACCCGGTCGCCAGTAAATAACCAATACCCTGAGCCGAACCGGTGATCAGAATGTTTTTGCCGTCCAGTGAAAAAAGATCGTTCATCATGTTATTCCTTATTTTGTTTCTGCAAAAACGAGCTGGACTTTCGCCGCCTGGGTTTTATCCCCGGCGAAGATCAGCGCCTGTTCAAGCTCGGTAAACGGATATTCGGCGCTGAGTAGCGGCAGCGGATCGATAACGTTATTCGCCAGCCACGACACTGCGGTGTTGAACTCGGTGGTAAAGCGGAATGAGCCTTTGAGGGTGATTTCTTTGCCGATCAGCATCATCATCGGGAACTCCGGTACCGCGCCGCCCATGCCAACCTGCACCATCACGCCTTTTGCGCGGGTGACTTCCAGACAGGTGGTGATCGAGGATGGATGCCCGGAGACTTCGAAGCTGACGTCGAAGTAGCCTTTCTCTTTTTTCCACTCATCGAGCGAGTCCTGCTGCGGGTTAATCAGCGTGTCGGCCCCCATCTGCTGGGCAAGCGACAGCGAGCGCGGGCTGATATCTGCACAGACAATCTCTGCCGCGCCGAGCGTTTTCACCGCGCTGACGATCAGGCAGCCGATAGGCCCCACGCCGGAGATAAACACGCGCTTGCCCTGTAGATCGCCTGCTTCATGTGCGGCGTGGATCGCTACCGCCAGCGGTTCGGCAAAGGCCATGACTTTTTCATCGGCCTGCTGCGGGTAGGGGATACACTGCGCGGTATCAACGGTTTTAAACTGAGTAAAGCCGCCGTCAACGTGGGGAAAATACATGGCGCTGCCAAAAAAGCGCATTTCCGTGCACTGGTTTTCTTCGTGCTGCAAACAGTATTTACAGTGGCCACAGGGTTTCGACGGATTAATCGCCACCGACTGACCTTCATGTAATTCTTTTGAATCGCTATGCACCACTTTACCAATAACTTCATGGCCTAAAATCATCGGTGCTTTAACGGTAAAATTACCGACTTTCCCTTCCTGATAATAATGTAAATCGGAACCGCAAATTCCCCCGCGGGTAATTTGTACCAGTGTTCCTTTATTATTCCATTCAATATTTTGGTCGGTAATGGCAACAGTTTTCTTACCCGCGACAACGCAGGATTGGGTTTTGACTTGCATAAATGCCTCACTGGTCAGGTAGTAACCTCGGCAGCATTTAAACGGTTTTGAGTGTTATTATTTGTGATGTGGATCACGCTGGAAAATTGTTACACTACAATGTTACGCATAACGTGATGCGCCTTGTAATTCTCATCAGTGGCGCTGAAAAAGCGTGAAATTACCAATCTGGAAGGCGTAGTATCGCGCCATGAAATTTGAATCTGGAGTTTTTTCGATGGCCGGGGAAAGTTATATTTTGATGGGCGTTTCAGGTAGCGGTAAATCTTTAATTGGCAGTAAAATTGCCGCTGTGTTGTCGGCTAAATTCATTGATGGTGACGATCTCCATCCCGCTAAAAATATTGATAAAATGTCTGAAGGCATTCCATTAACCGATGAAGACCGGCTTCCCTGGTTGGAAAGATTAAATGATGCCTCATACAGTTTATATAAAAAGAATGAAACCGGGTTTATTGTCTGCTCGTCATTAAAAAAACAGTACCGCGATATATTGCGTCAGGGCAGTCCGAATGTGCATTTCCTGTGGCTGGATGGCGACTACGAGACCATTCTGGCACGCATGCAGCGCCGGGCAGGGCATTTTATGCCGGTGGGATTACTCAAAAGCCAGTTCGATGCGCTGGAGTGCCCGCAGGAAGATGAACGCGATATTGCCCGCATCGATGTGAACCATGACATCGAGCATGTGACAGAACAGTGCCGCCAGGCGGTTCTCGCGTTTCGTAACGGGCAATAGGCCCAGCCCCTTGCGGGACTGAGCCCGGTATCAGAAGTCGGCTTTCAGCACCACGCGGTAGCGGGCCTTGCCGTCACGCACGTGCTGGATAGCGTCATTAATTTGCGACATTGGGTACAGCTCGGTGGTGGGCGACACCTTGCTGCGCCCGGCAAACTTCATCAGCTTGCGCAGTTCGAACGGCGTACCGGTTGCCGAACCGGAGATGCTGCGATCGCCGGCAATTAAGGTGAACGCCGGTACCGGAAGCGGCTTCAGCACCGCGCCGACGGTATGGAAGTTACCGCCGTGGGCCAGCGCTTCAAAATAGGGCTGCCAGTCGAGATCGACGTTAACCGTATTGATAATGAGATCGAACTGGCCTGCCAGCGCTTTCAGCGCATCCGGATCGCGGCTGTTGACCACCTTATCCGCCCCCATCGCCAGCACTTCCTGTTCTTTCGACGGATTGGAGCTGAACGCGGTCACTTCACAACCCATCGCGTGTAATAACTTAATGGCGATATGCCCCAGGCCGCCGATGCCGATCACCCCGACGCGGCTGGTGGCGGTGATATGGTGCATCAGCAGCGGTTTGAACACCGTGATACCGCCGCACAACAATGGGCCAGCCGCCGCCAGATCGATGCTTTCCGGCAGCGGGATCACCCACTGCCAGTCGGCCCGCAGCTTCTCGGCAAAGCCGCCACGATTGAGAATAGTAGGAACAGAACCTTCCAGACAGTTAATCTGATTGCCGCTGATACAGGCATCGCAGTGCCCGCAACTGCGCGCCGTCCAGCCAATCCCAACGCGCTGACCGACCTTCAGACCCTTATTCTGTGCCGCGCTGCCGAGCGCCGCCACGCGACCAATCACCTCATGCCCGGCAACCAGTGGATACTGAGAGAATCCCCATTCGTTGTCGATCATCGACAAATCGGAATGGCAGATACCGCAGTAATCGACCTGTACCTCGACATCTTCCGGCTTAAGCTCGCCCGCATCGTATTCATAGAGTTCGAGTTCGCTGCCCGCCGCTTTTGCGGCGTAGCTTTTTATCATCGACATCGTGTTTCCCTCAGTGTGGTGTTGAACTGGAAGTGTAGAGCATGGAGAAACGGGACGCTTCGCAGAAGGGGGGATTAAGACGGTTGTAGCGTGAGCTAAACCGTGATGATGATTGCAGGCGCGTAATGTAATGCTGAAATTTTCAACACTTAGCGCGCCAGACACATGCTGGCGCTTGCATGGTGGCGCACGACAGGTATAATCCACAACGTTTTCCGCATCCCTTCCGTGCCGGAGTGGCGAAATCGGTAGACGCAGTTGATTCAAAATCAACCGTAGAAATACGTGCCGGTTCGAGTCCGGCCTTCGGCACCATACAAAGCTTTTTTTAAGTCTACTAACGTCTACTTTAGTCCATAAAAACAGTAAGTTAAGCAGGTTTCTAACTTGGCTTAGTCTGTTCACGTCTACTCAGTTCCTTGAACATATACCAACCGATGATGGTATAACTGATGGTATTCCCGGTTCGATTGATTTTGGTACCAACACTGGAGGTATCAACTGATGGCTCTCACCGATATCAAAGTTAGGACTACCAAGCCCTCCGACAAACCTTTCAAACTCACAGATGGGCAGGGTATGCACCTGCTGATCAACCCCAATGGTTCAAAATACTGGCGACTCCAATACCGTTTCGATGGCAAACAGAAAGTTTTAGCATTGGGTGTTTATCCAATGGTCTCTCTTGGTGAAGCTCGCAGGAAACGAGATGAGGCTAAAAAGTTGGTATCTGATGGTATCGACCCTTCCGAGAAGAAAAAGGCAGACAAGATCGAGCAGAGCGAAGCTCTTACTTTTGAATCTGTTGCCAGGGACTGGCATAAGGCTTGTAAAAGGAAATGGTCAGATTCCCATAGCGAGAGAGTTCTAAAAAGCATGGAAGATGGTCTCTTTACTGCTATTGGTAAAAGAAAAATATCCGAGCTTAATACCAGAGATCTTCTTGCCCCTATCAAGGCTGTTGAAGCTTCTGGGCGACTGGAAGTTGCTTCCCGCCTACAGCAAAGAACAACGGCAGTGATGCGATATGCTGTCCAGAACGGGCTGATAGATTACAACCCTGCTCAAGAGATGGCAGGAGCTATTGCGGTACCTAAAAGAGTCCACAGGCCAGCTTTGCCATTCGAACGATTCTCAGAACTTTTAGAACGAATAGATAGCTTCAAGGGTAGAAAACTCACTAAGTTAGCCGTAAAGCTTACATTGCTCATTTTCATTCGTTCCAGTGAACTCAGATTCGCAAGATGGTCGGAGATCGACTTTGAAAATGCGATGTGGACTATCCCTGGAGAACGCGAACCATTGCCAGGGGTCAAACATTCGCACCGTGGTTCGAAAATGCGAACTCCACATCTTGTTCCTTTGAGTTGTCAGGCATTGGCTGTGCTGACGAAAATCAAAGAGATCAGTGGTGACCATGAACTCGTATTTATTGGCGATCATAATTTCCGCAAACCTATGAGCGAGAACACAGTTAATAAAGCTTTGCGAGCTATGGGCTATGACACAACCGTGGAGGTCTGTGGACATGGATTCAGGGCTATGGCTTGTAGTGCCTTGATTGAATCCGGCTTGTGGTCGAAAGATGCTGTTGAACGGCAAATGAGCCATCAGGAGCGGAACTCAGTTCGTGCTGCCTACATACATAAAGCAGAGCACCTTGATGAGAGAAAGCTTATGTTGCAGTGGTGGGCCGATTACCTTGACCTCCTTAGAATACGACAAGTTTCACCATTTGATTTTAAAAAGACTTAACTATGAATAAGTAGTTAATTAATCGTTCTCCCTTATCAACCTTGTTAAGGGAGAATTAATTCAAATAAGCAGTGTTAACTCATTCAAGCTTTGAATACAGTGGAGGGATTAATGAAAGTAGTAAGCCCTTATGAAGAATTAAAAAGCTGGTTTAGTCTCGAAAACTATGAGCAGTTAAAATCACTTACAATCAAAGAACTGCATACTGAGCTTGCCTTTAGAGAAGCGATTTTCGACAGTGTAAATTTTGGTTGGGAAGATGATAATCAAAATTTAAGGTCTATCCTTGAAGGTAATCCTATTTTAAGCATACAAGATAATAATCATGGTCATTTTGGCAAGGGCCAAAGACATGTTGCGCAGGTTAGCTTTGGTGATATAAAAAAATTAGAGAACAAGTTAATAATGTTTAGCATGGATTTTTTTGAAGAAAATGGCGATTTCAAAAAAGAGTTGAAAAAGAAACCAATAACAAAAACTATGAGAGACTTTTTTCTTAACCAAAATAGCAGCAAAATGTATGTTTCATTTGATTTAGGAATGTCCAGCGATGAAGAAATTATAACAGCCTTACAAACGATGCTACCCATTCTCAGGAAAGAATATGAAATTGAGCCAGTCAAAACAGAAAAAATTGGACTGGCAAAGATAAGAAAACTTGTCGATTACAATATTATCCCAATGATGGATCTATTGATTTGGGCAAAATTTAAAAAAGTAAAAATCTCAAATATGGTCTTGTCTCGTGTCTTGTATCCCGACTTTACAAGTGAGATCAGAGGAGAAGATCACATTAAAGATACAGACAGGCCTGTTGCAGAGAAGTCATTGAATGGAGAAACAACCCGTAGTCTCGAATACTTTATCAGCAAAAACAGCCATCTCCTCAACATACCGATTTCTGAACTCGGCTCTTTCTAGTTGTAAATCATCATTTTAATTGTCAAGTGGAGGGCGTAAATATTTTTCTTCCCCGGAATTTCCTTTCATTCTTCCCTCATCTAACTTTTCAGTTATTAGCATTCCCTTCATAGATACAAATCTGTGTGGCTAATATCTCCGTAACGGAAACGGAGGAGACAGCCAAATGAATACAACCAATCAAAGGTTAATTCGTTTACCAGAAGTCTTGAAACGAACTGGTTTCGGCAAAGCCTGGATCTATCGTCTGATCAAAGATGATAAGTTTCCTGCCCCTGTCAAAATTGGAACTCGTGCAGTAGCTTTCGTCGAAAGTGAGATTGATGCCTGGATTCAGTCTGTTATAGAAACAAGTCGAAATAATGTTGCTTAGTCAATTTGGGAGACATGTTATGAATATCGAAGAATTTGTGAGTGAAGATAACCATATGTCTAATCTGGGTCAGGAACTTTTTTGTGAAATTTTCGAACCCGGAGCGATTTACGATTTACCTGATAATGAGTTTAACAGAAAGATTGTTTACTGGTTAAGCCAGTATTTAGTGGGGAATCTAAGAGAACCGTTAGATTCGATCTCTGAGCTTAATATTTTAGAACAGTTTTATGTTTATGAGACATGGTTCTCGCTAATTAAATGCCCTGATGAAATTAGGAATTTATCGAAACGGATAATTCGATATCAGATTGGGCTGAAAACTCTTTTATAAAAATGTAAAGTTTGGCCCCATATTTTGGCATAAAACCTTACAAAATAACTTACATTATTTTGGTTGCCGTTTATTAGCAAGGCAGTGAGATAGTTTTCGAAGTATTAGGTGTACATAATTTATATAAACTCCTTTTTATATGCTTACAGTAAATTAACATTTACAGATATTTTATTCTCCAACATATAAATATAAGTTAAATGTTTTTCGTGTCAATAGTTATGAGGTTGGTTTTATATTAATAAATCATTAGTAAATGAAAATGTTTGAAACCTGAAAAGTTACATATTGGTAGAAATGTCTTGCTTGTTGTAAAGGGTATGCAAACTATGTTATAAAGAACAAAAAACAACTAAGGATTACTCAATAATGAAGCTTCTTAAGGACTTTTTATTAGCTCTATTTAAAACAAAATCTAAAAAACAAGCTGAAGTTTTTCTCGAAGCGGAAAATAATCCTAAACAAATAAACCAAGTATCTACGGTTGAGAATAAAACAAACCCAAAATTCGTTGCTTCGCAAAAACAATTAAATCAACTTTTAATTATATGGAATAGTCTTGGGGCATTGTCAGAAACGTTAAATCCCAATCTAAACCTCTGGCATTCAGGAACTATTGGTTCTAAAGATATGATAAATAATTCCGAATTACTGTGGTGTACAAGAGATGAAAATTCAAAAGAATCTTATAATGAAGCGGCCAAACTTGATGCCCCACATATAGATAAATTGCCGTGTCTCACTCATTTCCAGACAGTTCGTGAACTCAAAATGGCTGATTTTAATTGTATGTCGTTAGGTGAGTTTACCAGAAATTTTTGTGATTATAGCCATTGGAAAATGAAAGGAGTGCTGAGAGAATGGTGCCTGCAAAATGGATTTGATGGTGCAGTTAAAACTAATGGTGGCATCGATGAAGTGGTTTTATGTAAACCAGGAGATGACTTATTGATTATTAATGTTATTCACCTCTAATATTATTAGTCACTAAGCTACAAAATAATCATTATAGCTTTTTATGTTTTTTTATTTTATATACTAAAGGACATTTGCATTACTAAATTAAGTTGTTGTCATTAACTAAACCTTTCATCTAGAATATGTATAATAATCATTGAGGTATAATTAAAGTACGCATTTGTCTTTTCAGGTTGTTTGGCTAAGGTGTCATCATACCCCGGAAATATTTTTGTATACTCTTTGGTTTTAAATACTAGATTTTCGGGAAGATTTGGATTTTGATATAGGCTGCAAAAATTATTTATATGAAGGTAAAACTTCAGTTTTGAGATACTTATATATTTTTGTTCGTTGTCACGATGCCAAACTAAAATCTCAAGAATGTGGCTCAACATTAGAAGTGCTCTAAAGTTCCAAATTTCATTTGAAATTCCATAAACATCTTTAATTTCATTTTCAAATATCTTTAGAATGCTTTCCGTTGTTCCATGAATAAACTCGATTTTAAGCTTTTTTGAAAACATTAGTTTCTTATATCGATATTTCCATATATTACATATTTTGAATTCCATTATGTTAGAGTGAATGAGGGTAAGGGTTTTATTTTTAATAACAATTGTTGTCCTCCTATGTTTTTTTGATAAAGTTACCTCGTTTATTATAATAGTCAACACGGCGGTTGTTATTAGTTAATATATAAAACAATCAATCATTCAATTAATTGTTTAACAGTTTCCTTATAGGGATTAAATGTTTAAGAATTACAATATAATGTGAGTAATAAATATCTTCAAAGCAGATGATGACGAGTGTATTGTCTATTTGTCTGGGTATGAGTTTTGTGCATTTTCTGACTGAAAGGAAGAAAATCAAGGGAAACTTTAAGAAGCGGAGCTTCTAAGAGTTAGCCCTTGCTTATAATCTTTCCTAAAATTTTGCTCGTCCATCTGTGCCCTTAGGGATTAAAGGAGCATTGACATCTTCCTCGTCATGTTCTACTTCTATGACTGATAAGTAGCCATTGGCTATATTAAAATTTCTCCAAAAATTAAAATAAGGTGATAGTTCTTGATAATTTCCTATCCGATCAGTTAGAAAAGGATACATTTCACGAGAAGGTAAAATTAATGTTCCTCCGAGTAGTGAACCATTTAATATTCCTAAACAAATTTTATTTAATGCTCTGTGTGATGAAGATATGTTCCCAGTTTCCCATTCCACAGCAAAATAAAGATGATCTGTAATGGGATATACAGCATCAATCGGACCAGCATTACTTTCAGAGGAAATCTTTAGTCTTTGCTCTAAGAACCACCCCTTGCTATACAAGTGAGCCATACATTCTTGTTTTATAGGTTTTACTCCATTTCCTTTATATGTAGGGTTAATTGAGAAACGATCATTTCCTTGAGGCCATACAGCTTTTTCAATAGCATTATATATATCATTTTTTAGATGTATAATGGCCGATGAATTTGTAAAATTATCATTCGCAATTAAGACTGTTTCTCTTTTCATTCTCATTATTAGTAAGTCCTTTTTCAGTGCTAAATTTTCAATAGGTTTTATTTTGATGTAAGTAGTGTGTTTACTTGAATGGTGCCTTTAGAAATTCTAATCCATCTTTTTTAGTGAATATTTCAAAGTTAGTTTCAAGATCTCTTCGATATGTATTCTCTAATTCGTAAAGTTCACCATTTGCTCCTAAAAATGGGGCTGTTTGCAAAAATTCATCAGGTGCAAAACCAATGCAAATTAGTGGTAAGGATATTTGAGATATGTAGGCTCTATTTTTTAGTTCTTGAAATGAACCATTTCTATTTGATACGGGCCAAATTCTAGTGGCTGAGTTTCTCTTATCAATACTTGTAATGAAGCAACCTCCGTCAATATGACCATCGTGGAAGAGGTTGTTTAGTTTGTTGATGGCTCTAAAAGAACTAGCAACATTTCCTGTTTCAAATTCGATACCAATTTTATAGTGATAATTTACCTTCTCAATATCGAATAAATGTTCTATGTCATTAAGTTCTGGTATACTAAAGCATAATCTATCTACATACATCCCATAAAACATAGGGAATAATGTGTATATTACATTATTGGGTAGTTTTTTGGATTCTATATATTTAAATGCTACTTCCAGTATTTTATTTTTATCTTTTATTCTATACGCAAATCCATTATATTCAACTTTTATTAGCCCATCTATTCTTTGTTGGTTTAAACTATTTTCACCCAAACAATTAGGTAATAAGCTTAAATTATGTTGAAATTTACTGGAAATAAATGATGCAGAGTTCATTACACAAGGTGTTATTCGATTATTGCTTTGCTTTCGCATGAATGAACTATCATTGATAATGAATTTATCATTAATGGTTTTTATTTCATTTAGAGAGTGAATCACATTTCTCTTTATAACTTCTGATATAGTGGTGGGTAAAAATCCATCATCTAATTCAATTTCAGTTATCATTATCTACCTCTATATCTTTAAGAAACTCTGCTATATCCATATTTAGAACTGATAAGATCTGAAGCAATTGATAGAGGGCTATGTGTTGTTTACCATTCTCTATCCGTGATAAGGTTGCTCTATCAATACCAGTAGCATTTTGGATATCGTTTTGACTGAATCCCTTCTGTACTCTTGCTACAAGCAATCTGCTGCCAATCATAGTTGCGAAAGATTTTCTTTTTATTTTCATCCACCTATCAGCCCTGTAAGTGATTTTAGGTAAGATGGTAACAGGCTATGGTTAGTTAGGGAGTGACAGATTCTCACGACTATGAGATGCTATGTTTAAGTGAATGCTATAATAGAGTGGTTATTTTAAATGAGTTATTCGGATCAGTTTCTTAAAGCTTTAGGAGTAGTCGATGTTTCGGCTAAGTCTTATAATGAAATTAGCAAACGTACAAAAATACCGACTGACAGACTTAAATATTATAATCAAAGAAATATTATGCCCAGCGGGAAGGATCTGAGCATCCTTTGCGAAGAATTTAATATATCACCTGTGTATTTCCAATTGATGATGGGACATATGGATATGCATACATTAGAACTTATCCAAGAAAATGCTTCTATCATATTTGAGAAAATACAATCGCCAAATATAACCGTTACTGGTGAAAGTTCCTTTGAAAAAGATGTTGAACTGGTATTGCAGACCAAAAATGGTGAACTTTATAATGGGGATTGTTTAAAGGTTTCGAAAAATATTGATGCTGATTCTGTGGATATGATTTTTGCAGATCCTCCATTTAATTTAGATAAACTTTATCCATCAAAAATGAATGATAATTTAAAGGAAGAAGAATATATTAAATGGACTCATGACTGGTTAAATGAATGTATTCGCATTCTAAAACCAGGTGGTTCATTGTTCCTATGGAATCTACCTGTGTGGAACAGTAAGATAGCTAATTTTTTACATGGCAGGCTTAATTTCAAACACTGGATAGCGGTCGATATGAAAAATAATATGCCTATTCAGGGTAGGTTATATCCCTCCCATTATTCTCTTCTTTATTTTATCAAAGGAGAAAAGGCTAATGTTTTTGAGCCTGACCGATTAGCTGCACAGACTTGCCCAAAATGTTTTGGTGATCTAAAAGATTATGGTGGATATAAAAGCAAAATGAATCCACTTGGAATTAATCTAACCGATGTCTGGTATGACATTCCTCCTGTAAGACATAAAAAATATAAGAAAAGGAATGGTGCTAACGAATTAAGTATAAAAGTTTTAGATAGGGTGATCGAAATGGCCACAAAAGAAGGTGATCTAATTTTTGATCCATTTGGAGGATCAGGGACAACTTATGTAATAGCTGAGATAAAAAATCGCAGATGGATTGGCTCTGAAATTGATGACTGCGAAATAATTAAGGATAGGTTTAGCAATCTTTCTGAAGATAAAGAACACTTAGTCGAGGTACGAGGTAAGCTTAATTCTTTGTTTCCTTCGACTATTAAAAGAGAAAGAGAGAAGCGGGGATTGTGGACTGTTGAAAGTGTAAGAATGAAAGATGACGGCAAAAAACCAGCTAACGAGCAGTTTGGTCTTCTTCAAAATGAAGAAAAATGATTTTTGAATGTCTTCTGAGTAGAGAGTAGTATACTTGCTCTCTACTGGTTATTTATTTGAAGGCTTATCTTTGCCGTAGCCTTCTCAGTTTCATTGATTCAAGAGAAAATAACAATAAGGTTGTGCTATAAATAAATCCTGAGTTAGTTAGTAACCTGAGATTTAAAGCATCGGGTTGCTCACTTAAAAAATGAAATGCATAAACCAAATAAACTGCTAATGTTGCTGTTCCAATCGTAGGGCCGATATCGCCCTGATCATGAGGTTCCAATGTGACATTGAACTTAAATATGAGCCATTCATATCCCCATGTTAAAAAGACTACCATTATCATTGCAGATAAAAGATATAGTATGTTTTCTATGTTAGGACTTTTTAATGCTGACTCTTTTTGTAATAATTCACATGCTGATAAACCAAAGAAAATAAAATAAAGCGGTCTTGAACTAAATTTTTCAAAAATCTTAAATAAAGTATCCAAGTTCATTTCTCCAAGCAATATATTTGTTGTTTTATATTACCATAATTCAAGAATCATTATAACCTGTATACAAATTATCCTATTTTTTAAATGGATGAAAAAATAAACATACGAGTTATTTTGGTGTTCTTTAAAAAATTCTTGCTAAAAATACATGAATTAACTTACATTCATAATGTTTGTCATGATTTTTTATAGTGTTCGATTATCACCAATCGGGACTGATGGTATCAATGATGGTATCATCGACAATGTGGATTGCTTTAATTACTAAAGATCATAAGGATAGTTGCGATGTTCGAGTCCGGCCTTCGCACTCACCCTCTAAATACCTCTTTCCTGTGCCACTTCACAAACCCTTCTTTTGGATAATTCTCGCGTAACATCGGTAGAGCAATCTCCTTTCCGTCGAAATCCCAGAACAGTCTGCCCACCATGCTGCTGCCATTTACTGCGGGTGACACCTGAACCCGCATACTCTCATCCAGCCCAATCGAACCTTTATCAAAGGCTTTATGGTGGATTGCACACAGCGCCAGGCCGTTTGAAATCTCGCATGGGCCGCCGTGCTGTTTCCATTTGATATGGGCGGCTTCCAGGGCGACAGAGGTGCTGTCGTGGCGCATATTGAAGCCACAAATGGCGCATTCGTAGTTATAAGCACGCAGAACCTGCTGACGGAACAGCGGGTCCCGCTGTTTGCGGATTTGCAGGATATCAAACCCCAATTCATCCGCGATCTCTTCCTGAATGCTTTCAGTGAAGTGTGCCTCGAGGATTTGCTGGGCCAGGGCGTTGATGAGGTTTTTGCTTTTTTTCAGCATGGCAAAATGTTGTTCATCAAAGCCTCCGGCAACGTTATACGTCACCAGTTCTCCGGCAGGGGGCTGTTTGCTGCTGCCGGACGTTGAACAATGCTCGGCGTTTTGTAGCTCCCAGAACCCATCTCCCTGTAAGCGCCAGAAGGGCATATCCGGGCGGTACTGCGCGCGCTGTGGTCCAAATCGCTCCAGCAGGTTATGCAACGGGTCGCGAACTTCCGAACCGTAGTCAAACAGGCGACCGTGACCTTGCTGATAACCCGCCAGCACATGAAGCAGCAGCAGAGGCTTGTGCGGCGCACGCTGCTCGCCTTTACGCCAGATGGTGATGTCGGCAATTGCCTGTTGCAGGGTTTTACTGGAAGTCATTGATTTCATTATCAGGTAAATAATTGCGATGATGCTCGCAAAATATCACCTGATCAAGGGGAGTGAGGCCGATACACTATCGACGTCACTTTATCGCTTGCCGTTATTTCAGAAAGCCTTTGGTTAAAGGAACCTGACCCATGAATGAACTACCTGACATACTGCCTCGCGAGTACATCATCAAGGCTATTCACGCCTATGACGCGGGTTTTTCGCATCGTTTCAAAGAGGCACGGCTTTACGAGCTGGAATTTCAGGGGCGTCGCTATCCGTCAAAAGCCATTGCCGGAATTGCAGCGACGCTTTTGACGGGCAAAGCGTTTACGCCTCAGGATTTCTCCGGCGGTATCAGTTCGAAATGCGTCAGATTATTAACTGAGCAAGGTTTTCATATTGTTCGGGATAAAAATCTCGCAGCAACGGTGAGCGACACTATCTTCCCTGAGGAGCTCGAGGCGCAAACTGAATATATAGAGGGGGCGGCGACTCAGGTGACCGTGAATCGCTATGAGCGCGACCGCAATGCCCGACAGGTGGCGCTTCGCCATCATGGCTGTCAGTGCAAAGTGTGTGGCATCGATATGTCAAAGGTCTACGGTAAGATTGCCGAAGGGTTTATTCATGTTCATCACCTGGTACCCTTATCGGTAATTAAAAAAGACTACCGCCTTGATCCCATCAATGACCTGATCCCCGTGTGTCCAAATTGTCATACCATGCTGCACCGGCGCATACCGCCATATACCCCAGAAGAACTGAAAAATATGCTGTGCTAAAGGCTCAAAAAAGGCGCCCCCAGACGCCTTTACCTCAATCCATCACCCTTTCGACCCTTTCCCCGCAATCACCCCGATAAACTCCAGCACCTGCTTTTGCTTGCGCGCGGAGAGCTTTTCCACGGCGCGCAAGGATTTCATCAGTTCTGACTCTTCAGGTTCGGCGGCGCGGGCGGTTAACACAATGCAGCCCTGCATTACGCGCACATCGACACTGGTGCCGGTGTCGAATCCGGCGGCTTTGAGCCACTGGCCCTTCATCACGATGGACGGAAACTGGACGTATTTTACCGGTGTGCGGCTGTAATCAGGATAACGACTCGCATAACCCACCTTCAGGCGACGGTTATCTGCGGCGTGCACTTCTGGATCAAATGAAACTGCAATACAATGCGTATCAGTCATGGTCGCTATTCCTCGATAATAGTTACTGTGATTAGCGATGCGCTGGTGTTGGCGCACCTTCGCATCGCGCTAATAAAACCCCTGTAAATAACGCCAGTATCTTGGGTGAAGTCCAGATGTAAATAAGATGAAATAAGCACGAATAGCACACTTTCGGAATAAATAGAAAACCCCTTCACCCCAATAAATCCGGTATTATTCACCGTATAAATTCATTCCCTATTGCACGCCTCAATATCTCCACGTTCCAGAAAACAACATCGGTTGGCATCTGGCAGAAATGAGATCTAACTCACTGAAGTAAATAGCAAACTCTGAAGCAACTACGTTTTGTACACTTTGCTTTACACTTTTAGTGATATGAATCACAAATATAAGCCCGTGAAGTGATCCGACTCTCACAAAATGGGGTGTACTCATTCACCAATACATAATGAGAACAGCCTGGAAAGTTAAGTTTTCAGTATTTCACCTCTCCAGTGACATGCAACGGTGAAGGGCAAATCAACACGCAGAAAAAAACTTGTTGAATATGAACGGGTAAAAAAACAACGTGTGATTTGCATCACTCACATTTACAGCTTTTTAAATTATTGCCAGTGATTAATGTTGACCGTGCTATTTCCATAATCAATCAAATCTTGCATAGTGCCTGCACATTATTTCTCCCCCTGGTTCAGGAGGCGAATAGTTATATTTCATCAAGGCTTACTGATGAACCCGATATGCTTTACTTCACATTAATACGTACATGACCACTGTTACTGGAGAAACAAAATGAATTATCCGGCAGAACCCTTCCGTATTAAAAGCGTTGAAACTGTATCTATGATCCCGCGTGATGAGCGCCTTAAGAAAATGCAGGAAGCGGGTTACAATACTTTCCTGTTAAACTCGAAAGATATTTATATTGACCTGCTGACCGACAGTGGCACCAACGCGATGAGCGATAAGCAGTGGGCCGGAATGATGATGGGTGATGAAGCCTACGCGGGTAGCGAAAACTTCTATCATCTGGAAAGAACTGTTCAGGAACTGTTTGGCTTTAAACATATTGTTCCTACTCACCAGGGCCGCGGTGCAGAAAACCTGTTATCGCAACTGGCAATTAAACCGGGGCAATATGTTGCCGGTAATATGTATTTCACCACCACCCGTTATCACCAGGAAAAAAATGGTGCGGTGTTTGTCGATATCGTGCGTGACGAAGCACACGATGCCGGTCTGAATATTGCATTCAAAGGTGATATCGATCTTAAAAAATTACAAAAGCTGATTGATGAAAAAGGCGCAGAGAATATTGCCTATATCTGCCTGGCGGTCACGGTAAACCTTGCGGGTGGGCAGCCGGTCTCGATGGCGAACATGCGCGCGGTGCGTGAACTGACGGCAGCACACGGCATTAAAGTGTTCTACGACGCCACCCGCTGCGTAGAAAACGCCTACTTCATCAAAGAGCAAGAGCAGGGCTTTGAGAACAAGAGCATCGCAGAGATCGTGCACGAGATGTTCAGCTATGCCGACGGTTGTACCATGAGTGGTAAAAAAGACTGTCTGGTCAACATCGGCGGTTTCCTGTGCATGAACGATGACGAAATGTTCTCTTCTGCCAAAGAGTTAGTCGTGGTCTACGAAGGGATGCCATCCTACGGCGGTCTGGCCGGACGCGACATGGAAGCCATGGCGATTGGCCTGCGTGAAGCGATGCAGTACGAGTATATCGAGCACCGCGTGAAGCAGGTTCGCTATCTGGGCGACAAGCTGAAAGCCGCTGGTGTACCGATTGTTGAACCGGTAGGCGGTCACGCGGTATTCCTCGATGCGCGTCGCTTCTGCGAGCATCTGACTCAGGACGAGTTCCCGGCGCAAAGCCTGGCGGCGAGCATCTATGTGGAAACCGGCGTACGCAGTATGGAGCGCGGTATTATCTCTGCGGGTCGTAATAATGTGACCGGTGAACACCACAGACCGAAACTGGAAACCGTGCGTCTGACTATTCCGCGCCGCGTTTATACCTACGCGCATATGGATGTCGTGGCTGACGGTATTATTAAACTTTACCAGCACAAAGAAGATATTCGCGGGCTGAAGTTTATTTACGAGCCGAAGCAGCTGCGCTTCTTTACTGCACGCTTTGATTATATCTAAATTATTTTTATGGCCCCATCACCTGATGGGGCTTTTTTGTTTTCTTTTTCCATGAACAGGAAGCCTTTGCGGTGCCCGTTACCGTGACATAACGAAAAGAAGCAAACCCTGACTCCGACATTTTTATTATCCGCATGATGTACAAATGACAGCTGTAATTATAACGAATAGTCTACAGGAACATTTATCATGGATATTAATGCCATTGAGCGACAGAGTAGTACCCCCGGACTGATTAGCGGAACCATGTTGGTTATCGCAACCGTTGTGGGTGGCGGGATGTTTTCCCTGCCGATTGCGATGGCCGGCGTATGGTTTCCCGGTGCCTCTGTTATTCTTCTTTTTATTGCCATCATGATGTTATTAACCGGTCTGATGCTGGTCGAAGTTAACCTGCATTATGGCGCTGGTGCCAGTTTTAATACCTTTACCTAGGATTTATTAGGCCGAAAGTGGAATATCGTAGTCGGTATCGCTTTCGGCTTTGTGCTGTATATTCTGACCTATGCCTATATTTCTGGTTCGTCGGCAGTGATGGCGCAAACCGTGTTCAAATACAGCGGCGTGCGCTTTCCGGCGAATATCTCGGTGGTGATTGTCAGTATGCTGGTCGGGGCGATTGCCTGGTACAGCTCACTGCTGGTTGGACGCATCACCACCGTGTTGATTATCGGTAAATTTATCGCGTTCTTTGCCACCTTCTCCGGGCTGGTGGGTCATATCGAAGTGGCGAAGCTCGTGGACAGCGTGGCGGTAGCGCTGCCGAATTCGCAGTACCTGCCGTACATTCTGATGACGCTGCCGTTCTGTATTATCTCGTTTGGTTTTCACGGTAACGTGCCGAGCCTGGTCAAACTGTATGGCAAGGGCGGTATCTCACATATTACGCGTTCTATTATCATCGGTACGCTGTTTGCCCTGCTGCTGTATATCTTCTGGCTGGGTGTCACGATGGGCAACATCAGCCGTTCCTCGTTCCCGCCGATTATCGCCAAAGGTGGCAATATTGATGTCTTTGTCGAGGCCATCAGCGGGTTGTTCACCAGCCGCTATATGGACCTGATCCTGACCTTCTTCGGCAACTTCGCGGTGGCCAGTTCCCTGCTGGCGGCAACCCTTGGTCTGTTCGATTACATCGCCGACCTGTTTCACTTCCCGGATAACGGCGTGGGCCGCCTGAAAACTGCGCTGGTGACCTATTTCCCGCCAGCCGCCGTGTGCTTCTTCTTCCCGAACGGTTTTGTGCACGCGATTGGCTACGCCGGTCTGGCCTTTACCATCTGGAGTGTGATCCTGCCGCCGTTCCTGGTGAAAGCCGCGCGGAAGCGTTTTCCGACGGCCACGTATACAGCGCCCTGCAACAACACCGTGCTCAACCTGGTGATTATCTGCGGAGCGGTTGTCTACCTGACGGTTGTTCTGGACGTATTGGGTCTGCTGCCAACGTTTCGTTAGACGGAGTCAAAATGAAAAACGTGTTGTCTGTTCAGTCGTCAGTCGTTTATGGCTATGCCGGGAACAAGGCCGCGGTGTTGCCGATGCAGCTCTCGGGGATCGATGTCTGGCCGTTTTACACCGTACAGTTTTCTAACCATACCCAGTACGGGATATGGCAGGGGATGGCGATGCCGCCCGGTGAGCTGAGTGCGATCATCAGCGGGCTGGACGATCTGCAAAAACTCGCCCAGTGCGATGCCGTGTTGTCGGGTTATCTCGGTGATAAACGTCATTGCGAGGAGGTAAAGCACGCGGTCACCACTCTTCGTCAGCGTAACCCGCAGGCGCTCTACTTTTGCGATCCGGTGATGGGCGATCCGCAAAAAGGCTGCATTGTCGCGCAGGGCGTGGAGTCCTTTTTTGTCGATGACGCGATCCAACTGGCCGACATAATGGGGCCAAATCTCTATGAACTGGGTGTGCTGACGGGCAGACAGCTGCGTAGTTTTGACGAAGTGGTGGAAGCGGCGCAGCAGCTGGTGGCGTGGGGTGTGAAGAAGGTGCTGGTGAAACATCTCGGCGACTGCTCGCGTGATAATCAGACGTTTGAAATGCTGCTGGTGACGCCGGAACAGACGTTACACATTGCCAGACCGCTGTATACCTTTGCCAAAATGCCGGTGGGTGTTGGGGATCTGATTTGCAGTGTGATGCTGGCCTCACTGCTCAATGGTTATGCGGACAAGCTGGCGCTGGAGCGGACCACCAGTGTTGTCGATGCGGTGATGCGGCTGACGAAAGAGCGAGACTCGTATGAACTGCGGCTGATAGACGCGCGTCATCAGATTATGGACCCACAGGTTCGCTATCTGGCAACGGTGATCTGACGCCGCAAGGGGGCTATGTGTTTCTGACATTGCTGCGGTTTCAGCATCCGTTGGTCTACCGTTTTGCGTGGCTTCGTCTGTGGATCAGGGTGTTAAGAGCGTGCAAACTGCGAAAGTGAAAGGGGCGTGTTTACGCTGCTGCCGGATGCGGCGCTTACGCCTTATCCGGCCTATACATGAGTGTGAAACGTAGGCCGGGTAAGCGAAGCGCCATCTGGCGTTACACGCGGAAGTAGCGTGGTGGAATCAACGCAGAGAAAGCGTCGAACTTCTTCACCATCTTTTTCCAGAACAACATAACAACTATCCTCGATTTGAAACATCGGCGCTATTTTAGTCAGCGCCGACAAATCGTAAAGCCAATGGCGTCGTTCCGATCTCAAGGCGGTGTAAACCTTTTTGGTCACTATGCCGTCAAAAACGATTGCCGCGAATTTGACGGGGTTGACAATGGATTACGCCATAAACCAGTAATAAAAGAGACCGACTTTCAGGCCGAGGATCACAATGTAGGCGCAGCAGTATTTCATAGTGCCGGACATTATCTGGTTGGCCTGACCGTCCATTTTGGTGGCCGAAACCGCAATGGCGATGCTTTGCGGCGAGATCATTTTCCCACCCGTTGCGCCAGAGGTGTTAGCCGCCGCCAGCCAGTTGGGATCGATATGCAGTTTACTGGCGGCAATGGTTTGCAGTTTACCAAACAGAATATTCGAGTTGGTGTCGCTGCCGGTCACAAACGTGCCCAGTGCGCCGATGACCGGGGCAAGGAAAACGTACGAACTGCCGGTCAGATCGACAATCGACTGGGCCAGCGTGGAGATAATCCCGCTGAGATCCATCACCGTGGCCAGCGCGACGATCGCCATAATCGCGACGATAGAGTTTTTAAGCTGGAAAATAGTTTTGATAAATACTTCCAGCATCCCGCGTGCAGATGCTCCCTGAATAAAACCACCGATAATGGTCGCAAAGATGATCAACATTCCTGGTGTGGTCACCCATTCCACTTTCAGCGCCAGGGTTTGGCCATCGGCCAGCGTGAAATGCAGCACGGAGGCCAGTTGTGACGCTGCGGCTTTTACTGACGGGAACAACGGTGAGCACAACAGGATAAACACGAAAATGAACAGATAAATAGAGCCAACGCGGAACAACACTTTTGCCGAGCGCGGTGTGGTTTCGCGGGTATGGCTGACTTCAATTCGCCACTCGGGATCGGTTTTCCCTTTGCGCAGGCGACTGGCAATGGCCACAGCAAACAGGCTGACCAGGCTACCGGCAAAGGCGGGTAATTCCGCGCCAAGATGAATAGCGACAAAATATTGCGGAACCAGCGTGGTGATGCCACAAATCAGCGTGATCAGAAATACGCCGCGAATAGCCTTCAGGCCGCCGCCAATAATACAAATAATCACAAACGGCAGCAGGATATTAAACAGCGCGAGCTGCAGAATAATGGTTCCGCCTAAGGTATAAACCGGCAGGTTAACCTGTTCCGCCAGAATAGAAACCGGGATCCCGACTGCACCGAATGCAGTGGGAACGGTATTTGCCACCAGGGAGGCAATCGCCGCCTTCAGCGGGTTGAATCCCAGCGCGATAAGAATGCCGATCGGAATGGCGACCGCCGTGCCATAACCCGCCGCGGCTTCCAGGAACCCGCCAAAACACCATGAAATCAGCAGCACCTGAATACGCTTATCTTCGCTAATGCTGGCGAGAATATCGCGCAGAATATCCAGCGCTTTGGTTGCCTGCATGACGTTATAACTAAAGATAGCGCCGAGGATCACAATCACGATCGGCCATAATCCCTTCAGTGCGCCATAGCCTATCGCGGCTTTCAGATTCTGTACCGGCATCGCCCAGAATATCGCTGATAGCGCGGCGGTGAATACCAGAGAGATCAACACAGAATAATGGATGGGCATTTTCAATTTCAGTATTAAAAATACCATTAGCAGTAAAGGAGAGAGTGCCAGGGCAAACATAAAATATTCGTTCATTATTATTCCTGCTTGGTTCATTAAACCTGATTTATATTTATGGCGGAAAGGCTACATTGGCGTATAAATAAAATATGCAAACTGAATCGCTTCAGTGAATAAAGTAATTATGATTAATGGTTTTGTAACTATTGTAATCTTTTAATTAAATACTGCTGCCATACAAATATACTTAAGAGTAAGGTGAATACCTATAAGTAGTTATTTAATAACCTTTTTAATAATGATAGTGACGAGGTTAGTCATCACCTGAAACTGTTTTTAAGGTTTTAATGACGCTATGGTTTCCAATATAAAAATGTGAGCAAGGCCGAAAGAAATAAACATGGGTATTGCATATGCTTGTTGATTAGAGGATTATTTGGTTTTGTCATACAAATGAAAATACAGACGTTTGCGATTGTCCTGATATAAGAAGCGGAGAGTCGCCACCAACGGAAAACGATCCGGGCATCACTATGAACTCAGTCATTAGTAAAACCAAAAAACCAAAAAACCGAAAAACTGAGCGTGATACACGGCTGAACCTTTGCTTGATATAGCGATATCAAGCGCAATAAACAGAAATGAAGCAATGGAGTAGTTATTGTGAATGTAAATTTCTTTGTCACCTGTATTGGTGATGCACTGAAATCACGGATGGCACGAGACTCCGTATTGCTGCTGGAAAAACTGGGCTGCCGCGTGAATTTCCCTGAAAAACAGGGGTGCTGTGGTCAGCCAGCGATTAACAGCGGTTATATCAAAGAAGCGATCCCAGGGATGAAAAACCTGATCGCCGCCCTGGAAGACAACGACTACCCGATTATCTCCCCGGCAGGCTCTTGTACCTACGCGGTAAAAAGCTATCCGACCTATCTGGCGGATGAACCCGAATGGGCGCTACGTGCTGAGAACGTTGCCGCTCGTATGCAGGATCTGACCTCTTTTATCGTTAACAAACTGGGCGTGGTGGATGTCGGCGCCAGCCTGCAGGGCCGGGCGGTGTATCACCCTTCCTGTAGCCTGACCCGCAAGCTGGGTGTAAAGGATGAGCCGCTCACGCTGCTGAAAAATGTGCGTGGGCTGGAATTACTGACCTTTGCCGATCAGGACACTTGCTGCGGGTTTGGCGGAACATTCTCGGTCAAAATGGCTGAGATATCGGGCGAGATGGTGAAAGAAAAAGTCTTACATCTGATGGATGCGAAGCCGGAATATTTGATCGGGGCTGATGTCAGTTGCTTGCTCAACATTGGCGGCCGACTGCAGCGTGAAGGGCAACCGGTCAAAGTGATGCATATTGCTGAAGTGCTGATGAGCCGCTGAGGGGAATGAGATGTCGATTAAAACCAGCGATGTAGAGTTTAAACTGCGCATTCGTCAGCAGATAGAAGATCCGATCATGCGCAAAGCCGTGGCCAATGCGCAGGAGCGTATCGGCGCGAATCGCCAGAAAATGGTCGATGAATTAGGCCACTGGGAAGACTGGCGCGATCGTGCCAGCCAGATCCGCGATCACGTTCTGAGCAACCTCGACGCTTACCTGTATCAGCTCTCAGAAAAAGTGACGGAAAACGGCGGCCACGTCTATTTTGCCAAAACGAAAGAAGAGGCCACCCGCTACATTTTGCAGGTCGCGCAGAGTAAAAATGCGAAGAAGGTGGTGAAGTCCAAGTCGATGGTGACCGAAGAGATCGGCGTCAACCATGTGCTGCAGGATGCCGGGATCCAGGTGATCGAAACCGACCTGGGTGAATACATTCTGCAACTGGATCAGGACCCGCCTTCGCACGTCGTGGTTCCGGCTATTCATAAAGATCGTTATCAGATCCGCCGCGTGTTGCACGAGCGCCTGGGATACGATGGCCCGGAAACGCCAGAAGCGATGACCTTGTTCATCCGCCAGAAGATCCGCGAGGATTTCCTGAGTGCTGAAATTGGCATTACCGGTTGTAACTTTGCCGTCGCGGAAACCGGTTCTGTTTGCCTGGTGACCAACGAAGGCAACGCGCGGATGTGTACCACGTTGCCGAAAACGCACATTGCGGTGATGGGGATGGAGCGTATCGCGCCGACGTTCGCCGATGTGGATGTGCTGATCACCATGCTGGCGCGCAGTGCTGTAGGGGCTCGTCTGACAGGCTATAACACCTGGCTGACCGGCCCGCGTGAGGCGGATAACGTTGATGGACCAGAAGAGTTCCACCTGGTAATTGTCGATAACGGCCGTTCGCAGGTGCTCGGTTCTGAGTTTCGTGATGTACTGCGCTGCATACGCTGTGGGGCCTGTATGAACACCTGTCCGGCCTACCGCCATATTGGTGGACACGGGTATGGCTCAATCTATCCCGGTCCTATCGGCGCGGTGATTTCTCCGTTGCTCGGCGGCTATAAAGATTTCAAAGATCTGCCGTATGCCTGTTCGCTCTGCACGGCCTGCGACAGCGTTTGTCCGGTACGTATTCCGTTGTCAAAACTGATCCTGCGTCATCGTCGCGTTATGGCTGAAGAGGGTATTACCCCGAAAGCCGAGCGCCGGGCGATAAAAATGTTCGCGTATGCCAATAGTCATCCAGGGCTTTGGAAAGTGGGGATGATGGCGGGCGCGCATGCGGCGAGCTGGTTTATCAATGGCGGTAAAACGCCGCTCAAGGTTGGCGCGATTGGTGACTGGATGGAGGCGCGCGATCTGCCTGATGCTGACGGCGAGAGCTTCCGCAGCTGGTTTAAGAAACATCAGGCGCAGGAGAAAAAGAATGGATAACCGTACCGCGTTTTTAAACACTATCGCCCAGGCGCTGGGCCGCCCGTTGCGCTTCGAACCGCAAGCGGATGCCGCGCCGGTGAACAACTATGCCAACGAGCGCCTGACCGAACTTAGCCCGCAGCAGCGCTGCGATGCGTTTATCCAGTTTGCCAGCGAGGTCATGCTGGCACATTGTGAACTGACCAGTGAGGCGCAGGCTGCGGAAACGGCATTACGGCTGTGTGCCGGGTTAGGACAACAACCGGTGGTGCTCAGTGGTGACAACCGGTTGGTGGAACTGGGGATAACCGAACGCTTGCAGCAGGAATGCAACGCCGTGGTCTGGGACCCGGCTCGCGGGGCAGAGAATATTACCCTGGCCGAGCAGGCGAAAGTCGGTGTGGTGTATGCCGAGTACGGCTTAACGGAGTCCGGCGGCGTGGTGCTGTTTTCCGCACCGGAGCGCGGGCGCTCCCTGAGCCTGTTGCCGGAGTCCTCGATTTTCGTGCTGCGTAAAAGCACCCTCCTGCCGCGCGTGGCGCAGCTGGCAGAAAAACTGCATCAGAAGGCGCAGGCCGGTGAGCGGATGCCGTCGTGTATTAACATCATCAGTGGACCCAGCTCGACGGCGGATATTGAGCTTATCAAGGTGGTTGGGGTGCATGGCCCGGTGAAGGCGGTGTATCTGATTATTGAGGATTGTTGAGGCAGGATGGAAAACCGCTCTGGCGCTATAGGCCAGAGCGGTATCGATGTTATGCAATCATGCTGATGATCAACACGATTATCAACCCAACCACGGAGTTCACCAGCTCCAGCAGACCCCAGGTTTTCAACGTGTCTTTCACTGACAGGTCAAAGTAACCTTTGAACAGCCAGAACGAGGCATCGTTGATATGCGTCAGGGTGTTAGAACCCGCCGCAGTGGCCAGCACCAGTAACGCCGGATCGACACCCACCAGTTGACCGGTTGCCGGGTCGAGGATTGCTGCGCTAATAATCCCCGCCGCCGTCATTGCCGACACCACGCCCTGGCCGGTTGCCAGACGGATCAGCACGGTGATCAGCCACGCCATGATATACGGAGAAATATTGCCGTGTGACATCAGCATGCCGATCGTATCACCAATACCAGTATCGATAATGGTTTGCTTCAGTACACCACCCGCGCCGATGATCAGGATCACCATGGCGATGCTTTTCACTGCGTTTTCAAAGGCGTTCATGACCCACTGCATGTCATGGCCGCGTGCGGTACCAAACAGCACGAAGGCGACAATCATGGCAATGAACATTGCGATTGGGGAAGAGCCTAAGAAGTTGACCACTTCCCACGCTTGTGTCCCTTTGACCAGCCAGATGTTAGCGATGGTGGTGGAAATCATGATGATCGCCGGGATCAGCGGTACCAGAATCGACACACCGAATGATGGCAGGTTGTTCTGGTCAACCGGTACATCGGCTTTCATAAATGAAGGCGTTGGGCGTTCAAGGTTACCGAGGAATTTCGGCAGGATCAGACCCGCGCAGATAACGCTCGGAATAGTGACCAGAATACCGTAGATATAGACCATACCCATGTCGGCACCATAGGCGTTTACCAGTGCCACCGGGCCCGGCTGCGGCGGGAACAGTGAGTGTGCGGTGGTCGCTGCAGCGACGGCCGGAATGGCCAGTTTCAGGAACGGGATCTTCGCTTCTGCGGCAATGACGATCACCAGCGGCGCCAGCATAATAAAGGCAACTTCGTAGAACATCGCCAGGCCGAAGATCAGGCCGATAATGATCACCGATAGCTGCACATAACGCAGGCCGAGTCGCGCCAGCAGCGTATGGGCAATCTGATGTGCCGCCCCGGAATCGACCATCAGTTTACCGATGACCGCACCGAACACCACGATAATTGCCAGTTCACCCAACGTACTGCCGAAACCGGATTTCATGGTGTGCAGCAGCTCCATTAAATCCATCCCCGCCAACATGCCGACAGAGAGTGCCGCCAGTAGCAGGGCGACCATTGAGTTTATTTTGAAACGCAAATTGAGCACCAGCATGAGGCCGATGCCGAATACAACCCACAGAATATTGAGAACGTGCATAAAACGTCTACCTTGTTTTGGTTGAACTATTATGATTTTGGTTGAGATGTTACACATATTGGTTAACCATTGATGCGATGAATGTCACAATCCATATTCAATGTTGACATTGATAACAGACTGTTCCCTTTCAGGCCGCGCCTTGCAGGTCCTTTCCTCTAAACTTCATCACGTTACCTCACTATTCGTGTCAGACCACTGATACCGTTTTTGTGATTTGGTTAACCAATTTTGTTGTTTAGGTTGACATGTAGGGGCGAAAGGTAGAATTTATGCACCATGTCGTCCGGTTTGTTGGCGTAATGCGTTGAGCACTCCGGCAGTTGAGTAAGTCGTGGCTCGCGGTGTTTGCGTCGGGGGCCAACAATGTGAAGAGGTTAAAAAGCATGGAACAGACATGGCGCTGGTATGGTCCTAACGATCCGGTTTCTTTAGCAGATGTGCGTCAGGCAGGCGCTACCGGCGTTGTTACCGCCTTGCACCATATCCCGAACGGGGAAGTGTGGTCAGTTGAGGAAATCGAAAAACGCAAAGCTATCGTTGAACAGGCGGGGCTGGTCTGGTCGGTTGTCGAAAGTGTGCCGATCCACGAAGACATTAAAACCCGTTCCGGTAACTATCTGCAGTGGATTGCCAACTACCAACAGAGTCTGCGCAACCTGGCGCAGTGTGGTATTCGCACCGTGTGCTACAACTTCATGCCAGTACTCGACTGGACGCGTACCGATCTGGAATATGTCCTGCCGGACGGCTCCAAAGCATTGCGCTTTGACCAGATTGAATTCGCAGCCTTTGAGATTCATATCCTTAAACGTCCCGGAGCAGAAGCAGACTATACCGCTGAAGAGGTCGCTCAGGCTCAGGAACGCTTCACCACCATGACCGAAGAAGATAAAGCGCGTCTGACCCGTAATATCATCGCCGGTCTGCCGGGGGCGGAAGAAGGTTATACCCTTGACCAGTTCCGTCAGCACCTTGAGCGCTACAAAGATATCGATAAAGCCGCGCTGCGCGAAAACTTTGCCGTCTTCCTGAAGGCGATTATTCCGGTTGCTGAAGAAGTCGGTGTGCGCATGGCGGTACACCCGGACGATCCGCCGCGCCCGATCCTCGGCCTGCCACGCATTGTTTCTACCGTGGAAGATATGCAGTGGATGGTTGATACGGTAAGCAGCATGGCGAACGGTTTCACTATGTGCACCGGCTCTTACGGTGTTCGTGCGGACAACGATCTGGTTGATATGATCAAACAGTTTGGCCCACGCATTTACTTCACTCACCTGCGTTCCACGCTGCGTGAAGATAACCCGAAAACCTTCCATGAAGCGGCGCATCTCAATGGTGACGTGGATATGTATGAAGTGGTGAAAGCGATTGTTGAAGAAGAGCATCGCCGTAAAGCCGAAGGTAAAGAAGATTTGATTCCGATGCGCCCGGATCACGGTCACCAGATGCTGGATGACCTGAAAAAGAAAACGAACCCAGGCTACTCCGCGATTGGTCGCCTGAAAGGGCTGGCGGAAGTGCGCGGCGTTGAGATGGCTATCCAGCGCGCTTTCTTTAGCCGCTAAATCAGACTGGCCGGCAACCTGTCGGGCCGGCTTTTTCTTTTCTCTTCCCGTCGGCATTTCCGACGGGTTCTGGAGTTCACGATGACAACGACAATTGCCAATAGCAACCTGCCGGTTGCGCGCCCTGCATGGGATAACTCGCGCCTGCAATCCCGTATTGTTCACCTGGGATGCGGTGCTTTTCACCGTGCGCATCAGGCTCTGTACACGCATTACCTGCTGGAAACTACGGACAGCGACTGGGGGATCTGTGAAGTTAACCTGATGCCGGGTAACGACTGTGTACTGATTGAAAATCTGCAAAAACAACAGCTGCTGTATACCGTGGCGGAAAAAGGCGCGGACAACACCGTACTGAAAGTGATTGGCTCGATGAAAGAAGCCATGCACCCGGATCTTGACGGCTGCGACGGCATTTTGCGTGCGATGGCGCGTCCACAGACGGCGATTGTCTCGTTGACGGTAACCGAAAAAGGTTACTGTACGGATGCCGCCAGCGGTCAGTTAGATCTCAATAACCCGTTGATTAAGCACGATCTGGCGAATCCGGCTGCGCCGAAATCGGCAATTGGCTATATCGTGCAGGCGTTGCATCTGCGTCGTGAGCAGGGTCTGCCGGCATTTACCGTGATGTCCTGCGACAACGTGCGTGAAAATGGCCACGTGGCGAAAGTTGCGGTACTGGGGCTGGCGCAGGCGCGCGATCCACAACTGGCGAAGTGGATTGAAACGCATGCGACCTTCCCATGCACCATGGTGGATCGCATTGTTCCGGCGGCGACGCCAGAGACGTTGCAGGAGATTGCCGATCAACTGGGCGTTTACGATCCGTGCGCCATCGCCTGCGAACCGTTCCGTCAGTGGGTGATTGAAGACAACTTCGTGAACGGTCGCCCTGACTGGGATAAAGTCGGCGCGCAGTTTGTTGCCGATGTCGTGCCGTTTGAAATGATGAAACTGCGCATGCTTAATGGCAGCCACTCTTTCCTTGCGTATCTGGGCTATCTCGGTGGTTATGAAACGATTGCCGATACCATGACCAACCCGGCGTACCGCAAAGCCGCGTTTGCATTGATGATGCAGGAGCAGGCACCCACACTGTCGATGCCGGAAGGCACCGATCTCCATGCGTATGCGACCCTGCTGATCGAGCGTTTCAGCAATCCATCCCTGCGCCATCGTACCTGGCAGATTGCTATGGATGGCAGCCAGAAACTGCCGCAGCGCCTGTTGGATCCTGTTCGTCTGCACCTACAAAACGGCAGCGACTGGCGGCACCTGGCGCTTGGTGTGGCGGGCTGGATGTGCTATACCCATGGCGTGGATGAGCAGGGGCAGACAATTGACGTTGTCGACCCGATGCTGGCGGAATTCCAGCGCATCAATCAGCAGTATCAGGGCAGTGAACGCGTTATGGCCCTGTTGGGATTAAGCGGGATCTTTGGCCATGATTTAGCGGAAAACGCTGATTTTGTGGAAGCAATTATCGAGGCTTATCAGCAACTGTGCGAGAAGGGCGCGCGCGAGTGTGTCGCAGCACTGCACGCTGACGCATAACCCCCGAACTATGACGGGTCAATCAAAATATCTGTTTGGTTGACCCGTTTTCTGTTTTTGGCTTGCCGCAAATGCTATAGTTCAGGCGACATAAAGGTTATTTGTAGGCCTGATAAGGTGCGTCCGCTGCCATCCGACCTACGGATCTGAATAAACGCATCTGACGGATAGAACATAATGAAATCGAACACTTCTCAGCAAAGACCCTACCAGGAAGTGGGTGCCATGATCCGCGATCTCATTGTCCAGACGCCATACCAACCCGGCGAGCGCCTGCCCCCGGAGCGTGAAATAGCCGAGATGCTCAATGTCACCCGTACGGTGGTGCGCGAAGCATTAATCATGCTGGAAATTAAAGGGCTGGTGGACGTGCGGCGTGGTGCCGGGATCTACGTTCTCGACAACGTTAACGCGCAGACAATCGACAGCACGGATATTAACCATTGCAATGATGCGGGGCCTTTTGAGCTGTTACAGGCACGCCAGCTATTAGAGAGCAATATCGCCGAGTTTGCTGCATTGCAGGCCACGCGCGAGGATATTGTCAAAATGCGCCAGGCATTGCTACTGGAAGAACGTGAGCTGGCCTCCAGCGAACCAAACGGCTCGGAAAGTGGCGACATGCAGTTTCACCTTGCCATTGCCGAGGCCACGCACAACAGTATGCTGGTTGAGTTATTTCGTCAGTCATGGCAGTGGCGTGAGAACAACCCGATGTGGATCCAGTTGCACAGCCATCTTGACGATACCCATTACCGTAAAGAATGGATGGGCGACCACAAGCAGATCCTGGCGGCACTCATTAAAAAAGATGCCCGCGCGGCCAAACTGGCAATGTGGCAGCATCTGGAAAACGTTAAACAGCGACTGCTGGAGTTTTCAAACGTTGATGATATCGACTTTGATGGTTATCTGTTTGATTCCTGGCCGTTGGATACTGTTAGCGCCTGATTTTTCTTCCCTTTTACAACGTGGGCCATCCCGGCCTGCGTATCACTTCATGCTGATTTCCCCTGACTATTTTCCCCGTCTGGATGCGACGTAAAATAATGTTTCCATTAATGCAGATGGCGTTTTTTGCAGCGTAATTGCGCGGCGAAAATTGACATATATCAATTAAAAACAACTTATTTTCGCGTGCAAAAAAATGCATCATTTACCTTATTTTTACCTTTTCGTGCTTATTTTTCGACAAAACAGGTCAATGCGAAGTGAGAATCACACTGATTTGCCCAACGGTTAGTGTCGTTAATATGTACTTAAAGGCGTATAAAAACAGAGGATTTAGATAAAAGTAGACATTAATCACGCTCTGTAACTTATTGGTCAGAATGATGTTTTGATTACGCAGGTTGATTACTCGTCCAGCCTCTCCCATTTTAATCAAATGAGTAAGAATAAATATTCGTAAAGTAAAAATTACATATTATTCTACAATCAAGTTATCTTTCACTTGAAATATCGTTCCACTTTTTTTGGGTTTATTAACAGTTTCATTACTATTGTGATTTTTTTTTGCCGTTGACATGTTTTTACACTGACTGCATATTTCATCGCCATAAGCGTGTTATTGCGTTCAGGAGTTAAAAATGCCTTCTCGAGATTATCCAGATATCCGAAAAGCCAGAGGAACCCGATCTAAAGATATGGTCCTTTTAAGTGCCCGTGTTGATACTTCTCTTTGGGAATATGTCCGAACACTGGCATTTGAAACGCGTAAAAGTAAACAAGACATTATTGCGGAAGCGTTAATGTTGCATCGCTCTATTAATGAGAGCAAAAGCGAAAGTTCAAAGTAGTCTCTCTCTGTTCGGGTTTTATTTAAAACCCAAAATAAAATATGTCTTGCCACTTCATTATTACCTTTATCGGTATGTTTTTTGGTGTGTTATTGGTGTTTCCCCTTAATCCATAGGGGACTTTTTTATGCAGGCGTTTTGCCTTCATAACAAAGTTGATAGCAAAATTCACAATTAAAAGTGAGTAACAACATGAAAAAGTCAGTAGTGGCATTAGCTGTAATGGCATTAGGGGTAACCTCCGTTCATGCAGCGGAAATTTATAATAAAGATGGCAACAAATTGGATCTGTACGGCAAAGTAAAAGCGGTACATTCCTGGACTGACGGTAAAGATGCTGATGGTACTTACGCGCGTCTGGGTTTTCGCGGTGAGACTCAAATTAACGATCAACTGACCGGTTACGGCCAGTTTGAAAGTCAGTTCGATGCTTCTAAAGCAGAAGGGTCACAGAATGGTGTTAATACACGTCTGGCGTTTGCTGGTCTGGATTACGGCCATGACGTTAGTTTTGACTACGGTCGTAACTACGGTATCGCTTACGATGTGGGAGCTTACACTGACACGCTTTCAGAGTTCGGCGGCGACTCCTTTGAGGATACTGACCGTTTCCTTACTACACGCACTTCTGGCGTTGCAACACTCCGCACCAAAAATCTGTTTGGTGCCGTTGATGGTCTGAACATCGGCGCGCAATACCAGGGTCAGGATGATACCAATAGCAATCCGGCTAAGCAGCACGGCAATGGTTATGGCTTCTCCCTGGGCTATGACAATATTGCGGATTCCGGCGTTTCTGCCATTGCGACCTATACCACTAACTCCGTGACTGCTGTGCAGAAACGTAGCGGCTGGGAAGGTGACAACGCTGAATTCTGGGGCGCTGGCCTGAAATATGACGCGAATGCTATCTACGTTGCAACCATGTACGGCGAGTCCCACAACCTGATTCAGGATACGGACAAAGCACAGCATTTTGAAGCGATGGCTGCCTATGTGTTTGATTTTGGCCTGCGTCCGAACGTGGCATACGTTCATGCGCGTGACAATAACAACACTGACCTGACCGAATACGTTGCGCTGGGTACTGATTACTACTTCAACAAAAACATGGTGGCCGATGTAGGTTATAAAATTAACCTGCTGGATGGCAAAAACGACGATAACCAGGTTGTGGCTGGTCTGACTTACCAGTTCTAAGTTTTTGTGATGATTGAAAAAGGCGTCTTTAGTAAGACGCCTTTTTTTATATGTTTTTAAGGCTCACATTGGTTGGTTTTGTTCCGGCTGCAGATCGCTAAATAGCCATTTCCAGATATCCACTTTTACCCATGCAACGGCACAGAGAATGAGGTAAAAAAGAGGATTATGCGTAATGGAGATACGCATGACTTCCATCAGATCTACATGTAAGTTTCCGGCTATTGCCATGTTGATAACAAAAATAGAAGCAATAGCACTGGCCAGTAAAATAATAATGGCCTGTGTTTTTGTTACCTCCGGAAACTTCCCGGAAGCCCACTGCCACAAGAAAACGGTTGTCAGCAGAAATATAATAAACAATCCGGCTGCACCAAATAGACCAAAGTTTTTATAATCGCCTACCGTGCTAATTAAACCAGCCAGAATAATCAACCCAAGTATGATTTTTTTTAACCTCGACATGTACTCTTCCCGGAAGTGTTGTTGCAATTTAATTAATATGTCCATTTTTACGCATGTGCTATCAGAAAATGTATATACGTAAAAGTGAATTATAAAGTTTTTAGAGAGGTGTTTGACGGTTATTTACAGGTTATTAAATGCTGACATTTAATTGCAGAGCAATCTGATGAAGATATCTTTATGACGTTAGCGGAGTGATGATCTTTACAGACTATACGCTGTTGTTTATATCCTGGATAATTCGAGTATATAGCCGCGTTTCACGCTAATCCGGCATGTTCAGGAGGCGGGGAACGCGGCTATACAGCGCCAGTCTCCGTTTTCCTGGCGGTAGATAGATTCGGTATGACCTGGGATCACCCATTCTTCCTCCATACCAGCAACACAGTCTATGTAGATACAGAGTCCGCAGCCACCGCGTAGCTCGCGGGGAATATCCGCCACCCGAAAGCGGACTCCTGCGGCCTGTAGCGTCTTGCGCATTTTGATGACACCAACGGTGGAATGAAACAAGAACAGCGTTTCCTTCACTGACGTTTCCCCTGACGCTGGCCTATCAGCGCAGCCCCGATTGCTCCGGCAAACTGTGCGTCGGGGTGCGTGTGTACGGGAATGCCTACATGCTCTTCAAGCATACGGGCAAAGGCATGACAGTGGCTGACTCCTCCGGTAAATAACAGCGGTGCTTGTGCTGAAAGCCGCCCGATGAAGTTTGCGCTGCGTCTGGCCATCGCGTTGATCACGCCAGCCAGAATCGCCTCTGGCGCAATGCCCGCAGAGCGCAGGCTAATGACTTCTGACTCGGCAAATACGGTACACATGCTGGTGATAGCATGCGGTTCGACGCCAGTAGTAATCGTATCCAACTGCTCTACGCTGGCTCCGAGGGTGCGTGAGATGACGTCCAGAAATCGTCCGGTTCCGGCCGCACATTTGTCATTCATTAAGAAATCGCTGAGATTACCATCGTCATCCAACTGGATGACTTTACTGTCCTGGCCACCGATATCAATGACTGTGCGGGTACCGGCAGCCAGCAATCGCGCACCAAGTCCGTGGCAGGAAATTTCAGTGACCTGTTTGTCGGCATAATCGACGAGCTGCCGTCCGTACCCGGTGAGGGTTAAAAAAGGCCTGTTCTCCAGCCCAGCCTGCAACGTTTCCCATGCCTGCGCGATCGCGTCTGCGGGGCGAAAAGGCGTTGGGCAGAGGAAGCGGCGCCTGATGACGTTACCTTCCAGCAAAATGCCTTTCGTCGCCGTGGATCCAGAATCAATCCCAATTGAGTATGTCATCCGCGTTTCTCACAGCATTTCAATGAATGCGGCGACGCGGGTACTGAGCTGGCCGATATCTGCGCTGGAGTAGTCGGTTTCAATCGCGATATAAGGAATGTTGTGCTGTTGGCGTACATGACGCTTTATCGCGAGCGATTCAACGGCGTAGGTATGGCAAGCCTGCAAAATGACATCGACGACGCCGTCAGCCTGGTACTCTTCAACCATTTGACTGAGCATTTTCAGACGTTGATCGTTAGGAGAAATACAGGAGCAGCCGATGGAAAGGTATTTATCAGTCAGCGCGTCGTAGACATCGCCGGTTTCCGCCACGCATTGTTCGGTGGCTTTTGCGCCGGTGCAGTTTTCATAACCCACGACCCAACCGCCGTTTTCTTCAATGGCACGAACGACTTTTTCTGCTGCACCGCCAATGGGGCAACCGGTGATCAGAATACGGGGTCGTGATGCCAGACGTTTTCCTGCCTGCCATTCCAGATGTACGCGCTCGGCCATGCTATTAAGCTCGTCGATCAACGCTTCTTTATCAAAGCGGAAGGTGGCGCCGTAGACGACTTTCAGAATGTCACTGCCGCTAAGTGCGGGGGGGTTAAGTTGACCCACGCGGTAGAAATTCGCCAGCGCCCGCCGTTCCTGGTTTTTGAGAATAACGGCTTCACGCAGCGCCGCTTCGGTAATGGCTGTGCCAAAACGGGCTTCGACAGCCTGTTGCAGACGCAGGATCTCGGCTTTCCATAGCGCACGGGAAGCCGCATCGCTGGCGCTGTTGGGCAGTTGCATTACATGTACCGCTTTAAATTCGGCCATGTACTCGTACATTTTCTTTTTACCATCGCAGGTGGTTTCGCCCACTACCAGGTCAGAGAAATAGAAGTAGGGGCATTTGTCGGTTTTGCCAAACCCGTAGCTGCTTTTAATTAGCGGACACAGGTTCCGCGGCAGATCTTTTTCGGCTTCTTCAATGGTTTCATCAGAGGTCGAGCATAGGGAAACGACGACCGCGCCCGCTGCCATTGCAATCTCCTGCGGCATAAAGGTGCAATAGGTCCCCACGAGCGGAATACCTTGCTCTTTAAGATCCATGACGGTGAGAAAACCTTTCTGACGGGCGTCGGAGAATTGGTTGAAAATGGCGGGTAAATCAGTGATTAGCGACATGATTTTCCTTCCCCGTAACACGGGAGACAGTAAAAAGACGCCGCATTATAACCCTGCAATTCATGTGTATTTCTTGATCTTCCTCGCGATGTGTCACATTGATGTCGTTAAGTGACGGTCAGAGCCCTCTGTTCGTGGTTCTCCTTAAAAATTCGCCAGCGTCAGCAGGGACGGAATTTGCGACAACAGGTATAGCACCAGTCCGATAGAGCCGCCAACCAGCGTGCCGTTGACGCGAATGAACTGCAAATCTTTGCCGATGTTCAGCTCAATTTGCTGTGACATATCGCGGGCATCCCAGCTTTTCACCGTGTCGCTAATATGGCGCGTCAGGAAGCTGGCGAACTCTGGCGCGACCTTGCGTGCGGCCTGTTCCAGATGCTCATTCAGTGAAGTGCGCAGGGCGCCGTCGGCAACCAGCGTTTCGCCAAACCATTGTCCGGCGCTGGCGATGCGCTGCTTCACGTGGGAATCTTCGGCGTTAATGTCGGTTTTCACCCACTGGCGTAGATCCGACCACAGCTCGCCGAGATAACGATTAAAGGCTTCGTCTTCTTTCAGATAGCTTTTGAGACTCTCTGCCCGGACGGCCATTTCCGGATCGTGTTTGAGCTTCCCGATAAGCCTTAATGTGGCGCGATCGAAGGCGTGGCGGATCTGATGTGCCCGATCGTGGCTGATATCATCCAGCAGAGAGTTGACGGCATCAGTGACCAACCCGGCGCTGTGTTCGCCCAGCCATTCGGTCGGCAGGATCTTCGCTTTGAGCGGATGCTCGGTCTCCAGCCAGCGCACTACCTGCTGGGCGATAAATGCCCGTGAACTGTCGCGCTGTAGCAAGGCGATCAGTTGTGCAATTAGCGTATCGAGTAGCTCCTGATGGCGGTTGTTTTTGGTCATGCTTTCCAGCATCAGTGCGCTGGTGCCGGAAAGATCAACCTTGTCGAGAGCCTTATGCACCGCCCGTTTTATGAGCCGCTGTATGCGGGCGTCGTCGGTCAGTTCGAGAAATCCGCTCATGATTTGCAGCAGATGCTGGCCGATGCGTTGGGCGTTTTCCGGCTGGCTAAACCAGTTGCCAATCAACAGTGCCGGTTCATGGCGACGAATAAGGGCCACCAGAGACTGGGTATCGAGGAATTTCTCTTGCACAAACTGTCCAAGGTTTTCGCCAATTCTGTCCTTATTGCGCGGGATAATCGCCGTATGTTGCGAGATAAATGGGATCGGCACCCGGCGGAAAAGCGCGACCACGGCGAACCAGTCCGCCAGTGCGCCCACCATCGCTGCTTCGGCAATCGCCTTGATCCCGAGCACCCAGAAGTTAGGCGGCAGAAACAGCGTAATGACGAACGTAGCGGCAGCGATCAGCAGCAGAGAGAGCGCCAGTCGTTTGGCGCGTTTGAGTTCAGCAATTTTATTCATAGGCTTAAGGATAGAGCCAGACGGCGGGATCGCGCAAAATTTGTGGTGTGCCTCCCATTTTAGATGGGAAGCGCTTATCCAGGGATCCAGTTATCCCAGGCCGGTAGTGGGCCAAGTTCTGCGACCAGAAAATCGATAAACGAGCGCACCTTCGGATTGCTGTACTTGCTGGGAAAATAGAGCGCATACAGGGCGTGGGTTTCACAGGTAATGGTGCCGTCGAGCATCAGCGGCGTAACCTCCTCTTTTTGAATATGGTCACCAATCAGATAGGTGGGTAAATACGCCACGCCCTGATCTTCCAGCACTGACTTCAGTAATACCAGACTGCTGTTAGCCTGGATAGGCATATGCAGCTTCAACTGATGCAGACGATCCTGTTCATCGGCCACCTTCAGCACCGGTGTGAGACCGGGGTAAACCAGGCAGTCATGATCCACCAGATCGCTTCGGCGCTGGGGCATACCTTTTTTGGCAAGGTATCCGGGCGACGCGCAGTACGCCCAGCGGATAGGCACCAGCTTGCGCATGGCATAGTTCTGCGGTGGTGCGGTGGAGATACGCAGGGCGATGTCGAAATCTGTTTCATTCAGATTAACGAAGTTATCGTTGAGATCGATATACAGGTTTACATCGGGGAACTGTGAACGGTATTTATCCACCAGATTTACCAGCCGCGAATAACCAAAAGCAATGGAACAGGTTATGCGTAATTCCCCCTGCGGGCTGTGATAATAACCAGAGGTGGTATTCAGCGTTTCATCAAATTCTGTCAGTAACTTATTGGCGCGGTTAAATAAATATTGCCCGGCATCGGTCAGGGTAATACTGCGGGTGGTGCGTTTAATTAATGTCGTCCCTAGCGTATCTTCCATCGCCGTCAGGCTTTTGCTGACCGCCGACGGCGACACATTAAGCTGAGCGGCAGCCTCCGATAAACCTCCACAGTCGACGATTTTGACGAAAAACTCCAGATGCTTGAGTGAAATCGGCGTGCCCATAGTTTCCTTTAATTCACAAGTGATTTGCAAAAACGGTACGAATAGGCCGTTACATTCGCATTTTAAACATGCAACTATTGAATCACAGGAAACAACTCGCTGGCAAAATGAAAAAATAACAACTTAAGTGAGTTGCGTCACAAAATATCGGGGGGCTAAGCAAAAACTCATCAAATTGTGAATTTAATCTCATTAAATATTATTTAATTTAAAAGGTACCCATTATGTGGTCACGACTCGAACCCTACAGATCATCGATTATTTTATTAGTTGCTCTGGTGATTGGCGGCTTATTAGGTATTTATGCCCCGACGTTTGCCAGCAAGCTCCAGCCAATAGGTCAGATATTTTTAAACCTGTTATTTATGATTATTGTGCCGCTGGTGGGGATCAGCGTCATGTCCTCTATCGCCAGTATGACCGACCTGAAAAGGTTGGGACGTATTATGGCAATCATCTTTATTGTTTCGATCGCGATGGCCTTTATTCCGGCTGCCGGGATCGTGGCGCTGGCGCTATGGTATAACCCGGCGCAGGGCGTCACTATCGATCTCTCGCAGTCCGTGCAGGCAGGCAGCGGTAAGATGGATTTTGTCAGCATGATCACCACCAGTGATTTTATCGGACTGTTTTCTAAGTCCAATATTCTGGCCCTGATTGTGATGGCGATCATCGCCGGGGTCGCTATTGGTCAGTCGGATCAGGCGGGTAAACGTATTGCGTCGCTGCTGGAAGATGCTAATACCGTGATCATGAAGATCGTCTCGATCATTATGAAAGTGGCACCGGTTGGCCTTGGCTGCTATTTCGCCGCCACCATGGCCAGTCAGGATTCTGCTCTGCTGTTAACCTTTGCCCGCGCCATTGGCCTGTTTATGGTTGCCACGCTGGTCTACTTCGTTTTGGGCTCTATTCTCTATTCATATATAGGCGGTGGCATCCCGGCGGTTAAAGCGTTCTGGCGTAATGCGATTGAACCCTCGGCTACCGCGCTGGGGACCTGTTCTTCGCTGGGTACGCTGCCGGTGACGCTGCGTGCCGGTAAGGCGATGGGGATCAACCCGGAAATCGTTGATGTCTCTATTCCGCTGCTGGTTAACCTGAATAAAGGCGGTGTGGCGATGATTGCCGCGCTGAAAATTGTCTTTATCTATTCCGTGCTCGGCATGGAGTTCACCACCGAGACCTTCTTCCTGACCATGCTGATTGCGGTGCTCTCCGCCATTATCGTCGGTGGTGTACCGGGTGGGGCGTTCCTCGGTGAAATTTTTATCGTGACTACGCTCGGCCTGCCGATGGAAGCGATCCCGATGCTGGTGGTGTTGGGCACCATTACCGATGCACCAGCCACGCTGATTAACGTAATCCACGATTTGAATGCGGCACAGATTGTTGAACGGTTCGCTGGAAAAAAACAGACCAACGCTGAACTGAATTCTACTGCCGCCGTTGTATAGATTAAGAAACAGGAGAAGTTATGAAAGACGCAATGAAGCTTGAAACGCATCTGGTCGTTGCTGGACGCGATAAGCGCTACACCCAGGGCGCGGTGAATCCGGTGATCCAACGCGCCTCTTCGCTGGTGTTTGATACCGTGACGGACAAAAAATTTGCCACCGCCAATCGTGCGAACGGCGAACTGTTTTACGGCCGTCGCGGAACCTACACGCACTTTGCTTTCCAGAAAGCAATGAGTGAACTGGAAGGGGGAGTGGGTTGTGCGTTGTACCCGTGCGGGGCCGCGGCAGTGACCAATGCGATTCTGGCATTCGTCCAAAGCGGCGATCATATCCTGATGACAGGTGCCGCCTACGAGCCAACTCAGGATTTTTGTAATAAGATCCTGAGTAAATTCAACGTTGAAACTACCTATTACGATCCGCTGATTGGCGCAGGCATTGTTGATCTTCTGCGTCCGGAAACGAAGGTCGTGTTCCTGGAATCCCCCAGCTCAATCACCATGGAAGTGCAGGACGTGCCGGGAATGGTGAAGGCGATCCGCGCGGTGAACCCGGAGATCGTCATCATGATCGACAACACCTGGGCGGCGGGCGTGCTGTTCAGGGCGCTGGATTTCGGTGTGGATATTTCTATTCAGGCAGGCACGAAATACACCATTGGGCATTCGGACGGCATGCTGGGGACGGCGGTGTCCAACGCCCGCTGTTGGGATCGCCTTCGCGAGAACTCTTACCTGATGGGGCAAACGCTGGATGCCGATACGGCCTACAACGGTAGCCGAGGGCTGCGTACCCTGGCTGTGCGTCTTAAACAGCATCAGGAAAGCAGCATCCATATTGCCCGCTGGCTGTCGGCAAGGCCGGACGTGGCGCGGGTGAACCATCCGGCGTTACCGGAGTGTCCGGGGCACGAGTATTTTCAGCGTGACTTTGCCGGCAGCTCGGGCCTGTTCTCGTTTGTGCTGAAAAAGCGACTGACCGACGAGCAGATGGCGGATTTCCTCGATAACTTCTCGCTATTCCATATGGCCTATTCGTGGGGCGGATTCGAGTCGCTCATTCTGGCCAACCAGCCGGAAGAGCTGAACAGCATTCGCCCGGCCGGGGATGTCGATTTCAGCGGCACGCTGGTCAGGGTGCATATTGGCCTTGAGGATATTGGCGACCTGATTGCCGATCTTGAAGCGGGGTTTGCGCGCATCGCATAACGTAATGTGATTAATGCCGGATGCAGTGTTTGCACTGCATCCGGCAAGTTTTAATTCTCGGTGGCTAGCGCTGTTGCCTCGTGCTGGCGTACACGTCTTAATAATTCTGCCAGCGTGAAAACAACGGCAATACCCGCCACAACTGCCAGCAGGTGAAATGAAATCCTGCCGCCGTTAAACCACAGCCAGCGTCCGATTTCGACCGATACTGCCATCACCGTCAGGATCACCATATTCAGCGATGCGGAAACCGTACCCTTTGGTAAGTTGTTGGAAAACAGCGTAAAACGAAACAGCGTCGGGAAGATCATCCCAATACCAAACGCATACAAGCTGGTTCCCAGCACTGACCACAGCCACACATGTGGCCACAGTAAATTGCCAACAATCAGCACCGCCAGTCCGCTGAGCTGAATGGGAGCGGCGCGCCAGATGAATCGCGGTCGGGTCGGGTCCTTCACAAAACGAACCACCACCATATTGGCAACGATCACGGCGCCAAATACCGGAGCCTGCGCCCAGGCAAACTGCGATGTGGTCATGCCGCCAGCGTCAATCAGGATCACCGGAGAGACCGCTACCCAACTCATCATCGGGATATAGCTTAACGACAGCGTGGCTGCGCCAAACAGGAACACCCGGTTGCGAAAAACGTCGCGGAAATCACGCAGTACGCTGCGCGCGCTGAACGGTACCGCACCGCGCTGGACGGTCTCCGGCATCGCCAGAGCTAACCCAACCAGGGCGATAAGCCCCATGACGGCGATAATGGCAAACAGGATCTTCCAGTGGACAAAGTGCATCAGCGCCGCCCCGGAGAGCGGGCCGACCACCGGGGCAACCAGCACAATGGAGGTGATAATCGCCATCAGCTTAATGGCCTTTGTTTGCCCAAAGGCCTCCTGCACCGTGACATAACCGACGGTGGCGATAAAGCAGATGCTGGTGCCCTGCACGAAACGCGCGACCAGAAATTGTGTCATCGAGGTGGTGAAAAGTGTCGCCGTGCAGGCCAGCGTAAAGATTAACGCCCCTGCGATCAGCACTGGTCGGCGGCCAATCCGATCGGAAAGCGGGCCTAACAGCCACTGTAACGCCATCCCTCCCGCCAGATACAGGCTGACCGCAGCCGGTGCCAGGCTGACATCGGCGTTGAAATCGCGCACGACATTGATGATGCCAGGCTGGATCAAGTCCGTCGACAGATAGGCCGCGAAGTCATACAAAATCAGCGCAATAGGGAAAAATAGCGTCGTGGCGCGTTGAGCGAAAAACGCGAGAATCCGTTGCATAAAACAGCTCCTTGTCGGGAGAAAACCCTCAACGAGAATAGCGAAATTCAATACCGTCTTTGAGACGTCAGACCGATGGCAGAAAAAAGCAGACTGCAAATGTACTGAATTTCATGTAATCAAAAACGCTGCCTGCGCGAGGCGCAAACAGGAGAAACGTTCTCAGACTCAGGTCAGAAAACGTAACGATTACAGGTAATCATCAGCACATCGCACCTCGGGAATAATAAGTTGAACGGATAATAGTCATCCGCAGTGTAATGCGGACTGGATATTAATTAAACGAGTTTATCCTCTTTATTTGTAGAAAATCACCACGCTTAACAGATAGTAAGGCTGTGCAAAAACCGCAGCGCGATCTTATGGGGTTGGTCGAACAAATTGTTTCTCTGCTCGTTACCGGGTCCACTAATGACAGCCAGATTAAGACACTGTTTAATTATATTTTGTGCACCGGCGATGCACCTCGCTTCAATGAGTTTATCCGTGAGGTTGCCGAACGTTCACCACAACATAAGGAGAATTTGATGACGATTGCAGAAAGGCTGCATGAAGCAGGATTACAAAAAGGCAGGCTGGAAGGTCGACAAGAAGGCCGAGAGGAAGGGCTTATCGAAGGTCAACGCGCTGAAGCACGGCGTATTGCTCGCACCATGCTGGCTGATGGTATCGAGATCAGTACGGTACAAAAAATTACCCGCCTTCCCACTGATGAGCTTTATAACCTGAGCCATTAGGTATTACGGAAACGGTGTACTCTTACGCGACCGGGCATTCAATTTATTCTATCGCCACCTTTACCGCCTCGCCGAGCTTTTGCATCACTTCCCGGTGCTTCTCGTTGGGCGGCAACGCGCAGTTAATACGCACACAGTTGCGATATTTTCCGGATGCGGAGAACAGCGATCCCGGTGCGACCTGTATTTTCAGCCGACAGAGTTGTTTAGCTACGCAGACCATATCAACCTGCAATGGCAGTTCGACCCAAAGCATAAAGCCGCCTTTTGGTCGGGTGACGCAGATCTCGCAGGGGAAGTACTCCCGTACCCAGCAGGTGTAGATTTCCATATTGCGCTGATAAATCTGGCGCATGCGTCGGATATGACGATGGTAATGGCCTTCGCGCACAAAGGTGGCCGCCGCCAGCTGCGTGGCAGGAACGTTGGTGCCAATGACCGCGTATTTCATGTGCAGCAGCTTGTCATAATAGCGACCGGGAATGACCCAACCGACGCGCAGACCTGGCGCTACGGATTTGGTAAATGAACTGCACAGCAGAACCCGACCGTCGCTGTCCCAGGAGTGAATTGTGCGTGGGCGTGGGTACTCCGTTGCCAGCTCGCCATAAACATCATCTTCAAAAATCACAATATCGTGGCGTTGGGCGAGGGCGAGCACTGCTCGCTTACGCGCATCCGGCATAATAAACCCGAGCGGGTTGTTACAGTTGGGCACCAGCAGCACTCCTTTGATCGGCCACTGATCCAGTGCCAGCTCCAGTGCTTCAATGCTGATACCGGTATCCGGATCGGTCGGGATTTCAATAACCTTAATCCCTAAGCCGCGCAGCAACTGCATTGTGCCGTAGTAGGCGGGCGATTCAACGGCAACAATGTCTCCTGGCTGGCAGACCGTCAGCAGCGCCAGCGACATTCCGCTCTGGCTGCCGCTGGTGATGACAATATCATCCGCATTGACGACTGAACCGCTGTCCAGCATCAGGCGCGCAATCTGACTGCGCAGTTCACGGCACCCGGATATTTCATCGTAGCCCAAAATCGCTTTCAGATTGTGCTGCGCTACGCGGCTTAACTCGCGCCACAGTGGTTTCAGGCTGGGTTGATTAATATCGGGAACGCCGCTGCTGAAAGGCGTGATGGATTTGTCCGCGTGGCCTTTTAGCATATCCAGCACCTGATCCCACTGGGTTATCTCGACCGGGCGCTGGACAGGCCGTGACATTGGCGGTACGGGGGGTTGCGCTTTTTGTGGGGCGACAAAGTAGCCGGAGCGCGGCTGGGGGGTGATTAGCTGTCGCTGCTCCAGTGTTTGATAAGCCTGCTGTACAGTGCTGATGCTGACGCCGTGCTCCTGACTCAGACTGCGCACCGAGGGCAGCTTTTCGCCATGACGATACAGCCCTTGTTCAATACGTTCGGCCAGCAGATTGGCCAGATGTTGGTAACGGGTCATGCTGTATCCCTCACGGGTACCATACAGATTAAAAAACCAGTACAGATTGGCGTAATTAATGCGATGCAGAGTCCTTTTTAACCAATCTGTATGATAAATAAAAGTACTTTGTGAGTCTGTATTGTACCTGGCCAAATCCGTGAACATAAAGCCTCTGGCAAGACGGGGAGGTAAAGTATGGAATTTCACGAGAATAAAGCTAAGCAGCCATTTATTGGATTTGTGCAGATTTGGCAGGCGATAAAACGCTGGCGACTACGGGCGCAAACGCGGCGTATATTGCATCATATGAGCGACGAGCGGCTCCGCGATGTCGGGTTGCGACGCGATCAGGTGGAGTGATCCATTGTCAATTTCCTGATGTCTGGGGCGGGTTAAGATATTTTTTTGACCCGCATATTTAAAATACCACTTGTGAATGATTTCCCAGAATAAGACAAAACTATCTTCTGACATAACAGTGTTTATTCACAGCTTAACCTTACTATTAAGAATAGTAGGGGGGAATGTGGAAATGAATGCAAAAATTATGCGCGGTTTATATTTTGTTTTGATGCCAGCTTGCGCGATGGTGGCTGTTAGTTGCAGTAGCAATAAACCGGGCGTGGTGGCGCAAGAGTGGTCAAAAAATACCAGCCAGTTGGGGATTTATCCGCTATACCCCCCACGAGAACGTTTCTTCCCCGGTGATATCTACATTGTCCCGATTGCTGGCGACAGAACGATAAATCGCCTACCCGCAAAATATTATATGATTAGGCCGTTGCGCTACGATCATGTCGATATGAGTAGAGAACTGGCTAATGAACAACAGGTTATGGAACTGCCGCTGACGGGAACAATACCTGATGGCAAGGGAGGAAATAGCATTCCTGAACCGTTCTATCCCTATCCTGAAAGTAAAAAACGTATTAATGGTGTTGTGGCATTTCCTGGTTTTACGTTTGCGTCCTCAACTGAAGGGGCTTTAGGTATTAATGTTCCTACGGAAGCAGGGGGTATAGCAGGTGGGGCTGGCGGAAAAGTGAGCTATACCGTCTCATATTCGGTGCCTAATGCTGAAATGATCAGCATCGATCTGCGGCGTGCTTTGCAAAAATATCGTGAGTATCGACATTCATTATCGATCAGTAATATTTACGATCTTTATTATCTGCAAGAGGTGATGAACGCCAGAATTAATGGCTTACGTTCGCGTGATTCACAATATAGCGATCTAAAACCGGGTATTGTTTTTGTCACCGATGTTTATTACACCAGACGTATTAATGTTTCTATCACGTCTGATAAGGGTTTTAGCATGCAGGCTTCAGCCACGGTTGCCAGGCTGGTGGAATTATCGAAGAAGGCGCAGGATATTGAAGCGGAACTGGTGAAAATTAAACCCTCTGGCGGTGCCAGCAGTGGAGGCGACGGAGGTTCAGCACCTGAAAACCAAAACGGGCAGTCGTTACAGTCTCAGCTTGCGGCTCTGCAAAAGTCGATGTATCAACTGGCGCAGTCAATGACGCCTTCTGCACCCGGTGCGTCGGGAACCGTCACCAGCGTTTCCAGCATGGGAGTCTCGATGGTACAAACATTCCCACATCCAGTAGCTATTGGCTACAGTGCGATAAGCAGCAGTGTTGGTGGATTTATTGAGTTTAAGCCTCTGTTTACTCCGGCAGTAGAAGTCTCCACACCGTTGCAGGCACCACCAGCACAACAATCCATAGTGGGTACAACTGCGAAAAGGCCACCCCCGGCGAAGCCTGCGGCACAAAAGCAGACGGTAACTGCAACAACACATCGTGACCTGACGGGTCAAGGAGAGATTGCGCACCCTTTCAAAGGCAAGAGCACTATTCCGCTCAATGTAAACACGCTGACGGATCTTCCTGAGTAGATACGGTTCAGGTAGAAATTAACACAGGCGGTAGTGTAACACTCCGTATTACCCGGCAGCGCTCGGCCTGCCGGGTATTTGATTTTACTCTTCCTGTTTGCGGGATTTGCCCGAAATCACCTCGATAAATTCCTGTACCTGCTGCTGTTTACGTGCGGAGAGCTTGCACACCCGACGCAGCGACTGTAGCAATGCGGGCTCTTCCGGCTCCGGCGGCTTTGCCGTCAGCACGATACAGCCGTCCATCACTTTGATATCAATTTTGGTGCCGGTGGCAAAACCGGCAGCTTCAAGCCACTGGCCTTTCATGATAATTGCCGGGATACGCTGATGATCTTCAAAGCGGCTCGCGTAACTGACGGTGCCTTTACGGTTATTTTCCGGGGAGACTTCTGGATCGGTGAATTCTGCAATAGAATGCGGGGTAGTCATGATGGCTATTCCTTGAAAATAGTGATTGTGATTAGCGAGGCGCTCGTGTTGCAGCACGGGCGTCTTGCGAAAAATACCTGTACATATCATCAGGGAATAGAAGGAAAGTCCAGCTGAAAATGAATGAAAATAACGGCGCGGATGAAGGGAAGGATTATTTCTGGTGATGGGAATAAAGCGGATATTTAGCCGCTTTATTGGTTTCAGGAGGAGGGTTAATTTATGGCGGCGTCGGTGAGGGCGTCGGCCAGGTGGAGCTGGGTTTGTTGGGCGGATTGAATACTTGCTCTTAGAACGTCACATATATTCATTAGCACTCTGATTTTTTCGGCAATGAGAATTTGTTCTTTATAAGGTGGTAACGGTATTACTATGGTTTCCACATCGCTCAAACGAAAACTATTTTTTATACCCCTTTGTGGTGCATTGAATTGAAGTTTAGCTAATGGTGAACGCATTAACTCCGGGAAATAGTAATTTCTGCAGATTGGAATGAATCTCAATAAACAAGAGTGCTGGTTTATATATGCTAAACCTAAATCTTCGGGGATTAAACCAAGATTACCGACATCACCAGTTATAGAAATGATTAAATCAAATGGTTCCAGCTTAGTTCTTAATCCTTCACCATTTTCAGGAGGATTAACGTAACGGCGATTATCCATTCTCAGGTCATAAGAATTTTTTGATAGATTACCCATAGTTACGAATAGTGCACCACTTTCAGAGTAATATTTGGCCCAGTCACGTGAACCTGATGTCGTAAACATTGCAACTTCAGATACTCTGCACCATTCCCACCCATCTGGAAGTTCAAACGGTTTTTCCTCATCACTAATCGGCGGCAACGGTTTTTGCTTTTTAATTTTCCCGTCTTTTACCAGCTGCGCTTTTTCCTGCGCAATACGTTTGAGCAATTCAGAGGCCGGTTCGTCGTTCGGATCCTGCGGTACCAGTTTGCCCATCACCGCCAGTTGCAGAATGGTCTGTTTTAAGGCGTCAATGCTGGCTTCGGTGGTAAATAGCGTGTCGAAATGCTCGCTGACTCGCGTCCAGTTTACGGCCAGTTCATTGGCGTTCTGGCTGTCGGTTAGCGTGGTTAGTAGGGTTTCAACCAGCTGCTGATGGGCATCCAGATTGGTCAGGGAGTGCTGTTCTAGGTGTGTACAAAGGCCTAGAAGTTCATATGTTTTCTTTGCGATTTTTCTTTGTTCTTCGAGTGGTGGTACAGCAAGAATAATAGGATATATTTTTCTTCCTGAAATTACTGGTTGTGCGGTTGCGCTTTCATCCTCTTTCAAATTTGTCGCTTTCAGTAGTATTTCAACATAGTCTAAATCAAAGTTACTTTCTGAAAAATGAGTGATAAAGGCATTATCAGTTACCCAAGCATGATTAGGTGTTATATGAATTGAACCACAATAATAACCAACTCTTCCGATGACTAATGTTCTCTTCGCAACATTGTATGAATCATGGTAGCCATTGATTCCATTACCTCCGAATACAGGATATTCTCCAAGAGTATTCATTTGGTTGGAGGTTAATGCATCTCCAGATGACACTTTGAATATATTACCAAATCTTGTCCACTCCCACCCCTCCGGCAGCTCAAACGGTTTCTCCTCCTCGCTAATCTCCGGCAGCGGCTTGGGCTTTTTAATTTTCCCCTGCTTCACCAGCTCGGCCTTTTCCGCCGCAATACGCTCCAGCAGCACCGAGGCCGGTTCGTCGTTCGGATCCTGCGGCACCAGCTTGCCGCGCACCGCCAGCTCCAGAATCAGCTCGCGCAGCTTCTTAATCCCATACAGATCGATCTTACCCGAGCTGCCGCGCCCGGCGGTGGAGCGGGTTTGCAGCGCCGTGGTCCAGGTATCGATATGGTCGACAATCAGTTTTTCCACCGCCATCAGTTGGCCTCCTTGCCGGAGAGCGCCGCGCCGAGGATATCGCGCAGCTGGTGGCGCAGGGTCTGAATCGCTTCCTGCTGCTTCGCATATTGCGCCAGCAGTTCATCCGGATCGTGGCTGACGGTTTCCGCCTGGTGCGGGTTTTTGATATCGAGGTTAAAGTTGCGGGCAATCACCTCGTCGATGCTGACCTTCCACGCCTGCTCGTTCTCGACGCGGCTGGCGAAGCCGTCGGCCTCGTTGCCCCACCAGTCGATCTCGGCCTGGAACTCTTCAAACTTCATCGGCTTGGTTTTGCTGTAGTTCTTCACCCCCGCCGGGTACGGGTGCTCGTAGAACCAGATGTCTTTGGTCGGCTGGCCTTTGGTAAAGAACAGCAGGTTGGTTTTGATCCCGGTGTACGGGTTAAACACGCCGTTCGGCAGACGCACGATGGTGTGCAGGTTGCACTCCTCGGTGAGGAGCTTTTTAATTTTGGTTTTCACGCCTTCGCCAAACAGCGTACCGTCCGGCAGTACCACCGCCGCGCGGCCGTTTTTCGCCAGCACTTCAACGATCAGTTGCAGGAACAGATCCGCCGTTTCGCGAGTCTGCATCTCTGCCGGGAAGTTCTTCTCGATACCGTCTTCTTCGGTGCCGCCGAACGGCGGGTTGGTGACGATCACATTCAGCTGTTCATCCCACGACGACAGCGGCTTGTTGAGGGTGTTGTCGTGACGGATTTGCACCGGCACTTCAATGCCGTGCAGCAGCATATTGGTGGTCGCCAGCAGGTGCGGGAGCTGCTTTTTCTCCACGCCGTGGATCTGCTGTTGCAGCGTCTGGTGATCGGCCACGCTCTTCACGTATTTATTTTTTACATGATCGAACGCGCAGGCGAGGAAGCCGCCGGTGCCGCAGGCCGGGTCCATAATTGACTCGCCGAGCTTCGGATCGACGCGATCGACCATAAAGCGGGTGACGGCGCGCGGGGTATAAAACTCACCAGCATTGCCCGCGGATTGCAGATCTTTGAGGATCTGTTCATAAATGTCGCCGAACAGGTGGCGCTCGCTGGCGCTGGTGAAGTCAATTTCGTTGAGCTTGTTGATCACCTGACGCAACAGAGTGCCGTTTTTCATGTAGTTATAGGCATCGCTGAACGCCTGTCTGACCACAAAGCCGCGCGGGTTCTTATCGATATTTGCGGTGAGGTTTTTCAGCGCCGGGAACAGATCATCGTTGACGAACTCCAGCAGGGAATCGCCGGTAATGCCTTCGGCGTTCGCCGCCCAGGTGCGCCACAGGTAGCGCTGCGGGATCGGGTACTGATAGTTATCCTGCTCCAGTTCGAGCGCCTCTTCCTGGGCGTCAAAGATTTTCAGAAACAGCAGCCAGGAGAGCTGGCCGAGGCGCTGCGCATCGCCGTCCACGCCGGCGTCTTTGCGCATAATGTCCTGTAATGATTTGATAACTGAACTGATTGACATGATGTGTTCCATGTTTCATTAACAATAAGGCCTTCTGCTACGCGCTGGCAGCAGAAGGCACAAAAGGGGAGGTGGTTACGCGGAGCGGGGCGGTAAGTGGTAGATTTCGCTCTCCAGCTCGCTGATGGCCTGATTATACCCGTTACGGTCGCCGAATCCGCTTTTAATGATCTCCGGCAGCGTACCCATGCTGTCGAACGGCTTGAGCTTCAGCACCTGGATACTCTCTATTTCCTGCACGCCCGCGTCGGCGTATTTATCCAGCAGCGTATTCAGCACCGCCTGCGCGGCATCGGAGTATTTGGTGAAGTAGTTGCGCTTACGCACGTTCTCTGCCCGCTCTTTGCGGGTTAACGGCGGCTGACCATACACCACGTGGCACAGCATGTCGAACGGGTCGAGCTCTTTACCGACCTCTTCCGCCAGCACTTCCCAGATAATCCCCTGCTGTTCCAGCTCCCTGATAATGGCTTCTTTGCGCTCGGCGTCCTGCCATTTGCGGGTGAAATCATCCAGCGAGGCGTACTCTTTGAGCAGCGTTTTGCGGGTGTAGTCTTTGAAGGATTCGGTCACCAGCTTGCCGTCGGCGTCGTAATACTGCACGCGCTGGGCAATTACGCCGACAGCGACGCCGTTGACGTGGAACTTACGCACTTTGTTCTCGTCGTCTTCCGGCAGCGGGCCGACATCGTCTGAACCGATGACGGTATACGGGGCGGGGTCTTCATTGGCGCCCGTCACCTCATCTTCGGTATCTTCGGGAACCTCGTCGAACTGCTCTTCGAAATCAGAGTCCGGGTTGGCGATATCGTCCGGCGTGGTCGCCATCACCTTTTCCGGGATGCCGTCAAAGCGCTCGTCGGCGAACAATTCGGTGGCCTTTTTGAAATCGAGAATGGTGAACCACAGTTTGCCGTAGCGTTCATCTATACGGGTGCCGCGACCGATGATCTGCTTGAATTTGGTCATCGACTGGATGTTCTGGTCCAGCACCACCAGTTTGCAGGTTTTGGCATCCACGCCGGTGGTCATCAGTTCGGAGGTGGTGGCGATAACCGGATAGTCTTTCTTTGGGTTGATAAAGTTTTCCAGTTGGGCTTTGCCGATGTCATCATCGCCGGTGATTTTCATCACGTACTTGTCGTTCTTTTTGACCTGATCCGGGTTGAGATTGACCAGCGCGCGGCGCATGCGTTCTGCGTGATCGATGTCGTTACAGAAGACGATGGTTTTATCCATCGGGTTGGTGCGCCTGAGGTAATCGGTAATGGTTTTCGCCACCAGTTCGGTGCGTTCATCAATCACCATCGTGCGGTCAAAATCTTTCTGGTTGTAGATACGATCGTCGATCAGCTCGCCGTTTTTATCCGTCTGGCCTTTGGTGGGACGCCAGCCCTGGAGATCGACGTCGATGTCGACACGCACCACTTTGTAAGGGGCAAGAAAGCCGTCTTCGATGCCTTCTTTCAGCGAGTAGATATATACCGGGTCGCCGAAGTAATCGGTGCTGGAGACTTCATGAGTTTCTTTCGGCGTGGCGGTTAAGCCAATCTGCGTGGCGGCGCTGAAATAGTCGAGGATTTCGCGCCAGGCGCTGTCTTCCGAGGCGCTACCGCGATGGCATTCGTCGATCACAATCAGGTCAAAGAAATCCGGTGCCACTTGTTTAAAGGCTTTTTGCTCTTCTTCCGGGCCTGTGATGGCCTGGTACAGCGCGAGGTGGATCTCATACGCCGGGTCGATGGTGCGCCCGCTGACTTTGGTCATCGCCGTGCCAAACGGCAGGAAGTCGTTAGTTTTGGTCTGGTTGACCAGAATATTGCGATCGGCCAGGAACAGGATCCGCTTTTTACTTTTCGCTTTCCATAAGCGCCAGATAATCTGGAAGGCGGTATAGGTTTTCCCTGTTCCGGTCGCCATCACCAGCAGAACGCGGTTCTGCCCGGCGGAAACGGCCTCGATGGTTTTGTTGATGGCCTGTAGCTGGTAATAACGCGGTGATTTGCCGCTGCCGTCGTCGTAGTAGTCCTGGGTAATCACCGGGAGCTGGGCTTCGGTGTAGCCTTTCCAGACGCAGTATTTTTGCCACAATTCGTCAGGCGTTGGGAATTCGTCGAGGGTAATTTCTCGCTCAATCGCGCCGGTTGCCGTTTTATCGTGGAAGATAAAGCCATCACCGTTAGAAGCAAACGCAAAGGGAACATCCAGCAGATGGGCATAACTCAGCGCCTGCTGCATGCCTTTGCCGATTTCATGTTTATTGGCTTTGGCTTCGATGACCGCCAACGGCATGTTTAATTTATGGTAGAGCACGATATCGGCGGATTTCACGGTTCTGCGCGCTGCAACCTTGCCACGCACGATGACCTTACCGTCCCGGAGTTTGACCTCTTGTCTGATTTGCGTTGTGTCGTTCCAGCCAGCATCAAGGATGGCGGGCATAACGCGTTTGGTGATGATGTCTGCTTCCGTCAGGGTACTCAGGTTCAGGTCAGCCATTGGGCGCTCTCGATTTAATCAGGACCACCTCGATTGTACATAAAATCAAGGGGCTGACTATGACTTGAGGCAGAGGTTTAAGTTGAAACTGTAATGTTGGTAGAGATTCTTTCTGATTCAGCACTAATACCTCTCATCTACGCAAAACGTGATGCTATTTCCAACAATTTCGCTATAATCGTAAGATAATTGTATATACTTTTTTGTATATACAATCAGGGATGAAATTCATGCCAACGGAGTTTGAGTGGGATGCAAACAAGGCACAAAGTAACCACCGTAAACATGGTGTTCGCTTTGAGGATGCTGTTCTGGTATTTGACGATCCCCGGCATTTGTCGCGTCAGGACCGTTATGAGAACGGTGAGTATCGGTGGCAGACCATTGGAATGATGCACGGTATCGTGGTTATTCTGGTTGCACATAGTGTTCGGTTTGAAAGTGGGAATGAAATTATTCGCATCATCAGCGCCAGAAAGGCAGACCGTAAAGAGAGGAATCGTTATGAGCATGGTTAAACATAAACGCGGCAGCGCATCCGCGCTGAATGCTCAGCATGACGCTGAACTGAAGGCGCTGGCGAATAAATTGGATGATGATATTGATTACAGCGATATTCCCGCAACCGAAGATGAGCAGTGGTCAGAGGCTAATCGCGGTAAGTTTTTTCGCCCGTTGAAAACGCAGGCGTCTGTGCGTATTGATGCCGATGTGATGGAGTGGCTGAAACGCCCTGGAAAAGGATACCAGACGCGCCTTAATGCCATTTTGCGCGAAGCGATGCTGCGCGAGCAAAATAAGAAATAGTGAGTTGATGCCCGATGAGTGCCACCGGGCAAATCAGCAGGACGTTACTTCTTCAATCCCGCAAACGCTGCTCTGATCTCGTCTTCCGGCAGGTTAATGCCGATAAACACCAGGGTGCTGTGTGGTTGTTCGTCGCCCCACGGGCGGTCCCAGTCGGCGCTGTACAGGCGTTGCACGCCCTGGAACAGCAGGCGGTTTGGCTCACCTTCAATCCACAGCATACCTTTGTAGCGCAGCAGTTTCTCGGCGGATTCCAGCAGCAGGTTTTCCATTACCCGCGACACGTCGCTGATGTTCACCGGGTAATCCAGCTCGACGACGATTGAGGAAATATCATTTTGCTTGTCGGCGATAAAGTGGAAGCGTGGTTTGGCGCTGACGATATTCTCTTCCAGCATAAAACCGTTGGTGTTGAACAGCAAAGAGAGGTCGATATCGCCATGGGTCACGGTATACACCGGGGCGCGGGCGTTGATGCGCGCCAGGCGTTCACGCAGTTTCTCGCTGTCACCGGCTACGTCGGTTTTGGTCAGCAGGATACGGTCGGCGTAACCAACCTGCGACTGGGCGATGGTGAACTGATTCATCTGCTCGTCGGCATGTACCGCATCAACCAGCGCAATCACCCCGTCCAGCAGGTAGCGTTCGCAAATGACTTCATGGGAGAAAAAGGTCTGAATAATCGGGCCGGGATCGGCCATGCCGGTACACTCAATCACCAGGCGGTCAAAATTGATGGTGCCTTTGTCGAGGTTGTCGAGCAGATCGAGCAGCGCGTCTTCCAGCTCAGTGGAGCGGGTACAGCAGATGCAGCCGTTGGTCAGCGTTTTGATCTGCGTGGCGCGGTCGCCAATCAGCTGATCGTCCACCGAGACTTCGCCGAATTCGTTTTCGATAACGGCAATTTTGTAACCGTGCTGCTCGTTGAGAATATGGCGCAGCAGGGTGGTTTTACCTGCGCCAAGAAAACCGGTGAGTAGGGTAACTGCAATCGGGGTCATTCACATCTCCTTCTAACAGCAACTGCTTCCGCCGCTACCGTAGCGGGCTTCCTGGCGCTCGCGGAAGAATTCTTCGTAGGTCATGTACGGCTTATCGGGATGGTTGGTCTTCATGTGCTCGACGTAGTTGTCGTAGTCCGGAATACCAATCAACATCTTCGCCGCCTGACCGAGGTATTTTTTTGCCTGACCTAAAGTACCAAACATAAACAATCCTGATAAGCGAAAAGCCCCGCCGGAGCGGGGCTGATTACATCTTAGTGGTGTGAAGAGGTCTTCACGCCGCCTTCCGGCACCGGTACATACGGTGTCTCTTTATCAGAGCGACCGTTGATGGTGCGGGCTTTCTGCCAGGTGCGGAACCCGTAGAAAATGATGCTGTACACCACCACCAGGAACAGAATACTCAGGCCTGCGTTGGTGTAGTTGTTGATGACGATATGGTTCATGTTGGCAATCTGCTGTGCGGTCAGTTCACCGCCGTTAGCAATCTTCTCTTTGTACTGGTTCGCCATGAAGAAGAAGCCTTCCATCTGCGGGTTGGTGCTGAACAGTTTCAGACCCAGCGCCCAGGTGGTGCAGATCAGCAGCCATACTGCCGGAACCACGGTAACCCAGATGTACTTGGTACGCTGCATTTTAACCAGTACCACAGTGCCCAGAACCAGCGCCACAGCCGCCAGCATCTGGTTAGAGATACCGAACAGCGGCCACAGGCTCTTCACGCCGCCCAGCGGGTCAACCACGCCCTGATACAGCAGGTAGCCCCACAGGCCTACGCAGCCTGCCGTACCGATGACGCCAGCAACCAGCGAGTCGGTTTTCTTCAGGAACGGAACGAAGTTACCCAGTAAATCCTGCAGCATAAAGCGGCCAGAACGGGTACCTGCATCCAGAGCGGTCAGGATGAACAGTGCTTCAAACAGAATACCGAAGTGGTACCAGAAGCCCATGTCCGCCATCGGCAGCACTTTGTGGAACACGTGGGCGATACCGACTGCCAGCGTTGGTGCGCCACCTGCGCGGTTCAGAACGGACGGCTCACCGATGTCTTTCGCGGTTTGCAGGATCTGCTCAGGCGAAATCACGAAGCCCCAGGAACTGACGGTTGCCGCCGCGTGTGCGGTGACGTCTTTCAGTTGCGCCATAATCAGCGGGGCGTTCTCGCCACCCATTTCATGCAGGTTCGGCATGGTGATGCCAAGGCCCGCAGGCGGGGTGTTCATTGCGAAGTACAGACCCGGTTCAATGATGGACGCAGCAACCAGCGCCATAATTGCGACGAAGGATTCCATCAGCATCGCGCCATAACCAATGAAACGCGCGTCGGTTTCACAGGCCAGCAGTTTCGGCGTTGTACCGGAAGCAATCAGCGCGTGGAAGCCAGATACCGCACCACAAGCGATGGTGATAAACAGGAACGGGAACAGCGCACCTTTCCACAGCGGACCGGTACCGTCAATGTACTGGGTCATCGCCGGCATTTTCAGCTCTGGGTTAAGGATAACGATACCTACCGCCAGACCGACGATAACGCCGATTTTCAGGAAGGTCGCCAGATAGTCGCGCGGTGCGAGGATCAGCCATACCGGCAGCAGCGCGGAGATAAACGCGTAGCCGATAAGCGTAAAGGTAATGGTGGTGTCTTTAAAGGTCAGCGCCGGGCCCCAGTACGGGTCGTGTGCAATCACACCGCCGAAGTAGATAGAAGCAACCAGCAGCACAATACCAATCACTGACACTTCACCCACACGTCCTGGGCGCAGGAATCGCATGTAGATACCCATGAACAGCGCGATCGGTACGGTTGAGCAGACGGTGAACACACCCCACGGGCTTTCTGCCAGCGCTTTTACCACGATCAGCGCCAGTACCGCGAGGATGATGATCATGATTAAGAAGCAGCCGAACAGCGCAATGGTTCCCGGTACCGGGCCCATCTCTTCTTTGATCATCTCACCGAGAGACGCGCCGTTACGGCGGGAAGAGATAAACAGCACCATGAAGTCCTGCACCGCACCAGCCAGTACCACACCGGCCAGCAGCCACAGCGTTCCGGGCAGGTAGCCCATCTGCGCGGCCAGAACCGGCCCAACCAGCGGACCTGCACCTGCGATAGCGGCAAAGTGGTGGCCGAACAACACGTTACGGTTGGTTGGTACGTAGTTCAGACCATCATTGTTGATGACCGCCGGCGTGGCACGCGTCGGGTCAAGTTTCATCACCTTTTGAGCGATGTAGAGACTGTAGTAACGATAGGCCACCAGATAAACAGAGACAGAGGCGACCACGATCCACAGGGCGCTGATGTGTTCACCCCGACGTAATGCCACTACCGAGAGGCAGAATGCACCGATGATTCCGAGAATCACCCAGGGTATGTGCTTGAATATCTTTTTCGTATCCATAGTAAAACCTGGTATTAGATTAATAATTGGCCGAAGCCGTGTGGGTTTGATTGTGTGTTTGAGGAGATAAATTGACTGCTATGTTGGGAGGATCTTGCCAGAGAGTTACGCGCGTAAAGTAAGGTAAATAAGTGAGTGGTTGTATGTCAGCTTAAGCGGTCCCAAGTGTCAGTGAGCGGTTCCTGGTGCCGGTGAGTGGGGGTAATTATGTGATTGAGATCACTAACAAACGCCTTTCGATCCTTGGTTGACTGCGGACATCGACGAATCGTCGATGCTGAGATCGATTCAGTTAGCACGAATTTCGTAAAGTTTTCCCTTTCCAGGCCGAAAATTCTGACATCTGTCTAGCGGAAAGAGAAAACATGTTAAAACGAATGAAGATTGTTACCAGCTTACTGCTGGTATTGGCGCTGTTTGGCGTTTTACAACTGACCTCGGGCGGGTTGTTCTTTAACTCACTGAAGAATGACAAAGAGAACTTTACCGTTCTGCAAACCATTCGCCAGCAGCAGTCTGCGCTGAATGCCACCTGGGTTGAACTGCTGCAAACGCGAAACACCCTTAACCGGGCGGGTATTCGCTACATGATGGATCAGAGCAATATTGGCAGCGGTGCGACCGTGGCTGAACTGATGCAGGTAGCGAGCACGGCGCTGAAACTGACGGAAAAAAACTGGGCGCTCTATGAGTCTCTCCCGCGTGACCCGCGTCAAAGTGAAGCCGCTTTCCAGGAGATCAACCGCACCTATGACATCTACCATGGTGCGCTGGCAGAGCTGATCCAACTGTTGGGTGAAGGGAAGATCAACGCATTCTTTGATCAACCGACACAAAGCTATCAGGATGGTTTTGAGAAGCAGTATGTCAATTACATGCAGCAGAATGACCGTCTGTATGACATCGCGGTTGAAGATAACAACAGCTCTTACAGCCAGGCGATGTGGGTACTGGCGTGTGTGCTGATTACCGTGCTGGCGGCGATTGTTGCGGTCTGGTTCGGTATCAAACTTTCTCTTATTTCTCCGATGAACCGTCTGATTGACAGCATTCGCCATATTGCCAGCGGCGATCTGGTAAAGCGCATTGATGTAGAAGGGTCCAACGAGATTGGGCAACTGGCAGAAAGCCTGCGTCACATGCAGGGTGAGCTGATGAACACCGTGGGTGATGTGCGTAATGGTGCTAACGCTATCTATAGCGGTGCCAGCGAGATTGCGATGGGTAACAACGATCTCTCTTCACGTACCGAGCAGCAGGCCGCTTCTCTGGAAGAAACTGCGGCCAGCATGGAACAGCTGACGGCGACAGTGAAGCAGAACGCCGAAAACGCCCGTCAGGCCAGCCATCTTGCGCTGAGTGCCTCAGAAACGGCGCAGAAAGGCGGCAAAGTGGTGGATAACGTGGTGCAAACCATGCGTGATATCGCTTCCAGTTCGCAGAAAATTGCCGATATTATCAGCGTGATCGACGGCATTGCCTTCCAGACCAATATCCTGGCGCTTAACGCAGCAGTAGAAGCTGCGCGTGCAGGTGAGCAGGGACGTGGGTTTGCGGTGGTGGCGGGTGAAGTCCGTAACCTGGCCCAGCGCAGTGCGCAGGCTGCCCGCGAAATCAAAAGTCTGATTGAAGATTCGGTAAGTCGTGTCGATGTGGGCTCAACACTGGTAGAAAGCGCCGGTGAAACCATGGATGAGATCGTTAATGCGGTGACCCGTGTGACTGATATCATGGGTGAAATCGCTTCTGCTTCTGATGAACAGAGCCGTGGTATCGACCAGGTAGGCCTGGCCGTTGCTGAGATGGATCGCGTGACGCAGCAGAACGCCTCGCTGGTGGAAGAATCCGCTGCTGCCGCTGCGGCACTGGAAGAACAGGCCAGCCGTCTGACTCAGGCCGTTGCGGTGTTCCGTATTCAGCATGATCAACAGCGTGCGCGCGATGTTGCGACCACAAAACCCGCTTCAGCAACTGTACAGCCACGCAAAGCCGCGGTAACGGATGCCGGTGATAACTGGGAAACGTTCTAAGCCTGTGATGCCGGATGGCGCTGGCGCTTATCCGGCCAACGGGGAAAGGTTACGTAGGCCCGATAAGGCGGAGCCGCCATCGGGCAATTAGCGCAATATCAGGCGCATGGCACAGCGTAATTCATACGCCAGACCACGCGCCGCTTCCTCTTCTCTTTTCTGGCGCAGTGTTGGCATTAGCCCTTCATCGGCCAGCATTTCAAAGCCTAATCTTGCATAGAATGGGGCATTCCACGGTACATCGCGGAAGGTGGTCAAGGTGAGTGAGGTGAAGCCTTTCTCACGCGCGTGCCCGGCGACATAGTCAATCAATCTGCGGCCAATCCCTTTTCCCTGCCATTGCAGATGCAAAGAAATCTCGGCAATAAATAGCGAGGAGTCCAGTGTTTCCGCCAGTAAAAAACCGACGGGACAATGATTCACCAACGCCAGCCAGCTCATCTCTTTTTCCACGTATTGTCTGTGTTGCGCGGGCGAAAGAGGACGCTCGTCGGCGATCCATGCAAGCGAGGGGATGTCTCGAAAACGCTCTCCTGCTGAACATTCGATGTCAGGCAGGGTCGCGATATCAGTCAAGGTTGTGGGGCGCAAAGAAAGATTCATGAGGGAAGTATAGCGGGCTTTGGCGCAGGTCCGGTAGCCGCGAGCTACCGGACCTTTATGGATCATTACTCCTGACGTGGATCGCTGATGGGCTGACGAACCAGGAAGATATAGGCGAGCGCGCCTACCATGGTCACACAGCCGCAGATGATCAGCGCCAGACGGAAAGAGTTGGTGGTATCAACAATAAATCCGGTGACGATCGGCGCGAACGATGCGCAGATAAAACTGGCAAAGTTCTGGATACTGCCCACAGAGGCGGTCATACGTGAAGCGACAGCGACGTGGATCAGCCCCCAGCAGGAGGTGCCGGCGAAGTGAATGCAGAACAGCGCCATACCGATCAGGAGTACCGCAGCCATTGATGTTGTTGCCTGTGGCACGACAAACGTGAAGGCAGCTGAGCAGAACATCCCGGCGATAATACAAATCTTACGGCTCTTAATCGGTGCCATACCGCCTTTCACCAACCCGTCGGTGACAAAACCGTTGATCAACATCCCGGCTGCGCCAAACAGGAACGGAATGGCAGCCATTAATCCGGTGCTTTTTAAATCCAGGTTGTAGGACGTTTGCAGATAACCAGGCAGCCAGGCCAGATATAACCATGCCGTGTAGTTGATACCGCTAAAGCCCAGCATCATGCCCCACATGGTACGGTTGCGGAACAGGCTGCGCCATTCGGCAAAGCTCAAAGGATCACGACGCGCGTTGACACTGCCGGCGTTCAGGTACGCCTGTTCGGTGGCGCTCAGTTCAATCTGTTCGCGGTTGCGGTACAGCATGTACCAGCCGATAGCGAGGAAAATACCCAGCACACCGATGGTGATGAACATCCAGCGCCAGCCCATGACCAGCATCATGGCAGCCAGAATCGGCGGACTAATGGCAACCCCGATCGTTGAAGCGGCGTTGAATAACCCCATCGGACGACCGCGTTCTTTGATGTTAAACCAGTCGTTGATGACCTTTACACCACATGGGTTCATTGGCGCTTCGCCAATCCCCATCCCGATACGTACCAACACGAACTGGGTGAAGCTGTGCACCATGCCAGACATCGCCTGGAACAGCGACCAGAAGAACATCCCCAGTCCCAGCATGATGCGCGGACCTTTACGATCCAGCAGCGGGCCGCAGGGAAGTTGCGCAATACCATATGCGAGAGAAAACACTGACAGCAGCACGCCGATTTGTGTGGCGCTGAGCCCCAGTTCTTCGCGAATGGTTAAGTTTGCTACTGACAGTGAGCTGCGGTCGAGGTAATTAATCACCGCAGCAAAGAATAATAAAATCATTGCTGTGGTCTGAATGCGCTTTATTCGACTACTGCGTTGCACCATGCCTTCTGGCGGAACATTAATATCCGCAGATGACGAGGTGCCAAACGAAGAACTCGGGTCGAGGGTAATATTATTTTTTTCCACGCCGGACTCCTGAACCTCAATAATTTATTTTTTACACAGCGGCTGGCTGTGCTGTATTGAAAAAGTACCGGTGATAAATCAATTTTTTCATCACCGCTCACGAAAGTTTTTTAATGCAGTCGACTTAGCGTGAGCATAGGCAAGAGGTATTTTTCTGGCGTTTTTATTTTTATAAAACCGTGCTCCCGGTAATGGTTTGCTGTTTTTAATCTGTTCTTAATGAGCATTGTGGCAACGTTGGTTGATGGAGCGAATCATCGATTGTTTGGCTGAATTCAAATGGTTACAAAGCGCCAGGGTAGCATCCAGGTCACTGCGGCAAATCAGCGCGCTGAGGATGGTCATATGTTCATCGATGGCAATGATGTTGCGTTGCTTGAGGTCGCTTTCATCCCACTGATAGTGGAAGTGGAAAATCACAGAAATAATCTCAAGTGACTGATTAAAAAATATATTATCGGCTGCGGAAAGCAGCAGAGCATGGAATTCCCGGTCCAGTTGCGAGAACATGCGAAAGCTACTGCCGATGCTGTCACGCAGTATCCGGTGGCGCTCCAGCAGCGTTTTGGCCTGCAGCCAGCGAGGATCATCGTCAGGCAGGTTGAGGAAATGCTGCAGAGAGTGAGTCTCCAGCATTTCTCGTAGTTCGAACAACTGCTCGGCGTAGGCCTGATCGAACTGCTTCATGCTCCACTGACCGCGCTTTTCATTTTTAATCAGATTGTAACGCTCGAATTTTAAAAGATATTCCCGTACAACGACCGGGCTGACACCCGCGGCCCTGGCCAGTTGCAGTTCAGAGAAGCTTTCACCCGCACGCAGTTGGCGCTGGTTAATCATGGTGAAAAACGCCTGCTCAAAAATCCGGTTTTGCTCGGTCATGGATGCTGTAGTACACGAAAAACCGTCATCATGGTTCGGTTTGCGTACGATAACGTAGTGACTACCGACTTGCGTCAGTACGCCGCATTCACCTAAATGGCTCAGCATGTGGCGCACGGTGGTCCGGCTGATGTTGTACATTTCTGCCAGTGCGCTTTGCGAAGGCAAAGGGGAAGGGATATGACCACGCGCCATATCATCAATTATTTGGTTAATCACGTTGTGGCGTAAGTTCTGCGAACGGCTCATGGTTTCTCCTTTTTGACTATTAAAACCCGATTTAAAACATTTTTATGCGTTGAGATTCACAGATTATGTTTCCGCTTTCTCCGGCGTTTTTATTTTCGTTGATATCTGAGGCAACAAAAAAACAGGAGAGCAGAATCATGTCTACGATGAATACGTTGATTTGCCAGGAACCTAAAAAATTAGTCTGGAAAGAACGTGAAATACCTATTCCGGGGGAGGGAGAAGCATTAATTAAAATTAAATCCGTAGGAATTTGCGGAACCGATATTCATGCCTGGGGCGGGAATCAACCTTTTTTCAGCTATCCACGCGTGTTAGGCCATGAAATATGTGGGGAAATTGTCGGGCTGGGGAAAAATATACAAGATCTGAAAAATGGTCAGCAGGTAGCCGTTATTCCTTACGTAGCGTGTCAGCAGTGTCCGGCGTGCCAGAGCGGGCGTACCAACTGCTGTGAGAAGATTTCGGTGATTGGTGTGCACCAGGATGGTGGCTTTAGCGAGTACTTATCCGTTCCGGTGACGAATCTACTGGATGCGCAGGGGATTGATCCGCATGCCGCGGCATTGATCGAACCTTATGCCATTAGCGCCCATGCGGTGCGTCGGGCAGCGGTGGTACCTGGCGAACATGTTCTTGTTGTCGGTGCAGGTCCGATTGGCCTTGGTGCCGCAGCGATAGCCAAAGCGGACGGTGCGCAGGTGGTTGTCGCGGATACCAGCCCGGCGCGCAGAGAGCATGTGGTTTCCCGCCTGGGGCTCCCGGTTATCGATCCGTCCGCTGAAGATTTTGATGCGCAGTTGCGCACACAGTTTGGCGGTTCGTTGGCGCAAAAAGTCATTGATGCTACGGGGAATCAGCACGCGATGAACAACACGGTGAATTTGATTCGTCACGGCGGCAGCATCGTTTTTGTCGGACTGTTCAAAGGTGATTTACAGTTCTCCGATCCCGAGTTCCACAAGAAAGAAACCACCATGATGGGCAGCCGTAACGCCACCCCGGAAGATTTCGCCAAAGTGGGGCGTCTGATGTCGGAAGGCAAACTGACAGCTGACATGATGCTCACGCACCGCTATGCGTTTGATACGTTGGCAGAGATCTATGAACGGGATGTGATCAACAACCGTGAACTGATTAAAGGCGTGATTACGTTCTGATAGGGAGAGTGTGATGAAAACATTGAATCGACGTGACTTTCCTGGGCGCAGCTATCCAACACGAGTGATCCAGTTTGGCGAAGGAAATTTCCTGCGTGCGTTTGTTGACTGGCAACTGGATATCCTGAACGAGAAAACGGATCTACAGGCGGGTGTCACTCTTGTTCGTCCGATCAATACCGATTTCCCACCGTCGTTGAACACTCAGGACGGGCTGTATACCACGCTTATTCGTGGCCTGAACGAACAAGGTGATGCAGTGAGCGAAGCGCGACTGATCCGCTCGGTCAATAACGAGATCAATCCGTATCACGACTTCGCCGCGTATCTGGCGCTGGCGCACAATGCGGATATTCGCTTTGTGTTTTCAAATACCACCGAAGCCGGGATTAGCTATCACGCAGCCGACAACGTTGATGATGCGCCACCGATCGGCTTTCCAGCTAAACTGACGCGTCTGCTGCTGGAGCGTTTTAACCACTTTGCCGGTGCGGCGGATAAAGGTTGGGTAATTATTCCTTGTGAGCTTATCGACTATAACGGTGAGGCGCTTAAAGCCCTTGTGTTGCAATATGCGCAGGCCTGGCAGCTTCCTCCGGCATTTGCCGATTGGGTGGAAACAGCGAATACCTTCTGCTCCACGCTGGTGGACCGCATTGTTACCGGCTACCCACGTGAGGAGGCCGCTACGCTGGAGGAAACGCTGGGTTATCACGATGCCTTTCTCGATACCGCCGAACATTTTTACCTGTTTGTTATTCAGGGGCCAGAGTGGTTGGCCGGGGAGCTGAAACTGGCGCAGTGTCCGCTGAACATCCGTGTAGTGAGCGATATCAAGCCGTATAAAGAGCGTAAGGTTGCCATTCTAAACGGCGCACATACGGCGCTGGTGCCAGTCGCCTGGTTGTGTGGGCTGGATACCGTGGGGGAGGCAATGCAGGATGCTGACGTGCGTCGCTTTGTTGAGCAGGCAATTGGTGAGGAAATTATCCCGGTTCTGGATCTTCCGGCTGATGAACTGCGTGAATTTGCCGGTGCCGTGAGTGGACGTTTTCAGAATCCCTATATCCGCCATCAACTGCTCTCCATCGCGCTTAATGGCATGACAAAATTCCGTACCCGTATTTTACCGCAGCTGCTGGCTGGTCAGCAGAATGGGCGCTGGCCTGTACGCTTAACGTTTGCACTTGCTGCATTGTTGGCATTTTATCGCGGGGAACGCGCGGGCGAACGCTACCCACTACAGGATGATGAGCAGTGGATAAGCCTGTATGCCAGTCTGTGGCCGCGAGTCGGCAGCGATCTGACGCTACGTGAACTGGTGGACACTGTGCTCGGCGATGCGGCTCACTGGGGGGAAGATCTTACATTGCTGCCAGGGCTTGCTGAACAGGTGACGGCAAACCTGGAAAGTATTCTGGTGCAAGGGATGCGTCAGGCGGTAAACAGTCTGGAATAAGGTTGCCATGCAGCGCCCGGTGCGGTGTTGGGCGCTGTTTTTTTTCAGGCAATGACGATGGTTAGCGGTAGGCCGATAAGCGGAGCACCATCAGCATTTCATGTCACGAGCCCTGAGCAACCACTTTAATTTCAACCATCCCGATCCCCAGCTTACGCGGCGAGTGACCCAGAATGTTGCCCTCGTTGGTAGCGACGGGATCGGGTGGGACAATCACCAGCGTGTCGGCGGATGTCGGGTTATCAAAATGCAATATGGTTGTGCTGACCTCCTGGCTTAATACCAGCGTTTGCTCCTGGTTGCCGACGCGTACGGGAATAGGGCGATTAGCGTTGTCACCAAAGGCTTTCGCGGTGATAACCAGATCGAATTTCTTCGGCAACGGAGCCTTATATTCGATTTTCACTTCTTCGCTCAGCTGTGCGTTAGACCAGCGTCCCCAGGATTCAGGGCGTGAAATTCCGCTAAACTGTTTCACCTCTTCCGGTGCGCCCGCTACGTTGAAAATGAAGCTGTCAGCTTTGTAGCGAATATCGTTATCGACAATTTTTAGTGTATCGACATTACCTTTATAGCGTTCGATGTCGATGACCGTGTCTTTAAATGTCGTCTTCCCTTTCCAGTTGGCTTTATCGACATGCTGCACGATCTGCTGACCGCCCAGTTGCCCCTGTGATACGCACCAGTCGGTGGAGAGTGCCAGTTCCGGTGCCCACAGCTGCGCCATTTTGTAACAGCGGTCTATCCAGACAAAGTTGTCGCGCGGGGCGAAATCAGCCAACTGGAAGCGCAGCGGGGCTGAGTATTCACTTTCCGGCAACGGTTCGACGCGTTGATCCGACACCCGGAGCAGCAGCGGCAGACGGAAATGACTTCCTGAGAAAGAGATCATCTCTTTGTCCCGATCGATGGTGAATGCTTTCATCTCTTTCGGGAAATTCCACAAACGGATGATATTGGGCTTCCACGCCAGCATTTTCTCTTTGATATTCAGGAACACTTCCGATACGGATTCGCTGGACAAGCTGCTGCGTCCAAGGCCGATAAAATTATCGCCGCCCAGAATATCCAGTACGGTAGCACCGTTATCCATGGTATTACGCTTCACCGCCAGGGTCTCCTGCTGGGGTTGATCGCCGCGTAACACGAAGAACAGGTTGTTACGATCTTGCTTGTTGAGATACTTCCATGCGGTGTTGTTCATTGCCAGATGATCGGAAGAGACGACAATCACGGTATCTTTAAACCACGGTGAGGCTTTAATTTTATTAATAAACCTGGCGATATTTTCCTGGCTGCAACTGACCGCACTGAAGGACTGGTTGGTTTTACCGTCAATAGCATAACGCTTACGGTTACAGCTGCGTGAGATGAAACCGTCCGGGTGGTGAGTATCAACGGTCAGGGTAAACAGCGAAAAACGCTGCCCTGAACGTGACAGTTCTTCGAACTTTTTCCACGCTTCATCCAGTACGGTGTCATCATAAAAGCCCCAGTCGTTACGATAAGCAGGGTCTGCAACGACGCTTTTTAACTCTTCAGCGCCGTACAGATGATCAAATCCGTGGGATTTCAGGAATACATCTTTCCCGGCAAAGCGCAGGTTTGCACCCTGCACAAAATAGTTCTGATAACCGGAGTTCTTCAGGATATCGCCCAGACAGATATTGTTGGGAAAGAAGCTGGAAACCGATGCCGAGGCGTTGCCTTCAAATGGCGCAAACAGCGGAATGCCACACTGTGAGGCGACCATGCCGGCGATGGTGTAATCCGTACCCGGCAGCTGCATGGTGTTGCTGAAATCCAGACCTTCGTTTTTCAACGCGCCGAGTTCCGGGGTCAGGTCCGGGAAGGCGTCGTTGTTAAAATAAGTACGCTCCAGACTTTCGCCGTAGATATAAACCAGATTCAGCTTCGGATTGGGGATCGTTTTTGATGGTTCTTTGTAATAGGTCGCAAAATCGGGATCGCCATCGCGTGACTGGGATTTGACCAGTTCAGTTATTTGGTGGAAAGCAGGGCTGGCATCAACGGAAGCCAGCGCCAGCAGCAGAGCCAGCAGACTGTAACCGACATGATGCGGATGATGGCGACGGCGGCGCAGTATCCAACCCAGCGTGACAAAAACGGTGGTCAGCGCCAGGGCGATCCCAACGCCCGGCAGGATATATTTTCCGATACCCGCGCCAGTCAGGCTGTTGGTCAGGGTGTACAGGACCGCATCGTTAATGCCGTCACCTGTGAAATAGTCACTGGCATACAGCGTGATGTTTAAGACAATAAAGAACCCCAGCACCGTTAACGTGGCGGCGAACCACCAGGTGTTGCGACCCGCTTTCCAGGCATAAATCAGTACCGAAGCGAGAAACAGAGTGATGGAGAGCAATTCTGACAACGGTCTATCCTCAGTAACACCGGGCAATTGCCAGGCAGGCTAATCATTTTTTTTGAGAGTACAATGTAATAGCGTTGTTATATTGCTGCAATTGTAGTGACATTAAATGAGATTGTTATTCAGAATTGGTTTAGATATGCGGGTTTTTGCGGGCAATCACTACTCACCTGGCAGGTAAATATCTTCGTGGAATTGAATGACGCCGCGCCGGTGGTTAAATGGCCGGGGCGCGGCATTTGTTGCATCAGGAAATGAAGTTCATACCCTGTTTTAATACCAGATCGCAGGCTTTGGTTTTGACCTTCTCGGCCAGCGGTGTGCTGCCAATGTTACTCAGGTTAAGCTGCTGACCATCTTTGGTATTGAGCATCCCCTGAATACCATCCAGATAGTTGGTATCTTTTTTCTGCTCAGCCGTGCTCAGACCCAGTTTATCCAGCACCTGGTTTTTGACGTTTTGCGCGTCAGTGACCGAAGCCAGTTTCTGTTTCGCACAGTATTCCAAAATCCCTGCTGCGTTATTCATGCTGCTGGACGTCAGAGACTGATTGCTGCCATTTAGCAGGCTGGTCAGAGAAGAAATCGAGGAACTGCCCTGCGAGGTGGAGCTTTGTTTGCTCAGTTCGCTGGCTGCGCTGGAGAGCGAATCTTGCCAGGATGCGGCAAAAACGCTGGTGGAGATGAGCGTGCTGGCGGCAACCGCGCAGCACAGCAGACGTTTGGTAGTTTTCATCATTATGTGTAACTCGTGTTATGCATTTTCAGCGCAGTATAGCGCTGGCTGTCTTAGGAGTGTTCCCAATACACTAATACTCTTTGCCGGTGACCCGACTCCGGTAGCTTTCCCAGTTAAAGATCACCCACAGGCTGTTGCCCAGACGCATACGATCCATCACCCGTTCGCCGAGCAGTTTGTTCATTTCATCCATATTGCTGTTTGTTAACATGCCGGTTGGGCGCTTAGACGACGAGCGGCGATCGACAATCTGGTTGATGATCACTTTCTCGTAGCGGGATTCTGTCTGCATGCCGATCTCGTCGATCACCAGTAGATCCACATTGCTGAGATCGTTGAGCAGTTGCTCTTCACTGGTCTCACGATTGCTGAATGTCTCTTTCATCGCCGACATGATATCGGCCACGGTAATAATCAGTACCGATTTGCCGCGCAGCAGCAGTTCGTTGCAGATGGCAGCGGCAAGATGGTTTTTACCCGTACCGGGTTTGCCGGAGAAGATAAAACTGGCGATGTTGCCGTCAAACTCTTCAACGTATTGGCGGGCTTTGCTCAGGGCGTTCATTTGACCTTCGCACTCGACGCGATAGTTCTCGAACGAGCAGTTCTGGTGTAGTGGGCGGATACCGGAACGGTTGAAGGTTCTTTGCATTTTCATGGCCCGGTTTTCACGCGCCAATGCAGCGGCACGAATTTCACCTTGTTCCTTTTGCCACGCCAGCAGCTCCTCGCCTGTTTTGAAGGCTGGCTCAACATTAGGTGGCATCATTTTTTGCAAACGTTTCATCAGGTCGCCAACGTTTTTCATCGTTATCCCCTAAAACCTGGTGGAATATGGCTGTCAGGTTCGCTGACACTGTTAACATCGCGCTTGGGCATTCCGCCATTGCTGGCCCGGCCTATTTGTATGCTGCGTGCCAGTTTTTGCTGCCACTGGATATGGTGAAAGACTTTGCCTTCGGCTTGCCAGTAGGCAACAAATGAAGCCAGTTCTTCAGCGGTGACTGGTTCTCTTAGCGCCACTCCCCATAACGCCGCCTGACGCTGGAAGTCAGCATCTGGCTGCCAGTCAGCGTACATCGCAAATTTACCCATTGGCACGGCAACCGGTGCAGCTTGCGGCTCTTCATAAAATTGGGCATCTAATGTTACATCGCTTCCCGGGCGTGACAGCTTCTCTTCAAGCGCCAGCAACTCTGCCAGCCGTGCTGGGGTTACTGCGTAAAAAGCCGGCGCATTATTGGCAAAAACAGCCACAGCGCCAGTCGCCGACTTTGCCAGCACCGCGTTGTGATCGTGTAATAAGGCGTCAATACTGATGACGTCCGGAGTCAAAATTTTGCAGGACATAATGTTTCTCAATACTGAACAACAACCGAGAAGGGACTGCTTTTATAGTAACACAGAGAAAGAGGAGAGCAGCAGATGAGGGAAGGTTCCCCCATCTGCGAAGGGGTAAACAGGCTCACTCGTTAAACGCGCGGACGTTTGCGATACAGCCATAATCCTGGCACGGAAAGCCCAATTGAGAGTGCGCCCACAATCGATGATGCTTTCAGGAAGTTGGTCAGCAGGGTGATCATCAGCGCTTCGCTATAGCCGAAATGACCGATCTTTACAGCGGATATCATGGCGGTGTAGGCGGAGATCCCTGGGAACATAGGGATCACTGCCGCAACGGTGAAGACTTTCGGATGTGCCAGATACCATCGTGACCACTGGATCCCAATGCAGCCTACCAGCAATGAGGCCATAAAGGTGGACCACTCGATGTTAAATCCAGCGGTCATCATAACCATTCGGGAACCGTGTCCCAGTGCGCCCAACAACGCACACCAGGGAAGCGCCCGATGTGGAACATTAAAGACCATGGCAAATCCTACTGCCGGGATGGCAGAAAGGATCATGTCCTGTATGAGTGCAAAAATAAAATCGATCACGCCCATCCGCGAAGCCCCCATAAGGTCATAGACATCACCACGCCAATGCAGGTTGCCAGCGTAAGCAGACTGGCAATCGCCCAGCGAGCGAGGCCAGTGTTAATGTGACCTTTAAACATATCCGCAACTGAATTGATCAACGGGAAACCGGGAACCAGCAACAGCACGCTGGCGGCCATGGCTACTGTAGGCGTGTGATTAAACGTCGGTAGCGTAAGCAGCAGGCCGGATATGGTAGTTGCCACGAAAGCGGTGATACAAAAGTTGATTTGTGGATGCAAATGCCGGGAAGCCAGGAGCTGGCGAATGTACATGGCGATCATGCTGGCGAAAAAGGTGATCATCGCGCCATCCCAGCCGCCGTTATTGAGCTTACAAAAGCAGGCGCAGGACAACCCGACCATGAAAGCAACCAGCCATCTGGGATAGCGCAGCGGTTTGATTTGGTTAAACCGTTTCTCTACCCCTTTTTCATCCAGCAGATTATGTTCTGCCAAAATAACGATGTGTTGCACTTCCGTCACAACGTGCATATTGATGCCACGATCCTGATTTTTTCGGGTCGAGGTCAGGCATTGTCCGTCTTTGATCGTCGTCAGGACGATGGCATTCGATGATATGGCACTTTCTACACTGTCCATCCCAAGCGCCAGACCCAGGCGGGTGGAAAGTTCATCGACTAACGCGCTTTCTGCGCCATGTTGCAGTAAAAAAAGCCCGCATTGTATACATAACCGTGTAACCGTTCTTTGTGACGACTGCTCTGTTTGCATAGCTCGCTCTGACTAAAAGATGCTCTCTTAATGAAGAATATCTTCTTTTTATCATGAAGCGCGAGTCCGTTGGCTCTGGATAAGATCAATCTTTGTGTTGAAAAAAGAAACCGGTCACTCGGTGGTTGCAGGGAATTGTATCGTAGACCCACTCCTGAACCAGGGCTAAATTTTCTGAGGTGAACAGTAATTACGTAAGGAATGCTAATAATTTAATGTAGTTATTTTAATTGTACAATGATTGTACTTATGCGTGATTATGGCATGATGAATTTATAGTGTGATGTTATTGGGAATGTAGCATCACCGTTCCTTATTCAGAATAGGGATAATAATTCATCCTGTCTATTGTTCAACGCATGCCTATTTATTAATTATTTTATTTGATTGTAGGTGATACTTGTGCAAGCAAGATATGAAGACATGTGAATATGGAGGAGTTATGTTGCTGGGACGCTGCAAGAACGCAATTATTATTAGTAAATTACCTATCATACAAACTGGGCTTAAAGGGGTAATGCAGGCGCATTTCTCCGATTGCAAACTGACCTACTGCTGCTCCGTAGAAGAACTGACATTGCTGCAACTGCGACGTTCAGATCTGGTCATCGCTGATTTAACCGGAGATTGTAGCCATCCGCGTTCGATCTGCGAACAATATTATTCTTTGTTACCCCAATACCGTGATATTCACTGGGTCTTTCTTGTTTCTCGAAATTATTATCCTGTGGCCGTTGAGTTGCTGATGTGTCCAATCAGTACACTGTTATCCGATGCCGAACCGATCGACAGTTTAGTAAATGCTATTGATGCGGGGAATATTTATGCTGATAGAATTAGCCAGGTATTGATCTCTCCGGTAATAACACCAGAAAGACAGGATCATAGCGTACATTCAATTATTCTGACACTCTCTGAACGGAAAGTGCTACGGCTTCTGGGAAAGGGCTGGGGGATTAACCAGATTGCTACATTACTTAAAAAAAGTAATAAGACTATCAGCGCCCAGAAAAATAGTGCAATGCGCCGTCTGTCAATACACAGCAATGCGGAGATGTATGCCTGGATAAATAGTTCTCAAGGAGCACGAGAATTGAATCTACCGTCAGTTTATGGAGAAACCACGGAATGGAAGACAAAAGTATCAAAAGAAATGTCGCACTGGTAGAAAAGTGTGTCATGAGCAGTGTGGGTATTTATAATTTATTTGATGCCATACCGAATAACCAATACCGACTCCATCCCTTTTCACGACAGCCAGCCTTCAGCCAGGCGATGTCACAGACGTCATTTTTCGCGGTTATTTTTTCACTTTCCGCGAAAAGAACCGATCGTCGCACCGGGCTGGCTTACCTGACGGAGCTGGCGGTGAAATACCCTCGCATCAAGCGAGTTGTCATTGCCGATGATGATGATGAGGCGCGGTTAATTGGCTCGCTGTCACCGTTACCACTGGATGCCGTGATTAGCAAAGCATCCACGCTGAGTGTGTTACAGGAAGAATTATTTGCAGCGCTGGATTGTGTCATAGGGGAAATAGAGGATACAAAAAAACTCTGGTATATCAATCAATGTCGTATGCTTAGCCCAACCGAGCGCGAAATTCTGCGCTATATGTCGAATGGTTATTCGATGCTGCAGATCGCGATTGAGCTTGAGCGAAACATTAAAACGATTCGTGCGCATAAATTTAATGTGATGTCCAAACTGGGCGTTAGTTCGGATGCCGGATTACTGGATGCTGCCGATATTCTGTTGCATGTACGCTCTGCTGAACTGTCATCTTTTCGTCGTACTGCCCCGTTATGGCGCGCTTGAGAAAAAGTGTATTAGCTTAGTCATTGGCATGGAAACTGGCACACATCAACCCAGGTCGCCGCAGTCAGTTCTGCTATTCTCTCTGGCGTGATGCGAACCGCGCTGTGAGTAGCTCCAGCCGCAGGGAGCACTTCAGTGTAGTGTTTCAACGAGACATCACAGTACACCGATATTGGTGTCTCCAACCCGAAAGGACATACGCCTCCCACGGGATGGCCTGTTGCGATGACCACTTCATCGCTACTCAGCATGCGCGCTTTAGCACCAAACGTATTTTTCAGTTTTTTATTATCGAGGCGAGCATCTCCTCTGGCGACGACCAGGATAATGTCGTTTTTCACCTTTAGTGACAGCGTTTTTGCTATCTGCCCTGGTTCGACGTTATGGGCTTTTGCTGCCAGATCGACGGTGGCGGTGCTTTGATCTAATTCGATGATTTCAATATCTGGCGCATGTTGCGCTAAAAACTGCCGCACTGATTGCAAACTCATTCTTTTCTCCCTCTCGCTTATCCGCAGCTCTGTATAGCAGAAAACCGCCTGGCGTAATTTGTCATAGGGGCAGGGTTACTGTAAATATTTTATTGTAACAACATAGCAACATCGGCAGTTTTTCGATCACCTTCACAATCAAAGAAACCGGTTACAGTAACCGGTTGCAGAATGTTGAAATGGCGATTAATACTGAAGCTGTCACTTCCTCTGTATCACATAATAAGAGCCATCTATGAAACTTAACTTTAATAGCGGTAGCGCTGGCGTTCCTCCCGGCACGGTTGCGAAAAGTGGTAACGGGCCTTACGTGGTGGTGTTGATACCAGCACATTTACAGGGTTTTGCACAACAGGAGAGCGGCTATGTCTACTAAGCATGCTGTGTTTAATGTGATTTTCCGCTTTGTTGAAAACTACGTTAGCCCTGTCGCCGGGCGCATTTCTTCACAACGTCATGTGATGGCAATACGTGATGGTTTCATTTCGGCAATGCCGTTTATGATTGTAGGATCTTTTCTGCTGGTTTTTGCCTATCCCCCTTTTTCGCCGGATACCACCTGGGGATTTGCCCGCGCATGGCTGGATCTGGCAAAACAATTTGAAGGCCAGATACTCACGCCGTTTGATATGACGATGGGGATCATGTCGGTCTATATATGTGCCGCCATTGCTTACAACCTGGGTAAACACTATGTGAAGTCGCATCAGCTGGATCCGTTTATGTGCGCGATGCTGTCCATCATGGCGTTTTTACTGATTGCCGCACCGAAAACCAAAGGTACGATGCCGGTTGATAGCCTGGGAGGGACGGGGATTTTCACCGCGATCCTCGTGGCGATTTATTGCGTTGAGATGATGCGGTTCCTGAAGGCGCACAACATCGGGATCCGCTTACCCGATCAAGTGCCGCCGATGATCAAAAACTCATTTGATCTCCTGATCCCAGTGCTGGTGGTGGTATTGACGCTGTACCCGCTTAGCCTGGTGATACAGTCGCAGTTTGATATGCTGATCCCTCAGGCCATTATGGCAATCTTTAAACCGCTGGTGTCTGCTGCCGATTCTCTTCCGGCGATACTGCTGGCGGTATTGGTAGGCCACCTGCTGTGGTTTGCCGGGATTCACGGGGCGGCGATTGTGTCCGGGATGCTGCAAATGTTCTGGCTGACCAACCTCGGCATGAATCAATCGGCGCTGGCGCAGGGGGCTCCTTTGCCGCATATCTTTATGGAAGCGTTCTGGACGTTCTTCATCGTGGTGGGGGGATCGGGGGCGACGATGGGGCTGGTGATTTGCTATCTGCGCAGTCGTTCTGCCCATTTACGCTCGATTGGACGCCTCAGCGTCGTCCCAAGCATTTTTAATATCAATGAACCGGTGATTTTCGGCACGCCGATAGTAATGAATCCGGTGTTCTTTATTCCGTTCCTGCTTGCGCCGATGGTGAATGCCGTATTGGCCTGGGCGGCGATGAAGCTGGATTTGATTGGTCGCGTCATTTCTGTCGTTCCGTGGACCGCACCGGCCCCGGTGGGGGCTGCATGGGCATTAGGTTGGGACTATCGTGCGGCGATCCTGGTGGTCGTGTTGGCGCTGGTTTCTGCCATCATCTACTTCCCATTCTTTAAGGTCTATGAGAAGCAACTGCTGGCGCAGGAAAAAGAAGAAGCTCAGCGTATAGAAGAGGAAAGTCAGCAGGTAGCGTAATCGTGCAGGCGAGGGGCTGTGGCTCCTCGCTTACTTTAACGTGCAGTCACCGCATTGCTGAACATCGGGCAAGCGATAGCGTTGACAGCAGGTTCTGCGTACTAACAGTCCCTCACGTGGAACGACGGTACGCCACAACGGATTATCCTGGCCACAGGAGAGCTGTTTCTCAAAGAAGCAGGTTTGACGCAATGTTGTCAGCAGTTCTTCACCTAACAGCGGCTTCATTTCCGTTAAATACCAGTGGATGAGATACCCGGTATTGCTCCAGATAAGTTTCGCGTTGATTTCACCCGTCGATTCCAGCGCCTGAACAACCGGTGTCAGGGCTGACAAAATCAGCGTTTCCATGCGTTGTTGCGGTGAGAGCGCAGTGGTCTGGTGATCCTGATGTACATCTATCCAGAAACATGCGGCACGCCCGGTTTCGTGAAATTCCACGTGCATATGTTCAGGTGCGACATCCATGGCTTCTTTTTGCGTCAGCAGAGCCACCATAAGTGGGGGCATCATCAGGCCGATATACCATTGCGCCCAGAGAGAGAGCAGTGGTTTATTTTCGCGTACTAACGTGGGCTGGTTGCGGTAGATATGGTCTGAATAAACGGCCAGAAGCGAACTTAACGTTGCCGGTTGCGTCCATTCATGTAATGTCATTGCACCTTGCGGTGGGGGCTCATCAAGACGAATGAAATCCAGCAAGTGTTCGCGAGTTTGGGCTATGGTCGCACGCACGGAGGCCGCCAGCGAGGGCATCTCTGAAGGGAGATGGCTGCGCCAGATGACATCTTCAACGATGGGTGCGGAACGGTAAGCCATGGTGATATAAGGATGTTAATCTAAATGATAATGATTGCCAATCCTATAGGCGAGGGTAAACGATGGCAAGATCTTTGTCGCAATATCGGGCAGTTCCGCACGGATAAACTCAGGAAGAGGTGCAGTTTATCCTCAGCTCATCGCTGACCAGGGTGTTGTTTCGACCGAGATTCTTGGCCTCATAAAGCGCTTTGTCTGCCCTGGTAATCGCGGAGTCAATATCCTGATCCACTAAAGGCGCAATGCCGATGCTGACTGTCACATTGGTTGCTACGCTCTCATTAAACATATGAGGGATCTTAAGGTCATATACTTTCTGGCGGATACGCTCAGCTGCGGCCTGCGCCTGCTGTGGATCGACGGCGGTCAGTAACACCATAAATTCTTCGCCACCAAAACGCGCGACCACATCCCGGGAGCGTACGGAATCACGAATCGCGGCAGAAACGCGAATTAACGCCTGATCGCCCATCATATGCCCGTAATGGTCGTTATAGGCTTTGAAATGATCGATATCCAGCAATAAGACGTAATGCTTCGAGTTGCTCAGTGCCAGCAACGTATCGAGTCGGTGTTGCAGCCCACGACGGTTATACAGCCCCGTCAGCGGATCGAGCATACTGAGGCCATTTAGGGTTTCTCGCTCTTCCAGCAGTTTGTACATCAGCTGTTGGGCAAAGCCGTCGTAGCGCTTTTGGATCACATGCTGAATGGCGATCCCAGCCATCGGCAGTGCCATGAAATAGATCACTCGCAGCCCATGTTCACTGCCATTCAGCCACAAGCACACGGCAACTGAGGGAAGTGAGTGGAGGGTAAAGGCAATGATATTATTGGCAAAAGCGATAGAACCAATAAACAGCACGCTGAGAAGTGCTATTAACAGAAAATAATAATCATTATGACCTAGCGCGTTAAATTTCAGGAAAATATGCAATGCCCATAACAAGCCAAAAACGATTGAAATAAAAGGAAGATTAATTCTTTTATTCGTATATTTCCCATGCCATGCCATGCCAACAGCAATGTACTGGCAGCCAGGATGAGCAACGCCGGGACAGATAAGGCTTTGACGGCAAAGAGTGGGAAAACAAGCGTAAACAGCGCGGAGACTGCGTTGAGAAGCAGAAACAGACGTAAAGAGAGTTGATATTTCTTAGTGCGCAGAGTTCGCCAGGATTGTACTGTCATAGGTAAATATTGTTATTTATCTGCAATATACGAAGATGTGTTTGTACGGAAAAAAAGATGAACGAATAATCATTCGTTCAGGTCGTTATTGTTTTTTGATGAAAAGCTAACCGGCGAGCAATTTATCACCTTAAATTATTCATGTCATCAATCGTTAAGTAAAACTCATAGAATTGATAGCCTTTTCTGGCTGACAAATGAGAAAATTTATCATATGATATTGGTTATCATTATCAATGTCATAGGTGGAACCATGTTGCAACGTGCGCTGGGCAGTGGATGGGGGGTTTTGCTGCCGGGGATAGTGATTGCCGGGCTGGCATTTGCTGACCTGTCACTCGACGCATGGAAGGCGATGATTGTATTAGGGCTGCTGCTGACTTCGCTAATGCTATACCACAAACGATTACGGCATTTCGTTTTGTTGCCTTCATGTGCGGCACTGATCGGCGGTATTGTTCTGGTGATGATGAACTGGAATCAGGGATGAGTAAAACAGCGAAGAAAACTGAAAGGAAAATAAGATAATTGGTGCGAGGGGGGGGACTTGAACCCCCACGTCCGTAAGGACACTAACACCTGAAGCTAGCGCGTCTACCAATTCCGCCACCTTCGCACAGTCATCTTACTTTTTTTGATATCGCCTCGTTGGTGCGAGGGGGGGGACTTGAACCCCCACGTCCGTAAGAACACTAACACCTGAAGCTAGCGCGTCTACCAATTCCGCCACCTTCGCCCAGTGCGAGCAATATCAACGTGGATTATGGTGCGAGGGGGGGGACTTGAACCCCCACGTCCGAAAGGACACTAACACCTGAAGCTAGCGCGTCTACCAATTCCGCCACCTTCGCATACCATCGATACTCAAAAAGTATCGTTACCACGGAGGCGCATTCTAGTGGTTTTCAGCTTTTCGTCAATAGTTAATTGCCCAGGGTGCGATTAATTGATGTAAAAATGGGCGCCAGTCGTAGGCCGGATAAGCGATAGCGCGATCCGGCATTACTCGGTGTCACGCCGGATGACGGCGTAAATGTCTTATCCGGCCTGCATCAGTTAGGCTTTTTTCGCCTGACGCGTCATGATGGTACGATAAACCTTGAAACGACCGGTTTGTGCGATAACTTCATGAAAACCAAACACCTCATCCAGCACTTTCGGATACGGCAGGAAGGCGTTGGCCACGATACGCAGCTCACCGCCGCTGTTCAGGTGACGAACTGCCCCGCGAATCAGCGTTTGAGCTGCATCAAGGCTGGTCTGCATGCCATCGTGGAACGGCGGGTTAGAGATGATCATATCAAAGCGGCCTGTCACGTCAGAAAAGACGTTACTGGCAATCACGTCACCTTCAATGCCGTTTGCAGCAAGCGTTGCGCGACTGGCTTCAACTGCGGATGCGCTGACATCGCACAGGGTCAGTCGAACTTTCGGCGAGTGACTGGCTAATGCAACAGAGAGCACGCCCGCGCCACAGCCGACATCCAGAACCTTGCCTTTAGTGTGCGGCGTTAGCGTAGAAAGCAGCAATTGGCTGCCGACATCCAGTCCGTCACGGCTGAATACGCCAGGCAAGGTTTTGATGGTCAGATTGTCGATGGTGTATTCATCCCAGTATTTTTCTGCATCAAAAACGGGCTGTTTTTCCAGGCGGCCATGATAAAGACCACAGCGACGGGCGCTGTCGACTTTATTCAGTGGCGCGTATTCGGCCAGTATCTGCTCTGCGCTGCGCACACCGCTGCGGTTCTCACCGACAACAAAAATATCGGTGCCGACGGGTAACAGCGACAGAATATTCATCAGTTGGAACTGGGCTTCTGGCTTATTCTTCGGCCAGTAGTAGATCAGCGTATCGCTGTCAGCAACGTCATCGGCTTGTGCGACGAGGCTAAAGCGGACGTTATCACCCATTTGGCGGCTCAGTACCTGCCAATGGTGCAACTGCTGAGTATGCGCGCGGCTGGCGGCGCTTGCGAATTGGGCTGGCAGGTCATCCTGCAAATCACCGGCAAACAGAATACGGCTTTGTTCGAAATCATCACTGTGGCGCAGCAAGACTTCACTTGCCGGGGTAAAAGCAGACATGGAATGCTCCTTAATTTATATAGGGTGCGATTATATACACAAAATCATTCAAGCTGAATCAAGGCGGTCTGCGGGATGACGTGTATCGTTGTTTGTTGGCGCTGATTCGACGAATTTGCTATATTTGCGCCCCTGATAGACAGGAGTGTTTCGCTATGACATCCCGACGAGACTGGCAATTACAGCAACTGGGCATTACGCAGTGGTCGCTGCGCCGTCCTGGCGCGCTGCGGGGCGAGATCGCGATTTCAATTCCTGCGCATGTCCGTTTGGTGATGGTTGCTGCACAGTTACCCGCGCTAACCGAACCGTTAATGAGCGATATTTTACACGCATTGACCGTTAGCCCGGATCAGGTTTTACAACTGACGCCTGACCGTGTCGCCATGCTGCCGCAAGGTAGCCGTTGTAATAGCTGGCGGCTGGGAACCACAGGGCCGCTGCTGCTGGAGGGCGCTCAGGTCGCCAGTCCGGCGTTTAATGAATTACGGGATAACCCAGCGGCACGCGCCGCGTTATGGCAACAAATCTGCGCATATGAACACGATTTCTTCCCTCGAACCGACTGATTTACCTGCAGCATTTCAGATTGAAAAACGCGCACACGCCTTTCCGTGGAGCGAAAAAACATTCGCCAGCAATCAGGGCGATCGTTATCTCAACGTTCAACTGACCGTTGACGGCACGATGGCAGCCTTTGCGATTACGCAGGTCGTGCTGGATGAAGCTACGCTGTTCAACATCGCCGTTGATCCTGACTTTCAGCGCCGGGGCCTTGGGCGTGAGCTGCTGGAATACCTGATCGATGAGCTGGAAAAGCGCGGTATTCTGACGCTGTGGCTTGAGGTTCGCTCCTCGAATGCTGCGGCAATCGCATTGTATGAAAGCCTTGGCTTTAACGAGGCGACGATTCGGCGCAATTACTATCCGACAGCCGATGGTCACGAAGATGCCATCATAATGGCATTGCCAATCAGCATGTAAGACAAGGTGTAATGATGATGAAGTGGGACTGGATTTTCTTTGATGCCGATGAAACGCTGTTTACGTTTGACTCGTTTACCGGCTTACAGCGGATGTTTCTCGACTATAGCATCACCTTTACCGCTGAAGATTTTCAGGACTACCAGGCCGTGAATAAACCGCTGTGGGTGGATTATCAAAACGGCGCAATTACCTCATTACAGCTGCAGCATGCGCGTTTTCAGAGCTGGGCTGAGCGCCTGAAGGTCGAGCCTGGTCAGCTAAACGATGCGTTTATTAATGCCATGGCAGAAATCTGTTCGCCATTACCGGGTGCCGTGTCGCTGCTTAATGCGATTCGCGGTAAAACCAGGATTGGCATCATTACCAACGGCTTCACTGCATTACAGCAAATCCGTCTGGAGCGTACGGGCCTGCGCGACTATTTCGACCTGCTGGTGATTTCTGAGCAGGTTGGGGTGGCAAAACCCGATCCCCGTATTTTTGACCACGCGCTGGAGCAGGCGGGCAACCCTGACCGTTCCCGCGTGCTGATGGTGGGCGACACCGCAGAGTCCGATATTCTTGGTGGCATTAACGCCGGACTATCCACCTGCTGGCTAAATACGCACCGCCGCGAGCAGCCAGCGGGCATTCAGCCGACCTGGACTGTCGTGTCGTTAAGCGAACTGGAGCAGCTCCTGTGTAAACACTGATTGCCTCCCCCCCATTGATGGGTAAAATAGCCGCAATTTTTCGTATTCAACTTGCGCGGCACAATGCCGTGCTTACCTAAGAAGATTTGACTATGACGTTGTCTCCTTATTTGCAAGAGGTGGCCAAACGCCGCACTTTTGCCATTATTTCTCACCCGGATGCCGGTAAAACGACAATTACTGAAAAGGTGCTGTTATTCGGACAGGCAATTCAGACAGCCGGTACGGTAAAAGGCCGTGGATCCAGCCAGCATGCAAAATCTGACTGGATGGAAATGGAAAAGCAGCGTGGTATCTCTATTACCACGTCTGTCATGCAGTTTCCGTATCATGACTGCCTGGTAAACCTGCTGGATACCCCGGGGCACGAAGACTTCTCCGAAGATACCTACCGTACGCTGACAGCGGTCGACTGCTGCCTGATGGTCATCGACGCCGCGAAAGGGGTCGAAGACCGTACCCGTAAGCTGATGGAAGTTACCCGTCTGCGCGATACGCCGATCCTGACCTTTATGAACAAACTCGACCGTGACATCCGCGATCCAATGGAGCTGTTGGATGAAGTCGAGAACGAACTGAAAATCGGCTGCGCGCCGATCACCTGGCCGATTGGCTGCGGTAAGTTGTTCAAGGGCGTCTATCACCTGTACAAAGATGAAACGTATCTGTACCAGACCGGTAAAGGCCATACGATTCAGGAAGTCCGCATTGTTAAAGGGTTGAATAACCCTGAACTTGACGCTGCCGTAGGTGAAGACCTGGCGCAGCAACTGCGTGACGAGCTGGAGCTGGTGCAGGGCGCGTCTAATGAGTTTGATCATGAACTGTTCCTTGCTGGTGAAATCACTCCAGTCTTCTTCGGTACTGCGCTGGGTAACTTCGGCGTTGACCATATGCTGGATGGCTTAGTGGAGTGGGCGCCTGCACCGATGCCGCGTAAAACCGATACCCGCGTTGTGGAAGCCTCAGAAGAGAAATTCACCGGTTTCGTCTTTAAAATTCAGGCCAACATGGACCCGAAACACCGCGACCGTGTCGCTTTCATGCGTGTGGTTTCCGGCAAGTACGAGAAAGGCATGAAAATGCGCCAGGTACGTATTGGTAAAGACGTGGTGATTTCCGATGCGCTGACCTTTATGGCCGGGGACCGTTCTCATGTGGAAGAGGCGTATCCTGGCGATATTCTTGGTTTGCATAACCACGGCACGATCCAGATCGGCGATACCTTTACTCAGGGTGAAATGATGAAGTTCACTGGTATTCCGAACTTCGCACCAGAACTGTTCCGCCGTATCCGTCTGAAAGATCCGTTGAAGCAGAAGCAGTTGCTGAAAGGGTTGGTTCAGCTGTCAGAAGAGGGGGCAGTGCAGGTCTTCCGTCCGATCGCCAATAACGATTTGATCGTCGGTGCTGTCGGTGTGCTGCAGTTCGACGTGGTGGTTTCTCGTCTGAAGAGCGAATACAACGTTGAAGCGATTTATGAGTCGGTCAACGTGGCGACTGCGCGCTGGGTAGAGTGTTCTGACGTGAAAAAATTCGAAGAATTTAAGCGTAAAAACGAAATTCAGCTGGCGCTGGATGGTGGGGACAACCTTACCTATATCGCGCCGACCATGGTTAACCTCAATCTCACCCAGGAACGTTACCCTGACGTTCAGTTCCGCAAAACGCGCGAACACTAATCTACCTCCCAGGGCGCGGTACTCACTGCGCCCTGCAACTTTTCCTGTCTTGTAAATCCCTTGCGGAATGTTCTTAAATCCCCTGATTTTTGTTTGTTTTTTAATCAACCCAGACTTCGACCACGAAATCGTGAACTATATTTAACAATGTGATGACATAAATGTCGGCTTTTAATGCTCCTCATTAAGCATTTTTTAGCCTCTTTAGCTGATATTTATTTCAGTCACGAGATTAGTTGCTGGTTATGACCGCTAAGCGGCAGAACATCGCTATAAGCACAACAAACAGGAATACATCGATGACAATGACAGGACTTAAGATTTCTAAAACGCTACTGGCCGTGATGCTGACTTCCGCTGTCGCAACGGGTTCTGCCTATGCAGAAAACGCCACAATGGATAAAGCGCAATCCGGGCTCGAAAGTGCGGGGCAGAAAGTCGATAGCTCTATGAACAAAGTCGGTAATTTCATGGATGACAGCACCATCACCGCCAAAGTAAAAGCCGCGCTGGTGGACCACGAAAGTATTAAGAGCACCGATATCTCCGTCAAAACGGATCAGAAAGTGGTGACGTTAAGTGGGTTCGTTGAAAGCCAGGCTCAGGCTGAAGAGGCCGTTAACGTCGCGAAAGGCGTTGAGGGCGTGACCTCCGTTAGTGACAAACTGCACGTGCGTGACAGCAAAAAGACCTCCGTAAAAGGCTATGCGGGTGATACGGCTATCACCAGTGAAGTGAAAGCCAAGCTGTTGGCTGATGACATCGTCCCTTCTCGTAAAGTGAAAGTTGAGACGACAGATGGCGTGGTCCAGCTTTCAGGAACCGTCGATTCACAGGCGCAAAGTGAGCGTGCTGAGAGTATTGCTAAAGCAATTGATGGCGTGAAAAGCGTCAAAAACGACCTCAAAACTCAGTAATTCGACTTAATTCGTCCTCCTGATGTTTGTCGGGAGGCGCATTGTGCACCACACTGAAAATATCGCCGATGAGCAGCCTGAGCGCTCATATCAAGCGGTCGACATTAACTAGGGTAAAGGAGAAGCATATGTTTCGATGGGGCATCATATTTCTGGTTATCGCGTTAATTGCCGCCGCTCTGGGATTTGGTGGACTGGCGGGTACCGCAGCAGGCGCTGCAAAAATTGTTTTTGTGGTGGGGATTATCCTGTTCCTGGTCAGCCTATTCACTGGCCGTAAACGACCCTAGCGTATCCCTTTATTCTTCAAGTTACAGGTGCGTTGGCTACACGCGCTTACCCGAATCACTTACCAGAGTAAGCTCATCGGGACTCACGCACTTACCGCTTTCCTGTAACTCGAATTATTTTGGGGATTAGCTGTAAAGAATAATTGCTACTATGCCAGTCCATTGGACTGGCTTTTACGGTTTTAGCGCTGGGCAATTTGCGTTACCTTGTTGCTCTATTACAAAAAAACAGGAAGGCAGAGGTGGGGCAGAGAATACCCGTCACGCTCGGTAATATAGCGCCGTTATCGTTACGTCCATTTCAACCAGGCAGTATGGCGCTGGTGTGCGAAGGCGGAGGGCAACGGGGGATCTTTACTGCCGGCGTACTGGATGAGTTCATGCGTGCGCAATTTAATCCTTTCGATCTCTTCTACGGGACATCTGCTGGCGCGCAAAACCTGTCAGCCTATCTCTGTAACCAACCCGGCTACGGGCGCAAAGTGATCATGCGCTACACCACCCGACGCGAATTCTTTGACCCGGTGCGGTTTGTGCGCGGGGGAAATCTCATCGATCTCGACTGGCTGGTGGACTCCACCGCTGCGCAGATGCCGCTGGCGCTGGATAACGCGGAGCGCCTGTTTGAGGCAGGTAAAGCGTTTTATATGTGCGCCTGCCGGGGAGATGACTACACACCGGGTTATTTTTCGCCAAACCGGCACAATTGGCTGGATCTCATTCGCGCATCCAGTGCGATTCCGGGATTCTATCGTTCAGGGGTTGTGTTGGATGGCGTAAACTATCTGGATGGTGGGGTCAGTGACGCCATACCCGTTCAGGAGGCGGCGAAGCAAGGGGCGAAAACGCTGGTGGTGATCCGCACCGTGCCGTCGCAAATGTACTACACCCCACAATGGTTCAAACGTATGGAGCGCTGGCTGGGGGAGAGCAGTCTGCAGCCGCTGGTGAATCTGGTTCAACATCATGAAGCCAGCTACCGCGCTATTCAGCGCTTTATCGAAAAACCGCCGGGCAAGCTGCGTATCTTTGAGATCTACCCACCAAAACCGCTCCACAGTATGGCACTGGGGAGCCGTATTCCGGCATTGCGTGAAGACTACAAAACCGGACGTCTGTGCGGGCGCTATTTTTTGGCAACTATTGGTAAACTGTTGGCGAAAAACGCGCCGTTGCCTCGTCAGACGCCGAAGATTGTGGTGCCCAGCCCGGTGGTGGTTCCACCTGCCCCCGTTGCCAACGATGCCCATGCATCCGTTGCGAGCAGTGCGCCCCAGGCCAACGATACGACGTTTAAAAATGAGGATCTGGCGTGAGTCCCCGGTTTATCGATACGCATTGTCATTTTGATTTCCCCCCCTTTACCGGCGATGAGCCAGCCAGCCTCCAGCGTGCGGCTGACGTCGGTGTGCACCATATTATTGTTCCGGCAACGCAGGCGATGAACTTTTCACGCGTACTGGCGTTAGCGGAAGATTATCCTGCGTTGTATGCCGCGCTGGGTCTGCATCCCATTGTTATTGAAGATCACGATGATGACGGTCTGGACAGGTTGCAACAGGAATTGGAGCAACGACCACAGAAGCTGGTAGCGGTCGGTGAGATCGGACTGGATCTCTGGCGTGACGATCCGCAGTTTGATAAACAGGAAAGGGTGCTGGAAGCACAGCTTAAGCTGGCGAAGCGTTACGATCTTCCGGTGATCCTCCATTCGCGCCGTACCCATGACAAGTTGGCTATGCATCTTAAACGCCATGCTCTCCCGCGAACCGGTGTGGTGCATGGCTTTGCCGGAAGCCTGCAACAGGCAACGCGTTTTGTACAACTGGGGTACAAGCTCGGTGTTGGTGGGACCATCACCTATCCACGCGCCAGCAAAACGCGTGAGGTGATGGCGACATTGCCGCTGGAATCGCTGCTGTTGGAAACCGATGCGCCGGATATGCCGCTTAACGGTTTTCAGGGCCAGCCTAATCGTCCTGAGCAGGTGGTCAGAGTTTTTACCGCATTATGCGAACTGCGCTCTGAACCCACGGATGTGATTGCTGACGCGCTGTATCGCAATACGACGGCGTTGTTTGATGTGTGATTGTTGAGTGCCAGATGGCGGCTGCGTCTTATCCAGCCTACAAATGATGTCGTCGCATCCGGCAATCACAGGTACAGCGCCGGGAAGATCAAATTATCCACGCCACGCTTGCGTAACGCATTTGCCAGTTGATCCACATCTCCCGGCGTGGCACCCGGCCAGGATTGCGCGTCGCCATACACCCCATGCGCATGAAAGGCATTAAGCCGCACAGGCACGTTACCTAAGCGATGAATAAACGCAGACAGCGGGTCAATGTGTTGCAGATAGTCTACCTGACCGGGGATCACCAACAGGCGTAATTCCGCGAGTTTTCCCTGGTCTGCCAGAAAAATAATACTGTTTTTAATCAGAGCATTATCACGCCCTGTCAGTTGCAGATGACATGCGCTATCCCAGGCCTTTAGATCGAGCATTGCACCGTCACAAACCGGTAGCAACTTTTTCCAGCCGGTTTCGCTCAGCATACCGTTGCTGTCCACCAGGCAGGTGAGATGCTGCAGATGCGGATCGCTTTTGATCGCACCAAATAGCGCAATAATAAATGGTAACTGTGTTGTCGCCTCACCACCGCTGACCGTCATTCCTTCAATAAACGGCGAGGCTTTACGAACATGCTGCAGCACCTCATCCACGCTCATGGTCAGCGTCATCGGCGTGGCCTGCTGAGGACACATATGCAGGCAGGTGTCGCATTGCTGGCAAATATCAGATTGCCACCATACTTTTCCCGCGCTCAGACTTAACGCTTCATGCGGGCAATGCAGCACACATTCCCCGCAATCGTTGCAGCGGCCCATCGTCCACGGATTGTGGCAATTTTTACAGCGCAGATTGCACCCCTGCAGGAACAGGGCCAGACGACTGCCTGGCCCGTCGACGCAGGAGAAAGGAATCAGCTTACTTACTGAAGCGCATCTGCTGTTCATGACTAATCACACGAGGTTGTCGTTCCAGAATACGCGTATTGCGCGCGGCTTCTTCGCCCAGCCAGGTGGTGTTGGTACGTGAACCTTCGGAGCGATATTTTTCCAGATCCGACAGGCGCACCATATAACCGGTGACGCGAACCAGATCGTTGCCGCTCACGTTGGCGGTAAACTCACGCATACCGGCGTTGAACGCGCCGAGGCAAAGTTGTACCAGCGCCTGTGGGTTACGTTTGATGGTTTCGTCCAGCGTGAGAATATCGCTGATCCCGGCGTGATAATACGCATGATGCGGCGCGACGGTTTGCAGATGGGTGATGGGATCGGGTTCATCACCATATGGCAGACGCGCGCCCGGCGTGGTGCCGATATCAGAACTGATGCCGGACTGCGCATGCAGCATCGCGCGCTGCTTCCAGCCATATTTCACCGGTGTGTTGTTAACAAAGTCGGCGAGCTGGGCACTAATACGATAACCAAGCTGGTTAGCGTACTCCTCTTTGCCGTAACGCGCGTTGTGTCCTGCTTGCTCACACAGCAGGTTTACGGCTTCTGCCAGGCCATACATGCCAAACATAGGCACAAAACGTTCGGGATCGATCAACCCTTCCTGTACCAGGAAGCTATTCTCAAAGAAATGTGATTTCTCGTAGAGGAATTCACATCGTGAATCAATGATGGCGATTTGCTGTTGGCAGTAATGCGGTAGGGTGCGCGTAAAGAAGTCATCGACAGAGGTGCTGCGTTCTGCAATGGCTTTCAGATTGAGTCTGACCAGTGTGCTTCCACCGCCCGCAAGTGGCAGTGAGTTGTAACAACTGACGACGCCATAGTGGCCTTTTGTGAAAATTTTATCATTTTCAGGGCCGTTAGAAATGTGCGGTTTACTGCATTCGCAGATATTTTGTGCCACGTTGAGCAGCAGATCGTCAGGTGTAATTTGCGGATCATAAATAAATGTCAGGTTGGGCGAAACCTGCTTTAACTCTGCATCTGCGCGTAAAATTGCCCGCGTTACAGGCGTGTCGGCAGGACCGATATTGGCGTGCATAAACGCATCAGGCAGCGTTCTGTCGAGATAACGCCAGAAACGTTTTATTCGAATATCGATCTCGTCTTGTGTTAGAATTCTAACATACGGTTGCAGCAATGCATCGAGTTGGCCGAGGTATACCGGCATCGACGTCACTGACGGAACGTGGTGGTAAAGAATGGTGAGTAAGGATAATGCGTCATCGAGATCCTCTGCTCCTTCCAGTTCCAGCCATGATGAACCGTTGGCCAGAAAATGCGCGTAATCGGGTAATACGTAGCGCGGTTTGAACGGGGCATGACCTTCGTACATATCGCAGATAACCCCGTCATCCAGCGCCTGGCGTGCTTCAGCAGGCAACTGTGGATACGGCAAAGCGTTTTCTGCCTCCAGTGCCAGAAAATGACGTTTTTGTTCAGGGCTGAGCACTGGACTGGTCACGATTTGTTGGCAGCGCTGTTGCAGTGCGAGTTCGCTTGACGTGGGCATCGTTAGTTCCTTTATGTACTGAAGGTTAAGCGCCATTGTAGGAAGCAACGCAGCGCCAACCTTTGATCCGGATGCGCCTGAAGTCACCGCACGTCGCCAGTAAAGGTCATTTATTTGAAGTAGATCTCATTAGAGTAATGCAAATCTGTATGTGGTTTTCATTAACTGTGATGTATATCGAAGTGTAATAGCGAGCGGATGTTAGAATACTAACAAACTCGCAAGGTGAAATTTTATACGGCGATGCCGTTGGAGAATGTTATGACCGATTTAACAGCAAGCAGCCTGCGTGCACTGAAACTGATGGACCTGACCACCCTGAATGACGACGATACCAATGAAAAAGTGATCGCGCTGTGTCATCAGGCGAAGACCCCGGTTGGCAACACTGCCGCAATCTGCATCTATCCGCGTTTCATCCCTATTGCGCGTAAGACTCTGAAAGAGCAGGGCACACCGGACATCCGTATTGCCACCGTTACTAACTTCCCGCATGGCAACGACGATATCGAGATCGCGCTCGCAGAAACCCGCGCCGCGATTGCCTACGGTGCAGACGAAGTTGATGTGGTATTCCCGTATCGTGCACTGATCGCAGGCAATGAGCAGATTGGTTTCGATCTGGTTAAAGCCTGTAAAGACGCGTGCGCAGCAGCCAATGTGCTGCTGAAAGTGATCATCGAAACTGGCGAATTGAAAGAAGAAGCTCTGATTCGTAAAGCATCTGAAATCTCCATCAAAGCCGGTGCTGATTTCATCAAAACATCTACCGGTAAAGTACCGGTCAATGCGACGCCGGAAAGCGCACGCATCATGATGGAAGTGATCCGCGATATGGGTGTTTCTAAAACTGTTGGTTTCAAACCGGCTGGTGGTGTGCGTACCGCTGAAGATGCGCAGCAGTTCCTGGCGATTGCCGATGAACTGTTTGGCGCTGACTGGGCCGATTCCCGTCACTACCGTTTTGGCGCATCCAGCCTGCTGGCTAGCCTGCTGAAAGCGCTGGGTCACGGCGACGGTAAGAGCGCAAGCAGCTACTAAGTTTTCATTGCCCATCGTAGGCCGGATCAGGCGCTAGCCGCCATCCGGCATCAATACGACCCGCCGGGGAGCACAGTGCTTTCCCGGCCCATAATCGGGAGGTTACCTTGTTTCTCGCACAAGAAATTATTCGTAAAAAACGTGATGGTCATGCGCTGAGTGATGAAGAAATTCGTTTCTTTATTAACGGTATTCGCGACAACACCATCTCTGAAGGGCAAATCGCCGCCCTGGCGATGACCATTTTCTTCCACGATATGACAATGCCTGAGCGTGTCTCGCTGACCATGGCAATGCGTGATTCAGGAACTGTGCTGGACTGGAAAAGTTTGCAGCTGAACGGCCCGATTGTGGATAAACACTCTACCGGTGGTGTAGGTGACGTGACGTCACTGATGTTAGGCCCGATGGTCGCAGCATGCGGCGGCTACATCCCGATGATTTCCGGGCGAGGCCTGGGTCATACCGGCGGTACGCTGGATAAACTGGAAGCCATTCCGGGATTTGATATCTTCCCGGACGACGCGCGTTTCCGTGAAATTATTAAAGACGTGGGTGTGGCGATAATTGGACAAACCAGTTCGCTCGCACCGGCGGACAAACGTTTTTATGCCACCCGCGATATTACCGCGACGGTGGATTCCATTCCGTTGATCACCGGTTCCATCCTGGCTAAAAAGCTGGCGGAAGGGCTGGATGCGCTGGTGATGGACGTCAAAGTCGGCAGTGGCGCCTTTATGCCGACCTATGAACTTTCAGAAGCCCTTGCCGAAGCGATTGTCGGTGTGGCGAACGGTGCAGGCGTGCGTACCACCGCACTGTTAACGGATATGAACCAGGTGCTGGCTTCCAGCGCCGGTAACGCGGTTGAAGTCCGTGAAGCTGTGCAGTTCCTGACCGGCGAATACCGCAATCCGCGTTTGTTAGACGTCACCATGGCGCTGTGCGTGGAGATGTTGATCTCCGGTAAACTGGCGAAAGATGACGCAGAAGCCCGCACGAAGTTGCAGGCCGTACTGGATAACGGTAAAGCGGCAGAAATTTTTGGCCGCATGGTTGCGGCGCAGAAAGGCCCAACCGACTTCGTGGAAAACTATGCGAAGTACCTGCCGACGGCAATGCTCAGCAAAGCGGTATATGCTGATACCGAAGGTTTTGTCAGCGCGATGGATACCCGTGCGCTGGGTATGGCGGTCGTTTCCATGGGCGGCGGTCGCCGTCAGGCTTCGGACACCATTGATTACAGCGTCGGTTTCACCGACATGGCGCGTCTGGGCGACAGTGTTGATGGTCAGCGTCCGCTGGCGGTAATCCACGCCAAAGACGAAGCCAGCTGGCAGGAAGCGGCGAAAGCGGTCAAAGCGGCAATCAGCCTTGACGACAACGCGCCAGAAATTACACCGACAGTCTATCGTCGTATAACCGAATAACTGTATACTGATCTGATCGCTTTTTTGCGGCGCAGATGTATGGAGAACAAGATGAAACGTGCATTTATTATGGTGCTGGACTCCTTTGGTATTGGTGCGACTGAAGATGCGGAGCGCTTTGGCGACGTAGGTTCAGACACTATGGGTCATATTGCAGAAGCTTGTGCGAAAGGCGAAGCTGACAATGGCCGCAAAGGCCCACTGAATCTGCCTAACCTGACTCGTCTGGGTCTGGTGAAAGCTCACGAAGGCTCGACGGGTAAAATTGCTGCGGGTATGGACGGCAACGCGGAAGTGATTGGTGCCTACGCATGGGCGCATGAACTCTCTTCCGGCAAAGACACGCCGTCTGGCCACTGGGAAATCGCCGGTGTTCCGGTTCTGTTTGACTGGGGATATTTCTCCGATCATGAGAACAGCTTCCCACAAGAATTGCTGGATAAACTGGTTAAGCGTGCCAATCTGCCGGGCTACCTCGGTAACTGCCACTCTTCCGGTACGGTGATTTTGGATCAACTGGGTGAAGAACATATGAAAACCGGCAAGCCGATTTTCTATACCTCTGCTGACTCCGTGTTCCAGATCGCCTGCCATGAAGAAACCTTTGGCCTGGATAAACTCTACGAACTGTGTGAAATCGCACGCGAAGAGTTGACCGAAGGCGGCTACAACATTGGCCGTGTTATCGCGCGTCCGTTTATCGGTGACAAGGCCGGTAACTTCCAGCGTACCGGTAACCGTCACGATCTGGCTGTTGAGCCGCCAGCGCCGACGGTACTGCAGAAACTGGTCGATGAGAAAAAAGGTCATGTCGTGTCCGTTGGTAAGATTGCGGACATCTACGCGAACTGCGGTATCACTAAAAAAGTGAAAGCAACCGGTCTGGACGCGCTGTTCGACGCCACCATCAAAGAGATGAAAGAAGCGGGTGATGAGACAATCGTCTTCACTAACTTTGTTGATTTCGATTCTTCCTGGGGCCACCGTCGCGATATCGCTGGCTATGCTGCCGGTCTGGAGTTGTTCGACCGCCGTCTGCCAGAGTTGATGGAGCTGGTGGGTGAAGATGACATTCTGATCCTGACCGCTGACCACGGCTGTGACCCGAGCTGGACTGGTACCGACCATACCCGTGAACACATTCCGGTGCTGATTTACGGCCCGAAAGTGAAACCTGGTTCTTTAGGCCACCGTGAAACCTTCGCGGATATCGGTCAGACGCTGGCGAGCTACTTCGGTACGTCGCCAATGGACTACGGTAAAAACATGCTGTAATTGATTGCCGGGCGGCATTGCGCCACCCGGCAAAAACAACAAATTAAAAGGGAACTGAAGATGGCAACTCCACATATTAATGCAGAAATGGGTGATTTCGCTGACGTCGTTTTGATGCCGGGCGACCCACTGCGTGCGAAGCACATTGCTGAAACTTTCCTCGAAGATGTCCGTGAAGTAAACAACGTTCGCGGCATGTTAGGTTTCACCGGGACTTACAAAGGCCGTAAGATCTCTGTTATGGGTCACGGTATGGGTATCCCGTCCTGCTCTATCTACACCAAAGAGCTGATCACTGATTTCGGCGTGAAGAAAATCATTCGCGTAGGCTCCTGTGGCGCTGTGCGTATGGACGTCAAACTGCGTGACGTGGTTATCGGTATGGGGGCCTGCACTGACTCCAAAGTTAACCGTATCCGCTTTAAAGATCATGACTTTGCAGCTATCGCTGATTTCGACATGGTGCGTAACGCTGTTGATGCGGCAAAAGCGCTGGGCGTTGACGCGCGTGTGGGCAACCTGTTCTCCGCTGACCTGTTCTACTCTCCGGACGGCGAAATGTTCGACGTGATGGAAAAGTACGGCGTACTGGGCGTGGAAATGGAAGCGGCGGGTATCTATGGCGTTGCGGCTGAATTTGGTGCGAAAGCGCTGACCATCTGCACCGTGTCCGACCATATCCGTACTCACGAGCAGACCACTGCCGCTGAACGTCAGACGACCTTCAACGACATGATCAAGATCGCACTGGAATCCGTTCTGCTGGGCGATAAAGAGTAAGTTTTCTATAAGGGGCATCATTTGCCCCTTTTTCTTTCAAGTATCCATTCATCAATCCCTTCCTTGATTCCATTTTATATTGACAAATTAATTAGCTATACCATTTAATGCATTCAATTATCTATTCATGAATCTATTCATTAATGAGCGCGTTAACCGATTTGCTACTCCAGGGGCCACGTTCAGCACCTGAACTACGACAGTCGCTGGCAATCAGCCAGGCGACCTTTTCTCGTCTTGTATCAACGCATGAAGAGGTCATGCAGTTTGGTAAAGCCCGGGCAACACGCTATGCGCTCATTAAACCGATTCGTGGTGTAACGTCGTTTCCGTTGTGGCTGGTCGATGCACAAGGGAGTGCCTGTAAGTTTGGCGTTATTTACCCCTGTTGGCCGCAGGGGAGCTGTCTGGTCGCGTTGTCTTCTGGAGAATGGCAGTGGTTTGATGGTCTGCCGTGGTATCTCACCGATCTGAGACCGCAGGGCTTCCTTGGGCGAGCCTGGGGAAGAGCTATCGCACAACATACCAACCTGCCGGATGATATTCGTTTGTGGCAAGAGGATGAAGTGCTGTACGCACTGCGTACGTATGTGGGTGAAAATGCGGGAGGATGGATCATCGGTGAAGATAATTACCAGCGTTGGGTAGACGCGCCAGAACCGATCGCCATTGCCCACTCTGATAAAATTACGCGTTTTCAACAGCTCGCCGAGGATGCGTTAGCTGGTGAAGTTATCGGTTCCTCTGCCGGTGGTGAGCAGCCTAAATTCAGCTGTTTTGTGCAGACGGAGCAAGGAAATAAAAATGCGTTGGTTAAATTCAGTGCGCGGGAGCGGAGCATTATTTCTGAGCGCTGGAGCGATCTGCTGATTGCCGAATCTATTGCGCTATCGGTGCTGGAGGGGGCGAATGTTTCTGCAAGTCACGCCACGGCTTATTATAGTGATGCAGGGCAGGTATTTTTGGAAAGCATCAGGTTTGATTGCACAGGCGTACGCGTCAGGCGGCAGGTAGTCTCTCTTGAAGCGTTGCAAAGTGAGTATGCCTCCTCACTGGGAACCTGGCCTGTTGTCACGCGCCAACTGGCAGTGCAGGGCTATATAGATGCACATTCCTGTCAACAAACCGAGATAATCTGGGCGTTTGGTCGCTTGATAGCCAACAGCGATATGCATGCTGGTAATCTTTCGTTCTATTTGTCCGCTCCGCCTATGGCGCTGGCTCCTGTTTACGACATGCTGCCGATGTCGTTTGCCCCCTCTGGAGTGGGTTCGTTGCGTACTGAAGCGGTTGATATAAAAGTAGATGCGACGGTAAACAGAGGCGCGTGGGAATTTGCTCTGCCACTCGCTGAAGCATTCTGGCTGCATGTTGCAGATGATGCGCGCATCAGCGCGGGATTTCGACAAATTGCCCGCGCAATGCTGGAAAAACTGACGTTAGCCAGGGGGGTTATTCAGCGGCTTGCTTAAAGAGGACTTAACGTACCGCGTTCGCAATCCACACCGACAATTCTCGCAGCTCTTTTTCTTGTTCAGGGAAGTCCATCAGTAGCGCCTCACATTCCTGTTGCAACCTATCAGCACGATACAGACACCCTTGCAGACGACCTGCCAGCGCTTCTAACGGCGCGGGGTTGAGACTGTCGGTAAAGACCTGTGCACGGGTGATGTGGCCTTTTTCGACGTCGAAATGCAGCTCGACGCCGCCCCAGGTAAAGCGCTCATCAAGCAGATGTGAGAAGGCGGGGGCCTGACCAAAATTCCATTCCCAACTGCTTTGGCGGGCGAAGGTTTCGGCAAAATTCGGCAGATCCGGTGTTTTGTCGGGAGAGATAATTTCGGCATCTACGCGTTCGCCGTAGTGTTCAAAAAAGGCTTCTGTAACAGCCTTACACACCTGTTCGGGGGTAATGCCCGGTAACAATTCAGTCAAATTGGCAACTCGCGAGCGTACGGAGGTAATCCCTTTCGCGGCGAGTTTCTTTTTATCGGGGTTCAGGTAGTTGGCCAGTCGACTGAGGTCGGCATTCAACAGCAGTGTTCCGTGGTGAAATCCACGATCCTTGGTTTCCCGATATGCGGAACCAGAGACCTTGCGATCGCCCTCGGCCGTTTTGACCACCAGATCGTTACGTCCGGAGGCATCGGCGTTTACACCCAGCGAATTCAACGCATTCAATACGATAGCAGTGGAGATGGTTTTGTCATACTCCGGTTTGCCGGCCATAAAGGTAAAGCAGGTATTCCCGAGATCGTGAAATACCGCGCCACCGCCGCTGCTGCGACGTGCCAACCGCACGTTATCCTCTTCCATGCGTCGGGTATTGCACTCTTTCCACGGGTTTTGCGCCCGGCCAATCACCACCGTATCGGCGTTACGCCATAAAAACAGGACGCGCTGCGTGGCGGGCATCTGGCGGAAAATGCACTCTTCAACGGCCAGGTTAAACCAGGGATCGTGAGAGTCAGAGATAAGCAGGCGTAGTGTTGTCATGGTTGATTTCCTTTCTTTGAATTACTCTTTTTTCTCGGTGTCTTCTTCCTGCACTGGCTTGTTGGCGGTAAGCAGGAATGGAGATTGTTGCCAGCGGGTACGCTTGCCTTGCAATAATGTGCGAGTGAGGACTACGCCAATAGCCAGTGACAGGAGCAGCATCAGGCGTAAGATGTTGGTGGTGTTGTCTACCTGCTTTGCCTCGGTGGCAAGCGTGTGGGTGTCGAGTGTCAGTCGCAGATAACCCAGCGGACCGTTTCTCCCCTGAATGGGCTCAACGATTTGCTGATTAAAATAGCCCCCGGCTTTTTTGCCATCGAGCGCCAGCCGGTCACGGACATTGACGCTCTCACCGGTGCGGGTAATCAGATCGCCCTGTTCATCGTACACACCAGCATCCAGAATACGGCTACTCTCCGTTAACTGCGTGAGTACGGCTTTGATGCGTTTTTCATCCGGTGTTTCGGTACGCATCAGCGGCGCGACGTTTAAGGTGACCTGGCGGGCCAGTGTACGGGCCAGCTCTTCCAACTGCGGATTACGTTGCTGCTGGTGGCTTTGACTAAACCAGGATGCCCCCTGCATCAGGGCAACAAGCAACGCGAGACAGGACAATACAATCACTGCACGATGAAGTCGGAATTTCAGTTTTGCGCGAGCCATATTCCACCTGCTGAAAATTTGAGGCTTAATGTTGCCAGAAGCGCTGGTTACAGGGTAGCCTCATGCGTTATTTTCCCCTGGATGATTCCGACCCGAACGATTTTACAGGAGCTTTAATGCCTAACATTACCTGGTGCGATCTACCTGAAGATGTCTCTCTGTGGCCAGGTCTGCCCCTTTCTTTAAGCGGTGATGAAGTCATGCCGCTGGACTACCATGCAGGCCGCAGTGGCTGGCTGCTGTATGGTCGTGGGCTGGATAAACAACGCTTAACGCAATACCAGGGCAAACTGGGCGCGGCGATGGTGATCGTAGCCGCCTGGTGCGTCGAGGATTATCAGGTGATTCGCCTCGCGGGGTCGTTAACGCCGCGTGCGACAAAACTGGCGCATGATGCCAAACTGGATGTTGCGCCATTAGGTAAAATTCCCCATCTGCGTTCGCCAGGGCTACTGGTTATGGATATGGACTCTACGGCTATCCAGATCGAATGTATTGACGAAATCGCCAAACTGGCCGGCACGGGCGAAATGGTCGCGGAAGTGACCGAACGCGCGATGCGTGGTGAACTGGATTTTACCGCCAGCCTGCGCAGCCGCGTTGCCACCCTGAAAGGGGCCGATGCCAACATTCTGCAACAGGTGCGTGAAAACTTACCGCTGATGCCAGGCCTGACGCAGCTGGTGCTGAAGCTGGAAACGCTGGGATGGAAAGTGGCTATTGCCTCCGGTGGTTTTACCTTCTTTGCGGAATACCTGCGTGAAAAACTGCGGCTGACTGCCGTTGTGGCGAATGAGCTGGAAATCATGGATGGTAAATTCACTGGCAACGTGATTGGCGATATCGTTGATGCGCAGTACAAAGCCAATACCCTGACACGCCTGGCGCAAGAGTATGAAATCCCGATGGCGCAGACGGTGGCGATCGGCGATGGTGCCAACGATCTGCCGATGATCAAAACGGCAGGGTTAGGAATCGCCTTCCATGCTAAACCGAAAGTGAATGAGAAGACGGAAATTACTATCCGTCATGCTGACCTGATGGGGGTGTTCTGCATCCTCTCTGGCAGCCTGAATCAAAAATAAAGAGGTAAAACGTGGCAAAAGCTCCTAAACGCGCCTTTGTTTGTAATGAATGTGGGGCCGATTACCCGCGCTGGCAGGGTCAATGTAGCGCTTGTCAGGCCTGGAACACCATTACCGAGGTACGTCTTGCGGCGTCGCCTACGGTGGCGCGTAACGAGCGACTCAGCGGCTACGCCGGGAATGCAGGTGTCGCAAAGGTGCAGAAGCTGTCTGATATTAGCCTCGAGGAGTTGCCGCGTTTCTCTACCGGTTTTAAAGAATTCGATCGCGTACTGGGCGGCGGTGTGGTGCCGGGTAGCGCCATTCTGATTGGCGGCAACCCCGGAGCAGGGAAGTCGACGCTGCTGCTACAAACGTTGTGTAAGCTTGCCGAGCAGATGAAAACCTTGTACGTCACAGGGGAAGAATCTTTGCAGCAGGTCGCGATGCGTGCACACCGACTTGGTCTGCCGACGGCGAATCTGAATATGCTGTCGGAAACCAGCATTGAGCAAATTTGCCTGATTGCAGAAGAAGAACAGCCGAAGCTGATGGTTATCGACTCCATTCAGGTGATGCATATGGCGGATATTCAGTCTTCGCCAGGCAGTGTGGCGCAAGTGCGGGAAACCGCCGCTTACCTGACGCGCTTTGCTAAAACGCGTGGTGTGGCGATTGTTATGGTCGGCCATGTCACCAAAGACGGGTCGCTGGCCGGGCCAAAGGTACTGGAGCACTGCATTGACTGCTCGGTGCTGCTCGACGGTGATGCTGACTCTCGTTTTCGTACCCTGCGTAGCCATAAGAACCGTTTTGGTGCGGTGAATGAGCTTGGTGTCTTCGCGATGACCGAGCAGGGACTGCGCGAAGTCAGCAACCCTTCTGCCATCTTTTTAAGTCGCGGTGATGAAGTGACCTCCGGCAGCTCAGTAATGGTGGTCTGGGAAGGGACACGTCCATTACTGGTGGAGATCCAGGCATTGGTCGATCACTCCATGATGTCGAATCCACGTCGCGTGGCGGTTGGGCTGGAACAAAACCGCCTGGCGATTCTGCTGGCGGTACTGCACCGTCACGGTGGTTTGCAGATGGCGGATCAGGATGTGTTCGTCAATGTGGTGGGGGGGGTAAAAGTCACTGAAACCAGTGCCGACCTGGCGCTGCTGCTGGCGATGGTTTCCAGCTTACGCGACAGACCGCTACCGCAGGATTTAGTCGTCTTTGGTGAAGTGGGGCTGGCAGGTGAAATCCGTCCGGTTCCCAGTGGTCAGGAACGTATTTCGGAAGCGGCGAAGCACGGCTTCCGCCGGGCGATTGTGCCTGCCGCTAACGTACCGAAAAAAGTACCGGAAGGAATGCAGGTTTTTGGCGTTAAAAAGCTTGCAGATGCGTTAAGCGTGTTTGACGACTTATAATTTAATATTCGTTCCAGGGTATTTCGTTTTTTTAGTAAAGCAGGAGGCTCTTGTGTCATTTGATTATCTGAAAACCGCCATTAAGCAAAAGGGCTGTACCCTGCAACAAGTGGCGGATGCCAGTGGCATGACCAAGGGATATCTCAGTCAACTGTTGAATGCCAAAATCAAAAGCCCCAGCGCGCAAAAGCTGGAGGCACTGCACCGTTTTTTGGGGCTTGAGTTTCCCCGTCAGCAGAAAAATATCGGTGTGGTATTTGGCAAGTTTTATCCGCTGCATACCGGTCATATCTATCTTATTCAGCGCGCCTGTAGCCAGGTCGATGAGCTGCATATCATTATGGGCTATGACGATACGCGCGACCGCAGTCTGTTTGAAGACAGTGCCATGTCACAACAGCCCACGGTTTCCGATCGTCTGCGCTGGCTGTTGCAGACCTTTAAATATCAGAAAAACATCCGTATCCATGCTTTCAATGAGGAAGGCATGGAGCCTTATCCGCACGGTTGGGATGTCTGGAGTAATGGCATCAAAACGTTTATGCAGGAAAAGGGGATTCAGCCAAACTGGATTTACACATCTGAAGAATCTGATGCCCCGCAATATCTTGAACATCTGGGCATTGAAACGGTACTGGTTGATCCCAAACGGACATTTATGAGTATCAGCGGCGGGCAAATTCGGGAAAACCCATTCCGCTACTGGGAATATATCCCGACAGAAGTGAAGCCGTTTTTCGTGCGCACCGTGGCGATCCTCGGTGGAGAATCGAGCGGTAAATCGACGCTGGTGAATAAGCTCGCCAACATCTTTAACACCACCAGTGCGTGGGAATATGGGCGTGATTACGTCTTTTCCCATTTGGGGGGGGACGAGATGGCGTTGCAGTACTCGGACTACGATAAGATCGCGCTGGGACAGGCACAGTACATTGATTTCGCAGTGAAATATGCCAATAAAGTGGCATTTATCGACACTGACTTCGTCACCACCCAGGCATTCTGTAAAAAGTACGAAGGGCGTGAGCATCCGTTTGTGCAAGCATTGATTGACGAATACCGCTTTGACCTGGTTATTCTGCTGGAAAACAACACGCCGTGGGTGGCGGATGGATTACGCAGCCTTGGGAGTTCAGTTGACCGTAAGGCATTTCAGTCTCTGCTGGTGGAGATGCTACAGGAAAACAACATCAAATTTGTGCATGTTAAGGAAGCTGACTATGACTCGCGGTTTCTGCGCTGTGTGGAACTGGTTAAAGAGTTAATGGGCGACTAAGGGAACAGGGTTTCTCCAAAAGAGAAATCCTGCCTATATAACACAATCGTTATTATATACATCAATAATATATATGTTGGTTTTTTAAATTTAATAAACATTATTATTTTAAATAAAACAAACTATATCTTTATTAATTATATTTCACACTTAATTATCATTGTAATTTATTTATAATCGTTATTTTTTCTAAAAAAACTTTTTAATTAAATTAAATCAACACGTCCCCAAAAAGATTTAACATTGCGTACAGTATGATAAGACATAGGTGTCTTCTGAAATGCTCAATGGAGTGATGTTTCGGGACTTTGCATATCTGAAATGTATATTACATATTAAGTTTCATTTTTATCTATCCCCTCCATTAAATATTTATCAAAATTATAATTCCACTCTCTATTAGTTCGTTGGTAGCTATAGCCATGGGCGGTAGCGTATCTAAAATAAATGGATTTATGGGAAATATGGCAAGAAGTGGCTTAGAAGTGCAACACGCGGTTATCAAAGCACTATTCATGCGAGAAATAAAAACACGCTTTGGTAAGTACCGACTGGGGTATCTGTGGGCGGTTCTGGAGCCTGCAGCACACCTGATGGTTATGGTGGGGATATTCGGGTATGTTGTACATAGGACGATGCCGGATATTTCATTTCCAGTATTTTTGGTAAATGGGATTATCCCTTACTTTATGTTTAGTGACATCACAAATCGGTCTATATCGGCAATTGAGGCAAACAAAGGGTTATTTAACTATCGGCCAGTTAAACCCATTGATACTGTATTAGCAAGAGCATTTTTAGAGTTTTTTATCTATCTTTTTGCATATATAACTTTGATGATTATTTTATGGCTTTTAGGTGAAAACATATCTTTCCCAAATGTTTCTATGCTCATATTGACATGGGTGTTATTACTCATTTTTTCAAGTAGTGTCGGAGTGATATTCATGGTGATTGGTAGTTCATTTCCTGAGACGGAGAAGTTCTTACCAATAATTATAAAGCCGTTCTATTTTATCTCATGTGTTATGTTTCCATTGCATGCGGTTCCCAAAGATTACTGGCCATATTTGTTATGGAATCCAATTGTACACGTTGTTGAACTAACTAGAGCATCTGTTGTTATCGGTTATTCTAGTGAGGGTGTGAGTCTGAGTTATTTATTTATGGTTACATTAACTATTTCATTTATTAGTCTTCTATTATATTCCTATCGTGAGGAGAAAATGCTCACATCATGATATTAATTAATAATTTGACAAAGTCATATATGACAAAGAATGGCAGACATTATGTTTTTAAAAATATCAACATGGAACTTCCTGAAAATAAAAGCATAGGATTAATCGGGCGAAATGGAGTGGGTAAAACTACGCTTTTGCGAGTTATTGGAGGGATCGATAGACCTGATAGAGGTAGCATTATAACGAATAAAACAATCTCTTGGCCAGTAGGTTTATCAGGTGGTTTTCAGGGGAGCTTAACTGGTCGTGAAAACGTTAAGTTTGTTTCCAGACTTTATGCAACAAAAGATGAATTGAAAGAAAAAATAGAATATGTAGAAGATTTTTCCGAGTTAGGTAAATATTTTGATATGCCAATAAAAACATACTCATCGGGTATGAGATCTCGTCTTTCATTCGGTTTAAGTATGGCGTTCAAATTTGATTACTATCTTGTAGATGAAGTTACGTCAGTTGGTGATGCGCGGTTTAGAAATAAATGCCTGGACGTGTTTAAATCTAAAAAAATAGAATCCGGTTTTTTGATGGTTTCGCATAACTTGCATTCCATTAAAGAGTATTGTGATTTAGCTTGCTTGATGTTGGATAACCATAATTTTCAGTTATTTGATGATATTGATGAAGCTATATCGATATATGCAAAGAATTATTCATGATGAATTTATTTTATTGTTTTTGTTTTATTTCCAAGGAGAGTAAATGATAAATAAGAAAATAAAAAAATTCATAAAATGCCCAAGTGTTTTTTTAAGAGATTATTTCCTCAAAAAAAGACCAATTATAAGGAATGAAATAAGAGTTTCAGAAGAAGAGGAATTCATTCTATTAAAACATGATTTTGAGTTGGAGAAAATTATATCAACTGATTTTCCAATCGATGTTGTTTACACATGGGTTAATAACGAAGACCCAGAGTGGAGAGAGCGAATGGAGAATAATCGGTGTAGTAGCACAACCTATGCGGCATATGCAGCTGATGAGGCAAGGTTCAGTAATCATGATGAACTTTATTATTCAGTATTGAGTGTCTTAAAATATATGCCGTGGGTGAGACATATGTATATAGTAACTGATAATCAAATACCACCATGGTTAGATAAAATAAATAGTTCAAAGATTTCTATTGTTGATCATAAAGATATTATTGATGAAGTGTTTTTGCCTACATTTAACTCTCATGTGATTGAAGCCCATTTACATAAAATAATTAATCTCGCCGAACATTTCATCTATTTTAATGATGATGTTTTTGTAGGGAGACCATTATTACCAAGTCATTTTTTTAAGAGTAATGGTATTGCTTCTTTATTTGTTGCCCATAAAAGTTTGAAAAAAATGAGATTAAAAGGACGGCCAACTCCAACATTATCTGCATCTTTCAATTCTATTGATATTTTACAACATTTTGGCGCTCAGGTTGATAATCCTTTAATACATACGTATGTCCCATTATGTAAAACAACATATGAGTATCTATGGCTTCATTTCGATAAACAAATAACATGTTTTTTGAATAATAAATTCAGGTCTGATAATGATCTAAATATGGCAACATTCCTTGTTCCTTGGCTTAACTATTTTTTGGGGAAAGCATACCCGCAAAGAGATATATGTTATTATTTTAACATACGTTCACCAAGTGCTGTCGATTATTATAAGACAATACAGGGAGCGGTTGATACAGATATAATGCCCCATTCAATTTGTGCGAATGATTTTAATTCGATTAGCCATAATAAGATCGCAAATTATGAGGCTAAACTTCAAGATATGTTGATTGCACATTTTTCTAAAAATACATGAAATGAAGTTTTTCATCATTTTTAATGAGAAGTTAATATGAGCTACAGTTATAGATTTATTGATAGAGATATACCTGATGCTGAGCGTTTCGATGATTTTGTTTATATCCCACTAGATGGTCTGATTTATTATCTTCTGGATGAGCAACCGTTCTGTAATAGATCGATAAATATAGCAATGGGGAAGTTTCTTAGCCATATAGACGAAGTCGGTAGTGTTTGTATCGATGTTTCCGAACTATCAATTGAAACCATATTATTATTTAATGATGTAGCGATAGATAAGATTTTTATATTTCTGTCAATTATGCCTGAGTCTATAGAAATAATTATAGCCCCTCCATTAGAAGATAACAGCAATGAGCAAAATAAAATAATTTTTGGTAAGCTAAACGAATTCAAAATAAAAAATGAACGCAGGCTGGATATAATTAATTGTTTTTTTGACAAAAAAAATATTTCCTCAATACTTTATGGGAGTTGTGATTCAAGAGATATTATAAGAATATATGAAGATATAAATAAAACAGGTCGTTTTAGCGTAAATCATTATATTGCTGGAAATAGTATTGCTGCATTATTTGACGATCCTTTAAACATTGATGAGAGGTTAGTCAGTTTAGATAGTAAATTTTTAGAGATGTGTGTAAGAAGTGATATAAATAAAAATTCTTTCGCTAATATAGTCAATCACTTGAATGAAAATAATATACTTATTATGGATTTTATGGATGAGCGCTTTGATCTAATTAAGAAAAACGGACAGAAATATACTAAATCATGGAATTTACAAAGGACAGAATATTTTGAGGAGCTAAAGTCCTGTGATAAATTGACATTTGACTCTGATGAAAAAATTGAAGTTACGTTAAATAATATAGATATTTTCTTCAATGAAATAAAATTTAAAATCTCATTGGGAAAAGTGTTTATCAACGAAACAATTATGTGTTCTCATTATTTCGATAGTGTAGGGGAATATATACCTTTCGATGATGGAAAATATTGTATCAATAGATATAATGCTTTTGTTGATAAGTTAATCCAGCATATTGGTGATTCTTTCAAACAAATAAATGTCATAAAGACACCATCATATATGAACTTTGGTGACGACTCTCATCTATGGGGTACTCATCCGTATCACTATAATAAAGCATTCTACTTATCAAGAGCCAGGACTATCCTTGAGATATTAGCTTTGCAGGGAGTTAAATAGATTTAATAATTAATGTTGTTAAATCATTTATCATTTACATGGATTAATATGGTGCAACGTGGATGAAGTCTAATTGTAAGGAAGCTATAATAACCGTAATTATTCCCGTCTATAGAGTTGAGAAATATATAAAGGAATGTCTCGATTCTGTATTGGCTCAGCGGTTAGATAAATGGAGTAAAAAATATTTCATCGAGATTATATGTATTGATGATGGTTCTCCCGATCGATCCGAAGCCATTATTATGGATTATATTAAGGGGAATGATAATATAATTCTTTTGAAACAATTAAATCAAGGCCAATCAGTAGCAAGAAACAATGCTCTGCAGATATCTCATGGGAAATATATTGTATTTTTAGATTCTGACGATCTATTGCCACCAGATTCATTTATATCATTATTAGCTACGGCGGAACGTACAGGATCTGAGGTTATTGTCTCACATGCTAAAGCCTTTAATAGTAGGCGCTCATGGTATATTGAACCACATGCAGAAGTTGCTTGTTCGTCGTTTCAAAAAGTAAAATTTACACACCGTGCAATATTGATTAATAGCTCTCCACCATGGGGGGAAATGTATAGCCGAGAGTTGCTTGTTAGTAATAATATTATTTTTCCAGAAGGCATCAAACTCGCTGAAGATTGGATATTTGTTATACATGCCATGTATAGGGCTAATCATATCTCATCAACGACTGAGATAACTTATCTTTATAGAGGCCGAGATGATGAGGATAATCCATCATGTACGCAGCTAGTTAACAAAAAGGTGTTTACTGATTTACTTAAGGTTCATGAGCTATCTAAAACATTTACATTACCACCGCAGCAAGTTGCGCATGCTAATATGTTCATATTACGCAGTATATTATATAGGCTTTCTAAATTTTCAATAGATAATTCATTATCTGAATGTAAACCAATCTATAAAATGGTAAGAGAGTTTCTATTAAATGTAATAGGTATAGATAAGATTAATTTGTTTACACCAGTGAGACGATTACCATTATTATTATTATATTATGGCTTTTATTCAGAAACCCATAGAATTATGAATTCTATATATACTAAAACGTGTATAAAAAAAGGAATATCGGTTTCTTGTGAAAATATAATTAGTGATTATAAAGTATTAGTTAATAAGAGGAATGAACTAAAGTCTTTTAAAAGAAAAATTAAAGAAAAGAAAAGCAAAGCAATCTATTTGTATTGGAGGGCTAAATATAATTTGGCAAGATTGTGTTCAAAAGTGGTTTTTAAAGATAAAAGAATCGCATTGATTGGCGAGCGATTAGGAAACACAGCTAATGACTCAAGTTATTTCTTGTTTGATTATATTAAGAAGGACGGAGTTTCATTAAAGGAAAACTATTATTATGTCATAAAAAAGAATGCGAAAACCGCAACAAATCTTAGCGGCTTTAGTAACGTAATTTGGTATGGCTCTTTTAAACACTTTATGGTTTTTAATGCTGCGCATAAGTATATATTTAGCGATAGTATGAGGGACGTTTTCTTTCGCTGGAAGGATGTTGCTGAGCAACATAACTATAAAAAGAAATATTTTCTTCAGCATGGCGTTTTTGCAACAAGTAGAGCGGCTGGGTATTACGATCGTAACTCTATGTTTCGTCGGAACGAGCTTCCGGATAAATTTATTGTTAGTTCGGATTTTGAAAAGAGTCTTGTATGTAAAAATTTTGATTTTGAGCCTGAAAGAGTAGTTGTAACAGGGCTTTCACGATTTGATAAGTTGCCTAAAAATAATAAAGTAAAAAATAAAAAAATACTTGTGCTATTGACTTGGCGTGATGAATTAAGTTCTGTGAAACCTGATAAATTTGTAAAGTCAACATATTATAAAAAATTGATGGAATTATTAAATGATAATTGTCTAAAAAGTACATTGTCCAAATATGGATATACCATAGAGGCATGTCTTCATCATAAAATGAGCTTGTTTCTTAATGAAACTATTAACGAAGCACCGTTTAAAGTTCATGATATGAATAAGGTTAATGTACAGGAACTTTTAATTAATTCTGACATTATGATAACTGATTTCTCCTCTGCAGTTTTTGATATGGTATATCAAAATAAGCCGGTTATTTTTTATTGGTTTGATGAAATATCATTTTTTGCTAAGAGAGGTGGACCATTAATTAGTCCTTTGACTGGAATGCCTGGACCGATATGTAGAAATGTTAATGACATAGAAAATGTCTTAATATCTTTACTTAAATCTAATGTTGCTGTGCAAAAACAATATGCTTCTCAATATAAGAGATTTTTTAAATATCGTGATAATAGAAACTGTAAAAGAATTATTAATGTAATAGAGGAATAGAATAAATGTTTATTAAATATGTTTTTACATCTTCAATTTCTTCAAGTGTTGAAAATGACAAATCCAATGCCAGCACTGTTTATTTATCGCTACAAAAATTGGATGATTATTTGAATGGTAAGGGGAATCCTTTCGAAAACAATGTTTTTAATATTGAAATGGCTAGATTTTTTACCAATATAAGTAATGTTGAAAATGTTATTTTCGAGCTTTTAGAGATAGACCCTAAAATAGAATACTCTGGTTTCTTTAACAATTTAATGAATTTCATAACACTTATTCCTGAAAAAATTGAAGTTGAAATTATTGAACCTGATTTTAATGAAAGTTCTTTAAGTTCAAAAATAGAATGCTCTATATTTAGTAACGTTTCAAAAATGGCATCGTTGAATAAAAGTTTGACACGATTAATTAAAAATAATTATCAGATAAAGCCCGTGCCGACAACTATCTTTGGTAGTTGCTGTTCCAGGGATATTTTTAGTGCTTTTCATAAATACAATAAAACATCAAATTTTAAAATAAATATGCTAACGATGAATGTTTCATTTTCTACATTGTTTGGTGACCCTTTGAAATATGATGAAGAAAATCTTAATGTTGAAAATGATAATACAAAAAACGCAATTATTGGTGATTTAACAAAATCAATTCCAAATGCAGTTATTCAGTCTTTAAATTCAGATTCTATAGTTATATTAGACTTTATGGATGAAAGGTTTGATATTGTTGAATGTGAAAGGTGTAAGTTCACGAAATCATGGAGTATTATGAATACAAAGCTATACAAGAATTTTAAAAACACGTCTACAATTTCATTTGATGATGAAAGAAAAATTCTTGATTCAATAAATAATGCCAAAAGATTAATTAGTTTATTAATTAATTACATTCCAATGAAAAATATCATAATAAATGAATCAAAAATGGCTGAGTGTTTTTTTAAAGATGACGGGTTCGAGTATTTTGATAATGATAAATATAATATATCTAAATACAATGACATGCACAATGCTATTGTTGCAGAGTTAAAAAAAGATTTCTCGGGGATCACATTTCTAGATTCCCCTATATACCTTAACTTTGGTGATACTCATCATCAATGGGGTACGCATCCATATCACTATAATGAAGGACATTATTTATGTAAAGTGAAAAAAATTCTATTAAATAGTATTGGATAAATAATTTCAAACGATCATAGTCAAAAAAATAATTATTTTATCAGCGATTGTTAGTTTTGTTATATCCGTGAGCAATGAAGATGCTTGGTTTTGCATCAGGGTGGGATCATGAAAGTTGCGATGATAATCACAACTTTCATCTTGGTTTTACCTTGTTGATTTAACTAAAATTTAATCGTCAAATAATCAGATATATTAGAATAGGACGTCTGGTGAACATTTAAAGTCTTCTTGAACATATTTCAATTATTCCTGAACTACGTCAACAAGGTAAAATCAGACATAAATTAACGGATATTTTGTTTCTTACCTCATGCGCTATTATTGTTGGTGCTGATGAATGGCAGGAGATTGAGTATTTCGGTCATGAATGGCTAAATAAATATGCTTATTTTGAAAATGATATCCCTGTTCATGGCACAATTGCTCGTGTGGTGAGCAATATAGACAGCTCAGCCTTTGAAAAATGTTCATAGACTGGATGAGAGTAGGCCATGAGATCACTGATGGCGACGTTATTGCAATCGATGGGAAGATAATAAGAGAAAAGTAAACAGAAAGGTGCAATCCATATGGTAAGTGCTTTTTCTACGGAATATGGTGTTGTATTAGGTCAGGTGAAAATTGAATTAAAAGTAATGAGATTGCTGCGATCCTGGAGTTGTTTAACTTACTGGATTTAAAGAAATCTTTAGTAATCATTGATGCAATGGGATGCCAGAAAAGTATTGCTGAGAAGATACAAAAACAAGGCGGAGATTACTTATTCGCTGTAAAAGAAAATCAGGGTCGGATTAATAAAACGTTTGAGAAAAAATTTCCGCCTATTCATTTCATTTTCCACTTCCTTCTTCCCATGTTATTTCCCATTATCAATATCAAAAATAATATTTTTGTTTGGGAACTTTGTCAAAAAAACTATGACTGTGTGGATTTTTATGCTACTGCTATGGCTTCATAGAGTTTTATAATTAATTTATACTTAAAATACTTCAAGGTGCTGAGTGCAGTCGTTTAGTTTGTTGATTTTGAATGACTTTCATCGAAATGTCCTCGTATCTTTAAACTTATTAAATATATAGAAATGCGGTAATTAAAATTGTGTGGTTACCTATTTCTGATATGCCTACTTTAGTAACGGAGGCTGGGGTATTAGTGCTGAGAAGAAACTCCCCACTAAATTTTTATTGAGTTATATCCATTATCTCACAATATATGGAAGTAAGGAGTTTATCTGTTCTATTGGAATCGTCAAAATAAGTAATGCACATCACCAAATGTATGTGATGCATAAATTATGGCTGTAATAATATTTGTCCTGAGTATGAATTTATAGAATTAAAGTATCTTGTTCAGTATGTTTTATATTGTAATGCAACCAAGTAAAAGTATAAATTAGTTGCATCTATAGCTGGCGGTTATTCAGTGATAAGCACCGAATCTCAGTGGATAAAATTTCAAACATGGAGTGCTTGAAGAAGTATTAATGATTTTATTTTTACTGTTTTTATCATTATTGCAAGAACCATTTCTTCTCCATTATTCCACTCAGAGAATTTACCTGATGTTGATTTATTTTAGGTGTTTTTTTCCATAAAAAACTACATTAATCTGTGTGTTTACACGTAAATACATACTGAATTTCTTAAAAAGCTGAGCATCAGGTTTAAAGTGTGTGTTCCAGTACTGGTTAAGATGCCCTTGGTAAGTTAATCCTTTAATATCGTACAGAGCTTGTCCCATTACTTTAAGTGGCTTGTTGTGAATAAGTGCAGATATCCCTGCAGTGCTATTGATAGTGATGACGGCTTTTGAGTGGCGGAGCATGCTCGGCATTGGCAGATCATGCACATAAATCACCCTATTACTTACACCATATAGTTTGCTTAATTTTTTAATTAACGGTGCATACAGGCGATGCCCACGATCCATCGGATGGTGTTTGAACACCAAAAAATCTGCAGGTGAAGCTTTTTTCGCAAATGAGTACATAACATCATTAATATAATTACGCACATCCTTATATGGGCTGTGGTTGCGAATTTGGCTGTCGTTGTATACCTGCAGGATGGCCAGAAAATAGCGTTTATCTAACGTGGTTTTCAGCAACGTCATCACATGCCGTTCTTTGTAACGATACCACTGTTTTCGCCAGCCGGCACGGATCCAACATTTGGCTTCATACCAGGGGGAAAAAACTTTATGGTGTCTGTATTGAGGAAATTGGGTCCTATAGATCCAACTGACCAGGTAATACCATATGGCATGCCAGATACGCAGGTTAGTTGAAGGTCTTAAACTATGAACCTCTAGCTCTGGTTGTGGGGGTAAATTGCGATAAAAATCTGGCTCTCTGGGAATTGAGGAATAAGCATTAACACCACCCTTTTCGAGCGTAATGAAGTGTGGTCGTAAGTACCCCTCTTCAAAGGCCAGAAATCGTACACCTTTGGCCTGTGCCCAGCGTTTTGCAGCCTGATGCAATTGACGGCAATCGCCAAAGCATAGAATGGTATCAAAAGGTGCTTCCTGCCAGGTCTCTTTTAACCAATGTGGAAACTCCCTCGGTGTTTGCGTGTACGTCAGGTACTGCCGTTTCCGACAGTAAAAACGATCGCCAGCATTAAAAACCACATTTGTGGCTTTACGACCCTGCGACTCTAACCATTCCGCCATATCATTGAAAAAAGGTCCCATTGGTCCTTGTAGTAGCAAGTAATTCTTGCCAGAGAGAAGTGTATTGAGTGTATTGCTGTTCATAGAGATCCTTCTCGTTATCTGTTTTTCATAGCGTTAAATAGCATCTGCAATTTTCGACTTTGCCGTTGCAGATACTGGCTTGCTCCACGATGGTGGAGACTTAAGTTCTGGCGTTTCTGAGCCTGCAGCCAATCCATGGCCATTTCAGGTGTGATGCACTGTTTCAGCTTCGGGTGAATGTAGGTGGGGTAGCTAATCAGCGTTTGGTACAGTAAATCGTTGAGGGAGATACAGTTCTGTCGACGTTCACAGGTGTGTTCATCTGTGGTTAATCCCCAGCCAGCATAGAAGGGAATGCCGTAGCAAAAGACTTTTTTGCCGTGTATGAGCGCTTCAAACCCTGATAGCGACGTCATGGTGTGTACTTCATCAACCTGCTGAATGCAATCGATAATATCGGCATCAAGTGCCACGCAATCAGCCAGTTGTTGCATATCTTTCCCCGCTATATGCCCAGGGCGATTGCCCACCAGAACGTCCGGATGAGGCTTATAGATGATGAAAGCATCGGGGTAACGCGTACGAACGGTATGCAATAATGCCAAATTCGTGTTGGTGGATCGTGTTCCGTGAGCGATGGAGGCATCGTCTTCAACCTGACCGGTAACCAGTAATTTCCGTTTCCCCGCAGTCGTGCATGGAATTGCCCATTGCTCACCAAGGTTATATTTGCTGAGCCTGGTGGTGATCAGCTTTTGCCGCAGCGCTTCGGCTCGTTGCTGCTGTTCTGTTGTCAGGTGTGAATTGTTGAGTAAATTTTCCAGGTCGCTTTGTCGCGTGGCGTCGTAATAAATACCTGTTTTGTCTAGTACCAGAGAGAGCGGCGGCTGTAGATCTGAACCCAAACCGGAAGATCGTATGAAACCATCTTCCATTCGCCAGACGGGCATTTCGCGCCGTGATGCCGCCACATGCCAGCGTTGCTCTCCTTTGATCCCCCAAACCACGCAGATGCTGGCCCCCCGTCCACGGCGTGAGAAATTGACATGGTTTGTAGGTGTAGCCAGGAAAGGTTTTACTATGCTGCTTTTCCACAGCGTCATACCCGGAGCCCAGAGATTTCCGTGGCGGGTTAGAAGGTTTTTGCGTTGTAAATGGAGATATTCCAGTACACTGAATAGCGTACCAGGGTTGCCTGTATAAGGGTCAATATAACGACTATATTGCAGCCAGGCAGCGGCGACCAGAGCGGTTAGTGGGGCGCTTCCCCGGCGTGAGGCAAGGTTACCTGCTAAGGGATGCCTATCATCAGTCAGGCCCCATCCTGCGTACCATGGCAAGCCGAAACAAATCACCTTTTTACCTGCCATCAGTGCTTCAATACCATATTGCGACGTTACGGTATAAACGGTAGAGGCTTGTCGTAGCAGCGATTGTGGGCTGAAATTGTCAGTTATGATTCGAATACGCGGATCCTGGGCCAGGTTGTCAAAATATCCCTTCTTCTTCCCTGTCAAAACATCAGGATGGGTTTTAATCCAAATTTCACCTTCAGGGCATTCCCGTTTGGCACAGGACAGCATCTCATCAAATTGCCTCTGACTGGCACCGCCCAGCGTGACGGAAATATCCCCGTAGGTTTGATCAATGACCAGCGTCACGTCGGTATGGTGCATTTCAGTGAACGGGAGGGCATGGTTATATTTTGAGAGATCGTTCTCAACCATGAAGGCCATCGCGCGCAGAGCATCGCGTTGTAAATGTGGCTCTTTGGCTTCTTGCTGAATGAGCAGTTCCAGGCGGCTTGTGCGGCTGGCATCGTAGTAAATGCTTAAATCATCAACGACCATGCCCAAAGGAGGCGTTCCATTGATGCCCAATCCTAACGAACGGGTAAAACCATCTTCCAATCGCAGTATTGGCAGCCCGGACTTTTTAGCTTGTTCTATTGGGCGCTGAGAGGAGGCTCGTTCTCCCCATACGACGATCGCGTCGACTGCGTTTGGGGCAGAAAGAGGCGAGAGTTTACGACACGCTTCACCTAAAAAACTCTGAAGATGCGGGATCTCCCAGATACCTGAAGAGTAGATGCCTATCATCCTGAACGACTTCCATATCGGTGTGTTTTTTTGGTGGCGGAATTTCTCCGCCACCTCCTTTGTGTTACAGGTCCAGAATAACTTTTGCCGCTACAGCCAACTGATAAAGAATGGTGGAAATACCGCGTGTGACTTCCAGATTTTTGGTTTCATACTTCGGCAGTACCATGATCTCATCGCCTGGCAGAACGTCGTCTACATCGTCGGCATCTACCGCCGAACCATCCTGGTGAATAACGATGATTTTCGACTGTCCGGATTTTTGCGTCAGACCGCCGCACTTCTCAATGTAATCATCCACATCCAATTTCTCGTTCCAGGAGATAGCGTTGGGAAAAAGAACTGAACCATGGATCATGACTAATGAGGTTTTCTCCGGGATCGTAATAATGTCGCCATCTTCCAGGATGACGCTGTCAAGATTACTTTCGTTAAGGACAACCTGACCTTTAGGCACCACGTTACGTGCTTTTGCTACGAAACGGCTGACGAGTTGGGCTTCCTGCACACGCAGTCTGGCTTCTTCCTGTGTAGCGGATTGAGAGGACAAAGAAGCCTCTTCCAGTTTTTGCAAAGAGGTATCCAGCATCTCTTTCTGGCGGGCCGCTACTGAGTGGCGGTAAAGCTGAATATTACTGAGTTGCGACATGCTGTTTGGTTTAATCTGCGCCAGCACCTGCTTCATTGTGGAGCCATAAGGCAACACAACGGCATGTTCACCGGAGTGAGCGCCTTCAATGCGAATCTGAATGGTGCCAGCGTAGCGGTCTGAGCTGATGATAAGTTTGTCGCCATCCTGCAGGATTTTGCCTGGTGAACTGCTAAGCGGGTAATATTCTGTTCGCTTCATTGCTCCCTGCTGGCGGATAATGGTGAAGTGTGTTGCTCCCGGTTTGGGACGCGACCATGCCAGTGCTTCTGAAACGGGAATGGTGCTGTTGTGGAACTCGAAGTCGTAGCTGTTGTATACGTCACCTTCTACGCTAAAGGTGTACTGTCGAGGACCAACGATAATGGTATCCCCATCGGAAAACTGAGAAAGACTCAGTGAACCATTGAGCAGAAAATCATACAGATTGACGCGCGCACGTACTCTCTTCCCGCGTTTTACCGTGATGTCCACGTAGCTCCCTCGGTCGCTATCTACTCCGCCCGCTTTATTCAGGTAAGAGAGCAGTGAGTCGGAAGCGACGCCCCCATAAAGCCCGGGATTTCTGACGTATCCTGTGACAAACACCTTTACCGGCTGTGCCTGAAGAAGCGAAGCATAGACGTTGACGTTCGACTGATAGACTTCTTTCACTTTGGCCGTCACCAGGCTATTTAACTGGCTGTTATTGATACCGTTAACGTTCAGCGGGCCAATGTTAGGGACAAAGATGTTTCCTTTCGGATCGACGGCAAGGGCACCGTCAAAATTAAATGCCCCCCACAATCTAATCTGAATGGTATCGCCAAGTCCGATGATGTAGTTGGGATTAAAGCCAATACTGGTACCGCTATCAGTCGTGCCGCCGGTAAACAGCTGCGCACCGAACATTCGGCTTAATACCGGCGCAGGCGTGGGCATCGGTGTGTTATCAAAGCCGCTGCTGTCTGTGGTCTGCGTTTTGGTTCCAAGCAGTTGAGGGAGTGCAGCTGCTCCTGTTAGCTGCTGATCCGCAGTAATACCGACTGCCAAAACCTGGCTGGATAGGAAGATGCTCAATATAAGAATCGATTTAACTAATTTCATAATAGACTCTGTTATTTATATCGGTGGCGGATATCATTCTTTGTGATCTTCAATAATGGCGATCAATAATTTGGTTGTACCAAAAAGCAGGCAACACACGACTAACCAGCTCGCTAAGAGATAGGGAATGTTTGGAAAACGAGATTCTTGCGGTAATTGTGGTGAACTAATTATGGAGAGCGTTTTTAGTTTGCGGACACTTTCCATTCTGGTTTTTTCGATGGCGCTCAACGCTAATGCGTATAAATCCATATCAAATTTCACCGTGGTTTTGAGCGCCTCAAAATCTGCAGCCATGCTGTTAAGTTTTTTGCCATTCGGCGCAGTAATTTTGTTTTGCTCAACCTCAATCTGAGCTTGTAATGACTTAATGGCATTTTGGGTACTGACCACCTGGGGAGCATCTTCGCGTAAATAGGTCAACAGATTGCGTAGATCCGCCTCCATCTCTATTTTTTTACTCATTAGTGTATTGACCAGCGTGCTGGCGGCTTCGGCTGAGGCCGTTGGGTCGAGTACATTATTACTGTTTTGATACGCCAGAAGATTGTTCTTGCTGTTGTTCAGGCGATCTTTCGCCTGCTGCAGTTCATCTTCAGCAAACTGCATCTGCTCGCGTATGATTTTGTGCGAGAGCTCATTAATAAAACGCTCTGACTCCTTAAGCAAAGCCTGGTTAAACTGTTGGGCAAACTCAGGCGTGAAACCCTGTGTCTGAATTGACAGCAAACCTGATTTTTCGTCGTAATCAACGTTCAGACGGGAGCGGTAGTATTCAAGATACCATTCTGAAGTGGTATCCAGGGGAAGATGGTAAAGGAAGTCCCACCCACTTTGGCTGAAGGCTTGATGGAAATTGAGCGTCTTATCCAGACTTTGTAGCATATCCGGAGAGTTAATGTACTCTTTCAGATATAGCGAATCCTCCGCAGAAGAGGGGGCCGACGCGCCCAGTAGCAAGCCAACGTTCAGACTGGTGTTGTCGAGTTCATTTGGACGTTTGACAGCAACTTTGGCTTCGCTGACGTAGCGCGGTTGACTAAAAATCGCCAGATAGACTATTAGCAGGCACATCGGGGTCGCGATCATCACTTTCCACAAATGGCGCTGGATATCAATTTGTCGACATTTTTTGAAAACCGAACGGATCAGTCTTTTTTTCCTGACAATAGGGTGACCGGATAAAATGCTTTTCATTTTCATTAGTTATTCGATGATCTTCATTAATTAGATATGTTGATGAAATATTTTTGATGAGTGATATTCATCTAATCCATCGATTACATTTTTTAAATCTATAATTAGGGAGGTGAGTAGTGTGATGAAACATAGCATTCCTTTGTATGTTATCAATTGATTTTTTATGTTTTTGATATCTTGTATATATATAACATATAAATTGGCTTCGTAATTTATAATGTTTTTAATTTTTAGCACAGTTGTTAAAACACCACAACAGCGATTGTCGGGTATTGGTTTTTCTTAGGTGTTATATATTGATGATATTTATATTTTATGCGAGGGATGGGAGGGGGAGTAATAAAATGTTGAATTTTTAATTCTCAAACGAATGATTACATTTTTATTGCAAATTGCATTAAGTATTATTAAAGCGGATGGCAGTGCCATCCGCTTGAACAATATTACTTCGCAATACGCTTGTACTTAATACGCTTCGGCTCCAGCGCATCAGCGCCCAGCGTGCGTTTTTTGTACTCTTCGTATTCGGTAAAGTTACCTTCAAAGAACTCGACTTTACCTTCATCCTGGTAATCCAGAATGTGGGTGGCGATACGGTCAAGGAACCAACGGTCGTGCGAGATAACCATCGCACAGCCTGGGAATTCCAGCAGGGCGTTTTCCAGCGCGCGCAGGGTTTCGATATCCAGGTCGTTTGTCGGTTCATCGAGCAGCAGCATATTACCGCCAACCTGCAGCAGTTTCGCCAGGTGCAGACGACCACGCTCACCGCCGGACAGTTCGCCTACGCGTTTACCCTGATCAACACCTTTAAAGTTGAAGCGGCCTACGTAGGCACGGCTTGGCATTTCGGTGTTGCCGATACGCATAATATCCAGCCCGCCGGAGACTTCTTCCCACACGGTTTTGCTGTTGTCCATGGCATCACGGAACTGGTCAACAGACGCCAGTTTCACGGTTTCACCCAGTTCAATGGTGCCGCTGTCAGGCTGTTCCTGACCGGACATCATGCGGAACAGGGTGGATTTACCTGCACCGTTCGGGCCGATGATACCGACAATTGCCCCTTTTGGTACTGAGAAGCTCAAATCGTCAATCAGTACGCGATCGCCGTAGGATTTACGCAGATTGGTCACTTCAACGACTTTATCGCCCAGACGCGGTCCTGGTGGAATAAACAGTTCGTTGGTTTCGTTACGTTTCTGGTATTCGGTATTGTTGAGTTCTTCAAAGCGTGCCAGACGAGCTTTGCCCTTAGACTGACGGCCTTTCGCACCCTGACGTACCCACTCCAGCTCTTTCTCAATGGATTTACGACGAGCGGCTTCCTGAGAGGCTTCCTGAGCCAGACGCTGATCTTTCTGTTCCAGCCATGAGGAGTAGTTACCTTCCCATGGAATACCTTCACCACGGTCAAGCTCCAGAATCCATCCGGCAACATTATCAAGGAAGTAACGGTCGTGGGTAATCGCCACAACGGTCCCTTCAAAGTCGTGCAGGAAGCGTTCCAGCCACGCGACGGATTCGGCATCCAGGTGGTTCGTCGGTTCGTCGAGCAGCAGCATGTCTGGTTTTTCCAGCAGCAGGCGGCATAGTGCGACGCGGCGACGTTCACCACCGGAGAGCTTCTCAATTTTGGCATCCCAGTCCGGCAGACGCAGGGCATCGGCGGCACGTTCGAGTTGTACATTCAGGTTGTGACCGTCGTGCGCCTGAATAATCTCTTCAAACTTGCCCTGTTGCGCGGCGAGTTTATCGAAATCGGCATCCGGCTCGGCGTACTTCGCATATACTTCATCCAGGCCTTTCAGGGCATTTACCACTTCGGCAACCGCTTCTTCAACGGATTCACGAACAGTGTGTTCCGGGTTCAGCTTCGGTTCCTGTGGCAGGTAACCGATCTTGATACCCGGCTGCGGACGTGCTTCACCCTCGATATCGGTGTCAATGCCGGCCATGATACGCAGCAGGGTAGATTTACCCGCACCGTTCAGACCGAGCACCCCGATTTTGGCGCCTGGGAAGAAGCTCAGAGAGATGTTTTTAAGAATATGACGTTTCGGCGGAACGACTTTGCCGACACGATGCATGGTATAAACGAATTGGGCCACGTTGGACTCGCCTCTCATCTAATTAATGATGAATAGTTATCAAAGGCGAAGTGTAGCCTTTTTCATTGCCCAATCCCAGCCAGCAGATCTCACTCGCAACAAAAGTAAAAAAGTGTCCGTGACGTGGCACATTCTGCAATGTCTGGTTAGCATGAACTAATTAAGCGGCATGATGCTGCACAGACGTAAACGACAAGAGGAAGAGCTTGTGGACAAAGCCAAACAATTTACCTGGCGCCTGCTGGCTGCCAGCGTATGTCTGCTGACGGTCAGTCAAGTGGCGCGAGCCGATTCCCTGGATGAGCAGCGTAATCGCTATGCGCAAATTAAGCAGGCCTGGGATAACCGACAAATGGACGTCGTAGAGCAGATGATGCCCGGCCTGAAGAACTATCCTCTGTACCCCTATCTGGAATATCGCCAGATCACTGACGATTTGATGAATCAGCCCACCATCACCGTAACGAACTTTGTGCGTGCTAACCCGACGCTCCCGCCGGCACGTACTCTGCAATCGCGTTTTGTGAATGAACTGGCGCGTCGGGAAGACTGGCGCGGGCTGCTGGCATTTAGCCCGGATAAGCCCGGCACCACCGAGGCGCAATGTAACTACTACTATGCGAAATGGAGCACCGGACAAACCGAAGAGGCCTGGCAGGGCGCAAAAGAGCTGTGGTTAACCGGTAAAAGCCAGCCGAATGCGTGTGACAAATTATTCGGCGTATGGCGCGCTTCCGGCACTCAGGACCCGCTGGCGTATCTGGAACGTATCCGTCTGGCAATGAAGGCGGGGAATACCGGGCTGGTGACCGCGCTGGCCGGACAGATGCCAGCACAATATCAGACAATTGCGCAGGCAATCATCGCGCTGGCGAACGATCCTAATTCGGTGATGACCTTTGCGCGCACAACCGGTGCAACAGATTTTACGCGCCAGATGGCGGCGGTGGCTTTTGCCAGCGTAGCCCGTCAGGATGCGGAAAATGCACGTTTGATGATCCCTTCACTGGCGCAAGCACAACAGCTTAATGACGATCAAATTCAGGAGCTGCGTGATATCGTTGCCTGGCGCCTGATGGGCAACGACGTCACTGACGAGCAGGCGAAATGGCGCGATGATGCGATTATGCGCTCAAATTCCACTACGCTTGTGGAACGCCGTGTACGCATGGCGCTGGGAACCGGCGATCGTCGCGGCCTGAATACCTGGCTGGCGCGTCTGCCGATGGAAGCAAAAGAAAAAGACGAATGGCGCTACTGGCAGGCGGATCTGCTGCTGGAGCGGGGACGCAATGATGAAGCGAAAGAGATTCTGCATCAGCTCATGCAGCAGCGCGGTTTCTACCCGATGGTGGCCGCGCAAAGGCTGGGAGAAGAGTACGCGCTGAAAGTGGATAAAGCGCCAGCGAATGTTGACTCTGCTCTGACTCAGGGGCCGGAAATGGCGCGAGTTCGTGAACTGATGTACTGGAACCTGGACAATACCGCCCGCAGTGAGTGGGCGAATCTGGTTACCAGTCGCACGAAATCTGAACAGGCACAATTGGCGCGTTATGCGTTTAATAACCACTGGTGGGATCTGAGCGTTCAGGCCACGATCGCTGGTAAGCTTTGGGATCATCTGGAAGAGCGTTTCCCGCTGGCTTACCAGGATCTGTTTACCCGTTATACCCGCGGCAAAGATATTCCGCAGAGTTATGCGATGGCCATTGCACGTCAGGAAAGTGCCTGGAACCCGAAAGTAAAATCGCCGGTAGGTGCCAGTGGGCTGATGCAGATTATGCCGGGCACTGCGACACATACGGTGAAAATGTTCTCGATTCCAGGTTACAGCAGCCCAAATCAGCTGTTGGATCCTGATACCAATATCAACATCGGTACCAGCTATTTGCAGTACGTGTACCAGCAATTTGGCAACAACCGTATCTTTGCTTCTGCGGCGTATAACGCTGGCCCGGGACGCGTTCGTACCTGGCTTGGCAATAGCGCAGGTCGTATTGATGCCGTGGCGTTTGTCGAAAGTATTCCGTTCTCGGAAACACGAGGATATGTGAAGAACGTGCTGGCATACGATGCTTACTACCGTTATTTCCTCGGGGATAAACCGACGTTGATGAGCGACGCAGAATGGCAACGTCGTTACTGATCGCGTTGAGTGTGTTATGCTATCGTACTCGTTAAAGAGTACAAAAGGGGGAAGCAAGCACGCTTCCCCCCGCAACGATGGCGACATTTTATGACCCAGCAATCACCCTATTCAGCAGCGATGGCAGAACAGCGTCACCAGGAGTGGTTACGTTTTGTCGACCTGCTTAAACAGGCTTACGAGCAAGATTTACATCAGTCACTGCTCAATTTGATGTTAACGCCGGATGAGCGCGAAGCGCTGGGAACGCGCGTGCGCATCATTGAAGAGTTGTTGCGTGGTGAGATGAGTCAGCGCGAGCTAAAAAACGAACTCGGGGCCGGGATTGCCACCATTACGCGTGGTTCTAACAGCCTCAAGTCGGCACCCGTTGAGTTGCGCCAGTGGCTGGAGCAGGTGTTGCTCAAAAATGGCTGATTCATCGTAGGCCGGATAAGGCGAAGCCGCCATCCGGCAACATTGCCGCGAAACGCGGGATGGCGCTGTGCTTATCAGGCCTACAACATCGCGCAAATAATTACCGATACACCGCGTTATGAAATGGGCTTAACGCCAGAATTACCGCCTGGTGATAGACGCTCGAACGTGTCAGTTTGCCCGCGGTAAAGACGCCAATTGCGCCCTCTTTACGGCCAATTTCATCAATACCCGTATAATCCGACATCACCGGACCAAGCGCTTCACCCAGGCGTACTCTGTCGAGAATGACGGCAGGCAATGGCAGCGTGGCAGAACGGGCTTCGCCACGCTGGATGCCGTTATCAATGACCACCCAACTGAAGGTGGCGTCATCGTCAATTCCCGCTTCAATAGCGACCCAGAAATCAGCCTGCGGGTGCAGGCGGCGCGCGTTATCAACGCGATTTCGTGCGCCAGTGCGCGTTTCCTGGTTTCCAAAAGGCTGTTCCGGCACGCCACTCTCGACGGCGATGGGTTCAATATGGCAGGATCCTTCCCCGAAAATCTCTTCAAATGCCCGCAGAATTGCCTGAATTTTGGCAGGATTGGTGGTCGCAGAGATAACCTTGTGCATAATTAAGCTCAGTTTGAAAATTCATCGCAGAGTCTACTCAAAGTACGACGAGTATATAACGGAAAAAAAGCATGTTACAGGTATACCTTGTTCGCCATGGTGAAACGCAGTGGAACGCCGAGCGACGTATTCAAGGCCAGTCAGACAGCCCACTGACCGCTAAAGGTGAGCAGCAAGCCATGCAGGTTGGTGAACGCGCCCGCTCGTTTGGCATTACGCACGTTATCAGTAGCGATTTAGGTCGTACACGACGCACTGCAGAAATTATCGCTCAGGCGTGTGGCTGTGAGATCACTTATGATGCGCGACTGCGTGAACTCAATATGGGCGTGCTGGAAAAACGCCATATCGATACGCTGACCCCGGAAGAAGAGAGCTGGCGTCGTCAGTTGGTGAACGGTACGGTGGATGGTCGTATTCCGGAAGGGGAATCGATGCAGGAACTGAGCGATCGCGTCAACGCGGCGCTGGCATCCTGCCTGGAACTGCCGCCGGGGAGTCGTCCATTGCTGGTGAGCCATGGTATTGCGCTGGGCTGCCTGGTGAGTACTATTCTGGGATTGCCTGCATGGGCTGAGCGTCGTTTGCGTCTGCGCAACTGCTCTATTTCTCGTGTCGATTACCAGGAAAGTTTATGGCTGGCACCGGGCTGGGTGGTTGAAACGGCAGGGGACATCTCACATCTGGACGCCCCTGCGTTGGACGAGCTACAGCGTTAACGGCGGATAGGAATCAGGAATTCGCAGCGCAGATTAATAGGGCGATCTCCCGCTTTGGCATCTTCTGCCGGGTAGTATCGCTCTATATCCTGCCCTTTACGGCGAGTCAGGTTCAGCATCGGCATGCAGGTGCCGTACACCGTCAGGATAAACTCCTGCACGCCCGTCCCCAGGCCCTCATAGGTAAACATCACATACTCGCCGCCCTGTAACAGGATGGGTTGCGCCGACTGCACGTATCCGTTGGCCTGGTCTGGTGTGAGCGCGGTGGTATAAAACACTTCCTGTTCGTCATCTTTCTCAATACTGGGGCGCGTTTCGTTGAGTCCGTACAGAACCTGCGGGATCGCAGGAGCCTGGCTGAGGAAGTCGCTCCAGAATTGGATCCGCATTTCATGACGGAAATCTGAAATCTGCTCAAGCGAGCAGGAATAACTCTGCGTGGTACCCAGCAGTGGTGTATCTTCCAGCGTTACAAACTCATGTGCTGGCATGGCAAATTCCCCGAGGCGCATTGGCGGGCGAATGCCGAAAGCACTCCATTCCGGTGAACGACGATACAGCGCAGGCGTCTGGGAAAATTGCTTTTTGAACGCGCGGGTAAACGTCTGTTGAGAATCGAAGCGATACTGCAGGGCGATGTCCAGTATTGGACGCGCAGTCAGGCGTAGCGCCACTGCGGACTTCGATAAACGACGAGCGCGGATATAGGCGCCAATAGCGTGGCCCGTCACGTCCTTGAACATTCTCTGCAGATGCCACTTGGAATAGCCTGCTTTTGCCGCCACATTGTCAAGCGACAAAGGCTGATCCAGATGGCCTTCCAGCCAGATTAAGAGGTCGCGAATAATGCCAGCCTGATCCATAAAATATCCTCATCCTTTCAACAACGAGTACCTGACGTCAGGTATGAGGATAATAGCATTTTTTGCTGTTTTAGCATTCAGTGTTTTTTTTGCTCATAAGTGCTTTTTTCGCACATACGAAAGCGTGATTATTGTAATCCTGTGATCTGTATACGTTTTATCTTAGAATGTCTAATAATTACACAGAGTAACATTTAAGAATGGTAACAATATGAAATATAAGAGCTTAGTCATTTCCTCAATTTTGCTGATGATGGCGCAGGTTGCCCATGCGGAGCAGATTGGATCTGTCGATACCGTGTTCAAAATGTTTGGACCGGATCATAAAATTGTGGTCGAGGCATTTGATGATCCTGATGTCACCAATGTGACCTGCTACGTTAGCCGCGCCAAAACGGGTGGCATTAAAGGTGGGCTGGGTTTGGCTGAAGATACTTCCGACGCTGCTATCTCCTGCCAGCAGGTGGGGCCGGTGGAACTGAGCGACAGAATTAAAAACGGCAAAGCCCAGGGCGAGGTGGTCTTTAAGAAACGTACGTCTCTGGTGTTTAAATCCTTACAGGTCGTGCGTTTTTATGATGCGAAACGCAACACGCTGGCCTATCTGGCCTATTCGGATAAGGTGGTTGATGGATCGCCCAAAAATGCTATCAGCGCGGTACCCATCATGCCGTGGCAGCGATAACAGGTAGGTAAAATGCAACAGGCGCTGATCTGGTTGGTTGAGGACGAGCAGGGGATTGCAGATACGCTTATCTACATGCTGCAGCAGGAAGGTTTTAGCGTTGAAGCCTTTGAGCGTGGATTGCCCGTGCTGGAAAAGTCACGCCAGAGATGTCCGGATGCGATCATTCTGGATGTCGGGCTCCCGGATATCAGCGGCTTTGAACTGTGTCGGCGACTACTGGAACGTCACCCGGCATTGCCAATTCTCTTTCTGACTGCGCGTAGCGATGAAGTCGATCGCCTGCTGGGGCTGGAAATTGGTGCGGATGATTATGTGGCGAAACCTTTCTCTCCGCGTGAGGTGTGCGCCCGCGTGCGTACATTGCTACGTCGGGTTAAAAAATTCTCTACGCCTTCACCGGCGACGCGGTGCGGTGATTTTGAACTCAATGAGCTTGCCGCACAGATTACCTGGTTTGGGATGCCGCTAAATCTGACGCGCTATGAATTCTTGTTGCTGAAAACATTACTGCTGTCGCCGGGACGCGTTTACTCACGCCAACAGTTAATGGATTTAATCTGGGCCGATGCCCAGGATACTTTTGAGCGAACGGTAGACACGCATATTAAAACGCTGCGTGCCAAACTGCGGGCCGTTAACCCGGAGCTCTCGCCGATTAATACTCATCGTGGTATGGGATACAGCCTGAGGAGCATCTGATGCGCATTGGCATGCGTTTGCTGCTGGGCTACTTTCTGATTGTCGCCGTTGCCGCCTGGTTCGTTCTGTCCATCTTTGTACAGGAGATTAAGCCCGGCGTACGTCGTGCGACGGAAGGTACGTTGATTGATACCGCTACGCTGTTGGCCGCGCTGGCGCGTGATGATTTGCTTTCTGGCTCACCTTCCCACGGCAGGCTGGCGCAGGCATTTTCGCAACTGCACGATCGTCCTTTTCGCGCCAATATCAGTGGCATTAACAAAGTGCGCAATGAGTATCACGTCTACATGACGGACGCGCAGGGCAAAGTGGTGTTTGATTCCGCCAACAAAGCCGTCGGCGAAGATTATTCTCGCTGGAACGACGTATGGTTAACGCTACGCGGGCAATACGGCGCTCGTAGCACGCCGCAGAACCCGGCCGATCCGGAAAGTTCGGTGATGTATGTTGCCGCTCCGATCGTTGACGGCGGGCGTATTATCGGGGTGCTCAGTGTCGGCAAACCCAATGCGGCAATGGCACCTGTTATTCAGCGTAGCGAGCGGCGAATACTGTGGGCCAGTGCCGTGTTACTGGGGATCGCCTTACTGATTGGCGCAGGAATGGTATGGTGGATAAACCGGTCTATCGCGCGGCTGGCACGCTATGCTGATTCTGTCACTGAGAATCGCCCCGTTGCGCTTCCTGATCTTGGTAGCAGTGAGCTACGCAAGCTGGCGCAGGCACTGGAAAGTATGCGCCTGAAGCTGGAGGGCAAGAATTACATTGAGCAGTACGTCTATGCGTTGACGCATGAGCTAAAAAGCCCGCTGGCGGCTATTCGCGGCGCGGCAGAAATTTTGCGCGAAGGCCCGCCGCCCGATGTGGTCGCGCGATTTACCGATAATATTTTGACGCAGAATGCGCGCATGCAGGTGCTGGTCGAAACCTTGTTGCGCCAGGCCAGGCTGGAGAACCGGCAGGATATTAGGCTCACATCTGTCGCAACAGACGCGCTGTTTACTCAGCTTCGTGAAGCCCGTAGCGTGCAACTGGCCGCAAAAAACATCACGCTTACCGTTGTACCTTCATCGCTGACGGTTGCCGCCGATGCTGCACTGCTGGAGCAGGCGTTGGGTAATCTGCTGGATAACGCCATCGATTTTACGCCGGAGAACGGGACAATTGTATTGAGTGCGCATCCGCAGGAGGACCGCGTCACAATACAGGTCAGTGATAACGGCAGTGGCATACCAGACTTTGCGTTGCCGCGTATTTTTGAGCGCTTCTATTCGCTGCCCCGTGAGAATGGGCATAAAAGCAGTGGGCTGGGGCTGGCGTTTGTCAGTGAGGTTGCGCGATTGCATCGAGGTGACGTGACGTTATGCAACCGCCCAGAAGGCGGGGTGCAGGCCTCGTTTACACTTCATCGTCACTTCACATAACTTCAAATTCCCCGCACATAGCTGTTCTATCTTGCTGATATCGCAAAGGAGAACGCTATGTTTAAATCACCCCTGTTTTGGAAAATAGTCACCTTAGGTGGCGCTATGCTGTTGCTGTTAATTCCCCTGACGATGGTCAGGCAGATAATTGTTGAGCGGTCGGACTATCGTAGTGAGGTAGAAGATGCTATCCGACAGAGCACCAGCGGACCGCAAAAGGTGGTAGGCCCGCTGATTGCCGTCCCGGTGACTGAACTGTATATCGAGCTGGAAGGTGACAAACAGATCCAGCGAAAACGTAGCTACATCCACTTCTGGTTGCCGGAATCGCTGGTCGTTGAGGGTAACCAGAACGTTGAAGCGCGTAAGATAGGTATTTATGAAGGACAGGTCTGGCACAACGATTTATCGGTGAAGGCCGAGTTTAATGCTGAACGCCTCAGTGAACTGAACCGTCCCAATATCACCATCGGCAAACCTTTTGTGGTGGTTGGGGTGGGCGATGCGCGCGGTATTGGCGTCGTGAAGGCTTCGCAGATCAATGGAACATCGTTGGCGGTCGAACCTGGTACAGGATTGGATAGTCGTGCTCAGGGGATCCACATTCCGCTACCGGACGCCGGCTGGGCGGAAAAAAATCTCAGTGTTGTGTTGTCGCTTAATCTAAGTGGAACAGGTGATTTTTCTGTTGTCCCGGTTGGTCGTAATAGCGAAATGACCGTGACCAGCAACTGGCCACATCCTAACTTCCTCGGTGATTTTCTTCCGCCTAAGCGTGAAGTCAGTGAGTCAGGATTTAAGGCGCAATGGCAAAGTAGCTGGTTCGCGAATAATCTGGGAGAGCGCTTTGGTGATGAGAAGATTGGCTGGCAGGGTATGCCCGCATTTAGCGTCGCTGTGGCTACGCCTGCGGATCAGTATCAACTGACAGATAGAGCAATAAAGTATGCCATTTTATTGATTGCACTAACTTTTATGTCTTTCTTTGTGCTCGAGAGTATGACCAGCCTTCGACTGCACCCGATGCAATATCTGCTGGTGGGATTATCACTGGTGATGTTCTATTTGCTGTTGTTGGCGCTGTCGGAGCATGTTGGCTTTACTGCCGCGTGGATTGTCGCCAGCCTGGTTGGCGCGCTGATGAACGGCGTGTATTTACAGGCGATACTACAGGGATGGCGTAACAGTCTGTTTTTTACCGCAGCATTGCTGGGACTGGATGGCGTGATGTGGGCACTGTTGCGTTCGCAGGACAGCGCTTTACTGCTGGGCTCGGGTGTACTGTTACTGGCGCTTTGTGGGGTCATGTTCCTGACGCGTCATCTTGACTGGCACGCGCTTGCACAGCCAAAGCCCAAAAAGGAGAACGCACCTGAGGACGATGAATTACGGTTGTGGAAATAGGGACGTTGTGAAATGAAAAACGGCGCATAAAGCGCCGTTTTTATACCAGTCAGGATGACATTAATCCTGCAGGTCGCCGCAAAAACGGTAGCCTTCACCGTGAATGGTAGCGATGATTTCTGGTGTATCCGGCGTGGATTCGAAGTGCTTACGAATACGGCGGATTGTTACGTCAACGGTACGGTCATGCGGCTTCAGTTCGCGACCGGTCATTTTTTTCAACAGTTCTGCGCGAGACTGGATCTTGCCCGGATTCTCACAGAAGTGAAGCATGGCACGGAATTCGCTACGTGGCAGTTTATACTGCTCGCCGTCAGGACCAATCAGAGAGCGGCTGTTGATGTCCAGCTTCCAGCCATTGAACTTGTAGCTTTCGACGCTACGACGCTCTTCGCTCACTGTGCCCAGATTCATGGTACGGGACAGCAGGTTACGAGCACGGATAGTCAGTTCGCGTGGGTTAAACGGCTTGGTGATGTAATCGTCAGCGCCGATTTCGAGGCCGAGAATTTTATCGACTTCGTTATCACGGCCCGTCAGGAACATCAGTGCAACGTTAGCTTGTTCGCGGAGTTCACGCGCTAACAGAAGACCATTTTTACCTGGCAGATTGATATCCATAATCACAAGGTTGATGTCATATTCAGAGAGGATCTGATGCATTTCCGCGCCATCTGTCGCCTCGAATACATCATAGCCTTCCGCTTCGAAAATGCTTTTCAACGTGTTACGTGTTACTAACTCGTCTTCAACGATAAGAATGTGCGGGGTCTGCATGTTTGCTACCTAAATTGCCAACTAAATCGAAACAGGAAGTACAAAAGTCCCTGACCTGCCTGATGCATGTCGTAAATTAACATGATCGGCGTAACATGACTAAAGTACGTAATTGCGTTCTTGATGCACTTTCCATCAACGTCAACAACATCATTAGCTTGGTCGTGGGCACTTTCCCTCTGGACCCGACAGTGTCAAAAACGGCTGTCATCCTAACCATTTTAACAGCAACATAACAGGCTAAGACGTACCGGACACCCAATAAAACTACGCTTCGTTGACATATATCAAGTTCAATTGTAGCACGTTAACAGTTTGATGAAATCAACGTATCTAAATGATAGCTTTCATCACAAAATTGCAATATTACAACTAGTTGCACGCGCTAATTAATAAATGTAATGAATCCAATTTATGAGAACCATTCTAAATTAAATTATCATGGATAAACAGAAGGATATGCAACTTCTGTTAACATAAAAAGCAATAGTACAGACAGGAAATAGTTTAGCATTTTTTACTGATTGTGAAATGCTTTTTCAGTGATTTCTGTTAAAAATATGTAAATTCGCGCTGCGTAATATGTTGATGCACATCACATAATTATCTGCAGACCGGTCAAAAAGAGTATCAAAATGCATTTAACAATTATTCTGGTTGCTCCAGCCAGAGCCGAAAATATTGGCGCGGCAGCTCGTGCTATGAAAACCATGGGATTCACACAATTGCGGATCGTTGATAGCGAGGCTCATCTGGAGCCTGCGACGCGATGGGTGGCACATGGTTCAGGCGACATTATTGATAATATTAACGTTTTTCCAACGTTAGCCGATGCGTTGCACGACGTTGATTTTACCATCGCCACCACGGCTCGTAGCCGCGCGAAGTTCCATTATTACGCCACTCCGGTCGAGCTGGTTCCCCTGTTGCAGGAAAAATCAACGTGGATGGATCACGCCGCGTTGGTGTTCGGTCGTGAAGATTCGGGGCTGACAAACGAAGAATTAGCGCTAGCGGATGTGCTAACTGGCGTACCGATGGTGGCTGACTATCCTTCACTGAATTTGGGGCAGGCGGTGATGGTGTATTGCTATCAATTAGCAGGTTTAATACAACAACCGGCAAAAAACATTAAGGTGACGGATGAGCTTCAGTTGCAGGCGTTACGTGCCCGGGTTTTGCAATTATTAGCCACGCTGGACGTTGCGGATGATATCAAGCTCACGGATTGGCTACAGCAGCGGATGGGGTTGTTAGGACAGCGAGATACTGCAATGTTGCACCGTTTTTTACATGATATCGAAAAAAACATTACAAAATAAAATGTCTTATTTTGTTTGTTTTTTAGTGTTTGATTCTGACTTCAAGTGGGGTGTGCATACTGTATTGGTTGAAAATAAAAGGGCAAGCAGTCGCTCGTGAACAAGTTTCGGAATGTGATCAATTTAAAAATTTATTGACTTAGGTCAGCAGATACTTTAACCCTAAAAGAATACAGCACAGACAGATAACCCGTCATACTTCGAGTTGCATGTACGTTAGCTGCATTTGCTTACCGGCAACGCGAATTATTTTGGGTACATAATTACAGAGCACACAACATCATGAAACGCATCAGCATCACCATTACAACAACCATCACCATTACCACAGGTAACGGTGCGGGCTGACGCGTACAGGAAACACAAGAAAAAGCCCGCACCTAAACAGTGCGGGCTTTTTTTTCGACCAAAGGCAACGAGGTAAACCATGCGAGTGTTGAAGTTCGGCGGTACATCAGTGGCAAATGCAGAGCGCTTTCTGCGAGTTGCCGATATTCTGGAAAGCAATGCCAGGCAGGGGCAGGTCGCGACGGTTCTTTCTGCCCCTGCAAAAATTACCAACCATCTGGTGGCGATGATTGAGAAGACCATCGGTGGTCAGGACGCTTTAGCCAATATCAGTGACGCCGAACGTATTTTCTCAGAGCTTTTGGTTGGTCTTGCCGCCGCGCAGCCGGGCTTCCCGCTGACACAGCTTAAAGCCTTCGTTGAACAAGAATTTGCCCAAATTAAACATGTCCTGCACGGTATCAGCCTGCTGGGACAGTGCCCGGACAGCATTAACGCTGCGCTTATTTGTCGTGGCGAAAAAATGTCGATCGCTATCATGGCAGGCCTGCTGGAAGCGCGCGGGCATCACGTTACCGTTATCGATCCGGTTGAGAAACTACTGGCGGTAGGTCATTACCTCGAATCTACCGTTGATATCACCGAATCTACGCGTCGCATCGCAGCCAGCCGTATTCCAGCAGACCATATGATTTTGATGGCAGGCTTTACTGCCGGGAATGAAAAAGGTGAGCTGGTGGTGTTGGGGCGCAATGGCTCTGACTACTCTGCCGCTGTGCTGGCTGCCTGTTTACGCGCGGACTGTTGTGAGATCTGGACCGATGTTGACGGCGTATATACCTGTGACCCACGCCAGGTTCCTGATGCCAGGCTGTTGAAGTCGATGTCTTATCAGGAAGCGATGGAGCTTTCTTACTTTGGCGCTAAAGTATTACACCCGCGAACCATTACCCCGATTGCCCAGTTCCAAATCCCTTGCCTGATTAAAAACACCGGAAACCCACAAGCGCCAGGTACACTGATCGGTGCCAGCAGCGATGAGGACGATTTGCCGGTAAAAGGTATTTCTAACCTCAATAATATGGCGATGTTCAGCGTGTCGGGACCCGGGATGAAAGGCATGGTAGGCATGGCGGCTCGCGTTTTCGCGGCGATGTCTCGTGCCGGTATCTCGGTGGTGCTGATCACGCAGTCTTCTTCAGAATACAGCATCAGCTTCTGCGTACCACAAGGCGACTGCATACGGGCGCAGCGGGCGATGCAGGATGAATTCTACCTCGAGCTGAAAGAAGGGCTGCTGGAGCCACTGGCGGTGACTGAACGCCTGGCGATTATCTCAGTGGTTGGTGACGGCATGCGCACGCTGCGCGGTATCTCGGCGAAATTCTTCGCCGCGCTGGCCCGCGCCAACATCAATATCGTGGCCATCGCGCAAGGATCGTCTGAACGCTCTATTTCGGTGGTCGTCAATAACGACGACGCAACCACGGGTGTGCGTGTGACCCATCAGATGCTGTTCAATACGGACCAGGTGATCGAAGTCTTTGTCATTGGCGTTGGCGGTGTAGGTTCCGCACTGCTTGAGCAGCTCAAGCGTCAGCAAAGCTGGTTGAAGGGCAAACATATCGATCTGCGTGTGTGCGGTGTGGCGAATTCGAAGGCCTTACTGACGAATGTTCACGGTCTGAATCTGGAAAACTGGCAATCGGAACTGGAGTGCGCGAAAGAGCCTTTCAACCTCGGCCGTCTGATCCGTCTGGTAAAAGAATACCATCTGCTTAACCCGGTGATCGTCGACTGTACGTCAAGCCAGGCGGTGGCAGACCAATATGCCGATTTCCTGCGTGAAGGTTTCCACGTGGTCACCCCGAACAAAAAAGCCAATACCTCGTCGATGGATTACTACCATCAGCTACGTTTCGCTGCCGCGAAATCCCGGCGTAAATTCCTGTACGACACCAACGTTGGCGCAGGATTACCGGTTATTGAGAACCTGCAAAACCTGCTTAGCGCAGGTGATGAGCTACAGCGTTTCTCCGGTATCCTCTCCGGTTCGCTGTCGTTTATTTTCGGTAAACTGGATGAAGGGATGAGCTTCTCGCAGGCCACCACGCTGGCACGGGAGTTGGGTTACACCGAACCCGATCCGCGTGATGATCTCTCTGGTACGGATGTGGCGCGTAAACTCCTGATTTTGGCCCGTGAAACGGGTCGCGAACTGGAGCTTTCTGACATTGTCATTGAGCCGGTCCTGCCAGAAGCATTTGATGATTCTGGTGATGTTTCCGCGTTTATGACGAATTTGTCGCAACTGGACGATGAGTTTGCCGCTCGCGTCGCGAAAGCCCGTGATGAGGGTAAGGTATTGCGCTATGTTGGCAATATCGAAGAAGACGGTGTGTGTCGGGTGAAAATCGCCGAAGTGGATGGCAACGATCCACTGTTTAAAGTGAAAAACGGCGAAAACGCGCTGGCATTCTACAGTCATTATTATCAGCCATTACCGCTGGTGTTGCGTGGGTATGGTGCGGGTAACGATGTCACGGCGGCAGGTGTATTTGCCGATCTTCTTCGCACCCTTTCATGGAAGTTAGGAGTTTAATATGGTGAGAGTTTACGCCCCGGCTTCCAGTGCCAATATGAGCGTCGGGTTTGATGTGCTTGGCGCGGCGGTCACGCCCGTGGATGGTTCACTGTTGGGTGACGTGGTCTCGGTTGAGGCGGCTGACCAGTTCAGCCTGAATAACCTGGGGCGCTTTGCGAATAAGCTGCCACCAGAGCCGCGGGAAAATATTGTCTACCAGTGCTGGGAGCGCTTCTGTCAGGAACTGGGTAAAACCGTTCCGGTGGCGATGACGCTGGAAAAAAATATGCCGATTGGTTCCGGGTTAGGCTCCAGTGCCTGTTCCGTTGTGGCCGCACTGGTGGCGATGAACGAATATTGTGGTAAACCGCTCAACGATACGCGGCTGTTGGCGATTATGGGCGAACTGGAAGGGCGTATCTCCGGCAGCATTCACTACGATAATGTCGCTCCGTGCTTTTTGGGCGGCATGCAGTTAATGATCGAAGAAAACGGCATTATCAGCCAGCAGGTGCCAGGCTTTGATGAGTGGCTGTGGGTACTGGCGTATCCAGGCATTAAAGTTTCCACGGCGGAAGCGCGGGCGATTTTACCTGCACAGTACCGTCGTCAGGACTGTATTGCCCACGGGCGGCATCTGGCTGGGTTTATTCATGCCTGCTATTCCCGTCAGCCGGGGCTTGCCGCGAAGCTGATGAAAGATGTGATTGCTGAGCCATACCGTACCCGCTTGCTGCCCGGCTTTAGCCAGGCGCGTCAGGCGGTAGCGGAAATCGGCGCGCTGGCTAGCGGCATTTCCGGGTCAGGGCCGACGCTGTTCGCCTTATGCGATAAGCCGGATACGGCACAGCGCGTAGCAGACTGGCTGGGTAAAAATTACCTGCAAAATCAGGAAGGCTTTGTTCATATTTGCCGGTTGGATACGGCGGGCGCACGGGTACTGGGATAATCAATGAAACTCTATAATCTGAAAGATCACAACGAACAGGTCAGCTTTGCGCAGGCCGTCACGCAAGGGCTTGGCAAGAATCAGGGATTGTTTTTTCCGCACGATCTGCCGGAATTTAATCTGACAGAAGTGGATGAGATGCTGAATCAGGATTTCGTTAGCCGCAGCGCTAAGATCCTTTCCGCATTTATTGGCACAGAGATCCCACAAGAGATCCTGGAAGAACGTGTGCGTGCTGCATTTGCCTTCCCGGCACCGGTCGCTCAGGTCGAAGGTGATGTCGGCTGTCTGGAGCTGTTCCATGGTCCGACACTGGCGTTTAAAGACTTTGGCGGGCGCTTTATGGCGCAAATGCTAACGCACATCAGCGGTGACAAACCGGTGACTATCCTGACCGCGACATCCGGAGACACCGGGGCGGCGGTTGCACATGCCTTTTATGGCCTGAAAAATGTGCGTGTGGTGATCCTCTACCCAAATGGCAAGATCAGCCCATTGCAGGAAAAACTGTTCTGTACGCTGGGCGGCAATATTGAAACCGTCGCGATTGATGGTGACTTTGATGCCTGCCAGGCACTGGTGAAACAAGCGTTTGATGATGAAGAGCTGAAGGCGGCTTTGGGGCTGAATTCCGCTAACTCCATCAACATCAGCCGCCTGCTGGCGCAAATTTGCTACTACTTTGAAGCCGTGGCTCAACTGCCGCAGGAAGCGCGTAACCAACTGGTTATTTCTGTTCCCAGCGGTAACTTTGGCGATCTGACCGCGGGTTTGCTGGCTAAATCACTTGGTTTGCCAGTGAAGCGTTTTATTGCGGCTACCAACGTCAACGATACGGTTCCACGTTTTCTTGCCGAAGGCGAGTGGGCACCGAAAGCGACTCAGGCGACCTTATCGAATGCCATGGACGTTAGCCAGCCAAACAACTGGCCGCGTGTGGAGGAACTGTTCCGCCGTAAAATATGGCGATTGAATGAGTTGGGTTATGCCGCTGTGGATGATGCAACAACGCAGGCCACCATGCGTGAGCTGCAGAAGATCGGTTACACGTCAGAGCCGCATGCTGCGGTGGCGTATCGTGCACTGCGTGATCAGTTGAATCCGGGCGAATATGGCCTGTTCCTTGGCACCGCACATCCGGCGAAATTTAAAGAAAGCGTTGAACAGATTCTGAATGTCACGCTGGACCTACCAAAAGAGCTGGCTGAACGTGCAGATTTACCGCTGCTCTCTCACCATCTGCCTGCTGATTTTGCGGCGCTGCGTCAGTTAATGATGACCCGCAGTTAATTGTTGTGCCCGGTGATGCTCTGCTTACCGGGCCGACGACACCTGTTATCCGGTAACGGGTAGGCGATGCTTGCTGACAATCTGAGTCGGGTTTTACCCGGCTTTTTTTATGGAGAAAATAAGGAGAAAATAGGTAGCGAAAAAGGAGAAATTCCCAATAAATGCGCTAACTTAGAGATTAGGATTGCGGAGAATAATAATGTTTATTCCCTTCACGTAATCTCCTTTTATCGACCCGATAAGGGCAATGATAAAAAGGAGTCATCAATGAAAAAATTCAAACCTGTGCTTCTTGCGCTTTCTATGATGCTGGTTGCTCCCCTTGCCGTGCAGGCGGCTGAAATTACCCTGGTACCGGCGGTCAAATTACAGATTGGCGATCGTGACAGCCGGGGGAACTACTGGGATGGCGGGAACTGGCGCGATCACGATTGGTGGGGTAAACACTATGAGTGGCGGGAGCATCGCTGGCAACCTCACGGACCACGTCCACAGTCGCACAACAATCGTTATGATGATCATCATAACGATCGACATGACGATCGCCGCGACGACCACCGTCCGGGACCGAACGGACACCATTAAGTTTGTGCTGTCGGATAAGGTGCATCCTTATCCGGCATGTGCTGCATTATTGCTCGTGACGCTTAAACACCAGTTCTCCATTTCCTGATGCCTCTTCATCAAAGAAATAGCCGTCGCTGTTAAACTCAGTCAATTGCTCAGGCTTCGTCAGACGATGTTGAATAATGTAGCGACTCATCAGGCCGCGGGCTTTTTTGGCATAGAAGCTGATGACTTTGAATTTGCCGTTCTTCTCATCAAGGAATACCGGTTTGATCAGTTCTGCGTTCAGCTTTTTCGGCTTCACGGATTTAAAATACTCGTCTGAGGCGAGGTTAATCACCACGCTATCACCTTGTGCTTCCAGCGCTTCGTTAAGCTTATCGGTGATAGTATCTCCCCAGAACTGATAGAGGTCTTTACCCTTCGCATTGGCCAGACGAATGCCCATCTCCAGACGGTAGGGTTGCATCAAATCCAGTGGGCGCAGAACACCATACAGCCCGGACAGCATGCGTAAGTGCTGCTGGGCGAAATCGAAATCCGCTTCGCTGAAGGTTTCTGCCTGTAATCCGGTGTACACGTCACCTTTGAACGCCAGAATGGCCTGACGCGCATTGTCCGGTGTGAAGTCTGGCTGCCAGTCATGGAAACGAGTCGCGTTCAGATCCGCCAGCTTATCGCTAATTCCCATCAGCTTGCCGATCTGCGGCGCAGAGAGTTGACGCGCCACGTGGATTAACTGCTGGGAGTGGTCCAGCAGTTCAGGCAGCGTATGGCGTGTGGTAGCCAGCGGGCTTTGGTAGTCGAGCGTTTTTGCAGGTGAAATCAGAATCAGCATATCCAGTCCTTGCAGGAGATTTACTGCGACTTTAGCAAAAAAAACGACAGAATTGATCGATGGTTGTGATTGCCGCGCTAGCTGCGCGGCGTTTCATCCCAGGTATCCGGTGCAAGCTGTTGTCTGAGCTCAGGATAACGGCGCGGATCAAATTCCGGGCGCACACCGAGTTTGCGCTGACGCAGATAGTCGCTGGCAAGGGTATGAACAACCGGGGAGAGCAGTAAAATCGCCGTCAGGTTAGTTATCGCCATGCAGGCCATGATGATGTCGGCGAGCTGCCAGACCAGCGGGAAGCTGACTAAGGTGCCTGCGATAACGGTACTGACGGTAGCAATGCGCAACAGCCAGATAACCCGGATATTGTCCAGACGCAAAAAGACCAGGTTGTTTTCCGCATAAATGTAGTTGGCCACGATAGAGCTGAAAGCAAACAGAATCACAATAAATGCGACAAACCCAGCCCCCCATTCGCCGGTCAGTGAGACCATGGCCTTCTGCATCAACTGGATGCCTTCCATTGGAATATAGGTCGTGCCATTTCCCGCCAAAAGAATAATCATTGCACTGGCTGTGCAGATAATCAGCGTATCGACTAATACACCGATCATTTGCACAATGCCTTGCGCCGCGGGATGCGGTGGCCAGGAGGCGGCTGAAGCTGCTGCGTTAGGTGCTGAGCCCATTCCCGCTTCATTAGAGAACATACCGCGTTGAAAACCGCTGGCAATGGCCTGACTCAGCGTATAACCGGCCGCTCCGGCAGCAGCTTCCTGCCACCCTAAAGCACTTTTTACTATGCTGACGATAATCTCGGGGATCTGCCCGATATGCCAAAGACAGATAGTCATGCTGCAAGCGACCCACAGCAGCGCCATGATCGGCACAAACCATTGCATCAGACGGGCAACACCTTTAATACCGCCAATGATCGCCAGGAATGACAGTATTGCCAAAGCGATGCCGGATGCGAGGGGAGGGATGTCGAACGCAAATGCCAATGCGCGGGAGACAGAGTTTGCCTGTACGCTGTTAAAAATCAGGCCGTATGCGATGAGCAAAAAGAGGGCAAAGAGTACGCCCATCCAGCGCATACCCAGACCGCGCGCCATATACCATGCTGGTCCGCCGCGGTACTGCCCCTTACTATCGCGTTCTTTATACAGTTGCGCGAGTGAGCACTCGGCAAAGGAGGTCGCCATGCCAATGACCGCTGAGACCCACATCCAGAAGACGGCCCCTGCGCCACCCGCGGCGATCGCCAGGGCAACACCGGCGAGGTTTCCGCTGCCAATACGAGCAGCGAGGCTGGTACACAATGCTTGAAACGAGGTTAAGCCACCCGGTTGCGGGCTGAGGCTGTTTTTAAGACTTTTGCCAAAATGGCGAATGTAGCGAAACTGAACAAACCCGGTACGCCAGGTGAACCAACATCCTGCGCCAAGCAGGAGGTAGATCATCACCGATCCCCAGAGTATTTCATTAATAAACGAGAAAAAATCAGGCATTAACATCCCTCTTGTTGATGCCGGTACGCGCTAATATTCCCATGTAAGCGCTACCAATTATCGAACAGTATATACCTTGTCAGGAGATTGATTGCGGGAGTTTACCATAACAATGGGTATAACCCTTAATTGCGCATCATGAGCTTTAAGATGCGTAATCGGGAATGCGCAGTGAGTTGGACAATCCCGGCGGTTGCGCTGAGAGTGCGTCGTGCTATCATCAGGGAAGATCGGTTACATCCCCCTAACAAGCTGTTTAAAGAGAATCGCTATCATGACGGACAAATTGACCTCCCTTCGTCAGTTCACCACAGTAGTGGCCGACACCGGAGACATCGCGGCAATGAAGCTGTATCAGCCTCAGGATGCCACAACTAACCCTTCTCTCATTCTTAACGCAGCGCAGATCCCGGAATACCGCAAGCTGATCGATGACGCTGTGGCATGGGCTAAGCAGCAGAGCGACGATCGTGCTCAGCAGATCGTCGATGCGACAGACAAACTGGCGGTAAATATCGGTCTGGAGATCCTGAAACTGGTCCCGGGTCGTATCTCTACTGAAGTTGATGCTCGCCTGTCCTACGACACCGACGCGTCTATCGCGAAAGCAAAACGTCTGATCAAACTGTACAACGATGCTGGCATCAGCAACGATCGCATTCTGATCAAACTGGCTTCTACCTGGCAGGGTATCCGTGCCGCTGAGCAGCTGGAAAAAGAAGGTATCAACTGTAACCTGACTCTGTTGTTCTCCTTCGCGCAGGCGCGTGCATGTGCTGAAGCTGGCGTATACCTGATTTCTCCGTTCGTTGGCCGTATTCTTGACTGGTACAAAGCCAATACTGACAAGAAAGAGTACGCACCGGCAGAAGATCCGGGTGTGGTTTCCGTAACGGAAATTTACGAGTACTACAAACAACACGGTTACGAAACCGTAGTCATGGGCGCAAGCTTCCGTAATATCGGCGAAATCATTGAGCTGGCGGGCTGCGATCGTCTGACGATTGCTCCGGCGCTGCTGAAAGAGCTGGCGGAAAGCGAAGGCGCTATCGAACGTAAACTGTCCTTCTCTGGCGAAGTGAAAGCGCGTCCTGCACGCATCACTGAAGCGGAGTTCCTGTGGCAGCACAACCAGGATCCGATGGCTGTAGACAAACTGGCGGACGGTATCCGTAAGTTTGCTGTAGACCAGGGTAAACTGGAAAAAATGATCGGCGATCTGCTGTAATCATTAAGGCGTGGCCCTGATATGGGTCACGCTACCTCTTCTGAAACCTGTCTGTCCTTCCCTTCGCAGTGTATCATTCTGTTTAACGAGACTGTTTAAACGGAATAATCATGAACACTTTACGCATTGGCCTGGTTTCCATTTCCGATCGCGCCTCCAGTGGCGTTTACCAGGATAAGGGTATCCCTGCGCTTGAAGAGTGGCTGGCATCGGCTCTGACTACCCCTTTTGAACTGCAAACGCGGTTAATCCCGGATGAGCAGGCGATCATCGAGCAAACGTTATGCGAACTGGTTGATGAAATGAGCTGCCATCTGGTGCTGACCACCGGCGGTACCGGCCCGGCACGCCGCGATGTGACGCCTGATGCAACGCTGGCTGTTGCCGACCGCCAAATGCCTGGGTTTGGTGAGCAAATGCGCCAGATTAGTTTGCACTTTGTACCGACGGCGATCCTTTCCCGTCAGGTTGGGGTCATTCGCAAGCAGGCGCTGATCCTGAATCTGCCAGGGCAGCCGAAATCGATCAAAGAAACGCTCGAAGGCGTAAAAGATGCTGACGGTAAGGTTATCGTGCCGGGTATCTTTGCGAGTGTACCGTATTGTATACAGTTGCTGGATGGACCGTATGTGGAAACTGCGCCCGCTGTTGTAGCATCTTTTCGCCCTAAAAGCGCAATGCGCGATACAAACGGCTGAAAGTAGTCTATTCGTGATATAAATGGCAAACACGGTGGAGTATTGAATTGTTTACGATATAGTAATTTTTGATTTACACGTATCGCCAAAACGTTCAATGACTCCACTGACTCATGGTTTGCTATGTCACAACATTCTCGACCGCTGAATCGCCAGGATTATAAAACCCTAACGCTTGCTGCCCTCGGTGGGGCGTTGGAGTTTTATGATTTTATTATTTTTGTCTTCTTTGCCGCCGTCGTTGGCGAACTCTTTTTCCCCACAGACATCCCGGAATGGCTACGTCAGGTGCAAACCTTCGGTATTTTTGCCGCGGGCTATCTGGCGCGTCCGCTGGGCGGCATCATCATGGCGCACTTTGGCGATCTGGTCGGGCGTAAGAAAATGTTTACCCTGAGCATCTTGCTGATGGCAATACCGACACTGGCAATTGGTTTGCTACCCACTTACGCCTCAATGGGGATCCTGGCGCCGCTGTTGCTGCTCCTGATGCGTATTTTGCAGGGGGCAGCCATTGGTGGCGAAGTTCCGGGCGCGTGGGTATTTGTGGCTGAACATGTACCGGAACGTCGTATCGGCATCGCGTGCGGAACGCTGACTGCCGGGCTGACAGTGGGGATTTTGTTAGGTTCGGTGGTTGCGACGCTGGTGAATACCACGCTGACGCAGCAGGCAGTGCATGACTACGGCTGGCGTATCCCTTTCCTGTTGGGCGGGGCGTTTGGGCTGGTGGCGATGTATTTGCGTCGTTGGCTGCAGGAAACACCGGTCTTCCTTGAAATGCAGCAACGTAAGGCGTTGGCGCAGGAACTGCCGGTGAAGTCGGTAGTCCGTAAACATAAAAAGGCCGTGGTCATTTCAATGCTGCTGACCTGGTTGTTATCGGCCGGGATTGTGGTGGTCATTCTGATGTCGCCTGTCTGGTTGCAAAAACAGTATGGGTTTGCCCCCGCGCTGACGTTACAGGCGAACAGTGTCGCCACCATTATGCTGTGTATCGGGTGTCTGCTGGCCGGATTTATTGTCGACAGGGTTGGTGCCAGCAAAACCTTTATTATCGGTAGCCTGCTGTTGGCCTGTTCCAGCTGGTTCTTCTATCACCTGACCGGCAGCCACCCTGAGTATCTCTTCCTGTTGTACGGGCTGGTGGGGTTGTGTGTTGGTGTGGTCGGCGCTGTGCCTTACGTGATGGTACGGGCATTTCCGGCGGAAGTCCGTTTTACCGGCATCTCCTTTTCCTACAACGTTTCCTATGCCATTTTTGGTGGTCTTACGCCGATTGCGGTAACAATGTTAATGAGCGTGTCGCCAATGGCTCCGGCCTGGTACGTGCTGGCGTTATCGCTGGTGGGATTAGGTCTGGGGATTTGGCTGCGACAGGATATTTATCATTGTGATGCGAGCGTGCAGGGGGAGCTACAGCGCTTGTAAGGAATATCCCCCCGAAAGGGGGGATAACGTCGATTAGTGTGCTTCACCAATCGGCAGGATGGTACGACCAAACTGTTCGTTCAGTACTTCACCCATCGCCAGGTAAATGGCGCTTGCGCCACACACCAAGCCAATCCAACCTGCAACGTGGATAATGGCTTCGTTACCGACTATGTTGCCAACAGCCAGCAGCGCGAACAGCACCGTCAGGCTCAGGAAAACAAACTGTAATGCACGGGCGGCTTTCAATGTTCCGAAGAACATGAACAGAGTGAACACCCCCCACAGACCCAGGTATACGCCCAGGAACTGACCATTTGTCGCATCTGCCAGGCCCATTTTCGGCATGATCAGGATCGCAACCAGCGTCAGCCAGAAAGAGCCGTAGGAGGTAAAGGCGGTTAAACCAAAGGTATTGCCTTTTTTATATTCCAGCAGGCCGGCAAAAATTTGCGCGATACCGCCGTAGAAAATTCCCATCGCCAGAATAATAACATCCAAGGCGAAGAAACCCGCGTTGTGCAGGTTAAGCAGAATGGTGGTCATGCCAAAGCCCATCAGGCCCAGCGGTGCCGGATTAGCCAACTTAGTGTTGCCCATAATTCCTCAAAATCATCATTGATTGAATGGTGAAATAGTTTCCCCGAATAACGATCACAGCCTTCGGGGCGCGGCATGATAATCAGGGGAGAGAGGACTGTCTATGATCTAATAAGGGGAAAATGAATTATTTTCCCCTGTGACGAGCATCACGCTTGTGAGATGTTGATTATTCGGCGCAGGCAGGCGATTTGCAGCACGGCCGGAATGGTGACCCGATAGGCACTTCCACTCACGGCTTTTACTCCGTTTAAGGCTGCACCCACCGGGCCTCCAGGCCCTGCGCCGCGCAGAAGTCCGTGTCCGATGACGCTAACAGCAGCGTGCGTACGCAGAATCCGGGATAACTGGCCGGAGAGCAGGTGAGATACTCCTTTCGCCAGATTGCGGTCTTTCATTAATAGCGGCAACAGTTCTTCCAGCCCGGAGACTTTGGCATCGACCGCCTGCAGAAATTCTTGTTTGTGCTCAGCATCCATTTTTTGCCAGGTATTTCGCAAAAAATGTTCCAGCAGATATTGTTCAATTTCGAACGTAGACATCTCTTTATCAGCTTTGAGCTTTAGCCGCTTTGAGACATCCAACAAAATCGCCCGGTATAATTTCCCGTGTCCGCGCAATTTGTTGGCAATACTGTCACCGCCGTAATGTTGAAGCTCGCCAGCGATTAATTGCCAGTTGCGACGGTGCTGTTCCGGGTGCCCTTCCATCGATTTAAACAATTCGTTATGACTCAGAACGCTCGACAGACGGGCTTTCCCTTTTTCGTTGTGGGTAAGTAAGCGGGTAATGTCGGCGAGTTGCTCCTCACTACAATGCTGGAGAAAAGCGAGATCGTCGTCATTCAAATACGTGACATTCATGCTGAGCTCTACTTATGCAGAAGGGATTAGTCGTCGCCAATGATTTTCAACGTCGCCATATCAGACGAGTTTACCGACTGACCAGAGAAGGTCATTTTGGAGACACAGCGTTTGTTGTCGTTGTCGCTATTAATATTGATCCAATTGGTGGTCTGCCCCTCTTTAATAGATGAAGGGACATTCAGGCTTTGACTGGACATGCGTGCAGCTTTGAAATAAACAGATGCGCCGTTCAGGTGAATATCGCCACGGTCAGCGGTAAGCTGGATGCGCTTCACTACGCGACAAACGGGGATTTTTAGTGCCAGATCGTTGGTTTCATTTCTGGGCATCGCAATCATACCGAGAACTTTATGATCGTTAGCGTGCGCGGCGCTGCTCAGTAGAAGACCCGCCAACAGGCTGGCGGGAAGCGTTAATGTGGCTTTCATGGTGTTTCTCTTTGACGGATTCAAAAATGTGTTCGTTGCCGTCATCTTAACGCTGCCAGAAAAACGATTCATTCTTGTAATCTTTTCTTTTTATTACAATTTTTTTGTGAATAATGGATTTTTTATTATTGGTTTTATGAATTGGTTTTTGGTGGTGATTATTCGCAATTGTACTTTTCATCCGTTTTTCCCTCATTTTATTGCCACGACGCTAAAAAAAATTTTCATGCCCCCCTTGATGACGTGGGTTACGACCCCATCTTGTAGACAACCGCAGTGGTGAGTCTGAAAAAAAACGATTCAGGGTAGTTGAAACCGCACGTTTCGCCCTTATTACAGATTCACAACCACATGATGACCGAATTTTTAGTGGAGACGTTTAGATGGGTAAAATTATTGGTATCGACCTGGGTACTACCAACTCTTGTGTAGCGATTATGGATGGCACTACTGCACGTGTGCTGGAGAACGCCGAGGGCGATCGCACCACGCCTTCTATCATTGCTTATACCCAGGATGGTGAAACTCTGGTTGGTCAGCCGGCTAAACGTCAGGCAGTGACAAACCCGCAAAACACCCTGTTTGCGATTAAACGCCTGATTGGCCGCCGCTTCCAGGACGAAGAAGTACAGCGTGATGAAGCTATCATGCCGTACAAAATCATCGGTGCTGACAACGGTGATGCATGGATTGATGTAAAAGGTCAGAAAATGGCACCGCCGCAGATTTCTGCTGAAGTGCTGAAAAAAATGAAAAAAACCGCTGAAGATTACCTGGGTGAACCGGTAACTGAAGCTGTTATCACCGTTCCTGCATACTTTAATGATGCTCAGCGTCAGGCAACCAAAGACGCCGGCCGTATTGCAGGTCTGGAAGTAAAACGTATCATTAACGAACCAACCGCAGCAGCACTGGCCTACGGTCTGGATAAAGAAGTCGGCAACCGTACTATCGCGGTCTATGACCTCGGTGGTGGTACTTTCGATATCTCTATTATCGAAATCGATGAAGTTGACGGCGAAAAAACCTTCGAAGTTCTGGCAACCAACGGTGATACCCACCTGGGTGGCGAAGACTTCGACAGCCGTATGATCAACTATCTGGTTGACGAATTTAAGAAAGATCAGGGCATTGACCTGCGTAATGATCCGCTGGCGATGCAGCGCCTGAAAGAAGCCGCTGAGAAAGCGAAGATTGAGTTGTCTTCCGCTCAGCAGACCGACGTGAACCTGCCGTACATTACTGCAGACGCGACCGGTCCGAAACACATGAACATCAAAGTGACCCGTGCGAAACTGGAAAGCCTGGTAGAAGACCTGGTGAACCGTTCTATCGAGCCGCTGAAAGTTGCTCTGCAGGATGCTGGTCTGTCTGTTTCTGACGTTCAGGATGTAATCCTGGTTGGTGGTCAGACTCGTATGCCAATGGTTCAGAAGAAAGTTGCTGAGTTCTTCGGTAAAGAACCACGTAAAGACGTTAACCCGGACGAAGCTGTGGCAATCGGTGCTGCTGTTCAGGGTGGTGTATTGACCGGTGATGTGAAAGACGTACTGCTGCTGGACGTTACCCCGCTGTCTCTGGGTATCGAAACCATGGGCGGTGTGATGACCGCACTGATCGCGAAAAACACCACTATTCCGACCAAGCACAGCCAGGTGTTCTCTACCGCTGAAGACAACCAGTCTGCGGTAACCATCCACGTGCTGCAGGGTGAACGTAAACGTGCTGCTGATAACAAAGATCTGGGTCAGTTTAACCTGGATGGTATCAGCCCGGCACCGCGCGGTATGCCGCAGATCGAAGTGACCTTCGACATCGATGCCGACGGTATCCTGCACGTTTCCGCGAAAGATAAAAACAGCGGTAAAGAGCAGAAGATCACCATCAAGGCTTCTTCTGGTCTGAACGAAGAAGAAATTCAGAAAATGGTTCGCGAAGCAGAAGCGAACGCGGAATCTGACCGTAAGTTCGAAGAACTGGTTCAGACTCGCAACCAGGGCGACCATCTGCTGCACAGCACGCGTAAGCAGGTTGAAGAAGCCGGCGATAAACTGCCAGCTGACGACAAAACTGCCATCGAGTCTGCATTGACCGCGCTGGAAGCTTCTCTGAAAGGCGAAGACAAAGCGGATATCGAAGCGAAAATGCAGGCACTGGCGCAGGTTTCCCAGAAGCTGATGGAAATCGCTCAGCAGCAGCACGCACAGCAGCAAGCGGGTGCAGCAGGCGCTGATGCTTCTGCAAACAACGCGAAAGATGACGACGTTGTCGACGCTGAGTTTGAAGAAGTGAAAGACAAAAAATAATCGCCCTTTGATTGGGTAATTACTGACACGGGCGAAGAGGTTTCCTCTCCGCCCGTTCATGCATGTTAAGGGCAGATAAAAAGAGATGGCTAAGCAAGACTATTACGAGATTTTGGGCGTTTCCAAAACAGCGGAAGAGCGTGAAATCAAAAAGGCCTACAAGCGCCTGGCCATGAAATTTCACCCGGACCGCAACCAGGGTGATAAAGAGGCCGAAGCAAAATTCAAAGAGATCAAAGAAGCCTATGAGATCCTGACTGATGCGCAAAAACGTGCGGCTTACGATCAGTACGGCCATGCTGCATTTGAGCAAGGCGGTATGGGCGGCGGCGGCGGTTTTGGCGGCGGGGCTGACTTCAGCGATATCTTTGGTGACGTGTTTGGCGATATTTTTGGCGGCGGTCGTGGTCGTCAGCGCGCCTCACGTGGTGCTGATTTACGTTACAACATGGATCTCACTCTGGAAGAAGCCGTGCGTGGCGTCACCAAAGAGATCCGTATTCCTACGCTGGAAGAGTGTGACGTTTGCCACGGTAGCGGTGCGAAGTCAGGCACTCAGCCGCAGACTTGTCCAACCTGTCATGGTTCTGGTCAGGTGCAGATGCGTCAGGGCTTTTTCGCCGTACAGCAGACCTGTCCACACTGTCAGGGCCGTGGTACGCTGATCAAAGATCCGTGCAACAAATGCCACGGTCATGGTCGCGTAGAGAAAAGCAAAACGCTGTCCGTTAAGATCCCGGCAGGTGTTGATACCGGTGACCGCATCCGCTTAGCGGGTGAAGGTGAAGCGGGTGAGCATGGCGCGCCGGCAGGTGATTTGTATGTTCAGGTGCAGGTGAAACAGCACCCCATCTTCGAACGTGAAGGCAATAACCTGTACTGTGAAGTGCCAATTAACTTTGCGATGGCAGCCCTGGGCGGTGAGATCGAAGTCCCGACGCTGGACGGCCGCGTGAAGTTAAAAATTCCGGGTGAAACACAGACCGGCAAACTGTTCCGTATGCGTGGTAAAGGCGTTAAATCTGTTCGCGGTGGTGCACAGGGCGATCTGCTGTGTCGTGTGGTTGTTGAAACCCCGGTGGGCCTCAACGACAAGCAGAAACAGCTGCTGAAAGATCTGCAGGACAGCTTTGGTGGTCCAACGGGTGAACAAAACAGCCCGCGTTCAAAAAGTTTCTTCGATGGCGTGAAGAAATTCTTTGACGATTTGACGCGCTAATTTAACTGCCGTATATGATAAAAAGCCTGAGATTGGAAAATCTCAGGCTTTTATTTTTGGTTTGGCTCTCACTGCCACTCCAGGCTTACCTGTTCAACAATGATATTTGTCTCTGCTTTCTCCGGTAAGGTATGTGCGACACTTTCAAATCCGGGTAATGTCTTCCATACCAAAGGATCGCCAATAACAAAAATGTGTTTTTTGGCCCGGGTAAGGGCAACATTCAGAAGATTAGGTTTGCTCGAAGCCCATTCTGCGCCGCCGCGATTGTGTACATCACATCCGAGAACAAAAATAACGATGTCGTTTTCTTTCCCCTGAAATGTATGGACTGTACCAACGCAGCTTTTTTGCCACTCTTTAATTTCTTTATGTTTTAGTCGCGGTGAGTATTGTTGCCAGCTGGCCAGCTCTCTTTGTTCAATCAGTTCCAACAACGCATATTTAACAGCCTTGAATGGGGTAATAACGTAAATAGACCCCAGTTCTATATTTTCCACGAGTAGACGGTCCAGCAGGGTAATCAGGCTTTGACCGTGACTATCTCGGTACTGCTTGTCTCCCAAACCCCCTCTTGAAACCAACCAGTGGTTTTCAAGTTCGCCATTGACGAGGCGACTGCAGATTTTGTCTGTATCAAGTCCGTGAATCATCCGGTTATTGTATGCCAGTTTATTAGCAATACTGAACATGGGTTCGATACAACGGCGATGTACCCATAAAGGGATACCAATCCAGATGTTATTGTTCATCATCTCTAATTTGCAGCCCCAATGATTGACGCGATCGGCAACCTGTTGGACTGAGAGCTTTTCTGGATTCCACTTTTCAGCATGCTCGTGTAAGAGGTCCTGACAAAGGTGCCTAACCAGTGATGGAGAGGTGGTGAATACAGGCTCAATCTGTAACGGATCGCCCACAACGAGTACGCGTCTGGCGCGCCAGATAGCGCCGACGGCCTGTTGAGGTGATGCCTGACCAGCTTCATCGATCATTACCCAGCCAAGCTCGCCGCCTTTTACTCCATGCAGCATACGTCCCACTGAGGCAAAGGTGGTCGAGAGTACCGGGACAAACATGCATAACGTTTGCCACCAGGGGAGTGGCCTGGGCTCAAGATGAGGGGAATTTAAAAAGTTCCTCAGGCGGAGAAGGAACATTTCTCTAAAGCGATCAACGCTCCCCATTGCCTCGTAAAGCCAGGCTTGATGAAGATCCATCGCAGCTATAAACAACAGTGAGCGTTGGCGGTTGATCTGAGCGTTTTGCCAGAATGCAGTGCGCTGTAAGCCAGCATTATCGATGGATTTATGGCTATCAGGTAGAGCTATTCCTGAAAACTTATCCTTCAGGCCCTGCAATTTTTGTTCTATTTCCTCGTGCTGCTGGGCAATCCTGTCTATTTCTTGCTGTAAGCGGCGTTTTTGGGCGTCTGCCTCATTCAGTTGTTTACGCAGTTCAGCAACGTGCTGTGTTTTTTGTATCAATGATGCGCTAAGCGTTAAAAGATGCTGTTGTGTGTTACGTAATGACGTCTGGTAAGTCTGTACCTTTTTACGATTGAGCAAACGAGTCAGCAGGCCTGGAGCATCGGCTTCCTCTATTTTTTGCTGTTGCCTGGCATGCTGAACCTGTTTTTCAATTACGTCCCGCTCAGCTTCAAGTTCCTTAAGTGCGCTAAGCCGCTCTTCACATCGCACTGCCGCTTTTGCCATGTCCGAAGACAAAACATCAGATGAACAGTCAGGTTTTTTTGCCAGCAGTTCGGCAAATTCTGCTAACTGTTTTTGCAGTTCTTCTGTTGTTTTCAGGCAGTGAATGAAATGCAGCTTTGCTGCGGTGAAAGAGAGTTTATTGTGGCAAGACTTCCAGCGCCAAAGGCTGAGAAAGTTTTCGTTGTCCGGTCTGGCCATTTCGACTGATGTATCGCGTAAAAAATGCTCATCAAACAGCAGTCTCTGGGCGAATTTTGTACGATTTACTTTTCTTCCAAGAGCTGATGAAATTAATCCCCAACACTGTTTTTCTGTCTCAAGAGGACGAAAGAGATGGTAATTACGCTCAGTTCCTTTTCCATCTTTATCTCTTTTATGTGCAGACTTGGGCAGGGATTTTGCTGCAACTTGATTTGCGGTCGGCGACAAATAGTCAAGAGAACGAAATTCTTCGGCCAGCGATTTCTTTTGCGGTAATTCGTGAGAGATATTTTCTACGGCTGCATTATTGGATGAGGCCACAATCATTTCGAAACCGGTCAGTTCCGGGACGATAAAGCCTTCATGGGTAAGCGTATCTTCCACATTGCTGAAGCCCGCAAGGACTCTCGCTCGTTCAACGACATTATGCGCAATTAAATCACGCAGCAACGTCGTTTTCCCCGTTCCCGGAGGCCCATTTACGGATAGTAATCCACCTTCGGCAAGCTCTTCTACCGCCGTATTAATTGCAAACTGCTGCATTAATGACATCGCGTGCTCTGGCTCTGAAGGCCAACGTCCCAGAGGCATTTTGGTCGGATGCAGCTTATCGATAATGGCTGTTAGTCCTTCCTGGGAATAGAGATCCGGGTTTCTGTGAACTCGGTGAGTGAGGTAAGTATTGAGTGTTCGACATCGAGTGTCTTCCAGTGATGACATTGCATCTTCAATATCCTCAAAAAAGAAGCTATTTAAGATGGGAAGTACTAGTGCCTTTTCATTGTCGCTTATGAGGTCTTCCGTTTCGCTAGTTTCTTCTTGTTCTGTGTCCTGGCTCTCGCTGTTGCCATTAAACCAGTCAATTTGTACGGCATATTGCCATTCAGGTGCAAAGTCTGCCCATGATGTTAAATGAGTGTCGAGCAGCGTGAGAATATCGCTCGCGCGCAATACGCCTGGGCCTTTTTCCCTGACGGGCTCTAACGTAACGCAAAAATCATTGAAGGTATCGGAAAGATGCCTACAATCAACTGCGAAGACTGATGAGTCGAGTTTGTGGAATTGACGTTTTTTTAGATGGCCCAACGCCCAGGGTAGCGAACTTACCGACAGTTTATCTCTCGCGGGAACCCCTTCTCCGTTCAACTGCATCTTAGCAAAACAGGTTGTCCCTTCCTGATCCAGGCGCTGTTCGCATTCGTCGTCATTATCCTCATTTGGTCCAAGAACCTCCTCACTGAGATTGCTGACGATACTTTTCTCGAATAGCCCCACGTGAACAATAAATGATGCCTTAAGTGGAATGTCATATTGCTGGCGTAATTTCTCTGAATGCCACGGAAGCGAAGCATTACCTAATGTAATGAGTTTTTTTAGCGGAATAAGCAGGCTTTTATCTTTTCTTTCAAGCGTATAAGGCTGAAAAAATTCTATACGTTGCCAGGTTCTCAATATTTCTTGCGGGCGAGGTGTCGAGTCCATCTTAGCTCTTTGATTATTATCCCAATATATCAATGAATACGAGAATACTCTGATCCAGGAATTTTAGTAGGCCTGAGTGGAGGATATCATTCTCTCTGGCGGGAATAGCCCCTGCAGACCATCTTGATGACTGCTGAGATTTCTGCTCGGAAAAACCGATCTTTTCATCATGAATAATCTAATATTAACGATGAATTGTGCGGAGTAAGATAGTAATTACGAAGTATTCACCCAATAGAGAGAATAAAAGTGAAACATCTACATCGTTTTTTTAGTAGCGATGCCTCGGGAGGCATTATTCTGATTATCGCTGCGGTAGTAGCAATGTTGATGGCCAATATCGGCATAAGCAGTGGATGGTACCACGACTTTCTGGAGACGCCGGTTCAACTGCGGGTTGGTGCGCTTGAGATCAACAAAAATATGCTGCTGTGGATCAACGACGCCTTAATGGCGGTGTTTTTCCTGCTGATCGGTCTGGAAGTGAAGCGTGAACTGATGCAGGGATCGCTGGCCAGTCTGCGGCAGGCGGCGTTCCCGATCATTGCTGCTATCGGAGGCATGATTGTCCCGGCATTGCTGTACCTGGCGTTCAACTATGCCGATCCCATCACCCGTGAAGGGTGGGCGATCCCGGCGGCAACGGACATCGCTTTTGCGTTAGGCGTGCTGGCGCTGCTGGGTAGTCGCGTTCCGCTGGCACTGAAAGTCTTCCTGATGGCGCTGGCGATTATCGACGATCTTGGCGCTATCGTGATTATCGCGCTGTTCTATACCAGCGACTTGTCACTGCTTTCGCTGGGAGTTGCCGCGTTCGCTATTGTCATTTTGGCGGCGTTGAATATGTGCGGTGTCAGACGTACCGGTATTTATATCCTGGTTGGCGTGGTGTTGTGGACAGCAGTGCTGAAGTCAGGCGTGCATGCGACGCTGGCCGGGGTAATTGTTGGTTTCTTCATTCCGTTAAAGGAAAAGCATGGCCGTTCACCGGCGAAACGTCTGGAGCACGTCCTGCATCCGTGGGTGGCTTACCTGATTCTGCCACTGTTCGCTTTTGCTAATGCAGGTGTTTCGCTGCAGGGCGTTACGCTGGACGGGCTGACCTCCATCCTGCCGCTGGGGATTATTGCCGGCCTGCTTATCGGTAAGCCGCTGGGGATCAGCCTGTTCTGCTGGCTCGCATTACGTCTCAAGGTGGCGCAGTTGCCCGAAGGCACGAATTTCCAGCAGATCATGGCGGTTGGCATTCTGTGCGGCATTGGTTTCACCATGTCAATTTTCATTGCCAGCCTGGCGTTTGGGAACGTCGATCCTGAGATGATTAACTGGGCAAAACTGGGGATCCTGATCGGTTCTTTATTGTCGGCAGTGATCGGTTATTGCTGGTTACGCACTCGATTGAACGTGTCAGCCTGATCGGCTGACACTTTTGTGACAATTTTCAGGGAGAGAGTATGTCTCATATCAATTACAACCACCTGTATTACTTCTGGCATGTATATAAGGAAGGTTCGGTGGTTGGTGCAGCGGAAGCGCTTTATCTGACGCCACAGACCATTACCGGGCAGATTAAAGCGCTTGAGGAACGCTTACAGGGAAAATTGTTCAAGCGTAAGGGGCGCGGACTGGAGCCCAGTGAACTGGGCGAATTAGTCTTTCGCTATGCGGATAAAATGTTCACGTTAAGCCAGGAGATGCTGGATATCGTGAACTATCGCAAAGAGTCTAATTTATTGTTCGATGTCGGTGTGGCGGATGCGTTGTCTAAACAGCTGGTCAGCAGTGTGTTGGATGCCGCTGTGGTTGAAGATGAACAAATCCATCTGCGCTGCTTTGAATCTACGCACGAGATGCTGCTGGAACAGCTCAGTCAGCACAAACTGGATATGATTATCTCAGATTGTCCGATTGATTCGACGCAGCAGGAAGGTCTGTTCTCGGTGAAAATAGGCGAGTGCTGTGTCAGTTTTTGGTGCACGAACCCATTGCCTGAGAAGCCATTTCCGGCCTGTCTTGAAGAGCGGCGATTGCTGATTCCAGGCCGTCGTTCAATGCTGGGGCGTAAGCTGCTGAACTGGATTAATTCTCAGGGACTGAATGTTGAAATCCTCGGGGAGTTTGATGATGCCGCATTGATGAAAGCCTTCGGTGCCACGCACAATGCCATTTTCGTTGCACCAACGCTCTATTCGAACAATTTCTATGCCGATGATTCGATTGTGGAGATTGGACGTGTGGAGAATGTGATGGAGGAATACCATGCCATTTTTGCGGAGAGAATGATCCAGCACCCGGCGGTGCAGCGTATTTGTAATGCGGACTATTCCGCGCTTTTTACGCCAGTAAGCAAATAAGCAGACATAAAAAAACCCGCTTGCGCGGGTTTTTTCACAAAGCGACAACAAGCAGGCGATTAAGCCAGTTTGTTGATCTGTGCAGTCAGGTTTGCTTTATGACGTGCAGCTTTGTTTTTGTGGATCAGACCTTTAGCAGCCTGACGGTCCACGATTGGTTGCATTTCGTTAAATGCTTTCAGTGCAGTAGCTTTGTCGCCAGCTTCGATAGCTGCGTATACTTTCTTGATGAAAGTACGCATCATAGAGCGACGGCTAGCGTTGTGCTTGCGGGCCTTTTCAGACTGAACGGCACGCTTCTTAGCTGATTTGATATTAGCCAAGGTCCAACTCCCAAATGTGTTCTATATGGACAATTCAAAGGCCGAGGAATATGCCCTTTTAGCCTTCTTTTGTCAATGGATTTGTGCAAATAAGCGCCGTTTAAATTGCAGCACTCGTTGCGTAGTGATGGCGCAGGATTCTACCAGCTTGCGTGCTGTGAATACAGCTTTTCGACGAGAAAAATTGAATTGGTTTACCTGTGAAGGGCATCAATTTGTTTCATAACAATGAAAACAATCTTCTTTCTGTTTCGAGGAAACAATCGCCGGTTAACCTTGACCGCTGTACAGGGTATACTTTCACGATTTTCACTGTTTTGAGCCAGACATGAAGCTGATACGAGGCATACATAATCTCAGTCAGGCCCCGCATGGGTGTGTGCTGACTATTGGTAATTTCGACGGCGTGCACCGTGGCCACCGTGCCTTGTTGCAGGGCTTGCAGGAAGAAGGGCGCAAACGCGGTCTGCCAGTGATGGTGATGATTTTCGAGCCACAGCCGCTGGAACTGTTTGCGACGGATAAGTCACCTGCGCGACTTACCCGCCTGCGGGAAAAACTGCGTTATCTGGCGGAGTGCGGCGTGGATTACGTGCTATGCGTGCGTTTTGACAGGCGTTTCGCCGCATTAACGGCACAGACCTTTATCAGCGACCTGCTGGTGAAGCGCCTTGGTGTACAATTTCTTGCTGTTGGCGATGATTTCCGCTTTGGCGCTAGCCGCGCGGGCGATTTCTTGTTATTACAGGAAGCCGGCGCTGAGTATGGTTTTGATATCACCAGTACCCAAACCTTCTGTGAAGGTGGTGTGCGGATCAGTAGCACCGCGGTGCGTCAGGCGCTGGCTGACGATAACCTGCAACTGGCCGAAAGTTTGCTTGGACACCCTTTTACCATTTCAGGACGCGTCGTACACGGCGATGAACTGGGACGAACTATCGGTTTCCCGACGGCAAATTTACCGCTGCGTCGCCAGGTTTCCCCAGTGAAAGGGGTATATGCGGTTGAAGTGATGGGATTGGGGGAAAAGTCTTTTCCCGGCGTCGCTAACATTGGTACCCGCCCGACGGTCGCCGGTGTGCGCCAGCAGTTGGAAGTGCATCTACTGGATGTTGCAATGGACCTCTACGGTCGCCATATAGATGTAGTACTGCGTAAAAAGATACGCAACGAACAGCGATTTGCTTCGCTGGATGAACTAAAAGCGCAGATTGCGCGTGATGAGTTGACTGCCCGCGATTTTTTTGGGCTAACAAAACCGGCTTAATGCCTATACGAGTTTTAAATACGGAACCGAGAATCTGATGAGTGACTATAAATCAACCCTGAATTTGCCGGAAACAGGGTTCCCGATGCGCGGCGATCTCGCCAAGCGTGAACCGGGAATGCTGGCGCGTTGGACTGATGATGACCTGTACGGCATCATTCGTGCGGCCAAAAAAGGCAAAAAAACCTTCATTCTGCATGATGGCCCTCCTTATGCGAATGGCAGCATTCATATTGGTCACTCGGTTAACAAGATTCTGAAAGACATTATCGTGAAGTCCAAAGGACTCACGGGTTATGACTCGCCTTACGTTCCGGGCTGGGACTGCCACGGTCTGCCTATCGAGCTGAAAGTAGAGCAGGAATACGGTAAACCCGGTGAGAAGTTCACCGCTGCGGAGTTCCGTGCTAAGTGCCGCGAATATGCTGCAACGCAGGTTGACGGTCAGCGTAAAGACTTTATTCGTCTTGGCGTGCTGGGCGACTGGTCGCATCCGTATCTGACCATGGACTTCAAAACTGAAGCCAACATCATTCGTGCGTTGGGCAAAATCATCGGTAACGGCCACCTGCATAAAGGCGCGAAACCCGTGCACTGGTGCGTTGACTGTCGTTCTGCGCTGGCGGAAGCGGAAGTTGAGTATTATGACAAAACGTCTCCATCTATCGACGTTGCGTTCCATGCGGCCGACCCGGACGCAGTAAAAGCAAAATTTGGCGTTTCTGATGTCAACGGCCCGATCTCTCTGGTTATCTGGACCACCACCCCGTGGACGTTACCGGCTAACCGTGCGATCTCTCTGGCCCCTGACTTTGACTATGCGCTGGTACAGATGGACGGCCAGGCGGTAATTCTGGCAAAAGATCTGGTTGAAAGCGTAATGCAACGTATTGGCGTGGCTGAATACACTATCCTTGGCACCGTAAAAGGCGCTGAGCTGGAACTGCTGCGCTTTACCCATCCGTTTATGGGCTTTGACGTGCCGGCTATCCTTGGCGATCACGTGACGCTTGATGCGGGTACCGGTGCGGTGCATACCGCCGGCGGCCACGGCCCGGATGACTACGTCATCAGCCAGAAATACGGTCTGGAAATCGCTAACCCGGTTGGCCCGGACGGCGCATACCTGGCGGGCACTTACCCGGAGCTCGACGGTGTGAACGTCTTTAAAGCGAACGATAAAATCGTTGCGCTGCTGACAGAAAAAGGCGCACTGCTGCACGTTGAGAAGATGCAGCACAGCTATCCATGCTGCTGGCGTCACAAGTCTCCGATCATCTTCCGTGCGACTCCGCAGTGGTTCGTCAGCATGGATCAGAAAGGCTTGCGTGCGCAGTCGCTTAAAGAGATCAAAGGCGTACAGTGGATCCCTGACTGGGGCCAGGCGCGTATTGAATCGATGGTTGCTAACCGTCCCGACTGGTGTATCTCCCGTCAGCGTACGTGGGGCGTGCCGATGTCTCTGTTTGTCCACAAAGACACAGAAGAACTGCACCCGCGCGCTATCGAACTGATGGAAGAAGTGGCCAAACGCGTTGAAGTTGACGGTATCCAGGCGTGGTGGGATCTCGACCCGAAAGATATCCTCGGCGATGAAGCCGATCAGTACGTCAAAGTACCGGATACGCTGGACGTGTGGTTTGACTCCGGTTCAACCCATTCATCTGTCGTCGACGTGCGTCCTGAGTTTGCAGGGCATGCGGCAGATATGTATCTGGAAGGCTCTGACCAGCACCGTGGTTGGTTCATGTCTTCTTTGATGATCTCCACCGCCATGAAAGGCAAAGCGCCTTACCGCCAGGTACTGACCCATGGTTTCACCGTCGATGGTCAGGGCCGCAAGATGTCCAAATCTATCGGTAACACCGTTTCTCCGCAGGATGTGATGAACAAACTGGGCGCGGATATTCTGCGCCTGTGGGTGGCATCGACCGACTATACCGGTGAAATGGCGGTTTCCGATGAAATTCTGAAACGTGCCGCTGACAGCTATCGTCGTATCCGTAACACCGCGCGCTTCCTGCTGGCGAACCTGAACGGGTTCGATCCGGTTAAAGACATGGTGAAACCGGAAGATATGGTGGTACTGGACAGGTGGGCTGTAGGCTGTGCGCAAGCGGCTCAGGAAGAGATCCTGAAAGCTTACGAAGCCTATGACTTCCACGAAGTGGTACAGCGCCTGATGCGCTTCTGCTCCGTAGAAATGGGGTCGTTCTACCTTGATATCATCAAAGATCGCCAGTACACCGCGAAAGCGGATAGTGTGGCGCGTCGTAGCTGCCAGACTGCACTGTTCCATATTGCGGAAGCGCTGGTGCGTTGGATGGCACCGATCATGTCCTTCACCGCAGATGAAATCTGGGGTTACCTGCCGGGCGATCGTGAGAAATACGTCTTCACTGGTGAATGGTACGATGGCCTGTTTGGCTTAGGCGAAGCCGAAGCCATGAACGACGCATTCTGGGACGAGCTGCTGAAAGTACGTGGCGAAGTGAACAAGGTTATCGAGCAGGCTCGTGCAGATAAGAAAGTCGGCGGTTCTCTGGAAGCGGCAGTGACTCTGTATGCTGAACCTGAACTGGCGGCGAAATTGACCGCACTAGGCGAAGAATTACGCTTTGTCCTGTTGACCTCCGGTGCGACTGTTGCGAATTATGCATCAGCACCTGCTGATGCTCAGCAGAGCGAATTGCTTAAAGGGCTGAAGATCGTACTGAGTAAAGCCGAAGGTGAGAAGTGCCCGCGCTGCTGGCATTACACCACTGACGTCGGCCAGGTGGCGGAACATGCAGATATCTGCGGACGCTGTGTCAGCAACATCGCCGGTGATGGCGAACAACGTAAGTTTGCCTGATGAGTAAGCCTCTTTGTTCAACAGGGCTACGCTGGCTGTGGCTGGTGGTAGTCGTGCTGATTATCGATTTAGGCAGCAAGTACCTGATCCTCCAGAATTTTGCTCTGGGGGATACGGTATCGCTGTTCCCGTCGCTTAATCTGCACTACGCGCGAAACTATGGCGCGGCGTTTAGCTTCTTAGCCGATAGCGGTGGCTGGCAACGTTGGTTCTTTGCTGGTATCGCCATCGGTATCTGCGTCATTCTGGCGGTGATGATGTATCGCTCGAAGGCGACGCAGAAGCTGAATAATATCGCGTATGCGTTAATCATTGGCGGTGCATTGGGCAACCTGTTTGACCGACTATGGCACGGCTTCGTGGTTGATATGATTGACTTTTACGTCGGTGACTGGCATTTCGCGACCTTCAACCTGGCCGATACGGCGATTTGTATCGGCGCGGCGTTGATTGTTCTTGAAGGCTTCTTACCGTCGAAAGAGAAAAAAGCCGCATAAAAAATGCCGGATGGGGCGCTTACGCCTTATCCGGCCTACAGTGTTATCGACCTTTTCGCCTTCGGGCACACTATGTGAGCAACCTGCATGTCTAAATCAGTACAGAGTAACAGTGCGGTGCTGGTACACTTCACCTTAAAGCTCGACGATGGCTCCACCGCAGAGTCAACCCGCAATAACGGCAAGCCTGCGCTGTTTCGCCTGGGCGATGGTTCTCTGTCTGAAGGACTGGAACAACACCTGCTGGGGTTAAAAGAGGGCGATAAAACCACGTTTGCTCTGGAGCCGGACGCTGCTTTTGGCGTATCAAGCCCGGACCTCATTCAGTATTTCTCGCGTCGGGAGTTTATGGACGCGGGTGAGCCAGAAATTGGCGCAATCATGCTCTTTACCGCAATGGACGGCAGTGAGATGCCTGGTGTTATCCGCGAAATCAACGGTGATTCGATCACGGTTGATTTCAACCATCCGCTGGCCGGGCATACCGTTCATTTTGATATTGAAGTGCTGGAAGTCGAACCGGCACTGGAGGCATAAAATGCAGATCCTGTTGGCTAACCCGCGCGGTTTCTGCGCAGGCGTAGACCGCGCTATCAGCATTGTGGAAAACGCGCTGGCCATTTACGGCGCGCCAATTTATGTCCGTCATGAAGTAGTGCATAACCGCTACGTGGTGGATAGCCTGCGCGAACGCGGCGCGATTTTTATTGAGCAAATCAGTGAAGTGCCGGACGGCTCAATTCTGATTTTCTCCGCCCACGGCGTCTCTCAGGCTGTGCGAAACGAAGCCAAAGGCCGCGATCTCACGGTTTTTGATGCGACCTGTCCGTTGGTGACGAAAGTGCATATGGAAGTCGCGCGCGCCAGCCGTCGTGGCGAAGAGTCGATCCTGATTGGCCACGCCGGACACCCGGAAGTTGAAGGCACGATGGGCCAATACAGTAACCCGCAAGGGGGGATGTATCTGGTTGAATCACCGGAAGATGTGCTGAAACTGGACGTGAAAAATGAAGGTAAACTTTCCTTCATGACCCAGACCACGCTCTCCGTTGACGATACCTCTGATGTCATTGACGCACTGCGTAACCGCTTCCCGAAAATCGTCGGACCGCGAAAAGACGATATCTGCTATGCCACCACTAACCGCCAGGAAGCGGTACGTGCGCTGGCGGAACAGGCGGATGTTGTGCTGGTTGTCGGCTCGAAAAACTCGTCTAACTCCAACCGTCTGGCTGAACTGGCGCAGCGGATGGGGAAAGCCGCGTATCTGATTGATGATGCGACTGATATCCAGGAAGAGTGGGTGAAAGCCGCGAAATGTGTGGGCGTAACGGCTGGCGCTTCGGCACCCGATATTCTGGTTCAGAATGTGATTGCTCGTCTGCAGGAGTTGGGCGGTGGAGAGGCTATCCCGCTTGAAGGCCGTGAAGAGAATATCGTGTTCGAAGTACCGAAAGAGCTGCGTGTGGATGTTCGTGAAGTAGAGTAAGTCTTTCACGCCACGATTATGCGAAGATGCCAGACTGAACGTCTGGCATTTTTTTGGAGAAACCATGCGCTTACCGATCATTCTTGATACCGACCCCGGCATTGATGATGCCGCCGCTATAGCCGCTGCGTTGTTTGCCCCTGAGCTGGATCTGCAGCTGATGACCACGGTAGCGGGCAACGTGTCGGTGGAAAAAACCACCCGCAATGCGTTGCAGTTGCTGCACTTCTGGAATGCGGATATTCCGCTGGCGCAGGGAGCCTCCATGCCGCTGGTGCGACCGCTGCGTGACGCGGCTTCTGTGCATGGTGAGTCCGGTATGGCAGGGTATGATTTTGTTGAACACGATCGCCAGCCGCTGGCAAAACCCGCTTTTCAGGTGATCCGCGATGCACTGATGAGCTCTCCGGAACCACTCACCCTGGTTGCCATTGGCCCGTTAACCAACATTGCATTGCTGTTGATGCACTATCCGGAATGTGTGTTCAATATTCGCCGCCTGGTGATCATGGGCGGCTCTGCCGGGCGCGGGAACTTCACGCCAAATGCGGAGTTTAATATTGCTATCGATCCCGAAGCGGCGGCGAAGGTGTTCCAGAGCGGTCTGGAGATCGTCATGTGCGGGCTGGATGTCACCAACCAGGCCATGCTCGCTCCGGATTTTCTGGCGACGTTACCAGGACTTAATCAGACCGGAAAAATGCTGCATGCGCTGTTCAGTCATTACCGTAGCGGTAGCATGAATACGGGACTCCGTATGCATGACCTCTGTGCGATTGCCTGGCTGGTGCGCCCGGATCTCTTTACGCTCAAGCCCTGTTTTGTCGCCGTTGAAACGCAGGGGGAATATACCTCTGGTACAACGGTAGTAGATATCGAAGGGCGACTGGGGCAACCCGTTAATGCCCAGGTGGCGCTGGGGCTGGATGTCGAGGGGTTCCAGCAGTGGGTGGCGCACGTTTTGGCACTGGCCCCCTGATTTCCACGTTATATAACGATATGACGCTGCTTATTCCGTGGCGTCATGCCTTTTACTGATATCTTTCCCTGTTTATCATTAAATTCTAATTATCGACGTTTTCGGCTGGCGGCGCAGCGATACGCTGGTTAATCTGAAAACGATTTACGTAAAATTAACAAAAGAGAATAGCTATGCATGATGCACAAATCCGCATTGCCATCGCGGGAGCCGGAGGACGTATGGGGCGTCAGTTGATTCAGGCCACGCTGGGTATGGATGGCGTACAGCTTGGTGCGGCGCTGGAGCGTGAAGGCTCTTCCTTACTGGGTAGCGATGCCGGGGAACTGGCGGGCGCAGCAAAGACGGGCGTGACTGTGCAAAGCAGCCTTGAAGCGATAAAAGATGATTTTGACGTTTTTATCGATTTTACCCGTCCGGAAGGTACGCTGACACATCTGGCGTTTTGTCGCCAGCACGGCAAAGGCATGGTAATTGGTACCACTGGTTTTGATGATGCGGGAAAACAGGCTATTCACGATGCGGCACAAGATATTGGCATCGTCTTCGCCGCTAACTTTAGCGTCGGCGTTAACGTCATGCTGAAGCTGCTGGAGAAAGCCGCGAAAGTGATGGGTGACTATACCGACATTGAAATTATTGAAGCTCACCACCGCCATAAAGTGGATGCGCCGTCTGGTACCGCGCTGGCGATGGGGGAGGCGATAGCCGGAGCACTGGATAAAGATTTAAAAGACTGTGCCGTCTATGCGCGTGAAGGTTATACCGGTGAACGTGTGCCGGGCACTATCGGTTTTGCTACGGTGCGTGCGGGAGATATCGTTGGGGAACATACCGCGATGTTTGCTGATATCGGTGAGCGTATCGAGATTACGCATAAAGCCTCCAGTCGTATGACATTCGCTAACGGTGCAGTGAGATCGGCAGTTTGGCTGAAATCTAAATCAAATGGTCTTTTTGATATGCGAGATGTGCTTGATTTACGCAATTTATAAGGTTTACTACCCTTCGTGATGTGGTTATTGTAGTCGTAATTATTTGATTACATAGGGCAATATTTTATTGCCCTTTATTTTATCTATTTAAAGTTTGTTTCGAGCTGAATGCCTTATTTTTATAAGTTTTCGTGTTATTTTTTGTGAGTGAAATGTGAATTTTGACCGTTTGGTCTACTTTTTATCTCTTGCTTATGAAATTTGATACTCTTCCTGCTCCGCAAGCGTTTTCCACTCAAAGTTAGTTGATCTTTTTGATGCCTGGAGGCGAGTTAATTCATCAATGGCGCAAAATAATAATAAAAATTCCCCTTTCGGGTAGACTTTTGCCCGGGCTATCTCTAGAATGCCGCCGTTTGCCAGAAATCCATAGGTAAGCAAATTTGCATTGATTCAGAATGTCAAAATGAATTAATATGCAAATAAAGTGAGTGAATATTCTCTGGAGGGTGTTTTGATTAAGTCAGCGCTATTGGTTCTGGAAGACGGAACCCAGTTTCACGGTCGGGCCATAGGGGCAACAGGTTCGGCGGTTGGGGAAGTCGTTTTCAATACTTCAATGACCGGTTATCAAGAAATCCTCACTGATCCTTCCTATTCCCGCCAAATCGTCACTCTTACTTATCCTCATATCGGTAATGTCGGTACCAATGAAGCCGATGCAGAATCTTCCCAGGTACACGCGCAAGGCCTGGTCATCCGCGACCTGCCGCTGATTGCCAGCAACTTCCGTGATACCGAAGACCTCTCTTCTTACCTGAAGCGCCATAACATCGTGGCGATTGCCGATATCGATACCCGTAAGCTGACGCGCCTGTTGCGTGAAAAGGGCGCACAGAACGGCTGCATTATTGCGGGTGACAACCCGGATGCGGCACTGGCGCTGGAAAAAGCCAAAGCATTTCCGGGCCTGAACGGTATGGATCTGGCGAAAGAAGTGACTACTGCGGAGCCGTATAGCTGGACGCAGGGCAGCTGGACGCTGGCAGGTGACTTACCGGAAGCAAAATCTGCTGATGAACTCCCGTTCCACGTCGTGGCTTACGATTTTGGTGCCAAGCGCAACATTCTGCGTATGTTAGCGGATCGCGGCTGCCGCCTGACGGTAGTACCGGCGCAGACCTCTGCAGAAGAGGTCCTAAAGATGAATCCGGACGGTGTTTTCCTGTCCAACGGCCCTGGCGACCCGGCCCCGTGCGATTACGCGATTACTGCAATTAAGAAATTCCTCGAAACCGATATTCCGGTATTTGGCATCTGCCTCGGCCATCAACTGCTGGCGCTGGCGAGCGGCGCAAAAACCATCAAGATGAAGTTTGGCCACCACGGCGGCAACCATCCGGTGAAAGATATTGATAACAATACCGTGATGATCACCGCGCAGAACCACGGTTTTGCAGTGGATGAAGCCTCCATGCCTGCCAATCTACGCGTGACGCATAAGTCGCTGTTTGATGGCACCCTGCAGGGGATTCATCGTACCGACAAACCGGCGTTCAGTTTCCAGGGACACCCGGAGGCGAGCCCAGGTCCGCACGACGCTGCGCCGTTGTTTGACCACTTTATCGAGCTTATTGAGCAATACCGTCAGTCCGCGAAATAATCAGGAGTAAAAGAGCCATGCCAAAACGTACAGACATAAAAAGTATCCTGATTCTGGGCGCGGGTCCGATTGTAATCGGTCAGGCGTGTGAGTTTGACTATTCCGGCGCCCAGGCGTGTAAAGCGCTGCGTGAAGAGGGTTACCGCGTCATTCTCGTGAACTCCAACCCGGCCACCATCATGACCGACCCGGAAATGGCCGATGCTACCTATATCGAGCCGATTCACTGGGAAGTGGTACGCAAAATTATCGAAAAAGAGCGCCCGGATGCGGTGCTACCGACCATGGGGGGCCAGACGGCGCTGAACTGTGCGCTGGAACTGGAACGTCAGGGCGTACTGGCTGAGTTCGGCGTGACCATGATTGGTGCGACGGCGGATGCCATTGATAAAGCGGAAGACCGTCGTCGCTTCGACATTGCGATGAAAAAAATTGGTCTCGACACCGCGCGTTCAGGCATCGCCCACACCATGGAAGAAGCGTTGGCGGTTGCCGCTGATGTTGGCTTCCCGTGCATCATCCGACCTAGCTTTACCATGGGCGGTACCGGTGGCGGTATCGCTTACAACCGTGAAGAGTTTGAAGAAATCTGCGAACGCGGCCTGGATCTCTCCCCAACCAACGAACTGCTGATTGATGAATCGCTGATTGGCTGGAAAGAGTACGAGATGGAAGTGGTGCGTGATAAAAACGACAATTGCATCATCGTCTGCTCCATCGAAAACTTCGACGCAATGGGTATCCATACCGGTGACTCCATCACGGTTGCCCCGGCGCAGACCCTGACCGACAAAGAATATCAAATCATGCGTAACGCCTCGATGGCGGTACTGCGTGAAATTGGTGTGGAAACCGGTGGTTCCAACGTGCAATTTGCGGTGAACCCGAAAAATGGTCGCCTGATTGTCATCGAAATGAACCCGCGTGTATCCCGTTCCTCAGCGCTGGCGTCCAAAGCAACGGGCTTCCCGATTGCTAAAGTAGCGGCGAAGCTGGCGGTGGGTTACACCCTCGATGAGCTGATGAACGACATCACCGGTGGTCGTACTCCGGCCTCCTTCGAACCGTCCATCGACTACGTTGTGACGAAGATTCCACGTTTTAACTTCGAGAAATTTGCCGGCGCAAACGACCGTCTGACCACCCAGATGAAATCTGTTGGTGAAGTGATGGCGATTGGCCGCACGCAGCAGGAATCCCTGCAGAAAGCGCTGCGTGGCCTGGAAGTGGGCGCGACCGGTTTTGACCCGAAAGTAAGTCTGGATGACCCGGAAGCACTGACTAAAATCCGCCGTGAGCTGAAAGACGCAGGCGCTGAGCGTATCTGGTATATCGCTGATGCGTTCCGCGCTGGCCTGTCCGTCGATGGTGTATTCAACCTGACTAACATTGACCGCTGGTTCCTGGTGCAGATTGAAGAGCTGGTGCGTCTGGAAGAGAAAGTGACTGAAGTGGGCATTAACGGCCTCGACGCTGACTTCCTGCGTATGCTTAAACGCAAAGGCTTCGCCGATGCGCGTCTGGCTAAACTGGCTGGCGTGCGCGAAGCAGAAATTCGCAAACTGCGTGAACAGTATAAGCTGCACCCGGTTTACAAGCGCGTGGACACCTGTGCCGCAGAATTTGCTACTGATACTGCTTACATGTACTCCACGTATGAAGAAGAGTGTGAAGCGAATCCGTCCGTAGACCGCGATAAAATTATGGTTCTGGGTGGCGGTCCGAACCGTATCGGCCAGGGTATTGAATTCGACTACTGCTGCGTACACGCCTCATTGGCGCTGCGTGAAGACGGTTACGAGACCATCATGGTTAACTGTAACCCGGAAACCGTTTCAACCGACTACGACACCTCTGACCGTCTGTACTTCGAACCGGTGACGCTGGAAGACGTACTGGAAATCGTGCGTATCGAGAAGCCGAAAGGCGTTATCGTTCAGTACGGCGGCCAGACTCCTCTGAAACTGGCTCGTGCGCTGGAAGCGGCGGGTGTTCCGGTTATCGGTACCAGCCCGGATGCGATTGACCGTGCCGAAGACCGTGAACGTTTCCAGCAGGCGGTTGACCGTCTGAAGCTGAAACAACCGGCCAACGCCACCGTAACCGCTATCGAGCAAGCTGTTGAGAAAGCAAAAGAAATCGGTTATCCGCTGGTGGTGCGTCCGTCCTACGTTCTTGGCGGCCGCGCGATGGAAATTGTCTACGACGAAGCCGACCTGCGTCGCTACTTCCAGACAGCGGTTAGCGTTTCCAACGATGCACCAGTGCTGCTGGACCGCTTCCTCGACGATGCGGTAGAAGTGGACGTGGATGCCATTTGTGACGGTGAAATGGTGCTGATTGGCGGCATTATGGAGCACATCGAACAGGCGGGCGTGCACTCCGGTGACTCCGCATGTTCTCTCCCTGCTTATACGCTGAGTAAGGAAATTCAGGACGTCATGCGCCAGCAGGTGCAGAAACTGGCCTTCGAACTGCAGGTGCGTGGCCTGATGAACGTCCAGTTTGCCGTGAAGAACAACGAAGTTTACCTGATTGAAGTTAACCCACGTGCGGCGCGTACTGTACCGTTCGTTTCTAAAGCCACAGGTGTACCGCTGGCGAAAGTGGCGGCACGTGTGATGGCAGGTAAAACATTGGCACAGCAAGGTGTAACCAAAGAAATTATCCCGCCGTACTACTCCGTGAAAGAAGTGGTGCTGCCGTTCAACAAATTCCCGGGCGTCGACCCACTGTTAGGGCCAGAAATGCGCTCTACCGGTGAAGTCATGGGGGTGGGGCGTACCTTTGCCGAAGCGTTCGCTAAGGCACAGTTGGGCAGCAGTTCTACCATGAAAAAGCAGGGGCGTGCGCTGCTCTCCGTACGTGAAGGCGATAAAGAACGTGTAGTAGACCTGGCGGCGAAACTGTTGAAGTTTGGTTTCGAGCTGGATGCCACGCACGGCACGGCGATTGTGCTGGGTGAAGCGGGTATTAATCCACGTTTGGTAAACAAGGTGCATGAAGGCCGCCCGCACATTCAGGACCGTATCAAGAATGGCGAATACACCTACATCATCAACACCACTGAAGGTCGTCAGGCGATTGAGGACTCCAAGCTGATTCGCCGCAGTGCGCTGCAGTATAAGGTGCATTACGACACCACGCTGAACGGCGGTTTTGCCACGACGATGGCGCTGAATGCAGATGCGACAGAGAAGGTGACCTCTGTCCAGGAAATGCACGCGCAGATCAAAAAGTCATAAAAAATAAGTTCGGTGATAATTGCGTTAACCGGACCGGCAATATAATTTTGAAAGGGTTTCTGTAAAGAAACCCTTTTTTAAATTCGTGTAAGGTCATTCCTGGCGGAAATAGGGTTCTATAACCACATTTTCAATGTAATAAGCACGATATAGCTCACACTAATCAACATTCAAGTCGCATACTATCCTTTATATCCACAATTTTAATATGGCTTAGTTTTTATTAATTTGGACAGGCCGTAGCCAGATTTTTAATTTGTGAAATGGTGTGCTTATGTGTGAAAAATATGTTGAAAGACCGCTTTATTTGTTAATTGCTGACTGGATGATGGCTGAGGATCGTTGGATCACCGCAAAGGAAATTTCCCGCCATTTTGATATTGAACACTGCAAAGCGATTAATACGCTCTCCTATATTCTGTCCGAAGTGGGGGAAATCGTTTGTGAAGTTAAGATGATCCCCAATCAGATTGCCGGTCGGGGCTGTCAGTGCCAGCGACTGGTGAAAGTTGTGAGTATTGATTCCCATCTTTACAGCAGATTGAATCACAATTTGCAGGAAAAAAAGGTGAGCATGGCGAAAACGCCGCGCCTGGCGGTTCCTCCAACAGAGCTTAACCGTGAGCAGAAATGGCAAATGATGCTCTCCAAGAGTATGCGCCGCTAATTGTCAGTTTGCCTGATGGCGGTATAAACGGTGATTGACTCGTAGGCCGGATAAGCGTGAGCGCATCCGGCATCAATTACTATGCTGATTTCGGCTTCACATCCGTCGTGCCTTTCAGGCGCGGTCGGTTTTCTTCGGCCTGCGTTAATGGCTGCGTTTCGTGTAAACCAGTCTGACAGCGGATTGCAAGATCCTGATACTCTTTGGTGTTCAGTCGTTTCCAGTGTCGCTCCTGATCGGTGACTTCGCGCAGTACGCGAGCCGGTGAGCCAACCAGCATCTGTCTTGCCTCACCCTGAAATCCGGCTTTGACAAAGCTCATGGCGGCAACAATGCTCTCTTCGCCAATCACGGCACCGTCCATAATGACACTATTCATGCCAATCAATGCATCCCGACCTACCACGCAGCCATGTAAAATAGCGCCATGACCGATGTGTCCATTCTCATGCACGATGGTATCGGTGTCGCAATAGCCGTGCATGATACAGCCATCCTGCAGATTAGAACCTGCTTTGAGGATCAGACGACCATAATCACCACGCAGTGACGCGTGCGGGCCTATATACACACCGGCCCCCACAATGACATCGCCAATCAGTACGGCGCTGGGATGGACATACGCCTCTGGATGCACTACCGGAATCAGGCCTTCAAAGGCGTAATAGCTCATGAGATATCAGCGCCCTTTCCACACCGGCTCGCGTTTTTCCGCAAATGCCTGTGGTCCTTCCAGCGCATCTTCAGAGTGCAGGACCGCAGGATAATGTTTCAGTACGCCGCTACGGATGTAACGGTAACCTTCTTCCACCGGCATTTCGCTGGTCGCACGATAAATCTCTTTCAGCGCGGCGATAGCCAGCGGGGCGCTATTAACCAGTTGTTGCGCCAGTTCGCGGGCGCTGTCCATCAATTCACTCTGGCTAACGACACGGTTCACAATCCCCCAACGCAGCGCTTCTTCGGCGCTCATGCGTCTGCCGGTCATCACCATTTCGTTGACGATAGCCGGCGGCAGCAGTTTAGGCAGACGTAGTACGCCGCCACTGTCCGGCACGATACCGAGTTTTGCTTCCGGCAGGGCGAAGCTGGCGTTCTCTGCGCAGACGATAAAATCGGCCGCCAGCGCCAGTTCGAAACCACCACCAAATGCATAGCCGTTTACCGCAGCGATGACCGGTTTATCGAGATCGAATATTTCGGTTAAACCGGCAAAGCCGCCTGGGCCAAAATCGGCATCAGGTGCTTCACCTTCCGCTGCCGCTTTTAAGTCCCAACCTGCGGAAAAAAACTTCTCGCCGCCACCGGTGATGATGGCGACGCGCAATTCAGGATCGTCACGGAAATGAAGAAAAGCTTCGCCCATTTTAAAGCTGGTTTTGGCGTCAATGGCATTTGCTTTGGGCCTGTCCAGCGTAATTTCCAGAATCGGGCCATTGCGGGTCAGATGTAATGATTCACTCATGGTTCATCTCCAGATAAATAGATTTTCAGGCAGGAGATATTCCTGCCAGAGAGGTTATTTCAGATTTTTTTTAATTATTTTCCCTGAACAATTTCGCGGCAGGTCGGTTCTGATCTCCATAAAAGAGGGAACCTTAAATTTCGCCATATTGTGTTCGCAGAAGCTGAAAAACTCGGCTTCGCTTAATGTTTCACCTTCATTCAGGACAATAAATGCTTTAATCGCTTCATCACGGATAGTGTCTTTGATACCGACAACAACGATGTCCTGAATTTTCGGATGTGCAGAAATGATATTTTCCAGCTCAACGCAGGAGACATTTTCTCCGCCGCGTTTAATCATATTGCAGCGCCTGTCGACAAAATAAAAAAAGCCATCCTCATCCTGGTAACCCGAATCGCCGGTATGTAGCCAGCCCTCCGGCTCCAGCGCTTTGGCCGTTGCTTCTGGTTGAGCGTAGTACTCTTTAAAGATCGTTTTACCAGGCACGCCTTTAATGCATATTTCACCAATTTCACCGGCAGGCAGGGGGCGGTTTTGGTCGTCGCGGATTTCTGCTTCATAGCTAAAGCCGACACGACCGATTGAAGGCCAGCGCCGTTTGTCTCCTGGACGGTCGCCAATAATGCCGACGATGGTTTCTGTCATACCGTAGGAGGTCAGCAGCCTGACACCAAAGCGACCGGTAAAGTCGTCCTTCTCCTGCTCTGATAAGTTGAGGTAGAACATCACTTCACGCAGATGATGTTGCCTGTCTGTCGGCGAGGCGGGCTGTACCATCAGCGTTCTGATCATCATCGGGATGCATTCCGTCACCGTCGCTTGATATTTACGTACCTGGTCCCAGAAGCCCCGGGCGCTGTACTTCTCAATCAGCACGAAGGTGCTCCCAGATGAAAATGCCGGCATTGCAGCCGTGCACTGGCAGTCGATATGGAAGGCGGGCATCACCGTCATGTACACATCATCATCGCGCAGAGCGATCTGCCAGGCAGAGTAGTAACCTGCAAAACGCAGGTTGTAGTGAGTAATGACCACCCCTTTGGGGCGTGAGGTGGTGCCTGAGGTAAACAGAATCTCTGCCGTGTCGTCAGTGGATAACGCGGGGGTATAGCATAGCGTGGCCGACTGTCGGTCTTTCAGGGGGAAAAGTGGCTCACGCCGTCATCCGCCGGAACCCGATCGCCAATCAGACAGATGTGATTCAGTGGTGTTTCGTTTTCCTGGCGTATCTGGCGGTACATAGGATAAAACCGGGCGCTGGTGACCAGCAGGCGCACCTGACTGTTTCGCAGGATCCAGGCGCTTTCTTCACCCAGCAGACGGGCATTGATCGGGACCATAATGGCACCGATTTTTGCCAGTCCAAACCAGCAAAAAATAAACTCCGGACAGTTATCCAGATGCAATGCGACCTTATCGCCCTTGCGGATCCCCAAAGAATGGAAAAGATTCGCCGTGCGGTTAATTTCTTCATTAAGCGAGGCATAGCTAAACCGCTGAACGTTTCCTTCGCAGGATTCGAAAATAAGCGCCGTTTTATCTCCGTACGCCCCGGCCAGGTCGTCCCACATCTGACGTAAGTTTTGTCCGCCAACGATATCCATATTGCTTTATCCACTGAAAACAGGCGTGAGCGCTAACCAAACCCGTGGGTTAGCGCGTCGCGTTTATTCCTCAACCCTGGCCAGGCCTTTGCCGACCAGCTCATTTATGTCTGCTTCGCTATAACCGATATTTTTCAGAATGGCGGCGGTATCCATGCCGTGTGATGGCATGCCACGCCAGATTTTCCCCGGATTATTTTTGAATTTCGGCATGATGTTTGGCCCTTTGCAGGTGCGACCATCCATCGTTTGCCACTGAGTAATGGATTCACGGGCAACGTACTGCGGGTTGCCTTCCAGTTCTGGAATAGTCAGTACCTTCGCGCAAGCGATGTTCAGCTCGGCAAAGCGAGCCTGGACCTCAGCAATGGTGTGTTGCGCCAGCCAGGCATCCAGTTTTTCTTCGACTAATGGGCCGTATGGGCATTCAACGCGATGGATAAGCTGGGTGCCTTCAGGTACTTCAGGGGTACCGAGGATGTGAGCCAGACCAATATCTTTAAAGCACTCGTTGATTTGCGTGATACCCACCAGTTCCATAACGATGTAGCCATCAGCACATTTATACAGACCACAACCGGCGTAGTAGGGGTCTTTACCTTTGGTCATGCGCGGGCAAATTTCGCCGCCGTTGAAGTAATCCATCATGAAGTACTGACCCATACGCAGCATCACTTCGTACATGGCGACGTCAATACTTTCCCCTTTACCTGTTTCGCGCACTTTGTGCAGCGCAGCCAGCGCGGCGGTGGTTGCAGTCATGCCAGAAAAGTAATCGGCGGTGTATGGGAAGGCGGGCATTGGCTGGTCAACGTCGCCGTTTTGGATCAGATAGCCGCTGAATGCCTGAGCGATGGTGTTATAAGCCGGAAGATTGGTGTACTCCTCGGTGCCAAACTGACCGAAGCCGGAAAGGTGGGCGATAACCAGTTTTGGGTTATGTTCCCACAATACCTCATCAGTAATGCCGCGACGGGCAAAGGCCGGGCCCTTACTGGCTTCGATGAAAATGTCGGTGGTTTCCATGAGCTTCAGAAACGCTTCCCGGCCTTCATCTTTGAAAATATTGAGCGAGAGTGCGTGCAGGTTACGGCGTGAAAGCTGTGGGTAGTTGGGTTGCACGCGGATGGTATCGGCCCATGCCACGTTCTCTATCCAGATAACTTCCGCACCCCATTCGGCAAACATTTGCCCGGCGAACGGCCCGGCAATTTCAATCCCTGAAAAGACAACCCGCAACCCGGCAAGTGGCCCAAAGGTTGGCATTGGTAAATGGTCCATAATTTAGCTCCTGGCAGTTAGTTGTAGGCCGGATAAGCACAGCGCTTTCCGGCATCCCACTTAGCGGTATTGCTTGAGTACCGCACGACCCAACGTCAGGATCTGCATTTCATCAGAGCCACCGGAAACACGGTCAACGCGCAGGTCACGCCAGAAGCGCGTGATGCGATGATTGCCCGCGATGCCCACGCCACCCAGTACCTGCATAGCGCTGTCTACCACTTCGAACGCTGCATTGGCGCAGAAGTATTTGCACATTGCCGCATCACCCGAGGTAATGGTGCCGTTATCCGCTTTCCATGCGGCTTCCAGTAGCATGTTTTTCATGGAGTTCAGTTTGATCGCCATATGCGCAAACTTCTCCTGAATCAGCTGGAAACGGCCGATAGTTTCGCCAAACTGTACACGCTGATTAGCGTAGCGCGCTGCATCTTCAAAGGCGCACATTGCCGTACCGTAGTTGGTCAGAGCGACGAGGAAACGTTCGTGGTCAAACTCTTCTTTTACGCGGTTGAAACCATTACCTTCCCGACCAAACATGTCTTTCTCATCCAGTTCGACGTCATCAAAGGTGATTTCACAGCAGCTATCCATGCGCAGACCAAGTTTCTCCAGCTTGTTGACCTTGATACCTGCTTTGCTCATGTCAACAAACCACTCGGTATAAACAGGTTTATCCGGCGATGCACCATCTCTCGCCATCACCACGATATACGGGGTATAGGCGCTACTGGTGATAAAACACTTACTGCCATTAAGATAAACCTTACCATTTTTGCGTGTATAAGTGGTTTTCAGACTACCAACATCCGATCCCGCTCCCGGTTCGGTGATCGCCGAGTTCCACATCTGCTTACCGGTGCCCTGGAATGCCATGATTTTATCAATTTGCTCCTGGGTGCCTTCACGCAGAAAAGTGTTAAAACCTCCAGGCAATTGGTACAACACGTAAGTCGGTGCGCCAAGACGACCCAGTTCCATCCAGACGGCGGCAACGGTGACGAAACCCGCTTCCAGACCACCGTGTTCTTCCGGGATCAGCAGGCTATCGATGCCCATATCCGCCAGTGCTTTTACAAAACGCTCTGGATAGACGCTGTCGCGATCGCACTCGGCAAAATAAGCTTCCCAGTTCTCACTGGCCATCAGTTCACGAATACCGGCGACAAACAGTTCCTGTTCGTCATTTAAGTTGAAATCCATCTTTCAGCCTCTTGATCAATTGGGTTAATGAGAATTACTTGTCTTTCCAGTGCACTTTGGCGTCTTTAATAAAGGACAGCGTTACCATGATGTTGACGAAGAACAGCGGACATCCTCCGGCAATAATCGCTGTCTGGATGGGCTTCAATCCGCCCAGTGCCAGCAGAACAATACCGATGACACCGACCAGTACCGACCACCCGATACGGACCAGCAGCGGGGGTTCTTCACCGTCGCGAACTTCGCGACAGGTCGACATCGCCAGGGTATAGGAACAGGCGTTAATCAGAGTGACAGTGGCAATGAAGCAGAGGATAAAGAATCCCCACATCGTGGCGGTGCTAAAGGGTAAGGCGGCCCAGGTTTCGATAATGGCGCGCGCCACACCGTGTTGTTCAATCAACTGCGGGATATTGAGGATGTTTTTATCCATCAGCAGCAGTGTGTTACTACCAAGGACAGTCCACAGGATCCAGGTCGAAGCGGTCAGGCCCAGAACCATCCCGAAACACAGTTCACGTACGGTACGACCACGAGAAATACGTGCAAGGAAGATACTCATCTGGATGGCGTAAATGACCCACCATGCCCAGTAGAAGACGGTCCAGCCCTGCGGGAAGCCGCCTTTGCCGATAGCATCGGTATAGAACAACATGCGCGGCAAATACATCAGCAGCATCCCGACTGAGTCGGTGAAGTAGTTCATGATGAAGCTGGCACCGCTGACGATAAACACCCAACCGAGCATCAGGAAACTCAGGTAGCTACGCACATCACTGGCGATCTTGACCCCTTTTTGCAGGCCACAGGCTACGCAAATAGCGTTCAGGATGATCCAGCAGGTAATGATGATGGCATCTAATTGCAGCGTATGCGGAATGCCGAACAGGTACTGCATACACTCGGTTACCAGCGGTGTCGCCAGACCGAGACTGGTACCCATCGCAAAGATCAGCGCCACCAGATAGAAGTTATCGACGATCGTTCCGAACAAGCCCTTTGCATGCTTTTCGCCAACTAGCGGCACCAGCGTAGAGCTGGGGCGGATGACGTCCATTTTGCGCACAAAAAAGAAGTAGGCGAAGGCAACGGAGAGGAAGCTATAGGTTGCCCACGGCAGCGGCCCCCAGTGGAACAGGCTGTATGCCAGGCCTATCTCTTTCGCTCCGGTAGAGTTAGGGGCGAGAGCAAAGGGGGGCGTAGAGATATAGTAGTAGATCTCTATCGAGCCCCAGAACAGTACGGCAGCGGATGTACAGGAAGCGAACATCATAAAAATCCAGCTGGCGGTGCTAAATTCTGGTTTTTCATCGCCTAATTTCTTTTTGGCGTACGGACCAAAAACTAGCCAGAACCAGCCGAAGAGCATGATGACCATATACCATTCAAATGCCCAACCCCAGACATTGGTGACATAACTAAATACCGCATTAATAACCACATTCGCGGCATCAAGATCTCTTACTGTTAGCCAACAAAGTATTCCGACAATTATTAATGGCGGAAAGAAAACCTTAGGTTCAATTCCCGACTTTCTCTTTTCATTTTTCATAAGTGAATTCCAGTGTGAAAACGAAATTTATTTAGCGTTCCCGTTTGTAATCTTTTGTTTATTTATTATTAATGATTTGTTGATAACTATTTAACCTCTGGGGCGCCTCAGTGAGTAACTCATAATGGGTATTCGCAACAGGTGGTTCTGTGATGGGTGTCATACTTTTTCATGCTGGTAATTTTGACTTAAATATCAACATTAATTCTTTTTATTCAATTGCTTAGTGTTGGTTTTTTAACTTTTTTAAGTGTTTGTCTTTCAATATTTTTGAACCAGCAAACAATATTGAAAATTTTCCTGTTTGACACGCTTCTTTCAATATTGGTGAGATGCATAACACTATTGAAAGTTATGAATATCAATGTGTGACATTTTCAATATTGGTGATTAATGTTTTATTTCCGAATTAAAGAGCGTGATATTTGTATTTAACACCGCCGATATAAATAACGTTTCCTTCATGATTTCTGGAGATGCAATGAAGATAATTACTTGCTACAAATGCGTACCTGATGAACAGGATATTGCAATTAATAATGCTGACGGTTCACTGGATTTCAGCAAAGCGGATGGCAAAATCAGCCAATATGATCTGAATGCAATTGAAGCTGCTTGTCAGTTAAAACAGCAGCAAGGAGAGACACAGGTTGTCGCCATAAGTGTGGGGGGGAAAGCACTGACCAACGCCAAAGGGCGTAAAGATGTGCTCTCCCGTGGCCCTGATGAACTGATCGTGGTGATTGACGATCAGTTTGAACAGGCGCTGCCACAACATACCGCGAGCGCGCTGGCCGCTGCCGCACAAAAATCAGGCTTTGATCTGATTATCTGTGGTGATGGTTCTTCCGATTTGTACGCACAACAGGTTGGTCTGCTGGTGGGTGAAGCGCTGAATATCCCGGCGATTAACGGTGTAAGCAAGATCCTGTCCCTAACGGATAATATCCTTACGGTAGAACGCGAGCTGGAAGATGAAATTGAGACCCTGAGCATACCGCTGCCGGCGGTGATTGCAGTCTCAACTGACATCAACACGCCACAAATCCCTTCTATGAAAGCCATTCTCGGCGCAGCGAAAAAGCCGGTTCAGGTCTGGTCGCCAGCGGACATTGGGTTTACTGGCGCACAGGCGTATTCCGTACAACAGGTTGCCGCACCGAAACAACGCGAGCGTCAACGCGTTGTGATTGAAGGCGACGGTGAAGAACAGATTGCCGCATTTGTCGAGAATCTTCGCAAAATCATTTAATTATCAGGGGATGTTATGAACAAGTTTTCCAGTGTCTGGGTATTCAGCGATACCCCTTCTCGTCTGCCGGAACTGATGAGTGGTGCGCAGGCTTTAGGTGAAAAAGTTAACACATTCGTACTGAATGACGCTGATAGCGCGATGGCATTCCAGCTGGGTGCGGATCATGCCTGGTTGCTCAGCGGTAAGCCAGAAGATCGCCTGATGGAGGATTACGCCGGGGTAATGGCTGAGACTATTCGTCAGCACAGCGAAGGGGGGGCGGTACTGCTGCCGAATACGCGTCGCGGCAAGCTGTTAGCGGCAAAACTGGGTTTTCGGTTGTCAGCGGCAGTTTCCAACGATGCCAGTGCAGTGACATTGCAGGACGGGAAAGCAGCGGTCAAACATATGGTCTACGGTGGCCTGGCAATGGGAGCGGAAACCATCGCGTCACCGTTTGCCGTACTGACGCTGAGTAGCGGGACATTTGACGCCCAACAGCCAGACACCTCCCGTAACGGCGAGATGCACACTGTGCAGTGGCAGGCTCCGGCCACCGCCGTTACCCGCACCGCTACTCAGGCGCGTAAAAGTAATAGCGTTGATCTCGATAAGGCGCGTCTGGTGGTCAGCGTGGGACGCGGTATTGGCAGCAAAGAGAATATCTCTCTGGCTGAAGCGCTGTGTCAGACGATTGGCGCTGAGCTGGCCTGTTCCCGCCCGGTAGCGGAGAACGAGAAGTGGATGGAGCACGAGCGTTACGTTGGTATTTCTAACCTGATGTTGAAACCTGAACTGTATCTGGCCGTGGGGATCTCCGGACAGATCCAACATATGGTTGGCGCCAACGGCGCGCAGACGATCTTCGCTATCAATAAAGACAAAAATGCACCGATCTTCCAGTATGCGGATTTCGGTATCGTTGGTGATGCACTGAAGATCCTGCCTGCGCTGACAGCTGCATTAGCGCGCTAAACCATATCGGGCAGGGTACGAGAGTACCCTGTTGCGAGAGAGGAGTTTGTTATGTCCGAAGATATCTTTGATGCCATCATCGTGGGTGCAGGCCTGGCCGGTTCGGTTGCGGCGCTGGTGCTCGCCCGTGAAGGCGCACAGGTGTTGGTTATCGAGCGCGGAAATTCTGCTGGCGCGAAGAATGTCACCGGCGGGCGCATGTATGCGCATAGTCTGGAGCGCATTATCCCAGGCTTTGCAGAACAAGCCCCGATTGAACGTGTGATTACCCACGAAAAACTCGCCTTTATGACCGACAAAGGGGCGATGACTATCGATTATTGCAACGGTGAGGATGCTGCATCGTCGCAGGTTTCTTATTCCGTATTACGCAGTAAGTTTGACGCCTGGCTGATGGAGCAGGCCGAAGAAGCCGGCGCTCAACTGATCACCGGTATTCGTGTGGATAACGTCGTGCAGCGCGATGGCAAAGTCGTGGGCGTGGAAGCTGATGGCGATATTCTGGAAGCGAAAGTGGTGATCCTTGCCGATGGGGTGAATTCTCTGTTGGCAGAAAAGTTGGGAATGGCAAAGCGCGTTCAGGCTGCGCATGTCGCTGTTGGCGTGAAAGAGCTGATCGAGTTGCCAAAGTCGGTGATTGAGGATCGCTTTCAGTTGCAGGGTAACGAAGGCGCCGCCTGTCTGTTTGCCGGGTCGCCAACCGATGGTCTGATGGGAGGCGGCTTCCTGTATACCAATGAAACAACGCTCTCTCTGGGGCTGGTCTGTGGTCTTCACCATTTGAAAGACGCGAAAAAATCGGTCCCGCAAATGCTGGAAGATTTCAAACAGCATCCGGCTGTAGCGCCGCTGATTGCCGGTGGCAAGCTGGTGGAATACGCCGCGCACGTCGTACCGGAAGCCGGAATGAATATGCAGCCTGAGCTGGTAGGCGATGGTGTACTGATTGCCGGTGATGCTGCCGGGATGTGTATGAATCTCGGTTTCACCATTCGAGGTATGGATTTAGCGATATCGGCAGGTGAGGCGGCGGCGAAGACGGTGCTTTCTGCCATGACGCGTGACGACTTTAGCAAACAGTCGCTCGGTGAATACCATCAGCACCTGGATGATGGCCCGATGCGCGACATGCGCATGTATCAAAAACTGCCTGCATTTCTTGATAATCCACGCATGTTTACCGCCTATCCCGAAATGGCGGTCAGTATTGCCCGCGATCTATTCACCGTCGATGGTTCAGCCCCGGTACCCATGCGTAAAAAAATTCTACGCCATGCGAAGAAAGTGGGGTTCATCAACCTGATGAAAGATGGCCTGAAAGGAGTGACCGTATTATGACATCTCCCGTCAATGTGGACGTCAAACTGGGCGTCAATAAATTCAATGTGGATGAAGAGAGCCCACATATCATTCTGAAAACACAGCCGGATAAACAGGTACTGGAGGTGCTGATTAAGGCCTGTCCGGCGGGGCTGTATAAAAAGCAGGATGATGGCAGCGTGCGTTTTGATTACGCCGGGTGCCTTGAGTGCGGGACGTGTCGAATTCTCGGACTCGATACGGCGCTGGAAAAATGGGAATACCCGCGCGGGACGTTTGGTGTGGAGTTCCGCTACGGCTAAACCTGGTGCCGGATGGCGGCTTCGCCTTATCCGGCCTACAGGCACAGTACGTAGGCCTTAAAGCTACGCACCATTAGGCATTAAGTTAAATAAAGCAGGACATCACCATGCAGCAGCCCAGGAACTTTGATGACATCAAATTTACCTCTATTCACCGCCGGATAATGCTGTGGGGCAGCGGTGGACCATTCCTGGATGGGTATGTGCTGGTGATGATTGGTGTTGCGCTAGAGCAGCTCACGCCAGCGTTAAAACTGGATGCCGAGTGGATTGGTCTGCTGGGTGCCGGAACGCTGGCTGGGCTATTTGTTGGTACGTCGCTGTTTGGTTACATTTCCGATAAGGTCGGGCGGCGCAAAATGTTCATCATCGATATTATCGCCATTGGCGTGATATCGGCGGCGACGATGTTTGTGACCTCGCCCGTTGAGTTGTTAGTGATGCGCGTATTAATTGGGGTGGTCATTGGCGCCGATTACCCGATTGCGACTTCGATGATCACCGAGTTTTCCAATACCCGTCAACGCGCGTTTTCCATCGGTTTTATTGCCGCGATGTGGTACGTCGGTGCCACCTGCGCCGATCTGGTCGGCTACTGGCTGTATGATGTTGAGGGCGGATGGCGTTGGATGCTCGGCAGCGCCGTGATCCCCTGCATTTTGATCCTGATTGGCCGTTTTGATCTTCCTGAATCGCCGCGCTGGCTGTTGCGAAAAGGCCGGGTGAAAGAGTGTGAAGCGATGATGATCAAACTGTTCGGTGAACCGGTGGTGTTCGACGAAGAAGCGCCACAGGAAACCCGTTTTCTTCAGTTGTTTAATCGTCGTCACTTTCCATTTGTTTTGTTTGTCGCGGCCATCTGGACCTGCCAGGTGATCCCGATGTTTGCTATTTACACGTTTGGTCCGCAGATTGTTGGCTTGCTGGGCCTTGGTGTTGGGAAAAGCGCCGCGTTGGGTAATGTGGTGATCAGTCTGTGTTTCATGCTGGGCTGTATTCCACCGATGTTCTGGCTCAATAGCGCAGGTCGTCGGCCGTTGTTGATTGGTAGCTTTATTATGATGACGCTGGCGTTGGCCGCTTTGGGGCTGATCCCTGATATGGGGGTCTGGCTGGTGGTGCTGGCCTTCGCTGTGTATGCGTTTTTCTCTGGAGGTCCAGGGAACCTGCAATGGTTGTATCCTAATGAACTGTTCCCTACCGATATTCGTGCGTCTGCCGTTGGTGTGATTATGTCGTTGAGCCGCATCGGAACCATTGTTTCAACATGGGCACTGCCGATCTTCATCACTAAATATGGGATTAACTCCGTGATGTTAATGGGGGCAGGGATTTCGTTGATTGGCCTGCTGGTTTCTATTGCTTTCGCGCCAGAAACGCGAGGATTGACGCTGACACAAACCAGTCAAATGACGATTCGTAGAAAACCGATACCCAAAGCGAGTGTTTAAGAGTGTTCTGTATTTTCCCTGTGACTCAGTCAGTTAGCCTACAGTTAACGGGTATATCACTGAAAATGACTGAAAAGCAGGGAGAACACCATGCAAAAACATATTCTGATCACTTCTATTTTTACCGCCGCAGCACTGTTTACTGTTGCCGGTTGTTCCTCTAATCAGGCGGTGAAAACGACCGATGGCAAAACGATCGTCACCGATGGCAAACCGCAGGTGGATGAAGATACGGGCCTGGTCTCGTATAAAAACGCGGAAACGGGTAAGACGGAACAAATTAACCGCGATCAGGTTAAGAATATGAGCGAGCTGGACAACTAGTTCAGTTTTCTACATTCATCTACTCAATAATATTGACTTTTAGCCTGCGGATTAACTGACTAAACTCACTGTTATTACAATAATGCAGTGAAGCAGGCTAATCATGATTCTCATCATTTATGCACATCCCTATCCGCAGCATTCGCATGCGAATAAGCGGATGCTTGAGCAGGTAAGGACACTGGAGGGGGTAGAGGTTCGTTCGCTCTACGAACTCTATCCCGATTTCAATATCGATATCGCTGCAGAACAGGACGCGCTGTCACGTGCGAGCCTGATTATCTGGCAACATCCCATGCAATGGTACAGCACACCTCCGTTACTCAAACTGTGGATGGATAAGGTCCTCTCCCACGGCTGGGCGTATGGTCACGGCGGTACCGCGCTGCATGGCAAACACCTGATGTGGGCCGTAACCACTGGCGGCGGTGAAAACCACTTTGATATCGGTTCCCACCCCGGGTTTGACGTGCTTTCCCAGCCTTTACAGGCCACGGCGTTATATTGCGGACTCAAATGGCTGCCACCGTTTGCCATGCACTGTACGTTCATCTGTGATGATGAAACGCTACAGGCGCAGGCGCGCCACTATAAACAACGTCTGATGGAATGGCAGGAGGAGCACCATGGATAGTCATACGCTGATACAGGCGCTGATTTATCTCGGTTCGGCAGCGCTGATTGTACCCATCGCCGTGCGGCTGGGCTTAGGGTCGGTGCTAGGCTATCTCATCGCCGGGTGCATTATCGGTCCGTGGGGCTTGAGGTTGGTGACGGACGCCGAATCTATCCTGCATTTTGCGGAAATCGGTGTGGTGCTGATGCTGTTTGTTATTGGTCTGGAGCTGGATCCACAGCGTCTGTGGAAGCTACGGGCCTCAGTGTTTGGCGGCGGTGCATTGCAGATGGTGGTCTGTGGTGGGCTGATTGGCCTGTTCTGTATGTTCCTCGGACTGCGCTGGCAGGTGGCGGAGCTGATCGGTATGACGCTGGCGCTTTCATCCACCGCGATTGCTATGCAGGCAATGAATGAACGTAACCTGATGGTGTCGCAAATGGGGCGTAGCGCGTTTGCCGTGCTGCTGTTCCAGGATATCGCGGCCATTCCGCTGGTGGCGATGATCCCATTGCTGGCAGCGAGCGGAGCATCGACAACACTGGGGGCATTTGCGCTGTCGGCGCTTAAAGTGGCGGGGGCGCTGACGTTGGTGGTGCTGTTAGGGCGTTATGTCACGCGTCCGGCATTGCGTTTTGTCGCCCGCTCGGGCCTGCGAGAAGTGTTTAGCGCCGTCGCGCTGTTCCTCGTTTTCGGCTTTGGTTTGCTGCTGGAAGAGGTCGGGTTGTCAATGGCAATGGGCGCGTTTCTGGCGGGCGTTCTGTTGGCGAGCTCTGAGTATCGTCATGCGTTGGAAAGCGATATTGAGCCTTTTAAAGGCCTGCTGTTAGGGCTGTTTTTCATCGGCGTGGGTATGTCTATCGATTTCGGTACGCTGATTGATAACCCATTGCGGATTATCGTTCTGTTGGTCGGTTTCCTGGTCATTAAAACGGTGATGCTGTGGCTTATTGCCCGGCCATTACAGGTGCCGGGTAAGCAGCGTCGCTGGTTTGCCGTATTATTAGGGCAGGGCAGTGAATTTGCTTTCGTGGTATTTGGCGCGGCGCAAATGGCAAATGTGCTCGATCCCGAATGGGCGAAAGCACTGACGCTGGCGGTGGCATTGTCGATGGCGGCTACACCGATTTTACTGGTTGTCCTGACGCGTCTGGAAAAATCGGCTACCGGTGAAGAACGTGAAGCGGATGAAATTGATGAAGAACAACCGCGGGTAATCATCGCTGGGTTTGGACGTTTCGGTCAGATAACTGGTCGTCTGCTGTTGTCGAGTGGCGTCAAGATGGTGGTCCTTGATCACGATCCGGATCATGTTGAGACGTTGCGCAAATTTGGTATGAAGGTTTTCTATGGCGATGCGACTCGTATGGATCTGCTGGAGTCTGCGGGAGCAGCCAAAGCGGAAGTGATCATTAATGCAATCGACGATCCCCAAACCAGCCTGCAACTGACCGAGATGGTGAAAGATCACTTCCCGCATCTGCACATTATTGCTCGTGCGCGCGATGTGGATCACTACATCCGCCTGCGCCAGGCCGGGGTGGAAATGCCGGAACGTGAAACCTTCGAAGGAGCATTAAAGACCGGACGACTGGCGTTGGAAAGTCTCGGGCTTGGGCGCTATGAAGCACGTGAGCGAGCTGACGTCTTCCGGCGCTTCAATATATTGATGGTTGAGGAGATGGTGAAAGGCGAAGATGACGCGATTTCCCGCGCGGCTGTTTATAAGCGTACCAGCGCAATGCTGAGTGAAATTATTGCCGAAGATCGTCAACATTTATCGTTAATTCAACGCCATGGCTGGCAAGGCACGGATGAAGGTAAACATACGGGCGACACCGCCGATGAGCCGGAAGTGAAACCGTTAGCGTAGGGAAAAATGTGATGTTCTGCAAACTTTACTGCTAATTGGCTGTTTTTGAACTACTGTAATGCTGGGAGTCCACTCAGAATTCACGGACTCGCCAGCAGAACAGAAAATTTTCCTGCACATCTTCCTTTGGCTAGTCGACGAAAGATTGCGCTTTCCGTATAGTGGCGACAATTTTTTTGTATCCGGGAAATAATCAATGATCAGTCTGATTGCGGCGTTAGCGGTAGATCGCGTCATCGGTATGGAGAACGCCATGCCGTGGAACCTACCTGCCGATCTCGCCTGGTTTAAACGTAATACCTTAAACAAACCGGTTGTCATGGGACGCCATACCTGGGAATCCATCGGGCGACCGCTGCCTGGGCGTAAAAATATCGTCATCAGCAGCAAACCCGGCACCGACGATCGCGTGCAGTGGGTGAAGTCTGTTGATGAGGCGATTGCAGCCTGTGGCGATGAACCTGAAATTATGGTGATCGGCGGTGGGCGCGTGTATGAGCAGTTCCTGCCGAAAGCGCAGAAACTGTATCTGACGCATATTGATGCGGAAGTGGAAGGGGATACGCATTTCCCGGACTACGAGCCTGATGACTGGGAATCCGTGTTCAGCGAATTCCACGATGCCGACGCACAAAACTCCCACAGCTACTGCTTCGAGATTCTGGAGCGTCGTTAATTTGGATGCCTGATGGCACATTCGTAGGCCGGATAAGGTGCGAGCACCGCATCCGGCAGACGACTATCAGGCGTTTACCGCCTCGCCGGGATCCAGATTCAAATGGCGATTTGATGCCTGCACGAAGTACTGTTTGTCTTCCCAGCGCAGACAGGTGAGATCTCCCCCCCAACAGCAGCCCGTATCCAGCGCGTAAATACCTTCCGGTGTGCCTTTTCCCTCCAGCGATGCCCAGTGTCCGAATGCAATGCTATAGGCTTCACTGACGGGACCGGGTATAGCAAACCACGGCTTTAGCGGGGCTGGGGCATCTTCTGGTGACTCTTTGCTGTACATATCCAACTGGCCGTTGGGGAAGCAGTAACGCATGCGGGTAAAGGCGTTAGTAATAAAGCGCAAACGGGCCAGTCCCGTCAGCTCCGGCGTCCAGTTGTTCGGCATGTCGCCGTACATCGCATCAAGGAAAAACGGATAAGAGTCACTCGACAGCACGGCTTCCACGTCCCGTGCACAGTCTTTCGCGGTCTGCAAATCCCATTGAGGGGTAATGCCAGCATGCGCCATGACCAGTTTTTTCTCTTCGTCTACCTGCAGCAGCGGCTGACGGCGAAGCCAGTTAATTAATTCGTCAGCATCCGGTGCTTCGAGCAGCGATGTGACTCTGTCTTTTGGTTTATTACGACTGATTCCGGCAAACACGGCCAGCAGGTGTAAATCGTGATTACCCAATACCAGGCGCACGCTGTCGCCCAGCGATTTCACATAGCGCAGGACGTCCAGCGATCCTGGCCCACGTGCGACCAAATCGCCGGTGAGCCATAAGGTGTCTTTTCCAGGGGTAAAATCTACTTGATGCAGCAATGCTGTCAGTTCATCGTAGCAACCATGAACGTCGCCAATCAGGTATGTTGCCATAGATATTGTTTTAATGAATGAGTGTTGGAACGGCAAGTCGGAATACGGGAATATCGATAGTAAAGGCGATGCCCTGCTCATCGATCATTTCGTAATGACCCTGCATGGTGCCCAGCGGTGTTTCAATAACGGCACCGCTGGTGTATTGGTACTCTTCGCCAGGTTCGATGTGAGGCTGAACGCCAACTACACCTTCACCCTGAACTTCGGTTTCGCGCCCATGACCATTGGTTATCAACCAATAACGCCCCAACAGCTGCACTGGCGCTCGCCCCAAATTGCGGATAGTCACGGTATAAGCAAAAACGTAACGTTCATCATCAGGTGAGGATTGCGCCTCAATGTAGACGCTTTGTACCTGAATACACACTCGGGGCGAATTGATCATGCTTAACTCTCCTTCGAAGGCGCGTTTTCTGACAGATAGTTAGCCATCCGGCAGTATTGCGCGACAGAGATATTTTCCGCTCGCATTGCCGGGTCAATGCCCAACTCTGTCAGGACTTCAACGCTGAACAGATTTCCGAGGCTATTACGTACCGTTTTACGGCGCTGATTAAACGCTTCGGTAGTAATGCGGCTCAGGACGCGAACATCTTTAACCGGGTACGGCATCGTCGCGTGAGGGACCAGGCGTACAACGGCGGAATCTACTTTCGGTGCTGGTGTGAAAGCCGACGGTGGAACTTCGAGCACCGGGATCACATTGCAGTAATATTGCGCCATGACGCTTAATCGACCATACGCTTTACTGTTTGGCCCTGCAACCAGACGATTGACCACCTCTTTTTGCAGCATGAAATGCATGTCGGCAATGGCATCAGTATAGGTAAAAAGATGGAACATCAGCGGTGTGGAGATGTTGTACGGCAGGTTGCCAAATACGCGCAGCGGCTGACCCATCGTTTGTGATAGCTCACCGAAGTTCATGGTCATGGCATCTTGTTGATAAATAGTCAGCTTTGGCCCTAAAAACGGGTGTGTTTGCAGACGCGCAGCCAGATCGCGGTCCAGTTCGATGACCGTGAGCTTGTCCAGACGTTCGCCTACTGGCTCGGTCAATGCAGCAAGGCCCGGGCCGATTTCGACCATTGCCTGACCCTTTTGCGGGTTGATAGCAGAGACAATACTTTCGATCACAAACTGATCGTTGAGGAAGTTTTGCCCGAAACGTTTACGGGCTAAATGGCCCTGATGGACTCGATTATTCATTGGTATTAACAATCATTTTGATGGCGAGGTTAAGCGCCGTAATAAAACTGCCGACATCTGCTTGCCCACGACCCGCCAGTTCAAGTGCGGTGCCGTGATCAACGGATGTGCGAATAAAGGGCAGGCCCAGCGTGATATTCACTCCGCGACCAAATCCCTGGTATTTTAGCACGGGGAGGCCCTGATCGTGGTACATTGCCAGCACGGCATCCGCGCTGTCGAGATATTTGGGCTGAAACAGGGTATCTGCAGGCAGTGGACCGTTTAATGTCATCCCCTGCGCACGCATTTCATCCAGTACCGGGATGATGGTGTCTATTTCTTCCGTCCCCATATGACCACCTTCTCCCGCATGCGGGTTCAATCCGCAAACCAGAATATGCGGATCGTTCAGGCCAAATTTAGTACGTAAATCATGATGCAGAATGCCGATCACTTCTCGCAATAATGCCGGGGTAATGGCGTCAGCAACGGCTTTAAGCGGCAGATGTGTGGTCGCCAGAGCAACACGCAGTTCTTCCGTCGCCAGCATCATCACGACTTTCTTCGCTTGTGAGCGGTCTTCAAAAAACTCAGTATGACCGGTAAACGGCACGCCAGCGTCATTGATCACGCCTTTGTGAACGGGGCCGGTTATCAGCGCTGCAAACTCGCCCTGTAGACAACCATCGCAGGCACGGGCCAGCGTGTCGACCACATATTGCCCATTCTCTACCGCCAGTTGACCCGCGACGACAGGTGCACGTAGCGCAACCGGCAATAGCGTCAGCGTACCGGCTGATTGTGGTTTGACTGGAGTATCCGGAGAGTAGGGTAGGAGCGAGAGCGGTAAACCGAGCATGGCTGCCCGGTCACGGAGTAGCGTGGCATCAGCACAAACAACGAGTTCTACCGGCCACTCGCGCTGTGCAAGCTGGACCACAAGGTCCGGACCAATCCCGGCAGGTTCGCCGGGAGTGATCACAACACGTTGAGTTCGAGTCATTAGTTGCTCAGAATTTTAACGTACGCACTGGCGCGCTGTTCCTGCATCCAGGTCGCTGCTTCTTCCGAGAATTTACGGTTCATCAGCATGCGATAAGCCTTGTCTTTCTGTGCCGCGTCAGTTTTATCAACATTACGCGTATCCAGCAGCTCGATCAGATGCCAGCCGAAGGAAGAGTGCACCGGAGCGCTCATCTGACCTTTGTTCAGGCGGGTCAGTGCATCGCGGAAAGCAGGATCGAAAATATCGGCTGCCGCCCAACCCAGGTCACCGCCCTGGTTTGCTGATCCCGGATCCTGAGAGAACTCTTTTGCCGCTGCTGCAAAGGTCGTTTTACCGCTCTTAATATCAGCCGCAATTTGTTCCAGTTTCAGGCGAGCCTGTTGATCGGTCATGATCGGCGACGGTTTCAGCAGAATATGGCGGGCATGAACTTCAGTCACGGAGACGTTCTGGCTCTGGCCACGCATATCGTTGACTTTCAGAATATGGAAGCCGACACCTGAACGAATCGGGCCAATAATATCGCCTTTTTTTGCGGTGCTTAACGCCTGAGCAAAGATACCGGGCAGTTCCTGAATACGTCCCCAGCCCATCTGACCGCCTTTCAGCGCCTGCTGGTCAGCAGAATAGGTGATGGCCAGCTTGCCAAAATCGCTACCGCTACGCGCTTCGTCAACCACAGAACGTGCCTGGCTTTCCGCCTGGTTAACCTGATCTGACGTTGGGTTTTCCGGTAATGGAATCAAAATGTGGCTCAGGTTCAGCTCGGTGCTGGCATCATTTTGGTTGCCAACTTGTTGCGCCAGGGCATCAACTTCCTGTGGCAGGATCGTGACGCGACGGCGGACTTCATTGTTACGCACTTCAGAGATGGTCATCTCTTTACGGATCTGGTTGCGATAGGTCGAATAACTCAGACCATCCTGAGCCAGACGGCTGCGCATTTGATCCAGCGTCATATTGTTCTGCTTGGCAATGTTGGCAATGGCCTGGTCTAACTGCTCATCAGAGATTTTTACGCCCATCTTCTGACCCATCTGCAGAACGATTTGATCCATGATCAAACGTTCCAGGATCTGATGACGCAGCGTGGCATCGTCCGGTAACTGCTGACCTGCCTGACCCGCATTAAGTTTTACTGACTGCATTAAGCCATCGACGTCGCTTTCCAGAACGACGCCGTTATTGACGACGGCTGCGACTTTATCGACTACCTGTGGGGCAGCGAAACTGGTATTCGCGACCATGGCGATACCGAGAAGCAGCGTTTTCCAGTTCTTCATACTTTTTCCATTATCAATTAACCGCAATGCGGATTACGTAGTATACCCTTCGTCTTTCCAGCCGCATTTTTGTTGGCTGCCTTTACTCACCCCAGTCACTTACTTATGTAAGCTCCTGGGGATTCTCTCAGTTGCCGCCTCAATGCAGCTCGAAATCCATTGGGTATCAATAAATCAGATCATAAAGAGCTTTGATACGGCAAAATGTTCGAACGCAGCATCTGGTTGGTGCCAAGGCCATAGTTAGAGCTCAGGCCGCGCAGTTCGATATTAAAGCCGATCGAGTTGTCATATACCGCGTGTTTCTGGGTGTCATCCCAACCATTCAGCTTACGTTCGTAGCCGACGCGAATGGCATAACAGCAGGAGTTGTACTGCAAGCCCAGCATGGAATCCGCCACTTTGTTCACATTGGTATCGAAGTAGTAAGCCCCGACGATTGACCAACGATCGGCGATCGGCACGCTCGCCACTGCACCCACCTGAGAAATCCCGTTTTTATACTGATCTGCCGTAGAGTAATACGAGGGCAGGGTCGCCTGAATATATTCCGGGCTGGCATAGCGATAGTTCAACTGCAGCATACGGTTTTCGTCGCGACGGTATTCGATGCTGCTGCTGCTGGTGGCGATACTGTCCAGGCGTGTGTCGTACTGGATCCCACTGCGTAAACCCCAACGATCGGAGATGCGCCAGTAGGTATCGCCAGCCCATACCAGTGAACCGGTTTTGTCGTCATTCTCCCATTTAATGTTGTCATCGCCAGTGCGAGACTCGGTGAAATAGTAGATTTGACCCACAGAAATATTAAAACGTTCAACGGCCGCGTCATCATAAACGCGAGATGTGACACCGGTCGTGACCTGGTTAGCAGAAGCAATACGGTCCAGACCGCCATAGGTGCGGTCACGGAACAGGCCGCTATAGTCAGCTTGCAGCAGGGAAGAGTCATAGTTATAGATATGACTTTGGTTGCGATATGGCACATACAAATACTGCGCACGCGGCTCCAGCGTCTGGGTATAGCCCGGTGCCAGCATTTCCATGTCACGTTCGAATACCAACTTACCGTCGACTTTGAACTGCGGCATGACGCGGTTAGCGGAGTCGTCGAGCTTATTTACGTTACCCGGATTGTTGTTGTACCAGTCCAGATTCGTCTGCTGGTAGTGCGTCGCCATCAGCTTCGCTTCAGTGTTGATACTTCCCCACTGATTGGATAGCGGCAGATTGATGGTCGGCTCAAGATGAACACGCGTTGCTTCCGGCATGTCGTCATTGGTATTGACGAAATGCACCGCCTGTCCATAAATACGGGTATCAAATGGACCGACGTCATTCTGATAGAAGTTGACGTCTAACTGCGGTTCTGCGGAATAACTACTGCTGTTCTGATCGTCAAAAACCTGAAACTGTTTAGTTGAGACCGTCGCATCAAAGTTTTGCACCGCATAGCCAACGCTGAATTTCTGTGTCGCATAACCGTCGGTACTGGAACCGTACTTATTGTCAAAATCATTAAAGTAGCTGGAGTCGCTGACTTTGGTGTAGTCGACGTTGAAACGCCACACCTGGTCCATCACACCAGCATGTTGCCAGTAAAACAGCCAGCGGCGTGAATTATCATCATTCGGATGTTCGTCGTCGTAGACCCGGTCGGAATTCAGATAGTCGAACTCCATCAGACCCATACCCGCCTGGGTCAGGTAACGGAATTCGTTCTCCCACATAATACCGCCACGGCGATGCATATAATGCGGTGTAATGGTGGCGTCCATGTTGGGCGCGATATTCCAGTAATACGGCAGGTAGAACTCAAAATAGTTCTTGGTGGAGTATTTTGCGTTCGGGATCAAGAAACCGGAACGGCGCTTATCGCCGACAGGGAGTTGTAAATAGGGGCTGTAAAACACAGGAACCGGGCCCAGCTTAAAACGGGCGTTCCAGATTTCAGCGACCTGTTCTTCACGGTCATGGATCACTTCGCTACCGACGACGCTCCAGGTATTGGAACCCGGAAGACAGGAGGTAAAACTGCCGTTTTCCAGAATGGTGTAGCGATTCTCACCGCGTTGTTTCATCAGGTCCGCTTTCCCACGCCCCTGACGTCCCACCATCTGGTAGTCACCTTCCCAGACGTTGGTGTCCTTCGTATTCAGGTTTGCCCAACCCTTTGGTCCCTTCAGAATGACCTGGTTGTCATCATAATGGACGTTACCCAGCGCATCGACGGTACGAACCGGAGCGGGTTGACCTTCGGCCTGCTTTTGATGAAGCTGCACTTCATCGGCTTGTAGGCGGCTGTTACCCTGCGCAATATCCACGTTGCCGGTAAACACGGCGTCATCAGGGTAGTTCCCTTTCGCGTGATCGGCATTGATGGTGACAGGTAACTCATTGGTATCGCCCTGCACCAGAGGACGGTTGTAGCTTGGCACGCCCAACATGCACTGTGAGGCGAGATCGGCTGCCAGGCCCTGTTGACTATAGAGGGCGCTGGCAATCATGGTGGCCAGAAGAGTGGGAATACGTTTTTTCATACGTTGTATTTATTGTTCCATCATCAGTAGCGTCGCGCGTGACAAACGGTCACAGCCTAACTTATCTCATCTTCACTTCGCTAGTATTAATCCTGCCCATTTTATACCCGTCACCTTTCAAGCTGCATATTCGTTGTCTTTATCGTTTTCCCCAGTTACCTGCACTGTAAAGCGCCAGGGGATGTCGTGAGGGACTTCTTTATCCCTCATCGGAGGCAGCCTGCGGTAGTTCAAATTCGTTCCAGACGAGTTTGTCACTGCGTTGCTGCCTTGTCGTAACTCGAAATCCAACGGGTATAGCGTTTGTGGTGTTAGGCACGGCATTGAATGACAGGTATGATAATGCAAATTATAGGCTATGTCCCACAATTGACCGCAGCCGTAAAACGGTAAAAGCACCTTATATTGTGGGACATAGCCTGGCCAGGAGCATAAAGATTTGGGGAATGTATGCAGTATTGGGGAAAGATTATTGGTGTGGCCGTGGCCTTAATGATGGGCGGCGGCTTCTGGGGTGTGGTGTTAGGCCTGTTAGTTGGCCATATGTTCGACAAAGCTCGCATGCGCAAAATGGCGTGGTTCGCCAACCAACGAGAGCGTCAGACGCTGTTTTTTTCCACCACTTTTGAGGTGATGGGGCATCTGACTAAATCCAAGGGACGTGTTACTGAGGCGGATATTCATATCGCCAGCCAGTTGATGGACCGCATGAATTTGCACGGTGATTCGCGTACTGCGGCGCAGCATGCTTTCCGCGTTGGAAAATCAGACAATTACCCATTACGTGAAAAGATGCGTCAGTTTCGTAGCGTCTGTTTTGGTCGATTCGATCTGATCCGCATGTTTCTGGAGATTCAAATTCAGGCCGCGTTTGCCGATGGTTCTCTGCACCCTAATGAGCGTGAAGTGCTGTACGTCATCGCTGAAGAACTGGGGATTTCGCGTACCCAGTTTGATCAGTTCCTGCGCATGATGCAGGGGGGTGCGCAGTTTGGCGGCGGGTATCAACAGCAATCTGCGGGCGGTGGCTGGCAGCAGGCGCAACGCGGCCCCACGCTGGAAGACGCCTGTAACGTGTTGGGGGTAAAAGCAACAGATGATGCAACCACCATTAAGCGCGCATATCGTAAGTTGATGAGCGAGCACCATCCGGACAAACTGGTTGCGAAAGGCCTGCCGCCAGAAATGATGGAAATGGCGAAGCAGAAAGCGCAGGAGATTCAAAAGGCTTACGAGTTAATTAAAGAACAGAAAGGCTTCAAGTAGGTTCCGGGCTATTTTACTTGCCATTTTGAACCTGGGCAGTGCTCACCACAGTCACGTACTACGTGTACGCTCCTGCGGTTGCGCGCTGTCCGTGTCCAAACTGGCTGCGCCAATAACGCCCGGTTCGGGAAGCGCTGCACCTCAAAAATCTGCCGGGACCTTAAATGTCATACTGTTGCCGTATTCGGGATGGGTGATGGTTAACATCTCTGCGTGCAGCAGCAGTCTCGGTGCCATTGCCAGCGCCTCCGGTGGCGCATAGAAGCGGTCGCCGAGGATCGGATGCCCTAACGCCAGCATATGCACACGCAGCTGGTGGGAGCGTCCGGTTATGGGTTTGAGCACCACCCGGGCGGTGTTGTCCGCCGCGAACTCTACCACTTCATACTCGGTCTGCGCGGATTTCCCGGTCTCATAACACACTTTCTGCTTTGGCCGGTTGGGCCAGTCACAAATCAGTGGTAAATCAACCAGGCCCTCGGCAGGTGCAGGATGTCCCCACACCCGCGCCACGTACTGCTTCTTCGGCTCACGCTCGCGAAACTGACGTTTGAGTTCGCGCTCTGCTGCTTTGGTCAGCGCCACTACAATCACGCCGCTGGTGGCCATATCCAGACGATGTACGGATTCGGCTTGTGGATAGTCGCGCTGAATACGTGTCATCACGCTGTCTTTATGCTCATCAAGGCGACCCGGTACGGACAACAAGCCGCTCGGCTTGTTGACCACCATAATGTGCTCGTCCTGGTACAGGATAACCAACCAGGGCTCCTGCGGCGGATTGTAGTTCTCCATCCCCATTTTCAGCTCCGTTACTGATGCGTCACGACGATCAGACGTAGCGCATCCAGTCGCCAGCCAGCCTGATCGAGGCTTTCCATCACCTGCTGACGGTTGCTTTCTATGGCTGCAAGCTCGTCATCACGGATGTTCGGGTTTACGGCTCGTAGCGCTTCGAGACGCGACAGTTCCGCAGTCAGCTTCTCATCTGCTTCTTTACGTGCTGCATCGATAAGCGCCCGGGCCGACTTCTCAACCTGCGCTTCGCCCAGTTGCAGAATGGCGTGAACATCCTGCTGCACGGCGTTGACCAGTTTGCTACCGGTGTGACGGTTAACCGCGCTGAGTTGGCGGTTGAAGGTTTCGAATTCAACCTGGGCGGCGAGGTTATTCCCATTTTTATCCAGCAGCATGCGTACCGGCGTAGGGGGCAGAAAGCGGTTCAACTGCAGTTGCTTCGGCGCCTGCGCTTCCACTACATAGACCAGCTCAACCAACAGTGTGCCGACCGGCAATGCTTTGTTTTTCAGCAGAGATATTGTGCTGCTACCCGTGTCGCCGGAGAGGATTAAATCCAGGCCGTTGCGGATCAGCGGGTGCTCCCAGGTAATAAACTGCGCGTCTTCACGCGACAGGGCCACATCACGTTCAAACGTGATGGTGCAGCCATCTTCCGGCAGACCAGGGAAATCCGGTACCAGCATATGATCGGACGGCGTCAGCACGATTAAATTGTCGCCACGGTCATCCTGATTAATACCGACGATATCAAACAGGTTCATGGCAAAGGCGATCAGGCTGGTGTCGTCATCCTGCTCTTCAATGCTCTCGGCCAGCGCTAACGCTTTTTCACCGCCATTGGAGTGAATTTCCAGCAGGCGGTCACGTCCTTGCTCCAGCTGTGCTTTCAGGGCATCGTGCTGTTCGCGGCAGGTTTTGATCAGGTCATCAAAGCCATCGGTGTTTTCCGGTTCAGCCAGGAAGCCGATCAGATTGTTATAAACCGTATCATAGATGGTGCGACCGGTCGGGCAGGTGTGTTCGAATGCATCCAGACCTTCGTGGTACCAGCGTACCAGCACGGACTGCGCGGTTTTTTCCAGATAAGGAACGTGGATCTGAATATCATGCGCCTGGCCAATACGATCCAGACGGCCGATACGCTGTTCCAGCAGATCCGGGTTGAATGGCAGGTCGAACATGACCAGGTTGCTGGCGAACTGGAAGTTACGCCCTTCTGAGCCGATTTCAGAACACAGCATCACCTGGGCGCCACTGTCTTCTTCACTAAACCAGGCCGCGGCACGGTCACGTTCAATGATCGACATCCCTTCATGGAACACGGCGGCGCGGATACCTTCGCGCTCGCGTAGCACTTGCTCAAGTTGCAACGCGGTGGTGGCTTTCGCGCAGATCACCAGCACTTTCTGCGAGCGGTGGCTGGTCAGGTAACCCATCAGCCATTCAACGCGCGGGTCAAAGTTCCACCAGGTGCCGGTATCGCCTTCAAATTCCTGATAAATTTGTTCGGGGTAGAGCATGTCGCGAGCCCGGTCTTCCGCACTCTTACGCGCGCCCATAATGCCCGAGACTTTGATTGCTGTCTGGTATTGGGTTGGCAGCGGCAGCTTGATGGTATGCAGTTCGCGTTTCGGGAAGCCTTTCACACCGTTACGGGTGTTACGGAACAGCACGCGGCTGGTGCCGTGTCTGTCCATCAGCATCGAAACCAGCTCCTGACGCGCACTTTGGGCGTCGTCACTGTCGCTGTTCGCAGCCTGCAATAGCGGCTCAATATCCTGTTCGCCAATCATGTCGCCGAGCATGTTTAGCTCATCGTTACTCAGCTTGTTACCTGCCAGCAGCATGGCAACCGCATCGGCAACCGGGCGATAATTCTTTTGTTCTTCAACGAACTGGGCAAAATCGTGGAAGCGGCTTGGGTCCAGCAGGCGCAAACGCGCAAAGTGACTTTCCATGCCGAGTTGTTCCGGCGTTGCGGTCAGCAGCAGGATACCCGGCACACGCTCTGCCAGTTGCTCTATCGCCATATACTCACGGCTGGGCGCATCTTCGCTCCACACCAGATGATGGGCTTCATCGACCACCAACAGATCCCATTCCGCGTCACACAAATGTTCAAGACGCTGTTTGCTACGACGGGCAAAGTCCAGCGAGCAGATGATCAGCTGTTCGGTTTCAAACGGGTTATAGGCATCATGCTGCGCTTCGGCATAGCGCTCATCATCAAACAGCGCAAAGCGCAGGTTGAAACGACGCAGCATTTCGACCAGCCACTGGTGCTGTAAAGTTTCAGGAACGATGATCAGTATGCGCTCGGCAGCACCAGACAGCAGTTGCTGATGCAGGATCATCCCGGCTTCAATGGTTTTGCCTAAGCCTACTTCGTCAGCCAGTAACACGCGGGGAGCGTGGCGGCGGCCGACATCGTGGGCGATGTTAAGCTGGTGTGGGATCAGGCTGGTGCGCTGACCGCGCAGACCACTCCACGGCATGCGGTACTGCTCGCTTTGAAATTTACGCGCGCGATAACGCAGCGCGAAGCGGTCCATACGGTCAATCTGGCCAGCAAACAGGCGATCCTGGGGTTTACTGAACACCAGCTTGCTGTCGAGCAGCACTTCACGCAGCATGACGCCAGTTTCTTCGGTATCGAGACGGGTTCCGATATAAGCAAGCAGGCCGTTTTCTTCTTTTACTTCATCGACATGCAGTTGCCAGCCTTCATGGCTTGTTATCGTATCGCCAGGATTGAACATCACGCGGGTCACGGGGGAATCACTGCGCGCATACAGACGGTTTTCGCCCGTCGATGAGAAAAGTAAAGTGACGGTTCGCGCATCCATGGCGACAACGGTACCAAGTCCCAATTCGCTTTCTGTATCGCTGATCCAGCGTTGACCAAGTGTAAAAGGCATATGTGTTCGGCTCTATATCTTTAATTGCAGGCAATACTCGTCATTTTTCGGGCTAGCCCGAGGTTTTGAGAGCATACGACCCCGCTACCAGGCTAATAAATCAGTGGTAGTGGTGTTAAATGGGTCCAGGAATGGAAAGGGCGCTATGGTACTGGATGGCGGCGGTTTCGTCACGCGTCAAAATAACCCCAGTTGCCCTGTGAGTAGTGTAGCAAAGTTATCATCAATAAAGGGAAGAATTCCCTCGGCTACGGGCTGTATTTGCCGGGTCAGATAGTGCTCGTAATCTAGGGGGGATTGTTGATAATCCACGGGTTCTGGGCCATTTACCGTCCAGACATATTTGATCGTCCCGCGATTTTGATACTGCGGTGGGCGGCCGAGTTTTGCATTCTGTTCATCGGCGAGTCGCGCCGCGCGAACGTGCGGTGGGACATTACGCTGGTATTCGCTTAACGGGCGGCGCAGGCGTTTGCGATAAATCAGTTGTTCATCCAGTTCACCCGCCATTAACTTGTCGATGGTCTCGCGGACAAATGCCTGGTAAGGCTCGTTGCGAAAAATTCGCAGGTACAGCGCCTGCTGAAACTGCTGTGCCAGCGGTGTCCAGTCTGTCCGTACCGTTTCCAGGCCTTTAAACACCATGCGTTGTGCACTACCTTCCTGGATCATCCCGGCGTAACGCTTTTTGCTGCCGGTATCGGCACCGCGGATGGTGGGCATAAGAAAGCGACAGAAATGGGTTTCAAACTCCAGCTCCAGCGCGCTGGTCAGGTTTTGCTGTTGTAGTGATTGCGCCCACCAGTTATTGACATGACTGACTAACTCACGACCAATTCTGGCGGCATTCTCTTCCGTGTGCGCACCTTTGAGCCAGACAAAGGTCGAGTCAGTATCGCCATAGATGACATCGTAGCCCTGTGCTTCTATCAGCGCTTTTGTCTGGCGCATGATCGCATGGCCGCGCATGGTGATCGACGAGGCCAGTCGCGGATCAAAGAAGCGACAAGCGGTGGTGCCAAGTACGCCATAAAACGCATTCATGATGATTTTTAGCGCCTGAGAGAGCGGTTTATTACCGTGACGTTTCGCTTCGTCACGCCCGTGCCAGATTTGGGTAACAATCTCCGGCAGACAGTGCTTTTCGCGGGAGAACCACGCGTCGAGGAATCCTTCGGTGCTGTACAACGGGTCCGGATGTGCCATCCCTTCGATAAGCCCCACGGGGTCTATCAAGAAAGTACGGATAATTGAGGGATACAGGCTTTTGTAATCCAGTACTAATACAGAGTCGTACAAACCCGGGCGCGAGTCCATCACATAGCCGCCGGGGCTGGCATGAGGGGGAACTTCCCCCAGATTGGGCGCGACGTAACCGGCGCGGTGCATCCGCGGTAAGTAGAGATGCCCGAAAGCGGCAACCGAACCGCCGTGCCTGTCGACAGGCAGACCGTTTACCGTCGAACGTTCCAGCAGAAACGGCATGATCTCGGTTTTATGAAAAATACGCGTGACCAGCTCACAGTCTTTGAGGTTGTAAGTGGCAAGAGCGGGCTTATCGTGGGCAAAACGACGGTCAATTTCGTCCATTCTGTCCCAGGGATTATCAATCGATTTCCCTTCGCCAAGGAGTTCCTGCGCTACCGTTTCCAGCGAGAATGACGAGAAATTCCAGAATGCGGATTTCAGCGCCTCAATACCGTCAATAATCAGACGACCTTTGGCCTGGGCGAAAAAAACACCGTTTTTAAAACCATGTTCACGCCACTCCAGTTCGCTGTTATCGCGACCAAAACGCAGTGGGATACGATAACGTTCAGCATGATTTTGCAGGACGCGTAAATCGAACTGCACCACGTTCCAGCCGATGATCACATCAGGATCGTGACGGGCAATCCAGTCGTTAAGTTTTTCCAGCAACAGCGGGCGGCTGGCGACGTACTCAAGTTCAAAATCCAGCCGGGAGGAATCGCCATTCGGCGGGCCGAGCATATAGACAAGGCGCTGCCCGCAACCTTCAAGGCCGATGCAGTACAGCTCGCCGTGACGCGTTGTTTCAATATCCAGCGATACCCATTTCAACGGTGGTCGGTAGTCCGGGTTCGGCTTCAGTCGGGCATTAATTAGCGTGTTGTTTTGAAGAGTACCTTCGACCCAAACCGGGGAGGTAATAAAGCGTTCCATCAGATAACGTTCTGGTGGGCGTACATCGGCTTCGTAAACCGTCACACCATTTTCACGCAGCAGTTTTTCCAGCCGCATAAGCTGGCGGTGCGAGCGGCAATACAGGCCCGAAACCGGCTGACGGTGAAAATCCTGGAGTGTAAGCGGTGTCAGTCGATAGCCGTTTTCTGTGCGTAATAATGACGTTACGCGAGGCGTCTGGTGTGTGGGGATAAACGCGACGGATTCCTGTGGCGCGAGCGTAACCAGCAGTGGCCCATTGTCCGTTGCCAGCCAGAATGAAACCTCTGTCCCCTGCGGGGTATCCCGCCAGTGTCGGGTTAAAATAAAACCAGCCTGCGCCACGCTGCGTATCCGTCAAAAAACCAGGCCTTATTATAGCCTGGTTCTGATGAGTTCGCTGTGGTTTTATACAGTTGTTATGACTGGTACAGCTACTGCCCGTAATAGGCTTTAGCGCCGTGCTTACGCAGGTAATGTTTATCCAGCAGAGTTTGCTGCATATCCGGCAATTGTGGCGCAAGCTGGCGGCAGAAGATGCCCATATAGGCCACTTCCTCCAGCACAATCGCGTTATGTACTGCATCCTCGGCATTTTTTCCCCACGCAAATGGACCGTGAGAATGCACTAATACGCCAGGCATCTGTGCGGCATCAATCCCTTTTTTCTCAAAGGTTTCGACGATCACATTCCCGGTTTCCCATTCATATTCGCCGTTAATCTCGACGTCGGTCATTTTACGCGTGCAGGGGATGGTGCCATAGAAATAGTCCGCATGCGTTGTGCCCGTGGCCGGGATTGACTGGCCCGCCTGCGCCCAGATAGTTGCGTGACGGGAATGGGTATGAACAATGCCGCCGATAGTCGGGAATGCCTGGTACAGCAGACGGTGCGTTGGTGTATCAGAAGAGGGTTTTTTCTGGCCTTCCACCACTTCGCCTGTTGCGATACTGACAACGACCATATCGTCGGCAGTCATTAGGCTGTAATCGACACCGGATGGTTTAATGACAAATACGCCATGCTCGCGATCGACAGCGCTAACGTTGCCCCAGGTCAGGGTGACCAGATTGTGCTTAGGCAACGCCAGATTGGCTTCCAGTACCTGACGTTTAAGATCTTCTAGCATATTTTTCTCCCTGTCTGGTGGCGGCGTGAACACCGTCACCAGACAAAAGCGCTTAGCGTTTAAAACCGTAATACACGTCGTTCCAGCGCAGCGCGTCCTTAAAGGCCGGCAGGCGGGTGTCGTTATCGATCACTGCGATCTCGATATCGTGCATTTCAGCAAACTGACGCATATCGTTCAGATCCAGCGCGTGGCTAAAGACGGTGTGATGTGCGCCGCCGGCGAGGATCCAGGCTTCAGATGCGGTTGGCAGATCCGGCTGGGCTTTCCACAGTGCGTTTGCCACCGGCAGTTTCGGTAGATCATGTGGGGTTGGTACGGTGTCGATGCAGTTAACCAGCAGACGATAGCGATCGCCGAGATCGATCAGGCTGGCAACAACAGCAGGGCCTGTTTTGGTATTAAAGATCAGGCGGGCCGGATCGTCTTTACCACCAATGCCGAGGTGTTGTACGTCGAGGATCGGTTTCTCTTCCACTGCGATAGACGGGCACACTTCCAGCATGTGCGAACCGAGCACCAGATCGTTGCCCTTCTCGAAGTGATAGGTGTAATCCTCCATAAATGAGGTGCCGCCCTGCAGACCGGTTGACATCACCTTCATGATGCGAAGCAGAGCGGCTGTTTTCCAGTCGCCTTCGCCCGCAAAGCCGTAGCCCTGCTGCATCAGACGCTGTACGGCCAGACCAGGTAGTTGTTTCAGGCCGTGCAAATCTTCGAATGTTGTCGTAAAGGCGTGGAATCCGCCCTGTTCCAGGAAACGCTTCATGCCGAGTTCAATACGGGCAGCTTCCAGTACGTTTTGACGTTTGTCACCGTGGATTTGCGTGGCCGCTGTCATGGTGTAGGTGCTTTCGTACTCGTCGATCAGCGCGTTGATTTCGCCGTCGCTGATTGCGTTCACCACCTGTACCAGATCACCCACGGCCCAGGTATTTACTGAAAAGCCGAATTTGATTTGTGCCGCCACTTTATCGCCGTCAGTAACCGCAACTTCACGCATATTGTCGCCAAAACGGCAGACTTTCAGGTGACGGGTGTCCTGTTTGGAGACGGCCTGGCGCATCCAGGAACCGATACGTTCGTGTGCCTGTTTATCCTGCCAGTGACCGGTGACCACGGCATGCTGTTGACGCATACGCGCGCCGATGAAACCGAACTCGCGGCCGCCGTGCGCAGTCTGGTTCAGGTTCATAAAGTCCATATCAATGCTGTCCCACGGCAGGGCGGCGTTAAACTGGGTGTGGAACTGCATCAGTGGTTTATTGAGGATCGTCAGGCCATTGATCCACATTTTTGCCGGAGAGAAGGTATGCAGCCAGACGACCATCCCTGCGCAGCGATCGTCATAGTTGGCGTCACGACAAATAGCGGTGATTTCGTCAGGCGAGGTACCCAGCGGTTTTAGAACCAGTTTGCAGGGCAGTTTTGCTTCAGTATTCAGTGCGTTAACGACGTGCTCGGCATGTTGGGTTACCTGACGCAGTGTTTCAGGGCCATACAGATGCTGGCTACCAATCACAAACCACACTTCATAGTTATCAAAAATCGTCATTGTCGTGTCCTTAATGTGTCAGGGTTGCCTGGTTTGCCGGTGTTTTTTGCGCCGGCATGGCAGTCGGAAGGTATTGTTGTTCAGCGCTTACTGCCCACTGCTGGTAGCGACGGTAAAGCTGTTCAAAACGTTGAGCCTGTTCTGGACGAGGTTGCATCGTCTTTTCTACGGCGCTCGCCATTTTTTGTTGGGCGGCTGGAATATCTGCGTGGACCTTCGCGGCAACGGCGGCGAAGATCGCGGCACCGAGTGCGCAGCACTGGTCTGAAGCAACGATTTGTAGCGGACGGTTCAGCACGTCACAGCAGGTCTGCATGATGACCGGGTTTTTGCGTGCGATACCGCCTAATGCCATGACGTTGTTGACCGCAATGCCTTGTTCGGTAAAGCATTCCATGATGGCGCGTGCGCCAAACGCCGTGGCGGCAATCAGACCACCAAACAGGGCCGGAGCATCGGTCGCAAGGTTCAGGTCGGTGATAACCCCTTTCAGACGCTGGTTCGCGTTTGGCGTACGGCGGCCGTTGAACCAGTCAAGCACTACGGGCAAATGATCCAGCGACGGGTTTTTTGCCCACGCTTCAGTCAGCGCAGGCAGCAGTTGTTTTTGGCTGGCTTTAATCTGGGTTTTCAGTTCAGGATGTTGTGCCGCAAGCTGATCCAGCGGCCAGCTCAGGACACGGCTAAACCAGGCATAGATATCGCCGAAAGCAGACTGGCCCGCTTCCAGGCCGATAAAGTGTGGGACGACGCTGCCATCAACCTGACCGCAAATCCCTTTCACCGCGCGTTCGCCCACGCTTTGTTTGTCGGCAATCAGAATGTCGCAGGTAGAGGTGCCGATGACTTTTACCAGCGTATTGGGCTGCGCGCCAGCGCCTACGGCCCCCATATGGCAGTCAAATGCACCACCTGAAATGACGACACTTTCTGGCAGACCCAGACGCTGTGCCCACTCAGCGCATAACGTGCCAACCGGCAGATCGGCGGTGACGGTGTCGGTAAACATCGGGTATGGCAAATGGCGGTTGATGACGGGATCGAGCTCATCAAAGAAACTGGCTGGCGGCAGGCCCCCCCAGCTTTCATGCCACAGGGATTTGTGTCCGGCGCTGCAGCGTCCACGGTAAATATCCTGCGGGCGTACGGTATTTGATAGCAGGGCTGGAATCCAGTCGCACAGCTCAATCCACGAGACCGCTTCCTGTGCGACAGCGCTGTCCTGCCGGGTAATGTGCAGGATTTTTGCCCAAAACCATTCGCTGGAATAAATACCCCCGATATAGCGGGAGTAATCGACTTTGCCCGGTGTGTGGCACAAGCGGGTAATTTCTTCAGCTTCTTCGACTGCGGTGTGATCTTTCCACAGAACAAACATTGCGTTCGGGTTGTCAGCGAACTCTGGACGCAACGCCAGCACGTTGCCGTCGGCATCAATAGGTGCCGGAGTCGAACCGGTGCTGTCGACGCCAATCCCGACCACTTCCGCACGTTGTTCTGTGCTCAGTTCGGCCAGCACGGTTTTCAGTGCCGCTTCCATGGATTCGATGTAGTCACGTGGGTGATGGCGAAACTGATTGTTTGGGCCGTCGCAATATTGCCCTTCCTGCCAACGCGGGTACCACTCTACGCTGGTGGCGATTTCTGCGCCGGTGGCACATTCCACCGCTAAAGCACGTACTGAATCACTACCAAAATCGAGGCCAATTGCAATCGCCATCGTCTTACTCCATCCAAAAATACGGGTATGGATAAACAGTAGATAGTGGGGATAAAAACCGTCAGGCAGGATCCGCTAATCTTATGGACTAAAATGCTGTGACATCAGAAAGTGTGACGCCGTGCAAATATTCAATGTGGACATTTCTGCCGTAGTTATAGACACTTTTGTTAGCCGTTTTTGTCGCTGGCATCGTACAGGTTTTTAACAAAGTGCTTTTCACAAGCGGGGTTGATGGTCTATTGCTGACGTCATAGCGACGTGCAGGGACGGCGGCGATGAAGTCTCACACAATATGGACAAATTGTTTCTTATCAGAACAGAGGGAGTATTGAAATTATGGCTGAACCGCAAAACGATCCCCTGCTACCTGGGTATTCGTTTAATGCGCATTTGGTGGCGGGTTTAACCCCCATTGAGGCGAACGGGTATCTGGATTTTTTTATCGACAGGCCGTTGGGCATGAAAGGTTATATCCTGAACCTCACCATCCGGGGTGAAGGGATCATCAATAATCAGGGTAAGCAGTTTGTCTGTCGACCTGGCGATATTTTGTTGTTTCCACCCGGCGAAATTCACCACTACGGACGCCATCCCGATGCCAGTGAATGGTATCACCAGTGGGTTTACTTCCGACCGCGAGCCTACTGGCAGGAGTGGCTGGCCTGGCCGGCAATCTTTGCCCAGACCGGTTTTTTCCGCCCGGATGAAACGCACCAGCCGCATTTTAATGAACTGTTTGGACAGATCATTCATGCCGGACAGGGGGAAGGGCGCTATTCCGAACTGCTGGCGATTAACCTGCTGGAGCAATTATTGCTCAGGCGTATGGAAGCGATTAACGAATCGCTGCATCCCCCGATGGATAACCGCGTGCGCGATGCCTGCCAGTACATCAGCGATCATCTGGCGGACAGTAATTTTGACATTGCCAGCGTTGCGCAGCATGTCTGCCTGTCACCGTCCCGGCTGTCGCATCTGTTCCGTCAGCAGTTGGGTATCAGCGTATTAAGCTGGCGCGAGGATCAGCGTATCAGCCAGGCCAAGTTACTGCTGAGTACCACACGTATGCCTATTGCTACGGTGGGTCGTAATGTTGGCTTTGACGACCAACTCTATTTCTCCCGCGTATTCAAAAAATGCACCGGTGCCAGTCCGAGCGAGTTTCGCGCTGGATGTGAATAAAAAGTGAATGATGTGTCCTGAAAGTTGTCATAACTCGCAATCTATTCAGACAATTGATGGCTTGACGAAGTTGAGAAGGGTTAGCAGAATCCCTGCTTCGTAAATCTGACGGACACATTATGCAAGCATTGCTGGAACACTTTATTCTCCAGTCCGCCATGTACTCTTTGATAGCTGTGCTTCTGGTGGCTTTTTTAGAGTCTCTGGCGCTGGTTGGCCTGATTCTACCTGGCACCGTGATGATGGCGGGGTTGGGTGCCTTAATTGGCAGTGGTGAACTGAATTTCTGGCATGCCTGGCTTGCGGGCATCGTCGGTTGCTTGTTGGGGGACTGGATCTCTTTCTGGCTGGGCTGGCGTTTTAAAAAGCCGTTGCACCGTTGGTCCTTCATGAAAAAGAACAAGGCGTTGCTGGACAAGACCGAACACGCGCTACACCAGCACAGCATGTTTACTATTTTGGTGGGGCGTTTTGTTGGCCCGACGCGTCCACTGGTACCGATGGTTGCGGGAATGCTGGATCTGCCCGTCGCCAAATTCATCCTCCCCAATATCATTGGCTGTGTGCTGTGGCCACCGTTCTATTTCCTGCCGGGTATTTTGGCGGGCGCGGCAATCGATATTCCTTCCGATATGCAGAGCGGAGATTTCAAATGGCTGTTGCTGGCGACTGCATTGCTGCTGTGGGTTGGTGGCTGGCTGTGTTGGCGACTGTGGCGCAGTGGCAAAGCCGCTGTCGATCGTTTAACCGCATATTTACCGCGTGGCCGCCTGCTGTATCTGGCGCCGCTGACGCTTGGGGTTGGCGTAGTCGCGCTGGTAGCGTTATTACGTCATCCACTGATGCCGGTGTATCTCGATATTTTGCGCAAAGTGGTGGGTTACTAAGAGGTGGACTGCCGGATGGCGCTGACGCTTATCCGGCTTACACAATATCAAATCGATTATCCGGTTTTGATGCCCAATAGTGCCGAAGCGCTGGCTTGCCCACTCAATAACGCCTCCGTATTTCCTTGCCATGCAATGCGCCCATCGGCGACCACAATTGAGCGTGGCGCAATGCGTGCCGCATCTTCAACGCTATGGGAGACCATCAGCATCGTCAGTTGTTTGTCACGACAGACCTCGGCAACCAGCGATAGCATCTCCTGGCGCAATGCCGGGTCGAGTGCAGAAAACGGCTCATCAAGCAGTAAAACGGGTTGTTCGCGAACCAGACAACGTGCCAGCGCTACACGTTGCCTTTGGCCGCCGGAAAGCTCGCCGGGGAGTCTGCCCAGCAGGTTATCAAGACCCATTTGTTGGGCGATGTGCTGTAGTTTTTCATGCTGAGACGCGTTCAGTCTTAATCCCGGATTCAAACCCAGGCCGATGTTTTGCTGCACGTTCAGATGGTTGAACAGGTTGTTTTCCTGAAACAGCATGGAAACAGGACGACGAGAGGGCGGTGTGACGGTGTGATCTTCGCCTTCAATCATCATTGTGCCGCTGGCAGGCGTCAGAAATCCGGCAATCAGATTCAATAGCGTGCTTTTCCCGGCACCGCTTGGCCCGAGCACCGCGACTTGCTCACCGCGCGCTACCGATAATGTGAAACGCATGGGTAAGTGGTGATAAAGCCATGTAATATCAATCAGTTTTAACATTTCGTCCCGGCAATTTTTCAATAACGGTAAACAGCGTAAAGCACAGGATCAGCAGCAATAACGCAGTAACAGCGCCATCCTGGCTGCGGTAAGATCCAATCTGCTGATACAGATAAAACGGCAGGGTGCGGAAATCTTCATTGCCGAATAGGGCGACTACGCCAAAATCACCAATCGACAGGACACAGGCAAAGGCCATCGCCTGCGCCAGCGGGCGCTTCAGGGCCCGTAGTTCAACCACTTTCAGCCGTGACCATCCTTCAATACCCAAAGACTGACACAACATACTGTAGCGTGCGGTCACATCGCGCATCGGGTTTTCCAGCACCTTCAGTGCGTAAGGGATCGCCATCAGCGCATTGGTGAAAATCACGATGGCGTCAGCCGATTCCGGCAATCCAATGCTGTTATTGAGCAGTAAAAAGAACCCGGTGGCCAGTACGATACCCGGCATGGCGAGTATCATCATGCCGCTCAGTTCCAGTGCCTGACCTGCCAATACCTGCTGCCGGGCACGCAGTTCGCGGCTACTCCACAGCAGCATCATAGTCAGAATAACGCACAATATGCCTGCCGCCAGCGCGATGCGCAGTGACGTCCCCAGTGCTTGCCACAGCACTGGCTGCGTAAGCACATCCAGTACATTGCGGTTTAAACCATCGACAATCACCGCCAGCAACGGTGGAAGCAACAGCAACAGAGCGAGAGCAATCAACATTAAGTCAGCCAGTCGGCTGTGTAGACGATCGTCGGGATCGCGCCAGCCTTGTACCAGAGTAGTACCGGGTGCGATTGCGCGACTCAACCGTTGGCTGATTAGTACCAGCACTAAACAACAAATCATTTGGATCAGGGCCAGCATAGCCGCCCGCGCGGGATCGTAATCAAAGCTCAGTGCCTGATAGATAGCCAGCTCGATAGTGGTTGCCTGCGGTCCGCCGCCGAGCGACAGCACGGTGGCGAAGCTGGCGAAACACAGCATAAAGATAAGTGCTGCTACGGGAAGGATCTGACGACGCAGCCACGGCCATTCAACAAAACGGAAGAAATGCCAGCTGCGCATCCCTAACTGCGCCGCGAGCTGGCGTTGCTCGCCGGGGATGTTCTCCAGCGATTGCAGCAGTAAACGACTGGCCATCGGCAGGTTGAAAAAGACATGCGCCAGCAGAATACCCTGTAAGCCGTATGGCGAAAACGTCCACTCCAGCCCGAATGTGTGCCAGAGCGAGGCCAGCCAGCCCTGACGACCATATACGCTAAGGATGCCGAATACGGCGACCAGCACCGGCAAGATCAGCGTCATCGCACACAGGCGCAACAGGGCCAGACGTCCGGGAAAGCGCCGGCGATAGAGCGCTCTGGCGAGGAAAATCGCCGGGATAACGGACAACGCTGCGGATAAAAATGCCTGCCAGAAAGAAAAGCGCACCACGTGCCACAGGTAGCTGTCCTGCCAGAGCGATAACCATTCTCCCTGCGGTGCGTTAAACCACAGTGCCAGAAATGCGGCCAGCGCGACAGCCACCATCAATGTGGCAGCTGAAAGCCCTGGGATCAGCCAGCCGGGAATTAACGGCTGACGGCGCGTTGCCATTCGCTAATCCATGCCTGACGCTGGGCAGCAACTTGCTGCGGGGTAAATTCCAGTGCGTTGACCGGTTTTTCCAGTTGCTCAAATCCTGGCGGCAGGGTGACCTGCGTCACCGGATACATCCAGTTGCCCGTTGGGATCGCATTCTGGAATGCCGGAGATACCATAAATTTCAGGAATTTTTCCGCCAGCTCCGGTTGCTTGCTGGCTGCGGTACGTGCGGCAACTTCCACCTGCAGATAGTGACCTTCGCTAAAGTTAGCGGCGGCGTAGTTACCCTTTTTCTCTTCGATGATGTGATAGGCCGGAGAGGTGGTGTAGCTCAACACCAGGTCGCTTTCACCCTTCAGGAACAGGCCGTAGGCTTCACTCCAGCCTTTAGTGACGGTGACGGTTTTGGCTGCCAGTTTCTGCCACGCCTCCGGCGCTTTATCGCCATAAACTTTTTGCATCCACAGCAACAGCCCCAGACCCGGCGTGCTGGTACGCGGATCCTGGTAGATTACGCGCCATTTCTGGTCGCTCTCCACCAGTTCCTTCAGGCTTTTCGGCGGATTTTTCAGCTTGTTTTTATCATAAACGAAGGCGAAATAACCGTAATCAAACGGGACAAAGGTGTCGTTTTTCCAGCCACCTGGCACACTGACTGCACTCTCCGGCACGTTGCTTTTAGCGAACAGCCCGGTTTGCGTAGCGGCTGCCAGAAGGTTGTTGTCCAGCCCCAGTACGACGTCAGCTTTGCTGTTTTTTCCTTCCATACGCAGGCGGTTCAGCAGCGATACGCCATCCTCCAGCGCGACCAGTTTCAGTTCGCAGTTGCAGTCGGCTTCAAAGGCTTTTTTGATGGTTGGGCCAGGGCCCCAGTCGGCGGCGAATGAATCATAGGTATAGACAGTCAGAACGGGTTTAGCGAAGGCAGGCGCTGCGCACAATAACAGCAGGGGAAGACATTTTTTTAACACTTTGCACCTCAAGAGTTGGGTGGCAAAGGACTTGAGTTGCAGCCTCAAATCCCTTCGCCGGCATTATCCGGATCAGGTTCGACGGGTATCTCTCAGCCCATACACTTCATCATTCACGCTGCCTCTGTGTTGGCTGCGCTTGCTCGCCCCAGTCACATAGTTATCTATGCTCCTGGAAACTCACTCACTTGCCGCCTTGATGCATCATGAATGATTTAGCGTATATTTGTTTTCTGGCACCCCGTTGAGAACGGCGTTAGTGTAATGATTTTGTTGCCCGGCAGCAATTAAGGATCCGGCGGCGCAAACCAGGCCGATTTAAAATCAAACCAGCCGAGGGTATTCATGCGCAACCCGCGCATACTGCGCTGTCCCTGAATGATCAGCCAGTGGTGGATCAATGGCACAATGGCTTTAGTAGCGAGTAGCTGTTGGCACCACGCAGCCAGACTCATTTCACCGGTTCGCCAGCGGGTGGCATCGTTTTCCCAGTCTCGCGAGATACAGTTTTGCAGCAGCGGGACTTCACATAAATGGGCGAACAGTGAGAAGTCCAACGGCAAGGTGAAGTTAGCACTGTTCAGCCAGATATCACTGCTGACATCACCCGCATGCCATTGATCGTAGTCGATCTCCTGAATGGTTAACTGTACCTCATGCGCTGCCAGTAACGTCTGCATAATCTGCGCGATGACCCGATGCTCAATATGATCGCGATAGTAGGTGAGCGTCAGGGTTTCCAGCCCGGCGGGCTTTTCACCATGACCAGGCCTGGCGTGATGCCAGCGGGGCAGCAATCCGTAAGCAGGGAACCAGTGTCGTTGATACTGCTCGTCAGCGTGGTAGATCAAATTTGTCGGAGAGAGCACGCGGCTTACCCACTCTCGGACATCCTGCCTGGCGCCACGCGCAGTACGTGCATCAAACAGCAGGTAGTAGCATCCTTCTTCCAGCCGGCTCTCGATTGCCTTTTCATCTTCTGTTGGGCCCTGGAGCGTTAACCCGCCTCCGGGTTCTTCACCAATGTCAGGTAATACCCAAACATTCACTTCGTCGATCAGCGCCCGGTAGCCAAAATAGTCATCGAACGCGTGAATTTTCAGCTGGTTACTGGTGTTGCGCATTACCGCATACGGGCCAGTACCGATGGGATGGCTGGAAAAATTACTCAGCGTTTCCCATTCTCGCGGCAGGATCATGGCGGGCACTTGCCCCAGTAACCAGGGAAGCCAGCGATCCGCTTGCGCAAGATGAATATCCAGCGTCCAGGCCGTGGGGGAGACGATATGCGTAATGTGCGAGTACAGCGGCAACGTATTAATGCGGGTTAGTGAGGCGATCACATCGTCCATTTCCAGCTCGCGGCCGTGGTGAAAATGGATCCCCGGGCGTAGAAAGAATCGCCAGTGCAAAGGTGAAATCTGCTGCCAGTGATGCGCGATGTCAGCTTCCAGTTCCCCATTTTCCTCATTTACACGAATTAAGGCGCTAAAGATTTGCCGGGCGATATGGGTTTCGGAACGGCGTAATGCTGTTCCAGGTAGCAGGTTGCGCATCGGTCGATAATACAGGACGCGCATGATGTGCCGCCCCTGGCGAAAGCTACGGCCGAGGTGGGAAACCAGCATCTGTCGCACGGCGGTTTTGTCACCGACCAGTTGTACCAACTGATCGATGCGATCCTGTTCCAGCAGGTCCTCCGCTCGCTGTTGCTGGAGCGCCAACCCGGTATAGAGGAATGTCAGGCGTGAGCGTTTACCCCGGCCGACCTCCGCTTCCCATGTTAACCAGCCACGTTCCTGCATGGTATTGAGCAGGGTTCGCATATGACGGCGAGAGCAGCTAAGCAACTCCGCCAGCTCGTTCAGCGTAGTGTCTTGCGTTTTGCCGTCACAGCATTGCCACAGACGGATAAACTGTTGTTGCAAACGACCAGAAGACATAAAAGGGGAACTCCTGCACAAAACTCAGCAATTTTATTATCCCTATATTAAGCCAATAATAGATTCCGATGAAGCGATGAGACAACGAAGGGGTCATCTATGCGTCAGTTCTATATGAAGTACTTTACCGCGACAGAGAAATCGTCCTGGTTGGCTTGCCTGAGCGCACCGCAGCGCTTAAAGATGCTCGAAGAACTGATGCAGTGGGAGGTGACAGCCTGACCTCTGAATTGAGAATTGCAGACATCATGTGTGACTGAGTATTGGTGCAGGCTGTGTCCTGCCATTCTACCCAGCGTCGATGCCAGGTATAATGGCAGGATACAGCCTCTATTCACCCGCCAGCAGATTTTTTCTGCTGGCTTTTTTCGTATCAGCCCAGCCAATAGGGATAAAAATGCTCTGGATTATGACCATGGGACGGCGCCTCAATGGCGTTTACGCGGCATTTATGTTGGTTGCTTTTATGATGGGCGTGGCGGGCGCGTTACAGGCACCCACGCTGAGTCTGTTTCTGAGCCGTGAGGTCGGGGCGCAGCCATTCTGGGTAGGGTTGTTTTATACCGTCAATGCGATTGCCGGGATCGTGGTCAGCCTCGGGCTTGCAAAACGTTCCGATAGCCAGGGCGATCGACGAAAGCTGATCATGTTCTGCTGTCTGATGGCTGTTGGTAACGCGCTGCTTTTTGCCTTTAATCGTCATTATCTCACGTTGATTACCTGTGGTGTGCTGCTGGCCTCGCTGGCCAATACTGCGATGCCGCAGTTGTTTGCGCTGGCGCGGGAATATGCGGATAACTCCGCGCGCGAAGTGGTGATGTTTAGCTCAGTGATGCGCGCACAGCTTTCGTTGGCCTGGGTTATTGGGCCACCGCTGGCATTCATGCTGGCACTGAATTACGGTTTCACGGTGATGTTCTCTATTGCGGCTGGTATTTTCGCGATTAGCCTCGTGCTGATTGCGCTGATCCTGCCCTCTGTTCCCCGGGTGGATCAACCTGTTGATCTACCGCCTGAACAAGCGGGGGGCTGGCAGGATAAAAATGTACGCATGCTGTTTATTGCCTCCACGTTGATGTGGACCTGCAACACGATGTACATCATCGATATGCCGCTGTGGATAAGCCTTGAACTGGGTTTACCCGACAAGCTTGCAGGGATCCTGATGGGGACGGCTGCCGGGCTGGAAATACCGGCGATGATTCTGGCCGGTTACTCTGTGAAGCGTTTTGGTAAACGGCGAATGATGATTACCGCCGTGGCAGCGGGGGTGCTGTTTTACCTTGGTCTTATTTTCTTTCACAGCCATATGGCGTTGCTTATTTTGCAGCTATTTAACGCCGTATTCATCGGTATTATCGCTGGGATAGGGATGCTGTGGTTTCAGGATCTGATGCCGGGACGCGCGGGTTCTGCCACCACATTATTTACCAACAGTATTTCAACGGGGGTCATTCTGGCGGGGGTGATTCAGGGAGCAGTGGCGCAAAGCTACGGACATTTTGCCGTTTACTGGGTAATCGCGGCGATTTCTGTGGTTACGCTGGTGATGACCGGGCGGGTGAAAGACGTTTAATGATGTTGCCGAATGCGCTGCGCTTATCCGGCCTACACATAATCCATACCTGTAGGACGAAAAAGCGCAGCGCATCCGGTACAACAAGCGCTAGCGCATAAATGCAGGTTGCTTGTGTTCGTACTCGGTAATCGCCGCTTCGTGTTGCAGCGTCAGTCCGATGCTGTCGAGACCATTCAGCATGCAGTGGCGACGGAAAGCGTCAATTTCGAATGGATACGCTTTGTCTCCGGCTTTCACCTCCTGCGCTTCCAGATCAACCTCAAAACGGATGCCCGGATTTGCCTGTACCAGTTTGAACAGCTCATCGACTTCTTCATCGCTTAATTTCACCGGCAGCAGCTGGTTGTTGAAGCTGTTGCCGTAGAAGATGTCGGCGAAGCTCGGCGCAATGACCACTTTGAAACCATAATCGGTCAGCGCCCAGGGCGCATGCTCACGTGAAGAGCCGCAGCCAAAGTTTTCCCGCGCCAGCAGAATTGACGCACCTTTATATTCCGGGAAGTTCAGCACGAACGCCGGATTAGGCTGTTGCCCCTTTTCGTCCAGGAAACGCCAGTCGTTAAACAGATGAGCGCCAAACCCGGTGCGTGTTACTTTCTGCAAAAACTGTTTGGGAATAATGGCATCGGTATCGACGTTGGCGGCATCCAATGGGACAACCAGGCCGGTATGCTGGGTAAATTTCTCTGCCATGGTAGTTTCCTTATTTGATGCTGCGAATGTCGGCAAAATGGCCGGTAACGGCGGCAGCGGCGGCCATTGCCGGGCTGACTAAGTGTGTGCGTCCACCGCGGCCCTGACGGCCCTCAAAATTACGATTGCTGGTCGAAGCACAGCGCTCACCCGGATTCAGACGATCGTTGTTCATGGCCAGACACATGGAACAGCCTGGTAAGCGCCATTCAAAACCGGCTTCAATGAAAATCTTATCCAGACCTTCTGCTTCCGCTTGCGCTTTTACCGGACCAGAACCTGGAACAACCAGTGCCTGAACGCCCGGGGCGACTTTACGGCCTTTGGCAATTTCTGCCGCGGCGCGTAAATCTTCAATACGTGAGTTGGTGCAGGAGCCGATGAAGACTTTATCGATAGCGACTTCGGTTAATGGAATACCGGGTTCCAGCCCCATATAAGCCAGCGCTTTTTCTGCTGAAGCGCGTTCCACGGGATCGGTAAATGATGCCGGGTCGGGGATATTATCGTTCACTGAGATGACCTGACCAGGGTTCGTTCCCCATGTCACCTGCGGCGCGATCTCTTCTGCCTGCAAGGTGACAATGGTATCAAACGTTGCGCCATCGTCGGTTTTCAGCGTTTTCCAGTACGCAACCGCATTGGCAAAGTCGTCACCTTTCGGGGCGTGCAAACGGCCCTGCACATAGTTGAACGTGGTTTCATCCGGTGCGACCAGGCCCGCTTTGGCACCCATTTCAATGGCCATGTTGCACAGCGTCATACGGCCTTCCATGCTCAGTGCGCGAATGGCTTCGCCGCAAAACTCAACGACATGTCCGGTGCCGCCTGCGCTACCGGTTTTACCGATAATGGCCAGCACGATATCTTTGGCGGTGATGCCCGGAGCGGCTTTACCATTAACTTCGATCTTCATGGTCTTCGCGCGCCCCTGTTTCAGGGTCTGAGTGGCCAGGACGTGCTCTACCTCGGAGGTCCCGATTCCAAACGCCAGTGCACCGAACGCGCCGTGGGTGGCGGTATGCGAGTCACCGCAGACGATGGTCATGCCCGGTAACGTTACGCCTTGTTCTGGCCCCATCACGTGGACGATGCCTTGATATGGGTGGTTCAGATCGTACAGTTCCACGCCAAATTCATTGCAGTTTTTGATCAGCTCCTGCATCTGAATACGCGCCATTTCGCCTGAGGCGTTAATGTCTTTAGTTTGCGTCGAAACGTTGTGGTCCATCGTGGCAAAGGTTTTACCCGGCTGGCGAACCTGGCGGCCATGCGCACGCAAACCATCAAATGCCTGCGGAGAGGTCACCTCATGCACCAGATGTCTGTCGATATATAACAGTGGGGTTTCATTTTGCGCCTCAAAGACGACGTGCGCATTAAACAATTTTTCGTATAACGTCTTAGCCATGATTACACCCCTTCAGCGACGTAGCGAGCGATGATATCGCCCATCTCATCGGTACTGACTGCGGCAGCGCCACGGGCTAAGTCACCGGTGCGAATACCTTCTTCTAATGCGCGGTTGATGGCGCTCTCAATTGCGGTTGCCGCATCATTGGCATCCAGGCTGTAACGCAACAGCAGGGCCAGCGACAGAATTTGGGCGATCGGGTTTGCAATATTCTTCCCTGCGATATCGGGTGCAGAACCGCCAGCCGGTTCGTACAGGCCAAAGCCCTGCTCATTCAGGCTGGCAGACGGTAACATACCCATTGAGCCAGTGATCATGGCGCACTCATCAGACAGAATGTCACCAAACAGGTTTGAACACAGCAGTACGTCGAACTGAGACGGGTCTTTGATTAATTGCATTGTCGCGTTGTCGATATACATATGCGCCAGTTCAACATCCGGGTATTCGTTGGCGATTTCATTGACGATTTCACGCCACAAAATGGATGTTTGCAGCACGTTGGCTTTATCAATCGACGTGACTTTACGACGACGCTGGCGCGCAGACTCAAACGCGATACGGGCAATACGCTCGATCTCGAAACGGTGATAAACCTCAGTATCAAAGGCTTTTTCATGTTGCCCGCTGCCTTCGCGGCCTTTAGGTTGACCGAAATAGATCCCACCCGTCAGTTCACGTACGCACAGGATGTCGAAACCGTTAGCTGCAATGTCGGCGCGCAGCGGGCAAAAGGCTTCCAGCCCCTGGTACAACTTAGCCGGACGCAGGTTACTGAATAATTTAAAGTGCTTACGCAACGGCAGCAGTGCACCACGCTCGGGTTGCTGGTTAGGCGGCAGATGTTCCCATTTCGGGCCGCCAACTGAGCCAAACAGAATGGCATCGGCTTGCTCACAGCCTTCAACCGTTGCCGGTGGCAGCGGCTGACCGTGGTTATCGATAGCGGCTCCGCCTACGTCATAGTGGCTGGTGGTAATGCGCATGCCAAAACGGTTGCGAATTGCGTCCAGTACTTTCAATGCTTGCGCCATCACTTCCGGACCAATACCGTCACCCGGCAAAACAGCAATATGATAATTCTTCGACATCACACGGTTTCCTTGTTGTTTTCGTTGTTCTGAGCTTTGCGTTGCAATTCTTTTTCGACTTCTTCAGCGCGCCAGATGTTGTTCAGCACATGTACCATCGCTTTGGCGGAAGACTCGACGATATCTGTTGCCAGACCGACGCCGTGGAAGCGGCGACCGTTATAGTTGGCGACGATATCCACCTGACCCAGCGCATCTTTACCGTGGCCTTTAGCGGTCAGGCTATATTTGACGAGTTCGACGTTATATTCCGTCACGCGGTTAATGGCCTGATAAATGGCATCGACCGGGCCGTTACCGTTAGCCGCTTCGGCTTTGACTTCTTCGCCACAGGCTAACTTGACGGAGGCGGTGGCAATATCATTAGAACCAGACTGCACACTGAAATAGTCCAGACGGAAGTGTTCTGGTTCTTCCTGCTGTTTGTTAATAAAGGCCAGCGCTTCCAGGTCGTAGTCGAACACTTGACCTTTTTTATCTGCCAGCTTCAGGAACGCGTCATACAGATTGTCCAGGCTGTATTCGCTTTCTTTGTAGCCCATCTCATCCATACGATGTTTCACCGCAGCGCGTCCTGAACGGGAGGTCAGGTTCAACTGTACCTGGTTCAAACCGATGGATTCAGGCGTCATGATTTCGTAGTTTTCACGGTTTTTCAGTACGCCGTCCTGATGGATACCGGAGGAGTGAGCAAAGGCACCACTACCCACAATCGCTTTGTTGGCAGGAATCGGCATGTTGCAGATTTGGCTGACTAACTGGCTGGTACGCCAGATTTCCTGATGATTAATACGGGTTTGCACGTTCAGGATATCTTTACGGACCTTGATCGCCATGATCACTTCTTCCAGTGAACAGTTGCCCGCGCGTTCGCCGATACCGTTCATCGCACCTTCAACCTGACGAGCACCCGCATGAACAGCCGCCAGTGCGTTACCGACGCCCAGGCCTAAATCGTCATGGGTGTGTACAGAAATAATGGCTTTATCGATGTTTGGCACCCGCTCATACAGACCTGAAATGATTGCGCCAAATTCGAAAGGCATGGTGTAACCGACGGTATCGGGAATGTTGATGGTTCTGGCACCGGCGTTAATGGCCGCTTCTACCACGCGAGCCAGATCGGCGATCGGGGTACGGCCTGCGTCTTCACAGGAGAACTCCACGTCATCCGTATAGTTACGTGCTCGCTTAACCATGTAGACGGCGCGTTCAATCACCTCATCCAGCGTACTGCGCAATTTTGTCGCGATGTGCATCGGTGACGTGGCAATGAATGTGTGAATGCGGAACGCTTCAGCCACTTTCAGGGATTCTGCTGCCACATCGATATCTTTTTCCACACAGCGAGCTAATGCGCAAACACGGCTGTTTTTAACCTGACGGGCAATGGTCTGTACTGATTCAAAGTCACCCGGTGAAGAAACAGGGAAACCCACCTCCATCACGTCAACGCCCATACGCTCGAGGGCCAGAGCTATCTGCAGTTTTTCTTTCACACTCAGGCTTGCCTGTAACGCCTGTTCACCATCGCGTAAGGTGGTATCGAAAATAATGACTTGCTGGCTCATGGTTTGGGTCCTTGGTGTTTAGGGCGCCTTGCTTCGAGCATAAAAAAACCCGCGCAATGGCGCGGGTTTTTGTCTTAACTGGAGCTGACTTAATGCTGAATGTCGTCCACCAGTCTACCGCGCAATGAGAATGCGTTTAGTAGTAGTAGACCGTTAAAACGAGCAATGTAAGTCATCAATCAAGCTCCAGGCGAATGCGATATGCTTTTAGTGGTACTGGATATGAAGAACGATGTCAACCCCATCCCCTAAAAACGCCCCCATTCGGTGAAAAATATCTCCTGAACTTTGAGCGAATTGTGCTGAATTTTTATGGTTGTATAAAATAAATCAGCGTGTGGATTACATACTTTTCACGGTTTGACATATTTGAGCATATTTGTTTTCAGCTATTGTCACGGTATGTTGAAGAGTCAATTTGTGGATGGATTTTTTATCTTTATGATTTATCGGTTTTTATACTAACTTTGAATGAATGTGAAGTGAGGTGGGAAACATGATTGATAAATAAATGTTAAGCATTGCGGTGTTAATAATATAAACATTTAATTAAATCTTAAATATATATTCACCATACGCATGATTGTGTATTCGTCATGGTTATGGTTATATTGTTTTCGACATTTAAACGTATGAGTCATCGTGCAGTGACCTCTGCCACACTGCGCTCGCATTGGTTTTTGTTCATTCAGGCTAGTGCCTTTATGTTTTCCTAATTTTAATGTTTTCCCTTTTTCTTATTTTATATGCATGGTAAATCATATTAACGGAGGTTATTTCTGAGCTCCGTCTGGGAAAAGGGATTTTAGAGTGACAGTGGAGTTAAATATGCCAGAAATAAAAATAATAGATAAACCTAATCTTTTAGAGATGGGGAAGCCGCAGCTACGCATGGTTGACCTTAATTTATTAACCGTTTTTGACGCGGTGATGCAAGAACAGAATATTACTCGCGCAGCGCATTCTCTGGGGATGTCGCAGCCTGCAGTCAGCAACGCAGTCGCGCGTCTGAAGGTTATGTTTAATGATGAGCTCTTTGTGCGCTATGGCCGAGGCATCCAGCCAACAGCACGGGCTTTTCAGCTATTTGGCTCTGTTCGTCAGGCGCTGCAATTGGTGCAAAATGAACTGCCAGGGTCCGGTTTTGAACCCGCCAGCAGCTCACGTGTATTTAATCTCTGCGTCTGTAGCCCATTGGATAATATCCTCACGTCTTTGATTTACAATCGCGTTGAGCAAGTTGCGCCTAATATTCATGTCGTATTTAAATCATCGCTCAACCAAAATACAGAACATCAATTACGGTATCAGGAAACAGAATTCGTTATTAGTTATGAAGAATTCCGTCGTCCTGAATTCACCAGCACTCCGTTATTCAACGATGAGATGGTGTTAGTCGTAAGTAACAAACACCCGCGCATTAGCGGTCCATTACTGGAGAGTGATGTCTATAATGAACAGCATGCGGTAGTTTCTCTCGATCGCTTTGCGTCATTCAGTCAACCCTGGTATGACACTCAGGATAAACAAGCCTGCGTTGCTTATCAGGGAATGGCATTAATCAGCGTACTGAATATTGTATCTCAAACTCATTTGGTTTCTATTGCGCCACGCTGGTTAGCTGAAGAGTTCTCCGAGGCTTTAGAACTGCAAATATTACCTCTACCTTTAAAATTGAATAGCCGGACTTGTTATCTTTCCTGGCATGAAGCCGCTGGTCGGGATAAAGGACATCAATGGATGGAAGAGCTGTTAGTCTCCATCTGTAAGCAGTGACCTATGGCAGAGTAAATCCGATAATGTATCTGATTTATTCTGCTTTTTTGTTTTTATTTGAAATTTTATGCTGAAATCTGCTTTTAGTTTTTGCCTGTGAGGGTGAAAAAATAGAGTAATCGCTGCAAGTGCTCATTTTTAAGCGATTATTTGTCATTTCATTTGCTTATACTGGTTTAATTCTCCGTTTATTCGGTTCTTTCTTCCGTTTTATTCTTATCCGCTGTTACACCACCACTTCGGTGTCAATTGCCATGCCTTATCGTCAGCGGTTAATGTGTTGTTAAACCGTTATTCATTATAAGAGTGGAGGCAAGCCATGGAGATGTTGTCTGGAGCCGAGATGGTCGTCCGATCGCTCATCGATCAGGGTGTGAAGCAGGTATTCGGGTATCCCGGGGGCGCAGTCCTCGATATTTATGATGCTTTGCATACGGTCGGTGGTATTGATCATGTGCTGGTCCGCCATGAGCAAGCCGCGGTCCATATGGCCGATGGCCTGGCACGTGCCACGGGGGAAGTGGGCGTTGTGTTGGTCACCTCAGGGCCGGGAGCAACCAATGCGATCACTGGTATCGCAACGGCGTACATGGACTCCATCCCGCTGGTGATCCTCTCCGGGCAGGTGGCTACCTCTCTGATTGGCTACGATGCCTTTCAGGAGTGCGATATGGTGGGGATATCCCGTCCGGTGGTGAAGCACAGCTTTCTGGTCAAGCAAACGGAAGATATACCTCAGGTGCTGAAGAAAGCCTTTTGGCTGGCCGCAAGCGGTCGCCCCGGCCCTGTGGTTGTGGATTTGCCGAAAGATATCCTGAATCCTGCGAAGAAATTGCCTTATAGCTGGCCTGAATCAGTAAGTATGCGTTCGTATAATCCGACGACGACAGGGCACAAGGGACAGATAAAACGGGCGCTGCAAACGCTGGTGGCGGCTAAAAAACCGGTGGTTTATGTTGGTGGCGGTGCAGTGAATGCGGCCTGCCACGAGCAACTGGGCCAGATTGTACAAGCCCTGAACCTGCCTGTCGTTTCCTCGTTGATGGGATTAGGCGTATTTCCGGCAACGCATCGTCAGGCGCTGGGCATGTTGGGCATGCACGGTACTTATGAAGCGAATATGACGATGCATCATTCGGATGTGATATTTGCGGTCGGCGTTCGCTTTGACGATCGTACAACCAATAATCTGGCGAAGTATTGCCCGAATGCGACCGTGTTACATATCGATATCGACCCCACCTCTATTTCGAAAACCGTTACTGCGGATATTCCAATCGTAGGCGATGCTCGGCTGGTGCTTGAGCAAATGTTGGAGCTACTGCCGCAGGAAAAATCACAGCAACCGCTGGATGATAACCGTGACTGGTGGCAACAGATTGAGCACTGGCGCGCCCGGCAGTGCCTGAAATATGACACCCAGAGTGAGAGTATTAAACCGCAGGCTGTCATTGAAACCATCTGGCGCCTGACGAAAGGCGATGCGTATGTCACTTCGGATGTGGGCCAGCATCAGATGTTTGCTGCACTTTACTATCCGTTTGATAAACCTCGTCGTTGGATTAACTCAGGCGGCCTTGGCACCATGGGATTCGGTTTACCTGCCGCGTTAGGGGTGAAGATGGCACTGCCGAATGAAACGGTAGTCTGCGTTACCGGTGATGGCAGTATTCAGATGAATATCCAGGAACTGTCGACGGCGCTGCAATATGAGCTGCCGGTGCTGGTACTCAACCTTAACAACCGCTATCTCGGTATGGTGAAACAGTGGCAGGACATGATCTATTCCGGGCGTCATTCGCAGTCTTATATGCAGTCGCTACCCGATTTTGTCCGTCTTGCTGAGGCATATGGGCATATTGGTATCCAGATAAATCATCCGGATGAGCTGGAAAGCAAACTGGGTGAAGCACTGGAACATGTGCGCAACCACCGGCTGGTATTTGTTGATGTCACCGTCGATGGCAGTGAGCATGTCTACCCGATGCAAATTCGAGGTGGTGGTATGGATGAGATGTGGTTAAGCAAAACGGAGAGGACCTGATTATGCGCCGGATATTATCAGTATTACTGGAAAACGAGTCTGGGGCATTATCGCGCGTGATAGGCCTCTTCGCCCAGCGCGGTTACAACATTGAAAGCCTGACCGTCGCGCCGACTGACGATCCGACATTATCGCGGATGACGATTCAGACCGTGGGTGATGAAAAGGTCCTCGAGCAAATTGAAAAGCAACTGCACAAGCTGGTGGATGTCCTGCGGGTGAGTGAGTTAGGGCAGGGCGCTCACGTTGAACGAGAGATCATGCTGGTGAAGATTCAGGCCAGTGGTTATGGCCGGGAAGAGGTGAAACGAAACACGGAAATTTTCCGTGGACAGATTATCGATGTCACGCCGTCTATTTACACGGTGCAGTTGGTGGGAACCAGTGACAAACTGGACGCCTTCCTGGCAACACTGCGTGAAGTCGCCAGGATTGTAGAAGTGGCCCGTTCCGGTGTGGTGGGACTCTCCCGAGGCGATAAAATCATGCGTTAACGTGCAGGGAGAACGTAGACCTGATAAGGCGCGCTAGCGTCGCCATCAGGCAATTATACCTTGCCGGATGGCGCTTACGCTTATCCGGCCTACGCGAGATGCATTGGCTATCGGTTGCTTTTTTTTGCGAAATCAGCAGTAACCAGAGACAAAAGCGGTTGCCGCAGTCATTATTCTGCGCTTAGATGTTAATAAATTTAACCCATGCCATCTTAAAGGTTATGGTTTGTACATTTTACGCAAGGGGCAATTGTGAAACTGGATGAAATCGCTCGGTTGGCCGGCGTTTCGCGAACGACTGCAAGCTACGTTATTAATGGCAAAGCAAAGCAATACCGCGTAAGCGACAAAACGGTCGAAAAAGTCATGGCGGTGGTGCGCGAACATAATTACCACCCTAATGCTGTGGCGGCCGGGCTCCGTGCTGGACGCACACGTTCTATCGGGTTGGTGATCCCGGACCTGGAGAATACGAGTTATACCCGCATTGCAAACTACCTGGAACGTCAGGCGCGTCAGCGTGGGTATCAACTGCTGATTGCCTGCTCTGAAGATCAGCCAGATAACGAAATGCGCTGTATTGAGCATCTTTTACAGCGTCAGGTTGACGCCATTATTGTGTCTACCTCATTACCGCCAGAACATCCGTTCTATCAGCGCTGGGCGAATAGTTCATTCCCGATTGTGGCGCTGGATCGTGCGCTGGATCGTGAACACTTCACCAGTGTTGTCGGCGCAGATCAGGATGATGCGGAAATGCTGGCGGAGGAATTACGTAAATTCCCGGCTGAAACGGTGCTCTACCTGGGGGCGCTCCCTGAATTATCGGTCAGTTTCCTGCGTGAACAGGGTTTCCGTACCGCGTGGAAAGACGATCCGCGTGAAGTGCATTTCCTGTATGCCAACAGCTATGAGCGGGAGGCAGCAGCGCACCTGTTTGATAAATGGCTGGAAACGCATCCGATGCCTCAGGCGTTGTTCACCACCTCATTTGCGCTATTGCAGGGGGTGATGGATGTGACATTGCGTCGCGATGGGCAACTGCCGTCCGATTTAGCCATTGCGACCTTCGGCGATCATGAACTGCTCGACTTCCTGCAATGCCCGGTGTTGGCAGTCGCACAGCGCCACCGTGATGTGGCTGAGCGCGTGTTGGAGATCGTCCTTGCAAGCCTTGATGAACCGCGTAAACCAAAACCGGGATTAACGCGCATCCGGCGTAATCTGTACCGCCGCGGCATCCTTAGCCGTAACTAAGTGCTTGCTATTGATGGCATTGGGGAGAATGCTCTGATGCCATCAATATTTTATTCTCAGAAATAACCTTATTATATTTAAGAATATTCTTTAGAATTATCTGAAATTCATTCTTTAATTATCCTAATTTAAAAACGCAACTATCCTTTTTTGGGTTATTGATACGTAACGACGCGTTACGTTTGTATTATTTTGTTACATGCTTGTGTGGATTTGCCGAATTAACAAACACTTTGCCGCCGAATTGCGGTAATCTCTCGCCTTCCTTGGCCATACGGGCCGTACAGACCGATGAACTGGTACTGTTATCTCGCCGCATATTGTCCTAAAATGCCGCTCGCGTCGCAAACTGACACTTTATATTTTCCTCGGTTGATATTGAGTTGTTTTAAACAATGATGAGTTGTTGGATTTTTTTCTTACAAATATTCATGACGTTAATTTGCTTCGTTTGCTGTATGGAATTTGCTCAACACTGATATTAGCCGTAAACATTGGGTTTTTTGCTCCGCTGAGCGCCGTGACTTGCTTGACAAGGTTTTCCTCCGCTCCGTAAACTCCTTTAAGTGGGATTTTGTGGGATAAAGTGGTAATTGGGGGTGAGGCTGGCATGTTCCGGGGAGCAACGTTAGTTAATCTCGACAGTAAAGGGCGCTTATCGGTGCCTACCCGTTATCGGGATCAACTGCTTGAGAGCGCTACCGGTCAAATGGTTTGCACCATTGACATCCATCACCCGTGCCTGCTGCTGTACCCCCTGCCTGAATGGGAAGTTATCGAGCAGAAGCTATCTCGCCTGTCGAGCATGAATCCGGCTGAGCGTCGCGTACAACGCTTATTGTTGGGACATGCCAGCGAATGTCAGATGGATAACGCCGGTCGCTTATTGATTGCGCCCATTCTGCGACAACACGCGGGACTGACAAAAGAAGTGATGCTGGTTGGGCAGTTCAATAAGTTTGAGCTGTGGGATGAAACGACCTGGTATCAACAGGTCAAGGAAGATATCGACGCTGAGCAGTCTGTGACCGGCGCGCTGTCGGAACGATTGCAGGACTTGTCTCTATAAGATGATGGAAAATTATAAACACACCACAGTGTTGCTGGATGAAGCGGTAAATGGCCTGAATATTCGTCCAGACGGCATCTACATTGACGGGACATTTGGTCGCGGTGGTCATTCACGTCTGATCCTCTCACAGCTTGGTGAAGAGGGACGTTTACTGGCAATCGATCGCGATCCGCAGGCTATTGCCGTTGCCCAGACGATTACCGATCCCCGTTTCTCCATCATTCATGGACCTTTTTCTGCGCTGGCTGAGTATGTGAGCGAGCGTGGACTTACCGGCAAGATCGATGGAATCCTCCTTGATCTTGGCGTGTCTTCTCCGCAGCTTGATGATGCCGAACGCGGCTTTTCATTCATGCGTGACGGTCCGTTAGATATGCGTATGGACCCTACGCGCGGTCAGTCTGCCGCTGAATGGCTGCAAACCGCCGATGAAGCTGATATCGCCTGGGTGATTAAAACCTTTGGCGAGGAGCGCTTTGGCAAACGTATTGCCCGTGCCATCGTGGAGCGCAACCGCATAGAACCGATGACCCGAACCAAAGAACTGGCGGAAGTCATTGCAGCGGCAATGCCGGTAAAAGACAAATTCAAACATCCCGCGACCCGTACCTTCCAGGCGGTGCGCATTTGGGTAAACAGTGAACTGGAGGAGATAGAGCAGGCGCTAAAAAGCTCGCTCAGCGTGCTGGCACCAGGTGGTCGCCTTTCGATCATTAGTTTCCATTCACTCGAAGATCGCATTGTGAAGCGCTTTATGCGTGAACAAAGCCGCGGTCCTCAGGTTCCGGCTGGAATACCGATGACAGAAGCGCAGATCAAAAAACTGGGCGGTCGTGAGTTGAGAGCACTAGGCAAGTTGATGCCGGGTGAAGAAGAGGTAGCTGAGAATCCTCGTGCCCGTAGTTCAGTTCTGCGTATTGCAGAGAGGACGAACGCATGATCAGCAGAGTGACAGAAGCCCTCAGCAAAGTTAAAGGATCGATAGGAAGCAACGAGCGCCATGCCTTGCCTGGCGTGATCGGTGACGATCTTTTGCGGTTTGGGAAGCTGCCACTCTGCCTGTTCATTTGCATTATTTTGACGGCGGTTACTGTCGTAACAACCGCACACCATACACGGTTATTGACCGCGCAGCGTGAGCAGTTGGTTCTGGAGCGAGATGCGCTGGATATCGAATGGCGTAACTTGATCCTTGAGGAGAACGCGCTCGGTGATCATAGCCGTGTTGAACGGATCGCAACGGAAAAGCTGCAAATGCAGCATGTTGATCCCTCACAAGAAAATATCGTAGTACAAAAATAAGGATAAACGCGACGCATGAAAGCAGCGGCAAAAACGCACAAACCAAAACGTCAGGAAGAACAAGCCAACTTTGTCAGTTGGCGTTTTGCGTTACTGTGCGGCTGTATTTTGCTGGCGCTGGGTTTCCTGCTGGGGCGTGTTGCCTGGCTGCAAATCATCGCGCCAGACATGCTGGTGCGCCAGGGCGACATGCGTTCCCTGCGCGTACAGGAAGTTGCCACATCGCGCGGTATGATAACCGATCGTTTAGGTCGTCCGCTGGCGGTGAGTGTTCCCGTTAAGGCTATTTGGGCTGACCCAAAAGAAGTTCATGACGCGGGCGGTGTGAGCGTCGGCGAGCGCTGGAGAGCACTTTCAACCGCGTTGAACCTGCCACTTGACCAGCTGGCCAGCAGAATTAATGCCAACCCGAAAGGGCGCTTTATTTATCTTGCGCGTCAGGTAAACCCTGACATGGCCGACTACATCAAGAAACTGAAGCTGCCCGGTATCCATCTGCGCGAAGAATCCCGTCGTTACTATCCTTCCGGGGAAGTGACCGCTCACCTCATTGGTTTTACCAACGTTGACAGCCAGGGGATTGAAGGTGTTGAAAAGAGCTTCGACAAGTGGCTCACCGGGCAGCCGGGTGAACGTATCGTACGTAAAGACCGTTATGGTCGAGTCATTGAGGATATTTCCTCTACCGATAGCCAGGCGGCGCATAACCTTGCGCTGAGTATTGATGAGCGTTTACAGGCGCTGGTCTACCGTGAACTGAATAACGCCGTAGCGTTTAACAAGGCAGAGTCAGGTAGTGCGGTTCTGGTGGATGTTAATACCGGTGAAGTGCTGGCGATGGCCAACAGCCCGTCTTACAACCCTAATAATCTTACCGGTACGCCGAAAGACGCAATGCGTAACCGTACCATTACCGACGTTTTCGAGCCGGGTTCTACCGTTAAGCCCATGGTGGTGATGACGGCACTGCAACGTGGTGTGGTACGCGAAAATACCGTGCTGAACACCATCCCTTACCGAATTAATGGTCACGAAATTAAAGACGTGGCGCGTTATAGCGAATTGACCCTGACCGGGGTACTACAGAAGTCGAGTAACGTCGGTGTTTCCAAGCTGGCGTTAGCGATGCCGTCCTCAGCGTTAGTAGATACTTACTCACGTTTTGGGCTGGGAAAAGCGACCAATTTGGGGTTGGTCGGAGAACGCAGTGGCTTATATCCTCAAAAACAACGGTGGTCTGACATAGAGAGGGCCACCTTCTCTTTCGGCTATGGGCTAATGGTAACCCCGTTACAGTTAGCGCGAGTCTATGCAACTATCGGCAGCTATGGCGTTTATCGCCCGCTGTCGATTACCAAAGTTGATCCTCCTGTTCCGGGCGAGCGTATCTTCCCGGAATCTACCGTACGCACCGTGGTGCACATGATGGAAAGCGTGGCGCTGCCTGGCGGCGGCGGCGTGAAAGCGGCGATTAAAGGCTATCGCATCGCGATTAAAACCGGTACGGCGAAGAAAGTCGGGCCAGATGGCCGCTATATCAATAAATACATTGCTTATACCGCAGGTGTTGCGCCTGCGAGTCAGCCGCGCTTCGCGCTGGTGGTTGTTATCAACGATCCGCAGGCGGGTAAATACTACGGTGGCGCCGTTTCCGCGCCGGTCTTCGGTGCCATCATGGGCGGCGTACTGCGCACCATGAACATCGAACCGGATGCGCTGGCAACGGGCGATAAAAATGAATTTGTGAATAATCAAGGCGAGGCAACAGGTGGCAGATCGTAATTTGCGCGACCTTCTTGCTCCATGGGTGCCGGGTGCACCGGAGCGAGCACTGCGAGAGATGACACTCGACAGCCGTGTGGCTGCATCGGGCGATCTCTTTGTAGCAGTAGTGGGTCATCAGGCGGACGGGCGTCGATATATCCCGCAGGCGATAGCGCAAGGTGTGGCTGCCATTATTGCAGAGGCAAAAGATGAGGCCGCAGACGGCGAAATCCGTGAAATGCACGGCGTTCCGGTCATCTATCTCAGCCAGCTTAACGAGCGCTTATCTGCACTGGCAGGCCGCTTTTACCACGAGCCATCTGAAAATATGCGTCTGGTTGGTGTGACCGGAACGAACGGTAAAACCACCACCACCCAGTTGCTTGCACAGTGGAGCCAACTGCTTGGCGAAACCAGTGCGGTAATGGGAACGGTAGGTAATGGCCTGCTGGGTAAAGTGATCCCGACGGAAAATACTACTGGGTCAGCCGTTGACGTTCAGCATGTGCTGGCGGGGCTGGTTGAACAGGGCGCGACCTTTGGCGCGATGGAAGTTTCATCGCATGGCCTGGTTCAGCACCGTGTGGCTGCGCTGAAATTTGCGGCCTCAGTATTTACCAACTTAAGCCGTGACCATCTCGATTATCACGGCGATATGGAACACTACGAAGCCGCGAAGTGGTTGCTGTATTCCACGCACCACTGTGGGCAGGCTATCGTCAATGCGGATGACGAAGTGGGTCGCCGCTGGCTGGCGAAGCTGCCGGATGCGGTAGCTGTCTCGATGGAAGACCATATTAATCCCAACTGTCACGGTCGTTGGCTGAAAGCCGTTGAGGTGAACTATCACGATAGTGGCGCAACGATTCGCTTTGCCTCTACCTGGGGAGAAGGCGAAATTGAAAGCCGCCTGATGGGGGCGTTTAACGTCAGCAATTTGCTGCTGGCACTGGCCACACTGCTGGCGTTGGGGTATCCGTTAGCGGAATTACTGAAAACGGCGGCACAGCTGCAGCCGGTCTGCGGGCGCATGGAAGTGTTTAGCGCGCCGGGCAAAACCACCGTTGTGGTTGATTATGCTCATACGCCGGATGCGCTGGAAAAAGCGCTGCAGGCGGCCCGTCTGCATTGCACCGGCAAGCTGTGGTGCATCTTTGGCTGCGGCGGCGATCGTGACAAAGGCAAACGTCCGTTGATGGGCGCCATTGCTGAGCAGTTTGCCGATGTTGTTGTGGTTACGGATGACAACCCACGCACCGAAGAGCCTCGCGCCATTATCAATGACATTCTGGCGGGTATGCTGGATGCCGGGCAGGCAAAAGTGATGGAAGGTCGTGCTGAAGCGGTCACTAGCGCCATCATGCAGGCAAAAGAAAATGACGTGGTGCTGGTCGCTGGCAAAGGCCATGAAGATTATCAGATTGTCGGTGCCCACCGTCTCGACTACTCCGACCGCGTGACGGCAGCGCGTCTGCTGGGGGTTATCGCATGATTAACGTAACGCTCAGCCAACTGGCGGAAATCCTCGGTGGCGATCTGAAAGGGGGCGATCTGACCCTCGATGCGGTCACGACCGATACGCGTAAAGTCACGCCAGGCTGTTTGTTTGTCGCACTGAAAGGTGAACGCTTCGATGCCCATGACTTTACTGACACGGCAAAAGAGAATGGCGCGGGCGCGCTGCTGGTAAACCGTGCACTGGATACCGACCTTCCGCAGCTGATTGTAAAAGATACGCGTCTGGCATTTGGCGAGCTGGCGGCGTGGGTTCGCGCTCAGGTTCCGGCTCGTGTGGTGGCGCTGACCGGCTCATCCGGTAAAACCTCTGTTAAAGAGATGGCTGCCGCCATTCTGAGTCAGTGTGGCAACACGTTATATACCGCAGGCAATCTGAATAATGATATCGGCGTGCCGATGACGCTGCTGCGGTTAAACAACGATTACGACTATGCCGTTATTGAACTTGGCGCGAATCACCAGGGTGAAATCGCCTGGACCGTTGGGCTGACGCGCCCGGAAGCGGCGCTGGTGAACAACCTGGCGGCCGCGCACCTGGAAGGTTTTGGCTCTCTGGCGGGTGTGGCGAAGGCAAAAGGTGAAATATTTACCGGTCTATCGGCGAATGGTATTGCCATTATGAATGCCGATAACAACGACTGGCTGAACTGGCAGAACATCATCGGCGATCGCAAAGTCTGGCGCTTCTCTATGAATGCTGCCAATAGCGACTTTTCGGCGACCAACATCCATGTGACCACGCACGGTACTGAGTTTACTCTGCAAACACCGACGGGCAGCATTGATGTCCTGTTGCCATTACCGGGGCGTCACAATATTGCCAATGCTTTGGCTGCGACTGCGCTCTCGATGGCGGTTGGTGCAACACACGAAGCCGTGAAAGCGGGTCTGAAGGATCTGCAAGCGGTCCCAGGCCGACTGTTCCCAATTCAACTCGCAGAAAATCAACTGTTGCTGGATGACTCCTATAACGCCAACGTCGGTTCGATGACGGCTGCGGTACAGGTGCTGTCTGAGATGCCGGGCTACCGAGTATTGGTTGTGGGCGATATGGCAGAGCTGGGCGCGGAAAGCGAAGCATGCCACGTACAGGTGGGGATGGCTGCGAAAGCTGCGGGCATCGACCGTGTGCTGAGTACAGGGAAACTGAGTCAGGCGATCAGCGACACCAGCGGTGTTGGCGAGCATTTTGCGGATAAAACCGCGTTGGCCGCGCATCTTAAGACACTGATTGCAGAACATCAGATTATGACGATTTTAGTGAAGGGTTCACGTAGTGCCGCCATGGAAGAGGTAGTACGCGCATTACAGGAGAATGGAACATGTTAGTTTGGCTGGCCGAACATTTGGTCAAATATTATTCCGGCTTTAACGTCTTTTCCTATCTGACGTTTCGCGCCATCGTCAGCCTGCTGACCGCGCTGTTCATCTCGTTGTGGATGGGCCCGCGTATGATCGCCCGCTTGCAAAAAATGTCATTTGGCCAGGTCGTGCGTAACGACGGCCCGGAATCACACTTTAGTAAACGCGGTACGCCGACCATGGGCGGCATCATGATCCTCACCGCGATTGTGATTTCCGTTCTGTTGTGGGCCTACCCGTCTAACCCGTACGTCTGGTGCGTGCTGGTGGTGCTGGTTGGCTACGGTATTATCGGTTTTGTCGATGACTACCGCAAAGTGGTGCGTAAAGACACCAAGGGCCTGATCGCGCGCTGGAAATATTTCTGGATGTCGGTCATTGCATTAGGGGTCGCGTTTGCGCTGTATCTGGCAGGAAAAGACACCCCGGCAACTGAACTGGTGGTGCCCTTCTTTAAAGATGTCATGCCGCAACTGGGGCTGTTCTACATCGTGCTGGCGTACTTCGTTATTGTCGGTACCGGGAATGCGGTAAACCTTACCGACGGCCTGGATGGCCTGGCGATTATGCCAACCGTGTTTGTGGCCGCCGGTTTTGCACTGGTGGCATGGGCGACCGGTAACATGAACTTTGCTAACTACCTGCACATTCCTTATTTACGCCATGCTGGCGAACTGGTGATTGTCTGTACAGCAATTGTCGGCGCCGGTTTAGGCTTCCTGTGGTTTAACACCTATCCGGCACAGGTCTTTATGGGCGACGTCGGTTCACTGGCTCTGGGGGGCGCGCTGGGCATTATTGCCGTACTGCTGCGTCAGGAATTCCTGCTGGTGATCATGGGCGGTGTATTTGTGGTGGAAACCCTGTCGGTCATTCTGCAGGTGGGTTCCTTTAAGCTGCGCGGACAGCGTATTTTCCGTATGGCGCCTATTCATCACCACTATGAACTGAAAGGTTGGCCGGAACCGCGTGTGATTGTGCGTTTCTGGATTATTTCGCTGATGCTGGTCCTGATTGGCCTGGCAACGCTGAAGGTACGTTAATCATGGCTGATTACCAGGGTAAAAAAGTCGTCATTATCGGTCTGGGTTTGACCGGGTTGTCCTGCGTGGATTTCTTTCTGGCACGTGGCGTCACGCCGCGCGTTATGGATACCCGCGCGACGCCGCCAGGCCTGGATAAATTACCGGAAGCGGTTGAGCATCATGTTGGCAGCCTGAATGATGACTGGCTGTTGGCCGCTGATTTAATCGTCGCCAGCCCTGGTATTGCCCTGGCGCACCCTTCGCTGAGCGCTGCCGCAGATGCGGGAATTGAGATTGTCGGCGACATCGAGCTGTTCTGCCGCGAAGCACAGGCCCCTATTGTCGCGATCACCGGTTCAAACGGTAAAAGTACCGTCACGACGCTGGTTGGCGAAATGGCGAAAGCGGCCGGAGTCAACGTCGGTGTAGGCGGTAATATTGGCCTGCCTGCTCTGATGTTGCTGGACGCTGAGCGCGAGTTGTATGTTCTGGAACTGTCCAGCTTCCAACTGGAGACGACCTCCAGTTTACGGGCTGTCGCGGCAACCATTTTGAATGTCACTGAAGATCACATGGACCGTTATCCGTTTGGACTGCAACAGTACCGTGCAGCCAAACTGCGCGTCTACGAGAATGCGAAAGTGTGTGTAGTCAATGCGGATGATGCGTTAACTATGCCGGTTCGCGGTGCCGATGAGCGCTGTGTGAGCTTTGGCATCAATATGGGTGACTATCACCTTAACCGCCAGCAGGGTGAAACCTGGCTGCGGGTGAAGGGTGAAAAAGTATTGAACGTGAAAGAGATGACCCTTTCCGGTCAACATAACTATACCAATGCGCTGGCAGCGTTAGCGCTGGCGGATGCTGCGGGTCTGCCGCGGGCGTCCAGCCTGAAAGCATTGACGACCTTTACCGGCCTGGCTCATCGCTTCCAGATGGTGCTGGAACATAACGGCGTTCGTTGGATCAATGACTCGAAAGCGACCAACGTCGGCAGCACCGAAGCCGCGCTGAATGGGCTGCACGTTGAGGGCACTTTGCACCTGCTGTTGGGCGGCGATGGGAAATCAGCCGATTTTTCTCCGCTAAGCCGTTACCTGAATGGCGATCACATTCGACTGTACTGCTTTGGTCGTGATGGTGCGCAGCTTGCCGCGCTGCGACCGGAAGTGGCGGAACAAACAGAAACCATGGAACAGGCGATGCGTCTGCTCGCCCCGCGTGTTAAACCGGGCGACATGGTGCTGCTGTCTCCCGCCTGTGCCAGTCTCGATCAGTTCAAGAATTTTGAGCAACGTGGCGACGTCTTTACCCACCTGGCGAAGGAGTTGGGTTGATGCGATTATCTCTCCCTCGTCTGAAACTGCCGCGCGTACCGGGACTCGGAATCCTGGCGTGGGTCTTTGCGGCACTTAAAGGCTGGGTGATGGCTTCGCGTGAGAAAGACGCGGACAGCCTGATCATGTACGACCGCATGCTGTTGTGGTTGACGTTTGGTCTGGCAGCGATCGGTTTTATCATGGTGACATCGGCGTCAATGCCCGTTGGACAACGTCTGGCCGGCGATCCATTCCTGTTTGCTAAGCGTGACGCGCTGTATATTTTTCTGGCGTTCTGTCTGGCGATGATTACCCTGCGCCTGCCGATGGAGTTCTGGCAAAAGTACAGCACCACGATGCTGATCGCGTCGATCATTATGCTCCTGATCGTGCTGGTGGTGGGGAGCTCCGTTAACGGGGCATCACGCTGGATTGCGTTGGGGCCACTGCGTATTCAGCCTGCGGAGTTTACCAAGCTGTCGTTGTTCTGCTATCTCGCCAACTATCTGGTACGTAAGGTTGATGAGGTGCGTAACAACCTGCGCGGCTTCTTAAAGCCGATGGGTGTGATTCTGGTCCTGGCCGTGCTGCTGCTGGCGCAGCCTGACCTGGGTACAGTGGTCGTGCTGTTCGTCACGACGCTGGCGATGCTGTTTTTGGCTGGCGCCAAATTGTGGCAGTTCATCGCCATCATCGGGATGGGGATTTCCGCTGTCGTGCTGTTGATCCTCGCCGAACCGTATCGTATTCGCCGTGTGACCTCGTTCTGGAATCCCTGGGAAGATCCATTTGGCAGCGGCTATCAGCTGACACAGTCTCTGATGGCTTTTGGTCGCGGTGAAGTGTGGGGCCAGGGATTGGGTAATTCAGTCCAAAAACTGGAGTATTTGCCGGAGGCGCACACCGACTTTATCTTCGCCATTATTGGGGAGGAGCTGGGTTATATCGGTGTGGTACTTGCTCTTTTAATGGTATTCTTCGTCGCTTTTCGCGCGATGTCGATCGGCCGTAAGGCGCTGGAAATTGACCACCGTTTTTCAGGTTTCTTAGCCTGCTCTATCGGGATTTGGTTTAGCTTCCAGGCTCTGGTAAACGTCGGCGCGGCGGCGGGTATGCTGCCAACGAAAGGTCTGACGCTGCCGTTGATCAGTTATGGTGGGTCGAGTTTGTTGATCATGTCGACAGCCATCATGTTTTTGTTACGTATTGATTATGAAACGCGTCTGGAAAAAGCCCAGGCGTTTACACGAGGTGCACGATGAGTGGTCAACCGAAGCGGTTAATGGTGATGGCAGGCGGTACCGGTGGACATGTTTTCCCGGGGCTGGCGGTTGCGCACCATTTAATGGCCCAGGGCTGGCAGGTTCGTTGGCTGGGTACCGCCGATCGTATGGAAGCGGACTTAGTGCCGAAGCATGGCATTGACATTGACTTTATTCGCATCTCCGGTTTGCGTGGAAAAGGTCTCAACGCGCTGCTGGCTGCACCTGTGCGTATTTTTAATGCCTGGCGTCAGGCTCGCGCCATCATGAAGCAGTTTAAGCCCGATGTGGTGCTGGGCATGGGCGGTTATGTGTCTGGCCCTGGCGGCCTGGCGGCCTGGTCGTTAGGTATTCCGGTCGTACTGCATGAGCAGAACGGTATCGCCGGGTTAACTAACAAATGGCTGGCGAAGATCGCGACGAAGGTGATGCAGGCCTTCCCTGGCGCTTTCCCGAATGCGGAAGTGGTGGGGAATCCAGTGCGTACTGATGTCCTTGCACTGCCGTTACCCGAAGAACGTCTGGCTGGGCGTGAAGGTCCGGTGCGGGTGCTGGTTGTCGGTGGTTCGCAGGGCGCACGTGTGCTGAACCAGACGTTGCCGCAGGTCGCCGCAAAACTTGGCGATGCAGTGACTATCTGGCATCAGAGTGGTAAAGGTGCGCAGCAAACCGTGGAACAGGCTTATGTAGACGCGGGGCAACCGCAGCATAAGGTCACTGAATTTATTGATGATATGGCAGCAGCTTACGCGTGGGCGGATGTTGTGGTCTGTCGTTCAGGCGCACTGACGGTGAGTGAGATTGCTGCCGCAGGTTTACCCGCGCTGTTCGTGCCGTTTCAACATAAAGACAGACAACAGTACTGGAATGCTCTGCCGCTGGAGAAAGCGGGTGCAGCCAAAATTCTTGAGCAGCCACAGTTTACTGTGGATGCCGTCGTCAGCACCCTGTCCGGGTGGTCACGAGAAACTTTATTAACCATGGCAGAACGTGCTCGCGCCGCATCCATACCGGATGCCACTGAGCGGGTTGCAACTGAAGTGAGCCGGGCTGCCCGGGTGTAATTGTGGTGATGCCTTTTGCATCGCATGAACTGAGAAGTTAATGGCTAAAGAATGAATACACAACAACTGGCAAAACTGCGTTCCATCGTGCCCGAAATGCGTCGCGTTCGGCACATCCACTTTGTCGGCATCGGTGGTGCGGGTATGGGCGGTATTGCCGAAGTTTTGGCCAATGAAGGTTATCAGATCAGCGGTTCTGACTTAGCGCCGAATCCGGTTACGCAGCAACTGACGAATCTGGGTGCGACGATTTTTTTCAACCATCGCCCGGAAAACGTACGTGATGCGAGCGTGGTGGTGGTATCCAGCGCTATTTCTGCGGATAACCCGGAAATTGTTGCGGCCCATGAAGCGCGTATCCCGGTGATCCGCCGTGCGGAGATGCTGGCAGAGTTGATGCGTTTTCGTCACGGCATCGCCATTGCCGGGACCCACGGTAAAACCACGACCACTGCAATGGTCTCCAGTATTTATGCAGAAGCGGGCCTCGATCCGACTTTTGTGAACGGCGGTCTGGTGAAGGCAGCGGGCGTGCATGCACGTCTGGGTCACAGCCGTTATTTGATTGCGGAAGCTGATGAGAGCGATGCGTCGTTCCTGCATTTGCAGCCAATGGTGGCGATTGTCACCAATATCGAAGCTGACCATATGGATACCTACCATGGCGACTTCGAAAATTTAAAGCAGACGTTTATTAATTTCCTGCACAACTTGCCGTTTTATGGTCGTGCGGTGATGTGTGTTGACGATCCGGTAATCCGCGAACTGTTACCGCGCGTCGGGCGTCAGACCACCACCTATGGTTTCAGCGATGATGCTGACGTTCGCGTAGAAGATTACCAGCAGATTGGCCCCCAAGGTCACTTCACGCTGCTGCGTCAGGGGATGGCCGATTTGCGTGTAACGTTAAACGCGCCTGGCCGTCACAATGCCTTGAACGCGGCGGCAGCCGTGGCAGTGGCAACGGAAGAGGGTATTGAAGACGACGCGATTCTGCGCGCGCTGGAAAGTTTCCAGGGGACCGGACGCCGCTTTGACTTCCTGGGTGAATTCCCGCTTGAGCCAGTAAACGGTAAAGCAGGAACTGCGATGCTGGTCGATGACTATGGTCATCACCCAACGGAAGTCGATGCCACGATCAAAGCCGCACGCGCAGGCTGGCCGGACAAAAATCTGGTGATGCTGTTCCAGCCGCACCGGTTTACGCGTACACGCGATCTGTACGACGACTTTGCCAACGTGCTGACCCAGGTTGATACGCTGTTGATGCTGGATGTATATGCCGCGGGCGAAGCCGCGATTCCGGGTGCTGACAGCCGTTCGCTATGCCGCACGATTCGTGGTCGCGGTAAGATCGATCCTATTCTGGTGTCCGATCCGGCCCAGGTAGCGGAAATGCTGGCACCGGTATTAACCGGTAACGATCTGATTTTGGTGCAGGGCGCTGGAAATATCGGCAAAATCGCGCGTTCCTTAGCTGAAATCAAACTGAAGCCGCAAAACCCGGAGGAAGAACAACATGGCTGATAAAATCGCGGTCCTGTTAGGGGGAACCTCCGCAGAGCGAGAAGTGTCGTTGAATTCTGGCGCAGCCGTACTGGCAGGGTTGCGCGAAGGGGGGATGGATGCCCATCCGGTTGACCCAAGAGAGGTCGACGTCACGCTTCTGAAATCAATGGGTTTTCAGAAGGTGTTTATTGCGTTGCACGGTCGTGGCGGTGAAGATGGCACGTTGCAGGGCATGCTGGAGCAGATTGGTTTGCCTTATACCGGTAGCGGTGTCATGGCATCTGCTATCTCAATGGACAAACTGCGCAGCAAACTGCTGTGGCAGGGGGCAGGGTTACCGGTTGCGCCATGGGTGGCATTGACCCGTACAGAGTTCGAAAAAGGACTTAGCGATGAGGTGGTTACGAGAATTTCTGCGTTAGGTTTGCCGTTGATTGTGAAGCCAAGCCGTGAAGGTTCCAGCGTCGGGATGTCAAAAGTTGAAGAAGAAAATGCTTTGCAAGCTGCATTAGCATTGGCTTTTCAGCATGATGAAGAAGTACTGATTGAAAAATGGCTCAGTGGACCGGAATTCACAGTTGCGATACTTGGCGAAGAAATTTTACCGTCAATACGTATCCAACCCGCAGGAACCTTCTATGATTATGAGGCGAAGTATCTGTCTGATGAGACACAATATTTCTGTCCTGCGGGCCTGGAAGTTGAACAAGAGACCGAATTACAGGCATTAGTCCTGAAAGCATGGAACGCATTGGGCTGTAAAGGTTGGGGCCGTATTGACGCCATGCTGGACAGCGATGGCCAGTTTTATCTGCTGGAAGCGAATACCTCTCCGGGTATGACCAGCCACAGCCTGGTGCCGATGGCGGCGCGTCAGGCGGGCCTGAGCTTCTCGCAGTTGGTGGTACGAATTCTGGAGTTGGCGGACTGATATGTCGCAGGCTGCGCTGAACACGCGAAACGGTGATGAAGACGAGGTAGCCTCCTCACGCCGCAACAATGGAACGCGTCTTGCAGGAATTCTGTTCCTGCTGACAGTGCTGTGCACCGTGTTTGTGAGCGGCTGGGTCGTGTTGGGATGGATGGAAGATGCGCAGCGTTTGCCATTGTCGAAGCTGGTATTGACCGGTGAGCGACACTACACGCGCAATGACGATATTCGTCAGTCCATCCTGGCGCTTGGCGCACCGGGAACCTTTATGACCCAGGATGTGAACATCATCCAAAGTCAGATTGAACGTCTCCCCTGGATTAAGCAGGCGAGTGTAAGAAAGCAGTGGCCTGATGAATTGAAGATTCATCTGGTTGAATATGTGCCGATAGCGCGTTGGAATGACCAACATATGGTGGATGCCGATGGAAATACGTTCAGCATACCAACCGGTCGGGCTAACAAGCAGGTATTACCTATGTTGTATGGCCCGGAAGGCAGCGCAAGTGAAGTGTTGCAAGGGTTCCGCGATATGGGGCAGGTGCTGGCTAAGGATAGATTCACCCTGAAGGAAGCGGCGATGACCGCTCGTCGTTCCTGGCAGTTAACGCTTAACAACGATATTAAGCTCAACCTGGGCAGGGGCGATACGATAAAACGTTTGGCTCGCTTTGTGGAACTCTACCCGGTTTTACAGCAGCAGGCGCAAACCGATGGCAAACGGATTAGCTACGTTGATTTGCGTTATGACTCAGGAGCAGCAGTAGGCTGGGTTCCCTTGCCTCCTGAGGAATCTAATCAGCAACAGAATCAGGCACAGGCAGAACAACAATGATCAAGGCGACGGACAGAAAACTGGTAGTTGGACTGGAGATTGGCACCGCGAAGGTAGCCGCTTTAGTAGGGGAAGTTCTGCCCGACGGTATGGTCAATATCATTGGCGTGGGCAGTTGCCCATCGCGAGGTATGGATAAAGGTGGGGTGAATGACCTTGAGTCAGTGGTGAAATGCGTACAACGCGCCATTGACCAGGCTGAACTGATGGCAGACTGCCAGATTTCCTCGGTGTATCTGGCACTTTCAGGTAAACATATTAGCTGTCAGAATGAAATTGGTATGGTACCCATTTCCGAAGAGGAAGTGACCCAGGAAGATGTGGAAAATGTTGTGCATACGGCAAAGTCCGTACGTGTGCGCGATGAGCATCGTGTACTACACGTTATTCCACAGGAATACGCGATTGACTACCAGGAAGGCATTAAAAATCCGGTCGGTCTTTCTGGCGTGCGTATGCAGGCAAAAGTCCATCTTATTACCTGCCACAACGACATGGCGAAGAATATCGTCAAAGCCGTTGAACGCTGTGGACTGAAAGTTGACCAACTGATATTTGCCGGGTTGGCAGCCAGTTATTCCGTGTTAACGGAAGACGAACGTGAGCTGGGTGTCTGCGTGGTCGATATTGGTGGTGGTACAATGGACATCGCCGTTTATACTGGCGGGGCGTTGCGCCATACCAAAGTCATCCCTTATGCAGGGAACGTGGTCACCAGCGATATCGCGTATGCCTTTGGTACGCCGCCGAGCGATGCTGAAGCCATTAAAGTTCGTCATGGTTGTGCGCTGGGTTCTATCGTTGGCAAAGATGAGAGCGTTGAAGTGCCAAGCGTCGGTGGTCGTCCGCCACGCAGTCTGCAACGTCAGACTTTGGCTGAGGTCATTGAGCCGCGTTATACCGAGCTGCTTAACCTGGTCAACGAAGAAATTTTGCAATTACAGGAACAACTTCGCCAGCAGGGTGTGAAACATCATCTGGCGGCGGGGATTGTGTTAACCGGTGGTGCTGCGCAAATTGAAGGTCTTGCGGCCTGCGCTCAGCGCGTGTTCCATACGCAGGTGCGTATCGGTGCGCCACTCAATATTACCGGTCTGACAGATTATGCCCAGGAGCCGTATTATTCAACGGCAGTGGGGTTGCTTCATTACGGGAAAGAATCCCATTTAAGTGGTGAAGCTGAAGTTGAAAAACGTGTAACGGCATCAGTTGGCTCGTGGATTAAACGACTCAATAGCTGGCTGAGAAAAGAGTTTTAATTTTTATGAGGCCGGCATCGATTACGGTCTCAGGCGACAGGCACAACGGAGAGAGAAACTATGTTTGAACCTATGGAACTGACCAATGACGCGGTGATTAAAGTCATCGGCGTCGGCGGCGGCGGCGGTAATGCCGTTGAACACATGGTGCGTGAGCGCATCGAAGGTGTTGAATTCTTCGCGGTGAATACCGACGCTCAGGCGTTGCGTAAAACGGCGGTTGGACAGACCATTCAGATTGGTAGCGGCATCACCAAGGGTCTGGGCGCGGGTGCAAACCCGGAAGTCGGTCGCAATGCGGCAGACGAAGACCGTGAAGCTCTGCGTGCAGCGCTTGACGGCGCAGACATGGTGTTTATCGCAGCAGGCATGGGCGGCGGTACCGGGACCGGTGCAGCACCAGTGGTTGCTGAAGTGGCAAAAGATTTAGGTATTCTGACCGTTGCTGTCGTGACCAAGCCTTTCAACTTTGAAGGCAAAAAGCGTATGGCATTTGCGGAGCAGGGTATCACCGAGTTGTCCAAACATGTGGACTCTCTGATCACTATTCCGAATGACAAACTGCTGAAAGTGCTGGGGCGCGGTATTTCCCTGCTGGATGCGTTTGGCGCAGCGAACGATGTACTGAAAGGTGCAGTCCAGGGTATCGCTGAACTGATCACCCGTCCGGGCCTGATGAACGTCGACTTTGCAGACGTGCGCACCGTAATGTCCGAAATGGGCTATGCGATGATGGGGTCTGGCGTGGCAAGTGGTGAAGATCGCGCTGAAGAAGCGGCTGAAATGGCTATCTCTTCCCCACTGCTGGAAGACATCGATCTGTCTGGCGCACGCGGCGTGCTGGTCAACATCACTGCGGGCTTCGACCTGCGTCTGGATGAGTTCGAAACCGTAGGTAACACGATTCGTGCATTTGCATCGGATAACGCGACTGTGGTTATCGGTACTTCTCTGGACCCGGATATGAACGACGAACTGCGCGTTACCGTTGTTGCCACTGGAATTGGTATGGACAAGCGTCCTGAAATCACGCTGGTGACCAACAAGCAGGTACAGCAGCCGGTAATGGATCGTTACCAGCAGCACGGTATGGCGCCATTGACGCAAGAGCAGAAACCGGTAGCAAAAGTGGTTAACGACAATACGCCGCAGACCACCAAAGAGCCGGATTACCTGGATATCCCTGCATTCCTGCGTAAGCAAGCTGATTAAGAATTAGCTGGAATTTGGGAATTGTGGCTCTTTGTGCTAAACTGGCCCACCGAATGTATAGTACACTTCGGTTGGATAGGTAATTTGGCGAGATTATACGATGATCAAACAAAGGACTCTTAAACGTATCGTTCAGGCGACTGGCGTCGGTTTGCATACCGGCAAAAAAGTCACCCTGACATTACGCCCTGCGCCGGCCAACACCGGGGTCATCTATCGTCGCACCGACTTGAATCCTCCGGTAGATTTCCCGGCCGATGCCAAATCTGTGCGTGATACCATGCTCTGTACGTGTCTGGTCAATGAGCATGATGTACGGATTTCAACCGTTGAGCACCTGAATGCTGCTCTGGCGGGCTTAGGTATCGATAACATCGTTATTGAGGTTAATGCCCCGGAAATCCCGATCATGGATGGTAGTGCTGCTCCGTTCGTCTACCTGCTGCTTGACGCAGGTATTGAAGAACTGAACAGTGCGAAGAAATTTGTCCGCATCAAAGAGACTGTTCGCGTCGAAGATGGCGACAAGTGGGCTGAGTTTAAGCCGTATAATGGTTTTACGTTGGATTTCACCATCGACTTTAACCACCCGGCGATCGACTCCAGCACGCAGCGCTATGCGATGAACTTCTCTGCTGATACGTTCATGCGCCAGATCAGCCGTGCGCGTACTTTCGGCTTCATGCGTGATATCGAATATCTGCAGTCCCGCGGTCTGTGCCTGGGCGGCAGCTTCGATTGTGCCATCGTTGTTGACGATTATCGCGTACTGAACGAAGACGGCCTGCGTTTTGAAGATGAATTCGTTCGTCACAAAATGCTCGACGCGATCGGTGACTTGTTCATGTGTGGTCACAACATTATTGGTGCATTTACCGCGTATAAATCCGGTCATGCATTGAATAACAAACTGTTGCAGGCGGTCCTGGCAAAACAGGAAGCCTGGGAATATGTGACCTTCCAGGACGACGCAGAACTGCCGCTGGCGTTCAAAGCGCCTTCGACTGTACTGGCATAACGACACAAACTGTCGTATAAATTCGACTGGTAAATCTGGCACTCTCTCCGGCCAGGTGAGCCAGTCGTTTTTTTTATTCTCCGATAGCTCACCGTCTTTTCCGATGCGACTTTTTCCCCGCTGTCAGATTAAAATACAGAGCGATCGCTGTTTTCTTAAGCATATTTAACCGCGACTTGCTGTCATTACTGCTGTGGAGTGCACGCTTTAATGATAAGATTTGTGCGCAAAAATCGTTTTGAATTTAAAAACCCAAATGCAGGGTAGATCAGGTGGCACTAACGTGAGTGGAATACTGACGCGCTGGCGACAGTTAGGCAGACGGTACTTCTGGCCGCATCTCTTATTAGGGATGGTCGCGGCGAGTTTTGGCCTGCCCGCGATCGGTAATGCCGCTGAACCGAATACGCCCGCGAAAGCGACCGCCAGCAACCACGATCAATCCGCTAAGGTTAACTTTAGCCAGCTTGCTTTGCTGGAAGCCACTAACCGTCGCCCGAATTTTACTGTCGATTATTGGCATCAGCATGCCATTCGTACGGTTATACGTCATCTTTCCTTTGCAATGGCTCCTCAGGCACTGCCCGTTGCCGAAGAGCCTTTGCCAATCCAGGCGCACCATCTGGCTTTACTGAATACGCTCAGCGCGCTGCTGACGCAGGAAGGCAGACCGCCGGCGACTGTAAGTCGCGTGACATATGCCCATTTCACTTCTCAGGCCGCGTTTAGTGTTCCTGTCTGGATAAGCCAGCAGCAGGGGATCCGCGCTGGCCCTCAACGCCTCAGCTAAAAAAGAACCTTCCAACTTATAATTTTTGACTCCGCACCGCGGGGCGTTTGAGATTTTATTATGCTAATCAAATTATTAACGAAAGTATTCGGTAGCCGTAACGAGCGTACGCTGCGTCGTATGCGCAAAGTGGTCAACGTCATTAACGCGATGGAACCGGAGATGGAAAAACTCTCCGATGACGAGCTGAAAGCGAAGACGGCGGAATTCCGCGCGCGTCTGGAAAAAGGCGCCAGCGTTGAAAGCCTGATCCCGGAAGCATTTGCGGTCGTCCGTGAAGCCAGTAAGCGTGTATTCGGTATGCGTCACTTTGACGTGCAGTTGCTGGGCGGTATGGTCCTCAACGATCGCTGTATCGCAGAAATGCGTACCGGTGAAGGTAAAACACTGACCGCAACGTTGCCGGCCTACCTGAACGCACTAAGCGGCAAAGGTGTACACGTCGTTACCGTGAACGACTATCTGGCGCAGCGTGACGCCGAAAATAACCGCCCACTGTTTGAGTTCCTCGGTATGACCGTAGGTATCAACATGTCAGGTCTGCCGGCACCAGCCAAACGTGAAGCTTACAACGCTGACATCACTTACGGTACCAACAACGAATACGGCTTTGACTACCTTCGCGACAACATGGCGTTTAGCCCGGAAGAGCGCGTTCAGCGTAAACTGCACTATGCGTTGGTGGATGAGGTCGACTCCATCCTGATCGATGAAGCACGTACTCCACTGATCATTTCCGGCCCGGCTGAAGATAGCTCGGAAATGTACAAGAAAGTGAACAAAATCATTCCAAACCTGATCCGCCAGGAGAAGGAAGATTCTGACACGTTCCAGGGTGAAGGCCACTTCTCTGTCGATGAGAAAGCGCGCCAGGTTAACCTTACCGAACGTGGTCTGGTTCTGATTGAAGAACTGCTGGTGAAAGAAGGCATTATGGATGAAGGCGAGTCGTTGTACTCTCCGGGCAACATCATGCTGATGCATCACGTGACTGCCGCACTGCGTGCACATGTGCTGTTCACCCGAGATGTAGACTACATTGTGAAAGACGGCGAAGTTATCATCGTCGACGAACACACGGGTCGTACCATGCAGGGGCGTCGCTGGTCCGACGGCCTGCACCAGGCAGTTGAAGCCAAAGAAGGTGTAGAAATTCAGAACGAAAACCAGACGCTGGCTTCCATTACCTTCCAGAACTACTTCCGTTTGTACGAAAAACTGGCCGGTATGACCGGTACGGCAGATACTGAAGCGTTCGAATTCAGTTCTATCTACAAACTGGATACCGTAGTGGTGCCAACTAACCGTCCGATGATTCGTAAGGATTTGCCGGATCTGGTGTACATGACTGAAGCGGAAAAAATTCAGGCCATTATCGAAGATATTAAAGAGCGTACAGCAAAGGGTCAGCCGGTGCTGGTTGGTACGATCTCCATTGAAAAATCGGAAGTGGTTTCCAATGAGCTGAACAAAGCGGGTATCAAGCACAACGTGCTGAACGCCAAGTTCCACGCTAACGAAGCGGCAATCGTCGCTCAGGCGGGTTACCCGTCAGCTGTGACTATCGCCACTAACATGGCCGGTCGTGGTACTGATATCGTGTTGGGTGGTAGCTGGCAGGCCGAAGTTGCCGAGCTGGACGATCCGACGCCAGAGCAGGTTGCACAGATCAAAGCCGAGTGGCAGGTTCGCCATGACGCGGTGCTGGCTGCCGGCGGTTTACATATCATCGGTACTGAGCGTCATGAATCTCGTCGTATCGATAACCAGTTACGCGGCCGTTCCGGCCGTCAGGGTGATGCGGGTTCCTCTCGTTTCTACCTGTCTATGGAAGATGCGTTGATGCGTATTTTTGCCTCCGACCGTGTGTCGGGCATGATGCGTAAACTGGGCATGAAGCCAGGTGAAGCAATCGAACACCCATGGGTAACGAAAGCAATTGCTAACGCCCAGCGTAAAGTAGAAAGCCGTAACTTCGATATTCGTAAGCAACTGCTGGAATACGATGACGTTGCGAATGACCAGCGCCGCGCTATCTATACCCAGCGTAACGAACTGCTGGACGTGACTGACGTTAGCGAAACCATCAACAGTATTCGCGAAGATGTCTTTAAAGCGACCATTGATGCGTACATTCCGCCTCAGTCGCTGGAAGAAATGTGGGATATTCCTGGCCTGCAGGAACGTTTGAAAAACGACTTTGATCTCGATATGCCGATTTCAGAGTGGCTGGACAAAGAGCCTGAGCTGCATGAAGAGACGCTGCGTGAGCGTATTCTGGCTAATGCCATCGAAGTGTATCAGCGTAAAGAAGAGGTTGTGGGTGCAGAAATGATGCGCCACTTCGAAAAAGGCGTGATGCTGCAAACTCTCGACTCCCTGTGGAAAGAGCATCTGGCGGCGATGGATTACCTGCGTCAGGGTATTCACCTGCGTGGTTATGCGCAGAAAGATCCGAAGCAGGAATACAAACGCGAGTCCTTCTCTATGTTTGCTTCGATGCTGGAATCACTGAAATATGAAGTGATCAGTACCCTGAGCAAAGTTCAGGTGCGTATGCCTGAGGAAGTGGAAGCAATGGAGTCGCAGCGTCGTGAAGAAGCTGAGCGCTTAGCGCAGATGCAGCAACTGAGCCATAAAGATGACGACTCCGCTGTTGCAGAAGAGCTGGCCGCACAAACCGGCGATCGTAAAGTGGGACGTAATGATCCGTGCCCTTGTGGTTCCGGTAAAAAATACAAGCAGTGTCATGGCCGTCTGAGCTAAAAAAATAACTTACTGAAAAGGCGCAGAATTCTGCGCCTTTTTTATGGACGATAAATATGAAAGTACTGCAAATCGCTGTTGGAATTATTCGTAATAAGCACAATGAGATTTTTATCACTCAGCGTGCCGCCGATGCTCATATGGCAAACAAACTGGAATTTCCCGGTGGCAAAATTGAACCGGGCGAAACGCCAGAACAGGCGTTAAGTCGTGAGTTACAGGAGGAGGTGGGGATTACACCCGTTAATTGCTCACTGTTCGAAAAACTGGAGTACCAGTTCCCCGACAGACATATCACTTTATGGTTCTGGCTGGTTGAAAGCTGGGAAGGTGAACCGTGGGGGAAAGAGGGGCAACCCGCGCAGTGGATTGTGCAAGATGCGCTAAATGCGGACGATTTCCCGCCAGCGAATGCACCAGTGATTGAAAAGCTGGTTGCAGGATAACGTTTTTCGTAGGCCGGATAAGGCAACGCCGCTATCCGGCACATGATGGCGGGCGCGCTGCGCTTACCCGCCCTACGTTTGCGCTGAATTACTTCTGCTCTTCGCTCCAGTCATCGCTTTCTGACAGATCGCCGGAGCTTGGGATTCGCTTCTCTTCCGCGGCCCATTCACCCAGGTCGATTAACTGACAACGTTTGCTGCAGAATGGACGAAACGGACTGACTTCTGCCCACACGACAGCTTTACCGCAGGTTGGGCAGTTTACGATAGTTTGTTCAGACATGTTAACTCCTTAACAGCACGCCAGATCGAAATCGAGGCGCTCCGGCACCTGACCGTTCTCGCTATCCAGCGGCATAAAGCGAATGGCAAAGCGGCTCTTATGACCTGATATTTGCGGATAAAGCTGTGAAGCGAGCGGCAACTGTAAACGTAGTAGATCTGCATCATCGCCGTTGTCCTGGTAAAAACCATTCAGGCTGGTTTGCTTACGAAACGGCGCCGAGTTGCGGATTAAATCCAGCACCAGAGACAATGCCTGGTTAAGAGGATTCAGGCTGGCAAGCCAGGTTTCAACCTGAGCGTCACGCTGAGTCTGTGGCAGATGCAGCCAGATATGTAAAGTCGGCAAATCAAAGCTGCAGCATCCGCCGGGAATACTTAAACGCTGACGAACAAGGCCAATCAGACGGTCTTCACGCAGAGTTTGACCGATGCGTGGGGCTGAAATCAGAATGCTGCCCGTACTTTTTAACTGCTGACGTAAAGAGTCGATTCTGCTTTGATCGACGCCGGGAACTTCAACCCAGGCCTGAAGTTTTCGCTGCTGTCTTTCCAGCTCTTTGAGGAGTTCAGTTCGGACTTCGCCACGTTCAAATACATCCAGTAAATCCCCCACATTGCGGAAAAAATGCAGTGCACCTGCGTGATCCACAATGGGCAAATTAATGGAGAGTTGCTGGATCAGAAACTCAATGCGCAGCCATGTACGCATCTTCTCATTGAGAGGGTGTTCAAAAAGGACCTGGGTGTGCATTACGGTTTTTCCTGTGAGACAAACTGCGACGCGAATTGCAAATAGCGCGCGTGCAGGTGGGCGACATCCGAGACGATGGCATCCGGTGCGCCATTATTATCAATAACATCATCTGCCACGGCAAGGCGCGCTTCACGTGTTGCCTGGGCAGCCAAAATTTGTTCAACATGCTCGCGTGTAACATCATCACGCTGCATGGTTCGCCTGAGTTGAGTTTCAGGGGTGACATCTACGACGAGTATGCGATCGGCTTTTTTATACAGCGCGTTTTCTACCAACAAGGGGACGACCCATAACAGATAAGGAGAGGTCGCTTGCTGAAACTGACGCTGTGTTTCCTGCTGAATAAGTGGGTGGAGCAAGGCATTTAGCCATTTTTTCTCATCAGGATCGGAAAAAATGCGTTCGCGTAAAATTCGCCGTTGTAACGAGCCATCCGCAGCAATAACGTCGGAACCAAAATGGTTTGCAATTGCCTGTAGGGCAGGCGTACCGCGTTCGACCACCTGGCGCGCAATGATATCCGCATCAATCACGTTTATTCCGAGGTCAGCGAATGCATTTGCAACGGTACTTTTACCACTGCCAATGCCGCCGGTTAAGGCTACCGTATACCTCATAGATCCAGACCCTGGAGTTTTGGTTTGATTATCAAACAGTTAAAAATTAAGCATGCGAAGGCGAAGCTGATGCAGGATTAACCTACTAATCGCCAGGTAAATTTATGGGATTGTAGCGTAAAAAAAGAGAATTTCGCAGTCTTGCGCGGCATTGATTAGTGCGTATGATAGCGTCACTGGAGTTGTGAGTTTCGATTTTTCGCCATTAACCCCAGGAATCCGCACATGCGTATCGAAGAAGATCTGAAGTTAGGTTTCAAAGACGTTCTTATCCGCCCTAAGCGTTCTACTCTCAAAAGTCGTTCCGATGTTGAACTGGAACGTCAATTCACCTTTAAACATTCAGGTCAGACCTGGTCCGGCGTGCCGATTATTGCCGCGAACATGGACACCGTCGGGACGTTTGCCATGGCAACGGCGCTTGCCTCCTTCGACATCCTGACCGCTGTGCATAAACACTATTCTGTTGAAGACTGGGCCGCTTTCATTGCGGATTCCTCTGCCGATGTACTGAAACACGTGATGGTTTCAACCGGGACTTCGGACACTGATTTCGAAAAAACGAAACAGATTCTGGCACTGAATCCCGCACTGAACTTTATCTGCATTGATGTGGCAAATGGCTACTCAGAGCACTTTGTTCAGTTTGTGTCGAAAGCACGTGAAGCATGGCCGACGAAAACAATCTGTGCGGGTAACGTGGTCACTGGCGAGATGTGTGAAGAGTTGGTACTTTCCGGTGCTGATATCGTCAAAGTGGGTATTGGCCCAGGTTCCGTATGTACCACCCGCGTAAAAACCGGCGTTGGCTATCCGCAGCTTTCTGCCGTCATTGAATGTGCTGATGCAGCGCACGGCCTGGGCGGCATGATTGTCAGCGACGGTGGCTGCACAATGCCTGGTGATGTGGCAAAAGCGTTTGGCGGTGGTGCGGACTTCGTGATGCTCGGCGGCATGCTGGCCGGTCATGAAGAAAGCGGCGGTAAAATCGTTGAAGAGAACGGTGAGAAATTCATGCTGTTCTACGGTATGAGCTCTGAGTCTGCTATGACGCGCCATGTTGGTGGTGTTGCTCAGTATCGTGCCGCTGAAGGTAAAACCGTTAAGCTGCCGCTGCGTGGCCCGGTTGATAACACTGCTCGTGATATCCTTGGCGGCCTGCGTTCAGCCTGTACTTATGTCGGTGCATCCCGCCTGAAAGAGCTGACCAAACGGACAACCTTTATTCGCGTACAGGAACAAGAAAACCGCGTTTTCAATAGTCTGTAAGAGCAGGTCGTACTGTTAACTGACTGATGACGCAACGCTTATCAGGCCTACGCTCATGCTCTGTGTAGGTCTGATAAGGCCTTTACGCCGCCATCCGGCAGTTGAATTCATCCCACACCACTCATTGCATCTCCCAGATGAAAAATCGGTAAATACATTGCCACAACCAGCGTACCGATAATCAACCCTGTAATGACAAGCAAGGCTGGCTCAAGTAATGCTGCCAAATTTTCGGCCTGAGACAGCGTGTATTCGCTGTGATGTCGGGCGAGATTTTGCAACATTGCATCCAGAGAGCCGGAAGCTTCACCTGTTCTCACCAACTGTATGCACAGCGGACTAAATTCACCGCTATTTTTAAGTGCCAGCCAGACCGGCTTCCCGGCACTGATATCGTGATGCACCTGCGCCAAACGTTGGGCCCAGTAAGGGCAGTTAAGGGTTTCAGAGACGCTTTCCAGACCTTGCAGAAAGGGAATGCCCGCGTTTTGTGTTAATGACAGTACGGTGAAGATCTGTGTGAGTTTTTGCCCTCTGACCATCGGCCCGATGATGGGGAAGTGCAGCAGTATTTTCTGGCGCAGAATAAGCCAATAAGGCTTTTGCTTTAACAACCCGTATGCTGTTCCCAGCCCCAGGCAGAACAACCCTGCCAGCCATCCCCATCGACTGCTGTAGTGTGCCGCGGCCATAATCCACTGAGTGAGCGCCGGTAGCGGGGTGTTGAACGTGCGATAGATGGCGGCAAATTCAGGTAACACAAAATGCAGCATTGCCAGCACGACCATTATCGCCATGGCAAGAATGATAATGGGATAACGCAGTGCCTTTTTAACTTCATCCGCCAGTTGTTGTTGGTTTTTTTGCTGACGGGCAAGTTCAAAGCAGCAGTCGTCCAGTTTTCCCGTTAGCTCTCCGGTGCGGATCATTGCCTGGTACAGCGGGGGAAATACGTGTTGCCACCGCGAAAGTGAGGCTGACAAAGCAATGCCTTGTTCCATATCGTAAGCCAGCGTGCGCAGCAATGCCTGCCACTGATTGCTGGGATGCTGTTCAGCGAGCAGAGTTAACCCAGCGGAAAGCGTCAATCCCGCTTTAAGCAATGTTGCCAACTGGTGTATGGCTTCGGCACTGTTTGTTCTGCTCCAGTGCGAGGTTTTAACGCGCATCTTGTTAATGCGAATCGGTGTAATTTGCTGTTGTTCTAGCACAAACAGGAGCGATGGACGGGTATCAGCCCATAGCATCCCTGCTACAGGCTGACCTTCGCGCGTTATTCCTTGCCAGCGCCATAGCTGTTTAGCTGACATGGGGCGTGCCCAGTACGCGGATCAGTTCTTCAAATGTCGTTAACCCTTGTTCAACAGCCTGACATCCGTTCTCGAAAAGTGAGTGCATCCCCGCCTGCCTGGCATCGGACTCCACCACGTCAGCACTGGTGCCACTGGCAATAAGCTGGCGTAATGCGGGTGTGACGGACAGAACTTCAAACAGCGCAGTGCGCCCATAAAATCCCTGATAACAGTGTTCACAGCCTGGTGCCTGCCAGCGTGGAAGCGGCGTGGGCCAGAGCGATGCCGGCAGTGTGACCGGGTCATCAAGACGTCGCCGACAATGAGGGCACAGTTTTCTGACTAATCGTTGGGCAATCACCAGCGTCAATGCAGAGGCGATCATCCAACGGGCGACGCCCATTTGCTGCAGGCGTATCAGCGTTTCACTGGTGGAGTTGGTATGCAGCGTTGAAAGGACCAGATGACCGGTTTGCGCGGCTTTTAGGGCAATCTCAGCGGTTTCGCCGTCGCGGATTTCACCCACCATAATAATGTCGGGATCCTGGCGTAGCAGTGCACGTAACACACTCTGAAAATTAAGCCCTGCGCGAGGATGAATTTGTGTCTGATTGAGCCCTTCAATGGGGATCTCGACCGGATCTTCTACGCTACAAAGATTCACGTCAGGGGTGTTTCGGGTTTGTAGCGCACTGTACAGGGTAACCGTTTTGCCGCTCCCGGTCGGCCCGGTGACCAGAATCAATCCCTGTGGTTGCTGTAATGCTTGTGAAAACGCAGCCAACTGCGCCCCATGCATGCCCAGTGCGTTGATCTCCAGCGTTTGATTAACCTGATGAAGCAGGCGTAGCACTACTTTCTCGCCCCATCGGCAAGGCAGCGTGGCGATGCGAAACGAAATGGGGTCACCTGAAATGTCCACGGTAAATTGCCCATCTTGCGGGAGTCGGTGCTCGGCAATATCCAGACTACCTAATACCTTTAATCTTGCGGTGAGAGCAATGCCCATCTCTGTGGTGACTTCCGGTAATGTGTGTAGTACGCCATCCACGCGCATCCTGATCCGGTAGTGATTCTCCGCAGGTTCAATATGAATATCAGAAGCCCGTTGTGCCAACGCGGATTGAAAAGTATGGTCCAGCAACCCCGCAGCAGTTGCGCTGCTTTCTGTGATGATGGCCGGGAGCATTTTACGCGGCGTGTGTGTGTGGCCCTCCATTTGCTGACGTGTCCAGCACACAATATCGATACGCCTGGTCGTTGCAAAATGCAGTGCATCCAGCAGTTCGTGAGAAGGGGTATCCACAACGGCGATATGCACCACGTCATTGTCTGCATCCAGCAATACTCCCTGATAACGTTGGCAAAGTGCCGTCAGTTGTGTGGTATTCATCTCTTTTCCTTAGTTGGCATCAAAGCGAAAAACGTCTTCACAAGCCTGTTGCAGCGCACCGTCATTCTGGACGTTGCAGTTACGGGTCCAGCCCGTTATGCCGTTGGCGTTATCCCAACCGGGCGTCATGATGACGCTAAGCCCGTTCAGGCTTTCCTGGCCGGTAAGGGAAACCACGCCTTTCTCGACGCTCATACCTGACACATAGCGCGTGGTGGTGACTGACGGGATGCCATTGGTTCCGGCGTCGCAGGTGTTGGTGCCGCCATGTTCCAGCGCGCAGAGTTCAACCGCGGTACGGTAGGGGACAAAGGTTTGCAACATATCGGTCAGTGCCGCTTTGCGCAGGTAGTTCTGATAGGCCGGAATGCTGATGGCACTGAGAATGGCGATAATGCCAATGACCACCATCAATTCGATAAGGGTGAATCCGCGTTGTTTATCCATCGTTCGCTCCTTGGGTTAATAAGCGCACTTTGGCAAACCCCGGAGAAGCGGGCGAGCGGCAAAAAATAAATCGGGAAGGCGGCTTCCGCAGTTTTTATGTCGGTTTCAGAACCGGAAAGCATATTTGCGAAAGTGCTCGAAGAAACCGCCGGACGGTGGTGTCAATCCCGGGTCCGGCGGTTGGTGTAAATGAGGGAGTTGGCCCGATAAGCGAAGCGCCATCGGGCAGAACAGTCAGCGATTAGCGAAAACGCATCGAGAGGTCGAGTGCGCGGACATGTTTGGTCAGTGCGCCCACAGAGATGAAATCCACGCCGGTTTCCGCGAATTCGCGTAGCGTTTCATCGGTGACGTTACCAGATACTTCCAGACGCGCCTGGCCGTTGGTACGTTTGACCGCTTCGCGCATTTGGTCGGGTTCGAAGTTGTCCAGCATGATGATGTCCGCTCCGGCTTTCAACGCATCGTCCAGTTCATCAAGGCTTTCCACTTCTACTTCAACCGGAACATCCGGGTGTAGCCAGAAGGCTTTCTCCACGGCCTGACGTACTGAACCGGAAGCAATAATGTGGTTCTCTTTAATCAGGAAGGCGTCAGAAAGACCTAAACGATGATTCGCGCCGCCGCCACAGAGCACCGCGTATTTCAGCGCCGTACGCAGCCCAGGTAGCGTTTTACGTGTATCCAGCAGTTGAGTTTTTGTCCCGGTCAGCAGGTCGACGTATTTACGCACTTCGCTTGCAACGCCAGACAGTGTCTGCACAAAGTTGAGTGCGGTACGTTCGCCGGTAAGCAACACGCGGGAAGGGCCGTCCAGTTCAAACAGCGGTTGGTTAGCCTTAATGCTGTCGCCATCTTCAACATGCCAGTTGATGCTGACATCATCGCCAGCAAGCTGAATAAAGACCTCTTCCACCCAGCGTTTCCCACAAAAAACACCCTCTTCGCGTGTAATGACGATGGCATGGGAACGCATATCTTCAGGTAAAAGCTGTGCGGTGATATCGTTATTGGCATCAACTTCTCCGCCTAAATCTTCGCGCAGCGCCTGGGCAACCGCGGCAGGGATATCGAGATTTATGCGTTCCAACAGCGCGTCACGTCGGTAGTCAGGGTTATAGCGGCGAGGCGGCATGATAAAACTCCAAATTGCTAACGAATCATAAGGTAGAAACATGCTACCCTGAACCTGATATGAGCACCACCAATAAGGAGATTCTGCATGTTGTTAGACGAGGGCTGGCTGGCAGAGGCGCGACGCGTTCCCTCTCCTCATCACGATTGCCGCCCGGATGACGAAAGCCCTTCTTTGCTGGTAGTGCATAATATCAGCCTGCCACCCGGTGAATTTGGCGGCCCATGGATAGACGCGTTATTTACTGGAACAATTGATCCCAACGCCCATCCTTTTTTTGCACAAATTGCCCATTTGCGCGTTTCTGCCCATTGTCTGATCCGCCGTGATGGTGAGGTCGTGCAATATGTTCCCTTTGACAAACGTGCCTGGCATGCAGGCGTCTCCTGCTATCAGGGGCGTGAACGCTGTAATGATTTTTCAATTGGTATTGAGCTTGAAGGTACGGATACGCTGGCTTATACCGATGTGCAGTACCAGCAACTGGCTGCCGTGACGCAGACGCTGATTCAGCGTTATCCGGCGATTGCCAGCAACATGACCGGGCATTGCAATATTGCGCCTGAACGGAAGACCGATCCTGGGCCATCTTTTGACTGGGCAAGGTTTCTCGCCCTGGTCACCCCCTCGTCACACAAGGAGATGACATGACGCTGTTTACAACATTACTGGTGCTGATTGTTGAGCGCTTGTTTAAGCTGGGTGAGCACTGGCAGCTTGATCACCGGATTGAGGCTTTTTTCCGGCGGGTTAAGCATTTCTCTATGGCGCGAACGTTAGGAATGACCATTATTGCGATGGTGTTGACATTCCTGTTACTGCGCGCGCTGCATGGGGTGTTGTTTAATGTTCCGCTGTTGGTGGTGTGGATCTTAATTGGTGTGCTGTGCATCGGTGCTGGCAAGGTGCGTCTTCATTATCATGCCTACCTGAATGCGGCTTCACGTAATGATGCGCACGCCCGTGAGGCGATGGCCAGCGAGCTGACGCTGATTCATGGTGTGCCACCGGATTGTGATGAACGAGAGTTTCTGCGTGAGCTACAAAACGCGCTGTTATGGAACAACTTTCGCTTTTATCTGGCTCCGCTATTCTGGTTGATCGTCGGTGGTCCATGGGGACCGGTGACGCTGGTCGGCTATGCTTTTTTACGTGCGTGGCAGTCCTGGCTGGCGCGCTACCAGACGCCGCATCAGCGTCTGCAGTCAGGTATTGACGCGATCCTGCATGTCCTGGACTGGGTTCCGGTACGTCTGGCGGGTGTGGTCTATGCGCTGTTAGGACACGGTGAGAAGGCGTTGCCCGCCTGGTTTGCCTCGCTGGCGGATATGCATACTTCGCAGTATCAGGTGTTGACGCGTCTGGCGCAGTTCTCGCTGGCGCGTGAGCCACATACTGATAAGGTCGAAACGCCGAAAGCAGCCGTTGCAATGGCGAAGAAAACGTCGTTTGTCGTGGTTGTGGTGATTGCGCTGCTGACAATTTATGGCACGCTGATCTAGCGATTGTTGCCGGATGGCGGCGTAACCGCATTATCCGGCCTGGCGCATGTGTAGACCGGATAACGGTGTAACGACTTAATACGTATCCGTTGGTGGCACGCCAAAATTCGGCATTCCGTTCTCATCCCAGCGTACAAGCTTCAGGCGGGTGTGGCGATGTGATATGGAGAGAATTATTGTCTGGTGCTGGTGTTTTTGCGTTGCAGGATAGCGCCGCTGATATGAACTAAACAGTCATCTGTGGGAAAGTGTAAAGCAGATAACAACCCCCACCAGGTGCAGGTGGGGGAGGGAAAATTAATGCGCTTTCACGGCGCCGGCCGTTTTCTGTTTGCACAGATAGCCAATGCCAAGAATGGCTATCCATACCGGGATCAGGTACACAGAGATAGCCATGCCCGGCGTCATCATCATAATTACCAGTACTGCTGCCATGAAAATCAGGCAGATCCAGTTACCCAGCGGGTAGAGCAGTGCCGGGAAGCGAGTGGCGACGCCCTGCTGCTGTTTTGCTTTGCGGAACTTAATATGCGCAAGGCTAATCATTGCCCAGTTGATGACCAATGCGGAAACCACCAGTGCCATCAGCAGGCCAAACGCAGATTCCGGTGCCAGATAGTTAATCAGTACGCACAGTGCGGTAACCAGTGCGGAAACCAGAATCGTGTTCACCGGTACGCCGCGTTTATCGACACTCATCAACGCTTTCGGCGCGTTACCTTGCTGAGCCAGGCCGAACAGCATACGGCTGTTGCAGTACACGCAGCTGTTATAGACAGAAAGGGCGGCAGTCAGTACCACGACGTTAAGCGCGTTAGCCACAAACGTGTCGCCCAGTTCGTGGAAGATCAGGACAAACGGGCTGACGTCAGCGGTCACACGCGTCCATGGCATCAGAGAGAGCAGGACGGCCAGCGAACCCACATAGAAAATCAGGATACGGTAGATAACCTGGTTAGTGGCTTTCGGGATGCTTTGCTCCGGGTTATCTGCTTCTGCTGCGGTGATCCCGACCAATTCCAGACCGCCGAAAGAGAACATGATGATAGCCATCATCATTACCAGCCCGCTGAAGCCGTGTGGCAGGAATCCACCCTGGCTCCACAGGTTACTGACGCTGGCCTGCGGGCCGCCGTTGCCGCTGAACAGCAGCCAGCCGCCGAAGATGATCATCGCGACTACGGCAATGACTTTAATAATGGCAAACCAGAACTCCATCTCACCGAACACTTTCACGTTGGTCAGGTTAATGGCGTTGATGATCACAAAAAAGGCTGCTGCCGAAGCCCATGTTGGGATCTCCGGATACCAGAATTGAATGTATTTACCTACAGCGGTTAGCTCAGCCATGGCAACTAATACGTACAATACCCAGTAGTTCCAGCCAGAGGCGAAACCCGCGAAACTGCCCCAGTATTTATAAGCAAAGTGGCTAAAGGAGCCTGCTACCGGCTCTTCCACCACCATTTCACCTAGCTGACGCATAATCAGAAAAGCGATAAATCCGGCGATAGCGTAACCCAGAATAATCCCCGGCCCTGCAGACTGAATAACGGATGCGCTTCCGAGGAATAACCCGGTACCAATCGCGCCACCCAGCGCGATAAGCTGTATATGACGGTTTTTAAGGCCGCGCTTTAGCTGATCGCCATGCTGTTGACTTTCCATCATGAAACCTCGTGTGTGGTTTTACTCTTCATCTTTCGAGTACTTATATTTTGAACCACGCAGTGACGCGTGTGTAAGTTTGCAATTCCGTTTGTTGTATTAATTTATTTACAGCAGTGAATTATGAAATGTTGCCTAAAGACTTTTGTCTTGATCAGAATAGTGTTATGCGAGCGCGAATGCACCTGCTTTATGCGGCGTGAGTGACGAGTTGAATAAAAAGAAACCATTTGTAAGCGCGAGTTTATCTACCACAAAATTTCCAATTTGAATTTTTATTCAAAAATAGTGATTGATAAATCGATAAATAAGCAGGTGAATCGGTTCAGATAATATATTTTTTCGTTTCAATTCGGTTAAAACTACCTCGGGATGGGTAAATTTAACATTTGTGCATAGTTACATGTTTGAAACGTTATTTCTGTAATGTTGTTAAAATATGCCTCCTTTACTGATTTCAATCAAAACCTGTATGGACAGAAGGTGAATACTTTGTTACTTTAGCGTCAAGAACATGAAATTGGTAAGACCAATTGACTCCGGGCAAATGGCTTAAGACAGGAAATCATGGCCTACAGCAAAATCCGCCAACCAAAACTCTCCGATGTGATTGAGCAGCAGCTGGAGTTTTTAATTCTTGAGGGGACACTTCGCCCCGGAGAAAAACTCCCACCGGAACGCGAGCTGGCAAAACAGTTCGACGTTTCCCGCCCCTCCTTACGTGAGGCGATCCAACGCCTCGAAGCGAAGGGCTTACTGCTTCGTCGTCAGGGCGGTGGCACTTTTGTTCAGAGCAGCCTGTGGCAGAGCTTTAGCGACCCACTGGTAGAACTGCTCTCCGACCATCCTGAATCCCAGTTTGACCTGCTCGAAACGCGCCATGCGTTGGAAGGTATTGCGGCATATTACGCCGCACTGCGCAGCACGGATGAAGACAAAACGCGTATCCGTGAACTCCATCAGGCGATCGAGCTTGCTCAACAGTCCGGCGATCTTGACGGTGAATCTGATGCAGTACTTCAGTATCAAATTGCTGTCACCGAAGCGGCACATAATGTGGTACTGCTCCATTTGCTAAGGTGTATGGAGCCGATGCTGGCCCAGAATGTCCGTCAAAACTTTGAATTGCTGTATGCGCGTCGCGAGATGCTGCCGCTGGTAAGCAGTCACCGTACCCGCATTTTTGAAGCAATTATCGCCGGGAAGCCGGAAGAGGCGCGTGAAGCGTCGCACCGTCACCTGGCATTTATCGAAGAGATTCTCCTGGACAGAAGCCGTGAGGAAAGTCGTCGTGAACGCGCCTTACGCCGCCTGGAGCAACGAAAGAATTAGTGATTTTTCTGGCAGAACGTTAACCAGAAGATGTTGTAAATCAAGCGCGAATGTAAAGCGCGGCAACTAAACGCAGAACCTGTCTTATTGTGGTCTCGCGAGCGAGAACACAATGGGACAGGTTCCAGATAACTCAACGTATTAGATAGATAAGGAATACCCCCATGTCAGAACGTTTCCCAAATGACGTGGATCCGATCGAAACTCGCGACTGGCTACAGGCGATCGAATCGGTCATCCGTGAAGAAGGTGTTGAGCGTGCTCAGTATCTGATCGACCAACTGCTTTCAGAAGCCCGCAAAGGCGGCGTGAAAGTAGCGGCAGGTGCAGGGGCCAGCAATTATGTAAACACTATTGCCGTTGAAGATGAACCGGAATACCCGGGCAATCTGGAGCTGGAACGTCGTATTCGTTCTGCTATCCGCTGGAACGCCATCATGACCGTACTGCGTGCGTCTAAAAAGGATCTTGAGCTGGGTGGCCATATGGCATCCTTCCAGTCCTCCGCAACGGTATATGATGTTTGCTTCAACCACTTCTTCCGTGCACGCAACGAGCAGGACGGTGGCGATCTGGTGTACTTCCAGGGTCACATCTCCCCGGGCATCTACGCACGCGCATTCCTGGAAGGTCGTCTGACTGAAGAGCAGATGAACAACTTCCGTCAGGAAGTCCATGGTAAAGGCCTGTCTTCCTACCCGCACCCGAAACTGATGCCGGAATTCTGGCAGTTCCCGACCGTATCTATGGGTCTGGGTCCAATCGGTGCTATCTACCAGGCTAAATTCCTGAAATATCTGGAACACCGTGGCCTGAAAGATACCTCTAAACAAACCGTTTACGCTTTCCTGGGCGACGGCGAGATGGATGAGCCAGAATCTAAAGGTGCGATCACCATCGCGACCCGTGAAAAACTGGACAACCTGGTCTTTGTTATCAACTGTAACCTGCAGCGTCTTGACGGCCCGGTCACCGGTAACGGCAAGATTGTCAACGAACTGGAAGGCATCTTCGCGGGTGCTGGCTGGAACGTGATTAAAGTCATGTGGGGCGGTCGTTGGGATGAGCTGCTGCGTAAAGACACCAGCGGTAAACTGATCCAACTGATGAACGAAACCGTTGACGGTGACTACCAGACCTTCAAATCCAAAGACGGCGCTTACGTTCGTGAGCACTTCTTCGGTAAATACCCGGAAACCGCAGCACTGGTTGCTGACTGGACTGACGAGCAGATTTGGGCTCTGAACCGTGGTGGTCACGATCCGAAGAAAGTCTACGCTGCACTGAAAAAAGCGCAGGAAACCAAAGGCAAAGCAACTGTAATCCTCGCCCATACCATCAAAGGTTACGGCATGGGTGACACTGCCGAAGGTAAAAACATCGCTCACCAGGTTAAGAAAATGAACATGGACGGCGTGCGTTATATCCGCGACCGTTTCAATGTGCCAGTAACCGATGAGCAGGTTGAAAACCTGTCTTACATTACCTTCCCGGAAGGTTCTGAAGAACATACCTATCTGCACGCTCAGCGTCAGAAACTGCACGGTTACCTGCCTGCTCGTCAGCCGAACTTCACCGAGAAGCTGGAACTGCCGGCGCTGGAAGACTTCGGTGCGCTGCTGGAAGAGCAGAACAAAGAAATCTCCACTACCATCGCTTTCGTTCGTGCCCTGAACGTGATGCTGAAGAACAAATCGATCAAAGATCGTCTGGTTCCGATCATCGCTGACGAAGCGCGTACTTTCGGTATGGAAGGTCTGTTCCGTCAGATCGGTATTTACAGCCCGAACGGCCAGCAGTACACCCCGCAGGACCGTGAGCAGGTTGCATACTATAAAGAAGACGAGAAAGGTCAGATCCTGCAGGAAGGTATCAACGAACTGGGTGCTGGCGCGTCCTGGCTGGCTGCTGCAACATCTTACAGCACCAACGATCTGCCGATGATCCCGTTCTACATCTACTACTCCATGTTCGGGTTCCAGCGTATCGGTGACCTGTGCTGGCAGGCAGGTGACCAGCAGGCTCGTGGCTTCCTGATCGGTGGTACTTCTGGTCGTACGACGCTGAACGGCGAAGGTCTGCAGCACGAAGATGGTCACAGCCATATTCAGTCTCTGACTATCCCGAACTGTATCTCTTACGATCCGTCTTACGCGTACGAAGTTGCGGTCATCATGCATGATGGTCTGGAGCGTATGTACGGTGAGAAACAAGAGAACGTTTACTACTACATCACCACGCTGAACGAAAACTACCACATGCCGGCAATGCCAGCAGGTGCCGAGGAAGGTATCCGTAAAGGTATCTACAAACTCGAAACCCTCGAAGGTAGCAAAGGTAAAGTTCAGCTGCTGGGCTCCGGTTCTATCCTGCGTCACGTCCGTGAAGCAGCACAGATCCTGGCGAACGACTACGGTGTAGGTTCTGACGTATACAGCGTAACGTCCTTCACTGAACTGGCGCGTGATGGCCAGGATTGTGAGCGTTGGAACATGCTGCACCCGATGGAAACTCCGCGCGTTCCGTACATCGCTCAGGTGATGAACGACGCTCCGGCAGTGGCATCGACTGACTATATGAAACTGTTTGCCGAACAGGTTCGTACTTATGTACCGGCTGATGATTATCGCGTACTGGGTACTGACGGCTTCGGTCGCTCTGACAGCCGTGAAAACCTGCGTCACCACTTCGAAGTTGATGCTTCCTACGTGGTTGTAGCGGCTCTGGGCGAACTGGCTAAACGTGGTGAAATCGATAAGAAAGTGGTTGCTGACGCAATCATCAAATTCAATATCGATGCAGATAAAGTTAACCCGCGTCTGGCGTAAGAGGTAAAAGAATAATGGCTATCGAAATCAATGTACCGGACATCGGGGCTGATGAAGTTGAAATCACCGAGATCCTGGTCAAAGTGGGCGACAAAGTTGAAGCTGAACAGTCGCTGATCACCGTAGAAGGCGACAAAGCCTCTATGGAAGTTCCGTCTCCTCAGGCTGGTATCGTTAAAGAGATCAAAGTCTCTGTTGGCGACAAAACTGAGACCGGCAAACTGATCATGATTTTCGATTCCGCCGACGGTGCAGCAGCAGCTGCACCTGCTCCGGCAGAAGAGAAGAAAGCAGCCGCTCCGGCCGCGGCACCCGCTGCAGCAGCGGCAAAAGACGTACACGTACCAGACATCGGCGGTGACGAAGTTGAAGTTACCGAGATCATGGTTAAAGTGGGCGACACCGTTGCGGCTGAACAGTCTCTGATCACCGTAGAAGGCGACAAAGCGTCTATGGAAGTTCCGGCGCCGTTCGCAGGAACCGTTAAAGAGATCAAAATCAACACTGGCGACAAAGTGTCTACCGGCTCCCTGATTATGGTCTTCGAAGTCGCAGGCGCAGCGCCTGCTGCTGCACCGGCTCAGGCTGCTGCTCCTGCTGCAGCGGCAGCTCCGGCGGCAACGGGTTCTAAAGAAGTTAATGTACCGGATATCGGCGGTGACGAAGTTGAAGTGACCGAAGTGATGGTCAAAGTGGGCGATAAAATTGCCGCTGAGCAGTCACTGATCACCGTAGAAGGCGACAAAGCGTCGATGGAAGTTCCGGCACCGTTCGCAGGTACCGTGAAAGAAATCAAAATCAGCACCGGTGATAAAGTGAAAACCGGCTCTCTGATTATGGTCTTCGAAGTTGAAGGCGCTGCACCTGCTGCTGCACCGGCACAAGCTGCGGCACCGGCTCCGGCCGCTGCACCGGCACAAGCTGCTCCTGCTCCGGCTGCAAAAGCGGAAAGCAAATCTGACTTCGCAGAAAACGACGCTTACGTCCACGCAACTCCGCTGATCCGTCGCCTGGCACGCGAATTTGGCGTGAATCTGGCGAAAGTGAAAGGTTCAGGTCGTAAAGGCCGTATCCTGCGCGAAGACGTTCAGGCATACGTGAAAGACGCGGTTAAACGCGCTGAAGCTGCACCAACTGCTGCTACTGGCGGCGGAATCCCGGGCATGCTGCCTTGGCCGAAAGTTGACTTCAGCAAGTTTGGTGAAATTGAAGAAGTGGAACTGGGCCGTATCCAGAAAATCTCTGGTGCTAACCTGAGCCGTAACTGGGTGATGATCCCGCACGTTACCCACTTCGATAAGACCGATATCACCGATCTGGAAGCGTTCCGTAAACAACAGAACGCCGAAGCTGAGAAACGTAAACTGGACGTGAAATTCACCCCAGTGGTCTTCATCATGAAAGCGGTTGCTGCCGCTCTGGAACAGATGCCTCGCTTCAACAGTTCTCTGTCTGAAGACGGTCAGCGTCTGACCCTGAAGAAATATATCAACATCGGTGTTGCGGTAGATACCCCGAATGGTCTGGTTGTTCCGGTCTTCAAAGACGTGAACAAGAAGAGCATTACCGAGCTGTCTCGTGAACTGACTGTGATCTCCAAGAAAGCACGTGATGGCAAGCTGACCGCTGGTGAAATGCAGGGCGGTTGCTTTACCATCTCCAGCATCGGTGGCCTGGGTACTACCCACTTTGCACCGATTGTGAACGCGCCGGAAGTGGCTATCCTCGGTGTCTCCAAGTCCTCTATGGAGCCAGTGTGGAACGGTAAAGAGTTTATGCCGCGTCTGATGATGCCGATTTCGCTCTCCTTCGACCACCGTGTAATCGACGGTGCAGATGGTGCGCGCTTTATCACTATCATCAACAACATGCTGTCTGACATTCGCCGCCTGGTGATGTAAGCGAAAAAGCCGGCCCGACGGCCGGCTTTTTTCTGGTAATCTCATGAAGTCAGTGGGGTTATTGTGCGAAAGACAAATCGGTTGCCGTTTGTTGTTTCAAAATTGTTAACAATTTTGTAAAATACGGGCGGATAGAACGACCCGGTGGACGACGGGTATAAATTAAGAGGTCATGATGAGCACTGAAATCAAAACTCAGGTCGTGGTACTTGGGGCAGGCCCGGCAGGTTACTCTGCTGCCTTCCGTTGCGCAGATTTAGGTCTGGAGACCGTCATCGTAGAACGTTACAGCACCCTTGGTGGTGTTTGTCTGAACGTCGGCTGTATCCCTTCTAAAGCGCTGCTGCACGTAGCAAAAGTTATTGAAGAAGCCAAAGCACTGGCTGAACACGGTATTGTTTTTGGCGAGCCGAAAACTGATATCGACAAGATTCGTACCTGGAAAGAAAAAGTTATCACTCAACTGACCGGCGGTCTGGCGGGTATGGCCAAAGGCCGTAAAGTGAAAGTGGTTAACGGTCTGGGTAAATTTACCGGGGCGAACACCCTGGAAGTTGAAGGTGAAAACGGTAAAACCGTCATCAACTTCGACAACGCAATCATCGCGGCGGGTTCCCGTCCGATCCAGTTGCCGTTCATTCCGCACGAAGATCCGCGCGTATGGGACTCCACTGACGCGCTGGAACTGAAATCCGTACCGAAGCGTATGCTGGTTATGGGTGGCGGTATTATCGGTCTGGAAATGGGTACCGTGTATCACGCGCTGGGTTCAGAGATTGATGTGGTTGAAATGTTCGACCAGGTTATCCCAGCTGCCGATAAAGACGTGGTGAAAGTCTTCACCAAACGCATCAGCAAGAAATTCAACCTGATGCTGGAAACCAAAGTGACTGCCGTTGAAGCGAAAGAAGACGGTATTTACGTTTCCATGGAAGGCAAAAAAGCGCCTGCTGAAGCACAGCGTTACGACGCCGTACTGGTGGCTATCGGTCGTGTACCGAACGGTAAAAACCTCGACGCAGGCAAAGCGGGCGTTGAAGTTGATGACCGTGGCTTCATCCGCGTGGACAAACAACTGCGTACCAACGTACCGCATATCTTTGCTATCGGCGATATCGTCGGTCAGCCGATGCTGGCGCACAAAGGTGTTCATGAAGGTCACGTTGCCGCTGAAGTTATCGCCGGTAAGAAACACTACTTCGACCCGAAAGTTATCCCATCCATCGCGTACACTGAACCAGAAGTTGCATGGGTTGGCCTGACTGAGAAAGAAGCGAAAGAAAAAGGCATCAGCTTTGAGACCGCCACCTTCCCGTGGGCTGCTTCTGGTCGTGCTATCGCTTCCGACTGCGCAGACGGTATGACCAAACTGATTTTCGACAAAGAATCTCACCGTGTTATCGGTGGTGCAATTGTCGGTACCAACGGCGGCGAGCTGCTGGGTGAAATTGGTCTGGCGATCGAAATGGGTTGCGACGCTGAAGATATCGCACTGACCATCCACGCTCACCCGACTCTGCATGAGTCCGTGGGCCTGGCGGCAGAAGTGTTCGAAGGTAGCATCACCGACCTGCCAAACCCGAAAGCGAAGAAAAAGTAATCTTCCCGCTTTTGTGAAAACGCCTCTTCGGAGGCGTTTTTTTTTGCCTAAAACGTCACCGTAATTTCCCCGGCAGACGCTTTATGACGTGATAACCAACGCGTTGATTGTTCAGGGGGCTACGGGATGCCAGATTTTTTCAGGGCTGTACTCAGTCATCGCCAGCGCTTTCTGTTGCGATGCTTCGCCAAGGTTGGCCTGATATACATTGTCATCGCCGCTAATCATAAAGCTCATCACCCCGGTGTGACCGTAGCTAATGGGCCATGCAACCATGGCAAAACCACTGGCTTTGTCCGGCAGTATGCGGAAACGATAACCGTGATAACCCGTGCCGGGTTCTTGTGGGCTGAAGGCGGGTCCCAGAGGGCTTGGCGCTTCGCCTGGTGCGACTGGCCAGTATAGCCCATCTTTTTTACCTTCGCTGCTGACAATTTTTTGCGCATACGACTTGTTCAGCGCGTAATAGCTTTGCTGCGCGTCAACGTAGGCATGCAGTGCTTCGATTGCTGAAAGCTCGTTGCGACCGATCGTTCGGGTGAGGATCTCCTCCTGGGCTTCGGTCATATCGAACGCCCAGCCTTTGCTGGTTTTCACCATCGGTATGGGTAATTGCCAGTCATCTTGCCCCACGTTGAGATGCGCCATATTGTCCTGCATCACAATGTGATGGCTCACCTTCCAGTCGCGATTAAAGCGTGCCACCGCTTCCGGATCGGCCCCTTCTGGTGGCAAAAAATGTCGCCAGTTTTCGCCCAGTAGCGCCGTGAGCTGCTTTTCATTTTGCTGCGCCACCGCAGCGGCAAATGCACTGGCCGCTTCTTCGGGGGAGGTGAACGCCTGTTGCGCATAGCTCACCAGCGGCAAGGAGAGCAACAGGGCGCTTAACATCATTTTTTTCATCATCGGCTCCGGTTAACGACGGCGAAATTCGTGGTGCTCAGACAAATTCTCACGTGCCGCAGCACGCTGCCCGCTGTTGAGGTTGCTCGCACGACGGCTTTCCTGCCCACGTAGTTGCTGGGACTGCCACGACGGTGAGCGACTGTCATTCCCGCTGAAGACGTTTGAATGCGTATTCTGACGTGAGGCCAGACGTTGTTGAGAGTTGGATGATTCAACGCGTTGGCGAGCGGTTTCCCTTTGCTGCTGTGAAACCGGATGCTGCTGAGCTTTTGACTTCAGTTCAGAGCGGTGCTGTTGTTGCGTAGTGGATTTATTCAGCGTCTTCTGTGCTGCTTCACGACGGCTGTTGTTTTGTGTTTCGTCATAGCCACGATAGTTATTGCGCTGGGCAATTTGATTGAGTTGTGAAGAGGCGGCTTTGCGTTGAGCATCCCGCGATGTTTGACCCGACAGGTTTGCCGGGGAGGTCTGGCTACGCTGTTGGAACTGCGTCATTGCAGCCTGACGCTGGCTGTCTCGTGTGGCTGTGGTGGCCGGTGTATGTTGAGTGGCACTTAATCCCCCACTAACGTTGGTCTGATGAAAACGTTGTGCGACCGCGTCGTTCTGGTAAGGCACGCCGTTACGGTACGCAGGGTTGTGCTGCCAGGCAATGTTTTGTCCTTTCAGGTTTTGTCCGGAGATATGGTTGAAATTGTTAACATCAATATTGATGTTATCTCCGTTGTGCTGGTAGCCATTACCGCCGTGAGGGCCGTCATGGTCATGGTAGTCATCATCATGGTGATGGTCGTCGTCATCCCAGTCGATGTTACTGAACAATGCATAGGTCGTCGCAACGCCCAGACTATAGCCGAAACCTTTGACGAAGCTATCGGCAAACTGCTCTCCCGGGGGGGGCGGCAGATAGACGGGCGGGTAGGCAGTATTAGGCCAGCTGCCGTAAACAATGGTTGGATTGTAGTTCGGCACATATACCACCTGTGGATCGGTCGGCTCAATTTTGATAACCGTCGATGTGGGGGCGCTGCTGGTCACTTTCGTCGTTGATGATGATGGCGTCTGAACCACCGTTGTTTTCTGGGTGTTCGTGACCGTTTGCTGTGGTGTGGATTTTAGCGAGCCTGTTTGCTGGGCCAGCAAACGCAGACGCTGTACGGCATCCATCACGTCCTGTGGTTGTGCCAAAAACGCATTCCCCAGGTTTTGTACCCAGTCAGGGTTTTCGCCCATCAGAGCCATCAGTTGCGGAAATGCCACCAGCGACTTCACGCTGGGGTCCCATGACTGGCCGGACACTGCCTGAATGGCGGCGTCACCTTGCAGTGTCGGATTATCACGAGACCACTGAACCGCCTGCACCACGTTCGATGGATACGTTGAGGCCATCAACACCTGAGAAAGTAACGGGTCAGGGTAGAGCGCAACAGGGGCGACCCACTGATCGAGTTGAGCTGTGGTATACGTTGTTGCCGCAACCGGGGCTACTGCGGGAGCCGCCGCAACGGGCGGTGGAGGCGCTACTGCCGGGGCAGGCTGCGAGGGGGTTTCTGGTGTGCGGCTGTTTACAAACAGTACGCCCGCACCGACAAATAACCCTGCACTGCACGCCAGAGCAATGATATGGGGCTTAAAGGGCAACGTCATTTTATCTCTCCCGACTCATTAAGAATCGTCATCGTCATTATGCCTGCCGCCAGTGGGTGCAGTGTTCCGTGAGTATAAAGAGACAATAGTTTAATTTTTGACGAATCTTGGGATCGTTAACGCAAGTTTATTGTCAGGGAGCGAAATAATGTGACTAAACATTGCTGGCGAAAATTATCATTCCCCTTCTGCCATTGCGAAGAGCATTAGACCATCCTTAACGATTCAGCCAATTTTTTATGTTGCTTTTTTGTAAACAGATTAACACCCAACGAAAATCCTGTTATTGTGCCTTTTGCGGTACCGGGCATTTACCCTACTAACTGCTGTCTCACAGGAGCGTGAAGAGAATCGCCCATATACAAAAACGCCGCATTATGACAATGAGAGCGAGGAGATATCGTCGTGCTAGAAGAATACCGTAAGCACGTAGCTGAGCGTGCCGCCCAGGGGATTGTGCCGAAACCCTTAGACGCAACCCAAATGGCTGCACTTGTCGAGCTGCTGAAGACCCCGCCTGTGGGCGAAGAAGAATTCCTGTTAGACCTGTTGATTAACCGCGTTCCCCCTGGTGTAGATGAAGCCGCTTACGTTAAAGCCGGTTTTCTCGCCGCTGTCGCTAAAGGTGACACTACCTCTCCGCTGATCACGCCAGAAAAAGCCATCGAACTGCTGGGTACCATGCAGGGCGGTTATAACATTCATCCGTTGATTGATGCGCTGGACGATGCAAAACTGGCGCCGATTGCCGCCAAAGCGCTCTCATCAACCCTGCTGATGTTTGATAACTTCTACGATGTAGAAGAAAAAGCCAAAGCTGGCAACGAATATGCTAAGCAGGTGATGCAGTCCTGGGCTGATGCCGAATGGTTCCTGAACCGTCCTGCTCTGGCTGATAAAATCACCGTTACCGTCTTCAAAGTGACGGGTGAAACCAACACTGATGACCTGTCTCCGGCCCCGGACGCGTGGTCTCGCCCTGATATTCCGCTGCACGCCCTGGCGATGCTGAAAAACGCCCGTGAAGGTATCGAGCCGGATCAGCCGGGTGTTGTTGGCCCGATCAAACAGATCGAAGCATTACAGAAAAAAGGTTACCCGCTGGCCTATGTGGGGGACGTTGTCGGTACCGGTTCTTCGCGTAAATCTGCGACCAACTCCGTGCTGTGGTTTATGGGTGATGATATCCCTCATGTACCGAACAAGCGTGGCGGTGGTTTGTGTCTGGGTGGCAAAATTGCCCCCATTTTCTTCAACACTATGGAAGATGCGGGCGCGCTGCCAATTGAAGTGGACGTAAGCAACCTGAACATGGGCGACGTGATTGACGTTTACCCGTTCAAGGGCGAAGTGCGTAACCATGAAACCGACGAACTGCTGGCTTCCTTCGAACTGAAAACTGATGTACTGGTTGACGAAGTGCGCGCTGGTGGCCGTATTCCGCTGATCATCGGTCGTGGTTTGACTACCAAAGCGCGCGAAGCGCTGGGCCTGCCGCACAGTGATGTATTCCGTCAGGCAAAAGATGTGGCGGAAAGCAACCGTGGTTACTCTCTGGCACAGAAAATGGTGGGTCGCGCATGCGGCGTGAAGGGTATTCGTCCGGGCGCGTACTGCGAACCGAAAATGACCTCTGTGGGCTCTCAGGATACCACTGGCCCAATGACCCGTGATGAACTGAAAGACCTGGCGTGCCTGGGCTTCTCTTCTGACCTGGTGATGCAGTCGTTCTGCCATACCGCTGCGTATCCGAAACCCGTTGACGTGACCACCCACCATACTTTGCCTGACTTCATCATGAACCGTGGCGGCGTGTCGCTGCGTCCGGGTGATGGCGTAATCCACTCCTGGCTGAACCGTATGCTGCTGCCGGATACCGTAGGTACCGGTGGTGACTCCCATACCCGTTTCCCAATCGGTATCTCTTTCCCGGCGGGTTCTGGTCTGGTGGCGTTCGCGGCTGCGACGGGTGTGATGCCGCTGGATATGCCGGAATCTGTTCTGGTGCGTTTCAAAGGCAAAATGCAGCCGGGTATCACCCTGCGTGACCTGGTTCATGCCATCCCGCTGTACGCGATCAAACAAGGTCTGCTGACCGTTGAGAAGAAAGGCAAGAAAAACATCTTCTCTGGCCGCATTCTGGAAATTGAAGGTCTGCCGGATCTGAAAGTTGAGCAGGCATTCGAACTGACCGATGCGTCCGCTGAGCGTTCCGCTGCCGGTTGTACCATCAAGCTGAACAAAGAGCCGATCGTTGAATACCTCAGCTCTAACATCGTTCTGCTGAAATGGATGATTGCAGAAGGTTACGGCGATCGCCGTACGCTGGAGCGTCGCATTCAGGGTATGGAAAAATGGTTGGCGGATCCGCAGCTGCTGGAAGCCGATGCTGACGCCGAATACGCGGCAGTGATCGACATCGATCTGGCGGATATCAAAGAGCCGATCCTGTGTGCACCGAACGATCCGGACGACGCGCGTCTGCTGTCTGACGTGCAGGGCGAGAAGATTGACGAAGTGTTCATCGGTTCCTGCATGACAAACATTGGTCACTTCCGTGCCGCTGGTAAACTGCTGGATGCGCATAAAGGCCAGTTGCCGACGCGTCTGTGGGTTGCTCCACCAACGCGTATGGATGCGGCACAGCTTACCGAGGAAGGCTATTACAGCGTCTTTGGTAAGAGTGGGGCGCGTATCGAGATTCCTGGCTGTTCACTGTGCATGGGTAACCAGGCGCGTGTGGCAGACGGTGCGACAGTCGTTTCTACCTCAACCCGTAACTTCCCGAACCGTTTAGGTACAGGGGCGAACGTCTACCTGGCTTCTGCAGAGCTGGCGGCGGTTGCTGCGCTGATCGGTAAACTGCCGACAGCGGAAGAGTATCAGACCTATGTGGCGCAGGTAGATAAAACGGCCGTGGATACTTACCGGTATCTGAACTTCGACCAGCTCTCTCAGTATACCGAGAAAGCAGATAGCGTGATTTTCCAGACTGCGGTTTAATTCGCGACCACATTTAGCGTAAAAACGCATCAATGCCCGAAGAAGCTGACTTCTCCGGGCATTTTTATTTCTATTCCTTATACCCGCTACACTTTTTTTCTGCCGCGCTGCTGCGATAATTACAGCAAGGTGCAATGCGGTATTGGCGCATTGCCGGGAGCAGAGGAAGACATTATGGATTACGAATTTCTGCGCGATGTTACCGGGCGGGTTTTAGTGCGTATGTCCATGGGCCATGAAGTCGTAGGGCACTGGTTTAATGAAGAAGTGAAAGAGAACCTGGCCTTGCTTGATGAAGTGGAACAGGCGGCGCGTGCGGTAAAAGGCAGTGAACGTTCCTGGCAGCGGGCAGGGCATGAGTATACGCTCTGGCTGGATGGCGAAGAGGTTATGGTTCGCGCCAATCAACTGGAGTTCACGGGCGATGAAATGGAAGAAGGAATGAATTACTACGACGAAGAGAGTTTATCTTTGTGCGGCGTCGAGGATTTCCTGCAGGTGGTGGCGGCATACCGCGAATTCGTCCAGCAGAGATAATTATACCACCGGATGCGTCTTTATAAGCCGGATAAGCGTCAGTGCCATCCGGCATAACATTATTTAACGTAAGCCAACAGGCTCAGGGAATCGCGCGCCAGCGCTTTGCATTTTTTCGCGACCGGAATACCAATACCGCTCAAATCGCGATAGCTGTCTTCACCGAGTGCTTTCATATCGAAGGTATCGTAATTACTGAGGTCCCACTGGTTCTGTTGAGCAAAAAAGACCAGTGCGCGACGTATCTGCCCGTTGGGCAAATTCTGGTAGCCACAGTCATTTTTCAGAAAAACAAAAACTGCCGTTAAATCGGCCATATCTTCGGCTTCGGATTCACTCAGCGCGTAGCTATTTGCGCATACTGCCATCAGGCTGCCGAACAAAACTGTTCTGAAAAACGTCTTCATTGCTTCTACCACTGCATCACGGAAATTAAACGTTAGCACACTGCGAGCGAAGCGACGACCTTTATTATCAGCCGTTCACTTGACCTTCCCGTAGGGGGAGGGCTTATGCTTAAAAGATAGCCTGCTTAAGCTGCTGAATATAAGGAAATGAATATGCAACGTCGTGACTTTTTAAAGTACTCCGTGGCGCTGGGCGTCGCGTCAGCTTTACCTTTGTGGAGCCGCACTGTTTTTGCGGCTGACCGTCCTGCGTTACCCATTCCTGACCTGTTAACTGCGGATGCTTCTAATCGCATACAGCTGATTGTGAACGCTGGGCAGTCGACGTTTGCGGGGAAAACAGCCACCACCTGGGGATATAACGGTAACATGCTCGGACCCGCGGTAAAACTGAATAAAGGTCAGGCGGTGAGTGTGGATATCCATAATCAACTGGCTGAAGAGACGACGTTGCACTGGCATGGGCTGGAAATCCCTGGAGAAGTCGATGGCGGGCCGCAAGGCGTTATTCCGGCAGGTGGGAAGCGTTCAGTGACCTTCACTCCTGCGCAACGGGCAGCAACCTGTTGGTTCCATCCGCATCAACATGGGAAAACCGGACATCAGGTTGCGATGGGCCTGGCTGGGTTGGTACTGATTGAAGATGACGAGATCCGCAAACTACTGCTACCAAAGCAGTGGGGTATCGACGATGTGCCGGTGATTATTCAGGACAAACAGTTTTCAGCTGACGGGCAAATTAATTACCAGTTGGATATGATGACCGCCGCCGTCGGTTGGTTTGGCGATACGCTGCTAACCAATGGGGCGATTTACCCACAACATGCCGCACCACGTGGCTGGTTGCGCCTGCGTCTGCTGAATGGCTGTAACGCACGCTCGCTTAATATCGCGACCAGCGATAACCGTCCCCTGTATGTGATTGCCAGTGATGGTGGATTGTTAGCTGAGCCGGTAAAAGTGACTGAACTGCCGATGCTGATGGGTGAGCGTTTTGAGGTATTGGTGGATGTGAGCGACGGAAAAGCCTTTGATTTGGTCACTCTGCCGGTGAGCCAGATGGGAATGGCGATCGCGCCATTTGATAAGCCACATCCGGTGATGCGTATTCAACCGCTGCTTATTACCGCCTCCGGGACACTGCCGGATACACTGACCACCCTGCCGGCCCTGCCTTCTCTGGATGGACTGACGGTGCGTAAACTGCAACTGTCGATGGACCCGATGCTCGACATGATGGGCATGCAGATGCTGATGCAAAAGTATGGCGATCAGGCAATGGCCGGAATGGATCACGGGCAAATGATGGGCCATATGAACAGCAGCAACATGAGCCACGGCAATATGAATCACGGCAATATGGGCAGCATGAAGCAGGGGGATATGAGCAATATGAAACATGGCGGGTCGTTTGATTTCCACAACGCCAATCGGATTAATGGCCTGCCCTTTGATATGAATAAACCGATGTTTGCCGCGACGAAAGGCCAGCATGAACGCTGGGTAATTTCCGGTCAGGGTGACATGATGCTGCATCCGTTCCATATTCACGGCACGCAGTTCCGCATCCTGTCTGAGAATGGCAAAGCACCGGCCACGCATCGCGCAGGCTGGAAGGACACCGTGCGTGTCGAAGGTGGCGTCAGCGAGGTGCTGGTGAAGTTTGACCACGACGCGCCGAAAAAACATGCCTATATGGCGCACTGCCATCTGCTGGAGCATGAAGACACCGGCATGATGCTCGGTTTTACGGTTTAAACAACAAAGTCTCTTCGCTTACCCGGCCTACGGGGTATTTCTCGTAGGCCGGTGAAGGCGCCCCCCTGCATATTCTGCCATTGAACATAAAGTAATCGCCTTTGGGGCCGATAATCATCATGTACCCAATGTGAGTTCAATGGATGAAAAAACGTGATTAAAAATATTCGTGTTATTACCGGTATCCTGCTGGTTCTCGCCATTTTCTGTTTACTGCAGGTTGTTACGGGAAGCCTGTTTTATTCTGCGGTAAACAATGACAGGCATAATTTCCAGAACTCAGGCACCCTCAACGCTCAGCAAGAAAACCTGAGTGACAGCGTCAATACGTTGATTAAAACCCGTGTTACGGTGACGCGCGTCGCCATCCGCTTTTTAAAAAATCAGCGCGATCCCGCCTCTTTAGCCGCGATCAACACGCTGCTCAATACCGCCAGTGATTCAATGAAGAAGGCTGAAGGCTATTTCGCCCAGTATCAGGGATTACCACAGGTTACAGGGCAAGATCCGCAGATCGCCAGTGAAATGGAAAAGCAGTATCGCCAGATGCACGAAGTGATGAAATTATCGATTGAGTATCTGCGAGCGAATAACTATCAGGCCTATGGCGATCTTGATGCTCAGAAAGCGCAGGATGAAATGGAAGCGAGCTATGACCACTGGCGAAACGAGAATAATACGCTGCTGCAGCACGCTTCTGCGGAAAATCAGCTCAGTTTTTCCCGTATGCAGTGGACGCTGGGAGGTATCGTTCTGGTTGTGCTGATCGTACTGGGTATGATCTGGAGCGGGCTGCAACACATCCTGCTTAAGCCGCTGGCGCAGATTATGGCGCATATTCGCGTCATTACCGGTGGAGACTTAACCCATAAGCTTAATGTTGAAGGTCGCAACGAAATGGGCAGACTGGCGATGGGGTTGGAAGAGATGCAACAGTCGCTGATTTCGACCGTCACTGCCGTACGTAATAGCTCGGAATCAATTCATACCGGGGCCGCTGAAATTTCCTCGGGCAACAACGACCTTTCTTCGCGCACCGAGCAGCAGGCGGCCTCGCTTGAGGAAACAGCCGCCAGCATGGAGCAGTTGACTGCGACAGTGAAGCAGAATACGGACAATGCGAAACAGGCGACCCAATTGGCGAAAAACGCCTCTGATACTGCCGCTCGCGGTGGTCGTGTTGTTGATACCGTTGTTCATACGATGAGTGAAATAGCAGACAGCTCGCAGCAAATCGCGCAGATCACGAACGTTATCGACAGTATTGCATTCCAGACCAACATTCTGGCGCTGAACGCCGCGGTAGAAGCGGCCAGAGCAGGAGAACAGGGGCGCGGCTTTGCGGTTGTCGCCGGTGAAGTCCGGACTCTGGCTAGCCGTAGTGCCCAGGCCGCAAAAGAGATCAAAGCGCTGATTGATAATTCAACCCACTGTGTAGGCATGGGATCGCAGCAGGTTTCGGATGCAGGTAAAACCATGGCTGAAATTGTCGCGGCGGTGACCCGTGTGACCGATATCATGGGTGAAATTGCGTCTGCTTCTGAAGAGCAGAGTCGGGGGATTGAACAGGTTAGCCTCGCGGTTTCGCAAATGGACAGCGTTACCCAGCAAAACGCCGCGCTGGTGGAGGAGTCTGCTGCTGCTGCTGCCTCACTGGAACAACAGGCCGAGCAGTTGCGGCAGGCCGTTGCGGTATTTCGTATTACCCGCGAGAAGGCGGTAAGCGGGGCACGAAAACCACCGCAGGTGTCTCCACGTCAGGAGCGTATTGTCTCTACTACCCAGGATCAACATTGGGAAACGTTCTGACCTGAAAAAATCCGATTTTGTTCACGCTAAAAGCCGGGTTCGTTGCCCGGCTTTCGTGTATTCAGTGCACGTTAGAATGCGTGTGCAGGTTCTCTTACTAACTATCAGAGGAATGCGGTCTCTTTGCTGGTATACTTCACCCACTGAATTGTTTGTATGCTGTCGCAAGTTTTGTGATTAGTGCGAGCCACCGCCTCTCTGTCGGTGTATCAAGGTAAGCGCTTTCTTTCGATTTGCATGATGTGTTAACTGATAAAAATCAGTGAGTTATTTCTTTTATGAAACATACTGTAGAAGTCATGATCCCGGAAGCGGAGATCAAAGCGCGTATTGCCGAATTGGGACGCCAGATTAACGAGCGTTACAAGGACAGCGGCAGTGATATGGTGCTGGTAGGCCTGTTACGCGGTTCATTTATGTTTATGGCTGACCTGTGCCGTGAAGTGCATGTCTCCCACGAAGTCGATTTCATGACCGCCTCCAGCTACGGCAGCGGAATGTCCACCACACGTGATGTTAAAATCCTCAAAGACCTGGATGAAGACATTCGTGGCAAAGACGTGCTGATTGTTGAAGATATCATCGACTCCGGCAACACGCTGTCAAAAGTGCGTGAAATCCTGAGCCTGCGTGAACCTAAATCTCTGGCGATTTGTACGTTGCTGGATAAACCTTCTCGCCGTGAAGTGAATGTACCGGTCGAGTTTATCGGTTTCTCCATTCCAGATGAGTTCGTTGTTGGCTACGGCATTGACTATGCACAACGTTATCGCCATCTGCCGTATGTTGGCAAAGTTGTGCTGCTGGACGAGTAATGGGCTGAAGCGCCTGATGGCGCTTCGCTTATCAGGCCTACGGCGCTGATTTGTAGGCCGGGTAAGGTGTAACCGCCACCCGGCAATATCATATTACTTATGGTTGCTGTGCTTCTGGCTGAGGTTCGACAACCCCTGTCGGTAGCGTTGTTCCAGTGTTTCGCGGCTGGTTGCCGTGACGTCCAGATCGCGCAGCAGACCATCATGAATACCGTAAGCCCATCCGTGAATCGTCACTTTCTGACCGCGTTTCCAGGCTGAACGCATGATTGTCGAATGGCCCAGGTTATAGACCTGCTCCATGACATTCAGTTCGCACAGGGTGTCCATGCGACGTTCCTGCGGCATTTCGCCCAGTAGAGAACTGTGTTTAAACCAGATATCGCGGATATGCAGCAACCAGTTATCAATCAGCCCCTGTTCTTTATTTTCAATGGCTGCCTGGACGCCGCCGCATCCATAGTGGCCACAAATAATAATGTGTTCCACTTCCAGCACATCCACCGCATACTGAACCACTGAGAGACAGTTCAGGTCGGTGTGAATAACCAGATTGGCCACATTACGGTGAACAAATAATTCACCCGGCTCGAGACCGGTTAAACGTTCAGCGGGAACGCGGCTATCGGAACATCCAATCCATAGAAAACGCGGATTTTGTGCATGTGTCAGCGTTTCAAAAAATCCGGGATCCTCTTCTACCAGCATCTTTGACCATAGTGCATTGTTGCTGATAAGTGTATCTATGTCTTTCATGGAGTTGTACAACCCGAAGCCAGATAAATTCGATGGGCTAATATAGGGTAACTCCAGCATTATTTAAACTATATATAAAATGTCAGAACGTAAGGTAAGTAAAAAACCATGACCATTGCTCTGGAACTTCAACAACTTAAAAAAACCTATCCCGGTGGCGTTCAGGCGTTGCGTGGCATAGATTTGCAAGTCGAAGCGGGTGATTTCTATGCGCTGCTAGGTCCCAATGGCGCGGGGAAGTCCACCACCATCGGTATTATCAGCTCGCTGGTGAATAAAACCTCCGGGCGAGTAAGCGTCTTCGGGTTCGATCTTGATAAAGATACGGTTAACGCCAAGCGTCAGCTTGGGCTGGTGCCGCAGGAGTTCAACTTTAACCCGTTTGAAACCGTGCAGCAGATCGTAGTGAACCAGGCGGGTTATTACGGTGTTGAGCATAAAGAGGCGGTTAAACGTAGTGAAATTTATCTAAAACAGCTCGACCTGTGGGAAAAACGCAACGAGCGGGCTCGTATGCTTTCCGGCGGAATGAAGCGCCGCCTGATGATTGCCCGTGCGCTGATGCATGAGCCAAAGTTGCTTATCCTCGATGAACCCACTGCCGGTGTAGATATTGAGTTGCGCCGCTCAATGTGGGGCTTTTTGAAGGATTTAAACGATAAAGGTACGACGATTATTCTGACAACCCACTATCTCGAAGAAGCGGAAATGCTGTGCCGTAATATCGGTATTATTCAGCATGGTGAGCTGGTAGAAAATACCTCGATGAAGAATCTGCTCTCCAAGCTTAAATCTGAGACGTTTATTCTCGATCTGGCGGCGAAAAGTCCGCTACCTAAGCTGGAAGGCTATCAATACCGTCTGGTTGATACCTCAACGCTGGAAGTTGAAGTGCTGCGCGAGCAGGGGGTGAACAGTGTGTTCTCGCAGCTGAGCGCTCAGGGTATTCAGGTATTGAGTATGCGGAACAAGGCGAACCGGCTGGAAGAGCTGTTTGTTTCTCTGGTGCATGAAAAACAAGGAGAGCGCGCATGATGCAGCTTTACTGGGTCGCGCTGAAAAGCATCTGGGCGAAAGAGATCCACCGCTTTATGCGTATCTGGGTGCAAACCCTGGTACCGCCCGTTATCACCATGACGCTCTATTTTATTATCTTTGGTAATTTGATTGGCTCACGGATCGGTGAAATGCACGGCTTTAGCTACATGCAGTTTATCGTACCGGGGCTTATCATGATGGCGGTGATTACCAACTCGTACGCCAATGTGGCGTCGTCATTTTTTAGTGCCAAGTTTCAGCGTAATATCGAAGAACTGCTGGTTGCACCGGTACCGACGCACGTTATCATCGCCGGTTTTGTCGGCGGTGGTGTGGCACGCGGTCTGTGTGTTGGCATTCTGGTCACGGCCATTTCACTGTTCTTTGTTCCGTTCCAGGTGCATTCCTGGGTCTTCGTGGCGCTGACGCTGGTGCTAACGGCGGTACTGTTTTCGCTGGCGGGCTTACTGAACGCGGTTTTCGCCAAAACCTTTGACGATATCAGTCTGATCCCGACCTTCGTGTTGACGCCGCTGACCTATCTGGGGGGCGTTTTTTATTCGTTAACGCTGCTGCCGCCATTCTGGCAGGGACTGTCGCACCTGAACCCGATTGTCTACATGATTAGCGGGTTCCGTTACGGCTTTCTCGGCATTCACGATGTGCCGCTGGTGACGACGTTTGGTGTGCTGGTGGTGTTTATCGCCGCGTTTTATTTACTGTGCTGGTATCTGATTCAGCGCGGTCGCGGGCTGCGCAGCTAACTCCTTTTCCTCTCCCCGAACGGGAGAGGAAACTTTTGATGTTTATCACCCTTACATATTGATCACCCTGATAAACTACTTGCCTGCTAAGGAGGTAGGCAATGCTAGGTTGGGTGATTACCTGTCATGACGATACGGCACAGGATATGCTGCATCGTCTGGAAAAAAAGTTCGGCCCGCAGGCGCAATGCCAGGCGGTGAGTTTTTGGCGTGGGCTAAGTGCGAATATGTTAAGCCGGATGATGTGCGATGCTTTGCATGCCACAGACTCTGGTGAGGGCGTCATCTTTCTGACGGACATTGCTGGCGCTGCGCCATACCGCGTCGCGTCGCTGATGAGTCATAAGCATCCCCAGTGTGAAGTTATTTCCGGTATCAGCTACGTATTGCTGGATCAAATGCTATTGTCGCGGGAATCTTTGAGCAGTTCTGCCTTTCGTGACCGTATTGTGGCGCTTGGTGGGCCTGACGTTTCGAGTCTCTGGCATCAACAACAGAAAAATCCACCTTTCGTATTGCTGCATGATTTGTATGCGTGTTAATCATTGGTATTTATAGCGATTTTGCTACAATAATCGGAGTTTCTCGCCTCGGTTATCGTATATGGTGATGCGCGCTCTGTTGGTTCTGTTGCTCCTGTTCTCCGGTAGCGTTTCTGCGGCGTTGCCTGCTCGTTATATGCAAACGACCGAAGCGGCTGCCGTTTGGGCGCAGATCGGTAATAAAATGGTGACAGTGGGGAATATTCGCGCCGGTCAAATCCTCTCAGTAGAACCGATGGCCGCTGACTACTATGAATTCCCCTTTGGCTTTGGTACCGGGTTTATCGATAAGGGACACCTGGAGCCTGTTCAGGGCCGGCAAAAGGTTGGCGATGGTTTAGGTGACCTCAACAAACCGCTCAGCAATCAAAGCCTGATAACCTGGAAAGACACGCCCGTTTATAATGCCCCGGATGTTGGGAGTGCTCCGTTTGGCGTATTGGCGGACAACCTGCGCTATCCCATCATTAGTAAGCTCAAAGACCGACTCAATCAGACCTGGTTTCAGGTCCGCATTGGTGGCAGGCTGGCTTATATCAGCGCGCTGGATGCACAGGAAGACCACGGTATTCCCGTATTGACCTACCATCATATTCTGCGTGATGAAGAGAATACTCGCTTTCGCCACACCTCCACGACCACTTCTTTGCGTGCGTTCAGTAATCAAATGGCCTGGCTACGGGATCGTGGTTACACCACATTGACGATGTATCAACTGGAAGGCTACGTGCAGAATAAAATGAATCTGCCTGCACGGGCTGTTGTGCTGACGTTCGACGATGGCCTGAAGTCAGTCAGCCGTTATGCTTATCCTGTCCTCAGGCAGTACGGGATGAAAGCGACAGCATTTATCATTTCGTCACGTATCAAGCGCCACCCCCAGAAGTGGGACCCGAAATCGCTGCAGTTTATGAGCATCTCTGAATTGAACGGTATCAGGGATGTTTTTGACTTCCAGTCTCATACCCATTTTTTACACCGGGTAGATGACAACCATCGGCCGATTCTGCTGAGTCGTAGCTATCACAATATTCTGTTTGATTTTGCGCGTTCGCGGCGGGCACTTGCTCAGTTTAATCCCCATGTTATTTATCTTTCGTATCCATTTGGCGGTTATAACGCGACGGCGGTGAAGGCGGCGAACGACGCCGGTTTCCATCTGGCGGTCACGACGGTGAAAGGGAAGGTGAAACCGGGGGATAATCCGATGCTGCTGAAGCGGCTGTATATTTTACGTACGGATTCACTGGAGATGATGTCGCGGCTGATCAGTAACCAGCCGCAGGGTTAGGTCAGTAGTAGGTCATCAATATGGTGGCGGCTGCTCTGAACTCTCCAGCCTTCATCGTATTGCCGTCTTTGACCAACTGAGCGGTAAAGTCGATCACGTTGGCCGTGGTACTTGAGCCTGTATCGAAGCTATAGTGCGTCTCGGCGAATGAGTTGGGGATAAACTGAAATGACGTGTTTGACCCGAACATCAGCTTGACGCCCACGCCGGAGGCGGCGTTGGTGGTAAGCGTATTCCCCAGTAGATCGTTACTGCTTCCCGTGGTTTTATTTGCGGTGATTTTCACATCAACGCCAAACAGGTTATTGCAGCCCTTAAGCTGTACGGCAACGTCCTGAGTACGTGTTGATTGGTTAAAACCGGCAAGCATATAGTCACCGAGATCGATATTGGTTGAGCCATCGCTGAGTGCTGCGGCCTGACAGGTGGTGGTAATAATGGGGATCTGAAAGCTGGTTGGGGTAACGTTGAATGTCCAGGGCTTGTTATTGCTATCGGTTCTGTCGCCAATCGCCATTTGCCCCAGTGAGAAGCTGGCTTTTGGTGTTAATGTGGTGATACCGCGGGTATTCCCGGCAAACTCGGAGTTGTACTGATAAATATGAATGAGCGCTTTCCAGGTTTTGTTTTTCCAGCGTTCGTCATTGTGGTCAGCTTCCAGGGTCTCCCAGCTATCGGCGGCTACCCCCGTATTTTTAAAAAAGCCACCGCCCGCATCGGAATAAATTTTGGCGGTAAAATAGACACCTGGAATATTGGTGTAATACAAAATGGCGCTATCGTCATATGAGCTAGCGGCGCGGGCATAAGCTGTATCAGCTTTTTCTTTTAATACCTCGCCATCGTTACCCAGGCTACAGGTTGATTGCAGCGATGGGCTTAGCGTTAAATCAACTGTCGCGAGCAAAACCTCATCATTCGAATACCCAGGTCCACTGGATTGGCTCCAGCGGATATTATTTGAGGATATGCCATTTACCAGTGTTGTCGTACCACCGCTGCCGCTAGCAAACCGACACTCAATAGCGGCTTGCGCTGGACCCGCCGCAATTAACAGGGTGGCGAGCAGAAAATAACTATGCCTTACTGGTGTTCGCCGTGTAATAAACATGGGTAACCTTCTTTCATCCTGAATTAGTTATAAATGGTGCTGACCAGTACGTTGCTGGTTATTTTCCCTGTACTCACCGGGCCGGTATTTTGCGTCCGGGCATAGAACTCATACTCGGCGGCCCAGGCATTGTTTTGTATATCAATGGTCACGTCAGAGGTGCCATCGCTGTTGAGCACGTTGGTGTGGTGCGCGGTAGAAAAAATAACGATACCGACGTTATCCGCGCCGTTTGCTGTCACGGGCGTCTCATTGATAAATACCTGCCTGCTGCTCGTTGGCCACTGTCCGCTTTGTGGCTGGAAACTCAATTTCAGCGAATTCACCGTAATATTATCTCCCGGGCAGTTTTCCACTTTTATTGAGAAGGCTGAGCCAGCAGCGGCATCAGTGGGAGATAGACGTGAACTGCCGTCAGCGTTATAAAACCAACCTTTTCCGACGGTGGGAAGGTGGACCTGCCCGCCGTCAGAAACCGATATCTGGCAGGTGTTTTCAACAATATTTGCGCTGAGGGTCATCTCCAGGTTTGCGTCACCGGCCCGGCAGGTACATGCGACTGCCAGGCACGCCGATAGGCTGAAGATCGCACGTATTTTTTTACTCAGCGTGAATAACATGATTCCCTACCTCATCTACTATTGATATGTCACCAGGAACGTGACCGGGGCGCTGACGTTGCCTGCAGTGACATCGCTGATGGTTCGTGTCTTCGCAATCACGATTCTGGCATTCATCTCGACATCAACATTGCTATTGCTAATGGTGATGTTCTGTGCAGGTTTGCTATTGCAGCTCAGGAGCGTACCTGCGCCAGCTTCCCCCTTCCAGATTTCAAAACCAGTGGCGTTGCCCGCCGAGAAAGAATCGCCGTCAGAATCCGGGCCGGAACAACCGCCGCCGCTACCGGAAATGGCCTGGATCCTGGCAGATTTAACGCCTACGCAATCGCTGAATGCAATTTTGAAGGCTTCGCTGCGGGTCTGTGCAACCAGATCGGATTTAAACACGTCGCCAAAAGCGAGTGTGCTGATAGCTTGTCCGCCGGCGCTCTGGATTTGCGCCGTGCAGGTACCGGCTTCAATAGTTGATGTGAACGTTGCCTGAACACTGGTAGTGCCGGTAATGTCTGCGAGCGTCACTGAGGAGTAACCGACGGTGAGGAAGGTGGCAACGATCAAAGATGCCAGGGTATACATTTTCATTTTTGGGCTCCTTGCCGTTATTCATACTCAAAATTGAACGTTGCGGTGGCGCTGAAAATACCGGTTGTTCCTTTGCCTGTTGCCGTTTCTATGAGCCGGGCGACTAATGGCACTTCCTGGGCGTTGATTTCGCTTGATGTCCAAAGTAGGGTTTTGGCCTCGTCGGTGGCATTAATTTCAAAAGGCTGATCGGGAGTAATGGCTCGGGCGATGCTGACACCAACGTTGCTTGCTGCGTTATTGGTCGCCGAATTGCTAATGGCCGTTTGGATGCTGGAGGCGCTACCGGTGATGGTGGTTTTCAGTTTGGTTAAGCTTGACGGGCAGTCGACAATTTTGAGCTTAAACGCGGTGGTCGCGGAGGTGTCGGCGTTGATGATTTTATCCAGTTGGGTAATCCCGCCGCTGCCGATGGGGATAACATTGTTTGTGCCGTCGCCGCTACCGCCTTCAAGGGTCATATCGCAGGTGGTCTCGCGAAGCGTTGCGGTGAACGTCAGGTCGAGATTGAGCGTACCGTTGGCCATGGACGGCGAGCTTACGCACAGCGTTAGCAGGATGATAATACGGAAAAAGAACCGTGATGATTGCATAAAACACTCCTTGTAAAAACTATTCCATCTGGCAAGTTTGGTTATTCAGCAGGATGCTTAATCCCACTTTCTGTGCAGACTCCATAATGCGATATGTCACTGTACAGCTGCTGTTAGCAGTATTTCCCCATACGACGCGTAGCGTGCCATTGTCCTGCACGCCGCGGACATAAGCCTGCCCCGCCTGGCCGACTACGCCTATTGAAAGACCTTGTTCATTGAGTACATCTGCACCAAGCGGAATAAAACCGTGGTCTGAACGATGCAGATCGAGCAGCAGCGAACGGCCCTGATCGGTTTCAAAATCGACCCGAATGACGGCACCGCTGCGCGGTACGGCAATGGTACTGGTGTTTTTAACCTCTACATCCGATTCCAGGCTGGAGATATCAAGACCAACCGTGTTTTCCCGATAAGCAGACAAATACGGCATGATGGCGTAGCCAGAGCCGTCGATAACGCCATCGCCGGTCGTTAAGTGCGCACCTTCTGCACCGGGAGCGCTGACCAGTGCCAGCGTATCGGTGTCACCGATGCTGCCGGGCGCGAGCGTGAGCCCGCCGGCGTGCAGCAGCATGCCGCCACTGTAGCTCAAGGAGGCCTGGCGGTTACTCCCGTCTGCTGCGGAGGCAGAAAGGCTTAAGGGGCCATAAGCGCTGTTGTAGCTACCGTATCCACCGATTTGCTTGGTGTCGCTACCATCAGCATGAGTCGTGCTGGCGTTGATGCTGTAGCTAAAGCGGTAATCTTCGGTATTGCCGTTAGCGCTGGTATTCAGCGTTGAATTCTTTTTGAAGTCGGAACTCAGGCTGGTGTTGATGCTGGAGAACCTGCCCGTGGATTCTCCGTGGTTAAACAGCGTCCCCAGCGGAATACTGGGGTTGAGATACAGTCGATCGTCTTTTTCGCCGTACTCGTTATAGCTGCGCTGCAATGAGATACTGTAGCTGCCAAGACTGAATGAGTTGTTGTAACCTACTGAATACTGGGCGGTTGTTCTGCTGCTATTCCAGTAGTTTTGCCAGCTTCCTGTCAGATAAAGCGAACCATAATCCTTTTTTTCTGCTGCCAGCGGTTGGCTCACGTTAATTTGTATCTGGTTTTTCATCCGCTGATAGCTGTCATAGGTGCTGTTACTATCGTTGTCAGTGTTGTTTTGAATTTCGTCGGCGAGTGTGGCCGCATCGCTTAGTGTCAGATAGTTTGCCGTTGAAAAACGGTAGGCGGCGACGTTGAAAGAGGTGCGTGTCGGCTCAATCAGCTTGCTCCAGGAGAGGCGATAGCTTTGTCCGCTTAGCGGGCCCGGGCCGCTGATATCAGCATCGGAATAGGTCGCATCGAATGAGAATGCTCCCAGCCGTGTATTGATTGCCAACCCCAGCAGGCCGGAGAAATAATGGTTATCTGCATACTGTGCGCCAGCGTATCCCGTGGCTAGATCCGTTAAGCCGTAAAAGCCTGAGAGGTAGCCCACTTTGGGTCGTGTTTTCAAATTGCTATCATTCAGCTCACCCAGGCCAATATCCCAGCGGGCATTGCCGGGGCGAATAAGCTGGCTGACGGAGGAGTAGGGTACGGAAAAGGTACGCTGACTGCCGTCCGACTCTTCGACGGTAACCACCAGATCGCTGCCGTAGCCCACGGTGCTCAGGTCGCTAATTTCGAATTCGCCCGGCGGGACGGTGCTTTCATAAATTTTATTGCCGCTTTGCGTCACGGTGACTTTAGCATTGCTGTTGGCGACACCATGAATCGTGGGCGCATACGTGGAGATCCCGCCCGGCAGCATGCGGTCATCGTTATAAATACGCATACCGCGCAGGTTGAAAGAGTTAAATACATCGCCACGTGTATAGGAGTCGCCAAGCAACAACTGTGAATGTAGCCTTGTAAGGTCGCGCTGTAGATAAATGTCCTGACTGGCGTAGTCGGCGCCGCTGTCCTGATCCCAGTTGAGGGTGCCTCGCGAACGCAGGCGCCACGGCCCAAAATTCAGACCATATTTTAGTCCAGCATAGGCGGTTTCTGTTGTGCTGTTTGCGCTATGGTTACGCCAGGCGTTGAGATCGTACGAAACCATGGCTGCGGCTATCCCTTCATCCCAGAGCGAAGGATCAATATAGCCATTCGGGTGCCTGTCGATATAAATCTGCGGCGAATTGAGGTTGAGCTCTTGGGTACCGGCGTCAAAATCCCAACTCATGCCGGGAAAGGCGCTGGTGATATCAATGCAGGTATCTTCGTCGTTATCTTTTAGTTTTTCTTTAACTGCATCCGCTTTAACCCCTATCTGCATCAGTATTTTGGCGGTGAAGCAGGGGGTGGCTCGCGGGGTATTATTGTCCTTAAAGGTAAAATTGGTCAGCAGCTTTTTTCTTTTGTTTAGCGATAGTTGGGTTTTGAACGTCCCAGGAATAATGGGATTGCCTTTTGAGAAGCGGCTAATATCAATATTATTACCGGTGTTAAACAAGAATTGATCGTTAAATTCGACCTCTTCATTAGAAGGTTGAGGCGTAGAGGTATCGGCCGCAAAGGATGGATCCTGGGCAGCAAAATAGATAAAAATAAAGCAAATCGGGCTACGCAGTAACAATCTCTTCACTAATCCATTAGTTACTAACAGCAGAGGTACTGCTAGCAGGTTGTTATGTTATTTAATGACCGCTTGGTGTTGTTCTACTCCACCGAAATCATTAATAGATGCATAAGTAATTTTTGCGACTTTAGCCGAACGGGTATGAGTTAATGCCATAGCCTGACTGCTGAATGGCGCGACAGTGTGCGGCTCAACCTCTTCGGGTGCGCCACCTAACTGAGCGGTGACTTTTGCCAGCGAGACGTAATAGGGTGAATCGTTGTGTGCAACCAAAACAGGTTTGCTGTTTTGTCGCTGTTGAGACCATGTTAACTGCGTCGCCGCGGTTGAAGGAGTGCCTTTCAATCCATTTGGACGGAAGAACATTTTGATACGTGTACGGAACGCCAACTGCAGCATATTCTGGGTTTCAGCGTTTTTGGCTTTTGGCGGCACTTCAAGTACGTTAAACCAGTACATGGTTTCTCTGTCCTGAGCGAGCGGCTGCCCAAGCCAGGTGATGCGCACCGTCTGGCCTTTTCCGGCATCAATACGCGATACTGGCGGTGTGATGACGAAGGGAAGCTTCAGTTCCTGCGGGTTCGTGGTATCGCGGCCATCGTCCAGCCAGGTTTGCACTAATAGCGGTTTTCCACCTCGGTTTTCCATATTTACCGTCACGTCTTTGGCTGATTCCGGATAAATAACACGGGTGCCGGAAATCACTATATCGGCGAGAGCGGCATGAGATGCGAGAAAGGTTGCACCAAACAATAGCGCAGATTGGGCGGTTTTAGTGAGACTCATCATATTCATCCATAAATATCTAAGGCGCTTTTCCTGATAGATAAGCGCCTGTTTATCAAAGTAATTATTGATATGTCATTGTGAAGGTCACGTTGCTGCTTACGCTACCAGCAGTGATATCGTTTGTGTCTTTGACCCAGTCAGCGCTGGGAACATAGGCCACGCGATAGGAGAGAGTGCCTTCACCAGTACTGGTATCGGCGGCTTGGGTATTGTTGCCAGCGAGCCCGATGTTAATACGAGTTTTATCTGCGCTAGCATTGTTGTAGAGCGCCAGGTTGACGTTGTTAGCGTGGCCTGCCACGGTGGGGTCGCTTTTTAGCGTACCGTTAGTGAGATCGGCAAACTGCTGTGAGGTAAAGGTGGCGGAGGCGGTCGCTTGTCCGTCCGGGCAATTCGTGAGCTTCAATTCGAATTCTTTTTCACCCACACCTTTATCGATGGTTGTGCCTTCAACATCGCTTTTCTTTACAACAGGGAGTGATATGGTGACATTGTTTGCATCAACGCCGTTATTGGTTGTGATGGTACAGGTCGTATCCGTGACTGCGCCATCAAAAGTAATAAGACCCATATCGGCAGCCTGGGCTGAAAGAGAACCCATTGTGGCTACCGCGAAGGCGGTGGCAATAGTTGTTTTATAAATCATATATAATATCCATTTATGAGTGGTGATAAAATTAATTCATTTAATTTTCTATGTGCCTTAATATTATGTTTGTGAAATATAATCCTGTTTAGTTATATTTTCTAAAAAGATTATTAAGTTTTATTTGAAGTTTGGTGGGTATACCTTAATAGATTACGTGAGTAGCCCCCTCCGGGCCATGCTATGCAGGTTGTGGCTTGTTTGAGGAAAGGATTAATTCGACGGAATAGCGGCAGTGCGCAATAGATAAGGGAATGAGATATTATACGGCTGCATTAAATATATTATGATGCCGTATTACATAGGAGATAAATGTGCGGAGACAACCAGACTCATGCGGTCTCCGCAATTCGCATCACGCAACCTGTATCGGAATGGCTTTCGCGGTACGCTTCATTTCGTTGTCGCCTTCAAAGTAAGCCACTTTCGGGCGCCATGTACGGGCTTCTTCATCAGACATAGTGACAAAGCTGGCGATAATCACAATGTCACCGACATCAGCACAGTGTGCAGCCGCACCGTTCACCGAAATGATTTTGGAGCCGCGTTCAGCCGCAATCGCATAGGTTGAGAAACGTTTCCCATTCGTCACGTTCCAGATATCAATAGCTTCGTTTTCCAGAATACCTGAGGCATCGAGGAAATCCTGGTCGATGGCGCAGGAGCCTTCGTAGTGCAGGTCCGCCTGCGTGACTTTTACGCGGTGGAGCTTGCCTTGCAGCATGGTGCGAATCATAACTTCTATACCCTGTCGTTTACCTTGGCTAAGCAGGCGCAACTGGCCCGCTTTGAGAAATTTCTCAGGCAGTATTGCCCGATTTTTAACCCCTGTCTACTGGGCTAATGTAACGCTTTGATTATCGATCAGCCGTGCCTGGCCCAGCCATGCGGCGACCAGAATCACTGCGCGTTGGCTGCTTTCAGTCAGTTCCAGCAGTGTGTCGGCATCGCGGATCTGAATATCGTCGGCACGGAAACCTTTTTCATTCAGCTCCTGCGCGGCAATAGCAATAATCTCTTCCAGATCGCGCTCGCCGGCCTGTAATTTTTCGCCAATGCGGCTCATCACGTTGTACAAGCCTGGGGCGATTTTACGCTGCTCTGCCGTCAGATATCCGTTACGTGAGCTAAGGGCTAAGCCGTCTTTGGCGCGAATAATAGGCACACCGACGATCTCAATGTCATAACCCATATCCGCAACCATTTTGCGGATCAATGCTAACTGCTGGAAATCTTTTTCGCCAAAGCAAGCAACATCCGGCTGGATCAGATTGAACAGTTTGCTGACGATGGTTGCGACACCACGGAAGTGCCCTGGACGGCTAGCGCCTTCCAGCATAGTAGACAGCCCCGGAACCTCGACATAGGTTTGTGAATCGGTCCCTTGCGGATAGATCTCAAGCGCTGCCGGCGCAAAGACATAATCCACTTTGCGCTTGTTCAGCTTCTCACAATCTTCCTGCAGTGTTCGCGGGTAGCGCACCAGATCGTCCGGTCGGTCAAACTGCATCGGGTTGACGAAAATACTGACGATCACCACATCAGCCTGAGCTTTTGCTTCATCGACCAGCTTCATGTGACCGTCGTGTAGATTGCCCATGGTGGGAACCAGCGCCACACGTTTACCTTCCTGGCGCAGACGGCGAATATGCTGGCGCAGCAGCGGCAGGGTTTCAATAATTAGCACACCTTGACTCCTTTAGTTGCCTGAAGGTTTGTAGGCCAGATAAGCCGTTTGCGCCGCCATCCGGCAACGTGCGCCGAACCGCCTGATGGCGCTACGCTTATCAGGCCTGCATCTCGTCAGAAAATTTAGTGGAAGCTATGTTCTTCGCCCGGGTATACGCCGGATTCCACCTCAGCAATATACTGCCGCACAGCAGCACGCATGTCGCCTGCTTCGGCAAGGAAATTCTTCGCAAATTTCGGGATATGTCCGCCGGTAATGCCAAACGCATCGTGCATCACTAAAATCTGACCATCAGTCACATTACCTGCGCCAATACCGATCACCGGAATAGATAGCGCTTCGGTGATGCGTTTTGCCAGTTCAACTGGAACGCATTCCAGTACCAGCAATTGAGCGCCAGCCGCTTCCAGTGCCAGTGCGTCATCGAGTAGCGTTTGTCCTGCATCACCACGGCCTTGTACCTTATAGCCGCCAAAAATGTTGACGGACTGCGGGGTCAGCCCCAGATGACCGCAAACCGGGACCGCGCGTTCGGTCAGCATTTTCACTGTATCGACCAGCCATGCGCCGCCTTCAATCTTGACCATATTGGCACCCGCGCGCATCACAACCGCTGCGTTTGCAAAGGTTTGTTCTGGCGTAGCGTAGGCCATAAACGGGAGATCGGAAAGCAGCAGACAGTTGGGTGCCCCGCGACGCACAGTGCGAGTATGGTAGGCAATATCGTCAACAGTGACTGGCAGGGTAGAGTCATGACCCTGAATCGTCATCCCCAGTGAATCCCCCACCAGCATCACATTGATACCTTCGTCGGCAAATAGTTTCGCGAAGCTGTAGTCGTAGGCCGTAATCGTCGCGAAGTGTTTCTTCTCTTGCTTGTATTTTTGCAGCAATGAGATTGTTGTCGGTTTCATAACATTTCCTGATGGTGAAAGTCATATTTAACGGCATTCTAGCAGTCACATTCAGGGGGGCAATTGATTTAAGCAATCGTTTGGCGCGAAAGCAGTAAACGCTAAAGGGGAAGGATTACTTTACCAGTGTGCAGGTTTCGCTGCACCGAGTTGGGAGAGGTGTTGATGCAGGCTGGTTCCGTCCGGGAAGGTCAGTTCAGGTGCGATTTCAAAAAGTGGCCACAGCATAAAGCCGCGGTTTTTCATATCGTAGTGCGGTACGGTCAGACGTTCGGTGTTAATCACTTCATCACCAAACAGCATGATGTCAAGGTCCAGCGTACGCGGGCCCCAGCGTTCGGCTTTACGCACACGGCCCTGTTGCAACTCAATGCGTTGGGTGTGATTGAGTAACTCTTCCGCTGCAAGGGTGGTTTCCAGCGCGACGGCGGCGTTGAGGTAATCGGGTTGATCCTGTGGGCCCAATGGCGGAGTGCGGTAGAAGGAGGAGACGGCAACGACCCGGCTGTCAGGGATTTCTCCCAGCGCCTGCACGGCAGCATTAACCTGCTCCAGCGGGGAGGCTAAATTACTGCCGAGTGCGATATATACCCGTCGTCTTTCAAGCTGCATCTGTGTTGGCTTTCCTCGCTCATCCCAGTCACGTACTGATGTACGCTCCTGGGCATTTGCTGTGTCGCCGCCTTGATGCAACCCGAAATCCATTGGGGATACGCGATGGGTCACGCACTTCCCTCACGGCGTGGCGCGCGTTTACGCGGACGACGGTGCCGACGACGTTCCGGCTCTTCATCCAGTTCGTTCAGCATGCCTTTTTGTTCAGGCGGAGCCGACACCTGGAATTCGCCCCACCACTGCGCCAGACGCTGCAGTTCGGCATTGTTTTCCACTTCTGCACGCAGCGCCAGCAAATCGTAGGCCGCGCGGAATTTTGGATGCTCCATCAGCTTCCAGGCACGTTTGCCCTGGCGGCGGGACATGCGTAGCTGAAGCTGCCAGATATCACGGGTGAGCGATGTCAGGCGTTTCGGGATAGCCAGTGAACGACAGGCTTCATCCAACACGTCATTCATTGCCAGCGCGAAGGCGTCGTAGTAGGCCAGACCGCTTTCCTGGGCAATTTTCTGCGCGGTTTCCAGCAACGGATACCAGAACATCGCTGCAAACAAGAATGCCGGGTTCACGCGCATATCATTGTGGATGCGGGTGTCGGTATTCTTTAGTACCTGGGCAATGATGCGTTCCATCGCGCTGTCACCGTCCTCGGTGAAATAGCGGGTGATGGTTGGGAACAGCGGCTGGAACAGGCTGTACTCACGCAATTTTTTATAGGTTTCATAACCGTAGCCCGCCTGTAACAGCTTGAGCGCTTCTTCAAACAGGCGTGCAGGAGGAATATCGTTCAGCAGTGTTGCCAGACGTGGGATCGGCTCTGCGGTTTCCGGGCTGATACGCATATCAAGCTTGGCTGCAAAGCGTACCGCGCGCAGCATACGCACGGGATCTTCACGATAGCGCGTTTCAGGATTGCCAATCAGGCGGATTATACCGTCTTCCAGATCCTGCATTCCACCCACGTAATCACGAACGGTGAAATCAGCCACGCTATAGTAGAGGCTGTTGATGGTGAAATCGCGGCGCTGGGCATCTTCTTCGATGGAACCGAAGATGTTGTCGCGCAACAGCATTCCGTTTTGCCCACGCTGTGACGTTGCACGATCGGCTTCGCTGCCTTCATGATGACCACGAAAAGTAGCGACTTCGATAATTTCCGGGCCAAACATGACGTGAGCCAGACGGAAACGGCGTCCAACCAGACGGCAGTTGCGAAACAACTTCCGCACCTGATCCGGCGTAGCGTTAGTGGTGACATCAAAGTCTTTCGGTTTTTTGCCCAGCAAAAGGTCGCGCACGCCACCGCCAACCAGCCATGCCTCGTATCCAGCCTTATTAAGCCTGTACATTACCTTCAGGGCATTTTCACTGATATCTTTGCGGGAGATAGAGTGCTGCTCACGCGGGATTACCGTCATATGCGGACGGGCGACGGCAAGCTCGGCCTCGCGCTCCTCGCGGCTTAGCACCTTGCGGCAAAAATTAGCGACTCGGGTAAAAATAGTGCACCTCGGTAGTGTCAAACTTCAGTCAGAACAAGTGTTGCTGTGTAAAAATCGCGGCTAATCATAGCTCAGCATGAGTCATTTGAGAATGCCGGATTTACATTCACTGAACCCGGTACAGTCGTAAGCGTCCAATTTTGCACCGCAGTTTGCAGTAATTCTTCCACACTCAGCGCTTGCCACGGTATTGCAGTGTTCTGACCGAGGAAGCGCAACGCCTTGATGAGAATCGGGCGTGGATCGCCTTGCGGCAGGGCAGGCGCATGATTCTGCTTAGAAAGTTTAGCGCCTTGCTCGTTGAGCGCCAACGGCAGATGAATATAATCCGGTACTTGCCAGCCGAACTGCTGATACAACGAAATTTGGCGTACAGTAGGTTCGATGAGATCGGCACCGCGTACAATCTCAGTTACCCCCTGGAAGTGGTCATCAACCACCACCGCAAGGTTATAAGCAAACAATCCGTCGCGTCGGTGGATAATAAAGTCTTCCCGAGCAAGCTCTGGGTCGGCGTGAATATTGCCGCGCAGCAGGTCGTTAAAGTGTAAAACGGGATGCTGTTGCTTGATGCGTACCGCTGCATTTTCCGGCCCGTGGCGTAACGCGCGGCAGTGACCGTCGTAAATCCCGCCAACACGCTGAATACGGGCGCGTGTACAGGTACAGTAGTAGCTTAAATCTTGTTGTTGTAACCAGGCCAGTGCCTCACGGTAGGCATCATGGCGTTGCGATTGCCACATGATTTCGCCATCCCAGTGCAGCCCGTAATGTTCCAGCTGACGCAGAATCGTCTCTGCAGCACCGGGAACTTCACGAGGAGGATCGATATCTTCAATGCGTACCCGCCAGATTCCTCGCTGTGCACGGGCCTGTAGATAACTGCCGAGGGCGGCTACCAGGGAACCAAAATGCAGTTCACCGGAAGGTGAAGGGGCAAAACGGCCAATGTAGGGTTTGTCTGTCATGTCTGTGGATAACATAAAAGAAGAAGGCGGGAGAATCTCCCGCCTGTAGTAAACGTGGTACAAATGACGGGATTAACCCGCCATCTGTTTTTCGCGAATCTCAGCCAGCGTTTTGCAGTCGATACACAGATCGGCTGTCGGACGGGCTTCCAGACGACGAATACCAATTTCTACGCCGCATGATTCGCAGTAGCCGAAATCTTCATCTTCTACTTTCTTCAGCGTCTTCTCGATCTTTTTGATCAGTTTGCGCTCACGGTCACGGTTACGCAGCTCAAGGCTGAATTCTTCTTCCTGTGCGGCACGGTCAACCGGATCAGGGAAGTTAGCCGCTTCGTCCTGCATATGAGTCACAGTGCGATCGACTTCATCCCTGAGTTGATTACGCCATGCTTCAAGAATACGCCTGAAGTGCGACAGCTGGGCTTCGTTCATATACTCTTCGCCCGGTTTCTCCTGGTACGGCTCCACCCCAGCGATGGCGAGAATACTCAGGGACGATGTTTTACGGTTTTGCCCTTCTTGCATGTTGCTTCTCCTTAACACGCACTATCGATCCCCATGTTCGGGGGAAAAATCAGGTCGCTATAAATAGCAGATGCTTTTCCGGATAGCAATTATCTAAACGTAACACTTGACAACCCTGTGAGGAAAAGCGTATTTGCGCACGCGGCCAGAATACTAATTAACCCGTTGTTTACACCATTACAAGGCAATGGGCAACGGCTCTTTAAGAGTCATACCATGGGCAGAAAGTTCCGCTTTATAAACCAGAATTTCTACCCCCTTTAGCTGTGCTTCGACTAATAACTGCGCATATTTTGCATCGATATGGCGCGCGGGTGAAAACCGTGTAATGGCTGAATGCAGTACCGCGAAAAATATGACGGCACGTTTACCTTCAGCCGCTACGCTCATCAATTCCCGAAGATGTTTCTGACCTCGTTCAGTGATGGCATCGGGAAAATAACCATACTCTTTTTCCGCCAACGTGACTGATTTTACTTCAATATAGCAGTCAGTCCGGGAATCTGCCTGTAACAAAAAATCAATACGGCTGCCTTCTGCGCCGTATTTTACTTCACTTTTCAACACGCTGTAGCCAGAAAGCTCCGCAATGAACTCATTCTGAATAGCCTCTTTCGTTAAGCGATTGGCCCATAGCGTGTTAACACAAATAAATGCATCGGATCCGGTTTGCGTTAATTCCCAGGTATGTGGATATTTCCGCTTAGTATTTTCTGATGTTGAATACCAGACGGTATCACCAGGGGTTGCGCATCCGGTCATTGCTCCGGTATTTGGGCAGTGTAGCGTCAAGGTTGTACCATCAGGTGTGATCACATCCGCTAAAAAACGTTTATAGCGCTGAATTAGCGTAGCGCGTTGTAAAGGGGGAGAAAATTGCATGAATAATACCCTTGATTATTTGCTCAGCACCCAGCGTTGCAAGGTTGAATAGCGCGTGCGTCCTCGCTCAAATGACGAGGCATAAAGCGCAAACTCCGTAACCGGAAATGACCAGCAAAAACCGGGGGGCGGAATGGCGACTGCATGGCTGGCATCGCGCAAGAGCGTGATATGCGGGTGAAAGGGCTGTGGGCTTTGGTAGCACCCGCTGCGTGCGGCCTGTGCTCGCAGCATATTGGCCAGTTGCAATAGCCCGCGTGGCGGCTGGCGGATTCCCAGCCATACGACCCGCGAACGCAGCCATTGCCCTGCATCGTCCAGCCTGAGCGTAAATGCCGGCTGGCGAATGCGTCCGGCCAGCTGTGATAGCGCTTGCTGTTTCTCTGTACTAACATCCCCTAAAAAAGCCAGCGTCAGGTGCAGATTGTCCGCGGCGACCGGGCGGCCCGCTTCCGGTGGAAATTGTGCGGCTCGCCAGTGGATGAGCTGCTCCCGAACCTCAGCAGGCAATTCAATGGCAAAGAACAGCCGTTTTGGCTCAGACATGATGGATACTCGGTTATGAATTAACGCGATGCTACAATGCAGCGCGAAGAATGTTAACCCTCTGGAGTCATTTGTGACGTCATTGCCCGTTGCCGCCATAGTGCCTGAACTGCTTACTGCCCTTGATGCCTCACCGCAGGTCCTGCTGACCGCGCCGACGGGGGCCGGGAAATCGACCTGGCTGCCGCTACAGCTTCTGACGCATCAGGGGATTACGGGGCGCATTATCCTGCTGGAACCCCGTCGCCTGGCGGCTCGCAATGTGGCACAACGACTGGCGGAGTCGCTAAACGAAAAGCCCGGCGAAACCGTGGGTTATCGCATGCGCGCGCAAAATTGCGTTGGGCCGCAAACCCGGCTTGAAGTGGTCACAGAAGGTGTGCTCACGCGCATGATCCAACGCGATCCAGAATTGCAGGGCGTTGGTCTGGTGATCCTTGATGAATTTCACGAGCGCAGCCTGCAGGCGGATCTGGCACTGGCGCTCCTGTTGGACGTGCAGCAAGGCCTGCGGGACGATTTAAAACTGCTGATTATGTCAGCAACTCTGGACAACGGGCGTTTGCAGCAGCTGTTGCCTGAAGCGCCTACCCTTGTTTCCGAAGGCCGTGCGTTTCCTGTTGAACGGCGCTACCAGCCGCTGGCGACGCATTTGCGTTTTGACGAGGCGGTTGCCATTGCCACTGCGGAGTTGCTGCGTAACGAGAGTGGTTCGTTGCTGCTATTTTTACCCGGCGTGGGGGAGATCCTGCGCGTGCAGGAGCAATTGGCAGGGCGTGTGGGCAGCGATATCCTGCTGTGCCCGCTGTACGGCGCATTATCGCTGACCGAGCAGCGACAGGCCATTTTGCCCGCGCCGCCGGGGAGACGTAAAGTCGTACTGGCAACCAATATTGCTGAAACCAGCTTAACCATTGAAGGTATCCGTCTGGTGGTGGACTGTGCTCAGGAGCGTGTGGCGCGTTTTGATGCCCGCACGGGATTGACGCGACTGATTACCCAACGCATTAGTCAGGCTTCAATGACCCAACGTGCAGGGCGAGCAGGCCGCCTGGAACCCGGTATTTGTCTGCACCTGCTGGCGAAAGAGCAGGCTGAAAGAGCGACGGCGCAGAGTGAGCCTGAGATTTTACAGAGTGATTTATCCGGTTTGCTGATGGAACTGTTGCAATGGGGATGCACTGACCCCGCACAGTTGAGCTGGCTGGATAGGCCGCCAGTCGTAAATATGCAGGCGGCAACGCGTTTGTTACAGATGCTGGGCGCGCTGGAGGGCGACAGACTCAGTGCCACCGGACAGAAAATGGCGGCCCTGGGCAACGATCCCCGCTTAGCAGCAATGCTCGTCAGTGCTAACAATGACGACGAAGCGGCAACGGCAGCAAAGCTGGCGGCAATTCTGGAAGAACCACCGCGCGGTGGGAGCACCGATCTGACAACAGCGTTTTCACGCCACCAGCCCGCCTGGCAACTGCGTAGCCAGCAGCTATTAAAGCGCCTGAATGTGCGGGGAGGCCAGCCTGATAGCGAACTGTTAGCACCTTTACTGGCGCAGGCGTTTGCCGATCGTATTGCCCGGCGCCGTGGTCAGGAAGGGCGCTATCAACTGGCGAACGGGATGGGGGCGATGCTGGATGCTGATGATGCTTCAGCGCGCCATGAGTGGCTTATCGCGCCGCTGTTGCTACAGGGTAGTGCCTCGCCGGATGCTCGCATTTTGTTGTCTCTGCCGCTGGATATCGACAGCGTCATACAGACGTGTCCTGAGCTGCTGCGACAGTCAGATACTATTGAATGGGATGAAAACCAGGGGACGCTGAAAGCGCTGCGCCGAATGCGCATTGGTCAACTGACAGTTAAAGTGCAGCCACTGGCTAAACCTTCGGAAGAAGAGTTGCATCAGGCCATGTTGAACGGAATTCGCGATAAAGGCCTAAGTGTGCTCAACTGGACGCCGGAGGCTGAACAGTTTCGGTTGCGTCTGCACTGTGCGGCAAACTGGTTGCCGGAGTACGGTTGGCCTGCTGTCGATGATGCTTCGCTGCTGTCGACGCTGGAGAGCTGGCTATTGCCGCATATGAGCGGTGTGCACTCTTTACGCGCGCTCAAAGCATTAAATGTGGCTCAGGCATTGCGTGGTTTACTGGACTGGTCAATGCTGCAACGTCTGGAGAGTTCGCTGCCTGCGCATTACACTGTGCCGACGGGAAGCCGGATAGCCATTCGCTATCACGAGGATAACCCCCCGACACTGGCGGTCAGGATGCAGGAAATGTTTGGCGAAGCGGATACGCCAACCATCGCCGAGGGGCGTGTGTCGTTGGTGCTGGAACTGCTTTCTCCGGCCCAGCGACCGCTGCAGGTCACAAGCGATCTGAGCGCGTTCTGGAAAGGATCGTACCGTGAGGTACAAAAAGAGATGAAAGGGCGTTATCCCAAGCACGTCTGGCCGGACGATCCGGCGAATAGCGCGCCAACGCGGCGGACCAAAAAGTATTCATAAATTGAGAGATTTCTTCTTCTGTCGCCTGACGGAAGAACAGAGAATCAGGCCTTTGCGCCTGAATGTTGCGGAGAAAAAGCATGGCGGGGAATGACCGCGAGCCAATTGGACGTAAAGGGAAACCGACACGTCCGGTGAAACAAAAGGTGAGCCGTCGTCAACTCAGAGATGACGAGTATGACGACGATTATGATGATGATGACTATGAGGATGAAGAACCGATGCCGCGTAAGGGTAAGGGCAAAGGGCGTAAGCCTCGTGGTAAGCGTGGCTGGTTCTGGCTGCTGGTAAAACTGTCGATCGTTTTTTTGGTGCTGATCGCGATATATGGCGTGTACCTGGACCAAAAAATTCGCAGCCGTATTGATGGTAAAGTCTGGCAACTGCCTGCGGCTGTTTATGGCCGAATGGTGAACCTTGAACCAGAAATGCCCATCGGCAAGAACGAGATGGTGAAACTGCTGGAGGCGACACAGTATCGTCAGGTCTCGAAGATGACGCGTCCCGGCGAGTTTACCGTGCAGGCGAACAGTATTGAGATGATCCGCCGTCCGTTTGACTTCCCGGACAGTAAAGAAGGGCAGGTGCGTGCGCGTCTGACCTTTGATGGCGATCATCTGGATACCATTGAGAATATGGATAACAACCGCCAGTTCGGTTTCTTCCGTCTCGATCCGCGTTTGATCACCATGCTGTCTTCCCCGAACGGCGAGCAGCGTCTGTTCGTTCCGCGCAGCGGTTTCCCGGATCTGCTGGTGGATACGCTGCTGGCGACCGAAGACCGCCATTTCTATGAGCACGACGGTATCAGCCTCTATTCCATTGGACGTGCAGTGCTGGCGAACCTGACAGCCGGTCGTACGGTGCAGGGGGCCAGTACGCTGACACAGCAACTGGTGAAAAACCTGTTCCTGTCCAGCGAGCGCTCATACTGGCGTAAAGCGAACGAAGCCTATATGGCGCTGATCATGGATGCGCGCTACAGCAAAGACCGCATTCTTGAACTGTATATGAATGAGGTGTACCTCGGTCAGAGCGGCGACAACGAGATCCGTGGCTTCCCGTTGGCGAGCCTGTACTATTTTGGTCGCCCGGTAGAGGAGTTGAGTCTTGACCAGCAGGCGCTGTTGGTGGGGATGGTGAAAGGCGCGTCAATCTACAACCCATGGCGTAATCCGAAGCTGGCGCTGGAGCGTCGTAACCTGGTGCTGCGCCTGCTGCAGCAGCAGCAGATTATCGATCAGGATCTGTATGACATGCTGAGTGCGCGTCCGTTAGGCGTGCAGCCGCGTGGTGGGGTGATTTCACCACAACCCGCGTTTATGCAGATGGTACGCCAGGAGCTACAGGCGAAGCTGGGCGATAAAGTCAAAGATCTCTCCGGTGTGAAAATTTTCACCACCTTTGATTCCGTGGCGCAGGATGCGGCAGAAAAAGCGGCGGTGGAAGGCATTCCGGTGCTGAAAAAACAGCGTAAGCTGAGCGATCTGGAAACGGCGATTGTGGTCGTTGACCGCTTTAGCGGCGAGGTTCGTGCCATGGTCGGAGGCGCAGAGCCGCAGTTTGCGGGCTATAACCGCGCGATGCAGGCCCGTCGTTCCATCGGTTCTCTGGCAAAACCGGCAACCTATCTGACGGCGCTGAGCCAGCCGAAGCTGTATCGCCTGAATACCTGGATCGCCGATGCGCCGATTGCTCTGCGCCAGCCGAACGGCCAGGTGTGGTCACCGCAAAACGATGACCGTCGCTATAGCGAAAGCGGTAAAGTGATGCTGGTGGATGCGTTAACGCGTTCAATGAACGTCCCGACCGTCAATCTGGGGATGGCGCTGGGCCTGCCAGCTGTTACCGAGACCTGGACGAAACTGGGCGCCCCGAAAGATCAGCTCAATCCGGTTCCGGCGATGCTGCTGGGGGCGTTGAACCTGACGCCAATTGAAGTGGCGCAGGCGTTCCAGACCATCGCCAGCGGGGGTAACCGTGCGCCATTATCAGCACTGCGTTCGGTCATTGCTGAAGATGGGACCGTGTTGTATCAAAGCTTCCCGCAGGCAGAGCGCGCAGTTCCGGCTCAGGCGGCATATATGACGCTGTGGACGATGCAACAGGTGGTTCAACGCGGTACGGGTCGTCAACTGGGCGCGAAGTACCCAGGCCTCCATCTGGCAGGTAAAACCGGGACCACCAACAACAACGTGGATACCTGGTTTGCCGGTATCGACGGCAGCCAGGTGACGATTACCTGGGTAGGCCGCGATAACAACCAGCCAACCAAGTTGTACGGTGCAAGCGGGGCGATGTCGATTTACCAGCGTTATCTGGCAAACCAGACACCCACACCGCTTACGCTGACGCCGCCGGAAGATATCGTGGATATGGGCGTCGATTACGACGGTAACTTCGTGTGCAGTGGCGGTATGCGTACGCTGCCGGTGTGGACAAGCGATCCGGATTCGCTCTGCCAGCAAGGCGAGGCGCAGCAGCAGTCGGGCAATCCGTTTGATCAGTCAACGCCGCAGCAACAGCCTCAACAACAGCAGCAACAGCAACAAGCGCCGCAGCCAGAGAAGAAAGACGGCGACGGTGTTGCTGGTTGGATCAAAGATATGTTCGGCAGTAACTAACCTCTCCCAAAACCCGCTCCGGCGGGTTTTTCTTTTCTCACATCCGGTTCCGGGCAAAACAACATTCCAGCCTAATTTATTAACCCTTTCTTTTCATCTGGTTATTTCTTAACCCCTCAGTTTTAGTAGGGGCGCGTATCGCTTGCTATCTCGCCAGCGTTTCGAATATTATGCTGTCGTTATAATAATAATTCTCGTTTACGTTATCATTCACTTTCATCAGAGAAATACCAATGGCGCGTCTTAAAACTGCTCAGCCGAGTTCATCGCTGCGTAAAATCGCAGTTGTGGTAGCCACAGCGGTTAGCGGCATGTCTGTGTATGCACAGGCGGCGGTTCAACCGAAAGAAGAAACCATCACCGTAACCGCAGCTCCTGCCGCACAAGAAAGCGCATGGGGGCCAGCTGCAACCATCGCCGCACGCCAGTCTGCTACGGCGACCAAAACCGATACCCCTATTCAGAAAGTTCCGCAGTCTATTTCAGTGGTCACTGCCGAAGAGATGGCATTGCATCAGCCAAAATCGGTTAAAGAGGCGCTCAGCTACACCCCTGGCGTTGCCGTGGGCACGCGTGGCGCGTCCAATACCTATGACTACCTGATTATTCGTGGATTTGCCGCAGACGGCCAAAGTCAGAATAACTATCTGAATGGCCTGAAGATGCAGGGTAACTTCTACAACGATGCTGTAATTGACCCTTATATGCTGGAGCGTGCTGAAGTGATGCGCGGTCCAGTTTCCGTTCTGTACGGAAAGAGCAACCCGGGTGGGTTGTTGAACATGGTCAGCAAGCGCCCGACAACGGAACCGCTGAAAGAAATTCAGTTCAAAATGGGCACTGACAGCCTGTTCCAGACCGGTTTTGACTTCAGCGATGCGCTGGATGACGATGGTGTGTACTCATACCGTCTGACCGGCCTGGCACGTTCCGCAAATGCCCAGCAGCAGGGCGCAGAAGAACAACGTTATGCTATCGCGCCATCTTTCTCATGGCGTCCGGATGATAAGACGAACTTCACCTTCCTTTCCTACTTCCAGAACGAGCCGGAAACGGGTTATTACGGCTGGTTGCCGAAAGAGGGGACTGTGTCTAAGTTGCCAAACGGTTCGCGTCTGCCAACCGATTTCAACGAAGGTGCGAACAACAATACCTACTCTCGTAATGAGAAGATGGTGGGTTACAGCTTCGACCACGAATTTAACGACACCTTCACCGTGCGTCAGAATCTACGTTATGCGCAAAACAAAGTGTCGCAGAAAAGCGTGTATGGCTATGGTATGTGCTCCGATCCACTTTATACAAAGGATCCGGCAAACAGTCCTTGCGCCAGTGTCCCTCAGTCAGATTGGGATCATACGCTGACTCGTCAGTATGTTGACGATAATGAGAAATTGCAGAACTTCGCTGTTGATACCCAGTTGCAGAGTAAATTCACCACCGGTTCTCTGGATCATACCCTGCTGACCGGCGTTGATTTTATGCGTATGCGTAACGATATCGACTCCTGGTTTGGTTGGGCCGGGTCAGTACCTCCGTCCGATATCTATAATCTTGATCGCAGCGACTTCGATTTTGGTTCGCATCCTGGTCCTGGCGCTGCCTACCGTGTCCTGAATAAACAGAAACAGACTGGCCTGTATGCGCAGGATCAGATGCAGTGGGATAAGGTGCTGGTGACTTTGGGCGGTCGTTACGACTGGGCTAAACAGGACTCTCTGAACCGTGTTTCTGGCGTTACGGATTCCCGTGATGATAAGCAGTTCACCTGGCGTGGCGGTGTGAACTATCTGTTCGATAATGGCGTAACGCCTTACTTCAGTTACAGTGAATCCTTTGAACCGGCTTCACAAACGGGCGCAAGCGGTAATATCTTTGCTCCATCCAAAGGTAAGCAGTACGAAGCGGGTGTGAAGTATGTGCCGAGCGATCGTCCGATCGTGTTGACCGGTGCCGTTTACCAGTTGACTAAAACCAACAATCTGATGGCTGATCCGTCAGGTTCGATTTTCTCGGTTGAAGGTGGTGAAATTCGTTCACGCGGTGTTGAAATTGAAGCGAAAGCGGCGCTGTCAGCAAGCGTTAACGTGGTCGGTTCTTATACCTATACCGATGCGGAATACACCACTGACACCAACTACAAAGGCAACACGCCTGCTCAGGTGCCAAAACATATGGCATCACTGTGGGGTGACTACACCATCTATGACGGCGCATTATCTGGCCTGACGCTGGGAACTGGCGCGCGTTTAACCGGCTCAAGCTACGGCGATCCGGCAAACTCCTTCAAAGTGGGAAGCTACACGGTAGTGGATGCGTTAGTACGATACGATCTGGCGCGCGTCGGTATGGCGGGGTCCAACGTAGCGTTGCATGTGAACAATTTGCTTGATCGTGAGTACGTTGCCAGCTGTTTCAACACTTATGGCTGTTTCTGGGGCGCAGAACGTCAGGTCGTTGCAACAGCAACCTTCCGTTTCTAATTTCTCTTTGGGCACGCTTTGCGTGCCCGTTTTACAAGTTGGCCGCTATGCAGGAAAACAGATCCCATCCCGACACCACTTTTGCGTTGAGTAACGTCTCCTTTCGTGTGCCTGGCCGCACGCTTTTGCATCCCCTCTCGTTAACGTTTCCCGTGGGAAAAGTGACTGGCCTTATCGGTCATAACGGCTCTGGTAAATCGACCTTATTGAAGATGCTGGGACGTCATCAGCCTCCTTCAGAAGGCGATATTCTGCTCGACGAGCAGCCGCTTGAGAACTGGAGCAGCAAAGCATTTGCCCGTAAGGTCGCTTATTTACCGCAGCAATTGCCGCAGGCGGAAGGGATGACGGTGCGTGAACTGGTGGCGATTGGTCGTTATCCCTGGCATGGGGCGCTGGGACGTTTTGGCGTGACTGACAGAGAGAAAGTGGAAGAGGCAATTACGCTTGTTGGGCTCAAACCGCTGGCGCATCGCCTGGTGGATAGCTTGTCGGGCGGCGAGCGTCAGCGTGCGTGGATCGCCATGCTGGTGGCACAAGACAGCCGTTGTCTGCTGCTTGACGAACCGACCTCGGCGCTGGATATCGCACATCAGGTTGATGTTCTGGCGCTGGTGCATCGCTTGAGCCAACAACGTGGATTGACGGTGGTTGCCGTACTGCATGATATCAACATGGCTGCCCGCTACTGTGACTACCTGGTCGCGCTGCGCGGAGGCGAAATGATTGCAGAGGGAACACCCGCGGAACTGATGCGTAGTGAAACCCTGGAACTGATTTACGGTATCCCGATGGGCATTTTGCCGCATCCGGCCGGTGCTGCACCCGTGAGTTTTGTCTATTAATGATTGGATTACCTCATCTTTCCCGTCGACGGCTGCTAACGGCAATGGCGCTATCGCCGCTACTGTGGCAAATGAATACCGCCCGCGCAGCGGCGGTTGATCTACAGCGTATTGTTGCGCTGGAATGGCTTCCGGTTGAGCTGCTGCTGGCGCTGGGTGTTGCACCTTACGGTGTCGCGGATATTCCAAACTACAAACTGTGGGTCAACGAACCTGTGCTACCGGACTCCGTCATCGATGTCGGATTACGTACTGAACCGAACCTCGAACTGCTGACCGAAATGAAACCCTCATTTATGGTCTGGTCGGCTGGTTACGGTCCGGCACCTGAGAAGCTTGCTCGTATTGCGCCGGGTCGTGGCTTTAACTTCAGCGATGGCAAAAAGCCGCTGGCGGTTGCACGTCAGTCATTGCAAGAACTGGCGCAGTTGTTGAATCTGCAGACCACTGCCGAACGTCATCTGTCGCAGTACGAACACCTGATTACCAGCCTGAAACCGCGCTTTATTCAGCGAGGCTCCCGGCCATTACTGCTGATGACCCTGCTCGATCCTCGCCATATGCTGGTATTTGGTCCTAATTGCTTGTTCCAGGAAGTGCTGGATGAGTACGGGATCCGCAACGCCTGGCAGGGTGAAACCAACTTTTGGGGCAGCACCGCGGTAGGGATCGATCGGCTTGCCGCCTACAAAGATGTTGATGTGCTGTGTTTCGATCACGGTAACAGCAAGGATATGCAAGCACTGATGTCCACACCGTTGTGGCAGGCGATGCCGTTTGTCCGTAGCGGGCGTTTTCAGCGCGTCCCTGCCGTCTGGTTCTATGGTGCCACGCTATCGGCTATGCACTTCGCGCGCATCCTTGATAATGCGCTGGGAGGCAAAGCGTGAGTAAACGTATTGCGTTGTTCCCGGCACTTCTGCTCACGATTCTGTTTATCGCGGCCTGTTGGCTCACCTGGGTTAACTTCTCCGCTACTCTGCCGCGTAGCCAGTGGCGACAGGCAATCTGGTCACCGGATATCGATGTCATTGAGCAGATGGTGTTCCATTTCAGCCTGCTGCCGAGGCTGGTCATCGCGTTACTGGTGGGAGCCGGGCTGGGACTGGTTGGTGTGCTGTTTCAGCAGGTACTGCGTAACCCGCTGGCGGAACCGACTACGCTGGGTGTTGCAACCGGGGCGCAACTGGGCATCACGGTGACTACGCTATGGGCTATTCCTGGCGCAATGACGACACAATTTGCGGCGCTGGCAGGGGCTTGTATCGTTGGGGCGTTGGTGTTTGGCGTCGCCTGGGGCAAACGACTTTCTCCTGTGACGTTGATCCTCGCGGGCCTGGTGGTCAGCCTGTACTGTGGCGCGATTAATCAATTGATGGTGATTTTCCATCACGATCAGCTACAAAGCATGTTTTTGTGGAGCAGCGGAACGCTGACCCAAACCGACTGGAGCGGGGTGCAAAGACTGTGGCCGCAACTGGTGGGGGGCGTGATGTTGACGCTGCTGCTGCTACGTCCAATGACGCTCATGGGACTGGATGACGGTGTGGCGCGTAATCTCGGTCTGGCGCTCTCATTGGCGCGACTGGCGGCATTAACGCTGGCGATTGTGCTGAGTGCCTTGCTGGTTAACGCGGTGGGGATTATCGGTTTTATCGGCCTGTTTGCACCGCTGCTGGCGAAAATGCTCGGCGCGCGGCGTTTGCTGGCGCGTCTGCTGCTGGCTCCGCTTATTGGCGCGCTGATCCTCTGGCTCTCCGATCAAATTATTTTGTGGCTCACTCGCGTCTGGATGGAAGTCTCTACGGGATCGGTGACGGCGTTGATTGGCGCGCCGCTACTGCTGTGGTTGCTGCCGCGTCTGAAGAGCATAAGTGCACCGGATATGAATGCCAGCAACCGTGTCGCCGCTGAGCGCCAGCACGTGCTGATGTTCGCGCTGGCTGGGGGCGCAATATTGTTGCTGACGGTTGTGGTTGCGTTGTCATTGGGTCGTGATGCTCACGGCTGGAACTGGGCCAGTGGCGCAATGCTGGATGAACTGATGCCCTGGCGCTGGCCGCGCATCCTGGCTGCACTGGTAGCTGGTGTAATGCTGGCTGTGGCGGGCTGTATTATTCAGCGTTTGACCGGTAATCCGATGGCCAGCCCGGAAGTGTTGGGGATTAGCTCTGGTGCGGCTTTCGGCGTCGTACTGATGCTGTTTCTGGTGCCCGGAAACGCGTTTGGCTGGTTGCTGCCGGCGGGGAGTCTCGGTGCGGCGGTGACGCTGTTAATCATTATGATTGCCGCCGGGCGTGGAGGTTTCTCTCCGCACAGGATGCTGTTGGCGGGGATGGCGCTCAGTACGGCATTCACTATGTTGCTGATGATGCTGCAGGCAAGCGGCGATCCGCGCATGGCGGGCATTCTGACCTGGATGTCCGGCTCGACCTATAACGCTTCCAGCGAACAGGTTTTGCGTACCGGCATTGTGATGATCATTCTGCTGGCGATAACGCCGTTGTGCCGCCGCTGGTTGACGATTCTACCGTTAGGGGGGGACACTGCACGGGCTGTCGGTATGGCATTAACGCCGTCGCGTGTTGGCTTACTGATGTTGGCTGCGGGTCTGACCGCGACGGCGACCATGACCATTGGGCCGTTGAGCTTTGTGGGGCTGATGGCGCCGCATATCGCGCGGATGTTAGGTTTTCGACGTACGATGCCGCATATGGTGATATCCGCGCTGGCGGGGGGCGTGCTGCTGGTGTTTGCCGACTGGTGCGGCAGAATGGTGCTGTTTCCGTATCAGATCCCGGCGGGATTACTGTCGACGTTTATTGGTGCGCCGTACTTTATCTATTTGTTGAGAAAACAGAGCCGGTAATGTAAACGCCTCGCCTTAACAGGCGAGGCGAATGGATCACAGCTTCGCAAACACCCGACGCGCGGCGTCGATGGTGTTATTGATATCTTCTTCGCTGTGCGCGACAGACATAAAGCCTGCTTCAAAGGCGGATGGTGCCAGGTAAACGCCTTCATCCAGCATCATATGGAAGAAGCGCTTAAAGCGTTCAACGTCGCAGGACATCACGTCCTGATAGCAGGTTACGCTTTCTGCATCAGTGAAGAAAATCCCGAACATCCCGCCGACATGGTTAACCACCAGTGGAATATTGGCTTCCTGGGCGGCTTCCAGCAGGCCTTCCGCCAGGCGCGTCGTCAGTTCGTTCAGCGTCTCATGAATCCCCGGCTGGGCGACTTCATTCAGACAGGCGAATCCTGCCGCCATCGCAATTGGATTACCGGACAGCGTACCCGCCTGGTAAACCGGTCCGGTTGGGGCCAGGGCATCCATCACATCACGACGGCCGCCAAATGCGCCAACAGGCATGCCGCCACCGATGATTTTACCCAGGCAGGTCAGATCCGGCACGACACCGTAGTAATCCTGCGCGCCCGCCAGTGCGACGCGGAAACCGGTCATGACTTCATCGATGATCAACAGCGCACCAAACTCGTCACACAGCGCGCGCAGACCCGGCAGGAACTCCGGCAATGGCGGGATGCAGTTCATGTTGCCCGCAACCGGCTCAACGATAATACAGGCGATCTCCTGCGGATACTGCTCGAATGCCGCACGTACGGAGGCAAGATCGTTATAGGTACAAGTCAGGGTATGCTTCGCAAAATCCGCCGGAACGCCCGGAGAGTTAGGCTGGCCAAGCGTCAGTGCGCCGGAACCGGCTTTTACCAGCAGGCAGTCAGCATGACCGTGGTAGCAGCCTTCAAATTTGATGATTTTATCGCGGCCAGTGAAACCACGCGCCAGACGGATCGCACTCATTGTGGCTTCGGTACCGGAGTTCACCATACGTACCATATCCATGGTTGGCACTAACTCAGTGACCAGCGCCGCCATTTTGACTTCCATCTCGGTCGGTGCGCCGAAGCTTAAACCGCGCTCTGCAGCTTCAATCACGGCATTGCGAATTGCCGGGTGGTTATGACCCAGCACCATCGGCCCCCAGGAGCCGACATAATCGATATAGGCTTTACCATCGACATCATACAGATATGCGCCGTCCGCTTTTTCAATAAACAGCGGAGTACCACCCACGCCAGTAAAGGCGCGAACTGGGGAGTTAACGCCGCCGGGGATAAGTTCGCGTGCTGCGCTGTAGAGGTTTTCAGACTTACTCATGGATGGGGTCCTGGTTCGTAGAAAAAGTAAATGCCCGCTATTCTAGTTATTCAGAGAAGGTTATGAAAGTTTTGCGTATTTGAAACAATACGATTTGCAGGGGATTTTCACGAAACGTGCGAGTAGAATGCCGTTTCCGTATTTGTATTACCAATTAATGATTATCTGATGAAAACAGACACCCCTTCTTTTGAAGCACAACAAATTGTGCGTTTACGGCGCAGGGATCAGATCCGTCGACTCCTTGATCGTGACAAAACGCCGTTGGCGATCCTCTTTATGGCCGCCGTGGTGGGTACAGTGACGGGGTTGGTGGGCGTGGCGTTTGAGAAAGCCGTGACCTGGGTGCAGAATCTGCGTATTGGCGCGCTGGCACAGGTTGCTGACTACGCCGTCCTTGTATGGCCATTGGCATTTCTTCTTTCTGCACTGCTGGCGATGGTAGGTTATTTTCTGGTGCGTAAATTTGCCCCGGAAGCAGGTGGTTCGGGGATCCCTGAGATTGAAGGCGCATTGGAAGAGCTCCGCCCGGTGCGCTGGTGGCGTGTGCTGCCGGTAAAATTTATCGGCGGTATGGGAACGCTGGGTGCCGGGATGGTGCTTGGCCGGGAAGGGCCAACGGTGCAAATTGGTGGCAATATTGGGCGCATGGTGCTGGATATTTTCCACATGCGTAGCGCCGAAGCGCGACACACCTTACTGGCAACCGGTGCGGCTGCGGGTCTGTCGGCCGCGTTTAATGCGCCTTTGGCCGGCATTCTGTTTATTATTGAAGAGATGCGACCACAGTTTCGTTATAACCTCGTGTCGATCAAAGCCGTATTTACCGGCGTGATTATGTCGAGCATTGTGTTTCGTATTTTCAACGGTGAGGCCCCGATTATTGAGGTCGGGAAACTCTCCAATGCGCCGGTTAATACGCTGTGGTTGTACCTCATCCTTGGGATTATTTTTGGTTGCGTCGGGCCGTTGTTCAATACCATGGTGTTGCGTACCCAGGATATGTTTCAACGCTTTCACGGTGGTGAAATTAAAAAATGGGTGCTGATGGGCGGCGTGATCGGCGGCCTGTGCGGGATCCTCGGTTTGATTCAACCTGAAGCGGCAGGCGGTGGATTTAATCTGATCCCGATTGCTGCGGCGGGCAATTTCAGCGTGGGCCTGCTGCTGTTTATCTTTATCGCCAGGGTCATCACCACGCTGCTGTGCTTCTCATCCGGCGCGCCTGGTGGGATATTTGCCCCGATGCTGGCATTAGGCACATTGCTGGGAACGGCATTTGGCATGGCTGCAGCGGCCTCTTTTCCGCAGTATCATCTGGAGGCGGGGACGTTTGCTATTGCCGGGATGGGGGCATTGCTGGCCGCTTCGGTGCGTGCGCCGTTAACGGGTATTGTGCTGGTGCTGGAAATGACGGATAACTATCAGCTCATTTTGCCAATGATTATTACCTGTCTTGGCGCAACACTATTAGCCCAGTTTATGGGCGGAAAACCGCTATACTCGACTATCCTTGCCCGCACGCTGGCTAAGCAGGAAGCGGAGCAGGCGGCAAAAAGCCAGAGTACCGCCACGGGCGAGAATACTTGAACGAAATACCAGGGTATTAGATAATGGCCTCAACCATTGGGTTATAATTTGCCCAATTGCCAATGTCGTTTGGAGCAAAATATGAGTGATGACGTAGCGCTGCCACTGCAATTTACTGAAGCAGCAGCCAATAAAGTAAAAAGCCTGATCGCAGATGAAGATAACCCAAATCTGAAATTACGCGTGTATATCACCGGCGGTGGTTGCAGTGGTTTTCAGTACGGTTTTACCTTTGATGATCAGGTAAACGATGGTGATATGACCATTGAGAAGCAAGGTGTTGGTCTGGTGGTTGATCCGATGAGCCTGCAGTATCTGGTAGGTGGTGCGGTTGATTACACCGAAGGTCTGGAAGGTTCTCGCTTTGTTGTGACTAACCCGAACGCCAAAAGCACCTGCGGGTGTGGTTCCTCTTTCAGCATCTGATTGCTGTTCGTTATGCCGGATGGCGACGCAAGCGTCTTATCCGGCCTACAGGAAAGATGTTGTTGGCCCGATAAGCGTAGCGCCATCGGGCAAAACAATATCAACGTCCATTATCATTCAGCGCAAACGTCGGCAATTTCAAATGCCAACGAATGGCGGCAAGCCGAATCAGCAGGGTAACGACCATCCCCATCATACTGGCGTTTTCCAGCGACACATTAAAGGTATAAAACGCGGTGGCGTGGACGATGCCGCCAATGATGCATGCGGTAGCGTAGATTTCGGTACGTAATATCATCGGCACTTCACGTGCTAACACATCGCGAATAATTCCGCCGCCTACACCGGTAATGACCCCCATACAAATTGCCACCAGTGGTCCGGTTCCTGCGAGAAACGCTTTATTCACGCCAATACCCACGAACACCGCCAGACCTACGGCATCCAGCACCGGAAGGATCCATTTCGCTAAGCGTCTTGGCTGACGTACCAGCACGATCGTCAACATACTGGTGATCATCGCCACCACCAGATCTGTGGGATCTTTAACCCAGAATACGGGGCCGTTATCCAGCGCCATATCGCGGATCGTACCGCCACCGACGGCGGTTACCACGCCTAAGACCAGAACGCCGAAGGGGTCCATACGCAGTTTTCCGGCAAGCAATACGCCAGAGATAGCAAATACCGCGGTACCGACAATATCCAGCCAATAGACGAGCATCTTTAAATCCTCACAACAAACCTGGTGTGGGCAGGCGCTAATTTACTTGTGAAAGCGCATTACAGAGTTGTTTTGCGGCGAGGATAATACGCGGGCTCGCGCGTTCAAACCAGTCACTATCAAGAGTAATAACCGGGATTTTTAGCTGATTTCCCCAGTATTGCTCAATTTTAAGAATTTCGCCCGAACCGCCGGTAGCAACAATTGCCTGAGGGGCTCTTGCCAGGACCTGTTCGCGGCTGACCTGCGGCCATGGAACACGGCTGCCGGAAAAGATGTTTTCTCCACCACATACCTCAAGAACCTGGTTTTGAATGGAACCTTTTCCACTGGTAAACAGAGGATTTGCGCCAAACTGGAGAAACACACGTTTTTTCGGTTTGTTGGCATACTGAGATTTTAGTAAAGCATACTCATCAAGCAAGGTTTGCGCTGCTTGCTTTGCCTGTTCAGGTCTGGGACTCCACGGCGCAAGTTGACGCAATGCATCAGCAACCTGCTCGACGGTGATGGCATCGACCCAGATGACCTTAATTCCCAGAGCGATCAGTTGATTGACTTGCCGCTCAGCATTCCCTCCGCGCCAGGCAATAACCAAATCGGGTTTGAGCGCCACAATACGTTCCAGATTCATGCCTTGCCAGGTTGAGACCTCTTCAATATTTTTGGCCTCAGGCGGGTAGTTTGAATAACTGCTGACGCCAACGGGGGTAATACCGGCGGCGAAGGCCAGTTCAGTGTTGGCTGGGGAAAGTGAAATCACGCGCGGCGCGGCGTAAAGCCACGCCGGAAGAGTGAAAAGCAGGGCGACCAGCGCCCTGGAGATGAAGTTAGCCATGCGCCAGTTTCTGCACCAGCGTTTCAACCATCAGGCTTGACTGTTTCGCGGCAACGACCAGAAATTCGTCAAAGCTGAGATGGGACTGCTGATCGGCGACGTCAGAGATAGCGCGAACGACAACAAACGGCACGTTAAAGTTGTGACACACGTGCGCAATTGCGGTTGCTTCCATCTCAACGGCAATCGCCTGTGGGAAGTTATGTTGAATTTTTGCCAGGCCAACGGAACCGTTAATGAAGGCATCGCCGCTGACGATCAGTCCACGGACGGCGTTCAGATTGAGTTCGGCAATGCAGGATTCCGCTGCAGCAATCAGTGCCGGGTCGGCTTTAAAACCGGCCGGGCAGCCCGGTAGCTGGCCAAATTCATAGCCGAATGCGGTGACGTCAGCATCGTGATAGCGCGCTTCGTCAGATACCACGATATCACCCACTTTTAGCGTAGAAGCCAGGCCACCCGCTGAACCGGTATTGATGATGGCATCTGGCTTGCAGTGTTCAAGCAGCAGCGTAGCGCCCAGCGCCGCAGCCACTTTACCGATGCCCGATTTCAGTAGCGCAACCTCAGTGCCGTTCAGTTGGCCGGTGTAAATTTCACAACCGCCAAGAGCGATTGTCTGACGGTTTTCGATTTTGTCACGCAGCAGCGTAACTTCTTCTTCCATTGCACCAATGATGCCGATTTTCATAGATTTACTCGCGATAAGCCAGATTTGAGGGCATAGTCTATCATGCGCTTAAGGGGTAGCGCATTTCTCAGGCGGGAGAGGACATGGCACAGATCGATTTCCGAAAAAAAATAAACTGGCATCGTCGTTACCGTTCGCCGCAGGGCGTGAAATCTGAGCATGAGATCCTGCGTGTTTTCGAAAGCGACCGTGGGCGCATTATCAATTCTCCGGCTATTCGCCGACTGCAGCAAAAAACCCAGGTCTTTCCGTTGGAGCGTAACGCGGCGGTGCGTACGCGCCTGACGCACTCGATGGAAGTTCAGCAGGTAGGACGTTATATCGCCAAAGAGATCCTCAGTCGACTGAAAGAGCAAAAACTGTTGGAGCAGTTCGGCCTGGATGAGTTGACCGGTCCCTTTGAAAGCATTGTCGAAATGTCCTGCCTGATGCATGACATCGGCAATCCGCCGTTTGGTCACTTTGGCGAGGCAGCAATTAATGACTGGTTTCGCCAGCGACTCTATCCGGCTGATGCTGAAAGTCAGCCCTTAAGTGACGATCGCTGCCTGGTGCCAGCGTTACGTTTACGTGAAGGTGAAGAGTCGCTCAATGATATTCGCCGCAAGGTACGTCAGGACCTGTGCCATTTTGAAGGCAATGCGCAGGGCATTCGGTTGGTGCATACCCTGATGCGCATGAACCTGACCTGGTCGCAGGTGGGGGGGATTTTAAAATATACGCGCCCGGCATGGTGGCGTGGAGATACGCCGGCAACGCATAACTATTTAATGAAGAAACCGGGATATTACCTTTCCGAGGAACCGTATATTGAGCGGTTACGTAAAGAATTATTCTTAGCACCTTACAGTCGCTTTCCATTAACCTGGATTATGGAAGCAGCGGACGATATCTCTTATTGTGTGGCTGATCTGGAGGATGCTGTTGAGAAAAGAATCTTCAGCGTCGAGCAGCTTTACCACCATCTGTATGAGGCGTGGGGGCATCATGAAAAAGGTTCCCTGTTTAGTCAGGTTGTTGAGAACGCCTGGGAAAAATCTCGTTCAAATACATTAAGTCGCAGTACGGAAGATCAGTTCTTTATGTATTTACGCGTTAACACGCTGAATAAACTGGTACCGTATGCCGCTCAGCGTTTTATTGATAATTTACCGCAAATTTTTGAGGGGAGTTTTAATCACGCTTTATTAGAAGATGCCAGTAGCTTCAGTCAGTTGCTTGGGGTTTATAAAAATGTAGCGGTAAAACATGTGTTTAGCCATCCAGATGTGGAGCAACTGGAATTGCAAGGCTATCGGGTTATCAGTGGGCTTCTGGAAATCTACCAACCACTGTTAAAAATGTCATTATCCGACTTTAGCGGGCTGGTTGAGCACGAAAGATTAAAACAGTTCCCTATCGAATCACGATTATTTCAAAAGCTGTCTACCCGTCATCGCCTTGCTTATGTTGAGGCGGTCAGTAAAATATTGCCGGGTAGTGCCGAGTTCCCAGTTATGGAATATTATTACCGTTGCCGTTTAATTCAGGATTATATCAGCGGGATGACTGACTTGTATGCCTGGGATGAATATAGACGGCTGATGGCGGTAGAACAATAAATACTCATTTGTAAAGACGGACAATAAAATTTTACTTTTTCCTTAAACTTCATTCTGGAACTTAGCGCTATAAAACGACTCTGAGGTATACAGCAATTTTGCGTGACCTGTTAATCGAGAACGAAACACATGAAAAAAACCACATTAGCAATGAGTGCACTGGCTCTGAGTTTAGGTTTGGCGTTGTCCCCCCTGTCTGCAACGGCGGCTGAGACAGCGTCTTCAGCAACAACAGCCCAACAGATGCCAAGCCTGGCCCCGATGCTCGAAAAAGTGATGCCATCGGTGGTGAGTATTAATGTCGAGGGGAGCACGACGGTCAATACGCCGCGTATGCCGCGTAATTTCCAGCAGTTCTTCGGTGATAACTCTCCGTTCTGTCAGGACGGTTCTCCGTTCCAGAGTTCACCGTTCTGCCAGGGTGGCGCTCCGGGTGCTGACAACGGCGGCGGACAGCAGCAGAAATTTATGGCGCTGGGGTCTGGCGTCATCATTGATGCTGCGAAAGGGTACGTTGTAACCAACAACCACGTGGTCGATAACGCGACGGTGATCAAGGTTCAACTGAGCGATGGTCGTAAGTTTGACGCGAAGATCGTCGGAAAAGATCCGCGCTCTGATATCGCGCTGATCCAGATCCAGGACCCGAAAAACCTGACAGCGATTAAGCTGGCAGATTCTGATGCGCTGCGCGTGGGTGATTACACTGTGGCGATTGGTAACCCGTTTGGCCTTGGTGAAACGGTGACTTCCGGTATCGTTTCTGCACTGGGGCGTAGTGGCCTGAATGCCGAAAACTACGAGAACTTTATCCAGACGGATGCGGCGATCAACCGCGGTAACTCTGGTGGTGCGTTGGTTAACCTGAATGGTGAGTTGATCGGGATTAACACCGCGATCCTCGCGCCGGACGGTGGCAACATCGGGATCGGTTTTGCTATCCCAAGCAACATGGTGAAAAACCTGACTTCGCAGATGGTTGAGTTCGGTCAGGTTAAACGCGGTGAGCTGGGTATTATGGGGACTGAGCTGAGCTCTGAGCTGGCGAAAGCGATGAAAGTGGATGCCCAGCGTGGGGCATTCGTCAGCCAGGTTATGCCGAACTCTTCTGCAGCGAAAGCCGGTATCAAAGCTGGTGACGTGATTACATCACTGAACGGTAAACCAATCAGCAGCTTCGCTGCGCTGCGTGCGCAGGTCGGCACAATGCCAGTGGGGAGCAAAATTAACCTTGGCCTGCTGCGCGACGGTAAGCCGGTAACGGTGAACCTGGAACTGCAGCAGAGCAGCCAGACTCAGGTTGATTCTAGCTCTATCTTCAAAGGTATTGAAGGTGCGGATATGAGCAACAAAGGCCAGGACAAAGGTGTCGTGGTAAGCGATGTGAAACCGAATTCGCCGGCGGCACAGATTGGCCTGAAGAAAGGGGATGTCATCATTGGTGCGAACCAGCAACCGGTGAAAAACATCGCGGAACTGCGCAAAATTCTCGACAGTAAACCCGCTGTTCTGGCGCTGAACATTCAGCGTGGTGACAGCTCTATCTATCTGTTGATGCAGTAATCCCTTGAACCCCTTCCCATATCAGGGAAGGGGTTTCTTTTTGTGATACCTACCACAACTCCATACTTCTCTCTTCTGCTTTGTGCATTTGCACAATGCCGTAGCCTGTTTTCTTCCCTATGCTTGAGCACTGCTCACAGGAGGGCTTTATGGCTGGCTGGCATCTCGATACCAAAATGGCGCAGGATATTGTGGCGCGCACGATGCGCATCATTGATACCAATATCAACGTAATGGATGCCCGTGGGCGGATCATTGGCAGTGGCGATCGCGAACGTATTGGTGAATTGCACGAAGGTGCGCTGCTGGTGCTCTCACAGAGCCGGGTAGTCGATATTGATGATGCGGTAGCGAGACATCTGCACGGCGTGCGACAGGGAATAAACCTGCCGCTGCGGCTTGAAGGCGAAATTGTTGGCGTTATTGGTTTAACCGGTGAGCCGGAGCATTTGCGTAAGTACGGTGAACTGGTATGTATGACTGCCGAAATGATGCTGGAACAGTCGCGTCTGATGCATCTGCTCGCTCAGGACAGTCGTCTGCGCGAAGAACTGGTGATGAATCTGATTCAGGCTGAAGAGAACACCCCGGCGCTGGTGGAATGGGCGCAGCGGCTAGGTATAGATCTGAACCAGCCACGTGTGGTAGCAGTGGTGGAGGTCGACAGCGGTCAGCTTGGTGTAGACAGCGCCATGGCTGAACTACAGCAATTACAAAATGCGTTGACGACACCAGAACGAAATAATCTGATTGCAATTGTTTCACTGACTGAGATGGTGGTTCTGAAACCTGCGCTGAATCAGTTTGGCCGCTGGGATGCAGAAGATCATCGCAAGCGCGTTGAACAACTGATCGCCCGTATGAAAGAGAACGGACAGCTACGCTTTCGCGTATCGCTGGGCAACTATTTTACCGGGCCGGGCAGCATTGCCCGCTCGTATCGCACCGCGCGTACGACCATGATGGTGGGTAAGCAGCGCATGCCGGAAAGCCGCAGCTATTTTTACCAGGATTTAATGTTGCCGGTGCTGTTAGACAGCCTGCGTGGTGGCTGGCAGGCTAATGAGCTGGCCCGTCCGTTGGTACGGCTGAAAGCGATGGATAACAACGGTTTGCTGCGCCGGACATTAGCGGCATGGTTTCGCCACAATGTACAGCCGCTGGCGACCTCAAAGGCACTATTTATCCACCGCAATACGCTTGAATATCGCCTGAACCGTATTTCAGAACTTACCGGGCTGGATTTGGGGAATTTTGACGACAGACTGCTACTGTATGTGGCGTTGCAACTGGATGAGCAGCGGTAGAAGATAAGGGGCTTGCTGGCCTGACAAGCGTAGCGCCATCAGGCAAAAATGCCGGGCGGCGGCTTCGCCTTACCCGGCTTACGAATACATTCACATGCGATTATTTACGCGTCAGCTTTTCCAGATCGGCTTCGATTTCGCTGATCTTGTTGGTCACGACGCTTTCCAGATGACGTAAATCATCGAGGATCTTGCGTTTAAGATCGACTTCACTGCGATCGCGCTGGCAGATCTGATCCAGCTCATCGATCACATAGCGCAGGTTTGGACTGATCTCCTGCACTTCTTTGTAGCCCTGACCGATGCCATCGGCGACCACCGTTTTACGCTGACGGGGATATTTGAACTTCACGCTCTTGGCAAAAAACTCGCCTTTATCCTTTTGGAAATAGATTTTCAGGATATCGTTGTTGGCTTCTTGCCGCAGGCTGTAACGATCGATCTCTTCAGGATTAGTAATGCCCAGACTTTTCAGATTGTCATACATAGCGGTACCCTTAAGCTCACTATAACCATTGAATAATTAACGAAAAGCCTTGTTTATGCCACCCGCAGATGTAAAAAAAGCGGGCGAAGCCCGCTTTTTCAAATTGCTGTTAGTCGATGGTACGTAACAGTTCGTTGATACCCACTTTGCCACGCGTTTTAGCGTCGACTTTCTTCACGATCACCGCGCAGTACAGGCTGTATTTGCCATCTTTCGACGGCAGGTTGCCGGAAACGACAACAGAACCCGCCGGTACGCGGCCATAATGCACTTCACCCGTTTCACGATCGTAAATACGGGTGCTCTGACCGATATACACGCCCATCGAGATGACGGAACCTTCTTCGACAATCACGCCTTCCACGACTTCAGAACGCGCACCGATGAAGCAGTTATCTTCGATGATGGTCGGGTTTGCCTGTAATGGCTCCAGCACACCGCCGATACCAACACCGCCGGACAGGTGAACATTCTTACCGATTTGCGCACAAGAACCTACGGTAGCCCAGGTATCAACCATCGTACCTTCATCAACATATGCACCAATGTTAACGTAAGACGGCATCAGCACGGTGTTACGCGCGATAAATGCCCCCTGACGCACGGCCGCAGGCGGAACCACGCGGAAGCCTTCTTTCTGGAAGCGTGCTTCATCGTAGTCGGCAAATTTCATCGGCACTTTATCGAAGTAGCGGCTTTCCGCACCATCGATAACCTGATTATCGTTAATACGGAAAGAGAGCAGGACCGCTTTTTTCAGCCACTGATGGGTGATCCACTGGCCGTCAATCTTTTCTGCGACACGCAGTGCACCGGAATCCAGTAAAGAAATAACCTGATTAACCGCTTCACGGGTTACGGTATCCACATTTGCCGGAGTGATGTCGGCACGACGCTCAAAAGCGGACTCAATAACGTTCTGTAACTGCTGCATTGTTAAACTCTTTCCATAATAAATAAAAACATTACCCTTTATCGTTTGGATTGAGGGCCTCTGTCAACCGTTGATGTACTTCCTGCTGCAGCTCATTATTAAGGGCACGCCGGTCGGCGGTGGCGATTATGAATAAATCTTCTACTCGCTCGCCAATAGTTGTAATTCGGGCGCCATGCAGCGAAATTCCCAGATCGGCAAAAATCTGCCCGACTCGCGCCAGTAGTCCTGGTTGATCGAGTGCGATAAGTTCGAGGAATGACTTACGGTCGGTATGGGTCGGCAGAAAAGTCACCTCGGTATCGACGGTAAAGTGACGTAATTTTGCCGGTTGACGACGCGGTTGTGGTGGTTGCCAACTGCGTTGAGTAATGGCTTGTTCCAACCCAAAACGGATCGCTTCGTGCCTGTCTGACGACAGCGGACTGCCGTCTGGCTCCAGAACGATGAACGTATCCATCGCCATTCCATCACGGGTGGTGAAAATCTGTGCATCGTGAACGCTAAGATTACGTCTGTCCAGCTCGGCGCAGACGGCCGCAAACAGGTAGGGGCGGTCCGGACTCCAGATGAAAATCTCCGTTCCGCCTCGCGTAGCCTGCGGGCTGAGTAAAATTAGCGGTTTGCTCAGATCGTGCTGTAGCAAATGGCGTGCATGCCAGGCCAGCTGATTTGGGCTGTGGCGCACAAAATAGTTGGCGCGACAGCGTGACCAGATATGGTGCAGCGCTTCTTCGTCAATGTTGTCCATGCGCAGCAACGCCAGCGCCTGAAGCTGATGATGGCGCACACGCTCGCGCATATCCGGTGTATTTTGCATGCCACGACGCAGCTGTTTTTCCGTGGCGAAATATAATTCGCGCAGCAGGCTTTGCTTCCAGCTATTCCATAGTGTTTCGTTAGTGGCGCAGATATCGGCGACGGTCAGGCAGACCAGGAAGCGCAAACGGTGTTCCGTTTGTACTTCTTCGGCGAATTGCTTAATCACCTCCGGGTCCTGAATATCACGGCGCTGAGCAGTCACCGACATCAACAGATGCTGGCGCACCAGCCACATAACCAGATTCGTTTCGCGGGAGTTGAGTCCGTGTAATTCGGCGAACTTAAGTACGTCCTGAGCCCCCAGAATAGAGTGATCGCCGCCACGACCTTTGGCGATATCGTGGAACAGCGCAGCAATCAGAATGAGTTCCGGTTGACGCAAGCGCGGCCACAGATCCACACACAGCGGATGACGTTGGCGGGTCTCTTCCTTGGCAAAACTTTCCAGTTTCAGCATTACGCGGATAGTGTGCTCATCCACCGTATAAGCATGAAACAGGTCAAACTGCATTTGACCGACAATATGTGACCACTGCGGCATATAGGCCCATAACACGCTGTGGCGATGCATTGGCAACAGGCCGCGACTCACTGCGCCGGGATGGCGCAACATGCTGAGAAATAGCGAGCGCGCTTCCGGAATGTAGCACAGCGGTTGAGTTAAATGACGGCGGGCGTGACGCAAATGACGCAGTGTGGTGGAGTAAATGCCGGTGATCGCGCTATTGCGCACCATGGTGTAAAACATCCGCAAAATAGCTTCGGGTTCGCGGATAAACAGGTCGTCATTGCGCAGGTCAATCAATGTGCCACGCAGTTGAAAGTCGTCATCAATTGGGCGCGGTTTTTCATCGGCCGGCATGGCGAGAATCGCCTCGTCAAACAACTGGAGCAGCATGTGGTTCAGTTCACTCACTCGCCGCGTGACCCGGAAATAGTCTTTCATCATCCGCTCGATCGGCTCATTGCCTTCACCGCCATAATTGAGGCGTTGAGCCACGCTGAGCTGTCGATCAAACAGCAGACGGTTGTCGTATCGGTTCACGATCAGATGCAATGCAAAGCGGATCCGCCACAGAATATGCAAACATTCATTCAGTTCAGCGCGCTCCGCCAGCGTCAGGAAGCCGAAGCCGACCATCTCATCCAGCGACGTGGCACCAAAATGACGGCGGGCGACCCATTGCAGGGTGTGGATGTCGCGCAGTCCACCTGGACTGCTTTTGATATCCGGCTCCAGATTGTAGCTGGTGCCGTGATAGCGCTGGTGGCGTTGATTTTGCTCTTCTACTTTGGCCGCGTAAAATTTATCGGATGGCCAGAAACCTTCGCTGAAAATATGCTTTTGCAGCTCAAGGAACAACGCGACATCGCCAATCAGCAGTCGTGTTTCAATCAGGTTGGTAGCGACGGTTAAATCTGACAGTCCTTCCAGCAGGCACTCTTCCAGCGTACGCACGCTGTGTCCTACCTCCAGCCGCACATCCCACAATAGCGTTAATAACTCGCCGACTTTCTCCGCCTGCGCGTCAGGCAGTTTTTTACGGCTAAGGATCAGCAGGTCAATATCGGAAAGGGGATGCAGCTCACCACGCCCGTAGCCGCCAACGGCAACCAGCGCCAGATCGGCAATCTGACCGAAACCTGCTTCAATCCACAGGCGTTGCAGCAACTGGTCAATAAATTCGGTGCGGGCTTCGATTAACTGTTCAGCGGAAATTCCGCTGTCAAATGCCTCCCCCAACCAGTGCTGGAAATTATCGATATGGGCTTTAATGCCGGTACAGTTGAGATCGTGCTGTGGCCATGTCCCTGGGTTTTGCGGTTGGCCAGGCAGGGTGGGGAGGGCAGTATTTGCGTGCTGTTCAGGAAGAGTATTCATTGTGCGCCACCCATTAAAAAGCCGGATGACGGCGTGAACGCCTTATCCGGCCTACGAAGTAGTACAATTTGTAGGCCTGATAAGATGCGGGAGCATCGCCATCAGGCAAAAAATTATGCGTCGTGTGTGATGACTGCCGGGATGGTGTCATCCTTGCGTAATGTCAGAATTTCACAGCCGTTTTCCGTTACCACAATAGTATGCTCGTACTGAGCAGACAAGCTGCGGTCTTTGGTTTTCACCGTCCAGCCGTCTTTCATGGTGCGGATGCGGTAATCACCGGCATTCAGCATCGGTTCTACGGTGAAGGTCATGCCCGGCTGCAGTACCACGCCGCCGTCGTCTGCATCGTAGTGCAGAACCTGAGGTTCTTCATGGAAGCCACGACCGATACCGTGGCCGCAGTATTCACGTACCACAGAGAAGCCTTCACCTTCTGCGTATTTCTGAATGGCAGCACCCAGGGTACGCAGGCGAATACCCGGTTTTACCATGCGCAGTGCCAGATACAGGCTTTCCTGCGTTACGCGGCACAGACGCTCGCCAAGAATGGTCGGTTTACCGACGATAAACATTTTGGACGTATCGCCGTGGTACTCGTCTTTAATCACGGTGACGTCGATGTTGACGATATCCCCATCTTTCAGGTGCTTAGCGTCATCCGGGATCCCGTGGCACACGACTTCATTAATAGAGATGCACACGGATTTCGGATAACCGTGATAACCCAGGCACGCGGAAATCGCCTGCTGTTCATTCACGATGTAGTCGTTACAGATGCGATCCAATTCGCCGGTGCTCACGCCCGGTTTGATAAATGGTTCGATCATCTCCAGCACTTCGGCTGCCAGACGGCCAGCGACGCGCATTTTTTCGATTTCTTCAGGGGTCTTAATTGAGATAGCCATGAATTCTGTCCATCAGTGTCGATTATTTCGACAATAATTGTGTAAGTGTCGTCAATGGTATCAGTCTGGGGTGTACCCTGCCAAATTGAGAATCATTCTGAACTTCGCCTTTCGTGCCACAGATGCGTTGGCTACATTTTTTCACCCCAGTCACTTACTGGTCGTAAGCTCCCGGGGATTCAAAAATTTGCCGCCTGTCTGTAACACGAAATTCATTGTTCAATACAGCACAGACCGCCAACAATTATTGGTGTCGGTGGCGTATTTGTGGTATAAAGCGCGCCGGACTTCCGATCCATTCGAAGACTACACACGATGGACGGGAGCGACAAATCTCACTTTGTGTAACAACACACACGTATCGACACATATTCCGGGGTGCCCTTTGGGGTCGGTAATATGGGATGCGTGGAGGCTTAACCCCAACTTTTATATATAGAGGTTTTAATCATGGCAACTGTTTCCATGCGCGACATGCTCAAGGCTGGTGTTCACTTCGGTCACCAGACCCGTTACTGGAACCCGAAAATGAAGCCGTTCATCTTCGGTGCGCGTAACAAAGTTCACATCATCAACCTTGAGAAAACTGTACCGATGTTCAACGAAGCTCTGGCTGAACTGAACAAGATCTCTGCTCGTAAAGGTAAAATCCTTTTCGTTGGTACTAAACGCGCTGCAAGCGAAGCGGTGAAAGACGCTGCTAACAGCTGCGATCAGTTCTTCGTGAACCATCGCTGGTTGGGCGGTATGCTGACTAACTGGAAAACCGTTCGTCAGTCCATCAAACGTCTGAAAGATCTGGAAACTCAGTCTCAGGACGGTACTTTCGAAAAGCTGACCAAGAAAGAAGCGCTGATGCGCACTCGTGAGCTTGAGAAACTGGAAAACAGCCTGGGCGGTATCAAAGACATGGGCGGCCTGCCGGACGCTCTGTTCGTAATCGATGCTGACCACGAGCACATTGCTATCAAAGAAGCAAACAACCTGGGTATCCCGGTATTTGCTATCGTTGATACCAACTCTGATCCGGACGGTGTTGACTTCGTTATCCCGGGTAACGACGACGCAATCCGTGCTGTGACCCTGTACCTGGGCGCTGTAGCTGCTACCGTTCGTGAAGGCCGTTCTCAGGATCTGGCTTCCCAGGCGGAAGAAAGCTTCGTAGAAGCTGAATAATAAGGCACGCTCGTTAGAGCCCCCTTATAAACCAGGTAGTATCACGTTTGGTTAGGGGCCCCTCAGGCCCCTTTTTCACTTTTAAATCTGTGCGGTTTCATGCCGGGCAGATCAAATCTTCCGAGGATTTTAGAATGGCTGAAATTACCGCATCCCTGGTAAAAGAGCTGCGTGAGCGTACTGGCGCAGGCATGATGGATTGCAAAAAAGCACTGACTGAAGCTAATGGCGACATCGAGCTGGCAATCGAAAACATGCGTAAGTCCGGTGCTATCAAAGCAGCGAAAAAAGCAGGCAACGTGGCTGCTGACGGCGTAATCAAAACCAAAATCGACGGCAATATCGCTTTCATTCTGGAAGTTAACTGCCAGACTGACTTCGTGGCTAAAGATGCTGGTTTCCAGGCATTTGCTGACAAAGTACTGGACGCTGCCGTTGCTGGCAAAATCACTGATGTTGAAGTGCTGAAAGCACAGTTCGAAGAAGAACGTGTTGCTCTGGTTGCTAAAATCGGTGAGAACATCAACATTCGTCGCGTTGCTTCCCTTGAAGGCGACGTTCTGGGTAGCTACCAGCACGGTGCTCGTATCGGTGTTCTGGTTGCTGCAACTGGCGCTGATGAAGAACTGGTTAAACAGCTGGCAATGCACATCGCTGCAAGCAAACCAGAATTCGTTAAGCCGGAAGACGTTTCTGCTGAAGTAGTAGAAAAAGAATACCAGGTTCAGCTGGACATCGCGATGCAGTCTGGTAAGCCGAAAGAAATCGCAGAGAAAATGGTTGAAGGCCGCATGAAGAAATTCACCGGTGAAGTTTCTCTGACTGGTCAGCCTTTCGTTATGGAACCGAGCAAATCTGTTGCTCAGCTGCTGAAAGAGCACAACGCTGACGTAACTGGTTTCATCCGCTTCGAAGTGGGTGAAGGCATCGAGAAAGTTGAGACTGACTTTGCAGCAGAAGTTGCTGCGATGTCCAAGCAGTCTTAATTTTAAAAGGAGCCGCCTGAGGGCGGCTTCTTTTTGCGTCCGACTTGTAAATTCAGCTAAGCGCTATAGTGGCAAGGCTGAAAAGCGACATACAATGTCGCTGGAATTAACTCATCTCATTCGTTGACAGTCTCAGGAAAGAAACATGGCTACCAATGCAAAACCCGTCTACAAACGTATTCTGCTTAAGTTAAGTGGCGAAGCTCTGCAAGGTTCAGAAGGCTTCGGTATTGATGCAAGCATACTTGACCGTATGGCTCAGGAAATCAAAGAGCTGGTCGAGCTGGGAATCCAGGTTGGCGTAGTGATCGGTGGTGGTAACCTGTTCCGTGGTGCTGGTCTGGCGAAAGCAGGGATGAACCGCGTCGTGGGCGACCACATGGGCATGTTAGCCACCGTAATGAACGGTCTGGCGATGCGTGACGCACTACACCGCGCCTATGTGAACGCTCGCCTGATGTCCGCAATTCCTCTGAACGGTGTGTGTGATAACTACAGCTGGGCAGAAGCGATCAGTCTGCTGCGTAACAACCGCGTGGTTATTTTGTCCGCCGGTACTGGCAACCCGTTCTTCACTACCGACTCCGCAGCTTGCCTGCGCGGTATTGAAATTGAAGCCGATGTGGTTCTGAAAGCCACTAAAGTTGATGGTGTGTTTACCGCTGATCCAGCTAAAGATCCAACGGCAACCATGTACGAGCAGCTGACCTATGCTGAAGTACTGGATAAAGAACTGAAAGTGATGGATCTGGCTGCGTTCACGCTGGCTCGTGACCACAAATTACCGATTCGTGTCTTTAACATGAACAAACCGGGTGCGTTGCGCCGTGTTGTCATGGGTGAAAAAGAAGGCACGTTAATCACGGAATAATTCCCGTTGCGGCTAAATGCAGGTAATATTCCGCTTTAATGTCGCGGGATACGTCCCTCAAAATTAATCAAGACTATACTTGTCACACCTTGTGTAGTGGGTATGGTCTGACTGAAACCAGCTTTCAAGGATTCGTAACGTGATCAACGATATCAGAAAAGATGCTGAAGTACGCATGGACAAATGCGTCGAAGCATTCAAAAATCAAATCAGCAAAATTCGCACGGGTCGTGCTTCTCCCAGCCTGCTGGATGGCATTATCGTGGAATATTACGGCACGCCGACTCCGCTACGCCAGCTGGCAAGCGTAACGGTTGAAGATTCCCGTACCCTGAAAATCAACGTGTTTGACCGCTCTATGGGGCCGGCTGTTGAGAAAGCGATTATGGCTTCCGACCTCGGTCTGAACCCAAGCTCAGCGGGCTCTGACATCCGCGTTCCGCTGCCTCCGCTGACCGAAGAGCGTCGTAAAGATCTGACCAAGATCGTACGTGGTGAAGCTGAAGGCGCGCGTGTTGCTGTGCGTAACGTACGCCGTGATGCCAACGACAAAGTGAAAGCGCTGTTGAAAGATAAAGAGATCAGCGAAGATGACGATCGCCGTTCTCAGGACGACGTACAGAAACTGACCGATGCTGCAATCAAGAAAGTGGATGCGGCGCTGGCAGAGAAAGAAGCGGAACTGATGCAGTTCTGATTCGCCTGTACGCTAAAAACGCCGCTTAGAAGGCCTGAGAAGGCTGGATGGCGGCGTTTTGCTTTTTTATCCTGTCTCAATTCTTCTGGATGTCTCATGAAGCAATTAACCATCCTGGGCTCAACCGGCTCTATTGGTTGCAGTACGCTCGATGTAGTACGCCATAACCCGGATAAATTTCGTGTTGCTGCGTTGGTAGCGGGTAAAAATGTCGCCCGTATGGTGGAGCAATGTCTGGAGTTTTCCCCCCGCTACGCGGTGATGGATGATGAAAAAAGTGCAGCGCTGGTGAAATCTGCATTGCGGGATCATGGAAGTCGCACCGAGGTGATGTGCGGGCAGCAGGCTGCCTGTGATATGGCTGCGTTGGATGATGTCGATCAGGTCATGGCGGCAATAGTCGGTGCGGCAGGGTTGTTGCCAACACTTGCGGCAATCCGCGCGGGCAAAAACATTTTGCTGGCGAATAAAGAGTCTCTGGTAACCTGCGGGCGTCTGTTTATGGACGACGTGAAACGGCATAAAGCGCGGCTTTTGCCGGTAGATAGCGAACATAACGCGATTTTTCAGAGTTTACCGCAACCTGTCCAACACAATCTGGGATACGCTGACCTTGAGCAAAACGGCGTTGTGTCTGTTCTGCTTACCGGGTCTGGTGGCCCTTTCCGTGAAACGCCATTGCACGATCTGGCTCTAATGACTCCCGATCAGGCATGCCGCCATCCGAATTGGTCGATGGGACGAAAAATCTCTGTCGACTCCGCCACCATGATGAATAAAGGCCTGGAATACATTGAGGCGCGTTGGTTATTTAATGCCAGTGCAAGTCAGATGGAAGTGTTGATCCATCCACAGTCGGTTATTCATTCGATGGTCCGTTATCAGGATGGTAGCGTCCTGGCCCAGTTGGGTGAGCCTGATATGCGCACACCTATCGCCCATACGATGGCATGGCCGGAACGTGTGAGCTCTGGCGTTAAGCCTGTCGATTTTTGCAAACTCAGTGCATTGACGTTTTCCGCACCTGATTATCAGCGTTATCCGTGCCTGAAACTTGCGATGGACGCGTTTGAGCAAGGGCAAGCGGCGACAACGGCGCTGAACGCCGCGAATGAAATTACCGTTGCCGCATTTTTGGCGCAGCAAATTCGATTTACCGATATCGCCGATCTCAATTTATCCGTACTGGATAAGATGGATTTGCAGGAACCGCAGAGCGTTGATGATGTGCTGAGGGTCGATGCCATCGCCAGAGATGTCGCGACAAAACAAGTGACACGACTCTCAAGCTGATGATAATCCCTCTGTGGGGGATCGTGCTATTTGTTAGCGTTGGGCTTCAGTGATATAGTCTGCGCCACCTGATCGCAGGTATTTGCTTTTTTTCGATCGGGTAAGCCGTGGTTTGACACGGCTTTTTTGTGGATAGGCTTCAGTATTCCTGAGTACCGTAAATCCTTTCAGGGACTAAAAACGCGTTATGTTGTCTGCAACTAAACCATTAAGCGAAAATTTGCCAGCACATGGTTGTCGCCATGTCGCAATTATCATGGATGGCAATGGCCGCTGGGCGAAAAAGCAAGGGAAGATCCGCGCCTTTGGGCACAAGGCCGGAGCAAAATCCGTCCGCCGGGCTGTCTCTTTTGCTGCCAATAACGGTATTGATGCGTTAACGCTGTATGCCTTTAGCAGTGAGAACTGGAACCGACCAGCGCAGGAAGTCAGCGCGTTAATGGAGTTGTTTGTGTGGGCACTTGATAGCGAAGTGAAAAACCTGCACCGCCATAACGTGCGCCTGCGTATTATTGGGGATATCAGTCGATTTAACACTCGTTTGCAAGAACGGATTCGCAAGTCGGAAGCGCTTACCGCCCAGAATACCGGGCTAACGCTGAATATTGCCGCGAATTACGGTGGACGGTGGGATATTGTCCAGGGCGTCAGGCAACTGGCACAACAGGTGCAGGAAGGTCTGTTGCGTCCGGAGCAAATTGATGAAGAGATGCTTGGCCAGCAAGTTTGTATGCATGAGCTGGCTCCTGTGGATTTAGTGATAAGGACTGGGGGAGAGCATCGAATTAGTAATTTTTTGTTGTGGCAAATTGCCTACGCCGAACTTTACTTTACGGATGTTCTCTGGCCCGATTTCGATGAACAAGACTTTGAAGGTGCGCTACATGCCTTTGCTAATCGTGAGCGTCGTTTCGGCGGCACCGAGCCCGGTGATGAAAAAGCCTGATGGGGGTCGCTTTTGCTGAAGTATCGCCTGATTTCTGCTTTTGTTTTAATACCCGTTGTCATCGCGGCGTTGTTTTTGTTGCCGCCGGTGGGGTTCGCCATTGTTACGCTGGTCGTCTGTATGCTGGCCGCCTGGGAATGGGGACAGTTAAGCGGTTTTGCCACTCGTACACAGCGAGTCTGGTTGGCGGTTTTGTGTGGGCTATTGCTGGCACTGATGCTGTTTTTGCTGCCTGAGTATCATCATAATATTCACCAACCGCTGGTTGAGGTGTCGCTTTGGGCGTCGTTGGGCTGGTGGGCTGTGGCGCTATTACTGGTGCTGTTTTACCCTGGTTCGGCCTCGGTCTGGCGTAATTCCAAAACATTACGCATAATTTTCGGCGTGTTAACCATTGTTCCTTTCTTTTGGGGAATGCTGGCGCTACGTGCCTGGCACTATGATGAGAATCATTATAGTGGCGCGCTATGGCTGCTCTATGTCATGATCCTCGTTTGGGGAGCGGATTCAGGTGCGTATATGTTTGGTAAGCTGTTTGGTAAACATAAACTGGCGCCGAAGGTTTCTCCTGGTAAAACCTGGCAGGGTTTTATTGGCGGACTTGCCACTGCAGCTGTAATCTCGTGGGGTTATGGTATGTGGGCGAATCTTGAAGTTGCGCCTGTCACCTTGCTCATTTGCTCCATCGTTGCAGCCCTGGCCTCTGTGCTGGGTGACCTGACCGAGAGTATGTTTAAGCGTGAAGCAGGTATTAAGGACAGTGGTCACTTAATACCAGGACACGGTGGTATTCTGGATCGTATTGACAGCCTGACGGCTGCGGTGCCGGTCTTTGCTTGCCTGTTGTTACTGGTATTCAGGACGCTCTAACGGATGGTCTTATGCTGAGTATTCTCTGGAATCTGGCTGCATTCATCGTTGCACTTGGTGTACTTATCACCGTGCATGAATTTGGTCATTTCTGGGTTGCACGGCGCTGCGGAGTCCGCGTCGAGCGCTTTTCCATTGGCTTTGGAAAAGCGCTTTGGCGCCGTACCGATAAACAGGGTACGGAATACGTTATCGCCTTAATCCCCCTCGGCGGTTACGTCAAAATGCTGGATGAGCGCGCTGAACCAGTTGTACCGGAGCTGCGCCACTACGCTTTCAACAATAAAACAGTTGGCCAGCGCGCGGCCATTATTGCTGCAGGCCCGATTGCAAATTTCCTCTTCGCTATTTTTGCCTACTGGCTGGTCTTTATCATCGGTGTCCCTGGCGTTCGTCCGGTTGTTGGTGAAATAACACCCAACTCGATTGCTGCCCAGGCGCAAATTCAGCCTGGTACGGAACTAAAAGCGGTTGATGGTATCGAAACCCCTGATTGGGATACCGTCCGATTGCAGCTGGTATCCAAAATTGGTGATGAGCATACGACCATCAGCGTGGCGCAGTTTGGTAGTAACCAGCGACAGGACAAAACGCTGGATTTACGCCATTGGGCATTTGAGCCAGACAAAGAGGATCCCGTCTCGAGTTTGGGCATTCGTCCGCGTGGTCCGCAGATTGAACCGGTGCTGTCAGAAGTGCAGGTTAACTCCGCGGCAAGTAAGGCGGGTTTGCAAGCTGGCGACAGGATCGTTAAAGTCAATGGTCAGCCGCTGACGCAATGGATGACGTTCGTGACGTTGGTGCGCGATAATCCTGATAAGCCGCTAGCGTTAGAAATTGAAAGGCAAGGGAATTCCTTGTCTTTGACGTTAACCCCGGATTCAAAACCGGGTAACGGAAAGGCCGAAGGTTTTGCGGGCGTTGTGCCTAAAATTATCCCTCTGCCTGATGAGTATAAGACAGTACGCCAGTATGGGCCATTCAGCGCCATCCTCGAAGCCTCGGATAAAACGTGGCAGTTGATGAAGCTAACGGTCAGTATGCTGGGAAAATTGATTACCGGTGATGTAAAACTGAACAACCTCAGTGGGCCGATTTCTATCGCCCAGGGGGCTGGGATGTCAGCGGAGTTCGGGGTTATTTATTACCTGATGTTCCTTGCGCTTATCAGCGTGAACTTAGGGATAATTAACCTGTTTCCGTTGCCCGTTCTTGACGGGGGGCATCTGCTGTTCCTGGCGATTGAAAAGCTGAAGGGCGGTCCGGTATCCGAGCGGGTTCAAGACTTTAGTTATCGCATTGGCTCGATCTTGCTGGTGTTGTTAATGGGGCTTGCACTTTTCAATGATTTCTCTCGGTTGTAAGAGAGTGTTAGGAAGAACGCATAATAACGATGGCGATGAAAAAGTTGCTCATAGCGTCGCTGCTGTTTAGCAGCGCCACCGTATACGGTGCTGAAGGGTTCGTCGTGAAGGACATTCATTTCGAAGGCCTACAGCGAGTCGCCGTTGGTGCGGCTCTCCTTAGTATGCCGGTGCGCACAGGCGACACGGTTAATGATGAAGACATCAGTAATACCATTCGTGCTCTGTTCGCCACCGGTAACTTTGAGGATGTCCGCGTCCTGCGCGATGGTGATACCCTTCTGGTTCAGGTAAAAGAACGTCCGACTATTGCCAGCATCACTTTCTCCGGTAACAAATCGGTGAAAGATGACATGCTGAAGCAAAACCTCGAGGCGTCTGGCGTACGTGTTGGCGAGTCTCTGGATCGCACCACGCTTGCCGATATCGAAAAAGGCCTGGAAGATTTCTACTATAGCGTCGGTAAATACAGCGCCAGTGTGAAAGCGGTGGTAACGCCGTTGCCGCGTAACCGCGTTGACCTCAAACTGGTCTTCCAGGAAGGCGTTTCGGCGAAGATCCAACAGATCAATATCGTCGGCAACCATGCCTTCACAACCGACGAGCTTATCTCTCACTTCCAACTGCGCGATGAAGTACCGTGGTGGAACGTGGTGGGCGATCGTAAATACCAGAAACAGAAACTGGCGGGCGACCTTGAAACCCTGCGCAGTTACTATCTGGATCGCGGTTATGCTCGCTTCAATATCGATTCCACGCAGGTTAGCCTGACGCCGGATAAAAAAGGTATCTACATCACCGTTAACATCACAGAAGGCGAGCAGTACAAGCTTTCTGGGGTCCAGGTGAGTGGTAACCTGGCTGGACACTCTGCCGAAATTGAGACCCTGACGAAAATCGAACCGGGTGAACTCTATAACGGCACCAAAGTGACCAAAATGGAAGATGATATCAAAAAGCTTCTGGGACGCTATGGTTATGCCTACCCGCGTGTACAGTCGCAGCCTGAAATCAACGATGCCGACAAAACCGTTAAATTGCGTGTAAACGTGGATGCGGGTAACCGTTTCTATGTGCGTAAGATCCGTTTTGAAGGTAACGATACCTCGAAAGATTCCGTACTGCGTCGCGAAATGCGCCAGATGGAAGGCGCCTGGTTGGGCAGCGATCTGGTTGACCAGGGTAAAGAGCGTCTGAACCGTCTGGGTTACTTTGAAACTGTTGATACCGATACTCAACGTGTTCCGGGCAGTCCTGATCAGGTTGATGTGGTCTATAAGGTGAAAGAACGCAACACCGGTAGCTTTAACTTCGGTGTGGGTTACGGCACTGAAAGTGGCGTGAGCTTCCAGGCTGGCGTTCAGCAGGATAACTGGTTAGGTACCGGTTATTCAGTCGGGATTAGTGGCACCAAAAACGACTATCAGACCTATACTGAGCTGTCTGTCACCAACCCGTACTTCACTGTCGATGGTGTGAGCCTCGGTGGTCGTGTCTTCTATAACGACTTTGAAGCAGATGATGCAGACCTGTCCGACTATACCAACAAAAGCTATGGTACGGATGTAACCCTGGGCTTCCCGGTCAACGAATACAATACGTTGCGTGCTGGTCTGGGTTATGTGCATAACAAACTGTCCAATATGCAGCCGCAGATTGCGATGGAGCGTTATCTTGATTCAATGGGACAATATGACGCCAACAGCTTTACCGCGGATGATTTCACCTTTAACTACGGTTGGACCTATAACAAGCTGGACCGTGGGTATTTCCCAACGGAAGGTACGCGTGTCAACCTGAACGGTAAAGTGACCGTTCCGGGTTCCGATAACGAATACTATAAAGCGACGTTGGATACGGCGACCTATGTGCCGATCGATGACGACCACAAGTGGGTGGTTCTGGGACGTACCAAGCTGGGCTATGGTGATGGCATAGGCAGTAAAGAGATGCCGTTCTATGAGAACTTCTACGCGGGTGGTTCCAGCACCGTGCGTGGCTTCCAGTCCAATACTATCGGTCCGAAAGCCGTCTATAAGAACGGGGCTTATTCTGGCGATAGATACAATAATAACAACTACGAAGAGTGTACGGGTGCTGCGTTGTGTAAATCAGACGATGCGGTCGGCGGTAACGCCATGGCTGTCGCGAGCCTGGAATTCATCACGCCTACGCCGTTTATCAGCGACAAGTATGCTAACTCGGTTCGTACCTCCTTCTTCTGGGATATGGGTACCGTGTGGGATACTAACTGGCAGAACACTGCCGACACTCGTGCACTTGGCGTACCTGATTACAGCGATCCGAATAATATCCGTATGTCTGCGGGTATCGCGTTACAATGGATGTCCCCATTGGGGCCGTTGGTTTTCTCCTACGCCCAACCGTTCAAGAAGTACGATGGAGACAAAGCGGAACAGTTCCAGTTTAACATTGGTAAAACCTGGTAATTGTTCTTCGCAAAGGAATGTAGTGGTAGTGTAGCGATGACTTTAGGCGATCCTGCATGGGATCGCCTGGCCACGCAAAGAACTGCACCTTCGGGTGCAAATGGGATGGTAAGGAGTTAATTGTGAAAAAGTGGTTATTAGCTGCAGGTCTCGGTTTAGCGATGGCAACGTCCGCACAGGCTGCTGACAAAATTGCAATCGTCAACATGGGTAGCCTGTTCCAACAGGTTGCGCAGAAGACTGGTGTTTCTACTACTCTGGAAAATGAGTTCAAAGGCCGTGCCAGCGAACTGCAGCGTATGGAATCCGACCTGCAATCTAAAATGCAGCGTCTGCAATCAATGAAAGCAGGCAGCGACCGTACCAAGCTGGAAAAAGACGTAATGGCTCAGCGCCAGACTTTCTCTCAGAAAGCGCAGGCTTTCGAGCAGGATCGTCAACGTCGTTCTAACGAGGAACGCGGCAAGCTGGTTAATCGTATCCAGACTGCTGTGAAATCTGTTGCGAGCAGCCAGAGTATCGATCTGGTTGTTGACGCGAACACCGTTGCATACAACAGCAGCGATGTAAAAGACATCACCGCTGACGTACTGAAACAGGTTAAATAAGTAATGCCTTCAATTCGACTGGCTGATTTAGCAGAGCAGTTGGATGCAGAATTACACGGTGATGGCGATATCGTCATCACCGGCGTAGCGTCCATGCAATCTGCGCAAACTGGCAATATCACGTTCATGGTGAATCCAAAGTACCGTGAGCACCTGAGTGCATGCCAGGCTTCTGCCGTTGTGATGACGCAGGACGATCTTCCGTTTGCTAAGAGTGCGGCGTTGGTAGTGAAGAATCCCTACCTGACCTATGCACGAATGGCACAAATTTTAGATACCACGCCTCAGCCTGCGCAAAATATTGCACCCAGTGCAGCGATCGATGCAACGGCGAAGTTGGGTAACAATGTTTCTGTGGGCGCGAATGCGGTCATTGAGTCTGGCGTAGAACTGGGCGATAACGTGGTTATCGGCGCGGGTTGCTTCGTTGGAAAAAACACAAAAATCGGCGCAGGTTCACGCTTGTGGGCAAATGTGACGATTTACCACGACATTCAGATTGGTGAAAATTGCCTGATCCAGTCCAGCACTGTTGTCGGATCCGACGGATTTGGTTACGCGAACGATCGCGGTAACTGGGTGAAGATCCCACAGCTGGGTCGCGTGATTATTGGCGATCGTGTTGAGATTGGCGCATGTACCACGATTGACCGTGGTGCGCTGGACGATACCGTGATCGGTAATGGTGTTATCATTGATAACCAGTGCCAGATTGCGCATAACGTCGTGATTGGCGACAATACGGCTGTAGCCGGTGGCGTCATTATGGCGGGTAGCCTGAAGATTGGCCGTTACTGTATGATTGGCGGCGCCAGCGTGATTAATGGGCATATGGAAATATGCGATAAAGTCACGGTAACTGGCATGGGTATGGTGATGCGTCCTATCACAGAACCTGGCGTCTACTCCTCAGGCATTCCGCTACAACCCAACAAGGTATGGCGTAAAACAGCTGCACTGGTGATGAACATTGATGATATGAGCAAGCGCCTCAAAGCGATTGAGCGCAAGGTTAATCAACAAGACTAAAACATCGTTTTACGCATGTCTGACTTTACGGCCTGTCACATTCCTGGGATTGCGGCAGGCCGTGTTATTATTGCCTTTTAGTATATTTAGACAGGAAGAGTATTTTGACTACTAACACTCATACTCTGCATATTGAAGAGATTTTAGAACTTCTGCCGCACCGTTTTCCGTTTTTACTGGTAGATCGCGTGCTGGATTTTGAAGAAGGCCGTTTTCTGCGCGCAGTGAAAAATGTATCCGTTAACGAGCCTTTCTTTCAGGGCCACTTCCCGGGTAAACCGATTTTTCCTGGCGTGTTGATTCTGGAAGCGATGGCGCAGGCCACGGGTATTCTGGCGTTTAAAAGCGTAGGAAAACTGGAACCAGGCGAACTGTATTATTTCGCAGGTATTGATGAAGCACGCTTTAAGCGTCCTGTCGTGCCAGGCGATCAGATGATCATGGAAGTGACTTTCGAGAAAACGCGCCGCGGCCTGACCCGTTTCAAAGGGGTTGCGCTGGTCGACGGTAAAGTTGTGTGCGAAGCAACGATGATGTGTGCCCGTAGCCGGGAGGCCTGATACGTGATTGATAAATCCGCCTTTATTCACCCAACAGCCATTGTCGAAGACGGCGCCAGCATTGGCGCTAATGCTCACATTGGCCCATTTTGTATTGTTGGACCCCATGTTGAAATTGGTGAGGGTACCGTACTGAAGTCTCACGTTGTCGTGAATGGCCATACAAAAATTGGTCGCGATAACGAGATTTATCAGTTTGCCTCCATTGGTGAAGTGAACCAGGACCTGAAATATGCTGGTGAACCGACCCGTGTGGAAATTGGCGATCGCAACCGCATTCGCGAAAGCGTCACCATTCATCGTGGCACAGTGCAGGGCGGTGGGTTGACGAAGGTGGGTAGCGATAACTTACTGATGATTAACGCACACGTTGCGCATGATTGTACGGTAGGTAACCGCTGCATTCTGGCGAATAACGCGACACTTGCCGGACATGTTTCACTTGATGATTTTGTTATCATCGGCGGCATGACCGCGGTGCATCAGTTCTGCATTATTGGTGCACACGTGATGGTTGGTGGCTGCTCTGGCGTAGCCCAGGACGTCCCGCCATACGTTATCGCCCAGGGCAACCACGCGACGCCATTTGGCGTTAACATCGAAGGTCTGAAACGCCGCGGATTCACCCGTGAAGCTATTACCGCGATCCGCAACGCCTATAAAGCGCTGTACCGCAGCGGTAAAACGCTTGAGGAAGTGAAACCGGAAATCGCCGAACTGGCGAAGCAGTACCCCGATGTTCAGGCTTTTAGTGACTTCTTTGAACGCTCAACGCGTGGTCTGATTCGTTAATGACTGAGCAGCGTCCTTTAACGATTGCCCTTGTCGCCGGAGAAACCTCCGGCGATATTCTTGGTGCCGGTTTAATTCGTGCGCTCAAGGCTCGTGTTCCCAATGCGCGTTTTGTTGGCGTTGCGGGTCCATTGATGCAGGCGGAAGGCTGTGAAGCCTGGTACGAAATGGAAGAACTGGCAGTAATGGGCATTGTAGAAGTGCTCGGGCGCCTGCGTCGTTTACTGCATATCCGTGCCGATCTCACTCGCCGATTCACCGACCTTAAGCCGGATGTTTTCGTCGGGATTGATGCGCCTGATTTCAACATTACCCTTGAAGGTAACCTGAAATCGCAGGGTATTAAAACCATTCATTATGTCAGCCCCTCTGTATGGGCGTGGCGACAGAAACGCGTTTTCAAAATAGGCAGATCCACCAATATGGTGCTGGCCTTTCTGCCTTTCGAAAAAGCGTTTTATGACAAATTTAACGTCCCGTGTCGCTTTATCGGTCACACCATGGCGGACGCCATGCCGCTGGATCCAGATAAAAACGCGGCGCGTGATGTGTTAGGCATTCCTCATGATGCTCACTGCCTGGCGCTTTTGCCTGGGAGTCGTGGTGCAGAAGTGGAGATGCTCAGCGCCGATTTTCTGAAAACGGCGCAGCTATTACGTCAGCATTATCCGGATCTCGAAGTCGTCGTGCCGTTGGTCAATGCCAAACGGCGCGAGCAATTTGAACGTATCAAGGCTGAGGTTGCCCCGGAACTTTCCGTGCATATGCTCAACGGAATGGGACGTGAAGCAATGGTCGCCAGTGATGCTGCGCTACTGGCCTCTGGCACGGCTGCACTGGAATGTATGCTGGCAAAATGCCCAATGGTTGTCGGCTATCGAATGAAACCTTTCACTTTCTGGTTGGCAAAACGTCTGGTGAAGACCGATTACGTATCGCTGCCTAACCTGCTGGCGGGAAGAGAACTCGTCAAAGAGCTGTTGCAGGATGAATGTAAACCGCAGGCGCTGGCGCAGGCGTTGCTGCCTTTGCTGGCGAACGGTAAAACCAGCCATGCGATGCACGACACGTTCCGCGAATTGCACCAGCAGATCCGTTGCAATGCGGATGAGCAGGCAGCGGATGCCGTTCTGGAGTTAGCACAATGATTGAATTTGTTTATCCACATACGCATTTGGTGGCGGGTGTGGATGAAGTTGGACGTGGTCCATTGGTTGGCGCGGTAGTGACTGCCGCTGTTATTCTTGATCCGGCACGTCCGATAGTTGGTCTTAACGACTCCAAAAAATTGTCGGAAAAGCGTCGACTGGCGCTTTTTGATGAAATCAAAGATAAAGCGTTAAGCTGGGGCCTGGGTCGTGCGGAACCGCATGAAATCGACGAATTGAACATTCTGCACGCCACAATGCTGGCAATGCAGCGTGCGGTTGCAGGTTTGCATATTGCGCCGGAATACGTCCTGATCGATGGAAACCGCTGCCCGGCCTTACCGATGCCGTCGATGGCGGTGGTGAAAGGTGACAGCCGCGTTGCGGAAATCAGCGCAGCGTCCATCCTGGCGAAAGTGACGCGCGATGCTGAAATGGCCGAGCTGGATAAGGTTTTCCCGCAGTATGGTTTTGCTCAGCACAAAGGTTATCCAACCGCTTTTCATCTGGCTGCGCTCGCTGAGCATGGTGCAATTGAGCACCATCGTCGCAGTTTTGCTCCTGTCAAACGCGCACTGGGACTCACGTCCTGATTCTTGTGTTAAAGGAATCTGAAGATGTCTGAACCTCGTTTCGTCCACCTGCGGGTGCACAGCGACTATTCCATGATCGATGGGCTGGCGAAAACCGGGCCGCTGGTGAAAAAGGCGGCCGCGTTGGGCATGCCTGCGCTGGCGATCACCGATTTTACCAACCTGTGTGGTCTGGTGAAGTTTTACGGAGCGGGTCATGGCGCAGGTATTAAGCCGATTGTTGGCGCAGATTTTCATGTTCGTAGCGAACTGTTGGGTGATGAGCTCACGCAACTGACGGTATTGGCTGCTAATAATACGGGCTACCAGAACCTGACATTGTTGATATCAAAAGCCTATCAGCGCGGCTATGGCGCAGAAGGGCCGGTGATCGACAGAGACTGGCTGATAGAGCTAAAAGAAGGGTTAATCTTGCTTTCCGGCGGCCGTATGGGTGATGTCGGACGCAGCCTGTTGCGCGGGAACAGCACACTGGTCGACGAGTGCGTGGCGTTTTATGAAGAGCATTTCCCTAATTGCTACTTCCTTGAGCTGATCCGTACCGGTCGACAGGATGAAGAAAATTACCTGCATGCTGCAGTAGCACTGGCCGAAACACGCGGCCTGCCGGTGGTCGCGACCAACGATGTTCGCTTCCTTGAAACCGGTGACTTTGATGCACACGAAATCCGCGTGGCGATCCACGACGGTTTTACGCTTGATGATCCAAAACGCCCGCGTAACTACTCGCCGCAGCAGTATATGCGCAGCGAAGAGGAGATGTGCGAGCTGTTCTCCGATATCCCGGAGGCGCTGGAAAACACTGTCGAGATTGCCAAACGTTGCAACGTGACGGTGCGCTTGGGCGAATACTTCCTGCCGCAGTTCCCGACAGGCGACATGACCACCGAGGATTTCCTCGTCGCGAAATCGCGTGAGGGCCTGGAAGAACGTCTGGAATTTTTGTTCCCCGATCCTGAAGTCCGTGCGCAGAAGCGACCGCCTTATGATGAACGTCTGGAAGTTGAACTTAAAGTTATCAACCAGATGGGGTTCCCAGGCTACTTCCTGATCGTAATGGAGTTTATCCAGTGGTCGAAAGATAACGGTGTACCTGTAGGCCCTGGACGTGGTTCTGGTGCGGGCTCGCTGGTGGCTTACGCGTTAAAAATTACCGACCTTGATCCGCTGGAATTTGACCTGCTGTTCGAACGCTTCCTGAACCCGGAACGTGTCTCGATGCCTGATTTCGACGTTGACTTCTGTATGGAGAAACGCGACCAGGTTATTGAACACGTCGCGGAAATGTATGGGCGCGATGCGGTTTCGCAGATTATTACCTTCGGTACCATGGCGGCGAAAGCGGTTATCCGTGACGTGGGTCGAGTACTGGGGCACCCATACGGGTTTGTTGACCGTATCTCGAAACTGGTACCGCCCGATCCGGGTATGACGCTGGCTAAAGCCTTTGAGGCTGAACCTCAACTGCCGGAAATCTATGAGGCAGATGAAGAGGTTCGGGCGCTTATTGATATGGCGCGCAAGCTGGAAGGCGTCACGCGTAACGCAGGTAAACACGCCGGTGGTGTCGTTATCGCCCCGACAAAAATTACTGATTTTGCACCGCTGTACTGTGATGAGCAGGGGCTGCACCCGGTTACCCAGTTTGATAAAAACGATGTGGAATACGCCGGCCTGGTGAAGTTCGACTTCCTCGGTCTGCGCACGCTCACTATCATCAACTGGGCGCTGGAGATGATCAACGCGCGGCGCGAAAAGAACGGCGAACCGCCGCTGGATATCGCCGCTATCCCGCTGGACGACAAGAAAAGTTTTGACATGCTGCAACGCTCGGAGACGACAGCCGTCTTCCAGCTTGAATCCCGCGGTATGAAAGATCTTATCAAGCGACTGCAGCCTGACTGCTTCGAAGATATGATAGCCCTGGTGGCACTGTTCCGCCCCGGTCCGCTACAGTCGGGGATGGTAGATAACTTTATTGACCGTAAGCACGGGCGTGAAGAGATCTCTTACCCAGATGTGCAGTGGCAACATGAGTGCCTGAAACCGGTACTGGAGCCAACCTACGGCATTATCCTGTATCAGGAACAGGTCATGCAGATTGCCCAGGAGCTGTCTGGTTATACTCTTGGCGGCGCGGATATGCTGCGTCGTGCGATGGGTAAGAAAAAGCCAGAAGAGATGGCCAAGCAGCGCGGCACCTTTGAGGAAGGGGCGAAGAAGCGTGGTGTAGACGGCGAGCTGGCGATGAAAATCTTTGACCTGGTGGAGAAGTTCGCCGGTTACGGATTTAACAAATCGCACTCCGCTGCCTATGCGTTGGTCTCTTACCAGACGCTGTGGCTGAAAGCGCATTACCCCGCTGAGTTTATGGCGGCGGTGATGACAGCTGATATGGATAACACCGAGAAAGTGGTGGGATTAGTGGATGAATGCTGGCGTATGGGGCTGAAAATCCTGCCGCCAGATATCAACTCCGGATTGTACCATTTTCACGTTAACGATGATGGCGAGATTGTCTACGGTATCGGCGCGATAAAAGGTGTGGGTGAGGGGCCAATTGAAGCTATCATTGAGGCGCGTAATAAAGGCGGTTACTTCCGCGAGCTGTTTGATCTCTGTGCCCGTACGGATATCAAAAAACTTAATCGCCGGGTGCTGGAAAAGCTGATTATGTCCGGGGCGTTTGACCGCCTGGGGCCGCATCGTGCAGCTCTAATGAACTCACTGAACGATGCGCTTAAAGCCGCCGATCAACATGCGAAAGCGGAAGCTATCGGTCAGGCCGATATGTTTGGCGTACTGGCGGAAGAGCCGGAACAAATTGAGCAATCCTATGCCAGCTGCCAACCGTGGCCGGAACAGGTGGTACTGGACGGTGAGCGTGAAACGTTAGGACTTTATCTGACGGGACACCCTATCAACCAGTATTTAAAAGAAATTGAGCGCTATGTCGGAGGCTACAGGCTGAAAGACATGCATCCGACAGAACGTGGTAAAGTTACCACGGCTGCGGGGCTCGTCATTGCTGCGCGGGTAATGGTCACCAAGCGTGGCAATCGTATCGGCATCTGTACACTGGATGACCGTTCCGGGCGTCTGGAAGTGATGTTATTTACCGATGCCCTGGATAAATACCAGCAATTGCTGGAAAAAGACCGCATACTTATCGTCAGCGGACAGGTCAGCTTTGATGACTTCAGCGGTGGGCTTAAAATGATGGCCCGTGAAGTCATGGATATTGACGAAGCCCGGGAAAAATATGCTCGCGGGCTTGCTATCTCGCTGACGGACAGGCAAATTGATGACCAGCTTTTAAACCGACTCCGTCAGTCTCTGGAACCCCACCGCTCGGGGACAATTCCAGTACATCTCTACTATCAGAGGGCGGATGCACGAGCACGATTGCGTTTTGGCGCAACGTGGCGTGTCTCTCCGAGCGATCGTTTGTTAAACGATCTCCGTGGCCTTATTGGTTCGGAGCAGGTGGAACTGGAGTTTGACTAATACAGGAATACTATGAGTCTGAATTTCCTTGATTTTGAACAGCCGATTGCAGAGCTGGAAGCAAAAATCGATTCTCTGACTGCGGTTAGCCGTCAGGATGAGAAACTGGATATTAACATCGATGAAGAAGTGCATCGTCTGCGTGAAAAAAGCGTAGAACTGACGCGTAAAATCTTCGCCGATCTTGGCGCATGGCAGGTAGCCCAGCTGGCTCGCCATCCACAGCGTCCATACACCCTGGATTATGTCCGCCTGGCGTTTGATGAATTTGATGAGCTGGCGGGCGATCGTGCCTATGCAGATGACAAGGCCATTGTCGGCGGCATCGCGCGTCTGGATGGCCGTCCGGTGATGATCATCGGTCATCAGAAAGGCCGTGAGACCAAAGAGAAAATTCGTCGTAACTTCGGCATGCCAGCGCCGGAAGGCTATCGCAAAGCGCTACGTCTGATGGAAATGGCTGAGCGTTTCAATATGCCGATCATTACTTTCATCGACACCCCAGGGGCTTACCCGGGTGTGGGCGCGGAAGAACGTGGCCAGTCTGAAGCGATTGCGCGTAATCTGCGTGAGATGTCACGTCTGAGCGTGCCGGTCATCTGTACCGTTATCGGTGAAGGTGGTTCCGGTGGTGCACTGGCAATCGGTGTGGGTGATAAAGTGAATATGCTGCAATACAGCACCTATTCCGTTATCTCCCCGGAAGGTTGTGCTTCTATTTTGTGGAAAAGTGCAGACAAAGCCCCGCTGGCTGCAGAAGCGATGGGGATTATCGCACCGCGTCTGAAAGAGCTGAAACTTATCGACTCTATCATCCCGGAGCCGCTGGGTGGAGCACACCGTAACCCGGAAGTGATGGCTGCATCACTGAAAGCACAGCTGTTGGTCGACCTTGCCGATCTGGACGTGTTAAGCAAAGATGATTTGAAAAACCGTCGTTATCAGCGTTTGATGAGTTACGGCTACGCGTAAACTGCATTTATTCTGAAAAGGGCCACAGCTTTGTGGCCCTTTTTTTTACCTGCGGTTTGACCAGGCTATGATTAACTAAGGTTTTTCCAGGAGGAACGCATGAATATCATTGCCATCATGGGACCGCATGGCGTCTTTTATAAAGATGAGCCCATCAAGGAGCTTGAACGTGCGCTACAGCAGCAGGGGTTTCAGATTATCTGGCCGCAGAATAGCAACGACTTGCTGAAATTTATTGAGCACAACCCGCGAATTTGTGGCGTCATTTTTGACTGGGATGAATACAGCCTGGATTTGTGTAGCGACATCAACCAGCTTAACGAATACCTCCCACTTTACGCCTTTATCAATACCCATTCGACGATGGATGTCAGCGCACACGATCTGCGCATGGCGCTGTGGTTCTTTGAGTACGCATTGGGTCAGTCTGACGATATTGCCACGCGTATTCGCCAGTACACCAATGAATATCTCGACAACATTACGCCACCTTTTACCAAAGCGCTGTTTACCTATGTAAAAGAGGGAAAGTACACTTTTTGTACCCCAGGACATATGGCGGGAACGGCATACCAGAAAAGTCCGGTCGGTTGCCTGTTCTACGATTTCTTTGGCGGCAATACGCTTAAGGCGGATGTCTCCATTTCGGTGACTGAGCTGGGATCGCTGCTCGACCATACCGGTCCGCACCTCGAAGCGGAGGAGTACATTGCGCGCACGTTTGGTGCCGAGCAAAGCTATATGGTCACTAATGGCACCTCGACATCGAATAAAATTGTTGGCATGTATGCCGCACCTTCGGGAAGTACGCTACTGATTGACCGCAACTGTCATAAGTCTCTGGCGCATTTGCTGATGATGAGCGATGTCGTGCCCGTATGGCTCAAGCCGACGCGTAATGCGCTGGGTATTCTTGGTGGTATACCTAAGAGTGAATTTACCCGGGAGAGTATTGAGCGCAAGGTCGCAGAGACGGTACAGGCGCAATGGCCAGTGCATGCGGTAATTACTAACTCCACTTACGATGGGTTGCTCTACAACACTAACTGGATCAAACAAACGCTGGATGTGCCTTCTATTCATTTTGATTCAGCCTGGGTGCCATATACCCATTTTCATCCAATCTATCAGGGAAAAAGTGGTATGAGCGGCGATCGGGTGCCGGGAAAGGTGATTTTTGAAACCCAGTCCACCCACAAGATGCTGGCTGCGCTGTCGCAGGCTTCGCTGATTCATATTAAAGGCGATTATGACGAAGAGACCTTCAACGAAGCCTTTATGATGCACACCTCCACCTCACCGAGTTACCCGATTGTCGCTTCGATCGAGACGGCGGCAGCGATGCTACGTGGAAACTCAGGTAAGCGATTAATCAATCGCTCCGTTGAGCGGGCATTACACTTTCGCAAAGAAGTACAGCGACTGCGTGAAGAATCTGACGGCTGGTTCTTTGATATCTGGCAGCCCGAAAAAGTGGATGAAGCAGAGTGCTGGCCAGTAGCACCTGGCGAAGACTGGCACGGATTTGTTGATGCTGATGCCGACCATATGTACCTCGACCCGGTGAAAGTGACCATTCTGACGCCAGGGATGGATGAGCAGGGAAATATGAGCGAAGAGGGGATCCCCGCTGCACTGGTGGCGAAATTCCTTGATGAACGCGGTGTCGTCGTGGAGAAAACGGGCCCGTATAATCTGTTATTCCTGTTCAGTATTGGTATTGATAAAACCCGGGCGATGGGTCTGCTACGTGGACTAACGGAATTTAAACGTTCGTACGATCTGAATTTACGCGTTAAAAACATGCTGCCGGATCTGTATGCTGAGGATCCCGATTTTTATCGCAATATGCGCATTCAGGATCTGGCACAGGGAATCCATCGATTGATCCGCCAACACGATCTCTCCGGGTTGATGCTGCGGGCATTCGACACGTTGCCGGAAATGAAAATGACGCCACATCAGGCCTGGCAGCGGCAGATCAAAGGTGAAGTGGAGACCGTGACCCTCGATCAACTGGTGGGGCGCGTTTCTGCCAATATGATCTTGCCTTATCCTCCCGGTGTCCCGCTGCTGATGCCCGGAGAAATGATCACAGAAAAAAGCCGGTCAGTGCTCGATTTCCTGCTGATGCTGTGCTCTGTGGGGCAGCGCTACCCTGGATTTGAAACTGATATTCATGGAGCTAAGTTGGGAGAGGACGGCGTGTATCGTGTGAGAGTCCTAAAAATGGCATAACGACTTGCCTGAACCCGTTGCGCACGAGTAACGTGCTGAGAGTAAAATTAAAGAGGCGAAGAACATGCTGGGGTTAAAACAGGTTCACCATATTGCCATTATTGCGACGGACTACAGGGCCAGTAAGGCATTTTACTGTGATGTATTAGGCTTCACGTTAATGAGTGAAGCCTACCGGGAAGAACGTGACTCCTGGAAAGGTGATCTGGCGCTGAATGGCCAGTACGTGATTGAGCTTTTTTCTTTTCCATTTCCCCCCTGTCGTCCCAGTAGACCGGAAGCCTGCGGTTTACGCCATCTGGCGTTCAGCGTCGAGGATGTGGAAAAGTCGATTGCTCATCTTGAAGGCCACCATGTGAAATGTGAGCCGGTGCGCATCGATCCCTTTACCGGTAAACGCGTTACGTTTTTTAACGATCCAGACGGATTACCGCTTGAACTGTATGAGCTGTAAGGCTTGTCATTGTCGCTTTAGCCCGGTAACGTGCCGGGCAATGCTATTGTAAGCAATCATCATGACGACACTTACGCTGAATACTTCACTTCTGAACACTAACGCGATCCTCGTTGCCTTTAGCGGCGGCCTCGACTCTACCGTGCTGTTGCACCAACTGGTGCTGTGGCGAATGCAGCATCCGGAGGTCTCTCTGCGGGCCATCCATATACATCATGGGTTAAGCCCGCACGCAGACCGTTGGGTGCAACATTGTGAGGCGGTATGCGTGCAGTGGCAGGTTCCACTGGTGGTTGAGCGGGTTCATCTGCAGGATGACGGGCTGGGCATCGAGGCGCAAGCCCGACGAGCGCGCTATCAGGCCTTTGCGCAGACACTGTTGCCTGGAGAGGTGCTGATGACCGCTCAGCATCTGGACGATCAATGTGAGACATTTTTGTTAGCGCTTAAGCGTGGTAGTGGTCCTGCAGGGCTTTCGGCCATGGGGGAAAGTTCGCCTTTTAGCGGTACCCAACTCATTCGACCTCTGTTGATGCAAACGCGTGGTGCGCTTGAGCAGTGGGCGCGCCAGCATGAATTACGGTGGATTGAAGATGAAAGTAATCAGGATGATGCCTACGATCGCAACTTCTTACGTCTGCGTATTATCCCGCACCTGCAACAGCGGTGGCCGCGCTTTGCGCAAGCTACAGCCCGTAGCGCTGCGCTGTGTGCCGAGCAGGAACGTTTACTGGATGAGTTGCTGACCGACGATTTAGCCAACTGCGTTACGGCGCAAGGTACACTCTTGCTCGGGCCATTAATGACGATGAGTACCGTACGACGTGCTGCGCTGCTTCGTCGCTGGCTGGCAGGATTAAATGCACCGATGCCTTCCCGTGATGCGTTAGAACGTATCTGGCAGGAAGTCGCGTTGGCACGTGAGGACGCATCGCCCTGTTTTCACCTTGGTGAGTATGACGTCCGCCGTTATCAGTCGCAGCTGTGGTGGGTGAAGTCGGTTGACGGGCAAAGTGAAACCGTCATCCCGTGGCAATCCTGGAAAACGCCGTTAGCGCTGCCTGCAGGGTTGGGCGAGATACAGCTTATCGCTACGGGTGAGCTGCGCAGGCCACACGTTGATGAACCCGTTAGTATTCGTTTTAAAGCGCCAGGGTTATTGCATATTGTCGGGCGTAACGGTGGGCGTAAGCTTAAAAAAATCTGGCAGGAGCAGGGTATTCCTCCCTGGCGGCGAGACACCACGCCATTACTGTTTTACGGTGACACGCTGATTGCGGCTGCAGGGGCCTTCGTGACGCATGACGGGCTGGCAAAAGATGAAGACGGGGTGAGTCTGGTGTGGCGTGCCTGATGGCGCTGCGCTTATCAGGCCTACGTATCGTATGGAAAGTAGGTCTGATAAGGAGCCTGCACCGCCATCCGGCAACAAAATAATCAGGATTCGCTGACCACCACAGTACCGATTTGCGGGTGGCTGAAGCTGGCAATTTTGTCGAGGCGAAGCTCACGGGTTTCACCCGAGACATCGGCGACCAGATATTCCACATTTTTGCGTGAAACCAGGTCATTGGCTTTCGCCTGCAGAACTTCGCCATCTTTGAGCGCCAGCGTCAGTAACAAATGGTGCTGGCAGGCGAGTTCAAGATTGTCGTAATCATCACAGTTGATGGGTTGATACGTTTCATTCATTGACATAATCGCTCACCAGTAAGTTCGCGGCAGCATAGGCCGCCTTTTCCCTGACCGACTCTGAAAGGGCGCTGTCTGCCGCCACTTCATTAAGTACCTTCAATACGCAACCCAGCGCATCCGGGACATACCCTAAGTCTCCGCTGGCGATTTCCGCGTACCGCTTGCGTATTAACTCACAATATTTTTCCACATGCCCTCCTGTCAGCACTCTGACTTAACCGTGGATGCAAGTCTAAGCCTACGAAGATAAACTCTGTTTAGCAAGGTGACTATACCATACTCATTCAAGCAATATCAGCGCCTTGATAGACGGTACGTTCGTTAGCGGTTAGCAGCCTTTTGCCACAGTTTTCGCTACAATGGACGCCTGATTCAAAAGGAGTTCTCCCATGGCGCTTAAAGCGACAATCTATAAAGCCGTCGTCAATGTAGCGGATCTCGACCGCAACCAGTTTCTTGACGCGACATTGACGCTGGCGCGTCATCCTTCAGAAACCCAGGAACGCATGATGTTGCGTTTGTTGGCATGGATTAAATATGCTGACGAGCGGCTGCAATTCACGCGGGGTTTAAGCGCTGAAGACGAACCCGAAGCATGGTTGCGCAACGATCACCTGGGCATCGATCTCTGGATTGAACTCGGTTTGCCGGATGAACGTCGCCTTAAGAAGGCGTGTACCCAGTCTGCTGAAGTCGCTTTGTTTGCCTATAACAGCCGCGCAGCGCAAATCTGGTGGCAGCAGAATCAGACCCGATGCGCGCAGTTTGCCAATTTATCCGTGTGGTATCTGGATGATGAACAACTGGCGCAACTGAGTGAGTTCGCAGGACGCACCATGGCGCTGCAGGCAACTATTCAGGACGGTGCTATCTGGTTGTCAGACTCTCAGAACAATCTGGAAATTCATCTGTCTGCGTGGCAGCAGCGTTGATGATTATTATCTCCCGAAATGTCTCTATCCCTGATAACGAGCTGGAAATCACCGCTATTCGGGCACAGGGGGCAGGTGGACAGCACGTTAACAAGACCTCAACGGCTATTCATTTGCGCTTTGACATTCGGACCTCCAGCCTGCCAGAGTATTACAAGGAACGCCTATTGGCTGCCAGCCATCATCTGATCAGCGGCGATGGTGTCATTATTATTAAGGCTCAGGAATACCGTAGCCAGGAATTGAACCGGGAAGCGGCAATATCCCGGCTGGTGGCAGTGATTAAAGAATTAACCGCAGTGCAGAAAAGCAGGCAGGCAACGCGCCCGACACGCGCTTCAAAAGAGCGCAGATTGTCATCGAAGGCGCAAAAATCCACTGTGAAGGCACTGCGCGGGAAAGTTCGTCGCCCACAGGACTGACGAATGGGAATACAATATTTAGAAGGAATCTGTGGTGAAAACAGCAATACTGTCATTAGCAGCTGTATTTACACTCTTTGCCTTGATCGGCTGTAACAATCGCTCTGAAGTTGATGTTCTGCAACCGACACAAGCGGCAGAATTAAAACCGATGCAGCAAAGCTGGCGTGGCATCTTGCCTTGTGCGGACTGCGAAGGGATTGAAACCTCTTTGTTCCTGGAAAAAGATGGAACATGGGTAATGAACGAACGCTATCAGGGCGTACGTGATGAACCCTCTTCGTTTGCTTCATATGGCTCGTGGGCGCGTACGGCTGACAAGCTGGTGCTGACGGACAGCAAAGGTGAAAAGTCTTACTACCGGGCAAAAGGCGAGGCACTGGAAATGCTCGATCGTGAAGGCAATCCAATTGAGTCACAGCTCAACTACACCTTGCAGCCGGTTTCTGCCAGTCTGCCCGTGACGCCAATGCCGATGCGTGGGATGTATTTCTACATGGCGGATGCGGCGATCTTTACCGACTGCGCAACGGGTAAACGCGTTTCTGTAGCGAACAATGCGCAACTGGAGCGAGATTATCTGGCTGCGCGTGGCGCAACGGATAAGGCGGTTCTGCTAACGGTGGAAGGGCACTTCACGATGGAAGCAAATCCGGATACGGGCGTGCCAGTTAAAACTTTAAGAGCGGATAAAGAAATTAAGTTTATCCCCGGGCAGAGTTGCGAAAATTAATCTGTCGCTTATAAAAACTGTCCGGTGATTTCGCGGACAGTTTTTCCTATTTTCGGCTTCATAGATTTTATCAGATCAATCCAACAAAGCGGCTCGTTCTGATATAAATTCCTAACTTCAGGTGGCCGACATACTGTAGCTGCGTTTCAGACTTAAACGCGGAAATATCGCCTTCGCGCATATGCATCAGGTCGGAAGGACTGATCCAACCCGACTGCGCCATCGTTAGCGGATGCCCGGCTTTGGCAAACGCATCACTCACGAATTCGGAGCAAAACCACGCCTTCTTTTCCCCCTCGCTGGTATTGCTCAATTGTGCTTTCGCCAGTCCGCTGATGCATTGCTGGCGAAAATCCTCTGAGAAAGGATTCAACGAACATATTTGCTTGGTCATCATAAACGGAATAAATTCTGCGATGCCGCGATAGTTATAGCCGCTGTCCTTGATTTTATAGGCAAATATTTTGATGTCTTCGGCCTGCTGCGGGGTGAGGTCGGGGACCCTCAGGGCAAAAAGCTTATCACTGTGCTTTTCCACCTGCTTAAGAGAAACGATTTGTACGCCCGCCCCGGTCGCTTCTGCAACTTCATTATTACCCAGGTAAACGGCGACATGACTGACGGAAGAAGTGCTGAACGCGCGGATACTGAATGACGTGACCCCAAGGCTGGAAGAGAATAATAGATCGCCAGGCTTGAGGTCGGTATCTGTAATCTCATGTAGTGCCTTAGCGGTAAATGAGCTTTGATGCTGGAATTTTACCACCCATTTTTTTGCCTGTGCATCTACAGCGGTTGCAGATGAATTCTGCTGACTGACGTCAACCGTGCAGGCTGAAAGAAGAAGACAGATGGGGAAGAGCAGTCGGTAATACGCTGTTGGTTTAGCCATTTTATACAATCCATGTAAAAAAAGGCCCTGATTATCAGGGCCTTTTGCTGGTGTTAGCCTTTAATCGCTTTGACCAGATAGTCAACAATGTCGCCGGTTTTAATCAGCTGTTTCTCGCCGTTACGACGATATTTGTATTCGATATCATCGTTATCGAGGTTACGGTCACCGAGCACGATGGTGTGCGGAACACCGATCAGTTCCATATCGGCAAACATCACACCCGGACGCTCTTTACGATCGTCCATCAGCACTTCGATACCCTGTGCACGCAGTTCTGCGTACAGCTTCTCTGCCAGTTCCTGCACACGGTAGGATTTGTGCATGTTCATTGGCAGAATAGCGACCTGGAACGGTGCGATAGCATCCGGCCATACAATGCCACGATCGTCAAAGTTCTGCTCAATAGCGGCAGCAACAACGCGAGTCACCCCGATACCGTAGCAGCCCATGGTCAGAATCTGATTACGGCCATCTTCACCCTGAACGGCAGCTTTCATCGCTTCAGAATACTTGGTACCCAGTTGGAAGATGTGACCCACTTCGATACCACGTTTAATCAGCAGTGTACCTTTGCCATCCGGGCTTGGGTCGCCTGCGACCACATTACGGATATCTGCCACTTCTGGCGTTGCAACATCACGATCCCAGTTAATACCAAAGTAGTGTTTACCATCGATGTTTGCACCGGCAGCGAAATCGCTCATTACCGCCACGGTACGATCGATAACCACCGGGATTGGCATGTTCACCGGACCGAGTGAACCCGGACCTGCTTTCACGACGGCACGGATTTCTTCTTCAGTAGCAAAAGTCAGCGGGCTGGCAACCTGCGGCAGTTTTTCTGCTTTAACTTCGTTCAGCTCGTGATCGCCGCGAACCAGCAGAGCAACCAGCGGGTAGCTGCTGCCTTCAACCGCTTTCACCAGCAGGGTTTTAACGGTTTTTTCAATGGGCAGATTAAACTGCTCAACCAGTTCCGCGATAGTTTTCGCATTCGGTGTGTCAACCAGCGTCATTTCCTGAGTGGCGGCTGCGCGGGGTTCTTTCGGCGCAACGGCTTCAGCAAATTCGATGTTGGCAGCAAAATCGGAGCTGTCGGAGAATACAACGTCATCTTCGCCGCTTTGTGCCAACACCTGGAATTCGTGAGAAGCGCTACCGCCGATAGAGCCGGTATCAGCCTGTACTGCGCGGAAATCCAGGCCCATACGGCTAAAGATTTTGCTGTACGCGGCATACATCGCGTCGTAAGTTTCCTGCAGAGATTCCTGAGAAGTATGGAAAGAGTACGCATCTTTCATCAGGAATTCGCGGGAACGCATCACGCCGAATCGTGGGCGAACTTCATCACGGAATTTCGTCTGGATCTGATAGAAGTTCAGCGGCAGCTGTTTGTAAGAGCTCAGCTCATTACGGATCAGGTCGGTGATGACTTCTTCATGCGTTGGGCCGAGTACGAATGAGCGATCGCCACGGTCTGCGATACGCAGCAGTTCCGGGCCGTACTGTTCCCAACGACCGCTCTCTTCCCACAGTTCAGAAGGCTGAACGACCGGCATCAACACCTCGATCGCACCGGCGTTGTTCATTTCTTCACGCACGATGTTTTCGACTTTTTTCAGGACGCGCACGCCGGTCGGCAGCCAGGTGTATAACCCGGAGGCCAGCTTGCGGATCATCCCGGCGCGCAGCATCAGCTGGTGGCTGATGACTTCGGCGTCGGCAGGAGTCTCCTTCAGAGTGGAGAGCAGATATTGGCTAGTACGCATGTTGTTACGGTTCCAGTTGAACGATCGAACAGGCTGGATGCCAGCCTGACACAAAAAAAGTGGTTTAGTTTACCAGCGAGAAAGGGATGTCAAAAGAGAAGGGCACGAAATTAGCGGGGTTCAAGCGCAAAGACTTCAAAACCTTCTTCCGTTACGCGCCAGCGCACGTTGAAATCGTGTAGCCAGACGGCATACGCTTTGCCTGTCTCTTCACCCTTACGATACGCAGGACGTGGGTCCTGTGCCAGTACTTCGCCGATAAATGTTTTCAGCAATGGATAACGTTTTTCCAGCGTCAGAAGCTGTTGTTCAACCTCCGTAGTGAAACTTACCGCCATTTCAGCAACCGGCGCATGCTGCGCGTAGCTGGCTGTGGCGTCAGGCAGTGCTTCTGCAAATGGCAGATAAGGTTTGATGTCGACCACCGGCGTTCCGTCGACCAGGTCCAGACTACCGAGTTTCAGAATAACGCGCTCTTTGTGGCAGACAATTTCTTTTAACTCAACCAGCGACATCCCGACAGGGTTAGGGCGAAAGGTTGAACGCGTGGCAAAGACGCCCATTCTGGCGTTACCGCCCAGACGGGGTGGGCGCACGGTTGGACGCCATCCACCTTCCATTGTCTGATGAAAAACAAAAATCACCCACAAATGGCTGAATGCTTCCAGGCCGCGAACAGCATCGGCCTGGTTATAGGGCGCGAGCAAATGCAGTTCGCCGTTGGCGCTTTTCACCAGACCCGGCTGGCGCGGCACAGCGAACTTTTCTTTATAAGGAGAGCGGATAACGCCTATTTGCTCGAACTGAAAATGACTCATTTAGACGAAATGTTCAGGGCAGAACCGATGCAAACAGCCTGACGATAGCAACCCGGCGTCCCGCTGGTGACTTCGCAGCTGTGCAGCAATACCGCATTGGCTTTCATTTTGGATGCGTTTATCTGCATGCGTTTGCGTGCGGTTGGAATACTCGGAGGGGAATCCTGGTTTGATGCCTGGCAGGACTCTCCACTCACTTCGCCAAGATCGCGGAATGGTTTACCGACCAGATCTTCTGCGTTGGTAATAATTCTGACCGGCGTCGCGCGCGGTGCTTTTGGTTTTTCCGGCTCCGCTTTTGGCGGGGTAGCGGTGCTTTGAACGGGTTCAACAGGGGATCTGCTTAACATAGAACAGCCGCTCAGCATGAGTGCTACTAAACAGATCGGTAAAGCACGCATAATATTTCCTCAATGAATGATCTAAACGTCAGATATTGAATCAGGTGCTTGCATAAATGACAAGACGGGCAAGCGCCCGTCCTGATGATATTACAGATTGTGAAAACAGCCTAAAATTACCAGCCTTTAACAGCACCGCCGTTGAAGACTTTGTTTGCCGCTTCGTACACTTCGTCTGACTGGTATGCTTCAACGAATTTCTTCACGTTCTCAGCATCTTTATTGTCTTCACGAGTCACGATCAGGTTCACGTATGGGGAATCTTTATCTTCAACAAAGATACCGTCTTTTGCCGGAGTCAGGCCGATCTGGCTGGCATAGGTGGTGTTGATGACTGCCAGTGCGATTTGCGCGTCGTCCAGTGAGCGTGGCAACTGCGGCGCTTCCAGTTCAACCAGCTTCAGGTTTTTCGGGTTTTCAATCACGTCCAGCGCGGTCGGCAGCAGGCCAACGCCATCTTTCAGTTTAATCAAGCCGACTTTCTGCAACAGCAGCAGGGAACGGCCGAGGTTAGTCGGGTCGTTTGGAATAGCGACCTGAGAGCCATCCTGCAGTTCATTCAGTGATTTGATTTTTTTGGAGTAGCCTGCAATCGGATAAACAAAGGTATTGCCTACGGCAACCAGTTTGTAACCACGATCTTTGATCTGCTGATCCAGGTACGGTTTGTGCTGGAAGGCGTTTGCATCGATATCGCCTTTGCTCAGCGCTTCATTGGGCAGGACATAATCGTTGAACGTGACCAGTTCAACATCCAGACCGTATTTTTCTTTAGCCACTTTCTGTGCGACTTCAGCAACCTGCTGCTCTGCGCCAACGATAACACCCACTTTGATGTGGTTAGGATCTTTTTCATCCTGGCCACAACCCACAAGTGCCAGAGAACCGATCAGGGCTCCAACTGCCGCAAAGGTTTTGAATTTGAACGCCATGCTTATTTCCTTTTCTTAATGAGTTTTTAGTGTTGTGTGTAACGTTATTTGTGCGTGACTGCCCGGACGATGCGATCGCCGGATAACTGAATTAAATAAACCAGAACGACGAGCAATACCAGTACTGTATTCATTACGGTAGCGTTATACCCAATGTAACCATACTGATAGCCAATCTGGCCAAGACCGCCTGCACCGACAGCACCGCCCATAGCTGAGTAACCGACCAGGGTAATCAGGGTAATCGTTGCTGCATTGACCAGACCGGGGAGAGCTTCAGGCAGCAATACCTTACGCACGATCTGTAACGGTGTAGCGCCCATCGCACGGGAGGCCTCAATCAGCCCGGTTGGGATCTCCAGCAAGGCGTTCTCAACCATACGAGCAATAAATGGCGCGGCGCCAACGGTTAGCGGGACGATAGCAGCCTGCAAACCGATAGAGGTGCCAACAATCATGCGGGTGAATGGAATCATCCAGACCAACAAAATAATGAATGGGATGGAACGGAAAATGTTAACCAGCGCAGAAAGCGTGCGGTACAACTTCGCGTTCTCAATGATTTGTCCTGGACGCGTTACGTACAGCAGTACGCCAACGGGCAGGCCAATCACAAAGCCAAAAAAACCGGACACAAAGGTCATTGCCAGCGTTTCCCATACGCCGCGAACCAGCAGCCAAATCATCGGCTCAGACATAACCCAGTACCTCTACTTTTACGTGGTGTTCCTGCAACCAGCTAATGGCAGCTTGTGTGTCTTCTTGTGTACCGTGCATTTCAGTCAGCATGATGCCGAACTTCACGCCGCCGGCGTAATCCATCTGCGCGCTGATAATGTTGTTATTCACATTAAAACGGCGGGCCGTTTCTGAGAGTAATGGTGCATCAACAGAGTGACCGGTGAACTCCATGCGCAGCATGGGCACGCTGTCGGCTTGCGGCTCTGCTTTTAAACGTTCCAGGTAATCTTCCGGAATATCCAAATGCAGCGTGGACTGGATAAACTTCTGTGCCAGCGGGGTTTTGGGGTGTGAGAACACTTCGCTGACGGTGTCCTGCTCAATCAGTTCACCATTGCTGATGACCGCGACGCAGTCACAGATACGTTTTACAACGTCCATCTCATGAGTAATCAGCAGAATGGTGAGACCCAGGCGACGGTTAATATCTTTCAGTAATTCGAGAATCGAGCGGGTCGTAGCGGGGTCGAGGGCGCTGGTGGCTTCATCGCACAGCAGTACTTTAGGGTTACTTGCCAGAGCACGGGCAATCGCTACACGTTGCTTCTGACCACCGGAAAGGTTCGCCGGGTAGCTGTCGTGCTTGTCGCCAAGGCCAACCAAATCCAACAGTTCCGTCACACGACGTTTAATCTCTTCTTTTGGCGTGTTATCCAGCTCCAGCGGAAGCGCAACGTTGCCAAAAACAGTACGGGAGGAGAGCAGGTTAAAGTGCTGGAAAATCATGCCAATTTGACGGCGCGCTTTAGTCAGCCCGGATTCAGAGAGCGTCGTCAGCTCCTGACCGCCAACCTGAACACTGCCTTCAGTCGGGCGCTCGAGCAGGTTTACGCAGCGAATGAGTGTACTTTTACCGGCACCGGAGGCACCAATAACGCCATAAATCTGTCCGGCGGGAACATGCAGGCTGACATTGTTTAGCGCCTGAATCGTGCGAGTCCCCTGCTGGAACACTTTGGTGATATTCGAAAGTTTAATCATTGGTTATTTATTATCGTAATTAAGTTAGCCGTGGCATTTTCGTCTGTCTGGTACGGTCGACGCCGTCAACAAGATGGATGTTAAGGCATCCAGACGTCTAAATCAATCGGGCTTTGCACGATGAGCACTTTCTTGCCCGCCGAAACATGCGATACTAGAGCAACATGCCTTATTCAGGAGCTATAAAAGGTGGCAAAGTCTGTACCCGCAATTTTTCTCGACCGTGACGGCACTATTAATGTGGACCACGGTTACGTCCATGAGATCGACGAGTTTGAATTTATCGACGGTGTCATTGATGCTATGCGTGAACTTAAAAAGATGGGTTATGCGCTGATTGTCGTGACGAACCAGTCTGGTATTGCCCGTGGCAAATTTACCGAGGCACAATTCGAAACGTTGACTGAATGGATGGATTGGTCATTGGCCGATCGCGATGTTGATCTGGATGGTATCTATTATTGTCCTCATCATCCACAGGGCACAGTCGAAGAGTACCGCCAGGTCTGCGACTGCCGTAAACCACATCCGGGCATGTTTATCTCAGCGCGAGACTTTCTGCACATCGATATGGCTGCTTCTTATATGGTGGGCGACAAAATAGAAGATATGCAGGCGGCGACAGCTGCAAATGTAGGAACGAAGGTATTAGTGCGCACAGGCAAGCCAGTCACTCCGGAAGCAGAAAATGCGGCAGATTTAGTGCTAAATAGTCTGGCGGACCTGCCAATGGCGATAAAAAAGCAGCAAAAGTAAGCGTTATGGATAAAAGGTGAGCGGTTGAAACAAAAATGCATTTTTCCGCTTGTCTTCCTGAGTCGACTCCCTATAATGCGCCTCCATCGACACGGCGGATGTGAATCACTTCACACAAACAGCCGGTCCGGTTGAAGAGAAAAAT
>NZ_JAOWIF010000043.1 GCF_030332225.1 Citrobacter sp. Cu233
TCAGACAGTATCTGGAACAGGAGTAATGACGATGCGATGGCGGCAATGAAAAACACTGAACTGGAGCTTGAGCAAATTCAGCAGGACCCTCAGCAATAGATCGTTGCCGCAGCTGCGTCGCATGCAATGACGTCACTGCAGTATATTGTCCCTTAATCTGACACCAGCCACATATCAGCCTCTTCAAACATCTCCTGGATAGTGTGGCTTATCTGTTCCTTCTCGTGCTTGCTGGCGTCAGTGTTGATCGCCGGCAGCGTCATCATCGGTTTTACCCAAGTACCAGTATCGGGAAAAGGCGCGGTTTCACACTTATTTCCCTTAGAATTACATCCTTTACATTAGACCTATGAATACAAGATGAAGTGCCACTTATTTGGCTAAAATGCAAACATAAATCTAACTTGGATGTGGTTTTGCGTTATTTTATAACGTTCTTTTCTAACAAAAAACATAAAGAAATATTTGTTTTAGCCGATAATATGTTTTAACTGTATGTATTTGATTCACGACAGATAGTAGAATGTATGTTGTTACATAGGGTCAGGCATATAAAGAGGTCGGCGTGAAGAATAACCACAATTTAAAACGAATTAAGCCTTATGTGATATCAATCACGTTTTCATTTTTTATTTTTTTCTCATTGTCTGAGATTTCAATGTATTATATATACAAGGAGAGGATTGCATCATATACAGAACGAGTTTTGAATAGAAGCGTTAGTCTCATTCAACAGATTGATAAAATAAATGATAGTTATGAAATATTTAATGCTTATAGTCCTTGTAGTGAACTACAACTTCATGCTCTAAGAGTGGCCTTATGGCCCTATGCTCTTATAAAAGATATATCATTTATTTCAAATGGTGCAGTCATATGTAGTGCTTTATGGGGAGTGTTGCCAGCACCATTGCTTCTCAATATCTATGATAGAAAAGTTGAAAAGGACAATGTAACTTGGTTTTTTGGTGTGTTACTGGAAAATAATGTAAAAGCTGATTTGCTAAGCAATCAAAAATTAGCCATAACGATTTCACCATTTGCATTTAATAGATTTGTTACAGACCATGAAGAGAAGGGGTTTTCTGCAATTGTAGGTGACAGAGATCATTCGCTTCATTTGTTCAAACTTGGTGAGCAGGTCGATCTTCTTGAAGAGGCTCAGCATGATAAATCCTACCAACTAGGACTTATTACCACGCAAAGCTGTAATAAAAATAATAATGTCTGTGTCATGGGGGGAGTTAAATTTCCGTGGATGAGTTTCGATAGTTGGTTAACGATGTTGTTGATTTTCTTTACATCTATTGTAACCGGTGTTCTTCTGGGTGGTTTTTATAATCAAAGAGTTGCACGTAAGCAATCATTAGTTTCAAGATTAAAAAATGCGATAAGAAGCGAATCATTATATCTTGTGTATCAACCTATTTATAAAATAAAAACCGGAAAAATTATTGGTGTGGAAGCACTAATTAGATGGGATGATCATGATATTGGTAGCATTCCTCCTGATATTTTTATCCCTATTGCAGAGAAGCATGGTTTAATCCAGGAAATAAGTGATTTTGTATTTCGAATGGCAGTAAAGCAAACCATGTCTCTTTCTGAGGAATTTGATATTTTTATAAGCATTAATGTTAGTTCTCAAGACCTTCTGTCGGAATCATTTCAAGAAAAAGTGTTTCAGATGATTGATGAATCAAATATAAAACCTGGTATGATAATGATGGAGTTAACAGAAAGGCAGAGCGCGGAAATAAATTCCATCCAAAAGGTTATTTCTTTATTTAATAATAAAGGTATATCAATAGCTATTGATGATTTCGGGACTGGTCATTCAAATTTAAACTGGCTATCAAATTTACAAGTAGATGAAATTAAAATTGATAAGTCAATTACATATTCTATTGGTGAACCTTCTGTAAATAATAATATCGTATCAGGATTGGTGGAGATTTTTAAAGATATAACTAACAAAGTCGTTTTCGAAGGTGTCGAGACATCAACTCAGGTGAAATATTTAACTGAAATGTTCCCTGAGTGCGGTGTCCAAGGATGGTATTACTCACAGCCACTATCTATAGATAAATTGACAAAGTTAGTAAATGATATTAATGGGGTTTAATATGTATTGCATTGTTTTTATTGTTTAATTTTATATAAGATACGTGTAACCGTGTACCATATAAATTTAACAGCTGAACTTTAATATCTCGTGCCGAATATAGTTGACTAGTTGGTGCGAGATTGAGTGAAATGTCGCGTTCTGATTCATCAGCGAGCAGGGCAAGATAATCTTCACGCGTCATTGACTGTGAAAAGCGTCCACACATAGAAACCTCCAAATTCACAACAGATAGAAAGTATAGAAGTTATAGGGAGCAGGCTGGGGACTTATGGGGCAAGGATGGGACAAAAATGCCTATTATGGGGCATGAATGGGACATTATTGTACACATGAAGTTTACCGAATTTCATGCGATGTCATATTTTAATGCGTTGAATACACTAGAGAATACACATGCTCTTGGGCGTTCTTTAGTGATTTTTAAAATACCCGCGTCACGCAGTTAAAGTGGCGGGCATACTCTTCAAGGCTGGTGATCCCCAGACGCATCCATTTCGGGTGTGACCATTGGGGTAAGCCGATATAGATCATAGTGCTTGCAGGATCTCGTCAACGCGGCGTACGCGGGCAATGCGTGGGAAAATATGCGTCATGCTGCCCTGATGCTGGTCGGCGCTGGCGGCACTGCAGGCGTCTTCGGCAACGATCAGGCTAAAACCCAGCTCCCAGGCATTACGCGCGGTGGATTCGACGCCAATGTTCGTAGAGATCCCGCAAAGGACGATGGTGTCGATACCACGACGGCGCAGCTGTAGTTCCAGGTCCGTACCGTAGAATGCTCCCCACTGGCGCTTGGTGACCTCCAGGTCTGTCGCACATTTTCCCAGCGCTTGCGGGTATTCCCACCAGTTGTCGGGTAATACTTTGGCTGGCGTTGGGGCATCAACCGGTTGTTTTAGCGCCTCGGCATAATCCGCAGACCAGCCAACGCGAACCATCACCACCGGTGAACCGTTAGTACGGAATTTTGCCGCCAGTTGTGCCGCGCGGGCGACTACGTCGTTTGCCGAATGAGGCCCACCCGCGAAAGGCAGGATCCCTTCCTGTAGATCGATGACGACCAGAGCGGTTGTTTTTGCATTCAGTTCCAGCATGGTGACTCCAGTAAAAAAAGAATTCCGTTACACCTTAATCGCGAATCTGTGTGAAAGGGGCGACAATTTTTGTTATTTTTTGTGAGATTACGCAATACCCGCTTAGGAAACACGCGTACAGTCAGTACCGGACTGAGAGTCTATCCCAGTAGGCTCTTATCGTGCGGCAGAATTTCCAGTATAATAGCCGCCTTTTTTCATTCAGTTGTGACATTCAGCTAAAGCTGCGACTTCGTCATCTGCCGGGCAGGTGACAATCTGCCTGCGGCAAAGTTAAGGGATATCTCATGCGTACAGAATATTGCGGACAGCTACGTCTGTCCCACGAGGGGCAGCAGGTGACTCTGTGTGGTTGGGTCAACCGTCGTCGTGATCTTGGTAGCCTGATCTTTATCGATATGCGCGACCGCGAAGGTATCGTGCAGGTATTTTTCGATCCGGACCGTGCGGACGCGTTAAAGCTGGCCTCCGAACTGCGTAATGAGTTCTGCATTCAGGTCACGGGTACCGTGCGTGCGCGTGACGCGAAAAACGTCAACGCCGATATGGCGACGGGCGAAATTGAAGTGCTGGCATCCGATCTGGTCATTATCAACCGTTCAGATTCACTGCCGCTCGACTCTAACCACGTAAATACTGAAGAAGCTCGTCTGAAGTATCGCTACCTCGATCTGCGTCGCCCTGAAATGGCGCAGCGTTTGAAAACGCGTGCCAAAATTACCAGCCTGGTGCGTCGTTTCATGGACGACCACGGCTTCCTCGACATCGAAACGCCGATGCTGACGAAAGCGACGCCAGAAGGTGCGCGTGACTACCTGGTACCGTCTCGCGTACATAAAGGTAAATTCTACGCACTGCCACAGTCTCCTCAGTTGTTCAAACAGCTGCTGATGATGTCTGGCTTCGACCGTTACTACCAGATCGTAAAATGCTTCCGTGACGAAGACTTACGTGCTGACCGCCAGCCTGAATTTACTCAGATCGATGTTGAGACCTCCTTCATGACCGCACCGCAGGTGCGTGAAGTGATGGAAGCGCTGGTGCGTAATCTGTGGCAGGAAGTAAAAGGTGTGGATCTGGGGGATTTCCCGATCATGACCTTTGCTGAAGCTGAGCGTCGTTACGGCTCCGATAAGCCGGATCTGCGTAACCCGATGGAGCTGGTGGACGTTGCTGATCTGCTGAAATCTGTTGAATTCGCCGTGTTCTCTGGTCCGGCTAACGATGCGAAAGGGCGTGTAGCGGCTCTGCGCGTACCTGGCGGCGCTGCACTTAGCCGTAAGCAGATCGACGATTACGGTAACTTCATTAAGATCTACGGCGCGAAAGGTTTGGCATACATCAAAGTCACCGAGCGTGCGAAAGGTCTGGAAGGGGTAACCAGCCCGGTGGCCAAGTTCCTGAATGCTGAAATCATTGAAGCCATTCTGGAACGTACTGGCGCACAAGACGGCGATATGATCTTCTTCGGTGCCGACAATAAGAAAGTGGTTGCCGACGCGATGGGGGCTCTGCGCCTGAAACTGGGTAAAGACCTGAACCTGACCGACGAATCCAAATGGGCGCCGTTGTGGGTTATCGACTTCCCAATGTTTGAAGACGATGGTGAAGGCGGTTTGACCGCGATGCACCACCCGTTCACCTCGCCGAAAGACATGACGGCGGCTGAGCTGAAAGCTGCGCCGGAAGATGCGGTTGCCAATGCGTACGATATGGTTATCAACGGCTACGAAGTAGGCGGTGGTTCAGTACGTATCCATAACGGTGATATGCAGCAGACCGTATTCGGTATTCTGGGTATCAACGAACAAGAGCAGCGCGAGAAATTCGGCTTCCTGCTGGACGCGCTGAAATACGGTACACCGCCGCACGCGGGCCTGGCGTTTGGTCTGGATCGTCTGACCATGCTGCTGACCGGTACTGATAACATCCGTGACGTTATTGCTTTCCCGAAAACGACAGCTGCCGCGTGTCTGATGACCGAAGCGCCGAGCTTTGCCAACGAAGCTGCGCTGGCGGAACTGAGCATTCAGGTTGTTAAGAAGGCCGAGAATAACTGATATGGCATATAAACAGCCTGTCTCGGTGTTAGTCGTGATTTATGCAAAGGACACCGGGAGAGTGCTGATGTTACAGCGGCGCGACGATCCTGATTTTTGGCAGTCGGTCACCGGTAGCCTTGAAGAGGGTGAAACCGCGTCGCAAGCCGCTATGCGCGAAGTAAAGGAAGAGGTCGCCATTGATGTTGCGCGTGAGCAACTGACCTTAATTGACTGCCAGCGCACGGTGGAGTTTGAGATTTTTAGTCATTTACGTCATCGCTATGCGCCAGGAATTGTACGTAATACGGAGTCCTGGTTTTGCCTGGCACTGCCCACTGAACGAGAGATCGTGTTCACCGAACATTTGACCTACCGTTGGGTTAATGCGCACGAGGCTGCACAATTAACCAAGTCGTGGAGTAACCGGCAGGCGATTGAAGAGTTTGTAATTAACGTCGCCTGAGAAGGCGCGCTTTTGGAGAGATTATTTATGGCAGGTCATAGTAAATGGGCCAACACCAGACATCGTAAAGCAGCGCAGGACGCTAAGCGCGGTAAGATCTTCACCAAAATCATTCGTGAGCTGGTGACGGCGGCTAAATTGGGTGGTGGCGATCCGGATGCTAACCCACGTCTGCGTGCAGCTGTTGATAAAGCGCTGGCAAACAACATGACTCGTGACACTCTGAACCGTGCGATTGCGCGTGGTGTTGGTGGTGATGAAGACGCGAACATGGAAACCATCATCTATGAAGGTTACGGTCCTGGCGGTACAGCCGTGATGATTGAATGTCTGTCTGATAACCGTAACCGTACCGTTGCGGAAGTGCGCCACGCATTCACTAAAACCGGCGGCAACCTCGGTACCGACGGTTCCGTTGCATACCTGTTCAGCAAGAAAGGCGTGATCTCCTTTGAGCAAGGCGACGAAGACGCCATCATGGAAGCGGCACTGGAAGCCGGTGCTGAAGACGTTGTAACCTTCGACGACGGCGCGATTGACGTTTACACCGCGTGGGAAGAGATGGGTAAAGTGCGTGATGCACTGGAAGCGGCAGGTCTGAAAGCGGACGCGGCTGAAGTTTCTATGATCCCATCCACCAAAGCGGATATGGATGCAGAAACAGCGCCGAAACTGATGCGTCTGATCGATATGCTGGAAGATTGCGATGACGTGCAGGAAGTTTACCACAACGGCGAAATCTCCGATGAGGTTGCAGCTACGTTAGAATGATGCGGTTAAGCCATAAAATAACAGGAGATGCGTGATGTCTATCATTCTCGGCATTGACCCGGGGTCGCGCATTACCGGTTATGGCGTCATCCGTCAGGTCGGCAGACAGTTGACCTACCTCGGCAGTGGTTGTATTCGCACCAAAGTTGACGATCTCCCGTCACGCCTGAAATTGATATACGCGGGTGTGACGGAAATTATCACCCAGTTCCAGCCGGATTATTTTGCCATCGAGCAGGTCTTTATGGCGAAAAACGCCGATTCGGCGCTGAAACTGGGACAGGCGCGCGGCGTAGCGATTGTTGCTGCGACCAATCAGGATCTTCCGGTGTTTGAGTACGCTGCCCGACAGGTTAAACAGACCGTCGTCGGTATCGGTAGCGCGGAAAAAAGCCAGGTACAGCACATGGTGCGTACGCTGCTCAAACTCCCGGCGAACCCTCAGGCGGATGCGGCGGATGCGCTGGCGATTGCCATTACCCACTGCCATGTCAGCCAGAACGCCATGCAAATGAGTGAGTCGAGGTTGAATTTAGCGCGCGGTAGGTTACGTTAGTGACAAATGAGGCTGGATATCTATCCAGCCTTTTTTTATGATAGCGCATTACCTTTTAGCCCTTAACGCAGGAGCGTCATGTGATAGGCAGACTCAGAGGCATCATTCTTGAAAAACAACCCCCACTGGTCCTTCTGGAAACGGGCGGGGTAGGCTATGAAGTGCATATGCCGATGACCTGTTTCTACGAGCTGCCGGAAGCCGGGCAGGAAGCGATCATCTTCACGCATTTTGTGGTGCGCGAAGACGCACAGCTGCTGTATGGCTTTAACAATAAGCAAGAACGCACGCTGTTTAAAGAGCTCATTAAAACCAACGGCGTTGGGCCGAAGCTGGCGCTGGCGATCCTCTCCGGCATGTCAGCGCAGCAGTTTGTCAATGCCGTAGAACGTGAAGAACTGGGGGCGCTGGTCAAACTACCGGGTATTGGTAAGAAAACGGCGGAGCGCCTGATTGTTGAAATGAAAGATCGCTTTAAAGGACTGCATGGCGACCTCTTTACCCCGGCAGCCGATCTGGTGCTGACATCACCTGCTGGTCCGGTAAGCGATGATGCCGAGCAGGAAGCGGTTGCTGCGCTGGTAGCGTTAGGCTATAAACCACAAGAAGCCAGCCGCATGGTAAGCAAAATTGCTCGCCCTGATGCCAGCAGTGAAACCCTGATTCGCGAAGCGCTTCGCGCGGCATTGTGAGGTAAAGGATGATTGAAGCAGATCGCCTGATTTCGGCTGCCAGCAATACCCCTGAAGACCTGGTGGATCGTGCGATCCGCCCCAGATTGCTGGAAGAGTATATCGGCCAGCCTCAGGTACGTTCGCAGATGGAAATTTTTATCCAGGCGGCGAAGCTGCGCGGTGATGCCCTCGATCACCTGCTAATTTTTGGTCCTCCGGGTCTCGGTAAAACCACGCTTGCCAATATTGTTGCCAATGAAATGGGCGTCAACCTGCGTACTACGTCCGGTCCGGTGCTGGAAAAAGCAGGCGATCTGGCGGCTATGCTCACCAACCTCGAACCCCATGATGTGCTGTTTATTGATGAAATCCATCGCTTGTCACCCGTAGTGGAAGAGGTGTTGTATCCGGCAATGGAAGACTATCAGCTGGATATCATGATTGGCGAAGGCCCGGCAGCACGTTCAATTAAAATCGATCTGCCGCCGTTTACCCTGATTGGCGCAACAACGCGTGCGGGTTCGTTAACGTCTCCACTGCGTGATCGCTTTGGCATTGTTCAGCGACTGGAATTCTATCAGGTCGCTGATCTTCAGCACATTGTTGGACGCAGTGCTCGCTTTATGGGGCTGGAGATGAGTGATGAAGGGGCGCTGGAAGTGGCGCGCCGGGCACGCGGTACGCCGCGTATTGCCAACCGTTTACTGCGTCGAGTGCGTGATTTCGCCGAAGTGAAGCATGACGGCACCATCTCGGCGGATATCGCTGCCCAGGCGCTGGATATGCTCAATGTCGATGCTGAAGGCTTCGATTATATGGACCGTAAGCTGTTGCTGGCCGTAATCGATAAATTCTTCGGTGGTCCGGTCGGGTTGGATAACCTGGCGGCGGCAATCGGCGAAGAACGTGAAACTATTGAGGACGTGCTGGAACCGTATTTGATTCAGCAAGGTTTTTTACAACGGACTCCGCGCGGACGTATGGCGACTGTACGTGCATGGAACCACTTTGGTATTACTCCGCCGGAGATGCCTTAAGTTTGTTGTTGCCGGATGGTGCAGATCATCCGGCAACAACAAATAATCAACTGGCCTGCTTCTTCATCATACTGAAGATAAACAGCAGTGCAGCACAAAGCACCACGGATGGCCCCGCCGGAGTGTCATAGAACGCTGAGAAGGTCAGTCCGCCTGTCACCGCTATCATGCCTACACCTACGGCAACGCCCGCCATCTGTTCGGGTGTACGGGCGAAACGACGTGCGGTCGCTGCGGGAATTATCAGCAGTGATGTGATAATCAGTGCCCCGACGAATTTCATCGCCACACCGATAGTGAGTGCTGTGACCAGCATCAGCAATAGCTTGACACGTTGCAGTTTCACGCCGTCAACAAAGGCCAGATCCGGGCTGATAGTCATCGACAGCAGGTTACGCCACTGCCAGAACAGAATAGCCAGTACAACCACGACACCAATGGCAATGGCCACCAGATCTTCTGGGGTGACGGCGAGCAGATCGCCAAACAGATAGGCCATGAGATCCACGCGAATATTGGACATCAGGCTGACAACCACCAGGCCTAATGACAGCGCACTGTGCGCCATAATGCCGAGCAGGGTGTCTATTGCGAGGTGCGGGCGTTTCTCCAGCCATACCAGGCCTGCGGCCAGCAACAGGGTGACGACGATAACCGCGTAGAACGGGTTTACATCCAGCAGCAGACCAAACGCAACGCCCAGCAGTGATGCGTGCGCCAGCGTATCGCCAAAATAAGACATCCGACGCCAGACCACAAACGAGCCAAGCGGGCCAGCAGCGCAGGCCAGCATGATCCCGGCTAACCAGCCGGGTAATAATAATTCAATCATGAGTGACCATTTCCCCGGCGTAACACAATGCGACCCTGTAAATCGTGGCGATGATTATGGTTGTGACGGTAAATTCCGAGTTGTTCAGCGCCGCGTTGCCCGAACATAGAAATGAATTCAGGGTGCATTGAAACCACCTCTGGTGTGCCGGAGCAGCAAATGTGATGGTTCAGACACAGGACTTCGTCGGTTTTTGCCATGACCAGATGCAGATCATGGGATACCATCAGCACGGCGCAATCCAGCTCGCGTCGCAACTGATCGATAAGATCGTACAGTGCAACCTGACCATTCACATCCACTCCCTGGGTCGGTTCATCGAGCACCAGTAGCTGTGGTTTATTTAGCAACGCACGGGCCAGCAAGACACGCTGTGTTTCCCCGCCGGACAGTTTTTGCATCGGCGCATCCATCAGATGCCCGGCCTGAACACGCTTTAGCGCAGGGAGAATGTCGGCTTTCTTTGTGCCTGGCCGTAAGCGCAAAAAGCGGCTCACCGTCAGCGGAAGTGTGGTATCGAGGTATAGTTTTTGCGGTACATAGCCAATCCGCAAATGCCCGTTGCGCTTGATAACCCCTTCATCAGCGGCTACCAGCCCCAATACAACGCGCACCAGCGTAGACTTTCCGGCCCCATTCGGGCCAAGAAGCGTTAAAATTTTGCCGGGTCGAAGTTCAAGCGATACGTCAGAAAGGACGCGGCGTTGACCATAAGAGACCGAGACATTTTCCAGTGAAACCAAAGTCGTCATATCAATTTTAGTCTTGCAGAAGTTATATAATGTTATAATATCACATTTCTCACATTCGTTACGATGATTGGTCGCATTATGTTACATAAAAATACGCTTCTTTTCGCAGCATTATCCGCTGCTCTTTGGGGTAGTGCAACTCAGGCAGCAAATGCCGCTGTAGTGGCGTCACTTAAGCCGTTGGGCTTTATTGCTTCAGCGATTGCAGATGGGGTTACAGACACTCAGGTTCTGCTGCCTGACGGGGCTTCCGAACACGATTATTCGCTGCGCCCTTCAGACGTAAAACGCTTACAGAACGCGGACTTAGTTGTATGGATCGGTCCGGAAATGGAGGCGTTTATGGAAAAGTCAGTCAAGAATATTCCTAACGCAAAACAGGTAACGATTGCGCAGCTCAATGACGTGAAACCGTTGCTCATGAAAGGCGCTGACGATGATGATGATGATCATGGGCATAATGACGCTCACGGCGAAAAAAGTGACGAGCATCACCATCATGGTGATTACAACATGCATCTTTGGCTTTCCCCAGAGATAGCGCGGGCCTCAGCGGTTGCAATCCATGATAAATTAGTGGAACTTATGCCGCAAAGTCGAGCCAAACTTGACGCCAACCTGAAGGATTTTGAGGCACAATTAGCCGCAACCGATAAGCAGGTAGGTAACGAGCTCGCACCGCTCAAGGGTAAAGGGTATTTCGTTTTTCATGACGCCTATGGCTACTACGAAAAACACTACGGGCTAACACCGCTTGGTCACTTTACCGTCAACCCTGAGATTCAACCTGGTGCGCAGCGTTTACATGAAATAAGAACACAGTTGGTTGAGCAAAAAGCAACTTGCGTTTTTGCTGAGCCACAGTTCAGGCCAGCGGTCGTTGAAGCCGTAGCGAGAGGGACATCCGTTCGAATGGGAACGTTGGATCCCCTCGGAACGAATATCAAACTGGGTAAAACAAGCTATTCAGCGTTTCTGAACCAATTAGCCAACCAGTATGCGAGCTGCCTGAAAGGAGATTAATGAGGAAGTGAATACGTGCAACAGATAGCCCGCTCTGTCGCTCTGGCATTTAATAATTTGCCGCGACCCCATCGTGTTATGTTGGGGTCGCTTACTGTTCTGACCCTGGCCGTCGCAGTCTGGCGGCCTTATGTATACCATCCCGACTCTGCACCCATCGTTAAAACCATTGAGCTGGAAAAAAGTGAGATCCGTTCACTGCTGCCAGAGGCCAGCGAACCTATCGATCAAGCCGCTCAGGAAGATGAAGCTATCCCTCAGGACGAACTCGATGATAAGACCTCTGGCGAGGCCGGGGTTCACGAGTATGTTGTCTCTACTGGCGATACGCTGAGCAGCATTCTGAACCAGTACGGCATTGATATGGGCGATATCAGCCAGCTTGCCGCATCTGATAAAGATTTACGTAACCTAAAAATTGGCCAGCAACTTTCCTGGACACTGTCTTCGGAAGGTGATTTGCAGCGCCTGACCTGGGAAGTCTCCCGCCGTGAAACCCGTACTTATGATCGTACGGCAACGGGTTTCAAAATGAGCAGCGAAATGCAGCAGGGCGACTGGGTCAACAGCCGAATCAACGGTACGGTGGGGGGGAGTTTCGTCGCCAGTGCACGAGATGCCGGCCTGACCAGTTCTGAAATCAGCGCAGTGATTAAAGCGATGCAATGGCAGATGGACTTTCGCAAGCTGAAGAAAGGCGATGAGTTCTCAGTTTTGATGTCTCGCGAGATGCTGGACGGTAAACGCGAACAAAGCCAACTGCTGGGCGTTCGTTTGCGCTCTGAAGGCAAAGATTATTACGCTATCCGTGCTGAAGACGGTAAATTCTATGACCGTAACGGGACCGGGCTTGCTAAAGGGTTTATGCGTTTCCCTACGGCGAAGCAGTTCCGTATTTCGTCAAACTTCAATCCACGTCGCCTGAATCCGGTAACCGGACGCGTTGCACCGCACAAAGGTGTCGACTTTGCGATGCCGCAAGGTACGCCGGTGCTGTCAGTCGGTGATGGAGAAGTGGTGGTCGCGAAACGTAGTGGCGCGGCCGGATACTATGTTGCCGTTCGTCACGGTCGCACTTACACCACCCGTTACATGCACCTGCGTAAGCTGCTGGTTAAACCGGGACAAAAAGTGAAACGTGGCGACCGTATTGCGCTGTCAGGTAACACTGGGCGTTCTACTGGCCCGCACCTGCACTACGAAGTATGGGTCAACCAGCAGGCTGTGAACCCGTTGACGGCAAAACTGCCGCGTACGGAAGGGCTGAGCGGTTCGGATCGTACCGAGTACCTGGCACAGGTGAAAGAGGTCCTGCCTCAGCTACGCTTCGATTAATAAATACTCGGACAGAGCCGGTACGCTAAGCGTGCCGGCTTTTTATTTTGTACGGGACACGGTGCGCCGCTACACTATCAGCAGATTTACTTTTTCGCAGCCCCCGATACTGGAAGAGCATGGAAACGAAAAAAAAGAGTATTGAGTATATCCCTGAGTTTCATAAATCATTCCGTCATCCGCGCTACTGGGGCGCCTGGCTTGGCGTGGCGGCGATCGCAGGGATTGCATTAACGCCTGCGTCATTTCGCGATCCCGTTCTGGCGAAACTGGGACGGCTTGCCGGACGGCTGGGGAAAAGTTCGCGTCGTAGAGCGCTTATCAATTTATCCCTCTGTTTTCCTGAGCGCAGCGAAGCCGAGCGTGAGGCCATCGTTGATGAGATGTTTGCGACTGCGCCTCAGGCAATGGTTATGATGGCAGAATTAGCAATGCGTGGCCCGGAGAAAATTCAGAACCGCGTTGACTGGCAGGGCCTGGAAATTATCGATGAGATGCGACGTAATGAGGAAAAGGTGATTTTTCTCGTCCCTCACGGCTGGGGTGTTGATATTCCGGCAATGCTGATGGCATCTCAGGGCCAGAAAATGGCAGCGATGTTCCATAACCAGGGCAATCCGGTATTTGACTATGTCTGGAATACGGTACGTCGACGTTTCGGCGGTCGTTTACATGCACGTAACGACGGTATTAAACCTTTTATTCAGTCGGTACGGCAGGGATACTGGGGATATTACTTACCGGATCAGGACCACGGCCCGGAGCATAGCGAGTTTGTGGATTTCTTCGCGACCTATAAGGCAACGTTACCGGCAATTGGCCGTCTGATGAAGGTTTGTCATGCGCGCGTAATACCGCTGTTCCCGGTGTACGATGGCAAAACGCATCGCCTGACGATTCAGGTACGCCCACCCATGGATGACATTCTCACGGCCGATGACCATACAATTGCCAGACGGATGAATGAAGAAGTGGAGATTTTTGTCACCCCGCATCTCGAACAATACACCTGGATTCTGAAACTGCTAAAGACCCGCAAACCCGGCGAAATTGAACCGTATAAGCGCAAAGATCTTTATCCTAAGAAATAGAAAAAGCCTCTCGTTCGAGAGGCTTTTTTGTATCTGGCGATCTGCACGCCTGATAAGCGAATAATATCAGGCAGTCAGCAGAGTCGTTATTCTACAGTCAGAATACGTGTGGTGTTGGTGGAACCGATGGTGCTCATGACATCACCCTGGGTCACAATCACCAGATCGCCTGACACCAGGTAACCTTTGTCGCGCAGCAGATTGACCGCTTCGTTGGCAGCCACTACACCGTCAGTTTCGCTGTCAAAGTGGACCGGCGTAACGCCACGATACAGAGAGGTCAGATTCAGCGTACGTTCATGACGAGACATTGCGAAAATTGGCAGGCCAGAACTGATGCGGGATGTCATCAGCGCAGTACGACCAGACTCGGTCATGGCGATGATAGCGGTAACACCTTTCAGATGGTTAGCGGCATACATCGCTGACATGGCGATAGCTTCTTCGACATTATCAAACTGCACGTCGAGACGGTGTTTAGAAACGTTGATGCTCGGGATTTTCTCTGCACCCAGACATACGCGAGCCATCGCTGCGACGGTTTCTGCCGGGTACTGGCCTGCAGCCGTTTCCGCAGACAGCATGACGGCATCAGTCCCATCCAGAACGGCGTTTGCCACGTCCATGACTTCCGCACGGGTTGGCATTGGGTTAGTGATCATCGACTCCATCATCTGCGTTGCGGTAATTACCGCACGGTTCAGCTGACGTGCGCGACGAATCAACGCTTTCTGAATACCGACCAGCTCCGGGTCACCGATTTCCACGCCCAGGTCACCACGCGCAACCATTACCACGTCAGAAGCAAGGATGATGTCATCCATCGCATTCTGGTCACAGACGGCTTCAGCACGCTCTACCTTGGCAACAATTTTCGCATCGCAGCCAGCGTCGCGCGCCAGGCGGCGGGCATAGTTCAGATCTTCACCGCAGCGAGGGAAGGAGACTGCCAGATAGTCAACGCTGATTTGCGCTGCAGTAATGATGTCTGCTTTGTCTTTTTCCGTCAGCGCTTCAGCAGAAAGGCCGCCGCCAAGTTTGTTGATGCCTTTGTTGTTGGAGAGCGGGCCACCGACAGTGACTTCGGTGAAGACTTTCATTCCCTGAACTTCCAGCACTTTGAGCTGTACGCGACCATCATCCAGCAGCAGGATATCGCCCGGCACTACGTCAGCAGGCAGGCCTTTGTAATCGATGCCAACTTTTTCTTTGTCGCCTTCACCTTTACCGAGGTTGGCGTCTAACAGGAATTTGTCGCCAACATTGAGAAATACTTTGCCTTCTTTAAAGGTCGATACACGGATTTTAGGTCCCTGCAGGTCACCCAAAATAGCTACATGACGTCCCAGTTTGGCGGCAATCTCACGGACTTTATCCGCCCGCATTTTGTGATCTTCTGGAGAGCCGTGCGAAAAGTTCATACGTACAACGTTTGCGCCCGCGGCGATAATTTTTTCAAGGTTGTTATCGCGGTCAGTTGCCGGGCCTAACGTGGTAACGATTTTGGTTCTGCGAAGCCTTCTGGACATGTAATACTCCGTTGACTGAAACAACTAGGTGTTGCGTGAACATTGATCCGGCCGTTCTCGAACATAAACGGTAAAATGAGCGACCCGGATGATAAAAGGGTAGAACATTGTTATTGCTTTTAGCGGTCATCACTCTTGATGAGTAATTCTTTATCAAAACGCGATTCCTTGAGCGCTTCCTTGACACGCTTCAAGTTATCTCTAAATTTTGCCCCTCGGCGCAAAGTAAATCCCGTAGCCAGCACATCTATCACGGTAAGTTGAGCAAGTCGAGAGACCATGGGCATATAAATGTCAGTATCTTCCGGTACATCGAGGGTAATTGCCAGCGTTGCTTCACGTGCCAGCGGAGTACCAGGAGATGTCAGGGCAATCACCATGGCATCGTTTTCTCTTGCCAGTTGTGCCAGTTCCACCAAACTTTTGGTTCTTCCGGTGTGTGAAATGAGCACAATGACATCGTCATCACTACAATTCATACAGCTCATGCGTTGCAGAACGATGTCGTCGGAATAGATAACCGGAACGTTAAAACGGAAAAATTTATTCATGGCGTCATGCGCCACCGCAGCGGAGGAACCTAGCCCAAAAAAGGCTATTTTTTTTGCCTGAGTTAGCAAATCAACCGCACGATTTACCGCCACGTTATCCAGAGACTGACGAACATGGTCAAGGCTTGCCATTGCAGACTCGAAGATTTTCCCCGTGTAGGATTCAACGCTGTCATCCTCATCCACATTGCGATTAACATATGGGGTACCATTTGCCAGACTTTGCGCCAGATGCAGTTTAAAATCAGGAAAGCCACGCGTACCCATGCTGCGACAGAAACGGTTAACGGTGGGTTCGCTGACATTGGCTTCCAGCGCCAGCGCAGCAATGCTTGAATGGATTGCCTGGTCTGGTGAGGTAAGAATAACGTCAGCAACTTTACGTTCTGACTTGCTCAAATGTTCCAGTTTTAACTGGATTTTTTCCAGCATATTCATGATGTAGGTGGACTCATGGGTCATGGGCAAAAGCGATTTCAGCAATACGGGGAAATCGGGAGATAATTTTGTTAGATATTACCCCTGGGAGCGAAGGAACGGGGCAAAATGGATAGAATAGTTGTTGTTTTTTTTCATTACATGATCGAAGTCTGGTTTTCATACTTCTTCATGGGTACGAAAAAAAATGACTTTTTTATCCATTTTGAGCCGAATGGGCGCCTCTTTAGCCGTTGTTTTCGGTAACAGCACGGCTGGATAAGTGTTTACGGTTCACGGAATCACGTAAAAGCAGTACAGTGCATTGTAATAAAATTACAACCAGTGTCTGGCAAAAGCACCAGGCACTTAATTGAGGAGAATGACATGGCGGTAACGCAAACAGCCCAGGCATGTGACCTGGTCATTTTCGGCGCGAAGGGCGACCTGGCGCGACGGAAATTGCTGCCTTCCCTGTATCAACTGGAAAAGGCCGGTCAGATTAACCCGGATACCCGCATCATTGGGGTAGGGCGTGCTGATTGGGACAAAGCTGCCTATACCAAGGTTGTACGCGAAGCGCTCGAAACTTTCATGAAAGAAAAAATTGATGAAAGTTTATGGGAAACCCTCAGTGGCCGTCTGGATTTTTGTAATCTGGACGTCAATGACACCGCCGCATTTAGCCGTCTGGGCGATATGCTGGATCAAAAATCACGTACCACAATTAACTATTTCGCTATGCCGCCAAGCACCTTTGGCGCGATCTGCAAAGGTTTGGGGGAAGCAAAACTTAATGCTAAACCTGCGCGTGTCGTGATGGAAAAACCGCTGGGCACTTCACTTGCGACATCCCGTGAAATCAACGACCAGGTGGGTGAGTATTTCGAAGAATGCCAGGTTTACCGCATCGACCACTATCTTGGTAAAGAAACGGTTCTGAACCTGCTGGCGCTGCGTTTCGCTAACTCCCTGTTTGTGAATAACTGGGATAATCGCACTATCGACCACGTAGAAATTACGGTGGCGGAAGAAGTGGGTATTGAAGGGCGCTGGGGCTATTTTGACCAGGCAGGTCAAATGCGCGATATGATCCAGAACCACCTGCTGCAGATCCTCTGCATGATCGCAATGTCTCCTCCGGCTGATCTGAGCGCTGACAGCATTCGCGATGAGAAAGTAAAAGTACTGAAATCGCTGCGTCGCATCGATCGCTCGAACGTGCGTGAAAAAACGGTTCGCGGCCAGTACACCACCGGTTTTGCCCAGGGTAAAAAGGTACCGGGTTACCTGGAAGAAGAGGGCGCGAATAAGAGCAGTAACACGGAAACGTTTGTGGCGATCCGCGTCGATATCGATAACTGGCGCTGGACGGGGGTACCGTTCTACCTGCGTACCGGTAAACGTTTACCAACCAAGTGCTCTGAAGTGGTGGTTTACTTCAAAACACCTGAGCTGAATCTGTTTAAAGAATCCTGGCAGGATCTGCCGCAGAACAAGTTGACTATTCGTTTGCAGCCTGATGAAGGGGTTGATATCCAGGTACTGAACAAAGTGCCGGGTCTGGATCACAAACATAATCTGCAAATCACTAAGCTGGATCTGAGCTACTCAGAAACCTTCAACCAAACCCACCTGGCCGACGCCTATGAGCGCCTGCTGTTGGAAACCATGCGCGGTATTCAGGCTTTGTTTGTGCGTCGTGATGAGGTCGAAGAAGCCTGGAAGTGGGTGGATTCAATTACCGAAGCCTGGGCGATGGATAACGAGTCGCCGAAGCCTTATCAGGCGGGAACCTGGGGACCGGTTGCGTCTGTGGCCATGATCACCCGTGACGGTCGTTCCTGGAACGAATTTGAGTAAAAGATCATCTAGCCATTAGGTGTTATTTTACCGGTAACATGATCTAACACAGATTGTAGGATAATTTTTGCACTTTTAAACCTCGCGTGGATTCACCCGCGAGGTTTTTTTTATTACACTGCCTGAAACGATTTTGCCCCTGAGCTACGGCTAACAAGCGATTCAGCAATATTTAGCGATGCTGAATACATTGTTTACCCAACCGCTCTGACAGATAAATTTTAGGAGCCTCTATGAATCCGAATTTGTTACGCGTAACACAACGTATCGTCGAACGTTCCCGGGACACGCGTTCCGCCTACCTCGCTCGAATCGAACAGGCTAAAACGACTACCGTCCATCGTTCACAACTGGCGTGCGGGAATCTGGCGCATGGTTTTGCCGCATGTCAGCCAGAGGATAAAGCCTCGCTAAAAAGCATGTTGCGTAACAATATCGCGATCATTACCTCCTATAACGACATGCTTTCTGCACACCAGCCGTATGAACACTATCCGGCCATCATTCGTAAAGCACTACATGAAGCCAATGCGGTGGGTCAGGTTGCTGGTGGCGTACCTGCGATGTGCGACGGAGTGACCCAGGGTCAGGACGGTATGGAGCTTTCTCTGCTAAGTCGTGAAGTCATTGCGATGTCGGCGGCCGTGGGGCTCTCACACAATATGTTCGATGGTGCGCTGTTCCTCGGCGTATGTGACAAGATTGTCCCGGGCCTGGTCATGGCGGCGCTTTCCTTCGGTCATCTGCCTTCCATCTTCATCCCTTCAGGCCCGATGGCGAGTGGTCTGGCGAACAAAGAGAAAGTGCGTATTCGTCAACTGTATGCCGAAGGCAAAGTCGATCGTATGGCACTGCTCGAATCCGAGGCTGCGTCTTATCATGCACCAGGTACCTGTACGTTTTACGGCACCGCTAACACCAACCAGATGGTCGTGGAGTTTATGGGTATGCAGTTGCCAGGCTCCTCTTTTGTGCACCCGGATGCACCACTGCGTGAAGCATTGACCGCAGCGGCGGCCCGTCAGGTAACACGTCTGACCGGTAACGGTAACGGTAACGAGTGGATGCCGATCGGTAAAATGATCGATGAAAAAGTGGTCGTGAACGGTATTGTGGCACTGCTGGCGACCGGTGGTTCAACCAACCATACGATGCATCTGGTGGCCATGGCGCGTGCAGCCGGTATTCTGATTAACTGGGATGACTTCTCCGACCTGTCAGATGTGGTCCCGCTGATGGCCCGGCTCTACCCGAATGGCCCGGCAGACATTAACCATTTCCAGGCTGCTGGCGGTGTGCCTGTATTAATGCGTGAACTGCTGAACGCGGGTCTGTTACATGAAGATGTGAATACCGTAGCCGGATTCGGTTTATCGCGTTATACCCTGGAGCCGTGGCTGAATAACGGTGAACTGGACTGGCGCGAAGGTGCGGAAAAATCGCTGGACAGCAATGTGATTGCAGCCTTTGAGCAGCCATTCTCCCATCACGGTGGCACTAAAGTACTGAGTGGCAATCTGGGGCGTGCGGTGATGAAAACCTCAGCTGTTCCCGTTGAAAATCAGGTGATTGAAGCGCCTGCAGTGGTCTTCGAAAGTCAACATGATGTATTACCGGCGTTTGATGCGGGCCTGCTTGACCGGGATTGTGTAGTCGTTGTGCGCCATCAGGGACCAAAAGCGAACGGAATGCCAGAATTACATAAACTCATGCCGCCACTTGGTGTATTATTGGACCGTTGTTTCAAAATTGCGTTAGTTACTGATGGACGACTTTCAGGTGCTTCAGGTAAAGTGCCTTCAGCAATCCATGTAACCCCAGAAGCCTACGATGGCGGGCTGCTGGCGAAAGTGCGCGATGGCGACATCATTCGTGTGAATGGACAGACAGGTGAATTGACGCTGCTGGTTGATGAAGAGGAACTTGCCTCTCGTCAGCCTCACATTCCTGACCTTAGCGCTTCGCGCGTGGGTACCGGGCGTGAAATGTTCAGCGCGTTGCGTGAAAAGCTGTCCGGTGCGGAGCAGGGCGCAACCTGTATCACTTTTTAAGACTTAATTTGTAATCAGGCGAGAGAAAACTCTGATGAAAAACTGGAAGACAAGTGCAGAAGCAATCCTGACCACTGGCCCGGTTGTACCGGTTATCGTGGTTAACAAACTGGAACACGCTGTGCCGATGGCAAAAGCGTTAGTTGCAGGGGGCGTGCGCGTTCTGGAAGTGACGTTACGTACCGCATGTGCGATGGATGCTATTCGTGCAATCGCGAAAGAAGTACCGGATGCTATCGTCGGTGCGGGTACTGTGCTGAATCCACAGCAACTGACTGAAGTTACTGAAGCAGGTGCACAGTTTGCGATTAGCCCGGGTCTGACCGAGCCGCTGTTGAAAGCAGCAACCGAAGGAACGATTCCGCTGATCCCTGGCATTAGCACCGTTTCTGAACTGATGCTGGGTATGGACTACGGCTTAAAAGAGTTCAAATTTTTCCCGGCTGAAGCGAACGGCGGTACGAAAGCACTGCAGGCAATCGCGGGTCCGTTCTCTCAGGTTCGTTTCTGCCCGACTGGCGGTATCTCCCCGGCGAATTACCGTGATTACCTGGCCCTGAAAAGCGTGCTGTGCATTGGCGGTTCCTGGCTGGTTCCGGCGGATGCGCTGGAAGCGGGTGATTACGATCGTATCACCAAACTGGCTCGCGAAGCGGTTGAAGGTGCAAAGCAGTAAGCTATCAATGTGTAAACCGAAGGCCCGATAAGAGGCGTTAGCGCCGATATCGGGCTTTGCCGGATGGGGTTTTAGTGCCTCATCCGGTCTACGGATCCTGTTTTAACCTGCCACTTTTACCTGTGCAGCCGCGTTTTTCGCGCGCTCAACCGCGTCTTCAACACTTTCTGCCGTTGCCAGCACGACACCTAAACGACGCGTACCGTCGATTTCGGGTTTACCAAACAGACGTATCTGCAAACCCGCGCCAACGGCAGCATCTACATTATCAAAGGTAACGTTTTGGCTGCTTAGCTGCGGCAGGATCACCGCTGACGCTGACGGCCCATACTGGCGGATTGCGCCAACAGGAAGACCAAGGAATGCACGCACGTGTAGGGCAAACTCGGACAGATCCTGAGAAATCAGCGTCACCATACCCGTGTCGTGCGGGCGAGGGGATACTTCGCTGAAAATGACGTCGTCACCGCAGACAAACAGCTCCACACCAAATAATCCGTGGCCGCCCAATGCCAGTACCACTTTTCGGGCAATCTCCTGCGCCCGGGCTAATGCCAGTTCGCTCATCTGCTGTGGCTGCCAGGATTCGCGATAGTCGCCGTCTTCCTGGCGATGGCCTACCGGTGCACAAAAATGTACACCGTCAATGGCGCTGACGGTAAGCAGTGTGATTTCAAAATCGAAATTCACCACGCCTTCGACGATAACACGCCCGGCGCCAGCCCGCCCACCCTGTTGGGCATAGTTCCAGGCTTCGGTTAGCTGTTCGGCGGAGCGGATAAAGCTCTGTCCTTTACCAGAAGAACTCATTACCGGTTTTACGATGCAGGGATAACCGATTTCGTCTACGGCCTCGCGAAAACGCATTTCACTGTCGGCGAAGCGAAAAGATGATGTGGGTAAGGATAACTCGTCGGCGGCGAGGCGACGGATGCCTTCCCGGTTCATGGTCAGTTGCGTCGCACGTGCACAAGGCACGACGTTCAGGCCTTCCTGCTCCAGTTTTACCAGCATATCTGTGGCGATGGCTTCAATTTCTGGCACGATAAAATGCGGTTTCTCATGCTCGACAATCTGGCGCAATGCCTCGCCGTCCAACATGTTGATGACGTAGGAACGATGCGCAACGTGCATCGCTGGTGCGTCGGGGTAACGATCCACGGCAATGACTTCCACACCCAGTCGTTGGCATTCAATCGCCACTTCTTTACCCAGTTCACCTGAACCTAATAACATCACACGCGTTGCTGCAGGACGCAGTGCTGTGCCTAATAACGTCATAAATTAATCCCCTGTTTCAACTAGGCGCAGTATATACGAAAACGTTTGCGTCTGTCTTTATTACCAGGTTGATTTCAGGGATGAAAAAGAATATGCTGTATATAAATACAGGTAATTTAAGAGGCTGCAAAAATGGCGGTTGAAGTTAAATACGTAGTCATTCGGGAAGGTGAGGAAAAAATGTCATTTACCAGCAAAAAGGAAGCCGATGCGTATGACAAGATGCTCGATACAGCCGATCTGCTCGACACATGGCTGGAACAATCACCGGTAGCGCTGGAAGATGAGCAGCGTGAAGCGCTTTCTCTGTGGCTGGCTGAGCAAAAAGAGGTGCTGAGCGCCATCCTGAAAAACGGCAAGCTGCCTTCTCCACAGGTGGTCGACAACGGCACATCTGCTGAGGATGATACCCAGGCGGCCTGAAGCGACTTGCGCTCCTGATATTTTGTACCATGCTTTTCCCTGAATCATTGTGCAATCTCTGACAGCCTTTACACCGCGAGTCTGCGGCCTGAAGGATGAAGGGGATATAAGGAGAAAAGAATGTATAAAAAAAGAGCGCTGTTGAGCCTGCTGTTGTTATCTGCCAGCGTATCAGTTTTTGCGGCGAATACGGAAAGTAAGTCAGTTAAGTTTCCAAACTGTGAAGGTCTGGATGCTGATGGGATCGCGGCCAGCGTAAAACGTGATTACCTGCAGAATCGCATTGTGCGCTGGGTCGACGATCAAAAGAAACTTGGTCAGCTTGACCCAGTAGCATGGGCCAATCCGCAGGATATTGTCGGTAAAGATGGGCAGTGGACAATCCCCCTGACCGTGCGTGGCAAAAGTAGCGACCTTCAATATCAGGTAAAGCTTGATTGCAAAGCCGGTACAGCAGAGTATCAGTTGCGTCAGTAGCTGAATTTGCACATCTTTTGATGACCTGAACACTTCCTGACATCCCCTCGGGTACGCTTTGATGATTATTCGTCTGTACTTGAGGGGCAAAATGGCTAACTGGCTGAATCAACTACAATCTCTTCTTGGGCAAAAAGCATCATCTGCGACATCTTCTGGTGAACAAGGGCTCAGCAAACTGCTGGTGCCTGGCGCGCTAGGCGGTCTGGCAGGATTACTGGTTGCTAACAAATCCTCACGTAAATTACTCAGTAAATACGGAACCAGTGCGCTGCTGGTCGGTGGAGGCGCAGTGGCTGGCACGGTGTTATGGAACAAGTACAAAGATAAGGTCCGTGCGGCGCATCAGGGTGAACCACAATTCGGTGCGCAGAGCTCGCCGCTGGATGAGCGAACTGAGCGTCTGATCCTGGCGCTGGTTTTTGCAGCGAAAAGCGATGGGCATATTGATGCCAAAGAGCGTGCTGCCATTGAACGCCAACTCCGTGAAGCAGGAGTCGAAGAGCAGGGGCGTGTTCTGATTGAGCGTGCCATCGAACAACCGCTTGATCCTCAGCGTCTGGCTCAGGGGGTCCGCAATGAAGAAGAAGCACTGGAAATCTACTTTCTGAGCTGTGCGGCAATTGATATCGACCACTTTATGGAGCGCAGTTATCTGAATGCGTTGGGTGATGCGTTGAAGATTCCGCAGGATGTTCGCGAAGGGATTGAGCAGGATCTTAAGGAGCAAAAACAGGCTCTGCCGGGTTAAATAGTTACTGTGCAGGAGCATGTTTCGCTTGCATCATTGCTGACTTTTGCCACCCTTATAGAATGTTTAAGCAAAAGAACAATGACATGCTACCTAAAGCACCTCGTATTTCCCACGCCATGACGCAGCATGGCGATACTCGTGTTGATAATTATTACTGGTTGCGAGATGACACCCGCTCGCAGCCAGAAGTACTGAATTACCTGCAACAAGAAAATGCGTATGGCCGCCAGGTGATGGCTTCGCAGCAAGCTTTGCAGGATCGTGTTCTGAAAGAGATTATCGACCGTATTCCCCCTCAGGATGTGTCCGCACCGTATGTGAAAAATGGATACCGCTACCGCCATATCTTTGAGCCGGGGTGTGAATATGCTATTTATCAGCGCCAGTCTGCCCTCAGTGAAGAATGGGATAAATGGGATACCTTGCTGGATGGAAACCAGCGCGCAGCCCATAGCGAATTCTATACATTAGGTGGTCTGGCAATATCACCGGATAATACCATCATGGCACTGGCGGAGGATTACCTTTCCCGCCGGCAATATGGCGTGCGTTTTCGCAACTTACAAACGGGTAACTGGTACCCGGAGGTACTTGAAAACGTCGAGCCGGAATTAGTCTGGGCCAACGATTCGCAGACTTTCTATTATGTCCGCAAGCATGAGACCACATTGCTGCCGTATCAGGTCTGGCGGCATACTGTCGGTTCACCATCCTCCGGTGATGAGCTGGTGTATGAAGAGGCGGACGATATGTTTTATGTCAGCCTGCATAAAACCACCTCACAGCACTATGTTGTTATTCATATTGCGAGTGCAACCACCAGTGAGGTTCTGCTTATTGATGCAGAACTGGCTGATGCCGAGCCACTGGTCTTTTTGACGCGTCGGAAAGACCATGAATACAGTCTCGATCATTATCAGCATGCCTTTTATCTGCGCTCAAACCGTCAGGGTAAAAACTTCGGTCTGTACCGTACCCGTGTACGAGACGAACACGCCTGGGAAACGCTCATCCCAGCGCGTGACAGTGTCATGCTGGAGGGCTTTACGCTGTTTACTGACTGGCTGGTGGTGGAAGAACGACAACAGGGGTTAACCAGCCTGCGGCAGATCAACCGTAAGACGCGAGAAGTGGTCGGGATCGCCTTTGACGATCCGGCCTATGTGACCTGGCTGGCTTATAATCCTGAGCCGGAGACATCGCGCCTGCGCTATGGCTATTCCTCCATGACTACGCCGGACACACTGTTCGAGCTGGATATGGATACTGGCGAGCGCCGTGTACTTAAGCAGACCACAGTCCCCGGTTTCGACGCTGCAAATTACCGCAGTGAACACGTGTGGATAACCGTGCGCGATGGTACAGAGGTGCCTGTCTCGCTGGTCTACCACAAGCAGCATTTCCGTAAAGGGAAAAATCCATTATTGGTGTATGGCTATGGTTCATATGGCGCAAGCATGGACGCTGATTTCAGCAGCAGCCGCTTAAGCTTATTGGATCGCGGCTTTGTGTACGCGATCGCCCATGTGCGTGGCGGTGGTGAATTAGGGCAGCAATGGTATGAAGATGGTAAATTTCTGCGCAAGAAAAATACCTTCAATGACTATCTTGACGTCTGCGATGCACTGCTCAAACTGGGTTACGGCTCACCTTCATTGTGTTATGGGATGGGAGGAAGCGCCGGGGGGATGCTGATGGGGGTTGCCATCAACGAGCGTCCGACACTTTTTCACGGCGTTATTGCTCAGGTGCCATTTGTCGATGTGGTGACCACCATGCTGGATGAGTCAATTCCGCTGACAACCGGTGAGTTTGAAGAGTGGGGCAATCCGCAGGACAAAGAGTATTACACCTACATGAAAAGCTACAGCCCATACGATAACGTCACCGCACAGGATTATCCGCATCTGTTGGTTACCACAGGGTTACACGATTCCCAGGTGCAATACTGGGAACCGGCGAAGTGGGTGGCAAAACTGCGTGAAATGAAAACCGACGATCATCTGCTGCTATTGTGTACGGATATGGACTCCGGTCACGGCGGTAAATCCGGGCGTTATAAATCCTATGAAGGTGTGGCCCTCGAGTTCGCTTTTTTAATTGGTCTTGCGCAGGGAACACTGCCCGGTCAGGCGGCAACTCAGGCGTTATCCAGATAGTGTTTCAGCGTTAGGCGCAATTCCGGGCTCATATTGTCAAGGTTATTAAACAGCCAGCGCAAATAACCCGGATCGCGTTCCGCGACTTCAGATACCGGTTTCCCGCGGTATTTCCCGAAGGTAAATGTGGTTAGCAACGCAGGGCGACCGGTGACATCGGCCATTTGCTCCGGGGTCCAGCCGGACGTCTTCATAATGTCGATCAGCAGTGCCGCCGTGATGTAGCAGTCATAAAGCGCGCGGTGGTGGTGCAGACCAGAAGGTGTCTGGACACTCAGCTTACGGGATTTATAGAGCGCCATATTGCTGTATTTGATCCCCGGCCACAGGCGGCGGGAAAGCTTCATGGTGCAAATCCATTCCCCCGGCATTTCGGGCAGCACACGCCGATCAAAACTGGCGTTATGCGCCACGTACCACTCGCTGCCGTAATAGTGCGGGATGACATCTTCAATCCACGGTTTATCCGCGACCATCGCTTCAGTGATGTGATGGATAGCCATGGCTTGCGGACTGATGGGACGGTCAGGACGCACCAGATGGCTCATGGGATTGACGATTGTGCCGTCAACGACATCGACAGATGCAATCTCAACAATGCCTCCCTGCAGACCACAGGTTTCTGTATCTATTATGCGCAACATGCCGGGCTCCAGACCAAAAACGACTAGCGTAATGGAATGATATCACCTTGCCAACCCCGTGGCGTGCGTTGACCGGTTAACAGTAATGAACCGCTGTCGGCGCGTACTATTAACCTACCACATTCATCCCACAATGCGCTGCTGCCACGCGCATTGGCCATCAGCACCGCAATGGCGAATTTATGCGAAAAACGTTGCAGGCGCGAAGCAGAAGAGAGCAGTTCTGGTTCGCTGACTGACTGACCGGTTGTGAATAACGAAAATGTCGGGTCGATATCAATACCTTCCGGCTGGCTGTCGACAACGCTGATGGCATTTTGTTGCCTGGCGATACAGGCACCATGGCTTTGATGAAACATTAACGGCGAGGTCATCCAGGGAGAGAAAAGCGCTATTCCCTTCACAAAGCGATCGTGATGCTCTACCGACAACCCGGCAATAATGGTCATGTGATACGTGGCCGCGGCGTGGGCGAGGGGCTGCAATAACTCTTCATCGGGTGGGGCTGGGAGCGCGTCGTCTTCGTCCACACATCCCAACAGGGATAATGATGGAAAAACCAACAATTCGCATTGGCGTTTTGCCGCTTCATGAATGAACAGCAAATGATGGGCGACATGTTCGCTTAATGATCTTTGAAGTGGTTCGTACTGCGCAGCAGCAATTTTCCAGTGTGACATAATGATTTCCTTTTCATAGTGTCTACAACCATCCTTAAATAATAGATTAAGAATGTGCTTATACTGTAGCAGGCATCATGTAAGGAATCGTAACTTAATATAAGGTTTATTTAACTTTAGGCTCGTAAGGTAAACGTGAGAGGGAAACGGAAGCTAAACGGTGCGCGATCAGGCGTTCACGGAACCAGTCGCGTAAATGTGCAGGCTGTTCACGCTCGACAACTTCAGCAACGACAGGCATGTTGTAGCGCTCTTTAAATGCGACGCCTGCCGCAGCCAGATCGACGTTAACCTTGTCCATCTCTGCTTGCTCAAGTTTGGCCAGATTAATATTCATACGTTTCTCCTTATCTCTCCATTGGCGCGCGAAAGTTACTAAGAGTGCGCATTAATGGCAAGCCATAATTTAAATAGATGCCAATCAATGTGTAAGTACCCAGCATAATCGTGCTATTCATATTTAGAGATCATCCGGCATAATCAATCTACCAACGAAGGAGATCGCTATGCGTAAAGTCCGTTTTACTGAGCATCAGATCATCGCTAAATGATTACTTTAAAATGATGTTATTGCTTTTCGCCCATTTTCTTAATCTTCCATTAGCGTTGGAATAAGGTGAGGATGTGTTAAATGAGATCATTCTCCCCATCGTCCATTTTGTGTACCATGGCCTTCCATACAAAACGTCATCGGTTCGCTCATCAATAATTTTCACAATTTCATTTTTTACAGTATGAAGTTCAGCTATTAATAAATCATAACTTAACTCACTGTAATCTGAGTAAAATTTTTGTGCAAGAAGGCTAAGTTGGTTCCATTTATAACCTGTTTCAGGAAAATCGACAGGCAAACCTTTAGCATCGGAAGTGATCCACTTTGCAACAAGAGAGTTCCATCCTATTAGATACGAAACAAGGTCACGGACACTCATTTTCGTTCCTTTTGCGTGCCCATCCATTGAGTTATCTATTGTGATTTCAGACGGGATTACTTTAAGGTAACTCATTAATTTACTAAAGCTTTTATCAATGGCGAAAAGTAATTCTGCTTTTGTTTGAGGCACACTCATGCGGAAATCCTCTCATTTTATATGAGACATCATAAAGGCGCTGAGTGGTGTTTGAAAAGTACTACCCACCATAACAGGGGTATTTACAGCAGGATAGTGTTGTTAGTAACAAAAGTAACATATGATGGATTTTTGTTCGGTTTATGAATTCTTACAAACATGTCAAAGAGGGATGGAAATGAGAATCGGTGTTCTTGGCGCAACCGGAAGGGCGGGGAGAACGATCGCATTAACTTTAATTGAGAATGGTGTTCATGATGTGGTATTGATCGGCCGGGATAATAATCGGCTAGAGCAACTGCAACAGGAGTTAGAATCTGTGTCGACAGTCTCTCCCGCTTTCTTCACCGTATCCTTAGACAACTCGCTTTCTCTTAATGTAGCCTTTAAAAGTATAGATATGGTAGTTATTGCCATCAGCTCGGCTGAAAAACTACCCAGTGTGATCGATGCTGCATTAGACACAAAAACAGATTGTCTGGATATTTTTTTATGCAGTGATCGAAAGCGTCTGATATTAGAGTCTTATCAGCAAAAGATCTACGAGGCTGGTATTGTTTATATTACCGATGGAGGTTATCACCCAGGCGTCCCTGCTGCTATGGCGAGGTTCGCAGAGCAAGTATCGCCAGGTCTGTCGACAATTAATGTTTATAGTTCATTCGGTGTTGACTGGGGAGAGAAAACTCTCTCAGAACAGGCAATGATCACGTTTATGGAAGATGTGCTGTCTACCAAGATGTGTTTTTTAGAAGAAGGAAAGTGGTGTACCGGAATGAAGGTGGTACGCTTCTCTTTAAGAGATAAAAATCAGCACTTTTTCCCTATAGACCTAGATGAAATGCGGTCTCTCACATCATATATACCAACCCTGAAGAATGCTGGATTCTTCGCTGCTGGTTTTGGCGTCTTTATTGACTACATCATGATGCCAATATTGCTCTTTCTGGTGAAAATCTCACCTGGATTCATTGGGTTAGCCGCAAGAATGTTCGCTTTTACATTGAAAATGCTATGTAACAATGAACGTTTTGCATTATTGCATCTTCGTGGTGAGGGTTCCCATGAAGAGATCGAGATAACAATATCGCATGGTGATGCCTATGGACTGACAGCTTTGCCAGTTGTTGCCTGTCTGAAGCAATATACGGAAAACAGAGCCAACCCCGGTGTTTATAGACAAGCGATCTATGTTGAACCGTTAGAATTCATTAATGATTTGAAGAGTATGGGGGTATCGGTCAAGATAAATAGGATACCTAAAAAATAATTATTATTGTTACCTGTTCCAACATGATTATTTACAAGTATCTGTTGGCAGCGATGAATTTGGGGTTACGCCTGGCGATCTCCTTCGTTGACAAATTTATTATGCCTGATGCCCTCTAAATATGAATGGCACGATTATGCGGGATACTTACAATGATTCTCGACTCGATCATTGTAGAAGGTTATTCTCTACAGATTAGACATAACAAAAAGGAATAGTTGATATGGCTTCATCTGCATCTTCACTTCGCTATGCTCTCATTGCTCTTGCCGGAATTCTGGCGACCCCCGCGGCCCTGGCGCATGCGCACCTGACACAACAAAGTCCTGCGGCTAATGCTCAGGTCACAGCATCACCCCAGGCATTGACGCTCAATTTTTCTGAAGGTGTCGAACCTGCATTCAGCGGGGCAACGCTGACAGGCCCGCAAAAAGAACAGATCAAAACGGGTAAGGCAAAGCGTAATGAGCAGGATAAAACGCAACTGATTATTCCGCTCGTTCAGTCACTGGAAACAGGAAAGTACACGGTCGATTGGCACGTTGTGTCAGTGGATGGGCATAAGACGAAAGGACAATATAGCTTTAGTGTGAAATAACCGATGCTGGCGTTTACCTGGGTTGCACTGCGTTTTATCCATTTTACCACGCTGATGCTGGTGTTTGGCTGTGCGCTCTATGGCGCATGGCTGGCTCCTGTTTCGCTCCGTCGTTTGATGATGCGTCGTTTCTTGCATCTGCAACGCCACGCCGCAGCGTGGAGCTTTATCAGTGGGACGCTGATGCTGGCGGTTCAGGGGGGATTAATGGGTGCGGGTTGGCAGGATGTCCTCTCCATCACCGTTTGGGGAGCCGTCCTGCAAACACAATTCGGGGGCGTCTGGCTGTGGCAAATTATCCTTGCGCTGGTCACACTGGCGGTGACCATTATCGTACCGCGCAGTATGCCGCGACGACTGCTAATGCTGACGATTGCTCAGTTTATTCTGCTGGCGGGCGTTGGGCATGCAACACTACACGATAGTCTAACTGGTACACTTCATCAGATTAACCATGCGCTGCATCTGATATGCGCTGCTGCCTGGTTTGGCGGCTTGCTGCCGGTACTCTACTGTATGAAAATGGCACAAGGACGCTGGCGCGATCAAGCCATCAGTACCATGATGCGCTTCTCCCGTTATGGTCATCTTTTTGTGATTGGCGTGTTGCTTACCGGCATCATGAATGCGCTGTTTATTGTCGGTTTTTCTGTGCCCTGGCATGCGGCTTATGGGAAACTGCTGTTGTTAAAATGCGCCCTGGTCATGCTAATGGTGGCGATTGCGCTGGTGAATCGGTATGTTCTTGTTCCACGTATGCAGCAGGATAACCGCTGCATGACCCTCTATTTTATTTGGATGACGAAGCTGGAATGGGGGATAGGCGCTGTTGTGCTGGCAATTGTCAGCCTGTTTGCAACCCTCGAACCGTTCTGATGGACTGGCAAAACGTATGAAAAAAATCATTATCTCTTTATTGCTACTGGCAAGTTCGGGAGCGGCACTGGCTGCGCCGCAGGTTATTACCGTCAGTCGTTTTGAGGTTGGCAAAGATAAATGGGCGTTTAATCGTGAAGAGGTGATGCTGACCTGCCGTCCGGGCAACGCGCTGTATGTCATCAACCCCAGCACGCTGGTGCAATACCCGCTGAATGATGTTGCCAGACAGCAGGTTGAGAGCGGTAAAACCACGGCAAAACCGATCGACATTATCCAGATCGACGATCCAGCTAAACCTGGCGAAAAAATGAGCCTTGCTCCGTTTATCGAGCGTGCAGAAAAGCTCTGTTAATTGTCAGATGTAGTGCTCTGATTTCCAATAAAAAACCGCAAGGATCTCACAGGAGAACTTGCGGTTTTTACATTGTAGCGAGTGGCAATCACCCTTTTTTTCAGACCACTTTAGTCGCGGACTGGAAAACCTGGCGCTGTCATCTATTCTTAAATGGCAGGGTAACTTAGCCTGCATTAATGCCAACTTTTAGCGCACGGCTCTCTCCCAAGAGCCATTTCCCTGGACCGAATACAGGAATCGTATTCGGTCTCTTTTTATCTGGCTTTAATTTCAGTCACTTAGGGCTCCATGTCCGAAAATGTCCGAAATTTGTCCGAATTCTAATATTCGGTCTTTATTCGTTATACCACACCATTTTTAACATTCACAATTCATTTACGAAGAAAAATTAGATCAGCACATACTCTTTTTTTCTCGTATCAAGATACTTCTCAGTCATTTTTTCTGACTTATGCCCCAGCAGTTTTTGCGCAAAATCCTTCCCGAATTCCTTCTTATACATCCTTACTGCAAGACTCCGAATTTCATGAAATGAAGGTGGGTTTTCTGAAAACGTTAAACCAGAAAAATTTCGTGCTTTCACAAAACCTTTTGTCAGACTGTCCAGGTTTATGCTTCCGTCTTCACTGTTTTTTCTGATCCCGGGGACTTATCAAGAAATCGCATCGACTGACAAGCCGGCAGCGATCGATGACGGTCGACAGTCTCAGGCCGGATGCTTTCAATGTCAGCGAAAGTGGGATAGCCAGGCAGGACCCGGTTTTTTGTTGTTCGATGTACAGTCGGTCATCTTTAATGTCACTGAAGCGTATCCAGGCGTCGTCCTCACGTCGCTGACCGGTGACCAGGGCGAGATCCATCGCCAGGTCGAACCATGCTGGCATGCGCTCTGCACCAGCACGAACGGCCATAAACATTTCATATTCCAGGCGCTCGCGCAGCACTTTAATTGTCGGTGTTCGGGTTGGGCTACCGGTTACCACGCTGCCCGACCTGCGGAAATATGCCTGAATACGCGTTGAAGCCTAACCATATGGAGCGGGTTGAAATTCCCGTATGACCATTACCGCGTGAATTTAAATGGCCACGCCGGTAGCCACGCACAGGCAGAGAAAAAGCTGGCACCGCAGTGGATTGAACTTGTTGAAAAAATAAACTAGGGAAAACAGCATGAAACCGACATACGAAAAATTTGGGACCAAAGTCCTCACTATGGCTGTACAGCTAGCTAACGCCGAGAGCAAGTGTAGGGAGCTGGTGGTGGAGAGTGCGGAGCTTAAAATCTTCATCGTTAGCGATTGCCATGTCACTCATTTTGAGCCGGGAAATTTCTACGAAGAGGAGGTTGTATTGGCGTCTTTACTATCGACCGCCACTTAATTAAGCAATCACTAAAATTGATTCCGTATCGTTAGTTAGGGGCTGGATTATTTTTGTTCGGTACGGGTGAGTATTGTGATCTTGGGATGCGAAGTGTATTTATTCCGTGTCTCTTGTTATTAGTATGTTCTTATTTTGTTATTTATGTAAGATGTGAATAGATTATGAAGGGGTTATATTACAAAATATGGATTGAGGAGTCTAAGATACTTTATAAAGTGAATATTTAATTCAAAGGCTAAAATAAATCCACCCGAAAATCAAATTGCTTATGATTCAAATTGCTATATCTATTAATATTGTTAGCGAGCTAACTTTCCCACTGGAAATATAAGATAATTCTTATTAATTCTTTGTAATATTTCGCAACAAAATATAGGCATATTCATGGTTAACCAAAAAACGAAAAAACCTTAAAATTGTTTTGTATTATAAATCATACATGCGCTCACTATCTAACGAAAAGACTAGTAAGTCTTTAGTTTGGATGCCTAAAAACCTGCATAGCTGCAACGTAAGTAGTGAAGTTTAGACTGGCGAGGACTTGCCAGTCATGTTTTACGGGTTAGGTTTAATACTCAGCTATCAGAAAATCAGGAATAAAATAAATGAATCGTATTTACAACGTTGTTTGGAACCATTCCCTTATGATATGGACTGTCGTATCGGAATTGGGCAGAGGAAGGACGAAATGCTCATCTCCAAAAACGATCTCAAAATCCAGGATAAATGCGAGCCTGGTTGCCTCAGCAATGATTGTTGTGAGCGGTAATGCGCATTCATTTGATGTTAATGGATATACTGATTTTAACTCATCGACCTCCATTTCTGACGGCCTACAGTGGAACGGTACTGCAACAGTACAGGTAGATCAGGGGGCTGATGTTACCGTTTCAAATTCATCAGGTAGCTCAACATTAAATATGAATCCAGCCGCCGGAGGCTATACCTCTTTATGGATGAATGGGGGGACGCTAACCGCCAGCAATAACGGCAGTCTATTAATGGGGGCAAACAGCTTATTGCAAATAGGTGGGGCCCAACTTGGCGGATTAACCAGCGCACAGTCTGGTGGTTTTGCAGGAATATTGACAGTTGGCGAGTTAAAAACGGTGTCTGGAGCAACGGATGCGACAATATGGATGTTTGGTTCTTCCTCATCGACAGCCAAGTTAAATGCAGACAGCATTGATTTGGAGGCTGACAAAAATGATCTATACATTGCCAACCCTAGCGATTCGGAGTTGGGAGCTGACATCAATGTTGTCAACGATATGACGGTAATTAACAAGACCGGGGGATCGATTCTGTTAGTTGGCAATTCGCAGCTAAATGTTGGTGGAAATCTATACCTTGATACAACAAATGGTTCATTTCTTGCGACTAATAATAGTAGCAGTAAGGGGATCAACGTTGGCGGTGATTTGACGTTGATAAACAATGTTCAGCTATCTTCTGATATAAATTCAGTAAGTACTGAAGCTGGAATTTACTCTACTGTTGTAAATGTCGATGGTGATATCAATGTAATAGGGAAAAATATTGGCAGTACAGGACTTCAGATTATAAATGGTAGTGGAACTGGAATAACGAGTCTTGGTGACTTCAATATATCGTCCACAGTTAGTGGAAACACAACAGATGTTATTTTTGGCCATGCGGCCAAGGTGACAAGCTACCAGGATATTACACTTAACAGCGTAGCTGGTGGTAATACAAAACTTTACATTGGGGATTCCAAGTATGGAGCTCCTACCGACATTTCAGCTAGAAGCATTGATATGACTGGGGCCGGTGACAATAAGGTTATATTTAACAATAATATAAATAATCCGACCGGGACTGGCTATTTATTTGATGTTGCAATTAACGGCAACGGTTCTGTTGAGCAGCAGTCCGGCCATACGACACTCAGTGCAGCTTCCAACTTCACGGGGGGGACAGTCATCAACGGCGGTTTGCTTTCCATCGCTAACAGTCAGGCATTGGGTAGTGCAGGCGTAACTATTAACACCGCCAATAACGATGATACAAAAGGGCTTGATATTGCCTATACAGATGGGTCGTCTTTCGGAAATCAACTATCGGGTTCGGGATATACGACGGTCTCTGGGAAAGCACGTATCGTAGGCTCTAACCAGGCCTATGCAGGTAACTGGAATATCACCGGTACTGCGATGACTGATGAAAGTGTGTCCTCAACTCTCACTAATTTTGGTACTGGTGAAATCAAAATTGCTAGTAATGGCACCCTTATAGCGAAAACAACAGGTGCATTTGACTTCGTTAATCAATTGGTTGGGGGCGGTACTCTTATCGCTGATAATAACAATACAGAATTTAATTTTGCCGCAAGTACTGGCGATCAATTTGCTGGGAATGTCATTTTAAACAACAATATATTTGATCTTGAAAATACTAATACAACAGCACTTACTAATGCTACGTTGCATATTGGTACTGGAAACGCAACTACGGTAGGGACTGGCACACAGAATATCGGTGGTCTTGCCTTTAACGGTGGAAAGCTCATTTTTGGTGATGTTAACCCAGGTGATACCATCAGCGATCGCTACATTGAAACCAGCAAAGAACTTAATTTAACTGGTAACGGTCAGATCCAAATCACTGACGGCGGACCCTTTGAAAATATGCCACAAACGCCGAACACTACTTTACCGTTGTTACAGCAGGATAGTGCGGGCGTAATGGTTAAATTAGCTGGAGCCAATGGTACGGTAACGGGCGACGGCGGTAATCTTTCTTTCATAGACCAGAACGGTGATGTTATTTCTCAGCCGGTGACTTCCGATATCACTCAAAATGGAGAAACGGTTGCGAAAGGTACTTATGATTACCGCCTCACCAGTGGTGATAATGCAGATGGCCTCTACGTAAACTATGGATTAACTGAGGTTGAATTGCTGGCACAGGGTAGTAATGCTTTGACGCTGAATGCTGAAGGTAATACCGGAAATGCTGCAGACCTAAGTGCCAAAATCACAGGAACCGGAGATTTGCGCATTGATACTGATACCGATGTTAGCTTATCCAACAGTGATAACAGCTACAGTGGTCTGACTGATGTGGTCGCCGGCACACTGAAAATGGGCAATAACAACGTTCTGGGTCAGACCCGGTTACTGAATATTCGTAGCGGCAGTCAATTTGATATGAACGGCTACGCTCAGACATTAAAAAATATTCAGACTGAAGCTGGGAGTGTTCTCGACTTTAACCAAGGCAGTTTGACCGTCAGCAACGGTACGATTGCTGGTGATATGACCGGAGCTGGTGACCTTACAGTAACGGGAGGTACAGTTACTGTAAGTGGTAGCGGTTCAGGAATGACTGCGAAAACAACCATCGATTCTGATGGCACAATCCGTATGCTATCTGCCGATGCACTTGGTAGTGGTGATGTGGATAACCAGGGTCTACTTGCACTAGGGGAAAGCTCAAGTAGTTCCTCGCCCATCGACTACAAAATCGGCTCATTGAGCAATAGTGGTACGGTCAATATTGGTCATAACGATGCTACGGGTAATGCTGTGGCGGGTACTACACTTACCGTCAACGGCAATTACACGGGGAATGGCGGGGACCTGCTGCTCAATACCGTGCTGGGCAATGACAGCTCAGTGACAGATAAACTGGTGGTAACGGGTGATACTTCAGGTAATACCAACGTTAGCGTCACCAATGCCGGGGGGAATGGGGACTACACGCTGAATGGCATCGAGATTATCAGCGTGGGAGGTAAATCTGACGGCATCTTTACTCAGAAGGGGCGTATTGTTGCCGGGGCTTATGACTATTCGCTAGTCCGTGGTACCGGTGACAATAGCAGCAACTGGTATTTAACCAACACTATGCCACCGGTTGACCCTGTCGATCCCGTGGAGCCGCCGGTTGACCCATCTACACCTCTCAACCGCCCGGAAGCGGGCAGCTACCTTGCAAACATTGCGGCTGCGAACACGCTATTCAACACCCGTCTGCACGACCGTCTGGGGGAAACGCAGTACGTTGATGCTCTGACTGGTGAGAAGAAAGTTACCAGTCTGTGGTTACGCCAGGTCGGTAGCCATAACAACTGGCGTGATGGCAGTGGTCAGTTGAAAACACAAAGCAACAGTTATGTCGCACAGTTGGGTGGCGATGTTGCACAGTGGTCAACCGATGGTCTGAACAGAGGCCACCTGGGTCTGATGGCGGGTTACGGTAATAACCACAGTTCTACCCGCTCTTCCGCCACGGGTTATGGTTCAAAAGGCTCCATCAACGGTTACAGTGTTGGCGCTTACGGCACCTGGTTTGCCAACGATACGGATAAAGCAGGGCTGTATGTGGACAGCTGGCTTCAGTACAGCTGGTTCAATAACCAGGTTAACGGGCAGCAACTGGCCAGCGAATCCTACAAATCGAAAGGCTTTACGGCCTCGCTGGAGACGGGTTACACCCAGAAATTGGGCGAGTTTGCTGGCAGCAAAGGGACGCTTAATGAATGGTTTATCCAGCCACAAGCCCAGGTCACCTGGATGGGCGTGAAAGCAGATGACCACCGTGAAGCCAATGGAACCCGCGTTAGCAGCGATGGTGACGGTAACGTACAAACCCGTCTGGGCCTTCGTACGTACCTGAAGAGCCATCATGCAATGGATGACAACAAAGACCGTACTTTCGAACCGTTCATTGAAGCCAACTGGTTGCATAATACGCGCAGTTATAATGTGAACATGGATAATGTCCACGTCAACCAGGCTGGCGCCCGCAACATTGGCGAAGTCAAAGTGGGTGTTGAAGGACAGATTAACCCTCGGGTCAATCTGTGGGGCAATGTCGGCGCCCAGATGGGGGATAAAGGATACAGTGACACCAATGCCATGGTGGGTATTAAGTATAACTTTTAATGCTGCGCTAACCGGGGGATTATCCCCGGTTTTTATCTGAAGAAATCGCCTATGGACCTTGTCCACTATGTTGTGGACGAGGTTATTTCCGAAGCAGTGCTGTTGAGGATAAATGTAATTTACCGCGCCTAAGCTGATTAACTGCCCATAACTTGAGCAATAAAAATCCTAAAATCTGAGAGTCCGCTATGCCGGGTTCTCCTTTTTTGTTCCTGACAGGAAATTAACAATTTGTGCTCTTAAGCCATTGATCATTTCTGCGCACATGTAAGTACCCCGCATAATCGTGCCATTCATATTTAGAGATCATCCGGCATAATCAACCTACCAACGAAGGAGATCGCTATGCGTGAAGCCCGTTTTACTGAGCATCAGATCATCGCTGCGATTAAGTCGGTTGAAGCCGGGCGGACCGTTAAAGATGTCTGCCGGGAGGCCGGTATCTCTGAAGTCACCTACTACAACTGGAAATCCAGGTACGGCGGCATGGAAGCTTCTGATACTAAAAAGATCAAGGATCTTGAGGACGAGAACCGCCGTCTCAAACAGATGTTTGCGACCTGAGCCTGGAGTACCGGGCGCTGAAAGACGTTATCGAAAAAAAACTCTAAAACCAGCCTTTAAGCATGAGCTGGTCACTCATCTGATAACGACGTTTGGAGTCAGTATCCGTCAGGCCTGCCGGAGTCTGCACCTGTGCAGAACGGTTTACCATTACCACCCAAATACCACGCGTGATGAACCTGTTATTGCCGCCCTGCAGGCAGCGGCTGAGCGATACCCACGATACGGTTTTCCGAAGCTTTTCCAGGTTCTGCGGCGGCAGAGATACCTGTGCCGGTCATGCTACGCATGGATAATGGTCCGGAATTTATCTCACTGGCACTGGCTGAATGGGCAGAGAAACATGCAGTAACACTGGCGTTTATCCAGCCGGGCAAGCCGACGCAGAACGCTTTTATTGAGCGCTTTAACCGGACATACCGTACAGAAATACTCGATTTTTATCTGTTCAGAACGCTGAATGACGTGCGGGAAATTGCTGAGAGATGGTTATCAGAATATAACTGTGCACGCCCGTATGAATCACTGAACAATATGACACCGGAGGAATACAGACTTCACCATTATTTGGCCGGGATCTCAACAAATGCCTGGAACCAAAACGGGTCTATTTACACCTGTACGTTCGTCTCCTGTCCCTGAATTCCGCTATCTGGTGGCTGGCTGGGTGTCAGTGACAACGGAGGCTGGCTGTGACGAGCTTGAATATTGGGAAAGGCGCTGGCGCGCTGTCTCAAACCGCAGCGGCTCGTTCAAACCTGCTAACTTTCCGTAAGGCAAATCATGGGACTTTTTGAAAAGGCACTGTGGCAATATCGCCCGAATGCTCATCTGCATGAGTTCAGGAACGGTCAGATACGCGCAGTGGCGGCGGGGACACGTGGCAGTTATTCCCGTATCGCGCGGGATTACAACGGTGCCTGTTGCTGTTATTGCTAAACTTAATGGTGAGCGAAACAAGAATGCAGAAGGTCATATGAGGCCGCCTGACAACGTCTACCAGAGGATAGAAGGAACAAACGGCGTCACATCTGGGTTGTGGGGGATATTCACGGCTGTTTTTCTATGCTGATGGATAAATTGCGCCAGTGTCGGTTTGACCCGTGGCGGGATCTGCTGGTTTCTGTCGGCGATGTTACCGATCGTGGGCCTGATAGTCTGCGCTGTCTACAGTTGCTTCGCCGGAACTGGATCGTGGCGGTCAGGGGGAACCACGAGCAGATGGCGCTGGATGCACTGGTGACGGGGGATCTGCAGTTGTGGTTTATGAATGGAGGGGCGTGGTTTGCGCAGGCAGCACAACCCGCGGCAAGGTTTGCTCTTGAAGCCTGTCAGCAATTACCGTGGATTCTGGAACTGCATTGTCAGACTGGCGTACACGTGATTGCCCACGCCGATTACCCGGATAATGATTATCTGTGGCGAAAAGAGGTCGATTTGCAACGGGTGTTGTGGGATCGTGCGCGATTAATGAATAAAGGCAGTGGAATTCATGGCGCAGATCACTTTTGGTTTGGCCATACGCCTCTGCGCCATCGGCTTGATCGCGATAATCTGCACTATATTGATACCGGCGCGGTATTTGGTGGTGAGCTAACGTTGGTGCAGTTACAATAATTAGAAATCACTATATTCCTGAGCAGGACGCCAGAAGCTGTCGATATAGTCTTCGGCAGGTAAGCATCCGCCGTTGCGAATACGCTGATCGTCCATCGAAATTAGGCACTGCTGTTCCGTATTGTAGACATCAACCACGATATCTTCACAACCGCCATCCAGGTAGCAAACAAATAGAATCAGCGTGAACATTCCATCCTCAAATTGTGTTGCCGTATCAATAGTGTAGAAGAAATTGCAGTTAATGGGGCGAGGAGAATAAGTTAACGCGTCATAGTGTGCTCACTCGTGAAGGGCTGGGGCGTTACACCGGGCAGTTCAAAAGATTGCAACCAATGGGTAAATTTTCTTACGACCTCATCTTGCCTGTCCTTTCATAGCAGAGAATAGGTTCCGGTATCGATAGTCAAATCGCCAAATGGCGCAACGGTGTTGATTTTCATGGCCGCTGCCGGCGCGTTGAGTTCGCTCCTGATGGGATTGCGGTCGTTGCCTGAATTTGGTGTGGTGATGGATTCAACGCGAAGCTGGAAACTCGCTTATAGTGTGCTGGCTGCGGGGGGAACCATCGCTGTCTTCTCTGCCTGCGTACTTAGATTCAATTGTTTTTACGCCAATAAATAACCCGTCTGGCGACGGGTTCTTTTTGAATCAGGCAAAGCGCATGACCCAGGCATCTGACTTACGATCGTAGTGCTCGCGGAATAGAACGGAATGTTCTCCATTGAGAAGGGCTGGGACGCTGGTGTCGGCATCCCAGGCGTCCAGTTGCATACATAAATCCGGATCGGATTTACAAGGAATGGTTAACGTTCGGTCCCCCGGCGATTCGCCATGTAACTCGGCGTCGTCGATTTCAAAAGCGCCAATGCGCACACTGGTTTTCATCATCGTGCTCTCCGTTGATTTGCTGTTGTGGTACGACCAGTTAAGCCGCCCTTTTTCAGCGTAGTCAACGTTAGCAAAAGCGCCAGTAAAAACGTGCGTTATCCTGTAAAGAGTTTACCATCCCGGACAAGATCGCGTGGATAACTGTTCTTCAACCGTGATCCAATACGTTTTGCCAGCCCAATCGGCTGATGCTGGAACGTGACCAGTACATCGTCGGTTGTTGGTGCGGTTTGTGGGTAGACATCTCTGCCGCGATACCACTCTTCCGCTTCTTCAAGCGTCAGTTCAAACGCATTGTGATGTTCTGGGTTAGCAAGCGCAATAACAGCCTCATGCTGCCAGCGGTAACCCTTATTGTGGGTTTCAGCGAGTTTAATCCCGAGGCGGGAAAAACGAACTTTACCAATCAGCGGTTCGATGTCTGTCGGGAATAACCAAATTTCTTTATCACGCTGCCAAAGGCGCAGATTGTCTTGCCACTGCAATCCACAGGCGGTAGCGGCCTGGGTGATTTGTGCGGCTTCCCGGCTTTTCAGCGGGCTGAAGGGGAAATTTCCCACCTTATATTTCGGCGCTGGCAGTGCAGGTATAGGGGAAGTTTTTCGCAAACGTGCGACGAAGAATCCTTCACAGTCATAAATTTGTGGGAAGACGTGCAGGAATCCCTCTGGTGTCAGGGCGCGTCCGGCCTCTGGGAATAAATCACCCAGTGGAAGAAATTCGACGGCGTCCGGATAAGTCTCTATCAGCCACTGCATGATGGATTCATTTTCATCACGGTTAAGTGTGCAGGTGGAATAAACCAATGTGCCGCCGGGGCGAAGGGCGTGAAAGGCACTATCAAGCAGCTCGCGCTGGGTAACAGCAATGTCCAGATTGCTTTCGATGGACCAGTTTTTTAGTGCATCGGGATCTTTACGTACGACGCCTTCGCCTGAACACGGTGCGTCCAACAAAATGGCATCGAACGTTTCTGGCAACGCGGCGCCAAACACACGGCCATCAAAATGAGTGAGTGCGACGTTTGCAATCCCGCAACGACTGATATTGGCATGCAGAACTTTGACGCGGCTGGCAGAAAATTCATTCGCCAGAATAGCACCCTGATTATTCATTTTGGCAGCAATTTGCGTGGTTTTAGAGCCTGGCGCGGCGGCAACATCCATCACCCGCTCCGGGATATTGCCATCGGCAAATAACGCAGCAACAGGCAACATCGAACTGGCCTCCTGAATATAAAACAGTCCGCTTAAATGTTCAGCTGTGCTGCCGAGCGGTACAGACTCTTCATCGTTGCGCTCAATCCAAAAACCTTCAGCACACCAGGGAATCGGAGTGAGTGACCAGCCATAAGGCGCGGTTAAGTCGAGAAAATCGTCAACGGAGATTTTCAGCGTATTGATGCGGATACTGCGGCGTAATGGGCGCTGGCAGGCTGCGAGAAAATCTTCAAAAGAGAGCGTGGAAGGCATTGCTTCACGCATTTGTGTCAGAAAGGCGTCAGGAAAATAAGCCACTTGGTACCACCGGCAAAAAAACAAGTGCGCAGTGTAGCATATACCCTCAATAATTCGAGTTACAGGACAACAACGCTCCTGCTTGAAGTATGACGAGGCTAACCGCGCCGGCGCGAGTACGCCGGCGCGGGGGACAAATTAGCGTGGCAGGGCAGTTCCCCATTGACGCCATTCTTTCGGTTCGCTCTCCAGCAGCAGGAAGTGTTTACCCGCCTGCGCTTTCGGCGCTAGTGGCGTACCTGGTGGGGTGGCAAACGCGATACCACCGCGAATAAACTGATTGAAGGTACCCGTCTTCACGACACCGCCGGTGAGGCCGAAATCGAGATTGTAGCCAGATGCCAGCCAGAACACGGAGTTATTGCGCACCAGGTGCTGGTAGCGCTGACTGATGCGCATGGCCACCATCACGCGATCGGACAGTGAACCCAGCGTCAGACCCGTGACGGTCCCCACTTCAATACCTCTGAACAGAACCGGAGTACCGATATTTAGTGATCCCGCTTCTGGCGCTTCTACCACGATACTCAGACCATCAAGGTAACGTGAATCAGTAATCGTCGCTTCCTGCAGTTCAAAATCACGGCGCGGATTACCACGTCCTGGTTCCACGTTAATGTAGGGCTGCAAGATAGTGTCCAGATGCTCTACACCTGCCGCCGAAATTTGCGGGGTAATTACCGAGAAACGTGTACCGCTACGCGCAAACGTCTGGACATACTCCGGATACAACACCGCTTTTGCCTGAACTTCGTTACGGCTGGTGAGCAGCTCTAGGGTCTGGATCTGACCGATATCAATCCCCAGGTAGCGAATTGGCATCCCTGCGGCGAGTTTCCCGGCGTCAAATGCGTGCAGAGTAATCTGTCCACCTACCGCACGTGCAGCGGTCTCTGACGCGTACAAAATACGCTTGTCGCCTTTACGCTGACTGGCGCCGGCACCGCTCAGGTTATCGAAGCTAATCGCCCCTTTTAGCGCCCGCGACAGGGGAGAGGCCTGTACGGTCAGGCCGCTGCCGTTAAGCTGAACTTTTGCGCCACCTTCAGCCCAGAACACGCTGTTGCTGGTTAACAGATTACGGTATTCCGGTTTGATATGCAGATCGATATCAAATGCATCGGCACGAGGGCGTACGCTAATGACTTCACCGACGTCGAATTTACGGTATAGCACCACTGACCCGGCCTGCACATCTGGTAGTGTCTCGGCGCTCAGGCTGACGGTCGTGGTTGGCAGATCGCTCAGACTGTTCTCAATGGCTTTTTCGAGGTTTGCATACAGCGGATAGCTTTTTTTCATTTCACCTTTGGTACCAGGTAAAATGCGAATGCCACCGCTTATCCATTCGCTGGCACTGGCGCCAAGGAACTCAACGCCATCAATGCCCACTTTGACATCCACTCGACTATTAACCACGAATTTGCTGTCACCTTGCACCAGTGCACGATGCTGCGGTTCGATAGCAACGATAAATGAAACGCCATTGCTTGATAGCTTCCGCTCGATAACCTGACCGACCTGTACGCCATGAAGGATCAGCGGCTGGCCGGCATCGATGCCGTAACTTTCCGGGGCGGTCAGCGTAAGCGTCATAACGCCGGGATCATGAAGCAGGGACTGCTCACCGGGGATCACCACAAACTGACTACGTGGTTCACCTTCGCCGGGCACCAGTTCAAACGTTTTTCCTGTTAACAGCGAGCTCAGGCTCATATCGTTTAATGATAATTTGGGGTTTTGTAACTCAATGCGCGTGCCGTCGCGCAGTAGCGTGACAACGCTGGGGTCGACGGTCATTTCACCGGTGACCTTACCACCCGGATTCAAATCCAGCCTGGTCAGTTGCCCGACTTCCAGGCCCTGATACATCAGCGGGGTTGATCCAGCCTTCAGTCCATCGCCGCTGGGTAGCTCAAGTTTGACGATCACGCCACGTTGGCTGTGGGCGAGATCCTGATATAACCCAAACGTGTCGTCGGCGGCGGCAGGTTGAGAATCTTCTGGGGAGTCAAAGGCTATGGCGCCATTGACCAGCGCGGCCAGACTTTCCAGTTTTACCTTTGCGCCGCTCAGGCTGACATCGGCATTCACCCCGGACACATTCCAGAAACGACTGCCTTTTTTCACCAGATTGGTAAAGCGACGCTCAATCAGTACATCGATGGTTACCCCCTGATGATTGGGGTTGATGGTGTAGTCATAGACCCGGCCTACCGGGATCTTGCGGAAATAAACCAACGAACCGCTGTTGAGAGAACCTAAGTCGGGTGCTTGCAGATGCAACATTAAATCGCCATTATTCAGCCGATATTTTGGCTGCGTGTCGAGCGCGACGAAATGATCTTCCGGCTCGCCGGTGCCCGGCATCATCCCGATATAGTTCCCACCAACCAGCGCATCGAGGCCAGAAACGCCCGCCAGTGATGCCTTCGGCGTTACCAGCCAGAATTGCGTGTCTTTGCGCAGAGCATCCTTCATGGTGGACTTGATGCTGACCCGAACTTCAATTTTGCGCAGATCTTTACTTAGGCTGATATCCTGCACGGTGCCAACTTCGACACCCTGATAGCGCACGGGAGTCCGACCTGGCACAATGCCGTCTGCGGACATAAAGTCGATGGTCACGGTATTGCCACGATCTTCGTAGCTGCCCCAGATGAGCCATCCTGCAATCATCAGCGCGATGAACGGCAGCAGCCAGAACGGAGAGATACGGCGTTTTGTTTTAATCTGCGCTTCAATCTGCGAAGCGGGCGTTTCCTGACTCATGTGCATCCCAAAGTAAGCGGCTGTCCAGCCATTCCACTGCAAGAATAGTCAATATTACCGCTGCACCGAAATAAAACGCAGCCGGTCCCATAGTAAAAGCAAGTATCTGATCGCGATTTATCAGCGACATTGTTAAGGCGATAACAAACAGGTCCAGCATCGACCAGCGACCAATCCAGGTCACCATACGGAGTAGCAGGATGCGGGTGCGTAATCCTTGTTCACATTTAAACTGGATACTGAACAACAACGTAAACATCACAATCACTTTGGTGAATGGCACCAGAATACTGGCGATAAAAACAATGGCTGCTACACCAACGTTGCTGTTCGCCAGGGACATGATGCCGGTCAGAATAGTGTCTTCCTGACGGGCACCGTTAACGTAAATGATTGAGATGGGCAGCAGATTAGCAGGCAGCAACAGGACAATCGAGGCCAGCAGCGCTGCCCAGCACTTTTGGATGCTCTGATTTCTGCGCCAGCGTAATGGAATATGGCAACGGGGACAACGGCCTCGGGCATCAGGATAACCTGTAAAGTGACAGCCGAGGCAAACACGAAGCTGTCCGTCGGGGCGGCGTGCAGGCCTTTGTGGATAAAAGCGTTCCCACAACTGCTCAACATTGAGGTGCGATAGCGTCAAAATGCTCAGGATCACCAGTGCGATAAATGCATAGAGTCCCACTCCGGGCAGCAGAAAAGCATAGTCCTGCACTTTGATAGAGGCGACACCGATACCGACAAGATAGATATCAAGCATGACCCACTCTTTAAGCCTTTCCAGCATCAATAATACCGGGCGCAGGTTCATGCCGAGGATATTGCCAAACCACAGATAAGCGATTGATGACACGAGTATTACGGGAGCACCAATGACGCAAAACATCACGAAGGATGCGGTCAGCGGATCGCCTTGCCGGGTCATCTGCCAGATGCCCTGTACCACATTCGCGTCAATGCGTATGCCTAATAAATAGATGTGCAGCAGCGGCTCTCCCCATGCAAAGGGCATCAGTAACAGCATAGTGAAAGCCATTGCCGCCAGTCGCGTTAACGACCAGTCACGGCCGTCACGAATTTTAGCCTGACAGCGTGGGCAGAATGCACTTTGGTGCGAACGCATTTTCGGCAAGCTAAACAGCAGGTCACATTCAGGGCATCGTTGGTAATGCGCACGGGGTAGCGCTTCACCAATGGACCTGATCGCTATTTTTTTAGTCGGCGTGATGCGTGGATGAGTAAGGGCCATGTATCGCGAATCAAAGTGTTGAAGTAATGTTATCTTAACCCATGACGGGAATGATCTTGAGCATTTACGCATTTAATGTTTATTTTAGTGGGCTGCAGTTTTAAGTAAGACAACTAAGTGATTACATAATGAACAAAATAGAGCTATACACGGATCTGAACCGGGATTTTCAGGCATTAATGGCAGGTGAAACCAGTTTTCTGGCAACGTTGGCGAATACCAGCGCGTTATTGTACGAACGTCTTGCAGAAGTGAACTGGGCAGGTTTTTACCTGCTTGAGAACAATACGCTGGTGCTCGGTCCCTTCCAGGGGAAAATCGCCTGTGTACGCATCCCGGTAGGGCGCGGCGTGTGCGGTACTGCGGTGGCGCAGAATCAGGTTCAGCGTATAGAGGATGTGCATGCCTTTGATGGCCATATCGCTTGTGATGCCGCCAGCAATGCGGAAATCGTTCTGCCAATTACGGTTGAGAATCAAATTATCGGCGTGTTGGACATTGATAGCACAGCGTTTGGTCGCTTTACTGAAGAAGATGAACAGGGGCTGCGGACGCTGGTGGTACAGCTTGAAACCGTGCTTGCAACGACGGATTACAAAAAATTCTTTGCGACCGTCGCAGGATAATCAACGGATAACGTAGCAATTACTGATGACGTCATTATAATGACGCCTGTTCATGCCTGCGCTTGTTGGCTACGTCCGTTGTAATCAGGAAATTTCATGGAAAATCAACCTAAGTTGAATAGCAGTAAAGAAGTCATCGCGTTTCTGGCCGAACGCTTCCCGCAGTGTTTTAGTGCGGAAGGCGAAGCGCGCCCGCTGAAAATTGGCATTTTTCAGGATTTGGTAGAGCGTGTTGAGGGCGAAATGAACCTCAGTAAAACACAGCTCCGTTCGGCCTTACGTCTCTATACATCAAGCTGGCGTTATCTGTACGGCGTTAAGCTGGGCGCAACGCGTGTCGACCTCGACGGTAACCCATGTGGTGAGCTGGATGAGCAACACGTTGAACATGCGCGTAAACAGCTTGAAGAAGCGAAAGCCCGCGTTCAGGCGCAACGTGCAGAGCAACAGGCGAAAAAACGCGAAGCGGCAGCCGCTGCTGGTGAAAAAGAAGACGCACCGCGTCGTGAACGTAAGCCGCGCCCGGCACCGCGTCGTAAAGAGGGTGCTGAGCGTAAACCTCGCGTTGAAAAACCAGTTGCAAAAGCACCGCGTGCTCCTCGTGAAGAACAGCATACCCCAGTATCTGATATTTCAGTGCTGACGGTAGGGCAGTCTCTGAAGGTGAAAGCAGGCAACAATGCGATGGATGCCACCGTATTAGAAATCACCAAAGATGGCGTCCGTGTACAGCTGAATTCGGGTATGTCTTTGATTGTACGCGCAGAACACCTGGTGTTCTGAAACGGAGGCCAGGCCTGGCATGAACACTTTTTTTAGGCTTACTGCGTTAGCTGGTCTGCTTGCATTTGCAGGCCAGGCACTCGCTGTGGAAGACATCACGCGTGCCGATCAACTCCCCGTTTTAAAGGAAGAAACCCAGCATGCGACGGTGAGTGAACGTGTGACATCACGCTTTACGCGTTCACATTATCGCCAATTCGATCTGGATCAGGCGTTTTCGGCGAAAATTTTTGACCGCTATCTGAATCTGCTCGACTACAGCCATAACGTGCTGTTGGCGAGCGATATTGAGCAGTTTGCCAAAAAGAAAACCGTCCTGGGTGATGAACTGCGTACCGGCAAACTCGATGTCTTTTACGATCTCTATAATCTGGCGCAGAAGCGCCGGTTTGAACGTTACCAGTACGCATTAAGCGTACTGGCACGTCCAATGGATTTCACAGGTAACGACAATTTTAACCTTGATCGGAGTAAAGCTCCGTGGCCGAAGAGCGAAGCAGAGCTGAACGCGCTGTGGGACGGCAAGGTTAAATTTGACGAACTCAGCCTGAAGTTGACGGGTAAAACCGACGCTGAAATCCGTGAAACACTGACACGTCGTTACAAATTCGCCATCCGCCGGTTGGCACAGACAAACAGTGAAGATGTGTTCTCACTGGCGATGACCGCGTTTGCACGCGAAATCGATCCGCATACTAACTATCTGTCTCCACGTAATACTGAGCAGTTCAATACTGAAATGAGCCTGTCTCTGGAAGGTATTGGCGCGGTTCTGCAAATGGATGATGACTACACCGTCATTAACTCCATGGTTGCAGGTGGCCCGGCAGCCAAGAGCAAAGCGATAAGCGTTGGCGATCGTATTGTTGGCGTCGGTCAGACCGGTAAAGGCATGGTGGATGTGATTGGCTGGCGTCTGGATGATGTTGTCGCGCTGATCAAAGGACCAAAAGGCAGCAAGGTTCGCCTTGAGATCCTGCCGGCAGGTAAGGGCACCAAGACACGTACCGTTACGCTGACGCGTGAGCGTATTCGCCTGGAAGACCGTGCCGTTAAAATGTCGGTGAAAACCGTTGGCAAAGAAAAAGTTGGTGTTCTGGATATTCCGGGTTTTTATGTTGGCCTGACAGATGATGTCAAAGTTCAACTGCAGAAACTGGAAAAACAGAATGTCAGCAGCGTGATTATCGATCTGCGCACCAACGGTGGTGGAGCACTGACCGAAGCCGTATCGCTTTCTGGTCTGTTTATACCTTCTGGTCCGGTGGTTCAGGTTCGCGACAACAACGGTAAAGTGCGTGAAGACAGCGATACCGATGGCGTTGTTTACTACAAAGGCCCGCTGGTCGTGCTGGTTGACCGCTTCAGTGCCTCGGCATCAGAGATTTTTGCCGCGGCGATGCAGGATTACGGCCGTGCACTGATTGTCGGTGAACCGACGTTTGGTAAGGGCACCGTACAGCAGTATCGTTCTCTGAATCGTATTTACGATCAGATGCTGCGTCCTGAATGGCCGGCACTGGGTTCTGTTCAGTACACCATTCAGAAGTTCTACCGCGTTAATGGTGGCAGCACGCAGCGTAAGGGCGTAACGCCGGATATCATCATGCCGACAGGTAATGAAGAAACCGAAACCGGTGAGAAGTTCGAAGATAACGCGCTGCCGTGGGACAGCATTGATGCTGCAACCTACACCAAGTCCGATAACCTGACGCCGTTTGGACCGGAATTGCTGAAAGAGCACAATGCGCGTATTGCGAACGATCCTGAGTTTCAGTACATCATGAAAGATATTGCGCGTTTCAACGCGATGAAGGATAAGCGCAACATCGCCTCTTTGAATTACGCCCAGCGTGAGAAAGAGAATAACGAAGATGACGCAATGCGTCTGGCACGTATCAACGATCGGTTTAAGCGAGAAGGTAAGCCGTTGCTGAAGAAACTGGACGATCTGCCGAAGGATTACCAGGAGCCAGATCCGTATCTGGATGAAACGGTGAAAATCGCGCTCGACCTGGCGCATCTTGAAAAAGAAAAGCCAGCGGAACAGCCCGCGACCAGTCAATAACGTCAAACAGGCACAAGAAATTGTGCCTGTTTTTTTAACAAACGCATGAAGTCGTCAGTCTGATTCGTTAAAATGTAAAGTTGTGTCTTTCTGGTGACTTAGCACCTATGCATGCTTGAAAATAGCCGTAAGACCCATACGATATGGGTAATCGCATAGTGCGTTTTGTTAAATTGAGGTTAAAAGAAAATTATGATGCGAATCGCGCTCTTCCTGCTGACGAACCTGGCTGTGATGGTCGTTTTCGGGCTGGTATTGAGCCTGACAGGGATCCAGTCAAGCAGCGTTCAAGGCTTGTTAATTATGGCACTGCTGTTTGGTTTTGGTGGTTCCTTCATTTCGCTGCTGATGTCCAAATGGATGGCGTTAAAGTCCGTTGGTGGAGAAGTTATTGAGCAGCCGCGTAATGAGAGAGAACGCTGGCTGGTGAATACGGTAGCGATACAGGCTCGTCAGGCCGGGATCGCTATGCCACAGGTGGCTATTTACCATGCGCCGGATATTAACGCGTTTGCTACCGGCGCACGCCGGGATGCTTCGCTGGTAGCCGTTAGTACTGGCCTGCTGCAAAACATGAGCCCGGATGAAGCTGAAGCTGTTATTGCGCATGAAATTAGCCACATTGCCAATGGCGATATGGTTACCATGACGCTGATTCAGGGGGTAGTGAACACCTTTGTTATCTTCATTTCGCGTATTCTTGCGCAGATTGCCGCTGGTTTTATGGGCGGGAACCGCGATGAAGGGGAGGAAAGTAACGGCAATCCATTAATCTATTTTGCCGTGGCGACGGTCCTGGAGCTGGTGTTTGGTATTCTGGCGAGCATTATTACCATGTGGTTCTCACGCCATCGTGAATTCCATGCGGATGCAGGTTCTGCAAAACTGGTTGGTCGTGAGAAGATGATTGCCGCATTGCAGCGTCTGAAAACCAGTTATGAGCCGCAGGAAGCGACCAGCATGATGGCGTTCTGCATCAACGGTAAATCCAAATCGTTGAGTGAGCTGTTTATGACTCACCCACCGTTGGATAAACGTATTGAAGCGCTGCGTAGTGGTGAATACCTGAAGTAATCCGTGGTAAACGAAAAAGCAAAAGCGCGTCGAAAGGCGCGCTTTTTTTATGCATTAATCCGGGGCTGGGTTATACGTAATCCGCTAACAATTGCCGCAACAGTTGCCAGGATGCCCGCAGTAATCAGCGAGACGTGCGTGCCGCTGTCGCCAAACTGGTTTAGCATCAATGCAACCAGCGCTGCCCCGGTACTTTGTCCAAGCAAGCGTGCCGTTCCCAGCATCCCGCTCGCACCGCCACTGCGTTCACGTGGTGCGGAGGTGATGATGGTGTGATTATTCGGTGACTGGAACAAGCCAAAACCCGCACCGCATAAAATCATCGGCCAGATGATATTAAAATCAGAAGGTGCGGTAGGCAGTAGCACCAGCGAAAATAACCCGCTTGCCATGACGGCCATCCCCAGCGCACCTAAAAGACCCGCATGAACGCGTTCAATCAGATAACCAGCCAGCGGCGCCATGACCATGGTTGCGAGCGGCCACGGGGTCAGTAGTAACCCTGTTTCGACTTCGCTACGATCCAGTACGGTTTGTAAAAAGAAGGGCAAGGAAACCATCGCCAGCATTTGCGCGCTGAATGAACATATCGACGTACAAATTGAGAGTGAAAAAAGGGGGATCCGTAGCAGATCAACCGGTAGTAACGGTACTGGCAGTGCGAGCTGACGACGGATAAAAAAGAAACCTACCACGATGAGGCCTACGAGCTCAGCACCAATTAACGTAAGTGATTGCCCTTGTGCAAAACCGCTAAGTGCGGTGATTAGCAAACCAAACGTTAGCGCATTCATCACCGCGCTGGGCAGATCAAAACGTGGCTTATTGCTACGCGGTGTATTAGGTGGCAGGAAGCGCATGGCCAGCAGCAACGCGATAATTCCCAGTGGGACGTTAATCAGAAACAACCATTTCCACGAGGCAATAGAGAGGATCGTTGCTGCAATAGTCGGGCCTGCTGCTGAGGAAACCGCCACGATAAAGGAGTTGATCCCCATGCCTCGACCAAGCTGACGCTGCGGATAAATCAAGCGAATGAGTGCTGTATTCACGCTCATCAATGCCGCTCCGCCGAAACCCTGAGCCACACGCGCCAGTGTTAGCATGTGCAGCGAATCGGAAAGGGCACAGAAAAGTGATGCGAGCAGAAATACCACCAGTCCGCACTTGTATATGCGTCGGTAGCCAAACATATCACCCAAAAATGAGAGTGACAGGAGTGATACGACAATTGCGATTTGGTAGGCGTTAACGACCCAGATTGAGCTGGCCGCGGAGGCCTGAAGATCGGTGGCAATCGTCGGCAGGGCAACGTTAGCAATTGCGCCGTCCAGTACAGCCATAGAGATGCCAATAACAATGGTTAAAATTGCACCGTACCGCTGGGGCAATGGCAGGCCATCAGCCTGATTTTTTTCCATAGGAAGTCAATTTTGTCGGAAATTATGATGAGAATAATAATTTTAGCATTGATATTCAGGCGTTAGGTCGCAGATTTGTAACTAAGTGAGCAAAGACAGATTGCGACGGCTGGTACGTGAAATTATAATAAAAACCGGTTCTGATTTTTATAAAACACTCGCAATGAGGTGGTAAATGGCTATCGCAGATCTGGATAAACAACCCGATTCTGTATCTTCCGTGCTGAAGGTTTTTGGCATCCTGCAGGCGCTGGGTGAAGAGCGCGAAATTGGTATTACCGAATTGTCACAACGCGTCATGATGTCGAAAAGCACCGTTTACCGCTTTTTGCAGACCATGAAAACGCTGGGTTATGTGGCACAAGAAGGCGAGTCTGAGAAATATTCCCTGACCCTGAAACTATTTGAGCTGGGCGCGCGTGCATTACAGAACGTTGATCTGATCCGTAGCGCTGACATCCAGATGCGCGAGCTTTCGCGTTTGACCAAAGAAACGGTACATCTCGGTGCGCTGGATGAAGACAGCATTGTCTACATCCATAAAATCGACTCGATGTACAATTTGCGCATGTATTCCCGTGTAGGTCGTCGTAATCCGCTGTACAGTACCGCCATTGGTAAAGTGCTGCTGGCATGGCGTGACCGCGATGAAGTGAAACAAATTCTGGATGGTATTGAGTACAAACGCAGTACCGATCGTACAATCACGAACACCGATGAATTGCTGGTATTGCTGGACAAAGTCCGTGAGCAGGGCTACGGCGAAGACAACGAAGAGCAGGAAGAAGGACTGCGCTGCATTGGTGTACCGGTATTTGATCGTTTCGGTGTGGTTATTGCGGGTCTGAGTATCTCATTCCCGACGCTGCGTTTTTCTGAAGAACGTTTGCACGAATATGTCGAAATGCTGCACACCGCAGCGCGTAAGATTTCAGAGCAAATGGGTTATAACGATTACCCGTTCTGATTTTAACGCGTTGCGATATGCAAAAAACCCGATACAGCGTATCGGGTTTTTTACGACCTGACATCGTAGCCGGAGCAAATAACATACTGACTTTTTGCTGCTATATTAACCGTTATCGATAACTACGGTGCTTTTCCTCAACAGGGGACAATCTGACAGGCCAATGATGCCGCTTTGGGTATGGACGTATTGCGCGGTGCTGGTCCCGCGGGCGGTCAGATATTGACATTGCAGGCCCAGACCTGCTGCAGTCTCCTTACTTCCTATCAAAACGCCGTAGCCACTCAGTAATAAACCGATCCAAACCAGAGCGAGCAACACAATAGCGCGGATAATCAGACGCATTACAACCTCTTATCTTTTCTCGTTATTATTAGATTAGCCTGTACATGGGATGAAACAAGTGAATCATTCCTAAAAACATTTAATGCCGTTACAGTTAACTTAGGGTTTAGGTAACTCATGATAATTTATCAACATAAGCTGTAGATTCGGAGAGTGGAGTTGGAGTGAAAAAAATTCGATGGGTGGTCCTGATAGTTGTCGTGCTGGTATGCATACTGATGTGGGCGCAGGTGTTCAACATCATGTGCGATCAGGACGTACAATTTTTCAGCGGAATTTGCGCCATCAATAAATTTATTCCCTGGTAAGCGCATTTCAGTAACAGTTGATTACCTTCTTGTGCGGCAGTGGTAAACTACGCTGTCTACATTGAGGTGGTGAAATGAACGAAGTTTTGAATTCTGGCGCGTTGAGTTTTGCGTCTTTAGCGGTATCGGTGGTGGTTCTGGTCATCGGGCTTGTATTGTGGTTTTTCGTCAATCGGGCAAGTTCGCGTACTAACGAGCAGATTGAACTGCTTGAGGCGTTGTTGGATCAGCAAAAACGACAGAACGCATTGCTCCGTCGTCTTTGTGAAGCTAACGAACCGGAAAAAGCAGAAGAGCCTGCTGCGGTGCAAACTCAGGATGAAGATGATGACATCATTCGCCTGGTAGCCGAACGGTAGTAAACAGAAAGACAGGGTGAGAGTCTGTAGATGCTATTCTCAGATGCTTCATCCTGTCGTCAACGATATCAGATTATTTTCTTCTGCAACAATCCAGCAATTACTGCGCTGGCATACGTGGAACCTGCGTTTTTCCAGATGCTCTGACCAATTAATATCTTATCGCTGGTTCGACATAAATATAATTATCCATAGATTAATAATATGATTGTGTCATTTTTGTGATACCGATCGTTTTATTATCAGCGAAACGTTTCTCTTACTTTTTTTTGTGCATTGTCATCATTCTTTCATTATTTTGGTGCAAAACCAGAATGCTGATCTCATTTTTATGCTTGTGATATTTTATGCATTACTAAGCATAAAAAATGATATCTGGCAGAGGCCGTGACAGATAATCTGGAACAGTTCAACCTTATGAGCTATGGTAGAAAAGTCCTTGCTACGGCGCAGGCCAGCCGGGGCAAGGGGGAGAGGCGGGGATATATCTCTACCTGGTCTGGCGCATACTAGTCTGGCGCATAACTGTGCAGTTGTTGTTTGATGAACTGCGGGATTTGTGCGACCGATCGAGACACGTTTAAAAATGGCTTGCCATTATTAACGTTGTATGTGATAACACGGTTTGGGTTAAACGAGGTACAGTTCTGTTTATGTGTGGCATTTTCAGTAAAGAAGTCCTGAGTAAACACGTTGACGTTGAATACCGCTTCTCTGCCGAACCTTATATTAGTGCCTCAAGCAGTAATGTCTCAGTTTTATCTATGTTATGCCTGCGGGCGAAGAAAATACTCTAAGGAATTTTGCAAATGGCAAAGATTAAAGGTCAAGTTAAGTGGTTCAACGAGTCCAAAGGTTTTGGTTTCATTACTCCGGCTGATGGCAGCAAAGACGTGTTCGTACACTTCTCCGCTATCCAGGGTAACGGCTTCAAAACTCTGGCTGAAGGCCAGAACGTTGAGTTCGAAATTCAGGACGGCCAGAAAGGTCCGGCTGCTGTTAACGTAACAGCTATCTGATCGATACCACTGATTTGAAGCGCTCAGGCGCAACCAATTCAGATAAAAAGCCTCGCTTATGCGGGGCTTTTTAATTCAAATTACGTCAAAATATTTCTGAATGCCTCTCCATTAGTGCTTTGTTGCAAAGGCGTGATGTTCGTAGCATTGTTTTTCCCGCTTTCTCCCGGTAATTCCCGTTAAATCAGTCACCTGAAAAACTATCATGCTGGAGCCCCGGTGAAAAAGAAAAACGACGGCGATGCGCGCAATTTTACTCCCGTACGTTTTGCCCTGCTTTGTGTGGCAATATTGTTGAGTCTGGGATTGTTGCTTGGTCGGGTTGCGTGGTTACAAATCGTCACCCCAACAAATCTGGTCAAGCAGGAGGATATGCGTTCGTTACGTGAAGTCACCATCGCCTCACCGCGCGGGATGATTACCGACAGAGAAGGACGTCCCCTTGCAGTAAGCGTGCCGGTGAATGCAGTTTGGGCCGATCCCAAGACCATTATAAGCAAGGGGGGCGTGGGTTATAACGAGCGTTGGCAAGCACTGGCCAGAACCCTGCATCTGTCACTCAGTTCACTGGCGGAACGTGTAAACAGTAACCCTACCGGGCGTTTTATCTATCTGGCACGACAGATTTCCCCGCAGCAGGCAGAGTGGGTCGATGATCTTAATCTCCCGGGGATCAATCTGCGCGAAGAATCCCGCCGTTTCTATCCCGCAGGTCATGTGGCGGCGAATCTCATCGGCTTTACGAACATTGATGGACAAGGTATTGAAGGCCTGGAGAAAAGTTTCAACAGTCAGTTGATGGGGAAACCCGGCTCTCGCCTTGTGCGCAAAGACAAGTTCGGACATGTGATTGAAAATATAACGGAAGTGATGCCGGTCCCCGCGCACGAATTGCAGCTCAGTATTGATGAACGCCTGCAGACGGTGACTGAAGATGCGCTGGACAATGCCGTGACATGGAATAAAGCGGATTCTGGTGCGGCGGTGCTGATCAGTATTGCCACCGGTGAAATCCTGTCGATGGCGAGTTTTCCCGATTTTAACCCTAATAACCGCGAAGGCGCGGTACTGGATGATTTCCGCAACCGTGCCATTAGTGACACCTTTGAGCCTGGCTCAACCGTCAAACCATTAGTGATCATGACCGCTCTCCAGCAGGGGATTGTGCAGCCTGACAGCGTGATTGATACCCATCCCTTTAATGTTGATGGTCATCGTATCCGCGACGTCGGGTTTTACCCTGAGCTATCGCTTACCGGTATTTTGCAGAAATCGAGCGATACCGGTGTGTCGCACCTTTCGCTGGCAATGCCGGTACAGAAACTGCTGGATACCTATAAAAGCTTTGGCTTCGGTGATCCCACCGGCTTAGGTCTCACCGGAGAAAGTAGCGGCTTAATGCCTCAGCGACGTTACTGGAGCGATTTGGATCGCGCGACCTTTGCATTCGGTTACGGGTTAATGGTGACACCGCTCCAACTGGCACATGTCTATGCCACTATTGGCAGTTTTGGCGTCTACCGACCGCTTTCAATTACACGTATCGACCCACCGGTGATAGGAACCCGCGTAATGCCAGAAGCGCTGGTGCATCAGGTTGAACATATGATGGAGAGCGTTGCGCTGCCCGGCGGAGGTGGGACCAAGGCTGCGGTGAGGGATTATCGTGTTGCGGTGAAAACCGGGACGGCAAAAAAAATAGGCGATGACGGTAAGTACGTCGACAAATACGTGGCTTATACGGCAGGGGTTGCCCCTGCCAGTGATCCGAAATTCGCGCTGGTCGTGGTGATAAATAACCCACAAAACGGCGCTTACTACGGCGGTGCGGTATCGGCTCCGGTGTTCAGCCAGATCATGGGGGACGTCCTGCGTCTGGAAAATGTGAAACCCGACGGAATGCCAGCCGATTCTGACCATCTGCTGGTGATGCACGGCAGTAGCCAGACCTCGCCGTCGCTGTAAGTTATTTTCGCGGGGCGCGAATCGCGTTACACTTGCGCCCTTAAATCACCAGCCGGAGTTGTCATGTCGTTTTCCTGTCCCCTTTGTCATCAGCCTCTTACTCAAGCGAATAACAGTTTTGTGTGCCCTGGACGGCATCAGTTTGACGTGGCAAAAGAGGGGTATGTCAACCTGATGCCGGTTCAGCATAAGCGGTCGCGCGATCCGGGTGACAGTGCGGAAATGATGCAGGCTCGCCGGGCATTTCTGGATGCCGGGCACTATCAACCGCTGCGTGATGCGATTGTGAATGCGCTCAGCGAGAGGCTGGGAACAAGTGATGTGTCGATTCTGGATATCGGCTGTGGAGAAGGGTACTACACCCACGCTTTCGCGGATGCGATAGCGAATAGCTCGACCTTTGGTCTGGACGTTTCGAAAGTGGCGATTAAGGCTGCAGCCCGGCGCTATCCACAAGTGACTTTTTGCGTTGCCTCAAGTCATCGTCTGCCGTTTGCCGATGCGTCAATGGACGCCATCATCAGGATCTACGCACCTTGTAAAGCAGAAGAGCTGGCTCGTGTGGTTAAACCGGGTGGGGGGGTGATTACGGCCACGCCAGGCCCGCGGCATTTAATGGAGCTTAAGGGGCTGATTTATGATGAGGTGCGTCTGCATGCGGCACATACAGAGCAGCTTGACGGCTTTGTCCTGCAACAGCGTATTGCTCTGGGGTATCAGATGCAGCTCAATGGTAGTGAGGCGGTCTCATTACTGCAAATGACGCCTTTTGCCTGGCGAGCAAAACCGGAAGTCTGGGAGGCGCTGGCGAAGAAATCGGTATTTGACTGCCAGACAGACTTTAGTATTCATATCTGGCAGCGTGTAGATTAACCGTGAAAGTGTGCCCAGAGAATCTGGGCACCGATACCAATCAGGACTACCCCACCCAGAATTTCCGCGCGTTTGCCCAACATCGGGCCAATAAAACGTCCGATCATCATCCCGAGAGTAGACATAATTAATGTGGCGCAGCCTATAGCAAGCGCAGTCGCGATGATGTTCACCTGAAGAAAGGCCAGACCCACGCCGACGGCCATTGCATCGAGACTGGTGGCAATTGCGGTGGTAACCAGTAGCCAAAAACCGTGGCGGCGCTGTGGCTCTTCGTCTTCATCGCCATTGTCGCGGAAACCTTCGATTATCATTCGGCCACCTAAAAAGAAAAGCAGGATGAAGGCGATCCAGTGATTCCACTCCAACACGAATTTGCTGGCAAGCATGCCCATTCCCCAGCCAATCAGCGGCGTAAGGGTCTCGACTGCGCCAAAAATAAGGCCGGTACGCAGGGCTTCAGAGAATTTAGGTTTATGTAAGGTGGCGCCTTTGCCAATTGATGCTGCGAAAGCATCCATCGACATGCCGAAAGCGAGAAGAACAGTTGCAGTGATATTCATAACAGCGTCCTGACCGGGGTATTCCATAAAACACATCACTGCCCCCAGTAACTATGCACACTGAGCGGACCCACTGTCTATACAGAGCCATTCAAATATGCATTGCAGTTGATGTGCCTATGGTCTCGCCTGACTAAACGTGATGTTCAGTCCGTACGTGCCACGTTTTTCAACGAGTATGTTGACACGTACATTTCCGGAGTCTGGAAATCGGCTACTCCCCAACGACGGGCGCAACCTTAACATATTTTTGGAATATAAGACAAGAAACGCAGAAATATTATTTGACTTCTAAATGAAAACAATTTTCATTTAGATTTATTTATAGATAAAACGTTAAGTTAAATAGTATATGGGCGGAGGAATATAGCCTTAGCTATGTTTGTTTTTCACTGAGATATAAAAAAACATAGTTCGGGCTATATTTTTAACTTATTGGTTTGAAATGAGAAGTTTATATATCTTCTCCAGGTCGTCTATATTTCGTACGCGAATAAGCAATCGTCTCTGCTCTAATTGCATCACCAGCACACCATCTTCTGATAAATTCATCTCTTTAATCCGGTCATATTCGATCCAGACATTGGCGAAGAAAAAACCTTTTTGTTTGAAAATAATTTTGGGTGTACGGATCCAGAACAGATACAACCCCATTAACACCAGTGCACATAATAACCATGTGGTGAATTGTGCTCCGTGGCTGGTGATGTTGTTGTAGATCAGAATAACAATCAAGCCTATGAAGATAACGCTGTCGACTCGACTGCGTGGAAGCAGGGCAACAGTAAGTAGAGTGGGGCCATTACGGCGGGGCATGATGAACTGATCGTAAATGGCATACGCCAGCAGCGATAAGATAAAAAGAACCAGCACCAGGTCCGTGATAGTCATGAATCCTCAACCCTCTAAATAGAAAAAACCGGGGGCAAGCCCCCGGTGATTTACAACAGTCTTACAGGCCGAGCAGGCCGACAGCGTAGCCCGCAATACCGATGATGAAGAAACCAACGATGATCCACAGCGGGTTTACTTTCTTACGCAAAAGCCACATACAGGCGAAGGTCAGCAGCAGAGGAACCAGTCCCGGCATCAGCTGGTCAAGGATTGTCTGCACGGTGGTCACGCGTGTCTGTCCATCCTGACCGGTGATTGTGGAAACCACCAGTGGGATATTCACATGCGTCCACTTATTAACCAAGGCCCCCATAACAAACAGGCCGAGGATTGACGCCCCCTCAGTCAGTTTCTGCAGGAAGCCGCCGCCCATATCTTTAACGATATCGACGCCTTTACGGTAGCCGTATGCCACGCCGTAGTAACGGGTTGCCAGACGTACCAGGTTGAACAGGATAAAGAACAGCAGCGGACCCAGCAGGCTACCGCTCATTGCGATGCCCGCGCCGAGCGCGGCGAATACCGGACGCACTGTACCCCAGAAAATCGGGTCGCCCACGCCTGCCAGCGGCCCCATCAGACCAACTTTGATACCGTTGATAGCACCATCGTCAATCTCTGCGCCATTCGCACGCTGTTCTTCCATTGCCAGTGTAACGCCCAGAACCGGTGCCGCTACATAGGGATGGGTGTTAAAGAATTCCAGGTGACGCTTGATGGCTTGCTTACGAGCATCGTTGTTTTCCGGATACAAGCGGCGAATAGCCGGTACCATGGAGAAACAGAAGCCCAGCGCCTGCATACGTTCGAAGTTCCATGAACCCTGAAACAGGTTAGAACGAATGAACACGCCACGAATGTCACTCGGAGTGAGTTTTTTCTCGGTGGTAGTTTTAGTCATATCAACCATTTCGCTCACCTGCTAGTCCAGTTCGTTATCAAGATCGTTGTTACCCGCCGCCTGTACTGGCGCACCGGCTACGCGGTTATATTTCGGGCTCAGCTGAATGTAGAGGATGGCCATTACGGCACCAATCACACCCAGAGCAACCAGGTTGAAGTTAGTAAATGCTGCAGTGACGAAGCCAAGGTAGAAGAACGGCATCAGGTAGCCTGCGCGCATCATGTTGATGACCATCGCATAACCCACTACGACGATCATGCCACCGGCAATATTCAGGCCGCCAGTAACGACTTCCGGAATTGCGTTCAGCATGCTCTGAACTTCACTGGTACCGACAGAAATCGCTACGATTACCGCCGGGATAGCGATACGCATAGCCTGCAGGAACAGGGAGGAAACGTGCAGCCAGGAGAGCGCCGTCAGGTTGCCGTTTTCGGCCGCCTTATCCGCCGCGTGCTGGAATGCTACGGTGATGGTACGAACGATAATGGTCAGAACCTGGCCTGCAGCTGCCAGCGGGATGGCCAGCGCGATACCTGCACCGATACTCTGGTGACCCGCAATAACCAGAACGGTAGAGATAATGGAAGCCAGTGCGGCATCAGGTGCAACCGCAGCACCGATGTTCATCCAGCCCAGCGCGATCATTTCCAGGGTACCACCGATGATAATACCGGTTTTCATATCCCCGAGAACGGCACCAATCAGCGTACAGGCCACCAATGGACGGTGGAACTGAAATTCATCGAGTACCGACTCCATACCCGCGATACATGCGACGATGAACACCAGCACAATCTGAAGAGTGGTAATCTCCATTGTACTTCTCCTATTGCTATACAGACTTAAGTGTGAAAACTAAGTAAATGCCAGGTAGTTATTTCGCCTTGGCAATCAAATCCATCATTTTCAGTTTCTGATCGGTAGAAACCTTACGGGCTTCGAGCTCAATACCGCGTTCGTTGAGTTTCTTGAAAGCTTCGATGTCTTTTTCATCCACCGAAATCGCGTTGTTTACCTGCGTTTTACCCTGGCGGAATGCCATGCCGCCAATGTTAACAGAGGTAATTTTTACGCCACCTTCGACGATGCGTTCTACATCGGTAGGGTTGGTGAACAGCAGCATTACACGCTCACCGGCGTATTTCGGGTTGTTATAGACGCGGATCATTTTCGCGACATCAACCACGTGTGCTGTAACACCTGGCGGTGCGACCTGAGTCAGCAACGTTTTACGCACGGTATCAGCAGCGACTTCATCGCTGACGACAATAATGCGCGTTACGTTTGTTTCTTTGGTCCAGCGGGTTGCCACCTGACCGTGGATTAAACGGTCATCGATACGCGCAAGGCCGATCTGCATATAGTCGTTCGGGCCCATCGGTTTCGCGGGTGCCGCTGCTTTAGGTGCTGCGACGGGGGCTGGAGCGGCTTTTTCAACAGGTTTTGCTTTCAGCGCTTTTACGCCTTCGCTTCCCGTTTCAACCGCCAGTGCAACTAATTCATCGAAGCTGGGGTTGTCGTCTCGCGCCATGAAGGTTTCTACCAGCATGGGAATGTTCACGCCTGCGATAACTTCGTAATGCTCTTTATCGACGACAATGCGGCTCGCAGCGTTAAACGGGCTGCCTCCCCATGTGTCAACGAGAAACAGCACGCCTTTACTGGTATCCAGTTTTGCCAACTGAGCGTTATACTTTTCAATCAGCGTTTCGGCATTTTCGCCTGGAACGAAATCTATCCAGCCGACGTTTTCCTGCTCGCCTAACAACATCTCTGCTGTTTTAAGTAACTGCTCTGCAGCCCAACCATGTGTGCCTATTACAATAGCAATGGTCACTTGCTACCTCCTTTATTATCGTTAACACATCAACGTGAAGATGCATTTTGAATCGCTCGTCCGCAATCGAATCGATTCAGATAAGGGTTACAAAGAAAAATCTATGATTTTCGTGAATTATTTTAGATATCGAAAAAAATATTTTATGTGATGAAGATCCGTAATTTAACTTCCGATCATAAGAAATTTCGAAGGGTGAAATATCTCCGAAACAACTTATTGCAAAGGAAGGTAAATCTTTGCTAAAAACCGGTTGTCTCTGTTATGTTGAGCATCTGTTTAATTACTCAGGAGTATAGGGCAGTAGCCCACCATATGGATCGTCACCGACGTCATTTCACCTTTAGGCCGTATCAAGCCTGTCAGTTTGGCACTTTTTGCCACAAACTTTATCTGCATATTGCTTTAACGCCTGAGATGTTCAGGGCGCAGTTTGATCATTCCTTAAGCAGGAGCTTGTCATGGAACTCTTAATGGACCCGCAGATTTGGGTGGGGTTGCTCACGCTTGTTGTTCTCGAAATTGTTCTGGGTATCGATAACCTGGTCTTCATTGCAATCCTTGCCGATAAGCTGCCACCGAAACAGCGAGATAAAGCGCGTCTCATTGGTTTGTCACTGGCGCTGATTATGCGTCTGGGCCTGCTGTCTGTTATTTCGTGGATGGTGACGCTAACAAAACCGCTGTTTACGGTCATGGACTACGCGTTTTCCGGGCGAGATCTGATTATGCTGCTGGGGGGGATCTTCCTCTTGTTCAAGGCTACGACAGAGCTGCATGAGCGGCTGGAAAACCGTGAACATGATACCGGGCAGTCAAAAGGCTATGCGAGCTTCTGGGTCGTGGTGACGCAGATTGTTATCCTGGATGCGGTGTTCTCACTGGATGCGGTCATTACTGCAGTCGGTATGGTCAACCATCTGCCAGTGATGATGGCGGCGGTGGTGATTGCGATGGCGGTGATGCTGCTGGCCTCGAAGCCGCTGACGCGATTTGTGAACCAACATCCGACGGTTGTGGTCCTGTGTCTGAGTTTCCTGCTGATGATCGGTTTGAGCCTGGTTGCCGAAGGGTTTGGCTTCCATATTCCGAAAGGTTATCTGTACGCAGCGATTGGCTTCTCAATTATTATCGAACTGTTTAACCAGATTGCCCGTCGTAACTTTATTCGCCACCAGTCGACTCTGCCGCTGCGTGCGCGTACTGCGGATGCAATCTTGCGTCTGATGGGGGGTAAACGTCAGGCCAGCGTGCAGATGGAATCCGACAATCCGGTGCCAGTTCCGGTCCCGGAAGGCGCGTTTGTGGAAGAAGAACGCTATATGATCAACGGCGTTCTCTCACTGGCATCCCGTTCATTACGCGGCATCATGACACCTCGTGGTGAAATTAGTTGGGTCGACGCCGAGCTGAGCGTAGCGGAAATTCGCGAACAGTTGCTTTCTTCTCCACACAGCCTGTTCCCGGTGTGTCGTGGCGAGCTTGATGAAATTATCGGCATCGTGCGTGCTAAAGAGCTGCTGGTGGCGCTGGAAGAGGGTGTGGATGTCGCAGCGATTGCGTCTGCCTCGCCGGCAATTGTCGTCCCGGAAACGCTGGACCCGATTAATCTGCTAGGTGTGCTGCGTCGTGCCCGCGGTAGCTTCGTCATCGTCACTAACGAATTTGGTGTGGTGCAGGGGCTGGTAACACCGCTGGACGTATTAGAAGCGATCGCAGGTGAGTTCCCGGATGCTGATGAAACCCCTGAAATCATTGCTGACGCCGATGGCTGGTTGGTGAAAGGGGGAACCGATCTGCACGCGCTGCAACAGGCGCTGGATGTGGATACGCTGGTGGATGAGGACGAAGACATCGCCACTGTAGCAGGGCTGGTGATTGCGGCTAACGGTCACATCCCGCGTGTAGGTGATGTTATTGAGGTCGCACCGCTGAGCATTACGATTGTCGAAGCCAATGACTATCGTGTGGATTTAGTGCGCATTGTTAAAGAACGACCCGCTCACGACGAAGACGAGTAAGCGGCGTTAGCGAAACGGCATAATGGGCATGATATGGCGCCCGTTATGCCTGGCGGGTGGTGGTGTACTGCCCGCCAGCCATTTGGGAAAATCACGAAGCGGCATCGGCTTCGCATACAAAAAACCTTGCAAGATATGTACACCATGACGACGTAAATGCTGCGCCTGTGCCTGCGTTTCTACGCCTTCAGCCACCAGTTCGATATTCAGCCTTTTTCCCAGCGCGATAATGATATCTGTGACGGTTGAATTCACGGCGTCGGTTCCGATCGCCGAAGTAAATGATTTATCAATTTTCAGCACATCCGGGCGCAATTTTTCCAGCCAGGAGAGCGAACTGTTTCCGGTACCAAAATCGTCAATCGCCAGCTTAACGCCGAGGCGGTTCAACTCGCGCACAATCCGATAATCCACATCCAGTAAGGCATCGCGTTCGGTCAGTTCAATAACCAGTTGCTGGATGGGATGCTGGCTGAACCAGTACTGATTGAGGTCTTTTAACAGCGTACCGTGGCGGAAATGGCTGGCGGCAACATTGATGCCGATATGAAACTGGCTACTCATCGGAAAAACGTGTCGTTGCTGAATGGTTTCTGCGATGACATGACGGGTAAGAGGAACGATCAGGTTGTGCTCTTCGGCGATAGGAATAAACACTTCCGGCGAAATCCAGCCCTGACGCGGGTTGTTCCAGCGCAACAGAATTTCTACACCCATACATTGCTGGGTCTGCGCGTTCAGCAGTGGCTGACAAAACAACTCGAACTCGTGCGCCGCGAGAGCCAGATTAATCTCCCAGGAAAAACTCATCCTGCTGGCGGTTGCCAGCCAGGCAAGGTATCCCACCAACAGGCTCAGGATCACAGCCAGCGGCAGTTGTGTCGGCAGATGTTTTATCGCCAATTCACTGGCGCCTGGGCCGGTGACACTGATCGTGAAGGGGAAATGTTGCGATGAAAGCTGATAACGTTTTTCATCGTTCAGTGCAGGCAAGGTCTCGACAACACCTTGTCCGTAGAGCAGGTGGCGGTTACCGACGGTTAAACTGGCGTTGGTGATTTGCGGTGGCTGGGGTTCCAGTAGCATGGTCGACAATAAATCAATATTGACGATTTCCAGCACCCCATTTTCGCCATCCGCAGAGGCCGGATACCACTGCGTCAGAATGGGACTACCTTTAATCAGCGAATGGTCGGTGGACAACAGCAGTTGCGCCTCCCGGCTAGGTAATTCAGGCTGAATTTGGCGGATAGGCACATTGCGATAGCCAAAGATACTGGAACAATAAAGAATGCCCCCCTGAATCAGACTGATAGAGCGCACGGTTTGTAGCCTGGCAGCATGCTTGCTCAAGGGTAAACGCGCCACAGAGCAGGGAAGACCAATCAACGGGAGCAGCATATCGCGCCCGGCCTGCAGTGGAAGCAGCACATCATCCAGTGCTTCAACGGCATGATTAGCAAAAGTGACGGTGTAACGGTGATTTATATTACGCTCCGAAATAAATCGGACCGTTAATGTGAGGATAAGCGTCAGTAGTGCACATATTGTGCAGACGATTAAGCGATTACGGCGATAGTTTTGAATGATCCGTTGTGCTGTTTGCATGCGGGCCGCCCGATAAGCCGTTGGTCCCAGAAGCCAACAGCAACAGAGCAAGTGTAGTGGGGAAAATTACAGTAGACGAGCGGGAAGGGGTAAATTCGCCCATCCGTCGCAGATGGGCGAAAATTAAGTATTAGTCACACTGGACTTTGATTGCCAGACCACCGCGTGATGTTTCGCGATATTTGGCGTTCATATCTTTGCCTGTTTCGTACATGGTTTCGATGACTTTATCCAGCGAGACTCGCGGCGCACTGGTACGACGCATCGCCATACGTGCGGCGTTAATCGCCTTCACGGACGCAATAGCGTTACGTTCGATGCACGGAACCTGCACCTGTCCGGCAACCGGGTCGCAGGTTAAGCCCAGGTTGTGCTCCATACCGATCTCGGCAGCCACACAAACTTGTTCCGGACTGGCGCCCAGTAGCTCAGCCAGACCAGCTGCCGCCATGGAACATGCCACACCGACTTCACCCTGACAGCCTACTTCGGCACCAGAGATAGAAGCATTCATCTTGTACAACGCACCAATTGCCCCCGCCGCCAGGAAATAACGGGTGTAGATATCCGGGCTGACAGATTCAATAAAGTGATCGTAGTAAGCCAGAACGGCAGGCACGATCCCGCAGGCACCGTTAGTGGGTGCTGTTACTACGCGACCACCCGCAGCGTTTTCTTCGTTAACGGCCAGCGCAAACATGTTCACCCAGTCGATCACGTTCATCGGATCGTTGGAGAGCTTGTCGCTGGAGACCAACATACGACGCAGAGCGGAGGCACGACGAGGAACGCGCAGCGGTCCAGGCAGAACGCCTTCGGTGTTCATTCCTCGATCGATACAGGCCTGCATGGTTTGCCAGACGTTGCCAAAGTAATCTTCAATCTCTTTCTTGCTGTGCAGTGCGAGTTCGTTCTGCATCACCATGCCAGAGAGAGACAGACCGGTGCTGTTGCAGTATTCCAGCATTTCGGTCGCGGATTTGAACGGATAAGGTACGCTGACCTCATTCGCTGCATCCTGGCCAAAATGTTCTTCATCAACGATGAATCCACCGCCAATGGAATAGTACGTTTTGCTGTAAATGACGGTTTCGCCGTTGTACGCATGGATCTGCATCCCGTTTTCATGCAGCGGCAAATTGCCGTTGTGAAAACGCATGCCGTCATTCTGCGGGAAATCCACTTCGTGTTGACCCTGTGCAAGCAGCAGGCGTCCACGCGCTTCTACATCGCGGATAAATCCGGGAATGCTGTCAATGTCCACGGTAGCAGGCTCATTGCCCGCCAGACCCATAATAATGGCGATATCGGTGTGGTGACCTTTACCCGTGAGCGACAGTGAACCATACACGTCGACGGCAACACGAGTAACGTTGTCCAGTAATCCTTTTTCGACCAGGTCATCGACGAACTGTTTACCCGCCTTCATAGGCCCTACGGTATGGGAAGATGAGGGACCAATCCCCACCTTAAACATGTCGAATAGACTAATCACGATAATACTCCTACAGGGCGACTGGGCTTTCCAGTAACGATGTTATAACTGCGCATAGTGTAAGAGGGAACGCGGCGATCGGCTTAACTATTCACATGAATTAAACTAATAGATAACCGCGGTTTTACTAATGTTGTGACCTGAGTTTCAAGTTGTCTATGGTGTGCGTAAAGATAAGTATAGTCAGGGCTTCACGCCAATTTGCAGCGCCAGTTCACGAATTATTCCGGCGGTCATTCCCCAGACGAAATAGTGTTCATACCAGGAAAGCCACACACGATGTGAATCGCCGCGGCGGTAGATATCGAGGGGATGGTAACGACCTAAATGCAGGGCTTGCGCCAACGGCATTTCAAACACCGCTGAAACCTCATCTTCACTGGCTCGATACGGTAAATTGGGCGGGATGATGCCCACCACTGGCGTGACCTGGAACCCGGTTACACTATCGACCGGCGGCAGCACGCCAATGACCTCAACGGATGAAGGCGGAATGGCCACTTCTTCCTGGGCCTCGCGCAGTGCGGCGGCAATCAACGACGCATCGCTGCTGTCCACCGCGCCCCCGGGAAACGCGACCTGCCCGGCATGTTTTCGCAAATGAACGGAGCGCTGAGTCAATAGCAACCCTGGCTGTGGGCGACGGACAATAGGGATCAGTACGGCAGCCTGGCGTTGGTTTAGCGCATCATGATTGACCTGCGGGCGCAGGAGTTGAAAACGTGATAAAAAATCATCAAGCGTCAGGCTGCTGTTTGCCACGTGTCAGTTCTCCAGTTGATGCAAAATACGATTCACTTTATCAAATGTTTCCTGATATTCCGCGTCTTCCTGACTGTCCGCCACAATGCCGCCGCCAGCTGAACAGTACAACTGCCCGCCGGTCGCTGTCAGGGTGCGAATGGTGATACTGGTATCCATATTGCCGCAAAAACTCAGATAACCGATGCTGCCACACCAGGCGTTACGGCGATGTGGCTCCAGCTCATCAATAATTTCCATCGCCCGCACTTTTGGTGCGCCCGTAATGGAGCCACCAGGGAAGGCTGCACGTAATAGGTCGGTCGCGTGCAGCGTCTGCGGCAAACGTGCGGTGATGGTACTGACCAGATGATGTACGGCCGGGAAGGGTTCAACCACAAAAAGTTCCGGAACCTTAACCGAGCCTGGAACGGCGACGCGTCCGATATCGTTACGCATCAAATCGACGATCATCAGGTTTTCCGCCCGATCCTTTGGCGAATTTGCCAGCTTGTCGGCTTGCTGGCGATCGGCATCAGGATCGTCCAGTCTGGGTAGCGTGCCTTTGATGGGGCGCGTCTGGATATGTTGATTTTCCAGTTGAATAAAGCGCTCCGGTGACAGGCTGAGGATCGCCCCGTCTTCCAGGCGTATAAACGCACTGAATGGCGCGCGGTTGGCGCGATTGAGTTGCACAAACGCTTGCCATTCATCGCCCTGATACTGTGCCTGAAAACGTTGGGCCAGGTTGACCTGATAGCAGTCGCCGCTGTGCAGATAGTGCTGCACCTGACGAAACTTTTCGCCGTATTGCTCACGGCTCATATTCGAGCGCCATGCCGACGTTAATGTAAATGGCTCGCGTACAGGCGGCAGTTGATCTTCGAGCCAGGCCAGACGAGCGTGCACATCGCTATGGCTAAGCAGTGATACAGTCTGTAGCTGGTGATCGACAATCAACGCCCAGTCATAGATACCGACGGCCATATCCGGCAGGGCGATATCGCATTTGGCAATATTCGGCAGCAATTCAAAGCGGCGGCCCAGATCGTAGCCAAACAGGCCCAGCGCGCCGCCCTGGAACGGGACGTCGGGATGATAATCAGGCTGAATAGCCAGGGCGGTTAGCGTTGAATGTAATACTGTCATCGGGTCATCAAGCGTGCGCAAAATGCCTTGCCTGTCCTTGACCACCGTCTCCTGAGCACGTGTGACCAGCGTCGCTACGGGGTCGGCGACCAGAATATCAAAACGGTTATGCGGATGATCAGCATGACCTGAATGTAACAGCATCGCCCACGGATGCTGGCTTAAGGTCGAAAAATAGCGTTCAGCGGCGTCCTGACACCAGGGTAATGTGATTACTGCGGGAGATAACGTCTTCATCAGTCCTGACTCGTTGCTACTCTACTGGCTAACTGCCCGGTAGCATGAAATAATTAGCGCAGACAATTTAGCAGGAGTTAACAATGTTTGCAGGTTTACCTTCACTCAGTCATGAGCAGCAGCAAAAAGCCGTCGAGCGTATTCAGGAACTGATGTCGCAGGGGATGAGCAGCGGACAGGCGATTGCTCTGGTTGCTGAAGAGCTACGCGCCAGCCATACCGGCGAACGGATCGTGGCGCGTTTTGAAGATGAAGACGAGTAACGTTGCCTAAACCGCAGCGATAATCTTGATCTCGACTTTGTATTTCGGGTTCATCAATCCGGCCTGTACCGTACAACGTACAGGCGCGTGACCGGCAACTACCCACGCATCCCAGGCTTTATTCATTGCGGCAAAATCACTTTTGTCTGCCAGAAAAAGGGTGGCATCAAGGATTCGTGACTTGTTGCTGCCCTGCTTTTCCAGCACCGCATCAATTTGTGCCAGCGTATTTGCAGTTTGTTCAAAGGCATCAGCGTCCAGGTTCTCCGGTACGCCGGTGTAGTACAACGTGTTGTTATGGATAACCACGTCAGACCAACGTGCTTCGGCATCAATGCGCACAATCGTCATAAATCATTCCTTATTTACATTTTTCTTCATGGGCTTCAGATTGCGCCAAGACTGCCATATTGTTGCGCCCGCGTCACCTCTTCAACTGGCGAAAGACCCGCTGGCCTGACATAATCCCTGTTCAAATGAACAGGGGGCAGTGTGACGGACGATTTTGCAGCAGACGGTCAATTGGCTAAAGCGATACCGGGTTTTAAACCGCGTGAACCACAGCGACAGATGGCGATTGCTGTCAGTCATGCCATTGAAAAATCACAACCGCTTGTTGTAGAAGCTGGCACTGGCACAGGTAAAACATACGCTTATCTCGCCCCGGCGCTTCGTGCTGGAAAGAAAGTGATTGTGTCGACGGGATCCAAAGCGTTGCAGGATCAGCTCTACAGTCGCGATCTCCCCACCGTTGCCAACGCACTGAAATTCACCGGTAAGCTGGCGTTGCTAAAAGGGCGATCCAACTACCTGTGTCTGGAACGCCTCGAACAGCAGGCGCTGGCGGGTGGCGATCTGCCGGTACAAACGTTAAGCGATGTCATACTGCTGCGCTCATGGTCAAACCAAACGCTTGATGGGGACATCAGCACCTGTGTCAGCGTGGCGGAAGATTCACAGGCCTGGCCACTGGTGACCAGCACTAACGACAACTGTCTTGGCAGCGACTGTCCGCTGTATAAAGAGTGTTTCGTTGTCAAAGCGCGTAAAAAAGCAATGGATGCCGATGTGGTGGTGGTCAACCACCATCTGTTTCTCGCCGATATGGTGGTGAAAGAGAGTGGATTTGGTGAATTAATCCCCGAGGCTGATGTAATGATCTTCGATGAAGCCCATCAGCTACCGGATATCGCCAGCCAGTACTTTGGTCAATCACTCTCCAGCCGGCAACTACTCGACCTGGCGAAAGACATTACGATTGCGTATCGCACTGAATTGAAAGACACCCAGCAGCTACAAAAATGTGCTGATCGTCTGGCGCAAAGCGCGCAGGACTTTCGCTTACAGCTCGGCGAACCCGGCTATCGTGGAAACCTACGAGAGCTGCTGGCTGACCAACGTGTGCAACGGGCATTTCTACTGCTTGATGACACCCTTGAGCTGTGCTACGACGTGGCGAAATTGTCCCTCGGGCGCTCTGCGCTGCTGGATGCCGCGTTTGAGCGCGCCACGCTGTACCGTGCCCGATTAAAACGCCTGAAAGAGATCAACCAGCCAGGATTCAGCTACTGGTATGAATGTACGTCCCGGCATTTTACGCTCGCATTGACGCCGCTTACCGTGGCTGACAAGTTCAAAGAAGTGATGGAACAAAAGCCGGGGTGCTGGATATTCACCTCCGCGACATTGTCGGTAAACGACGATCTCCACCATTTTACGGCACGGTTGGGCATTGATGACGCAGAGTCGATGCTGCTGCCGAGCCCCTTTGATTACACGCGTCAGGCACTGTTGTGCGTACCACGCAATCTGCCGCAAACCAACCAGCCGGGCGCGGCGCGTCAACTGGCGGCTATGTTGCGCCCTATTATTGAAGCGAACAACGGGCGCTGCTTTATGTTGTGTACCTCGCATGCAATGATGCGCGATCTGGCGGAACAATTCCGTGCCACCATGACACTCCCCGTACTTTTACAGGGCGAAACCAGTAAAGGGCAACTGCTGCAGCAGTTTGTCAGCGCAGGTAATGCCTTGCTGGTTGCCACCAGTAGTTTCTGGGAAGGGGTAGACGTGCGTGGCGATACGCTGTCGCTGGTGATTATCGACAAGTTGCCGTTTACCTCCCCGGACGATCCGCTGTTAAAAGCGCGGATGGAAGACTGCCGCCTGCGGGGGGGCGATCCTTTCGAAGAAGTTCAGCTCCCGGATGCGGTTATCACGCTGAAACAGGGGGTAGGGCGACTGATCCGTGATGCTGATGACCGCGGTGTGCTGGTGATTTGTGATAACCGTCTGGTGATGCGCCCTTATGGCGCGACCTTCCTGGCAAGCCTTCCGCCTGCGCCACGCACGCGTGATATTGCGCGTGCTGTTCGCTTCCTTGCTATACCATCGGCTGAGTAATTTGTTACGGAGTGTGGTAAGATGCGCGCCAAATTTATTGATCTGATCACAAATACCCATGCGAATTCTGGCTATCGATACCGCCACAGAGGCGTGCTCTGTTGCCCTGTGGAATGACGGTACTATCAAGGCTCTCTTCGAGCTTTGCCCACGAGAACATACCCAACGAATTTTGCCGATGGTCCAGGAGATCCTGGCCGCTGGCGATTTAACGCTCACCGATATTGATGCCCTGGCATTTGGTCGCGGTCCCGGCAGTTTCACCGGTGTACGCATCGGTATTGGTATCGCTCAGGGGCTGGCGTTAGGGGCGAATTTACCGATGATCGGGGTTTCTACTCTGGCGACAATGGCACAGGGTGCCTGGCGTAAATCCGGTTCGACACGCGTGCTTGCAGCGATTGATGCGCGTATGGGTGAAGTGTATTGGGCTGAATACCTGCGTGATGAAGATGGCATCTGGCACGGCGAAGAGACAGAAGCGGTGTTAACGCCGGAGCAGGTACACGAACGCCTGCTGCAGCTTTCTGGTGAATGGGTAACCGTTGGCACGGGCTGGCCAGCCTGGCCTGAACTCGGCAAAGACAGTGGTCTGACGCTGAACGATGGCGACGTATTGCTTCCAGCGGCAGAAGATATGCTGCCGGTCGCGACGCAAATGCTGGCATGTGGCAAGACCGTGGCTGTTGAACATGCTGAACCGGTTTATTTACGTAACACCGTGGCGTGGAAGAAACTTCCTGGTAAAGAATGAATCTTAGTAGTAAATCCCCCGGTTAATACGAACAGCCGCCGATGTGCAGTAGTCCGAACGTGCCGGGGCAGGCGCTAAGAAAAGGGAGTCGCAACATGGTGGTCCAAAAGCAGTTAATGAAAGGTGTACTGGCAGGCGTATTGGCGTTATCGCTAAGCGGCTGTGTCACCATCCCGGATGCGATTAAAGGTTCGAGCCCGACACCGCAGCAGGATCTGGTGCGGGTGATGAATGCGCCGCAGCTGTACGTCGGACAGGAAGCACGTTTTGGCGGTAAGGTGGTGGATATTCAAAACCAGCAGGGGAAATCCCGGCTGGAGATCGCCACCATGCCGCTCGATAGCGGGGCACGACCGATTCTGGGCGAAGCTTCGCGCGGGCGAATTTATGCCGATGTTAACGGCTTCCTCGACCCGGTAGATTTTCGTGGTCAACTGGTCACCGTAGTCGGACCCATAAGCGGAACAGTGGACGGAAAAATTGGTAGTACACCGTATAAGTTCATGCTTATGCAGGTAACTGGTTATAAACGCTGGCATATTACCCAGCAGATTGTGATGCCTCCGCAGCCGATTGACCCCTGGTTCTACGGTGCGCGTGGCTGGCCTTACGGTGGCTACGGCGGATGGGGATGGTACAATCCTGGTCCCGCACAGGTTCAGACGATAGTAACAGAGTAACTCTTTGTTTTAATGGTAAAAGAAACAGCGGCTCGTCCGCTGTTTCTGCATTAACGTGGATATAAGAAAAATAAATAGTGACGTGCTTCGCAACCTTGTCGTTGTGTAATAAACAAACTGGTACGCTGAGTTAATATTATGTTAACAGTTTGTTTATTGTCTGGGGTTGTGATGACGACGAATACGCATTTTAGAGGTGATGTATTGAAAAAGGTTTGGCTTAACCGTTATCCCGCAGGTGTTCCCGCGGAGATCAATCCTGACCGTTATCAATCCCTGGTGGAACTCTTCGAACACTCAGTAAGACGCTATGCCGATCAGCCTGCGTTTATGAACATGGGGGAGGTGATGACCTTCCGCAAGCTCGAAGAGCGCAGTCGGGCTTTTGCGGCTTATTTGCAACAAGGACTTGGACTGAAAAAGGGCGATCGCGTGGCACTGATGATGCCCAACCTGTTGCAATATCCCGTTGCCCTGTTTGGGATTTTACGTGCTGGCATGATTGTGGTGAACGTTAACCCGCTGTATACGCCTCGCGAGCTGGAGCATCAGCTCAACGATAGCGGTGCGTCGGCGATCGTCATCGTCTCAAACTTTGCTCACACGCTGGAGAAAGTGGTCGATAAGACCTCGGTTCAACACGTGATTCTGACGCGTATGGGCGATCAGTTGTCGACCGCGAAAGGGACGCTGGTTAACTTCGTCGTGAAGTATATCAAGCGTCTGGTGCCAAAATATCACCTGCCGGATGCCATCTCATTTCGCAGTGCGCTGCAAAACGGCTACCGCATGCAGTATGTGAAACCGGAAGTCGTGTCTGAAGATTTGGCTTTTCTGCAGTATACCGGTGGTACCACCGGTGTAGCGAAAGGCGCAATGCTTACGCACCGTAACATGCTGGCTAACCTGGAGCAGGTTAATGCCACTTACGGGCCATTGCTGCATCCGGGTAAAGAGCTGGTAGTGACGGCGCTACCGCTGTATCACATTTTCGCGCTCACCATGAACTGCCTGCTGTTTATTGAACTGGGTGGACAAAACCTGCTGATCACTAACCCGCGTGATATTCCGGGGCTGGTGAAAGAACTGGCAAAATACCCGTTTACCGCGATGACCGGCGTCAATACGTTGTTTAACGCGTTGCTGAATAACAAGGAGTTCCAGCAACTGGACTTTTCGTCGCTGCACCTGTCTGCAGGGGGCGGAATGCCCGTTCAGCAGGCGGTGGCAGAACGCTGGGTGAAGCTGACCGGCCAATATCTGCTGGAAGGTTATGGTCTGACCGAATGTGCTCCACTGGTAAGCGTTAACCCGCACGATATCGACTATCATAGCGGCAGTATCGGGTTACCGGTTCCGTCTACTGAGGTCAAACTGGTGGATGATGACGACAATGAAGTTCCGCCGGGAGAGCCGGGTGAACTGTGTGTTAAAGGGCCACAGGTGATGCTGGGCTACTGGCAGCGTCCGGATGCGACCGATGAAATTGTCAAGAATGGCTGGTTGCACACGGGTGATATCGCAGTGATGGATGACGAAGGCTTCCTGCGTATTGTCGATCGTAAGAAAGATATGATCCTGGTGTCGGGTTTTAACGTTTATCCGAACGAAATTGAAGACGTAGTCATGCAGCACCCTGGCGTTCAGGAAGTGGCTGCCGTCGGCGTACCATCGGGCAGCAGTGGTGAGGCGGTAAAAATCTTTGTGGTGAAGAAGGATGCTTCGTTAACCGATGAAGCGCTGGTGACTTTTTGCCGTCGTCATCTGACAGGCTACAAAGTTCCGAAACTGGTGGAATTCCGTGATGAGTTGCCGAAATCTAACGTCGGTAAAATTTTGCGACGAGAATTACGTGACGAAGCCCGCAGCAAAGTGGACAATAAAGGCTGAGCGTTAAGACAGCCAGCAGAAAACGCCGGATAATCCGGCGTTTTTTTTGGCGAAAACCTAAGAGAGCACGATTTGAATTATCAAATGATCACTACGGACGACGCGTTAGCCACGCTGTGCGAAGCCGTCCGTGAATTTCCGGCGATAGCCCTGGACACTGAATTTGTTCGCACGCGTACCTACTACCCGCAGTTGGGGCTGATCCAGCTGTTTGATGGCAAACACGTTGCTCTGATTGACCCGCTCGGGATCACCGACTGGTCGCCATTGCGCGATATTCTGCGTGATACCGCGATCACTAAATTTCTGCATGCCGGAAGTGAAGACCTGGAAGTGTTTCTCAACACGTTTGGTGAACTCCCACAACCACTGATCGATACACAGATTCTGGCCGCCTTTTGTGGACGCCCGCTGTCGTGGGGCTTTGCGGCGATGGTGGAAGAGTTCACCGGTGTGGCGCTGGATAAAAGTGAATCACGCACCGACTGGCTGGCCAGACCGCTGACCGAGCGGCAGTGCGAGTATGCGGCAGCAGATGTCTGGTATTTATTACCGATCACCACAAAACTGATGGCCGAAACCGATGCGTCCGGCTGGTTGCCCGCGGCGCTGGACGAATGTCGTTTGATGCAACAGCGTCGTCAGGAAATTCTGGCGCCTGAAGATGCGTGGCGAGAAATTACCAATGCCTGGCAGTTGCGTACCCGTCAGCTCGCTTGCCTGCAACTACTGGCCGACTGGCGGTTGCGCAAAGCACGTGAGCGTGATCTGGCAGTGAACTTCGTGGTGCGCGAAGAACATCTGTGGGCGGTAGCCCGCTATATGCCGGGAAGTCTGGGGGAACTGGACAGCCTGGGCCTCTCAGGTAGTGAAATTCGTTTCCATGGTAAGACGCTGATTTCACTGGTCGAGAAAGCGCAGACAATGCCGGAAGAAGCATTGCCGCAACCGTTGCTGAATCTGATGGATATGCCGGGTTATCGCAAGGCATTCAAAGCCATTAAAGCCCTGGTGGCCGAAGTGAGTGCAGAGCAGAATCTCAGCGTGGAACTCCTTGCTTCGCGTCGTCAAATCAATCAGCTGCTAAACTGGCACTGGAAATTAAAGCCGCAGGCGTCCCTGCCGGAACTGATTTCCGGTTGGCGTGGTGAACTGATGGCCGAGCGACTTAACGCGCTGTTGTTGGACTATCCGCAGTAAGTTGACCAGACTATGCCGGGTAGCGCTATCGCTCACCCGGCCTGACACGTTTACAAATCAAGCACCAGGCGTTTGCCTTTGGCGCGTGAACAGCAGATAAGCATGCTCTGTTGGCTGGCTTTTTCGTCGTCGCTAAAGTATTGATCGCGGTGATCCGCTTCCCCTTCAATAATCGTCGTTTCGCAGGTACCACACACGCCTTCACGGCACAGACATTCGACTCTGGCGGCTTTGTTATTTTCGATAACCTGCAAAATGGTCATCTCTTGCGGAACTAAAAACTCACGTCCGGAACGTGCCAGCACGAGGGTGAACGCATCACCGCTCTTATCTTCTACCGCAAATTGTTCAAAATGTAGCGTATTGTTGTCCAGGCCGTGGCGCGCTGCTTCGCTTCTTACGGCATCGTTAAGTACAGCAGGACCGCAGGTGTAAATATGCGTACCGGGTTCTACATCGGCAAGCAGACGTGTCAGGTCGAGGCGTGTGCCTTCACTCGAAAGATGCAGATGAATGCGATCGGCCTGGTGGTGCTGTTTCAGTTCATCATGAAACGCGCAGTTTTCCAGGCTAGGTGAACAGTAATGTAGCTGCCACTGTGCCCTGGCGTTTTCGAGTTCCGGGATCTGCGACAGGAAGGGTGTAATACCAATACCGCCAGCAATTAACAGATGTTTTTGCGCCTGCGGTTCGAGGGCGAAAAGATTATTGGGCGTGGAAATCGTCAGAGTATCGCCGGGTTTGACATGCTGATGCAGGTATCGTGAACCGCCTTTGGAATTTTCCTCCAGGCGCACAGCAATTTGCCAGGTGCGGGTATCCAACGGCGAGCTCATCAGCGAGTACGCGTTGCTATAGAGATTTTCGCCATCGCGCATTTGCACAATAATATGGCTGCCGCCCTGGAACGCAGGTAACAGATCGCCTGAGGCAGCCGTTAAGGTGAAGCGCTTTACATGCGCGGTAATCGTTTCAATCTGACTGACCAGAACTTCTCGCATTTGATATTCAGACATTGCGGCACTCCCTAAAAAATCTGTCCGGCGCGGGTTACCCGGCACGCCGGAATCTGTCGTTACAGCCCCTGGCAGAGATATTTCATTTCCAGGTAATCTTCGATACCGTGTTCAGAACCTTCTCGCCCCAGCCCTGATTGCTTCACACCACCGAAAGGGGCGACTTCATTCGAGATCAGTCCGGTATTAATACCGACCATGCCATACTCCAGTTGCTCAGAAACACGCCAGATACGCGCGGCATCATTGCTGTAGAAGTAGGATGCCAGTCCATAAATGGTGTCATTTGCCTGGCGGATCACATCCTGTTCATCGTCAAACTTCACCAGCGCGGCGACCGGTCCGAAGATCTCTTCCTGTAGCAACTGCGTGCCAGGCTGCACGTTGCCGATGACGGTGGGCGTAAAATAGTTTCCTCCCAGCGCATGGCGTTGACCACCGGTTAACAACGTGGCGCCCCGCGTCAGCGCGTCGTCGAGCAACGACTGCACTTTGTTTACGGCAGCAGTATTGATTAGCGGACCGGTTTGTACGCCAGGTTGCTCACCGTTGCCGACTTTCAGAGCGGCGACCCGAGCCACGAATTTCTCACAAAACGCGTCATAGACAGCCTGATGAATGTAAAAACGGTTCACACAAACACAGGTCTGTCCGGCATTGCGGAATTTAGCCACCAGCGCGCCTTCAACGGCTTTGTCGAGATCCGCGTCCTCAAATACGATAAACGGCGCATTGCCACCCAGCTCCAGTGAGACCTTTTTGATAGAATCGGCACACTGGCGCATCAGTACGCGCCCTACCTCGGTAGAGCCGGTAAACGACAGTTTGCGTACGCGATCGTCAGCGGTGAACAATGCACCAATTTCGCGAGACTTTCCGGTCACGACATTGATAACCCCCGCCGGAATACCGGCCTGACGTGCGAGTTCTGCCAGCGCCAGAGCGGTAAACGGCGTTTCGTTGGCCGGTTTTACTACCATCGTACAACCTGCGGCTAGTGCGGGACCGGCTTTGCGGGTAATCATTGCCGCAGGGAAGTTCCAGGGGGTAATTGCCGCGCAGACTCCGATACCCTGGCGGATCACCATCAACCGCTTATCCGCCGCAGGCGAGGGGATAATCTCGCCATTAGTACGTTTAGCCTGCTCGGCAAACCACTCAATAAACGACGCGGCATAGACAATCTCTCCTTCCGCTTCAGCCAGCGGCTTGCCCTGTTCGGCGGTCATGATTTGCGCCAGCGCCGTTTTGTTGTCGAGAATTAAATGATGCCAGGCTTTAAGCAACGTGGAACGTTGAGCGGCGGTCATTGCCCGCCAGACCGGTAGCGCCTGAGATGCGGCATCAATGGCGCGTTGCGCCTCTGAAGTTCCCATGTTGGGAATTTGCCCCAGAACGGCCCCTGTTGCCGGGTTGCTGACCGACAACGTGTTACTGTCATCGGCATCACACCAGTGTCCGGCGATAAACGCCTGCTGGCGAAAAAGTGAAGTCTGAAAAACGGTCATAACGAACTCCTTCGCGGATTAATCCTGAAACACCTGAGCGATCAGATTATGGAAATGGGCAATGCCATGTTCGGAGATTCCGCTACCGCTGGTATCCGCCATAATGCGTCCCTGTCCACGATAGCCGCGTGATTTCAGACCTTTTTGTACGCTCTCCACCAGGCGTAAATCCTCAGGGCGGAAGACATTGCGATACCATTCGATCAGCGCTTTTTGCTCATCAGTCAGCTCTTCATTAGTGAAATAGATGTCGTAGTTTTGCAGTGTGGTTTCTGCATCCACCGGGAATTCATAAATAACGGTCATCATGCCTTTGATTGGCGTGACGTTGAGCATGGTGCACGGCCACAACCAGAAGCCGTGGAACGCAGCATCAACACCTTCTTCGAACTTAAACGACTGTTCAGAGGGTTTGGCAAAACCGTATTGCAGAGTCCAGTTGCCGTGCATGGTATGCCAGTAACGGTCAACCTGTACTGAGTCGGAAAAACCAGGGTGGGCCGGACCGCAGTGGTAGCACTCCAGATAGTTATCAACGATATTTTTCCAGTTGGCCGGTGTGCGGGTAGTGAAACGCGCTGCGAGTTTCAGATCGTGCACGTCAGGGCAGGCCTCGACGACTTTGGCTGCCAGTCCCGGAAGCTGATCTTCTACGCTACCGGCGTTCGGGTCCATGTTGATGAATACAAAACCGGCGTATTCTTCGAGTCGTACTGGTGTCAGATGAGCCTTCTCACTGTCAAAGTTGGCGACGTTTTCACAGTTACGGGCATGAGCCAGATTGCCATCAAGCTTGAACGCCCACGCGTGGTAAGGGCAGGTAATCACGTTTTTGGCTTTCCCTTCGCCGCTCAGCAGTTGATGACCACGATGCGGGCAGACGTTGTAGAATGCGCGCAGTACATTATCGCGACCACGCACCAGCACGATGTTCTCACCAATCACTTCACGTGTGACATAGTCATTTGGCTTTGCCAGTTCGCTGCTGTGGGCAACACAAATCCAGCTTTTGGCAAACACGTTCTCTTGTTCGTGTTCAAACGCCTGCTGGTCGGTATAGAACCGTGCCGGGATAGTCCAGGCGTCCTGCGGATTAGCACAAAAATTTTGCGGCAGAATAAACTCAGGGCTCAGATTGCTCATTGGATTACCTTTAATTTGTGAGTAAGAGGATTTTTTACTGGCGCTTAATTGCCGCCTTTGAGTAGTGTCTCAGCCGGTGGCGTGACAGGCGCGTCGGCCGGTGCTTCGGGAAGATGACTTTCAATTTGGTGAGCAGGAACATGGGCATAATCCTGCCGTACCCAGCGAAGAAAACCGCCGACTTTCACCAACAGGATGGCGAGGAAGGGAAGGGCGGTCAGAACCACCGTGGTCTTCATGGTTTCCAGAGACGCACCAGTGAATAAAATTGATAATGGAATCAATGTGATGACCACGCACCAGAACAGACGTAAGCCACGTTCAGGATCTTCACCTTCCTGTAGGTTACGTGTGCTGGTGGCTGCCATGGTGTAGGCCACAGCATCCATATGCGAGGCAAGGAAAATAATCATGATGGCCAGATACGCGACCAGGAACAGCTTCCCGGCAGGCAATGACATCAGTACCTGCTGCACAGCCGTTTCACCACCCAACGTCGCCATGACCTGCGGCACGTCTATGACGCCATTGACAAACTGATGGATAGAGTAGCTTTCCATCACGCCAAAGAAGAACCAACAACCGACGGTGCTACCGAGGATTAACGCCCAGATAACCTCTTTAATTTTGCGCCCGCGAGAAACGCGCGTCACAAACATAGCGACTCCTGGGGTGTAGGAGATCCACCACAGCCAGTAGAACACTGTCCAGTTGCGGGTAAATTCACCGTTACCGAGTGGGTCGGTAAACAGACTCATCTGCAAAAAGTTTTGTGTTGTCAGGCCGATAGCGTTGATGATGTTATTGGTGATGAACTCGGTTGGGCCGACAATCAGTACGATCAACGGCAGTAAAAATGCCCCCCAGCCCACCATCTTGCTCAGACGTTGCAGACCATTGTTGATGCCAATCCAGGAGCTGAGGCAGAAGATGCCGCCAGAGAACAGGATCACAAAGGCTTGCACCGTAAAGTTATCCGGCAAACCAGTAAGTGCTGATAAACCACGGGTGAAGGTTGCAGCGGTAACGACCAGGGAGATGGTTAACGCGCCGACGGTGGCGATCAGGAACATCAAATCGACCAGTCTTCCCCATACGCCCTGTGGATGAACGCCGGTGATAGCAGCAATGATCCCGGACAGGCTCAACCCTTTATTTTTACGCACATGGAAATGGTAGGCCATGGTTAACGAGGCCAGTGTGTAGGTCGCCCACGCGCTGATCCCCCAATGGAAAAAGGAGTAGGGCAGACTGAATTCCAGCGCTTTTTGTGAGTGTGGGGCGATGTTCAGACCCGGCGTTTGGTAGTAATAGGCCCATTCAGCAACCCCCCAATAGAGCGTGGAGGAGCCTAATCCGGCGCAAATAAACATAAACAGCCAGGACAGCGTACTGTATTCTGCTTTACCTTCACCGAGGCGAATATTGCCGTATTTGCTGGTGGCCAGCCAGACAACCAGCCCCATAGCCATGAGGACCAGGATCTGCACGGCAGAACCCAGCATGCGAGTGACACCGTTAAAAATGGCATTCGCTGCTTGTGCAGACTGCTGAGGGAAGAGACTGAGTGTGGCGGCGATAAAAAGAATGGCCACCAGACTGATGGCTATCAGTGGCACATCTTTTTTCTTTACGTTGCTCAACATGGATGATCTCCTGGGCATAGTCGCCCGCGTTTGGCATTAGCCTGTCGTTGTTATCATGCTGTAGGGTAAGATTTTGTCGCTTCGTATTTAACAATTTTATTATTTGTTCTTTACATGAATTAAACAATTGCCTGATGCGTGAAGCAATAAAACACGGAACGGAAATAATAAAAAGTGAATTCAAGCAGGTTATTTGACGCTCAGAACACATAAAAAAACCGCGTCAGTGACGCGGCTCATATTTCGTGGTTTGACCTCTAACGCAGCGCCCGGCAGATAGCGTCACCTACCTGTTGAGTGGTGGCATTGCCTTTCATATCCGGCGTTTTAGGGCCGCTGGCAATAACCTGTTCAATTGCGGCCATAATGCCATCGTGGGCGGCCTGATAATTCGCATCGCCGTTGCCAAGGAAATCCAGCATCATCGCGCCAGCCCAGATGGCGGCAATTGGGTTAGCAATATTCTTGCCGTAGATATCCGGGGCTGAACCGTGGACCGGTTCGAACAACGATGGGAAGGTTCGTTCCGGATTTAAGTTTGCCGAGGGTGCAATGCCAATCGTGCCAGTACAGGCAGGACCTAAATCGGACAGGATGTCGCCAAACAGGTTAGAGGCGACCACCACGTCAAAACGCTCCGGTTGCATAACAAAACGGGCGCACAGAATGTCGATATGCTGTTTATCCCAGCGGATTTCAGGGTACTGGGCAGCCATTGCTTCAACGCGCTCATCCCAGTAAGGCATGCTAATGGCAAGGCCGTTTGATTTGGTGGCTGAGGTCAGTGTCTTACGTGGACGGCTCTGTGCCATTTCAAACGCGTAACGCAAAATGCGATCAACGCCACGACGCGTGAAGACCGACTCCTGAATGACCACTTCATGTTCGGTACCCTCGCTTACGCGCCCGCCCAGTGAAGAATACTCGCCTTCGGTATTTTCACGCACAACGTAGAAATCAATGTCGCCGGGTTTCTTACCCGCCAACGGGCAAGGTACACCAGGAAACAGGCGTACCGGACGCAGGTTGACGTATTGATCGAACTCACGACGAAACTTGAGTAACGAGCCCCATAGTGAGATGTGATCCGGTACAGTGTCTGGCCAGCCGACGGCACCAAAGTAGATAGCATCGAAGGATTTCAACTGTTCATGCCAGTCATCCGGCATCATCTTGCCGTGATGCGTATAGTACTCGCAGCTGGCCCATTCCATTTGCTCAAAGCTGAGCGACAGGTCCCAGCGTTCGGCGGCTGCCTGTAACACATGAATACCTTCAGGCAGGACTTCTTTACCAATGCCATCTCCGGGGATAGCGGCAATACGACAGGTTTTCTTCATAGCAGCTCTCACTTGTACGCCATCAAAATTGACTTTCCCCTTATCCTATAATTGACTGATTAATAGTTAATCCCGCCAACTGGTGAAACATAAAACACAGATCATGAATAATCTGCCGCTGTTAAATGATTTACGCGTCTTTATGCTGGTTGCCCGCCGCGCGGGTTTTGCCGCCGTTGCCGAGGAGCTAGGCGTTTCACCCGCTTTTATCAGTAAGCGTGTTGCGTTATTGGAACAGACACTGAACGTCGTGCTGTTACACCGCACAACACGGCGTGTCACCATCACGGAAGAAGGGGAACGAATCTACGAATGGGCCCAGCGGATCCTACAGGATGTTGATCAGATGATGGATGAGCTGTCTGATGTCCGGCAGATCCCGCAGGGGATGTTACGTATTATCAGCAGCTTTGGTTTTGGTCGCCGTGTAGTGGCTCCAGCGTTGTCAGCGCTGGCAAAAGAGTATCCGCAGCTGGAGTTGCGGTTTGACGTTGAGGATCGGTTAGTCGATCTGGTTAATGAAGGTGTCGATCTTGATATCCGTATCGGGGATGATATTGCACCCAATTTGATCGCACGGAAGCTGGCAACCAATTATCGAATATTGTGTGCATCACCTGAGTTTGTGGCGCAGTACGGTACACCGAAACAACTGAACGATCTGTCCACTTTGCCCTGTCTGGTGATTAAAGAGCGCGATCATCCATTTGGCATCTGGCAAATGCGCAACAAAGAGGGAGTGCACTCGATTAAGGTGACGGGGCCGCTCTCCTCCAATCATGGCGAAGTTGTTCACCAATGGTGTGTGGATGGTCAGGGGATTGCGCTACGTTCATGGTGGGATGTCTGCGATAACATCGCCAGTGGGCATTTGGTTCATATATTGCCTGACTATTATCAACCAGCAAATATTTGGGCTGTTTATGTGTCACGCCTGGCGACGTCGGCCAAAATCCGTATTACTGTGGAGTATTTACGTCGCTATTTTGCTGAGAACTACCCGAAGTTCACTTTGGAATAAATGGGGCGCAGCCCGGACTAAGATCAGAAATAAAAAAGGCAGAATAATCTGCCTTTTTTCAACCATGACTTATTTACAAAAGACGTTATTTAGACTCTTCTGCTTCAGGTAAAGTCACGTTAAGTTCAAGGATAGAAATATCGCCGTCTTTTTGTTCAAGCTGTACGGTGACCATTTCAGGATCAATTTGTACATACTTACAGATAACGTCGAGAATATCTTTCCTCAACTGCGGTAAATAATGCGGTTCGGCGTCACTACGACGACGTTCCGCAACAATAATCTGCAGTCGCTCTTTAGCGATGTTCGCTGTGCTCTTTTTCCGCGAGAGAAAAAAATCCAGTAATGCCATAACTTATCCTCCGAACAGGCGTTTGAGGAAACCTTTCTTCTCTTCTTCAATGAAGCGGAAAGGACGTTCTTCTCCCAACAGACGGTCTACGGTATCAGCATAGGCTTTACCGGCATCAGCATTGATGTCGAGAATAACCGGCTCACCCTGGTTAGACGCGCGCAGGACTGACTGATCTTCAGGAATCACGCCAACCAGCTTGATTCGTAGAATTTCCAGTACGTCTTCCATGCTGAGCATGTCACCTTTATTTACGCGGCCAGGGTTATAGCGCGTAAGCAGCAGATGCTCTTTAATCGGATCTTCGCCATTTTCAGCGCGACGAGATTTCGACGCCAGAATACCCAGAATACGGTCAGAGTCACGTACAGAAGACACTTCCGGGTTGGTGGTAATAATGGCTTCATCGGCAAAATACAGGGCCATCAGCGCACCGGTCTCAATACCTGCCGGGGAGTCGCAGACGATGAAGTCAAAATCCATCGCTTTCAGATCATCCAGAACTTTCGCGACGCCTTCACGTGTCAGCGCGTCTTTATCACGAGTCTGTGAGGCCGGAAGAATAAAGAGATTTTCGGTACGTTTATCTTTGATTAACGCCTGATTTAACGACGCATCGCCCTGAATAACGTTGACGAAGTCATAAACGACGCGACGTTCACAACCCATAATTAAATCAAGGTTACGCAGGCCGATATCAAAATCAATAACGACAGTTTTCTTTCCCTTCTGGGCCAAACCTGTAGCGATGGCCGCGCTGGAGGTGGTTTTGCCAACGCCCCCTTTACCCGAAGTAACAACAATAATGCGTGCCATAGAAATTCCTTGTTAAAAAGGGATCAATTCAACGGTTGAACTGTCAAAGCGTTCTCTGCCAATTGCAGACGTGCCGCTTTGCCATAAAATTCTGCTGGGATTTTATCACTCAGCCAATAAACACCTGCGATAGACACCAGTTCTGCCGTCAGGTGGGTACAGAAAATTTGCGCTTCCCGATCGCCGCTTGCGCCCGCCAGGGCACGGCCTCTCATCATGCCATAAACGTGAATATTGCCATCAGCGATAAGCTCAGCGCCCGCACTGACGTGACTTGTAACAATCAGATCACATTGTGGAGCATAAATACGCTGACCGGAACGAACCGGGACATTTATTAATCGTGTTTTTGTGATGGGAGTAACGTTTTGTGGCGGTACGGCAGGTGCCGGAGCTTCAACAGGCGCGGCACGAATCGCTTTTTCTTTGCCTTCTGTCAGTAAAGGAAGACCCATTTCGTCGATTTCTGCCTTAAGTTTTGCATCCTTGCATCCGCTAACACCAATAATGCGCAGTCCCGTAGACGTGATGACTTTTTGCAGCGCCGACCAGTTTACCGGGCTTTCAAGGCCACTCACGTTGATCACCACGGGAGCATGTTTTAAAAAAGCAGGTGCCTGCGCGATTTTGTCTTCCAACGCCTGACGAATAACCTTGGGTTCTGCTTCATGTAAGTGAACCACTGATAAGGTGAAGCTACTGCCTTTAAGCTCGATTGGCGTGTTTGACATCCTGGCCTTACTCAATTTGCTATTTATCATCCCCAGTGCGGGGTGATATTCCGAAGACTATAAGGCATGTTATAGTCAGTATTATATTGAGGCAAGCCACCATTCCGTGAATTCAGAGTAAAAGATATGTTTTGTGTGATCTACCGAAGCAGCAAACGTGACCAGACCTATTTATATGTCGAAAAAAAAGACGATTTCTCGCGTGTTCCTGAAGAACTGATGAAAGGATTTGGTCAGCCAAAACTGGCAATGATTTTACCGCTTGATGGTCGTAAAAAACTGGTTAATGCCGATCTTGAAAAAGTAAAACAGGCACTCACCGAGCAGGGCTATTATTTACAAATACCACCGCCGCCTGAGGATTTACTCAAACAGCATTTATCTGCGGTAAAACAAAATACACCAGACGCTAAACGTTAAACTGCATCCGGCAGCAGCATGTCTCATCGATGCAGTACCTGAAATCTATGACTACGTTAGGGGAAAGTAATGTATCAACATCATAACTGGCATGGTGCTCTGCTGGATTATCCGGTGAGCAAAGTGGTTTGTGTAGGTAGCAATTACGCAAACCATATTAAAGAGATGGGCAGCGCAACGCCGGATGAACCGGTGCTGTTTATCAAACCGGAAACGGCGCTGTGCGACCTGCGCCAACCGCTGGTCATTCCGGCGGATATGGGGTCTGTTCATCACGAAGTTGAACTGGCCGTGCTGATCGGTGCAAACCTGCGCCAGGCGACAGAAGAGCATGTGCGCAAAGCCATCGCTGGCTATGGTGTGGCGCTGGACCTGACCCTGCGTGATATCCAGGGCAAAATGAAAAAAGCGGGGCAGCCGTGGGAGAAAGCGAAGGGATTTGACAACTCTTGCCCGCTGTCGGGGTTTATTCCGGTAGCGGAATTTAATGGTGATCCGCAGAATACTCAGCTCGGATTAACGGTGAACGGCGAAGTGCGCCAGCAGGGCACTACGGCGGATATGATCCATCATATTGTTCCATTGATTGCTTATATGAGCCGATTCTTCACGCTTAGGGCCGGTGATGTGGTGCTGACTGGGACGCCAGCAGGCGTTGGGCCGTTACACAGCGGTGATGAGCTGGCTATTAGTTTCCATGGCCAAACGCTCACGACAAGAGTGCTGTAATCTCTTCTTGCCGCCTTTTCGGGCGGCAAAACTTGCATCAGCGTGCCAGACTGGTTATAAGGTGCAACCTGATTTTTGATGTGGACATCCCGATGAGCGAATTACCTTTTTGGCAAAGTAAAACCCTTGATGAAATGACCGACGCCGAATGGGAGTCGTTGTGCGACGGCTGCGGACAATGCTGCCTGCACAAGTTGATGGATGAAGACACCGATGAAATTTACTTCACCAATGTTGCCTGTAAGCAGCTCAATATCAAAACCTGCCAGTGCCGTAACTACGAGCGTCGATTCGAGTATGAGCCTGACTGCATCAAGCTGACGCGTGATAATCTGCCCACTTTTGAGTGGTTGCCGATGACCTGTGCGTATCGTTTGCTGGCGGAAGGGAAAGGCCTGCCGGACTGGCACCCGCTGCTGACCGGCTCTAAAGCAGCGATGCACGGTGAGCGTATTTCAGTTCGCCATATTGCGGTGAAGGAATCAGAAGTACACGACTGGCAGGACCATATATTGAACAAACCTTCATGGGCGGACTGAGCCGCCCATCGATTAACAGGCGTTAAGGATTAAGACTTTTTCGCCTGGTACATCTCATCTCCGTGGTTGTCATCCTCAACCCAGAAATTAATGTTGAACTGCGCGTCGTCGCTTAATTCCACGCGATGCCAGTACTGCGGTGGGCTGGTCGCAAACTGACCGGCATTAATCACCACTTTCACTTCAGGTTCTTTCGCGTCTTCATTGGCAAAGCCGTAATACGTTACCGTACCTTCCATTACGCAGAGTTGTCCAAACACACCTGCAGCGGTGTTGTGGTGAGAAAGCAGAGCTGCCGGGACATTGTCTTTCGTAAAGAAGGGAGTAGAGCGTTTAACTTTCCAGTTTGCCGGGATGCGTAAGTGGGACATAAGACATCTCCTTTATGTGGCATTTATAAGATGTATTTAATATACATCTTATAAATGCCAACAGGCAATGAATTTAAGGTAAAAAAACGCTCCCGAAGGAGCGTTCTGTTAACGACCGAAGAGGTCACGTTTTTTCGGTTTAAAGGGCTGGGCAATCAGCACCAACACGGCAACGACCAGATATGCGGCAAAAATCCCCAACAGCCACTGCGGCATCTCCAGGGTTAAAAATGACCACTGACGCTCAGCGCAGTCACCGGATGCCATAAATACCTGCGGCAGCCATTTATCCAGCGGTAACCAACTCGGGAAGCGTGCGGCAAAATCACAGGTCATGAACGGTGACGGGTGAAGCTGAATCATCGTGTGTTCATACGCTAACTGAAGCCCGCGCCAGGCGCTGTAAATCCAGATAATCATCGCCACATAGCGCAACGGTGTTTTTGGCGCAATAGCACCCACCAGGCCTGCAGCCATCACGCCGAATAACGCACTACGTTCGTAAATACACAACACGCAAGGTTTAAGCAGCATAACGTGCTGGAACCATAACGCGACGAGTTCCAGCGCCAGGGCGGTTAGCGCCAACAGTAACCATGCTCCACGACCACGGGAGCACTGGTTTAAAAATCGCAACATAATAATTTCCCTGCAACATGCGTAGAGACCGCAGTTTAAACCAATTCAATTTATGCGCCACTAGCGGCAATTGAAATATTGTGTAATCGGATAATTATCATGCAAAAAGTCAAACCGGGCAGTGATTTACCCGGTTTATTGTTATGAAAGTGTAGCTAACCAGCCTGTTTGCGTCATCCATTCGGTCACTGGGACCAGCGTGAACTCTACGCACAACAGACCCACCAGCGTCAGGACGATCGTATACGGCAATGCCATCCACACCATACGACCGTAGGAGAGGCGAATCAGTGGTGCCAGTGCGGAGGTAAGCAGGAACAAGAATGCCGCCTGACCATTTGGCGTAGCCACAGAAGGCAGGTTGGTTCCGGTATTAATCGCCACCGCTAACAGTTCATATTGATTCAGGCTAATCGTCCCGTGCTCCAGCGCCGCTTTCGCTTCGTTGATGTAAATTGTGCCAACAAAGACGTTGTCTGAAATTGACGACAGCAGGCCGTTGAAAAGATAAAACAGGGTTAGCTGTGCATGTTCAGAAGACTGCAAAACAAACTGAATGATCGGCGCAAAAAGCTGCTGATCGATAATTACCGCCACCACGGAGAAAAACACGGTCAGCAGCGCGGTGAACGGTAGCGACTCGGTGAACGCTTTACCAATAGCGTGTTCGTCAGTGACACCGGTTAACGACGTGGCCAGAATAATCACTGACAGGCCAATGAGTCCGACTTCTGCCAGATGCAGTGCGAGGGCAACGACCAACCATACGCCGATAACCGATTGAATAATCAGCTTGATTTTATCCTGGCGGGTACGTTGTTGACGGCTTTCATCGTCAAACTGTTGCAGAACGCCACGGACAGCCTCCGGCAATGTTTCACCGTAGCCAAACCAACGTAACTTTTCAACCAGCAGGCAGGTGAGCAGACCGCAAAGCAACACCGGGACAGTGACCGGCGACATGCGCAGGAAAAAATCACCAAAATGCCAGCCAGCCGCTTTGGCGATAATCAGGTTCTGCGGTTCGCCAACCATGGTCATCACACCGCCTAACGCTGTGCCGACTCCCGCGTGCATCATCAGGCTGCGCAGAAAACCACGGAACTGCTCCAGTACGGCTTTATTGTGCTGGTCGATATGGCTGTCATCCAGCAAATTGTTATCTTCCGGACGGGAAGAGGCGACGCGATGGTAGATACCGTAAAAACCAACCGCTACGCTTATCACTACTGCGACCACGGTCAAGGCGTCGAGGAACGCAGAAAGGAAGGCAGCGGCCACACAAAAGGCCAGCGACAGCAGCATCTTGGAGCGAATACTGAGCAGCAGTCGGGTAAAAATAAACAGCAGCAGTTGCTTCATAAAGTAGATGCCCGCCACCATAAACATCAGCAGCAAGAGCACTTCAAGGTTGGCTGCAACTTCTTCACGAACATGAGTGGCGCTGGTCATGCCGATGACGACAGCTTCGATGGCTAACAGCCCGCCCGGCAACAGTGGATAACACTTAAGCGCCATTGCCAGCGTAAAAATGAATTCGGCCACCAGCAACCAACCCGCGATAAAAGGATTGATGAAAAAAATAAGCGGGTTAATGATTAAGAAGACGAGCAGTGCAAGTTTATACCAGTCCGGCGACTGGCCTAAAAAATTGCGCCACATAGCGCGGCCCCATGATAGCTCCATGGCAGTTTCCCTTACCTGTAAAAATGAAATCATGTTTTTATGTTTGACCGCAAAGCTTAGCGGCACGAGGGAACGCAGGCAAGCTCTTCACGTGGCTTATCGTACCGACTGCGTATCCGCCTTATCTGGAAAATGAAGCCTTGATCCACTTTTTCTTCGTTACGTCAGCTATCAGCTAAGAAACCCGTCTGGTATGATGTGTGTAACTATGTTTTGCTGTGTAATGGAATTATCGCTATGGTCATTAAGGCGCAAAGCCCTGCTGGGTTCGCGGAAGAGTACATCATTGAGAGTATCTGGAATAACCGCTTCCCACCTGGCACTATTTTGCCCGCTGAACGTGAACTCTCCGAACTTATTGGAGTAACACGTACCACGTTACGCGAAGTATTGCAGCGTCTGGCGCGGGACGGCTGGTTGACCATTCAACACGGCAAACCGACGAAAGTGAATAACTTCTGGGAAACCTCCGGACTGAATATCCTGGAAACGTTGGCGCGTCTCGATCACGAAAGCGTTCCGCAGTTGATTGATAATCTGCTGTCTGTACGTACCAACATCTCGACGATCTTTATTCGCACCGCATTCCGCCAACATCCTGATAAAGCCCAGGACGTTTTGGCCACGGCGAATCAGGTTGCTGACCATGCTGACGCGTTTGCCGATCTGGACTACAACATTTTCCGCGGTCTGGCATTTGCGTCGGGCAATCCGATTTACGGTTTGATCCTCAATGGTATGAAAGGACTTTATACGCGTATTGGCCGTCATTACTTTGCCAACCCGGAAGCGCGCGGCCTGGCGTTGAACTTCTACCGTAAGCTGTCAGAGCTGTGTGAGCAGGGCGCTCATGATTTGGTCTATGAAACGGTGCGTCGCTATGGTCACGACAGTGGTGAGATTTGGCACCGTATGCAGAAGAATTTACCGGGCGATTTAGCTATTCAGGGACGCTAATCGCTCAATGCCGGATGGTAACGCCAACGCGTCTTATCCGGCCTACAATGCGTCTGTGTCGTAGGCCGGATAAGGTGTTTACACCGTCTCCGGCAATAAGCTTCACAGGCCGTTCATCCTTGGCGGGCAACGCTCCAGCAGCTCAACGCTGCCATCTTCATTTTGCTGCTCCAGCATCACATCAAATCCCCACAGCCGATGAACATGCTTCAACACGTCTTTGCGTCCTTTATCCAACGGCGCGCGGTTATGTGGAATGTAACGCAAGGTCAGTGAACGGTCGCCGCGCAGATCGACATTCCAGATTTGAATATTCGGCTCCAGGTTGCTCAGGTTATATTGCGATGACAGCCTGTTACGGATCTCGCGATACCCCTCTTCATTGTGAATCGCTGAAATTTCCAGATAATTATGGCGATCATCATCCAGCACTGTGAACAGGCGGAAATCGCGCATCACTTTTGGTGACAGGAACTGGCTGATAAAGCTCTCATCTTTAAAATCACGCATCGCGAAATGCAGGGTTTCCAGCCAGTCGGAACCCGCAATACTTGGGAACCAATATTTGTCCTCCTCGGTGGGCGACTGACAAATACGTTTGATATCCTGGAACATAGCAAAGCCCAGCGCATAAGGGTTTATCCCGCTATACCATGGACTGTTATACGGTGGCTGGAATACCACGTTGGTATGGCTATGCAGAAACTCCAGCATGAAGCGTTCGGTGACTTTGCCTTCATCATAAAGGTGATTGAGGATGGTGTAGTGCCAGAAGGTTGCCCATCCCTCGTTCATAACCTGAGTCTGTTTCTGCGGATAAAAATACTGGCTCACCTTACGCACAATGCGCAGGACCTCTCGTTGCCAGGACTCAAGCAGTGGGGCATTTTTCTCCATAAAATACAGCAGGTTTTCCTGCGGCTCAGAAGGATAACGACGCGTGGCAGAGATCGTCTTCTCTTCCTCTTTCTTCGGCAACGTACGCCACAGCATATTCACCTGACTTTGCAGATACTCTTCACGACTTTTCTGCCGGGCCTTCTCTTCCTGTAGTGAGATCTTTTGCGGGCGTTTATAGCGGTCAACGCCGTAATTCATCAGCGCATGGCAGGAGTCGAGGAGTTTCTCAACTTCATCAACACCGTAACGCTCTTCACACTGGGTAATGTAGTTTCGCGCAAAGATCAGGTAATCGACGATGGAGCTGGCGTCCGTCCAGCTGCGGAACAGGTAGTTATTCTTGAAGAAAGAGTTATGTCCATAGCAGGCATGCGCCATGACCAGTGCCTGCATGGTGATGGTGTTCTCTTCCATCAGGTACGCGATACACGGGTTGGAGTTAATAACAATCTCATAGGCCAGTCCTTGCTGACCATGCTTGTACAAGCGTTCGGTTTCAATAAACTTTTTACCAAACGACCAGTGCGGATAGTTGATTGGCATCCCGACGCTGGAGTAGGCGTCCATCATTTGCTCAGAAGTGATCACCTCGATTTGGTGCGGGTAGGTATCCAGCCTGTAGAGTTTCGCCACGCGGTCTATCTCTGCCAGATAGACATCCAGCAGATCAAACGTCCAGTCGGGTCCATCGCTTAACCGTGTGCTGTCCTTGTTCATGGAATCAATCGTAGCCATTCGCGCACCCTCATTGTTGGCGGTACTCTCTGTCTGGAGTACCTCATTTCAAGCATAGATCATGGTGTTAAAAAGCGTGCTGCAGGAGAATTTTTTTCTTTGCGATTTCACATCAACGAAGAGTCGAAAAACGGCAGGTCAACAAAATTTTATGCTGGATAAAAATAACGCACAGCAGGAGATGCCAAAGCAGAGACTTCCCTGCAATCACTGCTATGTGTGAGATACATCACCATAAAAAAGCCATATGTTGAATAATATTTTCAACTGAGTTATCAAGATGTAATTAGAAGATTGTTCTTTTACTGTTAACGGAGTGGCTATGCGAGTTGTCATACTGGGAAGTGGCGTCGTTGGCGTGACCAGCGCCTGGTATTTAAGTCAGGCTGGACACGATGTCACCGTCATCGATCGTGAGCCGGGGCCGGCACTGGAAACCAGTGCGGCGAACGCCGGGCAAATCTCTCCTGGTTATGCCGCGCCGTGGGCGGCGCCAGGCGTACCGCTAAAAGCAATAAAATGGATGTTTCAGCGTCATGCTCCGTTGGCCGTGCGCCTCGACGGGACGCAGTTCCAGTTGAAATGGATGTGGCAAATGCTACGCAACTGCGACACCAGCCACTACATGGAAAACAAGGGCCGGATGGTGCGCCTGGCGGAATACAGCCGTGATTGCCTGAAAGCGCTGCGTGCCTCTACCGGTATTGAGTACGAAGGACGTCAGGGAGGAACGTTACAACTGTTCCGCACCGCTCAACAGTATGAGAACGCCACGCGTGATATTGCCGTGCTGGAAGATGCCGGTGTGCCGTACCAACTTCTGGAGGCGAATCGTCTGGCGGAAGTCGAACCTGCGCTGGCAGAGGTCGCGTACAAACTGACAGGGGGATTACGGTTGCCGAATGACGAAACCGGTGACTGTCAGCTGTTTACCCAGCGTCTGGCGCAAATGGCCGAGCAGGCGGGGGTAAAATTCCGTTTTAATACCCCCGTCGATAAGCTACTCAGCGAAGGCGAACAAATCTATGGTGTCCAGTGTGGCGACGAAGTGATCAAAGCCGATGCCTATGTTATGGCCTTTGGTTCGTACTCCACGGCGATGCTCAAAGGGATCGTTGATATTCCGGTATATCCGCTCAAAGGCTACTCATTAACCATTCCGGTGGCAGAAGATGATGGTGCGCCGGTTTCCACTATTCTTGATGAAACCTACAAAATCGCCATTACTCGTTTTGATGAGCGTATCCGTGTTGGCGGTATGGCAGAGATTGTCGGTTTTAATACCGAGCTACTACAACCACGTCGTGAAACGCTGGAGATGGTGGTGCGCGATCTCTTTCCGCGCGGCGGTCATGTTGAACAAGCAACATTCTGGACCGGGCTGCGTCCGATGACGCCAGACGGAACGCCAGTGGTGGGGCGTACCCGCTTTAAGAATCTGCTGCTCAATACGGGTCATGGCACATTGGGTTGGACGATGGCCTGTGGATCTGGTCAGTTGCTGAGCGATATTCTCTCTGGTCGCACGCCAGCCATACCTTATGACGATCTGAGCGTGGCGCGTTACAGTCCGGGATTTACCCCGTCTCGCCCGCGGCATTTACACGGCGTACATAACTAATAAGGACGCGAGATGACCCGCCCGATACTGGCCAGCATTGACCTGCAGGCGTTGAAACAAAACCTGACCATTACGCGTCAGGCTGCGCCGGACTCCCGCGTCTGGTCGGTCGTAAAGGCCAATGCCTACGGACACGGTATAGAACGTGTCTGGAATGCACTGGGAACGACCGATGGTTTCGCTATGCTCAATCTCGAGGAGGCGATTACCCTGCGGGAGCGGGGATGGAAAGGACCCATTTTAATGCTGGAGGGTTTTTTCCATGCCGAAGACCTGACGATCTATGACACATATCGTCTGACGACCTGTGTCCACAGTAACTGGCAGCTCAAAGCATTGCAAAATGCCCGCCTGAACGCACCGCTGGATATTTACCTGAAGGTGAATAGCGGCATGAACCGGCTGGGTTTCTTACCCGAGCGAGTGGCGACCGTCTGGCAACTGTTACGGGCAATGCCTAACGTGGGTGAAATGACGCTGATGTCGCATTTTGCTGATGCTGAACATCCGGATGGCATCAGGGACGCGATGGCGCGTATTGCACAGGCAACGGAAGGGCTGGAGTGTAGACGTTCGCTGTCGAATTCGGCTGCGACGCTGTGGCACCCACAAGCGCATTATGACTGGGTTCGTCCAGGCATTATTCTGTACGGCGCATCGCCATCGGGACAATGGCGGGATATTGCCAATACCGGACTTAAGCCAGTGATGACGCTGAGCAGTGAGATTATCGGTGTGCAAACGCTGAAAGCAGGCGACCGGGTTGGTTACGGTGGCCGTTACACTGCCAGCGGTGACCAGCGCATTGGAATTGTGGCGACAGGCTATGCCGATGGTTATCCGCGCCATGCTCCGAGTGGGACGCCTGTACTGGTGGACGGTGTACGTACCGGGACAGTCGGCACGGTATCCATGGATATGCTGGCGGTTGACCTGACACCCTGCCCACAGGCGGGGATAGGAACGCCTGTGGAACTGTGGGGCAAAGAGATTAAAATTGACGATGTGGCAACAGCGGCAGGCACGGTCGGCTATGAATTAATGTGCTCGCTGGCGCTGCGCGTGCCGGTAGTGACGGTGTAACTTTTGTCGGCCGGGTAAGGCGTAGCCGCCACCCGGCAAAAAACATCTGCGTTATTCATCCTCATCTTCTGCCACGCGGACACCCACTTTCAGCACGGCATTATCTTCTTTTTCGGCTACCGTCCAGATCATACCGGCAAATTCCACCTGGTCACCGACGACCGGCGCAGCACCCAACAGTTGCTGAACAATTTCACCCAGCGTTTGCTGCTTATCGCGATACCCGGTGCCATCCTCCAGGCCATAAATCAGTGCCACATCGGCATATTTCGCGCTGGCTTCGAGAATAAAATCACCAAAGAAACGCTGGTCTAACGACACTGGCGGTGACTGGCTGAACAGCTTGCCTAAGGCGGGCAGGTCGCGTTCGCGACCAATGACGCACAGCACATCGCCTTCACGCAGGCGGGTACTGCCTGATGGGTGAAACAGCACGTTGTCACGAAACAGTGCGGCAATACGCGTTTCTTCTGGCATATGCAGGTCGCGCAGTGCGGCACCCACGCACCACTTATCTGCGCTCAGTTGATAAACAAACTGCTCCCAGGGATTATCCGGGTGAATATCGAGACCAATACGAGAAACTGGCCAGCCAACAGGAGGTACCACGACTTTGGCTTTTTTGGCGGCCCACGACAGCGATGTTCCCTGGAACAGCAGCGAGATCAGTACCACAAAGAATGCGACGTTAAAGAACAAACGCGCATTTTCCAGACCCGCCATCATCGGGAAGACGGCAAGGATGATCGGTACCGCACCGCGCAAGCCAACCCAGCTAATGAAGATGCGTTCGCGCAGATTGAAACCACGAAATGGCAGCAATCCGGCGAACACCGACAACGGACGCGCGAAGAAAATCATCCAGGCGGACAAAATCAGCGCCGGAATCGCGATCGGCAACAGGTCGGACGGCGTCACCAGCAATCCCAGCACCAGGAACATGGCAATTTGCGCCAGCCAGGCCAGTCCGTCAAAGTTTTGCAGAATACCGAATCGGTTGCGGATCGGGCGATTTCCCAGCAGGAAACCACACAGATAAACCGCCAGAATACCGCTGCCTTCAAGCGCGGTAGTCAGGGCAAAAATCAGGATCCCGCCGCTTAAGGCCAGCAGCGGATACAGACCGGCAGGCAGTGAAATACGATTAATCATCTGCTGGAGCAGGTATCCGCCGCCGAGACCGATAGCGATGCCTAAGCCAAACTGCTGGATAATATGCACGGCGAACATCCAGCTTAAACCGGTCTCGTGGTTCTGGATCATTTCGATAAGCGTAATAGTCAGAAATACGGCCATTGGGTCATTACTACCTGACTCAATTTCCAGCGTCGAGCCTACACGTTCGTTAAGTCCTTTACCGCCGAGCAGGGAAAATACCGCTGCGGCATCGGTTGAGCCGACAATCGCGCCAATCAGCAGCCCTTCGATGAGATCCAGATGAAACAGCCATGCCGCCATCATGCCGGTTAAACCAGAGGTAATCAGCACGCCCACGGTCGCCAGCGATAATGCCGGGCCTAGCGCAACACGAAAGGAGCTGGCCTGAGTCCGCATCCCGCCGTCAAGCAGGATCACGGCCAAAGCCAGGTTACTCACCATGTAGGCAAAAGGGTAGTTATCAAAAGGAATGCCGCCAACACCGTCCACGCCCGCTAACATGCCAATAGCGAGGAAAATCACCAGAATCGGGATACCAAGACGTGATGAGAATGAACTAAGCAAGATACTGCAGGTGACGAGAACGGAACCCAAAATAAAAAGGCTAATGATTGCTGCGGCATCCAACGTTCGGTTACTCCTGAATTACGCTGTTTCGTATTAATAAACCCTAACATAATAACGACAGAAACAGCGTTTTACTTAGCCCTGAGGACGGCTTTTTTTACGATTTAAGAACCGGATGTCCGGAGATTGTGAGTTGACTGCCGTTTTTATCATTTTTCAGCACGGCTTTAGCTCCTAAAGGTAAGGTGACGGTGCGTTGTTCATGGCCAAAATCGAGGCCGCTTAACAGTGGAACGGATAATTTGGCACGCAAAAACTCACAGACTGAATCAAGACTGTAACCGGCATCATAATCATTTGGCGCACTGCCGCTAAAACTGCCGAGAATGATGGCGTTCTGGCGGGCGAGTATCCCGGCATTATAAAGTTGTAGCAGCATGCGCTCGATGCGAAACGGGTGTTCGTTGATGTCTTCCAGCACCAGAATGCCGTTCTCGATGGTGGGCATCCACGGCGTTCCCATCAGCGAAATGAGCATTGCCAGATTTCCTCCCCACAGCGTGCCTTCGGTAGCGCAATCCGGGCCATGGCCTTGCCAGTCGAGGGTAAATTCGGCATTGCGCAAAGCCTGCCAAAAATGGTGCTCGGTAAATGCGTTCATTTCTTCGGCACCGAAGTTAGCTGCCAGCATCGGGCCACTAAACGAGATGACATGACTCTTCGCCAGCAGCCCACACTGAATGGCCGTAAAATCGCTGTGACCACATAGCAAGAGTGGGTCCTGCTGCTGACGAACGGTCAGCCCCTGCCAGTCAATATCCGCCAGCAAACGGCTCGCACCGTAGCCGCCGCGCACCGCCATCACGATAGTATCGGGCGTTTTTAGCTCAACGAGTGAATTCACATCCGCCAGGCGCTCTGCTTCGGTACCGGCAAAACGCTGACAGCGGCGGGCAATGACGGCGGTGTTATCGACCTGATGGCCGGCCTCGGTAAGACGGGCAAGCCCACGTAATGCTGCCTGCTGGTTGATACAGTAGCCCGACGGGGCAATTAAGTGAAACCGGGACATGGCATTTCCTTGCTACAACCAAAACCAAATGTATATCATGCCGCGTAGGTATGTCGTTGTCACCTCAGCGACAGGTTCCGGCTATAAGGATAGATGACGTGAAATTGAGATGGTTTGCTTTTTTGGTTGTAATACTTGCGGGCTGTAGTTCAAAACAGGATTACAAAAATCCGCCATGGAACGCAGAAGTTCCGGTTAAACGCGCGATGCAATGGATGCCTATCAGTGAAAAAGCCGGTGCTGCCTGGGGAGTGAGCCCGCAATTGATTACGGCGATTATCGCTATTGAATCAGGGGGTAACCCCAATGCAGTCAGTAAATCTAATGCCATCGGTCTGATGCAGCTTAAAGCCTCCACCTCCGGGCGGGATGTTTATCGTCGCATGGGATGGAGCGGAGAGCCATCGACCAGTGAGCTGAAAAATCCAGAGCGCAATATCTCCATGGGGGCGGCGTATCTGAGCATTCTTGAAACTGGCCCGCTGGCGGGAATAGAAGACCCACAGGTGATGCAATATGCGCTGGTGGTGTCATACGCGAACGGTGCGGGGGCGCTGCTGCGGACATTCTCCTCTGACAGGAAAAAAGCCATCAGTAAAATCAACGATCTGAGTGCGGATGAGTTTTTCGAGCATGTTGTTGATAACCATCCTGCGCCGCAGGCTCCACGTTATATCTGGAAGCTTCAGCGAGCGCTGGATGCGATGTAACGCGCGTGATATTACTCGCGCACTTTATTCGATTTTTCCCGAGCCTCGCGCTCAAGTGAAAAAATAATCCGCTGTAAATTCCGCTCCACCGCCGGGCCGACGTTGAGAAAACGAAAGCTCAGGCGGGGAGTGGTGATGGTCTCATTTTTCCCGTCGATCACTTTTCGCTCGGTAATCGAGATGAGCTGGGCATCAACGTGGTACACGCCCCATTGTTCCATATTCAGTTCAACCTGCGAGAAGCGCATACCTTCGACCAGCCCCTCCGGTGTAGCCCCTTCTAATAGTGCCCCCATGCCGCCAAGGGACAAATCGAATAAGCGAAAATGCAGGATACTGTTGTCCGGCATTTTCGCCTTGCAGTGATAGGGCGGGTGTAACGGTGCACCGATGCGGAAGTATTCCCGGCGCTGAACGAACCACAGCGAAGGTGGCAACGATGAGACAAAAGCGGGCAATCGTTGATACTCGCCTTTTATCAGTTGGGGGAGGGTAAACTCCACCTTGGCACCCTGAGTTTCGGCGATAATTGAGATCTGGCTGGCGCGTTGCACGGCCTGGTTTTCATATTCCTGACTGCCAAAATCCATGATCAATTCGTCCGGGCTGACAGCAAGAATTTTGCTAATGAACTGACCTCCTGACCAGGAGATACGCAGCGGAACCTGCTGTGAATTTAAGTCCCGGAGTACCCCTAATACTGCGAGCGGGTTTTGCTTCAGGAACTGCTCATTGTAGTTACTCACACCTAATGACTCCTGGATACCTGGCTTATCGTTGGGTTATCGGCATCGCGAGACGGAACTTAATACAAATGGATGAAATTTTTTACCAAAGCCAATGAATTAAGTCTGAGTGCAAACAGCAGGTAGCGATGGCTTGCCTATACTTAACGTGCTGGCGCAGGAGTGTCTTGCGCGTGCGTTCACTGGAAAGAGGGCCTGAAAATGGGAATTATTGCCTGGATTATTTTTGGTCTGATTGCGGGGGTTATCGCCAAGCTGATTATGCCGGGGCGTGATGGCGGCGGGTTTATCCTGACCTGCATTCTCGGTATTGTCGGTGCTGTGGTCGGTGGGTGGCTGGCAACGATGTTTGGTATCGGCGGCGATGTCAGTGGGTTTAATCTCCACAGCTTCCTGGTGGCCGTGGTCGGCGCGATTGTGGTACTGGGTGTTTTCCGACTGGTACGACGAGATTAACAGAACGGCCCCTGCGGGGGCCGTTTACTTCTCTGAATGGCGATACGTTAGAACGTATACTCAACCCCGGCCCAGTAATTTCGACCTTCTTCGATAAACCCTTCGCTGTAGACGTACTGTGTATCAAACAGGTTGTTGATCGACGCGTTAACGCTAAAGCCATGCCCGATGGTGTAATCTGCCCGCAGGTGGGTAATGGCGAATCCGGCCGCTTTTTGTGAACCATCAGAATTGCTATAGCTTGAAGAGCGGGCTTCTTCGGACAGCGTAATGCTGAGTGGATCCCATGGTTTCAGCGTCATCCAGGCGGTTAGCGTTTGCGTTGGCAGATCGGTAATTTTACCGATGTCGCTGCGTTTAACGTCAGCATGGATAAGACCGTAGCTCAGCCCCACATCCAGCATGTCAAAGACCTTACCTTTGACGCCTGCATCCAGGCCGGTGTAATCCACCCGACCACTGTTTTGGTTCTGAATCGTGTCGGCATCAATATTGTGGGACAGAATCGCATCAGTAATGCGGTTGTAATACACGCTGGCTTCGAATCCCCAGTTCTGGGTGAACGAACCGTTCCATGTGAGATCGACGCTACGGGCGCGTTCCGGTTTTAGCTGCGGGTTGACCAGCGCTACCTGGTTATAAGCCGGTTTTGACGTGGTGTAGCGTTCTTTCAGTGTGGGGAAGCGCGTTCTGTCAGAGTAGGAGAGCGCTAACGTGTCAGAATTTTCAAAGTGGTATTTGGTCATTACCTGCCAGTTAAAGGCGGACTGGTTGTTGTCATCATAATGGGTAACGCTGCCGTTTTTCTCGTGCTTCATCCCCTCTACGCTGTCACGCCAGTCGTAGCTGATACCCGCCACCACATCGACATTATCCGCAGCCGCCCATTGATATTCACTGGCGACAGACCAGGTGCGATCTTCGTAGCGGTCATAAGCTGCATTCGGAGCCCCTTTTTCGCGATGAACATCGTCTTTCCAGTTCACGGCGAAAGAGAGCATATCGTTTTCCCGCATATCTGCGGAAAGCTGCAAACCCGCGCCGTCGCTGTAGTCAGAATAATGGCTGTAGCTGCCTTTCTTATTTTTCAGATCGGCAAGGGAATTGTACATCATCAGTGTATTTTCAAAGGTGTCGCGATACAGGCGGCTTTTCAATGTAAAGCGATCGCCCAAATGCGTGGTGCCCTGATAGTAATAACTTTCTTTATCATACTGTGGCCATTGCCAATAACGTGATTTCTGGCTGCTGGTCCCGGCATAGGGCGGGTTATCTTTTTCGCCGTCCTGATTAATGTAGGTCAGAACATACTCATCATCGCCGCGTGGCGTGAATCCCAGTTTCACGATGCCGCGTTTATCATCGGCTGACGAGTTGGTAATCTTGCCATTGCTGCCCGCTACCGGGTTATCAACACCATGAGGTAATCCGAGGAAATCCTGTTTTAGCTGGCTACCACTGAGCTGGATATATCCGAGATCGTTGCTGGCACCGAACGAAGCGTGCATATCATGGGCATTGTCTTTGCTACGGCTCCAGCCCTGACGATACCCTATAGAGCCTTCAATCGGTTTGGTGGGCCTTTTGGTGGTGATGTTGATAGCGCCACCCATCTGGTTCGGCCCCTGTAGTAAGGATGAGTAGCCTTTAGAGACTTCGACAGAAGCGATATCGGATGTCAGAAAACGACCTAAATCAAGGTTGCCATCGTAGGGGATGTACACCGGAACACCGTCGAAAAAGACCGGGACCTGACGGCTGTCAAAACCGCGTACCTTCACTTGTTGCTCATTACGGTTACCGGATTTCTGCAGCACGACGCCGGGAACGACGCTTAGCGCCTGCGCCACGTTTTGTTTATCCAGTTGCTGCATCGTTTCCTGGCCGAGAACCGTAGTGGTTGCGGCGGAGGCCGGACTAGACCAGACGGTCATGGTTTCGCTTTCCTGCCCAGCAAAAGCACCTTGCGCGAAAGCAAACGACAGGGCTGTGTAAAGACAACTTTTGTTGAAATTCATTATTTATAGTCCATTTATAAATGTTATATGCCACGTGCATCCGGGCTCAGGCTAACTTTGATATCCGCCGGTGGGGCGTAGTAAGGCGCGGAGGTGATAAAGAGCCTGATGCCACAGTCGAGATAACTCGCCAGCGAGGCGAGGGTAATGCCGCCAGTCAGCGCCAGCGTGCAATGGGGGGCCAGAGAAGGTGCCAGGCGAGCGATGTCTGCTGCCTGCTCAGGGGTAAACTTATCGAGTTGCAGCACATCAGGCGCAGCATGCAGCGCGGCCTGTGCCTCATCGGGGGTATCTGCTTCGACCACAATCATTTTTTCTGGCGCATGGGCGCGTAGCTGCGCGACTGCCGCGGCCCAGTCGTTCGGATCGGCAAGAAAGCGGCGATGATTCGCAAACAGCAGAACGGTTTCGGCGCACCCGCCCCGGTGGATAATGCCCCCGGCAGCAAGGATCGCCTGGGTCGCCAGCATACGGGTGCCAGGGATAGTTTTGCGGGTGCAGGCAATCTGGCCATCAGGATAGCGCTGACGTAGGATGTTCAGCATATTGTCGAGATAGCGTGAGACACCGCAACTCCACTCCAGCACGTTCTGTACCGCTTTCCAGCCCTGGTGTAGTGCCGCTGCGTTACCGTGTGCGCGTAGAAGTAACTGTCCGGTGTTCGCCCGTTCGCCATCTGCCACAAGGTCGGTAACGGTCAAACCCAGTGATGTCAGCATTTGTCTGGCAATAGCGGTTCCGCTCACGCACCCGCCCTGGCGGTGATAAAAACCCATACTTCCTGGCTGTGCGCCGATACCCAACGCGCGGGTAGTTAAATCACCGCCCTGAATATCCTCCAGCAGCAGCGCATCGACTTGCGCCTGTGAGAAGTAGATCATTGCAGCGCCTCCCGCGGTACGCTGTCCCACCAGATAAGCGCCCAGTCGCGACTGGCGGGCGCGATGGAGCGAGGGTCCTGCTGATGATACCAGTGCTCCAGACGCTCAATTTCGTCGGTGCTCAGTTCCCCCATGCTCCAGCGCACGTTCTCCAGAAAACGTGTCCAGGTGCTGTTGTCCTGCTGACAGTTTGGTCCACGGATAAAATCAACATGTGCATGAATGCCCATCTGATACAAAACATTCAGTGCATAGATATAGTTGGGAAGCTCAATCACCTCGCGCCCCAACGCGCGCTGAATAGTGGGTGATACAAATGAGGAACTGACGAGATGGGTGGTGTAAACCCGTAACCGTGCCTGATTATTCAGTTTGGTCATGGCCTGGCGCATATCGGCAACCAGCGTCGAACGTGAGGCGACGGCGATATCACACTGAGGTAAATCGTCCCAGTGTTCTTCCCAGGCGCGCTGCACCCACTGTACGTGACGCACGTCCATCTGCCCGGCACGGCGAGCGGCAACGCTCAGCATTCCCTGGCTGTAGTCTACGCCGTAAACGATCGGCATTTTTTTGGCCAGCGCCAGCGCAACCGTTCCGGGGCCGCAACCCATATCAAACAGTGATTCAGCACCTTTCAGGTCAATCTTGCTCAATAGCTGGAGCAGGTAGCTGTCGGTCAATGAGGCGCAATTCTCTGCCATTTTTTCCGCGCGTTTGTCCCAGTGCTCTGGTTTTTTCTCGGTTCGCTTCGCCAGAAGTAACTGTTTGCGGTACAGGTCAGCAAAATCAATGTCGTCAATGAGCATCGTGATTCCTTAATCGTGTGAGCCAAAGAGGTGATGGGCTATTTGTGAGGGCGTGACCCGATACAGCGTGGCCAGACGTTCAGCAGCCAGTTGGTGTTCAGGCCCCCCCTGTGACACCAGACCGTCTGGCTCGACGCGCACCACGCTGTCGGCAATGGCGCGTGCATGCAACGGATGGTGGGTCGACATCAGCAGCGCCATGCCAGAATCTTTTAGCGTGACCAGTGTGTCGAGCAGTCGGATCTGGTGACCAAAATCGAGGCTGGAAGCCGGTTCATCCAGCAGTAAAAGACGTGGACGTTGTGCCAGCGCACGGGCAATCAACACCAGTTGGCGTTCACCACCACTGAGTGTGTTCCAGCGCCGGGGCGCGAGATGTGGGATCGCCAGCACGTCCAGTTGTTCAAGGGCGATATCGCGCTCTTTGACACCGGGAACGGAAAATGCCGCCATTTGCGGGGCCAGTCCCATCATCACCATGTCCAGAGCCGTGAAGGCAAACGCACCGTCATGTGCCTGAGGAACCCAGGCGATGGCGGCGGCGCGTTCACGGTCGCTGAGATGATTAACCGCGATACCATCGAGCGTAATGTGGCCAGCAAGCGGTGGAAGAACGCCAAGAATGGTACGCATCAGGGTGGTTTTCCCGCTGCCATTGGCGCCAATCAGGCAACAGATTGACCCCGGTGCGACGCTAAACGAGACATCGCGTAATACAGGGTGTCGGGAATGGTAACCGAGAGAAGCATGTTGTACGGCCAGCAGCGTCATTGTCGGCCTCCCCGGAGCAGAAGTAACAGGAAGAAGGGGGCACCAATAAACGCGGTCAGGATCCCCAGCGGGATTTCCGTGCTGCTCAGGGTACGGGCAAGGGTATCTGTCAGCAGCAGTAAAATAGCGCCGATCCCCATTGAAACGGGCAGTAGCCGTTGGTGGTTGTTCCCGCAAAGCAGTCTGCCAATGTGTGGCACCACCAGCCCAATCCAGCCAATAATTCCGGCAATCGCCACTGTACAGGCGGTGATAAGCGTGGCGCAGATAATCAGCCAGAGTCGCAGTCGGGATACGTTGATACCCAGAGAACGGGCTTCATCATCCGAGAGGGTGAGCAAATTCATACGCCAGCGTAGCAGTAACAGCGGCACCAAACCTGCCACAATCAGCGGTGCGGACAACCACAGGTCATGGGCGGTGATGGTCGACAGACCACCGAGTAGCCAGAAGGTAATCGACGGTAGCTGGGTATACGGGTCAGCCAGCGTTTTGATGAGCGAAATTCCTGCGCCGCACACCGTACCTAACGCAATGCCGACCAGCACAAGGGTGAGTACCGGATCGTGGCGTTTTACCCGCTGGGTGATGAGCCACACGCCCGCCACCACTAACAGGCCACCGACAAACGCATACAGTTGACTAAACAGGATCGGTAAACCCAGCAGGATGGCTGTACAGGCCCCTAAACCCGCCCCGGCCGCCACGCCGAGAATATCCGGCGATACCAGTGGGTTACGGAACATACCCTGATAAGTGGTCCCTGCGCCTGCCAGAGCAGCACCCAGCAGCAATGCAGCCAGAATGCGTGGCAATCGAATCTGCCAGAAGACGATTTTGTCCTGTGCCGGCACGCCTGGATGGTCAGCAATGAGGCTCATCACCTGCCGGGCATCCAGGCGGTATGCACCTGAAACCGTTGCGACGATGACACACGCGGCAATGGCTGCGATCAACAGGACACTCAGCGTTGTCATTCTCATCAGAGTGCCACCAGCTTCTGAAACTGTGCATCGCTTAATGAGGTGTGCCAGAACAACTCTGCGTAGCGCTGCATATCGGTCTTAAAGTGGGTTTCAATTTGGGGGTCAAGCCACGCGTGCAGGCGACGCAATCCCAGCAACCGGTTGATGCCAGGCGGGGCGTCCAGCCAGCCAAACGGCAGTCCGCTGAGAAACAGAATACGTTGCTCAGCAACGGCTTTGACCCCTTGCCAGATGGGATCTTCTCGCAGGTACTGTGCTGTTACTGCATCCTGAACCAGAATAATATCGGGCTGCCAGCTCAACAGATTTTCCATGGATACCTGGGTCAATCCATGTCGTCCCGGGATTTGCGCGACATTGTGTAATCCCAGTAACTCTGGAGCTTCGGTATGCAGTGACCCCTGCAAACCGGTTTCCAGTCCTCTGGCACCGCGTGCGGCATAAAAGCGCAGTTTTGCTGCGGGGGAGTGCGAAAACGCATCTGCGTCATCAATAAATTGACGGGCCAGTGCGGCTTGTGCTGAGGCCCGTGTTGCCGTACCCAGCGCGGCCCCAGCGGCTTGCAGTTGCGCCGGGGTTTGTCGGAGCTCGCCGTTAATCAGCAGCCATGGAACGCGCGTTTGCGCGTTGACCTGCCGGGCTTGAGAAAGCCAGGTTTCATCAGCATTGCCGCAGTCAACCACCAGATCGGGTTTCAGCGCTAACAAGGCCTCCAGTGACAGGGTGCTGGCGCGTCCTGCCAGTCTTCCTAACTTCGGTAACGTCAAAATGTCATGATGGAACGGCACTGCAGCCTGGTGAGAAAAATCAAATGATGAAAATCCCACCAGCTTTTCCGGTGCGACAGCCAGCAATAGCATATCGGCAGGTGCTCCGGCACTGACTACGCGCTGGATGGTGTCGGGTAACGGCGGTGAACCGACAGCAACGGTAAGCGGTGTTTGGGCAAGAGCCGGAAAATGGCGTAACAGCAGCGCAGATGCCACGAGTTGGGCAAACATCCTTCTTGTCAGTGGCATTATGTTGATCCTGAACAGTCATAAAATCGCTATATATTTACATATATAGCGAATAAAAACATGTTCAGAATCAATTTCACACGGATGAAAACAGGGGCTACCCCATAAGGGCTAGATGCAATGGATACACCTGAAATGGAGATATATGGCACCAAAAAAATCCGCGACAAGGCGCGGATTTAGAGGACGTTTAAGACACCAGAAGAAGATTAGGGCGTTGGTTGAGTTTGCTTTTTGGCCTCGGAAGGCGTGCTACTGGCGGGGGCGGGGCGCGTTGCGGGAACGTTGTCGCAGGGTTTATCTTTAGCACATATCAGATCGAGCATTTTTAACGTTACGCCGTTAGTCCAGCCGAAACCATCCTGTAGCGGGTATTCGCCACCACCTCCGCCGGTTCCTGTGCTGCTCACGTCATACTTCTCAACCAGTTTTTTCTCCCGATCGTAAGTGTGCTGCACATTGGTGAGGAATCGCCAGGTGACATCCATAGCGACATCATTTTGGCCATAGTTCTGTAATCCCGATGCGGCGACCCACTGTAACGGGGCCCAGCCGTTGGGGGCATCCCACTGCTGACCACTTTTCACCGACGTGGTTGCGAGTCCGCCAGGTTGCAACAGATGCGCCTGAGTTGCTGCTGCGACCTTGCCGGCGCGATCTTTTGCTGCCGCATTCACAAATAATGGGAACAGTGCGGCGGCAGTTAATTGATTACGTACTTTGTGGCTCTTCAGATCATAGTCGGCATACCAGCCTTCTTTGTCATTCCACAACCAGGTTTCAATCCCTTTTTGGCGGGCATTGGCAAAGCCCTCGTACTGCGCTGCTTTGGCATCGTCACCTGCGGCTTTACTGGCGAGAGCGATCATTTTTTCCATTTTGTATAACAACGCATTGAGATCGACAGGCACGATGCTGGTGGTGCGCAGGGTACTTAGCTGGTTGGGGTTATCCATCCAGCGCGAACTAAAGTCCCAGCCGGATGCGGCGGCTGAGCGCAGGTCGCGATAAATTTCAGTGGCAGGGCGGTTCGGGTTGCTTTTGGCGGTGGCAATATCTTCAACCCAGGATTCAGGTCTTGGCGTATCCCGGTCATCCCAGTAGCGGTTTAAAAGGGTGCCATCAGCCAGTTTGACCACACGTTTATGCTGTTGACCGGGCTGAAGTGCTTCGCCTCCTTCCATCCAGTAGCTGTACTCTTTGTGCATCTGTGGGAGGTATTTTTTCAGCGCGTCGTTACCGTCATGCTGCGCCAGCAGTTCAACCATAAAGGCAAAGAATGGTGGCTGCGAACGGCTCAGGTAGTAGCTTCGGTTGCCGTTAGGAATGTGTCCCCACGAATCAATCTCATAAGCGAAGTTGGCCACCATATCAGAGACCTTGTCCCAGCGATCGCTCTCGGCAAGCCCCAGCATGGTAAAATAGCTATCCCAGTAATAAATTTCACGAAAACGCCCGCCCGGCACGACATAGGGTTCTGGTAGTGGCAGCAGAGAGTCCCATTTTTCGACATCGGTGGTTGAGCGAGTGAGTTCCGGCCACAGTCCGTCGATATGCTCGCGTAGCGATTGCCCGGCCGGGGGCACGTATTTCTCACCCGCTTTTGGCAACGTAAAATTCACTTCCACAAAGTGACGTAAATCGAAGCCGGACTGATTTTTCTGCATCCGATAATCGGCAAGGATCATCAGCGGATCGCTGTTGGGCACGGCATCGGCAAATGTTTTCTGATCGGGAAATAGCTTTGCTGTCTGTACATCATTGAATAACGGACCAAGCAGAATATCAGGAGGAGAAGGCGTAGCGGCAAGTGAATCCTCAGCGTTCGCAGTAAAAGAGGCCAGAGCAAAAAAGGTGCTTGCGAGCGTCAGTTTTATCGCAACTGAGAGCAGGCCTGGGTGGCGAATTGCAGGCGTTATCATCGGTTAATCTCCTTAGCGGCGTGCCGAAGCGGCGGCATTTACCATGAGAAAACCTTAGTTCAGGATCGACCGTTGCGCGTGATCGGCCCCCCATTTTGCGATTAAACAGACATTTCCTGACGGGGGGAGTGAAATAGCCCACCTTTTACAGATAGAGGGTGGGCTGTCGGTATCAGCCTGCGAGGATCACCCGATTTGCTACACCGTCCAGAGTAAGAGCGTCACCCATCTGGATAGCATCGAGGGTTTCGCCTTGTTGGCATACCCAGCACAAGCCCATCTCGCGGGCAATAATCGCCGGGTGGGAGGCTTCACTACCGGCTCGCAGACAGATCCCTTTGATCGTTAGCGGATCGAGTTGCAGCACGGTAGACGGATAGACGACATCGGCGACCAGAATGGTCGGTCGAATAAACGCGGGGAAATGTGCACTTTCGCCGGTTAAATGTTGCAGCGTACGGGACAGCAAATCCTCAATATCAATGTATCGCGCCTGTAAATAAGGATCGTCGAGTTGCAGATACTGCTGACTCAGATCGCTTAGTACGTTATGCCAGGCATATGCTGCGCTACACTGCTCTTCGCGCATTAAATCACAGGCCATATCGAAAAGCTCAGGATCGTCGAGCAGCGTGTGATGACCAGAGAAAATGGCGGCGATATCAGCGGAATATTTCTCCTCTGCCAGTGCGGTTAAATCACTCAGGTCGTCGAGTGTGCGTTGAATGGCCGCTTTTAGCCGCTGCTGCTCGTCCTGCACATTCGTGGCGGGTCGACGGGTGACTTCCGGTGAGAACGGCGTATAGCAAAAGGCTGTACCCGTTGCCAGCGCAGGCACCGGTATGGCGATACTTTCAGCGCGAGCTTCTTCGACGGATTCGCCAAAATTCTCAGCCGCCAGTTGTTTAAACGCAGCCAGCGCCGCGTCTGCCTGTTCACCTTTGGCAATCAGGCGCAGCGTGTCATTACAGCGCACCTGCAGCAGTGCTATCTGATTCAGACTGTCAGGGACGACGCACTTGCCGTTTTTTTCCAGCCACATGTCGGCATTAAAGCCAGACAATGTGGAGACCAGCCGTGATGCCGGGCGAACATGTATGCCGTTGGGGTTTTTTACGACCACGGCAACCGAACGGGCATCAGCGTCGGGTGACAATTCAGCAGGTGCGGTCTTCGCGGCAGACGACGAAGGTAAACCCAGTTGCTCACACTTGGCATCGAGGGCATTCATGGCATCATTGATGACCCGGTCGATATCGGCGCCCGCGGCAGCACTGACGGTTGCCGCCAGCGTACCTTCAACCAGCGGGGCAGCGCACAGACGCACCCTGGCGGCGATCGCCGGATCGAGCAGATCCAACGCGGTTTCCGCACTCAGTAACGCGCTGCCAATATCCATCATCACCAGCACGTGATCCGTGTCTGCCACTGACTCAATGGCCTCCATCACTTTGATGGGGTCGGTACCAATGGGGTTCTCAGGATCGTCAATGCCTGCGGCAATGGCGAGTTTACAGCCATCACCCATTAACATCTGTCGGGCTAACGCACCGACGCCTTCGCCCAGTTGGGCGCTGTGAGACACAATAACCAGGTTTACCATCGTTTTATCCTTACTCTCTGGAAGCCTGAGCCAACATTTGTATCATAAACATAACGGACGTTGCGCCGGGGTCCTGATGCCCAATGCTGCGCTCACCAAGGTAGCTGGCGCGGCCTTTGCGTGCCTGCATCGTGATGGTACTTTGCGCCGCAGATTCTGCCTGGGCACTTGCCGCCTCCAGAGCGGCCTGTACGCTCAGCTTTTGCTCGCTGGACTGGCGCAAAGATTCGACGACGGGTACCCAAACGTCGCACATGGTTTTGTCACCCGGTTCAGCTTTACCACGGCTAATGACCCCTTCCGCGCCATCACGTATCATCTGATACAACTCGTCAACCGTCAGGCTTTGATGGGCCTGAGTGACCTGCGCGGCGCGGATGAAAAAGGTGCCGAACAGCGGGCCACTGGCGCCACCGACGCTTGAGAGCAGTACCATCCCGGTATTTTTCAAAATAAAACCGATGTCTTTATCCGCAATGGACGGGAGCTTTTCGACCACTTTACTGAAGCCGCGGTGCATATTCAGACCGTGGTCGGCGTCGCCGATTTCCCGGTCAAGGCCGGTAAGAAAATCGCTTTCGGTGGTGAATATTTCACCGCAGCGATAGAGCCAGTTAACAATTTGTGTTCTGGTGAGGGACATCATGAATCTCCTTATTTACCCCAGTTGAGTGCAGGGGTGTGAACCGGTGCATCCCATAAGCTCAGCGTTTCGTCATCCACTTGTAGCAGGGTGATTGAGAAACCGGTCATGTCCAGAGAGGTGCAGTAAGAGCCAATCAGGTTACGTTCGATGACAATACCGGCATCCTGGCAACGGCTTTCAAGGCGGTTATACACGCCGAAGAGTTCAGACAGCGGTGTCGCACCGAGATTATTGACCAGCGCAATAACGCGATCGCCGCTTTGTAGCGCGCGTTTGCTTTCTTTCCCTTCCTGCCATGCGCCCTGAACGTGATCCCAGTGACGCAGCGTACGACTGTAGTTGCCGTTTTCCAGCAGGGTGTCAAACATTTCATCCACAGTTTGATCAAGCGAAGAGAATGGACGGCGGTCAATGCCGGGTTCGCCGTGGATACCGACGCCGAACTCCATTTCGTTGTCCTGCAAGGTGAATGACGGTTGGCCGGCCGCCGGAACGGTACAGGCACCAATGGCAATCCCGATGGAATGACCCTGATTGTTCAACTGGCGCCCCAGTGCTGCGCAGGCATCCAGTGAGTCACCGCGTTCTGCGGCCGCACCGACCAGTTTTTCAATCAATACAGTATTGGCCACACCGCGACGACCGGCGGTGTACAGACTGTCTTTCACCGCCACGTCATCATCCACGACCATCGTGGTGACTTTGATGCCGCTTTCGTGCAACAGCTCGGTTGCCGTTTCGAAGTTAAGAATGTCGCCGGTGTAATTTTTGATGATCAGCAGAACGCCTTCGCCGCCGTCAATTTGCATGGCGCATTCAAACATTTTATCCGGCGTCGGCGAGGTGAAAATTTCACCCGGACAGGCACCGGAGAGCATACCCTGGCCAATGTAGCCGCAGTGCATTGGTTCATGGCCGCTACCACCACCGGAAAGCAGCGCCACCTTGCCTATCACTGGCGCATCTGCGCGAGTGACATATACCGGGTCCTGGTGCAACGCCAGAGAAGGGTAGGCTTTTGCCAGCCCGGCGAGTTGTTCGTTCAGTACGTCTTCAACACGGTTGATCAATTTTTTCATTGTTTATGCTCCGCAGACAGTCCTGAGATGGCTGCACATATCAGGCAGACATCTGATGTAGGGTATCGGTTTGTACAGCGCCACGGCGACCTCTCGCTGCCGATAAGGTAATTTTGCACACGGGTAGTCAAAAGAAAATTGATGTGATTGGCGTTTCAATACGGAACATTGGTATCTTGTAATGTTCCATATTGAAACGTTGTGGTGCATAAAACAGCGGAAGTGAGAGATGCGGCAAGGTTTATGCTGACGGCATCGTGAGTAAAACGTTATTCCTTACTCTTCTTTGCCATTAAAATCGAAAAACCAGAACAAGATAAAACCAATAAAACCAAAAATCAGCAGAATAGCCAGGGTATAGACTTCATATCGTGCGGCATCTGCAGCAATCGCCTGTAGTGTGTCAATTGCCGGAGCTGGCTGCTCTTTGAATAGCATGAGTTGCCATTCATAAAGGTTTGTTGTTTTTATCTCTTTAATCGGTTCCCAAATATGGTTAGCCGCCGCGCCGAGTGCTAAAGCGGAAAACAGTGCGCCGTAAAGACGTTGGCGTTTTTCCTGACGCTGACTAATCGCCTCGCGCATGAGCTGATCCAATTGCTCTATCTGCGTCATGAGCTCCTGGCGTTGTTCAGACAATCCCCATTGCCGCGAGAGATCTTCACTCAGTTGGTTATGCAGGGCATCGTTGCCAACCAAAGCCCCTTTATTCATGGCTTTTAGTGCCCGGGCTTTGGTTTCCAGCATCATTTTGGACCAGTCAGAGAGACGACGAATTTTGCCCTTTCGGTTGTGCATTTGCTGCGATTCGAGCAGATCCCTGAGCCACTGTTCGATCTGTTGGGCAGAGTTCGCCAGAAAATTTTCATACTCATGGCTGACATCCGCGACTGAAATAGCGGCTTTAATCAGTATCGCCAGATGTTTATCCTCTTCCTGGCGACAGAAGATCGTGACGCCATGACGGTGAGCGACGACCAGAATATTGCTGTACCACTGGCAGTGGTACTCGCTGGCGGGGGGCAGATCAGCAGGACTCCGGACGACGCGCGTGCTATCGCTCTGTACTGCCAGCCAGGCATGGAAGGTGGGGGTGTCGATCATTCGCATCAGCGGCACGATCGTAATATCACCTCCCTCAGGGATGCGATGCTGATAGATACGAATGCATTTACCCTTTGCGCGGCAATCAAGTTCGGGTAAAGCTATTGGTACAATGGCGTTATCAAGGTAACGGGTAAAATAATTATCCCAGATTGCAGGCAAAACGTCTTTTTGCCAGGTCAGTTTCGAGCCGGGCACTCCTGGCGCAAGCTGCTTCGGTGCCGCAATTAGCGTCATTCTGCCTTGATCGTCGTACCAGGGTTGGTTCGGTGCCCCTGGGATTAATGTATCGCTTCCGGCCAGGCGATAGCTTTCGAGAAAACGCGGAGTATCGTGCGGGCGTAGCCCTTGCCAGGCGGCATCTTCACGTTGTTCCAGAGTGGACCACAGGGCATCAAGGCGCGTCCCCTGAATGGGGTTGAGCGAAATAACGATATCATTGCCCGTGCCCACTTCTCGCGGGCGATAAATGGCCAGCAACCCAAATCCATTGTGCGTCCAACTGCGTTCTTTATCGCAGCGCGCGAGAATTTTCAGCATCCCGGAAGGGAGCGTTTCGGTAATAAACAGCGCATCCACCACCGTTTGCCGCTGGCCTGTGCCGAGGTCCAGCAGGAGTTGGCAGGTCACCGAGCGCTTGATAACGTTTTGGTAAATCTGTTGCTCATACGCCAGGTTTGCTATCGCACTTGCATAAAAATGCGTGTGCATGGGCAGAATGCCTGCGGTGGGATCCGGGTTGGCTATCATCATATCGCTCAACAGGTGCAGGCAGGCCAGTATGTTGTGGCGAACAACGGCAGTATCATCCATGGATTGCTCGCACAGGCTGCTATGCGCGAGGGCAGATAACAAGCAAGCGGCAGAACGAGTTGTATCATCACCGTCCAGATAAATACCGTTTTCCCATGCGGTGACGTATTCCAGCCACGGGTGTGTTGATAGCGACAGCGAACCCGCCCCATCGAGATGGTTCAAAAACAGCAACAGCGTAAAACAGGTATCCAGAGAGAAATCTTCGATAACGATTCGCTGTATTCCCTGGACACTTGAAAGTTTGCTGCGCCATACCGCCCATTGACGATCGTCGGCATTTGCCACCAGTTCACTCACCGAATTGTAGCGACCTGCACGGTATCCTTTGTTATTGAGCGCGACACCCTTTTGGCTTTCAGTATCATTGCCGTCGCCCAACCCGATCAGCAGGCTGCCTGTCGGTGCATCACGCTGCGACGGATTGAACTCAAAAGTAAACTGCGGCCATGCATTGTTGAATGCGAACATATAATTCTCTTTCGATGAATGCATTGTTGTATCGCTCATTATTTGACTACGTTATAAATAACCCGTTGTGAGCGGCTCAGGTCATCGCCAATCGCAATATTGGGTTCATGGCTTTCTTGTTTTACGCAGTAGTTCTTAACCAGGCTTTTTAACTCCGCCCCATTGAGTGTGCCGAACATCAGACGCGTATTCAGTTCTTTCAATAGCACATCATGGAGTGAATAGGTGGTAGGTCTTTGCAGTGAAAACTGCGCCGCGTCTGCCAGCAACTCACGTGCATTATCGGCCATCAGACGGCGTTCACAGCGACCTGCAGGTTCATTTTTGGCCATTTCTTCATCATAAGCTTTCTTCTGGGCTTTCTCAAAATTAAGCGCGCTGTCCAGTTCCGCTTTAATACCCTGAACATCCCTGGCAGAAGAACAGAATGTTTTTAAATAACGAATCTGTATGGGGGTCAGCGTGCCATTGTGGCTCGCTTGTTGACGTAATTTACCGGCCATTCTGAGGCAACCATTTTTTTCATCCATCAACGATGCTGACTGTAATAGAGCATTCAACGTTTCCTGGCGATCTTCCAGTAATGCGGTTTCGGCATAATACAGTTTCCAGCGCATGCCTCCGGCAAGAAACAGATTAACAACCTGGGTATCACCGCGGTCGATAGCGGCGCGCAGATTTTTTTCATCCCAGGCAATGCCGATATTCGCCAGTTCTTTACGCGGATCGCTACTGGTTTCTTTTTTCGCACCGGCAACCGTTTTACCCACTTCCCCGAGATCGCTACGGATGGACTCCGTATTCACCAGCGTCTTGGTTGAGGTTCCGAAAGTCAGTACCGAGCCAATAATAAGGATGACGATACCGCCCAGCGCCCAGGCTACTCGCTTGCGAATTATGCCCGTATCAATTTTGATTTTTCTAATACCCTGAGACTGAGCTACCAGGTCATCTTTAATTCCCTGAACGTCGCCGCCGAGATCTTCAATTTTTTGGGTGGTCCGTTCGAAATAGCGAGCAACCTCAGCATTGCTGTCATCAAAAAAACGATCAGGGTTAACTTTTACACGGCCTTCATCGAAGGCCTCCTGTACTGGCTCAGTAATTTCTCGGTAATAGTAATTCACCAATGTTGTTTGGACAGATGTTACCCGCTTATGATGCGCCAGACGGTTGCGAATTACGCGAATATCGTCAAGAAAGGTATTCAGTGTTCTACGTTTATCGTTAACAAAGCTGAGTAACGGGGTATATTGATAAAGTGGAGAATAGTGGATGGGATATTCGTCTTTATCAATAAACAGTGAGGCGAGTTCACTGAAAAGGGTACCGCTCAATACGTCATCACGATCGGCAACATTCAGCCATTTGTTTACACGTTCCTGACCAAATAATTTGTTTAGGTGCTCAAGTAGGGTTTGTTGGTTATTGTACGCTTCATTAATTAAACTACGAATGGTCAGTTCTAATGCCCGTACCTGCTGCAAACTACGTAACTGCTTTTCTTCACCTTCGTTATGCAGCGTCGTTGAATAAGTTAATTGCGGCTGTTTTTCTCGCAAATATTCGAGCTGCCACAAAAAACGCAACGCGGCAATGGTCAGGTTTCTGTCGGCAGGCTGGCCATTTGTATTTCTGCCGAGCCATTTGTTCAAGGTTCGTAATGCCGCAAGAAAGCTCGCCATTTCCTGTTCGTTATAGTTAAATCGTGCCGCTACACTGTTCCAGTTCCCCAATTTCTCCCGGGCTTGATCAAGTGAATCATAAAACGTACCAGGCGAGAGTTGCGTGGGGGCTGGCATACCCAGCAGGGATAAGATTTGTGGAAATGCGCTGTCGAAAAGAGACAGGCAACGCGTAAAATCGTTGTGCTCAGAAGCAGATGAATGATCGACCATTATATTCTCACGTGGTTATTCGCTGAGTTTTCCCGGCCCGATCTAATCGCACTGTGTCAGGCAACTTTCCCTGCAGCCAGAATGCCATAATTCGATAATTATTCGGGATTTTTCATCCGTTCGTCAATATAAATGGGGGGCGTAAAATTGGTAGTAGACATTGCGGCCAATAATGCGTTGCTATGCGTTCTTAACGCAAATTATGGTTGCTGCGAGGGAATTTAATGTTTATTGGCTAACAACGCACGCAGATATTTGGTAAGTAAAATGCAGAAAGCGGGGCGGATTAATCAGGAGACTACGCGCCAATAATGCCACAAATAATGCCGCATTATTGGCGTAACTCACGACTGGCGTTTATCGTCGGCCAAAAACGTTGACGTATCTGCAGTCGTATTATCCCGGATAAATACCGCGGTCTTTACGTGCCAGCAGGATACGCTCGCAGGCCACAATATAGGCGGCTGTACGCAATGAGCAGGATTTCTCCGCCGCTTTCTCCCATACATGAACCATCGCATCGGTCATGATTTTATCCATGCGGTTGTTGATCTCTTCTTCGCTCCAGAAGAAGCTGGCCATGTCCTGAACCCATTCGAAGTAGCTGACGGTGACGCCGCCTGCGTTACATACGACGTCAGGTACCACGATGATACCGCGGCTTGCCAGCATATCATCGGCATCCGGGTAAGTTGGGCCGTTAGCGCCCTCAAGCACCAGTTTACAGGTCAGTATTTCTGCACGCTGACGGGTAATCTGTCCTTCCAGTGCGGCAGGGATCAGGATATCCATCTCCACGCTCCAGAAGGCTTCGCTGGCGATAGTTTCTGCCCCCGGGAAACCAGCAATCTGTTTGTGCTCCAACTGCCAGGCGGTCAATGCGGTCATGTCGATCCCGGTGGTGTTAAACAGGGTGGCAGTGTGATCCTGAATGGCAACGACGCGCGCGCCAGCACTGGCGAACAGGCGAGCCGCTTCACTGCCGACATTACCAAAGCCTTGTACCGCTACGCGCGCGCCTTCAACGTCGATGTTGGCACGACGAGCCACTTCCAGACCGCTGACGAACACGCCACGACCCGTCGCTTTATCACGACCCAACGAACCGCCAAGGTGGATAGGTTTACCGGTGACCACGCTGGTTACGGTGGTGCCGTGGTTCATGGAGTAGGTATCCATCATCCATGCCATCACTTTGCCGTTGGTGCCGACATCCGGCGCAGGAATATCTTTTTGCGGCCCAATGATAATGCCGATTTCACTGGTATAGCGACGGGTCAAACGCTCCAGTTCACCCTCAGACAGCGAGAACGGGTCGACGCGAACGCCACCTTTGGCACCGCCGTACGGCAGATTCAGTGCGGCACATTTGATGGTCATCCAGGCGGAAAGGGCCATCACTTCATTAAGATCAACATCAGGATGATAACGCACACCGCCTTTTCCCGGACCGCGGGAGAGGTTGTGCTGTACACGATATCCTTCGAAATGGCGAATAGTGCCGTCATCCATCTGCACCGGAATATCGACAATGAGTGCGCGTTTCGGGTGGCGCAGGGTATCCACCCAATGGGAAAGTTCGCCCAGGTAAGGGGCCACACGCTCGATTTGTTGCAGGTAGGTATTCCAGGCAGATGTGCTGCTATCTGAAGCGTAAGATAACTTATCCATGATAAACCTTAGTTATAAAAGTAATATGTTCTTAATTTGGCCGTGGTATACAGTGGATCTCACCATATAAACTTAAATTTAACATTTTTTTCAAGAAACGGCCTGTCCTCCAGTCCCCTCATTACCCTATAAAAAACAGGAGAATTACGCGTTAAGTGAATAATTATCTATTGATTCTGAGAATATTTGCGGTCGGGTGGCTACTCAGGCATTTAATATGCATGGCGCATGAGAATGACTATTTGTCAGATTTATGATGCACCTCTAAAAGTAAATAAAATGATAATTATTTGTGTTTTCTTGATTGCATTTTAGTGGCGGGTCAGTAGGTCACTGAGATGGTGACGGTGTCTGCATAGTTGTCGGGCGTGTAGTTCGCGCTGGGAACAGTGGCATACACTGAATACGGCGTAGCTGAACCGGTGCCTGTGCCTGTAACGGTATTGAGCGAGGTGTTGCCCCACACTGTACCGGAAGGCCCAGGCGTTGAGCTGAGTTGATAGGGGACTTTATCGCTGTTTGCCCCCGTTCCGCTCATCACGCCGCTGCCTGCAGTATTGCCGTTGGAGGGTTGTAGTCCAATGGTATAAGGGGTGTTATTGGTGCATGCCACCCCGATGGTATTTGATGCTGTCGCATTGCGCTGGGTTGCCTTCACCGGGGTAAAACTAATGTTAGTGGCCGAGGTGATATTGCACTGTTTGCTGACAGTGGCTGATACGGTGAAGGGGAGTCTGGCGGCAACGGTATCACCACACGTGGTGGGCGGAATAACTAATCCAGGGTTGAGGGTGATAAGCGCCGTTGCTGCCGTAAAGTTATCCTGATAGCTCCCGGGGACTGCAGAGGTTTGCGGAGTGACGAGCTGAGCGGATACTGTCAGTGAACCGGTCACTGGGATCAAATTGAGCAAGTTAAGCTGTACCATGGGAAACGTGGTTCCGCTCTGATACTGACTCCCCCAGATTTTACTGTGCCCGGCATCCTGATATAGCTGATAGCTCAACGTTCTGGCAGGTGTGCCGCTTAACGACATATTCCGTGTTGCCACCTGACCGCTGACGGCTGATGCGCCAATATTAAAACAGAGGTTAATCCCCGCCAGTACGTCGGTCACTTCTTTTGCGCAAGTCCAGGTAAAGGTCATTGAGGTCGTTGCGCCAGTTGATGACAACGGGTCCACTGCACCAAAACTAATTGGTTGGACGTTACTTACGGAACAGATTACCGCATGGCTTATCCCCGGACAGACGAGGAGTGTAGCGATCAGCAGCAGCTGTCTTAATCTCATGAATGAACTCCTGCTATTGTGACCGACATTCCAGCGGGCCTATTTGTACGATCCCCTTTGCGTTGGCGGGATAATCGAATTGTGCGTTACAGCTACCGGTATCTGTGTCAACGCGTAGTCTGTTGTGCTGTTCCAGGGTGTCGAACCAGGCCATACCATCGAATCCGACGACGGATGACTGGCCCGTGCCGTTAGTGATATATGCCATGCTGCCCTCAGAAATGGCTTTACCCTGTTCGTTAACAAGAGCAACCTGCGCGGCGCTTACGGGAGTGATGCCAAAACGGACCAGGGTTCCGGAACGATCTGCCGGCGTTGCATTGGCTTCAACGCGGGCGATCCGCATATTGGCAGGCAGATCCATGGGGTCAATACTGATTTGATTGTTTTGATAGCTGTTGAGTGACGTGACCAGCAGCAGGCCCCGATCGTCGCTGCGACCGACAAGGTTATTTTGCAGCTTGACTGGCACGTCCGGAATGCCGTCAGTGGATACGACGGCAAAACCATTGTTGATTTCCCGAGCCGCGAACAAACCTCCCCCCATCGCAACCAGGGAACCGGTCGCGCCAGCATAACCGTAGTGGTTATCAGGCAGGCGGCTAAACCCGGTGTAGGCTTTTCCGAAACGGCCCAAATACCCGATTTCCCCCTGGCCGCTTTGCCGGGAGGCTTGCTGGCTGGCTGCAACGTTCCATCCCCAGCCGCCGTCACCGGGGGGTGTTTGGCTGGCATTGATCTGGTAGCCGGTTTCATTACTGGTACGTTGTACGGTGCTGCTGGCGCTCAGATTACCGCTGGTGGTGACCGTCACCATCAGATAAACGCTGCGATCGCGGGTGTCGTCAATATTCTGGTTAAAGCCGGCATTGAGTGAAACGTTATCGGTGATTGATTTGAACCAACTGGTGTTGGCGTAGCGCACTGCGCTATCGTGTGGATAACGAAACTGCAGGTAACTCAGGCTGACATTGCCGGCAGACGCCATTGCATAACCTATCACCGTATTGCTGCTCAGTGAGGGCGGCGGCTCACCATAATGGGTTGCGACATCACGGTAGTCACCCGACGTCGCCGTGGTGCTGGTGCTGAAATTAAACTGTTCACCTGACCAGCGGTAACCAACACTGTACAAAAATCCGCTTTTCCCTGAGTCCGTACTGGCTGCCAATGCGGAGGATACTGTGCCGCTGCGCGGGCCGGGAACCCAGTCATTGCTAAAACCTGCGTTGATCAGCCCATCGCTGGTTTCCGCGTGCGTACCTGCAGTAAAGGTGTTACTGAATCCTCGACGCCAGGTCCCGCTAAACACAGGGGCGCTGGCATAATCAAATGAGGCGTAACCATAATTCTCTCTTACTGCGCCTAATTCCGCTGACCAGGCTGTTAGCCCTTCTCGCAGGAGTTGTTGATCGTTGTAGAACGAGAAATTTTGTACTGTCGTTCTGCCCAGCGCGTCGGTCATCATCACCTGACCGGTCCCTGCGCCACTGATATTAGGCATGGTATTGATTTGAAAACTTCCGGCCGGAACCTCCCCGTTGTAGTACTTAACCCCATTGATGTACAACTCAACGTTTGAAGGAAGCGTGGCAGAACCGAGATAGGAGGGAAGCGGGGTGGTTGGCATGTAGGGCTGTAAACCAAAATCGGTTCCTATCTGGATGCCGCCAATGCGGGTCGGTCGGGACCAGGTGAGCGAGCTTGTCAGGGTATCGCCAACGTTTATCGCCAACATATTATCCGGAAATGATGTGCGCCAACCGGTGTCCATGCGGTAGAAGGCATTCTCTGCGTTGGGCGCGGTGGAATATTGAGTCAGTTGGGTGGTGCTTAACACCCCTGAGCCATTAAAAGCGCGCAACTCGCTAAATGTGTTGACGCTGGTTTCATCTCCCTGCTGAGCATAGACATCGTAATTGAGTAACGCCCCATGTGAGTTTGATGCTATTGGTGTCGCGTCGCCGGTCTGGTTCACCTGTGTGGTGACAAGATCAAGGGAACTGAGCGGCACAGTGAGCGCCAGAGTTTGTTGTTCGACGTTGTAGTCAATGCTCAGGTGGGCAATATCGTTCAGACCGACGGTTGCAGCCGTATTTTGCGGTAAGCGAAAACCCAACTGTCGTAGGGTATTTGCGCCAGCATAGAGTTTTTTATTCTCATAGCCCAAATGCACCAATCCGACAGGGTTTCCATTCAGGGTTACGTCGAGATATAAATCGATGCCCGCAAGATGTGTTGCGTCACCCATAATTTCACTATTTGTCTGGCCATTATTGACCGCGTGAGCTGAAACCATTCCAGATAATAATGCTCCATTGAGTAAGCAACATTTTACCAGATGCCAGGATCTCTTAGAGATCTTGTACTGTTTTTTGGCCATTAATTGTTACTTCAACTTTACCGCCATCATGGGTATCACTGGCGGACGGGGATAATATCCACCGCATTGTCGATCCCGGAAGAACGTAACCTAATAGTCCCGGCGTAATGACCTTTTTCGCGCCATTATGGTTTATAAAGGTTGCCGCTGATAATTGTGCATGACCATTTCCCTGATTACTGACTTCAAGAAATTTTTTGCCGTCAAGTTGCTGTAATTTCCATTGCAATTTGGCCTGGGTTTCAGCCTGCGCCGTTGGTTGAATAAAAACAGGTATGGAATAATGCAGCACAAACTGAAGTTTATTTTTTTGTAATTTTGCTGGTGGTAATTCGTCAATTGATAACCGATAGGCATCTTCAGTATGTGTCGATGGCGGGCCGGTGCGAATAACACGAATCAGCTGGCGTTCACCAGGGGCTAGCGCCAGCATTGGCGGGCTGATAACCAGCCCCTGAGAGGGAGACAGCTTGTCGCCGTAAGCGCTTTGGCTCCATCGAAAGACCCGAACCTGGGCATTCAGCACGTTCTCTCCGGCGTTGCTTAACCAGATCCCATCGGCATTTTGCGCCGCCTGCAGTGTTAATGTGACTGGAGCAACCTGCAATCCGCTTGCTGTTGCCGGATTTATGCTCACAGCCGCTCCTAACAGGCATGCGCAGGCATACTGCTGTACAGGCAGTTTTACTGTCATCGGTGTTCCTGAATTTAGTAGTTAACGTTTACCGTTACGGTGTCGGCATAGTCGTCAGGTGTGAAGTTCGCGCTTGGCGCGGTGGCATAAACGGTAAAACTCTGCTGGAGGCCTGTTCCCTGGGATGCAACACCATTTCCTACAGTGGTGGCGGTGGCCGTATTCCCCCAGACCGGTCCTGTTGCTGATGTTTGGTTCAATTGATAAGGCACTTTATCGGTATTGTTTGCTGCATTTGCGACAGAGGACATGGCTCCGGATCCTGTGGGGGTCCCGCCGTTGGCCGTTGAAGGTGCCAGGCCAATAAAGTAGGGGGTGGTTTTTGAGCAGTTAATTGAAATTGTGTTGCTTGCGCTAGTATTTGTCGCAGTGGTACTCACGGGACCGAGAGTAATATTTGAAGCCGACCCCGCAGTGACGGTACACGCTTTTTGTATCGTCATCAGTACCTGAAATGTCCCGTTGGTGGACGCTGCATTTGCCGCCGGAATAATGGAAAAGGCGCCGCAAAAAAGAATTAAGCGTTTGTCGAAGACTAGAGCCATATCCTTCACCTTTTTCAAATAACCACATTTTTTGCTTTAAAAAAACAATAATGTGACACAAGAAGACATGATTTAACCCTAGAATAAGTATTAGACGTACGCCAGTTGATCTCATGAATTTTACTTAGAGAAAAGGTGATGTCGTCGACAAAAAAATAATACCAACGGGTGAGTATGTCGTTTCTTTTTTGTGCTACTCAAAAGTATGCACAGCGGGTTCAGGACGGAATTAAAAACGATGTGGGCTATACAGTGTGCATAACTCTCTCTAAGATTGAGGGTAAGTCGCTCTCTTTTTGCCAGATAAAGGAAATTCAGGTAATGACGTTGATGTCGCATAAACTTGCAGTTGAGCACTCCGTTCCGCTCCCACTGTATGCCAAAGTCAAGGCGATGGTTGCGGATAGAATCAACAGCGGTGAGTGGCGGCCCAATGATCGTGTTCCTTCGGAATCTGAACTGGTTCAATTGCTCGGCTTTAGTCGAATGACGATTAATCGCGCCCTGCGTGAACTGACAGCAGAAGGGTTATTGGTCAGATTGCAGGGGGTCGGAACATTTGTGGCTGAACCGAAAAGGCAGTCAGCGCTGTTCGAGATCCAGAATATAGCCGATGAGATACAGGCGAGAAATCATCAGCATCGTAGCTCTGTGATGCTGTTGCAGACGGTGAGTGCCACGAGAGAGCAGGCTATGGCACTGAATATGCAGCCCGGAAGTGAAATCTTTCACTCTTCGATCATTCACTATGAAAATGATATCCCTATTCAGATTGAAGATCGTTTTGTTAATCCGGACGTAGCGCCGGAGTACCTTCAGCAGGATTTCACCCAGTTAACACCGAATATTTACCTGAACAGGCTGGCACCGCTTACTGAAGGGGAGCATGTTGTTGAAGCTGTTTCGGCCACTGCGCTGCAAAGCAAGTGGCTTCAGCTTGCGCCTCATGAGCCTTGCCTGCTTATTTGCCGCCGGACCTGGTCACAACAGGTTAATGTCAGCTATGCCCGACTGCTGTATCCGGGAACTCGCCATCGTTTAAAAGGACATTTCACATCATGAATGGATGGCACGTGCTGCGTTACGACGATTACAGGCTGATGCCGTGGAAAAACGGGGCCGGAATGACCCGGGAAATTCAGCGTTTTCCGCCAGAAGATGACAATTTTCAGTGGCGACTTTCAATGGCTGAGGTAGCACAGGCCGGTGAGTTTTCACGCTATCAGGGATACCAGCGCCTGCTGTCGGTGCTGCGCGGCAGCGGGATGACATTGCACATTGATGCGGCTTCTGGCGTGACGCTTTATGCTTTCGATACCGAGGCATTCTCCGGTAATAGCCGTGTGGACAGCGAACTGGTGGATGGGCCGATTCTGGATTTTAATCTTATTTATCAGCCAGAACGCTTTGATGCAACGCTGAGTTGGCAGACGGTCGACACGCAAGCGCAATACCGACTCAGCCCCGGCGTTACGACCCTCATTTTCTCCGCCGCGTCGAATTTGAGCCTCTCTTCAACTTCAATGCAGCCATTACAACTGCATTGTTATGATTGCGCAGTACTTCCCCCTCAACCTCAACACTCTGACGTTCTGAACCTTGGCATTCATGGTTCCGGTTATTGGGCATTCATCGAGTTGCGCAGTATCGCAGAGTGATCTTCATCCTATCCCACCCCCTGAAATGTTAATTAATTGTGTTTTTTGTTTGTGACTAATGCCGCAAATTTAATCAGTAGTTTGTGGCTATTTTGTGAACAAGATCAATGCCATTCATCTCCCCATCCTTTTCATCTTGAATTTAACCAATTGTATTTATTGATTTTAAACGTGATTTTGTTGTTTTGCATTTTGCAAATCCATCTTGATTTTATGAATAAATATTTTATTGAGTGTACATGTATATACAAGTATATATTGATTACATGTTACTCATGTTGCGGAAATGTTGAGCGATATGGGTTGAGCCAACCTGATGTTGATGACCTTACTCATCCGAACACTTAAGGATATCGCTATGACCGCTGAAAATCGTATTCGTCATGTTGATGTACGCGCCTCCCGGGGGGCTAAACTCACGGCAAAGAGCTGGCTAACCGAGGCACCACTACGGATGCTGATGAATAACCTCGACCCGGAGGTGGCTGAAAATCCACATGAACTCGTGGTTTATGGCGGAATTGGACGTGCGGCACGTAACTGGGAGTGCTATGACAAAATCGTAGAAACCCTGACTCAGCTAAACGATGATGAGACACTGCTGGTCCAGTCCGGCAAGCCCGTTGGTGTGTTTAAAACCCACAGTCATGCGCCACGTGTCCTGATCGCCAACTCTAACATTGTTCCTCATTGGGCGAACTGGGAATACTTTAACGAACTCGATGCGAAGGGCCTGGCGATGTACGGCCAGATGACTGCGGGTAGTTGGATCTACATCGGTAGTCAGGGCATCGTTCAGGGCACCTATGAAACCTTCGTTGAAGCCGCTCGCCAACATTACAACGGTAGCCTTAAGGGGCGCTGGATCCTCACCGCGGGCCTGGGGGGGATGGGGGGAGCGCAACCGCTGGCGGCAACGCTTGCGGGTGCTTGTTCTCTGAACATTGAGTGCCAGCAAAGCCGCATCGATTTCCGCCTTAAGACACGCTATGTCGATGAGCAGGCGACCTCGCTTGATGATGCGTTGGCACGCATCAAACGTTACAGCGAACAGGGCAAAGCAATTTCTATCGCGCTGTGTGCTAACGCCGCCGACATTCTTCCTGAACTGGTTCGTCGTAACGTGCGTCCGGATTTAGTCACCGACCAGACCAGCGCACATGACCCATTGAATGGCTATTTACCCCAGGGGTGGCATTGGTCCGACTATGTAGCACGTGCGAAAACTGAACCTTCCGTTGTTGTTCAGGCAGCCAAACGCTCAATGGCCGAACATGTTAATGCGATGCTGGCGTTCCAGAAACAAGGGATTCCTGTTTTTGACTATGGCAACAACATCCGCCAGATGGCGCTGGAGATGGGGGTGAATAACGCGTTTGATTTCCCCGGATTTGTACCTGCCTATATTCGTCCGCTGTTCTGCCGCGGGATTGGTCCCTTCCGCTGGGTGGCGCTCTCCGGCGACCCGGAAGACATTTACAAAACCGACGCCATGGTCAAAGAACTTATCCCGGATGACCAACATCTGCACCGGTGGCTGGATATGGCTCGCGAGCGTATCAGCTTCCAGGGCTTACCGTCACGTATCTGCTGGGTTGGCCTCGGACAACGCGCCAAATTAGGTCTGGCGTTCAATGAAATGGTCCGTAGTGGTGTGCTCTCTGCGCCTATCGTCATTGGCCGCGATCACCTGGACTCAGGTTCTGTTGCCAGTCCAAACCGTGAAACGGAAGCAATGAAGGATGGTTCTGATGCGGTATCCGACTGGCCGCTACTCAACGCGCTGCTGAATACGGCGAGTGGAGCAACCTGGGTTTCTTTGCATCATGGCGGCGGCGTCGGCATGGGCTTCTCGCAACATTCAGGCATGGTGATTGTGTGTGACGGCACAGATGAAGCGGCTGAGCGTATTGCGCGGGTTCTGCACAACGATCCGGCGACGGGCGTGATGCGCCATGCTGATGCCGGCTACGAAATAGCGCAACGCTGTGCCCGTGAACAGGGGCTGAACCTGCCAATGGAAAAATAGTGACGTCTCTCCCGGTCCGGGCGGAAGTGTAAAACGTCCGCTGGAAGCCTCTAACCCACAGGATGCACAGCGATATGAGCAAACAAACACATTATCAGCCGTTATGCGGGGTTCGTGTTCTCGACCTGAGTCGGGTACTGGCTGGCCCTTATTGTACGGCGATGCTGGCCGATCTCGGTGCCGAGGTGATTAAAATTGAAGCACCTGGACACGGTGACGATAGCCGCCACCTTGGCCCCTTTGTGAAGGGCGAAAGCGTCTATTACGGCCTGATTAATCGCGGCAAGCGCAGTATCGAACTGGATTTTAAATGTCCGGAGCACCGGCAGCATTTCTATCAACTGGTCGAAGAAGCGGACGTGGTGGTGGAGAACTTTCGCCCAAGCGTGACGCAGCGCCTTGGGATCGATTTTGACACGCTTAAAAAGTATAACGACCGGCTGATCTACGCCAGTATTTCAGGTTTTGGCCAGCACAGCCCGTTGGCCAAACATCCTGCTTACGACATTGTCGCCCAGGCGATGTCCGGCTTGATGAGCGTGACGGGATTTGCGCAAAGCGGCCCCACACGCAGTGGTGAATCTCTCGGTGATGTCTGTGCCGGGATCTATGCAGCCTGGGCTGTCAGCAGTGCGTTATTTGCCCGCGAACGGCATCATCCCGAGGCGCAACACATAGATGTTGCCATGCTGGACGTATTGGTCAGCATGCAGGTAACAGGGCTATCGAATTTGTTTGCCCACGGGAAAGCGCCGGGATTGATTGGCAATCGCCATCCTGTTTCCACTCCGTTTGATACCTACCGTGCCGCTGATGGGCTGGTGGTCATCGCGGTAGCCAGTCAGCGTCTTTATGCGCGGTTGTGCGAATGCATGGGGCAACCAGAGTTGGCAACGGATAGCCGTTTCATTGATGACATGAGCCGTACGCGAAATGAGCAGCAATTAAAAGCAGCAATTGAGCACTGGAGCATGACATTTAGCGTAGAAGAACTTTGCGATCTCCTGCTGGAGGCCGGTGTTCCGGCTTCGCCGATTCATAACCTGGAGCAGGTGACACAAAGCGAACATGCACAGGCTCGCCAGTTACTGATACAGCCATCTGATGAGAGCAACCCTTTAGTTGTGCAGCCGGTGTTCTTCAATGGTCATAAACCCCATGTGAGCGTTAGGGCTCCGGCACTCGGAGAAGCCAACGCGCTCTATGGCGTAGATACCCACTCATTACCAACAGGAGCAGTGCATGAGCTTTGAAATTAATGAAACTGAGCGCGCGATTGTTGACGCGGTGACAAGCGTAGCCCGGGACGTCCTGCAACCTCGCGCGCAGCACTATGATGAAACGGAAACTTTCTGCCTGGAGAGTCTTACTGCGCTGGGCGAACTCGGCTGCATGGGCATTAACTTACCTGAAGCCTATGGGGGCTTCGGTGTGGGTAGTGTCGCCATGAGTCAGGCGGTAGAGGCTATTGCTGGAGCCTGTGCCTCCACCGCTTCTGCGCTGACCGCCCATTTCCTGGCCACTGACTCTATTCTGATTGGCGGGACTGAAGAACAAAAGCTGCACTGGCTTCCGCGGGCAGCCAGTGGTGAATTGTTGGGGGCGTTTGCGCTCACGGAACCTGCCGCTGGCTCAAACCCCGCTGATATGCGTACTGTTGCAAAACGTGAGGCTGATGGATGGCGAATTCAGGGGAATAAGCACTACATCACGAATGCCAGGGAAGCGGACTTCATTGTGCTGTATGCGAAAACGGCTCCGGCAGAGGGACATAATGGCATCAGCGCGTTCATTATCCCGAAAGACACCGGCGGAGTTGTGTTCTCCAGTCCGGAAAAAACCATGGGGCTACGTGGCAGTACGATTTATGAACTTTCCTTAGATTGCTGGCTTCCTCAGTCCGCGCTGCTGGGTAAAGAAGGCCAGGGGTTCGCAACAGCGATGGAAGTGCTTGATCGTGGGCGTGTTGAAGTTGCTGCAATGTCACTGGGTATTGCCAGCGCGGCAATGGAGAGTTGTTTGCAGTGGGTGCATGACCGCCAGATTGGTCCGAAACCATTGATGGCCTATCAGGGAACGCAATGGCGACTGGCGGATATGCATACCCAGTTACAGGCCGCACGGATGCTGACCTGGCAAGCGGCGGAAAAGCGCGATAGCGGGCAACGTTTTAGCCTTGATTCAGCGACCGCCAAATTGTTTGCCGCAGAATGCGCCGGTTTTGTCACGGATGCCGCGCTTCAGTTACACGGTGGCTATGGCTACATCCGCGATCTTCCCCTGGAACGTTATGTCCGGGATGCCCGCATCCTGCGCATCTTCGAAGGCACGTCGGAAATACAAAAAATCATTATCTCAAGAAGCTTGCTGAACAACCGTTAGGCATGACCAAACGGCAGGACAAAGTGCGTGCGGGATTGCATGCTCCAGGCTGTTCCGGCCTGGAAATTCGATGGGTAAAAGCGCCATTTCCAGGTTCGTTCTATAACGTGAGGAAGCATGCATCATGAACATTGACGACAGTACACAACAACATGTAAAGCCTGCAGCCGTGGCTCCGTTAATTGAGTCACGCTCCATTGACTACATTCCTGAGGCTGAACGACACGGCAGTTTGTTCAGTCAGTTTACGCTGTGGTTTGGCGCAAACCTGCAAATTACAGCAATTGTTACCGGCGCATTGGCCGTGGTGTTGGGCGGTGATGTGTTCTGGTCGTTGATTGGATTATTCGTCGGGCAGGTACTCGGTGGCGCAGTGATGGCGCTCCATGCTGCGCAGGGACCGAAACTGGGTCTTCCACAGATGATATCGAGCCGGGTGCAGTTTGGCGTATACGGTGCAGTACTGCCGATAATCCTGGTCTGCATGATGTACGTGGGTTTTTCCGCGGGGGGGACAGTATTAGCCGGCCAGGCCATTGCGCAGCTCGTCAACGTGAGTGACTGGTTTGGTATTCTGATTTTTGGTGTCGTGATTATCACCATTACGGTTTGCGGTTACCGCGTGATCCACGGGCTGGGTAAACTGGCGAGTGTGGTGGGTATCGTCATCTTTTTTTACCTCTTTTTTAAAATTCTCTATGGCTATGATGTCCAGACGTTGCTGGAAAATCGCCACTTTACCTTGACCAATTTCTTGCTGGCTATGTCCCTTTCAGCCTCATGGCAGATAGCGTTTGGCCCTTACGTTGCCGATTATTCGCGCTATTTACCGAGCAACACGTCTACGGTAAAAGCATTTTTCGCTGTCGGACTGGGTAGCGTCGTGGGGACTCAGGCATCCATGGTGCTGGGGGTTTTTGCTGCCGCGATCGCAGGGAAACAGTTTGCAGGTCATGAAGTTGCGTACATCGTCGGCCTTGGCAGTACAGGGGCTATAGCCGGTCTGTTATTCCTTGGCATCTTCTTTGGTAAGGTCACCATTACTGCCCTGAATGCCTATGGCAGTTTTATGTCACTCGCCACTATTGTCAGCGGCTTCCGTGGAAAACATAACGTTTCACCCGGTATGCGTCTGTTTTTCATCATTCTCATGGTGGGGTTCTCTACGCTGATTGGTTTGTTAGGACAGCATGAATTTCTGAAGTTGTTTACCGCATTCTTGTTGTTTTTATTGGCCTTCTTCACCCCGTGGAGTGCGATTAACCTGGTGGACTACTACCTCGTCACTAAAGGGCGCTATGACTTGCCCGCACTCTCTGACCCTAACGGACGCTATGGTCGCTGGAACATGACCGGCATCCTCACTTATCTGTTCGGTATTGTCGTCCAGTTACCGTTTATCGCGACCAGCTTTTATACCGGCTCACTTGTTGAAAGCCTGGGCGGGACTGATATCTCCTGGATTGTTGGCCTGCTGGCAACCGGGGTGGTCTATTTTGTGGCTACGCGGTTTTGGCCGCCCTCTATCGCACCGGCACTGATTTTGCCTGAAGAGCGTTAGTTTTCTCGCTCATACAAAACAGAAGGAATACGAAATGAAAATCTTAGTGGGCGTGAAACGTGTTATCGACCATAACGTTAAAATACGCATCAAAGCTGATGGAACCGGCGCTGAGCTGGAAAACGTCAAAATGTCGATGAATCCTTTTGACGAAATTGCGCTGGAGGAGGCGGTGCGTCTGAAAGAAGCCGGCGTGGCAAGTGAAGTTGTTGTTGTTTCAGTCGGGGATCTTTCTTCTCAGGAAACGCTACGCAATGCGCTGGCCCGAGGTGCTGACAAGGCGCTGTTGGTTGAAACCGAGCAAGGAGCAACATTCGGGTCATTGGACATCGCGAAAATACTCCAGCGACTTGTCGCCCAGCTAGAACCTCAGCTCATCCTGCTGGGCAAACAAGCGATCGATAATGACGCCAACCAGACCGGGCAAATGCTTGCCGGATTACTGGCGTGCAGTCAGGCAACCTTTGCATCGGCGCTGGATGTGACCGATGACGGACGTATTACTGTCACCCGGGAAATTGACGGTGGTTTAGAGGTGCTCTCCCTGGCATTGCCGGCGGTGGTAACTGCCGATCTGCGCCTGAATCAACCTCGTTACCCGAGCCTGCCGAATATTATGAAAGCGAAGAATAAACCTCTGGAGATTATCTCATTGGCATCTATGGGGTTTCTCCCCTCGAAGCAGTTAACCACCCTCAATATCACCGAGCCGAAAAAACGCAATACCCGCTGTCAATGGCTGGAGAATGCGGCCCAACTGGTTGCGGTGCTAAAAGAACACAAAGCCATTTAATTCTCAGAGGATGCCGAAATGAGTCAGACATCAATTCTTGTTATTGCCGAACACGATAATCAGATGCTCAAAAGCAGTACCCTGACTACCCTCACTGCGGCACAGCACATTGCTGGCAGCAGCGAGGGGAGGGTTCAATTGCTGATTGTGGGCCATCAGTGCCAAAACGTTGTGGATGCCGCGCGAACCCTTGGTGGGATCACGGAAATTCTGGTTTGTGACGCACCTCATTACGCCAGCCTTCTGGCGGAAGAGGTGTGCGCAGCGGTTGTCCCCCTGGTGGCTGATTTCACCCATGTACTTTTACCGGCGACCGGATACGGAAAAAACATCGCACCGCGGTTGGCGGCAATGCTGGATGTCGCACAAATTTCTGATATCACCGAAGTCTGTGATGCAAATACGTTTGTGCGCCCAATTTATGCAGGTAATGCCCTGGAGACGGTGCGCAATAATGGTGGAAAACTGGTAATTACCGTGCGCGGCTCAGCCTTCACGCCATCGCTATATGCCGGGAATGACGTACGGGTAACGCCAGTTCAACCAACAGCAGCCCTGGCATTGTCACGCCATGTGAGCCAGTCACTTACGCCGTTTTCACGCCCGGAACTGAGTACCTCAAAAATCGTCATTTCTGGGGGGCGCGGACTGAGTGCGAAAGAGAATTTTCAACTTATTGAGACCATTGCCGACAAGCTTGGCGCAGCAATTGGCGCATCCCGTGCAGCCGTTGACGCAGGTTTTGTGCCTAATGATTACCAGGTTGGGCAGACCGGTAAAATTATTGCCCCCGACCTCTACATCGCCGTAGGTATTTCCGGTGCGATACAACATTTGGCGGGCATGAAAGAAAGCAAATTGATTGTCGCCATTAATAAAGATAAAGAGGCGCCGATTTTCCAGATTGCAGATTACGGTATCGAAGGCGATTTGTTCCAGATTTTACCCGAGCTGGAGAAAGCGCTGGCGTAACCCGCCATACCCCATAACGTTTTTTCTTTCTCAGGAGGAAATATGCATCCAGACAGGTCAGCGCTCGATACCCAAAAGATCCGTGAGGCAATGGAGTTTGATGTCCTGATTGTGGGGGGCGGTCCATCGGGGCTGGCGGCGGCGATTCATCTGAAACAGTTGGCGGCACAGCGCCAGCAAACGCTTTCCGTTTGCCTGATCGACAAAGGTGCCAGCATCGGTGCACATATATTGTCCGGAGCGGTCATCGATCCTGTTGGATTGAATGAGCTGCTGCCGGGCTGGCAACAAACGCTGTCATTACCGCTAACGCCAGTGACGGAAGATCGTTTTTTGTTTTTGGGTGCCCAAAAGCACATTCGTGTACCGCAAACATTTTTACCTGAATGCTTTAAAAATCATGGCAACGTGATTGGGAGCCTTGGCCTGGTATGCCAGACACTTGCCCAGCAGGCGGAACAACTGGGCGTCGAAGTCTTTGCCGGATTTACGGGGACGGAGGTGCTTTATGATGAACAGGGTGCAGTAATTGGTGTCGCTACCGGTGATATGGGGCTGGACAAATCAGGTCAGCTGACTGTGCAGTATCAGCAAGGGATCAACCTGCTCGCCAGAACCACGCTTTTTGCTGAAGGATGCCGCGGGCAGCTAGGAAAAACAGTAATTGAGACGTTCGCACTAGACCGGGATAGCGCCCCCCAGACCTACGGACTGGGATTGAAAGAAGTGTGGCAAGTTCCCCCAGAACAGCATCAACCGGGGCTGGTGGTGCATTGTGCCGGTTGGCCGTTAGGCGCAGCAACCTACGGCGGTGGCTTTATCTACCATTATGGCGATAACCTGGTCGCGGTGGGATTGGTCGTTGGGCTGAATTACAGTAATCCGTGGTTGTCACCGTTTGAAGAGTTTCAACGTTTGAAAACGCATCCGGCCATTTCTGCGTATCTGCAACAGGGGAAACGCCTCAGTTATGGTGCCAGAACGATGGTTGCGGGAGGATTGTCATCACTGCCGATACTGAGCTTTAAAGGGGGGGCACTTCTTGGTGATAACGCTGGATTTTTAAACGCCGCACGAATCAAAGGCAGTCACTGCGCTATTAAAAGTGGAATGCTGGCCGCCCGGGCGACTCTCGAGGCTTTAGACATCGCGCAGCTTCAGGGGCAATATCTGGCAGATGAAGCGACTCTGACCGCGGTTTATCAGCAGGGCTTTCAGGACAGTTGGCTGTACCGCGAACTATACCAAACGCGTAACTTTAAACCCTATATGAAGAAGGGGCTGTATACAGGCTCTCTCTTATTTGGTGCGGAACAACTGTTATTGAAAGGCCATGCGCCGTGGACGTTAACACTGAAACAAAGCGATCATCAGGCACTCAAACCTGCTTCCAGTGAGGCGAAGATTAACTATCCAAAGCCTGACGGTGTGCTGACATTCGACCGATCTTCATCGGTGTTTTTGTCGAATACTAACCATGAAGAAGATCAGCCTTGCCATCTGAGGTTGAAAGATGAGCGTATCCCGCTCACGGTCAATCTACCATTGTACGCGGCACTGGAGACACGTTACTGTCCGGCGGGTGTTTATGAAATTGTTGAGCTTGAGCGGCAACCTCATCTGCAAATTAATGCGCAGAACTGCCTGCACTGTAAGGCCTGTGATATTAAAGACCCAACGCAAAATATCACCTGGACGGCTCCTCAGGGAGGAGAAGGTCCTCTGTATCAGGGAATGTAAAACAGCTGTTCTGAATAGATTCGAGACACAAAAAAACCACGCAATCGCGTGGTTTTTTTGTGTCTCTGGACTGATGAAGCTCGATGGAACCCCAACAGTCAGCAGAAGTGATTTAGACGTTGAACAGGAAGTTCATCACATCGCCATCTTTAACGATGTAATCTTTACCTTCTGCACGCATCTTGCCGGCTTCTTTCGCGCCTTGCTCACCTTTATAGGTGATAAAGTCTTCAAATGCGATGGTTTGTGCGCGGATAAAGCCTTTCTCGAAGTCGGTGTGGATCTTACCGGCTGCCTGCGGGGCGGTTGCGCCGACAGGGATGGTCCACGCACGGACTTCTTTCACGCCAGCGGTGAAGTAGGTCTGCAGGTTCAGCAGTTCGTAGCCTGCGCGGATAACGCGGTTCAGGCCAGGCTCTTCCAGACCCAGTTCAGCCATAAATTCGTCACGGTCAGCATCGTCGAGTTCAGCAATGTCAGCTTCAACAGCGGCACAAACGGCAACCACGACGGAGCCTTCAGCGTCGGCGATTTCGCGAACTTTATCAAGGTACGGGTTGTTTTCAAAACCGTCTTCGTTCACGTTGGCGATATACATGGTTGGCTTCAGCGTCAGGAAACTCAGGTATTTGATGGCTGCCTTGTCTTCGTCAGTCAGGTTTTTCAGTGCACGCAGCATACCGGCGTTTTCCAACTGCGGCAGGCATTTTTCCAGTGCAGCCAGTTCAGCTTTAGCGTCTTTATCACCGCCTTTGGCTTTCTTCTGTACGCGGTGGATAGCACGCTCGCAGGTGTCGAGGTCGGACAGCGCCAGTTCGGTGTTGATAACGTCGATATCGTCAGCGGGATCCACTTTGTTGTTAACGTGGATAATGTTGTCGTTTTCGAAGCAGCGAACAACGTGACCGATAGCTTCGGTTTCACGGATGTTGGTCAGAAACTGGTTACCCAGGCCTTCACCTTTGGATGCGCCTTTTACCAGGCCCGCGATATCCACAAATTCCATTGTGGTTGGCAGGATACGCTGTGGTTTGACGATTTCGGCCAGTTGATCCAGACGAGGATCGGGCATCGGGACAACACCCGTGTTCGGCTCGATAGTACAGAACGGGAAGTTTGCCGCTTCAATACCCGCTTTTGTGAGCGCGTTGAACAGGGTGGATTTGCCTACGTTTGGCAAACCGACGATACCGCATTTGAATCCCATGTTTAAATCACCTTAATCTTTTGATATTCAACCTGTTATGGAAAACAGATTGTAGAAATGTAAATAACTCTGCCTATTATACACAGCACGCGAGAAAAATGCCGCACATCGCTGCTTATTGCGCTTTAAAGGTGTGTAACCGGCTCGTTGCTTTGGTGAGTCCATCTTTGAATAAAATCTCGGTACAACGTGCCGCTTCGTCAATGGCTTCATCAATTAACTTCTGTTCTGAAACAGGCGGTTTGCCTAAAACAAAACCGACAACTTTATTTTTATCGCCCGGATGGCCGATTCCAACGCGTAAACGATGAAAGTTAGGGTTATTACCTAACTTGCTGATGATGTCTTTCAGGCCATTATGTCCGCCATGACCCCCGCCCAGCTTAAATTTGGCGACGCCAGGTGGCAGATCTAATTCATCGTGGGCGACCAGAATTTCATCAGGGTTAATGCGATAAAAGCTGGCCATCGCGCCAACGGCTTTGCCGCTCAGATTCATAAATGTGGTCGGTACCAGCAGGCGGACATCTTCACCTTCAAGCGTGACTCTGGAGGTGTAACCGAAGAACTTCGGCTCATCGCGCAGGGGGGCACGGAGTCTCTCTGCCAGTAAATCGACGTACCATGCGCCTGCATTATGTCGCGTTGCCGCATACTCTGCGCCGGGATTCGCCAGGCCGACAATCAATTTAATCGCCACGTAATTTGTCCTGAGTGTGTCTATAACCGGCGTGTAGTTTACTGTTTGCCGACGCGCTTGACAAAAAACGGCGTGCGCCGCCTCGAAAACTGAATAATTGCAGGAATGGACTATTGGAAATTGAGGGTGTTCAGTAGCTTATTTGTAAAGTTTTGTTGCATTGGTGTTTGTAATTGTGATCACAGGCGCACTTGCGAACGGCAGTGTTGTCTATACTTTACACATAAGGATTAGGGATATTCCCTGTAACAACCCAAAGTTCCGGAGGTGACACATGAAACGCAAAAACGCTTCGTTACTCGGTAACGTGCTCATGGCTTTAGGGTTGGTGGTGATGGTTGGTGGTGTTGGTTATTCTATTTTAAACCAGTTGCCGCAATTTAATCTGCCACAGTTTTTCGCACACGGTGCCGTGCTCAGTATTTTTGTTGGCGGTGTCCTTTGGCTGGCGGGTGCCCGCGTCGGGGGACATGAACAAATCAGCGACCGTTATTGGTGGGTTCGTCATTACGACAAACGCTGCCGTCGTAATGATAGCCAACGCCACAGCTAAGTGCTGACATAATCTGCAGACCAGCCAGCGTTTCGCTGACTGGTCGTTAGTTTTTCTCGTTGCTGCGCGAGCGGGATCGCATGCGCTGTAACAGTGCTAATAGCGTCAGCATAATCACCAGATATCCCATAACGACCGTTCCCTGATGTTTTCTGCTCTCAAGCTGCGGGTCAGCGGCCCACGCCAGAAACGCGGTGACATCTCGTGCGTACTGTTCTTCCGTTTGGGGAGCATGCGTTTGCATAGCCCAGGTGATGTCATTGTCAGCCAGCGGTTTGGGCATATTAATCATCCTGCCAGGGAAAAAACGGTTGGTTTTCATCTCCGGGTCATCGGTTGCATACCCGGTCAGCAGCGCATAAACGTAATCAGCACCTTGCTCGGTGTAGGGGGTGAACGCATCCAGTAAAAATCGCGGAAACCCACGGTCGTAAGTTCGCGCTCGAACGATATAGCTCAGGTCAACCGGTAGCGCGCCATTATTCAGGTATTTTGCTTCCTGTTCATTCAGATAAGGTGACGCGAAAATATCGTTCAGATTGCCTTCCCGTTCGCCGGGTTGGCCGTCGTCTTCAATTGTCGCGAAGACGTAGCCGCTGGCCAGTGTTTTGGCTTCCGCCTCACTGAGTTGCGGCCCTCCTGCTTTAGTCAACGTTTTGAAAGTGAGATATTTCATACCGTGGCAGGCCCGGCATTTCTCTTCATATACCTGCAGCCCGCGTCGCAGTTGTTCGCTATCGTGTTTACCGTTCACGCCGCTAAACGACCATGTCTGCGCGGTGGGGCGCTGTGCGTAAATCGCGTTGCTAAAGAAAAGAGCCAGAGTCAGAGTTACAGTGGTTAAAAATCGCGCCATGATGTCAGTCCTGTCGCTCCAGTAAACGTCGGCACGGCAGCACAAGCAGAAACCATGCAAAATAAATAAATGTTGAAAGCTGAGACGCCGCGCGTGTCCAGCCATCGTCATCGCTAAAACCATCAACTAAGTCCGGTCCGACCAATGCTTTTGAGCCCAACCAGCCCAGAAAGAGCGCATTGGCGACCCAAAGCCAAAAAATGGCTTTAACCAGCCGACTGTTATTGCGAAACCGTGCGTGTGACGTATCCAGCCAGGGGAGAAAATAGAAAATCAGTACCGCAGCGCACATCGCAGTGATGCCTGCCAGTTCATTGGGGAAACAGCGCAGAATGGAGAAGAAAGGCAGGAAGTACCATTCAGGCGCGACAATAGCCGGTGTGAGTGTTGGGTCTGCCGGGATAAAGTTATCGGCGCTACTGAGATAGTGCGGCGCGAAAAACAGAAACCAGGCAAACAGCATTAAAAAGAGGGTGAGTTTGATAGCATCGTTATCGGTGATGCGAAAATCGAACAACAAACGCCGGGACTCTTTGGGCGAAAATGTTTTCTTCCGCGCGTGGGCAAAAGCCGACTGGACGGTACGGATGTGCCATATCGTGACCACGACAATGGCGAAGGGGATGATAAAGTGAAGGACATAAAAACGGCCTAATGTCGGCGTGCCGGGCATATAGCCACCGACCAAAAAGGTATATAGCGTATCGCCAATAAACGGTACCGCCCGGGCGAAACTGGTGATGACCGTAGCGGCCCAGTAGCTTTTTTGCCCCCAAATCAGGCTATAGCCGAGAAACGCGGTGATCATCAACAGCACATACAGTGTCACGCTGATTGCCCACATCTTCAGATAGGGTTTGCGGTAGACGTTGTAATACATTGCCCGGAAAATATGCAGATAACAGGCGAAGAAAAAAAGCGATGCGCCAATAGCATGCAGATTGCGCACCAACTCACCGTGTCTGACTGCACGCAGAATATGAACAATAGAGTCAAAAGCAGAGCCCGCTGTAGGCACATAGAACATAGCCAGCACGATACCGGAGAGCATTTGCACGCCCAGCATGACCAGCAATATGAGACCGACAGCAAAGATCCACACGCCAGCGACTGAGCGGGGGACTGGAAGACGAAACTGCAGGTGATACCAGGGGGGGGACGGATAAGCGGATTTCATCTCAGGCATCCTTCGTACCAATACGCAGACTCAGGCCGTCAGCCGACACGCTAAAGTCAGGGATGGCCAGATTCGCTGTGGCCGGGCCTCGCGTTACACGCCCGGAGGTGTCAAACTCGGAACCATGACACGGGCAGACCCAGCCCTGTCCGTTGGGGTTGGCATTGGGGACACAACCAGCATGTGGGCAGTAACCTTGTACGACCAGCCACTGTGGATGTGCCGCTGCCACCCGCTCGCTATCCGCTTGTGGATCGGCCAGTAAACGCAGATCAGCTTGCCGCGCCGCGGCGATCTCCTCCGCCGTGCGGTGGCGAATCAGGATCAGTTTTCCCTGCCAGATACGTTTCACCGTCTGGCCTGCCGTTACGCCAGCGAGGGAGACATCAACAGGTTCATTTTCCGCCACAGTTTTATCATCCGGACCCAGCGCGGAAATAAGTGGCCAGACGGCGGCGGTCACGCCCGCTGCGCCGACAAATGTCGTCAGCTTGCACAGGCAATCGCGTCGCTGAGTTTGGATTGTTTCGCTAAGCGTTTTTTTATCCACCACCGTTATTCTCCCTTTATGACGGCGTTACTGTTTATCGATGCGGGTATAAATTTCCTGAAAACGCTTATCGGCAAGACCAGGGGCTTTGAACGCGCGGTAGCTGTCGGGTAAAACGGCGTCGCCGACTTTAATCAGCATGATCATGCCCTGCGCGTAGTGCGGTGAACATTTGATACCGTAGAAACCTGCATTGTCGTATTTCACTTCAATTTCTTCATCGATTTTGCCGATAAAACCGGGGTATCCGGCGGGAGAGAGTTCGGCAATTGATGCGGCATTGTGGCTCTTATGTTTGCGGATAAACTTCACGCTATCACCTGGCTGGATCGCCAGATAGTCCGGCTCATAAACCATCGGGCCGCCTGTACCGCGGTTTTTCATCAGCACTTCGTAGGTTTGTGCAAAAGCCGTCGAGGTGAAGGCTAACAGGCATAAGATTTGCAAAATTTGCTTAACGCGTTTCATTGCGGTTCCTTTCGGTGTTTACGCGGGGCGTTGGTAACGGATAAAACAGTTCGCTTCGTCGGGGGCGTGTTCGACAATCGCGTCGATCCCAAACCAGCTATTAAGATTTTCACGGGTAAAAATGGCGGCAGGACGTCCCTGCATCGCCAGCTGTCCGGCCTTCATCACCATGATGCGATCGCAGAACATCGCCGCATGATTCAGGTCGTGTAGGGCGGCGATGACGGTGAGTTTTTCACGTTTAACCAGATTGAGCAGGCCAATCTGATGCTGGATATCAAGATGGTTTGTCGGCTCATCCATCAGCAGTACCTGCGGCTGTTGTGCCAGCGCTCTGGCGATGTGCAGACGTTGACGCTCTCCGCCGGAGAAGGTATGCCAGCAGCGATGCTGCATGTTTTGTAGGGAGACTTTCTCCAGCATCGTCTGCACAATGTCGTCGTCTTTCCTCGACCACGGCGACAGCAGGCTCAGCCATGGCGTGCGACCAAGCGAAACCGCCTGAATGGCGGTGAGACGCTCGCTGGTTTCAGCCTGTTGTTCAACCAGTGCCACCTTTTGCGCCAGATGGCGGCGTGAATAGCGACGAATATCCTGATGATTTAGCGTGACGTGCCCGGAAGAGGGGTTCAGTAAACCTGCCAGGAGCGAAATCAGCGACGTTTTCCCGGAACCATTGGGGCCGATAATGCCGACAAACTCGCCGCGCGATACCTGAAAAGAGACATCATTGACGATGGCTTTGCCTTTGACCTCCCAGTAGAGGTGCTGGGCGTTTATCACAGGATTAGCGGTCATTTCCCCGGATTCCCTCGTATCAAAATGATGGCAAATGCCGGTGCGCCGACCAGTGCGGTAATCACGCCGATCGGCAGGACCTGTCCTGGAAGTAAGGTGCGTGAAATAACATCCGCGACGATAAGGAAAATGGCGCCAATAAGTGCGCTGACGGGCAGTAGGCGATGGTGCTGATTTCCCACCAGTAATCGCGCAGCATGGGGAATGACCAGTCCGACAAAGCCAATGGCACCGACGATTGACACCATGATGGCCGTCATCCCTGTCACGGCGGCAATCAGTACGCCACGGGTGCGTTTAACGGGAATGCCCAGCGATGCCGCCGATTCTGCGCCAAACGAGAAAGCATCCAGATGGCGGGCGTAGCAAAAGCAAACGACAATGCCAATCAGCGCAGTAGGGATTGCCAGCACGACATCCGGCCAACGTACCCCGCTGAGATTGCCCAGCAGCCAGAACATGATGCCCCGAGCCTGTTCGGCATTGGCTGAACGCGTAATGATGAGTGAGGTAATGGCATTGAACAACTGTGAACTGGCAATCCCGGCGAGAATGATTTGCGTGGTGGCCGAGCCGCTTTTGCCCCTTGCCGCCATCGCCAATAGCGCGACAAACAGAAATGCCGTCAGCGCGCCAATAAACGCGCCAAGCGACATGGAAATGATCCCTGCGCCAAGTCCGGTCAGGGCGATGAGCACCGCACCCGTTGAGGCTCCGGCAGAAATACCCAGCAGGTAAGGTTCGGCCAGCGCATTGCGCAGCAGCGACTGGAGAACCACGCCTGAAATCGCCAGACAGGCTCCGCAGCAGGCGGAAACCAGCGCACGGGTCAGGCGGTAGTTCCAGATAATCCCGGCATCAAGCGCATCTACCGCATACTGTGTATCAAACAAGCGGTTTGCCAGCGTATGGCTGACATGTTGCCACGGGATAACCGTCTCACCGATTGAAACGCCCGCCAGAAGGACGCCGCACATCACCATGCTGACCCACAGCGTGTGGAATAGCGTCCGGCTGGCAAGCTGGCTCATGGCATGACGCGTCCTGCGTAATTCGCTCATTGTTTACGACTTCCCGGAGTACGAAAAGGCGCTATGCCCGCATAAGGCATAACGCGTGACGAGAGTTAGTGAGTCGTCTGAGGGTGCGCCAGGTCATATTGCACCAGCGCATCGGCGAGTTTTTCCAGCCCGTCAATGGTTCTGATACCCGCGTTCATGGTCTGCACGTCGATTACCGGCAGGTGGTTTTCTTTCACTGCCGGGATCAGCCGGGTAACAGGATCGGACGTGAGATATTCCATTTTGACTTTCCAGTCATCGGCCGGGAAGCGGCGACGGCCCATCTCGCCGAGGACGATGACCGATGGGTTGGCTTTGGCAATGGTTTCCCAACCTACTGTTGGCCACTCCTCGGCAGAATCAATGACATTTTTCACCCCAAGAGATTGCGCTATCCACGCCGCGGGGCCAAATTTCCCGGCGACATAGGGATCAAGCTGCAGGTCGGCGCTGGAGAACCAAAAAACGGCAGATACGGGGTTGTCCATACCGGCAATCTTAGCTTTCGCGGCGGCTTCACGTGCTTTCAGGCTGGCAATCAGTTCATCGCCTTTGTCCTGTACATCAAAAATTTTCGCCAGGTCAGCAATTTCCTGATAGACCATGGCGATATCAAACATGCTCTTACGCACGCCGTCACCGCCGTCTTCGTTGTCTTTGGCGCAATCGGCCGGGGCGGTATAAACCGGAACGTGTAATTCGCTAAATTGTTCGTAAGAGGCAACTGTGCCCGCAGGGCCAATCTGCCATTCAAACTGACTGGCCACCAGATCCGGTTTTTTCGCAATAATCCCTTCGAAACTCGGGATGTTTTGCGCAATGACCGCAATCTTGTCATTCGCCGCTTTGTACTGTTCAGATACCGGGCCAAACCACAGTGATGTCCCAACAACACGATCGGCCAGACCCAGGGAATAGAGGATTTCAGTACTGTTTTGTCCAACGGTAGTCACGTGTTTTGGCGCATGATTAAAGGTAATATCCCTGCCACAGTTTTTGATCGTTAGTGGATATTCTGTTTTAGCCGCAGAAGCCATATTGCTGGTCAGGAAGAGTGCTGCGCCAGTCAGTGCCAGAAGTGAAAGTTTGCAATAAGCAGAAGTTATTTTTGCGTGCATTAGCGTTGTCCCGTTCATGCCAGAATCTGAACGTCTGGTCATGGTTCATTTCGTTCCATAAATTCGGGACAGGCACATGACGATAGATGACATCTAATCGTGAACTGCGGGCAAGATAATATGAAAATAAAACATATTGTTGCCAATTTGTTCAGAAATTATATTATTCATTCGTCAAATAAATCACCCCATGGACCATCCCGTCCACTCAATGTATACAACCTTGACAGCAGGTCTCCTGGCTCGCGGCAATCTGAATATCGGCCTTCCCATAAATGCGTTCTTTACAGTGACCTGTCGTGGATAATCCACGACACAGTGATATTCAGTTTCCGCTTACAGTTGCGGGGGCAGCTATGGCATAAGATTAAAATAATCCGCACCATATTCCGTTTCAAAATGATAAATAGATTCTGAAATACTGTCGGTGGGGACTTTATCGGTATCGAATAGCCCCGTCAACCGCTTGAATAAGTAGGGTTGATACCACTTTTGGTTTTTAATTCAATTAAATCAATTAGTTGCTTTTTTTTGCTTGCGACATTAATTATGTGGAAAGCACAAGTGTCGATAAACTAAATGAGAATTGTTTGATGTTGATCAATTAATGTTTTCTTTGCCGACCTGACCACGATTAATAACGAAATTTATTGTGATATTTAATTATTTGCGCGGCGTCACATTTTTATTGATATTTTTCCATGTGCACGATTTGCTGTTCGCCACCTTCATCAAAATAGACGGTAAAGTGATTCCGCAACCAAAATTGATAGCCACCAGGTAAAAAATGGTGGGTGTGCAGATAGCGTGTTTTATATTGTTGTCGGTCACAAAATTGTTCCGCCAGCAGGACAAGTTGGCTGCCTATGCCTTGCCGACGATATTCCTGTGCGACGTAGCAGCGACAAATTTCTGCGGTTGAGGATAATTGATAGCGTCCACGCAGTGCCGGTATTCGATCATCGTACTGGCAGACCGCCAGCGTAGCGATAAGTTGCTGTCGGTTATTCCATGCGCCGAGCAACAGACTTCGCGGCTGATGGAGGTAGTGTGAGCGCAGATTTAATACATCTGCATGCGGTTCAGGTACCGGTCGGTTAGCGTTAAAATAGAGATTTAAATGGTGGATAATAAACGACTGAACGGCCGAAATATCAGCCTCAGTTATTTCACGGAATATAAATGCAGCATCAGCGTTCATCGTTGCAGATATCATCAGAACCAGGGAAACTGGATAATAGCAACTCAGACACGTTTACAGAAGAGAAGTGTTACCGGCAAGCCTTCCCAAGCCGGTAACATAGTAAGATTAAATATCTGCCAGTGCGGCATCTCGGTTCGGGAAGAACGTCAGACGACCAGGGATGGGTTGGATACCCGCGCGCGCCATGGTGCGTAGCGGCTGGAACTCCAGGTTACTGATACGCAACTCACAACCTTCCGGCAGGCGTTTAACAAAACGCTGGAAGGCGTCGAGACCGCCTGCATCCAGCACCGGTACTGCGTCCCACTTCAGCACCACAATGCGTTTGCCTTCGAGGCGAGATTCGAGATCGGTAAAGAGTCCCTCTGCTGCGGCAAAGAACAACGGGCCAATAACGCGCAGTACCAGTACATCGTCTGGTACGTCTACGTTGACCGGTGCCAGACGCGTCATGCGCGCAATACGGCGCATAAACAGCAGTGAAGCGAGAACAATACCGACGCTGATGGCGATAACCATATCGAACAGTACCGTCAGCGACATACACATCAGCATGACGATGATGTCGTCTTTCGGCGCGTGGCGCAGCAGATCCACAACTTTATGCGCTTCGCTCATGTTCCACGCCACCATCAACAGCAGGGCAGCCATTGCCGAAAGGGGTAGCCAGGAGAGCAGCGGGGCCAGCACCAGCAGTGCAAGGATCACCAGAATCGCGTGAATGACCGCAGAAATTGGCGACGTTGCGCCGGCACGAACGTTAGCCGCTGAACGGGCAATCGCGGCGGTGGCGGTAATACCACCAAAGAACGGGGCGACAATATTACCCAGGCCCTGACCAATCAGTTCACTATTGGCTTTATGCTTCGTCCCTGTCATTCCATCGAGCACGACGGCACACAGCAGGGATTCAATCGCCCCCAGCATCGCCATCGAGAAGGCGGCGGGTAGCAGCGCCTGTAATGAGCTCCAGCTCAGCGTAAAGTTTGATTCTGGCATATTCCACGGCAATACCAGTTGGGGTAGCAACTGCGGAATACCGTTGCCTTGCGAACCATCGGCCAGTATGTAGTGAAACTGGGAACCGATAGTGGCGACATGCCCACCGCTCAGGTTAACAATACCCATTACCGCACAGCCTGCCAGCAGCGCCGGAAGGTGGCCAGGCAGACGGATCCCCAGCCGCGGCCAGAAAATCAGGATCCCCAGCGTGACTACGCCAATGGCGGCGTCGCCGAAGTTGATGGTTGGCAATGCCATAAACAGTGCACCGACCTTCTGCAGGTAGTGCTCCGGGACATGAGCCATCTGTAAACCAAGAAAATCTTTAATCTGCATGGTACCGATGGTAATACCAATACCCGATGTAAAGCCTAACGTGACTGACACGGGAATATATTCGATCAGGCGACCAAAGCGAGCGAGGCCGAAAAGGATCAGGAATATCCCGGACATTAGCGTGGCGACCAGCAGGCCTGCCAGCCCAAACTGTTGCGACACCGGATACAAAATCACCACGAAGGCGGCGGTAGGGCCTGATACGCTAAAGCGTGAGCCCCCAGTGAGGGCGATAACAATCCCAGCCACGGCCGAGGTGTACAGGCCGTACTGTGGTGCAACGCCACTACCGATTGCCAGTGCCATTGCCAGCGGAATCGCAATGATCCCAACGGTTATCCCGGCGATCAGATCACGTGTAAAACGTGAGGCGGTATACTTTTCTTTCCAACAAGCGTCGATGAGGGCGCGGAAAGGCATCACATGTGAGGAAAATAATTTATTCACAATAATGTTTCATCCATGAGCGCATCATCTGTCAACTAAATGGCAGGTGAAGGAGGCATAAGTCATACAAATAAGTGTTACAGATAAAAAAACCCGCCGCAGCGGGTTTTTGAGCCGGGCTCGATTAATGCTCGAACATGGCAGAGATGGATTCTTCGTTGCTGATACGACGAATCGCTTCGGCCAGCATACCCGACAGGGTCAACGTACGCACGTTCGGCAGTGCTTTGATTTCGTCGGTCAGTGGAATGGTGTCACAGACAACGACTTCATCAATTACTGAGTTGCGCAGGTTGTTTGCCGCATTACCTGAGAAGATCGGGTGAGTTGCATAAGCAAATACGCGTTTGGCACCACGTTCTTTCAGCGCTTCAGCTGCTTTACACAGCGTACCGCCAGTATCGATCATGTCATCAACCAGCACGCAGTCACGACCTGCAACGTCACCAATGATGTGCATCACCTGAGAAACGTTCGCACGTGGGCGACGTTTATCGATGATAGCCATATCGGTGTCGTTCAGCAGCTTAGCGATAGCGCGGGCACGCACGACGCCACCGATGTCCGGAGAAACCACAATCGGGTTGTCCAGATTCAGCTGCAGCATGTCTTCTAACAGAATCGGGCTACCGAATACGTTATCAACCGGCACATCAAAGAATCCCTGGATCTGTTCAGCATGCAGGTCAACGGTGAGGACGCGGTCAACGCCAACGCTGGACAGGAAGTCCGCGACGACTTTAGCGGTAATCGGTACACGAGCAGAACGTACGCGACGATCCTGACGTGCATAGCCGAAGTAAGGGATAACGGCGGTGATACGGCCTGCGGAAGCACGGCGCAGCGCATCAACCATAACGACCAATTCCATCAGGTTGTCGTTAGTAGGGGCACAAGTGGACTGGATGATGAAAATATCACCACCGCGTACATTTTCATTAATTTGTACGCTGACTTCGCCGTCGCTAAAGCGACCTACAGCGGCGTCGCCGAGTGAAGTGTACAGGCGGTTGGCAATACGTTGTGCTAGTTCCGGGGTGGCGTTACCAGCAAAAAGCTTCATATCAGGCACGAGAAGAACCTCAGGCATGCGTCCATTGGTGGAAAGAATCTGCCGAAAACTGTGCGGGCCAGGCAGTATCCTCTCCAGGCGGTGTATTAAAGAGCGCGATGCAACGTCTGGAACAGGGTGACGTTGTCACCGCAACTCAGCTTGCCCGGCTTACTCGTCATCATTCACGTTTCATGTGCGCTGGCATCAATTTCTCACACCAGTCACATACTTTTGTATGTGTCTGGCGATTCGTCATCTCGCCATCTTCCTGAAACCCAAATGATTTAGAGTAGCGCTCTGTGCAATGGGGAGAGGTTGACACCTTTCGCCACAAAGCCTTTGAGCCAATCCGGGGCTTGCTCAAGCACCTGGCGAGCACGGGACTCAGTGTCAAATTCAGCAAAGACACAAGCCCCTGTACCAGTCAGGCGCGACGGCGCGTATTCTAACAGCCAGGAAAGCGCCGCATCAACCTCGCGAAAACGTTTTCTTGCGATAACCTCGCAATCATTGCCGAATTCACATTTTAGTAACGTTTCTATTGACCTTTTTGGCGTGTTACGGGGGAGGTCAGGATCTTTAAAAATCACCGGCGTTGGAATGCTGACTCCTGGATGAGCGATCAGGTACCACTTTTCTGCTGGATTGACCGGCGTCAGGACTTCTCCTACGCCTTCAGCAAAGGCTGCGTGACCGCGTACGAATACCGGTACGTCGGCACCCAGCGTTAAGCCCATTACCGCCAGTTCATCTACAGACAACCCACACTGCCATAGATGATTCAGTGCCACTAAAACGGTGGCGGCATTCGATGAGCCACCGCCCAGACCACCGCCCATCGGCAGACGTTTGTGAATGCTGATGTCTGCGCCACTGCCGGTTGGCAGGCGACCGCGTTCCGCGGCGGTTTTCATGAGCAAGCGTGCGGCGCGCACAATCAGGTTGTCTTCATGCTCAACGCCATCCACTGGCGTTAACAGGCGAATTTGACCGTCGCTGCGTACGCTGATACTAATCTCGTCGCCATAATCGAGAAACTGAAACAGTGTTTGTAGCGTGTGATAACCATCCGCACGTTGTCCGGTGATGTATAAAAACAGATTCAGTTTCGCCGGGGAGGGCCAGTGGGTCATCATTTCACAATCCAGTTATCCATTTTCAGCTTAATGCGCTGGTCGCCGTCGGACAGCTCCATATTTGCAGGCATCGCCGGCTGTGTTTTGCTGTCGTAGGCGCTGTACACGACTTTCCAGTTTTTACCGTCTTTACTGTAATTCACTTCGCTCAGGCGGTATTGATCGTCGAGCTTGTAATCTGTTGCATCGCCGGGCAAGCCAAGGATCCACTGGCGCAGGCTGTTCAGCGGGATGGGCATCCCGGTCAGTTTGCCGATCATTTCTTCAGCATCGTCAGCGGTGTAGTGCTTCCCTTTGTTGTCGACGAGTTCCACGTTGCCCGGTTGCGCGTTCAGTTCCAGTTCGGTACTACCCAACGGATTGGTCAGCAGGAGACGATAGCGATCCTGGCCAGTTTGCTGCCAGAAAAAGCGGGCATACACTTTTTGCTGGTCGGAAATATAGGCAAACGCACCGCGTGTCTGATATTGGTTCAGGGCGCGCACTTCCTGCTGGTGCTGGCGCCACTGTGGAGAGTCGGGGCTTTTGCCGGGACCTTTCGGCGCGTTGAGCGCACAGGCGGTGAGAACCAGGCTTGCCAGTGGCAACAGACGGATCAGGCGAAAATCAGGCAGGGTCATAGTGATGACAAATCCTTGTAATACGGTGCATTAATTGTCTGATGGCGCGGCGCTTATCAGGCCTACAAACTGAATCTGCAGGTCGGAAAAGACGCGTTTTCGCCATCCGGCAAAATCATGCCAGCGGTTGCAGTTATAACCCTTAATGCTAGCGCCGACCGTGAATATCGTCTACGGTCACGTTATCTTAATTTAAACCGTAAGCTATTACTCCAAAAGGGGGCAGTCTCTTTTATTGGCCGCACGCATCCTGTATGATGCACGCAGTCTAACCTTATCAACGCTGGTACTATTCCCGCACACATGACCCTTTTAGCGCTTGGTATTAACCATAAAACGGCACCTGTATCGCTGCGAGAACGCGTAACGTTTTCGCCGGACACGCTCGATCAGGCGCTGGACAGCCTGCTTGCGCAGCCAATGGTGCAGGGCGGGGTAGTGCTGTCGACGTGTAACCGCACAGAGCTGTATCTCAGCGTAGAAGAGCAGGATAACCTGCAGGAAGCACTGATTCGCTGGCTGTGTGAGTACCACAATCTGAACGAAGAAGACCTGCGCAGTAGCCTCTACTGGCATCAGGACAACGATGCTGTCAGCCATCTGATGCGCGTTGCCAGTGGTCTGGATTCACTGGTGCTCGGCGAGCCACAAATTCTGGGGCAGGTGAAAAAAGCGTTTGCGGACTCGCAAAAAGGCCACCTGAACGCCAGTGCGCTGGAACGTATGTTCCAGAAATCATTTTCCGTTGCGAAACGTGTACGCACAGAAACGGATATCGGCGCCAGCGCGGTGTCAGTTGCCTTTGCTGCCTGTACGCTGGCGCGTCAGATCTTTGAATCCCTTTCCACGGTAACCGTGTTGTTAGTGGGTGCCGGCGAGACCATCGAGCTGGTGGCGAGACATCTGCGTGAGCACAAAGTGAAGAAGATGATCATCGCTAACCGCACACGTGAGCGTGCGCAGGTGCTGGCCGATGAAGTCGGCGCCGAGGTGATTTCTCTGAGCGATATTGATGCCCGCTTACAGGATGCCGATATTATTATCAGTTCTACCGCCAGCCCGCTGCCGATAATCGGCAAGGGGATGGTCGAACGTGCGCTAAAAAATCGCCGTAATCAGCCTATGCTGTTGGTTGATATTGCGGTACCGCGCGACGTTGAACCGGAAGTGGGCAAACTGTCCAACGCCTATCTGTATAGTGTTGACGACCTGCAAAGCATTATTTCGCATAACCTGGCGCAGCGCAAAGCGGCCGCCGTGGAAGCGGAAACCATTGTTGCGCAGGAAACTAGCGAGTTTATGGCCTGGCTGCGAGCACAAAGCGCAAGCGAGACCATCCGCGATTATCGCAGTCAGTCTGAACAAATCCGTGATGAACTGACCGCCAAAGCGTTGGCTGCTCTGGAACAGGGCGGTGATGCGCAAGCCATTATGCAGGACCTGGCGTGGAAGCTGACTAACCGCCTGATCCACGCACCAACTAAATCACTTCAACAGGCCGCCCGTGACGGGGACAGTGAACGCCTGAATATTCTGCGCGACAGCCTCGGGCTGGAGTAGCAGTACACCAATCTCATTTTTTACAGGGTGCATTTACGCCTATGAAGCCTTCTATCGTTGCCAAACTGGAAGCCCTGCATGAACGCCATGAAGAAGTTCAGGCGCTGCTCGGTGATGCGGGAACCATCGCAGACCAGGAACGTTTTCGTGCATTGTCGCGCGAATATGCGCAATTAAGTGATGTTTCCCGTTGTTTTACGGACTGGCAACAGGTTCAGGAAGATATCGAAACGGCACAGATGATGCTCGACGATCCTGAAATGCGTGAAATGGCGCAGGATGAACTGCGCGAAGCAAAAGAAAAATGTGAACAACTGGAACAGCATCTGCAGGTTCTGCTGCTGCCAACCGATCCTGATGATGAACGTAACGCCTTCCTTGAAGTGCGTGCGGGAACCGGTGGTGATGAAGCGGCACTGTTTGCGGGTGATTTGTTCCGCATGTACAGCCGTTATGCTGAATCGCGTCGCTGGCGGGTAGAGATCATGAGCGCCAACGAAGGCGAACATGGTGGCTACAAAGAAATTATTGCTAAAGTCAGCGGTGATGGTGTCTACGGTCGACTGAAATTTGAGTCCGGTGGTCACCGCGTACAGCGCGTTCCGGCGACCGAATCTCAGGGGCGTATCCATACTTCTGCCTGTACGGTAGCGGTGATGCCGGAACTGCCGGACGCAGAACTGCCGGATATCAACCCAGCCGATCTGCGTATTGATACTTTCCGGTCATCGGGGGCGGGTGGTCAGCACGTTAACACCACCGACTCAGCAATCCGTATTACCCACTTGCCAACCGGTATCGTGGTGGAGTGTCAGGACGAACGTTCGCAGCATAAAAACAAAGCGAAAGCGATGTCGGTGTTGGGGGCGCGTATTCGTGCCGCTGAAGTGGCCAGACGTCAACAGGCGGAAGCCTCTGAGCGTCGCAACCTGTTGGGCAGCGGCGATCGTAGCGATCGCAATCGTACCTATAACTTCCCGCAGGGGCGTGTGACCGATCACCGCATCAACCTGACGCTTTACCGTCTGGATGAAGCGATGGAAGGTAAACTGGATATGCTGATTGAGCCGATTGTCCAGGAATACCAGGCCGATCAGCTGGCGGCGTTGTCCGAGCAAGATTAATGGACTATCAGCAATGGCTGCGTGAGGCAATCAGCCAGTTACAGACCAGTGAAAGTCCGCGCCGTGATGCCGAGATCATACTTGAGTTCGTCACCGGCAAGGCGCGTACCTTTATTTTGGCGTTTGGTGAAACGGAATTAACCGTAGCACAGCATGAACAACTGAACGCGCTGGTGGCGCGCCGTCAGCGGGGGGAGCCCGTCGCGCACTTAACCGGTGTTCGTGAATTCTGGTCGCTGCCGCTGTTTGTTTCACCCGCCACGCTCATTCCGCGTCCGGATACCGAGTGCCTGGTTGAACAGGCATTGGCGCGTTTGCCTGCCTCGCCGTGCCGTATTCTTGATCTGGGCACGGGTACTGGTGCCATCGCGCTGGCGCTGGCATCTGAGCGTCCGGATTGCACGGTGACAGCAGTTGACCGCATGCCGGATGCCGTAGATCTGGCAAACCGCAATCGACAGAATCTGGCCATCGACAATGTGCGAGTGTTGCAAAGCAACTGGTTCAGCGCCTTGCAGGGGCAACAGTTTGAGATGATCGTCAGTAACCCCCCGTACATCGATGAGCAGGACCCGCATCTGGCGCAGGGCGATGTGCGCTTTGAGCCACTGTCGGCGCTGGTCGCAGGCGCAAGTGGTCTGGCGGATATCGTGCATATCATCGACCAGTCTCAGCACGTATTAACCCCCGGTGGCTATCTGCTGCTGGAACATGGCTGGCAGCAGGGCGAGGCGGTACGCGACGCGTTTACCCGCGCGGGTTACCAGGCGGTTGAAACCTGCCGTGACTATGGCGGCAACGAGCGGATTACGCTCGGGCGCATCCCATCATGAATACGTTCAGCACGCTACTCACTATTCATCTCGTTAGCATCGTGCTTTCTGTCGGGTTACTCACGTTGCGTTTTTGGTGGCGTTCTGCCAATACACGCCTTGCAACATCGCGCTGGACGCGTATTCTGCCACCGATCATTGATACTGTTTTACTTCTCAGCGGCGTGGCGTTGATCGCTAAAACGCACATACTGCCATTCACCGAACAGGGGACATGGCTGACTGAAAAGCTGTTTGGGGTTATCATTTACATCGTTTTGGGTTTTATTGCGCTTGATTACCGTCGGGCGCGCAGCCAGCAGGCGCGATTAATCGCATTTCCGCTGGCGCTGGTGGTGCTGTACATCATCATTAAACTCGCCACCACAAAAATACCGTTACTGGGGTAAGTCATGAGGTCGTTAGCTGATTTCGAATTTAATAAAGCGCCGTTGTGTGATGGGATGATCCTGGCGTCGGAGTCAATCCGTCTGGATTTTCCAACACAAACTGTCTACGACGAACTGGAACGTCTGGTTAGTCAGGCGCAAGAAGAAATTAGCCAGCTCCTGTCTCAGGATGAGCAACTGGATAAACTGCTGGCACTTTTTTATGGCGAATGGGGGTTTACGGACACCCACGGCGTCTACCGTCTTTCTGATGCACTATGGCTCGACCAGGTCCTGAAAAATCGTCAGGGCAGTGCGGTTTCACTCGGTGCCATCTTATTGTGGATTGCTAACCGACTGGATCTGCCGTTGGTTCCGGTGATCTTCCCGACGCAGCTGATCCTGCGTATTGAATCGCTGGAAGGTGAAATGTGGTTGATCAACCCGTTCAATGGCGAAACGTTAAATGAGCACACGTTAGAAGTGTGGCTGAAGGGTAATATTAGCCCGGTTGCCGAACTGTTCAACGAGGATCTTGACGAAGCGGATAACGCGGAAGTGATCCGTAAGCTGCTCGACACGCTGAAATCTTCGCTAATGGAAGAGCGGCAAATGGAACTGGCGCTGCGAGCCAGCGAAGCATTACTGCAGTTTAATCCTGAGGATCCGTATGAAATACGCGATCGCGGATTGATTTACGCGCAGCTGGAATGTGAACATGTTGCGCTGACAGATTTAAGTTATTTCGTTGAGCAGTGTCCGGAAGACCCCATCAGCGAAATGATCCGTGCGCAGATTAATACTATTTCGCACAAACAAATTGTATTGCATTGATTAATAACACTTTACCTACCGTTTAAGGCGATCCTATGAAACAAAAAGTGGTTAGCATTGGCGACATCAACGTGGCAAATGACCTGCCGTTCGTGCTGTTTGGCGGCATGAACGTGCTGGAATCCCGCGATCTGGCGATGCGCATTTGTGAGCACTACGTAACCGTTACTCAAAAACTGGGTATCCCTTACGTGTTCAAAGCCTCCTTTGATAAAGCCAACCGTTCTTCCATCCACTCTTACCGTGGGCCAGGCCTTGAAGAAGGGATGAAAATCTTCCAGGAACTGAAGCAGACGTTTGGCGTTAAAGTGATCACCGACGTTCATGAAGCCAGCCAGGCACAGCCTGTTGCCGATGTGGTGGATGTGATTCAGCTTCCGGCATTCCTTGCTCGTCAGACCGATCTGGTAGAAGCGATGGCGAAAACGGGCGCTGTTATTAACGTGAAAAAACCGCAATTCGTGAGCCCGGGTCAGATGGGCAATATCGTGGATAAATTCCATGAAGGCGGTAACGACAAGGTTATCCTGTGCGACCGTGGTGCGAACTTTGGTTATGACAACCTGGTTGTAGATATGCTGGGCTTTAGCGTGATGAAGAAAGTTTCCGGTAACTCTCCGGTGATTTTTGACGTCACCCACGCGCTGCAGTGTCGCGATCCGTTTGGCGCTGCAAGCGGCGGCCGTCGTGCACAGGTTACCGAACTGGCTCGCGCCGGTATGGCGGTAGGCCTGGCGGGTCTGTTTATTGAAGCGCACCCGGATCCAGCCCATGCCAAATGTGACGGTCCGTCCGCGCTGCCGTTAGCGAAACTGGAACAGTTCCTCACTCAGATTAAAGCAATCGATGATCTGGTGAAAAGCTTCGATGAGCTGGACACTGAGAACTAAGTCTGGCTGGACCGCCCGGTAGCACCAACGCTTATCGGGCTGACAAAACCGCAAGATGTGAAGTGAAATATACTCAAGGCCGGATAAGACGTATTGCGTCGTATCCGGCTTTTTTTTCAGGCGAATATCGTCATCAGGTAGGCGATAAACAGTGCCAGATGCGCTGCACCGTTGAGCACATTGGTGCGTCCGGTGGAAAAGGAGATATGGCACAGCACCAGCGAAGAAACCATGACAATCATCTCTGGGGCACCCAGCGCGAACACCAGGTCATTCCCCGTTGCCCAGGCGATCAGTGTGACGACGGGTACGGTCAGTGAGATGGTGGCAAGTACAGAGCCGAAGAATAAATTCATCGCTCGCTGCACCTGGTTGCTCAGCACTGCTTTCAGCGCACCTAAACCTTCAGGGGAGAGAATAAGCAACGCCACCAGGAAACCGGTAAATGCCACTGGTGCATTCAGCTCAGTGAGTAATGTTTCCAGCGGATTAGCATTCATTTTGGTAACGGCAATGACGGCAATTAAATGGATGACCAGCCAGGCGGCGTGCCAAAGATTGCTGTGCGCTGAAGGTTTACCATGATGCGGGTCGTCGTCGTCACCCTCATCTTCATGCTCGTAAATAAACAGGCTCTGGTGCGTTTTGGTCTGGATCAACAAAAATACGCCGTACATTGCTGCTGAAATTAACGCCACCAGCAGTGCCTGTGCAGTGGTGAAATTCGCTCCCGGTAATGCCATCGGGAATACCAGCACGATAATGGCCAGCGGGAATAAAGCGATTAAATACTGCTTAATACCGAACAGGTTCATATACTGGGTAGCAAATTTGCGGCCGCCCAACAGTAATGAAAACCCGACCAGCCCACCGGTTACGATCATAATGATTGAATAGAGCGTATCGCGCATTAGCGTGGGTGCGGCATCTCCGGTTGCCATTAATGCGGAAATTAAACTGACTTCGAGAATAACAACCGAAAGGCTGAGAATCAGCGAGCCATAGGGCTCACCAAGTCGGTGAGCTAATACGTCTGCATGACGGACAACGCTGAATGCGCTACTTAATATACCAATAAGGGCTAGTGCGTTAATGCCGATGACCACTGGTAGTGACTGACTGCTCCCCCAAAAGAACAGCACCACCAGCGCCAAAATCGGAAAGGCGAGCGAGGTCTCCTTGTGGCGGGTTTTTACCGCCTCATGTGCATGTGTCATGTAATTAATTCTCCATCTCTGCAGGTGCTTATAATTATAAATGTATTAAAGAATGTAAAAAATAACAGATTTTTCGGTATTTTCGATCTGATTTTACGTAATTTTACGGCATGGACCGTTTTTTGCATCAAAGCGAGCAAAATGCTGTGTCTTGTTTATAGAGTATTTAAATAACAAGATGTTAGGTTTGTGAATCAATCAAAATATCGCACGATGATATGCGAACGGTCGCGCCAGACCGGGACATATAAAGAGGATATAAAGTGCCGTTGAGCCTTTGTTGCCTTGCATGCAGTCGGTGAATTGCCTATTGTCCTGGTATTGGTTTCAAAATGAGCAGTAAAAAAGCCTGGAAGGCGTCAAAAAAGTTGTCGCAGGGAAGTCGCAGTGGCGGAGGTGTAAGGTGTTAACGCGTGATTTTTTATTGAATGCTGACTGTAAGACGGCATTTGGTGCTATTGAAGAATCACTACTCTGGTCAGCGGAACAACGGGCAGCCTCACTGGCCGCCACGCTTGCCTGCCGTCCAGATGATGGACCGGTGTGGATCTTTGGTTATGGATCGTTGATGTGGAATCCGGCGTTAGAGTTTGAAGAGTCCTGTACAGGGACGTTAGTCGGTTGGCATCGCGCATTTTGTTTGCGCCTGACGGCAGGGCGGGGAACGGCATGTCAGCCGGGACGGATGTTGGCCCTGAAAGAGGGAGGGCGCACTACGGGTGTGGCTTACCGTTTACCGGATGCCTCGCTGGAGCAAGAGCTGTCCCTGCTGTGGAAGCGTGAAATGATCACCGGATGTTACCTTCCAACCTGGTGTCAGCTCACGCTGGATGATGGCCGAACGGTGAGCGCGCTGGTCTTTATTATGGATCCGCGGCATCCATTGTTTGAGTCCGATACCCGTGCTCAGGTCATCGCGCCGCTTATTGCTTCTGCCAGTGGACCACTGGGAACCAACGCGCAATATCTGTTCTCGCTGGAACAGGAATTGGTGAAGTTGGGGATGCAGGATGACTGTCTTAACGATCTGGTGGTTACGGTCAAGAGATTGTTGGGAGATAACTCGCCGGAAGGCGTCATGCGACCCGGATTTGCTTAGGTGTTGCCGGGTTATCTGTTGTGTGCCCGATAAGCGTAGAGGCTTTCGGGCATTACATCATCAGGCTGCAATATAACTGATTGAATGCTCCAGAGACTGGCTGTGGCTGTCGATCAGCACGTTCCAGACGCCGGTATACGGTACGGTCAGCCATGCGTTATCACGATTCTGCACGCTTAAAATGTCGGTCTGCGTGTCTTTGACGTGATTTTTCTCGCTCATCAGATGGATGTGACAACGCTCTGAACAGCGTACAACTACCGTATCTCCACCAAATAACTTCAAACTTGCCTTCACTAATGCCATTTTTCACCCCGTTCTTGAAAACAACGTACTTTCTGTCGAAAGTGCTGCGTGATGTTGTTCACATTTCACTCATTGCATAACACCAAAGGGGAGGGCGCGGGATGCTGATTTTGATCAAAAAATGGCATAACGGTTAAACAAAAATGACAAAATTCCTTAAAAGGGTTGAAAGGGCGAGCTTACGTTTAACGAAACCGCGCCCATCTGAGATTAAATCGGGAAATTTCCGGCACGTTCAGTACGCTTGCCTGAACGCGTTGCCATCAGAAGGTCAAAACCTTATCTGCTGCCAGTGTCCACTGAGCCAGTTCCACCAGCGTACCGACTTCAACGCCATCAATTAACGGCAGTGCGGTGATCCCGCGGCCATCGGTACAGGTTTTACAGAGTTTTACCGGAACGTTTTGTGCTGTCAGGATTTCCAGCATTTGCTGAATATTATAACCTTCCGTGGGTTTCTGCCCGCGTAACCCTGCAGTGACGGCATCCGACATTAAAAACAGACGCAGGTCGAGGTTGCCCTCCTGCTCGCGCAGAGCAATGGCCAGACGCAGACTGTTGAATAACGACTCGCTTCCATAGGCTGCACCGTTTGCGATGATCACTATCTTTTGCATTTTGACTCCTGTTGTCGAATGGGAGGGATAATTACCAGCGGCTATGTTACTCCGTGTTGTCTGCTGTGGAAAATGACGAAGGGGCAAATCAGTAAGTGCCCCGTTTTTCCGGGTCAGAAAAGCCTGAAAACGGGGATAAGAGCTGTAAATCATGGCTGAAGGCGTTATGGTTTAGGTTAAGTTCTACGCCATAATTTATTGATGTAAGAAACAACTGACGATTTGAGCCGTTATTATCACGCTTTTTGTGCTGTATTCACACTCTTGCTGCTGACAGGAGGTACTACCAGTGCACAGTCTTCCTTCATGCAGCGCGCTGAAAATCCTTTCGATAACAACAATGATGGCTTGCCAGACCTCGGTATGGCACCAGAATCCCGCGCGGGCGAAAAACATTTTGCTGAAGTAGTCAAAGCTTTTGGTGAAGCCAGCATGATAGATAACGGACTTGATACTGGCGAACAAGCAAAACAGTTTGCCTTTGGTCAGGTTCGCGACACGGTCAGTGAGCAGGTAAATCAACAGCTTGAATCCTGGCTTTCTCCGAGGGGTAATGCCAACGTTGGGCTGCAGGTGGATAATGAAGGCAACTTTACCGGCAGTCGTGGAAGCTGGTTTATTCCGTGGCAGGATAATCAACGCTTTCTGACCTGGAGTCAGTTGGGGTTTACGCAACGTGACGAAGGGCTGGTGAGTAATGCGGGGATTGGACAACGCTGGGTACGCGACGGATGGTTGCTGGGCTATAACACTTTTTACGATAACCTGCTGGATGAGAATCTGCCGCGTGGTGGGTTTGGTGCTGAGGCGTGGGGAGAGTACCTGCGGCTATCTGCTAACTACTACCAGCCGTTTTCCTCGTGGCAGAATCGTTCCTCAACACAGGAACAAAGGATGGCGCGGGGTTACGACCTTACTGCATTGATGCGGCTACCCTTTTATGAGCATCTCAATACCAGCGTCAGCGTTGAGCAATATTTTGGCGATCGGGTTGACCTTTTCCACTCCGGAACGGGCTACCACAACCCGGTGGCGGTAAATCTGGGTCTGAGTTATACGCCAGTGCCGTTGATTACGGTGACCGCGCAGCATAAACAGGGTGAAAGCGGGATAAGCCAAAATAATCTGGGATTGACCCTCAATTATCGTTTTGGCGTTCCGCTAAAAAAACAGTTAATGGTAAGTGAAGTCGCAAGCAGCCGATCGCTGCGCGGGAGTCGTTATGACGATCCTCAGCGTGACAGCGTGCCAACGCTGGAGTATCGCCAGCGTAAAACCTTATCTGTATTTTTGACAACACCGCCGTGGGATCTGAAACCTGGCGAGACGGTAGCGCTGAAATTACAGGTGCGTAGTCGGTATGGCATCCGCCATCTGACATGGCAGGGAGAGACGCAAGCATTGAGTTTAACGGCCGGGAGTCATCCTCGCAGTCCGCAAGGCTGGACGATTATTATGCCGAAGTGGGATAGCAGTGAAGGAGCAACTAACCGTTGGCGGCTGTCCGTCGTCGTAGAAGATGAGCAGGGCCAGCGTGTCTCTTCCAATGAGATCACGCTATCACTGACCGAACCGTTTAATACCGTTTCGGGAAATGATCCTCGTTAATACTCGCGTTATCAGAAGATGCGTTCCTGATGCACCCATACTGCTGCTTCAACGCGTGATTTAAGCTTCATTTTCTTCAGCATATGCTTCACATGCACTTTTACCGTGCTTTCGGTGATGTCGAGGCGGCGAGCAATCATCTTGTTAGGCAGACCCTGGGCGATTAACTTCAGAATATCGCGTTCACGCGGTGTCAACTGAGTCACGTCACGATCGGAGGTCGCACGGTTAGCGCGCAGGCTGGCGGCCAGAACCGGGGTTAAGGCTTCACTCAGTACCATTTCGCCGGCGGCAGCCTGTTGCAACGCCTTCAGTAGATCTTCTGGCTCCATGTCTTTCAACAGATAGCCGTCAGCACCGCGTTTCAGAGCGGTCACTACGTCTTCTTCATGGTTGGAAACACTGAAAACGACAATGCGTCCGGAGAGAGATTTCTCTCGTAGCTTATCAAGCGTTTCCAGACCGTTCATGCCGGGCATGTTGAGATCTAACAGGATCAGATCGGGATCAAGGGATTCAGCCAGCTCGATACCCTGCTCGCCATTACTGGCTTCGCCGACCACGGTGATATCGGACGCCATGCTGACAAGCTGTTTTACACCAGTGCGCAGCATCGGATGATCGTCGATCAACAGGATGGTTGCCGGCTCCAGATTACTCATGGGTATCTCCTTGGACTTCTGTGAAGTTTGTTTCGGGAATAAAAGTGACAGCAACTTCAGTACCGCCTGTCTCGCGACGGCGTACACGGCAATCGCCGCGCAAGCTCTGCGCACGGTCGCGCATTATAATCATGCCGTAGTGGTTACTGCGTTCGGCGTTTTCCGGTACGCCGCAGCCGTTATCTTGAACTGTCAGTTTGACCTGTTTGCCATTTTGCACCACCGTCACGATGACTTCATTGGCCTGAGAGTGTTTAAGTGCATTACTCAGGCCCTCACGGGCAATCTGCAGCAGGTGGATCGCCTGATGGGATGGAACCAGGCGCGGCGGTAGCTGATAATCCAGCTTCACCGTAAAACCAAAGCGAGCGCTGTATTCCTGGCAGCTGGCTTCCAGCGCAGGTCGCAAGCCAGGCTCAGTCAACTGCAAACGGAAGGTGGTCAACAATTCACGTAGCTGTGCCCAGGAGGCGTTCAGCTCGTTACGAATCTGACTTAGCAACTCACGGCTGTTTTCCGGGAGCGCGTCGCCCTGCATCTGTAAACAGCTGACCTGCATTTTCATACAGGAGAGCGATTGTGCAATAGAATCATGGAGTTCACGAGCAATGGTGGCACGCTCTTCCATGACGATCAACTGCTGCTGACGTTCCTGATGTCTGTCCAGCGCCAGCGTTGCGGTGAGTTGTTCAACCAGAGTATCGACCAGTTGCTGCTGATCGTGGCTGAGATGACGCCCGTACGGCAAGGTGGCGAGCAGAATACCGTACTGGGTATGTGCATCGGTCAACCGCCATTTCAGCGTAGCGCCACCTTCAATGGCGGGTAGTGTGCCTCGAGGGCACAGATGACAACCTTTTTCATCGCAACTGGCACTCGACTGGCAGGTAAATTCCTGATGATTATCTTCATCTTCCAGGTCATATACCCGCAACTCAATATCGTGCAGCAGCGTTAAATTTTGCAACCCGTTGAGTACCGGTGAAAGCCGCTCACACAACGGTATCTGTGAGTGCAGACGGCGGTTGGCTTGCCACAGGAAAGAGAGGATCTGGTTTTTATGTTCCAGACCTGCGGTTTTTTCCTGCACCCGTTGTTCCAGTACGGCATAACTTTCGGCCAGTTCTTCTGACATGTTGTTCAGTGCCGAACCCAGTGCCGCCATCTCATTACGCCCGCTGATATGCGCACGTTGCGTAAAATCACGCTGGCTGACGGCGCGCGCCATCGCCAACAGTTGTTTCCACGGCTGCAACAGGCGTACGCGCAGCCAGATAATCGTAAAGACCAGTAGCAGAGCCATAAACACCGCCATCAGGCGATGCAGCATAACGACGCGTTCAATACGCAACTCCGTGGTATGGTCAAAGGCGGTAACCAGACGATCCAGCCCGGTCACGAAGCGTGAAACGTCGTCGGCGACCGCATCGCCCGTTTGGGCATGTTTAAGCCCCGGTGCCAGTTCGGTGTGCCAGTAATCCTGCAATGCCTTTAACTGGGCCTGCTGGCCGTCGCGCTGTGCGGCGCGAGTCAGTTCAGGGCTAAACGCGGTTTGTTCCATTTCATCCAGCAGCGGTTGATCGTTGGCCTCCAGCGGTACGGCAGCCAGCAAACGGTAGCTCTGCATACGTAGCGAGCCGGCTTTATTAATTGCGTGAGCGCTACCCTGAATGCCTTGTATCAGCCAACCGGAGACAGCCATACCCGCCACGCCAAGCGCGGTAGACAGTAAAACAATCAGCGCCACCTGGTTAACCAGCGTAAGCGGGGAAAGACAACGTTTAAACATGTGACTTCTTCCTTCGGGTTTTCCGTGAGCAGAAAACCTTATTGAATGACGATTCTGCTGCAGGCAGTGCCGCTATTCTCAGCGATACACTGGAGTATACCCATACCTCAAACGGGCTACCCCTTAATTGCCGACAGAGGGAGAGATCCCGGACGTCGGGGAGTAGGGCGCGACAGAAGCGTGAAAAACCACATCTTTTTTACCGAAGTTATGTACTCATTTAGGGTAATGATAAATTTCAGACGTTAATAACGACACCTTTTCCTTTGATTTATATCAACTTACCCCCGGCTGTAAACCCTAATGTTGCAGGCATCGAAACAAGTATCAGAGGTGTCTATGAGTCACTCATCTGCCCCGGAAAGGGCATCTGGAGCTGTAATCACAGAATGGCGGCCGGAAGATCCCGCCTTCTGGGAACAGCGTGGTCAACGAGTTGCCAGCCGTAACCTGTGGATTTCAGTCCCTTGCCTGCTGCTGGCGTTTTGCGTATGGATGTTATTTAGCGCAGTGGCGGTAAACTTACCGAAAGTGGGATTCGATTTCACCACTGAGCAGCTGTTTATGCTGACGGCATTGCCTTCAGTTTCCGGCGCGCTGCTGCGCGTACCGTACTCCTTTATGGTTCCTCTGTTCGGTGGTCGTCGCTGGACTGCATTCAGCACAGGGATCCTGATCATCCCCTGTGTGTGGTTAGGTTTTGCTGTGCAGGATACCACCACGCCGTTCAGTACCTTTATTATTATCTCCCTGCTGTGCGGCTTTGCCGGTGCAAACTTTGCTTCCAGCATGGCAAACATCAGCTTCTTCTTTCCAAAACAGAAGCAGGGTGGTGCGTTGGGGCTGAACGGCGGTCTGGGCAACATGGGCGTCAGTGTGATGCAACTGGTTGCGCCGCTGGTGGTCTCACTGTCCATCTTCGCCGCTTTTGGCAGCCACGGCGTTGAACAGCCGGACGGCACTCAATTGTATCTGGCCAACGCCGCCTGGATTTGGGTACCGTTCCTCGCGATTTTCACGCTGGCGGCCTGGTTTGGCATGAACGAACTGGCAACGTCAAAAGCGTCGTTAAAAGAGCAATTGCCGGTACTGAAACGCGGGCATCTGTGGATTATGAGCCTGCTGTATCTGGCAACCTTCGGCTCTTTTATCGGCTTCTCCGCAGGTTTCGCGATGTTGTCAAAAACGCAGTTCCCGGAAGTACAGATCCTGCATTACGCCTTCTTCGGCCCGCTGATTGGTGCACTGGCGCGTTCTGCCGGGGGAGCAATCTCCGACCGTCTGGGCGGGACACGTGTGACATTGGTTAACTTCGTGTTGATGGCCGTCTTCAGTGCCTTACTGTTCCTGACACTGCCAACCGATGGGGTAGGTGGTAACTTTATTGCCTTCTTCGCGGTTTTCCTGGCGCTGTTCCTGACGGCTGGTCTGGGTAGTGGTTCAACCTTCCAGATGATCTCTGTCATTTTCCGTAAGCTGACAATGGACAGAGTGAAAGCGGAAGGCGGCTCTGAAGAGAAAGCGATGCGTGAGGCAGCGACTGACACAGCAGCGGCGTTAGGCTTTATCTCAGCCATTGGCGCGATTGGCGGCTTCTTTATCCCGAAAGCGTTTGGTACGTCTTTGGCATTAACGGGTTCGCCGGTTGATGCTATGAAAGTGTTTCTGATTTTCTATGTCGCCTGCGTGGTCATCACCTGGGTGGTATACGGACGTCATTCTAAAAAGTAAAAAAGTTGTATACACAAAATCAATTGAAGTGCATCAAGGCGGCAAGTGAGAAATCCCCTGGAGCTTACTGAAGTAAGTGACTGGGATGACGAGCACAGCCAACGCAGAAGCAGTTTGAAAGATGAAGTGTAGGTTGATTATCCATTGCGCGGTGTTAGACCGCGCTTTTTTTGGCCTTTAATTAGTTACAACATACTATAATCCTTTTCAATACCAACAGGCTGTCAGAACGGTACGCGTAATATGCCAGGCAGGGAGGATACCCCTTAATACCCACTTGTAAAGAATTTAACATTTGCACGAGAAGTTGCTTTTAGAATCCACTTATAAATCAATTAATTATCTTTAATATCAATATCCTACTTAAGGGGTACATGAAAATTAACCACCTATTTTCATCCCTGTCTGCATTGATCGTTATCAATTATCACGCCCTTTCAGAGCGTTACCTTCACTCCCAATCAAGCAATGTCGATTTATCAGAGAGCCGTCAGGCTCCTACAGGAGAAAACCGATGAGTAAATTCCTGGACCGGTTTCGTTACTTCAAGCAGAAGGGCGAAACCTTTGCCGATGGGCACGGCCAGCTTCTCAACACCAACAGGGACTGGGAGGATGGATACCGCCAGCGTTGGCAGCATGACAAAGTCGTGCGTTCAACCCACGGCGTAAACTGCACCGGCTCATGCAGCTGGAAAATCTACGTGAAAAATGGTCTGGTAACCTGGGAAACCCAGCAAACTGACTACCCGCGTACTCGTCCTGATCTGCCAAACCACGAACCTCGCGGCTGCCCGCGTGGTGCGAGCTATTCCTGGTATCTCTACAGCGCTAACCGCCTCAAATATCCGCTGATGCGCAAACGTCTGATGAAGATGTGGCGTGAAGCGAAAAGACTGCACAGCGATCCCGTTGACGCCTGGGCCTCCATCATCGAAGACGCCGATAAAGCAAAAAGCTTCAAACAAGCGCGTGGTCGTGGCGGGTTTGTCCGTTCTTCCTGGCAGGAAGTAAACGAACTGATTGCGGCATCTAACGTCTATACCGTGAAAACCTATGGTCCTGATCGTGTTGCGGGTTTCTCACCAATCCCGGCAATGTCGATGGTTTCTTATGCTTCCGGCGCTCGTTACTTGTCACTGATTGGCGGTACCTGCCTGAGCTTCTATGATTGGTACTGCGACCTGCCGCCTGCCTCTCCGCAGACCTGGGGCGAGCAGACTGACGTGCCGGAATCTGCTGACTGGTACAACTCCAGCTATATCATCGCCTGGGGTTCTAACGTACCGCAGACCCGTACCCCGGATGCGCACTTCTTCACCGAAGTTCGCTACAAAGGTACCAAAACTGTCGCGATCACGCCGGACTACGCAGAAATCGCCAAGCTTTGCGACCTGTGGCTGGCTCCGAAGCAGGGGACTGATGCCGCAATGGCGCTGGCAATGGGCCACGTTATGCTGCGTGAGTTCCATCTCGACAACCCAAGCCAGTATTTTACCGATTATGTGCGCCGTTATACCGACATGCCAATGTTGGTGATGCTTGAAGAGCGTGACGGTTACTATGCGGCGGGTCGTATGCTGCGTGCGGCGGATTTGGTCGATTCTCTGGGCCAGGAAAACAACCCGGAATGGAAAACGGTCGCGATTAACAGCAACGGTGAGATGGTTGCGCCGAACGGCTCAATCGGTTTCCGCTGGGGCGAAAAAGGTAAATGGAACCTGGAGCAGCGCGACGGCACGTCCGGTGCCGAAACCGAACTGCAACTCAGCCTGTTGGGTAGCCAGGATGACATCGCTGAAGTCGGTTTCCCGTACTTTGGCGGTGAAGGAACTGAACACTTCAATAAAGTCGAACTGGAAAACGTTCTGCTGCATAAACTACCGGTTAAACGCCTGCAGTTGGCCGATGGTTCTACGGCGCTGGTGACCACCGTTTACGATCTGACCATGGCTAACTACGGTCTTGAGCGTGGTCTGAATGATGAAAACTGCGCAACCAGTTACGATGACGTAAAAGCGTATACCCCTGCGTGGGCAGAAAAAATCACGGGTGTTTCACGTTCTCAAATTGTGCGTATTGCCCGTGAATTTGCGGATAACGCCGATAAAACCCACGGACGTTCGATGATCATCGTCGGTGCGGGTCTGAACCACTGGTATCACCTCGATATGAACTATCGCGGTCTGATCAACATGCTGATTTTCTGCGGCTGTGTCGGTCAGAGTGGTGGCGGTTGGGCACACTATGTGGGCCAGGAAAAACTGCGTCCACAGACTGGCTGGCAGCCACTGGCGTTTGCTCTTGACTGGCAGCGTCCGGCGCGTCACATGAACAGCACCTCTTACTTCTATAACCACTCCAGCCAGTGGCGCTATGAGACGGTAACAGCGCAAGAATTGCTGTCGCCAATGGCGGATAAATCCCGCTATAGCGGTCATCTGATTGACTTCAACGTGCGCGCCGAGCGTATGGGCTGGTTGCCGTCCGCACCGCAGTTGGGTACTAACCCGCTCTATATCGCTCGTGAGGCGGAAAAAGCCGGGATGACGCCGGTGGATTACACCGTAAAATCCCTGAAAGACGGCTCAATTCGCTTTGCGGCAGAACAACCTGAAAATGGAAAAAACCATCCGCGTAACCTGTTTATCTGGCGTTCTAACCTGCTGGGATCCTCCGGTAAAGGTCATGAATACATGCTGAAGTATCTGCTGGGTACTGAACACGGTATTCAGGGGCTGGACCTGGGTAAACAGGGCGGTGTGAAACCGGAAGAGGTGGAATGGCAGGACAATGGTCTTGATGGCAAACTGGATCTGGTGGTCACGCTGGACTTCCGCCTGTCGAGCACCTGCCTGTATTCCGACATCGTGCTGCCAACCGCAACCTGGTATGAAAAAGACGACATGAATACCTCGGATATGCATCCGTTTATTCATCCATTGTCTGCCGCCGTTGATCCGGCCTGGGAATCGAAGAGCGACTGGGAAATTTACAAAGCCATTGCCAGGAAATTCTCTGAAGTCTGTGTCGGTCACCTTGGCAAAGAAACCGACGTGGTGACGCTGCCTATCCAGCACGACTCCGCTGCCGAACTGGCGCAACCGCTGGACGTGAAAGACTGGAAAAAAGGCGAATGCGACCTGATCCCTGGCGTCACCGCACCACACATCATGACCGTGGAGCGTGATTACCCGGCAACTTACGAGCGTTTCACCTCTATTGGCCCGTTGATGGACAAAGTCGGCAACGGTGGTAAAGGGATTGCCTGGAATACCCAGAGCGAAATGGATCTGTTGCGTAAGCTCAATTACACCAAGGCAGAAGGCCCGGCGAAAGGTCAGCCGATGCTGAATACGGCCATTGATGCCGCTGAGATGATCCTCGCCCTGGCACCGGAAACGAATGGCCAGGTCGCCGTTAAAGCCTGGGCAGCGCTGAGTGAATTTACTGGCCGTGACCATACGCATCTGGCATTGAACAAAGAAGACGAGAAGATTCGCTTCCGTGATATTCAGGCGCAACCGCGCAAAATCATCTCCAGCCCGACCTGGTCAGGTCTGGAAGATGAGCATGTTTCTTATAACGCCGGTTACACCAACGTTCACGAACTGATCCCATGGCGCACGTTGTCTGGTCGCCAGCAGCTGTATCAGGATCACCAATGGATGCGTGACTTTGGCGAAAGCCTGCTGGTCTATCGTCCGCCAATCGACACCCGTTCGGTGAAAGAGGTGATGGGCGAGAAGTCCAATGGCAACCCTGAAAAAGCGCTCAATTTCCTGACGCCACACCAGAAATGGGGCATTCACTCCACCTACAGCGACAATCTGCTGATGCTGACCTTAGGTCGCGGCGGCCCGATTGTGTGGATGAGTGAAGCCGATGCGAAAGATCTGGGCATCGAAGATAACGACTGGATCGAAGTTTTCAACAGTAACGGTGCCTTAACTGCCCGTGCCGTTGTCAGCCAACGTGTGCCGGCCGGGATGACCATGATGTACCACGCGCAGGAACGTATTGTGAATCTGCCGGGTTCAGAAATTACCCAGCAGCGTGGCGGGATCCATAACTCGGTAACGCGTATTACGCCGAAACCGACCCACATGATCGGTGGTTATGCACATCTGGCCTACGGCTTTAACTACTACGGCACCGTAGGTTCGAACCGTGATGAGTTCGTTGTGGTACGTAAGATGAAGAACATTGACTGGTTGGATGGTGAAGGCAATGACCAGGTACAGGAGAGCGTAAAATGAAAATTCGTTCACAAGTCGGCATGGTGCTGAATCTCGATAAGTGCATCGGTTGCCACACCTGTTCAGTAACCTGCAAAAACGTCTGGACCAGCCGTGAAGGTACCGAATATGCCTGGTTCAATAACGTTGAAACGAAGCCGGGTACCGGTTTTCCGACCGACTGGGAAAACCAGGAAAAATGGAAGGGCGGTTGGATCCGTAAAATCAACGGCAAGCTGGTGCCGCGCATGGGTAACAAAGCGCTGCTGCTGGGTAAAATCTTTGCTAACCCGCATCTGCCGGGCATTGATGATTACTACGAGCCGTTTGATTTCGACTACCAGACGCTGCACAACGCACCTGCTGACAGCAAAGCGCAGCCGATTGCCCGTCCGCGCTCGCTGATTACCGGCCAGCGTATGGACAAAATCACCAAAGGTCCGAACTGGGAAGATGACCTGGGTGGCGAGTTTGAGAAGCTGGCTAAAGACAAAAACTTCGAGAACATGCAGAAAGCGATGTATGGGCAGTTCGAAAACACCTTCATGATGTATCTGCCCCGTCTGTGCGAGCACTGTCTGAACCCGGCGTGTGTAGCGACTTGCCCAAGTGGTGCCATCTACAAACGTGAAGAAGATGGCATCGTGCTGATTGACCAGGACAAGTGCCGCGGCTGGCGTATGTGCATCACCGGTTGCCCGTACAAGAAAATCTACTTCAACTGGAAGAGCGGTAAATCTGAGAAGTGCATTTTCTGCTATCCGCGTATTGAGGCCGGCCAACCGACTGTATGCTCTGAAACCTGTGTGGGGCGTATTCGTTACCTCGGCGTGTTGTTGTATGACGCCGATGCTATCGAAAGCGCAGCAAGCACCGAGAACGAGAAGGATCTGTATCAGAGTCAGCTGGACGTATTCCTCGATCCAAACGATCCGGCGGTGATTGAACAGGCACTGAAAGATGGCATTCCGCTGAGTGTAATCGACGCGGCCCAGCAGTCGCCGGTATACAAAATGGCGATGGACTGGAAGCTGGCGCTGCCGCTGCATCCGGAATACCGCACGTTGCCGATGGTCTGGTATGTGCCACCATTGTCTCCGATCCAGTCCGCTGCTGATGCGGGTGAACTGGGGAGCAACGGTATTCTGCCGGACGTGGACAGCCTGCGTATCCCGGTTCAGTATCTGGCTAACCTGCTGACTGCGGGTGATACCCAGCCGGTACTGCGGGCGTTGAAACGTATGCTGGCGATGCGTCACTACAAACGCGCAGAAACCGTAGACGGTAAAGTTGATACCCGCGCGCTGGAAGAGGTCGGTCTGACTGAAGCCCAGGCACAAGAGATGTATCGTTACCTGGCGATTGCTAACTACGAAGATCGTTTTGTGATCCCGAGCAGCCATCGCGAACTGGCGCGTGAAGCGTTCCCGGAGAAAAGCGGTTGTGGTTTCACCTTCGGTGATGGTTGCCACGGTTCTGACACGAAATTCAATCTGTTCAACAGTCGCCGCATCGATGCTGTCGATGTGACCAGCAAAACGGAGCCGCACCAATGATTGAGCTCGTCATTGTTTCGCGTCTGCTCGAGTACCCGGATGCTGCCTTGTGGCAGCATCAGCAGGAACTTTTCGATGCACTCGCGACATCTGAAAACCTGGACCCGGAGGATGCCCAGATGCTGGGCGTTTTTCTGCGCGATTTAACCGCGCAGGACATGCTGGATGCGCAGGCAAGCTATAGTGAACTGTTCGACCGTGGTCGTGCGACGTCGCTATTGCTGTTTGAACATGTTCACGGTGAATCCCGCGATCGCGGCCAGGCGATGGTTGACCTGCTGGCCCAGTATGAGCAGCACGGACTACAACTGGATAGCCGCGAATTGCCTGATCACTTGCCGCTGTATCTGGAATACCTCGCACAGTTGCCAAAAAGCGAAGCGTTAGGTGGCTTGCAGGATATCGCCCCGATTCTGGCGCTGCTCAGTGCACGTCTGCAACAGCGCGAAAGCCGCTACGCGGTGCTGTTCGATCTGCTGTTAAAACTGGCGAATACCGCTATCGACAGCGACAAAGTGGCCGAAAAAATTGCGGATGAAGTTCGTGACGACACGCCGCAGGCACTGGATGCTGTTTGGGAAGAAGAGCAGGTGAAATTCTTTGCCGACCAGGGATGTGGCGAGTCTGAAATTTCTGCTCATCAACGTCGTTTTGCCGGGGCCGTTGCGCCGCAGTACCTGAACATCACCACCGGAGGACAGAACTAATGCACTTCCTGAATACGTTCTTCTTTGACATCTATCCGTATATTGCGGGTTCTGTCTTTCTGATTGGCAGCTGGTTACGTTATGACTACGGTCAGTATACCTGGCGTGCAGCTTCCAGCCAGATGCTGGATCGCAAAGGGATGAACCTTGCGTCAAACCTGTTTCACCTTGGGATCCTCGGTATCTTCGCGGGTCATTTCCTGGGGATGCTGACGCCACACTGGATGTACGAGGCGTGGTTACCGCTTGAAGTGAAACAAAAGATGGCGATGTTTGCCGGTGGAGCCAGTGGTGTGATGTGCCTGGTGGGGGGCGTACTGCTGCTGAAACGTCGTCTGTTCAGTCCACGTGTGCGTGCAACGACCACGGGTGCCGACATTCTGGTGTTGTCTGTTCTGGTTATCCAGTGTGCGCTGGGTCTGCTGACCATTCCGTTCTCGGCACAGCATATGGACGGTAGCGAAATGATGAAGCTGGTGAACTGGGCGCAATCAGTGGTGACCTTCCACGGCGGGGCGTCTCAGTATCTGGATGGCGTAGCATTTATTTTCCGTATGCACCTGGTATTAGGTATGACGCTGTTCCTGTTGTTCCCGTTCTCGCGTCTGGTACATATCTGGAGCGTGCCGGTCGAGTATTTGACCCGCAAATACCAGATTGTGCGTGCGCGTCACTAATCGGTTATCTGCGTAAGACAAAACCCTGCTTCGGCGGGGTTTTTTTATAACTGTTTGCAGGGTGGGGACATTACAGATGGATGTGTTGTTGGTGCTATATGAAGTGATGGTGGTGGGGGAAGGATGACTCAGCGCTGCGCGCTTCGCCCTTCGGGTCGTTGCCTGCGGCAACGCTTTCTCGCAACGCTCGAATCGAACCTTAGTCGAAGCTTCTCATCCTTCCCGCATGGGCAGAATATAGGGCATTACAGATGGATATGTTGTTGGTGCTATATGAAGTGATGGTGGTGGGGGAAGGATTCGAACCTTCGAAGTCGATGACGGCAGATTTACAGTCTGCTCCCTTTGGCCGCTCGGGAACCCCACCAGGGGTAATTCACATTGTAGAGATAAAGCTTAGAGATGGTGGTGGGGGAAGGATTCGAACCTTCGAAGTCGATGACGGCAGATTTACAGTCTGCTCCCTTTGGCCGCTCGGGAACCCCACCACGGGGTAATGCTATGTTACTGGCCTGCTTCCTTTGGAAGCGGGGCGCATCATATCAAATGACGCGCCGCTGTAAAGCATTGCGTTGATAAAAAAGAACTGGTTGCCTGATTTTTACGCGTAAAGATGTAAAGGTAACCAATAAAATTATCAATCGATTACAGAATAATCGTTCGATTACCGTAAACAAAGACACGCTGGGCCAGAACCTGATACAGCGCCCGGCTTAACACGTTTTTCTCAACGTCACGACCGGCACGCATCATATCCTCTGCGGTATAGGTATGGTCCACATGAATCACGTCCTGCATGATGATCGGACCTTCGTCGAGATTGTCATTCACATAGTGGGCTGTCGCGCCGATGATCTTCACGCCGCGTTCATACGCCTGATGGTACGGGCGCGCGCCAATAAAGGCGGGCAGGAATGAGTGGTGAATATTGATAATCTTATTTGGGAAGCGAGAAACAAATGTTGGCGTCAGAACACGCATATATTTTGCCAGCACGACATAATCCGGTTGATGGGCGTCGATAGCGTCTGCCATTTTTTGGTCATGCTCGTCACGCGTTAATCCTTCGTGGCTGACCAGCTCAAAAGGAATATCAAAACGCTCAACCAGGGAGCGTAACGTGTCGTGGTTGCCGATAACTGCGGCAATTTCAACATCCAGTCCGCCGTAATTGGCCTTCATTAGTAGATCGCCCAGACAGTGGGCTTCTTTGGTGACTAAAATGACAATGCGGCGGCGTCCCGCTGGCGTAAGTTCACGAATGGAACCTTCTGGTAGCGCGCTGTCCAGATCGGTCAGCAGCGTGACATCGTTAAAAATGCCTTCCAGTTCGGTACGCATGAAAAAGCGCCCGGTACGGTGATCCACAAACTCATTATTCTGCACGATGTTCAGTTCGTGCTTGTAACAGATGTTAGTAATGCGCGCGATCAGACCTTTTTGGTCCGGGCAAATAGTGCGCAGCACTTTTCGTTGTAATGAATGCATTTGCAGCGGAGATCCTGTTGAGAATGTTTGCATAATTGATACTGTCGGGCGTTGATTAGCCGCAGCACTTTTTAAATTTTTTACCGGAGCCACAAGGGCAGGTATCGTTTCGTCCAATTTGCGGGCGTGTACCATCGATATAGTACCACCGACCGTTTTCTTTTAAAAAACGAGAGCGTTCGATAATTGCGCCTGTTTTTCCCTGTTCAGAAAACCGTGCGACAAAACTGACATAGCCGATATTGTCGGTTTCTGCCGTCTGCTGTTCAAAGACGGTCAGTCCCAACCATTCGGTATGGGAAAATCCTGCAATAATGTCATCCCGGAAATCGGCGGCATGGCAATCTGGATGCCAGGTTTTGATGAGATAATCTGCGTCTTTCATCACAAAAGCACAGTAACGAGAACGCATGAGATGTGACGGCGTAGGTGCTACTTGTGCACCGGACACATAACGGTAGCAACATAGGCTATACTCGACAGCGCTACCACAGGGACAAAGCTGAGACACAAAGTACTCCCTGGAATAAAAAAACGGCGTAAAAACGCCAGGGTGGCACTATGTTAACTGAGCCGTGGCGATGTTGCTACGTCTGCAAGCCAGGGGAAGTCTGTAGGTATAATGAGAAAAATAAAAATTGGGCTGGCGCTAGGTTCCGGCGCAGCACGCGGCTGGTCGCATATTGGTGTGATCAAAGCCCTGAAACACATGGGCATTGATATTGATATTGTGGCAGGGTGTTCCATTGGTTCACTGGTCGGCGCCGCCTACGCATGTAACAAACTCCCCGCTCTTGAACAGTGGGTTTGTTCCTTCAGTTACTGGGATGTTTTACGCCTGATGGACCTCTCGTGGCGCAGGGGGGGATTATTGCGCGGCGAACGTGTATTCAACCAGTATCGTAGTGTCATGCCAGTAGAATCTATCGAGCAATGCTCACGCCGTTTTGCTACTGTCGCAACCAATCTAAGTACGGGCCGTGAACTCTGGTTTACTGAAGGTGATTTGCACCTTGCCGTTCGGGCCTCCTGCAGTATCCCTGGCCTAATGTCACCCGTGGCGCATAATGGTTATTGGCTGGTTGATGGTGCGGTGGTGAACCCTGTACCTGTCTCTCTGACGCGTGCGTTGGGGGCCGATATCGTTATTGCGGTCGACCTGCAACATGATGCGCACCTGATGCAACAGGACCTGCTCTCCTTCAACGTCAATAGTGAAACCGAATCGAACGATGATGATGCGCTGTCATGGCATGCCCGCCTGAAAGAGCGCCTGAGCAACATTACGGCCCGGCGTGCAGTTACGGCACCTACGGCGATGGAGATCATGACGACCTCGATTCAGGTTCTGGAAAACCGTCTCAAGCGCAACCGTATGGCTGGAGACCCACCTGATATTCTGATTCAGCCGTTTTGTCCGCAAATATCCACGCTGGATTTCCATCGCGCCGGTGCTGCAATTGCTGCCGGGCAGTTAGCGGTCGAGAAGAAAATGGATGAGCTTCTGCCCCTGGTAAAAACCAACGTTTAACGCATTTTTTATCAACACTTAAGCAAATTCTGACAGGCGTGAGTTGCAATAGCATGCCACTATTTACTAAAGCCAGTCAGGGGGGAGAATATGACGCAGCCATTGGTCGGAAAACAGATTCTTATCGTTGAAGATGAGCCAGTATTTCGCTCGCTTCTGGATTCATGGTTTTCCTCTTTGGGAGCGACAACAGCAGTAGCGGGAGACGGGCTTGATGCGCTGGAGTTACTGGGGCGCTTCACCCCCGACCTGATGATTTGCGATCTCGCTATGCCGAGAATGAACGGCCTTAAACTGGTCGAGTATCTGCGTAATCGTGGCGATCGGACGCCTATTTTGGTGATCTCCGCAACGGAAAATATGGCCGATATTGCCAAAGCATTACGACTCGGTGTGGATGATGTTCTTTTAAAGCCCGTGAAGGACCTTAACCGCCTGCGAGAAACCGTTTTTGCGTGTCTTTATCCCAATATGTTTAATTCTCGTGTGGAAGAAGAAGAACGCCTGTTTCGTGACTGGGATGCGATGGTGGGCGATCCTGCAGCGGCTGCAAAACTGTTGCAAGAATTGCAGCCCCCAGTGTCGCAGGTCATCTCGCATTGTCGGGTTAACTACCGCCAGTTGGTCGCTGCTGATCAACCTGGACTGGTACTGGATATTGCCCCATTGTCGGACCACGATCTCGCCTTCTATTGTTTGGATGTTACTCGAGCAGGGGATAATGGTGTTCTGGCTGCATTATTACTGCGTGCGCTGTTTAATGGTTTGCTGCAAGAACAACTCACCCATCAGAATCAACGTTTGCCTGAGCTCGGTGCGCTATTGAAACAGGTGAATCATTTACTGCGTCAGGCTAATTTGCCCGGGCAGTTTCCATTGCTGGTGGGGTATTACCACAGCGGATTAAAAAATCTGATTCTGGTATCGGCTGGGCTGAATGCGACATTAAATACCGGTTCACATCACGTACAAATCAGTAATGGTGTTCCGCTGGGCACGTTAGGTAATACGTATTTGAATCAGCTAAGTCATCGCTGTGAATCCTGGCAGTGCCAAATCTGGGGGGCCGGCGGTCGTCTGCGCCTGATGTTGTCTGCGGAATGACCAGTAGAGTAGCAAGGGATAAAATTGGTTCACATTCCTGCCTGCCTGAGTGCTACTATCTGCGCCAGATTTATGCGCATTTATCTTAATTATACCGACGCGCGTCCTTTTCAGACCTGAAGCTTACTGCGGTACTGATATACTTGGATGCGATACAGATTGATGAACACGTTCAATACATGAACAGTCCAGGAGAGTTTTAAATGGCTGCCCTTAATTCAAAAGTCAAAAAGGCTGTTATCCCGGTTGCGGGATTAGGAACCAGGATGTTACCGGCTACGAAGGCAATCCCGAAAGAGATGCTACCGTTGGTTGATAAGCCATTAATTCAGTACGTCGTAAACGAATGTATTGCTGCGGGCATCACTGAAATTGTACTCGTGACTCACTCGTCTAAAAATTCAATTGAAAACCACTTTGATACCAGCTTTGAACTTGAAGCGATGCTGGAAAAACGTGTAAAACGTCAGCTTCTGGAAGAAGTGCAATCTATTTGCCCTCCGCATGTCACTATTATGCAGGTGCGTCAGGGGCTGGCAAAAGGTCTGGGGCATGCGGTATTGTGTGCCCATCCGGTTGTTGGCGATGAACCCGTTGCGGTCATCCTGCCGGACGTTATTCTTGACGAATACGAATCTGATTTATCCCGTGACAACCTTGCTGAAATGATCCACCGTTTTGATGAAACAGGCAGCAGCCAGATTATGGTGGAGCCTGTAGCAGACGTAACGGCTTACGGTGTTGTGGATTGTAAAGGTGTTGAATTAGCGCCGGGTGAAAGCGTACCGATGGTTGGCGTGGTAGAAAAACCGAAAGCAGACGTTGCGCCATCTAATCTGGCCGTTGTGGGGCGCTATGTTCTCAGTGCGGATATCTGGCCTCTGCTGGCAAAAACACCTCCGGGAGCCGGTGATGAAATTCAGCTGACCGACGCTATCGATATGCTGATCGAAAAAGAAACGGTAGAAGCCTATCACATGAAGGGTAAAAGCCATGACTGTGGTAATAAGCTGGGCTATATGCAGGCGTTTGTTGAATATGGTATTCGCCATAATACGCTTGGCGCTGAATTTAAAGCATGGCTTGAAGATGAGATGGGTATTAAGAAGTAACCTCGCGGTATTATAAGGACAGAACGGTGCTGCTAATCCAGCGCCGTTTTTTTATACCTAATTTGGGTAGGGCGATGTGCGAAGTACGGGTAAAAAAAATCCCGCCACTGGCGGGATTTTAAGCAAACTATTTCTGAATTATTCCTTGATCAGGAAATCGTCCAGTTGTTTACCTTGTTCTTCCATCGCTTTTTTGATCACAGCCGGTGTACGACCCTGGCCAGTCCAGGTTTTAGTTTCACCGTTTTCGTCAACGTAGCTATATTTAGCCGGACGCGCTGCACGTTTAGCTTTGGTACCGGACTTAACTGCAGCCATGCTATTCAGCAGTTCGTTCGGATCAATACCATCAGCAATCAGCATTTCACGATATTGTTGCAGTTTACGAGTACGCTCTTCAACTTCAGCAGCGGCAGCGCTTTCTTCTTCGCGACGCTCGCTAACTACAACTTCTAATTTTTCCAGCATTTCTTCAAGCGTTTCCAGAGTACATTCTCTCGCCTGCGCACGAAGAGTACGGATGTTGTTCAGAATTTTAAGTGCTTCGCTCATTGTAGTAATCTCAAACTTATATTGGGGTGGTTTGTTGAGCTAATAATAGAGCGATAAATTCAGTTGTGCAATAGCCAGGAATGTAAGGAATTCAAAATTGCTCTTTATTTAGTGTCTGTATTAATTGTTCTGTCTTAATTTTATGACGCCGTCGGGCATAAAAAAGGCTTATTGGTATGCGGGCTTCCCGGCAGCAGAGAGTAAAAATTCAAGATTCAGGTCACATTTCATGGTGTACAAATAGTATCTCTTTGCAGTGATTTCAACCTTTTGTATTAGTTTTGCTTACGGGAATCCTCTATTACAAGGTGGCTATCGTTGGATGTAATAACAATAAGGGCAGGGTTTCTTTATTGCACGGTGATGATAAGTGACGTTGATGAATTTCAGGAGCACAATTTGTGAAAGAATGTGTATATACACATCATACTTCAGGTTGTTTGTGCTTTGGCAGCGTACTTTCACTCTATTGCACACTTAAGAAAGTACCCAAGGGCACTTCTGTGCTGCGGGGTATTTAGACGAAACAGGGTGGTGTTCGCACGTTCTTTTATACATTCCGAATGTCACGCTGCACCGACATGTTTGTGAAATATGATACAATCCTGCCCATATTTATTCTCCCCGGTGAGGGCCGACACACAATGGCACAGCTTTATTTCTACTATTCTGCAATGAATGCAGGCAAGTCGACGGCATTGCTGCAATCTTCATACAATTATCAGGAGCGTGGGATGCGCGCCGTTGTATATACAGCGGAAATTGATGACCGTTTTGGCGCGGGAAAAGTAAGTTCACGTATAGGCCTGTCGTCACCTGCAAAATTGTTTAACCAAAATTCATCTTTGTTCGAGGAGATTCGTGAGGAGAACGCGCAACAACGAATTCACTGTGTGCTGGTCGATGAGTCTCAGTTTCTGACGCGACAGCAGGTTTATGAATTATCAGAGGTTGTTGATCAGCTGGATATTCCAGTTTTGTGTTATGGCTTACGCACTGATTTCCGTGGTGAATTATTTGGTGGTAGCGAATATCTGCTTGCCTGGTCTGATAAGTTGGTTGAATTAAAGACCATTTGCTTCTGTGGTCGTAAGGCCAGCATGGTATTACGTCTTGATCAGGCCGGAAGACCTTATAACGAAGGTGAGCAGGTCGTTATAGGCGGAAATGAACGCTATGTATCGGTGTGCCGCAAGCATTATAAGGAAGCACAGTCTGAAGGCTCTCTGACGGCCATTCAGGAACGTCACTGCCACGATTAACCCTCTGCTCTCCTGCTGAGTTAAAAACGCAGGGTAGGCCTCTGCTTTAGCCAGAAGCGTTACCCTGCGGTATTGACTTCTGGTATCTCTTACACATCTCTTCTTTGCGCCTCTTTCTCTTACGCCTTTTCACTTCGATGGTGGCGTCTGCCGGGCCTGATTTTGGCTGAGTATGGCAAAAAAAAACGGCCCCAAAGGGCCGTTTATGAAGATACTAAAACTTATGTGAGTGCATTAAGCGGATTTTTTCGCTTTTTTCTCAGCTTTAGGCGCTGCTGCAGGCTCAGATTTAGCAGCAGTTTCACCTTCGCTATACTCACGACCGTAGTAAGTATCCAGCAGGATCTGTTTCAGTTCAGAAATCAGCGGGTAACGCGGGTTAGCACCGGTGCACTGGTCGTCAAACGCATCTTCGGACAGTTTGTCGACGTGTGCCAGGAAGTCAGCTTCCTGAACACCAGCTTCACGGATAGATTTAGGAATACCCAGTTCAGCTTTGATTTCTTCCAGCCATGCCAGCAGTTTCTGGATTTTAGCCGCAGTACGGTCGCCCGGTGCGCTTAAACCCAGATGGTCTGCGATTTCGGCGTAGCGACGACGAGCTTGCGGACGATCGTACTGGCTGAATGCAGTCTGTTTAGTCGGGTTGTCGTTCGCGTTATAACGAATGACGTTGCTGATCAGCAGGGCGTTCGCCAGACCGTGAGGAATGTGGAACTGAGAACCCAGCTTGTGCGCCATTGAGTGGCATACACCCAGGAAGGCGTTAGCAAACGCGATACCCGCGATGGTTGCTGCACTGTGAACACGCTCACGGGCTACCGGGTTCTTAGAACCTTCATGGTAGGACGCAGGCAGGTTTTCTTTCAGCAGTTTCAGCGCTTGCAGAGCCTGACCGTCAGAGAATTCAGAAGCCAGTACGGATACGTAAGCTTCCAGGGCGTGAGTCACAGCGTCCAGACCACCGAATGCACACAGTGATTTCGGCATATCCATCACCAGGTTGGCATCGACAATTGCCATATCAGGGGTCAGCGCGTAGTCAGCCAGCGGATATTTCTGACCTGTTGCATCGTCGGTAACAACCGCAAACGGCGTTACTTCAGAACCGGTACCGGAAGTGGTGGTGACGGCGATCATTTTCGCTTTCACGCCCATTTTCGGGAACTTATAGATACGTTTACGGATGTCCATAAAGCGCAGTGCCAGTTCTTCGAAATGGGTTTCCGGATGTTCATACATCACCCACATGATTTTCGCGGCGTCCATCGGGGAACCACCGCCCAGGGCGATGATAACGTCAGGTTTGAAGGAGTTAGCCAGCTCTGCACCTTTACGAACAACGCTAAGAGTCGGGTCAGCTTCAACTTCAAAGAACACTTCGGTTTCAACGCCGGCTGCTTTCAGAACGGAGGTGATCTGGTCAGCATAACCGTTGTTGAACAGGAAGCGGTCGGTCACGATCAGAGCACGTTTGTGACCATCGGTAATCACTTCATCCAGCGCGATTGGCAGTGAGCCACGACGGAAGTAGATAGATTTCGGAAGTTTGTGCCACAACATGTTTTCAGCTCGCTTAGCAACGGTTTTCTTGTTGATCAGGTGCTTAGGACCAACGTTTTCAGAGATGGAGTTACCACCCCAGGAACCACAACCCAGAGTAAGGGAAGGTGCGAGTTTAAAGTTGTACAGGTCGCCGATACCACCCTGCGAAGCCGGGGTGTTAATCAGGATACGCGCGGTTTTCATCATCTGACCGAAGTAAGCAACGCGTTCTGGTTGGTTGTCCTGGTCAGTGTACAGGCAAGAAGTGTGGCCGATACCACCCATCGCAACCAGTTTCTCTGCTTTGTCTACCGCATCTTCGAAATCTTTCGCACGGTACATCGCCAGCGTCGGGGACAGTTTTTCGTGAGCAAACGGCTCGCTTTCATCAACAACTTTCACTTCACCGATCAGGATCTTAGTTGTTTCCGGAACCGAGAAGCCTGCCAGTTCAGCAATTTTATATGCCGGCTGACCAACGATAGCGGCGTTCAGTGCGCCATTTTTCAGGATAACGTCCTGAACAGCTTTCAGCTCTTTGCCCTGCAGCATGTAGCCGCCGTGGCTAGCGAAACGTTCACGAACTGCATCGTATACAGAGTCAACAACAACAACGGATTGTTCAGAAGCACAGATTACGCCGTTATCGAAGGTTTTAGACATCAGAACAGAAGCGACCGCGCGCTTAATATCCGCAGTTTCGTCAATAACAACAGGGGTGTTACCTGCACCTACACCGATTGCTGGTTTACCGGAGCTGTATGCTGCTTTAACCATGCCTGGACCGCCGGTCGCAAGGATCAGGTTGATGTCCGGGTGGTGCATCAGAGCATTAGACAGTTCAACGGAAGGTTGATCGATCCAGCCGATCAGATCTTTCGGTGCACCAGCAGCGATAGCAGCCTGCAGAACGATGTCAGCCGCTTTGTTAGTGGCATCTTTAGCACGCGGATGTGGAGAGAAGATGATTGCGTTACGCGTCTTCAGGCTGATCAGCGATTTGAAGATAGCAGTAGATGTCGGGTTAGTGGTCGGAACGATACCGCAGATGATACCAATCGGTTCAGCGATGGTGATAGTACCGAACGTGTCGTCTTCAGACAGAACACCACAGGTCTTTTCATCTTTATAAGCGTTGTAAATGTATTCGGAAGCAAAGTGGTTTTTGATCACTTTGTCTTCGACGATGCCCATGCCGGATTCGGCAACGGCCATTTTCGCGAGAGGGATTCGAGCGTCTGCGGCTGCCAGAGCGGCGGCGCGGAAGATTTTGTCAACCTGTTCTTGAGTGAAACTGGCATATTCACGCTGGGCTTTTTTTACGCGCTCTACAAGTGCGTTAAGTTCAGCGACATTAGTAACAGCCATAATGCTCTCCTGATAATGTTAAACTTTTTTAGTAAATCATCTGCTCGATACGAGAGTATAGACAGACCGACGAAAAATTGTATAACGTTTTGAAAATCAAACGGTTAATTAACGTCCACTTTACTTTGATTTACTAAAAGAGCTTATGCGTTAGCGTCATTTAACTCTAACGCGTTACCTCCAGGTGGCGTAAGCAAGATTACTCACTTCTGAGTAGTAATTGCGTGATCTGGATCAAATTTCCGCAAAGCTGACACCTTTCAGCAGGCCCTTTTAGCGTTTCCCGGTAAGTGTTAAAAAAATGATGTGATGAATGAGGTTAACATTAGCATATTTAATACATATTAATAACACCGAGTAATGGTAGCGTATTTACGTAGATATACGCAGATAGCAGGTGAAGTATGCTGACAAAAGGCGTATCTTCAGCGCGGATTTCATCAATTTTTATGACTCATTTTATCCGGCTAACGCTTCGGAGCTAACCGTGATCCAAACGCTATTCGATTTTCCTGTCTATTTTAAATTTTTCATTGGGTTATTTGCATTGGTCAACCCGGTAGGGATCATCCCTGTCTTTATCAGCATGACCAGCTACCAGACCGCTGCCGCACGCAATAAAACCAACCTTACGGCAAACCTGTCAGTTGCTATCATTCTGTGGACCTCTCTGTTTCTGGGGGATGGAATTCTGCAATTGTTTGGTATCTCAATTGATTCGTTCAGGATTGCCGGTGGTATCCTGGTCGTGACTATCGCGATGTCGATGATCAGCGGAAAACTTGGGGAAGATAAGCAAAACAAGCAGGAAAAGTCGGAGACGGCAATACGCGAGAGCATTGGCGTTGTCCCGTTAGCGCTGCCGTTAATGGCGGGGCCAGGGGCAATAAGCTCAACGATCGTCTGGGGCACGCGTTATCATAGTGCCATTAATCTGTTCGGTTTTTTTGTGGCAATTGCGCTGTTTGCTCTGTGCTGTTGGGGATTGTTTCGAATGGCGCCATGGCTGGTTCGCCTGTTGGGACAAACCGGCATCAACGTCATCACGCGTATTATGGGGCTGTTACTCATGGCGTTGGGTATTGAGTTCATTGTGACCGGTATCAAGTCCATTTTCCCGGGTTTACTTGCCTGAATACACCCATTCAATATAAACGGAGCTGCTCTCAGGCTCCGTTTCCTTCCATTGTCAGTAAAACTTCTCACGAAAGTTGAAAAGCGGCATAGCAATAATAAAAGATGATGATAGCCAGTTGCATTTTTATGTATTGATTTTAAACACAATTACCTTTTCAGCAGAACAGATGAACCAGGACAGCATTGTTATTTTATTAACATCATACACTGGGGCTTGCTGAAGGATTATTGAAATGTTATTAGTTATTTCTGCATCTAATTTAGATGAATGTGCTAATTAATAACCATTTGTTAAATTTATGTGCATTTTGACGTCTGTTCGATGCCGGACAGGGTGGCGAACCAGGTGTCTCACGCAACCAATTGAAAATGTTGATTTTTTTGTTAAAAAATTGCTTTTTTTAATCTTTTGCTGTGCAGTTTTTTTTCGATAAAAGAGAATTGGTTAACAAATCTGTAAAATGTATTGGCGGTGAAGAAACGCATTTGATACTTTCCGGCCAGGTATTTAGCAGAAGATTTCACGTTGATGAGAATCATTTTCAGTTAGTTTCTCTCAACAGGATAATAGCGGGCTTCCGGCAGGGGAGGCACGTAGATAATCGACGCAAGGCGATCAAACGAATCGCCAGAATAAATAAAGTCGGTGATAGCGAGCAGTAAACAAAAAAACACCTGACGGTAGAAAATCTCCGGTGCCGTACAGGGATCCTGACAGGATTAACAGTCTGGTTATAAAACCAGCCATAATAATGAGGGAGTACAAACACAATGACTAACATCACTAAAAAAAGTTTAGTAGCTGCGGGGATCCTAACTGCGCTAATCGCTGGAAATGTTGCTACAGCAGCAGTGGTACCAGCAGGCGTACAGTTGGCTGAGAAGCAGACTCTGGTACGTAATAATGGTTCGGAAGTTCAGTCACTCGATCCGCATAAAATCGAAGGTGTACCGGAATCCAACATTAGCCGTGATTTATTTGAAGGTTTATTAATCAGTGACGTTGATGGCAAACCATCGCCGGGCGTGGCTGATAAATGGGAAAATAAAGATTTTAAAGTCTGGACATTCCATTTGCGTAAAGACGCTAAATGGTCTGATGGCACGCCCGTTACCGCACAAGATTTCGTCTATAGCTGGCAACGTCTGGCGAACCCGAATACCGCTTCACCGTACGCCAGCTATTTGCAGTACGGGCATATTGTCAATATTGATGACATCATCGCCGGTAAGAAACCAGTTACCGATCTCGGTGTAAAAGCGATTGACGACCATACCTTTGAAGTCACTCTGAGCGAACCTGTTCCTTATTTCTACAAACTACTTGTGCACTCCTCTCTTTCCCCTGTGCCTAAAGCTGTGGTGGAAAAATTCGGTGAAAAATGGACCCAGCCCGCTAACATCGTTTCTAACGGCTCTTATAAACTGAAAGACTGGGTTGTCAACGAGCGTATTGTACTTGAGCGTAATACCAACTACTGGGACAACGCGAAAACCATTATTAACCAGGTCACATACCTGCCAATTTCTTCTGAAGTGACTGACGTGAACCGTTATCGCAGCGGTGAAATCGACATGACCTATAACAACATGCCGATTGAGTTATTCCAGAAACTGAAAAAAGAGATCCCGAACGAAGTTCACGTTGATCCTTATCTGTGCACCTATTATTACGAAATTAACAACCAAAAAGCACCGTTCAACGATGTTCGTGTTCGTACCGCCCTGAAGCTGGCGCTGGATCGTGACATTATCGTCAACAAAGTGAAAAACCAGGGCGATCTGCCTGCCTATAGCTTTACCCCGCCATATACTGATGGCGCTAAACTGGTTGAGCCAGAGTGGTTCAAGTGGTCACAGGAAAAACGTAACGAAGAAGCGAAAAAACTGCTGGCCGAAGCTGGTTTTACCGCGGATAAACCGTTGACCTTTGATCTGCTGTATAACACCTCCGATCTGCACAAGAAGCTGGCTATCGCTGCGGCATCCATCTGGAAGAAAAATCTGGGTGCGAATGTGAAGCTGGAAAATCAGGAGTGGAAGACGTTCCTCGATACACGTCATCAGGGCAACTATGATGTTTCACGTGCAGGCTGGTGTGCGGATTATAACGAACCGACTTCTTTCCTGAATATGGTGCTGTCTGACAGCTCCAACAACACCGTCCACTATAAGAGCCCTGCATTTGACAAGTTGATTGCTGATACCCTGAAAGCAACTAATGACGCTCAGCGCAGCGAACTGTATTCGCAAGCAGAACAGTTGCTGGATAAAGACTCTGCAATTGTGCCGGTGTTCTACTATGTTAACGCTCGCCTGGTGAAACCTTGGGTAGGCGGATACTCCGGTAAAGACCCGATGGATAATATCCACGTTAAAGACTTGTATATTATCAAGCATTAATGGCAAGACGTGGGGCAATCATTTTTGCCCCACAGTGTCTTTTTCATTGAACTATTAACACCTCTTCGTCAGCACGTCTGGATGAAAGAGGTGTAAAGGCACACGCCAGAAGGTACGGGCAATGTTGAAATTTATATTACGCCGCTGTCTGGAAGCGATTCCGACGCTATTTATTCTTATTACGATTTCATTCTTTATGATGCGTCTCGCGCCGGGGAGTCCTTTCACCGGAGAACGAGCCTTACCGCCAGAAGTTCTGGCGAATATTGAAGCGAAATACCATCTCAATGATCCGATCTCAACGCAGTACTTTAGCTATCTGAAACAGCTGGCGCACGGTGATTTTGGGCCATCCTTTAAATATAAAGACTACACCGTTAATGACCTGGTCGCGTCCAGCTTTCCGGTTTCTGCGAAGCTGGGTGCTGCGGCCTTTATTCTGGCAGTTGTGATTGGCGTCAGTGCTGGCGTAATCGCCGCGTTGAAGCAAAACACGCGTTGGGATTACACGGTCATGGGGGTGGCGATGACCGGGGTGGTGATCCCCAGTTTTGTCGTTGCTCCCTTATTAGTCATGATATTTGCAATCACACTGAAATGGCTACCCGGTGGCGGCTGGAACGGTGGGGCGCTGAAATTTATGATCCTGCCCATGGTGGCGTTATCCCTGGCCTATATTGCCAGTATTGCGCGTATTACCCGCGGCTCAATGATTGAAGTGCTGCACTCTAACTTTATTCGGACCGCGCGCGCTAAAGGGTTGCCGATGCGACGGATCATTTTCCGCCATGCGTTAAAACCTGCGCTGTTGCCGGTGTTGTCCTATATGGGACCCGCGTTTGTCGGCATTATTACCGGTTCGATGGTTATTGAAACTATCTATGGTTTACCTGGCATAGGGCAGTTGTTCGTGAATGGTGCATTAAACCGCGATTACTCGCTGGTACTGAGCCTGACTATTCTGGTCGGCACGCTGACCATCGTGTTTAACGCGATTGTCGATGTGCTGTATGCCGTAATCGACCCGAAAATCCGTTACTGATACTGGAGCTCGCTATGATGTTAAGTAAGAAAAACAGCGAAGCGCTGGAGAATTTCAGTGAGAAGCTGGAGGTCGAAGGTCGCAGCCTGTGGCAGGACGCTCGTCGACGCTTTATGCATAACCGTGCGGCAGTCGCCAGCCTCATGGTACTGGTGGTTATTGCGCTGTTTGTGACGTTAGCACCCATGTTATCGCAGTTTACCTACTTCGATACTGACTGGGGCATGATGTCCAGTGCGCCTGATACGGAGTCCGGGCACTATTTTGGCACTGACTCATCCGGTCGTGACCTGCTGGTGCGGGTGGCGATTGGTGGACGGATCTCGTTGATGGTGGGGATTGCGGCTGCGCTGGTGGCGGTGATTGTGGGCACACTGTACGGTTCACTGTCGGGATACCTGGGCGGCAAAATCGACTCCGTGATGATGCGTCTGCTGGAAATCCTTAACTCCTTCCCGTTCATGTTCTTCGTTATTCTGTTGGTCACCTTCTTTGGGCAAAACATTCTACTGATCTTTGTGGCTATTGGGATGGTGTCCTGGCTTGATATGGCGCGTATCGTTCGTGGCCAGACGCTGAGCCTGAAGCGCAAAGAGTTTATTGAAGCAGCCCAGGTCGGTGGGGTGTCTACTGTGCGTATTGTTGTGCGCCACATTGTGCCAAACGTACTGGGTGTAGTGGTGGTCTACGCCTCGTTGTTGGTTCCCAGCATGATCCTGTTTGAATCGTTCCTGAGCTTCCTGGGACTGGGTACACAAGAGCCGCTAAGTAGCTGGGGTGCACTACTCAGTGATGGTGCCAACTCGATGGAAGTATCGCCATGGTTACTGCTGTTCCCGGCAGGGTTCCTGGTGGTGACGCTATTCTGTTTTAACTTTATTGGCGATGGCCTACGTGATGCCCTCGACCCGAAAGACCGTTAAGGAGTGCCGCCATGAGCGTAATTGAGACCTCAACCGCGCCGCTCGCGCAACAACAGGCTAACGCACTGCTGAACGTTACCGATCTGCGAGTGACGTTTGCCACCCCTGATGGTGATGTTACTGCAGTAAACGATTTAAACTTTTCACTACGCGCCGGGGAAACCCTGGGTATTGTTGGTGAGTCTGGTTCAGGTAAGTCGCAGACTGCATTTGCCTTGATGGGCCTGCTGGCCGCAAATGGCCGTATTGGCGGTTCCGCTACATTCAACGGACGTGAAATCCTGAATTTACCGGAGCGTGAGCTGAATAAGCTGCGCGCCGAGCAAATCTCGATGATCTTCCAGGACCCTATGACTTCCCTGAATCCGTATATGCGGGTCGGCGAACAGTTAATGGAAGTTCTGATGCTACACAAAGGTATGAGCAAAGCAGAAGCCTTTGAGGAGTCAGTCAGAATGCTGGATGCGGTAAAAATGCCGGAAGCGCGCAAGCGTATGAAAATGTACCCGCATGAATTCTCCGGCGGTATGCGTCAACGTGTGATGATCGCCATGGCGTTACTGTGCAGGCCAAAGTTACTGATTGCCGATGAACCTACTACTGCGCTGGATGTCACGGTTCAGGCGCAAATCATGACGCTGCTGAATGAGCTGAAAAGTGAATTCAATACCGCAATTATCATGATTACCCACGACCTCGGTGTTGTTGCCGGTATTTGCGACAAGGTGCTGGTAATGTATGCCGGACGCACGATGGAATATGGTAGTGCGCGCGATGTCTTTTATAAGCCGGTTCATCCGTATTCGATTGGCCTGCTTAATGCCGTCCCGCGTCTGGATGCTGAAGGGGAAGAAATGCTGACTATCCCTGGTAATCCGCCGAACCTGTTGCGTTTACCGAAAGGCTGCCCGTTCCAGCCCCGTTGCCCGCATGCCATGGAAATCTGTAACAGTGCTCCGCCACTGGAAGAGTTTAGTCCGGGCCGTCTGCGCGCCTGCTTTAAACCGGTGGAGGAACTGGTATGAATGCGGTAACCGAACAACGAAAAGTACTCCTCGAAATTGCCGATCTGAAAGTCCATTTCGACATCAAAGATGGTAAACAGTGGTTCTGGCAACCGTCGAAAACGCTGAAAGCCGTTGATGGCGTGACCCTACGTCTGTATGAGGGCGAAACATTAGGTGTGGTGGGGGAATCCGGTTGCGGGAAATCGACGTTCGCGCGTGCGATTATCGGTCTGGTAAAAGCGACTGATGGTAAAGTCGCCTGGCTCGGTAAAGATTTGCTTGGCATGAAACCCGATGAGTGGCGGGCGGTGCGCAGTGACATCCAGATGATTTTCCAGGATCCGCTGGCATCGTTAAACCCGCGTATGACCATCGGTGAAATTATCGCTGAACCGCTGCGGACTTATCACCCGAATCTGCCTGGGCAGGAGGTCCGTGACCGCGTAAAGGCGATGATGATGAAAGTGGGGTTACTGCCTAACCTGATTAACCGCTACCCGCACGAGTTTTCCGGTGGGCAGTGCCAGCGTATTGGCATTGCTCGCGCGTTGATCCTTGAGCCGAAGCTGATAATTTGTGATGAGCCCGTATCCGCGCTGGATGTGTCGATTCAGGCGCAGGTTGTTAACCTGTTGCAGCAATTACAGCGTGAGATGGGTTTATCATTAATCTTCATTGCCCATGACCTGGCAGTGGTTAAGCATATTTCCGATCGCGTGCTGGTGATGTATCTCGGACATGCGGTGGAGTTAGGGACCTATGACGAGGTGTACCATAATCCACTGCATCCCTATACCAAAGCGCTAATGTCAGCGGTGCCAATTCCCGATCCTGATATGGAGAGGAACAAGGTTATCCAACTGCTGGAAGGTGAGTTACCATCCCCGATAAATCCGCCTTCGGGGTGTGTGTTCCGCACGCGTTGTCCGATCGCCGGACCAGAATGCGCGAAAACGCGTCCTGTACTTGAAGGGAGTTTTCGACACGCGGTTTCCTGCTTAAAAGTAGACCCGCTATAATCGTGAGGGCTGACACACTGTCAGCCCTTCTTTTTGGTGAGGTAAATGTGTCAGGCTTAGTCTCTTCTGTTCGCCGTACTCTCTACCGTACATTATTTGATCTAGATACACGCTCGGGGCGCCGTTTTGAAGGTATGTGTGCCCTGTTCGCGTTGCTGAGCGTGATTGTTATCTTCATTGAGTCTGGGGTTGGGACGCAATACCATTTAACCTATGATGAATGGCATATTTTTGTCTGGCTGGAAGTCTTTATTACGCTGGTCTTTACCATCGAATATCTGCTCAGATTGTGCTGCTGGGCCAATCCTGCAAAATATGTGTTTAGCTTTTGGGGAATTATCGATCTCGCGACGATTCTGCCACTGTATGTGATGTGGCTATGGCCGGAAATTAGTCTGAGTTATGTTTTCGCCTGGCGAGCGATGCGCGTGCTGCGTGTATTGCGAATACTCAAACTGTTGCGATTTATGCCGTCGCTGCGTGTGTTCTGGAGCGCAATTAAAAGTGCCCGTCATCAGTTGATGCTGTTTTACTCATTTATTGCCATTCTGATGATTGTATTTGGTGCACTGATGTACCTGATTGAAGGCCCGAAATATGGTTTTACCACGCTGAATGCGTCGGTATATTGGGCAATCGTTACGGTTACGACTGTTGGCTATGGTGATATTACCCCGCATACACCGCTTGGCCGCATGGTTGCGTCAGTACTGATCCTGATTGGTTATTCGGTTATTGCAATCCCGACAGGATTGATAACAACACACATGAGCAGTGCGTTTCAGCATCGGCAAAATCAGCGCAGATGTTCACAGTGTCAACAAAGCCAGCATGAGCACAGCGCACAATTTTGTAATCGCTGCGGAAGTAAATTGCCTGACTAGAAATAAAAAAAGCTGCGAGAGCAGCTTTTTGTTTTCATTATTCGCGCCAGAGAATGTGGCAGAGTTTGTGATCTTTTTCGCGACATAACAGAACACGCGCAAAAATATCGTTAATCTCGCCATCTTCTGAGTCTGCCAGACCAATTACTACTTCGGCGAAGAAGTCAGGATTCAGGTCAAAATCGACGTGCTCCTGCCAGTCTTCCGCAGGGTCAAATAACTCTGCACCGCCACGTTCTTCAAACTGCAAATTGAACAGAAGGATGTCGGCCGGATCGAGATTGTCCGCCGCCAGTTCGAGAAAAATGTCATAAGCCTGCTCAAGCGTTTCGTCTTCGGTCAGGCGGTTGTTCAAATCCATATCCATAATGACTACCTGTTTACTGTCTGATGGGCACGTTTTACAGCAACGGGCTAAAGAAGTAAAACAGTCGCTCAGCGATACGCTGCCAGAGTGGTCGTTTTACCCACAAACGTGCATCTAGCAGACGGGAACGCGAAATATAATCATCCTGTACCGCGGCGAGGTCACCGCCGAATCCGGCATCGTCAATCACCAGTGTGATCTCAAAATTCAGCCACAGGCTGCGCATATCCAGGTTTACGGTACCGACAAGACTCAGTTCGCCATCGACCAGCACGCTCTTGGTATGTAACAACCCGCCTTCGAACTGGTAGATTTTCACACCTGCCGCCAGTAACTCGGTGAAAAAAGCCCGGCTTGCCCAGCCAACCAGCATTGAGTCATTCTTGCGTGGAAGAATGATGCTGACATCTACACCGCGCTGCGCCGCTGTACAGATGGCGTGCAGCAGATCGTCACTGGGGACAAAGTAGGGGGTGGTCATTATTAAATATTCACGAGCAGAATATGCGGCAGTCAATAAGGCCTGGTGGATCAAGTCTTCAGGGAAACCTGGACCGGAGGCAATAGTGTGAATGGTGTGTCCGCTGGCCTGCTCAAACGGCATGATGTTGACATCGGGAGGCGGCGGTAAAATGCGTTTACCGGTCTCAATTTCCCAGTCGCAGGAGTAGACGATCCCCATGGCAGTGGCCACCGGACCTTCCATTCTCGCCATCAGATCAACCCATTGTCCGACACCTGCATCCTGTTTAAAGAAACGCGGATCGACCATATTCATGCTACCGGTGTAGGCGATATAGTTGTCGATCATGATCATTTTACGATGCTGGCGCAGGTCCATACGGCGTAAAAATACACGCATCAGGTTAACCTTTAGCGCTTCGACCACCTCGATCCCCGCATTGCGCATCATCGCCGCCCACGGACTACGGAAGAATGCCACGCTGCCGGCGGAGTCCAGCATCAAACGACAGTGAATCCCTCGTCTGGCGGCGGCCATTAATGATTCCGCGACCTGATCGGCCATACCGCCAGGTTGCCAGATGTAGAACACCATCTCAATGTTGTGACGCGCCAGCTGAATATCGCGGATTAACGCCTGCATCACGTCATCAGAACTGGTGAGAAGCTGTAGTTGATTCCCCTTAACGCCAGCAATGCCCTGACGACGCTCGCATAACTTAAATAATGATGAGGCAACGCTGCTGTTTTCTTGCGCGAAAATATGTTTGCAGGCTTTGAGATCGTTCAGCCATTTAGCTGTTGAAGGCCACATCGCTCTGGCACGCTCGGCGCGGCGTTTGCCCAGGTGGAGTTCACCAAAGGACAGATAAGCAATGATCCCTACCAATGGCAGTATATAGATGATCAAAAGCCAGGCCATTGCGGAGGGTACTGCGCGTCGCTTCATCAGAATGCGTAACGTTACGCCAGCAATGAGTACCCAGTAACCCAGAATGACCAGCCAACTCACCACGGTGTAGAAGGTTGTCATAAATTTAAAAATCCTTTTGAAAGCGTATTGTTAAGAGTTTACGCATCAGGATTCATCTGGCAAATAAAAACAAGGGAAAACCACTGGCCCGCATTCGGTCTGGGGGTATAATGCCCGCTCTGTGACTGGAAGAGTAGTTAACATGAAGCGTAGTAGAACGGAAGTGGGACGCTGGCGGATGCTGCGTCAGGCTAGCCGCCGTAAAGCACGTTGGCTTGAAGGGCAATCGCGTCGTAACATGCGTATCCACTCCATCAGAAAATGCATTCTCAATCATCAACGAAATTCGTTGTTGTTTGCGATCTACAGCATTTGATCCAAAAAGGGCACCGCTGGCGGTGCCCAATGAATTCCTGTCCGTTCTGTTTCTTAAAATACTTTTTTGTACGGTTTGACCGAAACCTGCGCATAAACTCCTGCAGCCACATACGGGTCGGCATCAGCCCACGCCTGCGCTGCCTCTAAAGATTCAAATTCCGCAATCACCGTCGAGCCAGTGAATCCCGCCGCACCCGGATCGTTACTGTCGACCGCGGGCATGGGGCCTGCCGTCAGTAGACGACCTTCATCATGGAGGAGTTGCAGACGGGCCAGGTGAGCAGGGCGCACGGAAAGACGTTTTTCGAGAGAATCTGCGATATCTTGAGCATAAATAACATACAGCACGGGTAGAGCTCCTTGATCGGTAAAAGTCGCGTTTACGTTATTGGAAAGCCCTGGTAACTGCAACGTAAAGATAATAGCTTTGTTAAGGCCATATTAAGATAATGGTTTTTTTACATGAAATTGCGTTTTAAATGCGGCTTACTGTCATGGGCTTATTGAATATGATTGCTATTTGCATTTAAAATCGAGGCCTGGTTTTATAACTGAAACGATTATGACTGCAATGACCCTTGATTTACCTCGTCGCTTTCCCTGGCCGACGTTGCTTTCCGTCGGCATTCACGGCGCTGTAGTGGCGGGTCTGCTGTATACCTCGGTACATCAGGTTATTGAACTGCCTGCACCCGCGCAGCCGATCTCTATCACGATGGTCGCACCTGCCGATCTTGAGCCACCTCAGGCAGTTCAACCACCGCCTGAGCCTGTCGTTGAGCCTGAACCGGAACCTGAACCTATACCGGAACCGCCAAAAGAGGCACCGGTGGTGATTGAGAAACCGAAGCCTAAGCCAAAACCGAAGCCGAAACCGGTGAAAAAGGTTGAAGAGCAGCCAAAACGTGATGTGAAACCGGCGGAGTCGCGTCAGGCGTCTCCGTTTGAGAACACGGCACCTGCTCGTCCGGCAACGACAAGTACCGCGCCGGCAACCAGTAAACCTGTGGTTAGCGCACCGGCGGGGCCACGCGCTTTAAGCCGTAATCAGCCACAGTATCCGGCGCGTGCGCAGGCTCTGCGCATTGAAGGCCGGGTGAAAGTCAAGTTTGATGTCACGTCAGATGGTCGCGTGGAGAATGTTGAAGTGCTTTCCGCACAGCCTGCCAATATGTTTGAGCGTGAAGTGAAAAACGCGATGCGCAGATGGCGTTACGAGGCTGGCAAACCCGGTTCAGGCCTGGTGGTGAATATCGTTTTCCGTCTGAACGGTACGACGCAGATTGAGTAACTGGCGTGCCGGAGTTGGCGTCAGGCTTTCTCCGGCAAGCAGGTCTGATAACGGTTCAACGCCGGTTATCAGGCCTGTGTTGGTATCGGACGGGGTTTACCGTCTTTATCTACAGCGACGTAGATAAACAGGGCTTCAGTGGCTTTGTAACGCTGGCCAATAGGTTCCGAAGCGACTTTCTTCACCCAGACTTCAATATTAATGCTGATTGACGTTGTCCCGCGTTTTACGCATCGAGCGTAGCAACAGACCACATCACCTACGGCAACCGGGCGCAAAAAGCTCATTCCTTCAACTCGCACCGTCACCACGCGGCCGTGTGCGATCTCTTTGGCCTGAATAGCGCCACCAATATCCATCTGTGACATCAGCCAGCCGCCAAAAATATCACCGTTAGCATTGGTATCGGCAGGCATGGCCAGAGTGCGTAAAACCAGTTCACCCTGGGGGGTGTTATTCGTTGTTGTCATTGTAGAACCGACTGTAGAGAAAGATTACAGGCGCGATGCTACTAGAATTTACGGGCGGAGAACAGAGGGGATGCGGCGCGCGGAGGGGATGTAAGCTAGCTTGCCTGTCACGAAGAACGCAAGCGGATAAAAATTCGCCAGATCCGGGGATCTGGCGAACACGTATTAAGATTTATCTTCCTGCGGCAGATGGCGGTAGATATAGACTCCGCTCAGCAATGTGAAGAATAAGGTCAGGGCGGTTAATCCGAACACTTTGAAGTTGACCCAAATGTTCTGCGGCAGCCAAAACGCAATGTAGATATTGGCCAGTCCACACAGGATGAAGAAAACGGCCCAGGCCAGATTCAGCTTCGACCATACCGGCTGCGGCAGCGTCAGCTCTTTTCCTAACATGCGCTGAATCAGTGGCTTTTTCATCACCCACTGGCTAACCAGCAGCGCACCGGCAAACAGTCCGTATATCACCGTAACCTTCCACTTAATGAACTCATCGTTGTGGAAGAAAATCGTCAGGCCACCGAAGACGGCAACCAGCACAAAGGTGATTAGCGCCATCTTCTCGACCTTGCGATAGCGAACCCAACTGTAGATCAACACCACAGCTGTTGCGACAATAAGCGCGGAGGTTGCCGCGTAGATGTCATAAAGCTTATAAAAAGCAAAAAAGACAACCAGCGGTAAAAAATCAAGAAACTGCTTCATTCTTCGATTCCGTAATCAAAAAGCATCGGGTAACACGCCCGGGATGCGTTCAGGGTTTATTGACGAATCAGCATATACAGGCGGAACAAATAGATCAGCAGCACAGCAGAGATCATATTGCTCAGCGTATTCGCCAATACCGCGCCTACGTTCGGCGTTAACACTGCAAAACTTGGCGCAAAAAGCAACAGCAGCGTTTTTGCCAGTAACCAACCGATCACGGCCGGCGCTACCAGTCGCATATTAGACCACGCCAGACGCATACTGTTGCGCATAGCGGCAAAGACGCCCATTTTATCCTGCACAACCATCACCGGCGCGAGGGCCAGCAAGATAGCCAGCAGAATACCGGGCACGACAACCAGCATAATACCAACCTGTACCAGCAGGGTAGTCAGAAAAATCAGAATAAACAATTTAGGTAATACCGGCGCGCTGGCGCCAATGGCGCGTAATGCGCTAACCCGATGACCCGCCGAAATCAGTTGAATCATCAGGATGATGCCTCCTGCAAGGATGGCATTACCAATCAGCCCTGAAAACGTCGATGCTGCAGAAGCGCGTAGCAAAATTTGCTGTTGCTCCGGCGTCATATTCTGTACCAGATCGAACAGGCCCACACTGCTGGTTAGCTGATCTCCTTCGCTCAGTTGCGCGATTTGCGCGTCGCTGGGAGAAAAGGCATGCCCTAGCACCACTGTGATAAACGCGCACAATAACGATACCAGCAAGATGGTAATGAATTGATTACGGAAAAAGTTTCCCGTGTCACGGTAAACGGATTTCGCCGTGATAGACATGCACTCTCCTTGAGTTTTGCAGGTGTTCATTTGCGCGCAATTGTACCCTGGATAACTCTACAGTGGCAGCATCGTGCGATGTATGGAAAGGCATATCTTTGTAAAGCTCCGGTAATTTTTGGCCAGGACTTCAGCATCTTGCAACATCGTTGTTTGTTCTCTGTACATCACGTTCAAATAACCACCGCTTCCTGTTGGCATTAAAGGTACTTGCTTAGTGAAAATATATCAAAATTGATCTGAATTAATTTAACCAGGATTTTGAATGCAAGTTCTAACTTAATCTGGATCAATAAATGTTAAATTATTAAACTCAATGTGATCCAGGTTAGATCACTTATTACTCCATTGTGGGTATATTCGTTCCGCTTTTATAACCATAACGATGGAGCGGACATGAAAAAATTAACAGTTGCAGCATTGGCTTTAACAACTCTTCTCTCTGGGAACGCATTTGCGCATGAGGCCGGAGAGTTCTTTATTCGTGCAGGTTCGGCTACCGTCAGACCGACGGAAGGCGCGGGTGGTACGCTGGGAAGCCTGGGTGGCTTTGATGTCAGCAACAATACGCAACTGGGCCTGACATTCACGTATATGGCAACCGACAATATTGGCGTTGAGTTACTGGCAGCCACGCCGTTCCGCCATAAGATCGGCACCGGGCCAACCGGTGATATTGCCACCGTTCATCATTTACCGCCGACGTTAATGGCGCAGTGGTACTTTGGCGACTCCAGCAGCAAACTGCGTCCTTACGTTGGCGTGGGTGTGAACTACACGACTTTCTTCGATGAAGGTTTTAACAACAACGGGAAAGAAGCGGGTTTATCCGATCTGAGCCTGAAAGACTCCTGGGGTGCAGCGGGACAAGTCGGTATGGACTATCTGATTAACCGCGACTGGCTGATTAACATGTCAGTCTGGTACATGGATATCGACACCACCGCGAGCTATAAAATGGGTGGCGTCCAGCAGCGCGACAGCGTACGCCTTGATCCGTGGGTGTTCATGTTCTCTGCGGGTTATCGTTTTTAAGTCAGCGATTCCAGTCCGAAAGGCTGGTCGTTTTGCGGCCAGCTTTTTCTCCTCTCTTTTCCCCTTCCCGACTTTCTCCCTTTTGATGTAATGCTACTCTTTAAGCAAACTGGCTTTGAGGGTATTGATGATGATATTGACCCGTCAGCTGCTACAACAAAAAATTTCCCTTATGGAAGCATCCATAGACGATGATATGAAAGAGTTTGCCGTCTATGCTGCGCGCGAATTATTGAATTACATGAGCAGGGTGGAAGCCCTGGAAAAGGTCATCTCCACACAAATCACACTACCTTATTGCAGCGCCAGTCCGGTTTGTGAAATCGAAGCTGGGTATGCCGCAGGCGTGAGCGACTGTCGGGAAGCGATTCGACGTGCCGGCTATCCGATTGCCGGGGATGACTAGTTTGCATTTTTGTTAACAAAAATGTTCTTTTGTTGTATAAATCTGTAACTTAGGTACACGGGAGAGACGTTATTTTCATCCATTATCAGGGCCACAGGACGATCTATATTATTTTTAATTCTCAGCGCTGTTATGCAACAACATAAACGGGTAACCGGTTTGGCATTACCGTTAACTATCAGGGTGGACTCGTGAAGATTGTGCAAGATAAGCTCAGGAACAGGCAGGCACTGCTGGTATCGGGGCTGATTACGCTGATATTTACCTCGTTGTTTCTGTTTATCATCTACGAACAGCGTATGGCCACGGCCAGCGAAGGGATTAACCGCCTGCAAGCCCGTATGCTGGATATCTTTAACGATAATGAACTCATCGCCGATGCGATTGGTGAGCGCTACCATCACATTAAAAATGACGATCAATGTGATAATGCGGCGCAGTTTGTTCCGCGTAATGCGGGGGAATGGGGAATTAATGCCGACCCAAAGCGGGTGCATTCGGCGACAGGGGCGATTATCGCCCGACAAGCCAACCTTAAAGCTCTATGTATGTATACGGCAGCGGAGTTTATTCGCGGCAGGGTTAATGAGTTGAATCCTGGCAGTTTTGATGCGCATCGTTACATCATTGCCAGGAATGCGGATTATTTTTACTGGTTTATGCCTTCTGATTCGCGCAATTTTACGTTCTCTGATTCTGAAATGGCGCAGGACATTACCGGATTTTTCTATCCGCCAGTCGATTTTTATACCCGTCTGCTGCAAAAAAACATCAAGAATAAAGCGCTTAGCTCAACGAATTTTTATACCGATAAAATTACCGGTGAAAAAGCCTACAGCGTGGTGAGCTATATCTATGACCTTTCCGGGAAAGAGATATCGGATCAAATCGTCGCCTATCTGGTCTATGACCATTCAAAGCCCGAGTTGCAGGAGGCGCTGGCAAATGCTTTTGACTATCAAATGCCACCGGGCCTGAATGTGGCTCTGGTGAATTTATCCAATAATGAGCGCCTCTGTTTATCTGGCAAATGTACGGATAAAACGCGCATTATGGTGCGGAAGTTGTCGGAAAAATATGCGCTGTACTATTCGATAGCATTAGGCCGGTTTATGGTGCGCGATACGCACGCCGGAATTGTGATACTGCTGGCACCGTTCTTCTTTATTATGATCAGTTTTTCGCTGAAGTCGTGGCTGAATCAAAGCGACCTCAAGGTTTATATTGATTCGCTGACTGGCTGCTTTAATCGGCGAATTCTCGACATTATTAAGCGTCGGGACTTATCACATTGTTCTGTGGTGCTGCTGGATTGCAATAAGTTTAAGGCTGTCAACGACACCTGGGGGCATGCAGCAGGTGATCGTGCACTGCAAACTATTGCCAACAGAATGTTGTCAAACACCCGTACAAGCCACGACCTCGTGATTCGTACTGGTGGGGATGAATTTATGATCCTGCTGTTTCGTTCCCAGACAAGTGATGCTATCGCGATTGCGCAGCGTATCAGTGGCCAGGTCAACGATCACGTCTTTGTGGTGGATGGACACACCGTACCGCTGTCGGTGTCATGGGGCGTTGCCGAGGTGGGGGGCGAACTGGATGTGGCAATCCAGAATGCGGATAACGCCATGTACAAAATGAAGCAGGCAAAAGACGGGTAAAACCGCCAGAAACCTCTGGCGGTTATTTCAGCTTACTGATGGGTCGCGGCTTTCATTGCACTGACAAAGGCTTTCAGCTCAACCAGCATTTGCTCTGGTGCTGCAACATTCTTCTCAATGATTTTGACAATCGCCGATCCAGAAATAGCCCCCGCAGCACCTGCTTCAATTGCGCCTGTCACCTGTTCCGGTGCAGAGATACCAAAGCCCTGTAAAGAAGGCGGGGCATTGAATTCTTTCAGTTTTTCGACCAGATGATGCAACGGTAACGCTGCACGATTTTCGGCACCGGTAACACCTGCGCGTGACAATAAATAGGTATAACCGCGGCCATAAGAGGCAATCTGGCGTAGCAGTTCTTCGTCAGCGTTAGGCGGGCAAATGAAAATTGGCGCTACATTATGGCGTAATGCCGCCGTTCTGAATGGCGCGGATTCTTCAACCGGCACATCGGCGACTAATACCGAATCTACGCCAACCTTCTCGCATTGTGCGTAAAATTCGTCAATACCCTTGCTGAACACCAGGTTGGCATACATCAGTAAACCAATCGGAATGGTTGGGTGTTTTTGCCGAATCAGTGCCAACATTTCAAAGCATTGTGACGGTGTGACGCCTGCCGCGAATGCGCGTAATGTCGCTTCCTGAATGGTTGGGCCGTCGGCCAGCGGGTCGGAGAACGGAATACCCAGCTCAAGCGCATCGGCACCCGCTTCGATCAGCGTATCAATGATTTTCAGTGACTGTTCAACAGAGGGATCGCCCAGGGTCACGAAGGGGACAAAAGCGCCTTCTTTGCGGTCCTTCAGTTGTGCAAACAGGTTTTCATAACGTTCCATCAGATTTCCCCTCGCGCTTTCAGAATATCGTGTACGGTGAAAATGTCTTTGTCGCCGCGACCAGAGAGGTTGACCACCAGTAATTGTTCTTTCTCCGGGTTTTCACGCATCATTTTCAACGCATGTGCCAGGGCGTGGGAAGACTCCAGCGCCGGGATAATCCCCTCATGCAGACACAGTGTTTTGAAGGCTTCCAGCGCTTCATCATCAGTAATCGAAACATAGTCAGCGCGTCCGATACTGTTCAGATAAGCGTGCTGTGGCCCGACTGACGGGAAGTCCAGTCCCGCAGAAATGGAGTAGGACTCTTCGATTTGCCCTTCAGTGGTCTGCATCATTGGCGACTTCATGCCGAAGTAAATCCCAACACGACCATGTTTCAGCGGTGCGCCGTGCTCACCGGATTCGATCCCGTGACCACCTGGCTCAACGCCAATCAGACCAACGCTGGTTTCATTTATAAAATCGGCGAACATGCCGATCGCGTTTGAGCCGCCACCTACACAGGCGATCACAGCATCCGGCAGACGGCCTTCTTTTTCCAGAATCTGTGCTTTTGTTTCTTCACCAATCATGCGCTGGAACTCGCGTACGATAGTCGGGAAAGGATGCGGACCTGCCGCCGTACCAAGCATATAGTGCGCGGTATCGTAACTGCCAGACCAGTCGCGCAATGCCTCGTTACAGGCATCTTTCAACGTGGCGGAGCCGCTGTGTACCGGAATAACCTCAGCACCCATCAGACGCATACGGAAAACGTTCGGAGACTGACGCTCGACGTCTTTCGCACCCATATAAATACGGCACTTTAAACCCAGCAAGGCGCTGGCAAGGGCAGACGCCACACCGTGCTGGCCCGCGCCGGTTTCTGCGATAATTTCTGTTTTCCCCATACGCTTCGCCAGTAACGCTTGTCCCAGCACCTGGTTAGTTTTGTGCGCGCCGCCGTGCAGCAGATCTTCACGCTTGAGATACAGCGTTGTCCTGGTACCGTTAGTGATGTTCTGGCATTTGGTGAGTGCAGTAGGGCGACCAGCGTAGTTTTTCAACAGGTCAGTAAACTGTGCCTGAAATTCAGGGTCTTTTTGTGCACTGACGAACGCTTCTTCCAGTTGGCGCAGTGCAGGCATCAGAATCTGTGGCACATACATACCGCCAAATTCGCCAAAATACGGATTGAGTAATGTTGTCATGTCCTTTTCCTTAATATGCGCGCAGCGTCTGAAAGACTGAAGCCAGAAGACGTGCATCTTTGATGCCCGGCTGTGACTCTACGCCAGAATTGAAATCGAGCCCGGCACAGCCGGTTTTAGCCGCGTCGGCGCAGTTATCTGCACCGAGTCCGCCAGCCAGTAAAACGTTATCCAGCGATTGTCCGCCTAACAGCGACCAGTCAAAGCGCTTACCGCTGCCACCCTGGCCGTTATCAAAAACGTATTTATCAATATGTTGATAGCGACGAGCGGGCAGTGATTCGCCAACACTCAGTGCCTTCCAGATTTTTACCTGCGCGGGCAGCACATTGCGCAGAGCATCGACATAGGCCTGATCTTCGCTGCCGTGTAGTTGTACGGCGACCAGCGACAGTGCGGTGACTTTTTCGTGGACGTCGGCGATGTCGGTGTTACGGAACACGCCGACATACTGTAACGGCGCACCCGTCATAACGTCTCGCGCCTGCTCAACGCTGACAGCGCGCGGTGAGGTCGGGACAAAAATGACTCCGCCATAAATGGCCCCGGATTCGTACGCTGCTTTTGCATCCTGTGCACGGGTCAGTCCGCAGACTTTATTTTCGCCAAGCAAAACGCGACGCACGGCGGTATGCAGGTCATCATGGGACATCAGCGCAGAGCCGATCAGAAAACCGTTGGCGAAATGGCTGAGTTCGCGAACCTGGCCATAGGTGTTGATCCCGGATTCACTGATGACGGTAACGCCATGGCCCAGACGAGGTGCAAGCTGGCGAGTACGATTGAGGTCAATCGACAGGTCACGTAAATCACGGTTGTTAATACCGACGACTTTTGCACCCAGCGCGATGGCGCGCTCCAACTCTTCTTCATTGCTTACTTCAGTCAGCACGCCCATTTTCAGGCTGTGGGCAACGGCAGCGAGCTGACGATACTGTTCATCATCTAAAACCGACAGCATCAGCAGGCAGGCGTCCGCCTGGTAGAAACGTGCCAGGTAAATCTGGTAAGGATCGATAATAAAGTCTTTACACAGGATCGGCTGTGGTGCGATGCGACTGACGATGGGCAGGAAATCAAAGCTACCCTGAAAATATTTCTCGTCCGTCAGCACGGAAATTGCTGACGCGTAATGTTTGTATACTCCCGCAATCTGTGCCGGGTCGAAATCATCACGGATCACGCCTTTTGACGGAGAGGCTTTTTTGCACTCCAGAATAAAAGCGGTTCGTGTCCCTTGCAGCGCATTGTAGAAATCACGTGTGCTGGGGTGAACATCATTTTGAAAGCTGACCAGTGGTTGTTGCTGTTTGCGGGCTTCTACCCAAATCGCCTTGTCAGCGACAATTTTCGCTAAAACGGTTTGCATCATTTACCCTCTTGCTGCCAGTGCAGTGACACGGTCGTAAGCCGCACCGCTGCGCAGCACATTAATCACGGTTTGCGCGTTGGCTTTTAAGTCTTCTTTACCGTGCAGGCGCATTAACATGGCGACATTCGCGGCAACAGCAGCCTCATGAGCGGCCTCACCTTTACCTTGTAACAAGCGACTCAGAATGTCACGGTTTTCTTCCGGCGTGCCGCCGGCCAACTGTTCCTGATGATATGGCGTCAGGCCAAAGTCTTCCGCCGTTAGCTGGTAGCTCTTGATTTCACCATCGTGCAGTTCTGCCACGATGGTCGGCGCATGCAGCGAAACTTCATCCATTCCGCCACTGTGTACCACGGCTGCCCGTTGATATCCCAGCACACGCAGTGTTTCGGCAATCGGCAACACCAGTTCCGGGCTGTAAACGCCGATCAGCGCCAGCGGCGGATGCGCCGGATTAATCAATGGCCCAAGTACATTAAACAACGTCCGGGTTTTCAACTGCTGGCGTACCGGCATCGCATGGCGAAAACCGGTGTGGTATTTCGGCGCAAACAGGAAACACACGCCCAGGTCGTCAAGCGCCTGGCGGGATTTATCGGCGTTCATATCCAGATTGATACCAAATGCCGCCAGCAGATCTGAGGATCCTGATTTACTGGAGATGCTGCGGTTACCGTGTTTGGCTACTTTTAATCCACAGGCCGCCGCGACAAACGCACTGGCGGTGGAAATATTGATACTGTTACTGCCGTCACCGCCGGTTCCGACAATGTCGGCAAACAGATAATCCGGGCGCGGGAATGGGGCGGCATTTTCCAGTAATGCCGTTGCTGCGCCGGCAATTTCGTTCGGATGCTCTCCACGTATTTTCATACTCACCAGTGCTGCAGCCAACTGTTCCGGCTTCAGTTCACCGCGAACGACAGCAGAGAACAGCTGGTGGCTTTCCTGCTGAGATAACGTTTGGGCCTGGTACAGTTTTTCCAGAATAGGTTGCAGCGTATTGGTTTGTTCGAGCTTCTGTTGTGCCCAGGCCAGCGTTTGCTCCAGCAGACGCGCACCCTGAGTGGTCAGAATCGATTCCGGATGGAACTGGAAGCCGCATACGCGGTCGGTATCGTGACGAACTGCCATTACCATACCGTTAAAATGCGCATTAATGGTTAATCCGGCCGGTACGTTGCTGCCGACCAGCGAGTGATAGCGCGCCACAGGCAATGGGTTTGCCAGGCCGCTGAACATTGCCTGACCATCGTGTTCAATGCTGGAGGCTTTGCCATGCAGGATTTCCCCTGCCTGACCCACATATCCACCATAGGCCTCAACAATCGCCTGATGCCCCAGACAAATACCGATAATGGGCAGTTTGCCGCGCAGGCGGGTTAACAGCTCTGGCATGCAGCCCGCTTCACTTGGTGCGCCAGGCCCAGGAGAAAGCATCAGTACAGGATTTTTCATCGTCGCTAAACGGTCAATTAATGTCTGAGCCGGGATATGGTTACGGTAAATCACCACGTTGTGACCGTTAGTGCGCAGCTGATCTGCCAGGTTGTAAGTAAATGAGTCGATGTTATCGAGTAGCAGAATGTCAGCCATTAGAAAGTCTCCTGTGCATGGTGCGCGGTGGCGATAGCACGCAAAACGGCACGCGCTTTATTACGGGTTTCATCGGCTTCAGACTGCGGAACAGAATCCAGAACAATCCCGGCACCGGCCTGCACGGTGGCGATACCGTCTTCCACCAGGGCCGAACGGATCACAATGCAGGTATCCAGATCGCCATGGGCGGTAAAGTAGCCGACCGCACCACCATAGCTGCCCCGACGACGACCTTCGGCCTCGGCAATCAATTGCATCGCGCGGACTTTTGGCGCGCCGCTCAGCGTGCCCATGTTCATACAGGCGCGGTAAGCATGAAGCACATCCAGATCGCTACGCAGTTCGCCCACCACACGGGATACCAGGTGCATCACGAAAGAGTAACGGTCGACTTTGGTCAGGTCGGCAACATAGCGGCTACCTGGGGTACAGATACGAGCGAGATCGTTACGAGCCAGGTCTACCAGCATCAAGTGTTCGGAAAGTTCTTTATGGTCGGTACGCATTTCCAGTTCAATACGGCTGTCGAGATCGCGGTCCAGCGAGCCATCCGCACGGCGACCACGCGGGCGGGTCCCGGCAATCGGGTAGATTTCAATCTGGCGGCTGGTGGCATCGTATTTCAACGAGCTCTCTGGCGACGCGCCGAACAGTGTGAAATCGTTATCCTGCATGAAGAACATGTACGGGCTCGGATTGCTCTTTTTCAGCACATAGTAGGCAGCCAGCGGTGACGGGCAGGGCAGCGAAAAGCGGCGGGAAGGCACCACCTGGAAAATCTCACCGGCACGAATCGCTTTCTGCATTCCGCGCACCACGGCACCGAACTCTTCATCACTCTGGTTGCATTCACAACGCATTTGCGGCACGTCGGTAACGGGCAGCGGCGGTGCGGGTTCTGTGAGCTGTTGGCTCAACTGTGCCAGGCGGGCGTTAATTCGCTGTTTTTCCTCGTCATTTGGCGTAAAGATGCTGGCCTGAATGCGGGTGCTTTTTTTCTGGTGGTCAATAACCATCAGCGTTTCTGCCAGATAGAAGCAGTAGTCCGGGCAACGGTTACCCGCCTCAAGCTGGGGTAAATCTTCAAATCCGGCAACCAGGTCGTAGGAAAACAGACCGCCGAAGAACATGGCTTCACGCTCTTGCGGCGGCACATTGACCAGCTCCTGCAATAAACGGAACGCGTCAAATACAGAAAGTGAGCATAAACGGGCATCCTCATCCAGCAGCGGGCTTACGCTGGGGAATGTCAACTGACGGACGTTCGGCTGTTTATCGTTTTCAACGCCCGCGGGCAGGGCGACGTCCAGCAGAGGAAGCAGCGACGCACCATTCGCCGACAGCGCCTGAATAGTGACGGTGTCACCTAAGGCGGTAATACGCAACGCGCTGTCTACCAGCAGCAGGCTCTTGAGATCATCCTTGCTGTCAATATCGGCGGATTCCAGCAACAACGTTGCCGGTCGTGCGCCACACACCTGATGAAACAGCGCCGTTGGGTTCTCACGGTAGGCGGCATCGCAGGCGAGCAGTTCAAGTGTTGGTTTTTGTGTTTGCATCGTTCTTCTCATTAATTTTGTTCAAAAAAAAGCCCGCTCAGTTGGCGGGCCGGGTATCTGGTTGCATATTGCAGACGTGAGACACTGCCCGAAATCAGGAAGTGCGCCACCAACCGTGCAGAACAAAGCGTGCTTTCATCTCAGATACCTTCTTCATGTGAACTTGCGTACTAGTTAACTAGTTCGATGGAGTAAAGTCAACACCTGATTTCAGTTAATTTGTCGAAACCGCTATGATGATCGCGATACGACATTTATTGAAACGGGAGCCGCCTTGAGCGACACGAATTACGCAGTGATTTACGACCTGCACAGTCATACAACGGCGTCCGACGGACGGTTGACGCCAGAGGCCTTAGTACATCGTGCGGTAGAGATGCGAGTCGGAACACTGGCGATTACCGATCATGACACCACGGCAGCAATTCCGGCGGCAAGAGAAGAAATTTCACGTTCAGGTTTAGCGTTGAATTTGATAGCCGGCGTTGAAATTTCCACGGTCTGGGAAAACCATGAGATCCATATTGTGGGTCTGAATATTGATACCGCACATCCTGTGATGTGTGCGTTTTTGGCACAGCAAACGGAACGCCGCCAGCAGCGCGCGCAACTGATTGCAGAACGGCTGGACAAAGCGCATATTCCGGGGGCGTGGGAAGGGGCGTTGCGTTTGGCTGACGGCGGGGCCGTCACGCGGGGTCATTTTGCGCGCTTTCTGGTTGAAAGCGGAAAAGCCAGCACTATGGCGGATGTCTTTAAAAAATATCTTGCCCGTGGGAAAACCGGTTATGTTCCGCCACAGTGGTGTACAATAGAACAAGCTATTGATGTCATTCATCATTCTGGCGGTAAGGCAGTTCTGGCTCATCCTGGGCGGTACGATCTTAGCGCTAAGTGGCTGAAAAGACTGGTTGCACATTTTGCTGAACATCACGGTGACGCGATGGAAGTGGCACAGTGCCAGCAGTCTCCCAATGAACGCACCCATCTGGCGACGCTTGCGCGCCAGCATCAGTTGTGGGCATCGCAAGGGTCTGATTTTCATCAGCCGTGTCCGTGGATTGAGCTGGGTCGTAAACTTTGGTTACCTGCCGGCGTCGAAGGTGTGTGGCAGCTTTGGGAACAGCCCGAGATCACAGAGAGGAAAGTATGAGCCAGTTTTTTTATATTCATCCCGAAAACCCACAGCAGCGGTTGATCAATCAGGCCGTTGAAATTGTGCGTAAAGGTGGGGTGATTGTCTATCCAACCGACTCCGGCTATGCGTTGGGTTGCAAAATTGAAGATAAAGGCGCGATGGAGCGTATTTGTCGTATCCGTCATCTGCCGGATGGCCACAACTTTACGCTGATGTGCCGCGATTTGTCAGAGCTGTCTACCTATTCATTTGTCGACAACGTGGCCTTTCGTTTAATTAAAAACAATACGCCAGGCAACTATACTTTTATCCTGAAAGGGACGAAAGAAGTGCCGCGCCGACTGCTGCAGGAAAAACGTAAAACCATTGGTCTTCGCGTACCGTCCAATCCGATTGCGCTGGCATTGCTGGAAGCGCTTGGCGAACCTATGCTCTCCACCTCGCTGATGCTGCCGGGCAGTGAATTTACCGAGTCCGATCCCGAAGAGATCAAAGATCGTCTGGAGAAGCTGGTCGATCTGATCATCCACGGCGGTTACCTTGGTCAACAACCGACGACGGTCATCGATTTAACCGATGATTCTCCGGTGGTATTGCGCGAAGGCGTTGGTGACGTTAAACCTTTCTTATAAGGGCGCAACTCGGTATACTACGCGGCCTTAAAATGGCGCTGACTGGCGCCGTTGATTCTCCTGTTCGACGCCTGTGAAGGCGACACCTAAAGGAAGCTCTATGAGCGAAAAGTTACAAAAAGTGCTGGCGCGTGCTGGCCACGGTTCTCGCCGTGAAATTGAATCCATTATTGCAGCAGGTCGTGTGAGCGTTGATGGCAAAATTGCCACGCTTGGCGATCGCGTTGAAGTGACGCCGGGTCTGAAAATCCGTATCGACGGTCATCTGATTTCGGTAAAAGAATCTGCAGAACAAATCTGCCGCGTTCTGGCCTATTACAAGCCGGAAGGTGAACTGTGTACCCGTAACGACCCGGAAGGTCGTCCAACCGTTTTTGACCGCTTGCCAAAGCTGCGTGACGCGCGCTGGATTGCCGTAGGTCGTCTGGACGTCAATACCTGTGGTCTGCTGCTGTTTACTACTGATGGTGAACTGGCGAACCGTCTGATGCACCCGAGCCGTGAAGTTGAACGCGAATACGCGGTGCGTGTGTTCGGTCAGGTTGACGATGCTAAACTGCGTGATCTGAGCCGTGGCGTACAGCTGGAAGATGGTCCGGCTGCGTTTAAAACCATCAAGTTCAGCGGTGGTGAAGGGATTAACCAGTGGTATAACGTCACGCTGACTGAAGGCCGCAACCGCGAGGTTCGTCGTCTGTGGGAAGCGGTAGGCGTGCAGGTAAGTCGTCTTATCCGTGTACGTTATGGCGATATTCCATTGCCGAAAGGCCTGCCGCGTGGTGGCTGGACAGAGCTTGATCTTGCACAGACTAACTATCTGCGTGAACTGGTGGAGTTGAAACCGGAAACCACGTCTAAAGTCGCTGTCGAGAAAGACCGTCGTCGTATGAAAGCGAATCAGATCCGCCGTGCGGTGAAACGTCACTCTCAGGTCGGCAGCAGCCGTCGCCCGGGTGGACGCAGCAACAACGGTTAATCATGAGCAGGCCTGATAAGCAAAGCGCCATCAGGCGTTAGCGTGGAGCCGGATGCGGCGCAAGCGCCTTATCCGGCCTGCTGTTAGTAATCAATCCCCATTTGGGCTTTAATGCCCGCTTCAAAAGCATGCTTGACCGGACGCAACTCGCTGACCGTGTCGGCTAACTCCAGAATATCGCGATGGCATCCACGACCCGTAATAATGACTGTCTGCTGGGCCGGGCGCGCGTTTAAAGCGTTGATCACCTCTTCAAGCGGTAGGTAGTCGTAGGCCACCATATACGTCAGTTCATCCAGCACAACCATATCCAGCTCAGGATCGGCCAGCATTCGCTTACCGTGTTCCCATACGGCCAGACAGGCGGCAGTGTCAGCTTCACGATTTTGTGTTTCCCAGGTAAACCCGGTCGCCATCACCTGAAACTCTACACCATGAGGTTCGAGCAGATTTCTTTCGCCGTTTGGCCATGTACCTTTAATGAACTGCACTACACCGACTTTTTTACCGTGGCCCACTGCGCGAGTTGCTGTACCAAACGCAGCGGTAGTTTTACCTTTACCATTACCGGTAAACACGATGATAATTCCGCGCTCGTCCCTGGCGGCCGCAACACGCGCGTCAACCCGGTCTTTTACGCGCTGTTGGCGCTGCTGATAGCGTTCTTCACTCATTGGGCAATTCCTGGTTTACGGCCCGGCTGGGCATCAAAAGTCATACCGGTTTTACGGCGGCTGTCATCGCCCATCAGCCACAGGTAAAGCGGCATAATGTCGGCGGGGGTTTTGAGTTTTTGCGGATCTTCCGTCGGGAATGCGCTGGCACGCATGCCGGTACGCGTGCCGCCTGGATTAATGCAATTTACGCGCAGATGGCGATTCTGGTATTCGTCTGCCAGTACCTGCATCATCCCTTCGGTGGCAAACTTGGAGGTGGCATAAGCTCCCCAGTTAGCCCGTCCCTGACGACCGACGCTTGAGGAGGTAAAGACCAGCGATCCTGAATCTGATTTGAGTAACAGCGGCAGCAATGCCTGAGTCAACATAAACGTCGCGTTGACATTGACCTGCATGACATCCTGCCATACCTGCGGATTTTGTTCGCTCATCGGGCAGATATCGCCCAGCAGTCCGGCGTTATGCAGCACCCCATCCAGACGTGGATAATGTGCGGCGAGGCGTTGCGCCAACTGGTGACACTCTTCAGAGGTACAGGTCAGCAGATCCAGTGTAAACCATTGTGGCTGTGTTCCGTTTTCATCGGCGACGGTGCGGGCAACCTGACGCAATTTTTCTTCATTACGTCCAAGCAGGATAACGGTCGCACCGTAGCGTGCATAGGTAAGCGCGGCTTCACGCCCGATGCCATCACTGGCACCGGTGACCAGAATAATGCGATCCTGTAACAGGTCTTGTTTAGGTTGGTAATGCACGGCTACTCCTCGGCGACGCTTTGGCCATCTCGTTCGCGATAACTTTTCGGCTTTATGCCTTAAACACTGGTGTATTTCAATCAGCCAAAGGTAATAACACCGCAAAATGAACACTTTGTCATGCTTTTTGCCGATTCAGCATCGGATGGATGAAGCAAGACGGGTTTACACGCCTGTTGTACACTGAGCGAAAGTAGCGTTGTTTAACCAAGGTGGGTCTCGTGGAATTGTTGTCTGAATATGGGCTGTTTTTGGCAAAAATTGTCACTGTTGTGGTGGCTATTGCGGTGATTGTCATGCTGATTGTAAACGCGACACAACGTAAGCGTCAGCGTGGTGAACTACGCGTTATTAATCTTAGCGATCAATATAAAGAGATGAAGGAAGATCTGTCGATGGCATTGTTGGATAGTCATCAGCAGAAGTTATGGCATAAAGCGCAGAAAAAGAAGCACAAGCTAGAGGCCAAAACCGCCAAAGCCAAAGCAAAACAGGGGGACAGTTCGTCATCAGACAAACCTCGCGTCTGGGTGCTCGATTTTAAGGGTAGTATGGATGCCCACGAGGTCAGCGCATTACGGGAAGAGATCACGGCGGTACTGGCGGTGGTAAAACCGCAGGATCAGGTGGTTGTGCGTCTGGAAAGCCCCGGTGGTGTGGTACATGGTTATGGACTGGCGGCCTCGCAGTTGCAACGCCTGCGTGATAAGGCGATTCCCTTGACGGTAACGGTGGATAAAGTCGCTGCGAGCGGCGGATATATGATGGCCTGTGTCGCGGATAAAATTGTCTCAGCGCCGTTTGCCATTGTGGGCTCGATTGGCGTGGTGGCGCAGATCCCGAACTTCAACCGTTTTCTGAAAGGCAAGGATATTGATATCGAGCTGCACACGGCTGGGCAGTACAAACGTACGCTGACACTGCTTGGTGAAAATACGGAAGAAGGGCGACAGAAATTCCGTGAAGATTTGAATGAAACCCATCATCTGTTTAAAGATTTTGTGCAGCGTATGCGTCCAGCTCTGGACATCGAACAGGTTGCTACAGGTGAACACTGGTTCGGTCAACAGGCGCTGGCAAATGGGTTGGTCGATGAGATCAATACCAGTGACGAAGTGATTCTGGGGTTGATGGATGACCGTGAGGTGCTGAACGTCCGCTATATGCAGCGCAAAAAACTGATGGACCGTTTCACTGGCAGCGCGGCAGAAAGTGCAGACCGCTTACTTATGCGCTGGTGGCAGCGGGGACAGAAGCCCCTGATGTAAAATTGCAATTGCCGGATGGCGGCGCCGCCATCCGACAAATCATTTCTCGCGTTAATCGATCAAGTGGTACTTTTCAGAAAGCACATGTGCCAGGTGTTTAAACATATTAAACACCGCAGTGCTTTTGGGCGTTGGTAGCCCTTGCTCGTCTAAAAAGTAATCTCCGCTGAAAACCAGCACGCCATTTCGCTGCGTTACGCCGGTGGCGACAATCCCCGCCAGCGTGTCCTCATGCTCACGAATGATTTTGTTGGCTTCAATCAGCAGTGTTTCGCGATCGATGGGTTGAGTGTCTTTATGCATTATTTACTCCTTAAACAAGGACATTAGTCTACGCCGAGCCCGGCTTATGGGCAAATATTCCCTGACACAAACGAAGGTTATACGACAGGGGGCTGACTGGCGAGATTTGTTTTTGCATGCTAATAAAGTTGCGTAACGCATTTTATCAGGTACAGTGTGACGCTTTCGTCAATCTGGCAACAGATTTGCTTGACATTCGACCAATACTCCGTCGCGCTATAGCGTTTGCGTGCGAAAAAGCCTGTTAACTCAGTTACATGAGAGTTACATTACAAGCGCGAATCAGTTTAAGGGGTTGATATCCGCCGACACAGAGACCATATCGATGTCTCGTCGCCAGTGGAAGGTGAATCAACGTGCGACGCATTCTGGAAGAATCAAATTAGGTAAAGGTGAATATGGGTAAAGCTCTTGTCATCGTTGAGTCCCCGGCAAAAGCCAAAACGATCAACAAGTATCTGGGTAATGACTACGTGGTGAAATCCAGCGTCGGTCATATCCGTGATTTGCCGACCAGCGGCTCAGCAACTAAAAAGAGCGCCGACTCAACCTCCACCAAAACGGCTAAAAAGCCCAAAAAGGATGAACGTGGCGCTCTCGTCAACCGCATGGGCGTTGACCCGTGGCACAACTGGGATGCGCGCTATGAAGTGCTGCCTGGTAAAGAGAAAGTTGTCTCTGAACTGAAACAACTGGCTGAAAAAGCCGACCACATCTATCTCGCAACCGACCTTGACCGCGAAGGGGAAGCCATTGCCTGGCACCTGCGGGAAGTTATCGGTGGCGACGACACCCGCTACAGCCGCGTGGTGTTTAACGAAATTACTAAAAACGCTATTCGTCAGGCGTTTGAAAAACCGGGCGAGCTGAACATCGACCGCGTTAATGCACAACAGGCTCGTCGCTTTATGGACCGCGTTGTCGGCTATATGGTGTCGCCGCTGCTGTGGAAAAAAATTGCCCGTGGCCTGTCTGCCGGTCGAGTACAGTCAGTAGCTGTGCGTCTGGTTGTTGAGCGTGAGCGTGAAATTAAAGCATTCGTACCCGAAGAGTTCTGGGAGATCGATGCCAATACCACGACACCTGCCGGTGAAGCATTGCCGCTGGAGGTCACTCACCAGAACGATAAACCGTTCCGTCCGGTTAATCGCGAGCAAACACTCGCGGCAGTAAGCCTGCTGGAAAAAGCACGTTATAGCGTTCTGGAACGCGAAGATAAGCCAACCAGCAGCAAGCCGGGTGCCCCCTTTATCACTTCCACGTTACAGCAGGCTGCCAGCACGCGTCTGGGCTTTGGCGTGAAGAAAACCATGATGATGGCACAGCGCTTGTATGAAGCGGGTTATATCACTTATATGCGTACTGACTCCACCAACCTGAGTCAGGATGCTGTGGCGATGGTCCGTGATTATATTAGCGATAATTTTGGCAAGAAGTATCTGCCAGAAAGCGCAAACCAGTATGCCAGCAAAGAGAATTCGCAGGAAGCGCACGAAGCTATCCGTCCTTCTGATGTCGCTGTTCAGGCGGAATCGCTGAAAGATATGGAAGCCGATGCCCAAAAACTGTATCAACTGATTTGGCGCCAGTTTGTTGCCTGTCAGATGACGCCAGCGAAATACGACTCCACTACGTTAACCGTGGGCGCGGGTGATTTTCGCCTGAAAGCACGTGGTCGTATTCTGCGTTTCGATGGCTGGACAAAAGTGATGCCTGCACTGCGTAAAGGTGATGAAGATCGCATCTTACCGGCCGTGGATAAAGGTGATTTACTGACGCTTGTCGAGTTGACACCCGCTCAACACTTTACCAAGCCACCTGCGCGCTTCAGTGAAGCCTCGTTGGTTAAAGAACTTGAGAAACGGGGTATTGGTCGTCCATCAACGTATGCCTCGATCATCTCTACAATTCAGGATCGCGGCTACGTTCGCGTTGAGAACCGTCGCTTCTACGCTGAAAAAATGGGTGAAATTGTCACCGATCGTCTGGAAGAAAACTTCCGCGAATTGATGAACTACGATTTCACCGCGCAGATGGAAGACAGCCTTGACCAGGTGGCGAACCACGAAGCCGAGTGGAAAGGTGTGCTCGACAACTTCTTCAGTGATTTTACTCAGCAGTTGGATAAAGCCGAGAAAGATCCCGAAGAAGGCGGCATGCGCCCGAACCAGATGGTACTGACCAGCATTGATTGTCCGACATGTGGGCGTAAGATGGGTATCCGTACCGCCAGCACCGGTGTATTCCTTGGGTGTTCCGGCTATGCGCTTTCACCGAAAGAGCGTTGCAAAACCACGATTAACCTGGTGCCGGAGAATGAAGTCCTGAACGTACTGGAAGGGGATGACGCTGAAACTAACGCCTTGCGCGCGAAGCGTCGCTGCCAGAAGTGTGGTACGGCGATGGACAGCTATCTCATCGATCCAAAACGTAAGCTGCATGTCTGTGGTAACAACCCGACCTGCGATGGATACGAGATCGAAGAGGGCGAGTTCCGCATTAAGGGTTATGACGGTCCTATCGTTGAGTGCGAGAAATGTGGTTCTGAAATGCACCTGAAAATGGGGCGTTTCGGTAAATACATGGCATGTACTAACGACGAGTGTAAAAATACCCGTAAGATCCTGCGTAACGGCGAAGTGGCTCCGCCGAAAGAAGATCCTGTTCCGTTGCCGGAACTGCCGTGTGAAAAATCGGACGCGTATTTCGTGTTGCGTGACGGTGCAGCAGGTATTTTCCTTGCCGCTAACACCTTCCCGAAATCACGTGAGACCCGTGCGCCATTAGTGGAAGAGTTGTATCGCTTCCGCGATCGTCTGCCGGAAAAACTGCGTTACCTGGCCGATGCGCCGCAGACGGACCCCGAGGGTAATAAGTCGATGGTTCGTTTTAGCCGTAAAACTAAGCAGCAATATGTCGCTGCGGAAAAAGACGGTAAAGCAACCGGGTGGTCTGCATTTTTTGTTGACGGTAAATGGGTAGAAGGTAAGAAATAACAGCGTTCTGGCTGAATTTCTCCTCAAAGGGTCGCGTAAGCGGCCCTTTTTGTTTGCGACGTATTATTTTTTGTCATACCTATACAGCGTACATATAAATGATATAGTGGTTATAGTTGACAGGCTTTTTATTATTAAATCGTATTAGCAGCACGTGTGAGCCTGCTTTTAAACGATGTTCTGATGGCACAATTCTGGATGGCTTAACATGAAATTACAGCAGCTTCGCTATATCGTTGAGGTGGTAAACCACAACCTTAATGTCTCCTCAACGGCCGAAGGACTCTATACCTCCCAGCCAGGGATCAGTAAGCAAGTTCGTATGCTGGAAGATGAGCTTGGCATCCAGATTTTTGCCCGTAGCGGCAAGCACCTGACGCAGGTGACGCCGGCAGGGCAGGAAGTGATTCGTATTGCCCGCGAAGTCTTGTCTAAAGTGGATGCCATTAAGTCGGTTGCTGGCGAACATACCTGGCCCGACAAAGGTTCGTTGTATATTGCTACCACGCACACACAGGCGCGTTACGCGCTGCCCAACGTGATTAAAGGTTTTATTGAGCGTTATCCTCGCGTTTCGTTGCATATGCATCAGGGATCGCCGACGCAAATTGCCGAGGCTGTTTCGAAAGGGAATGCTGATTTTGCCATCGCGACGGAAGCACTGCATCTGTACGATGATCTGGTGATGCTGCCATGCTATCACTGGAACCGTTCGATTGTTGTTACACCAGACCATCCGTTGGCGGGTAAAGCATCCGTATCCATTGAAGAGCTGGCGCAATATCCGTTGGTGACTTACACCTTTGGTTTTACGGGCCGCTCAGAACTGGATACCGCGTTTAATCGTGCGGGTCTTGAGCCGCGTATTGTTTTTACGGCAACCGATGCTGATGTGATAAAAACCTATGTCCGACTGGGGCTGGGTGTCGGCGTGATTGCCAGCATGGCAGTGGATCCTATTTCTGATCCGGATCTGGTGCGTGTTGATGCTCATGATATTTTCAGTCACAGCACCACTAAAATTGGTTTTCGTCGCAGCACGTTTTTACGCAGCTACATGTATGATTTTATTCAGCGTTTCGCACCGCATCTGACACGCGATGTAGTGGATACGGCGGTGGCGTTGCGTTCCAACGATGACATTGAAGCTATGTTCAAAGATATTAAATTGCCAGAGAAATAATAACGCAAGTTGCCTCGTTGGTATCCTGGTTCTCCAGCCATACCAGCGGGGCGATTGAATGTATTCATGATTTATTATTTGTCTATTATCCTTATATTATTTATGGAAAATATTCTCCAAAGTCGTTGCAAATGAGTAAGTCTGCCAAAATTCCTTTCAAATATTTATAACCGATCAAACAATTAAGTTATTTATAAAGCTGGGTTCGAAAATTATCTGGCTTTTTCAGGATGTTTTTATTAGGATTCCTCTTATCTGATGATTAATTGTACCGATTGTTTGGTGCCTAAATGATAAGTGATTTCGATAGTATGAGGTTAGCAATGCCTTCTGGAAACCAGCCTGCGCGCAGAGATCCCGCGATGAAACGTAAAGCATGGTTCACCGTGTTTCTGGGCTCCGCCGTGTTCTGGATCGTGGTTGCTCTGGTAGTCTGGAAAGTGTGGGGGTAATTGATGTCCACACAGGAACAACAGTCCACTGTTACACCTGCTCATCATGATAATGAGCAAGCGAATGAAAACGTTGTAGAAAATAAGCAGGATATTCCCGCTTCGTGGGCTCTTTCACCTGAACAACGGGCATTTATTGATCTGTTTATTGAAGATGATAAGCAAGAACAATAAGCAATACGTTTTTTATAATAATAAGTATTAGCATGCTTATGTAATTCAGTATGAATAATCACATCGCAATCGTGGTAAGCCATCTAAACAGCGTATTGTCGGTTGCATCGATGTATTGGGTCTGTTCATTTACCGTACTTCAATCTTATTCCCCGCCACATGCATCGTTCGTTACCTTTTTGTCGTACTCCTCTTTTATCAATTTGAGTTGTTATCAAAGCGTTACATTTTGTTTGTGTTATCTTTAATACTAACCCTGAGGAGAGTCAGGGGATCCAACCCTGTCATTTAAGGAGGAGCTATGTCGTCTACCCTACGAGAAGCCAGTAAGGACACATTGCAGGTTAAAGATAAAACCTACCGCTACTACAGTTTGCCCCTGGCTGCCAAATCACTGGGTGATATCACCCGCTTGCCTAAATCACTAAAAGTATTGCTGGAAAACCTGCTTCGCTGGCAGGACGGTGATTCTGTTACCGAAGAAGATATTCATGCTCTGGCGCAATGGCTGAATACAGCTCATGCCGATCGCGAAATTGCCTACCGACCCGCTCGCGTTCTCATGCAGGACTTTACCGGTGTTCCGGCGGTGGTCGATCTGGCTGCCATGCGCGAAGCGGTTAAACGCCTTGGTGGGGATACAGCAAAAGTGAACCCGCTTTCACCTGTTGATCTGGTTATTGATCACTCCGTTACGGTCGATCGTTTTGGTGACGATGATGCTTTTGAAGAGAACGTTCGACTGGAAATGGAGCGCAACCATGAGCGCTATGTGTTCCTTAAATGGGGGCAGCAGGCGTTTAGCCGATTCAGTGTCGTTCCACCGGGAACAGGAATTTGCCACCAGGTAAACCTCGAATACCTGGGCAAAGCGGTGTGGAGTGAGTTGCAAAACGGCGAGTGGATTGCTTACCCCGACACGCTGGTCGGTACCGATTCCCATACCACGATGATTAATGGGCTCGGCGTGCTGGGCTGGGGTGTGGGAGGGATTGAAGCAGAGGCCGCCATGCTGGGGCAACCGGTTTCAATGCTGATTCCGGATGTCGTGGGCTTCAAACTCGTTGGTAAACTTCGTGAAGGGATCACCGCTACCGATCTGGTACTGACCGTCACTCAGATGCTGCGTAAACACGGTGTGGTCGGTAAGTTTGTTGAGTTTTATGGCGATGGACTGGACAGCCTGCCGCTCGCTGACCGGGCGACCATTGCTAACATGTCGCCGGAATACGGCGCAACCTGCGGTTTTTTCCCGATTGACGGGGTAACGCTTGAGTACATGCGTCTGAGCGGGCGTAGTGAAGAGCAGGTTGAATTAGTCGGTGCTTATGCTAAGGCACAGGGGATGTGGCGTAACCCAGGTGATGAGCCTGTGTTTACCAGTTCACTGGAGCTGGACATGGGCACTGTGGAAGCCAGCCTGGCCGGGCCGAAGCGCCCACAGGATCGTGTTGCATTGGGTGATGTACCGAAAGCATTCGCGGCGAGTAATGAACTTGAAGTGAATAGCTCGCAAAAAGATCGTCAGCCGGTCGGCTATGTAATGAGCGGTCATCAATATCAGCTACCGGATGGTGCCGTAGTGATTGCAGCGATCACGTCATGTACCAACACGTCGAATCCCAGCGTTCTGATGGCGGCTGGATTGCTGGCGAAAAAAGCGGTCACGCTTGGTCTGAAGCGCCAGCCGTGGGTGAAAGCGTCGCTGGCACCGGGGTCAAAAGTCGTTTCTGATTACCTGGCGCAGGCAAAACTGACCCCGTACCTTGATGAGCTGGGTTTTAACCTTGTTGGTTATGGCTGTACGACCTGTATCGGCAACTCTGGCCCGTTACCTGACCCGATTGAAACGGCGATTAAAAAAGGTGATCTGACGGTAGGGGCGGTGCTTTCCGGCAACCGTAACTTTGAAGGGCGTATCCACCCGCTGGTGAAAACAAACTGGCTGGCTTCTCCGCCGCTGGTGGTGGCTTATGCGCTGGCCGGGAATATGAACATTGATCTGACGAGAGAGCCGCTGGGTCATGACAGAAAAGGCGATCCTGTCTATCTGAAAGATATCTGGCCGAGTGCGCAGGAAATCGCCCGTGCTGTAGAACAGGTCTCTACTGAGATGTTCCATAAAGAGTATGCCGAGGTGTTCGAAGGCACGCCGGAATGGAAGTTGATTAATGTTGATCGTGCAGATACCTATGGCTGGCAATCGGACTCAACCTACATCCGGTTATCACCGTTCTTTGATGGTATGCAGGCGAAGCCGGACCCGGTGCAGGATATCCATGGTGCACGTATCCTGGCGATGCTGGGCGATTCCGTCACCACCGATCATATTTCTCCTGCGGGGAGCATCAAGCCAGATAGCCCGGCCGGGCGTTATTTGCAAAACCACGGTGTCGAGCGTAAAGATTTTAACTCCTACGGTTCTCGCCGCGGAAACCACGAAGTAATGATGCGTGGTACGTTTGCCAATATCCGTATCCGTAACGAAATGGTACCGGGTGTGGAAGGGGGGATGACGCGTCATTTGCCAGGTACAGAAGTGATGGCTATCTATGACGCCGCCATGCAATATCAGCAAGAGAAGACCCCGCTGGCGATTGTTGCCGGTAAGGAGTATGGGTCGGGTTCCAGTCGGGACTGGGCTGCGAAAGGCCCGCGTTTGTTGGGTATTCGCGTAGTGATCGCCGAGTCCTTTGAGCGAATTCACCGTTCTAACCTCATTGGCATGGGGATCCTGCCTCTGGAGTTTCCGCAGGGGGTTACACGTAAAACCTTGGGCTTAACCGGAGAGGAACTCATTGATATTACGGACTTACAAAATATTAAACCCGGAGCGACCATTCCGGTGAATATGGTCCGTGCGGATGGTCGCAAAGAGGTGATTTCGTGTCGCTGCCGTATTGATACCGCGACAGAACTGACCTATTATCAAAACGATGGTATTTTGCACTATGTTATTCGTAATATGTTGAATTAAATTATAAAAAAGCCTGCGTAAGCAGGCTTTTTGCATCGTCAGCAAGCGAGAGTGTCACTCGCTTAGCAGATGCCCCATTTTAGCGGCTTTGGTATCCAGATAGTGTTCATTCTTCGGGTTACGGCCAACAATTAGTGGCACACGCTCCACAATATTGATCCCAGCTTCTGTCAGAATTTCCACTTTCTTCGGGTTATTGGTCAGCAGACGGACTTCATCCACGCCCAATAATTTGAACATATCAGCACACAAGGTGAAATCACGCTCGTCCGCCGCAAAGCCTAACTGATGGTTGGCTTCGACGGTGTCATAGCCCTGATCCTGCAACGCATAGGCGCGGATCTTATTCAGCAGGCCGATGTTACGCCCTTCCTGACGATGGTAGAGCAGAATACCGCGTCCTTCTTCAGCAATATGCGTGAGCGCCGCTTCCAGCTGGAAGCCACAATCGCAACGCAGGCTGAACAGCGCATCGCCGGTCAGACATTCGGAATGAACACGTGCCAGGACAGGCGTCTGGCCTGAAATATCGCCAAAAACCAGTGCGACATGATCGTGTCCGGTTGCCAGTTCTTCAAATCCCACCATCAGGAAATCACCCCAGGGGGTTGGCAGTTTGGCTTCTGCCACACGTTTAAGCTGCATGTAATTCTCCAGATTATGCTGGCACTGTGCGTGCCGTCGCCTGTTGGCTTCTGTATTGCTCTATTTTGCCATAAGGCAAGGGTGTTCACCTAATTGCAGCAACGCATTCATTTTCGAATGGCACAAAATTGTCAATTTTCCCGGTATGTGGATTTTTCAGTTATGATTGTGAGACTTATCGACGAAAGGAGAAGCAATGCTGTCTATTGCCAAGCGAACTACTGTAGGTGCAGCACTGTTACTGATTATGCCGGTTTCTGTATGGATATCCGGCTGGAGCTGGCAGCCTGGGCAGAATGTCTGGTGGTTAAAATCCTTATACTGGGTAACTGAAACGGTGACGCAACCCTGGGGAATTATCACCCATGTTGTTCTCTGTGCGTGGTTTTTGTGGTGCCTGCGATTTCGTCTGAAGGCCGCGGTTATGCTATTTGCGATCCTGGCGGCGGCTATCTTAATTGGCCAGGGGGTGAAATCCTGGGTTAAAGAGAGGGTGCAGGAGCCCCGACCATTTGTTCTGTGGCTGGAAAAAACGCACCATGTTCCGGTAGATGAGTTCTACACTTTAAAACGTAAAGACCGCGGACACTTAGTAAAAGATCAGTTGTCCGGGCAGCAGGATATTCCACCTTTTTTACGTAAGCACTGGCAAAAAGAGACCGGTTTTGCTTTTCCTTCAGGGCATACCGTGTTTGCTGCCAGTTGGGCGTTACTGGGGGTCGGGTTGTTATGGCCACGCAGGCGCACGCTGACGATTGTGTTCTTACTCGTCTGGGCTACTGGCGTAATGGGGAGCCGTTTGCTTCTGGGCATGCACTGGCCGCGCGATTTGGTTGTTGCGACGCTGATTTCGTGGCTGCTGGTTACGCTGGCAACATGGCTTGCACAGCGAGTATGTGGGCCTCTAACACCTCCCGTCCTGGAGACAAAGGAAATAGCGCAGCGTGAGCAATAACGCAGACCGTGATTGATTTTTCAAATTTAGCCCTCAAATCATACCGCGTAGGGCGCTTTTCCGTTTCGCACTCGTCGTGAAAATGGTAATTTAAAGGGCTTAACGCGGTAAGTTGTACACGATTTATTCGCTCAAACCACATAACGGGAAGTAATGTGAAATATTTACTCATTTTCTTACTGGTGTTGGCGATTTTTGTTATTTCGGTGACATTGGGTGCGCAAAACGATCAACAGGTTACGTTTAATTACCTGCTAGCTCAGGGTGAGTATCGTATCTCCACGCTGCTTGCTGTATTGTTTGCTGCAGGTTTTGCGATTGGTTGGTTAATTTGCGGCCTCTTCTGGCTGAAGGTTCGTGTGTCTCTTGCGCGTGCCGAACGTAAAATTAAACGCCTGGAAAACCAGCTTGCGCCTGCGACCGACGTTGCGGTAACTGCCGACTCGTCGGTTGTGAAGGAATAATTATTTATGTTGGAGTTGTTGTTTCTGCTTTTACCTGTAGCCGCTGCCTATGGGTGGTATATGGGTCGCAGAAGTGCGCAACAAACAAAGCAGGATGAAGCTAACCGTCTTTCGCGCGATTATGTCGCCGGGGTTAACTTCCTCCTGAGCAACCAACAAGATAAAGCGGTGGATCTGTTCCTCGATATGTTGAAAGAGGATACCGGCACCGTTGAGGCTCATCTCACCCTCGGAAACCTGTTCCGCTCGCGCGGTGAAGTCGACCGCGCTATCCGTATCCACCAAACCCTCATGGAAAGTGCTTCGCTGACTTACGAGCAACGTTTGTTGGCTGTACAGCAGTTGGGACGTGACTACATGGCTGCCGGGTTGTACGACCGTGCGGAAGACATGTTCAATCAGCTGACTGATGAAACGGATTTCCGTGTAGGGGCATTGCAACAACTGTTGCAAATCTATCAGGCAACCAGCGAATGGCAAAAAGCCATTGATGTTGCAGAACGTCTGGTGAAACTCGGCAAAGATAATCAGCGTCTTGAGATCGCGCATTTTTACTGTGAACTGGCCTTGCAGCAAATGGGCAGCGACGATATGGATCGCGCCATGGCATTGCTGAAAAAAGGCGCCGCCGCAGACAAAAACAGTGCTCGTGTCTCGATTATGATGGGGCGCGTTTACATGCTGAAGGGCGATTACGCGAAGGCCGTTGAATGCCTGCAACGCGTGATCTCACAGGATAAAGAGCTGGTCAGTGAAACGCTGGAAATGCTCCAGAGCTGCTATCAACAGCTGGGTAAAAACGATGAGTGGGCGGAGTTTTTACGCCGTGCGGTCGAAGAAAACACCGGTGCTGCCGCTGAGTTGATGCTGGCTGATATTCTTGAGGCGCGTGAGGGCACTGATACTGCGCAGGTTTATATTACCCGTCAGTTGCAACGTCACCCGACGATGCGCGTGTTCCATAAACTGATGGATTACCACCTTAATGAAGCGGAAGAAGGGCGTGCAAAAGAGAGTCTGATGGTTCTGCGCGATATGGTTGGTGAGCAAGTGCGTAGCAAGCCGCGCTATCGTTGCCAGAAGTGCGGGTTTACTGCTTATTCGCTGTACTGGCACTGCCCATCGTGCCGCTCCTGGTCAACCATTAAGCCCATTCGTGGACTGGACGGGCTCTAATTTTTAAAAAAAACTCATTTTAGTTACAACATACTTATTTGTTTTTCTTCATCCAGCGCTCAGGCTCCTGCACCACATCTGCTTCGCAGAAATGTAAACGCGCCTGTTAATTTTCTATTACCACAGGTAGAATGCACGCCGTTTACCCATTTTGCGCCGTTCGTGCGCCCATCATCAAGAAGGTCTGGTCATGACGTTTACTGCTTCATCTTCTTCCCGTGCTGCTACTGATTCTCCCGTCGTTGTCGCGTTGGATTACTCAAATCTTGATAAGGCGTTAGCTTTTGTCGACAGAATTGATCCCCGTGATTGCCGTTTGAAAGTGGGCAAAGAGATGTTCACACTTTTTGGACCTCAGTTGGTTCGGGATCTGCAACAGCGTGGCTTCGACGTCTTTCTGGATTTGAAATTTCATGATATTCCCAACACCACAGCACATGCCGTCGCGGCAGCAGCCGACCTTGGCGTCTGGATGGTAAACGTGCATGCTTCCGGTGGGGCACGAATGATGACCGCCGCCCGCGAAGCATTACTGCCTTTTGGTAAAGATGCGCCACTGTTAATTGCAGTGACGGTCCTGACCAGTATGGAAGCCAGCGACCTTGCCGATCTTGGTGTGACGTTGTCACCTGCGGAGCATGCTGAAAAGTTGGCTTGTTTGACGCAAAATTGTGGGTTGGACGGGGTAGTATGCTCGGCGCATGAAGCGGTGAGGTTCAAGCAGGTGTTCGGTCAGGCATTTAAGCTGGTGACGCCAGGCATTCGCCCTGAAGGTAGTGAAGCGGGTGACCAGCGCCGTATTATGACGCCACAGCAGGCGCTGGCCGCTGGTGTGGATTACATGGTGATTGGTCGTCCAGTCACGCAGTCGGTAGATCCGGCGCAAACGCTGAAGATGATCAACGCCTCTCTGAATCGAGGTGCATAAATGAGCGACTCAAACTCTCGACTGGTTTATTCAACTGAGTCCGGGCGAATTGATGAACCCAGAGTGGTAGCAGAGCGTCCGAAGGGCGATGGCATTGTTCGCATCCAGCGTCAGACCAGCGGTCGTAAAGGTAAGGGCGTTTGCCTGATTACCGGTATTGATCAAGATGACGCAGCGCTGGTTAAATTAGCCGCAGAGCTGAAGAAAAAATGTGGTTGTGGCGGTGCAGTGAAGGACGGCGTAATTGAAATTCAGGGTGATAAACGCGACCTGATAAAATCGTTGCTGGAAGCTAAAGGAATGAAAGTTAAGCTGGCAGGCGGCTAATAAAAAAAGCCACGGATATTCTCCGTGGCTTTTCTAATAATACAAACCTGAAAAAGTAAACGTATTATTATATCGAGCCGTTCAACCGTAAATTATTTACCCACCTGGTGGCCGATAATACCACCCACTGCAGCACCACCCAGCGTACCCAGCGTGCTGCCGTCAGTCAGGACTGCACCGCCTATCGCACCTGCACCTGCACCGATTGCAGTGTTACGGTCACGTTTGGACCAGTTAGAGCAGGCACTCAAAGACATTGCTAGTGTAATCGCCAGAATGGCAGCGGTCATTTTTTTGCTCGTTACTAACATAATACTTTCTCCTGAATTATTGAATCACGGAATCCAGTTCACTTTAATGATAGCGCCAAAATAGGACGGCTAAAGATATTTCCGCGAAACCGTTTAGCGCAGGGCATTACAATCAAATCCTGAGGTGACTGTTCGCTCCTGTTATATCGCTAACATTAATTCTACGACTTTACCCTGTTAACGACAGGTAAAAAGTCTTAATTGGACTGTCGGATAAGTCTCAGAGAGAAGATGATCTGCCCGCAGACAAATCATCTGATGAAGTATTATGCGTGGGCATCGATGATATTGACGGTTAAACCCGAGTGTTCAAGTTGCATTTGCACACTGGCGCTGAGTCTGGAGTCTGTGACTACGCGACTGAATCTGTCCAACGGGCCCAGCGTGTAGGGATGAATGGCCTCAAATTTAGAACTATCGGTGAGTACAATCACCTCAGCGCCTTTTTCCAGAACCGCATTAACCACATCAGAGCGCATCATATCACGCCCGGTGAAGCCGGTATCGGCCTGCCAGCCATCAATACCAATAAAGGCTTTACTGAAATGTACCTGCTGAATAAACTGGCGAGTCAATGGTCCGACCATGCTTTCGCTTTTTTTCTGATAGATCCCACCGAGGAGAATGACTTCACACGGCGTTTCTTTGAGCAGGTGCGCGATGTAGCTACTGACCGTGATGATGGTGACATCTTTTTGTTCCGCCAGCGTTCTGGCCAGCAGTGCATTGCTGCTGCCATTTTCAATAAAGACGGATTCTCCTGGATTGACCAGCGACGCCGCAAATTCGGCCAGTTCACGTTTAAGGGTGAAATTGGTCATCATACGCGTTTCGACATCATCACTGTTCAGTGAAACCGCAAAACCGTGCGCACGGCGCAAGTAACTCTGTTTTTCCAGTGTGTTCAGATCCTGTCGAATCGTCACTTCGGATACACCGGTGATTTTAGCCAGATCGGCCACGCTCATCTGACCTTTATCAGTCACCATCTGCAAAATAGATTGTTGTCGGGAATTCATAGTATTAATTTTTATAGCGATATCGTATCGGAAATTAAACGGTAGCTGTGTTATCTGAAATCTGATGGCTACAGCGACATAACGTGAGTAAGGTCATCAGATCTCCCACGGGGCCTTCGGTTTTTTTGACACAGACGCGGCATCCTCTTTGACCGTATCTAACAGTTCAGCCTTGAGAATTTCGAGGTTATGGATAGCTGAGTGGTAATCGCCTGCAACGAGAATATCCAGCACGGTATCAATGCGCTCGGCCAGACGTTGTGCGTCGATATCAGACATGGTCATCATCCTAATGTCAAAAAGGTTTGAATTTCATGATGCATAAATTCATGCCAAAAGAGAAGGGAAAAATAGTATTAACATGAATGATTGGAGAATATTATATATTCTGTGATTACATACAGATATGATCATCACGCAGCGTCCATTTTTGGCTATTTTTCACGTTTATCCCTTCCACTTTTCTTGTTGTGTTATCGCAATTTTTTATTCAGATGACGTTTATACCAACGTTCAAAAGCAGCGGCTGGCATTGGCTTGGCGAACAAAAAACCCTGACGTTCATTGACGCCATTTTTGGTCAAAAAGGCATCCTCTTTCGTACTTTCAACGCCTTCAGCTATCACCTGTAGGTTAAGCGCCTGCGCTACCGCTACAATGGCGCGCACCAGCGACTGTGAAATGGGTTGTTTATGAATATCCCTGACGAACGCCTGGTCCAGTTTAATGGCATCAAGTGGGAAGCGGGCCAGTTGAGACAACGATGAATAACCCGTCCCAAAATCATCTAAATGGATCTGTGCCCCAAGCTGGCTAAATTGCTGAATAACGGACAGTGCCAGTTGTTCGTTTTCAATCAAACTGCTCTCGGTCAATTCGACATCGATAGGGCAATATTCAAAATTGAGGTCGTGAAGCACCTGTTTCAGGTCGGTAAACAGCGTCTGATCGGCAAGCTGGCGAGCAGAAACGTTCACTGCCACTCGCAGATTAATCCCTTTATCGCGCCACTTTGCGACCTGACGAACAACGTCGAGAATAACCCAGCGCCCCAGCGGCACAATCAAACCTGATTCTTCAGCGTAGGAGATAAACTCCAGCGGAGGAATGAGACCACGTTCAGGGGACTGCCAGCGCACCAGCGCCTCCAGACTACGTACTTCACCACGCCATGTTATTTTCGGCTGGTAATGAATCAACAGTTGATCGTTTTCCAGCGCCTTACGCAAGTTGGTATCCAGCCAAAGATACTCAAATACTCGCTGGTTCATTTCCGGAGAGAAAACGCAGAATTGCCCACGTCCGCCTTCCTTTGCGGTATACATAGCGGTATCGGCATTGCGAATAACGCTCTCGCAGTCGTGTCCATGCTGTGGTGCAAGGGAAATTCCAATCGAACAACCGGTATAAACCTCAATCAGGCCAATTCGGAAGGGCTGGCGCAAACGGGTCAAAATACGTGACGCCGTGGCTTCCAGCGCCACTTGAGATGTTTGAGTTGCGAGGACAATAAACTCATCGCCACCAAAACGGGCCAGTAACTGGTTATCATCAAGACAGCTGAGAATCGCCAGCGATACGCTTTGCAACAGTTGATCGCCGAACATATGCCCGTAGGCATCATTTACTTTTTTGAAATTATCCAGATCGAGGTACACAATACCAACCTGGGTATCTCCTGCATTCTCAATTGCTTCAGTAATCAGTTCATGAATCGCATTCCGATTAGGTAATCCGGTAATGGAGTCGGTATTTGCCAGAACCCTCAGGCGTTCCTGAGCACGCCGTTCTTCGGTGATATCGGTACCTGAGCAGATCAGAAATATTTCGTTCTTACCGCTGCCGTTGTGCACAAATTTATTGCGAAACAGAAACAGTCGCTGACCTTTACAGGTCTTCACCCAACGTTCGACTTCATATGAGTTGCCTTCGCGAAAGAAAACATCGATGTTGCGTCTGGAGGCTGCGGCTTCACGTCGACTCATAAACAGCGTGAAGACACTTTGACCAATCACTTCGCGTTCTTTGAGTCCGGTATATTCCTCACACAGGCGATTGAAACGCTGAATGTTGCCCATGCGATCAAGGATGACAATAACGGAGTTGGCTTCAGATACCACCTGTTCGGCAAAAGAAAGGCCTTGTGCCAAATCACGGGCCACCGAAGGGGTATCATCCCAGGCGGATGCACTTCCGGCCCATTCGCGTTTATTGATTTTCCGCCCAACCAGGTGAACAGGGATATCGTCGTCTTCAATCGACAGTGTCATTAACAGGCTTGACGTGATGACCGTCATCTCCCGAATGCGGTCGGCTTGCTCAGATGATAATTCGATGTTCTGGTTCGTTTCTGCCGCTTCGTCAATAGAGAAATGCAGGATGTTGCAATCCTCTGACAAACGCCAGTAGGGGTTATGGCTGCCCACATAGCTATACAACGTAACCAGCTCCCGGACGTCTTTCATGATGTGTACTATCCCGTTTAAAGCGCATAGAGCCTCAAAAGTAAGGGTAGCCATGATTCAAAGGGTAATGATGGCTGAACGTATTGTTTTTTTTATATATTTATGTGTAATCCAGATTCAGGAAAAAGCAAAGCTGGCGAACTGAAAATAGTCAAAAATAAATCTGACTGGATGAAAGAAGTGTAGTGCGTGGCAGGCAATTGGGCGGGAAAAAAGAAAACGACCTTTCACAAAAGAGAAAGGTCGTTGAACTAATGCGTATTATACGGCAGGGCGTGCGATGACGCTGCGGGTTTCCATCCGCACTTCGGCGATGGTGACATCAATGACATCGGTAACTTTGTAAACCACTTCACCTTTGATTTGTACCGTCCCACTTTCCTGGCTACACACCAGTTCATCACGAACTGCGTGCAGGAAGGGGGCTGGAATAAAGGCTACCGCGCCGTTATCAATTAAACGTACACGCATGCCACCACGGCTGACATCAATAATCTCGGCTGCAAACCGGGTGTCGGTACCGGCTTTGTCATTCAGAAAACGTGCATACAGCCAGTCACCCACATCACGTTCAGCCATGCGGTTCAGGCGGCGACGTTCAGCCATCTGCAAAGTCGTATCATCCTGCGGGCGGGAAATTGTCTCACCTTTGATGACGGCCTTAAGCAGGCGATGGTTAATCATGTCGCCATACTTACGGATAGGAGAGGTCCAGGTGGCATAAGCTTCCAGGCCCAGACCAAAATGCGGACCTGGCTCGGTGCTGATCTCAGCGTAAGACTGGAATCGACGAATGCGGCTGTCGAGGAAACCGGATGGTTGTGCATCCAGTTCACGACGCAGTTTACAGAAGCCTTCCAGTGTCAGGACCTCTTCAGCATCAACGTGCATACCATGGGTTTTCAGTAGGGCAGCCAGCGCTTCTGCGTTAGCCGGATCGAATCCCATATGCACGTTATAAATACCAAAGCCCAGTTTGTCGCGCAGGACGCGTGCCGCGCAAATGTTTGCTGCAATCATGGACTCTTCCACAATGCGGTTCGCGATGCGGCGTGGTTCCGCCACGATATCCAGTACTTCACCTTTTTCACCGAGAACGAAACGGTAATCCGGGCGGTCTTTGAATACCAGAGCATGATTATGGCGCCATTCGCCACGACTTAGACAGATACGATGCAGCAGGCGGATCTGCTCTGCAATTGCGTCATTCTCCGGCTGCCAGTCACCTGAGCCTTCAAGCCAGTCAGAAACGTTGTCATAGACCAGCTTCGCTTTAGATTCGATTGTTGCCGCGAAGAAGGTGATATTGTCTTCGATCGTGCCGTCAGCAGTGATGCTCATGCGGCAGGCCAGAACCGGGCGAATTTCGTTAGCGCGCAGAGAACACAGATCGTCAGAAAGCTCACGCGGCAACATTGGGATGTTGAACCCCGGCAGGTAGTTGGTAAATGCACGAATTTTTGCAATGTTATCCAGCTTACTGCCTTCAGCAATCCAGGTGGTAGGATCGGCAATCGCGACGGTTAACTGCAATTTACCATCCGTTTGTTCTTCAGCGTAAAGCGCGTCATCCATGTCCTGCGTACTGGCGCTGTCGATGGTGACGAAGTTCAGTGCGGTTAAGTCCTCACGCACCAGGCCCTCATCCAGCATCTCAGTGGCGACGCCATCTGGTGCTTCTTTTTCCAGATTATGGCGAGCCAGTGTGACCCACCACGGAACGAAGTGATCGTCAGCGAAGGTAATAAATTGGGTTAACTCGGCGTAGAAGGTGCGGTCGCCTTTTAGCGGGTGGCGGCGCATTTCTGCTACAGCCCAGTCACCTTCTTTAAATTCATGTTCAACGCCACGAGCGGCGCGGCAGGGAATGGCATCTTTCAGGAGCGGATGATCCGGCACAATGGACAGGCGGTCATTCTTACCCTGAACTTTGCCCACGAAGCGCGTCAGGAACGGCTCGATCAGTTCTTCCGGTTCGGCAGATTCGCGATCTTTTTCCGTATGGATAACCGCCACAATGCGGTCGCCATGCATCACTTTTTTCATCTGCGGCGGTGGAATGAAATAGCTTTTTTGTGCATCGACTTCCAGGAAGCCAAAGCCTTTTTCCGTGGCTTTTACCACCCCTTCAGCACGTGGCGTCTGGGAATGCAGTTGCTGTTTAAGCTGCGCTAGCAGCGGGTTGTCCTGAAGCATAATTGTCTATTTTCGTGGCTGAAAGAGCGGCTGACAGTTTTACGCGAATCTGCCAGTCGCAGCAAGCGCTCTTTCAGCAAGTGGATCGGTTAATAAGTCTCGCCCAACGCGATCTTCAAACGATTTAACCATCCGCACAATCCGCTCCAGGCCAGTACGTTGATTGCCTGTTCTGAAGATATCCCCTGATCGAGCAACGGGGTAAGCAGTGCGGCGCTAAAGCGATCGGGCGCCCGGGTTAACCATTGTACCGCCTGCAGGGTGACGCGCTCAACCGGATGTCGTTGCTCCCAGCGCTGTATTTGGCGCTCATCCTGGCGAAGTACGGTAATAATCTCAGTGAGCTCAGTGGTGGCTGAGAGGGCGTACTCATTGAAGCAGGACACGCTACCGTTAATCCGCGATGTGAGCAGCGTGGCCAGAGAAAATGTCCGTGATTGCACATCGCTATGTAATGTGCTGGTAAAAAGCGCTTCAAATAGCGCCAGTTCTTCAGGTGAGTGTTGCAGTAATGGCCTCAGCGTTTGCAATACAGTGGGAGTATGGCTGACATGTATTTCTGCGCTGGCAAGATGTTTTTCAATCGGCATGTCGGCGATGTGCCACTTTGCTTCTTCTGCACTAAAGGGGGATGCCTCGGCAAATTGCTGAATATCGAGGCCAGGAATGCGGCGTACAGGATGGCCAAACCAGGCCTGAAACATCGCAACGACGCGGGCCTGAAAGCCGACAAAGCCAATGATTTGATTCATCAGAACACTATCGCTGGTCGTGAGGCCAACCGCCTCCAGATGCTGGCGATCGCGTGAGCCTATGACGGCCGGAGAGCTGGCGAGCTGGCGAGCATATTGGGTGATTTGCGCCAGTCGGTGGTTGCTTTCCCTGGATGAATTAGGGCCAGGGAGGGGGGTCAGACGTGCAGCATAATGATTACATAAACGCTGCACGCCACAAACCTGAGCGACGGTTAAGGCGGTACTCATACGCTCATAGGCGCTGAACGTGTGCATGGAGTCCAGAGCAACATGCACAGGGAAAAGAAGGTGAGCAAGTTTACGGGCAGGTTCTAACCAGGACTGAAAGGGTAAAAGCGCAACGGCAGGTATCGTCAGATCCAGCAAAAATCGGTCCTCGACGTGTGCGGCTTCTGGCACCAACGGTAGAACATCTTGCGGATATGTACTGGACTGTGTCTCATGATACCAGTGGCTTTTGCCTTCAATTCGGCGTTGTTCCATGGGCGTTCCTTGGTCTAAAAAGTGGCGACCCGGATACGTCGTCATACCTGTACGCCGGATCGTTTGCGCTGCGATATCCTGACGTAAGCGAATGAGGTGATGAAAGATTGTTAAGTGATAATAAATATCAGAAAAGCATATATCGCGACGGGCGAGGGAAAAGGGAGAGGAAAATAATGGGCGACGGAGCGTCGCCCATAGAGGAAGTCTGAAGGATTATTTCAGTTCCAGTTCGTTCATTGCGGCGATGCTGAAGCCGCCGTCAACGTGAACGACTTCACCGGAGATACCGGCGGACAGGTCTGAGCACAGGAATGCCGCAGAGTTGCCCACATCTTCAATGGTAACGGTACGACGAATCGGCGTAACCGCTTCGCAATGTGCCAGCATTTTACGGAAATCTTTGATACCGGAAGCCGCCAGAGTACGGATTGGACCGGCGGAGATTGCGTTCACACGTACGCCTTCAGGACCCATCGCGTTAGCCATATAACGAACGTTGGCTTCCAGAGAGGCTTTCGCCAGACCCATTACGTTGTAGTTCGGGATTGCGCGCTCTGCACCCAGGTAGGACAGCGTCAACAGAGCAGAACCCGGGTTCAGCATGGAACGGCATGCTTTTGCCATTGCAACAAAGCTGTACGCGCTGATGTCATGAGCAATTTTAAAGCCTTCGCGGGTGACCGCATTCACGTAGTCGCCATCCAGCTGGTCAGCAGGAGCGAAACCGATGGAGTGTACGAAACCGTCGAATTTCGGCCAGACTTTGCCCAGTTCAGCGAACATGGTGTCGATGCTGGCGTCTTCAGCCACATCACACTGCAGTACGATGTTGGAACCCAGTTGAGCGGCAAATTCTTCCACGCGGCCTTTCAGTTTGTCGTTCTGGTAGGTGAACGCCAGTTCAGCGCCTTCGCGGTGCATCGCCTGAGCGATACCATAGGCGATGGACAGTTTACTGGCAAGACCGGTCACCAGAATGCGCTTACCGGAAAGAAAACCCATAGCTTTAATCCTTATAGTCATTACTTATTTTTTTAGCAATCAATGAGTTATGATTGCAATTTCAAGGTCACTCGAAATTGGTGTGAAATTATATCCCACTCTTTGCCCCTTGTGTCACGATCTTTCTCTGCTATTCACCCGTCGGGAGCAGCAGTAAACGGCGTTTCAGTGGGCAGGGAAGGGTTGTCAGCACCTGGTGGCCTGTCATTATTCATTGCACGTGAGGAGTATATCACTCCCCCCTGGTTCTGCCTCATCCAACCAGAGAAGAGCAGGGGTATAAGGTGAAAATACAAGGCGTCAGAGGGTTAAAATGGTATGATCTGACCTCTAGTCGATGTTTTAACACATATCAATGTAAGAACATTCTTAAAACAAAAAATATGACCATATTCATTTAGTTATGATATATTGTTTTTATCGATCAATATCGATTCATTGATCGATATTATTGATTGATTATGATTAGAAGTGCATTATCAGTATGTTATGATCAATTGGAGTGGTCTTATGCACTATCATTTCATCGCGGAACCGATGAGAGACACAACAGATAAGTTGCTGGGTGTTGAGATGCTCGCCCGCTTCGCTTCTGAGACGGTTCATCCGTTACATGCAGATTCCATTATTTCGGCATGGAGTAGCGAACAAAAACGTAATTTCATGCTTGAGCAAATTCGGTTAATTGCAGAAAAGCGTGATTGGTTCGAGAACAATAATCTGCTCTGTACGCTAAGCCTTGTTGATGAAATGGCGCTATTAGCAATCGGTGATCCTGTCATTAAGTCGGCCTTACATTCCATGCCCTTTATTGCGCTGGAACTTTCAGAACGCTTTCTGTCGAATACAGTTTGCCTGAACAATCTGCTCATTAATTCGCTGAGTGATGGTCCAAACGCCTTGTGGCTGGGCGATCTCGGCTCTGGCAGTATTGGCGCGAGTCCGCTGGTGTGCGGCCGTTTTGACGTTGTGAAAATGGATCGCGACTTCTTTCTGTCAAAGGTAGAAAAAACAATATTCCCGGTGTTGATTAAAAATATCAGGGGGTATTGCGACCGCGTTGTGGTTGAGGGGGTAGATACGACCCCTCTTTTCGAGGCGGTCTGCACCGCCGGCGTTTGGGCGATGCAGGGGGAAATTTTCCCGTCAGTCACGTTCTCTGAGGTTGACGCGCTACTCTTGCCCCGGTTTTGTCACTGATGACTGAACGGATAGCCCTCCCGTCCTGGTGGGCTATTCTCTCATTAACGGTCTTTCCGCCAGGCATCAGCAGTAAGCGCCTCGCCAAAATGCCCTGCAATAAGACGACGAGTCAGCTCATGTAGCGGAGAGGCCAGCACATCCGCCGTACTGCCGCGCTCGACAACTTCGCCCTGATGCATGACTAACACCTGGTCGCTGATGTGTTTCATCATCCCAATGTGTTGGGTCACGTAGATATACGAAATCCCCTGTTTTTCCTGTAATTCCAGCATCAGGTTGATGAGCTGCGACCGCATCGACATATCCAGAGAGGCTAGCGCTTCGTCGGCGATAATCACTTTGGGGCGCAAAATCAGCGCACGGGCAAGCCCCAGGCGTTGTTTTTGCCCTGGTGCAAGCATATGCGGATAGTAGCTAACATGATCGGGTAGCAGACCCACCATACGCATGGTTTCCACAATCTGTTTGCGGCGCTGCTCAGCCTCCAGATCGGTATTCAGGCGCAACGGAAAATCGAGGATCTGCGAAATACGTTGGCGCGGGTTAAGCGACGTGGACGGATCCTGGAAAATCATGCGAATACGCTGACTACGAAATGAATAATCGCCATATTTTAGCGGATGATCGTCAATCAGTAGCTCGCCGCTGCTCGGCTCAACCATCCCAGCCAGCATTTTTGCCAGCGTGGACTTGCCTGAGCCGTTCTCGCCAATAATGGCGAGTGTTTGACGCTCACGCAGCGTAAAGCTCAGCGGTTTAACGGCTTCGACGGTCTGGCGGCGAAATAATCCCGTCCGGTAGCGAAAGGTTTTACTCAGATTGCGAACTTCGAGCAGGGTTTCTACCATCTCACTCTCTCTCCATGTTCAGGGGGAAATGACAGGCGTAGAGATGATTCTTTGCTCCGGTCAGTCTTGGGGTTTCAATGCATTCGCGCTGCGCATAAGGGCAACGCGGCCCCAGACGACAGCCGATGGGCAATTGTTCTAACAACGGAATTGCTCCGGGCATGGTATTCAGGCGGCTTTTATGCGGCATTGCGCTACCAAAATCAGGAATGGCGCGAATCAGCGCTTGCGTATAAGGGTGATGGGGTATCGTCACCAAATCTTTACTGGGCGCGGTTTCCACCGTTTGTCCGCAGTACATTACGTTGATTTTGTCTGCCCATTGGCTGAGCATTTGCAGGTCATGGCTGATCAACAAAATGGTGGTATTGCTGTTTTGATTCAGTCGGGTCAGTAGACGAAAAATTTGCGCCTGTGTTGTGGGTTCCATTGCATTGGTGGGTTCATCTGCAATCAGCAGACGAGGTTGGTTTGCCAGTGCGATGGCGATCATTACCTTCTGGCACTCGCCGTCGGTCAGCTCATAAGGGAAACTGCGCATTGCATCTTTATGATCTTTTATCCCGACGCGGTGCAGCAGTTCAATCGCGCGGCGTTTGCGCCAGCCAATACGTTGCCACCAGCGCCCCTTGTATGTCCAGGCGGGAATGTTTTGCATCAGTTGACGTCCAATACGTTCGGACGGATCCAGACAAGACTGTGGCTCCTGGAAGATCATGGACACGTTATGGCCGACCAGCTTACGTCGCTCGCGGGCGGAAAGGCGCAACAGGTCGATATCATCAAAACGCATGCGGTCCGCGGTAACGCGCCAGTTATCTTTGGCGACGCCGCAGATGGCCTTAGCAATCAAACTTTTACCTGAACCCGATTCACCGACCAGTCCGCGGATCTCACCTTCGTTTAGCGTCATGCTGACGCGGTCAACCGCTTTCACCCAGTCGTCACCGGTCCTGAACTCGATAGTCAGGTTGCGGATATCCAGTAATGGCATTATTCCACCCCCGCAATAATCGCGCGGCGCACGCCGTCACCTAACAGGTTTACCAGCAGCACACTTATCATAATTGCCGCTCCGGGCAGCATGACTGTCCATGGCGCAACATAGATCAACTCCAGCGCATCGCCGAGCATGGCTCCCCATTCTGGGGATGGCAGTTGTGCGCCGAGATCAAGGAAGCCCAGGGCGGCGATATCCAGAATTGCCATTGACAGTGCTCGGGTGATTTCAGTGATCAGACCGGCAGTGATATTCGGCAGAATCGCAAACCACAGGATATTGAGCGTGCTCGCGCCATCCAGACGAGCGGCAATGACATACTCTTTTTCCAGCTCGTCATGCACCATGCTGTAGACAGAGCGCACCATACGCGGCAGTAAAGCCAGCCAGACGGCGAACATCGCATGCGTCAGATGTGGCCCGGCAAAAGCCACCACAATAATGGCCAGCAGTAGCGATGGAATTGACAGCAGGGTATCCAGAATATGGTTCAGCACCGCTGAGCGTAGTCCGTGTGTTGCCCCGGCAACCACGCCCAGCAACAGACCGCAGAGTGTAGCGGCGAGGGTAACGACAAACGCACCACCTACAGTAGGGGCAGCGCCGCTGAGCAGACGGCTTAATACGTCGCGACCGAGATCGTCGGTTCCGAGGAAGAATGACACTTCGCCATAGCGCGACCAGGACGGGGGCAACAGTTGGTAGCCGAGAAATTGCTGATCGATGCCGTAAGGGGCAAACCAGCCACCAAACACACACAGAATGACCAGTCCCGCACAACCGTACAGACCCACCATCGCAGAAGCATCGCCATAAAAATTACGCCATGCGGTACGTAGCGTACCGGGCGGGCGCTTTTCGCTATATACGCTATCGTAGGGCATATGTACTCGATTTAATTTTGTTGAACATGCTTTATGTCTTTTTAAATTTTCCAGTGCTGGTGTGCCTTTACTGCCTACTAGCGCTTTAAATTGGTTTATTTCGTTTTAATTCGAAGGTTATCAATTTACGTAAAATGTGTACACTGGTGTGTATATCCTCTCCCGGAGTGTACACATTGCTTACCGATACAAAATTAAGAAAAGCTCTTGGCAAGAAAAGAGACAAAATCGAAGTTATCTCAGATGCTCACGGGCTTAATATCCGATTGTCCACTTCCGGCAGTATAACATTTTTTTACCGCTACAGATGGAACGGGAAGGCCGTTCAGCTGACGATTGGCGATTATCCGTCCATATCTTTATCTCAGGCAAGAGAGCGAAGGCAGCAATTCAGAGCATGGCTGACTGAGGGGTTCGATCCGAGACGTCAGGCGGTGCTTGAAAAACAGAAAAAGATTGATGCAATAACCGTCAGGGATGCCTTCGATTACTGGGAGAAGTATTACTGTATCCCTGAAGGCCTGGTAAAAATAAAAGTTAATCGACGTGATTTCGAGAACCACATCAATCCGGTTCTCGGGAACATGATTGTTGATCAGACAACCAAGGCGCACTGGCTTAGCCTTTTCGATGGCATGGGAAGGCGAGTTGTTACTGGGCAAATGCTGGGTTTGATGCAACGTACCTTTCGTTTTTGTTCTAACCGTGGGGTGATTAGCGTTAACCCCATCGAAAGCCTGAGACGGTCTGACGTCGGTTTAGCCGCTGCGGTAAGGGACAGAAAATTAAGTGATGATGAAATCAAAACCGTCTGGAATACGCTGCCAGAACTAAAAGAAAGGCAACAGCTGATTATGAAGTTCCTCATCATGACCGGTTGCCGCAGCACAGAGATCAGGACAGCTAAATGGGAGTGGTTCGATTTCAACGAACATACGTGGACAATTCCGGCAAGTGATTATAAAACCGGAAAGACCGTAAGAAGGGCTCTTCCTGAAGCTGTAGTCAGGATGATGAAAGAGGAAAAGGAAACGTCTCTCTCAAATCATGTCGTCACGCTGTCAAGATATAAAGGACCAGAAGATGACCGGCCACCTCTTCAGCCAAATGTTGCTATGTTTTCAACCCAGATAATTGCAAAAAATGGAATGAAAACATGGTCGCTTCACGACCTGAGAAGAACGGTTGCGACGCGCCTATCCGAATTAGGCGCGCCACCACACGTAGTAGAAAAACTGTTGGGTCATCATATGTCAGGCGTCATGGCGCGGTATAACCTACATGACTACCTGGATGATCAGCGGCATTGGCTTGCAGTATGGCAGGATCATCTGGAAAAACTGATTGGTCAGCCTCTGGTTTAATGCCCACGTTTTCCTCCCATGCCAGCAAGTCTGACATTCTCCAGCGTTTGGGACTGCCATTTATTCTCGGTTTCGGAAATGGCTGAGTAAAGTAGGATGGCATCCTGGAAGGAGTGCTCCAGAAATACAGTGTGCTTCGCGATATCTTATACCGGGACAAAACTTCATTTGTTATTAAAATAGCGTCTGCCTGCAATGCGTTATCCATATATTACCTCTTAATTACATTGTCCCGGCAGCGCTCGCAATCTGCGCATACCAGTCATCGCCGTGGCCACATAGCTCGCCTTGCGGTTCACTACCTCCACCCAGACCTTCACACCTTCAACTCTCACAGTGTATGTCTCCTTCATCTTGCTGCGCCCGTAGTCGCCATAGCGTTCGTGATGAGTGGCCAGCGCGATGTCGCATGCCTGACGCGCTAACGGGGATTGCTGATTGCCTCGGTTAATCAGTTTCATGCTTCACCGCCTTTACGACGTATGGCCATTCTCGCCCTGTTTTTCGCCAGCCTGGCTTTGCGTTGTGTTGGTGTTTCACGTTCGCGAGCGCGTGCGTTTGATTCACGGTTGCGGCGGCGCCGTGCGTTGAGCGATTCCTCTTCGCTTCGCACATGCAATCGTGGCTCCCCGTCCTTTGGCTCGGGCCATTCGCGCTGTTTGTTTATCGCCAGTTTCTCTATGCAGGCCGTGATTAGCTGCTCGTCACTGATACCGGCGCGACGTTGCGCATCCCATAACAGGAATTGCATGTCAGCCCATTCGCTAAGGTCGCCTGGTTCAGCAGCAGCCTCGAGCGCTTCTTTGGAAAGGTGCTTCAGCGGACCAACTGGACCGACATCGCCAAAAGTAGCCTGTGACCATGCTGCATGTTCACGGCGTACCTGTTCCGAATCAGCAGTCAGCGCTGCCAGTGCAATTTCAGTAATGCGCAAATACAGGGCAGCACGTGACGGGTTACTGAATTCATCCTCCTTTAAAAACTTCGACATTTCAGCAACGTCAGCGCGGCACACCGCTATTAATTGCTCTTTTGTGAACGTGGCGATATCAGTCATTCCAGGCCTCCAGCTCGTTCTGAATTTCTTCGTCGATTTCGTCATTGGTGGCATCATGATTGAGATATGTGAGAGCTTCTGTCCGATACTGTGCGCGGCGTTCGCTGTACCATGCTGAAAACTCAGGTGACCAGCCTCGACCATTACCCTGAAAATCTACCAGAGCGTTGTCCTCTGCCATGCACTCAACCATGCAGTCGGCAGTTGTCAGGGCGCACTCACGGATATACCGGCGTAGATCCCGCTTGCGCCAGTACGGGCTATATTTCGAGTCGCAACGACCTTTAAATTCGACTGTCCAGCGACGGATGCAACGTGCATTTAATGATTTACTCATCTCGTTACCGGGAGGGCGAACCCTCCCGCCTCCCTTAGCCCACGTATTCCGGTTTCATATCTGCCAGGGTGATGCTGAACTGATCGTGCAGTTCATCGCCCAGGTGACGTTTCGCAGTTGCAAGAACTCGCTCAACTTCCCCGAAACGCGCTGCTGCATCCGTTTCGTCCGGAGACGGCAGGGAGTTGATTGCGGCCTCAACCTTGTTGCGTGAATCAACCAGGTAGTAGCGTTTCACTGCCTTATTCTTCAGCTCGGTGAACAGGGCGGAACCGAGCGTGGCCTTTGCGCTTTCGATATCAGCCCGGACTGCTTTGGCGCTGTCTACATTCTGCGCAGCATCGATGCGTTCGCGGAACCCATCAGCCAGTGAGTCGATATTTGCCGGTGATTCCTGCGCACTTTGCGTGGTTGTGACGGTGTCACCTGAGATATCAGCCAGGTTAACGTGTTTCGGTGCTGGGTTAATCTCTTTCTCAGTGCGTGGCTCAACTTCATCTGGACTGTAGACGCCGAGGATAACTTCTGGGCAGTACAGGCGAGCCCAGTACTTCACTGCCAGATAAGCGATCTGCTGCTTCGGCGCTGTTTTCCACAGTGGCGAGTTACGTGTGGTGATATCTGCAAGGTAGATTGGCTCACCCCAGGTAATTTCATCTTCGCCTCGCAGTACGGCACCGACCCTGATAAACAGGCCTAATTCATCGCGGCCGTCTTTTTTGCCGGCGATCTTCTCCCAGTCACCGCCGTATTCGTAATGGAAGCGACCAACAATGGCGCTGGAGCTGGAGATTACTGCGTTAACCAGCTGCGCTTCGTAACCCAGAACGCCATTCACCAGGTGCGTTTTCTGGGCAACCGCATATGGGTTCATTCCCCACTGCATAGCCTGCATGACGATAGCCATACAGTCGGCGGGTTTCCCCGCCAGGTGTTTGGGGACGGTGACTGCAGACTGCGCCATCAATTCAGCGAAAGAGCTAAGCTGGCCGAGTGCCTGCACGTTGAACACAGTGTTGCTGGCCGAAATGGTGTTTGGTGCCTGCTCGGTCGTAATGATGTTGGTATTTTGCATGGTCAAATCCTCCATTAAGCCAGACGCAGCGCTTCAAGGCGGCGCAGGTCGAAGTCGTTCAGTTCGTCGGTGTAATCAGCGGTGATCGGCGCTGACCTCGCCACACGCAAACATGCTCGGGTTGTATTACCTGCCAATTCTGTACATAGCCCATGAAACTGGCTTGGGCTTGGAAGGGGCTTCAAAGGGGCTAAAAAGCTCCATTGAAGCGGGATTTTGTAGCTATGACGAGGACACTGAGATGGTTTGGGTGCATGAAATGGCCGCTTATCAGGTTGGTCGATCACTGAAGCCAGGGGATAACCGTTGTGCTGGTGTCAGGAATGAGTATGTGTCATTACCTGAAAACCCTTTTTTATCATCATTTTATGAACGTTATAAAACAGATTTTCACCTCAATTTTAAACGTGAATCGCGCCAAATTTCAGAAGGGGCTTCGAAGGGGCTACGAAGCCAAGATCAGGAACAGGATCAGGAACAAGATCAGGATAAAGATATTTTGGGGCATGGCGCCGCCACACCCCGGGGGAAAAATACTTACCCGGATGATTTTGAACTGGCGTGGCAGGAATACCCAAAACGCGCCGGTGGTAACAGCAAGGCTGATGCGTTCAAAGCCTGGACAGCGCGTATTAAATCTGGCGCAACAGTGCAGGAGCTTATCGATGGAGTTCGGCGATACGCGGATTACATAACTGCCGCTGGAAAACTTAACACCGAGTATGTGAAACAGGCATCCACGTTTTTTGGCCCCTCAAAGCACTACGAAGAGTCGTGGTCTTTTGCGGCGCCAGATGGAAAAAGGGATCCGAACAAAATTTCTCAGCCAGATAAAGCGATTCCGACCGGATTCAGGGGGTAGTGATGAAAAACATGGTTGGTACCGGAAGTGCTCTCGAGCGCCTGAAAAAACTCATCCCACCTGGCGTTCAGCCGAAGTTCACCAGTGCAGCAGAGTTGTTGGCGTGGCAGCGGGAAGAAGGCCTGAAGCGGTGTGAAGAACTGGACAGGCTGAATCAGAAAGCCCGGACAGAGAAAATTTTCGGTCGATCAGGAATTCAAAGCCTGCACCGCAGCTGCACGTTCGCGAATTACCAGGTATCAGGGGAAGGGCAGCGCAAAGCCTTCACGATGGCAAAGAGCTACGCACAGAATTTCGGTACCGGGTTCGCTAGTTTCGTGTTCAGCGGTAGTCCTGGTACCGGGAAAAATCATCTGGCAGCAGCGATCGGAAATCATCTGCTTTCTGGTGGTCATAGCGTGCTGGTCGTCACTATCCCAGACCTGATGCTGCGCGTTCGCGAGTGCTACGACAGTGGTCAGTCAGAGGCTTCGCTTCTCGATGACCTCTGCAAAGTCGATCTGTTGGTGCTGGATGAAGTCGGTATTCAGCGCGGTAGCAGTGGCGAGAAAGTCATTCTGAATCAGGTTATAGACCGTCGCCTGTCATCGATGCGGCCTGTTGGCGTTCTCACAAATCTTAACCACGACGAACTTCTCGGTGCGTTGGGAGCGCGGGTTACGCGAAACACTCAGCAAAGCATCAGCACAAAGCGACGGAGGTAATCTCGGCTACGCAATGGCTGATGCTGTGAAGGTGATTGATGTGGCGATTGCATCGTTTGGTGCTGAGCCTGTGCTTTATGCCGCTGAGGAAACTCTGGCTTATGCCAAGATGGGTGAGCTTCACCTTAAGTGCCTGTCTCAGCCAATGGGAGATGCGGTAATTCCACTCTACACTACCCCGCCAGCGCAGGTAGTGCCGGAGAATTGCGTAACAGCAGAACACCGTCGCGTTATTGAAATGCTGCTCAATGTTTGCGGGGCCGCATTCGAACTCGCAGATGATAGCTGTCAGCAAGATGTTGATGGCGAAGAGTGCCACGTTGTTCCAGACGACGCATTTCAGAAGCTAAGTGATGCGCTGGACGAAATAGAAAACACTCTCCCGACAGAAGATGTCGAAAGGCCAGACGTATTTCTTGCCTGGTCGGCAATGCCAAGGGAAGCGCTGAAATCTATTCTCCAGGCTGGCAACTCTCCGGTAACTCCGGATGGTTGGATTCCGGTAAGCGAGAGTATTCCGTGTGTTGGCAAGAAACTTGCGCTTTATGGGCGAAGAGCAAAAGAAGACTGTGCCCATTATGTGGATGAAGGATATCTTGGGTCGAATGGATTTTTTTACTTCTTTGACTGGGAAGGCGGACCACGAATTGATGATTGCCACAACGACGACAAGGCCACGGTCACGCACTGGATGTACTGGGAATTACCAGAAGCACCTCAGCAGGACGTGAAGTTAGCATTGGAAATCGGCATGTCCCGTTACGCGGTTGTCATGCAAAAGCTCGCAGATGCTGGCGATTGATATAGCCTGCCATACAAGCGATATGTGAATTCCCATATCGACAAAATAACCCGCTGCGGCGGGTTTTCTCACTCTGGTTGCACGCTGCGGAAATGCCGTCCCTCCGCCGTTCGCTGAGGCGCTGGTGAGAGCCAATTTGCCTGAACTTTGTCAGTCGAAACAAATAGCAGCCTGACCTATAATCCCTCTCAATGTATCGAGGGGGATTCATCATGTCAGGTCATAACATCGCAGCAAAATCGAAAGACGAGCAGGACAAGGTTAACGTCGACCTGGCTGCTTCAGGTGTAGCGTATAAAGAGCGCCTGAACATGCCGGTTATCGCTGAGCAGGTAGCACGAGAGCAGCCAGAACACTTTCGAGAATACTTCATGGAGCGCGTCCGCTACTACCGTGAGCAGAGCATCACACTGCCGAAAGCATCCGATCCGCGCTATCTGGACATGGCTGCGCAGAACGAGAAGAAGTAACAGTTTGACACCTCCAGATTACGATTATACTGTATGTGTATACAGTATTTATTGTGAGGTGTTTATATGGGCTTCCCGTCTCCCGCTAACGACTACGTCGAGCGTACCCTGAACATTGATATCCTGTGCCATATTGATGCCAACTGCATTTCCATTGAAACATCATCCGGGTATGCGGTCATCAACAGGTCGCTGAGAGTGCAGCAGGGCAACACGATACTCATCAATAACTGCGGCACCATGCAGTTTGCAAAGCTGATGGGGAAATCTCTTATCACGTCAGATGGTGAAGCTCTTGAAGGGCAGGTTCTTGATGATGTGAATGTGATAGGAGTGGTTACGTTTATCATAAATTCAACCAGACTATCAGAAGCAGATTCATCCCCGTTTTAATCAAAGCGCAACGTCAAGCAACATTACATACTCTCAAATTTAATGTTATAATTACGACGCAGCCAGTCTGAGCAACTGGTTGTGACCTCTGCATCTGATTGGGAAATTAGATGCGAACCCTTTTGATAAAGAGTGTCCTCATTGCTTTTGGTTTTGCTATGTTAACTTTCCTAATGCTTTTTGTTCTGCTGGCATTTGGCAAAGTTGAACTAAGTGACACAGCCTTGAGTGTATTCGCTGGTGTTATGGTTGCTCTTATCCGCTTGATGGTAACACTTGTTAAGCAATTAGATCGTCCTAAACGCCGTCAAAACTGAAAACCTCCTAATAAGGAGGTTTTTTTTGCCTGTTAAACTACGGCAGTGCCATTCCATTTCTGCTCCCTGATGTGTGCCAATTAACGTGAATTGTGCCAGCCAAAGGATATTTCTGCCTGACTCGCCCCGCTACAGCGGAGATTTCTTGCATTGATTTTCCATTATCAACTGTACATAATGTCAGTGTCAGCCTGAACAACTGACAACTTGATGCGCCACGGAGAGAAACCATGGCGCACGAACTACAACTCATCAAGCATTCCTCAGGAATCCTGATCCCCGCTACGCCGGAGACCAGTGATTTACTGCAATCAAAAATCAAACTCGGCGCCGTACTGGTAGCCGAATTTCGTCAGGTGAGGAATCCCGCATTCCATCGCCGTTTCTTTGCGCTCCTGAATCTCGGGTTTGAATACTGGGAACCCACTGGCGGGGCGATCTCTTCCAACGAACGAAAATTGGTGACCGGGTACGCTAAATTCCTCGCTTCGTTCGGGGGAAGTGAGTCCGCTCTTTTGGATGCTGCCGAGCAGTATCTGGAGCAGGTAGCCAGTCGCCGAATTACCAATGGGATCAGCCTGTGTAAATCCTTTGACGCGTACCGTGCCTGGGTAATTGTCGAGTCTGGTCACTATGACGCTATTCAGCTTCCTGACGGAACACTTCGCAAACATCCCCGCAGTATTGCCTTCGCCAACATGGACGAAACCGAGTTCCAGCAACTGTACAAAGCCGCACTCGATGTTCTGTGGCGCTGGGTATTGTCCCGGGCATTCAAGGACCAGCGTGAAGCGGAAAACGCCGCAGCGCAGCTCATGAGCTTTGCGGGGTGATGGCGATGAAATATTCCTGGTTTCACCATCACGAGTGCACAACCGAGCAGGCCGACGAACTGGTGGCGAACTACCAGCGCCGCGGCGTCAAAGTCGAGCGCAGCCTGAACCGCGACAACATCACATGGACTATCAGCGTGCAGTTGCCGGAAAGCGAGAAAGCGCCACGCCCAAGCCGCGTCTGGCAAAACAAGGTGTGGGGGTGAGCATGGCTAAGCTACCGCGCCGCAAGTGCGCCAATAAAGAATGCCGACAGTGGTTCCATCCGGTGCGTGAAACGCAGACCGTATGTGGTTATGAGTGTGCCAGCATCGTCGGCAAGGAGCAGACCAGAAAAGCGCGGGGAGCCGCACAACGCAAGGAGTCCGCCAAACAGCGCGCCACTGAGAAGAAAGAGCGAGCCGCCTGGCGCCAGCGTAAAGCTGCAGTTAAGCCGCTGAAGCACTGGGAAGATTTAACGCAGCGTGTCGTCAATGACTACATCCGCGAGCGTGATGCCGATCTGCCATGCATTAGCTGCGGGACGTTCGAAACCGTCCAGTGGGAAGCAGGTCACTACCGCTCACGCGGTAAGGCATCACATCTTCGCTATCACGAAGACAATATCAGTAAACAGTGCCACCACTGTAACGTGCAGTTGTCGGGTAATCAGCAGCAGTACCGCCTTGGCCTTATCGAAAAAATTGGGCCTGAACGCGTCGAGGCACTCGAAAACAATAACGTCCCACACCGATACACCATCGAAGAACTCGAAGCCGTCAGGAAGCATTACAGCGCACTGCGTCGCGAGTTGATTAAGAGCAGGGAGGCGGCATGACACCAGAACTGACCGAGATCCTTCGCGTTCGCTGGCAGCGATTGCGCTTATACCATTTCCCGGGCTCTGTGCTGACGGACTACCGAATACTGAAGAACTACATCAAAATCATAGGCGGTGCTGTATGAACACTCAATTTCTCGAATATGTGCGCCAGCAGCTGGTGGTGGCCACCGCCGATTTAAGTGGTGCGACGAAAGGGCAGTTAATGGCCTGGCTTGAGAATGCACAGTTCGATACTGGAACGTTTAAACGTAAAAAGCCTCGAGTGCTGGATGAAGTGACCGGGAAACTGTTTACGCTGGATAACCCACCAATACCGGGCAAACAGTCGCATGCTAAGGGTTCACATATTCCTCTGGTGCAGCCAGTTGAATACTCCACCGCATCGTGGCGCCGCGCACTGATGACGCTCGAAGAACACCAGAAGGCCTGGTTGCTGTGGAGCTACAGCGAAAACACCGGTTGGGACAATCAGGTCGCCATAACACGCTGGGCTTGGGATCAGTTCAGCCAACAGTTGGAAGGGAAGCGAGTAGCGAAGAAGACGATAGACCGTTTACGCCAGCTAATCTGGCTTGCTGCGCAGGATGTGAAACGCGCGTTATCCGGGAAGGATCCGTATCAGTATGGCGATCTGGCTGCGCTGTTGGGCGTTAACAAAACAAACTGGTCTCAGAATTACGTGGAACATTACGATGCAATGATTAGCCTTTATAGGGGGCTCGACTCCAAGGCGTTACTTCATGTTTCGCGATCACGTTCACAACAAAAGGCAGCAAATTGTCGGCAAGGTATTGCATAAATGAACTAATTGGCATATATTTCGTGTAAATCTGATATTGTGCCATTGTTGTATGCACTGGCAGTAAATGAGTTTTCAAGCCTGAGGTTGACGCCTTGGGCTTTTTTATTTGAATGTAGACAAGCGGTAAAGCACTCAAGCCATAATTGAATTCTCGCTGGCTAAATCCCTGCCAGACGCGTCAAGTCTAAGTTCACTTCGAGGTATCAAAGGTAGTTGTCAATTTGATATATTTCGCTTCAAAGAAGTTGAGAAATGGATTAATGATAATGAGGTTGCCAACAAAGGTAGAGCTGATTTCATTCTGCTTCGTAGTCATTTGGGTTATCTGGTGTGCATGGGCAGACAAAACAACTCACGACACATACCTTTTTGATGGGGTGCTTTATAAGTCAGTTATTGTGGGGACTTCCTTCGTGATAGGAGTTTTCATTGCTTGGCGTGTGTACCTAAGTAATAAGTTCTCAACAGGTCTGGTTAAGAGGCTTTTTGGCGTTTGTCTCACCGTTATGATGTACCTGACTTTTACCTTTTGGAACGTTCCAGAGTTAATAATGATCTCATCAGCTAATAAGCATGTGAGTGACAATTACCGATTCAAAATGAGATACCCCACGCAATCTGGAGGAAAAACCAGGTCATGTAAGGCTCATGTTATCTACTATGACACATATCTGAAGCGTGAAATCGCACTCTGTCACTGGGATTATGCTCCATCTTTTTTCTATACGGATTATATTCGAGTAGATAAGCTGATTTCAGGTATGGGCGGGCAGATTATTTATCACGAAGCCGTTCATTGAGAAAATCCTATTTAAAGTTTAGAGGTCGCCATATGGCGACCCTTTTCATACACACAGCGCCATCCGAAGAATCGGATGTGAGGCTCTAAGGCCAGGATGTGCACCTTGGACAGCAAACATTGAGTTTGTTGTGGTTTCTTGCAACGCTGCATCATCTGCTCCGTTCTATACTGTTTGCTTAGTATTGCGGAGGAATGTATGAAAGAAGGGTATTACTGGATTCAGCATGTAGGCATTGTACAGGTAGCGTATTACACGAATGACACTGTTGATGATCTGGAAACGGGTAAAACAATCACAGGTGTCTGGCATCTGACCAGAGGCGATGACATTTGCTATAACGGTGAGGCAGAGGTTCTCGCAGGGCCGCTGCAACCGCCGCGATAAAAAACAAAAATCAAATCCCTGGCTATGGCCGGGGATTTTTATTTTCAGGCTCTTAATAGTCATTCAATTGAAGACTGCCTGATACAGGAATATTAGAACTGCAAGGTAACCCCAGTATTGTAAATGGTAAAAGAAAGTATTTGTCATCATTCATCCCTCTGGTTCCATTTGGTTATGTTCATCAAGCAATAAATGAACCAGTTTTTCAGAGAATTAAATCAATTACTTATGGTGACCTTGTTACGGTGTATGCACTCCAGAAGTGCGATTGCACTAAAAAAGGGAATCACCACTCCATTATTACATCACACCTGATAATGCCATCCGAACTATCGGAGGTGAGGCTATGACCAGAATGAGCACCATTTACAGCAGACTTTCATATGGATCAGGAACCACGCTTGCCGGCTGCGGTGTATCAGCGAAGGCATATGCCGAAACAGCGAAAACAGCAAAAGAGGTGTCCTGGATGTTGGCCGACAGAATTGCAGGGTTAAGCCTGAGCGACTGGGCAATTATTGTCGGTATCGCATGCACTGTTATCACTTGTGCAGTGAACTGGTATTACAGGAAAAAGGAAAGGGAGGACCGGCTTAATGGCAATGTCACCAAAGCTGAAGAATAAACTGAGCGCATCGGTCGTTGGGTTAATTCTTGCCGGGGCTTCCGCACCTGTAATTCTCGATCAGTTTCTTAATGAGAAAGAGGGTAACAGCCTTACAGCATATCGCGACGGTGGCGGACTCTGGACCATTTGCCGTGGCGCCACGATGGTTGATGGTAAGCCAGTAGTTCAGGGCATGAAGCTGGCTGTTCAGAAATGCGCCCAGGTGAACGCCATAGAACGCGACAAGGCGCTGGCGTGGGTTGAGCGTAATATCAAGGTACCACTGACCGAACCACAGAAAGCCGGTATCGCATCTTTCTGCCCATATAACATCGGCCCCGGAAAATGTTTCCCGTCTACGTTCTATAAGCGAATAAACGCTGGCGACCGTAAAGGAGCCTGTGAAGCTATTCGCTGGTGGATTAAAGACGGTGGCCGCGATTGTCGCCTGACGAAAGGCCAGAAAAATGGCTGCTATGGCCAGGTAGAACGACGAGACCAGGAAAGCGCGCTGACGTGCTGGGAGATAGATAAATGACTCTCAAAGCATGGTTGATTATCGGCCTTGAGTTACTCCTATCAATCCTGATTATTTACATCCTGTTTGGTCAGATTAGTAAAGAGACCCGGCGAGCAGATGCTGCCGAATCACTGGCTAAGCAGCGGCAGGAAACAATCACTGACATGACAACCCGGCAGCGCGATGTTGCTGCACTGGATGCCAAATACACGAAGGAACTGGCGGATGCTAAAGCTGAAAATGATGCTCTGCAGCGCAAGCTTGATGATGGTGGTCGGGTGCTCGTCAAAGGCCGATGTCCTATGCCAGCCTCAACCCAAACCTCCAGCGCCTCCAGCGTGGGCAATGATGCCACCGTCGAACTCTCTGACGTTGCTGGACGAAACGTTCTCGGTGTCAGGGCCGGAATCATCAGCGACCAAACATCCCTGAGAGCACTACAGGAATACATCAAAACACAGTGCATCAGGTGAGTTCACGCGTTAAAATGCCAACCACATAAGGCTTAATAAGTGAGAGCCAGGGATGTTGAATTACTTTCGAACGTTAAGAGATGCCTTCGACTGGAATAAAAAGTTAGCGCTAAAACCGTTGGCGCTCTTTGTTCTAAAGAGTGTTCTCGCTTACATATTCCTGGTTGGCTTGTATCTTGTTGGGTTCAGGGTCGTCATGTATACGCCGCTAATGGAATATATGACTGTAGACATTATCTACGAGATCACTGCCAGCGTGCTCCTTGCCTTTAGAATCACTTTGTCGATCCCAGTGATTCTGCATGTTATCAAAACGATGGTCAGAGGCATTACAGCAGGCATTCACTGAGTGTCTGCGATAATGGCCTTGAATTATGTTGTGAAATCCCCATTTATATTTTGCAGCCCACCACTTCGGCAGGGTGAAAAAGGGAATTGTTATGTTAACGAATTACTACGAAAATGGCCTCATATCTACCACCGAGCAAGAAAAACGTTTGATCGCAGTTCAGGCGGCCCTCGAAATTGCAAAAGCATCAGTGTCGGCCAACACTGCCGATAGCAATAATTCAAAAACGTTGTGGGATATGAAGCATGTAGCACAAGAGATCAACGCGTTAGCTGACTCTATTCAGGCGGCATTGAAATAACAGAACTGCAAGCTGATAAATATATGAACCGCCTCCGGGCGGTTTTTTATTGCCATCACCATGGGTAGACCCATCGTAATGGCAATGGAGAAAAATTAAGCCAGCACAAAGCATGAGATTATATTGTTAGGTGCTCGGTCGGTAACTCGAATTTTGCCCTCCCGCTCAAGTTCTCGTAATGCTGTGATAGTGTCTGCTTGCTCATCCGATGTTTCATCTGAGAACCACGCAGTATCTACATGCGCCTTACTGCGGCGTGTCATTTCGACTCTCGATGTTGTTAGCACTTCACTTTTGTTCATTCTGGGTCCTTATTCAGCACCGGAATTGATGCTTAGAACGCAAAGTTAATAGATGTGTGTTTTCAAGTGTCAACGTTATCATCCTATTTAATGATTGAGATCAATTCATGGCTAAACCGGACTGGGGAGACCTTCAGCAACGCCCATACCCACCAGTTAATTTCATTGGTCCCGATAACTGGCAGCCCTACACCAGATTGATTCCCGCCAATGAAGTGCATGACTGGATAAGCCATCAAATCCTCAGCGATAGCGGAAGCATCCATAACCCAGACCACGCTCATTTAATGGAAGCTGATTTGTGTTTTATGTGGGCTTCTGACTCATTCGCGAAGAAAGGGCGCTACGTTCTCGGACAGGCCGAACAGGTAATGCTCCGCGCAGGTGGTTGGCAGAAAGCCAGAATGGAACAGCAGATGTATGAATGGTTCGGGCGCATCCCGAAGTTCATCATCACGCTGGCAGCCGACTACTGCTCACAATGCAGCGACCTTGAATTCTGCGCCCTGGTAGAGCATGAGCTTTACCACATTGCCCAGGCCACCGATGATTTCGGCGCGCCGAAGTTCAACAAAGATACCGGGGAGCCATTCCGATTGAGGATGTTATCCACCTTGCTCGCCACCTGATGTTTCATGGCGTAATGGGCGACCAGCCACCGGAAGAGTTCGAAGGTAAGAAGGGAGAATACAGCGACAAATTCGATGTACGGTCATTCGTCTACACCGCTGTTGCTCACCTCTGCATAAGCGAGTCAGACGCCTGGAACATGACAATGACCAGCTTCCGCGCGGCAATGAATGCAAAATTCCCGCAGAAGGAAAAAGCAAAAGTGCCGACTCAGGAGAAGTACGACGAAGTAATGGACTGGGCAGAGCAAATGCTGGCGATCGACGCGCAGCGGAATGGGCCGCATTAATTACCTTCGGAACAACACAACAAGTCTCGCTAAAGCGGGGCTTGTTGTTGATCCCCAATTGGTCTATGTGGTTAAGTTTTAATCGAGTCATTCAGAGGGCGCGAAATACTACAGCAATTTATGGCGTAGTGCATTGTAAGCAGGACCTGCTTTTGTGCAAAAAGTGCTATTTATGACTTTGATGAGCAATTGAAGCGGATCATAGGCCCTGCCTATCTCCCGAGAACGTGACAATAGTTTACTATTACCTGAGGGGTAACTTCTTCGAAAATGCGGTTAACTTGCAAAGTGGTCATTGCGAACATCGTCGAACGTGGGGCTATCTTGACCAAATGAAGATTGCTTAAAAGTTATAGCTGGCTATAGAATCAGTGTAGATTTCCGCTTTAATTAATGATTTAGAGGTTCAACTATGTTCTGCGAAGAAAGAGTAGCTCAGATAGCTGCCTATCTACTTTCGAAAGAAGGTGGACGCATGGCATATCTGAAGCTCATGAAATTAATGTACCTATCTGATCGTGTTTCAATGGACCGCTTCGGTGAACCATTAACTGGTGATCTGATGGTAGCTATGCCTCACGGGCCTGTCTTGTCGCGTTCCTTGGACTTGATGAAAGGAGCTGCTCGAGGAGATGAAGGCTGGAACAACTGGATCACAGATGCTGACCATTACGATCTTCAATTGCAGGAACGCGAAATTCAGCGTGATGATCTTGATGAGCTTAGTGATGCAGACCTTTCTGTTTTAGACTGCGTTTATCAAGATTTCGGGCATATGGGTAAATGGCAAATTCGAGATTATACCCATGATCACTGTTCCGAATGGTGTGACCCTAAAGGTGGTGCCTTTACAATTAATCCTGAAAATGTGTTTCGTGCGCTAGGAAAGCAGGAAGAACAGGTTAGACATTTAGCGGACAGAATGAGAGAATTCTCAGAACTTGATAGGATAGTCAGTGGGTTGAAATGACAGTGGATTTTTCCCCAGTTCAAAAAGGTACAATACTCCTTCTTTCTGGCTCGAGGGAGCATATCTTTTTTATCTGTAACGATCCGGTGTACTACCCCAAGATGGTGAAAGAAACTTTTCTTGCTGTAAATCTTACTTCAATCACTGATGCTTTTGAGACTGACCCATCCTGTGTTCTGGATGTTGGCGACCACCCATTTATAAGACATCCCAGCTATGTTTTTTATAGACGGGCTGAGATTTTTGGTGCTGAAACCGTAATTCATGGCGTAACTTCTGGGGATATTCGAGTACATCAGCCGTGTGAAGTAAGTACCTTCCAGCGCATCCTGACTGGATTCGAAATATCTCCACATGTAAAACCAGTGATAAAAAATTACTATCAGAAATATTGTGTTCCTTCTGCGGCAAATGATGCTGCGTAATCTGTCTCTGACACGATCACCCTTGATATATTGCTATTAATCAATACATTACTAATTTTGACAAAACCCGCTTAACTGCGGGGTTTGTCGTCGCCATGGATAGATGATCAGTTTATATAGCAATGTCCCGCGTGATAAATTTACGGAAATACATTTCGTGGTGAATCAACGTGGAAGATGAAAAACAGCGCCAAATGCAGCTTCAACTGACACTTCAGCGACGACTGGAGAAAGTCACTCCAGAGCTATTCTCTGAATATCTTTTCGAACGCGGCGTCAAAACAGTCATATGTCCAATTTGTGGTAGTGATGATATTTCTATCCCTAACGCCAGTTCGATGACTGTAGGGCCTGAAGGGTGCGAAAGCAGCACTTATGCCATCCCAGTCAAACTCGACACAGAAGGTCCACCATACTCATTGGTGAAATATGAGTATCGATTGATATGCAAAAACTGTGCGTATTCGATGCATTTTGCAACGTGGCCGGTATTGAAATGGGTGGAGCAGAAGCTTTCAGATTCAGGGAAAGGGACTAATGAATAGCAAGATGGATGACAATATTCACGTTGTAGACTTCCCAAAACATGGTGGTGGCGGTAGCGGCGGTGACGGAGGCGATATGTACACACGCGAGAGACTTGCAAGACTTGAAGCCACAGACGAACTGCGAGAGCGAAACATCCGAGGCATTGAATCTGAGCTGAAAAGCATCAACCAAAACCTTTCATCAATGGAAAAGCGGTTCATTGATAAGATCGACGACAACCAAAAATGGCTGGTTGGCCTTTTGGTATCGGCAATACTTGTTCCCTTGTTCATTGCCCTAGTCACCAAGTGACATGTAACTAGTTTTGTCGTCGCCCGATCCCTGCTAGGATTAGTCCGATTATATACTGATGGGAATAGGGATATGAGAAAGCTTGCTGCTGTATTTATTGTTGGTTCATTTCTTTCCGGCTGCGCCCCTGGTTACGTTTATACTCCCCCTTCGACGGTGGACTATGAGAAAACCATGCAGGAGGCAAAACGTAAGGATGCAGAGTTTGCAGAAAAAGTTAAAAACATTAATTTAGACACTGCTGATGTTGGTGCTAAACCACAGAATTATAAAAAACTCGTCGAAGATGCCATCAAAGAGCAGTTGAAGGATCCAGATTCAGCCAGGTTTACGGACATGACCAATCCACGCAAGGAGGTTATGGTAGATCAAGGCAACTTCATCTATGGGTATTCAACCTGTGTTTACGTCAATGCGAAGAACTCATACGGTGGTTATGTAGGGAAACAGCGTTATTGGGCATTTATTCGAAATAACCAAGTATTGCGCATAAAAAATACAAACGAAGCTTATGGAGACATAATCTTCATTGGACGACCGATAAACTGTAATTAAAGTTACAAAAAACCTCGCTCCGGCGGGGTTTTTTATTGCCCGGAGAAAGTGAAATGACCCAAAACGTCGGCGATATTGAATATGTGATTAAGGCTGATACGGCTCAGTTGCTGAGAGCTGACAAGCAAGTGCGTGACGTAACAGACGGCATGGAAGGCGGTTTCAAGCGGGCTGATAAGGCTGCATCATCTCTCACTTCCTCATTCGGATCTTTGAGCCGGGTTGCCACTTCTCTGATGGCTATCCGGTTTCATTCCGGCACAAATGGCTATTACGGTAATGTTATATGGAAAGGTAACCAGTATCAGGCGTACCCAATAGCAGTGGAAGGATTCGAGTCAAAGAACGAAGGCACATATGCCCGCCCGTCAATGGCGGTGGCGAACGTTACCGGTTTGCTTACGGGCATCAACCATGACTTTGATGACATGCTGGGCGTGGTTATTACCCGGCGTCAGGTTCCGGTGAAATATCTGGACGCGGTGAACTTCCCGAACGGTAACCCTGATGCCGACCCAACTCAGGAGGCTGTTTCCCGCTACGTCGTTGAAGAGATGACGGAAGAGACGTTCGAGCAGGTGACCTACACGCTGGCGACACCGATTGACTGCGATAACGCCATTATCCCGGCTCGCACTATTCTCGCCGACGTGTGCCAGTGGCAGTATCGCGGCGTCGGGTGTGGATATGACGGGCCTCCCGTTGCAGATGAGCGCGACAATCCAACCACGGATCCGGCGAAAGACAAGTGCTCTCACCGCCGTAGCGGCTGCCGCTTCCGTTATCCGCGACCGGAACCAATGCCAATCAGCAGTTTCCCCGGCTCTCAGAAGGTTTCCTGATGCAAGAGTTACTCGAATATGCGGCATCGTCGCAGAATGAGGTGTGCGGTTTAATCCTGAATGATGATCGACTGTTCCGCTGCAGGAATGTGCACCCCGAGCCGGACAAGCATTTCCGCATAAGTGATGATGAATGGCTTGCAGCCGAGGAAGCGGGAGATGTCGTGGCGGTATTCCACTCGCACCCACAAAACGTACCGTCCCTGTCTGGCGCTGATCGCCAGATGCAAGGGGTTACAGGGCTTTCGTGGTGGCTGGCATGCGGCGGAATAATTCGAAAATACAGGCCAGTGCCATTCCTTCTGGGGCGTAAGTTCGAGCATGGCGTTATGGACTGCTACACCCTGTTCAGAGATGCATATCATCTGTGCGGCATTGACCTGCCGAACTTTGAACGTGCGAATGGTTGGTGGTTACGTGGTGAAAACCTCTACCTGAAAAACATGCCGCTCAATGGCTTTCACCAGGTATCGCCAGGTGAGGCGCAACCAGGCGACGTCATTATCAGGCAACCATTCCCCGGTGCTGACCCTTGCCACGCAATGATTCACCTCGATAACAACATGGTGCTTCACCACGACCACGCGGGACACCTGAGCCGGAGAGAACCAATGCGCCCGGCATACGTTAAGCAGATACATTCCATATGGAGACACGAACAGTGCTCATCTTTAAATTTGCGGGCAATTTACGCCGATTTTACCGCCAGGTCTCTCTGAACGTTGATACGCCAGCGCAGGGATTGCGGTTGATCCTTTCCCAGAATCACGAATTTAAAAAAGCATTTCTTGGTTCCCGGATCAGGATGCGTGTTGCAGGTGATGAGGTGACAGAAGATTCCGTGCAGTGGCATATGGACAGAAGCCTTAAAGACGGTTCTACAGTGTTGTTTGTGCCGGTAATTGAAGGGGCTATTTCGGGAACTGTAGCTCTTGTTGCCACTCTGGTCATCGCCGCTGCATCTGTTGCGTACTCTATTTATATGGCCCGCAACATGAAAACTAAAACGTCAGCAGAATCGGCAGAGAATAACACGCTGACCAACAACTCATTTACCAGCGCAGAAAACCGCGTCGGGCAAGGGCGCCCGGTGCCAATTCTTCTCGGAGAAATGGAGGTCGGCTCGAACGTCATTTCTCTCGGCATTGACACAAGTAACAATCAGGACTGGACAGAATCAATCAGCTAAGGTGGCGCTATGTCTTCAGGTGGCGGTAAAGCATCAACCCCCAAACTCCTCGACGATAACCTCAAATCAAAACAATTTTACCGGGTACTCGACCTTATCAGTGAAGGTCCGATTTACGGGCCGGTTGATCAGTCACATCTGTCTTCATTCAGGCTGAACAAAACGCCGGTTACTGACGCTAACGGAAACGTCAGCGTCAACGGCGTAAGCGTAGCATGGAGGCCGGGATCTGAAACGCAGTCGCCAATTAATGGCTTCTCTGCAATCGAAGCAACAACCATCGTTAATACGGAAGTCAACTACGATACACCGCTGGTACGCACCATTACAGACCAGGATGTAACCCGCGTTCGTTTTAACGTCGGTACAACCGGGCTGGTGGAGCAGGACACCAAAGGAAACCAGAAAAACACCTCAGTAACTATGGTCATCGAGTCCCGAACCGGTTCAACCGGATGGGTTATCGAAAAAAACGTTACTATAGGCCCAGGGAAAATTTCCGGCGAGTATCTTGAAGCGCACCTGATTGATGCGCCAGAAATCAAACCGTTCGATATTCGTGTCAGACGCATTACACCGGACAGCACCAGTGATTTGCTGTCAAACAGCACCATCTGGAACAGCTACAGCGAGATCACCGACGATAACCTGAACTATCCGTTCTCTGCTATTGCGGGGGCGGTTATCGACCGTGACCAGTACACCGATACTCCGAGCAGGACATACCATCTTCGCGGACTGATTGTGGACGTTCCTGATAATTACGACCCGATCGCCAGAACCTATTCAGGGTTGTGGACTGGCGGATTCAAAAAAGCGTGGACTAACAATCCGGCCTGGTTGTTTCGTGAACTGGCGAAGAATACCCGTTTTGGCCTGGCGAAACGTGCCGGTTATATCGATGTAGATGACGGCGCGCTCTATGTTCTCTCACGGTATTGCGATCAACTTGTTAATGACGGCTACGGCGGTCAGGAACCAAGAATGACGCTGAATGCTTATATTACCGAGCAGGCGAGTGCGCGTGACATTCTTGACAAGATAGCGAGCATGTTTCGCGGCATTGCTCTGTGGGACGGGATGCGCCTGTCCGTCATGCTTGACGCGCCACAGGATCCGATTGCGACAATTACAAATGCTAACGTGGTTGATGGCGAGTTCAAACGTAGTTCCGTGAAGCGTTCAGAGAAATACAATGCAGTTGTTGTATCCTGGACTGACCCGGATAACGGCTGGGAACAGGTAAAAGAGTATGTTTCCGACGATGAGATGATCTCCCGCGGCAACTACAACGAAACCACTCTGGAAGCATTCGGCTGTACTTCACGCGGTCAGGCATGGCGAGCCGGGAAATGGCTTCTGGAAACCGCAAAGCGCGAGAGCAGCAGGCTGTCATTCCAGATGGCGCGCGATGCTATCCACTTCACGCCGGGTGATATCGTTGAAATCATGGATAACAACTATGCTGGTGCGCGTCTTGGTGGTCGCATCATGTCGCATGCGGGTAACAAAATCACTGTTGATGCAGTTGATTCGTCTCTGATATCAGAAGGCGACACCATGTCGATCATGGGTAATGACGGCAAGTTCATTAAGTATAAAATTGTCAGCATTGCGGCCAATATAGTGACACTGAAAACAACGCCAGCATGGGTTCGTGACGGTACTGTATTTGCCATTTCTACCAGCAATGTTTCTAGCAGACTCTTCCGCATCCTGAGCGTTGCAGAGACGGATAATAATTCAGTCTACAGCATCACTGCATCGCAACATGATCGGAACAAACAGGCCATTGTTGATGAAGGTGCCGTGTTTGATGTTCCCAACGATACGCTGAACGGTTACCGCGTGCCGAACGTGGAGAACCTGCGCATCATCAACACAAACTCTGAGACAGTCCAGGTCACGACCACCTGGGAGACGGCAACCACCACTAAAAAGCTGGTGTTTGAGTTATACGTGTATACCGACGACGGCAAAGTGGTCACTCAGTACGAAACAGACCAGTTCCGCTATGAGTTTTTCGGTCTGAATGCTGGTAGCTACACGCTGGGTGTTCGCGGTCGCAATGAAAACGGAATGAAAGGTGCTGAGACGCAAGTCAGCATGGTTATCGGTGCACCACCTGCGCCATCCAGTGTTATCTGGACGCCTGGCCTGTTCTCTGCAGACCTGGTTCCTGTTATGCGCATTACTGCAACGACAGACACTTCGTTTGAATTCTGGTTCTCCGGGCAAAATCAGATCGTCAATCCGGCAGACATTGAAGACCAGACTCAGTTCCTAGGGCGCTCTAACCAGTGGACGCTTCATGGTCTACAGGCAGATAAAACGTATTACGTTTATGTTCGTACCAGGAATGCTTTCGGGGTATCTGAATTTGTTGAAGCATCCGGGCAGGCGTCATCTGATATTCCAGGGATGATAGAGTTTATTGATGAGCAAATACGAGAGTCAGATGCGTTTAAAAATGTTCAGGAGGGTGTTGATACAAACCTTGAAGGCATAATGGAAAATGCCCTCGCCAATCACGGCACGGTACAGCGTCAGTTTGAGCAGTACGGTGAAGTCAAAGCCGAAGTCATGACGGTGACCACCACTGTTGCAAATCTGGATGGTGCATTCGCTGAACTGGGCGATTATGTTCAGGCGCAGATCGGTCCTGAAGGTGAGCTGATGGCTGCTGTTAACCAGAAGATGACCGCCGAGGTTAAAAGCGATGGCACTGCGAAAGCATCATACACCCTGAACCTTGGCATTGTCAGAAACGGTGTGAAATACAATGCCGGATTCGGCATGTCCATTGAGCCATCGGGGAGCAGTTATAAATCCACGGTGGTTTTTGCTGCTGACCAGTTCGGTATTTACTCCGGAAGTGATCCGGGAAATTACACTGCTGCGTTCTTTGTCTATAACGGACAGGTATTTATCCGTGATGCTTTAATTCAGGATGGCAGTATCACCAATGCAAAGATTGGCAATTATATCAGGTCCACCTCTTTCGTTTCAGGTCCTTCAGGGGCCGGGTGGAATATCGATAAAAATGGTAACTGTGAATTTCATGGTCAGTTTTATGCGAACAGTGGTCAGTTTGCATTTAACGGCACGAATAACACCGTCGTTATCAACGGTAATGGACTAACTGTCAATTTGTCTGGCGGTGGACGGGTTGTTGTCGGGAGGTGGTCATAATGCCGGAAGGTATTCTGATTGATTACAACGATGGCCGTCCGGTGATGGCAATTACTGCGGGGCTGCGGGCCCCCAGTTTTTGCACATCGTTCTCGGGCTGGTCATCCCAGCCAATGCAGTACCCGGTATACACGCCACTGGTTCCAGGCTCTCAGGTTATTGTGATACCCACCAATCCTGTCTACACCTACTCATTTGCTGAATTTGATGTAGCCATTATGACGGGGGTCACCCGAAACGGGGACTCCGGGGTCATCATTGGCGCTGAGACAATCGGGGGTAAAACCCTTACTCCGGACTGGTCCGGCTACGTTATGGAACTGCTGCCTGCAGCGACTTATAACGAAGGGTTGCTGGTTGCGAACTCTACCGACTTCACCGCCATATCTAATCAGGCTGCGCTGATGACCTGTGCCTGGTCCGGGCGCATCACAGTTAACGGTATCGCATCTCTCCCGGTTGGCGGCATTCCTTTTGGTAAATGGGATAACCCGAATGTATCGGTGGGGTTTGATGGCGGCAATATTATCGTTCGCGATATCTCGTACACAGGGCGGGACGACGTGGCCGGAACGGCGACCATAGACCTGGTGATATTCAATCAGACTGCACCTGTCGGCGGTGATGGCATCACTATGACCAACGCCGCAGGTCAGGTCACGTTCTCCACGCTGAAACGCCCCTTTGTATATGACCGACAAATCCAGATTACCGATGCATTCCAGGATATTGGCGGCGGGTTCTGCCAGATAGTTTATACCGGCGCACAGGTCCGTATGGACGGCGGCTACGGGAACCTTCGCACAAAAGGTGTTGTGATGTCGGGCGGTAGCGTCAGGTCTGCCTATAACCGGGTTTTTGGTAATTACTTCAGCAATGGATGGGATATGACCCGTAACAGAAATATCACCATGCCCATTCTC
>NZ_JAOWIF010000044.1:0-27742 GCF_030332225.1 Citrobacter sp. Cu233
CCGGAAGAAAAAGCTCGTGGTATCACCATCAACACCTCTCACGTTGAATATGACACCCCGACTCGCCACTACGCGCACGTAGACTGCCCGGGCCACGCCGACTATGTTAAAAACATGATCACCGGTGCTGCGCAGATGGACGGCGCGATCCTGGTTGTTGCTGCGACTGACGGCCCGATGCCGCAGACCCGTGAGCACATCCTGCTGGGTCGTCAGGTAGGCGTTCCGTACATCATCGTGTTCCTGAACAAATGCGACATGGTTGATGACGAAGAGCTGCTGGAACTGGTAGAAATGGAAGTTCGTGAACTTCTGTCTCAGTACGATTTCCCGGGCGACGACACGCCGATCGTTCGTGGTTCTGCTCTGAAAGCGCTGGAAGGCGAAGCAGAGTGGGAAGCGAAAATCATCGAACTGGCTGGCTTCCTGGATTCTTACATCCCGGAACCAGAGCGTGCGATTGACAAGCCGTTCCTGCTGCCTATCGAAGACGTATTCTCCATCTCCGGTCGTGGTACCGTTGTTACCGGTCGTGTAGAACGCGGTATCATCAAAGTTGGTGAAGAAGTTGAAATCGTTGGTATCAAAGAGACTGCTAAGTCTACCTGTACCGGCGTTGAAATGTTCCGCAAACTGCTGGACGAAGGCCGTGCTGGTGAGAACGTTGGTGTTCTGCTGCGTGGTATCAAACGTGAAGAAATCGAACGTGGTCAGGTACTGGCTAAGCCGGGCTCTATCAAGCCGCACACCAAGTTCGAATCTGAAGTGTACATTCTGTCCAAAGACGAAGGCGGCCGTCATACTCCGTTCTTCAAAGGCTACCGTCCGCAGTTCTACTTCCGTACTACTGACGTGACGGGTACCATCGAACTGCCGGAAGGCGTAGAGATGGTAATGCCGGGCGACAACATCAAAATGGTTGTTACCCTGATCCACCCGATCGCGATGGACGACGGTCTGCGTTTCGCAATCCGTGAAGGCGGCCGTACCGTTGGCGCGGGCGTTGTTGCTAAAGTAATGAGCTAATTATTTATTAATTAGCTTTGAGCTTAAAAAGGGCGCTTAGGCGCCCTTTTTGCTACCTGTGATTTAACGGTTGTCATATTTGTTCGCATTTTTTGTTCATTCTTCCATCGCGTAAATAGTATTGTGCTATTGTAATCATAACTATTCTCATTTACACTTTGCGCAGAAATTGAACGGGAGCGATCATGTACGTTTGTTTGTGCAATGCAATAAGTGATAAAAAAATTCGTCAGGCTGTTCGCCAGTTTCATCCTCAGTCCTTTCAGCAATTACGCAAATTCATTCCTGTGGGAAATCAATGCGGTAAGTGCATTCGGGCTGCGCGTGAAGTCATGCAGGATGAGTTAACTCAAATGCCAGAATTTAAAGAAATCGCCTAAGTCACACTCTTTTTTTTGACATCCCTGTAGCCCCATCTACGCTCTAAGAGTGGAAGCGGAGGGACTATAAAATGAAAGGTGATGTTAAAATCATAAATTATCTCAATAAACTATTGGGAAATGAGCTTGTCGCAATCAACCAGTATTTTCTCCATGCCCGTATGTTTAAAAACTGGGGACTGACTCGCCTCAATGATGTTGAGTACCATGAATCAATCGATGAGATGAAACACGCTGATAAGTATATTGAGCGTATTTTATTTTTAGAAGGTCTCCCAAACTTACAGGATCTAGGTAAGTTGGGGATTGGTGAAGATGTTGAAGAGATGCTGCAATCAGATCTTCGACTCGAGCTTGACGGCGCAAAAGATTTACGCGAAGCCATTGCTTATGCCGATAGCGTTCATGACTATGTTAGTCGGGACATGATGATTGAGATCCTGATCGAAGAAGAAGGGCATATCGATTGGCTCGAAACGGAGTTGGATCTGATTGGAAAACTAGGATTGCAAAACTATCTGCAGTCGCAAATTAAGGTCAGTGACTAACCGCCCTGTATCAGATTTAGCCAGCCAACAACAAAACCCGCAGCCGCCAGATATGGTCCAAAAGGCAGCGGGTTTTTTAGTTTCTTTTTTCCATGCGTTATAAATGCTACGCCTGTCATGCAGCAAGCTAACCCGGCGGCAAGTAAGACCAACAGGGGTAATGAGTCCCATCGATGCCACGCGCCAAGTGCGGCGAGAAATTTTACGTCCCCATAGCCTAACCCTTCCTGGTGCCATGCCAGGCGGTATCCCCAATAGAATAGAGAAAATACACCATACCCTGCAATTGCACCCCAAAGTGCATCGGACAACTGGGTGGGATTGCAACATTGATAAAAAAGAAGACCACTCCAGAGAAGCGGGCAGGTGAATTTGTCGGGCAATAGGCCAGTACGCAAATCCTGAACCCCAAGCAGTCCGGATAGAGAAAGATAAATCAGCAAAAAGGGAAGTTCAGTATTCATGTCTTAATCCGGTGCGAGAAAGATGTAACTCTCAGGTAAGTAGCGCTAACTGTACAATGCCCGAATATCCATTTTGCTGTCGTCTTCCCAGGGAATTTACGCCGCGTGAAAGTGTATACAATCAGAGTGGAACAGCACTCGCATCTGTGTAAGAGTGATTAATTTCTACACGGCACTTGCGTCAGGCTGATATTTACGTATAATGCGCGGGCTTGTCTTAATTGACGGCTGGTTCAATCAGGACCACTGATAGTCGATTTGACTATCTGACAATGTTCCCAATTGGGGAACTCTGTAAGAACGGTTACACTCTCCCATCAATCGTAATGGGTTTGAGGAGTAACTATTTCGTCTATAAAATAATTGGAGCTCTGGTCTCATGCAGAACCAAAGAATCCGTATCCGCCTGAAAGCGTTTGATCATCGTCTGATCGATCAATCAACCGCGGAAATCGTCGAGACTGCTAAGCGCACTGGTGCGCAAGTCCGTGGTCCGATCCCGCTGCCGACCCGCAAAGAGCGCTTTACCGTTCTGATCTCTCCGCACGTTAACAAAGATGCGCGTGATCAGTACGAAATTCGCACTCACAAGCGTCTGGTTGACATCGTTGAGCCAACTGAGAAAACCGTTGATGCTCTGATGCGTCTGGATCTGGCTGCCGGTGTAGACGTGCAGATCAGCCTGGGTTAATCAGGTCATCGAGCGATTGAGAGGTTGATACAATGATTGGTTTAGTCGGTAAAAAAGTGGGTATGACCCGCATCTTCACTGAAGATGGCGTATCTATCCCAGTAACCGTAATCGAAGTTGAAGCAAACCGCGTTACTCAGGTTAAAGACCTGGCTAACGATGGCTACCGCGCTATTCAGGTTACCACTGGTGCTAAAAAAGCTAACCGTGTAACCAAGCCGGAAGCTGGTCACTTTGCTAAAGCTGGCGTAGAAGCTGGCCGCGGCCTGTGGGAGTTCCGTCTGGCGGATGGTGAAGAATTCACCGTAGGTCAGAGCATTAGCGTTGAACTGTTTGCTGACGTTAAAAAAGTTGACGTAACCGGTACCTCTAAAGGTAAAGGTTTCGCTGGTACCGTTAAGCGCTGGAACTTCCGTACCCAGGACGCGACTCACGGTAACTCCTTGTCTCACCGCGTTCCGGGTTCTATCGGTCAGAACCAGACTCCGGGCAAAGTGTTCAAAGGCAAGAAAATGGCAGGTCAGCTGGGTAACGAACGTGTCACCGTTCAGAGCCTGGACGTAGTACGTGTTGACGCTGAGCGCAACCTGCTGCTGGTTAAAGGTGGTGTTCCGGGTGCGACCGGTTGCGACCTGATCGTTAAACCAGCTGTGAAGGCGTAAGGGGATAGCAATGGAATTAGTATTGAAAGACGCGCAGAGCGCGCTGACTGTTTCCGAAACTACCTTCGGTCGTGATTTCAACGAAGCGCTGGTTCACCAGGTTGTTGTTGCTTATGCAGCTGGTGCTCGTCAGGGTACTCGTGCTCAGAAGACTCGTGCTGAAGTAACTGGTTCAGGCAAAAAGCCGTGGCGCCAGAAAGGTACCGGCCGTGCGCGTTCAGGTTCTATCAAGAGCCCGATCTGGCGTTCAGGTGGCGTGACCTTCGCTGCTCGTCCACAGGACCACAGTCAAAAAGTTAACAAAAAGATGTACCGCGGCGCGCTGAAAAGCATTCTGTCCGAACTGGTACGTCAGGATCGTCTGATCGTTGTCGAATCATTCTCTGTAGAAGCGCCTAAAACTAAGCTGCTGGCACAGAAACTGAAAGACATGGCTCTGGAAGATGTGCTGATCATCACCGGTGAGCTGGACGAAAACCTGTTCCTGGCTGCGCGCAACCTGCACAAGGTTGACGTACGCGATGCAACTGGTATCGACCCGGTTAGCCTGATCGCCTTCGACAAAGTCGTAATGACTGCTGATGCTGTTAAGCAAGTTGAGGAGATGCTGGCATGATTCGTGAAGAACGTCTGCTGAAAGTGCTGCGCGCACCGCACGTTTCTGAAAAAGCGTCTACTGCGATGGAAAAAACTAACACCATCGTTCTCAAAGTTGCTAAAGACGCGACCAAAGCAGAAATCAAAGCTGCTGTGCAGAAACTGTTTGAAGTCGAAGTCGAAGTCGTTAACACCCTGGTAGTTAAAGGGAAAGTTAAACGTCACGGACAGCGTATCGGTCGTCGTAGCGACTGGAAAAAAGCTTACGTCACCCTGAAGGAAGGCCAGAATCTGGACTTCGTCGGCGGCGCTGAGTAAGTCGGAGGAGTAATACAATGGCAGTTGTTAAATGTAAACCGACATCTCCGGGTCGTCGCCACGTTGTTAAAGTGGTCAACCCAGAGCTGCACAAGGGCAAACCTTTTGCTCCGCTGGTTGAAAAAAACAGCAAATCCGGTGGTCGTAACAACAATGGCCGCATCACCACTCGTCACATCGGTGGTGGTCACAAGCAGGCTTATCGTATTGTTGACTTCAAACGCAACAAAGACGGTATCCCGGCAGTTGTTGAACGTCTTGAGTACGATCCGAACCGCTCCGCGAACATCGCGCTGGTTCTGTACAAAGACGGTGAACGCCGTTACATCCTGGCCCCTAAAGGCCTGAAAGCTGGCGACCAGATTCAATCTGGCGTTGATGCTGCAATCAAAGCAGGTAACACCCTGCCGATGCGCAATATCCCGGTTGGTTCTACCGTTCATAACGTAGAAATGAAACCAGGTAAAGGCGGTCAGCTGGCACGTTCCGCTGGTACTTACGTTCAGATCGTTGCTCGTGATGGTGCTTATGTCACCCTGCGTCTGCGTTCTGGTGAAATGCGTAAAGTCGAAGCAGACTGCCGTGCAACTCTGGGCGAAGTTGGCAATGCTGAGCATATGCTGCGCGTTCTGGGTAAAGCAGGTGCTGCACGCTGGCGTGGTGTTCGTCCTACCGTTCGCGGTACTGCGATGAACCCAGTCGACCACCCACATGGTGGTGGTGAAGGTCGTAACTTTGGTAAGCACCCGGTAACTCCGTGGGGCGTTCAGACCAAAGGTAAGAAGACCCGCAGCAACAAGCGTACTGATAAATTCATCGTACGTCGCCGTAGCAAATAATTTTAGAGGATAAGCCATGCCACGTTCTCTCAAGAAAGGTCCTTTTATTGACCTGCACTTGCTGAAGAAGGTAGAGAAAGCGGTGGAAAGCGGAGACAAGAAGCCCCTGCGCACTTGGTCCCGTCGTTCAACGATCTTTCCTAACATGATCGGTTTGACCATCGCTGTCCATAATGGTCGTCAGCACGTTCCGGTATTTGTTTCCGACGAAATGGTCGGTCACAAACTGGGTGAATTCGCACCGACTCGTACTTATCGCGGCCACGCTGCTGATAAAAAAGCGAAGAAGAAATAAGGTAGGAGGAAGAGATGGAAACTTTAGCTCAACATCGCCATGCTCGTTCTTCTGCTCAGAAGGTTCGCCTTGTTGCAGACCTGATTCGCGGTAAGAAAGTGTCGCAGGCCCTTGATATTCTGACCTACACCAATAAGAAAGCGGCTGTACTGGTTAAGAAAGTCCTGGAATCTGCCATTGCTAACGCTGAACACAACGATGGCGCTGACATTGACGATCTGAAAGTTACGAAAATTTTCGTAGACGAAGGCCCGAGCATGAAGCGCATTATGCCGCGTGCAAAAGGTCGTGCAGATCGCATCCTGAAGCGCACCAGCCACATTACTGTGGTTGTGTCCGATCGCTGAGACTCTGGAGACTAGCAATGGGTCAGAAAGTACATCCTAATGGTATTCGCCTGGGTATTGTAAAACCATGGAACTCAACCTGGTTTGCGAACACCAAAGAATTCGCTGACAACCTGGACAGCGATTTTAAAGTACGTCAGTACCTGACTAAGGAACTGGCGAAAGCGTCTGTATCTCGTATCGTTATCGAGCGTCCGGCTAAGAGCATCCGTGTGACCATTCACACTGCTCGCCCGGGTATCGTTATCGGTAAGAAAGGCGAAGACGTAGAAAAACTGCGCAAAGTCGTAGCGGATATTGCTGGCGTTCCTGCTCAGATCAATATCGCCGAAGTGCGTAAGCCTGAACTGGACGCAAAATTGGTTGCTGACAGCATCACTTCTCAGCTGGAACGTCGCGTTATGTTCCGTCGTGCTATGAAGCGTGCTGTACAGAACGCAATGCGTCTGGGCGCTAAAGGTATTAAAGTTGAAGTTAGCGGCCGTCTGGGCGGCGCGGAAATCGCTCGTACCGAATGGTACCGTGAAGGTCGCGTTCCGCTGCACACTCTGCGTGCTGACATCGACTACAACACCTCTGAAGCGCACACCACTTACGGTGTAATCGGCGTTAAAGTGTGGATCTTCAAAGGCGAGATCCTGGGTGGTATGGCTGCTGTTGAACAACCGGAAAAACCGGCTGCGCAACCTAAAAAGCAGCAGCGTAAAGGCCGTAAATAAGGAGCGTCGCTGATGTTACAACCAAAGCGTACAAAATTCCGTAAAATGCACAAAGGCCGTAACCGCGGTCTGGCTGCTGGCGCGGATGTTAGCTTCGGCAGCTTCGGTCTGAAAGCTGTTGGCCGTGGTCGTCTGACTGCCCGTCAGATCGAAGCAGCACGTCGTGCTATGACCCGTGCAGTTAAGCGTCAAGGTAAGATCTGGATCCGTGTATTCCCGGATAAACCGATCACTGAAAAGCCGCTGGCAGTGCGTATGGGTAAAGGTAAAGGTAACGTGGAGTATTGGGTTGCCTTGATTCAGCCGGGTAAAGTCCTGTATGAAATGGACGGCGTACCGGAAGAGCTGGCCCGTGAAGCATTCAAGCTGGCAGCAGCGAAACTGCCGATTAAAACCACCTTTGTAACTAAGACGGTGATGTAATGAAAGCAAAAGAGCTGCGTGAGAAGAGTGTTGAAGAGCTGAACACCGAGCTGCTGAATCTGCTGCGTGAGCAGTTCAACCTGCGTATGCAGGCTGCAAGTGGCCAGCTGCAACAGTCTCACCTGTTGAAGCAAGTGCGTCGTGATGTCGCACGCGTTAAGACTTTACTGACTGAGAAGGCGGGTGCGTAATGACCGATAAAATCCGTACTCTGCAAGGTCGCGTTGTTAGCGATAAAATGGAGAAATCCATTGTTGTTGCTATCGAACGTTTTGTGAAACACCCGATCTACGGTAAATTCATTAAGCGTACGACCAAACTGCACGTACATGACGAGAACAACGAATGCGGTACTGGTGACGTGGTTGAAATCCGCGAATGCCGTCCGCTGTCCAAGACTAAGTCCTGGACGCTGGTTCGCGTTGTAGAGAAAGCTGTTCTGTAATACAGTAGGCATTCTCAACGAATAAACGGCTCAGCGATGAGCCGTTTATTTTTTCTACCCATATCGTTTAAGCGGTGTTATAATGCCGCGCCCCCGATATGGGGCTTTTTTAACGACCTGATTTTCGGGTCTCAGTAGTAGTTGACATTAGCGGAGCACTAAAATGATCCAAGAACAGACTATGCTGAACGTCGCCGACAACTCCGGTGCACGTCGCGTAATGTGTATCAAGGTTCTGGGTGGCTCGCACCGTCGCTACGCAGGCGTCGGCGACATCATCAAGATCACCATCAAAGAAGCAATTCCGCGTGGTAAGGTCAAAAAAGGTGATGTGCTGAAGGCGGTAGTGGTGCGCACCAAGAAGGGTGTTCGTCGCCCGGACGGTTCTGTCATTCGCTTCGATGGTAATGCATGCGTTATTTTAAACAATAACAGCGAGCAACCTATCGGTACGCGTATTTTTGGGCCGGTAACTCGTGAACTTCGTAACGAGAAGTTCATGAAAATTATCTCTCTGGCACCAGAAGTACTCTAAGGAGCGAATCATGGCAGCGAAGATCCGTCGTGATGACGAAGTTATCGTGTTAACCGGTAAAGATAAAGGTAAACGCGGTAAAGTAAAAAATGTCCTGTCTTCCGGCAAGGTCATTGTTGAAGGTATCAACCTGGTTAAGAAACATCAGAAGCCGGTTCCGGCCCTGAATCAACCAGGCGGCATCGTAGAGAAAGAAGCAGCTATTCAGATCTCTAACCTTGCTATCTTCAACGCGGCAACCGGCAAGGCTGACCGTGTAGGCTTTAGATTCGAAGACGGCAAAAAAGTCCGTTTCTTCAAGTCTAACAGCGAAACTATCAAGTAATTTGGAGTAGTACGATGGCGAAACTGCATGATTACTACAAAGACGAAGTAGTCGCTAAACTCATGTCTGAGTTTAACTACAATTCTGTCATGCAAGTCCCTCGGGTCGAGAAGATCACCCTGAACATGGGTGTTGGTGAAGCGATCGCTGACAAGAAACTGCTGGATAACGCAGCAGCTGACCTGACAGCAATCTCCGGTCAAAAACCGCTGATCACCAAAGCACGCAAATCAGTTGCAGGCTTCAAAATCCGTCAGGGCTATCCGATCGGCTGTAAAGTAACTCTGCGTGGCGAACGCATGTGGGAGTTCTTTGAGCGCCTGATCACTATTGCTGTTCCACGTATCCGTGACTTCCGTGGCTTGTCCGCTAAGTCTTTCGACGGTCGTGGTAACTACAGCATGGGTGTCCGTGAGCAGATCATCTTCCCAGAAATCGACTACGATAAAGTCGACCGCGTGCGTGGTTTGGATATTACCATTACCACTACTGCGAAATCTGACGAAGAAGGCCGTGCTCTGCTGGCTGCCTTTGACTTCCCGTTCCGCAAGTAAGGTAGGGTTACTGAATGGCTAAGCAATCAATGAAAGCACGCGAAGTAAAGCGCGTAGCTTTAGCTGATAAGTACTTCGCAAAACGCGCTGAACTGAAAGCTATTATCTCTGATGTGAACGCGACCGACGAAGATCGTTGGAACGCAGTTCTCAAGCTGCAGTCTCTGCCGCGTGATTCCAGCCCGTCCCGTCAGCGTAACCGCTGCCGTCAAACAGGTCGTCCGCATGGCTATGTGGGCAAGTTCGGGTTGAGCCGTATCAAACTGCGTGAAGCCGCCATGCGCGGTGAAGTACCAGGCTTGAAAAAGGCTAGCTGGTAATTACCAATTGAATCACGGGAGTAAAGACAGATGAGCATGCAAGATCCGATCGCGGATATGCTGACCCGTATCCGTAACGGTCAGGCCGCGAATAAAGCTGCGGTCACCATGCCTTCCTCCAAGCTGAAAGTGGCAATTGCCAACGTGCTGAAGGAAGAAGGTTTTATTGAAGATTTTAAAGTTGAAGGCGACACCAAGCCGGAACTGGAACTTACTCTCAAGTATTTCCAGGGTAAAGCTGTTGTAGAAAGCATTCAGCGTGTCAGTCGCCCAGGTCTGCGCATTTATAAGCGTAAAGACGAGCTGCCGAAAGTTATGGCTGGCATGGGTATCGCAGTTGTTTCTACCTCTAAAGGTGTTATGACTGATCGTGCAGCGCGCCAGGCTGGTCTTGGTGGCGAAATTATCTGCTACGTAGCCTAATCGGAGGAAAAAATGTCTCGTGTTGCTAAAGCACCGGTCGTTATTCCTGCCGGCGTTGATGTAAAAATCAACGGTCAGGTTATTACGATCAAAGGTAAAAACGGCGAGCTGACTCGTACTCTCAACGATGCTGTTGCAGTAAATCATGCAGATAATGCACTGACCTTCGGTCCGCGTGATGGTTACGCTGATGGATGGGCTCAGGCTGGTACCGCGCGTGCCCTGCTGAATGCAATGGTTGTCGGTGTTACCGAAGGCTTCACTAAGAAGCTGCAGCTGGTTGGTGTAGGTTATCGTGCAGCGGTCAAAGGGAATGTAGTAAACCTGGCTTTAGGTTTCTCGCATCCAGTTGATCATCAGTTGCCGGCAGGTATCACTGCAGAATGTCCGACTCAGACTGAAATCGTGCTGAAAGGCGCTGATAAACAGCTGATCGGTCAGGTTGCAGCAGATCTGCGCGCCTACCGTCGTCCTGAGCCTTACAAAGGCAAGGGTGTTCGTTACGCCGACGAAGTCGTGCGTACCAAAGAGGCTAAGAAGAAGTAAGGTAACACTATGGATAAGAAATCTGCTCGTATCCGTCGTGCGACCCGCGCACGCCGCAAGCTCAAAGAGCTGGGCGCAACTCGCCTGGTGGTACATCGTACCCCGCGTCATATTTACGCACAGGTAATTGCACCGAACGGTTCTGAAGTTCTGGTAGCTGCTTCTACTGTAGAAAAAGCTATCGCTGAACAACTGAAGTACACCGGTAACAAAGACGCTGCAGCAGCTGTGGGTAAAGCTGTCGCCGAACGCGCTCTGGAAAAAGGCATCAAAGATGTGTCCTTTGACCGTTCCGGGTTCCAATATCATGGTCGTGTCCAGGCACTGGCAGATGCTGCCCGTGAAGCTGGCCTTCAGTTCTAAGGTAGAGGTGTAAGATGGCTCACATCGAAAAACAAGCTGGCGAACTGCAGGAAAAGCTGATCGCGGTAAACCGCGTATCTAAAACCGTTAAAGGTGGTCGTATTTTCTCCTTCACAGCTCTGACTGTAGTTGGCGATGGTAACGGTCGCGTTGGTTTTGGTTACGGTAAAGCGCGTGAAGTTCCAGCAGCGATCCAGAAAGCGATGGAAAAAGCCCGTCGCAATATGATTAACGTCGCGCTGAACCACGGCACCCTGCAGCACCCGGTTAAGGGTACTCATACGGGTTCTCGTGTATTCATGCAGCCGGCTTCCGAAGGTACCGGTATCATCGCCGGTGGTGCAATGCGCGCCGTTCTGGAAGTCGCTGGAGTTCGTAACGTTCTGGCTAAAGCGTATGGTTCCACCAACCCGATTAACGTGGTTCGTGCAACTATCGATGGTCTGGAAAATATGAAATCTCCGGAAATGGTCGCTGCCAAGCGTGGTAAATCCGTTGAAGAAATTCTGGGGAAATAAACCATGGCAAAGACTATTAAAATTACTCAAACCCGCAGTGCAATCGGTCGTCTGCCGAAACACAAGGCAACGCTGCTTGGCCTGGGTCTGCGTCGTATTGGTCACACCGTAGAGCGCGAGGATACTCCTGCTGTTCGTGGTATGGTCAACGCGGTTTCCTTCATGGTTAAAGTTGAGGAGTAAGAGATGCGTTTAAATACTCTGTCTCCGGCCGAAGGCTCCAAAAAGGCGGGTAAACGCCTGGGTCGTGGTATCGGTTCTGGCCTCGGTAAAACCGGTGGTCGTGGTCACAAAGGTCAGAAGTCTCGTTCTGGCGGTGGCGTACGTCGCGGTTTCGAGGGTGGTCAGATGCCTCTGTACCGTCGTCTGCCGAAATTCGGCTTCACTTCACGTAAAGCAGCGATTACAGCCGAAGTTCGTCTGTCTGACCTGGCTAAAGTTGAAGGCGGTGTTGTAGACCTGAACACGCTGAAAGCGGCTAACATTATCGGTATCCAGATCGAGTTCGCGAAAGTGATCCTGGCTGGTGAAGTAACGACTCCGGTAACTGTTCGTGGCCTGCGTGTTACTAAAGGCGCTCGTGCTGCTATCGAAGCTGCTGGCGGTAAAATCGAGGAATAAGTAGCAGATGGCTAAACAACCGGGATTAGATTTTCAAAGTGCCAAAGGTGGCTTAGGCGAGCTGAAACGCAGACTGCTGTTTGTAATCGGCGCGCTGATTGTGTTCCGTATTGGCTCTTTCATTCCGATCCCTGGTATTGATGCCGCTGTACTTGCCAAACTGCTTGAGCAACAGCGAGGCACCATCATTGAAATGTTTAACATGTTCTCTGGTGGTGCTCTCAGCCGTGCTTCTATCTTTGCTCTGGGGATCATGCCGTATATTTCGGCGTCGATCATTATCCAGCTGCTAACGGTGGTTCATCCCACGTTGGCAGAAATTAAGAAAGAAGGGGAGTCTGGTCGTCGTAAGATCAGCCAGTACACCCGCTACGGTACTCTGGTGCTGGCAATATTCCAGTCGATCGGTATTGCTACCGGTCTGCCGAATATGCCTGGTATGCAAGGTCTGGTGATGAATCCAGGCTTTGCATTCTATTTCACCGCTGTTGTAAGTCTGGTTACAGGGACTATGTTCCTGATGTGGTTGGGTGAACAGATTACTGAACGTGGTATCGGCAACGGTATCTCAATCATTATCTTCGCCGGTATTGTCGCGGGACTCCCGCCAGCCATTGCCCATACTATCGAGCAAGCGCGTCAAGGCGACCTGCACTTCCTCGTGTTGCTGTTGGTTGCAGTATTAGTATTTGCAGTGACGTTCTTTGTTGTATTTGTTGAGCGTGGTCAACGCCGTATTGTGGTAAACTACGCGAAACGTCAGCAAGGTCGTCGTGTCTATGCTGCACAGAGCACACATTTACCGCTGAAAGTGAATATGGCGGGGGTAATCCCGGCAATCTTCGCTTCCAGTATTATTCTGTTCCCGGCAACCATCGCGTCATGGTTCGGGGGCGGGACTGGTTGGAACTGGCTGACAACAATTTCGCTGTATTTGCAGCCTGGGCAACCGCTTTATGTGTTACTCTATGCGTCTGCAATCATCTTCTTCTGTTTCTTCTACACGGCGTTGGTTTTCAACCCGCGTGAAACAGCAGATAACCTGAAGAAGTCCGGTGCATTTGTACCAGGAATTCGTCCGGGAGAGCAAACGGCGAAGTATATCGATAAAGTAATGACCCGCCTGACTTTGGTTGGTGCGCTCTACATTACCTTTATCTGCCTGATCCCGGAGTTCATGCGTGATGCAATGAAAGTACCGTTCTACTTCGGTGGGACCTCACTGCTTATCGTTGTTGTCGTGATTATGGACTTTATGGCTCAAGTGCAAACTCTGATGATGTCTAGTCAGTACGAGTCTGCATTGAAGAAGGCGAATCTGAAAGGCTACGGCCGTTAACAGTCGCCCGAGAAGTTACGGAGAGTAAAAATGAAAGTTCGTGCTTCCGTCAAGAAATTATGCCGTAACTGCAAAATCGTTAAGCGTGATGGTGTCATCCGTGTGATTTGCAGTGCCGAGCCGAAGCATAAACAGCGCCAAGGCTGATTTATTCGCATATTTTTCTTGCAAAGTTGGGTTGAGCTGGCTAGATTAGCCAGCCAATCTTTTGTATGTCTGTGCGTTTCCATTTGAGTATCCTGAAAACGGGCTTTTCAGCATGGTGCGTACATATTAAATAGTAGGAGTGCATAGTGGCCCGTATAGCAGGCATTAACATTCCTGATCAGAAACATGCTGTGATCGCATTAACTTCGATCTACGGCGTCGGCAAGACCCGTTCTAAAGCCATTCTGGCTGCAGCGGGTATCGCTGAAGATGTTAAGATCAGTGAGCTGTCTGAAGAACAAATCGACACGCTGCGTGACGAAGTTGCCAAATTTGTCGTTGAAGGTGATCTGCGCCGTGAAGTTAGCATGAGCATCAAGCGCCTTATGGACCTTGGTTGCTATCGCGGTTTGCGTCATCGTCGTGGTCTCCCGGTTCGCGGTCAGCGTACCAAGACCAACGCACGTACCCGTAAGGGTCCGCGCAAACCGATCAAGAAATAATCGGGGTGATTGAATAATGGCAAAGGCACCAATTCGTGCACGTAAACGTGTAAGAAAACAAGTCTCTGACGGCGTGGCTCATATCCATGCTTCTTTTAACAACACCATCGTTACCATTACTGATCGTCAGGGTAACGCACTGGGTTGGGCAACAGCCGGTGGTTCCGGTTTCCGTGGTTCTCGCAAATCCACTCCGTTTGCAGCTCAGGTTGCAGCAGAGCGTTGCGCTGACGCCGTAAAAGAATACGGTATCAAGAATCTGGAAGTTATGGTCAAAGGACCGGGTCCAGGTCGCGAATCTACTGTTCGTGCTCTGAACGCCGCTGGTTTCCGCATCACTAATATTACTGATGTGACTCCGATCCCTCATAACGGTTGTCGTCCGCCGAAAAAACGTCGCGTATAACGCTGTCGTTTCTAGGATTGTTGGAGAAAGAAAATGGCAAGATATTTGGGTCCTAAGCTCAAGCTGAGCCGTCGTGAGGGCACTGACTTATTCCTTAAGTCTGGCGTTCGCGCGATCGATACCAAGTGTAAAATTGAACAAGCTCCTGGCCAGCACGGTGCGCGTAAACCGCGTCTGTCTGACTATGGTGTGCAGTTGCGTGAAAAGCAAAAAGTTCGCCGTATCTACGGTGTGCTGGAGCGTCAGTTCCGTAACTACTACAAAGAAGCAGCACGTCTGAAAGGCAACACCGGTGAAAACCTGTTGGGTCTGCTGGAAGGTCGTCTGGACAACGTTGTATACCGTATGGGCTTCGGTGCCACTCGTGCAGAAGCACGTCAGCTGGTCAGCCATAAAGCAATTATGGTAAACGGTCGTGTTGTTAACATCGCTTCTTATCAGGTTAGTCCGAATGACGTTGTTAGCATTCGTGAGAAAGCGAAGAAGCAGTCTCGCGTGAAAGCCGCTCTGGAGCTGGCTGAGCAGCGTGAAAAGCCAACCTGGCTGGAAGTTGATGCTGGCAAGATGGAAGGTACGTTCAAGCGTAAGCCGGAGCGTTCTGATCTGTCTGCGGACATTAACGAACACCTGATCGTCGAGCTTTACTCCAAGTAAAGCTTAGTACCAAAGAGAGGACACAATGCAGGGTTCTGTGACAGAGTTTCTAAAACCGCGCCTGGTAGATATCGAGCAAGTGAGTTCGACGCACGCCAAGGTGACCCTTGAGCCTTTAGAGCGTGGCTTTGGCCATACTTTGGGTAACGCACTGCGCCGTATTCTGCTCTCATCGATGCCGGGTTGCGCGGTGACCGAGGTTGAGATTGATGGTGTACTACATGAGTACAGCACCAAAGAAGGCGTTCAGGAAGATATCCTGGAAATCCTGCTCAACCTGAAAGGGCTGGCGGTGAGAGTTCAGGGTAAAGATGACGTTATTCTTACCTTGAATAAATCTGGCATTGGCCCTGTGACTGCAGCCGACATTACCCATGATGGGGATGTCGAAATCGTCAAGCCACAGCACGTGATCTGCCACCTGACCGATGAGAATGCATCTATTAGCATGCGTATCAAAGTTCAGCGCGGTCGTGGTTATGTGCCGGCTTCTACCCGAATTCATTCGGAAGAAGATGAGCGCCCAATCGGCCGTCTGCTGGTCGACGCATGCTACAGCCCTGTAGAGCGTATTGCCTACAATGTTGAAGCAGCGCGTGTAGAACAGCGTACCGACCTGGACAAGCTGGTCATCGAAATGGAAACCAACGGCACAATCGATCCTGAAGAGGCGATTCGTCGTGCGGCAACCATTCTGGCTGAACAACTGGAAGCTTTCGTTGATTTACGTGATGTACGTCAGCCGGAAGTGAAAGAAGAAAAACCAGAATTCGATCCGATCCTGCTGCGCCCTGTTGACGATCTGGAATTGACTGTCCGCTCTGCTAACTGCCTCAAAGCAGAAGCTATCCACTATATCGGTGATCTGGTACAGCGTACTGAGGTTGAGCTTCTTAAGACGCCTAACCTTGGTAAAAAATCTCTTACCGAGATTAAAGACGTGCTGGCTTCCCGTGGACTGTCTCTGGGCATGCGCCTGGAAAACTGGCCACCGGCAAGCATCGCTGACGAGTAACCGGATCACAGGTTAAGGTTTTACTGAGAAGGATAAGGTCATGCGCCATCGTAAGAGTGGTCGTCAACTGAACCGCAACAGCAGCCATCGCCAGGCTATGTTCCGCAATATGGCAGGTTCACTGGTTCGTCATGAAATCATCAAGACGACTCTGCCGAAAGCGAAAGAGCTGCGTCGCGTAGTTGAGCCGCTGATTACTCTTGCCAAGACTGATAGCGTAGCTAATCGTCGTCTGGCATTCGCCCGCACTCGTGATAACGAGATCGTGGCAAAACTGTTTAACGAGCTGGGCCCGCGTTTCGCGAGCCGCGCCGGTGGTTACACTCGCATTCTGAAGTGTGGCTTCCGTGCAGGTGACAACGCGCCGATGGCATACATCGAGCTGGTTGATCGCTCTGAATCGAAAGCAGAAGCTGCTGCAGAGTAATCTGTAGTAACGTAAAAAAACCCGCCTCGGCGGGTTTTTTTATATCCGCAAGATCCCTACTTATCTACAATATCTGTATTCTTTTTGTTCATCCTCTGGGGTGTTGTATGTGGTTACTGGACCAGTGGGCAGAGCGCCATATCATTGATGCACAATCTAAAGGCGAGTTCGATGATTTACCGGGTACAGGCGAGCCACTTACTCTCGACGATGATTCTCATGTCCCACCGGAGCTTCGGGCCGGGTACCGTTTATTAAAAAATTCTGGGTGCCTTCCTCCTGAGCTCGAACAACGCAGAGAGGCGATACAGTTGCTTGATATACTTGCAGGTATTTGCCAGGACGATCCTCGTTATCAGGATGTGAGTCGACGCCTGTCGCTACTTGAGCTCAAACTTCGGCAGGCTGGACTTAGCACCGAGTTTCTACGTGGTGAATACGCGGATAAACTATTACATAAAATTAATGTTGAATAACGGAGGAAGTATGTACCGGATTGGTGAATTAGCAAAACTGGCCGACGTGACACCTGATACTATCCGCTACTATGAAAAACAGCAGATGATGGAGCATGAAGTACGTACTGAAGGCGGATTTCGACTCTATACAGAAAGTGATCTGCAACGCCTTAAGTTTATTCGTTATGCGCGACAGCTAGGTTTTACGTTAGAGTCTATACGTGAATTACTTTCGATCCGTGTCGATCCGGAGCACCATACCTGTCAGGAATCAAAAGGGATCGTTCAGGATAGATTGCAGGAAGTTGAAGCCCGTATAGCCGAACTTCAAACGATGCAACGATCGTTGCAGCGATTGAATGATGCATGCTGCGGAAAGGCACACAGCAGCGTCTATTGTTCTATTCTGGAGGCACTTGAACAAGGTGCCAGTGGCACGACAGCAGGCTGTTGATTTATTGAACGGGCGGGTCTACACTCGCGGCGTAAATTGTTACCACAAGCTGGAGATATTATGAGCCGTTATCAGCATACCAAGGGGCAGATAAAGGACAACGCCATTGAGGCGCTTCTGCATGATCCACTTTTCAGGCAGCGTATTGAGAAGAATAAAAAAGGGAAAGGTAGTTATCTGCGTAAAGGTAAACATGGCAATCGGGGTAACTGGGAGGCCAGTGGCAAGAAAGTGAATCACTTTTTTACCACTGGCCTTCTTGTTTTAGTGAACGTTTAGGAACGATTATTCTGTTCTTTCAGCAGGTCACGAATTTCACTTAACAATACTTCCTCTTTAGAGGGAGCTGGCGGTGCTGCAGGTTCTTCCTCTTTTTTACGATTCAGTTTGTTGATCAGTTTGATCGCCATAAAGATTGCAAACGCCACAATAATGAAATCAAAGACGTTCTGAATAAATACACCGTAATGCATAACGACAGCCGGGATATCTCCCTGCGCATCGCGTAATGTCAAAGCAAACTGTTTAAAATCGATCCCACCAATTAACAACCCCAGTGGTGGCATGATGATATCGGCAACCAGCGATGAAACAATCTTACCGAATGCCGCACCAATAATGACACCCACTGCCAAATCGACAACATTCCCGCGCATCGCGAATTCGCGAAATTCTTTAATAATGCTCATTTTATTCTCCCTATGCAGCTGACGTTTATAAGTTTAACAAATGTTAAGACATTTTCCATTTATGTATTGCTGAAAGGAAAATTTATTAGACCATGAAAAATAAAGGGAAATAAAATGGGCGCTATATAAGCGCCCAAATATTTACAGGAAGAAGGGGCTTGGCTGGAATAGTCGTTCGACGTCAGTAATAAACTTTTTGTCTGTCAGGAACATGATAACGTGATCACCCTGCTCAATACGCAGGTTGTCATTAGCTATCATCACATCGTTACCTCGCACTACCGCACCAATAATGGTACCGGGTGGAAGTTTAATTTCGTCTATTGCGCGACCGACAACTCGTGATGTCGTTTCATCCCCGTGCGCGACAGCTTCAATCGCTTCCGCAACACCGCGTCGCAGCGAAGAAACGCCGACAATATCAGCTTTGCGCACATGGCTCAGTAGTGCAGATATGGTGGCCTGTTGCGGTGAAATTGCAATATCAATCACGCTACCCTGGACCAGATCAACATATGCCCTACGCTGGATCAGCACCATGACTTTCTTGGCGCCCATGCGTTTGGCGAGCATGGCCGACATAATATTAGCTTCATCGTCGTTGGTTACCGCGATAAACAGATCAACTTGATCAATATGTTCTTCAGCCAGCAGCTCTTGATCCGAGGCATCGCCGAAAAAGACGATCGTATTCTGCAATTTCTCTGCAAGCTCGGATGCCCGTTGCTGATTGCGCTCGATCAGTTTGACGCTGTAATCTTTTTCCAGACGTCGGGCCAGACCAGCCCCGATATTACCGCCACCCACTAACATAATACGCTTGTAGGGTTTTTCCAGACGCTGAAGTTCACTCATTACAGCACGAATGTGCTGTGAAGCTGCAATAAAGAATACTTCATCACCCGCTTCAACAATGGTGGAACCCTGCGGACGGATTGGCCTGTCATGACGGAATATCGCCGCAACGCGGGTATCGATGTGTGGCATATGCTCGCGCATTGTCGACAGTGCATTGCCGATCAATGGTCCGCCGTAATAGGCTTTGACCACTGCCAGACTGACTTTACCTTCGGCAAAATTTACCACCTGCAACGCGCCTGGGTACTCAATCAGTCGATAAATGCTATCGATAACCAGCTGTTCTGGCGCAATCAGGTGATCGATAGGCACTGCGTCAGACTGGAACAGTTTATCTGCATCGCGGACATAATCCGGCGAGCGAATTCGGGCGATACGATTGGGGGTATTAAAGAGTGAGTATGCTACCTGGCAGGCAACCATATTGGTTTCATCTGAGCTGGTGACTGCAACCAGCATATCGGCGTCGTCAGCCCCGGCTTCACGCAGTACACGGGGATGAGAACCATGGCCTTGCACAACACGGAGATCAAACTTGTCCTGCAGGCTGCGCAGACGCTCACCATTGGTATCGACTACCGTGATATCGTTGTTCTCTCCGACCAGGTTCTCAGCCAACGTACCGCCAACTTGCCCTGCGCCCAGAATGATAATTTTCATCAGTTGCGACCCGTTATTTCATCACTTCTTGATTAGCTTAGCGTAAAAGAAACCGTCACCTTCTTCTGCACCCGGTAAATTCTGACATCCTGGTTGTTCCGGCGTACCCGTTTCACTTAATAGAGCGTCTGGTGTTCGTGCCAGGAAGGCAGAGATTTGCTGTTGGTTCTCTTCAGGCAAAATAGAACAGGTTGCATAAACCAGCGTGCCACCTGGTTTCAGATGTGCCCAGGTCGCATTAAGTATTTCTGCCTGTAGTTGGGCGAGTTCAGCAATATCCCGATCGCGACGCAACCACTTTATATCTGGATGGCGACGGATGACTCCAGTGGCAGAGCATGGTGCATCTAACAAAATGCGATCAAACTGCTGTTCGCCGCACCACTGTTCGGGGTAACGACCATCGCCCTGTTTAACGGTTGCCTTCATACCAAGGCGTTTCAGGTTGTCATAGACACGCGACAGCCGTTTTTCATCGACATCGACAGCCACCACATTAGCTTGCGGGGCAACTTCCAGAATGTGAGTGGTTTTACCGCCCGGCGCACAGCACAGGTCGAGGATCTGTTCGCCGTCTTTCGGTAACAGATAGGTCACGCATCCTTGAGCAGAAGCATCCTGGACGGTCACCCAGCCTTCGTCAAAACCTGGGAGGGCGTGCACAGGAGCCGGCGTTTCCAGACGCACCGCATCCGGATAGTCCGGATGCGGGAAGCCGGTTAATCCCGCTTCGGTAAGTAGATCCAGCCAGGCGTCGCGCGTATGGTGGTTACGATTGACACGTAGCCACATCGGCGGTCGCTGGTTATTGGCTGCAAGAATCGTTTCCCACTGCTGTGGATAGGCATTTTTGATACGCTTAACCAGCCATGAGGGGTGTAAAAAACGCAGTTCGCTTTGTGCAAATTCGATGACCAGTTCTTCCTGGCGGCGCTGAAACTGGCGTAATACACCGTTAATTAACCCTTTTAGCTGAGGTCGCTTGATAACGACTGCACCTTCGACGGTTTCAGCCAGCGCAGCATGTGGCGGAATACGAGTATGCAAAAGCTGGTAGAAGCCAACCATAATCAGATAGTGGACCGTGCGCTGTTTGCCCGTCATCGGACGTTCCATCAACTGTTGAATCATCCACTCCAGTTGGGAGAGCGTTCGCAAGACGCCGAAGCAAAGCTCCTGCAACAGCGCCTTATCTTTGTCGGCTACTTTTTGCTGCATGGCGGGCAGTACGTTACTCAACGATTGGCCCTTTTCGACAACCTGTTCGACAGCCTGGGCCGCCATACTGCGTAAATTAAGATGTTTTTTCATAAGCGCAAAAATAAAAATGCCCGGAGGCTCCGGGCTTTAAAAGAGATGAACCGTCAGATCAGACGATTCCCGGGCACAAACCACTCCCGACGCGAATTGAGCAGATCCTGTGCGCTCATCGCTTTCTTGCCGGCAGGCTGTAAAGCGATGAGATTCAGGATGCCGTCGCCTGTTGCGACCTGGATGCCCTGCTTTGTCGCCTCGAGGATGGTGCCTGGTGCAGCCTGTGTGTTCGCAGCAATAACAGAAGCTTTCCAGACTTTCACTGGCTGACCTTCTATTTCAAGCCAGCTCATTGGCCACGGGTTAAAGGCGCGGATACAGCGTTCCAGCTGAGCGGCTGAAAGTGACCAGTCGATACGGGCTTCTTCTTTGCTGAGTTTTTCTGCATGCGTGACCAGAGATTCATCCTGAACGACTGGTTTTAGTGTGCCAGCAGCAAGCTGTTTTAGCGTTTCAATCAGCCCCTGAGGCCCTAAATTTGCCAGCTTGTCGTATAACGAACCGCTGGTATCTTCTGCCGTAATTGGGCAGGACAGCTTATGCAGCATATCGCCAGTGTCCAGACCGACATCCATCTGCATGATGGTTACACCGGTTTCGGTGTCGCCTGCCCACAATGAACGCTGGATCGGCGCGGCCCCACGCCAGCGTGGAAGCAGAGAACCGTGAACGTTGATACAACCCAGACGCGGCATGTCCAGTACGGCTTTTGGTAGAATCAGGCCATATGCCACCACCACCATTACATCTGCGTGCAGATCAGAAACCAGTTGTTGGTTTTCCTGGGGACGAAGAGATACAGGCTGGAATACGGGTATCCCTTTTCCTTCCGCCAGCACTTTCACCGGGCTGGGCATTAGCTTTTTACCACGTCCCGCAGGGCGGTCCGGTTGGGTAAACACGGCAACGACGTTATGTCCAGAAGACAACAGCGCGTCGAGATGACGCGCTGCAAAGTCAGGTGTACCCGCAAAAATAATACGTAGTGAGTCTGACACGTTGATTCTTGTCCTTAAGCTCGGGCGTTCAGGCGGTCGAGTTTTTCAACTTTCTGACGAATACGTTGTTGCTTCAACGGAGACAGATAATCGATAAACAGTTTACCGACCAGGTGATCCATTTCATGTTGGATGCAGATAGCCAACAGGCCATCGGCCTCCAGTTCAAAAGGCTTGCCGTCGCGATCAAGCGCACGAATTTTTACTTTTTCAGCGCGTGGTACTAATGCACGTTGTTCAGGAATAGACAGGCAACCTTCTTCAATGCCTGTTTCGCCGTCTTTCTCTAGCAGCTCTGGGTTAATTAATACCAGACGCTCGTCACGGTTTTCAGAGACATCAATAACAATGATGCGCTGATGAATATCGACCTGTGTTGCGGCCAGACCAATACCTTCTTCGGCGTACATCGTTTCGAACATATCATCAACGATACGCTGAATTTCTGCATTCACTTCTTCAACCGGTTTTGCGACTTTGCGAAGACGCTCGTCCGGAATATGTAACACTTGCAAAACTGACATAGTTATCCAGAGTTGTGTTCAGGAGTTGGAAAGATTATTACCTCTATTCTAGACAAAACCCCCTCCGATTGACAGCATCAGTGACCAATCGCAAAGATTGCCAGGACAGCTTGTGGCAGGGGAACAGGGATGACCCATATTGAGATTTGGTTACGTTTAGCACAAGTGAATGAACTGTATGGTGATGAGATGGTGCGCACTGCTCACTGGCTTATTGCTCAACCGAGTATTAACAATACGATACTTCGGCATGCAGGGCTCACTCCTCGCCAGGTCGAACGTTTTCAGGCCTTTTCTGAGCAGTCACTGGAAAAAACACTGCGTTGGCTTGAGTTACCCCATCATCATCTGGTTTTTGCCGACAGCAAGTATTTTCCGCCGCAGCTGCGTGCTATTGAGGATTACCCTGGCGTACTTTTCATTGCTGGTCGCCCTGAGTGTCTTCACTCATTTCAAGTTGCTGTTGTCGGCAGTCGGCAGCACTCCTGGTATGGCGAACGATGGGCGCGGTTGTTCTGTGAAAAGCTTGCAGCATGTGGTGTGACGATCACTAGCGGACTGGCTAAAGGGATTGATGGTGTGGCGCATACTGCAGCGATAAACACACACGGGGCCAGTATTGCGGTACTGGGAAATGGTCTGAAAACTATATATCCGCGACAACATGTTCGTCTTGCTGAAAATTTGATAGAGGCCGGAGGCGCGCTGGTGTCTGAATTTCCTTTGGATATACTCCCTTTACCGCGTAATTTTCCCCGACGAAATCGCATTATTAGTGGTCTAAGTAAGGGAGTACTGGTTGTTGAAGCGGCACAGCGTAGCGGTTCATTAGTCACTGCACGCTGTGCACTGGAACAAGGACGGGAGGTTTTTGCTTTGCCTGGACCGATAGGGAGTCCGGGAAGTGAAGGTCCCCATTGGCTTATTCAGCAGGGAGCCATGCTTGTGACGGCACCAGAGGAAATACTGGAAAGTTTGCAATATGGCTTGCAATGGCTGCCAGATGAGCCTGAAAAATCAATTTATTCGCCGGATCACGAAGAGGTGGCATTGCCATTTTCAGAGCTCCTGGCTAACGTAGGAGATGAGGTAACACCTGTTGACGTCGTCGCTGAACGTGCCGGCCAACCTGTGCCAGAGGTAGTGGCTCAACTGCTCGAACTGGAGTTAGCAGGATGGATCGCAGCTGTACCCGGCGGCTATGTCCGATTGAGGAGGGCAAGCCATGTTCGACGTACTAATGTATTTGTTTGAGACATATATCCATAACGAAGCTGAGCTGCGTGTGGATCAGGACAAACTGGAACGGGATCTTACCGACGCTGGTTTTGATCGTGAAGACATCTACAACGCGTTACTGTGGCTGGAAAAGCTTGCTGATTATCAGGACGGCCTTGCCGAACCTATGCAGCTTGCATCAGATCCCCTTTCTGTACGTATTTATACTGCAGAAGAATGCGAGCGGCTGGATGCGAGCTGTCGGGGGTTCCTGCTATTCCTGGAGCAGATTCAGGTGCTAAACCTCGAAACGCGAGAAATGGTGATAGAGCGCGTACTTGCGCTGGATACGGCTGAGTTTGATCTGGAAGACCTGAAGTGGGTGATCCTGATGGTTCTGTTCAACATTCCAGGCTGCGAAAATGCCTATCAGCAAATGGAAGAATTACTCTTTGAGGTGAATGAAGGTATGCTGCATTAATCAATCTTCATTCAGTATGAGTTGTTATGGCTAAATCAGCACTGTTTACGGTGCGTAAAAACGAGCCCTGTCCACAATGTGGGGCTGAACTGGTTATTCGTTCCGGGAAACACGGCCCGTTTCTCGGTTGCTCACACTATCCAGAATGCGATTATGTCCGTCCGCTGAAATCATCTGCGGACGGACATATAGTCAAAGTTCTGGAGGGTAAATTCTGCCCTGCATGTGGTGCTGAACTGGTGCTGAGGCAGGGAAGATTCGGTATGTTTATTGGGTGCAGTGTTTACCCAGCCTGTGATCACACTGAGCTTATCGATAAGCCTGATGAAACAGCAATAGTATGCCCTCAATGCCAGACGGGCCATTTGGTTCAGCGGCGTTCACGTTATGGCAAAACCTTTTACTCCTGCGATCGCTATCCGGAGTGTCAGTTTGTCATTAACTTCAAACCGTTAGCCGGAGAGTGTCCAGAGTGCCACTATCCGCTACTCATCGAAAAGAAAACCGCGCAGGGTGTGAAGCATTTCTGTGCCAGTAAACAATGTGGAAAGCCGATCCCGGCGGAATAAAAAAGTGAATAAAAACCTGCCCACGGACCCCATCGCTGCTGCGATAGAGGTTCTGCAACAAGAAAATGTCATCGCTTATCCAACAGAAGCCGTTTTTGGTGTCGGGTGTGATCCTGACAGCGAAACGGCAGTAACGCGTCTGTTGGAACTCAAACAACGTCCAATAGATAAAGGTTTGATTTTGATTGCGGCAAATTTTGATCAACTCAAACCGTATATTGATGACAGCATGCTTACAGATGCTCAACGTGAAGCTGTTTTCGCGCGCTGGCCAGGCCCTGTCACCTTCGTTTTCCCGGCCCCTGTGACAACGCCGCGTTGGCTGACCGGTCGTTTTGATTCGCTCGCCGTGCGTGTCACGGATCATCCGCTGGTGGTTGCATTGTGTCAGGCTTATGGCAAGCCATTAGTTTCCACCAGTGCTAATCTGAGTGGACTGCCACCCTGCCGAACGGTAGAGGAAGTACGAGCGCAGTTCGGGGAAAATTTTCCAGTGGTTGAAGGTAATACCGGCGGACGTTTAAATCCCTCGGAAATCAGAGATGCTTTGACGGGTGAACAGTTTCGACAGGGGTAATATGAAAGAAGCCTATGCTGTTTTTGGTAATCCGGTAGCGCACAGCAAATCGCCTTTTATTCATCAGCAATTTGCCCGGCAACTGAAGATTGATCACTCTTATGGTCGGGTGCTGGCGCCCATCAATAACTTTGTGAATACGCTCAATGCCTTTTTTGCTGATGGGGGGAAGGGCGCCAATATTACCGTTCCCTTTAAAGAAGAGGCATTTGCGCGTGCTGATGAACTAACAGAGCGGGCATCGTTGGCTGGAGCGGTCAATACCCTAAAACGGCTTGAGGATGGGCGTTTACTGGGGGATAACACCGATGGTATCGGCCTGCTTAGCGACCTTGAACGTTTGTCTTTCATTCATCCCAGGTCTCGTATACTGCTGATTGGGGCTGGTGGTGCGTCCCGCGGTGTGTTGCTGCCTCTCCTGTCTATGGATTGCGCGGTGACTATTGTTAATCGTACCGCCTCGCGTGCCGAAGAATTGGCGCAGATCTTCTCCCATACCGGTAGCGTTCAGGCGGTGGGAATGGATGAGCTGGATAATTACACTTTCGATCTGATCATCAACGCTACTTCCAGTGGTATTAGCGGCGATGTTCCAGCCATTCCTGCATCGCTTATTCACTCTTCGGTCTATTGCTACGACATGTTCTACCAGAAGGGAAATACCCCGTTCCTTTCCTGGTGCGTATTACATGGTGCAAAACATTGTGCCGATGGTTTAGGAATGCTGGTGGGGCAAGCGGCACATGCTGTTTTGCTCTGGCATGGTGTACTGCCGGAGATTGAGCCAGTGATTAAAACACTGCAACAGGAACTTTCTGCATGAATCAGGCAATTCAATTTCCTGATAGGGAAGAGTGGGTGGCGGATATTAATTCCGTCGTCTTCCCGGCGATGGTTCATGGTATGCAGCTAAAATGTGCCATAAAAGGAGAGACACTGGCGCATCGCTTTGGCGGCGACACGCCTGAACAGTGGCTTGAGACTTTTCGCGAATATCGCTGGGATCTGGAAGAAGAGGCTGAAGCATTGATCCTGGCCCAGCAGGATGATGATCAAGGATGGGTCTGGTTACCCTGACTTAAATACTCATCTTTCCACTTCACGTAGTTGTTAGCAGAGTACTGTAGGCCTGCCTTCTCTTCATCAGTTAATGGGCGGATTTGTTTAACCGGGCTTCCCAGATACAGATATCCGCTCTCCAGGCGCTTGTTTTGCGGGACCAGGCTTCCCGCTCCGATCATGACGTCATCTTCTACTACTACGCCGTCCAGCAAAATCGATCCCATACCAACTAAAACGCGGTTGCCAATGATGCAGCCGTGCAGCATGACCTTATGACCTACAGTCACATCTTCGCCTACGATTAGAGGGTTACCTTGCGGATTAGATGTGGATTTATGTGTGACATGCAGCACGCTGCCATCCTGAATGTTTGTACGGGCGCCAATCTGTACGTAGTTCACGTCGCCACGGATCGCAACCAGTGGCCAAATCCCGACATCATCAGCCAGACGAGCATCGCCAATGACAACACTACTACTATCGATCATGACGCGTTCGCCGATCTGTGGGAAAAGATCCTTATAAGGACGCAGTACATCAGACATGTTTACCTCAATGAAAATAGGGCGGTAATGAAGACTTTGGTTGGATTATTGAGACTGTGCAAGTGATTTAGTTATCAAAAATCAGCCAAATTGCACAGGAATGTAGCGAAAGGAGTGAAAAACAAGCATTCGGCAAAAAAGATCCAAAAAACACTTGTGCTAAAAAATGGGATCCCTATAATGCGCCTCCATCGACACGGCGGATGTGAATCACTTCACGCAAACAGCCGGTCCGGTTGAAGAGAAAAATCCTGAAAATCAGGGTTGACTCTGAAAGAGGAAAGCGTAATATACGCCACCTCGCGACAGAGCGCTAAAGCGCGTCGCAACTGCTCTTTAACAATTTATCAGACAATCTGTGTGGGCACTCGAAGATACGGATTCTTAACGTCGCAAGACGAAAAATGAATACCAAGTCTCAACGAGTGAACACGTAATTCATTACGAAGTTTAATTCATTGAGCATCAAACTTTAAATTGAAGAGTTTGATCATGGCTCAGATTGAACGCTGGCGGCAGGCCTAACACATGCAAGTCGAACGGTAGCACAGAGGAGCTTGCTCCTTGGGTGACGAGTGGCGGACGGGTGAGTAATGTCTGGGAAACTGCCCGATGGAGGGGGATAACTACTGGAAACGGTAGCTAATACCGCATAACGTCGCAAGACCAAAGAGGGGGACCTTCGGGCCTCTTGCCATCGGATGTGCCCAGATGGGATTAGCTAGTAGGTGGGGTAACGGCTCACCTAGGCGACGATCCCTAGCTGGTCTGAGAGGATGACCAGCCACACTGGAACTGAGACACGGTCCAGACTCCTACGGGAGGCAGCAGTGGGGAATATTGCACAATGGGCGCAAGCCTGATGCAGCCATGCCGCGTGTATGA
>NZ_JAOWIF010000044.1:28970-157718 GCF_030332225.1 Citrobacter sp. Cu233
GGTGTTTTACGAAACATCTTCGGGTTGTGAGGTTAAGCGACTAAGCGTACACGGTGGATGCCCTGGCAGTCAGAGGCGATGAAGGACGTGCTAATCTGCGATAAGCGTCGGTAAGGTGATATGAACCGTTATAACCGGCGATTTCCGAATGGGGAAACCCAGTGTGTTTCGACACACTATCATTACGTGAATACATAGCGTAATGAAGCGAACCGGGGGAACTGAAACATCTAAGTACCCCGAGGAAAAGAAATCAACCGAGATTCCCCCAGTAGCGGCGAGCGAACGGGGAGCAGCCCAGAGTCTGAATCAGCATGTGTGTTAGTGGAAGCGTCTGGAAAGTCGCACGATACAGGGTGAAAGTCCCGTACACAAAAGTGCATGTGTTGTGAACTCGAAGAGTAGGGCGGGACACGTGGTATCCTGTCTGAATATGGGGGGACCATCCTCCAAGGCTAAATACTCCTGACTGACCGATAGTGAACCAGTACCGTGAGGGAAAGGCGAAAAGAACCCCGGCGAGGGGAGTGAAAAAGAACCTGAAACCGTGTACGTACAAGCAGTGGGAGCATCCTTCGGGGTGTGACTGCGTACCTTTTGTATAATGGGTCAGCGACTTATATTCTGTAGCAAGGTTAACCGAATAGGGGAGCCGAAGGGAAACCGAGTCTTAACTGGGCGTTAAGTTGCAGGGTATAGACCCGAAACCCGGTGATCTAGCCATGGGCAGGTTGAAGGTTGGGTAACACTAACTGGAGGACCGAACCGACTAATGTTGAAAAATTAGCGGATGACTTGTGGCTGGGGGTGAAAGGCCAATCAAACCGGGAGATAGCTGGTTCTCCCCGAAAGCTATTTAGGTAGCGCCTCGTGAATTCATCTTCGGGGGTAGAGCACTGTTTCGGCTAGGGGGTCATCCCGACTTACCAACCCGATGCAAACTGCGAATACCGAAGAATGTTATCACGGGAGACACACGGCGGGTGCTAACGTCCGTCGTGAAGAGGGAAACAACCCAGACCGCCAGCTAAGGTCCCAAAGTCACAGTTAAGTGGGAAACGATGTGGGAAGGCACAGACAGCCAGGATGTTGGCTTAGAAGCAGCCATCATTTAAAGAAAGCGTAATAGCTCACTGGTCGAGTCGGCCTGCGCGGAAGATGTAACGGGGCTAAACTGTGCACCGAAGCTGCGGCAGCGACACTATGTGTTGTTGGGTAGGGGAGCGTTCTGTAAGCCGTTGAAGGTGTCCTGTGAGGGATGCTGGAGGTATCAGAAGTGCGAATGCTGACATAAGTAACGATAATGCGGGTGAAAAACCCGCACGCCGGAAGACCAAGGGTTCCTGTCCAACGTTAATCGGGGCAGGGTGAGTCGACCCCTAAGGCGAGGCCGAAAGGCGTAGTCGATGGGAAACAGGTTAATATTCCTGTACTTGGTGTTACTGCGAAGGGGGGACGGAGAAGGCTATGTTAGCCGGGCGACGGTTGTCCCGGTTTAAGCATGTAGGCGGAGGTTCCAGGTAAATCCGGTACCTTATTAACGCTGAGGTGTGATGACGAGGCACTACGGTGCTGAAGTAACAAATGCCCTGCTTCCAGGAAAAGCCTCTAAGCATCAGGTAACACGAAATCGTACCCCAAACCGACACAGGTGGTCAGGTAGAGAATACCAAGGCGCTTGAGAGAACTCGGGTGAAGGAACTAGGCAAAATGGTGCCGTAACTTCGGGAGAAGGCACGCTGATATGTAGGTGAAGTGATTTACTCATGGAGCTGAAATCAGTCGAAGATACCAGCTGGCTGCAACTGTTTATTAAAAACACAGCACTGTGCAAACACGAAAGTGGACGTATACGGTGTGACGCCTGCCCGGTGCCGGAAGGTTAATTGATGGGGTTATCCGTAAGGAGAAGCTCTTGATCGAAGCCCCGGTAAACGGCGGCCGTAACTATAACGGTCCTAAGGTAGCGAAATTCCTTGTCGGGTAAGTTCCGACCTGCACGAATGGCGTAATGATGGCCAGGCTGTCTCCACCCGAGACTCAGTGAAATTGAACTCGCTGTGAAGATGCAGTGTACCCGCGGCAAGACGGAAAGACCCCGTGAACCTTTACTATAGCTTGACACTGAACACTGGTCCTTGATGTGTAGGATAGGTGGGAGGCTTTGAAGTGTGGACGCCAGTCTGCATGGAGCCGCCCTTGAAATACCACCCTTTAATGGCTGGTGTTCTAACGTAGACCCGTTACCCGGGTTGCGGACAGTGTCTGGTGGGTAGTTTGACTGGGGCGGTCTCCTCCTAAAGAGTAACGGAGGAGCACGAAGGTTAGCTAATCCTGGTCGGACATCAGGAGGTTAGTGCAAAGGCATAAGCTAGCTTGACTGCGAGAGTGACGGCTCGAGCAGGTGCGAAAGCAGGTCTTAGTGATCCGGTGGTTCTGAATGGAAGGGCCATCGCTCAACGGATAAAAGGTACTCCGGGGATAACAGGCTGATACCGCCCAAGAGTTCATATCGACGGCGGTGTTTGGCACCTCGATGTCGGCTCATCACATCCTGGGGCTGAAGTAGGTCCCAAGGGTATGGCTGTTCGCCATTTAAAGTGGTACGCGAGCTGGGTTTAGAACGTCGTGAGACAGTTCGGTCCCTATCTGCCGTGGGCGCTGGAGAATTGAGGGGGGCTGCTCCTAGTACGAGAGGACCGGAGTGGACGCATCACTGGTGTTCGGGTTGTCATGCCAATGGCATTGCCCGGTAGCTAAATGCGGAAGAGATAAGTGCTGAAAGCATCTAAGCACGAAACTTGCCCCGAGATGAGTTCTCCCTGACTCCTTGAGAGTCCTGAAGGAACGTTGAAGACGACGACGTTGATAGGTCGGGTGTGTAAGTGTAGCGATACATTGAGCTAACCGATACTAATGAACCGTGAGGCTTAACCTTACAACGCCGAAGRTGTTTTGGCGAAGAGACATCARTWTCAGCTTGATACAGATAACATCGACAGGTCGGAATAAGACGTGTTGATAAAACAGAATTTGCCTGGCGGCTGTAGCGCGGTGGTCCCACCTGACCCCATGCCGAACTCAGAAGTGAAACGCCGTAGCGCCGATGGTAGTGTGGGGTCTCCCCATGCGAGAGTAGGGAACTGCCAGGCATCAAACAAGTGAAGAAGCCCATCCTGACGGATGGGCTTTTTTTCGTCTGTATTTTTTGGAGAATTTATAGCTGGGTGGCGGTGTAAACGTCTTATCCGGTCTACGATTATCGTCCTACCCATTGCGTTACAAAATTTGCAATTTTCTGTATGTCATTGATATCTAACAATGGGACATCTATAGTAAGCGGGACATCACTGGCAACTGCGACAACATGCTCGTCTATAACCAACTCTTCTGCACGATGTCCGCAACCTTCACGAAAAAGCAGGATCTTCGCGACAGGTTCATGCTTAAACCCTTCAATAAGCACCATATCTAATGTCGATACATCCATCCGGCTAACCAGATATGCCAGGTCCAGTTCGGGCTCTTCAGGTGTTTCAACCATTAACGCCCAACGCTGTTGGCTGGCAACCAGCGTTTGTGCTGCTCCGGCTTTACGTAGTTCATAGCTATCCTTGCCAGGCTTATCGACATCCATATCGTGGTGTGTATGCTTAATCAATCCGGGACGAATACCTCTGGCACACAGTTCCGGGATAAGTTTTTTGAGCAGCGTGGTTTTCCCCGTGCCGCTCCAGGCCGCAATGGCGAGTAATGGGATCATGATTTATCCTGCCATCTGGCGAGTTCTTCGGGTGTATTCACATTCACGAATGCATCTTTATGATCGCTAAAGTCAACGGAATGTCCCCCTGCCTGGCGCATAAAGACCATCACGCGTCGTTCTCCAGACTGCAGGTAATCCTGTAGCAGGGGCTGCATTGATCTGTTCATCAGTGCAATTGTCGGGTGATCTCTTTCACCATCATGCACCCAGACAACGGGGGCTGATTTGCGTTGTTCTGTTAAACGAGCGACCAGATCGTGGGGGATATAGGGCATATCACAAGGGCAAAACAGAAACCAGTTCCCTTCTGCCTGTAGAAAAACCGACAGCATACCGGCCAATGGGCCAGGATAATCAGCCAGGGCATCGGGGATGACTTTCAGACCGCTTTGCTGATAAATATCCAGGTGGCGATTAGCGTTAACCACAACAGTCTCGACCTGCAAAGCGAGGGTGTCGGCCACATATCGCCAAAGGGGTTTTCCATCCAGTTCAAGCAAACCTTTATCTGCTCCACCCATTCGTCTGGCTTTACCGCCGGCCAGGATAACCCCTGTTATTGCACTATCCAGAATCACTGATATCGCCTCTTTTAATGTGGGATTGACCCTGCTAACGTATCTACATTGAGCGTAAGGAGCACAACCATGAAATGTAAACGTCTGAATGAAGTTATCGAACTCCTCCAGCCGGCCTGGCAGAAAGAACCCGATCTTAACCTGATGCAATTTTTACAGAAACTGGCGCAAGAGTCAGGTTTTGACGGAGAACTGGCGGATTTAACTGATGACATTCTGATCTATCACCTGAAAATGCGTGACTCAGCGAAAGACGCCGTGATCCCTGGCATTCAAAAAGATTATGAAGAAGATTTTAAAACTGCACTTCTACGCGCACGTGGCGTAATTAAAGAGTAAAACCTTGTAAGCGCCTCCACCGAAAGCGCTGTGAAATGATATCCTGAATCATTCGTAGTAATTTCTGGATGATGGGATGAACGACAACGCTTTTACTTTCCAGACGCTACACCCTGATACCATCATGGATGCCTTGTTTGAACAGGGCATCCGCGTGGATTCTGGTCTTACCCCGCTAAACAGCTATGAGAACCGTGTTTATCAATTCCAGGATGAAGATCGCCGACGTTTTGTCGTGAAGTTCTATCGCCCTGAGCGTTGGTCTGTCGATCAGATTCAGGAAGAGCATCAATTTGCTCTGGAACTGGTTAGTGATGACGTCCCGGTCGCTGTACCTCTGGTTCTGAATGGTCAAACGCTGCTGAGTCATCAGGGTTTTCACTATGCGATCTTCCCCAGCGTAGGTGGTCGTCAGTTTGAAGCCGATAACATCGATCAGATGGAGGCCGTGGGTCGCTACCTGGGCCGTCTTCACCAGACCGGGTGCAAACACCCTTTTACCTTTCGCCCCACTATAGGTCTTGAAGAGTACCTGACTGAGCCACGTAAGCTTTTTGAGCATGCGCCTCTCATTCCGTCAGGACAAAAGGCGGCCTTCCTGAAGGCAACGGACGCACTGATTACCGTGGTCACCGAACGCTGGCATACGCGTTTTGCGTCGCTACGCCTGCACGGTGATTGCCATGCAGGTAATATTTTGTGGCGTGATGGCCCGATGTTTGTCGATTTGGATGATGCCCGTAATGGTCCTGCAATACAGGATTTATGGATGCTTCTTAATGGTGATAAAGCAGAGCAACGTATGCAGCTTGAAACGATTATTGAGGCTTATGAAGAGTTTAGTGAATTTGACACCGCTGAAATCGGACTGATAGAACCTTTACGCGCTATGCGTTTAGTTTATTATCTTGCCTGGCTGATTCGACGTTGGGCTGATCCAGCTTTCCCCAAAAATTTTCCATGGTTAACCGGGGAAGATTACTGGCAGCGTCAGACCGCGACCTTTATTGAGCAGGCAAAAATTCTGCAAGAGCCCCCCTTACAATTAACGCCAATGTATTAATCGGAGAAACTTGAACATGAAAAAAATATGGCTGGCGCTGGCTGGTATGGTTTTAGCTTTTAGCGCATCGGCAGCGCAATTCCAGGATGGTAAGCAGTACATCACACTGGAAAAGCCGGTTGCGGGCGAACCGCAGGTGTTGGAGTTTTTCTCCTTCTACTGCCCACATTGCTACCAGTTTGAAGAAGTCCTTCACGTATCTGATAACGTGAAGAAAAAGCTGCCAGAAGGTACCAAAATGACTAAGTATCACGTCGAGTTTTTGGGGCCTTTAGGTAAAGATCTGACGCAGGCATGGGCTGTTGCTATGGCACTGGGCGTTGAAGATCAGGTGACTGTGCCGTTGTTTGAAGGGGTACAGAAAACGCAGACTGTTCAGTCTGTCGCTGATATCCGTAAGGTCTTCGTCGACGCAGGTATTAAAGGTGAAGACTATGATGCGGCATGGAATAGCTTCGTGGTGAAATCACTTGTTGCCCAGCAGGAAAAAGCGGCAGCTGACTTGCAGCTGCAGGGCGTGCCGGCGATGTTTGTTAATGGCAAATATCAGGTGAACCCGCAGGGTATGGATACCAGCAGCATGGATATCTTTGTACAGCAGTATGCTGACACCGTGAAATTCCTGGTTGGTCAGAAGTAAAAGAAAAAGCCGGTCACAGACCGGCTTTTTTATTTGAGGCTTTAATCGCATTTAATTGTGTATCTTTCTCGCTCCAGAGCATGTTCAGCCACTGCTGGAACCGACGTTTAAAGGCCTTATCGTTAACGTAATCACCATGCAATTCTTCGCTAATCGGCTCGAGATTCACTCGCACGACAATGCGTGTCAGCTTGCCGCTGAGCATATCGTAGAAAGGATGACGGCTATTTTCTGGATAACACAGCGTAACGTTCAGCAATTTATCGAACTGTGACCCCAGAACGTTTAGCGCCATTGCAATGCCTGCCGCCTTGGGCGGGAGCAGATTGCTGTACGGGGAACGGGTTTGCTGACGTTTCTCGTCCGTAAAACGTGAGCCTTCGACAAAATTCACAATGGTTGTCGGATGTACGCGAAATTTCTCGCAGGAACGGCGCGTTGTTTCTACATCTTTACCGCGTCGTTCCGGATGACGAAGCAGATAGCCACGCGAATAGCGTTTCATAAACGGCATATCCAAAGCCCAACACGCCAGACCAATAAAAGGGACCCAGGCCAACTGCTGCTTGAGGAAATATTTATTCATCGGAATGTGTTTACGGAACAGAACGCAAAGCACAACGATGTCGGCCCAGCTGTAATGATTACAAATGAGCAGGTACCAGTTTTTCTTGCTAAGACCTTCCAGCCCTTCGATATCCCACTTTAATCGTGGATTAAGGTGCAGCAGTAGAGCCAGACCTTCACACCAGCAATACATCATGAAATTACAGAAGACAGAAACCTTGCGCCAGACGACAGGAATAGGCAAAAGGAGTTTTACAACCCCTGCAAGGATGATCGGCACAGAACAAAAAATCGTGACCAATATGGTCAATACGATACTCAGCAACAGCGTTATCGCAGCGAGTATTCTCGTCATAATTAAATTATTCAAAAGGTTAGCCATAGATAGTGCGCTAAATGAGGCGCAAGGGGCTGATTTTATCAGAAAACGAACCAAATGATGGATCTTCGCTGAATAGAAAAAAAGGTAATATCTATCCACATCCAGATATAAGCTGAAAAAATGACATAAAATCCCACTTATCAGAATAACGCCATGAAAAATATAATAAATTATTATGATGCATAAATTGTATTGCAGGAATTAAAGGGCTGAAAATTATTTATTCACAAAGTTATCCACAGTTCGCTTTGCGAGCAATGCAGAAGATCTGCAAAAGTTTTTCGACAAATGCGGCGAAAAACTCATGTTTTCATCCCGTCTGTGGCATCCTTTACCCATAATCTGATAAACAGGCACGGACATTATGGTTCAGATCCCAGAAAACCCACTTATCCTTGTAGACGGTTCATCTTACCTGTATCGCGCATACCACGCGTTTCCGCCGCTGACTAACAGCGCAGGAGAGCCTACCGGTGCGATGTACGGTGTCCTCAACATGTTGCGTAGCCTGATTCTGCAATATCAGCCTACACATGCTGCGGTGGTATTCGACGCTAAGGGTAAAACCTTCCGTGATGAATTATTCGAACACTACAAGTCGCATCGCCCGCCAATGCCGGACGATTTACGCGCGCAGATTGAGCCTCTACATGCGATGGTAAAAGCGATGGGGCTGCCATTGTTGGCTGTTTCAGGCGTGGAGGCGGATGATGTCATCGGTACGCTGGCACGTGAGGCTGAGAAGGTGGGGCGTCCGGTGCTGATTAGCACCGGCGATAAAGATATGGCTCAGTTGGTGACGCCGAACATCACCCTCATTAACACCATGACTAATACGATCCTTGGTCCGGATGAAGTTGTGAATAAGTACGGTGTCCCGCCTGAACTGATCATTGATTTCCTGGCGCTGATGGGTGATTCCTCCGATAACATTCCTGGCGTACCTGGCGTGGGTGAAAAAACGGCTCAGGCGCTGCTTCAGGGCTTGGGTGGGCTGGATACCCTCTATGCGGAATCAGATAAAATAGCAGGGCTGACCTTCCGTGGTGCCAAAACCATGGCAGGCAAACTCGAGCAGAATAAAGAAGTGGCGTATCTCTCGTATAAGCTGGCTACCATCAAAACGGATGTTGAGCTGGAATTAACCTGCGAGCAGCTGGAAGTGCGCCAACCAGCAGCAGAAGAACTGCTTGGCCTGTTTAAACAGTATGAATTCAAGCGTTGGGTTACTGACGTTGAAGCCGGTAAATGGCTACAAGCGAAAGGGATGAAACCGGCAGCTAAACCGCAGGAAACAATCGTCGTCGATGAAACGCCTGAGGAACCTGCCACGGTTCTCTCGTACGATAATTATGTGACGATTCTGGATGAAGAAACGCTTGAAGCGTGGATTGCGAAGTTGAAAAAAGCCTCCGTATTCGCCTTTGATACAGAAACTGACAGTCTGGATAACATCTCCGCTAATCTGGTTGGCCTCTCCTTTGCCATTGAGCCAGGTGTGGCTGCGTATGTTCCTGTCGCCCATGATTACCTGGATGCGCCCGATCAGATTTCTCGTGACCGTGCGCTGGCGTTACTGAAGCCACTGTTGGAAGATGAAAAGGCGCATAAAGTTGGGCAAAACCTGAAGTACGATCGCGGTATCCTGGCAAATTACGGGATTGAACTGCGCGGCATCGTCTTTGATACCATGCTCGAATCCTACATTCTTAACAGCGTCGCAGGCCGACACGATATGGACAGCCTGTCAGATCGCTGGCTGAAACATAAAACAATCACCTTTGAAGAAATTGCCGGGAAAGGTAAAAACCAGCTGACCTTTAACCAGATAGCACTGGAAGAGGCCGGGCGCTATGCCGCAGAGGATGCCGATGTTACGCTTCAGTTGCACCTGAAGATGTGGCCAGAACTGCAGAAGCACAAAGGGCCGCTAAACGTTTTCGAAAATATTGATATGCCGTTGGTCCCGGTTCTGTCCCGCGTTGAGCGCAACGGTGTGAAAATTGATCCTGCTGTATTGCACAAACACTCAGAAGAGCTGACGTTGCGTTTGAATGCGCTGGAGCAAAAAGCGCACGAAATTGCCGGAGAAGCGTTTAACCTCTCTTCAACCAAGCAACTGCAAACGATTCTGTTTGAAAAACAGGGTATCAAGCCGCTGAAGAAAACACCGGGTGGTGCGCCGTCAACGTCGGAAGAGGTGCTGGAAGAGTTAGCGCTGGATTATCCGTTGCCGAAAGTTATCCTGGAATATCGTGGGTTAGCAAAACTGAAGTCGACCTACACGGATAAGCTTCCATTGATGATCAACCCAAAAACCGGGCGCGTGCATACCTCATATCACCAGGCTGTCACGGCTACCGGACGTTTGTCTTCAACCGATCCTAACCTGCAAAATATCCCGGTACGTAACGATGAAGGTCGTCGTATTCGCCAGGCATTTATCGCGCCAGAAGACTACGTGATTGTCTCTGCGGACTACTCGCAGATCGAGCTGCGTATTATGGCGCATCTTTCGCGCGATAAAGGCCTGCTTACTGCGTTTGCCGAAGGAAAAGATATTCACCGTGCAACGGCGGCAGAGGTTTTTGGTTTACCGCTCGATTCAGTGACCAGCGAACAGCGTCGTAGCGCAAAAGCCATTAACTTTGGTCTGATCTATGGCATGAGTGCTTTCGGTCTTGCTCGTCAGTTGAATATTCCGCGTAAAGAGGCACAGAAGTACATGGATCTCTACTTCGAGCGCTACCCTGGCGTGCTGGAATATATGGAACGGACGCGTGCACAGGCAAAAGAGCAAGGTTACGTTGAAACGCTGGAAGGGCGTCGCCTCTATTTACCGGATATTAAATCCAGTAATGGCGCTCGCCGTGCCGGTGCAGAACGTGCTGCAATTAACGCTCCGATGCAGGGTACTGCCGCAGATATAATTAAGCGGGCCATGATTGCCGTGGACGGGTGGCTGCAAACAGAGCGGCCGCGCGTGCGCATGATCATGCAGGTGCACGATGAACTGGTGTTTGAAGTGCACAAAGATGACCTGGAAAGCGTGTCGAAAAAGATCCATCAGCTGATGGAAAACGAGACGCAAATTGATGTGCCATTGCTGGTGGAAGTTGGTAGTGGTGAGAACTGGGATCAGGCGCATTAAGGGTTTACTGAATAACGCGCTTTTTTCGTAACTAAGCAACATAAGATAGAGCTTTTTGTGATGTCCATTAGAAATCCCTATGGCGGGAATGAAAAAAAATTACAAAAAGTGCTTTCTGAGCTGCTCAAAAAAGAGTAAAGTTATCCGCGTAGGGTACAGAGGTAAGATGTTCTATCTTTCAGACCTTTTACTTCACGTAATCGGATTTGGCTGAATATTTTAGCCGCCCCAGTCAGTAATGACTGGGGCGTTTTTTATTGTGCGAAAGAAAGGTTTTGCACATGCTGTAGGCCGGATAAGACACACAGCGGCGCCATCCGGCATATCCGTGGATTATTCCCCGTCCTGCATCTCTTCAACGGGTGCCAGCTCACTAAACCAGCTATCCAGTTTCTGACGCAGTTTATCCACGCCCAGCTTTTTCAGCGATGAGAACGCTTCTACCTGCACATCGCCATTAAACGCCAGCACCGCTTCACGCACCATGTTCAGCTGTGCTTTCCGGGCACCACTGGCCAGCTTATCTGCTTTAGTCAGTAGAACCAGAACCTGAACGTTGCTCTCAACAGCCCACAGGATCATCTGCTGGTCGAGATCTTTTAGCGGGTGACGGATGTCCATTAATACCACCAGACCCTGCAGGCTCTGGCGTTTTTCCAGGTATTCAGCCAGCGCGCGCTGCCATTTACGCTTCATCTCTTCCGGGACTTCGGCATAACCATAACCTGGCAGGTCGACCAGGCGTTTACCATCCACAACTTCAAACAAGTTGATGAGCTGAGTTCGGCCTGGTGTTTTAGAGGTACGCGCCAGACTCTTTTGATTGGTCAGGGTATTTAGCGCACTGGATTTGCCTGCGTTGGAACGGCCAGCAAAAGCCACTTCGATTCCCGTATCGGAAGGTAAATGGCGAATATCAGGCGCACTCATCACAAAATGCGTCTGTTGATAATTCAAGTTAGTCAACGTGGTCGTCTCCATCAATCAAGGCTTTGCAGCGATTATACCTGAACACCAGCAAAAGACTGGTTTTTCGACACGTGGCCAGTGTAAGTAAAAACCTCGAGCTTTGTGAGACATTGCCGACAGTATCTATGCGAGATGACAGAGCGAAAAACAATATAATGTATATAAATCATATGATTATATTTTATTGGGATTCTGATTAATGCAAACTGTTACCCAGCTTACTTGTGCCGTTACGTGAAAAAGGTAAAGTAGCGCCCATAGCGAGGAAGCTGACAGGATAAACGACTCAGGATGAGGGTCAGGAGCGCCAGGAGGCGAAGACACAGGATTGTCAGGAAGACAAACGTCCGGAGACGTGAGTAAAAGGAAATGGAAACAACACGGAATGTTGCAGGCTAAGGGAAAACAGGGTGTGTTGATAGCCGACAGGGATTGTAGAGCCCGCTGAGGGTTGAGAGTCAGGAAAAAAGGCGACAGATTACTCTGTCGCCTTTTTTCTTTATTTCTGCTAGATTCCGGCGCAAATATATACTGAATAAAAACAGCCAAAGACGAATCATGATGAAACCAACTTCTACACCACGCGGTAAAGGTCCTGCAAAAGCGCGTCGCAAAACACGCGAAGAAATTAATCAGGAAGCTCGCGACCGTAAGCGTCAGAAAAAACACCGTGGTCATGCGGCGGGTAGCCGTGCGTCCGGTAGTGATGGCGCATCAGGTGGCGGAAACCAAAACAAACAGAAAGATCCTCGTATTGGCAGTAAAACCCCCATTCCATTGGGTGTGACCGAAAAAGTCACCAAACAGCACAAACCGAAAAGTGAGAAACCTATGCTTTCACCACAGGCTGAGTTGGATTTACTGGAAACGGATGAGCGCCTGGATGCGCTGCTGGAACGTCTTGAAACCGGAGAAACCCTGAGCGCAGAAGATCAGGCCTGGGTAGATGCCAAACTGGATCGCATCGACGAGCTGATGCAAAAGCTGGGTCTCTCTTACGAGGATGACGAAGAAGAGGATGAGGAAGAAAAGCAGGAAGATATGATGCGCCTGCTGAAAGGTGGCAACTAACGGTTTTACACCGTGGGTCTTCCTGTCCTGCTTATAACCCTTCCGGTTATATGTTATCTGGTGTGGTTATTCGTTAAACTACAGCGGTTGTCGCGGCGACAGAAGTGGCTGCGCAACCGGCTTATCACCCGCACTGGGGTTAAGCCGGTACGCCGTACCCGCCAGAGACGCCATCGGAAGGAGTGAGCATGTCTGAACAGCTAATAGACTGGGACCTGGCCCTGATCCAGAAATATAACTATTCCGGGCCACGATATACCTCGTACCCGACCGCGCTGGAGTTCTCTGAAGACTACGGTGCAGACGCGTTTTTACACGCTGTGGCGCGTTACCCTGAGCGCCCACTTTCGTTATACGTTCACATCCCGTTCTGTCATAAACTGTGTTACTTCTGTGGCTGTAATAAGATTGTGACCCGTCAGCAGCATAAAGCCGATCAATACCTCGATGCCCTGGAACAAGAAATTATTCACCGCGCACCGTTGTTTTCTGGACGGCATGTCAGCCAGCTGCACTGGGGCGGCGGTACGCCAACTTACTTAAATAAAGCGCAAATCAGCCGCTTAATGACGCTGCTGCGGGCTAACTTTCAGTTTAACGCGGATGCCGAAATTTCGATCGAAGTGGATCCGCGTGAAATCGAGCTGGATGTTCTCGATCATTTACGAGCTGAAGGGTTTAATCGCCTGAGCATGGGGGTGCAGGACTTCAACAAAGACGTTCAGCGCCTGGTGAACCGTGAGCAGGACGAGGAATTTATCTTTGCGCTACTTAACCATGCGCGTGAGATCGGTTTCACCTCGACGAATATCGACCTTATTTACGGCCTGCCAAAACAGACGCCGGAAAGCTTTGCTTTCACCCTGAAGCGGGTGGCGGAGTTGAATCCCGATCGTCTGAGCGTCTTTAACTATGCGCACCTGCCAACGCTTTTCGCCGCCCAGCGCAAGATTAAAGATGCTGACCTGCCCAGCGCACAGCAAAAGCTGGATATCCTGCAGGAAACCATCTCTTCACTAACCGAAACGGGCTATCAGTTCATTGGAATGGATCACTTTGCCCGTCCGGACGACGAGCTGGCAATTGCCCAGCGCGAAGGTGTTCTGCATCGGAATTTCCAGGGCTATACCACCCAGGGCGATACCGACTTGCTGGGTATGGGCGTATCCGCCATCAGTATGATTGGCGACAACTACGCACAGAACCAAAAAGAACTGAAGCACTATTATCAGCAGGTGGATGAACAAGGGAATGCACTGTGGCGCGGTATTGCGCTGACCCGCGATGACTGCATTCGTCGGGATGTTATTAAGCTGCTGATCTGCAACTTCCGCCTCGACTATGCCGCTGTGGAACAGCAATGGGATGTGAACTTTGCGGATTATTTTGCTGAAGATCTGAAGCTGTTGGCGCCACTGGCGAAAGATGGGCTGGTGGATGTGGATGAGAAGGGAATTCAGGTTACGCCGAAGGGTCGCCTGTTGATCCGTAATATTTGCATGTGCTTTGATGCTTATCTACGCCAGAAAGCGCGGATGCAGCAGTTCTCTCGGGTGATTTAATGACGTCGTCCGGTGGCGCTTTGCTTACCGGGCCTACACGTCGCGATAACCTGTAGGCCGGATAAGCGTTAGCGCCATCCGGCGCGCCTTCAGCTAAACAGCCCAACCAGCGCAGCACACAGCACTGCGGCAACCGCAGTTTGTGGTGTGTGGCTGTCGACTGAGCCGCTCGATAGCAGATTAATGATTGATTCCAGCATGATGACTTCCCCCCGTTTGCCGGGCACGATCATACTTAACTCATCGGAACAGTAAAGCGCAAAATAGCAGCAATTTGCGCTCAATTATCAATCTTTACACAGTGACTTTTCGTCACTCCATTCCGAGTTCTTTTAACTTGCGCGTCAAGGTATTACGCCCCCAGCCGAGCAAGCGTGCCGCTTCCTGTTTGTGTCCCTGGGTATGACGCAGTGCGGTGGTCAACAGCGTCCGCTCCATCTCCGGTTGAGCCTCTGACAGCAAGTTTTGATGACCGGATCGCAATGCCCGGTCTGCCCATTGTGCCAACAGGGTTGCCCAACTGTCCGGCTGCATATGCGAAGGCGCATCGGGCACGCTGGCTTCAAACAGTTCGGCCGGTAAGTCCTGAATCAGCACTTCCTGCCCGGCAGCCATTACGGTCAGCCAGCGACAGGTGTTTTCAAGCTGACGAACGTTACCTGGCCAGGCCAGACGCGTAAGTGCCGCTTCGGTTTCTGGGTGGAGTTGCTTGGCTTCCACACCCAACTCGCGGGCGGCTTCCTGCAGGAAATGACGTGCCAGACGGGGGATATCTTCCCGACGCTCACGCAGCGGGGGCAAATGAACGCGAATTACGTTCAGACGGTGGAATAAATCCTCACGGAATTTGCCTTCCTGCACGCGCAGTTCCAGGTTCTGGTGGGTGGCCGCGATAATCCGAACATCTACCTTTACGGGGGCGTAACCGCCAACGCGGTAAAACTGTCCATCGGCTAATACGCGCAACAAACGTGTCTGCACGTCCAGCGGCATATCGCCAATTTCATCAAGGAAGAGGGTGCCGCCATCAGCCTGTTCGAAACGCCCCTGACGAATGGTATTCGCCCCGGTAAACGCCCCTTTTTCGTGGCCAAATAGTTCAGACTCAATCAAATCCTTCGGAATGGCTGCCATGTTAAGCGCGATAAACGGTGCTTTGACGCGCGGGCTGTGGCGGTGCAGGGCGTGGGCGACCAGCTCTTTACCCGTCCCGGATTCTCCGTTGATCAGCACACTGATTGACGAGCGGGAGAGGCGGCCAATGATGCGGAACACATCCTGCATCGCGGGCGCTTCGCCGATGATATCGGTGGTCGGGCCGTTGATCTGAATATTACGCGGCTGCTGCTGTTCCTGATAATGGCTTATGGCGCGCTCGACCAGCGCTACCGCTTCGTCAATATCAAAAGGTTTGGGTAGATAGTCGAACGCCCCTTGCTGGTAAGCGCTCACGGCGGCATCCAGATCGGAATGGGCAGTCATTATGATGACCGGAAGCATCGGGTGACGCTGCTTAATCTGTTTTAACAGCGTCAGACCGTCCATCCCCGGCATGCGAATATCTGACAGCAGTACGTCCGGCGTTTTGCTGGCAAGCGCATCCAGCACCTCTTTACCACTTTCAAATGTGGTGCAGCTTAGTCCTGCCCCTGCGAGCGCACGTTCAAGCACCCAACGGATGGAACTATCGTCATCAACTACCCAGACTATTCCTCGTTGCATAAACGTCACCTTTATTTCCTGATAGGCAGGTAAACCGAGAATTCGGTATGACCCGGCCAACTGGTAAATTCAATTTTGCCGGAATGTTGATCGATCAAATTACGGGCGATGGATAATCCAAGTCCGGTACCGCCTTCGCGGCCGCTGACCATTGGGTAGAACAGCGTATCCTGCAAATGCGAGGGAATGCCCGGACCGTTGTCCTCGACATCAATACGTGCTGCCAGACGGTAGCGCATACCGTGCAGCGTAAGCTGAAACGCGGTGCGGGTGCGCAGAATAATTTCTCCGCCTTCCGGTCCCAGCGCCTGTAGAGCATTACGCACGATATTTAGCAGAACTTGTTCTATCTGATCCGGATCGTGCAGCAGTTCTGGCAGGCTAGGGTCGTAATCACGAATCAGCGTGACGTTTTCGGGGAGCTCCATCGACACCAGCGCCACCACGCGCTCTGCCACTTTATGAATGCTTTCCGTGATATGCATACCTGGCTGTTGCGGCCCCAACAGGCGATCAACCAGATTACGCAGGCGGTCAGCCTGCTCAATAATGACTTTGGTATATTCCGTCAGCGCCGGGTCCGGAAGCGCTTTGCTAAGAAGCTGAGCTGCTCCGCGCAGGCCACCCAACGGATTTTTTATTTCGTGTGCCAGACCACGCACCAGATCGCGGGCAGCAATCTGCTGGGCATGCTGCAGTTGCTCCTGACTCAGACGGCGCTGGTTATCCATAGGTGCCATCTCCAGCAGGATAAGGCCATCAGGCAGCCTCTGCGCGGTCACAGAGAGGATATGTGAGTGACTGTCTATCACCAGCATCACTTCGTTATCCGTGAAGCCCTGGCCCGCTTCCAGGCTTTCTCGCATTAGTCCAATGTTCAGGGAGAAATAACTCAGTAAATCGGGCAGCGGTGTGCCAAACAGTTTGCGGGAACTTTGCGCGAGCAGTTGTTGCGCCGCCGGGTTGGCGTAATGCACCGCCAGCTCATCGTCGACGAGTAAAATACTGTTGATTAACGAATTGAGGATCTGCCCAGCATCGGGCAGCGTGCCGGTTGCCATTCAGCAGTCTCCAGAAAAGTGTTGCACCAATTTAGTGCATTATAGCTTTTTATGCATAAAAAGCGCGAGAGAACAGGTTGTTAGTGGAGAAAAAAGCCCATCCAGAGATGGGCTACAGATGACTGGCAAACGTAGATGCCGGATGGCGGCTCTGCCTTATCCGGCCTGCAAGGTAATGTTACCCGCCAGGCCTGATAAGTTCGCGCCATCAGGCGTCCTATCATTCGCCATCGATCTCAAGCCTGCCTGAGCAGGCTAAAAGTTCCACGGCAACTCAAACGATTAAACGCTGTAGTACAGCTCAAACTCTACCGGGTGCGGAGTCATGCGCACGCGGTCATCTTCTTCGCGACGCAGTGCAATGTACGCATCGATTGCTTCATTGGTGAACACGCCGCCTGCGGTCAGGAACTCGCGGTCCAGATCCAGTTCTTTCAGTGCTTCTTCCAGAGAACCTGCAACCTGTGGGATCTCTTTCGCTTCTTCTGGCGGCAGGTCATACAGGTTTTTGTCCATTGCTTCGCCTGGGTGGATCTTGTTCTTAATACCGTCCAGGCCAGCCATCAGCAGTGCAGCAAAGCACAGGTACGGGTTAGCTGCCGGGTCCGGGAAGCGCACTTCGATACGACGCGCTTTCGGAGAAGCAACAACTGGAATACGAATGGACGCAGAACGGTTACGGGCAGAGTAAGCCAACATGACCGGTGCTTCATAACCCGGGACCAGACGCTTGTAAGAGTTGGTGGTCGGGTTCGCAAGGGCGTTGATCGCTTTAGCGTGCTTAATAACGCCGCCGATGTAGTACAGCGCCTGCTCAGACAGACCTGCATATTTGTCACCAGAGAACAGGTTTACGCCGTTCTTGGACAGGGACATGTGGCAGTGCATGCCGGAGCCGTTATCGCCAAACATCGGTTTTGGCATAAAGGTCGCCGTTTTACCGAAACGGTGCGCAACGTTGTGAACGACATATTTGTAGATCTGAATTTCGTCCGCTTTTTTAGTCATGGTGTTAAAGCGGGTTGCGATTTCGTTCTGACCCGCGGTCGCGACTTCGTGGTGGTGCGCTTCAACAACCAGACCCATCTCTTCCATGATCAGACACATGGTAGAACGGATGTCCTGAGAAGAATCTACCGGAGGAACCGGGAAGTAACCGCCTTTGACGCCAGGACGGTGACCTTTGTTGCCACCTTCGTATTTGGTGGAGGAGTTCCATGCGCCTTCGATGTCATCGATAGCAACGTGGGAACCGGAAATAGACGCGCCGAAACGAATGTCGTCAAACAGGAAGAACTCTGGCTCTGGCCCGAACAGAACGGTATCTGCGATGCCGGTAGCGCGCAGGTATTCTTCAGCACGTTTAGCGATGGAGCGCGGGTCGCGGTCGTAGCCCTGCAGCGTACCAGGTTCCAGGATATCGCAACGGATGATCAGGGTAGACTCTTCAAAGAACGGGTCAATGAGCGCGGTGGAAGCATCTGGCATCAGCACCATGTCTGATTCGTTAATGCCTTTCCAGCCACCGATTGAGGAGCCGTCAAACATTTTGCCTTCTTCAAAGAATTCGGCATTTACCTGATGAGCAGGAATAGTGACGTGCTGTTCTTTACCTTTAGTATCGGTGAAGCGCAAATCAACAAACTTCACTTCGTGTTCGTTCAGCATCGTCAAAACGTGTTCAGCGGACATACTTACTCTCCCGGATTGGTCATTGTCGTCGTGGTAACGAAGTCTTCAATTCTGCAAAAATTGGCCGTGTCGCCGTAAAAAATATAAAGCGAAATCTGTGCCAACTTTTAAATTGCCCCTAAAAGGCGTTATCATGCGCACCATCGTGCAAAGGGGCTGCACCATGAAGGTTGTGTTGCACCATTATAGTGCTTCAATGTGAACATTAAGCACCATATTGGTGCAAAGCACCTCAGATTACCCCTTTTAACGCTCCGTGAATGTGATCACAAAGAAACTCTGCAATACTTGTTTGCGGAGGATGTTTGTGATCCTGTTTTGTACTGCGATTAATCCGTGTACAATAACGCGCTATTTCTAAAATGCCTGAGGCAAAGTTGTGATCGAAAATTTGCGTAACATCGCCATCATCGCGCACGTAGACCATGGTAAAACGACCCTGGTAGACAAGCTGCTCCAACAATCCGGTACGTTCGATGCACGTGCTGAAACCCAAGAGCGCGTGATGGACTCCAACGATTTGGAGAAAGAGCGTGGGATTACCATCCTCGCTAAAAACACCGCTATCAAATGGAATGACTACCGTATCAACATCGTTGATACCCCAGGGCACGCCGACTTCGGTGGTGAAGTTGAACGTGTAATGTCCATGGTCGACTCCGTGCTGCTGGTGGTGGATGCAATGGACGGTCCGATGCCGCAGACGCGCTTCGTGACCAAAAAAGCCTTTGCCCATGGCCTGAAGCCAATTGTTGTTATCAACAAAGTTGACCGTCCTGGCGCGCGCCCTGACTGGGTTGTTGACCAGGTATTTGACCTGTTCGTTAACCTCGACGCTACCGATGAGCAGCTGGACTTCCCGATCGTTTACGCTTCCGCGCTGAACGGTATCGCTGGTCTGGATCACGAAGACATGGCTGAAGACATGACTCCGCTGTATCAGACCATCGTTGATCGCGTACCGGCTCCGAACGTAGACCTTGATGGCCCGCTGCAGATGCAAATCTCCCAGCTGGACTACAACAACTACGTTGGCGTAATCGGTATCGGCCGCATCAAACGCGGTAAAGTTAAACCGAACCAGCAGATCACTATCATTGATAGCGAAGGCAAAACCCGTAACGGTAAAGTCGGTAAAGTTCTGACCCATCTGGGTCTGGAGCGTATCGAGAGTGATATTGCCGAAGCAGGCGATATCATCGCGATCACCGGTCTGGGTGAACTGAACATCTCCGACACCATCTGCGACCCGCAGAATGTCGAAGCGCTGCCAGCTCTGTCCGTTGATGAACCGACCGTAACCATGTTCTTCTGCGTAAACACCTCTCCGTTCTGTGGTAAAGAAGGTAAATATGTTACCTCTCGTCAGATCCTTGACCGCCTGAACAAAGAACTGGTGCACAACGTTGCGCTGCGCGTTGAAGAAACCGAAGATGCGGATGCATTCCGTGTATCCGGTCGTGGTGAGTTGCACCTGTCAGTTCTGATCGAAAACATGCGTCGTGAAGGTTTCGAAATGGCGGTTTCCCGTCCGAAAGTAATCTTCCGCGAAATCGATGGCCGTAAACAAGAGCCGTTCGAGAACGTAACGCTGGACGTCGAAGAGCAGCACCAGGGTTCTGTGATGCAGGCTCTGGGTGAGCGTAAAGGCGACCTGAAAAACATGAATCCAGATGGCAAAGGCCGCGTACGTCTTGACTACGTGATCCCAAGCCGAGGGCTTATCGGTTTCCGTTCAGAATTCATGACCATGACTTCCGGTACCGGTCTGCTGTACTCCACCTTCAGCCACTACGACGACGTTCGCGCGGGTGATGTGGGTCAGCGTCAGAACGGCGTACTGATCTCCAACGGCCAGGGTAAAGCAGTTGCGTTCGCACTGTTCAGCCTGCAGGACCGCGGTAAGCTGTTCCTGGGTCACGGTGCTGAAGTTTACGAAGGCCAGATCATCGGTATTCACAGCCGTTCTAACGACCTGACTGTAAACTGCCTGACCGGTAAGAAACTGACCAACATGCGTGCGTCCGGTACTGACGAAGCAACGGTTCTGGTTCCGCCGGTTAAGATGACTCTGGAGCAGGCTCTGGAATTCATCGATGACGACGAACTGGTAGAAGTAACACCAACTTCTATCCGTATTCGTAAACGTCACCTGACTGAAAACGATCGTCGCCGTGCAATGCGTGGTGCGAAAGAAGAGTAATTAACGCTCTTCTCGTGACAAGACCCCGCCTTACGAGGTGGGGTTTTTTTTTGCCTGTCGTTCCTGATTTCTGGGCAAACTCCACCGCATGTGCTCTCTTTTTCTGTATGAACCCCGTCATAAGAGAGCTTTGTCACAATTATTTCTAAAGCTCGCGGAGGGGGTTTGCTTTCGTTTTCGACGTCAGCGTATGATTAATCATCTGGTTTAAACCAAATGGATTAAACAATGACGAATAATCAGTCGACCGTTGAGAATGCGAAAGAGAAGTTAGACCGTTGGTTAAAAGAAGGGCTCACCACGCCTGGTGGCAAATTGCCTTCAGAAAGAGAGTTGGGAGAGCTGTTGGGCATCAAACGGATGACCTTACGTCAGGCGTTATTAAACCTGGAATCTGAATCCAGAATCTTTCGTAAAGATCGCAAGGGATGGTTCGTCACCCAGGCGCGCTTTAACTACAGCCCGGAATTATCAGCCAGCTTTCAGCGTGCCGCAATTGAGCAGGGCAGAGAACCGTCCTGGGGGTTTATCGAAAAAAGTCGGGTGTCTCAATATCCGGAAGTTGCCGCGCCACTGGTGTCCGTAACGCCGTCTGATGAACTGTATCGGATAACGGGCTGGGGAGCGCTTGAAGGCCATAAAGTTTTCTACCACGAAACGTTTATCAACCCGAAGGTTGCTCCGGGGTTTATTGAACAGCTTGAAAGTCAGTCATTTTCTTCCGTATGGGAAAATGAATATAAAAAAGAAACCGTAATCAAAAAACTGGCTTTTAAACCCGTCAGAATGGCCGGCGATATTAGTAAGTTTATTGGTGGTTCTACCGGGATGCCTGCCATTCTTATTGAAAAACATCGGGCTGACAGCGATGGCAACATCGTACAAATAGATATTGAGTATTGGCGCTTTGAAGCAGTTGATCTCTTCATTAACTTGTAGGTATGTTTATGGTCACTAAAGATAATGCACATAAAATTCTGGCGCGTGTAGATAGCCTCCCCCTTTATCTTCATGCCTATGCTTATCATTTGAATATGCGTGTTGAGCGCATATTACCGAGTGATTTATTAGATATTGCCAGTGAAAATAATCTGCGTGGCGTGAAAATCCACGTTCTTGATGGCGAACGCTATTCTCTTGAAAATATGAACGATAATGCGCTGTCTGCATTTGGTGATAAAGCGCGTAAGCTACAGCTTGATCTTCATATTGAGACCAGTTCTTCTGATAAAAAGGCCATTGACCAGGCCGTTGCTATCGCATTAAAAACAGGTGCCTCTTCCGTTAGATTTTATCCACGCTACGAAGGTAATCTTCAGGAAGTACTCGCGATGATTACGCAGGATATCCACTACCTGCGCGAGCACTATCAGGATAGCGGTCTGACTTTCACCCTGGAACAACATGAAGATTTGAAGAGCCATGAACTGGTATCGTTAATTCAGAACAGTGATATGGAATCGCTCTCTTTACTGTTTGATTTTGCCAATATGATCAATGCCAATGAGCATCCATTAACGGCGCTAGATACGATGTCACCGCATATTACCCAGGTACATATTAAAGATGCGTTAATTGTTAATGAGAATGCGGGACTGGGCCATAAAGCCTGTACCTCGGGTCAGGGGGACATGCCGTTTAAGGAACTGCTGACGAAACTGATCTGCCTGGGTGATGAGAAGCCGCAGGTAACGGCTTACGGGCTGGAAGAAGAAGTTGATTATTATGCGCCAGCATTTCGTTTCGATAATGAAGGTGACAATCCGTGGATCCCATGGCGCCAGATGAGTGAAACGCCGCTGCCGGAACCAGACCTTCTCGAAGCTCGTTTGATTAAAGAAAAAAAAGATGCCATCCAACAAATACAATTTGTGCGTAGCGTGCTACAGCAAATTAAAAATGAGGCGCATCACATTCTAAATAATTAATAATCTCTAACGTATTTTTTTAGGATTCATAATCCATTCCTGGTGAATGGACGGATTTTTATTATTCAAAACAAATGATTTATATAATCATTTAGGGGATGCTATGCTCACAAAAAAGAAATGGGCGCTTTTTAGCCTGTTAACACTGTGTGGCGGTACAATTTACAAATTACCCTCACTGAAAGATGCGTTCTATATTCCTATGCAGGAATACTTCCATTTGACTAATGGGCAGATTGGCAATGCAATGTCGGTGAACTCATTTGTGACAACCGTGGGATTTTTCTTATCTATTTATTTTGCAGATAAACTGCCACGTAAATACACGATGTCTTTATCTCTGATTGCGACGGGGTTGTTGGGTGTCTATCTGACTACGATGCCTGGTTATTGGGGGATACTCTTCGTCTGGGCGCTGTTTGGTGTTACCTGTGACATGATGAACTGGCCCGTGCTACTAAAATCAGTCAGCCGGTTGGGCAATAGCGAACAGCAAGGGCGGTTGTTTGGTTTCTTTGAGACGGGACGCGGTATTGTTGATACGGTTGTTGCGTTTTCCGCGCTGGCTGTCTTCACCTGGTTTGGTAGTGGACTACTGGGATTTAAAGCGGGTATCTGGTTTTACTCTGCCATCGTGATTATGGTGGGGGTTATCATCTTCTTTGTGTTGAACGATAAAGAAGAAGCGCCGGCGGCAAAAGTGCAGGATGCCGAAGATGCGCCGAAAAACCCGAGTATGTCATCGGTACTGAAGGATAAGACCATCTGGTTAATCGCCTTCAACGTCTTTTTTGTTTACGCCGTGTATTGCGGATTAACGTTCTTCATCCCGTTCCTGAAAAACATCTACATGCTGCCGGTCGCGCTGGTGGGTGCTTACGGGATCATTAACCAGTATTGCCTGAAAATGGTTGGTGGCCCGATTGGTGGGATGATCTCGGATAAAATCCTGAAGTCCCCCAGTAAATACTTATGCTATACGTTCATGATCAGTACGGTGGCTCTGGTTCTGCTGATGGTTTTGCCGCATGAAAGCATGCCGGTTTATTTAGGTATGATGTGTACGCTGGGCTTCGGTGCCATCGTATTTACCCAGCGTGCCGTTTTCTTTGCCCCGATTGGTGAAGCCAAAATTGCTGAGAACCAAACGGGTGCGGCAATGGCTTTGGGCAGCTTTATCGGATACGCCCCCGCGATGTTCTGTTTCAGCCTGTACGGATATATTCTGGATTTAAACCCAGGTCTTATCGGCTATAAAATCGTGTTTGGCATTATGGCGTGTTTCGCCTTCTGTGGCGCGATTGTCTCCGTGATGCTGGTTAAGCGTATTAGCGAAAGAAAGAAAATGCTGCAAGCTGCAGAGGCGTGATGCGCTTCTCTATCGGATAGAATGAAAAAGCCGCTGATTTTCAGCGGCTTTTTTATCAACAAAATCAGGAGGCTTCCTGATCTGCAATGACCAGTTCAATATTCTCTACATCAAGTAATTGCTTGAAAGAGTTTGGTGGTGGGGCATCGGTAAAAAATGCCCGTATTTTACGTATATTACCAATAGACACAGCGGCCGATGCGGAGAATTTAGTGTGATCGGCAACCAATAGCGTATTTCGCGTATGTTTGATCATGGTCTTGGCGACAAGCGCCTCGTTAACATCAAATTCCAGCAGCGTACCGTCTTCTTCAATCGCGCCAATGCTGGTAATCAAATAGTCAGCACGGAACCCTTCAATAAAGTTCACTGCTCCAGGCCCAACGATACCGCCATTATGTGCACGTAATGTTCCACCGGGTACCATGACTTCAATATCTTGATTCTTATACAGGATTTGCGCGACGCGAAGGCTATTTGTGATGATGCGTAAGTCCCGACGGTTTAGCAACGCTCGCGCGACGGCTTCCACCGTTGTACCAATGGTAATAAAAACCGTACAACGCTCCGGGAGATAATCGGCAACCGCTTCCGCAATCGCTTCTTTTTCCTGGGTAAGTGACAACTCTCGTTGTTCGAAGGCGGTATTCATGATGCTGGATACGCGTCCGGCTCCCCCATGATGGCGAGTGATCAGACCCTGCTCACTAAGCTTACGAATATCCCTGCGCACCGTTTGCGTGGAAACGTCCAGCAATTGCGCCAGCTCTTCGATATTCATATAGCCGCGTTCTGTAATGTAATGAACGAGTTGATCGTGTCGCGGATTACCGGTGACTTCAATGATGCTCATGAATACTCCTGGACTTCTTCCCCGTAAATACCGGCTATTTTACGCATAAAGTGACAAAAATGATTCGGTTTGCGCACGATTAGGAATTCCGGCTCGTCCACCTGGCTGCGTGCATTTCATCGCTGCCACTGCGCTTGCGAAGCGAATCGCTTTCTCGGTCGACATTTTCTCCGCCAGGGCAACCGCCATGGCGCCATGGAAAACATCCCCTGCCCCGGTTGTATCTACCACATTGACAGAAAATGCAGCCTGTTGACATAAATCTCCCTCTTCAATCCATTGTGATCCCTCTCCGCCCAACGTAACGTAAACTTTACCATCTGTGTGACTGGCGGCCAGTGTTAAAGCCTGCCCTGCATCATCCAATCCGGTCATTCGCTTAAGTCCTGGAGTAGAGAAAACCGCATGATCGGCAAGCGCCACTAATGGCGTAATGTCTTGCGGGGTCATATCGGCATCCAGCAGCGTCAGTACCCCAGCGGCACGTGCCAGCTTGAAGGATTTTAATGTTCCCTCATGCCAGCGTACATCGGCCAGAACCACGTCATAGCGAGTAAAATCAATCGATTCCAGCCACTGTGCATCCGTGTCCAGGTCAGGGCTCGGGTAATTTACTATGATGCGCTCCCCGTACTGATCGACCAAAATTGCAGACTGCGATGAACGTGCATTGGGGTATTGACGGCAGAATTGTGTATTCACCCCCCAGTTGCGAAGCTCGTTCAACAACGTGTTCCCACAGCTATCGTCACCTACGCGGCCGATAAAATCGACATCGATACCGAGTCGGGCAATTGCTACTGCCGCTGTTGCCGCCGGGCCACCCCCTGTCTCCATATATTGATTTGACTGATATTTCCCCCCGCCATCAGGCAGGTTGTTCAGAGAATAGATTCGGTCCTGAACGGTGATTCCAACGCATGCAATTCTGGTCATATTTGTTTGGTCCTATGTGAACTTGTCTTCTTTTGTTCATTTTAATGACATAAATGATCAAATTAGTGACGCGTGCCTTGTTTTTAGTCATAAATTACAAATATGCTCAAAAACAGACGAAAATGAGTTTTTAATTGTAATTATTTTGTCAACCTGAGGCAGGAGACCGTTCATGACAACCGTTGCATTTTTGGGATTGGGACAGATGGGCAGCCCAATGGCTAACAACCTGTTGCAGCACGGACATACATTACGCGTGTTTGACGTAAACCAGCAGGCCGTTACGGAGTTAGTACAAAAAGGTGCGATTGCCGCCCAAACTCCAGCAGAGGCCGCTAAAGGCGCCGAATTTATTATCACCATGCTGCCAAATGGCGACATCGTTCGGTACGTGTTGCTGGGCAAAGATGGTGTGAGTGAAAGCATATCCCACGATGCGCTGGTGATTGATATGTCCACCATTCATCCATTACAGACCGATGCGTTGATTCATGAGATGCAAGAAAAAGGCATCAGCATGATGGATGCGCCAGTGGGTCGAACCTCTGTCAACGCCATCGATGGGACACTATTGATTCTCGCAGGGGGGACGTCTGAACAGGTTGAACGTGCGCGTCCAGTTTTGATGTGTATGGGCAACGAGTTGGTGGAAGCCGGTGGTCCTGGAATGGGGATCCGCGTGAAGCTTATCAACAACTACATGAGCATTGCGTTGAATGCCTTGTCAGCGGAAGCCGCAGTGCTTTGCGAATCCCTGGGATTAAGCCTGGATGTCGCTATTAAGGTCATGAGCGGTACTGCCGCAGGCAAGGGACACTTTACGACAACCTGGCCTGGAAAAGTGCTGAAGGGCGATTTATCTCCGGCATTTATGGTGGACCTGGCATTGAAAGACCTGCGCATCGCTGTTGATGTCGCGAGTCAGACCGGTGCCCCGCTCAATATGGGGATGGCGGCAGAAACTTATTACGCCAGCGCCAGTGAAAGCGGCAGAGGCCGTCAGGACTGGAGCGCGCTGTTATCTCAGGTTCGTCAGCAGGCTGGCCGACCAGATTCTCTTTAAATTTTAAACGTTCACAGGAGTTACTATGTCTTCCCACAATACCCCATACACGCTGAAAGATATTTCTCGCCCAGGCGGCGGATTTGCTATGTTGGCCGTCGATCAGCGTGAGGCTATGCGCCTGATGTTCGCTGCTTCCGGGCATCCAAAACCGGTTGCTGATAGCGTATTAACTGACTTTAAAGTCGCGGCAACCCAGATTCTGTCACCTTATGCTTCAGCGGTACTTGCTGATAAACAATTTTGCCTCGAACAGATCGTGTCACAAGGTGCGGTAGCCGATTCCTGTGGTCTGATTGTGGCGGCTGACCATTTTGTCCCTGGCAATGGTATTCCGGTTGATAGCGTTGAAATCGACATGGCAATTGACCCGCATAAAGCCCGTGAAATGGGCGCAAAAGCAATGAAGCTGCTGGTGTTGTGGCGTAAAGATGAGCCGGCAGAAGCGCGTCTGGCTATGGTCGAAGAGTTTGTTCAACGTTGTCGTAGCGCCGGGTTGGTGAGCATCATCGAACCGGTCGTCCGCCCTCCACGCCGTGGTTGGGAATTCGATCGTGAAAGCGCCATTCTCGCTGCTGCGGCTGAACTTGGCGGTACTGACGCCGATCTCTATAAAGTCGAAATGCCATTAGGTGGTAAGGGTGATGAACAGATCCTGCTTACCGCATGTCAAAAGCTTCATGAACACATGAAAATGCCATGGGTCATTCTTTCCTCTGGGGTTGATGCCGATATCTTTGGGCGTGCAGTTCGCATCGCCATGAAGGGTGGCGCTTCCGGGTTCCTTGCTGGGCGTGCTGTGTGGGCGTCGGTCGTGGGGGCTCAGGATCCGCAAACAATGCTGCGTGATGTGTCTGTCCCTCGTTTACAACGGCTGGCTGAAATTGTGGATGAAGGTATTTCTCAGCGTTAATCACCCATTCTTAGTGAATCTGGAGCAGAACCATGGAAAAAATTACCCAAGTTCTCTTTTCTAATATTGGGAAAGTGACGACCCAGTATATTGAGCTGCCGCACCAGGAACTTAAACCGCAGGAAGTTCGCATCGCTCCGGTATTCTACGGAATTTGCGGCTCTGACCTGCATGTACTGAAGGGGGGGCATCCATTTGCAAAACCTCCGGTTGTGCCAGGGCATGAAATTGCAGCACGCGTAACGGAAGTGGGCAGTAAGGTGACAAATGTCAAAGTAGGCGATCATGTTGTTGTCGATCCGATTATGGCCTGTATGGAGTGCCGTGCCTGTAAGGCGGGTCGCTTCAATCTGTGCGAGCCGCCGCAGGTTGCTGGTTTCCGCGCGCCAGGATTTGCCCGCTCACAACATATTGTCCCGGCGCGAAACTGCCATGTTGCACCTGCCTCTCTGCCGCTGAAAGCACTGGCCTTTGCCGAGCCGGCTGCCTGTGCGCGTCACTGTGTGAGCCGGATGCCGAAAGCCTCGTTGGAGAGTGTGTTGGTGATCGGCGCGGGAACCATTGGCTTATCCATTGTTCAGGCTTTGCGCATTATGGGCGCGGGAAAAATCACCGTGATCGAACCTGATGCTGCCAAGCGTGCATTAGCGTTAAAGCTTGGCGCGGCAGAAGTTTGGGCTCCGGGTGAACTGGATCCTCAGATTCGCTTTACGGGTGCGGTAGACGTTGTTGCTGCTCAAGCCACGCTGAATGATGCTTTTACCCACGTCTATGCCGGGGGAACGGTGGTATGCATGGGCGTACCGAGTGGCCCTCGTGAAATTCCGCTTCCTATGATGCAGCGTTTCGAACGCGATTTGCTCAATTCCGGCATGTACATCCCGGAAGATTTTGATGCGGTAATTGAGTGGCTGGCGGATGGACGCTTTGACACCAGTGAACTGGTGACCGATCTCTTCCCGGTTGAAGATGCGGCGAAAGCATTTGAACGTGCGCAGCAAAATGACTCGATAAAAGTCATGCTGCAGTTTGCCGAGGCGTGATGGTGTAACCCTCTGTCTGGCGCTGCTTCACGGCAGCGCCATCCTACAACAATGAAAAAGGATACTGCGATGAGTCACGTCACCAGTCCTGCACCTTATTCAATCGGTCGTCCACAGGACGTGATTGATATTGTTAATAAACATTCAGCAGTAAATACCAGCGTTGGCATTATTTTCATCGCCCTCGGTGGCATCCTTATTGATGCTTATCAGGCGGCGATGGTTGGGTTTGGTAACAAATATATCGCCTTGCAATTCGGTATATCACCAGGACTTGCGGCAACGGTTAACGCCTCTGTTTTAGTCGCGGCTCTGATTGGCGGACTACTGGCAAACCGCGTGATTAACCGCTTTGGCCAAAAGCGCGCATTTATCATCGGGATGGGGTTATGCACGATTGGTGCTGCGGCCGTTGCAATAGCCCCAAACATCTGGTGGGTGCTGGTTTGTCGCGTGATTATGGGGTTTGGTCTGGGTATTGATTTCCCGCTGGCAACGAATGCCGTCGCAGAGTTGCGTGGTTCAATATCCAAGAAAACTGGTTCGTCAGTCAACCTCTGGCAAATGGCCTGGTATGTCTCAACCACCGTTGTTTATCTCGTACTGCTCCTGCTGCTGTTGTCGGGCATTGCCGAAGAACAATTATGGCGTTACGGGATTTTCGTTGGCGCGATTTTCGCGGTCATCATTATGATCCTGCGATACTTTTTTATTGGTGAATCCGCAATGTGGGCGGCGCGAGTTGGGCGTTATGATGAAGCCTGCGGCATTCTGGCAAAGCGCTATGGTGTTCATGCTCGCGTTGCGATTTCGTCACAACGTGGTGATACCTCATCGGAAAAAACAGAAAGTAAGTTTCATGGTGGGTACGGCATCTTATTTAATTCACGCTATCGCAAACGGACCATCCTTGGCTGTGTCGTGGCCACCATGCAGGCTTGGCAATACAACGCCGTGGGCGTTTATTTGCCGCTGACTCTGGCGGGGATACTGAGCGGAGGATTAACCGGTGCGCTCAGTGGTTCCGCAGTAGTGAATGCGCTGTGCGGGATTACTGGCGGGTTAATTGGTTCTCTTATCCTCCAGCGTTTGGGCACTCGTCTCCAGTCGATGTGTGGTTTTGCCATCGTAACGGTTGCGCTGCTGGCATTAGGCGCTCTGGCAACGACAAACCCATGGCTTTCTTTAGGTCTGCTGGGTGCGATTATCTTCTTCCATTCTGCAGGTCCAGGTGGCTTAGGAATGACCATCGCCACGCTTTCTTATCCGCCAACGATCCGTCCGACAGGTGTTGGATTCGCGCGCGCCATTATGCGCACTGGAGCGATAGCTGGGCTTATCTTTTGGCCTATGTTGTGGGGAGCGTTAAAGACGGAAGCGTTCTATTGGCTGGCGATCGTTCCTTTCATCGGATTCCTGACGTGCGTTTTGATTAAGTGGGAACCACTGGGTGCGAATGTTGACGCTGAAGATGCAGAGGTATTAGCGGAGTTGGAGAAATAACAAGCAAGCGCGCCGGAATATATCGGCGCGTTTCCTAAAAAAGCTCCTCCACTTGTAAGTGGTTTTATTCCGTGGATTTCTCGCCGACCCGGAGAGGGAAATTATGGCTGAAAGAGAACTGGTACCAAAAGAAGGGCTATCCGGCAAAGCCATGAGACGTGTTGTCATGGGCAGTTTTGCCGGTGCGTTGATGGAGTGGTACGATTTTTTTATTTTTGGAACAGCAGCTGGACTGGTCTTCGCTCCGTTGTTTTTCCCTGACAGTGATCCTTTTATTGGGTTGATCGCTGCATTCGCAACTTTTGGTGTAGGCTTTTTATCGCGTCCATTGGGTGGCATTGTTTTTGGCCATTTTGGCGATAAAGTTGGCCGCAAAATAACGTTAATTTGGACATTAGGTATCGTCGGTACCTCAACGTTCTTAATCGGTTTTATACCTACCTACCAGGATATTGGAATCTGGGCCCCAATTATATTGATGGTTCTACGCCTGATTCAGGGATTTGGCCTCGGGGGGGAATATGGCGGTGCGGCGTTGATGACTATTGAATCTGCGCCTGAAGGGAAGCGCGGATTTTTAGGTTCGCTCCCGCAAACGGCGGCCTCGGTTGGGATTATGCTGGCAACAGGTGTGTTCGCACTGTGTAATCACTTCCTGACTCAGGAGGAGTTTCTTTCCTGGGGATGGCGAATCCCATTTTGGCTTTCTGCCGTCATGTTGATTGTCGGATTGTTCATTCGACTTCATACCGAAGAGACGCTGGACTTTCAAAAACAAAAAACGGCCAGGTCGCATGAAAAATTGGCACCGCCGCTGATTGAACTCTTCCGTAAACACCCTCGTAATATTTTGTTGGCACTTGGTGCCAGGTTGGCTGAGAGCGTTTCGTCCAACATCATTAACGCTTTTGGGATTGTTTATATTTCCAGTCAGCTCGCATTATCAAGGGATATTCCGCTAACCGGTATGCTTATCGCTTCGGCGATTGGCATTGTAAGTTGTCCCCTGATTGGTCGGATTTCTGACCGTGTTGGGCAACGGAAAATGTACCTGTTTGGGGCAGGTTTTTGCATCCTGTTTGCCTTTCCCTTTTTCCTGCTGCTGGACACGAAAAGCACGCTCATTATCTGGTGCAGTATGATCCTGGGTTATAACCTCGGGCCAACGATGATGTTTGCTGTACAACCCACGTTATTTACTCGCATGTTCGGTACCCGGGTCCGTTACACCGGACTTTCATTTGCCTACCAATTCTCCGCGATTTTGGGTGGGTTAAGCCCGCTAATAGCGTCCAGCCTGTTGGCTTTGGGTGGTGGTAAGCCGTGGTATGTCGCACTGTTTTTGTTTGTTATCTCAATACTTTCATTTATTTGCGTCTGGCTTATCGAACCACATTCAGACAATAAAAATGACGCTAACGCGAATTAACTTCTTACCGAAATATCAGAGAACAATCCTATGAACACTGAACTGAATACCGAACATCGACAAGCATTACAGCATGCGTTTGATACCCCCTGGCCGGGGCCTGTGGCGAAATCTGTTCTGCTTGAAAAAGGCAATATCCGCCTGCAGGTTTTCCCGCAAGATGGTGCCAGAATTACGTCATTACAGGCGTTTGGTTTTGAAGTATTGCGGCAATGGGAACCGCAGCGTAGAGCGTTTCAATACGGTTGCTTCCCCATGGTGCCCTGGGCTGGTCGCCTTGGCTACGCGACGTTGAACGTAGGGGAGAATCAGTATGCTTTGCCCGCCAATAAGCCGCCCCATGCTTTGCACGGTATGGCCTGTTATTCAGCGTGGGAAGTCGTAGAACAAAAGACGGATGCGTTGACGCTGCGTATGCCGTTGGATACGCCATGGCCCTGGCAGGGCGAGGTGCTGCAAATGTTGACTCTTGAAGATGACACGCTAATTCTGCGCCTTGAAATTCATTCGGTCGCAGACTCATTCCCAGCCTCAGCGGGTTGGCATCCCTGGTTTGCTAAACACCTCGACCCACAGCAGGAAGACGCAGAGTTGCAGGTGCTATTTGATGCTGACTGGCAGGAAGAGGCCGGGAGCAACGAATTGCCGACAGGTAAGAAGGTCACCCCACAATCGGGTCCGTGGGATGATTGTTTCGGCTTTTCATCCGGTCTGAAGGTCAGATTACAATGGCCAGGTAAGTTGAGCATGGCGATGACATCAGCTGCACAAAGCCTGGTTGTATTTGATAAACAACCCGACGCGACATGTGTTAACCCACTCACTCAGGCACCTAATGCAATTAACCTGACGCCGCAGTTTGTCAGCGTTGGCCTTCCGCTGGTGATTGAGTCTCGCTGGCAATTTAACGATGAAGGCGAATAATCGCTACCGGCACTCATAGTCAAACATCTCCTTTCCCGCTACAGTTATTCATCCACGGCGAGAAAGGAGAAGGACATGCTCTATATCTTTGATTTGGGTAATGTGATTGTCGATATCGACTTCAATCGCGTGTTAGGCACATGGAGCGATTTGAGCCGTGTACCGTTGGCTTCACTAAAGCAAAGTTTTACGATGGGGGAGGCTTTTCGCCAGCATGAGCGAGGCGAAATAACTGATGAAGCCTTCGCCGAGGCGCTGTGTCATGACATGGCGTTGCCTTTGAGTTATGAACAGTTCTCTCACGGTTGGCAGGCCGTTTTTGTCGCATTACGCCCCGAAGTTATCGACATCATGCATAAGCTGCGCGAGCAAGGGCATCGTGTCGTTGTGTTATCGAATACTAACCGCCTGCACACAACGTTTTGGCCAGATGAGTATCCCGAAATCCGTCAGGCAGCCGATCACATTTATCTTTCTCAGGAACTGGGCATGCGTAAACCGGAAGCACGGATTTACCAGCACGTTCTGCAGTCAGAAGGTTTTTCTGCGCACGATGCGGTCTTTTTTGATGACAACGCCGATAATATTGAAGGGGCTAACCAGTTAGGGATCACCAGTATTCAGGTCGTCGATAAAACGACCATCCCTGACTATTTCGCGAAGTTGTTATGCTAAAAATTTTGCATCAAAAAGCCAGGCATCACACGCGTCCAGTATGGGCCTGGCTGAAGCTATTATGGCAGCGCATTGATGAGGATCATATGACAACGCTGGCAGGAAATCTTGCCTACGTTTCATTGCTCTCGTTAGTGCCGCTTATCGCCGTTGTTTTTGCTCTTTTCGCTGCATTTCCGATGTTTTCCGATGTCAGCATTCAACTCCGTCATTTCATTTTCGCTAACTTTATTCCGGCGACCGGCGATGTCATCCAGCGGTATATCGAACAGTTTGTCGCAAACTCGAACAAAATGACGGCTGTTGGGGCGTGCGGGCTGATTGTAACCGCCCTATTGCTGATGTATGCCATCGATAGCGCGTTGAATACCATCTGGCGGAGTAAGCGCACGCGGCCCAAAGTGTACTCTTTTGCCGTTTACTGGATGATATTAACGCTGGGACCGCTGCTGGCGGGAGCCAGCCTGGCAATCAGTTCTTATTTGCTGTCGTTGCGCTGGGCAAGCGATCTCAACACGGTTATTGATAACGTACTGCGTATTTTCCCGTTGGTACTTTCCTGGCTATCGTTCTGGCTGCTTTACAGCATTGTACCCACCACGCGAGTACCCAATCGTGATGCGGTAATCGGTGCCTTTGTTGCTGCTGTGCTGTTCGAAGCCGGAAAGAAAGGATTTGCGCTCTATATCACGATGTTCCCGTCTTATCAGCTCATTTACGGTGTCCTGGCGGTGATCCCTATTTTATTTGTCTGGGTTTACTGGACGTGGTGTATCGTCTTGCTAGGCGCGGAAATAACTGTCACTCTCGGGGAATACCGCAAACTTAAACAAGCCGCAGAACAAGAAGAAGCAGAGCAACCATGATTGCATTAATTCAGCGCGTAACCCGTGCCAGCGTCACCGTGGAGGGCGAGGTGACGGGTGAAATTGGCCCAGGACTTTTGGTCCTGTTAGGTGTCGAAAGGGATGATGACGAACAGAAAGCAAACCGCTTGTGCGAACGCGTACTCGGCTATCGAATCTTTAGCGATGCCGAAGGCAAAATGAACCTGAATGTGCAGCAGTCAGGTGGCAGCGTGCTGGTGGTTTCACAGTTTACACTGGCGGCAGATACCGAACGCGGCATGCGCCCTGGTTTTTCAAAAGGCGCAGCACCCGATAGGGCAGAGGCTCTTTATACATATTTTGTAGAGCGCTGCCGCCAACAGGAGATGAACACGCAAACCGGGCGATTCGCTGCTGATATGCAGGTTTCGCTGGTTAATGATGGCCCCGTGACGTTCTGGTTACAAGTATGAACCAGCTTCCGGCGTGGTCGCGGGTAACAAGAGAGAATACAACTATGTATCACCTTCGAGTACCGCAAACAGAAGAAGAACTGGAGCGTTACTACCAGTTTCGCTGGGAAATGCTGCGTAAACCCCTGCACCAGCCAAAAGGCTCCGAACGGGATGCCTGGGACGCAATGGCACACCATCAAATGGTGGTGGACGAAGAAGGCAATTTGGTCGCGGTAGGTCGTCTGTATATCAATGCGGACAACGAAGCCTCCATACGCTTTATGGCTGTAGACCCCTCGGTGCAAGAAAAGGGACTCGGAACGCTGATGGCGATGACCCTTGAATCTGTGGCACGCCAGGAAGGGGTGAAGCGCGTCACCTGTAGCGCTCGTGAGGATGCGGTTGAATTTTTCGCCAAGCTGGGGTTTGTAAGCCAGGGGGAAATCACCACGCCGCAAACCACGCCGGTCCGCCACTTCCTGATGATTAAGCCCATTGCGACGCTGGACGATATTCTTCATCGTGGTGACTGGTGTGGGCAGCTACAGCAAGCCTGGTACGAACATATTCCGTTAAGCGAAAAAATGGGCGTGCGTATTCAGCAATATACCGGGCAGAAATTTATTACCACGATGCCCGAGACAGGGAACCAGAATCCGCACCACACCCTGTTTGCCGGAAGCCTGTTCTCGCTGGCGACGCTTACCGGTTGGGGGCTTATCTGGCTGATGTTGCGTGAGCGTCATCTGGGAGGAACGATTATCCTCGCCGATGCACATATCCGCTACAGCAAGCCGATCACCGGGAAGCCTACTGCTATCGCCGATCTGGGCTCATTGAGCGGCGATCTTGACCGTCTGGCGAGAGGCCGCAAGGCACGAGTGCAGATGCAGGTGGAGCTTTTTGGTGACGATACGGCGGGCGTGGTGTTTGAAGGCACGTATATCGTACTGCCTGCGAAGCCGTTTGGTCCTTACGTCGAAGGTGGGAATGAAGAAGAGTAGGGGGAAATCCCTACTCTTCACGCTACCCGATTCGCGTTTTACTCGTCTGTTGCAACTCGCCAGGCTACGTCGCGCATTGCGTTTCGCGCCGTCTGGCTTACGCCTCCTAACTGAAAAAATCCGTGGATGACGCCGAGATAGCGCTGGCAGGTGCAGTCCACGGCGTGCTTCTGAAGCTGGTGATACAGGGCTTCTCCTTCATCGCACAGTGGGTCAAATTCAGCCGTAATAATGTGGGTCGGCGGTAACCCGTTGAAATCGTCGCGCCACAGCGGGCTGACTTCCGGATGGTACAGGTCAGTCTGGGGCATATACATCTCGTAACCGGACAACAGTGTGTCACGTGTGATGATGTAATCCTGCCCATTGCGGGTGTAGCTCTCAAATCCGGCGGTTGCGTCGAGCATGGGATAAATCAGCACGAGCTGTGCAGGTTGCCATTGCTGTGCGGTTTTCAGGCGCAAGGCGCAAACGAACGCCAGATGTCCGCCAGCGCTGTCGCCAGCAAGCGTGATATTCTCTCGGTCTACGCCCAGTTCTTCTGCGTATTTCCAGATGATATTGGCCCCGCTTTCCGCATCATCGTGTGCTGCCGGGAAAGTATGCTCTGGTGCAAGGCGGTACTGCACGGCAATCACCCGACAGCCGCTGTAAAAAGCGAGCTGTCTTAGCTGATTATCATGTGTCGCAAATCCGCCGCTGACAAAGCAGCCACCGTGATAATAAATCACGCAGGGTAGGTTGCCCGTGGCACCCCGTGGCGAAACAACGCGAAACGTCATGGTATCGAGTTCAATATCTTCAACCTGTACGCGGGTTTCAGTTTCTCCTGCCAGTGCTGTGCTGGCGATGTAGCCCGCTCTCCGGTCATCAATATTCTGTTCGCGGGAAGAAGGGCGTCCCGCCGCGATAAATGCCTCAACCAGCTGCGCAATCCCGCTCTCCAGTGCCATTTCTCTATCCTTTATCTGTATAAACATACAGTGTTATAGCCTGGATATTAGCAAAAGAAAATGGAGAATATTGTCTGGACTGTGATTCTGGAAAGCGGCTCGCAAAAGTACATTAACCACCTGCAGCGCTCTTCTCTTTAGAATTTACCGGGTGTAAATTGCTCGTGTTTTAATCTTGAGTGATATACTGGAGATATATATGGGCGTGATGACTGGGCTGGATATGGGCAGAATTTTACTCGATTTATCAGATGAAATGATTAAACGACTGGACGATCTCAAAGTGCAACGCAACCTTCCCCGTGCGGAGCTGTTGCGAGAGGCTGTTGAGCAATACCTGGAAAGACAAGACCAGGCTGAAACAACGATTTCCGGCGCACTTGGTTTGTGGCAGGGCTGTGAAGAAGACGGTGTGGAATACCAGCGCAAACTGCGTGAGGAGTGGTAATGGCTAATGGGTCGGCACTATTTGACACTAATATTTTAATTGACTTATTCAGTGGGCGGCGCGAAGCAAAACAAGCGTTAGATGCATGGCCGCCGCAGAATGCGATTAGCCTTATTACCTGGATGGAAGTGATGGTGGGTGCCAAAAAGTATAATCAGGAGCACCGCACGCGCGTTGCGATGAGCGCGTTTAATATTATTGGTGTATCGCAGGACATTGCCGAGCGAAGTGTTGCTCTGCGCCAGGAGTATGGGATGAAACTTCCGGATGCCATTATTCTGGCGACAGCGCAGGTTCATCGCCTTGAACTGGTCACGCGTAACACAAAGGACTTTGCCGGAATACCGGGCGTGGTGACGCCATACGAATTGTAACCCGGGCGACTTACGCCGCCCGATACAACAAAAGACTTACTCCCCTTCACCCGGGAACAGGAACGGGTTGATGGAGCTGCGGGCAAAGCCCTCTTGCTCCATGTGCGCGTCCAGCATCAGTGAAGCGAGATCGTCAGCAACAGCTTCTACTTTCGGGTCTTTTTCCTGATATAGAATCTTCAGGTAAGTCCCGCAGTCGCCGCAGCTTTCGGCTTTAATTGCCGCTTGCTCGTTATCCAGTGACCAGTAGTTCAAATCACGGCTCTGTTCGCAGTTGCTGCATTTCACGCGCACGACGTGCCACTCGGTTTCGCACAGGTTGCAGTGCAGATAACGCAGCCCCTGAGTGGTACCGATTTGCACCATGCTGGAAACCGGCATTGAACCACACACCGGGCAGTATTGACGCTGTTCACCGTATTCCGCACGGGCTTTGCCGGGGATCAGGCTCGCCATCTGCGCCCAGTAGAGCGACAAGGCAGCCCAAATGAACGGTGCTTTGTCGCTGCTGACGGAGGCAAAATCGGAGGCAAACAGCGCGCTGGCCATCAGCTCAAGTTCCTGCTCTGAGGCTTTTTCCAGATTTTCGATTACCGCCAGTGCCGGGCCGCTCATTTCTGGCTTCAGCTCAGCAATTAACGACTGCAGCAGTTTTTGCCAGTGTTTATCGCGCGGCAGGACGTGGATATCCAGCGGTGGTTTACCCTGATCGTTCGCTTCTTTGATGCGAGCGGTCAGATCCATCTGTAACGGATGGTCGTACAGCACCACTTCCTGCGCGTGGGCAATCAGCGCCGCGAAGCGCAGATAATCGCCCAGCGGGTTGTTCTCGGCCAGCTCGCGCAGGCGTTCAGCGCGGCGGTTATACAAATTTTTGAGTCTGGGGAATAATAACGGCGGAATCATATCCGCCGTGCGTTTCTCGCTCTTCTCCAGCTCATCTTGCGGGATTATGCGAATACTCATTCAGTTTTCTTTTCCGTTGTCTTGCGGACTTCACGGTACCAGCGCGGGTGATGTTTCTTCGCCCATGCACTGGTGACCCATCCTTCCACCATCGCGGTAATGGTGCCTTTCACCCAAAGGGCGGCGTAAATGTGCACCATGATAACCACAATTAACGCTACTGCGGCAAATGAATGCAGCATTAACGCGAATCGGATCACCGGGATTGAGAAAGCAGGCGCAAAATACGGACGCCAGATGACCACTCCACTCACCAGCAACAGGACCAGGAAGGTAATCGCCGCCCAGAATACGCATTTCTGGCCGAAGTTATAACGTCCCGTGTCACCTACTTCCTCGTTGACGACAATCTTACGAATATTCTTCGCCCAAAAGATATCATCCCGATTGATTAGATTGTGGTGCCAGTATCGGAAAAACATGATGATAAACGAGGCAAACATGATCACGCCGACAAACGGGTGCAGAATTCGCGCCAGCTGTGGAGTGCCCATAATTTGCATTAGCCAGTTAAACGACGGGAAGAGAAAGCCCATCCCGCTCACCGCTGCCAGAATGAAGCAGAAGGCGGTGATCCAGTGGTTGATGCGTTCCGGCGCCGTGTAGCGCACGATGGTGTCACGTCGTTTCATTTGCGCACCTCGTCGTCTTTTTCATGCAGATTGTCTTCTTCCTCTTCCGCACGGTTTGGGCCTACACCGACGTAGTGGAAGATACTGGCCGCAAATGTCGCTGCAAAGCCGACCGCTGCGAGGGGTTTCCAGATACCTTTCCAGAATTTGACGGTGGCGCTGATTTCCGGGTTCTCTGGCAAGCCGTGATACAGGTTCGGCTTGTCAGCATGGTGCAGCACATACATCACGTGCGTACCGCCAACGCCTGCCGGATCGTACAGACCTGCATTTTCGTAACCACGTGTTTTCAGCTCCGCTACACGCTCGCCCGCCAGCGTTTTCATCGACTCTTTGGTGCCGAAATGAATTGCACCGGTTGGGCACGTTTTTACACAGGCCGGTTCCTGGCCCACCACCACGCGGTCAACACACAGCGTACATTTATAGACGCGGTTGTCTTCCGGGTTGAGGCGCGGTACGTCGAACGGGCAGCCTGCAATACAATAACCGCAGCCGATACACTGTTCGGACTGGAAGTCGACGATACCGTTGGCATACTGAATGATTGCCCCTTCAGCCGGGCATGCTTTCAGACAGCCCGGATCGGCACAGTGCATACAGCCATCCTTACGGATCAGCCATTCGAGTTTGTCGTCTTGTTCCACTTCCGAGAAACGCATCACCGTCCAGGATTTGGCGGTCAAATCAGCCGGGTTGTCGTACACCCCAACGTTGTTACCCACCTCATCACGGATGTCGTTCCACTCCGAACACGCCACCTGACACGCTTTACAGCCGATACAGGTGGTGACGTCGATAAGCTTCGCCACCTCTTCCTGATGGTCCCGCGCCTGAGGCGCGGGGGTGAAACCGTTAGTGGCGGAACGACGAATGATGTCTTGCGATTGATAAGCCATAGGTCGTCTCCGTTACACCTTTTCCACGTTCACGAGGAAGGACTTAAATTCCGGTGTTTGCGTGTTCGCATCACCGACGAATGGCGTTAACGTGTTGGCGATAAAGCCTTTTTTAGCTACGCCTTCGTAGCCCCAGTGAATAGGAATACCGATAGTGTCGATATCCTTACCGTTTGCCTTCAACGTGCGAATACGTTTGGTCACCACTGCTTTGGCTTTAATGTAGCCGCGGTTAGAGGAGACTTTGACCGTATCGCCGTGGGAGATGCCGAGCTTGTTCGCCAGTTTCTCACCAATTTCCACAAACTGTTCCGGCTGGGCGATGGCGTTAAGCAGCGCATGTTTGGTCCAGTAGTGGAAGTGTTCGGTCAGACGGTAGGTCGTCCCGACGTACGGGAACTTATCCGCTTTACCCAGTGCTTCTTCGTCGCCTTTAAAGATACGGGCGGCAGGGTTAGAGATAACGTTCGGGTGCAGCGGGTTAGTGCCCAGCGGCGTTTCAAACGGCTCGTAGTGTTCCGGGAACGGCCCTTCCGCCATCTTATCGATAGCAAACAGACGTCCCATCCCTTCAGGCTGCATGATGAATGGCCCAACGTTGCTGCCAGGTGCGGCGGCACTGTAGTCCGGAATATCCATCCCGCTCCATTTCGCGCCATCCCATTTCAGGATCTGACGTTTTGGATCCCACGGATTCCCCTGTGGGTCAGCGGAGGCGCGGTTATACAGAATGCGTCGGTTGAGCGGCCATGCCCAGGCCCAGCCCAGCGTATTGCCAAGACCTGATGGGTCGGCGTTATCGCGACGGGCCATCTGGTTGCCTTCTGGCGTCCAGCTACCGGCGAAAATCCAGCAACCGCTGGAGGTGGTACCATCGTCACGCAGTTGGGCGAACGAGCTCAGCTGTTGGCCTTTCTTCACGATAACCGCACCGGTTGCCGGGTCGGTAATATCGGCCAGCGCCTTACCGTTGCTCTCCATTGCCACTTCTTCTGAAGCCGGCTCATGCGGTGTGGAGTAGTTCCAGGTCATGCTCAGCACCTGTTCCGGGTTCGCTCCACCTTGTTCGGCATACATCTTACGCAGACGCAGGAAGATACCGGCGAGGATCTCACCATCGGTAGCGGCAATCCCTGGGGCATCCGCGCCTTTCCAGTGCCACTGCAACCAGCGACCGGAGTTCACGATAGAACCGTTCTCTTCGGCAAAGCAGGTGGATGGCAGACGGAACACTTCAGTCTGGATTTTCGACGGATCCACATCGTTCGACTCACCGTGGTTTTGCCAGAAGGTGGATGTCTCAGTGTTGAGTGGGTCGATGGTCACCAGGAACTTCAGTTTAGACAGTGAAGCCACAACCTTGTTTTTGTTCGGGAATGAGGCGACCGGGTTAAAGCCCTGGCAGATATAGCCATTCACTTTGCCCTGGTTCATCATCTCGAAGTATTGCAGTACGTCGTACCCTTTATCCCACTTCGGCAGCCAGTCAAAGCCCCAGCTGTTTTCCGCTGTCGCCTTATCGCCAAAGAAGGCTTTCATCATCGAAACGAAGAATTTCGGGTAGTTGCCCCAGTAGTTCACTTGACCTTCCAGCAACGGTTTTGGCGTGTTGGCAGCAAGGTAGGTTTGCAGGTCGGTTTGTTTCTCGCTTGGCAGCGTCATGTAGCCAGGCAGGCTTTGTGACAACAGGCCTAAGTCAGTCAGACCCTGGATATTAGAGTGACCGCGCAGGGCGTTAACACCGCCGCCAGCCATCCCCATATTGCCAAGCAGTAACTGGATCATCGCCATGGTGCGGATGTTCTGCGCGCCAATGGAGTGCTGTGTCCAGCCCAACGCGTAGAGGAACGACGCGGTTTTATCTTTTACGCTGGTTTCTGCAATGTACTCACAGACTTTCAGGAAATCAGCCTTCGGCGTACCGCAGATGTTTTCTACGACGTCCGGCGTGTAGCGGGAAACGTGCTGTTTCAGCAGGTTCCACACGCAGCGTGGGTGTTGCAGCGTAATATCGCGTTTGGCGAAGCCTTTTTCATCCAGCTCGTAGTTCCAGCTGGTTTTGTCATACTTGCGTTTGTCCGCGTCGTAGCCGGTGAACAGGCCATCTTCGAAACCGTAATCCTCACGCACGATCAGGCTGGCGTTGGTATAGGCCTCGGTGTATTCGCGGTTGAATTTTTCGTTATTCAGCAGGTACAGCAAGACGCCTGACAGGAAGGCAATGTCAGTACCGGAACGAATTGGGGCATAGAAATCAGCCACCGCTGCGGTTCGCGTAAAGCGTGGATCGATAACAATCAGCTTCGCGCCGTTGTGAATTTTGGCTTCCATCGCCCAGCGGAACCCGACCGGGTGAGCTTCAGCGGCGTTACCGCCCATCACCACAATGAGGTTGGCGTTTTTAATGTCGACCCAGTGGTTGGTCATCGCACCGCGACCAAATGTTGGAGCAAGACTTGCTACCGTTGGTCCGTGTCAGACACGCGCCTGGTTGTCGACCGCGAGCATACCCAGCGCGCGGGAGAATTTTTGTGTTAAATAGCCGGTTTCATTACTGGAAGCGGAAGCACACAGCATCCCGGTGGAAAGCCAGCGGTTAACGGTAACGCCTTCGGCATTCTGCGCAACGTAGTTAGCGTCGCGGTCTTCTTTCATTAGCTTCGCGATGCGGTCAAATGCCTCATCCCAGCTAATTTGTTGCCACTTATCAGAACCTGGTGCGCGGTATTCCGGGAATTTCAGGCGGCTTTCGGAATGGATGAAGTCCACAAGTCCTGCCCCTTTCGGGCACAGCGCGCCACGGTTCACCGGGTGATCCGGGTCCCCTTCGATATGGAAGATGGATGCTTTGGCGTTTTTTGCTCCGTCACCGAGACTGTACATCAACAGTCCACAGCCAACGGAACAGTAAGTGCAGGTGTTACGGGTTTCGCGGGTGCGCAGCAGTTTATATTGCCGTGTTTCCGCGAGCGCTACGCCGGGCGCAAAGCCCAGTGCCGCTGCCGTGGTGCCTGCCATACCGCCAGCGCAGATCTTAAAGAACTGCCTTCTGCTGACCTGCATGGTTCGCTCCTTGTTTCGACATTGTCACGTTCCCTTCACTTTTCCGTTACTCGAGCGCGAGGGACGTGGTTGTTATTTTTCTTTGCGGACGGGACCGCAAAGGTCCAGAATTGGGTGAATTTCCCTCCGTCCAGGAGGGGTTTGTAAAGAATACCACAATGTTGGTATGTGTGTTCCAATATGGTTAAAAGAAAGTGAATAAGATTATTCGAGAAAACATCAAAAATGTGACGACTTTGACAGGATCGCGCCAGCTGACCCTCTGGAAACGCGAGGATTTGCAACATCCTCAGCCGGATGTCGTCGCTGAAGAAGTGCCGGTTGCGTTGGTTTACAACGGGATTTCGCACGTGGTGATGATGGCGTCACCGAAAGATCTTGAGCACTTTGCGATGGGCTTTTCACTTTCTGAAGGCATTATTGAGCGCCCTCAGGATATTTTTGGCATGGAAGTGGTTCCTTCCTGCAACGGATTAGAAGTGCAGGTTGAGCTTTCCAGTCGTCGATTTATGGGGCTGAAGGAGCGACGTCGTGCACTGGCAGGTCGTACCGGTTGTGGCGTTTGCGGCGTGGAGCAGCTCAATGACATTGGCAAACCGGTCCAGCCTCTGCCGTTTACCCAGACATTTAACCTTGCGAACCTCGATACCGCATTACGACATCTGCACGATTATCAGCCCGTGGGACAGCTCACAGGCTGTACGCACGCTGCGGCCTGGGTACAGCCGTCAGGCCATTTGATGGGTGGTCATGAAGACGTGGGTCGCCACGTTGCGCTGGATAAACTGCTGGGACGACGCGCAGTGGAAGGGGAAAGCTGGCAACAGGGCGCGGTGTTAGTTTCCAGCCGCGCCAGCTACGAGATGGTGCAAAAGTCGGCGATGTGTGGCGTGGAGATCCTGTTTGCTGTCTCAGCCGCCACGACGCTTGCCGTAGACGTTGCCGAACGTTGTAACCTGACGCTGGTGGGTTTTTGCAAACCGGGCAGGGCGACGATCTACACCCATCCGCAGCGGCTGATTGCTGAGTAATAAGCGTTCAGTTAATTTGAATAAGATGGGCAAATCCTTCCGCTTTTAGTTGTGTGATATGAAGACTACTATTTATCACATCAAGGCACGGTGCCTTACTCAAACAACTAAGTGAAAGGGTTTATATCATGAAAAGCATCAAAACTTTTGTCGCAGTTATCGCTCTCGCTACTTCTTTCGGTTCTTTCGCTGCTCAGACAGTTACCGCAACCGGTTCTACGCTGGAAAGTGCTGAAGCAAAAATTGCCGCTCAGGCTGAACGTGCAGGCGCCAGCGATTATAAAATCACTCAGGCTTACACGGGTAACCGTGTGCATATGACTGCTGAACTGCTGAAATAAGTTATTTCAGTACGGTAGAAAGAGCGCCCCAGGGGCGCTTTTTTAGCTTATACCCGCCATTCTCAGCAGCGCAGTTACCACTGCTGCAGCGATAATCACCACAATCAATGGCATCTTACGCCAGGCGAGAAAGACCGCAAAACCCACACCGAGTACGCGCGCCATACCGGCAAAGTGTTCGCCTTCATAAAAGGTGGTTGCCAGCGCGACGGAGAACAGTAATACCGTTGCAGCATCAGAAAGCAACGCCTGTGAACGTTCAGAAAAGGCTAAACGGCCTCCCAGTTTTGCTCCCCCTAAGCGCATTAAATATGTACCCAAAGACAACACGGCAATCCCGACGATAAACAGCGTCATATTACCCATTATTTTTTCCTCGTCAGTAAGCCAAACAGTGAGAGCAGTACCGGCAAGCCTACCGGCGCGAAAGGTACGGACGCGAGTGACAATGTGGCCCCGCTACAGGCACGGATGAGCGTGGTGCGGTTTTTAAAGGCCGGAACCACTAAGGCCAACAAAATGGCAGGGAAAACGGCATCCAGCCCAATGGTTTCAGGTGCCGGGAGCAGCTTACCGACACCAGCACCGATCAGTGTGCCAATCGGCCAGAAAATGGCGACGCCCAGACCGCATAACCAGTAGGCGGCTTTACGTTGTTCCGGTGTTTTTTGCGATAAGCCGAACACCACACTTTCATCGTTCATAATATGGCAGCCGAGAAAGCTGGCGGCGCGAGTGCCGACCAGATCGCGTACCGTAACACCAAACGGCACATGTCGGGCATTCACCAGTAAACCGGCTGCCGCTGCTGCCAACGGATTTCCGCCGCTGGCGATAATACCGATGAACATAAATTCAGAAGCCCCGGCCAGCACTGTAATCGAGAGTACAAAGGGCACCCAAATCGGGAAGCCGTAAGCCATTGCCAGCGAACCGTAGGACATGCCCACCACACCGACGGCCAGGCACACTAAAAATATTGCTTTTATCGTGTCGCCTTTGAGGCTGGAAAAATAATGTTTCATGCTGTTTTAGCCATATCGAACGAATTTCCATTATAATGAACGGAACAGATTTTATTTACAAGTCGAACGATTCGTTCGATATAAAAAACACAGAGTCGAATATGACCCAACCCATCAGTATGATTGCCAAAAGTCTGGTGCGCGAACGTCAGCGTACCGGTTTGTCGCTCGCAGAGATTGCGCGGCGTGCGGGGATTGCAAAATCTACGCTTTCGCAGCTGGAAGCGGGTAATGGAAATCCTAGCCTGGAAACGCTCTGGTCACTGTGTGTGGCGCTGGATATCCCTTTTGCCCGATTACTGGAACCGCTGGAGCAAAAAACGCAGGTGATTCGTCGCGGTGAAGGGACAAAAGTGGTGGCGGAACAGGCCCATTATCAGGCGATTTTATTGGCAGCTTGCCCACCGGGCGCCAGGCGGGATATCTACCTGCTGCTGACGCAACCTGGTGCGGACCGTATTTCACAGCCACACCCACCGGGATCGGTGGAGCATATTATTGTAACGCAGGGGAAGGCGCTGGTCGGGCTGACTGAGGCACCGGAAGAGTTGGGTGAGGGAGACTATATTTGTTATCCCGCCGATCAGGAACATATCTTTAAAGCGCTGGAGCCTGATACGCAGGCGATTCTGGTGGCAGAGCAGAATTAGTGTGTTGTCGCTTCTCCTAAGCGCGTGCGCACGCCCCTGTCGAAAATACCTTTTTCAGTTCAGTGTGTAGTGGTCGGCTAACGCTATAATTTCGTGCTGAGACAGTGCGTTATTGGCGAAGCATATATAAGTGTTTCAGTATGTCATGCCGAGATTACACATCGTGAGTGTGATTTTTAATGCCTGCAGCTTATCTATTTATCGGCTAACCATTTACGCTGTGATTTCGTCTGCTAATTGATGTTGGGGCGGATAATCAATAAACAAAAAGGCAGATTCACTCTGCCTTTTTATATCGCCGCTGTAAGGTCGCATTCAATGTACGCTGCAATGGCTCCGGGGTTTCCCCTTCGATCAATTTGCCAATCAAGTCAAAGCAGTGCCATGCCAATTGACGGTTATCCTGGCGAACCGTATCGATAGGTATGGTAAGGGAATCATACAAATAGTGATCGTCAAAACTGGCCAGCCGCATATCGCTTTGCAGCAGATTGTGCTGACCCATATAGCGCAATACCCCCTCTAGTAATCCGCACGCTGCCGTGAATAGTGCCTTAGGAGGACGACCTAACCGCGCGCACAGCTCAGCAAACATTTCGTAGCCGGAACTGGGGTGATAATTCCCATGAATGATCCATTCCGGCCTTAATTCAATATTTGCATCGCGCAAACCTTGCTTAAACCCTTCAAGACGATCGCGTGTAGGGGAAAGGCGCGGCTGACCACCGAGGAAATAGACTTCATCAGGATGTTCACGGGCAATCTCTGCCACCAGTTCAGCCGTTGGCCTGATGGAATCCGTGATAACCAGAGGAAGAGAGCTGTCGTTCATGTGACGGTCAAACAGAACAACCGGCAGTTGTTCGCTCAGCTTTTGATAGTCTGTATCATTGAGCATACTGGATGCGACAATCAGACCATCAACCTGCCGCGCCACCATATTGTTGACCACCACCGTTTCCTGGCCCGGATTTTCATCACTACAGGAGATCAACAACTGAACACCCGCCTCACGGCACAAGGTCTCCAGTTCATGAGAAAAGACTGCAAAACCGTAGTTGGTGATTTCGGGAACGACCAGTCCGATGGTGTGGCTACGGTTATCACGCAAAGAACGTGCATGAATGCTCGGTTGATAGTGGTGCTCTTTCGCAATGGCCAGCACGCGTTCACGGGTTTCTTCCGCTACACGAAGCTCTTTACTGCGTCCGTTCAGGACCAGGCTGGCAGTGGCTTTTGATACCCCCGCCAGTTCTGCGATGTCTTTTATTGTGACGCGTTTTGTTTTTCTCACAACGACCTAGATCCGGCTGCCAAAACCTCTATTCTATCATGCAGCCGCGCAGCGACCAGTATCGTAATGTGATGTCGGACGCACCTTCGAAGCTCACCCGTGCTGGATGGTCAGGAAAATAGCGGCTGCTCATCACGCCTTCGCCATGATTGATGAAAATTTCAACACTGGAGCGGTCACACAGAATCTGTAAATGCTGGACATCACCCCGCCAGTAGCGTGTCAGCGTTTCTCCGTTTTGCAGACTGGCTCGTTCCAGACGCAGTCCGTCACTGTCGACCGTTAACCGCAGCGTGTGTGCAAAATCCACACTGACCGATGACGACGGCGTTAGCTCAAACTCCAGGCTTGTCGCATCCAGGCCCGGAGCATCACACGCGTTGCCCTGCCAGCGTTGTTCCTCCTGACGCAGTTGCTCCAGTTCACGAATCGGGGTTTGCCATAATTTTCCGTCGCGATACCGCAGTTCACGTGGACAGGTCATCTGGTGGATCCAGCCCTGCGTGCGAGTCGGCTGTAACATCTCTTCCCCGTCAGGAACGCCCATCCAGCCAATCAGAATACGTCGTCCGTCGGCGGCCAGCGTGGTTTGCGGCGCATAGAACTCAAAGCCCGCGTCCAGCTCGTGCAGTGCGCCGTGATCAAACGTCGCACGATCATAGTCAAACGCTCCACTCATCCAGGTTGCCGGATAGGTATTGAGATAGCGATGTGCTTCGCGCGTCAGCCCTTGCGGACAGCAGATCAGAATGTGTGTGCCGTCGAGTGCAAACAGATCCGGACACTCCCACATATAACCTGCATCGGAAAGGCCATTCACACCATGACCGGCTATCTCACCGCAGGCATGCCACGTGTTCAAATCCGGTGATTTAAAAAGCAGGACTTTGCCGCGTTTTTGCAGATCCTGTGCGCCCAGCACCATGAACCACTCGCCATTGTGCTGCCACACCTTTGGATCACGCACGTGCCCGGTATACCCTTCCGGCAGGGCCATTACGGGGCCACGTTTCTCAACGCTACCATCCACTTTTTGTACAGCCAGGCACTGCCAGGCCGTACGGCTACCGTCGTCAAACTTCACGTTGCCGGTGTAGCACAGAGTCAGGACGCCGTTGTTATCGACGGCGCTGCCGGAATAACATCCGCTGCGGTCGTACTCTTCATCCGGCATCAGCGCCATAGGCTCATGTTGCCAGTGTACCAGGTCGACAGAGCTCCAGTGACCCCAGCACTTATAACGGTGGTCACATCCCAGTGGGTTCCACTGGTAAAACAGATGGTAACGCCCGGCGAACCAGATAAAGCCGTTCGGATCGTTCATCAGCCCTGTGACAGGCGCGGGATGCCATTGCGGGTAATGGCTGTCGGCAAGCGCGCGTGGCTGGCCTTTCATTACGGCCTGCAATACAGCAGGCCAGCGTGAAGGTAATGTCATTATTCAGTGTCCGTTTTGTACTTCAGCAGAAGCGAGAGGATAAACGCCACCCCGAAGGCAATCACCATGCCGATAATATAATTAAGAAGTGAGCTTGCCTGTACAATTGCTATTCCAGGGATTGCCGTCAACCCGACCGCCGTCATGTAAACATGTACAGAAACAACCCATGCCCCGCCTGCTGCACCGCCAATCAGGGCTGCAATGAAAGGTTTCATAAAACGCAGGTTAATACCGAAAATCGCCGCCTCGGTGATCCCAAGCATTGCAGAAAAGGCTGACGGTAAGGTAATGGCCTTTATTTTTGCGTCTTTGGTTTTGAACCACACGGCCAGACATGCCCCGCCCTGTGCAACGTTCGCCATCGCCCAGATCGGTAGCAGGAAGTTAACGCCAATGGCCGGGTTACCTAACAAACCAGCTTCAATCGCGTGGAAGCTGTGGTGAATGCCGGTAATCACGATCACCGAATATAAACCGCCAAACAGCAGCCCGGCCAGCCAGCCCGCGTGTTCAATCAGCGTACTCAGAATGAATGAGATCCCGTCCCCTAATGCACGACCCGCAGGGCCAATAATCAGCAAGGCAATAAAACCGGAAATAATGACCGTCAGGAACGGAGTCAAAATCAGGTCCAGCGCATCAGGAATAACGCGGCGCAACTGTTTCTCGACAATGCTCATAAACCAGACGGCGAGCAGCACAGGGAACACCGTTCCTTGATAGCCAATCATGGCGATGTCTAACCCAAAGAAGTTCATGGTGTGGAAACCGGAGGCCACACCCCAGGCATTGGTCAGTGCCGGGTGAGTCAAAATCCCGCCCAGTGTTGCCCCCAGATAAGGATTACCGCCAAATTCACGGGCGGCGGTAAAACCAATCAGGATCGGCAGAATAATAAACGCGGCCGAGCTGCACATATCCAGCATGATGTAGAGCGCATTATCGGCATTGACCCAGCCGTAGGTTTTCACCATGCCCAGCAGGCCCATCAGCAACCCGGAGGCCACAATCGCCGGAATGATCGGAACAAAGATGTTCGACAGCAGACGCGCGATTCGCTGGAACGGATTCAGTTTACGCGCCGCCATATCGGCCGCTTCCGACTTACTGGATTCACTGATCCCTGCCGCCTGAATAAACGCGGCGTAGACTTTATTGACCACACCCGTACCGAAAATCACCTGCATCTGACCGGCGTTACGAAAACATCCTTTTACCCCTTCCACCTTGCCGATGGCCTGCTGATCGGCAAGCGCATCGTCGACCAGTACCAGGCGAAGACGCGTAGCACAGTGTGCAGCACTGGCGATGTTCTCTTTGCCACCGAGCAGCGGAATAAGCTCACGGGCGATATTATCAAAATCCATAGACACCTCTGCCTGACCTCATTTTTATGATGTAAGTAACGCCCCCGCAGTGCGGGAGCGTGAAGGGTTAAAACCAGGTTTCCATCTGTACCCCAAAGTTCCATTCCCCGCCGGCGTTGAAACCACTGCTGCCAAAGGCATCATCACTGGCGTAGTTATCCAGTTTGCTGCTCCAGTCCATCCAGGTTGCGAACAGGCGCAGCTCAGGACGGCTGAAGAAATCACCGATCTTGCCCGCTTTCAGCGTCGGGGCGAAGGTGAGTTTGTAGAAGCTACCGTTCACGGCGTTACGGTCTTTATACCCTTCCGGGTTTAAATCCATGTACTGATAGCTTCCCTCAAAGGCCAGGGCAAAGTTCTGCGTGACCTCCTTAATCAGACGGGTGTTAAGTGTGACCCACTCGTAACTGTCACCTTTCACATAACGATCTTTACTGCTTTGCGCCAGCACTGCCGGAGCGATGTGCCAGCCGCCACCCAGCGGGGTCACACCGTAGCTGGCAAAGCGCCAGGTATCAGCATCCGATAACAGTGCACCGTCGGAACCGATACTTTTAACTTCCGCCCCCAGCCCGTGGCCGTACAGCAGAGCCGTTTTGGCGGAACCTTCACGCATGCCATAGAAGCTGTCGTTATGCAGGCCGACCAGAGCATGAACACCGTTGTTTGCCGCATCTGTTTTGATGAGGTCACCGTTAGCATCTTTGCGGTCATCGTTATCTTTGGCGCGCAGTCCGCTCACCATCAACTGGAACGGCCCGGCGAAGTGGTTCATGCTCAGAATGTAGTTCTGAACGTTATTGTCGATCTGTTCTTCACTGCCGAAGTTGCGCCCATAAATCGAGAAGTTACTGCGCAGTGTGTCATTCCACTTCACGTCGTACACACCGCCACCGGTCCCGGCCAGGAACACCACATCGGAATCCAGCCAGTGGATGTCAAAGTTGTCACGGTCAAAACGTTTACCGGCCCAGAACGTACTGCTCTTCAGTGCGCCGGTAAAATCGGGCAGATTGCCCAGCTCAGCAAACGCCTGGCGAATATTGAGGTCGCTGGTATCGGCGGACCAGTCGTTATATGTCTTTTGCCCGTCGGCCAGCATGGCTTTAAAGCGGGTCGTCGCGCCATTATCCAGCGTCTGTTTATGCTCAACATTGAGCTCAACGTAGGTGTCCGCTTCATTACCCAGACGCCCAATTGCGCCCCCTGTTTCACCGGCTGGTGTCAGGTATGGACCACTTTTACTGCTGGATGCGGCATCGTTCATCAGCAGACCGGAACGCGCATAGCCGTGGAACTCGAAACCACTGCTCTGGTCGGCTTTCTTCTCCAGCATGGCGGTTCGCTGTACGACGTCCTGAGTTGTGGTCTGCGCTTTTTGTTGGGCAGCCACCAGCTGCTGTGTTTTTTGTTCGGCTACCGTCGCGCGCTTTTCTGCAACCTGGGCTCGCATTTCAGCATCCTGAAGACGCTGCTCAAGCGCGGCAAGGCGTGTTTCGATGCTTGTCATATCCGTTTGGGCAAAAACAGAGGTACTACCGGCCAGCATGCCAATCATCACGGCAAGTCTGCGTTTTTTATACATTTTGTCGCATCCCTAAAAAGAAGTCATTGATAATTGCTAAATTGCTAAACCGGTTTAGGTTGATGATACTAAACCCGCGAATTTTAGATGAGCAATGTTTTTTGCTAAACCGATTTAGTAATTGTGACCAGGACGACAATTCAGGCCGCCAGAGCGCGGCCTGTGAAGGGAAAATTTACAGTTCGTGATGGTAAGGTAACGCGGTCATCGCACCTTTTGCCGTGGTTGCAAGCGCTCCGCAGCGCTGTGCTAAACCGATGATGGAAGCGAGTTCCTGGGCCGCAGACAATCCGTTGTTGGCGAGTCCGTAGAGCAGTCCTGCAACAAATGCATCCCCCGCACCGGTTGTATCAACACTCTCCACAGGTGTTGCTGGATAAAGCACGGCATTTCCGTCATGCCAGGCAATCACCCCGTCTTTACCCTGTGTAACCAGGACCAGTCTGGCGGGACAATGCCGCATCATCTCCACCAGCCCTTCTTCTACGGCCTGATAACCGCTGACAAAGTGAAGTTCCTCGACGGAGAGTTTCATCACATCCGCTTTGCTCATCGCCTGTTCCAGGCACTGGCGCAGCGTATCGTTATCATTCCAGAGATCGGGGCGAATATTAGGGTCAAAACTGACATAGCCGCCTGCACGTTTTACCGCATCCATCGCCTGAAACGTCGCGCTACGGCTGGGTTCTGCACTCAGGGCGATGGAGCAGACATGGAGCCATTCTCCCACCTGAAAAGCGGGAATATCGGCAGGTTCCAGGAACAAATCGGCACTTGGGCGTACCATGAAGGTAAACGAACGCTCGCCTTGCTCGTTGAGGTCGACCACCACCGTTGACGTGCGATGAAGAGGATCGCGCCGCATCCATTGCACATCCACCTTTTCAGCCGCTAATGTCTTTTGCATAAATCGGCCAAAGGGATCGTCTCCAACTCTGCCGATGAACGCACTTTCCCCGCCAAGCCTTGCGATACCTACCGCGACGTTTGCCGGCGCCCCTCCTGGGCATTGCAGTAATTTACCCTCTCCATCCGGTAACAAATCCACGACGGCATCGCCAAGTACCCAGACCTTTTTCATGTACACCTCTTAGCTAAACTATAGTTAAACCGTTTTAGCTATTTAAGCACAGGCCTGGCGAACGGGAAATATATAGGGCATAAATAGTGTGTTGAAACGAAGGTCATCCAGTGAATATTGTCAACTCTGCCGCAGGAGTTGAATGAGCCGTATGTTTCTTACTGGCGGAACCTGCGTGATGCTGCCGGAATGTAAAGAATATATTCGTTATTCCTACCCTCTCAGCAGTGATGACACGATAAATCGGCTGGGCATACATGCCAGCGAGGCGCCTCTCTCATAGGTATTCTGCCATGTGGCGGCTGTTTGATAACTAAAAGCCATAACCACGTAAAAAGTACGGCATTGATAATCATTTTCAATATCATTTAATTAACTATAATGACCCAACTGCTTACGCGGCGTTAACACTGGCCGCCCGACAATACTGGAGATGATTATGAGTTATACACTGCCATCCCTGCCGTACGCTTATGATGCCCTTGAACCGCACTTCGATAAGCAGACGATGGAAATCCACCATACCAAACACCACCAGGCTTACGTAAACAACGCTAATGCTGCGCTGGAAAGCCTGCCTGAATTTGCGAGCCTGTCTGCTGAAGAGCTGATCACCAAACTGGATCAGCTACCTGCGGATAAGAAAACCGTTCTGCGTAACAACGCTGGCGGCCATGCTAACCACAGCCTGTTCTGGAAAGGTCTGAAAACCGGTACCACGCTGCAGGGCGACCTGAAAGCGGCTATCGAACGTGACTTCGGTTCCGTTGACAATTTCAAAGCTGAATTTGAAAAAGCAGCAGCAACTCGTTTCGGTTCCGGCTGGGCGTGGCTGGTTCTGAAAGGTGACAAACTGGCTGTTGTTTCCACCGCTAACCAGGATTCCCCGCTGATGGGTGAAGCTATCTCTGGCGCTTCCGGCTTCCCAATTGTGGGCCTGGACGTCTGGGAACACGCTTACTACCTGAAATTCCAGAACCGTCGCCCGGACTACATCAAAGCGTTCTGGGACGTAGTGAACTGGGACGAAGCCGCAGCGCGTTTCGCCGCGAAAAAATAAGTTCTACGTTTTAATGATGCCCCTGCAAGCGATGCTTGTGGGGGCTTTTTTGTGATCAAAATCAATATAAAAACAATGATCCATTTAAATTGAAACAAGGTTTTATTATGCGAGTGGGATCACTTTTATAGTTTCTCTGAATGTCTATCTTCTTTTCATCAAGACGGGCGCATCTCATAAGCAAGATGCAGTCGCCCATAAAAATTGCCCCATTTTTATGTCTACAGGTGATGGAAATGCAGATCAAACGTACGATAGAGAAAATCCCAGGCGGTATGATGTTGGTACCACTTTTTCTGGGCGCGTTATGTCACACCTTTTCACCCGGCGCCGGGAAATACTTCGGCTCATTTACCAACGGTATGATCACCGGTACGGTGCCAATTCTGGCAGTCTGGTTCTTTTGCATGGGGGCGTCGATTAAGCTGAGCGCTACCGGAACCGTACTGCGTAAATCCGGCACGTTAGTGATAACCAAGATCCTGGTCGCATGGGTGGTAGCGGCGATTGCATCGCGCATTCTTCCTGAACATGGCGTGGAAGTGGGGTTCTTCGCCGGGTTGTCCACGCTGGCGCTGGTGGCCGCAATGGATATGACTAACGGCGGGCTGTATGCCTCGATCATGCAGCAATATGGCACCAAAGAAGAGGCTGGGGCGTTTGTCCTGATGTCGCTGGAGTCAGGTCCGCTGATGACCATGGTGATTCTGGGAACCGCCGGGATTGCTTCGTTTGAACCGCATGTATTTGTGGGGGCGGTATTGCCGTTCCTGATTGGTTTTGCGCTGGGTAATCTGGACCCTGAGCTGCGGGAATTCTTCAGTAAAGCCGTGCAGACGCTGATCCCTTTCTTTGCCTTCGCATTGGGTAACACTATTGATTTAAGTGTGATTGCGCAGACGGGCGTTCTGGGTATTCTGTTGGGCGTAGCGGTGATTATAATCACCGGTATTCCGTTGATTATCGCTGATAAACTGATTGGTGGTGGGGATGGTACCGCGGGGATTGCGGCGTCCAGTTCTGCAGGAGCGGCCGTTGCCACACCGGTGCTGATTGCTGAGATGGTTCCGGCGTTCAAACCGATGGCACCAGCGGCCACCTCCCTGGTGGCGACCTCGGTGATTGTCACCTCGATCCTCGTACCGATTATCACATCCATCTGGTCGAAAAGAGCCAAAGCCAGAGCGGCGGAAATTGATCTTCGCGGCACGGTAAAATAACGTCCTATAGCCGGATGGCGCTGCGCTTATCCGGCCAGGTTATGCCCGGTGAGCGTTCGCGTCACCGGGCATTGGGCTTAAAACTAAAGAACAAATATCTGATCAATTATTCTGCATTCGTCCTCGTTCAACTCTCCACCCGCGTTTCGTGATACTCCGGTGCAATAGTCAAACTTCCGTGACACAACGGTCTTGATGGTAGTGACAAAATCCTCGCCGATCGCGTAGATGGACATGTAGGTACCAATCTTATCCTGAATCTCACGCAGCGCCGCCAGATCGCCCTGTTTAAACGCCTCGCGTGCGCTGACAAACAGCTCAGGCATAACGTTGTTGAGGCCCGAGATGATCCCCGCACCGCCAGCCAGCAGGTTAGGAATGTAGTATTCGTCATAACCAGACAGCACCGCAAAGTCTTCCCGCACGGCACGGGTTTTCTGGATCATGCTGCGGGTGTGGGACTGGCAGTCCACGGTATCTTTAATGCCAGCAAAGTTCGGGAATTCAGCTGCCAGCTTGGCAACCAGCTCTGGCGTTAAATCGCAGCCAGTTCGCGCCGGGAAGTTATAGACAAACCATTTGCCGCTGAGCTTCTGTCCCAACTGGCGAAAGTAGCTTAGTAGCTGCTTCGACGTTTGACCGTAGTAGTATGGCGGCAGGATCATGACGGCATCGTATCCGGTGCGATGCGCCTCCTGGGCCATCAGCAAAACATCATTCTGGCAGGTGGATGAGACGTTCGCGACCATCTTCAGCGAGCTCATGGCACGGGCTTCACGGATCAGCAACAGCCTTTCTTCGAGCGTAAAGGAAGCAAATTCCCCAATGCTGCCCATCAACAAAATAACGTCGATTTTTGCCTCAGTAAGGCGTTTGAGATGCTGGCTCAGACCATTGAGATCGATCTTGCCATCATTGTCCATTGGCGTAATGGAAGGACACCAGACGCCAGCAAATTGCGATTGACCAGTCACGTAGTCGACTCCTTAATTGAAATGATGTTTCAAAACAAGATTACATTGATAGCATGTGTCCCTACGTTTCATGTGAACCGTGCTCTCATTTTGAGCGACTGGGGTAAAATAAATATGGTGTAATGGGAGAAACTTATCGGGAGAGGGAACAGATGCGATATCCGGTCGATGTTTTTACAGGCAAGATTCGGGACTACACGGGAAGTCGTCCCAGCGCGATTGCTAAAGTTCAGGTTGATGGCGAGTTGATGCTGACCGATCTGGGGCTAACGGGCGATGAACAGGCGGAGACTAAAATTCATGGCGGGCCGGATCGCGCGCTATGCCACTATCCGCAGGAACACTATCAGCACTGGATACAAGAATTCCCCGAACAAGCGGAGTTATTTGTTGCCCCTGCCTTTGGAGAGAACCTTTCAACGCTTGGGCTGACAGAAGAGAATGTCTGTATCGGCGATATTTTCCAGTGGGGCGAGGCGCTGATTCAGGTCACGCAGCCGCGTTCACCGTGTTTTAAGCTGAATTTCCATTTTGGCATTAGCGATATGGCAAGTCAGATGCAGGCTTCGGGGAAGATAGGCTGGCTGTACAGTGTTATCGCGCCGGGGCAAGTGTCGGCGGATGCGCCGCTGGAGCTGGCGTCGCGTGTGAGCGATGTCAGTCTGCGGGAGGCAATTGCCATTGCGTGGCATATGCCGTTTGACGATGACCAGTATCACCGCCTTCTGTCGGCGGCGGGGTTATCGAAAAGTTGGACCAGAACGATGCAGAAACGTCGTTTAAGCGGCAAGATTGAAGATAATTCGCGGAGATTGTGGGGGAACTAGTTCCCCCACGGGAAAAGTAGGCCGGGCAAGGCGAAGCCGCCACCCGGCACAAAAACAGCTACGAACGCTTATACAGTGGCAACCAGAGCACCAGACGCAGACCTCCTAGCGGACTGTCCTCGGCCTTCACCCAGCCCCGATGCTGCTGAATAGCGGTTTCAACAATCGCCAGACCCAGACCTGTCCCACCGGATTCACGATCGCGCGCTTCATCGGTGCGATAAAACGGACGGAAAATCTGCTCTCTGTCTTCGGGACTCACGCCCGGACCATCATCGTCCACGGTGATGGTGATCCCGTCTTTATCCACCGCGAAGCCCACTTCAATCCTGGTGTGCGAGTAACGCAGGGCGTTGCGAACAATGTTCTCCAGCGCACTTTCCAGTGCGTTCGGGTTGCCATACAGCGGCCACGGTCCCGGCGGGAAATTCACTGTAAGCGACTTGCCCATCTGCTCGGCTTCAAAGGCGGCGTTATCCAACACGTCGCCCCATAGCTGATTAGCCTTCATGGTTTCACTGACCAGCGCGTTCTTCTGCTGATTACGCGACATCACCAGCAGGTCGTTGATCATACTGTCCAGCCGATGCGCTTCTGTTTCAATGCGCTCCAGCTCTTTGCTCTCACCGCTACGACGGCGCAGCAGCGCAGTCCCCAGTTGCAAACGTGTTAGTGGCGTTCTCAACTCGTGAGAGATGTCCGACAGCAGGCGTTGCTGCGTGGTCATCATGCGTTCCAGCGCGGTCACCATCTGGTTAAAACTGGCACCTGCCGCCAGAAATTCCTGTGGGCCGGCTTCCAGTTCCGGATGCTGACGCAAGTTACCCTGTGCCACCTCATCCGCCGCATTTTTCAGCTTACGCGCTGGTTTCGCCAGGCTCCATGCCAGCCAAAGCAGCAGTGGCGAGCTGACGAGCATGGTGACGATCAGCAGCAACAGCGGCCGGTCAAACAACAGGTTGATGAAATCAGACTGTGAACTGCTGGCTGGTCGAATGAGATACAGCTGGTAGTTATCTTCACCATCTCTGACGGAGAAGGGCCCGACCATCTCAACGCGACCATATTTTTTCTTCTGCGGATGGTCAGCGTTATCAGCCTGACCAATAAAGTTACGAATGATCTGCATTTCGTTGCGTTCTGCGCCGATCACACGTCCTTCTGTAGTGACAAGCAATAACCGCTGTCCTGGCGGCGCCCACTTGTCGATAGCACGGAACAAGCGACGCCACCACATCAGATCGTTGGGTGGGTCGTTCGCCAGCTCCGCTTCAACGTGTTGCTCGATCATCAGCCCCTGGCGCTGCTCGCTGTCCAGTAGCTCGGTCATCTGGCGTGAGTCGAGCTTGGGCAGCATCAGTACCAACATCAACACCAGTGCCAGCGTTAACCAGAAGATGGCAAAGATGCGTGCGGTTAAGCTTCCTATCATGAAGCGGAGACCATCAGGTAGCCGCGACCACGCAGGGTTTTAAACCACGGGTGCCCGTCTTTCCGCTCTGGCAGCTTACGACGTAGGTTCGAGATGTGCATGTCGATAGCGCGGTCAAACGGCGTCAGGCGTTTGCCCAGAACTTCCTGACTCAGGTGTTCACGAGAAACCACCTGGCCGAGATGCTGTGCCAGTAAATAAAGCAGAGTGAATTCGGTGCCGGTTAACTCCAGGGTTTGCCCATCAAAACTGGCTTCCTGGCGACCCGGATTCAGGCTTAACGCATCCACTTCCAGCGTCGGCGAGCCATTATCGCTGGTCTGCTGTTGTTCGCTCCAGTGAGAGCGGCGCAGAATAGCGCGGATACGCGCGACCAGTTCGCGGTCGTTAAAGGGTTTGGGTAAATAGTCGTCCGCGCCCAGCTCAAGGCCGAGTACGCGATCCAATTCGCTGCCGCGAGCGGTCAGCATGATTACGGGCGTCTGGTGTGTCTGGCGAAGCGCTTTCAGTGTATCGATGCCGTTTTTCTTCGGCATCATGACGTCGAGCAAAAGTAAATCGATGCTGTCATCCAGAAGCTCAAGTGCCTGCTCCCCATCATGGGCAACCAGCACATCGAAACCTTCCATTTCGAGCAACTCCTTTAACAGGGAAGTCAGCTCTCGGTCATCATCAACTAACAGGATTTTATTCATTGTTTACGTACCTCCGAGGCAGAAATTACGTCATCAGGCGTCGCTAATCTATGACTTTACGTTGTTTTACACCCCCTGACGCATGTTTGCAGCCCGAATCGTAAACTGTCTCTCGTTGAATCGCGACAGAAAAGATTTTGGGAGCAAGTGATGGGCAAAGTTACCGCTGCCGTCATGGCCTCAACGCTGGCACTCAGTACTTTAAGCCATGCAGCTGAAGTCGTCACAGGCGATCACTGGCACCTGGGTGAAGGCTCATCGCAGCGCAGCGTACAGAGCCACATGTTTGACGGTATCAGTTTAACCGAACATCAACGTCAACAGATGCGAGATTTAATGCAGCAGGCAAGACACGAACAGCCTCCTGTTAATGTTAGCGAAATGGAGACAATGCATCGTCTTGTCACCGCAGAGAAATTTGATGAAAGCGCTGTGCGCGCTCAGGCAGAAAAAATGGCACAAGAACAGGTTGCCCGCCAGGTTGAAATAGCCAGGGTCCGCAACCAGATGTATCGCCTGTTAACGCCCGAGCAGCAAGCGGTTTTAAATGAGAAACATGAACAACGAATGGAGCAACTGCGTGATGTAACGCAATGGCAAAAAAGCTCATCGTTGAATTTATTGAGTAGTAGCAACTCACGTTCCCAGTAGTAACCCTGTTTTCCTTGCCATAGACACCATCCCTGTCTTCCCCCACATGATGTGGGGGTTTTTTTTGCCCAAAATTTGTCACTCGGTTATTGCCTGACTGTTTTACTTCATCCGTTATACTAGCGGCATATCCTGGCAGGAGTGTTTATGAATCAAACCTATGGGCGACTGGTCAGTCGGGCGGCAATCGCTGCGACCGTGATGGCTTCTCTGTTACTTTTGATCAAAATTTTTGCGTGGTGGTACACCGGATCGGTCAGTATTCTGGCGGCATTGGTGGATTCCCTGGTCGATATCGCTGCGTCGCTAACCAATTTGTTGGTCGTGCGTTATTCGTTGCAGCCAGCAGATGATGAGCACACGTTTGGGCACGGGAAAGCGGAATCGCTGGCGGCGCTGGCGCAAAGTATGTTTATTTCCGGTTCGGCGTTGTTTTTATTCCTGACCGGGATTCAGCATCTCATCCAACCGACGCCGATGAAAGATCCGGGTGTCGGGGTCGTTGTCACCGTTATTGCGTTAATTTGTACTATCATTCTGGTCACGTTTCAGCGCTGGGTGGTGAAACGTACGCAAAGTCAGGCTGTACGGGCAGATATGCTTCATTATCAGTCTGATGTTATGATGAACGGTGCAATTCTCGTTGCGCTTGGACTGGCCTGGTATGGTTGGCATCGTGCGGATGCCTTGTTTGCACTCGGGATTGGCATCTATATTTTATACAGTGCATTACGCATGGGGTATGAGGCAGTGCAATCCTTGCTGGATCGCGCTTTACCCGATGAGGAACGTCAGGAAATTATTGATATAGTGACGTCATGGCCAGGTGTCAGCGGCGCTCACGATCTTCGCACGCGGCAGTCAGGGCCGACCCGCTTTATTCAGATTCATTTGGAAATGGAAGATAATCTGCCGCTCGTTCAGGCGCATTTAGTGGCTGAGCAGGTGGAGCAGGCAATTTTACGGCGTTTCCCGGGATCGGATGTGATTATTCACCAGGATCCCTGTTCAGTCGTACCCAAGGAAGGCAGGATGTTTGAGCTTTCATAATTCGTTGTAAAAAGTGAGCCGGGCCAGCATTTTGTGTATAAATTACCACCATTTGGCCTGACCTGAATCAATTCAGCAGGAAGTGATTGTTATACTATCTGCATATTCGTTGGATCGTTTCGATATGCGGAATCGACTTCCGGCAGCAGATTTCATTTTGCATTCCAAAGTTCAGAGGTAGTCATGATTAAGAAAATCGGTGTGTTGACAAGCGGCGGTGATGCGCCGGGCATGAACGCAGCAATCCGTGGTGTTGTACGTGCAGCGTTAACGGAAGGACTGGAAGTCATGGGGATCCATGATGGCTACCTGGGTTTGTACGAAGACCGTATGGTCCAGCTTGACCGCTACAGCGTGTCCGACATGATCAACCGTGGTGGTACTTTCCTCGGTTCTGCTCGCTTCCCGGAATTCCGCGACGAAAATGTGCGTGCAGTGGCTATCGAAAACCTGAAGAAACGTGGCATCGACGCCCTGGTTGTTATCGGTGGTGACGGTTCTTACATGGGTGCAAAACGCCTGACTGAAATGGGCTTCCCGTGCATCGGCTTGCCGGGCACTATCGACAACGATATTAAAGGCACCGACTACACCATCGGTTACTTCACCGCATTGGGTACCGTCGTCGAAGCGATTGACCGTCTGCGTGATACTTCTTCTTCTCACCAGCGTATCTCCATCGTTGAAGTGATGGGCCGCTACTGTGGCGACCTGACCCTGGCTGCAGCAATTGCCGGTGGCTGTGAATTTGTCGTGGTTCCGGAAGTTGAATTTAGCCGCGACGATCTGGTTGCTGAAATCAAAGCCGGTATCGCAAAAGGTAAAAAACACGCCATCGTAGCGATCACTGAGCACATGTGTGATGTTGATGAGCTGGCACATTACATTGAGAAAGAAACGGGCCGTGAAACGCGTTCTACCGTACTGGGTCACATCCAGCGTGGTGGTTCTCCGGTTCCTTACGATCGTATTCTGGCGTCCCGTATGGGGGCATATGCTATTGAACTGCTGCTGGCAGGTCATGGCGGTCGCTGCGTCGGTATTCAGAACGAGCAACTGGTTCACCATGATATTATCGATGCTATCGAGAACATGAAGCGTCCGTTCAAAGGTGACTGGCTGGACTGCGCGAAAAAACTGTACTGATTGTCTTTTTGCGCGCCTGGTGGCGCTACACTTACCCGGCCTAAAGGTTGCAGAGACTTGTAGGCCGGATAAGGCGCTAGCTGCCATCTGGCAATCCCTCATATTTATTCCCCAAAGTTATAGCAAATCTTTTTTTATTCTTTAATGTTTGGATCTCTTTCTGGCACGCTTTGCTCATCACAACACCACATAAGAGAGCTGGGCGATGAACAAATGGGGCGTAGGGTTAACATTATTGCTGGCATCGACCAGCGTTCTGGCAAAGGATATTCAGTTACTTAACGTATCGTACGATCCAACACGTGAACTGTACGAACAGTACAACAAAGCATTCAGCGCACACTGGAAGCAGGAAACAGGCGATAACGTCGTTATCCGGCAGTCACACGGCGGCTCTGGTAAACAGGCGACCTCTGTCATCAACGGTATCGAAGCCGATGTCGTGACGCTGGCGCTGGCTTACGATGTGGATGCCATTGCTGAACGTGGCCGTATCGATAAAAACTGGATTACACGCTTGCCGGACAATTCTGCGCCTTACACCTCCACCATTGTCTTCCTGGTACGCAAAGGCAACCCAAAGCAAATTCATGACTGGAACGATCTGGTTAAACCGGGTGTGTCAGTGATTACTCCAAACCCGAAAAGCTCAGGCGGCGCACGCTGGAACTATCTGGCAGCATGGGGCTACGCTTTGCATCACAACAACAACGATCAGGCCAAAGCGCAGGACTTCGTCAAGGCACTGTTTAAAAACGTTGAAGTACTGGATTCCGGCGCGCGGGGCTCAACCAATACGTTTGTTGAACGAGGGATTGGCGATGTGCTGATCGCCTGGGAAAACGAAGCGTTGCTGGCAACGAATGAGTTGGGCAAAGATAAATTCGAGATAGTCACCCCAAGTGAGTCTATCCTTGCTGAGCCGACCGTTTCCGTTGTCGACAAAGTCGTGGAAAAGAAAGATACCAAAGCGGTGGCAGAAGCTTACCTGAAATATCTCTATTCCCCGGAAGGTCAGGAGATTGCGGCGAAAAACTACTATCGCCCGCGTGATGCTGACGTCGCGAAGAAATACGAAAGCGTATTTCCGAAACTGAAACTGTTCACCATTGATGAAGAGTTTGGCGGCTGGACGAAAGCGCAGAAAACGCATTTTTCTAACGGCGGTACCTTTGACCAGATCAGCAAACGCTAAAGGTTGAGGTCATGACAGCACCCGGTGGCATAGCGCGACCGGGTTTTTTATTTGTCATCATTTTACGTTACGCTTATCCCTCAATGGGATACAGGAAACGCGTAATGAAAAAAGCAGGTTATCTTTTACTGACGGTGATGATTATCGCCGCCGCTGCGGGCATAGGGTACTGGAAATTTAGCGGTAACCCGGACGCGTTACGCCAGATAGTCCTTGAGCAATGCCTGCCACATCAGTTACAGCAGCGCGATCCCGCGCCGTGTACTGAAGTTAAACCCGATGCCGGATATGTGGTGTTCAAAGACCGAAACGGTCCGCTGCAATATTTGTTGATGCCCACTTACCGCATCAACGGCACGGAAAGCCCGCTGCAGCTGCAATCAGGCACGCCGAACTTTTTCTGGTTAGCCTGGCAGGCGCGTAGTTTTATGAGTCAAAAATACGGCCAGGAGATCCCTGATAAGGCGGTATCGCTGACCATTAACTCACGTACCGGGCGTACACAAAATCACTTTCACATTCATATCTCCTGCCTGCGACCCGACGTGAGAACGAAACTGGATGACAATATGGCGAAAATCAGCTCTCGCTGGTTGCCATTGCCTGGCGGATTGCGCGGACATGAATATCTGGCGCGTCGTGTGACGGAAAACGAACTGGCGCAGCGTAGCCCGTTTATGATGCTGGCAGAAGAGGTGCCGGATGCGCGTGAGCGGATGGGGAGCTATGCGCTGGCGATGGTACGCCAAAGCGACGAATCCTTTGTCCTGCTGGCGACCCAGCGTGACCTGCTGTCGCTGAATCTCGCCTCCGCTGAGGAAATCCAGGATCATCAATGTGATATTCTGCGTTAACCCCCCTTAATCTGGCGTTTACTCTCTTTGCCTGTCCCCGTATTCTTGTTGAAAAAAACAACAGGAGACAGGCATGTCGCTCTGGCTTTCACACCCTCTGTTTATTCCCTCTCTGGTGGTCGGCGTCACCATTTTGCTTTGGGCAACATCGCTGTTGCCGGAATTTATCACGGCGCTGCTTTTCTTTGCCGTGGCGATGGTGGCCAAAATCGCGCCACCGGATGTGATCTTTGGCGGCTTTGCCTCATCGGCGTTCTGGCTGGTCTTCAGTGGTTTTGTGCTGGGCATCGCGATTCGTAAAACGGGGCTGGCAGACCGGGCGGCGAGGGCATTGTCGTCAAGGCTGACAGACTCCTGGCCATTAATGGTCGCGAGCGTGGTGCTGCTGAGTTACGCACTGGCGTTCGTCATGCCGTCCAACATGGGACGTATTGCGTTGCTGATGCCGATTGTGGCGGCGATGGCGAAACGGGCTGGCATTAACGACGGCACGCGCGCCTGGTATGGTCTGGCGTTGGCCGTGGGTTTTGGTACCTTCCAGCTTTCCGCCACGATCTTGCCTGCTAACGTACCAAACCTGGTGATGAGTGGTGCAGCGGAAGGTTCCTGGGGCATCCACTTGAATTATCTTCCCTATTTGCTGCTACATACACCCGTGTTGGGTTGGCTAAAAGGTGCGGTGCTCATTGTGCTTATCTGCTGGCTGTTTCCTGGCCGACCCCATGCGCCGCGCGATCTGACGCCACCTGAGCCAATGAGTCGTGATGAAAAACGTCTGGCCTGGATGTTAGCGGTGGTGCTGTTTCTGTGGGTCAGCGAAAGCTGGCATGGTGTGGGGCCGGCATGGACCGGGCTGGTGGCGGCGGTGATTACGCTGTTGCCGCGCGTAGGATTTATTAATGGCGAAGAATTTTCCAGCGGGGTGAATATCCGTACCTGTATTTACGTCGCGGGGATTTTGGGGCTGGCGATTACCGTGACGCAAACCGGCATCGGTAGCGCGGTGGGCGAAGCGCTGCTGCAGGTGATGCCGCTGGATGCTGAAAAACCGTTTACCAGCTTCCTCGCGTTAACCGGTATTACTACCGCACTCAATTTTATTATGACCGCTAACGGCGTTCCGGCGCTGTACACCACGCTGGCGCAGAGCTTTGCCGATGCGACCGGGTTTCCGCTACTGTCGGTGATTATGATTCAGGTGCTGGGCTATTCCACGCCGCTACTGCCGTATCAGGCTTCGCCGATCGTGGTGGCAATGGCGCTCGGGAAAGTGCCTGCAAGGGCCGGGATGCTGCTGTGTATCGCACTGGCGGCGGCAACGTATCTGATGCTACTGCCGCTGGATTATCTGTGGTTTAGCGTGTTGGGGAAATTATAGTTTCATTGCGGTGTTAATTATTTGTTTTGTGAGATAATGAATTGTTTTATGTAGGCTGATAGCGGTTAATATCCGGGCGCAGATTTGCGTGCTGGAAACTCAAGGATTGATTCATGGACAGATTGACCCCCATCCGCTGTTGGCCCGCCATTTTTTCGATCGTTATTACGCTAACCATCTGGTTTGTTATCCCGTGTCCTCCTGACGTAACCCCCGAAGCGTGGCACCTGCTGGCGCTGTTCATCGGTACTATCGCGGCGATCATCGGGAAAGCCATGCCCATTGGTGCTATCGCGATTGTGGCGATCATGTTGGTAGCCATGACCGGCGTGACGCACCCTGGTAAACCTACCGCAGCGCTGAGTGATGCGCTGAGTGGCTTTTCTAACCAACTGATCTGGCTGATCGGCATCTCCATCATGCTGTCGCAAAGCCTGTTGAAAACGGGGTTAGGTGCGCGAATTGGCTACGGGTTTATTGCTCTGTTTGGCAAAAGAACGCTGGGTATTGCCTGGGCGTTAACCCTGGCGGAAACGCTGATCGCACCCGTTACACCGAGTAATACCGCGCGCGGCGGCGGTATTATCCACCCGGTGATGCGGGCGATTGCGGAAAGTCTGGGCTCTCAACCCGGAGACAAGGAGAACGGCGCTACAGGTCGTTATCTGGCTCTGGTGAACTACAACATTAACCCGATCAGTTCGGCGATGTTTATTACCGCTACCGCGCCAAACCCGCTTATTGTGAGTTTTTTGACCAAAGGGACGGATGGGGTACTGAATATGACCTGGGGAATGTGGGCGATTGCGGCGCTTCTTCCTGCCGTTGTCTCACTGGCCGTGATGCCTATTGTCATCTGGTGGCTCTATCCGCCCGCTATTACACGCACGCCGAATGCGCCAGAGTTTGCCCGGGAAAAGCTGGGGGCACTCGGTCCGTTGTCGCTGGCTGAAAAAATCACCCTCGCGGTTTTCGCTTTGCTGCTCTGCCTGTGGGCAGGTGTTCCTGCCATGCTGATGGGCAGTACCTGGGCTGTTAGCCCACCAGCGCGGCGCTCATTGGCTTATCTGTACTGTTAGTGACAGGGGTATTGAGTTGGGACGATATCCTTAAATGCCGTGGCGCATGGGATACGATAGTCTGGTTTGCCGCACTGGTTATGATGGCGGATTTCCTGAGCAAGCTGGGTCTGGTGGGGTGGCTGGCGACGAGTGTTGGTAGTGCAATTGACCATCTTGGCGTGCACTGGAGTATTGCCACGCTGCTTTTGATCCTGCTTTACGTCTATTCGCACTACTTTTTTGCCAGCACGACTGCGCATATTACGGCGATGTTCGCTGCGTTCTTTGCCGCGGGATTAGGTCTCGGTGCTCCACCGGCGCTGCTCGGTCTGATGCTGGGCTTCTCCTCCTCGTTGATGATGTCGCTCACGCACTATGGTACAGGGACTGCGCCGATCATCTTTGGTTCGGGTTACGTTACACTGGCGGAGTGGTGGAAAACGGGACTGGTGATGAGTGTGGTCAACCTGACCATCTGGGGTGTCACGGGGGCCTTCTGGTGGCACTGGCTGGGATACTGGTAAAGCGGGTATAAGAAGGGGAGCGATGCTCCCCTTTTAACAACTTAGGCCTGTTTAGCGGCTTCAGCTGCTTTAACGATCACGGCGAAAGCGTCTGCTTTCAGAGATGCACCGCCAACCAGCGCGCCGTCGATGTCCGGCTGAGCGAACAGTTCTGCGGCGTTAGCTGCGTTTACGGAACCGCCGTACTGGATGATCACTTGTTCAGCGATTTTCGCATCAGCTTTAGCAATGTGGTCACGGATGAATTTGTGGACAGCCTGAGCCTGTGCCGGAGTGGCAGATTTGCCGGTACCGATAGCCCATACAGGTTCGTAAGCGATAACCACGCCTTCGAATGCTGCCGCGCCCTGAGTTTTCAGTACTGCATCGATCTGACGCGCGCACACTTCTTCAGTTTTGCCAGCTTCGTTTTCTGCTTCGGTTTCACCGATGCACAGAACCGGCGTCAGACCCTGCTCTTTCAGCACAGCGAATTTCTTCGCGATCAGCTCGTCAGACTCTTTGTGGTAAGTACGACGCTCAGAGTGACCGATAATGATGTACTGCGCGCCGATATCTTTCAGCATTTCAGCGCTTGTTTCACCGGTGAATGCGCCAGACAGGTTCAGGTCAACGTTTTGCGCGCCCAGAATGATGTGGCTACCGGCAGCGGCGTGTTTCGCCAGGTCGATATACATTTCCGGCGGAGCGATTGCTACTGCACAGCCAGCAACGCCAGCCAGTTCTTTACGCAGGTTAGCAACCAGTTCGTTTACCATGTGGCGGCTGCCGTTCAGTTTCCAGTTACCCATCACTAAAGGATGTCGCATTTCATTTCTCCACGCTTGTCAGCGAATTAAGGAAGATGGCCACCCGTCAGGGCAGCATGGTCTGTGAAACAGTATAGAGATTCATCCCCCGAAAGGCTTTGCTTTTTGTCACTTATTCGACCCTTCGAGGTTTTCAGATAGTGCCAGCTTAATCGGTTCAACAGCGAAGGTCAGCCCTTTTTCGCCGTTATCTGCCACAACATAGCGAATTGCGCCTTCGGTTTCGGTGTAATAGTGCTTACCTTTTCCTGCCGTGAGCAATTTTTGCAGTTTTTTCTGGCTTTGTTCTTTCGTCAGTAGCGGCGCGACGGTGCGGATGACGGCGGTCATGTATTCCAGCGCTTTCGCTTTGGCCGCCTTTTGTTCTGGCCCCTGAATCGGCAGCCAGGTTATCTGCATACTTTTGATTTTTAAGGTACCGCGCTCAAGGGCGGATGACGCATACAGGTTTTCATTGATTTTACTGGCGGCACGGGTGAGATTTGCCCGATCGCGGTTGCTGTCGATGGCACGGAACTCATTCAGAGCAAGCTTCGGATTCTGCGTATTAAAGTTTTCACGAAATTGGCTGATCGACAGGTCAAAGGTTGGCGCGCCCGCCAGCAGGTAAGGGGCCGTGGTTGCCGTCGAGGGCTCTTGCGCCAGTGCCGTAGTACTTACGGACAGGGCTGAAAACAATAATAAAAACAGAGTCAATCCTTGCTTCATCAATCGTACCTTTCATTATGACTGACCACGATTAAAACGATAACTGTCGGGCTTGTCAAAAGGGTAAACTGTTCTGGAAGGTAATAATCAAGGAACCTACATGACCATACAGCAGTGGTTATTCTCATTTAAAGGGCGTCTTGGACGCCGTGATTTCTGGATTTGGGTAGGTCTGTGGATTGTCGGGATGCTGGTTTTGTTTTCGCTGGCGAGTAAACAATTGCTCGATATCCAGACGGCGGCATTTTGTCTGGTCTGTCTGCTGTGGCCGACGGCTGCAGTCACAGTAAAACGTCTGCATGATCGGGGTCGCTCCGGCGCGTGGGCGTTCCTGATGATTCTTGCATGGATGCTGCTGGCCGGAAACTGGGCGGTATTGCCTGGTGTCTGGCAATGGGCGGTAGGCCGCTTTGTACCGACGCTGATTCTGGTTGGTATGCTTATCGATCTGGGCGCGTTTGTCGGCACCCAGGGCGAAAACAAATTTGGTAAAGATACGCTGGATGTGAAATATAAAGCCGAGCGCCAGTAATTGTAGGCCGGATAGGCGTAAGCGCCATCCGGCAAGCCCTCACCAGTAGTGCTCAGCAGTCATATGGCCTGGTCGACGGCGCAGATGTTTGGTCATCTGCCGGGTTTCTTTCAGCAGTTGCTGCGTGTCGCGTACCATTTGCGGGTTACCACAGAGCATCACATGACTGGTTGCTGTATCCATAGGTAGCCCAACCGCAGTTTCCAGCGCGCCGCTTTCAATCAACGCCGGAACTCTCCCGGTTAATGAACCTGCGGCGGTTTCACGGCTCACAACCGTCTGGATACGTAATTTACCTTCGTAGCGTTTTTCCAGGTCCTGCATTAACGTCAGATAGCTTAAATCGGCGGCATAGCGGGCGGCGTGGACCAGCACCAGATTGTTAAAACGGTCCAGATCTTTGCCCAACTGCAGAATCGATAAATAGGGGCCGATAGCGGTGCCGGTTGCCAGCATCCACAGCGTGTCGCAATCGGGGACTTCATCCAGCACGAAGAAACCGGCTGCTTCGCTCACTACCTGTACTTCGTCGCCAGGTTTCAGTGCGGCCAGACGGGGGCTGAGTTTTCCGTCAGGAACCGTCACCAGATAGAACTCTAAATCTGGGTTATCGGGTGCATTCACGTAGGAATAGGCACGCTGGACACGCTCGCCGTCGATTTCGAGGCCGAGCTTGGTAAACTGACCTGCTGTGAAGGGAAGAACCGGAGCTCGCACGGTCAAACTAAATAAGGCATCGGTCCAGTTTTGTACCTTAATGACTTTGCCTGTTACCCAATCTGCCATGGTTTTCTCCTGTCTGCTGTGATTGCCTTATCTTCGTTCGTTGCACGAAAGATTTCCAGCCCGGATGGGCTGGAAGGCTCTATTGATCAAATCAATTACAGGATATGCGTCTGTACATCCGGATCTTTGCGATCAAGGTAGTGGATGGACTGAATACGACGGATCGTACGTGATTTTCCACGGATCAGCAGTGTTTCGGTGGTGGCAATATTACCTTTGCGGCTAATCCCTTCCAGCAGATCGCCTTTGGTGATCCCGGTTGCTGAGAAAATAACGTTGTCGCTGCGGGCCATTTCATCCAGACGCAGCGCTTTACCTGCCTCAATACCCATTGCGGCGCAGCGAGCCAGCTCCTGTTCGCCGATACGACGGTTCTCTTCGCTGTCACCTTTGACGTCATGGCGCGCCAGCAGACGGCCCTGCATGTCGCCATCCAGTGCGCGGATAACGGCGGCAGAGACGACACCTTCCGGTGCGCCACCAATGCCATACAGCACGTCAACTTCACTGTCTGGCATACAGGTCAGAATAGACGCGGCCACGTCGCCGTCGGGAATCGCGAATACGCGAACGCCCAGCGCCTGCATTTCGGCGATGGTTTCATCGTGGCGTGGTTTCGCCAGAATGGTGACGGTCAGTTCGCTCAGCGGTTTGTTGAGCGCGCTGGCGACATTACGCAGGTTTGCTTCCAGCGACAGGTTCAGGTCGATTGAACCTTTGGCACCAGGGCCGACAATCAGCTTTTCCATGTACATGTCCGGTGCGTTCAGGAAGCAACCCTTGTCGCCGACCGCGAGGACCGCGAGCGCATTCGCCTGGCCCATTGCTGTCATACGTGTACCTTCGATGGGATCGACTGCAATATCAACAGCATCGCCGAGACCGGTTCCAACTTTTTCACCGATAAACAACATGGGTGCTTCGTCGATCTCACCTTCGCCAATCACGATGGTTCCGTCGATGTTGACCTGGTTGAGCATAATACGCATGGCGTTCACCGCCGCGCCGTCAGCGGTGTTTTTATCGCCGCGACCCAACCATTTATAGCCAGCCAGTGCAGCCGCTTCGGTCACGCGTGAAAATTCAATGGCAAGTTCTCGTCTCATTGCAAACTCGTAGCAGAAAGGAATGGCGCGAAGTGTAGCACAGGGGAGGGGGCAGGATTATTGATGTATGTGCGTGTGCAGGGTTGAGACAGTTTTGCCGGATAAGGCGTTAGCCCCATCCGGCATTTCAGCATTACTCTTCGTGATCTTCCCACGCCAGAGCGCGTTTGACCGCTTTTTTCCAGCCGCTGTAACGGAAGTTACGTTCGGTGGTTTCGATGCCAGGGCGGAACTCACGCTCAATGACCGCTTTTTCCTGCAGCTCATCCAGGTTCTGCCAGAAACCGACGGCAAGACCTGCCAGGTATGCGGCGCCCAGCGCGGTGACTTCGCGAACTTCCGGGCGCTCAACGCGGGTACCAAGAATGTCAGACTGGAACTGCATCAGGAAGTTGTTGGCAACCGCGCCGCCATCAACACGTAATGCGTGCAGACGAATACCAGAGTCCGCCTGCATTGCTTCCAGCACGTCGCGGGTCTGGTAAGCGATAGACTCAAGCGTAGCACGGATGATGTGGTTGGAGTTTACGCCACGGGTCAGGCCGAAGATGGCACCACGTGCATACGGGTCCCAGTAGGGTGCGCCCAAACCGGTGAACGCCGGAACAACATACACGCCGTTGGTGTCCTTCACTTTGGTGGCGAAATATTCGGAGTCGAACGCATCGCTGATGAGTTTCATCTCATCACGCAGCCACTGGATGGATGCACCCGCCATGAACACGGCACCTTCCAGCGCGTAGTTCACTTCTCCGGTCGGGCCACAAGCGATAGTGGTCAGCAGTCCATTTTCTGACTTAACGGCTTTCTCGCCGGTATTCATCAGCATGAAGCAGCCAGTACCGTAGGTGTTCTTTGCCATCCCTTCCTTCACGCACAGCTGGCCGAATAGTGCAGCCTGCTGGTCACCCGCGATACCGGAGATAGGAATACGTGTACCGCCTTTACCGCCAATGTTGGTCTGGCCATAGACTTCAGAAGAACGGCGAACTTCCGGCAGCATTGCACGCGGAATGTCCAACGCATCCAGCATCTTGTCGTCCCAATCCAGGGAATGGATGTTGAACAGCATGGTACGTGAGGCGTTGGTGTAATCCGTGACGTGTACGCGTCCCTGAGTCATTTTCCAGATAAGCCAGGTGTCTACGGTACCGAACAGCAGCTCACCGCGACGGGCACGCTCACGCGAGCCTTCTACGTGGTCGAGGATCCACTTCACTTTGGTACCGGAGAAATACGGGTCAATGACCAGACCGGTGTTGTTACGGATGTACTCTTCCATACCGTCGCGCTTGAGCTTCTCGCAGATATCTGCGGTACGACGACACTGCCACACAATGGCGTTATAGATTGGCTTACCGGTCTCACGTTCCCAAACAATGGTGGTTTCACGCTGGTTGGTAATACCGATTGCTGCAATTTCATCGGAACTGATATCGGCTTTCGCCAGCACTTCTACCAGTGTGGAGCTTTGGGTTGCCCAAATTTCCATTGGGTCATGTTCTACCCAGCCTGCTTTCGGATAGATTTGCTCGAATTCGCGTTGCGAAACGCTAACGATATTCGCATCGTGGTCCATTACGACCGCGCGGGAGCTGGTGGTGCCCTGGTCGAGCGCAACGATATATTTTTTCTCAGTCATAATTTTTTTTGTCCCGTAGTCACATTACAGCGAAGCTTTTTGTTGAGTGTTGGCCGCAGCGTCTTTCTCTTCAATCGCGCAGACATCGCACGGTAAATGGCGACCAATCAGTTTGCGATATGCCCATGCGCCCAGAATTGCGCCGGTAATCGGGCCAAACACGGGGACCAGGAAGTAAGGGATATCACGACCACCTGTGAAGGCAATCTCGCCCCATCCTGCCATCCAGGCGAAGAGTTTCGGTCCGAAGTCACGTGCCGGGTTCATCGCAAAACCGGTCAGTGGACCCATGGATGCACCAATAACGGCAATCAGTAAGCCGATCAGCAGCGGTGCCAGTGGACCACGCGGTACACCGTTACCATCGTCGGTCAGTGCCAGAATCAGCCCCATTAGAATAGCGGTAATGACCATTTCAACCGCGAAGGCCTGCACAAAATTGATATGCGGGTTTGGATAGGTGGAGAAAGTGCCAGCCAGACCCAGGCTCTCTGTACTGCCGCGCACGATATGGTTCGTTTGTTCGAAATCGATGAAAAGATTGTAATAAAGCCCGTAAACCAATGCCGCTGCGCAAAAGGCGCCGGCAATTTGCGAAATTATAAAAGGAACGACTTTGCGTTTGTCAAAACACGCAAACAGCCATAGTGCGATGGTGACTGCTGGATTCAGGTGTGCGCCAGAAACGCCTGCTGTCAGATAGATAGCCATGGCTACCCCCAGACCCCAGATGATACTGATTTCCCACTGACCAAAAGTAGCGCCAGCTACTTTGAGTGCAGCGACACAACCCACACCGAAGAAAATCAACAACCCGGTACCGAGGAATTCAGCAATGCACTGGCCTTTCAAGGTTGATGTTTGACTCATAATCGGATCCTGAAGAGTTTAATGTTTATTGTATGCGAGAAGGTCACTGACATCCCCGGAGCCGGTAGGCACACTGTTAATTTATCGTTAACGCTCAAAAACGAGAAATATCGAAATTAAAATGTGTGTACTCCATCAACAAAATGAGCGTTTTCGCGCCATTGCGCTGTATTTGTTATACAAAAATAGTGTGAGCTGAATCATTTCACCGATCATCCTGTTAACACTTAAGAGTTATGACAGTTATGTCACCAGGACAAAGATTAAAAGTGTCGCAAACCGCAATCTGCGCGGGATGCCGCTGGACAGGGATGACGCGGCTTCATACAATCGGTGTTAAGTAGTGTGCGCTCGTTTTTATTAAGGCGTCGCCGGTTATCGGGACGAGGATTTTTATCCATCAACGCCTTGCAATTCAGGAGAGGTATGACGATGTCATTAGAAGTGTTTGAGAAACTGGAAGCAAAAGTACAGCAGGCGATTGATACCATCACGCTGTTGCAGATGGAAATCGAAGAGCTGAAAGAAAAGAACAACTCACTGTCGCAGGAAGTTCAGTCTGCACAGCAGCAGCGTGAAGAGCTGGAGCGTGAGAACAACAGCCTGAAAGAACAGCAGAGTGGCTGGCAGGATCGTCTGCATGCCCTGCTGGGTCGTATGGAAGAAGTCTAATTACGCTTTATCTTTCGCGCCGTAGCTGCGTTAGCCGCCATCCGGCAATCAGCGACAACGCATAAAAAAGGCACCTTACGGTGCCTTTTATGCTTACTCGATATCGAGAGGGTCTTCGGAAAGAATTATTCCGGTATTGTCGGCGTACAAGTGGTCGCCGGAGAAGAACGTCACGCCACCGAAGTTGACACGTACATCGCTTTCCCCAATGCCTTCACCTGCAGCACCCACCGGAATAGCGGCAATCGCCTGAATGCCGATGTCCAGCTCTTCCAGATCGTCTACCTGGCGTACTGAGCCGTAGATGACCAGACCTTCCCATTCATTCTGTACTGCCAGACGAGCCAGTTCGGCATCGACCAGCGCACGGCGGACAGAACCGCCGCCATCGACCAGCAGAATACGACCACGGCCGTTTTGTTCGAGCAGATCGTACAGCAACCCGTTGTCCTCGAAACATTTTACCGTGATGATTTGTCCGCCAAACGACGACCGTCCTCCAAAGTTAGAGAACAGCGGTTCCACGACGTTGACATCTTCCTGATAGATGTCACAAAGCTCGGATGTATCGTATTTCATAGGCTTAACGTTCAGTTGCTGCGAGAATTTTTAGTATATCGCGCTATGTGTACTGTTGGCAAAATCATCAGTTGTTAATTGATATTTGTCAGTTATGCAGACCACTGACTTAAGAAAATTCCAACAACAAACAGCAGGTTAGTCAGCAGTGCCGCTTTTACGGTGCGTTCCAGCATTGGGCGCATTGCCGTAGGATCCATTTCACGCATCACGTAGCGCGCCTGTTTAATCAGCAGCGGTGCGGCGAGGATAAAGAGCCATCCCCATAAACTTTGCAACGAGAATAGGTTAAAGAGCGCCAGACAGACCAGCGTGCCCATCAGCAGGCAGGCATGGTAACGGCGGGCATTAACCGCGCCTAAGCGCACCACCAGCGTGTTTTTGCCGTTCTCTCTGTCGCTGTTGATATCGCGCAGGTTGTTAACGTTGAGTACGGCAGTTGCCAGCAGGCCGCAGGCGGTTGCCGGCAGGATTAACGCCGGAATCAGCGTATGCGCCTGCAGGTACCAGCTCCCCATCACGCTGAGCCACCCGAAGAAGACCAGCACAGAAATATCACCCAGACCGATATACCCGTATGGACGATTACCGACGGTATAGGTGATAGCAGCGATAATCGACAGGCCACCGAGAATCAGGAAGCCGACAAAATCCGCCAGTGTGTGACATGCTACCGCCACCAGTGCCAGACCGGACAGGCAGATTAAGACCACAGTGACGATCAGCGCACGCTTCATCTCCTGCTGGGTAATAACGCCTTTTTGCATGCCACGCAGCGGTCCGATGCGGTCGGGTTTATCGCTGCCTTTAACGGCATCGCCATAATCGTTAGCGAGATTGGACAAGATTTGCAGTAGCCCTGCCGTAATTAAAGCCAGCAGAGCCACCAGCGGATCGAAATATCCTTGCCACCATGCTAATGCCGTACCGACGATGATCGCCGCGAAGGCGAGCGGTAAGGTCTTAGGTCGTAAACTTTCCAGCCAGGCTTGTGAGCGGCTAATTTGTTGTTGTTCAGTCATATTTAGCGCCAATAAAAATGGGGCTTTATCAGCCCCATCAACAGTGATGAAAATGCATTGAACGCGATTATAGGATAAAACGGCTCAGATCTTCATCTGCGACCAGCGCATCCAGATGTTTGCTCACATATTCGGCATCAATTGTGATGCTTTGACCGTTCAAATCGCTCGCATCATAGGAAATATCTTCCATCAGACGCTCGAGAACGGTATGCAGACGACGCGCACCGATGTTTTCGGTGGTTTCGTTAACCTGCCAGGCCGCTTCGGCAATGCGTTTAATACCCGATTCGGTGAAGTTGATGTCCACACCTTCGGTTGCCATCAGCGCTTTGTACTGCACAGTGATAGAGGCATTCGGTTCGGTCAGAATACGCTCGAAATCGCTGGTGGTCAGTGCTTGCAGCTCCACACGGATCGGCAGACGGCCCTGCAGTTCCGGGATCAGGTCAGACGGTTTGGCCACCTGGAATGCGCCGGAGGCGATAAACAAAATGTGATCGGTTTTCACCATACCGTGTTTGGTAGAGACGGTGCAGCCTTCCACCAGCGGCAGCAGGTCGCGCTGTACGCCTTCACGGGAAACATCCGGGCCAGAGGATTCGCCACGCTTACAGATTTTGTCGATTTCGTCGATAAACACGATCCCGTGCTGCTCAACGGCGTCGATTGCTTCCTGTTTCAGCTCTTCCGGATTGACCAGTTTGGCCGCTTCTTCTTCAATCAGCAGCTTCATCGCGTCTTTGATTTTCAGCTTACGCGGTTTTTGTTTCTGACCGCCCAGGTTCTGGAACATGGACTGTAGCTGGCTGGTCATCTCCTCCATCCCCGGAGGCGCCATAATTTCTACACCCATCGGTGCGGCAGCGAGATCGATTTCAATCTCTTTGTCGTCCAGTTGGCCTTCACGCAGTTTTTTACGAAATGCCTGGCGTGCAGCAGAAGGTTCCTGAGGCTGTTCTGACTGTCCCCAGTTATTTTTGGCTGGCGGGATCAGTACATCGAGAATACGTTCTTCTGCCATTTCTTCTGCGCGGAAGCGGTTTTTCTCAATCGCCTGAACGCGAACCATTTTGATGGCGGCATCGGTCAGATCGCGGATGATGGAGTCAACTTCTTTACCCACATAGCCGACTTCAGTGAATTTCGTTGCTTCAACTTTGATGAATGGCGCATTGGCCAGTTTTGCCAGACGGCGGGCGATCTCAGTTTTACCGACACCGGTTGGGCCAATCATCAGAATGTTTTTCGGTGTAACTTCATGGCGCAGCTCTTCGTTGAGCTGCATGCGGCGCCAGCGGTTACGCAGTGCGATCGCCACGGAACGCTTAGCATTGTCCTGGCCGATGATGTGCTTGTTCAGTTCGCTGACAATTTCGCGTGGGGTCATTTCAGACATGGGGGATCCTTACGCTTTGGAGTTCAATTCTTCGATGGTATGGAAGTGGTTGGTATAAATGCAGATATCCCCTGCAATATCCAACGCTTTCTCAGCAATTTCGCGTGCGCCAAGCTCGGTGTTTTCCAGCAGAGCGCGTGCTGCAGCCTGGGCGTAGGGACCGCCGGAGCCGATGGCAATCAGATCGTTTTCTGGCTGAATGACGTCACCGTTACCTGTGATGATGAGCGATGCTGTTTCATCTGCAACGGCCAGCAACGCTTCGAGTTTGCGCAGCATACGGTCGGTACGCCAGTCTTTAGCCAGCTCAACGGCGGCCTTAACCAGGTGACCCTGGTGCATTTCCAGTTTGCGTTCAAACAGTTCAAACAGCGTGAATGCATCCGCAGTACCGCCCGCAAAGCCCGCAATGACTTTGTCGTTGTACAGACGGCGGACTTTTTTCACGTTGCCTTTCATTACGGTGTTACCCAGTGTGGCCTGACCATCACCGGCGATTACCACATGGCCGTTACGGCGTACGCTTACTATTGTTGTCACGAGCAGACCCCTTGGTTACAAATGCAGAATACAGGCCCCGCACAGGTGTACGGGGCGTAATGCAAGTATAGATGGGGGAGATTTTGGGGGTTTCAACCCCCAGTGGCGAGTCGAATGCAGTTTGTATGGCCGGCAACTTTCAGGCGACTGATGGTGTTGTCGGCATTTTCCTTGCCTTTCACCGGGCCAATCACCACGCGATTCCAACCGTTATTAGTGGTAATGCGGGAATTGAAGCCCTCAAAGGCCAGTTGAGCACGTACTGTTTCTGCCTGCTCAGCGCCTTTGAATGACCCGCACTGAACCATCCAGCGGCGTTCATCTTTTTTCTCTGCCGTCTGTTTTGGCGGCTGTGTCTCATTCGTTATTGGCGCGGCCGGTTGCGTTTTAGGCTGTGCGGCAGTGGTGTGCGCTGGCGTCTGCAGCAGATCCTGGTACGGCTGCTGGGCCACCGGTTTTGGCTGCGTCTGGCGCGGCTGTTGTACCGGTGCGGTTTGCGCTGTACGCGTTTGTGGCTGCTGGTAAGGCTGTTCCGTTACCCGCGTTTGCTGCTGCCGAGCCTGCTGCTGCGCGTTGTTCCACTGTTGTTGTTGCACCTGACGCTGACGCTGCAGCGTTTGCTGGCGCTGTTCAGGTGTTTGTTCGTTCCACGGTACTTCGTTGAGCTGTGTAGGCTGTTGACGCATATCGGCCTGCATTTGCGCCAGCAACTGGCGCTGCTCATTGGTCAACTGATCGGCGTTAAGCACTTCGCCACCCGCAGAGGGTTCGGTAGGCGCACGCACGCCTGGCTGACGGCTTTCCAGCTCCTTGATATAGCGCCAGCGTTCTTCCGGTTTAGGCGGGATGCCATTACCGGTGACTTTCTGGCTTTGCAGCGTCTCGGACTCTTCTTTCTTGTGATGCGTAATGAAGTACAGACCACCGATAAAGGTCACGAGTACGGCTGCAGCAATAGCGACCATAGCGGGGGATACCGCTGGCGTACTGCGTTGCTTTTTCCGTGATGTGCTCTTTTTGCGCCGCGAAGGTGCCGGTTGGCCGCGACGTACATAATCTCGTTGTGCCACTATCGTTTCGCTGTATTTATTCGTTCGTCAGCCCGCCATGTTACTTAAGCGACGGGCCTTTGACCAGACAGGGGAGTCCGAAAGCACTTTACTTTAAGTCAGTGCCCGGGTAGTGCCCCGAATTATAAGTTCACAGTCCAGTAAACGTGAACCACTGCTGACGTTCTGCCCTTGAAGCTGATCGAGCAGTAACAGCATAGCTTCGCGTCCGATATCGAAACGCGGCTGTGCGACGGTTGTCAGGGGTGGATCACAAAATTCCGTCAGTGAAATATTATCGAAGCCAATGATAGATAAATCATCCGGTACTTTTAAGCCCTGACGTTTGGCGTAAGAGAGCGCGCCAAGCGCCATCACATCGCTGTGACAAAAGACCGCGGTCGGAGGTTGCGGTAGTGCAAGCAGCTGTTTTAACGCGTTAGCGCCCGCTTCATAGGTGAAATCACCGCGCGCGATGAAGTGTGGGTCTACCGTAATTCCACTGCGGCGTAGTGCCTGAACATAGCCTTGCAGGCGGTAGTGGCACAGCGGCATATCCTCTGGCCCGGCAATACAACCAATGCGCTTATGCCCCAACTCCAGCAGGTAATTCATCGCGTTAAAGGCAGCAGTGAGGTTATCAATGTGAACGGTAGGCAGTTCCAGCTCTGGCGCAAATTCGTTGGACATGACCATCGGCGGTAAATTGCGCTGTTCTTCCACGCTGGCATCAAATGGCAGGCGTGAGCTAAGCAGGACCATACCATCTATCTGCTTGGTAATAATGAGGTTAAGAAAGGTCTTTTCCTGCTGATTCTGGTGCGCGCAATCGCCGATAAGTACCAGGTAACCTTGTTCTGCGGCAGTGACTTCTATGCCACGAATCACTTCGCTAAAAAAGGGATCGCAGATATCCGGCACAATCACCAGAATGGTACGTGATTCATTTCGTTTAACGTTCCGTCCCATCGACTGGGGTAAATATCCCACTTCCAGAGCTGCCTGTTCGACCCGGTTACGGGTGGACTGAGAGACTTTGTCAGGGTTCATTAATGCGCGGGATACGGTTGCCGTTGAGACTTTCGCCTTCAGAGCAACATCTTTCATCGTAGCGGCGGCAACCTGCTTGTTCGGTTTCACTCTTTCTCCTCGCCAGGGTGCAGCTGGCACAGACCTGTCCCTGGATAACCTTCATCTGAAACATTTTTATCAGATAGTGAATAGAAGCAGTTACAGAATTTTCATAAAAAGTGTGATGGATCTTGAATTTTACGATCCGCCTCGCATCATGAGGGGTTATCCCTCGATGGGATCGACATCCAACACCCATTTCACCTTACGTGAATCGGGTAGCGTATTGATCAACGCCAGCGTTCCGCTGACGATATGCTGTAGGCGAATGCGTGACGGATGTTGCAACAAAATTTGCCAGCGATAGCGACCGCCACGTTTGGGGGCCAGCGCGGGAACCGGGCCTAACACCCAGAGTTTGTCATCAGCTAACGGGCTGGCCTGAATCAGGTTTCGCAGCTGTTGTAAGAACATTGGCGCATGCTGATTGTTATGATCTTCTGCCCGCACGATCACGTGGCTGGTCCACGGTGGAAGCTGCAGCGTTTGCCGTTCGGCCAGTGCCTGTTCGGCAAAGGCGTCATAACCTTTATACAACAAGGTTTGCAGTAGCGGATGTTCAGGATGGTGCGTTTGCAACACCACTTCGCCTTGTTTACCGGCACGCCCAGCGCGTCCGGAAACTTGGGTATAAAGTTGGGCGAAGCGTTCAGCCGAACGGAAATCGGCAGAGAATAGCGCCCCGTCAACATCCAGTAGTGCAACCAGCGTGACATCCGGAAAGTGGTGGCCTTTCGCCAGCATTTGTGTGCCGATAAGAATGCGAGCGCCGCCGCGATGGACTTCTGCCAGGTGCTGCTCCAGCGATCCCTTACGGCTGGTGGTGTCGCGATCGATACGCGAAATCGGCACGCCGGGGAAAAAGGGCGCCAGAGCTTGTTCCAGTTGCTCGGTGCCGAGTCCTACCGGCACCATGTGCGTAGAGCCACAGGAGGGGCACTGGCGCGGTATCGGGCGCTGGCTGTCGCAATGGTGGCAGCGCAGGTGATGCTGCGCCTGATGCAGCGTGTAGTAGTGATCGCAGCGTGGGCATTCGGCAATCCAGCCACAGTCGTGACACAGCAGCGCAGGTGCAAAACCCCGACGATTAAGAAACAAAATTACCTGATTATCTGCCTGCAAATGCTGACGCATGCGGGTAATTAGCGCCGGAGCCAGTCCGGCCTGCACGTGCTGGCCCTTTAAATCCAGCACGTGCTGAGTGGCAGGGCGCGCGTTTCCGGCTCGACGCGTCAGGCGCAGCATGCGGTATTTGTTCTGCCGCACGTTGCACAACGTTTCCAGCGCGGGGGTTGCTGAACCGAGAATAATCGGGATCTGTTCGCTGTGGGCGCGGTAAACCGCCAGATCGCGGGCATGGTAGCGCCAGCCTTCCTGTTGCTTGTAGGAGCTGTCATGCTCTTCATCGATGACAATTACGCCGAGGTTTTTAAATGGGGTAAACAACGATGAGCGCGTGCCGATGACTATTGCCGCTTCGCCATTTTTGGCTTTCAGCCAGGCCGAAAGACGTTCGCTGCCATTTAAACCCGAGTGCAGGACTTCGACCGGGGCATTGAAGCGTTCGCGAAAGCGGGCAATGGTTTGTGGCGTCAGGCCAATCTCCGGCACCATTACCAGTGCCTGTTTGCCCTGGGCGAGAACATTTTCCAGCACGCTTAAATAGACTTCTGTTTTGCCGGAACCCGTCACACCTGCGAGCAACCAGGCGCTAAAACTGTCCGACGCGCTATGAATGGCCCCAACGGCGGTAGCCTGTTCCGTGTTCAGGCGCAGTCGTTCACCAGAGACGGCGTAGTGGGTACGCCAGTCGCTGAAACCTGGCGTTTCACTCGCCAGGGAGCACAGGCCTTTTTTACGTAGTGCCTGTAATGCCGCATCGTTAAATTCAAGTTTGCCCACCCGATCGCGCCAGATTTTTCCCTGACGCAGCGCAGCCAGCGCCTGCTGCTGCTTTGGAGAGCGCTTCAGACTGTTGAGGTCAATGACCTGGCCTTCCTCGGTGGCGAACCAGTACCACATGGGCGTGTTGGCGGCGGGTCTGCCCTGGCGCAACAGGATTGGCAGGGCATGGAACAGCACATCGCCAATGGGATGATGGTAGTAATCAGCAGCCCACAGCAGTAAACGCCAGACGGAGGTCGAATAGACCGGTTCGCTGTCCAACACCTCGCGAACGGCTTTCAATTCGTTGAGCGGCAACTCGCTTTGCTCGCTGACTGACAGGACGATACCGACGCGCTCCTGTTGCTTGCCAAAGGGCACGCGTACGCGACACCCGGCTTTGGCGCTCATACCTTCCGGCAGGAGATAGTCAAAGGTACGAGGTAGCGGAACGGGTAAGGCAACATGCGCAACGGGCATTGAATCATCCTGACTTGAAATCTGGCGGGTTAGTATACACATTAGTGAAGGGTAGAATGCGGATCAGTTTGCATGAGCAGGTTAATTTCTGTATGATTCGCCGCCTTTGATACAAATTTGTATCACTGACCTATACTATTAACATCGCGTGGTGTCTGGCGTTAGGGCTGGAAGAGCGACGCGGCCTTAAACCGAGGTTTTCCCATGAAAAAAGATATTCACCCGAAATACGAAGAAATTACTGCAAACTGCTCTTGCGGTAACGTCATGAAAATCCGCTCTACCGTCGGTCACGATCTGAACCTGGACGTGTGCGGTCAGTGCCACCCGTTCTATACTGGCAAGCAGCGTGATGTTGCTACCGGTGGCCGTGTTGATCGCTTCAACAAGCGTTTCAACATCCCGGGCAGCAAATAAGTTTATGCTGTCAAAAAAAAGCGCCTTCCGGCGCTTTTTTTGTACCTGTAAATCAGTACTCCCACGTCTCCGGGTCGATCCCCAGTTCACGCATGATGATCTTCGCCTCTTCCGGGATCTCATCACTGCGCTCTTTGCGTAGATCCTCGTCGTTTGGCAACGGTTGCCCGGTAAAGGCGTGCAGAAACGCTTCACACAGCAACTCGCTGTTGGTGGCGTGGCGCAGGTTATTCACCTGACGACGCGTGCGTTCATCGGTAAGGATTTTTAACACCTTCAGAGGAATGGAAACCGTAATTTTTTTGACTTGCTCACTCTTCTTACCGTGCTCAGCGTATGGGCTGATATATTCGCCGCTCCATTCAGCCATGAGATACTTAATCCTCTTCGTCATTAATATTGAGGCCAGAACCTGAGCCCGGACCATAATTGCGCGTAGTTTATCGTAGTGGCGCGGCCCTGACACGAAGTTAGCCGACGCAAATGTACGCTAATGCATATAATTTTAACGGCTATTTCCTTTTTGCTCAATCTATACGCAAAGAAGTTTAGATGTCCAGATGTATTGACGGCTATTGTAACAATGATTACTCTGGTGTCTGACTTTTCACCGACTCAGCCAGGATCTCCTCAATATGACGCGTAAACAGGCCACCATTGCAGTGCGTAGCGGATTAAATGACGACGAGCAGTACGGTTGCGTTGTCCCACCGATTCACCTCTCCAGTACCTATAATTTCACCGGTTTTAATGAGCCTCGTGCTCATGACTATTCACGCCGTGGCAACCCGACGCGTGATGTGGTTCAGCGTGCGCTGGCGGAGCTGGAGGGGGGCGCTGGTGCAGTGCTAACCAATACCGGCATGTCGGCGATTCATCTGGTGACTACGGTGTTCCTGAAGCCTGGCGATCTGCTGGTCGCACCGCACGACTGTTACGGTGGTAGCTACCGCCTGTTTGACAGTCTGGCAAAACGTGGCTGCTATCGTGTGCTGTTTGTCGATCAGGGTGATGATCAGGCGCTGAAAGCGGCGTTAGCGGAAAAACCAAAGCTGGTACTGGTCGAAAGTCCAAGCAACCCGCTGCTGCGCGTGGTCGATATTGCAAAAATCTGCCAACAGGCGCGTGAGGCTGGCGCGGTCAGCGTTGTCGACAACACTTTTTTAAGCCCTGCACTGCAAAATCCACTGGCATTGGGCGCCGATCTGGTGTTGCATTCATGCACGAAATATTTAAACGGTCACTCGGATGTGGTGGCTGGCGTGGTGATAGCGAAAGATCCGGAGACGGTCACTGAGCTGGCATGGTGGGCGAATAATATTGGCGTGACCGGCGGCGCATTTGATAGCTATCTGCTGTTGCGTGGCCTGCGTACTCTGTCGCCGCGTATGGAAGTGGCACAACGTAATGCTCAGGCTATTGTGGACTACCTGCAAACCCAGCCGCTGGTGAAGAAACTGTATCATCCGTCACTGCCGGATAATCAGGGGCATGAGATTGCCGCGCGTCAGCAAAAAGGGTTCGGCGCGATGTTGAGTTTTGAACTGGATGGCGACGAGCAAACATTGCGTCGCTTCCTGAGCGGGTTGTCATTGTTTACGCTGGCGGAATCATTAGGGGGCGTTGAAAGTCTGATCTCCCACGCCGCGACCATGACACACGCGGGTATGGCGCCAGAAGCGCGTGCTGCTGCCGGAATTTCTGAAACGCTGCTGCGTATCTCCACCGGTATTGAAGATGGCGAAGATTTAATTGCCGACCTGGAAAATGGCTTCCGGGCTGCAAACAAGGGGTAAACATGAGTGTGATTGCGCAGGCAGGGGCGAAGGGTCGTCAACTGCACAAATTTGGTGGTAGTAGTCTGGCAGACGTGAAATGTTATTTGCGTGTCGCAGGTATTATGGCGGAGTACTCGCAGCCTGACGATATGATGGTTGTTTCCGCCGCGGGCAGTACCACTAACCAGTTGATTAACTGGCTTAAGCTAAGCCAGACCGATCGTCTTTCTGCGCATCAGGTTCAGCAGGCGTTACGCCGTTATCAGAGTGAGCTGATTAGCGGCCTGTTACCACCAGATGTGGCTGATGGGCTAATCGGTGCGTTTATTCACGATCTGGAGCGTCTGGCTGGATTGCTCGACAGCGGTGTGAACGAAGCCGTCTACGCCGAAGTGGTGGGGCATGGTGAAGTGTGGTCGGCGCGTTTGATGTCTGCTGTCCTTAACCAGCAGGGGCTGGAATCGGCCTGGCTGGATGCGCGTGAGTTTTTACGTGCTGAACGCGGTGCCCAGCCGCAGGTGGATGAAGGTCTGTCTTATCCGTTGCTGCAACAACTGCTGGCTCAACATCCTGGCAAGCGCCTGGTGGTTACCGGGTTTATCAGCCGTAGCAATGCGGGTGAAACGGTGCTGCTGGGGCGTAACGGCTCTGACTATTCAGCTACGCAGGTTGGTGCGCTGGCTGGCGTTTCCCGCGTGACTATCTGGAGCGATGTTGCTGGGGTTTATAGTGCGGACCCGCGTAAAGTCAAAGATGCCTGTTTGCTGCCGCTGCTGCGTCTTGATGAAGCCAGCGAGCTGGCGCGTCTTGCGGCTCCGGTTCTGCATGCCCGTACCTTACAGCCGGTTTCGGGTAGCGATATCGACCTCCAGCTGCGCTGCAGCTACACGCCGGATCAGGGGTCAACGCGGATAGAGCGTGTACTGGCTTCTGGTACCGGGGCGCGCATTGTCACCAGCCATGACGACGTCTGTCTGATTGAGTTTCAGGTTCCCACCGGCCAGGACTTTAAGCTGGCTTACAAAGATATCGACCAGATTTTAAAACGCACGCAGGTGCGTCCGCTGGCGGTTGGCGTGCATCCGGACCGTCAGTTGCTGCAATTTTGCTATACCTCCGAAGTTGCTGATGGCGCACTGAAAATTCTTGATGAAGCCGGTTTGCCGGGCGAGCTGCGTCTGCGCCAGGGGCTGGCGCTGGTGGCGATGGTTGGGGCTGGTGTAACGCGCAATCCGCTGCATTGCCACCGTTTCTGGCAGCAGTTAAAAGGCCAGCCAGTCGAGTTTACCTGGCAGTCGGAAGAGGGGATCAGTCTGGTTGCGGTACTGCGTACCGGTCCGACCGAAAGCCTGATTCAGGGTCTGCATCAGTCTATCTTCCGTGCAGAAAAACGTATAGGCCTGGTGCTGTTCGGCAAGGGGAACATTGGTTCACGCTGGCTGGAACTGTTCGCCCGCGAACAAACAACGCTTTCCGCGCGTACCGGGTTTGAATTCGTGCTGGCAGGCGTGGTGGATAGCCGTCGCAGCCTGCTGAACTATGAAGGGCTGGATGCCAGCCGTGCTCTGGCCTTCTTCGACGACGAAGCGGTAGAACAGGATGAAGAGGCGCTATTCCTGTGGATGCGTGCCCACCCGTATGATGATTTAGTGGTGCTGGATGTGACGGCCAGTGAACAACTGGCCGATCAGTATCTGGACTTTGCCAGCCACGGTTTTCACGTGATTAGCGCCAATAAACTGGCAGGAGCAAGCACCAGTAATAAGTATCGCCAAATTCATGATGCTTTCGAAAAAACCGGCCGCCACTGGCTGTATAACGCCACCGTGGGCGCAGGTTTGCCGATCAACCATACTGTGCGCGATCTGATTGATAGCGGTGATACGATTCTGTCGATCAGCGGGATCTTCTCCGGCACGTTATCCTGGCTGTTTCTGCAATTTGATGGCACGGTCCCGTTCACCGATCTGGTGGATCAGGCCTGGCAGCAAGGGCTAACTGAACCGGACCCGCGCGTCGATCTTTCTGGCAAAGATGTGATGCGTAAGCTGGTGATCCTGGCGCGTGAAGCAGGTTACGATATTGAGCCGGACCAGGTTCGCGTGGAGTCACTGGTGCCTGCGCACTGTGAAGAAGGTTCAATCGATCATTTCTTTGAGAATGGCGATGAGTTGAACGAACAGATGGTACAGCGTCTGGAAGCTGCGCGTGAAATGGGGCTGGTGTTGCGCTACGTGGCGCGTTTTGATGCCAATGGTAAAGCGCGTGTGGGTGTTGAAGCGGTCCGTGCTGAACACCCGCTGGCAGCGCTGTTGCCGTGCGATAACGTGTTCGCCATTGAAAGCCGTTGGTATCGCGATAATCCGTTGGTGATTCGCGGGCCGGGCGCAGGTCGTGATGTGACCGCCGGTGCTATTCAGTCAGATATCAATCGTCTGGCTCAGTTGCTGTAATCTTTGCTGCCGGATGGCTCATTCGCTGTCCGGCATCTTTACTGTTTCGCAAACACCTCTTTTGCGGCGAACAACCCGTTCAGTGCCGCGGGAAAACCTGCATACACTGCCATTTGCATAATCACTTCAACGATCTCATCCTGCGTTACACCAACGTGTAATGCCGCGCCAATATGCACTTTCAACTGTGGTGTGGCGTTGCCCAGCGCAGTTAATGCCGCGACGGTCGCTATTTCTCTACTGCGTAAATCCAGTCCCGGTCTTGAATAGATGTCGCCAAAAGGAAATTCCAGCAGGTAGCGGGCGAAGTCAGGTGCAATATCTTTCAGGCTCTCGACGACGGCCTCGCCCCCTTTACCATCCACTTTTTGCAACATCTCCTGACCCGTCATAAAGCGTTCTGAATTCATTATCTCTTCCTCGTGAGTGCGATGTATGCCATGAGGATAAGGGGCGCAGAACAATTGGGATAATACCGTTTCTGTGATACCTTTTCGGTATGACAACATCGCCATTACACTCTCTGGATATTCGTCTGCTGCGTTACTTTGCCGTAGTGGCGGAAGAGAACAATATGAGTCGAGCGGCACAGCGTTTGTTTATGTCGCAGCCACCGCTGAGTCGCCACATTCGCCAGCTTGAAGAACGCCTGGGGGTCATGCTTTTTGTCCGTCATACCAAAGGGCTGACGCTCACGGATGAAGGGGCGCGCGTACTGGAGATTATCCGCCCGCTGCTGGCACAGCAGGATGAAACCTATGCAGCATTGAGCAAGCTTGGACAAACCGGTACACAGTCGCTGCGCTTTGGCCTGACTACCGCGTTTGAGCAGGGTGTTTTTGCTGCGCTTGAGTCACAGCTTAATACGCGAGTACAGAAGCTACATATTGCTCGCCATAGTTCGCCTGAACTGGCACGCCAGGTGCGTCGGGGAAAGCTTGATGCAGCGCTGGTGGCGCTACCGCTTGAGACCACGGGGCTTAGCGTCACGTCTGTCGGTTGGCAAGAATCGATGATCGCCGCCTTACCCGCGATCTGGTCAGAGGCGGAACTGCCGACGCTCTCGTTAACGGCGCTGAACCACCGACTACTGTTCTGGTTCAAACGCGAACGTAACCCCGCTTTTTTTGATTACACCCGACACATTTTTTGTCGTGCTGGTTACTCTCCTGCCTGTCTTGAAGAACCACTGGAGCATGATGTGCTGTTGGCGCGGATCGCGCAGGGTGACGGTCTGAGTCTGCTTCCGGCCTCGTTTTCCGCTATCCAGCGTCAGGGGGTGATATTCCTTCCGCTTACCGATACTGAATTGCGTATTAGCACGGGGTTGCTGATGCTGCCTGAGAACGTAACAAAATTAGAGTGGTTGCAGACGGTCGTGATGCAATCCCTCATCATTTCAGGCTGATGTGAATATTTTTCACGTTGGCTGAGTATTCCTCACCTTTAGCGATGATTTTTGTGTTGACGCCAGCACGCTTTTCCGTCATTTTTACATCTAGACGTCTAAACGTATAGCAGTTCACAACACAACATATAACGACAAAAGATTGATGAGGTAAGGTATGAGCTTTTTTCACGCCAACCAGCGGGAAGCCCTGAATCAGAGCCTGGCAGAAGTTGCCGGTCAGATTAACGTTTCGTTTGAGTTTTTCCCGCCGCGCACCAGTGAAATGGAGCAAACCCTGTGGAACTCCATCGATCGCCTGAGCAGCCTGAAGCCGAAGTTTGTTTCCGTGACTTACGGGGCAAATTCGGGTGAGCGCGACCGCACGCACAGCATTATTAAAGGTATTAAGGATCGTACCGGCCTGGAAGCGGCCCCGCACCTGACCTGTATTGATGCCACTCGCGATGAACTGCGTACCATTGCCCAGGACTACTGGAACAACGGTATTCGTCATATTGTTGCCCTGCGTGGTGACCTGCCTCCGGGGGGAGGTAAACCAGATATGTATGCTGCCGATCTGGTGAGCCTACTGAAAGACGTCGCAGATTTTGATATCTCTGTTGCCGCTTATCCGGAAGTTCACCCGGAAGCGAAGAGTGCCCAGGCAGACCTGCTTAACCTGAAACGTAAGGTTGATGCCGGCGCAAACCGGGCGATCACCCAGTTCTTCTTTGATGTGGAAAGCTACCTGCGTTTTCGCGACCGTTGCGTATCAGCAGGCATCGATGTGGAAATTATTCCGGGTATCCTGCCGGTCTCTAACTTTAAGCAGGCAAAGAAATTTGCCGATATGACCAATGTTCGTATCCCTTCCTGGATGTCGACAATGTTTGATGGTCTGGATGATGATGCCGAAACCCGCAAGCTGGTGGGGGCGAATATCGCCATGGACATGGTGAAGATCCTCAGTCGCGAAGGGGTGAAAGATTTTCACTTCTATACGCTCAACCGCGCTGAGATGAGCTACGCTATTTGTCACACACTGGGTGTAAGACCGAATTAAACAGATGCCCCAGCCCTCTACGGAGGGCTTTTTATTGATCATTTTGATCTACATCTCTGTAACGTAAAATATAAAAGGAATTAGCTATCGAATCTGTGGGTTATTTCGACTATATCTTATCTCTGGTGGTGTATATCGTAGTCAGAACACTGTAAAGGGAGCATATAGATGAGCATGTCCGACGATAGCCATAACGCATCAACTGCCGGTAAGTGTCCTTTTCATCAGGGCGGTCACGATCAGAGCGCGGGAGCAGGAACGAACAACCGCGACTGGTGGCCTAATCAACTCCGTGTAGATTTGCTGAACCAACATTCCAACCGTTCGAACCCGCTGGGCGAGGACTTCAACTACCGCAAAGAATTTAGCAAACTCGACTATTCTGCCCTGAAAGGGGATCTCAGAGCCCTTCTGTCCGAATCTCAACCGTGGTGGCCTGCCGACTGGGGTACCTATGCCGGTTTATTCATCCGTATGGCATGGCACGGTGCAGGGACTTATCGCTCCATCGATGGACGCGGTGGCGCGGGTCGCGGACAGCAGCGTTTTGCACCACTGAACTCCTGGCCGGACAACGTTAGCCTTGATAAGGCGCGTCGTCTGCTGTGGCCAATCAAGCAGAAATATGGTCAGAAAATTTCCTGGGCCGATCTGTTTATCCTCGCGGGTAACGTGGCGCTGGAAAACTCAGGCTTCCGTACCTTCGGTTTTGGTGCAGGGCGTGAAGATGTCTGGGAACCGGATCTCGACGTAAACTGGGGTGATGAGAAAGCCTGGCTGACTCACCGCCATCCTGAAGAGTTGGCAAAAGCCCCGCTTGGCGCAACCGAGATGGGTCTTATCTATGTTAACCCGGAAGGTCCAGATCACAGTGGTGAACCGCTTTCTGCGGCAGCGGCTATTCGTGCGACCTTCGGTAATATGGGGATGAACGACGAAGAAACCGTGGCGCTGATTGGTGGTGGTCATACGTTGGGCAAAACCCACGGTGCAGCACCAGCATCCCATGTTGGTCCTGATCCGGAATCCGCACCAATTGAAGCGCAGGGACTGGGCTGGGCCAGCAGCTATGGCAGCGGCTCGGGTGCAGATGCCATCACCTCTGGTCTGGAAGTCGTCTGGACGCAGACTCCGACCCAGTGGAGCAACTATTTCTTCGAGAATCTGTTCAAATATGAGTGGGTGCAGACTCGCAGCCCGGCAGGCGCTATTCAGTTTGAAGCGGTTGACGCACCGGAGATTATCCCCGATCCGTTTGATCCGTCTAAAAAACGTAAGCCAACAATGCTGGTCACCGACCTGACCTTGCGCTTTGATCCTGAGTTCGAGAAGATCTCCCGTCGTTTCCTTAACGATCCGCAGGCGTTCAACGAAGCCTTTGCCCGTGCGTGGTTTAAACTGACGCACCGTGATATGGGGCCGAAAGCTCGTTACATCGGACCGGAAGTACCGCAAGAAGATCTGATTTGGCAGGATCCTCTGCCGCATGCGTTCTTCAACCCAAGCGAAGAAGACATTCTTAACCTGAAGGCGACCATTGCGGCTTCCGGGCTTTCTGTCAGTGAGTTGGTATCGGTGGCGTGGGCTTCCGCATCGACTTTCCGTGGCGGTGACAAACGTGGTGGCGCAAACGGCGCTCGCCTGGCGCTGGCACCACAACGCGGTTGGGATGTGAATGCGACTGCGGCACGTGTTCTGCCTGTGCTGGAAGGTATTTATAAATCTGCTCATACCGCCTCGTTGGCCGACATTATCGTACTGGCCGGTGTGGTCGGTGTTGAGAAAGCAGCAAGCGCGGCGGGTGTTAACATCACAGTACCTTTTGTTCCGGGCCGCGTAGATGCGCGTCAGGACCAAACCGATATTGAGATGTTTGAGTTGCTGGAGCCAATTGCAGATGGTTTCCGTAACTATCGTGCCCGTCCTGACGTGTCGACCACCGAGTCGTTACTGATCGATAAAGCGCAGCAGTTGACTCTCACTGCACCGGAAATGACCGTACTGGTAGGTGGGATGCGCGTACTGGGTGCCAACTTCGATGGTAGTCAGCATGGCGTCTTTACCGATCGCCCAGGCGTGCTCAGCAATGACTTCTTCGTCAACCTGCTGGATATGCGTAACGAATGGAAAGCGACTGACGAATCGAAAGAAGTATTTGAAGGTCGTGACCGTCTGAACGGTGAAGTGAAATACACCGCAACCCGCGCCGACCTGGTGTTTGGCTCTAACTCAGTGCTGCGAGCGCTGGCAGAAGTTTATGCCTGCAGCGATGCTCACGAGAAGTTCGTGAAGGACTTTGTCGCGGCATGGGTGAAAGTGATGAACCTGGACCGTTTCGATCTGCTGTAACAGAAAATGCCGGATGGCGTTTGTGCGCGTCCGGTATGGTATGAATAAAAAATCCCCGCGATTGCGGGGATTTTTCATTGGCAGGTTATTCCCACTCTTGCAGGTAACGTTGACCGTACTGATCAGCTACCAGCAGCGCGGCATACACCTGGTCCGGTGTGGCGCCGCCAGGCATGTTGTGGATGGTTTCGCCTTCGGCACAGGCCGCCTCTGCCACAATGCGCATTTTCGCCGGGATATCCTGTTTGATGTCCAGTTGTGCCAGGGTAATTGGCAGGCCAACGGAATAGCATAGCGCCGCCACGGTTTCAATTTCATCGACCGGCGCGTTTTCCAGCACCAGCTGCGTCAGCGTACCGAAAGCAACTTTCTCACCATGATAGTAATGGTGTGCATCCGGGATTGCCGTCAGACCATTGTGAATGGCGTGTGCTGCAGCCAGGCCACCACTCTCAAAACCGACGCCGCTCAGATAGGTATTGGCTTCAATGACACGCTCCAGCGCCGGAGTGACTACATGTTGCTCCGCGGCCAGCATGGCTTTCTCACCCTCTTCAAGCAGCGTGTTGTAGCACAGCTCAGCCAATGCCAGTGCAGCCTGAGTACATTGGCCTCCCGCCATGGTGGTTGCACCGCTGCGTGAACAGGCACGGGCTTCAAACCAGGTCGCCAGTGCGTCGCCGATGCCTGCAGCTAGCAGACGCGCAGGAGCGCCGGCCACGATTTTAGTATCGACAATGACCCTGTCCGGGTTGTTAGGCAGCAGCAGATAGCGGTCAAATTCGCCCGCATCGGTGTAAATGACCGACAGTGCGCTGCAGGGGGCATCGGTAGAGGCAATTGTCGGTGCAATGGCGACTGGTACACTCATAAAGTGAGCCAGCGCTTTAGCGGTATCCAGCGTTTTACCGCCGCCAATACCGAGTACCGCGCCGCACTGCGCTTTTTCTGCCATGCCGCGCAGACGGTCGATTTCATTCTGTGAACATTCGCCGCCAAACGGAGCGATTTCCAGTGACAACCCTGCGTCCTGGAAGCTTTTTTCCAGAGCGGGTTGCGCAAAGCCTAAAACAAATTTGTCTCCAACGACCAGCCAGCGTTCTGCCAATGGTTTGAGATAGCTGCCAAGACGGGTAATAACATCGGCACCCTGAATGTATTTACCCGGTGATTGAATAATGTGATCCATACGTTATCTCCTTAAAGAGTGATTCGACCAAATGCGTTGTTCCAGTCTTGCTCAAACTTCTCTATAGCTGACTCTACCGCAGGGGTATTGAGCATTTGTTGCGCTACATCTAATGGCAGAGTGATTGCTTCACATCCAGCCAGTAAGCAATCCAGCGCCTGGCGTGGTGTTTTAAAGCTGGCCGCCAGCACCATACTGTTTGGCGCATGCAGCTCCAGCAATGTTTGCAACTCCTGTACCGTACGGATACCGTCACCGCCTTGGGCGTCAATGCGGTTCACATAAGGCGCGACATATTTTGCGCCTGCCAGCGCGGCCAGTAGCCCCTGAGAGGCACTGTATACGGCGGTTCCCAGAGTGGTAATGCCCTCTTTTTTCAGCATTTTAATCGCTGCCAGGCCTTCGGATGTCACCGGAATTTTGACCACGATACCCGGCACGGTGTGGCTCAGGCGCTTAGCCTCTTCTACCATGCCCTGCGCATCACGACTCATGGTCTGAGCGAACAGGATGCCGTTTTTGCCGATAGCGTTTTGCAGACGCGGCAGCACATCCCAGATGGACTCTTTACTTGCCGCCACGATGCTCGGGTTGGTGGTGACGCCAGCAATAGGAAAGATGCGTGCCAGACGTTCGACTTCAGTCACGTTGGCGGTATCCAGATACAGTTCCATATAAATACCCTCTTAAAGTTCAAGCTCGTGTTGCAGCAGGCTGGCGATAGCATCGGCAGATTCAGCGTTAACCAGTGCGTTACGGAATGCTTCATGCATAATGCGGCGCGCCAGGCGAGAGAAAATACGCATATGCTGGTCGCCAGCGGCGTGTTTGTTGAGTGTCAGCATGATGATGAATTGCGCATCGTCATCACCCCAGCGCACCGGTGCTTTCAGGCGCGCTACGCTAATTGTGGATTGTTCAATGTGTTCAGATTTGCTGTGTGGAATGGCGAAGCTAAAGCCTAGTCCGGTAGAGAATACCGCTTCGCGTGCCCATAGATCGGCTTCCAGTTTGCGCGGGTAGCGGCAGCGGTTTGCCAGCAGCAAGTTGTCGGTCATCCCTTTGATGACTTCTTCTTTGCTACGCCAGTCGCTATCCAGAGCGATGCATTGTGCGGTAACCAGCGGGGCATCTTGTTGAGCCATCCGGAACTGGGCCAGTAGATGTTCCACTTCCAGAGAGGTACGGCAAGCCATTGCCTGATTCAGTAACTGGCGGCAGGCGCGGCTGTCGAGTTGCGCCATCCTCGCTTTGGCGGCGGGAATGGATGGCGCGCTCATGCTGATTTCACCTAATCCCAGGCCGACCAGCAGTGGCAGTACCGATCCTTTAGCACCGAGCTCACCACACAGACCAATCCACTTACCCTGACGATGTACGGCCTGTACCGCGAAATCGAGTGCACGCAGGAACGCAGGGTTTAGGCTGTTGTAGTGACGCGTAACTTTGGCGTTGTCGCGATCGACTGCCAGCAGGTACTGGGTCAAATCGTTGCTACCAATACTAAAGAAATCAATCTCTTCGCAACACTGATCAATAATGAACATGACTGACGGTACTTCCAGCATGATGCCGAGCTGGATCTTCTCATCAAACGGGATGTGTTCATTACGCAACTGCTGTTTGGCTTCTGCCAGTTTCTCTTTGACCCACAGGATCTCTTCCATTGAGGAGATCATTGGGATCATGATTTTCAGGCTGCCGTGCGCGGAGGCACGAAGGATTGCCCGGAGCTGCGTAGTAAACAGTGAAGCGTACTCTTCATAAATACGGACTGCGCGATAACCGAGGAACGGGTTCGCTTCGGCTGGAATATTCAGGTAATCAACGGGCTTATCACCACCAATGTCCATGGTCCGCACAATAATGCTGCGCCCTTGCGCAGACTCCAGTGCCTGACAAAAAATGTTGTATAGCTCGCTCTCACCGGGAGCGCTGATGCGGTCCATATACAGCATTTCTGTACGGAACAGACCGACAGCTTCTGCGCCGTTGCCAAAAGCAGCCTGTGCTTCCACGGAATGGGCAATGTTGGCGGCAACCTCCATACGTATACCATCCGCAGTGCGGGCTTCCTGAGTCAGCCAAATATGCTGCTGTTTGCGCAGGGCGTCCTGTACGTGGGCTTCCTGTTGGTAGTAGCGGGCAACGGGCTCAGTCGGTGCGACGACGATCGCGCCTGCGTTGCCGTCGATGTAGGCTGTTTGTTGTTGCCACGGCGTTAAGGCTTCAATGTCCACGCCCACCAGCGTGGGAATGTTGAATGAGCGGGCAAGGATAACCGTATGGGAAGTAGTGCCACCGCTTTTTAGCAACAAACCCTTAAGGAACGTTTTATCCAGTTCAAGGAACTGGCTGGGGGTGAGTTCTTCAGCCATGCAGATAGTCGGCTGGGTCAGTTTGCCCGGCGCCGGGAAGCGTTGTTCGCCATAAACGTGCTGCAGAAGCTGGAAGCAGACGTCGCGTACGTCCAGCGCGCGTTCTTGTAAATAACTGCTGCTGGAGCGGGTGAATTCATCACAGAAGTGGTTAGCGCTTTCGACTATCGCCTGGGCACAGCTTAAACCACGTGAAATACCGGCCAGCAAATGTTGGCGCAGGGAAGTGTCACCTGCCAGTGAGCGGTGAGCCTCCAGAATCGCACTGGTGGTGCCATCACTGTCGAGCAGGCGGAACTCGATATTTTTCATCAACAACGTTAAGCCGTTATCGAGCATAGATTGCTCGACTTCCACATCATTGGCTGCGGGGAGAGCGTCGAGTGCATTGAGATCCAGTGAAGAGAGAAGCGTCAGAGTGCCACCCGCACTGCCGCTGCAAACCGTTCTGGCGCGGAAAAACTGGGGATTAAGGTTTGTTAGCGATGCAGGAAGCGGCTCCAGTTCACTGTTTTTAACCTCTGCCAGTGGGGCGTCACAGTGTGGAAATTCATCGCGCAACCATTGACTCAGACGCTGGTGAGCAGCCTGCTCATCTGCGCCAGAAATCCGCAGTTGGCAGGTGTCACCAGCCAGCGTGTCAGTACCAATTAGCGCCAGCGCGCTTTTGGCATTGCCCATACGGGCAGTGCGCAGATTATGCCACTCAATGTGTGAGGTAAAGCTGTTACACAGCGTTTCAACGTGGCTTGCCGGACGGGCGTGTACGCCATTGGGTAGCTCACAGGTAAATTCCACAATCAGGGCCATAGCCTCTCTCCCATAACGATTTCTGCTTACAGAATAAAAGGGCAATACCTGATCCTGCCATGTGACAAATCTGCCAAAAGCTGGACAAATGTAATGTAAGCATCAAAGTGGGACATGTCTCACAAGTCGATATGTCCCAATTAAATTCCGATATTGTGCAAGTTATGAGGCGGATCGCATTTTTGTTCTGACATTACAAAAATCCAGTAAATGGCCTTTTTATCCACTGTCTGTGCTGCGCCGGATTGCCTATTGTTTCCGCAACAACATTATGGATATGGGCTTCAAACAGCCCGGGAGCGACTTATGAAAGAGTTGGTGCAGATCCTGAAAAACACCCGTCAACATCTGATGACCGGTGTTTCGCATATGATCCCCTTTGTCGTAGCGGGTGGTATTTTGCTGGCGGTCTCCGTCATGCTGTATGGCAAGGGGGCGGTCCCGGATGTTGCGACCGATCCCAATCTCAAGAAGCTTTTTGATATCGGTGTTGCAGGGTTGACCCTGATGGTGCCTTTTCTCGCTGCGTACATCGGCTATTCCATTGCTGAGCGCTCCGCGCTGGCACCCTGTGCAATTGGCGCCTGGGTAGGTAACAGCTTTGGTGCCGGATTCTTCGGTGCGCTGATTGCCGGGATCATCGGCGGTATTGTGGTGCATTACCTGAAGAAGATCCCTGTGCATAAAGTGTTGCGCTCGGTAATGCCCATCTTTGTTATTCCTATTGTCGGCACCTTTATTACTGCGGGCGTCATGATGTGGGGACTGGGTGAACCGGTCGGTGCGTTAACCGCCAGTCTGACCCAGTGGCTACAGGGGATGCAGCAGGGCAGTGTCGTGATGCTAGCGGTCATTATGGGTCTGATGCTGGCCTTTGATATGGGCGGGCCGATTAACAAGGTTGCCTACGCGTTCATGCTGATTTGCGTAGCGCAGGGCGTTTATATCGTGGTGGCGATTGCTGCTGTGGGCATCTGCGTTCCGCCGCTGGGCTTAGGGCTGGCGACACTGATTGGACGCAAAAACTTTTCTTCCGAGGAACGTGAAGCCGGTAAAGCGGCGCTGGTAATGGGCTGTGTTGGCGTGACCGAAGGCGCCATTCCTTTCGCAGCCGCTGACCCACTGCGTGTCATCCCATCCATTATGTTGGGCTCAGTTTGCGGTGCGGTAACGGCTGCGCTGTTCGGTGCGCAGTGTTACGCCGGTTGGGGTGGATTGATTGTTCTGCCCGTTGTGGAAGGAAAACTGGGGTATATCGTGGCAGTTGCGGTGGGGGCTGTGGTAACGGCGGTCTGCGTTAACGTGCTGAAAAGCCTGGCACGGAAGAAAGAGTCTCCGGTTGACAAGAAAGAAGACGACCTGGATTTGGATTTTGAAATAAATTAAGTGAGGAATGAGCCATGACGAAGATTATCGCAGTAACAGCATGTCCTTCTGGCGTTGCACACACCTATATGGCCGCCGAAGCGCTGGAGAGCGCAGCTAAGGCCAGGGGGTGGGAAGTAAAAGTTGAGACTCAGGGCTCAATTGGTCTGGAAAACGAACTAACCGCAGCGGATGTGGCGGATGCAGATATGGTGATTCTGACTAAAGATATCGGCATCAAGTTTGAGGAGCGTTTTGCAGGGAAAACCATTGTTCGCGTCAACATTAGCGATGCGGTAAAACGCGCTGATGCCATCATGAACAAGATTGACGCACATCTGACGCAAACTGCGTAACGTTATATCCCAGGGAGCCTGCCTCATGACGAATCGTATCCAACGACTCAAAACAGCGCTGTTTCAACATCCCCGTGAAATCTCACTTGAGCGTGCGCAGCTGTATACCGCCAGCCATCAACAGACGGAGGGGGAGCCGGTTATTTTGCGTCGGGCTAAAGCAACCGCGTATATCCTTGAGCATGTTGAGATTTCGATTCGTGATGAAGAATTGATTGCCGGAAACCGTACCGTCAAGCCGCGAGCGGGCATTATCTCGCCTGAGATGGATCCTTACTGGCTGCTCAAAGAACTGGATCAGTTCCCGACGCGTCCGCAGGACCGTTTTGATATCAGCGAAGAAGATAAACGTATATACCGTGACGTCCTGTTTCCGTACTGGGAACAGCGGTCGATGAAGGATTTCATTAATGGGCAAATGACTGATGAGGTAAAGGAAGCTGTCAGCACGCAGATTTTTAGCGTAAACCAGACGGACAAAGGGCAGGGGCATATCATTATTGATTATCCGCGTCTGCTGAACCACGGATTGGGTGAACTGGTGTCGCAGATGCAGGCACACTGTCAGCAAGAGCCGGATAACCATTTTTACCAGGCGGCGTTGTTGCTACTTGAGGCTTCGCGAAGCCACATTCAACGTTATGCCACCCTGGCTGAGAAGATGGCGGAAAGCTGCCCGGATGCGCATCGTCGCCAGGAACTGCTCGCTATTGCCGCTAATTCTCGTCACAACATGCAGCATAAGCCACAAACCTTCTGGCAGGCGTGCCAGCTGTTCTGGTACATGAATATCATTCTGCAGTATGAGTCCAATGCCAGTTCGCTCTCTCTGGGGCGTTTTGACCAGTATATGCTGCCGTTCTACCAGGCTTCTCTGACCCAGGGCGAAGATCCAGCCTTCTTAAAAGAGCTGCTCGAATCGCTATGGGTGAAATGCAATGACATCGTGCTGCTGCGTTCCACCAGTAGTGCTCGCTACTTCGCAGGGTTCCCGACAGGGTATACCGCATTGCTCGGTGGGTTGACGGAAAGCGGACGCAGTGCGGTAAACGTGCTCTCTTTCCTCTGTCTTGACGCTTACCAGAGCGTGCAACTACCACAGCCAAATCTTGGTGTTCGCACCAATGCGTTGATTGATACGCCATTCCTGATGAAAACGGCGGAAACCATCCGCCTGGGAACCGGCATTCCGCAAGTCTTTAATGATGAAGTGGTGGTCCCTGCTTTCCTGAACCGGGGCGTATCGCTGGAAGATGCGCGAGATTACGCGGTGGTAGGGTGTGTGGAGCTGTCGATTCCGGGCAGAACCTACGGTCTGCATGATATTGCCATGTTTAACCTGCTGAAAGTGATGGAAATCAGCCTGTATGAGAACGAAGGCAACCACGAGCTGACGTACGAAAGCTTACTGGCGCACATTCGCACCAAAATCAGCCACTACATTACCCTAATGGTAGAGGGCAGTAATATTTGCGATATCGGGCATCGTGATTGGGCACCAGTGCCGTTGCTCTCCTCGTTTATCAGTGATTGTCTCGATAAAGGGTGTGATATTACCGACGGTGGCGCGCGTTATAACTTCTCCGGTGTACAGGGGATTGGTATTGCCAACCTGAGCGACTCGCTGCATGCGCTGAACGGGCTGGTATTCGTTCAGCAGCGCTTAAATTTTGACGAACTGCTGTCAGTATTAAAGAGCAATTTCGCCACATCGGAAGGCGAGAAAATTCGTGCCAGGCTGATTAACCGCTTCGAGAAATACGGCAACGATATTGATGATGTGGATAACATCAGCGCTGAACTGCTACGCCACTACTGTAAAGAGGTGGAAAAATACCGGAACCCGCGTGGTGGGCAGTTTACGCCTGGTTCATATACCGTATCTGCACACGTACCGCTGGGGGCGGTGGTTGGGGCCACGCCGGATGGTCGTTTTGCCGGGGAGCAACTGGCGGACGGGGGGTTATCGCCAATGCTTGGCCAGGATATGCAGGGACCGACGGCGGTGCTGAAATCGGTCAGTAAGCTGGATAACACGTTGCTTTCGAATGGTACGTTACTGAACGTGAAGTTCACGCCCGCCACGCTGGAAGGTGAAGCTGGTTTGCGCAAGCTTGCCGATTTTCTGCGCGCATTTACCCAGCTCAAGCTCCAGCATATCCAGTTCAATGTGGTGAACGCAGGGACGTTGCGGGAAGCGCAGCAGCGCCCGCAGGACTTCGCCGGGCTGGTGGTTCGCGTGGCGGGCTACAGCGCCTTCTTTGTCGAGCTGTCGAAGGAGATTCAGGATGACATTATTCGCCGCACCGCGCATCAACTGTGAGGTTGTGGGGGCGCACGGCGAAGAGGTTGCGCGCATTTTCAACATTCAGCGCTATTCGCTGAATGACGGCCAGGGAATTCGCACTGTCGTCTTTTTTAAAGGCTGCCCGCATACCTGTCCGTGGTGCGCCAACCCTGAATCACTCTCCCCGCGTATTGAAACGGTGCGGCGGGAGAGTAAATGCCTGCACTGTGCGACGTGTCTGCGTGACGCTGATGAATGCCCTTCGGGCGCGTTTGAGCGCATTGGTCGTGATATCACCCTCGATGCACTGGAATGCGAGGTGATGAAAGATGATATTTTCTTTCGTACCTCCGGCGGCGGGGTGACGCTTTCGGGCGGTGAAGTGCTGATGCAGGCACCTTTTGCCATTCGATTTTTACAGCGTCTGCGGCATAACGGTGTTCATTGTGCTATTGAAACGGCAGGGGACGCCCCAGCCAGTCGCCTGCTGCCGTTGGCAAAATTATGCGATGAGGTGCTTTTCGATCTCAAAATTTTGGATGAGCGTCAGGCTCGCGAGGTGGTAAATATGAATCTGTCTCGCGTACTGGCGAATTTACAGCTATTAGTCAGTGAGGGCGTCAATGTGATCCCCCGTCTACCGCTGATTCCAGGTTTTACGCTCAGCATGGAGAACATGCAGCGTGCGCTGACGTTATTGTCATCATTAGATATAAAGCAAGTACATCTGCTACCGTTTCATCAGTATGGCGAGCCGAAATATCGCCTGCTTGGGCTGCAGTGGTCGATGAAGGATGTGTCCGCCCCGTCAGCACAAGAGGTGGCGACGTTGCGTAAGATGGCAGAAGACGCCGGATTTCAGGTAACCGTGGGAGGTTGATATGGCAGTCGCATCTGTTCGATATCTGGTTGCAGTGACTGCTTGCGTCAGCGGCGTTGCACATACCTATATGGCTGCTGAGCGGTTGGAAAAACTGTGTCAGCAGGATAAGTGGAATATCAAGATTGAAACCCAAGGGGCACTCGGTACAGAGAATCGTCTGACGGAAGAGGATATTAGCCGCGCTGATGTGGTGTTGTTGATTACCGATATCGAGCTGGCAGGCGCTGAGCGATTTGCTCAAAGCCGTTACGTCCAGTCGGGAATTAGTGCTTTTTTACGCGAACCCCAGCGGGTGATGAGTGCCGTGCGTAAACTGCTTTCGGCACCGCAACATACCCATCTTATTCTGGAATGACCTTCTTTTCCGTTAACTGGCTGTGATATTGCCGACGATACTCTGAGGGGGAACGCTCGGTATTTTTACGAAACAGGCGGCAGAAATAATTGCTGTCGACAAACCCGCAGGTGTGCGCCACTTCTTTAACCTTCAGGTCGTAGCCCTTCAGCAGTGCCTTTGCGTGTTCCAGCCGCGTATGATTCAGATATTCATTAAAGCCGATGGTCCCTGTTTTTTGAAACAGGTGCGAGAGATAATTCGGCGAAATATAGAACGCCTGGGCCACGGATTCCCGTGTGAGCGGCGAGGCGTAACGTTCGTCAATATAGTCACGAATGGCTTCAAAAAGTGCCTGGCTGCGTGATGCCGTCTGAATCTGACTTCCCAGCAGGTCGCGGCAATGGCTGAGCAGGCTGGCAACAATTAGCCTTGCCGTTTGTTGCTCCTGAGGCTGCATCTGCATTTCATTGAGTGTTTGCAGCAGGAATGAGCCGATACGCGGTCCACGCCGTGCGACGTGTTGCTTCGTGAGGTTTTGATACTGCTTGCCATCCCACCGAACGATGCTGAAACCTAATTGCTGTTTACCGAACAGGATGCTGAGTGTGACGACTGGTGCTTGCCATTGCGGGAAGTTCCAGCCACCTGCCGGGACGTACAGAACATCATAAGACGTTAACATGGTGGGTGCGCATGCAACGCCGTTATCGGTGAATTCACCTTCCAGCACAATCTCCAGCCGGGGGAAGTCAACCTGATACGCCAGCTCAGGCGTTGAGGTGCTGGTGCTGGCAAAGTAAACCTGGCGCAGCTGTGTGGGGCCGTTAATCAGGCGAGAGAGCAGATGACTGACGTCGTGATACATGTTAATCCCTTGCTGGCAGCAGACAGGGAAACAGTAACCGCCATCATAAAAAAAGGCCACTCTTAAAGAGTGGCCTGAGAGGACGTTACTGATTCCCGATTTGATCGCCGTAAGGCAGGGAGTCGTAATCAATCAGGGCGTTTTTCTTGTACGGATTACCAATCCAGCGGGTCGTCTCTTTGAACTCCGGGCTGGTAATGGAACGGGTCGGATCGAAACCGTCGTACGTAAAGCCTGCCAAATCTGACCAGGTATGGATAAGTTCAGAGCTGCTGTACTTACGATTAACGTCCTGTGAGAAGTCGCGTGGGTGCGCAGCCTGCCATTTTTCAGACGTCCACAGCAGGAACGGTACCGTATACATATGGCGCGTTGGGCTATCCTCATTACGGCCCTGCGTTTTATGTGGCGGCGTGTCATACACTTCTTCACCATGGTCAGAGAAGTAGAGCAGGAAGCCGTTCGGATCGGTGGCTTTGTAGTCTTTGATCAGGCTGGCAATGATATGGTCGTTATAGACGTTGGCATTGTCATAATCGTTATATGACTCCAGTTCATCACTGCTCAGACCTGCAGGTACGTTCTCGGTATTACCGTCAAACTTACCCTGGCCTTCCGGATAGCGGAATTTGTATTTAATGTGCGTACCCAGCAAGTGAACGATGATGAACTTTTTCGGTGCCGGGTCGGCCATGACTTCTTTAAACGGTGCCAGTACGTTGCTGTCGTATTCACGCGCACTTTGGGTACGCTGCTGGTTCATATAGAACTGCTTGTCTGTCTGCCGGGAAAATACGGTCAGCATGGTGTTACGGGCGGTCATTGTTTGCTGGTTGGTGATCCAGAAAGTTTTATAACCCGCCTGCTTCATCATATTCATCAACGACGGCTGCGTCAGATATAAATCCGGGTTCTTCTCGTTTGCGAAGGTCAGCGCCTGTTGCAGGATTTCAATCGTGTACGGACGTGAGGTCACGACATTATTGAACACGGTGAAGTTTGGATCGGATTTATGCAGCGCATCCAGTTCCGGCGTGGTTTCACGTGGGTAGCCGTACAGGCTCATGCGACCACGTTGAGTTGACTCGCCAATCACCAGCACCAGCGTACGCGGAGCATCACCAGAATTGTCTTTAAAGTTTGCCAGTGGTGGCAATGCGTTGTTCTCATTCAGCAGGTTATTTAATGCGGTCAATTGTTGACGGTATTGATAATAACCGGAGATAAACTGCCATGGCGCGGCAGGCTCCATGCGCGATGCAAGGCCGCCCAGCGTTTTCTCAAAAGGCTTATGCTTGATAAACGTATTGACGGTCATTGGGTGCAGAATTAAACCGTACAACAGCGCAAATGACACCAGATAACGCCATGGCGACGGAATATGAACCGGGCGTAAACGTGTCCACAGCAGGATGGCGGTTGCTGTATAGGCCAGTGCGATAAGTACGATTTTGAGACTGAAATATTGGCTCAGATATTCGCGGGCTTCGTTGGCGTTGGTTTCAAACATGACGAACAGAACGCTTTGTGAGAATTCTTGTCCGTAAATAACGTAATAACTCAGCGCGGCCAATGAAGCAGCCCAGAGTGCCACACCAATAACGGCGGCGATAATGCGAATACGGTTCGGGAATAAGAATACCGGGATCAACCACAATGAGCTGAACAGTATTGAGTCGCGTAATCCGTTAGTTCCGCTATAGCCCGTAAAATAAATAATGGCCTGGAGTAAGGTAGAGAAGAACCAAAAATAGAGGAGTGCCCAACCCAGGGCTTTCCAGCTAAATTTGGGTTTAGACTGGAGTTGTAAGGATTGCATAGTGTGAGCCTGTCTTTAATCGTAGCGCCAACGTTAGCGGCTAAACCTTAAGAGGATCTGAAGCAATGCGAGTCGAATATCGCGTTCTGCTAACAAATGTCCATTGGATGTATAAAATGCAGACAGGAATATATTAAAAATGAGGTGGTTATGACAGCAGTATTTTATGTCACCCTCGCACAATAGCACGAGGGTGACAGGCATAAAAATTAGCCGGTGTTACGCATACCGGCTGCAACGCCAGCAATTGTCACCATTAGCGCCTGTTCGACGCGTGGGTCTGGTGCATGACCTTGCTCTTCTGCCAGGCGCGAACGATATAATAATTCAGCCTGTAAGACGTTCAGTGGGTCAGTATAAATATTCCTTAACTGAATAGACTCGGCAATCCACGGTAGATCGGCCATCAAATGTGAGTCATTGGCAATTGCCAACACCACATTGATATCAGCTTCCAGACGCTGACGCAGTTCTTCACCCAATGGCCAAAGCTCTTTTTTGACCAGGCGCTGATCGTAGTACTCCGCCAGCCACAGGTCAGCTTTTGAGAACACCATCTCCAGCATGCCAAGACGCGTGGAGAAGAATGGCCAGTCACGGCACATTGCTTCAAGCTCGCTTTGCTTACCGTCTTCAACCACTTTTTGCAGCGCAGTACCTGCACCCAGCCAGGCCGGAAGCATCAGGCGGTTCTGGGTCCAGGCGAAGATCCACGGAATAGCACGCAGAGACTCTACGCCACCGGTCGGGCGACGTTTTGCCGGACGTGAGCCGAGCGGTAACTTGCCCAGTTCCTGCTCGGGTGTTGCGGAACGGAAGTAGGGTACAAAGTCTTTGTTTTCACGAACATACCCACGATAGAGATCGCAGGAGATATCTGAAAGCTCATCCATGATATGACGCCAGCCATCTTTTGGTTCCGGCGGCGGTAACAGGTTAGCTTCCAGAATTGCGGCAGTGTACAGCGACAGGCTGCTGATGGTGACTTCCGGTAGGCCGTATTTGAAGCGGATCATCTCGCCTTGTTCTGTCACGCGCAGGCCGCCTTTAAGGCTACCTGGCGGTTGAGAGAGCAGTGCCGCATGAGCTGGCGCGCCGCCACGACCAATAGAGCCGCCGCGACCGTGGAACAGTGTCAGTTCAATGCCGGCTTTTTCGCAGGTTTTGATCAGCGCGTCCTGTGCCTGATATTGCGCCCAGGAAGCCGCCATCACGCCGGCGTCTTTTGCTGAGTCAGAATAGCCAATCATGACCATCTGTTTGCCCTGAATCAGACCGCGATACCAGTCGATATTCAACAACTGAGTCATAACATCGTCAGCATTGTTCAGGTCGTCCAGCGTTTCAAACAGCGGCGCGACCGGCATGGTAAAACCAATGCCCGCTTCTTTCAGCAGCAGGTGAACGGCCAGCACATCCGACGGCGTTTTCGCCATCGAGATAACGTAGGCGGCAATAGAGCCATAAGGCGCTTCGGCAATCACCCGGCAGGTGTCGAGCACTTCGCGGGTTTCGTTACTCGGTTCCCAACTGCGTGGCAGCAGTGGACGCTTGGAATTCAGCTCGCGGATCAGGAAGGCCTGTTTGTCTGCTTCTGACCAGCTTTCGTAGTCGCCAATTCCCAGATAGCGGGTCAGTTCGCCCAGCGCTTCGGTATGACGGGTGCTTTCCTGACGAATATCGATACGCACCAGCGGTACGCCAAAACATTTCACCCGGCGCAGGGTATCGAGCAGTTCGCCATTGGCGATGATACCCATACCGCAAGCTTGCAGAGACTGGTAACACGCGTATAGCGGTTCCCATAGCTGCTCGTTTTGCGTCAACAGACCGGCAGGTTTCGGTAATTTTTCGCCTTTCAGACGCGCTTCCAGCCAGGCCTGGGTCGTCATCAGACGCGAACGCAGCATCTTCATCAGGTGACGGTAAGGTTCTGCCGCACCTTCTTCACCCACCAGCGCTAACAGTTCCGGCGTGGCATCGACCATCGATAGCTCAGAAACCAGAAACTGGATGTCTTTCAGGAACAGGTCGGTCGCTTTCCAGCGGCTGAGCAGCAGCACATGACGGGTAATATCCGCCGTTACGTTCGGGTTGCCGTCACGGTCACCCCCCATCCAGGAGGTGAATCGGACCGGGACGAAATCGACGGGAAGCTTATAGTTCAGATGCTCTTCCAGCTGTTCGTTCAGCTCACGCAGATAGTTCGGTACACCTTCCCACAGGCTGTTTTCAACCACGGCAAAGCCCCATTTGGCTTCATCAACCGGGCTGGGACGTATTTTACGGATTTCATCCGTATGCCAGGACTGGGCGATTAACTGGCGTAGGCGCCGCATCAACTGGTGACGTTCGTAATCGACGATGTCTTTGTTATCCAGTTGTTTGAGACACGCGTTGACCTCGCCCATTTTATGGATCAACGTACGACGGGTAATTTCGGTCGGGTGGGCGGTCAGTACCAGCTCCAGAGAGAGCGATTCCACGGCTTTTTTGATCGTCGCTTCATCGAGGTTGGGCTGGTCTTTCAGTTTGCGCAGGGTACGAGCAATCACTTCCGGGTTGCTGGCAGCTTCGCCTTTTGGCGAAATGCTGTGGTACTGCTCGGCGGTATTGGCCAGATTCAGGAACTGACTAAATGCGCGGGCAACGGGCAGCAGCTCGTCGTTGGACAGGTTCTGCAGCGTAGTGAGCAGCTCCTGGCGGTTCGCTTCATTGCCAGCGCGGGATGATTTGGACAGCTTACGGATTGTTTCTACGCGCTCAAGAATGTTCTCTCCCAGCGCATCCTTGATGGTCTCTCCCAGCACTTTGCCGAGCATACTGACATTACTACGCAACGCGGAATATTGTTCGTTCATATTAACCCAGACACCCCATCTTAAATTTATTAGCCCTGTCTCTTTCGGGCTTAACTTTTTTGGCCGTCTTTTATAAAGCCACGTAAAACTCGTGGCGTCAATTGCGGCGAAATCGGTTCAGCAAACGAAAAAATGGCGGGAATTTACGTTATTTAATTCACATCGAACGAAATAAGCGTTGCTTATGTGAATGTTAAAAAAAACGCCCCGCTTACCACCAAAGGATTAGCGAGGCGACGGCGGGTTAATGCCAGCAGAAATGGTGCACAACCTGGGTAATTAATTCGCGGGTTGGCTTAATAAAGCGTGTTTCCAGATATTCATCCGGCTGATGTGCCTGATTAATGGAACCCGGTCCAAGCACCAGCGTCGGGCAAAGTGTCTGGATAAACGGCGCTTCGGTGCAGTAGTTCACCACGTCGGTTTTCTCGCCGAGTAGTTTTTCCACCACCTCGACAAGTTGGTGATCCGGTGGGCATTCGTAACCAGGGATCGGCGGATGCAGCTCGGAAACCGTCAGGCGGCCAGGCCAGCGTTCGCTCACCGGGGCCAGCGCATCGTTGAGTAACCCATTCAGATCGTTAAGTGTCATGCCGGGTAGCGGACGAATATCCATGTGCAGCTCGCAGCAGGCGCAGATACGGTTGGAGGCATCGCCACCGTGCAAACTGCCGAGGTTTAGCGTTGGGTAAGGTACGGTGAATGAATCGTGGTGATAGCGTTTTTTCAGGTCATCGCGCAGCTTCATGATATGGCCGATAGCATCATGCATCAGTTCAATTGCATTCACGCCACGCGCCGGATCGCTGGAATGGCCAGACTGACCCAGCACGCGTACCGCCGTGGAGATATGTCCTTTGTGCGCGCGAATTGGCTGCAGGGACGTTGGCTCACCGATGATTGCGCAATCTGGACGAATCGCAGTGTTTTCAGAGAAGTAGCGTGCGCCCGCCATGCTGGTCTCTTCATCGGCGGTGGCCAGAATGTAGAGCGGCTTCTTCAGTTGTTTCACATCGACATCCCGCAGCGCATCGAGAATAAACGCGAAGAAGCCTTTCATATCCGCCGTGCCCAGACCGTAGAGCTTATTGTCGTGCTCGGCGAGGGTGAAGGGATCGCGCGTCCAACGCCCATCGTCAAACGGCACGGTGTCGGTATGACCGGCGAGCAGCAGTCCACCCGCGCCGGTGCCAGTGCTTGCCAGCATATTGAATTTATTGCGGGTGCCGGGGACCGGTTGTACCTCAACGCTGAAGCCCAAATCTTTGAACCAGTCCGCCAGCAGAGTGATTAAACCTGCATTGCTTTGATCGAGCGCTTCTTCGGTGGCGCTAATCGACGGTGTGGCAATCAGAGCGCGGTAAATCTCGATAAATGGCGGTAAATTGTTTTTCATTGTTGACACACCTCGGGTCATGATAGTATCAATATTCATGCAGTATTTGTGAATAAAAATACAATAATGTTGAGCGTAATAAAACCCACCAAGTGTAAGGTGAGGTGATAAAGGCTTATACCTGGCAACCGAATCTAAGAAGGTGAACAGCCCCGATGTTGAATACGCTGATTGTGGGCGCCAGTGGCTATGCTGGTGCAGAGCTTGTGACCTATGTAAATCGCCATCCTGATATGACCATAACCGCTTTGACCGTCTCAGCGCAAAGCAATGATGCAGGAAAATTAATCTCCGATTTACATCCACAGCTAAAAGGCATTGTCGATTTGCCGTTACAGCCAATGTCTGATATCAGCGAGTTTAGCGCAGGGGTGGACGTTGTGTTCCTCGCGACAGCTCATGAGGTCAGTCATGATCTGGCTCCGCAGTTTCTGCGTGCCGGGTGTGTGGTGTTTGACCTCTCGGGCGCGTTCCGCGTAAATGACGGTGCCTTCTATGAGAAATACTATGGCTTTACCCATCAGCATCCTGAACTGCTGGAACAGGCGGTATACGGTCTGGCTGAGTGGAGTGCAGACAGACTGAAAGACGCGAATTTGATTGCTGTTCCGGGGTGTTACCCGACGGCGGCACAATTGTCGCTGAAACCACTTATTGATGCCGGGCTGCTGGACCTTACTCAGTGGCCGGTGATTAACGCCACCAGTGGCGTGAGCGGTGCGGGCCGTAAGGCCGCTATTTCGAACAGTTTCTGTGAAGTGAGCCTGCAGCCGTATGGCGTGTTTACCCACCGCCATCAACCGGAAATTGCCACGCATTTGGGGGCTGAAGTGATTTTCACCCCGCATCTGGGCAACTTTCCGCGTGGGATCCTGGAAACCATTACCTGCCGTCTGAATGCGGGTGTCACTCAGGTTCAGATAGCGCAAACGCTGCAACAGGCATATAGCGATAAACCGTTGGTGCGTTTGTATGAAAAAGGCGTTCCGGCACTGAAAAACGTGGTTGGCTTACCGTTCTGTGATATCGGATTTGCTGTGCAGGGCGAACATCTGATTGTGGTAGCAGCTGAAGATAACTTATTGAAGGGCGCGGCAGCACAGGCCATGCAGTGCGCAAATATCCGTTTCGGCTTTGCTGAGACGCAGTCTCTTATTTAAGGGTGCAATGATGAATCCATTAATTATCAAGCTGGGCGGCGTTTTACTGGATAGCGAAGAGGCGCTGGAGCGTCTGTTTACCGCGCTGGTAAATTATCGCGAGTCGCACCAGCGTCCGCTGGTCATTGTGCACGGCGGCGGCTGCGTCGTCGACGAACTGATGAAACAGTTAAATCTGCCGGTGAAAAAGAAAAATGGTCTGCGCGTGACGCCAGCCGACCAAATCGACATCATCACCGGTGCTCTGGCAGGAACAGCGAATAAAACCTTACTGGCCTGGGCAAAAAAACACCAAATTGCGTCTGTGGGGCTGTATCTGGGCGATGGCGACAGCGTAAAAGTGACACCGCTCAATAAAGAGTTGGGTCATGTTGGACTGGCGCAACCGGGTTCGCCTAAGCTGATTAACTTGCTGCTGGAAGGCGGTTTTTTGCCGGTAGTGAGTTCCATTGGCGTTACTGAGGATGGGCTGTTGATGAACGTCAATGCCGATCAGGCGGCGACGGCGCTGGCGGCAACGCTGGGCGCTGATCTGATCCTGCTCTCTGATGTGAGCGGTATTCTGGATGGTAAAGGCCAGCGTATTGCCGAAATGACCGCGACGAAAGCGGAACAGCTGATTGAACAGGGCATTATTACCGATGGCATGATCGTGAAGGTCAACGCGGCGCTGGATGCTGCGCGTACGCTGGGCCGCCCGGTAGATATCGCTTCCTGGCGTCATGCTGAGCAACTCCCGGCGCTGTTTAACGGCACGCCGATTGGTACGCGCATTCTGGCGTAAACTATTTTGTGCCCGATGGCGGTTACGCCTTATCGGACCTACGTGAACCGAACCTGTAGGCCGGATAAGCGCTGCGCTATCCGGCAATGACATTCAAGAAATTAAGGAAATTCGTTATGGCACTTTGGGGTGGGCGTTTTACACAGGCAGCAGATCAGCGGTTCAAACAGTTCAACGACTCGTTGCGTTTTGACTACCGCCTGGCAGAGCAGGATATTGTCGGCTCTGTGGCCTGGTCCAAAGCGCTGGTAACCGTCGGTGTACTGACTGCTGATGAACAACTACAACTGGAAGACGCGCTGAATAATCTGCTGGAAGAGGTACGCCTGGACCCGCAGCAGATCCTGCAAAGTGATGCGGAAGATATTCACAGCTGGGTGGAAGGCAAGCTGATTGATAAAGTCGGGCAGTTAGGTAAAAAACTGCACACCGGGCGTAGCCGTAATGACCAGGTCGCAACTGACCTTAAATTGTGGTGTAAAGACATGGTCATGGAACTGTTGTCTGCCAATCGTCAGTTGCAAAGCGCGTTGGTCGACACCGCGCAAAATAACCAGGATGCCGTCATGCCGGGTTACACACACTTGCAGCGTGCACAGCCGGTGACGTTTGCTCACTGGTGTCTGGCTTATGTCGAAATGCTGGCGCGTGATGAGAGCCGCCTGCAGGATGCGCTTAAGCGTCTGGATGTTAGCCCGTTAGGCTGCGGTGCGCTGGCCGGTACGGCGTATGAAATCGATCGTGAGCAACTGGCTGGCTGGCTGGGCTTTGCCTCGGCAACCCGCAACAGTCTGGACAGTGTTTCTGATCGTGACCATGTACTGGAGTTACTCTCTGATGCCTCTATCGGCATGGTGCACCTGTCGCGCTTTGCTGAAGATCTGATTTTCTTTAACACCGGCGAAGCAGGCTTTGTTGAGTTATCCGATCGTGTGACTTCAGGTTCATCTCTGATGCCACAGAAGAAAAACCCGGATGCATTAGAGTTGATCCGTGGCAAATGTGGCCGCGTACAAGGTGCGCTGACCGGCATGATGATGACGCTGAAAGGTCTGCCGCTGGCGTATAACAAAGATATGCAGGAAGACAAAGAAGGGATATTCGACGCGCTTGATACCTGGCTGGACTGCCTGCATATGGCGGCACTGGTGCTGGATGGTATTCAGGTGAAACGCCCTCGTTGTCAGGAAGCGGCGCAGCAGGGTTATGCTAATGCCACTGAGTTGGCGGATTATCTGGTGGCAAAAGGTGTTCCGTTCCGCGAAGCACACCATATCGTAGGTGAGACGGTAGTTGAGGCGATTCGTCAGGGTAAACCGCTGGAAGCGTTGCCGCTTGCTGATTTACAGAAGTTCAGCAGCGTAATTAGCGATGATGTATACCCGATTCTGTCGCTGCAGTCGTGCCTCGATAAGCGTGCGGCAAAAGGTGGTGTTTCTCCGCAGCAAGTCGCACAGGCGATTGACTACGCGAAGGCGCGTCTCGTGTAACGGCATTTATCATTATAAGGCCTGGCGTGGTGCCAGGCTTTTGTCAAAAGACCTATTTTTTACTGACCATAATAAGCATTATCACCGTGCTTTCTTAAAAAGTGTTTATCCAGTAACGTTTGCTGCATAGCAGTCAGATGGGGTTGCAGTTGCTGTGTGAACAAATTCATATAGGCAATTTCTTCAAGCACGACAGCGTTATGAACCGCGTTGGCGGGATCTGTTCCCCAGGCAAAAGGGCCATGGCTGTTAACCAACACTGCCGGGATATGGTCGGGAGATATTCCACGTTGTTTAAATGTTTCAATGATTACCTTACCGGTATCATGTTCATAATGCCCATTAATCTCGTCATCAAGCATCGTTCGTGTACAGGGAATCGCACCGTAGAAATAATCCGCATGCGTTGTTCCCAGCGGCATTAAGTCTTTTCCTGCTTGTGACCAAATGGTGGCATGACGGGAATGGGTATGAACGATCCCACCGATATTTGGAAAGGCGTGATACAGTGCCAGGTGAGTGTCGGTATCAGATGAAGGTTTTTTATTCCCCTCAACAACCTTCCCGCTTTGTATGTCGACAACAACCATATCATTCAGGCTCATGCTGTCATATTCGACACCAGAAGGTTTAATGACCATTATGCCTTTTTTACGATCAATGCCGCTGACGTTGCCCCATGTAAACGTCACCAGATGATGGGCTGGTAAGGATAAATTAGCGTTAAATACTTTTTCCTTCAGTGTATCCATTCTTGACTCCAGAAATATTATTTAGCTTTATAAAAATGAGTTCTTTAATTTTGCTGGGAAATCATGTTGCTATTTAAATTACGCCGAATACATAAGATGTAAAATACAAGCAGACGATACTTATGTATAAAACGGCTAAAGCGGTCAAACTCGGAAGTATTCGGGCGTGTTTTTCGATTTTATTGATGCCCGTATATGCCCGTTTAGTCGTTATGCTGTGATAATTAAATAAGAAAAGAGATTGATTTTGTGATTAAAATCTCATTATTGCGTTATAAAACTCATTTATTGCATCAATAAATTAAACTTAGATCACACTGTTAATTGTGTATTATTTCTGTAAAGCAATTCTTGATACCAATCACTTTAAGTTAAGGCAAAAAGATTAATTATGTAGACACAGTGAATTTTGTCTTGGTGGGCTGAAATTATGTTGCAGGCAGAACGTTATAAAATAATCTGCGCACACGTTCAACAAATGGGTGCTGTGCGTGTAACGGAACTGTCGAAATTATGCCAGGTATCCCAGGAAACTATTCGAAGAGATTTGACAAAACTTGAGCAAAAAAAGAAACTCACCCGCAGCTTTGGCGGCGCAGTATCTTTGGATGCTCCTGATTTAATATCTACGGCTATAACAGAAGATAAAACCTGGCAAATAAATAGCGTGGATCGCGCAGAGTCATTTCGCAAGCGTACTGAAGCACATCCCGATGTTAAAGCCAAAATAACCAAGGCGGCGTTGCAGTTTATTCGCTCTGGCGATTGTATTTTGATGGATAACAGTAGTACCTGTTGGTTTCTTGCCCGGCAGATTCCGGATATTGATATTACGGTTGTGACGAATTCGCTACGGATTATCCAGGCATTAGCGTGCCGGGATAAAGTTCGCATTATTGGTATCGGCGGAGAGTATTCAGAGCGTCATGATGACTTTCATGGACCAGTAGCAGAGAGTGCGATCAGGAATTTTCAGATTAATAGCTTTTTCTTTTCATGTCAGGGACTGAATCTGGAAAATGGAGTTAGAGATGGCAGCGAAATAAATGCCAGATTAAAACAGGTAATGCTTCAGGTCTCTGCTCAAAAAATATTAATGGTAGACTCCAGTAAGTTTGAGCAGTATGCCTTCAGTAAAATTTGTATGTTAGATGAAATTGACGTCATGGTTACTAATAATTGTATTGACGATCGTTATCGTAGCCTTTACCCACAGTTAAATGTAGTAGAAGTCGATAAGTAATAGATGTTAGTCGTTAACTAAATAATTAAGGCAGTGCACGATTATTTAGCCAATACCAGAGGAAAGTTGAAATAAATAAAAAGTCAGGCTGATATTTTTATCGGGATTTCCTGACATATGAAGAATATTTCTTAAGGAATTTACGATGAAAAAATTAATCTTACCCTGTCTGATTACTGCAGCTTTGTCATCATCTCTTGCATGGGCAGAACAACCTGCAGCAGCGCAAAAAGCGAATAAACCTTTTACGATGGGCGTCGTGGTAAAAGTTGGTGGTATTCCATGGTTTAACGTGATGGAACAAGGCATTAAGGAAGAAGGTAAAGCATTAGGTGTAAATGCCTGGCAAGTAGGACCGACAACTGCGGATCCCGCCGAGCAAGTGCGCGCTATTGAAGATTTAATCGCCAAGAAAGTTGATGTGATTGGCGTTGTCCCAAATGATGCGAAAGTTCTGGAACCTGTGTTAAAGCGTGCCCAGGAGGCTGGTATTAAAGTCATTACTCATGAGTCACCAAACCAGGCCAATGCTGACTGGGACTTTGAGTTGCTTAACACCCAAACGATGGGCGCAAATCACATGAAAGACATGGCGAAATGCATGGGTGAAGAAGGGAAGTACGCCATGTTTGTAGGCAGTCTGACGGTTCCATTGGTGAATGACTGGGCTGATGCCGCCATTGCTTATCAAAAAGAACATTATCCTAAAATGACGCTCGTTGAGGATCGCTTTGGTGTAGCGGAGTCTGTAGATGACTCTATGCGTACAGCCAACGATCTGATGTCTAAATACAAAGATCTGAAAGGCATCATGTCTTTTGGTTCGCAGGGACCAATCGGTGCAGGTCGTGCTATTGATAAACGTAAGAAAAATGATGCAATTTGCGTATTTGGTACGTTCACCCCAGGCCAGGGCATTAAGTTGCTGGAAAAAGGTGCTATTGATGGCGGCTACATTTCTAACCCGATGACTGCAGGTAAAGTGTTTGTTCAGGTCGCCACGGCGATGATGAACGGTGAGCCAATTAAGGATGGTGTAAAAATCGGTGATATGGGAGAAATTAAAGTTCAGAACAACACCATTCTCAGCGATAACCCTGAAAAACTCGATCTTGAAAATACGCAACGTTTAGTGAAGTTAGGTTTGTAATTTTAGTTTGCATCACCGGGCCTAAACTGGCCCGGAAATCCTTTGGTCGTTTAGGAACAGTATGATGCCTCATATTACAGAGCAAAATACAGGTGAACCGTTAGTGACGTTAAAATCGTTAACTAAAAGCTTCGGCGGTCATCGGGCATTAAAAAATATTGATCTCACTCTAAATAAGGGTGAAGTCCACTGTCTTGCTGGTGCAAATGGTTGTGGTAAAAGTACATTAATAAAAACGCTGAGTGGTGTATATATCCCGGATACGGGTAGCGAAATTATTATTGATAATAGATCCTGGTCCAGACTTTCACCAGATAGAGCTCGCGAGTTAGGTATCCAGGTTATTTATCAGGATCTCTCATTATTTCCTAATTTGACGGTGGCAGAAAACATAGCCTTTGAATATAACCTTAAGGGGTATTTCAGGTGGCACAAAAAAGCCCATCTGAAAGCGGTATCAGAGAAGATTATACAGGAATTAAATTTTAACCTCGATGTTGACGCATTGGTTCAGCATTTGCCTATTGCGCAGCGCCAGCAGGTTGCCATTTGTCGTGCTCTGGTCGCAGAAGCCCGACTGGTGATAATGGACGAACCAACGGCTTCGCTTACTCGTACCGAAGTTAACCAACTACTACGTACGGTAAATTATCTCCGTCATAAAAATATCACTGTCGTTTTTGTTAGTCACCGCCTGGATGAGGTCAAAGAGATTTCTGACCGTATCACGGTTATTCGCGATGGTGAAATTATAGGTACCTGGGCGGCTGAACAGTTGTCTCCGGGACGTATTACAGAACTGATGACCGGCAGGACCATTGTTCACCAGAAAAAATTACCGAATAGTGTTGAAGGTAAAGTTGTCCTTGAGCTGAAAAATTTGAGCAGGAAAGGACAATTTGAAGATATTTCCCTGAAACTTCATCAGGGTGAGGTTCTGGGATTGTGCGGTTTGTTAGGTTCGGGACGAACAGAGCTGGCGTTGAGCCTATTTGGTATTACTCATCCAGATAGCGGAGATATTTATCTGGAAGGTAAAAAAGTTGTGATTAAAGATAATACCCAAGCAGCGAAATTAGGTATTGCCTATGTCTCTGAAGATCGTCTTACATTGGGAGCGGTTTTATCCCAGTCAGTCAGTGACAATATGGTACTTTCGATCCTTAACCGGTTAAAAACACCATGGCAATTTATTGATGAAAAACGCCAGGACGCCTTGGTTAAAGAATGGATTGAGGATCTGGATATTAAAGTCACCAATCCTGATAACCCACTTTCAACACTTTCTGGTGGTAATCAACAAAAAGTGGTGCTGGCGAAATGGATTTTAACGCGTCCAAAAGTACTTATTCTTGATGCCCCTACAGTTGGTGTTGATATAGGGGCGAAAGACAGTATTTACCAGCTTATTCACCGGCTTTCCGGTGTAGGTATTTCAGTCTTGCTGATTACTGATGAAGCGCCAGAAGCGTATTACAACTGCGATCGTATTTTTCATATGCGGCGTGGGAAGATTATTAACGAACTGCAGCCTTCTCTCTATACCGAACAACAGCTAGCGGAGGTGATTAATGGCTAGTTTATTGCACCTGCGGTTTCCACGTTCAGTCGAAGGATGGTTGGGATGGGTTATCGCCCTGATGCTGGTACTGTTTTCTCTTATGAATGATCAATTTCTGTCAATTCAAAACCTGCTGGATCTGACAGAAAGCTATGCCGTTACAGGGATCTTTGCCCTCGGGCTATTTGTTGTGCTGGTGACAGGAGGGATTGATATTTCATTCGCTGCTGTAGCCTCAGTTGTTCAGTATGTGGTGGCGTCATTACTGCTTAATGAAACAATAGCCAATCCACTGCTATGTCTCGGGATTGCTATTGCTCTGGGGGTTTTGTTTGGCCTGATCAATGCGATCCTCATTTATTACCTCAACGTAGTTTCCATCATTATCACCATCAGTATGCAGTCGTTGTTATTCGGCATGTTGATGTGGCTGACGAATGGTCACAGCATCTATGACTTACCTGACTGGTGGATAACGCAACGTTCCCTTTTTAGCTTCGAATTTGAAGGGGAGGTTTATCAGGTTGGATTGCCTCTGGTAGTGATGCTGGGCATGGCCTGTTTTACATGGATTGTCATGACGAAAACCCATATTGGACGTCAGCTTTATGCTGTGGGTGGCAGTACAGAGTCGGCGCGGCGTATTGGTATCCGGGTTTCACTTATTTATCTGTTCGCCTACGGCTATCTTGGCGCGGCGGCGGCGATCGGCGGAATGCTGCAGGCTTACCGCATGAGCGAGGTTGTTCCCAATGCGTTGGTTGGCGGTGAATTGGATGTTCTGGCTGCTGCTGTACTGGGAGGGGCTAGCTTATCCGGGGGGCGTGGTTCGGTGATCGGTACGCTTATGGGGGTCTTCCTTATCGGCATACTCAAAAATGGTCTCAACTTGATTGGCGTGTCCAGCTACTTCGTCAATATCGTCATCGGTGTGGTGATTGTTTCGGCTATCTGCGTCACCCATTACAAAAAGCGTAAAGAAACGGACGTTGGATTTGTCTGACAGGGGGCGTGAAATGAAAAAAAAGGCATTTTTACCAATTGATGGCACCAGCTCCGGCTTACTGGCGATATGTTTCTTTGCAGTAGTGGCTTTTAGCCTGGCGATGCCCGGACGTTTTTTTACCGATAATACTTTTCTGAGTATTGCCTTCCAGCTACCCGAGTTGGGATTGCTCACTTTTGCGATGTTTGTGCCAATGCTGAGCGGTGGGCTGAATCTGGCGATTATTGGTACCGCTAATTTAACCAGCCTGTTTATGGCCTGGCTGTTGATCCAGTTCGTACCTGCTGATGCTTCAACCAGTATGCAGTTAGGGTGGTTATTTTTGGCGATAGTGGGAGCGATGATGATCGCTGTCGCGATTGGCGCTGTGACAGGAATGATCATCTCTCGTGTTGGCGCACATCCAATTTTGGTAACACTGGGCAGTATGACGATTATCAGTGGTATTGGTATTTACCTCACTAAAGGCGCTGCCTTAAGTGGTATGCCACCGATAGTCCGTAGCATTGGGTCAGAGGTCATTTATGGGATGCCGGTTCCGATGGTGATTTTTATCATTACGACTCTCGCGCTGGCACTATTTCTTGGAAAAACGCGCACTGGAAAAGTCATCTATATGTGCGGAAGCAATATTAATGCAACCTGGTTTAGCGGCATTCGCACCGAGCGCGTGCTGATTGCTATTTATGCTATCTCCAGTCTGTTATGTGTCCTGGCGGGGCTGATTATGCTTGCCCGCTTCAATTCCGCTCGTATGGGGTATGGCGATTCTTATCTTCTGCTCACAGTACTGGCCATTGTTTTGGGCGGTACCGATCCGTTCGGTGGGGTAGGCAAAGTTGCTCATGTATTTTGCGCACTATTGGTGCTCCAGGTTATCGCTACCGGACTTAGCCTGCTAGGTCTTAGCCTGCATTTTAATCTGGCTGTATGGGGGATTACATTGATTGCCGCACTGGCATTTAAGTTCTTCAAACAACAATGGCAGGCACGGCGCGCCATGAATAACAGTCGGAAAGCGTTTCAACAACAATTGGCAACTCGTGAGGGAAGATAATGCGTAGCCACCCGTTAGGTATTTATGAAAAGGCCCTCCCCAGGAACACCAGTTGGGTCGAGAAGCTTGCACTGGCTAAATCATGCGGCTTTGATTTTGTTGAAATGTCGGTGGATGAGAGTGAGGACCGGCTGGCTCGCCTGGACTGGTCCCTTGCGGATCGTATGGAAATTATCAGCGCCATTCAGAAGACAGGGGTACGTATTCCAACCTTGTGCCTCTCTGCCCATCGACGCTTTCCGTTTGGCAGTCGCGATAGTGATACCCGACAGCAAGCGCGAATTATTATGCAAAAAGCGCTACGACTGGCGCAGGATCTGGGGATTAGAACCATCCAGCTTGCCGGTTATGACGTTTATTATGAGCCGCAAAATGATGAAACTATTGCCTGGTTTGAAGATGCGATGGCTTGGGCGGCTGAACAAGCTGCGGCCGCACAGGTTATGTGCGCTGTGGAAATTATGGATACACCTTTTATTAACTCCATCAGTAAATGGAAATTGCTGGATGCCAAAATTAACTCTCCATGGTTTGCCGTTTATCCTGATGTCGGCAATCTAACTGCATGGGGCAACGAGTTGGAGAGTGAGCTGGCAAAAGGTATTGATCGGATTGCCGCAATCCATCTTAAAGACACATTTCCAGTAACATCGGATTCCCCAGGGCAGTTCCGCGATGTTCCATTTGGTGAAGGTTGCGTGGATTTTATCAAATTATTCAAAATATTACGCCAACTTAACTATCGGGGAACCTTCTTGATAGAAATGTGGACGGAAAAATCTGCAGAGCCATTACTGGAAATTATTCACGCACGCCAGTGGATAGAGAGCAAGATGCAGGCGGCTGGATGGTATGACGAGCGGCCGCTTATCGCCGGATAAGGAGAATACGATGGACCATTACTATATGGGCATTGATTTGGGCGGCACTGTTACCAAAGTGGGGCTCTACACTGCCGAGGGTAAGGAAATTACTGTGGCCGCCCAGACCTTACCATTATTGAGTCCGCAGGCGGGGTTTTGTGAACGTGATATGACTGACCTCTGGATGACAACCTGTGAAGTTATCCGGCGAGCGTTGACAGAGAGCCATCTTTCAGCGGAACAGATTCGCGGGATTGGTTTTTCCTCACACGGTAAGGGGCTTTATCTGGTCGATAAGTCAGGGCATCCGGTACGCAATGGTATTGTGTCCTCTGATTCTCGGGCTCAGCCCCTGGTGACTGCCTGGAAGGCGCAGGATATCGATCGTTTGGCTTATCCACGCAGTTTCCAACAACTATGGTCTTCTCATCCGGTCGCGTTATTGGGGTGGCTGAAGCAGCATGAGCCAGAGAATTACGCACGTACGGGCTATGTTTTGATGGCTCACGATTACATACGTTACTGCCTTACGGCTGAATTTACCTGTGAAGAGACCAATATTTCGGGTAGCCAGTTATTCAATCTGCAACGTAATGAGTTCGATCCTGAATTGTTCTCGCTATTTGGCATTGAAGAGATGATGGGGTGTATGCCTAAGGTGATCGGCTCCGCCGATCTGGCAGGAGTCGTTACGACAGACGCTGCCGCATTGTGTGGATTAAAACCGGGAACGCCGGTCTTTGGCGGCGTCTTTGATGTTGTTGGCGCAGCAATGACCTCCGGAGTGTATGACAATACGCAACTCAGCGCTGTTGCTGGAACATGGTCTATTGCCACCCGTGTTTTTGATAACATCATTCCGGCAGAATATCCGTATGTGTGGGGGAAATTCAGTATCCCTGGGCAATACTTTGCCCATGAAGGAAGCCCTACTTCTGCCAGTAATTTGACCTGGTTTATTGATCGTTTTTTCCCCGATTTACTGGACGATCATGACACGCTCAACCAATGGGCGGCTCGTGGCTACGAGAAACAGGACTGCATTCTATTTTTCCCCTGGTTGTACGGTTCAAACTACTGCGATTCATTGCGTGGTGGATTTCTCGGGTTAGGAGGCCATCACGATGTTGCGGATATGGTTTACGCAATCTATCAGGGTGTTGTTTTTTCGCATTTATTGCATCAGGACAAATTGTTGCAGCTCTGTGACGGCACGGAATCAATTCGTTTTACCGGGGGTCCAACGCATTCGCGTATTTGGATGCAAATGTTTTGCGATGCCAGTAATTTGCCGATTGAGATTGTTGATATTGAACAGTCCGGTTGCCGGGCGGCTGCAATGTGTGCTGCCGTGGGAACCGGTGATTATTCAGGTTTTGAACAGGCGATTAAAGCGGCCCTGCCGCCAGTGATTCGCCTGGAGCCGGATGCGGCGAAACACAGTATATTGCGGAGCCGATTCGAACAGTTCAAACGTGTCGCTGATGCACTGAGCACGGTAGCAACGTAACAACAGCACATAGTTGTATCCATCCAGCCTGGCATAAGCCGGGCTTTTTTATGCAAAAAAAATGCGGACCAGAGGTCCGCAAAAGTTCACGTTGGCTTTAGTTATTTCGAGTATGAGAACGGACAGGCGCTTCAAGGGTTAAAGGGTACCGTTCCGTTTCTGTGTTGCATTATTAAACAGAAAGCTTGATAGGGATAATCGTTCGTTGCTATGCTACCTATCGCCATGAACTATCGTGGCGATGGAGGATGAATAATGAATATTCGTGATCTTGAATACCTGGTGGCGCTAGCCGAGCATCGTCACTTCCGGCGAGCGGCAGACTCCTGCCACGTCAGCCAGCCAACGCTTAGCGGGCAAATCCGCAAACTGGAAGATGAGCTTGGCGTTATGCTGCTGGAGCGTACGAGTCGTAAAGTGCTGTTCACTCAGGCAGGTTTACTGCTGGTGGATCAGGCGCGTACCGTGCTGCGCGAGGTCAAAGTGCTCAAGGAAATGGCAAGCCAACAAGGCGAGACAATGTCTGGCCCGCTGCACATTGGTTTGATCCCGACAGTGGGGCCATACCTGTTGCCGCATATTATCCCTATGTTGCACCAGACCTTCCCGAAACTGGAAATGTACCTGCATGAAGCGCAGACGCATCAGCTGCTGGCGCAACTGGATAGCGGTAAGCTCGACTGCGTAATCCTGGCGTTGGTCAAGGAAAGTGAGGCGTTCATTGAAGTGCCGCTATTTGATGAGCCTATGATGCTGGCGATCTATGAAGATCACCCATGGGCAAACCGCGACTGTGTGCCGATGTCAGATTTAGCAGGTGAAAAACTGCTGATGCTGGAAGATGGGCACTGTCTGCGCGATCAGGCGATGGGCTTCTGCTTTGAAGCAGGTGCTGATGAAGACACCCATTTCCGGGCAACCAGTCTGGAAACGTTGCGCAATATGGTTGCGGCAGGTAGTGGCATTACCTTACTGCCTGCACTAGCCGTTCCGCCAGAGCGTAAGCGTGATGGTGTGGTCTATCTGCCGTGCATTAAGCCGGAACCGCGCCGTACTATTGGTCTCGTCTATCGTCCAGGATCGCCGCTGCGCAGCCGTTATGAACAGCTGGCAGAGGCCATCCGTGGGGCAATGGATGGCCATTTCGACAACGCGTTAAAACAGGCGGTTTAAGCCGTTTAGCGCGGCTACCCGATAGGCTTCTGCCATGGTTGGGTAGTTAAAGGTGGTGTTAACGAAGTACTCGATGGTGTTACCACCACCTTTTTGCTCCATGATCGCCTGACCGATATGAATAATTTCGGCCGCGCGTTCCCCAAAGCAGTGGATCCCCAAAATCTCTTTGGTTTCGCGATGGAACAAAATTTTCAGCGTTCCGACACTCATTCCGACGATTTGCGCTCGTGCCAGATGTTTAAACTGGGCGCGGCCGACTTCGTATGGAACTTTCATTGCCGTTAGCTGCTGTTCGGTTTTACCGACGGAGCTGATTTCAGGAATGGTATAAATCCCGGTGGGAATATCTTCGATCAGATGTGCGGTTGCTTCGCCTTTGACCAGTGCCTGAGCGGCGATACGTCCCTGATCGTAAGCTGCAGATGCCAGGCTTGGGTAACCGATCACATCGCCAACGGCATACACATGCGGCAGTGCGGTCTGATACATGCTATTTACTTTTATCTGCCCGCGACTGTCCGTTTTCAGACCAATATTATCTAGTGCCAGCGAATCGGTATTACCGGTGCGACCATTGGCGTACAGCAGACAGTCTGCTTTCAGCTTTTTACCGGATTTCAGGTGCATGATGACACCGTCATCACAGCCTTCAATCCGCTCATACTCTTCGTTATGGCGAATGACCACGCCGCTGTTCCAGAAGTGGTATGAGAGCGAATCGGACATCTCTTGATCGAGGAATGCCAGCAGACGATCGCGGGTGTTGATTAAATCAACTTTTACGTCCATTCCTCTGAAGATCGACGCATACTCGCAGCCAATCACGCCTGCGCCATAAATCAGAACATGGCGAGGTTCATGATGCAGGCTGAGGATAGAATCACTGTCGTAAACGCGTGGGTGCGAAAAATCGACGTCAGTTGGGTGATAAGGGCGTGAGCCACAGGCAATCACAAACTTATCTGCGGTGAGTGTTTCCACTGTACCGTCGTGGCATTCCAGAGCAATGGTGTGTTCGTCAACGAAACGGGCATTTCCCTGCAGAATTTCACAGTGGTTACGCTCGTAAAAACCTTGCCGCATACGCGTTTGCTGATTAATGACGTTATCAGCATGGTTGAGAATATCGGCGAAAGAAGAACGAAGAAGTCGGGAATGGTCGCTGTAAAGTGGGTTCTGATTGAATTCGATAATACGGCTGACTGCGTGGCGGAGCGCTTTCGACGGGATTGTGCCCCAATGGGTACAGCCTCCGCCGACGTTATGATAGCGCTCAATAACCGCGACGCGCGCTCCTTGCTTAACCAGACCCATCGCAGCGCCTTCGCCGCCGGGACCGGAACCTATTACTATTGCATCGTAATCGTAGGAATGTGACATGGTCAGGCTTACCTGTTCTTATACATAAAAGCAACAGAATAGTAACATCGTTGTTGAGATAACCCAATTATCGTTGTGCTTTTTTGCGAAGTCGAAGCACAAACTGCGCGTAAACAATCATTCACAAAGCCATGCCAACCGCCTAATCTCTGGTATAGTGCCAGCAAGGTATGTGGAAGGATTCAGACATCGTGATGGGCGTTAGAGCGCAACAAAAAGAGAAAACCCGGCGTTCGCTGGTCGAAGCCGCATTTAGTCAACTCAGCGCTGAGCGTAGTTTTGCCAGCCTAAGTTTACGAGAAGTTGCTCGTGAAGCGGGCATTGCGCCAACCTCGTTTTATCGCCATTTCCGCGATGTGGATGAGCTCGGCCTGACGATGGTGGATGAGAGTGGTCTGATGCTGCGCCAGTTGATGCGTCAGGCACGTCAGCGTATCGCCAAAGGCGGTAGTGTGATCCGTACCTCGGTCTCAACATTTATGGAGTTCATCGGCAACAATCCCAACGCCTTCCGTTTATTATTGCGCGAGCGTTCGGGCACCTCTGCAGCGTTTCGTGCAGCGGTTGCGCGTGAAATTCAGCACTTCATTGCGGAACTTGCGGACTATCTGGAACTCGAAAACCATATGCCTCGCGCGTTTACTGAAGCGCAAGCCGAAGCCATGGTAACGATTGTGTTCAGTGCCGGGGCAGAAGCACTGGATGTTGGCGCTGAACAGCGTCGGCAACTGGAAGAGCGGTTGGTATTGCAACTGCGCATGATCGCAAAAGGCGCATTTTACTGGTACCGCCGTGAACAAGAGAAGATGACGCACCACTCCGAGTAACGAGAAGGACGAGCAATGAAACAGTCAGGTCAAGATAAAGGTACGCTGCTGCTGGCGCTGGTTGCCGGCTTATCGATCAATGGCACATTCGCGGCGCTGTTTAGCTCCATTGTGCCATTCTCTGTATTCCCGATTATTTCGCTGGTGTTGACGGTTTATTGTCTGCATCAACGTTACCAGAATCGCACCATGCCTGTGGGGCTACCGGGCCTGGCTGCAGCCTGTTTTATTCTCGGTGTTCTGCTGTACAGCACCGTTGTACGTGCTGAATATCCGGATATTGGCTCTAACTTCTTCCCGGCGGTACTGTCGGTGATTCTGGTGTTCTGGATCGGCTTTAAAGTGCGTAACCGTAAGCAGGAAATCGCGGAATAAGATTTGTAGACCGGGCAAGCAAAGCGCTCCCGGCACAGCACCGGATGGCAGCGTAACTGCCTATCCGGTCTACAAAAAATTATTTCGCGGTCAGTAATACGCCGCACTCCATATGGTGCGTATACGGGAACTGATCGAACAGCGCCAGACGTGAGACAGTATGCGTCTGGCTTAATGTTTCCAGGTTCTTACACAGCGTCTCCGGGTTGCAGGAGATGTACAGAATCCGCGGATACGCCTGCACCATTTTCTCCGTTTCGCTGTCCAGTCCGCTGCGCGGTGGGTCAACGAAAATGGTTTCACACTGGTAACTCTTCAGATCGATGCCCTGCAAACGGTTGAATTCGCGAACACCGTGCATTGCCTGCGTAAACTCTTCGGCTGCCATACGGATAATTTGTACATTATCAATATGGTTAGCTGCGATGTTGTACTGGGCTGCAGCAACGGACGGCTTGGCGATTTCGGTGGCCAGTACGCGGTTGAAGTTCTGCGCCAGCGCTAATGAAAAGTTGCCATTACCGCAGTACAGCTCCAGCAGATCGCCCTTTGAACCTTTGGTGACATCAATCGCCCATTCCAGCATCTGAATGTTCATCGCAGCATTCGGTTGCGTGAAACTGTTCTCAACCTGGCGGTAGATAATCTCTTTGCCCGCGACAGGTAAACGTTCGTCGATATAATCCTGATCCAACTCGATTTTGGTTTTGGTCGCCCGGCCGATCAGGTGCACATTCAGGTTTTGCGCCCGCAGCGCATCCCGCAGCGCTTCGGCTTCCTGGCGCCACTCATTATCCAGTTTTTTATGGTACAGCATGGATATCACTGCCTGATCGCTCAGGGTGGTGAGGTAATCGATCTGGAACAGTTTGTGACGCAGGACGTGGTTGTTGCGTACACCTTCAATCATTGCCGTCATCAGCGTATTGATAAGCTCGCTGGCCGCCGGAAAGCTGTCGACACGAATACGGTTTTTCGTTTGGCTGTCGAACATGATGTGGTACAGGTCGTCCCCGTCATGCCACAGACGGAACTCGGCACGCATACGGTAATGGCTAACCGGTGAGCGGAACACTTCCGGAGCCTTTGTAAAAAATGGCGTCATTAAGTTCTGCAGACGCACCACTTTTTCAGCTAGCTGTGCGTCGTACTGTTCTGTCGGAAGGTGTTCGGGGGTCATGATGCGTCCTGAAAAATAAAAGTACGCGGGGATTGTAGGGATTGCTCATCAGATGTCCAGTTATTGATGATTTACGATATTGTGATATCCGGTCTGGACAGTAGGTTGTAACAAACTGTAGCATCCGTTTTCCGGTCCTGTGAGTTAAAAGGGAATCCAGTGTGAATCTGGAGCTGACGCGCAGCGGTAAGGAAAGGTGAAATGAGAGCGTAAAGCAGACACTGCCTGTGGGTGGGAAGTCTTCATTTCTTTTTATTCGGTATCCAGAATAACCTTCCAAGCCCGAAGACCTGCCGGCTAACGTCGCATCTGGTTTTCACTATCGCGTACTATCGGTGGACCTGCGGCATCCTTCTTATATTGTGGATGCTTTACAATGATTAAAAAATCGTTGCTGTTGACGGCGCTTTCCGTTGCGGCATCTTCTGGTTGGGCGCAGGATGCTAGCCCAGATACTCTCGTCGTTACTGCCAACCGTTTTCAGCAGCCTCTAAGTGCAGTACTTGCACCCATCACCGTCGTTACACGTCAGGACATCGATCGCTGGCAATCTACCTCGGTAAACGACGTACTGCGTCGTTTGCCTGGTGTTGATATCGCACAAAGTGGCGGCATGGGGCAAAACTCGTCTATTTTTATTCGCGGCACTAACGCCAGCCATGTTCTGGTTTTGATAGATGGTGTGCGTCTTAATTTAGCGGGAGTTAGCGGCTCAGCCGATCTTAGCCAGTTCCCGGTATCGCTGGTGCAACGTATTGAGTATATCCGCGGGCCGCGTTCCGCTATATATGGTTCGGATGCGATTGGCGGCGTGGTGAATATCATTACTACGCGCGAAAAACCAGGGACGGAATTGACCGCTGGCGTGGGAAGCAATGGGTATCAGAATTACGATATCTCAACCCAACAACAGCTTGGTGAAAATACGCGTGTCACGTTGATGGGCGATTATGCCTACACCAAAGGCTTCGATGTCGTGGCCTACGGTAGCACTGGCGCACAGGCTCAACCGGATAAAGACGGTTTCTTAAGCAAGACGCTGTATGGCGCACTGGAGCACAACTTCTCCGAGACATGGAGCGGGTTCGTTCGTGGTTATGGTTATGATAACCACACAGATTATGACTCGTATTATTCTCCTGGCTCGGCGCTACTTGATACCCGACAGCTTTATAGCCAGAGCTGGGACGCTGGGTTACGTTTTAATGGCGAGCTTATTCAGTCACAACTGGTTTCGAGCTACAGCCACAGTAAAGACTACAACTATGATCCGAACTATGGCCGCTATGATTCCTCGGCCACACTGGATGATATGAAGCAATATAATGTTCAGTGGTCAAACAGCATAGTTGTTGGCCACGGTAACATTGGTGCAGGCGTGGACTGGCAAAAGCAAACTACGGAGCCAGGCACTGGGTATGTTACGGACGGTTACGACCAACGTAATACTGGACTCTATTTAACGGGATTGCAGCAGCTTGGTGACTTCACCTTCGAAGGTGCAGCACGTAGTGATGACAACTCCGAGTTTGGTCGTCATGGTACATGGCAAACCAGTGCCGGATGGGAGTTTATCGAAGGCTATCGTTTTATTGCCTCCTATGGCACATCTTACAAAGCGCCAAATCTGGGTCAGTTGCATGGCTATTACGGCAATGCAAACCTTGACCCCGAAGAGAGTAAGCAGTGGGAAGGGGCGTTTGAAGGGTTAACATCAGGTGTTAACTGGCGCGTGTCGGGGTATCGCAACGATATTGATGACATGATCGACTACAACACCCACACTCAGAAGTACTACAACGAAGGCAAAGCGCGTATTAAAGGTATCGAAGCGACTGCAAACTTCGACACCGGGCCGTTGGCGCATACGCTTAGCTACGACTACGTAGATTCGCGTAATGCGATTACCAACGAGCCATTGGCTCGGCGTTCTAAACAGCAGGTGAAATACCAACTCGACTGGCAGGTCTATGATTTTGACTGGGGCCTGACATATCACTATCTGGGGACGCGATACGATACGGACTACGTTACTTATCAACCGGTAAAAATGGGCGGTGTGAGTTTGTGGGATCTGGCAGTGTCATATCCGATCACCTCACAGCTGACAGTTCGTGGTAAAATCGCCAACCTGTTCGATAAAGATTACGAGACAGTTTATGGCTACCCAACTGCAGGACGGGAATACACCTTGTCTGGCAGCTACACCTTCTGATTCACGTCCCACCGTGCTGGTGTTTGATTCCGGCGTCGGTGGGTTGTCGGTCTACAATGAGATCCGGAATCTCCTGCCGGATCTCCACTATATATATGCTTTCGATAACGTCGCCTTTCCTTATGGTGAGAAAAGCGAAGAGTTTATTGTGGAGCGTGTTGTTGAGATTGTTACCGCAGTTCAGCAACGCTACCCCCTCGCACTTGCGGTTATCGCATGCAATACCGCCAGCACGGTGTCACTCCCTGCATTACGTGAAAAGTTCGCTTTTCCGGTTGTGGGTGTGGTGCCCGCGATTAAACCCGCGGCGCGCCTCACGGCGAATGGTATTGTAGGACTGCTGGCGACGCGCGCGACGGTGAAACGCTCGTACACACACGAATTGATAGCACGGTTTGCTAACGAGTGTCAGATAGCGATGTTGGGATCCGCTGAATTGGTGGAACTGGCAGAAGCGAAGCTGCACGGTGAGCCCGTCTCGCTGGAAGAACTGCGCCGTATTCTGCGACCGTGGCTGCGGATGTCGGAACCCCCTGATACGGTGGTCCTTGGATGCACCCATTTCCCTCTATTACAGGAAGAGCTATTACAAGTCCTCCCGGAAGGGACGCGACTGGTGGATTCCGGTGCAGCGATTGCGCGTCGAACGGCCTGGCTATTAGAACACGAAGCGCCAGATGCAAAATCAGCCGATGAGAATGTGGCATTCTGCATGGCCATGACAACAGAGGCTGAACAATTATTGCCAGTGTTGCAGCGCTATGGCTTCAAAACGCTCGAAAAACTGGCGGTTTAGTCTGTTTTGGTGAAAAAGCACGCACTCGGAAAATTATTTTAAATTTCCCCTTGTCAGCCTGAAATAACTCCCTATAATGCGCCTCCACTGACACGGAACAACGGATTACACGC
>NZ_JAOWIF010000004.1 GCF_030332225.1 Citrobacter sp. Cu233
ATCGGCGCTACGGCGTTTCACTTCTGAGTTCGGCATGGGGTCAGGTGGGACCACCGCGCTACAGCCGCCAGGCAAATTCTTTGTGCTCTGTACGCAATTCTTTATCGCATCCGCCGCGTTGGCTGCTCTCGCGAACCTCAGTCACATACTTCAGTATGCTCCTTCCGTCGCTTCACTTGCCGCCTTGCTGCTGCGCAAACTATTGCGTACTACAATCTGTAATCTAAGCTGAAAATCTGTCTCTTCGCCAAAACATCTTCGGCGTTGTAAGGTTAAGCCTCACGGTTCATTAGTATCGGTTAGCTCAATGTATCGCT
>NZ_JAOWIF010000005.1 GCF_030332225.1 Citrobacter sp. Cu233
CTCAGCTGGATAGAGTACTCGGCTACGAACCGAGCGGTCGGAGGTTCGAATCCTCCCGGATGCACCATCTTCTCCGAGATTACAGCTAACGTGTTGTTTCATGGTCTGCGAGATAATCGCCAGCACCAGGGAGGATAACGTTGCTTTAGCAACGACCCGTAGGGCGAGGGTAACTGAGTCATCCTCCCGGATGCACCATCTTCTCCTGAATTAACGCC
>NZ_JAOWIF010000006.1 GCF_030332225.1 Citrobacter sp. Cu233
CTCAGCTGGATAGAGTACTCGGCTACGAACCGAGCGGTCGGAGGTTCGAATCCTCCCGGATGCACCATCTTCTCCGAGATAACAGCTAACGTGTTGTTTCATGGTCTGCGAGATAATCGCCAGCACCAGGGAGAATAGCGTTGCTTTAGCAACGACCCGTAGGGCGAGGGTAACTGAGTCATCCTCCCGGATGCACCATCTTCTCC
>NZ_JAOWIF010000007.1 GCF_030332225.1 Citrobacter sp. Cu233
CTCAGAAGTGAAACGCCGTAGCGCCGATGGTAGTGTGGGGTCTCCCCATGCGAGAGTAGGGAACTGCCAGGCATCAAATTGCAGTAAACCGGGATGAATAATCCGGGTGGTGACAAAGAAATTCGGTGGAGCGGTAGTTCAGTTGGTTAGAATACCTGCCTGTCACGCAGGGGGTCGCGGGTTCGAGTCCCGTCCGTTCCGCCACTTATTA
>NZ_JAOWIF010000008.1 GCF_030332225.1 Citrobacter sp. Cu233
ATAGCTCAGTTGGTAGAGCACGACCTTGCCAAGGTCGGGGTCGCGAGTTCGAGTCTCGTTTCCCGCTCCAAAATTTGAAAAGTATCGCAAGATACGCACCACCCAATCGCAGGATTTCGAATTGCGACAAGGCGGCAACTGAATGAGTCCTTAGGAGCTTACTGAAGTAAGTGACTTAGGCGAATGAAGGCAGCCAACGCAGTAGCGGTTCGAAAGACGAAGATTAAGCGGGAATAGCTCAGTTGGTAGAGCACGACCTTGCCAAGGTCGGGGTCGCGAGTTCGAGTCTCGTTTCCCGCTCCAAA
>NZ_JAOWIF010000009.1 GCF_030332225.1 Citrobacter sp. Cu233
TATCTTCGAGTGCCCACACAGATTGTCTGATAAATTGTTAAAGAGCAGTTGCGACGCGCTTTAGCGCTCTGTCGCGAGGTCCCGTATATTACGTTTTCCTCATTCAGAGTCAAGCATTTATTTTTGCTTTTCTCTACGAGATTCTCAGTGGAACCCCGCTGACCCGGCGGCGTGTAATCCGTTGTTCCGTGTCAGTGGAGGCGCATTATAGGGAGTT
>NZ_JAOWIF010000010.1 GCF_030332225.1 Citrobacter sp. Cu233
CTCAGAAGTGAAACGCCGTAGCGCCGATGGTAGTGTGGGGTCTCCCCATGCGAGAGTAGGGAACTGCCAGGCATCAAATTTAGTGTGCTGATATGGCTCAGTTGGTAGAGCGCACCCTTGGTAAGGGTGAGGTCCCCAGTTCGACTCTGGGTATCAGCACCAGTTTTTAGGTTAAAGTTCGGCGCGTAGAAAAGAATTTGTCTGGCGGCTGTAGCGCGGTGGTCCCACCTGACCCCATGCCGAACTCAGAAGTGAAACGCCGTAGCGCCGATGGTAGTGTG
>NZ_JAOWIF010000001.1 GCF_030332225.1 Citrobacter sp. Cu233
AACAGAATGAACAGGCTCCTCCGGAGCTGACAGAAGACGGATGAAACAGATATTTTTGATGAGTCAGTGTCAGTACACCCACCTCGGGCTGTCTGAACTGATGGAAAGTGCCGGGAAACAGCGTGTCATTGTGGTGGATTTGACCTGTCATGAGTCATCAGTAACGGTGAAGGCGTTGTGGTTTTTGTGGAATCTGTCAGTCCTTTATTCTGAACGCCATGAACTGAGAGACTCCCCCTGCATTTTTCCTGGGTACCACGTGGCTCTGAATACTAACAGATATCTTTTTGTCGGATTTCTTCTTCACAATGTTTGCGCCAGTTAAAAAAATATTTCTCTGCGCATTCCTGATGTCCCCTTTCATTATATAAGAAGAGATCTTTAATTTAAACGATTTAGCGTCATTGAATGACGGGTAATAAGTTATTGCCTTGCCGGAGATACAGTAAATAATATGGAAAAACGTATTCATATATACTACGGAAAAGTGTGTTACTACCGACAAGTAGCGATATTTAAAATTGGCCTGAGAAACCGGAATGATATTACATAGATTATGAGCAGGAGGTTTTTGTAAGTGCTGTAACGACACGTGCTGACCGGATGCACTTCCGGAACTGATAAGTCTTTCTGAACGTAAAAATATGTCAACGCTGAAGAATACATTTTTTATCCCTCCGCCTGACACGCCAACACAGGCCGGACCTGAAAATATCTTT
>NZ_JAOWIF010000011.1 GCF_030332225.1 Citrobacter sp. Cu233
CCTATAACCGGGTTTTTGGTAATTACTTCAGCAATGGATGGGATATGACCCGTAACAGAAATATCACCATGCCCATTCTCGTTATCCCGAACATGTACTGAGGAAAATCTATGTCAGCAGGAACACTCACCCTGACGAATAATTCTGCCCAGGTATCAGGGGCGGGGACTTCATTTACTACCGAATTGGCAGCCGGCGATTTTGTTGTTGCCACTGTAGGCGGCATTCCGTATACGCTCCCGGTCAAAACAATCGAAAGCAATACAGGACTGACGCTGGTCAGTAACTATACCGGACCTACTCAGTCGGGGGCTGCATGGTCAGCGGTTCCTCGGGTGGCGCTGAATATGGTGACCGCCGCGCTGGTGACACAGAGTGCTGAGGCGCTTCGCGGCCTGAATTACGACAAGCAGAACTGGCAGCAGTTTTTCACTGCTGATGGTGATGTCACAATTACGCTTCCAGATACCAGCCAGACAACGGGGCCATCAGCGAAAAAACTGGTCAATAGTGTCAGCAA
>NZ_JAOWIF010000012.1 GCF_030332225.1 Citrobacter sp. Cu233
GGCTTGTAGCTCAGGTGGTTAGAGCGCACCCCTGATAAGGGTGAGGTCGGTGGTTCAAGTCCACTCAGGCCTACCAAATTTTTGCTGATGCTGCGTTGCGGCGACACTCACATACTTCAGTATGCTTCGTGTCACCACGCCTTGCTTCAACAAAAATTAAGGTGAATGAGATAACTACGATGGGGCTATAGCTCAGCTGGGAGAGCGCCTGCTTTGCACGCAGGAGGTCTGCGGTTCGATCCCGCATAGCTCCACCA